>NZ_JBBOTF010000001.1:4317500-5924337 GCF_038005425.1 Bacillus sp. FSL K6-0268
CCAATGACTTATCCTTAGGAGTCAGACTGCGAGTGATAAGATCCGTAGTCAAGAGGGAAACAGCCCAGATCGCCAGCTAAGGTCCCAAAGTGTGTATTAAGTGGAAAAGGATGTGGAGTTGCTTAGACAACTAGGATGTTGGCTTAGAAGCAGCCACCATTTAAAGAGTGCGTAATAGCTCACTAGTCGAGTGACTCTGCGCCGAAAATGTACCGGGGCTAAATACACCACCGAAGCTGCGAATTGATACCAATGGTATCAGTGGTAGGGGAGCGTTCTAAGTGCAGTGAAGTCAGACCGGAAGGACTGGTGGAGCGCTTAGAAGTGAGAATGCCGGTATGAGTAGCGAAAGACGGGTGAGAATCCCGTCCACCGAATGCCTAAGGTTTCCTGAGGAAGGCTCGTCCGCTCAGGGTTAGTCAGGACCTAAGCCGAGGCCGACAGGCGTAGGCGATGGACAACAGGTTGATATTCCTGTACCACCTCTTTATCGTTTGAGCAATGGAGGGACGCAGAAGGATAGAAGAAGCGTGCGATTGGTTGTGCACGTCCAAGCAGTTAGGCTGATAAGTAGGCAAATCCGCTTATCGTAAAGGCTGAGCTGTGATGGGGAAGCTCCTTATGGAGCGAAGTCTTTGATTCCCCGCTGCCAAGAAAAGCTTCTAGCGAGATAAAAGGTGCCTGTACCGCAAACCGACACAGGTAGGCGAGGAGAGAATCCTAAGGTGTGCGAGAGAACTCTGGTTAAGGAACTCGGCAAAATGACCCCGTAACTTCGGGAGAAGGGGTGCTTTCTTAACGGAAAGCCGCAGTGAATAGGCCCAAGCGACTGTTTAGCAAAAACACAGCTCTCTGCGAAGCCGTAAGGCGAAGTATAGGGGGTGACACCTGCCCGGTGCTGGAAGGTTAAGGAGAGGGGTTAGCGTAAGCGAAGCTCTGAACTGAAGCCCCAGTAAACGGCGGCCGTAACTATAACGGTCCTAAGGTAGCGAAATTCCTTGTCGGGTAAGTTCCGACCCGCACGAAAGGTGTAACGATTTGGGCACTGTCTCAACCAGAGACTCGGTGAAATTATAGTACCTGTGAAGATGCAGGTTACCCGCGACAGGACGGAAAGACCCCGTGGAGCTTTACTGTAGCCTGATATTGAATTTTGGTACAGTTTGTACAGGATAGGCGGGAGCCATTGAAACCGGAGCGCTAGCTTCGGTGGAGGCGCTGGTGGGATACCGCCCTGACTGTATTGAAATTCTAACCTACGGGTCTTATCGACCCGGGAGACAGTGTCAGGTGGGCAGTTTGACTGGGGCGGTCGCCTCCTAAAGTGTAACGGAGGCGCCCAAAGGTTCCCTCAGAATGGTTGGAAATCATTCGTAGAGTGCAAAGGCATAAGGGAGCTTGACTGCGAGACCTACAAGTCGAGCAGGGACGAAAGTCGGGCTTAGTGATCCGGTGGTTCCGCATGGAAGGGCCATCGCTCAACGGATAAAAGCTACCCCGGGGATAACAGGCTTATCTCCCCCAAGAGTCCACATCGACGGGGAGGTTTGGCACCTCGATGTCGGCTCATCGCATCCTGGGGCTGTAGTCGGTCCCAAGGGTTGGGCTGTTCGCCCATTAAAGCGGTACGCGAGCTGGGTTCAGAACGTCGTGAGACAGTTCGGTCCCTATCCGTCGTGGGCGTAGGAAATTTGAGAGGAGCTGTCCTTAGTACGAGAGGACCGGGATGGACGCACCGCTGGTGTACCAGTTGTTCTGCCAAGGGCATAGCTGGGTAGCTATGTGCGGAAGGGATAAGTGCTGAAAGCATCTAAGCATGAAGCCCCCCTCAAGATGAGATTTCCCATAGCGTAAGCTAGTAAGATCCCTGAAAGATGATCAGGTTGATAGGTTCGAGGTGGAAGCATGGTGACATGTGGAGCTGACGAATACTAATAGATCGAGGACTTAACCATATAATATGAAGCGATGTTATCTAGTTTTGAAAGAATATAAAAAACTTGTTGACTTTAAAAGTTAAATGAGTTACAATGATTCTTGTCTTAAATGAATACAGTCTGGTAATGATGGCAGAGAGGTCACACCCGTTCCCATACCGAACACGGAAGTTAAGCTCTCTAGCGCCGATGGTAGTTGGGACCTTGTCCCTGTGAGAGTAGGACGTTGCCAGGCAAATGGAGGATTAGCTCAGCTGGGAGAGCACCTGCCTTACAAGCAGGGGGTCGGCGGTTCGATCCCGTCATCCTCCACCATTTAGCCGACTTAGCTCAATTGGTAGAGCAACTGACTTGTAATCAGTAGGTTGGGGGTTCAAGTCCTCTAGTCGGCACCAGAAAATCATGGCGGTTGTGGCGAAGTGGTTAACGCACCGGATTGTGGCTCCGGCATTCGTGGGTTCGATTCCCATCAGTCGCCCCATTTTTTCTTAAAATATTAATATGCGGGTGTGGCGGAATTGGCAGACGCACTAGACTTAGGATCTAGCGCCTTTGGCGTGGGGGTTCGACTCCCTTCACCCGCACTTTTAATAAAATATCTCAAACATGTCTTGCGGAAGTAGTTCAGTGGTAGAATACAACCTTGCCAAGGTTGGGGTCGCGGGTTCGAATCCCGTCTTCCGCTCCAATTTTCAATATGACATGCCGGGGTGGCGGAACAGGCAGACGCACAGGACTTAAAATCCTGCGGTGGGTGACCACCGTGCGGGTTCGACCCCCGCCCTCGGCACCATATGCGCCCGTAGCTCAATTGGATAGAGCGTTTGACTACGGATCAAGAGGTTAGGGGTTCGACTCCTCTCGGGCGCGCTTTTATTAACGGGAAGTGGCTCAGCTTGGTAGAGCACCTGGTTTGGGACCAGGGGGTCGCAGGTTCAAATCCTGTCTTCCCGATATTCCCAAAAACATGGGGCCTTAGCTCAGCTGGGAGAGCGCCTGCCTTGCACGCAGGAGGTCAGCGGTTCGATCCCGCTAGGCTCCACTTATTTTAATATCATTTATGGCGGTGTAGCTCAGCTGGCTAGAGCGTACGGTTCATACCCGTGAGGTCGGGGGTTCGATCCCCTCCGCCGCTACCATAAAGGACCTTTAGCTCAGCTGGTTAGAGCAGACGGCTCATAACCGTCCGGTCGTAGGTTCGAGTCCTACAAGGTCCACCACTAAAGGTTTATATCTCGGAGGTATACCCAAGTTCGGCTGAAGGGATCGGTCTTGAAAACCGACAGGCGGCGAGAGTCGCGCGGGGGTTCGAATCCCTCTACCTCCTCCATTTTTTCTTAAATTACATATTATATCATCGCGGGGTGGAGCAGTACGGTAGCTCGTCGGGCTCATAACCCGAAGGTCGCAGGTTCAAATCCTGTCCCCGCAACCAAATGGTCCCGTGGTGTAGTGGTTAACATGCCTGCCTGTCACGCAGGAGATCGCCGGTTCGACCCCGGTCGGGACCGCCATTTTAATAAGGCTCGGTAGCTCAGTCGGTAGAGCAGAGGACTGAAAATCCTCGTGTCGGCGGTTCGATTCCGTCCCGAGCCACCATTTTGAAGTCGCAAGCCGGCTTAGCTCAATTGGTAGAGCAACTGACTTGTAATCAGTAGGTTGGGGGTTCAAGTCCTCTAGCCGGCACCACTTTCAAAATGAGCCATTAGCTCAGTTGGTAGAGCATCTGACTTTTAATCAGAGGGTCGAAGGTTCGAATCCTTCATGGCTCACCATTTTCAATTTTATGCGGGTGTAGTTTAGTGGTAAAACAAGAGCCTTCCAAGCTCTGGTCGAGAGTTCGATTCTCTTCACCCGCTTTTCAATTATGGGCCTATAGCTCAGCTGGTTAGAGCGCACGCCTGATAAGCGTGAGGTCGATGGTTCGAGTCCATTTAGGCCCACCATAATTGTTCCGCAGTAGCTCAGTGGTAGAGCTATCGGCTGTTAACCGATCGGTCGTAGGTTCGAGTCCTACCTGCGGAGCCATATTTATAGAGAAGTACCCAAGTGGCTCAAGGGGCTCCCCTGCTAAGGGAGTAGATCGCGAACGCGGTGCGAGGGTTCGAATCCCTTCTTCTCTGCCAGAACTGGCCCGTTGGTCAAGTGGTTAAGACACCGCCCTTTCACGGCGGTAACACGGGTTCGAATCCCGTACGGGTCATACTAAAAGAGATAGCATAATCTGCTATCTCTTTTTTGTTGTGTATAGATATAGAAGAAGCTATGACAAATTATAAATAATAAGTTTAAAATAGGATTACCTTTTCTCATACATAAGAAAAGGTAATCCTATTTTTTGAATATGTTTTAACTTTCTATTGAATGTTCATCTTGTTTAATAACAACATGACTATATGCGGAGTGAAGAGTTTTGTAGCCTAAAAGTGCAATAGTTAAGGCAAGGCCTCCTGCTATAATAGCCACATTAAATCCTACATGGGCTCCAAAGTTATCAATAACTAAACCAGCTATCGCTGATCCTAGGGAGACTCCAATTCCAAGTCCTGTAATTGCCCAAGTCATTCCTTCGGTTATCTTTGATTCAGGTACGATTTTTTCCACAAGCCCCATAGTAATAATCATAGTAGGAGCGACAGATAGCCCTGCAAAGAAAACAATAACTACTAGCCAAGTAATACTGTTTACAAAAACTAGTGGCAGCATTGTTATCATGGAAAGTGTGACCGCTATTAAAAACTGATTATAGGGTGGGGTATTGAGTTTAAGAGTACCGAAAATAAGGCCTGCCAGGCATGAACCGATTGCATAGACAGAAAGTACAAAGCTAGCAGCTACTGTGTTTCCTTGCTGCTCAGCAAAAGCTACACTAACGACATCTATTGTGCCGAAGATAGTACCTATAGCAATGAGTGTGAATACTAGTACTCGCAAAGAACCAATTTTAAATACTGTTCCGTTGTTTGTAATGTCGCGAGGGTGTACAGGCGGTTCTGTGCTTTTTTGCATAGTAAATAGGCATACCCCGATTGTAAGAAAAACAGATGATAAAAGTGGCGCTGCTTCTGGGAAGAACATAACACTTAAACTGACAGATAATACAGGACCAATTATGAAGCAAATTTCGTCGACGACCGATTCGAAGGAAAATGCTGTATGCAATTTATGGGATCCGCGGTATAGTTTAGTCCAACGTGCACGTACCATAGCTGACATATTTGGCATACAACCTGCACATAAAGCGGATAGAAATAGCGTCCAATAAGGAGCTTCATATTTCGTACATAGAAGTAAGAGGATTGTAAAGAAAACGCTAATACCTGTAGTCGGAAGAAGTATGCGAGATTGCCCTAATTGATCAGCCATCCGAGAAATATGAGGAGCTAGTAAAGCTGATGATAATGTAAAGGTAGCTGCAACAGCTCCAGCAAGCCAATAGTCACCACTTACTTGAGATAACATGGTAACAATACCAATACCCATCATTGATATGGGCATACGAGCTATAAATCCTGCTAATGAGAATCCTTTTGTACCAGGAGCACTGAAAATCTCACGGTAGGAATTAAACATGATAATCACCACAATATTTGACGTGTACATATACATTCTTCATTCTTTTAACTCCTCCTCTGTTTCATTAATACCTTCTATAAAAAGGGACAGTGAGTCAATGTAGGGTATAGGTAAGAAGTTATATTATCTTGTAAGCTAGAAATAATTGACATACGCACCGTATGCCAATATCATATTAACATACGGAGCGTATGTCAATTGAAATGTTTTATCTCTGGATAGAGCCGATGTTTAAAGGAGTTATTCTTTTATATAGAGAACGATACTATAGTGCAATTCATTTTGAATAAAGAGAATGAATAGAAGTAGGAGGAAAAGATGATTAAAAAAACGAGAGCAGAAATGATTACTGAAACACGTGCTAAATTGCTGTGGGCAGCAAGAGAGGCTTTTGGTACAGTTGGATATGTAAATACGTCTATGGATGATTTTACAGCATCTGTCGGTTTAACACGTGGTGCAATTTATCATCATTTTGGTGATAAAAAAGGATTGTTAGAAGCAGTTGTAAAAGAAATTGATATGGAAATGGATAATAAATTAGGGAAAGTATCAGATGAAGCGGAAGGAAAATGGGAAGGGTTTGTTGGGCGTTGTCGTGCATATTTAACGATGGCACTTAATCCAGAAATTCAGCGAATCGTACTTCGAGATGCACCAGCAGTATTAGGAACTAGTTATTATCAATCATCACAGTCACAATGTTTAGTGACGATGGCCGAGATGCTTCAGCAATTAATGAAGGACTGTATTATTGAAAAGACGGACTGTGAAGCTTTAGCAAGATTTATAAATGGCGGACTAGTGGACCTTGCTTGTTGGATTGCGAATTCTGAAGATGCAGAGGCACGGTTGTCTAAAGCTTTGCATAGCCTATCACTTATATTGAATGGTTTATTATTAGAAAAGAATGCATAATTTTAACGGATATTTTTTAATATATAGTAATGATTAAAAGGGAGGTGATAAAGTATAGGCTAATTCATTTATTTAACCGTATTCTATATAAGCTAATTGACGTCCATCTTGTAAGGGAATGATGTGATCAGTCAGTTTAATCTTATAATGTGATTACATTTTTTGTGAATGTTAGGATTTTTATTATAGAAAGTGAATTTAGTTACAGTGAGTAATTGAATCATACATTTTTATTCACAATCTAAAGAAAACACCTAATTTGGTATGGATTCCACACCTGATTTAACAACTTTACACTCTATGTGAAAAAGTTCACAAATAGGTCATAAATTGTGAAGTAATTCACAATAATACGTGCTACAATATGAATGTAAAGAAGTTAAACAACATTAAATTAGTATTTTAATTAATTACTTAAACAATCATAAAAAAATATATGTGAACAATAGAGAGGGGAAATTACCATGAAAAAAGGTATCAATCGTGTAGTATTAGTAGGAACAGGAGCTGTAGGTTGTAGTTACGCTTACTCAATGATCAACCAAGGTGTAGCTGAAGAATTCGTATTAGTAGATGTTAATGAAGCAAAAGCAGAAGGGGAAGCAATGGACTTAAGCCATGCGGTACCATTCTCTCCATCACCAACAAAAGTTTGGAGCGGTAGCTATGCAGATTGTAAAGATGCAGATCTAGTTGTTATCACTGCTGGGTTACCACAAAAGCCAGGTGAAACTCGTTTAGACTTAGTTGAGAAAAATACAAAGATCTTTAAACAAATCGTTCGCGGCATTATGGATAGCGGATTCGATGGAATCTTCTTAATCGCAACTAACCCGGTTGATATTTTAACTTACGTAACTTGGAAAGAATCTGGTTTACCGAAAGAGCGCGTAATCGGTTCTGGTACTACTTTAGACTCTGCTCGTTTCCGTTACATGTTAGGTGACTACTTAGATGTAGATCCACGTAACGTTCATGCTTACATCGTTGGTGAGCACGGTGACACTGAACTTCCAGTATGGAGCCACGCTACTATCGGTGTACAAAAACTAGAAACAATCTTAGCTAACAACGAACAGTACAAACAAGAAGACTTAGATAAAATCTTCGAAAATGTACGTGATGCAGCTTACCATATCATCGAACGTAAAGGTGCAACTTACTACGGAATCGGTATGTCACTACTTCGTGTAACTAAAGCGATCTTAAACAACGAGAACAGCGTATTAACTGTATCTGCATACCTTGAAGGTCAATACGGTGAGAAAGATGCTTACGTAGGTGTTCCAGCTGTTATTAACCGCGAAGGTGTACGTGAAATCGTAGAACTTGAGCTAAATGAAGAAGAAAAAGCGAAATTCGCTCATTCTGTAAAAGTATTAAAAGAAACTATGGCACCAGTACTATAATTAATTGCTAAATAATCCGGAAGTGGGGACCTGCTTCTTACTTCTGGATTTATATATAATTCAATATAAATTCCTTTTCCGGTTTCCCTTGTATATCCCCAATATACCCCTTTTGCTGGATAAGGGTCATTTATAGAAAAGAGCACTCTATTTTATATAGAGTGCTCTTTATGATTATTTTTTAGGTGTTAATCCTAACTTCTTTAAAATATCTGTCAGTGTACCGCTTTTTGATTTTTCTACAGGTGTTTGTGATTTAGATGCATCTGGACCTTTTTTCAAGAAGTTCTTTTCAACGAAGCGAATATCTTTTCCGTCGACAATTCCATCTTTATTAAGATCTCCGTCTTTTACAGTTAGTCCTTTTTTAATGTAGTTGCTAGCGATAATTTTAGCATCTTTAATATGGATTACTTTATCACCATTTACATCGCCGGCAAGGTTTTCGTCAGGTCTTGCATAATAATATTGGCCAAGCAGCTTACCGTCTTTTTCAGTACCAAGCTTCGTTGTTAGGCGGCTTGAAATGAGTTACTCGATGTTTCTGAATCACTGAAATAGGCGAATACACCTCCGAATGTAAGGGATAAACCAAGTGAAGCGGTGACAACTCCCATTCCTATTTTTTGTTTTAATGACATAAGAAAGCCCTCCTAGTTAAATTTTCATAGTGACCGTTCGCAACAAGGATAAATAAGTAAACATAGTAGTCCACTATGAATTATAGTTACGGAAGATCTAAGTTCTTTATTGAGAGCGAGTATATGCTTATGAATTTTGCATTTCAATAAAATTGTGACAAAAAATGTTGAGAAACATTTTTTTATGACAGATTATTTTGTTTTGATTTTGAATGAAAAATAGCATGAAAAATAGGATAAATCTAATAAAATAAAGGTTGAGAAAAAATAATAGGTAAAAATATAGAAGAATAATAAAGCGTTTTCAATGAATATTCGTCAAAATTCGATATTTTACACGGAAATGTGAAGAAAAACTAACATTTTTAAGAAAAAAACGAATATTTTTTATAAATTAACAAGGATATTGCAGTTTTTCACAGAAATAGTTAAAGTATAAAAAATTCTGTCATCTAAGTGAGATAATATGAAGTGACCTCCTAGATTATCAAGTCAGGGATTTTAACCCATAATAATGAATGAAAACATTATGAATGGGGTTATACCCTATGATAATAGGAGGCCACTATGGAAAATATAATATATATTGGGATGGATGTCCACAAGGAAAGTTTTAGCTTATGTGCACTACACGGAACAACTGGGGAAATTGTAAGAGAAGCACGATGTGCTTCAAATGTATCTCTCGTAAAAAAATTCGTTGAGAAACTGAAAACAAAATATGGTGAAGATATAAAAATTAAAGCTGGATATGAGGCTGGTTGTTTAGGGTATTCACTTCATAATCTTCTTGAACAAAATGGAATTGATTGTGATATTTTAGCTCCCACAACAATGTACAGTTCATCAAAAAACAAAATGGTGAAAAATGATAAATTCGATGCCAAAATGATTGCTCTTAATTTAGCAAATGGCACCTATAAAGAAGTATATGTTCCAGAAGAAGAGGATGTTGCCGTGAAAGAGTATATCCGCATGTTAGGTGATTTTAAAACATCTTTGAAAAAAATAAAACAACAGATAAAAGCATTCCTTTTAAGACATGGCTATGTGTATGAAGGGAAATCAAGCTGGACAATCGCTTATATGAAATGGTTAAAGAATCTTGATCTACAAGGATTATTCAAAGAAACGTTAGGCGAATACCTATTACAGTATGATGTTCTAGTCGATAAAATTGAGCGGTTCAGTTTGAGATTAGAAGAATTATCTCATCGTGAAAGGTACGAAGAACCAATCGCAAAGTTAAGATGCTTAAAAGGTATAGATACAACATCGGCAATGACTGTTCATGTGGAAATTGCAGACTTCACTCGTTTTCCCACGGCTAAAGCATTTATGGCTTATGTAGGATTGACGCCAAGCGAAAGCTCAAGTGGAGAGAAAATCAGTCGACGTTCGATTACAAAACAAGGAAATTCGACCGTTAGGTCTACTCTTGTAGAATGTGCAAATGCGTTGGTAAAAGGAGCAATCGGATTAAAATCGAAGCGAGTGAAAGCAAGACAAAAAGGGCAACGAAGCGAAGTGATTGCTTATGCGGATCAGGCTGTAGAAAGGTTACAAAGAAAATATTATCGCATGATATATCAAGGGAAGCCTAGAAATGTTGCCGTTACAGCTATCGCAAGAGAACTGGGGTGTTTTATATGGGGATTAGAAACAGGTAAAATTCACCGAAAATAAAGAGGGAAGGATATGAAGTTGATTGATTCATAGTTAGAAATCAAAGGTATCAATTGATGGCATAGATGAGCTTCAGAGATAGTGAATTACAGGTCTGGCTATCTATGACTCACCTCTTCTGGCATGGCTGAAATTCTGATAAACAAGCTATTTATTAGAATTTGAAAAGGTGTGATCCACGCAGTGAGATTATAAGAGCCTAACGACGAACCATTAACCTGAGGTAACCAATCCACGAATAACAGAGTGGTTAACTGTCGATAGATCTTATTTCTGAAGCTTTTGTATGCCATCAAGAAAAATATTATGGGTGAAAAACTATTGACAAAGGTCACTTCATAACAGGTGAGCATATTGAGTGTAATAAATTGTGAAGAAGTGAAACGAGATGAGTTTCATACAGAAAAGTACTATGAAAGTTATAACATCTTTGGCGCACATGTTGTGACGGAAGATGAGATTCAAGGGGTACGATTTACAGTGTGGGCTCCTCATGCGAAAGCAATGAGTGTTGTTGGAGATTTTAATGAGTGGGATTATGAGCAACATAAGATGCTACAAGTGACAGAAGAAGGCATTTGGTCCTTGTTTATACCGCATATTAAAGAAGGAGAAATATATAAATATGCGATTGAAACGTTGGCTGGTGACGTCATTTTAAAGGCAGATCCGTATGCTGTATATGCAGAAGTAAGACCGAATACGGCATCTGTAGTTTTTGATATAAAGGGATATGAATGGAATGATAAAAACTGGACTCGTAAGAAAAAGAAAAAACCGATTTATAAAGAAGCGATGACAGTTTATGAATTACATTTTGGTTCTTGGAAAAAGAAAGAAGATGGAACGCTGTATTCTTACAGGGAAATGGTAGAAGAGCTCATCCCGTATGTGGTGGAACATCAATTTACACATATTGAAATTATGCCGCTTGTTGAGCATCCATATGATCGTTCTTGGGGATATCAAGGAACGGGATATTATGCAGCGACGAGTAGATTTGGTACGCCGCATGATTTAATGTATTTTGTCGACGAATGTCATAAATATGGAATCGGTGTCATTTTAGATTGGGTGCCGGGGCACTTTTGTAAAGATGCTCACGGTTTATATTTGTTTGATGGCACACCGACCTATGAATATAAAGATAAAGATGTACAAGAAAATCCAGTATGGGGAACTGTCAATTTTGATTTAGGGAAGAGAGAGGTACGTAATTTCTTAATTTCAAATGCGTTATTTTGGATGAGATATTTCCATATTGATGGTTTCAGAGTAGATGCAGTTGCGAACATGTTGTACTGGAATAAAGAAGGACGAGAGCAAAGTAATGAGCATGCTGTTTCATTTTTAAGAGAGTTAAATGAAGCAGTGTTTGCAGAGGATGAAGATTTTCTTATGACGGCAGAAGATTCAACAGCTTGGCCACTTGTAACAACTCCAACGTATGAAGGTGGGCTTGGATTCAATTACAAATGGAACATGGGCTGGATGAATGATGTACTGAAATATATGGAGTGTGCGCCTGAATATAGGAAACACATTCATGAGAAAATGACGTTTTCTTTACTATATGCGTACTCTGAAAACTTCATATTACCACTTTCTCATGATGAAGTCGTTCATGGGAAAAAGTCGTTATTAAATAAAATGCCAGGTGATTACTGGGATAAGTTTGCTCAGCTTCGTTTATTATATGGATATTTCTTTACTCACCCAGGAAAGAAGTTACTTTTCATGGGAGGAGAATTCGGACAGTTTGATGAGTGGAAAGACCTGGAAGATTTAGATTGGAATTTACATGATTTTGAAATGCATCGTTATATGCATGATTACTTTAAAGAGCTCATAGCATTGTATAAGCGCTCAAAACCACTTTGGCAGCTTGACCATTCACCTGAAGGCTTTCAGTGGATTGATGCTAATAATAATGAGCAAAGTATTTTCTCTTTTATCCGCCAAGGGGATAAACAAGAAGATGCGTTAGTTGTCGTATGTAATTTTACGAAAGCTACATATGAAAACTATAAAGTAGGTATACCAGATTTCGAGTATTATAACGAGATTTTAAACAGTGATGCTGAGCAATATGGCGGTTCGGGGCAAGTGAATAAGAAACGTCTTAAGACGATTCTAGAACCGTACCATAATCAAGCAGCACATGTAGAGATTACAATTCCACCATTTGGCGTATCCATATTACGACCAGTGAAGACGAGAAAGGGGAGCAAAAAACAAGATGGCTCAAAAACAAAAGTGCGTAGCAATGTTACTAGCAGGGGGAAAAGGTAGTCGTTTAAGTGCATTAACAAAAAATTTAGCCAAGCCAGCTGTTCCATTTGGTGGTAAATATCGCATTATTGATTTTACGCTAAGTAACTGTGCGAATTCTGGTATTGAAACGGTTGGGATTTTAACACAATATCAACCACTTGAACTTCATAATTATATCGGAATTGGAAATGCGTGGGATTTAGACCGAGTAAACGGTGGAGTCACAGTATTACCTCCTTATGCGGAGTCTTCAGGGGTGAAGTGGTATACAGGTACGGCAAGTGCCATTTATCAAAACTTAAACTATTTAAGTCAGTATGAACCGGAGTATGTTCTTATTTTATCAGGCGACCATATTTATAAAATGGATTACAGTAAGATGCTAGATTACCATATTGAGAAAGAATCGGACGTATCCATTTCTGTTATTGAAGTACCTTGGGATGAAGCGAGTCGCTTTGGCATTATGAATACAAATGAAGAGATGGAGATTGTTGAGTTTGAAGAGAAACCACAATTTCCAAGAAGTAATCTTGCATCAATGGGAATTTATATTTTTAACTGGGCAATTTTGAAAGAGTATTTAGAGATGGATGCAAGAAATCCTGAATCTAGTAATGATTTCGGAAAAGATGTACTTCCACTTTTATTAGATGAAGGGAAGAAGCTAATGGCGTATCCATTTGAAGGATATTGGAAAGATGTTGGAACGGTGAAAAGCTTATGGGAAGCGAATATGGATTTACTTCGCGATGAAACATCGCTGAATTTAAACGATCGTAATTGGCGTATTTATTCTGTGAATCCAAATGAGCCACCTCAATATATTGCAGAAAAGGCAAAAGTAGAAGAATCACTTATTAACGAAGGATGCGTCATTGAAGGGGACGTGAAGCATTCTGTGTTATTCCAAGGGGTGACGGTGGAAGAAGGTAGTATGGTTATTGATTCTGTCGTTATGCCAGGAGCAAAGATTGGTAAAAATGTTGTGATTGAAAGAGCGATCGTTGGTTCGGAAATGGTTATTGAAGATGGAACAATTATTCGTCCAGAAAAAAATGTCGACGATGTAGTACTCATTGCTGAAGGGAAATAGAAAAGGGGGATGAAATGAATGGGAGAAAAAATGTTAGGAATTATTAATGCAACGGGAAGTTTTCCTTCCTTAAAGAAAGTAACAGGGCATCGTTCATTAGCGGCGTTACCGTTTGGGGGCCGTTACCGACTCATTGATTTCATGCTTTCAAATATGGTGAATTCTAATATTCATAGTGTAGCGGTTTTTACAAGTCATAAAAATCGCTCACTAATGGACCATGTTGGTTCAGGAAAACAGTGGGATTTAGATAGAAAACGAGACGGACTATTTTTATTCCCGCCAAATTGCCAATGTGACCAAGATGAGTTTGGGTCTTTTGCACACTTTAGAAGACATATTGATTATTTTCTAAGAAGCAGAGAAGAGTACGTTGTTATTACGAATAGCCATCTCGTAACAGCATTAAATTTCCAGGCGGTGTTAGAGCGACATATACATACGGCAGCTGATATTACGGAAGTTTGCCATGAAGGGGTTTCGCTTCAAACATACGTGTTAAAGAAACAATTATTGTTAGATTTATTTGAGACATATAAAGATGTGGAGCAATACAGTTTATTTGATGTAGTGAGAGAAAAGCGCGGAAAATCACTGCATATTGCTACGTATGAGCATACAGGATATGTAGCTATTATTGATTCGATTGAAAGTTACTATAAACATAGCTTAGAAATTTTGCAGCCTGCTATTTGGAAGCAATTATTTAAGAAAGAAGCGCCGATCTTTACGAAAGTAAAAGATGAGCCGCCAACTCGTTATCTAAAGGGTGCAGTCGTGAAAAATACAATGATTGCAAATGGCAGTATTATTGAAGGGGAAGTCGAAAACAGTGTTGTTTCCCGTTCGGTTAAAATTGGAAAAGGTTCAATTATTCGTAACAGTATTATTATGCAAAAGAGCCAAATTGGAGATAACTGTATAATAGACGGTGTTATTATTGATAAAGACGTGAAAATTGGCGACGGTGTCGTATTAAAAGGAAACATCGATGAGCCATATGTTGTAGAAAAAGGAAGCGTACAAAACAGTACGATTAATAGTTATTCCTAAAGAATCAGTGGGGGCTTTTTCTCCCACTGATTAAAGTTTTAATTTAAATGAAAACTCGAAGGGAGGAAGCTGCAAGAGGAGTATAAAAACTTTTCGCGCAGTGGGACAACAAGTGAATATTTTATTTGCAGTATCAGAATGTGTACCGTTTGTGAAATCGGGAGGATTAGCTGATGTAGCGGGTGCGCTCCCAAAAGAGCTGAAAAAATTAGGAGTGGACGTTCGTATTATACTTCCGAATTATAGTCTCATTCCGCAAAAGTTAAGAGATGGATGTACGTTACATAAAGTAATTAACGTCCCGCTTGGGTGGAGAAATCAATATTGCGGAATTTTAAAAGGTGAGCAAGACGGAATTACGTATTACTTAATAGATAATGAATATTATTTTAAGAGAGATTCTCTGTATGGTCATTATGATGACGGGGAGCGTTTTTCTTATTTCTCAAAAGCAGTGTTAGAGTGTATTCCGCATCTTGATTTTGAAGTGGATGTTCTTCATAGCCACGATTGGCATACGGCTATGGTTAATTTCTTACTTCGTGAAAAGTATCAAGATAACCCGTTATATGAGCGTATTAAAACGGTATATACGATTCACAACTTGCAGTTCCAAGGAGTATTTCCTTCTGAAGTGATGTACGACTTGTTAGAGCTTGGTGATGAATATTTTCATAGTGAGCAGCTAGAGTTTTATGGAAACATAAACTTTATGAAAGGCGGTATTATCGCTTCGGATCAAATTACAGCGGTGAGCCCGACGTATAAAGAAGAAATTCAATATGAATTTTTCGGTGAGAAGTTAGATGGATTACTGAGAAAATATAATGATAAGCTTAGTGGCATTGTAAATGGTATTGATACGAGCGTATATAATCCAGAAACGGATTCATATATTAAGGCTCAGTATGATGCAGAGTCATTATATGAAAAGAGTGAAAATAAACGCGCTTTGCAGCGTTATTTTGGTTTGCCAGAAAAAGAGGATACACCAATTATTTCAATGGTAACGAGATTAACGAAGCAAAAAGGTCTTGATTTAGTACGCACTGTATTCCGCGAAATAATGGAAGAAGATGTACAATGTATTATTTTAGGTTCAGGTGATTCGGAATATGAGCAATTCTTTGAGTGGATGGCATATGAGTATCCGGAGAAGGTAAAAGTTTATATCGGATTTAATGAAGAATTAGCGCACCAAGTGTATGCGGGAAGCGATTTATTTTTAATGCCATCGCTGTTTGAACCGTGTGGACTTGGACAACTTATCGCATTGGCGTACGGTACGATTCCAATTGTAAGAGAAACAGGTGGATTAAACGATACGGTACATTCTTATGATGAAGAAACAGGCGAAGGAAATGGTTTCAGTTTCACGAACTTTAATGCACATGACATGCTGCATACGGTTCACCGTGCAATTGAATTTTATCACGATAAACCAGTGTGGGAGCAGCTTGTAAAACAAGCGATGACTGAAGATTATAGCTGGAGGCAATCGGCTCTTGCTTATAAGGAATTGTATAAAAGTCTCATGGAATAACATGTAGGTGGTGAAAAAATGTTTACTCATGTTGAAAGTTTTAAATCAACTTTTCTAGAAAAGTTAGAGACGATGTATGGGAAAAGTTTCAAAGATTCTACAAATCGTGATCAATATAATACGCTCGGCCATATGGTACGTGAGTATATGAATAGTCAATGGATTGCAACGAACGAGAGTTATCGATCAGGAGAGCAAAAGCAAATGTATTACTTGTCTATTGAGTTTTTGCTTGGACGTTTGCTTGGAAGTAACATCTTGAATTTAGGTATTAGAGATGTATGCGAGCAGGGGTTATCTGAACTAGGGATTTCGTTACAAGAGTTAGAAGAAGTGGAAGCAGATGCAGGCCTTGGTAACGGTGGACTTGGACGCTTAGCAGCCTGTTTTCTTGATTCACTTGCATCTTTAAACTTACCAGGACACGGCTGTGGAATTCGTTATAAACATGGTTTGTTTGATCAGAAAATTGTTGATGGTTATCAAGTTGAATTTCCAGAACAGTGGCTTCTTCATGAAAACGTATGGGAAGTAAGAAGACATGATCAAGCTGTAGAAGTAAGTTATTTTGGCAGTGTTGAACCGCTAGAAATTGACGGGCGTTTAGAGTTTAGGCATACAAATGCAGAAGTCATTATGGCGGTGCCATATGATGTGCCGGTAGTAGGCTATGAGACGAGTACTGTAAATACACTTAGACTTTGGAATGCTGAACCAGTTCCTTTCCCGCAAAACTGCAAAGATATTTTGAAATATAAGCGCGAAACAGAGGCTGTATCGGAGTTTTTATATCCAGATGATACGCATGATGAGGGAAAAATACTTCGTTTAAAACAACAGTATTTCCTCGTATCAGCAAGTTTGCAAAATATCGTTCGAATGCATAGAGAAAGATATGGTGACCTTCGTCAACTACATGAAAAAATTGCGATTCACATTAACGATACACATCCGGTTTTAGCAATTCCAGAACTGATGCGTATTTTACTAGACGAAGAAAAGTTAACATGGGAAGAAGCTTGGCACATAACGACGCAGACGATTTCTTATACGAATCATACGACGTTATCAGAAGCGCTCGAAAAGTGGCCAATTCACATTTTTAAACCATTATTACCGAGAATTTATATGATTATTGAAGAGATTAATGAACGTTTCTGTCATGAACTTTGGGAACGTTATCCTTATGAATGGCATCGCATTGAAGACATGGCAATTATTGCGCATGATCTTGTGAAAATGGCTCATTTAGCAATTGTCGGTAGCCATAGCGTAAACGGTGTAGCAAAAATTCATACGGAAATATTAAAGCAGCGGGAAATGCGATTGTTTTATGAATTTTATCCAGATAAGTTTAATAATAAGACGAATGGAATTGCTCATAGGCGCTGGCTTATGAAAGCAAATCCACAGTTAACAAATCTCATTTCAGAGGCGATTGGACCAGAGTGGAAGAAAGAACCGATTAAGCTTCAATCGTTGCAAACAGTTCAATATGATGCTAGTTTCCAAGAGAAGTTTGCAGAGGTAAAACAAGAGCGTAAAGAGATTTTAGCGGAGCGCATTCATAATACAATGGGGATTACGATTGATCCAAATTCTATTTTTGATGTGCAAGTGAAAAGATTACATGCTTACAAACGACAATTATTAAATGTTCTTCATATTTTATATTTGTATAACCGTTTGAAAGAGGATGCTAGTTTTACATTTTATCCGCGTACTTTTATTTTTGGAGCGAAAGCATCACCTGGTTATTATTACGCGAAAAAAATTATTAAATTAATAAATGAACTCGCAAGAAAAGTAAATAATGATCCGTATGTTAGTCAATATATGAAAGTTATCTTTCTAGAAAACTATCGAGTTTCTTTAGCTGAAGATATATTCCCGGCGGCGGATGTAAGTGAGCAAATTTCAACGGCGAGTAAAGAAGCATCGGGAACAGGCAATATGAAATTTATGATGAATGGTGCGATTACACTTGGAACGCTAGACGGAGCTAACGTTGAAATAAAAGACCGGGTCGGTGATGATAACTGTTTCATTTTCGGTTTAACAGCAGAAGAGGTTCTTCATTACCATCAAAATGGTGGATATCGTGCAAGTGACTATTATCACCACAATAGGCACATTAAAAAAATAGTAGATCAATTAACAAATGGTTTCTTTGCACAATCGGGTGCTGAATTTGAAGCGATCTATGATTCTCTCGTTATTCAAAATGATGAATATTTCGTTCTGCGAGATTTTGGTCCATATGCTGAAAGACAAGAAGCTGTTGGTAGAGCTTATGAGAACCGAACAAAGTGGCTAGAAATGTCGATTTTAAATATTGCACAGTCTGGTCATTTTGCGAGTGATCGAACGATTTTGCAGTACAGCAATGAAATTTGGGGTATTGGTAATGCAGTTAAACAGTTTTAAAGAGGTTGCTACGTTGGGGGATATATTATCTATTTACTAACAAAAATTGATATTAATAAATAAAACGAGCTTACTTTTTTTAAGCTCGTTTTATTTATTTTGCTTAAGAAAGAAATGGAATAGTGGTATATATTATACCTGCCCCATCATACTCTCCTGTCGCAAAGTATGAAAATGTAAAGAAACCTGTGACCGTAAAAATTACAATAAGAAAAAGTGTGAAGATAAATTTTAACATGTAAGGTCCCCTCATCCAAAAATAACTTCATAGAGTATTATAGTATATGAATATTTTATTTTCAATTGTTTACTGGTTAAAAATGAGAAGTCAGACATGTTTTGTATGTTGTAATGGAATGATTATTTGTAATGGATTTTGTGTTTTTTGTAAATGTCATATTGTGATGGACGTGTGCATACTCCCAATCATGATCATTAAAATTTATGTTTCGGGGAGGGAGAAGTGGAACGACATCGAACAAGTTGACGAAACGAAAGCTACTAGCTACTTGTAGTTTATAATAATTTCGAAAAGCGATATCTCCTACTTTTGGGGAAGCGAATGAATAAAGTCCATACTGTGCGAAGGCAGTATTTATACGTGCATCTAATATGTGTAATGTGGCAAGCGCGCCACCTAGACTATGCCCAGTAGCTAGCAGTTTTTTATGTGCTGGCAATGATACGAGCATATCCATAATAGAATCACGGCAAGACTCATAAATAGAGAGAAAGCCGTTATGGACATTTCCACCATTTAAAGCATAAGGATAAGGTTTTTGATTGACGAGAGAGTCAATAATCCAATCTGGGTCTGTTTGAGTGCCCCTAAAGGCAACGATAATTGTATCCTCAGATTCTAATATAAATCCGAACCATTCTGTTGTTTGAATGGCCTTTCCTTGAAACCCTTGTACATATTGAAAACCATCTGGTATTTCGAAAATACCATTTTGTTTATATTGTTCATACGTTAACTCACAACAAGAAGCTAACAGTATGGCAGTGTCTTTATCAAAGGATAAAGGAGTACGCATTAAGGAAGCCCTCCTTAAGAAAAGGTATAGTTTAATATATGCAGTGAGGAACTTGATTCATTCTTTTGGAAAAAAGCTTGAACCTACAGTTACGTGAGGGAGTATGATTTTTGTAAACATATTGTTAGGAGGAGTGTAAGATGAGCAAAAAGGAAGGCTGTTCAATTGGTGAGTTTTCAAAGAGAACAGGCACATCAATACGGACACTACAATATTACGATGAAATTGGACTACTTAAACCTGAAAAGAACGTTAGCTCTGGTCACCGTGTGTACAAAGGAAAAGATATATTAGAGCTACAGAAAATAGTCAGTCTTAAAGTATTAGGATATAGTTTAGAAGAAATACGCGTCATGCTTACAATTCCAAGTTTGAATGTAAGTTTAAAAGAAACGTTGGAACAACAAAGAAAAGCCTTTGAAGAAAAGAAAAAACACATTGAAGTTTCGATAAAGGCGCTTGAACGAACAAGGGTATGTCTTGAGGAAGATGAAGAGTTGGATAGTGACATATTAATGAGTCTAATTAACAGCATTCAAAAAGAAAACGAACAAAGTTTATGGCTTGAAGGATATGTATCAAAAGAATTGGCTAATGGATTATATAATAAGCCGGAAGAAGAAGGCATAGCACTTGATAAAGAGTTTGTGCGTTTAGCAAAAGAAGTGAAAAGGTTATTTGGAAGAGAAATTGAGGATTCAGAAGTGCAAAAATTGGTTGATGAACATATGAAGGCGACTCTTAAGTATGTTGGTGAAGAGACAATGTATTCTTTAGGTAAATTAGAGAATGTAGAAGAACAATATAATAATATGATGCCATCTCCTTACACGGAAGAAGAAGAGGCATGGCTTAATGACGCGATGGAGTATTATATGATTCGAAATGGTATGTATAGCCCTCCGCAGTAAAAATAAAATGCCATATTCATAAACTTTAGAGAAATGCCTCCGATGTTTTTTGCATTGGAGGCATTTTTTACTCTTTTCCATCTAAAAGGCGAACAAGGCCACCTAATATACTACTTTCACCAGTACTTTATAATGCTGGGCTTGTAAGAGGTTTGAAAAAATAGCCTGTATATATTTGAAAGATGAATAAATCACCTATTTTCTTGTGTTTGTTCGTACTATATACAGAAAATTTCGGGAAACAAAACATATTATTTATCTGTTTGTTTTTGCTTCTTTTTCAAATACTCCGCACGCAATTGTTCAAGTTGCTGCTTTTTATCAAATTTGGCAGGCTTCTGTTTTTCATGAAACTTTGCCACAGCTACCTGACTTTTGGAATCTAATTGATATTTTCCCACTTTGTTCACCTACTTTTCTTGTCTTGAAAGAGAATCTATTCAATAAATATAATATACCTTATTTTACTGAAGTAAACCTTATTACTTTATTTCATCTGCTTTTTCTCGTTTGTAGACGTAAATTAAAACACCCTTTCACTGCATTACTGCAAGCAAGGGTGTTTTAATTGTAGTATTTTATTAGTCGATGGCCATGCCAACATAAGGGCCCTTTTTACTCTTTCCCATCCAATAAACGACCAAGTCCACCTAATACACTACCTTCACCAGTACTTTGCGCTGCTGGGCTTGTAAGGCGTGCTGCTAATCGGCTAAGTGTTAAGGACTGAATCCAAACTGTTCCAGGACCTTCTAATGTTGCGAAGAATAAACCCTCACCGCCAAATAGAGCTGTTTTTACTTTTCCAACGAATTCGATATCATAGTTAATATCCTTTGTCATGGCAACGAGACAACCTGTATCAATGCGAAGTTTCTCACCAGGTTTTAATTCACGTTTATATACAGTTCCGCCTGCGTGCATGAAAGCGAGGCCGTCACCTTCAAGTTTCTGCATGATGAAACCTTCACCACCGAAGAAACCAGTTCCTATTTTTTTTGTAAATTCAATTCCAATAGAAACACCTTTTGCGGCACAAAGAAAGGCATCTTTTTGACAAACGATTTTCCCTTGGTATTCTGTTAAATCTACAGGAATAATTTTACCAGGATAAGGAGCAGCAAATGAGACGTGGCGTTTGCCGTCCCCTGTATTTGTAAATACAGTCATAAACATGCTTTCACCTGTAACGAGACGTTTACCTGCTCCCATTAATTTTCCGAATAGACCGTTAGATGGGCCAGAACCATCACCGAAGATTGTCTCCATTTCGATGTAGTCTTCCATCATCATCATTGCGCCCGCTTCTGCGACAACGCTTTCCTTTGGGTCTAATTCAATTTCAACAAATTGCATATCATCGCCATATAACTTATATTCGATTTCATGTGCTTGCATTTTTTCACCTCATAAATATGTAGTAATTATATTGTACAGAAGTTAAAAGAATTAGAACACTATAGTTTTGTTAATTTTCGAATAAAAGTAGAATGAAAATTTAAGGTTATACTAGGATTATAAAAAATGATGGAATGAAAGTGTTCTCATTTGACGTTTTCGACATAGCATGATATAGTGAAAACACTATTGAGCTACATAATGTGGTACGGAAATAAAGCACGTTGTATTAAAGGCTATAAGCTTGTTATACATTCATGTCCTTTATATCCACCTTTTCATGTGGATTCATAGTTTCATTTTTATTTAGGAGGTACATGACATGCAAACAGGTAAAGTTAAATGGTTTAACGGCGAAAAAGGTTTTGGCTTCATCGAAGTTGAAGGCGGAGAAGACGTATTCGTACATTTCTCAGCTATCCAAGGCGACGGCTTCAAAACTTTAGAAGAAGGTCAAGAAGTTTCTTTCGAAATCGTTGAAGGAAACCGCGGACCACAAGCAGCTAACGTTACAAAAAACTAATTAGCTAGCGATAAAAAGCATTCCGATTTTCGGAATGCTTTTTTTTATTCTTTGGAACTAGATTCATTTGAAGATAATTCGCCCTTAAAGGTACGCTCTTCAAAGTCATCAAGCATTTGTTCATATTCTTCATGTTCCTCTGTAGCGAAAACTTGTGGGTTTTTCCCATATATATCCGTACCGATGAAGTTTTCGAAATCCTCCACGTAGCCTACGTTTTCTTCACTATTTACGTACATGCCATTATAGTTTTTTGAATCTTGTCTTTCTAAATCGGACGGCGTTTCAGACGTTCCGTAATTTGCGACATCTTGCCACGCATCTTCCGCATCGTACTCAACAGAATGGTCCTCATCATGCTTGTGGAAAGAAGGAGGCAACACTTCTTCTTCAACTGGTCGTGTATTCATATTTAACTTATTTGTCGCGTGCTGGATGCATGTTGTAGCAGTCGGCATTGCTTCTAATCTTTCAAATGGAATTTCTTCGCCAGACACTTCGCAAATGCCGTACGTACCCGCTTCAATTTTTTGCAGAGCATGTTTTGTATCATCTAGTTGTTTATGCCAAAATTCGATGAGTCCGAAATCTTTTTCTCGTTCGTATAATTCTGTAGCCATATCACCTGGATGGTTGTCATAGCTAGACAGTTCTCCTACTGAATCGCGTTCAGAAGCACGATCTGTATTTTCATGAGTTTGTATCGTTTGCTCTAGTTCTTGTTTTTGTTTTTCTAAAATGGATTTAAATTGACCTATTTGTTGTGGAGTTAACATAGTCGTCCACCTTCCTACAATTCAGTTTCTTTACATAGTATGAGCGTTGAGAGTAGGAATTATGAGGTGAATTTCAGATATGAAAAAGGAGCCGCATAAGCAGCTCCTTCTTACCCCGCTATTTGCCGGGCAGTAAAACTCCCACCTACAAATTAGGCTGGAGCAAAGAAGCTAGGTGAGAGATTAACTGCCCGTAAACGCCCGATTGGTGAGGGCTGATAATCAGTGGAAATGAACAACCCCTCCATTGATTAAAGTTTCACTTTATAGGAAATATCCAAGTAATAATCCGATTCCCATTAGGAAACCGAAGATTGTATTTGTTTTTGCTGTTGCAATCATCGCAGGTACCATTTCCATTGGAATGCTTTTGCCGATAAAGCCTTTCGTCGCTTTAAATGCTTTCGGTGCACTTAAAAATACGATAAGCATCCATGGTGATACGATGCCCACGATAATTAAAGCAATTGTCCAAATGTAGGAAACGATGAACATTGAAGCAAGTACACCAACAGCTCTTTCACGTCCAACGAGAATTGCTAACGTTTTACGACCGTTTTCTTTATCGCCATCCAAGTCACGAATATTATTAGCTAGTAAAATGGCACCAATTAAAATGGAGCTTGGAATAGATAGTAAAATGACTTCTGATGTTACAGTGCCAGTTTGAATAAAGAATGAAATCCCAATAATAATGACACCCATAAATAATCCGGCTGTCAACTCTCCAAATGGTGTATATGCAATTGGAAGTGGGCCACCTGTATAAAGGTAAGCAACGGCCATACAAACAAGACCGATTGCAGCAAGCCACCAACTAGAATTCATACAAATATAAACACCTAATAGTATTGCGATGCCGAAAAATCCAAATGCTAAGTTAAGCACTGTTTTTGGCTGAATGCCATCGCGAACGATAGCGCCGCCGATACCAACTGAACCTTCGTGATCAAGTCCTCTTTTATAATCAAAGTATTCATTAAACATGTTTGTTGCTGCTTGAATGAGAAGACAAGCAAGAAGCATCATAAGGAAAAGAGGAAGATGTATTTGATTTATACCTCCGACCTGCATCGAATATGCTGTTCCGATGAAAACAGGTACGAAAGCGGCTGTTAATGTATGGGGACGTAGTAAACTCCACCAGATGCGCCAGCCTGTTTGCTTACTTGGCTTTGGCGCCGTAGGAGAGGAATTCGTTTTGACGTTCATTTCCATGTTGAATCCTCCTTTGGTCACATATTGTACACAACTAAGTGTAGAAAAAGCATCATTTAGTGTCAACGTTTATTTTCTAGGAAGAGAAGGTGAATTTCTCAGAAATGCTAAACGTTGACAGGCCTTTCGTTTGAGGTGTATCTTAAAATCAAGCGTAATTATGACTATTTTTCGCCCATAGGGGGGAGACAATTGTGATTCAAACGAAACAAATAGGCTTGCAAGAAGCTCTTAGTGCAGCCATTAAGCGTGCAACTGATGAAAAAATATTGGTTAGCTTCGTAAAACAAATAGACTGGATGGATCCGCTTCTGTTTTATGCAGCAGGAAAAAGGATTGCATTCGAAAATAGATGTTATTTTGCAGACCCGGCTCAGCATGTAATATTTGCTGGAATTGGCTCTGTTTTCACTATAGCAACTGCTTCTCACAAACGCTTTCAAACTGCTCGTGACGAGTGGGATAAAGTAAAAGAGAAAGCATTTGTACAAAGAGAAAAATACGAATTTGGAACAGGTCCTCTTTTATTTGGTGGATTTTCATTTGACCAAGAAAAAGAGAAAACGGACTTATGGAAAGAATTTGATGATACGACATTTTCACTACCAGCATTTTTATTAACTGTAAAAAATGAAAAAGCATGGTTAACGATGAATACATTTGTCTCAGCAACAGATTGTGCAGAGACTCTTTCTAACGAAATGATTTCTTTAGAAGAGAAAATTTTTTGGGAGAGTAAATGTGCATTAGAAGGATCGAAATTAACAGTTACTTCTAAAGTAGAAGTGGATCCGAAAGGCTGGATGGAGGCCATTGAGAAAGTACAAGATGAAATGAAGCTGGGGAACGTGCAGAAGGTTGTATTAGCGAGGGAGTTAAAAGTAGAGATGGATCATCATATTGATTCTGCTCTTGTCTTAGAAGCACTTCGCATTGGGCAACCGGATTGTTACGTATTTTCTTTTGATTATAAAGGAGCATGCTTCTTAGGAGCGACGCCAGAGAGGTTAATTCGCAAAGAAGATGAGAAGTTTACTTCGATGTGTCTTGCTGGTTCAACTGGTCATGGTCAATCTATAGAAGAAAGTAAGCGAAATAGTAATGCGCTTCTTCATGATGAAAAGAATTTAGCTGAACACGGTTATGTTGTGAATATGATTAGGTCGGTATTAAATGAGCACTGCGAATCCGTTAATATTCCGGAAAGTCCGGGCTTATTAACAACGAAAAACTTAATTCATTTATATACGCCTGTAGAGGCAAAAGGCGATGCGAGTCTTTTAACAATGGTAGAAGAATTACATCCAACACCAGCTCTTGGCGGGACACCTCGTTTGGAAGCGATGAAACTGATTCGTGATGTTGAATTGTTAGACAGAGGATTATATGGCGCACCGATTGGCTGGATAGATGATGAAGGAAATGGTGAGTTTGCGGTTGCACTCCGCTGCGGGTTATTAAATGGCGAGAAAGCATCCTTATTTGCCGGTTGCGGGATTGTAATTGATTCTGTACCGCAACTTGAATATGAAGAAACAAGTTTGAAGTTTAGACCGATGCTTGGTGCTTTGGAGGAATTAATGAAATGAACAATCATATAGAAGCATTATCATATTATTTAGGCGCGTTCGTGGATGAACTGACGCGTCTAAATGTATGTGATGTTGTCATTAGTCCAGGCTCACGGTCAACGCCGATAGCTCTACTAATGGAACAACACGAAGGAATGAACACATATTTACATGTAGATGAAAGATCTGCAGGATTTTTTGCGCTCGGTATCGCAAAAGCGAAAAAACGTCCTGTTGCATTATTGTGTACATCAGGAACGGCAGCAGCTAATTACTATCCAGCTGTATGTGAAGCTTTTCATTCACGAGTGCCGCTTATCGTCTTAACGGCAGATAGACCGCATGAATTAAGAGATGTCGGTGCACCACAAGCGATGAATCAATTCAATTTATACGGTACATTTGTGAAGCAATTTACAGAGATGGCTCTTCCAGAAGCGAGTGAAGCGATGTATCATTACGCTCGCATGACAACGCAGCGTATGATAGCGAATGCTTGTTTAGCGCCGCAAGGACCTGTTCATCTTAATTTTCCAGTACGCGAACCGCTTATCCCGGATTTCTCATTAGAAGGTTTATGGGATAAAGGACGCGGGGAATATAAAGGAGTAGTTCAGCAAGGGAACGTGACGATGCCGAGTGAATATGTAGATTCGCTTGTAGGGCGCCTTTCACATATGGAGAAGGGGCTTATTATTTGTGGAGACGATAGTCATTCAGAACTCGCAGCATTTGCGGCAGAATTAGCTGAAAAAACTGGATATCCAATATTGGCAGATCCGCTTTCTAATATTCGTAGCGGACATCACGATAAAACGATGGTAATCGACTGTTATGATACATTTTTACGAAATGAACTGTTAAAAGAAACGTGGAAGCCAGAAGTTATGATTCGCTTTGGTGGTATGCCTGTTTCCAAATCATTAACGCAGTTCATAAAAAAACAAACGAGAGCAGTTCATATCGTTGTTGATGAATCTGGACAATGGAGAGATCCAGCTCTCGTTGCGACAGAAGTTGTCCAAGCAAATGATATTGTATTTTGCAGTGCATTAATAGAAAAAATGCCAGTTATGAAAAAGAATGATTGGTTCGGAATGTGGCAACATATAAACGAAAAAACGAAGGAAACGCTTCGTGAAATGGAAACATATGATACTGCATTTGAAGGGAAAGTTATTACGGATATTGTCCGCGTACTACCAGACGGGGCAACATTCTTTGCGAGTAATAGTATGCCAATTCGTGATACGGATTCATTCTTCTTCACATTGGATAAAAATATTCAAGTTATGGCAAACCGCGGTGTGAATGGGATTGATGGCATCATTTCGACAGCTTTAGGAGCGAGCATTATTTGCGATCCGCTCGTATTAGTGATCGGTGATTTATCCTTTTATCACGACTTAAATGGACTGTTAGCCGCGAAATTACATGAATTAAATATAACAATTGTCGTTGTAAATAATGACGGTGGCGGTATTTTCTCATTCTTACCACAGTATGAGAAAAAGGAACATTTCGAATCATTATTTGGAACACCAATTGGTCTTGATTATGAACACGTTGTTAAAATGTACGGTGGTTCATTTAGCCGTGTAAATGGTTGGGAAAGCTTCCGAGAAGAGGTACAAAAAGGAACGACTACAGAAGGTTTACACGTTGTGGAAATTTGTACGAACCGTGATGAAAACTTAATACTGCACCGGACATTATGGGCAAAAACGATGGACGTGATTACTACATCTTTACAAGGTGAATCGAAATGAACGTAACGCTGCAAGGTGTATCGTATGAATATGAAGTAGTCGGAAGCGGGGAACCACTTCTACTTCTTCATGGTTTTACGGGAAGCATGGAAACGTGGCGTTCTTTTATCCCTTCATGGAGCGAGCAGTTTCAAGTTATTGTAGTAGATCTTGTTGGGCATGGAAAAACAGAAAGTCCCGAAGATGTGAATCATTATGATATTCGAAATGCGGCATTGCAAATGAAAGAACTACTAGATTACCTTCATATTGAAAAAGCGCACGTACTTGGCTATTCAATGGGCGGTAGACTGGCGATTACTCTGGCATGTCTATATCCAGAGTATGTACATTCCCTTTTGTTAGAAAATTGTACAGCTGGGCTCAAAAGTGAAGATGAGAGAGAAGAACGTTGTGAAAAAGATGAGCGACTTGCCGATAAAATTGAGCGAGAAGGCATCGGAAATTTTGTATCGATGTGGGAAAATATTCCGCTATTTGAAACGCAAAAAAGTTTAGCAAAAAACGTACAAGAAGCAGTGCGAAAAGAACGACTTGCTAACAATCCAAAAGGACTTGCCAATAGCTTGCGCGGCATGGGAACAGGGGCTCAGCCTTCATGGTGGGATGAGCTACACAACTTGAAAATGCCTGTTCTTTTAATGAACGGGGAGCATGATGAAAAGTTCTTTCGCATATTAAAAAATATCGAAAAATGCGTCTCTGACGCGAAATTTGTCAAAATTGATGGTGCTGGCCATGCAATTCATGTGGAACAACCGGAAAAGTTTGATACAATAGTAAAGGGATTTCTAAAAACTATGCAGTGATGCTTTTTTATCTAAGAAGGAAGCTACACTTATAGAGGAGATCAGAAATATACAAGGAGGTAGTTGTAATGGCTATTGAATGGGTAAAAGAAGGCAATTACGAAGATATTATTTATTCAACATACAATGGTATCGCAAAGATTTCGATTAACCGTCCTGAAGTACATAACGCATTCCGTCCAAAAACGGTAATGGAGTTAATCAACGCTTTTGCACACGCTCGTGATGATGCAAATGTTGGCGTTATCATTTTAACAGGTGAAGGTGGACGTGCATTCTGTTCTGGCGGCGACCAAAAAGTTCGCGGTCATGGTGGATATGTAGGTGACGACCAAATCCCTCGTTTAAACGTATTAGATTTACAACGTCTAATTCGTGCAATTCCTAAACCAGTTATCGCAATGGTAGCAGGTTATGCAATCGGTGGTGGACACGTACTTCATATCGTATGTGACTTAACAATCGCTGCAGACAACGCTGTATTCGGACAAACAGGTCCTAAAGTAGGAAGCTTTGACGGTGGATACGGAGCTGGTTACCTAGCTCGTATGGTAGGCCACAAGAAAGCTCGCGAAATTTGGTACCTATGCCGTCAATATAGTGCACAAGAAGCGCTTGATATGGGCTTAGTAAACACAGTAGTACCATTAGAAGAACTTGAAGCAGAAACAGTACAATGGGCACAAGAAATCTTAGCAAACAGCCCAATGGCACTTCGTTTCCTAAAAGCTGCATTCAACGCAGACACAGACGGTCTAGCTGGTATTCAACAACTAGCTGGAGATGCAACGTTATTGTACTACACAACTGACGAAGCAAAAGAAGGTCGCGACGCGTTCAAAGAAAAACGCAGTCCGGACTTCGGTCAATTCTCTCGTTTCCCGTGATCAAAAGCGAAAGCGGCTCGCTTAGAATGTGAGGGGGATGGAGCTTCTGACGTAGAGGCGTTTTTTGCCTCGTAGGAAGAAGTGAAGCCACCGAACATTCTAGCCGATGTAGCTGGATGAAACCAAAAGCAGAAGCGGCTCGCATAGAACAAGAGGGCGTTGGAACTCCTGACATAGAGGCGCTTTTTGCCTCGTAGGAAGGCGTGAAACGACCGACTGTTCTAGCCGATGTAGCTGGATGAAATCAAAAGCGAAAGCAGCTCGTTCAGAATGTGAGGGGGATGGAGCTTCTGACGTAGAGGCGCTTTTTGCCTCGTAGGAAGAAGTGAAGCCACCAAACATTCTAGCTACTGTAGCTGGATGTTTTAAAAGCGGAGCCGACTGTTTAGCCTCGTAGGCTAAGGTTCTTTCGCACAGAAAGTGTACTTTACTTTCTCGTGCGGAAGGTTCTTAGACGGAAGGGGCTAGGAGGCGCAGCTAGATGAGATCAAACCGGAAACAAAACAACTAAGAGACTTGATGTCATATCAAGTCTCTTTCTTTCATGAAAGGAGAATGTATGATGGAGACGATGCCAAATTGGTTAAAGCAACGTGCATTTTTAACACCAGATCGCACTGCAATTGAAATAGAGGAAGAGAAAGTTACTTTCTTGCAGCTGCATGAAAAAGTAGTATCTGTTTGTGAACACCTCACGCATGTTGGAGTGAAGCGAGGGCAAAAGGTGGCTGTTCTGATGAAAAATGGTATGGAGATGATTACAGTTATTCACGCCCTATCTTACGTAGGTGCAGTAGCTGTACTTCTAAATACACGTCTTTCAAGAGAAGAGCTACTTTGGCAAATGGATGATGCTGAAGTTGTTTGTTTAGTGACGGATCAACAGTTTGATGCTAATGATGTTCCTGTCTATTCATTCGCTGAAGTGATGCATGGACTGAAGGTAGAAGCATCTATACAAGAAGAATTTTCTTTAGAAGAAGCGATGACAATTATTTATACGTCTGGGACGACTGGGAAACCGAAAGGCGTTATTTTAACGTACGGTAATCACTGGGCAAGCGCGGTAGGCTCTTCGCTTAATTTAGGGCTTCGTGATGATGATTGTTGGTTAGCCTGTATGCCGATGTTCCACGTTGGCGGGTTATCTCTTTTAATGAAAAATATTATGTACGGAATGCGCATTTTACTCGTTCCGAAATATGATGCTGACTTTATTCATAAAGCACTTCAAACGAGAGGCGTAACAATTATTTCTGTCGTTTCTAAAATGTTAACTGACTTATTAGAGAGACTTGGAGAAGAGACATATCCATCTTCTTTACGATGTATGTTACTTGGCGGAGGACCAGCGCCGAAACCGTTACTCGAAACATGTGTAGATAAAGGAATTCCTGTATATCAAACGTACGGTATGACAGAAACGTCGTCGCAAATTTGTACGTTATCCGCGGATTACATGTTAACGAAAGTAGGGTCTGCCGGGAAACCACTATTTCAGTGCCAACTTCGTATTGAAAAAGATGGTGTAGTAGTGCCGCCGTTAGTGGAAGGCGAGATCGTAGTAAAAGGACCGAACGTAACAGGCGGTTATTTTAACCGTGAAGATGCGACGCGCGAAACCATTCAAAATGGATGGCTTCATACTGGTGACCTCGGTTATTTAGACGAAGAAGGATTTTTATACGTATTAGATCGACGCAGTGATTTAATCATTTCTGGCGGAGAGAATATATATCCGGCCCAAATTGAAGAAGTGTTGCTTTCTCATCCGATGGTAGCAGAAGCAGGTGTCGTCGGTATGACTGACGATAAATGGGGACAAGTACCAGCTGCTTTTGTTGTAAAAAATGGGGAGGTAACAGAAGAAGAAATTATTCATTTTTGCGAGGAGAAATTAGCGAAATATAAAGTGCCGAAAAAAGCGTGTTTCTTAGAGGAATTACCACGAAATGCTTCGAAAAAATTGTTAAGACGAGAGCTAAGACAATTAGTGGAGGAGATGTAGTGGAAATAAAAAAAGCGACACTGTATATAACGGAAATGCCACTCGTAATCCCGTTTGCTGCGAGCTACGGGACTTACGAAAAGCGTGAGAGTATTGTTATTGAATTAGAGGATACAGACGGGTACATCGGATTTGGGGAAGTCGTTGCATTTTCTGAACCGTGGTATACGGAAGAAACGGTGAAGACAGCACTACATGTACTGCAAGACTTTTTGTTACCTGATTTATTAAAGGCTGAAATTTCTCATCCGAATGAGGTACCGGGTCTATTTCAACATATAAAAAGAAACCGAATGGCAAAAGCCGGAATAGAGGGGGCTATTTGGGATTTATATGCGAAGCGTCAAAAGAAATCGCTAGCGACAGTTCTTGGAGGAGCTAGCCCTGAAATTGAAGTCGGCGTTGTAATTGGGATCAATACGATTCCGGTTATGTTAAAACAAATCGAGAAGTACGCAGAAGAAGGGTACGAGCGTTTTAAAGTGAAAATAAAGCCAGAGCATGATTACGAATTATTGAAAGAGATTCGTAAAGAGTTCCCGCACATCCCGTTAATGGCTGATGCAAATTCAGCGTATACATTAGCGGATACAGAGAAACTGAAACGACTAGATGAATTTCAATTGATGATGATTGAGCAACCGCTAGCAGATTACGATTTTCTCGATCATGCACAGCTGCAGAAGAAGATTGAAACGCCAATTTGTCTAGACGAAAGTATCCATAGTTTAGAAGACGCACGCGTTGCGATTACACTTGGTAGTTGCCGCATCGTTAACATTAAACCAGGACGATTGGGTGGATTAACAGAGTCAATCCAAATCCATAATTATTGTATGGAGCATAACATACCAGTTTGGTGCGGCGGTATGGTAGAGATGGGGATTTCACGAGCGCAAAATGTGGCCCTTGCCTCATTGCCGAACTTTACGATTCCTGGCGATATATCTGCTTCTAGTAGACATTGGGAGAGGGATATTATTTCACCGGAAGTGATGCTTGAGGGCGGGAAAGTGACGGTACCACAAAGCGTTGAAGCTGAGTATGAAGTAGACCGCGGAAGGCTGGCGGAAATCACGAAGCAGCGGATTGTGTTTGAACGGTAAATGGAAGTTTCATTAGGATGCCCGCAAGTAGCGAGAGGATTTTGTCGTTCATTGTCGGTAAGTCGATATATTTCAATAATCGCTGATATAATTTTATTTACCAAGGTTACTGTAACGAGTAGCCTTTTCGTATTGTACAAATTGGATAGACTAGTTTACAATCGAGCGTATAAAAATGGAATGAAAAAGGGGGAGTAAAATGAAGCGCATTTCAATTTTAATAGCTGATGATGAGGCGGAAATTGCTGACTTAATTGAGATACATTTAGAAAAAGAAGGGTACCATGTTGTGAAAGCAGCGGATGGGGAAGAGGCGGTTCATATTATTGAAGCGCAGCCAATCGACTTGGTAGTTTTAGATATTATGATGCCGAAAATGGATGGTTATGAGGTGACGCGTCAAATTCGCGCGAAACATCATATGCCAATTATTTTTTTAAGCGCGAAAACTTCGGACTTTGATAAGGTGACAGGTCTTGTACTAGGTGCGGATGATTATATGACGAAGCCTTTCACACCGATAGAATTAGTTGCACGTGTAAATGCACAACTGCGTAGGTTTTTTACGTTAAATCAACCGAAAGTAGCGGAGAGTAAATCTGCTTTAGAAATAGGCGGAGTCGTAATTAATCCTGAGCGCAGGACGGTTGATGTGTATGGTGAGCAAATTGAATTAACGCCGAAAGAGTTCGATATTTTATATTTATTAGCGAGTCATCCGAAGAAAGTATACAATGTGGAAAATATTTTTCAGCACGTATGGGCGGATGATTATTATGAAGGTGGAAATACAGTAATGGTACATATTCGTACTTTGCGGAAGAAACTTGGAGAAGATAAAAGAAAGGATAAATTAATAAAAACAGTGTGGGGAGTAGGTTATACTTTCAATGGCTAATATGATGAAAAGTTTTCGATTTAAAATGATTGCCTTATTTGCGTTAAGTATGGTGCTTGCAGCAACTGTAACTTATATAATTTATAAAGGATTGCAGCTGTATTATAAAACAATGGTTCGCTACGAAGAGCCTTTAGCACAATTTAGGTCAATGGTAAGGGAATTTGGAGACATTAACTTCTTTTTAATTTTCTTTATTCCGTTGTCTATTATCTTTTTCTTCTTTTTGACAAAACCGTATTTAAAATACTTTGATGAAATTTCTAATGGGATTCATCATCTTGCGAACGGTAACTTTACGAATAAAGTTCAAGTTTCATCAAATGATGAGTTTGGAAATATCGCGCGTGAAATAAATGTTGCAAGTGAAAAGTTAAAAGAAGCTGTTGAAAGAGGAGATTTTGCTGAAAGTAGTAAAGATCAGCTTGTTGTAAATTTAGCTCATGATTTAAGAACGCCATTAACATCCGTGTTAGGATATTTAGATTTAATTCTTAAAGATGAAAATTTAACAAAAGAACAAATTAAACATTTCTCCACAATTGCATATACAAAATCGCAAAGACTGGAAAGTTTAATTGATGAGCTATTTGAAATTACACGTATGAATTATGGCATGCTAAAGCTGGATAAAAAGCCGATTGATATAAGTGAGTTACTTATACAGTTAGAGGAGGAATTGTATCCGTTATTAGAAAAACATCATTTAGAAGCTAGATTGAATGTGGACCCTCATTTACCGATGCACGGTGATGGAAAATTGTTAGCTAGAGTATTTGAAAACTTGTTAACAAATGCCGTTCGTTACGGATATGATGGGCAATTTGTTGATATGAATGGGTATGTTGATAATAGAGAAGTTGTCGTACAAATTATGAATTATGGAGATAGCATTCCAGAAGAAGATTTACCGTATCTTTTTGATATGTTTTACACAGGTGATAAAGCGAGAACTGAGAACCGTGGCGGGACAGGCCTTGGACTATTCATTGCGAAAAATATTGTCGAGCAGCATAATGGTACGATTTCTGCTGAAAGCAATGTAGTTAGAACGATATTTGAAGTACGATTGCCAAAAGACGAGAATGTAACAATTTAATAAAAATTTAAACTTTACCCCACTTTTTATTTTAATAGTTTTTTCTATTCTATACGTAAGTTACGTTAAGGAGGAACTAGAAATGAAAAAGTGGGTATTTATTTCTTTTTTTATAGCATGCACAGTATGTGTAGGCGTTTATATATCACCTTTATTTCAAAAGGAAATCGATGTTAAAATTGTCGGGAAAGATGAGCTAGTAAAGGCGGCAAACACTGAGAGGAAAGAGATTACGAAGGAACAAATTTATAAGGGTGATTTATTATTAGTTAACAGGGATTATCCAGTAAAAAAAGATAGTATTAGGTCTGATATTATAAATATAAATCATAATAGTGAATTAGTAAGAGGCTATGTAATATTTGATAGAAATCTTCGTTTATCAAAGGATGTTGTGAAAAAGTTTTTGAACGTTGTCGATGCGGCTGGAAAAGAAAGTGTTAACCATTTTTTGATTAGTAGTGGTTATAGAGATTTCCAAGAGCAAAAACAGCTATATGAAAAAATGGGATCTGATTATGCACTTCCAGCAGGATACAGTGAACATAATTTAGGATTATCACTGGACATTGGGTCTACTCAAAAAAAAATGGAGAAAGCGCCTGAAGGAAAATGGATTGAAGAGAACGTATGGAAGCATGGCTTTGTATTACGTTATCCGAAAAATAAAAGTAACATTACTGGAATTCAATATGAGCCATGGCATATCCGTTATGTCGGCCTACCTCATAGCGCAATTATGCAAAAAAAGAATTTTACACTAGAGGAATATTTAGAGTTTTTAAAAGAGGAAAAAGAGGTTTCAACTGAAGTAGAAGGTAAGAAATATACTGTTTCTTATTATAAAGTTTCTGAGAATACGAAAGTGAACGTTCCAGCAAACAAGCAGTATGAAATTTCCGGTAACAATATGGATGGGGTTATTGTGACGGTTCAGGAATAGAGAAAAAGGCTGTGCCATTTGGGACAGCCTTTTCTTATATAAGAAAGGAATTGACGTTTTTTGTCGGTAAATCGATATTCCTTGTCGAATCGTTGATATATTTTGAGTTACGATAGATATAATTAAAAAATCGTTGATATATTGTAAGTTATGATAGATATATTCGAAAAATCGTTGATATAATTTCCTGTACTATCAACATTTTGGAGGAGCATCTTTTTATGTAACTACTCAGCCACTTGTCGGCGTCTTTTTTATTTTACTAGTTTCATATGCCCTCTATCTGTAAATACTGAGTATATCAAACAGTGTGGAGGTGATAGTATGGTCGATCGAAAAGTCATTTTAACGGCCTATAAAAAAGGTCCTGAAGCTGTTATTTCTTTATTTGAAGAAACATTCTCTAAATCTGAAAGACGTATAGAAGAATTAGAAAATCGTTCTAAAAAAAACTCCAAAAATAGTCATAAACCGCCTTCTACAGATGGTTTGTGTAAACCGGTTACCAAAAGTTTGCGCAAACCGTCTAATCGTCAAACAGGTGGCCAGTTGGGCCATAAAGGACATACTCTTGGTTTGACAACGGCTCTAGACCATACAATTACCTATTCTCCTACGCATTGTACGTGTTGTAACACGTCCTTACACAACGAACCTGTGAAAGGATACCGCATTCGCCAAGTATATGATTTACCACCTATCCAGATAGAAGTAACGGAACACAAAGTAGAACAAAAAGAATGCCCTCATTGTCATACTATCCAAGAATCCCAGTTTCCTTCTACAGTGTCTCGTTCTGTACAATATGGTCCGCATATAAAAAGACTGATTCCTTATTTAACACATTATCAGTGTATTTCTTTGCAACGAACAAAAGAATTCTTTCAAGACTGTTTTGGCCATTCTATCAGCGAAGGAACCCTAGTCAATCATACAAAAGCTTTCGCTTCTCAACTGCAGCCTTTTGTACAGGAAGCCAAAGAAAAGATTCTTCAGTCTTCGGTTGTTCATTTTGATGAAACAGGTATGCGAGTAGAAGGTAAAACACAGTGGTTACATACTGCCAGTACACCGGAGGTGACATTGCAACATATTCATGCAAAACGTGGAAAAGAAGCCATGGATGCGGGTGAAATACTGCCTTCTTTTTCTGGAATTGCGATGCATGATGGTTGGAAGCCATATGATGTGTTTACAGATTGTCGACACGTTTTATGTAATGCCCATCTCTTACGAGATCTGCAAGGAATTATAGATAGTACCGGAGAAAAATGGGCCAAACACATGCAGGAGTTTCTCTCGGAAGCTTTGCATCAAAAAAAACAATACAAAGGAATTCTGCCAAAAGTAGAACAAAAGAAGCTGGTTACCATTTATCAATCCATATTGAAAGAAAAGGAGTTGCTTTCTTCAGACTCAAAAAAGAAAAGAAAACAGACGCCTGCTCAAAATTTATGGAATCGCTTCGTCAAATATGATGACAGAATTCTAGCATTCTTAGAACATCCAGACGTTCCATTTGATAACAATCAAGCGGAACGAGATATTCGAATGACGAAAGTGAAACAGAAAGTATCTGGGACTTTCCGAAGTAAGGAAGGCGCAGAATCTTTTTGTCAGATACGAAGCTTTATGAGTACCATGAAAAAACAAAAACAATCTGTGTTACAAGCGATAGGCCAGGTTATAGAAACCGGAACGGTTCCGTGGAATTGCACAATTTCATAAGAGAAATTCTCTATTTGATCTAGATTATTTCTCTTATTGGAGTCTTTTCTTTTTCATGTTTTCGAATGGAAAACATGTATTTGGCATGCCTTGTTTCCTAACTAAGCTGAGTAGTTACCTTTTTATTTACTTTTAAACATTATAACGTTATATTTACTTCTCCCTTTTTTTGTGTTACGCTAAGCGTGTGAAAGAGATATAAAAAATGAAACTTAAATGTAAGCGTATTCTTATGGCTTCTTATAGAAAAGGGTGGAAATACAATGACAGAACGATTCGTACTACGTAATGTGAAACGTGTGAACGGGGAAGAGATTGACATTGTAATTGAAAATAACAAAATCGCACAGGTGACGAAAGCTGGTGCTGGCGAGGGTGGAAAGGTTCTTGATTACTCTGGTACTTACGTATCGAGTGGTTGGATTGATTTGCACGTTCATGCTTTTCCAGAGTTTGATCCGTATGGCGATGAGGTGGATGAAATTGGCGTTAAGCAAGGGGTAACGACAATTGTTGATGCGGGTAGTTGCGGTGCTGATCGCATTGCAGATTTAGTAAAAAGTAGAGAGCAGGCAAAGACAAATTTATTTGCCTTTTTAAATATTTCTCGCATCGGTTTGAAACGAATTGATGAATTATCCAATATGGAATGGATAGATAAAGAGAAAGTGATAGAAGCAGTAGAAAAGTATAAAGATGTAATCGTTGGGTTAAAGGCGAGAATGAGTAAAAGTGTCGTTTGTGATAGTGGAATTGAACCGCTGCATGTAGCGCGCGCTTTATCTCGAGAAACATCATTACCGATTATGGTACATATCGGTTCAGCGCCTCCTCGCATTGAGGAAGTTGTACCTCTTTTAGAAAAAGATGATGTCATTACACATTATTTAAACGGGAAAGAAAATAATTTATTTGATGAAGAAGGTAAACCACTACCTGTGTTACTAGATGCAGTGAATCGCGGTGTGCATTTAGATGTTGGTCACGGTAACGCTAGTTTTTCTTTTAAAGTAGCAGAAGCAGCGAAGCGTTACGGTATTGCCTTTCGTACAATTAGTACAGATATTTACCGGAAGAACCGTATACACGGTCCAGTTTACAGTATGGCTCACGTTCTTTCGAAATTCCTTTACTTAGGTTATCCGCTAGAAGAAGTGATTGATGCGGTTACGAAAAATGCAGCAGAATGGCTTAAGAAACCAGAGCTTGGCCGCATTCAAGAAGGAGATATTGCAAACTTAACTTTATTTACGGTGAAAGATGAGAAGGTTACGTTAATTGATTCAGAAGGGGATCAGCGCATTGCTGAAAGAAGAATTGATACAAAAGGGGTTGTAATTAATGGGTCATTCATTGAATGCTAAGTACGGATTAAAAAGAGTGATTAATGCGAGCGGTAGAATGAGTATTTTAGGTGTATCCGCTCCGGCAAATACAGTGATGGATGCGATGAAACATGGTGGACAAAATTATGTAGAAATTGCTGATTTAGTAGATAAAGCAGGAGACCATATTGCGAGAATTCTAGATTCAGAGGCAGCAGTTGTTGTAAATTCAGCATCAAGCGGAATTGCGCTTTCTATCGCTGGTATCGTTACGGAAGGAAATCGCCGTAAAAGTGAAAGACTTCATCAAGAAGTAATCGCGAAAAACGAAGTGATTATGTTAAAAGGTCATAACGTTCAATACGGTGCACCTGTTGAAACGATGATTTACTTAGGCGGCGGTAAACTCGTTGAAGTTGGCTATGCAAATGAAGGGAAAGCAGAGCATATTGAAGATGCAATTGGTGAAAATACAGCAGCGATTCTGTATGTGAAATCACATCATGCAGTGCAAAAAAATATGATTTCTGTTGAAGAAGCATGGGAAGTTGCGCAGCGAAATAACGTACCGCTTATCGTGGATGCAGCAGCTGAAGGAGATATTCAAAAATATGTGAAGTATTCAGATCTTGCCATTTATAGCGGTTCAAAGGCGATTGAAGGGCCTACTTCTGGTATTGTTGGCGGGAAACGAAAATACATCGAGTGGCTGAAAGTACAATTACATTGCATCGGAAGAAGTATGAAAGTTGGGAAAGAGACGACTTTCGGTTTACTTCAAGCGCTTGATGAGTACGGAGTAAAAGAAGATAAGAGCGAGCAAGAAAAAGAGCTATTACAAGTACTTATGCCGCTAAAAGAATTAAATGGTGTAAATGTAACGATCGTTCAAGATGAAGCAGGAAGAGCAATCTTTAGAGCTCGTATTCATATTAACGAGAAAGAGTTAAACAAATCAGCAAAAGAAGTTGTGACTGCATTACGCGAAGGGGAAATCGCCATTTATACACGTGATTACGGAGTAAGACAAGGATTCTTTGATATTGATCCACGTCCACTTCAAGGTGATGACATACATGTGATTGAAGAAAAATTGAGAGAAATCGTAGGGGGAAACTAAAATGACAAACATTCAAAAACGTTTTTATAAAGGCCACGTAGCATTAAATGTATTAGCAAACAATATAGAAAATGCAAAAGATATTTTTGAAGCAGCAGAAGGTTATGTAGTAGTGGGAGTGTTATCAAAAGACTACCCAACAGTAGAAGAAGCTGTTACAGCTATGAAAGCATACGGAAAAGAAATTGATGACGCTGTATCAATCGGACTAGGCGCAGGAGATAATCGCCAAGCAGCAGTTGTAGCTGAAATTGCGAAGCATTATCCTGGTAGCCATATTAACCAAGTGTTCCCTTCAGTTGGAGCAACGCGAGCAAATCTCGGCGAAAAGGATAGCTGGATTAATAGTTTAGTATCACCAACAGGAAAAGTAGGTTACGTAAATATTTCTACTGGCCCAATTAGTGCGGCTGGAGAAGAAAAAGCAATCGTTCCAATTAAAACAGCGATCGCACTTGTACGTGATATGGGTGGAAATTCATTGAAATACTTCCCGATGAAAGGGCTAGCTCACGAAGAAGAATATCGCGCAGTTGCGAAAGCTTGTGCAGAAGAAGGATTCGCATTAGAGCCAACAGGTGGAATTGATAAAGAAAACTTTGAAACAATTGTACGTATTGCGCTTGAGGCAAATGTAGAGCAAGTTATCCCGCACGTATACTCTTCTATTATTGATAAAGAAACTGGTAATACGAAAGTAGAAGATGTTCGTGAATTATTAGCAGTCGTGAAAAAGCTAGTTGATCAATATGCGTAAGAAAATTGCAGCGTTCGGTGAAGTAATGATGCGCCTGCAAGTACCTGGATATGAATTGTTGTCGCAAGCTAACACGTTAAATTACTCATTTTCAGGTACAGGTGTGAACGTTGTAGCGGCACTTTCTCACTTAGGGCATGAAGGGCTTCTTATTTCAACTTTACCGGAAAATTCGGTTGGAGATGCAGCTGTATCTTACATTCAAAAGTTAGGGATTCAAACTTCTCTTGTTTCAAGAGGTGGTAAATATGTAGGTATGTATTTTTTAGAAAATGGATTCGGTGCACGTGCAAGCCGCGTTACATATTCGAATCGATTAGAAAGTAGCTTCAATACGGCATGTGAAGAAATGTATCAATTTGAAGAAATCGCAAAGGAAATTGATATCGTTCATTTTTGCGGTATTACACTTGCAATGAATGATACTGTGCGTCATCATATGAAATCTTTAGCGAGAGCAGTTAAAGAAAACGGAGGAACCGTCGTTTTTGATTGTAATTATCGTCCCTCACTTTGGGGAGAAGACGGATATGAACAGGCAAAACCGCATTATGAAGAAATGCTAGGGCTTGCTAATATCGTTATGATGAATGAAAAAGATGCGATGTTCGTTCTTGGGATGAAAACAGAAGAGATGGAGCGTGAGGCGCAGCTGCTGGATCTCATTCCAAAGGTAGCTGAAACGTATCATATTGCTACAATCGCTGGTACTCATCGCTCTATTAACAGTGATAATACACATTCGCTTCGCGGGTTTATATGTAAAGATGGATCGTTCACTTTTGCAAAAACACTTACGTTTTCTGTATATGATAGAATAGGTGCTGGAGATGCTTATACGAGCGGAATTATTCATGGCGAGATAAAAGAGTTCGCACCAGAGAAAGCTGTTTCATTTGCGTCAGCAGCTGGAATGCTAGCACATACAATCGTCGGTGATACGCCAATGTCATCAGAGAAAGATATACTTCGGGCAATGACGGCATCAGTAGGTGATGTAGAAAGGTAGTGGGTGTAACAGTGAACGTAACGAGGAAAAAAGGACCATTATATTTACAAATAAAAAATATTATTCGTGATCGCATATTACATGGTGTATATGCGATTCATACGAATATTCCTTCAGAACCGCAATTAGAGGAAGAGTTCAAAGTTAGCAAGATTACAGTACGAAATGCCATTAAAGAACTCGCTCAAGAAGGATACTTGGAAAAAAAAAGCGGTAAAGGAACGAAAGTAATTCGTAATACTTCGGCGACAAAGTTGTCAAAGGGTAAGAAATTTACAGAAGTGTTAGTGGAAGAAGGATATAAAGTACAGAAGAAATTGCTAAAAGCAGAAGTCGTACATAATGAGGAAGGAACAGTGCCATTTCGATTATTCGGGAAAGAGAGTTTCCGTATCGAACGTTTATATACGTTAAATGATGCACCGTACATTCATTATACGCACTATTTCTCAGCAGGAATGGCAAGTACAGATTTATCGGACTTTGATTTACAATCGCTTTATGATTTAGTTGAAGACCGAGGCATACATTTAGAAAACTTCAGAGATGAATTCGCGGTTGGACTTGCGCCTAATTTCGTTGCAGAAGCGCTAGGTGAAAAAGAGGGGACAGCGTTATTAAAACGTATGCGCTATTCTTATGATGAAGTTGGCGAAGTAATTGAATATAGCGAAGGCTACTACAATACAGAAATGCAGCATTATGTAGTGAATTATGACGTATAAAAAGAGGGGATGTTCCCTCTTTTTTTATAAAGTAAAACTTTAATTAGTGGAGGAGGGCATCACCCACTAATTATTAGCCCACACCAATCGGGATAAAAGTAAGGAGAATGAGAGATGGATATATACTTATTAATCGTCACGTTACTTGCGATCACAATTGTTATTTTAGGGGTATCATGGTGGAAATGGCATGCATTTATTAGTTTAACAGTTGCGAGTTTGTTTTTAGCTATTATGTCTGGACTGAACTTAACGAAAATAGTGGCTGCCTATGAAACTGGTGTTGGTAGTGTACTAGGACATTTAGTTGGTATTTTGGCACTTGGAACTATATTAGGGAAAATGATGTCTGATTCAGGGGCAGGCATGCAAGTTGCAGATTTCTTTATTCGATTTTTCGGCGTAAAAAAATTACCTTGGGCTATGTTATTTGCAGGGTTTGTTATAGGGATTCCTGTCTTTTTTGAAGTAGGGATCGTCATTTTATTACCACTTGTTATTTCCATTCGAAAAACGACGAAGCAAAATATATTATTAATTGCGTTACCTGTTATTGCGGGATTATCTATCGTACATGGGCTAGTACCACCACATCCAGGTGCCATGACAGCAATCGGTATTTATAACGCGAACTTAGGAAAGGTACTTTTATATTCATTACTTATCGCGTTACCAACGGCTATTATAGCAGGGCCAATATTTGCAAAGTGGGTACATAAGAGGGTTATACCGGAAAATGAACCGGAGCTTGTTCGAGTTACGACAGTATCAACTGATTTGCCAAGTCGTAAAGTATCATTCTTTATTATTTTATTACCAGTTGTATTGATGATTTTATCAGTAGTTGCACCATATATTTCATTACCGAAAAAGTTAACTGAATTTTTTGTTTTTATAGGGAGTCCAGTAATCGCTTTACTTATTTCATGTTTCGCAGCATTTTATTTACTTGGAATAAGACAAGGAATTAATAAAAAGATAATTAAAAAATTAACGGATGAAAGTTTATTACCGGTCGGCTCCATTATCTTAATTATTGGTGCAGGCGGTGGATTTAAACAAATATTAATTGAAAGCGGCGTTGGAACGGCTATTGCACAAATGGCAGAACATATTTCGTTATCACCAATTGTATTAGCTTTCATGGTAGCTGGATTAATTCGAATTGCAACAGGTTCAGCGACAGTCGCACTAACGACAGCAGCAGGAATTGTTTCACCGGTTATTCAGCACATGTCTGGTGTGAATTTAGAGCTTCTCGTTATTGCAACCGGTGCAGGTTCATTAATGTTTTCTCACGTAAATGATGCAGGCTTCTGGCTTGTAAAAGAGTATTTAGGATTAACGGTGAAGGAAACATTTAAAACGTGGACGGTGCTGGAAACATTGTTGTCATTTATTGCATTCGGTTTTGCTCTTTTGTTGAATATGTTTCTTTAAAAGATACCTGAATAGGTATCTTTTTTTTGATTAAGCCCAATTGCTAAAACAAGCCCGTTTTTAGGTAAGCCAAGCTTCCTATTCGCCCTGAAAACATAATATAAATGGAATCCCCTCATTTAGAACAAGAGGAACTTGTTATGAATGATACTAAAGGAGGAATAGGGTAATGAGCGAAAAGTGTGAACACAGACATGATGATTGTAACCGCAGAAATGGTTGCGGAGGCGGTTTTGCGCTTCTAATCGTATTGTTTATTTTATTAATTATCATCGGTGCTAGCTGCTTCGGCGGAGGCGGCTCTTGTGGATACGGTGGTTACGGCGGTTATGCTGGCGGCTATGGTGGATATTGCTGCTAATTAAAAACTATTGAAAATGGCCTTGTGCAATACGCACAAGGCCATTTTATTCATATTTTTATATGCTGTGATAATTTATTAATGTACAGAGAACGGATTAAGAAGAAGAAAATGATCTCGATAATCCCGAAAAAGGTGAGTACGATACATGTCTCTTTTAGTAAGGAGAAAGAAAACATGCTTTGTAAAAACTTAACCGCAAATAACGTGTGAACACCAGCAACGATGTAAGGAACAAAAAATAAAATTCCTAATTGAATGGTTGCAGAGCGAAACATTTCTAATTCAGTTAAGCCAAGTTTTGTAATCGTAATATACTTTTGTCTTTCAGTTGTTAAGTCATTATACATACGGAAATATAAGACACTAGCCGCACCGATAAAGAAGATAAAACCAAGAAATGCCCAAATAAAGAATTGAGCAACTGCATTTCCTTTACCGTAAATGAGTTCATCCGTAGCCGTATGTATGAAGAAAGGAACTTGAGCGTTCTCTTCTGTATGCTTTTTGTAGAACTCACGTGCATCACCACTAATAACACGTAACATATTTTTGGTTGGAACTATTGCATTTTCCCAGTTTTCTACGAAGTAGTTATAGATTACGGTTGTCTCAATATGAGGAATCATATTATCAAATACATAATCTTGTACGACAGCTAAATGTGGGAATGCAAAGGATGGTTCGATTCCCTTATTAATAAACCCTTTAATATGAAATTCTTTTTTATTAGACCCGAGTGTAATCGTATTTTGCTTTGCAAATGGATTAGATACGAGATCGAGAAGTTCTGGTGAGTGCCGAGAAATAATATAAACTTCTGTAGAATCGATTGTTATTTCCGGTCTTTTCAATTGTTTAGCAATTGCGTTATAATCACTCATCTTCATAAGCATAATATCTTCTTTGGAAGCTGTATCTTTTAATACTGTAAACTTATATTTTTTGTACTGAAAATTACTAGTTGTAAGCTCCGTTTCAATTGTAGAAATATGCTTTTGTTCAAGGGAATTGTCACCTTCTGATGTATAAGTGAAGGGGACGGGATATCGCTCTAGTACTGATGCCTTCGTATTGTTATTAGCGGCGAATAACCCAATAATAATTGTAAATGCAAGTGCAGATAGCATAGAAACGATAAAGAGTACGTTAATATTACTACGGGTACGAGCAACTAAGTCCGAAATCCATAACATATTTATTTGTTTCAAATAAAACTTTCTACGCTTCTTTAAAATATAGATAAAAAGAAGAAATGTTTGTGAAAAGAATAAATATGTCCCGACTACTACGAGCGGTAAAATAGATAACATAATAAAAAAGACAGATCCATTTTGCACATTTTTTTCCGTTACGTAGCCTCGCGGATAACCAGCGATATAATAGCATAGCCCTAAACAAATTAAAGCAAATAAAGAGATGAGTATAGATGGTCTTTTTTCAGCTGGTATTTTCTTGTTCCCTTTAATAAGGTGGGCTGTTTTTCGAGTACGAATAAACATTGGTGTAAACGTAGAAACGATTAAAAATAAAATGATAAACGTTACGGTTGTCACGATAATCGCTTCTGTTGGCCAATATAAATAGAGACCTTTAGCACTTGTTAATTTCGAAGTGACTAATAAGAAAAAGTTAGAAAATACAAGGCCACCTTGAATGCCGATAAAGATAGATAATATCCCGATTATCATATTTTCAGTAAATAACAGTCTTTTTAATTGTCGCTGTGAGATACCGAGAATTGTGAGTATCCCGAATTGCTGCTTCCGTACATTTAAAAATGTTCCAATTGAATATAAGAGAAAGAAGAACGAGAACATAACAATCACAAGCTGTGCTGTACTAGCTAAGTTCATTAGAGGATCACGTTCTTGAAAGTTTTGTACACTCTGTAACCGCGGGTGATACGCGTATACAGTAAATGAAAAGAAAACCATGATAGAAAAGGCACTACTGACAAAGTAGGCGAAATATGCTTTCGAATTACGCGAGACATTTTTAAATGCGAATTGCCAAAATGTCATCCACGTCTTCCTCCTAATAACGCTAGAACATCTAATATTTCTTGATAAAATTTCTCGCGATATAATCCGCGGTGTAGTTCGTTGTAAAGCTCGCCATCTTTAATGAAAATGACGCGGTTACAATAACTTGCTGCAAACGGATCGTGCGTAACCATTAAAATCGTTGCATCTTCTTCTTTATTTAATTTCGTAAATAGCTCCATTACGTCAATTGCTGCTTTTGAATCTAAGTTCCCTGTTGGTTCATCAGCAAGTAGAAGTGAGGGATGATGGATAACAGCACGTGCTACTGCGGTACGCTGTGCTTGTCCTCCAGAAACTTCAAAAATACGTTTGTCCAAAATATGATCAATTCCAAGCTTTTTTGAAATGTTATCAAGCTTTTCATCCATTTCTTTTAACGGAACATTATCTAATGTTAAAGGTAGTACGATATTTTCACCGATTGTTAGTGTATCTAGTAGATTAAAATTTTGGAAAACAAATCCTAACTCTTGGCGGCGGAAAATGGCTAACTTCTCTCTACGAAATGTGTGCGGTTTTTTTCCATTAATAACGACATCACCAGAAGTAGGGGAATCAATTGTAGAAATAACGTTTAAAAACGTAGATTTACCGCTACCAGATGGCCCCATGATAGCAACAAATTCACCTTTATCTACGTGTAAATTTATATTTTTTAAAGCGGTATGAGGTACTTTTCCCTCATACACTTTTGAGACGTTTTTTATGTGTAATACTTCTTCCATAATAATCACCTTTCTATTCTCTAAAACTTAATGTGTTGTGATAATTTTTGCATATAGAAGGAACGAATTAAAAGGAAAAATAGAATTTCAACCGTTCCAAAAATCATAAGTACGACTGTAATCTCAGCGAAAAACGAGAGATGTAATATTTCTTGTAGCATCTTTGTCGCAAACATCGTATGGATCGATGACATAATGTAAGGCACGAAGAAAAGAATCGCAAGCTGAATTGTCGCTGAACGTTTCATTTCAGTCTCAGTTAAGCCAATTTTCGTAATCGTTATATATTTTTCTTGCTCATTTGTTAAATCTGTATACATTCGGAAGTAAAGAACACTGCCAGCACCGATAAAGAAAATAACCCCTAGGAAAGTACCAATTAAGAAGAACGAAGCGACATTTAGTTTTGTTTTATATAGAGAATCGCTCGCTTCACTTGCATGGAACGGTGGATGCTCTGCTTGAATCGCTGCATTGTCGTTATCGATTTTTGTTATAAACGCTGAACCGATATTATGTGCTTTCTCCCAATCTGTAACCTTGAAGTTATATACACTCATTTGTTTGGAAACGGTGGATAAGGCTTCTACATTTTCATCAGATAGTATGAGTACTTGGTATATTAAGCTGTTTGGGAATGGGTTATAACTTTTATATTCTTTCACTTGTAGTTGTAAATTGTTTTGAGTAAGTGTAAGAGTATTTTTCTTGTCTTTATTGTGAAGTGTTCCAATAACTTGATCATCTAAGTCTTTCATAAGGATATAAGATTCATTCTTATTCACCGTGAGTTTTTCCCAATTTAACGCCTTAGCAAGTACATTATAGTCACTTTGTTTAATTGCGTAATAGAGCTGTGTGTTATCTTCAGCTGAAGATACTTCATATATATCTGTTTTAAATTTTGTATAAGTAAAGTGCTCTTCATTAAATTTCTGCTCTAACCAGTTTAAATGTTCATCAGCTAATGTATTTTCAGTATGTGATAAATAAGTAAACGGGAAAGGGTTTTGTCTAATCGCATCAAACTTTGTAAATTTCCCGAATCCATATAAGAATGTAATCATTGTAAAAGCGAGCGTCGATAGCATCGCCACAATAAAGAGCATATTAATATTCGTACGAATGCGTGATGCTAAATCAGAAATCCAAAGCATATTAATTCGTTTCATATAAAACGTTCTTCGCATTTTTAAAATACGAATAAGTAAAAAACTAATTTGTGAAAAGAAAAAGTATGTTCCAGCTGCAATAAGCGATGGGATGACAAATATACTAGAGATGGCATATAAAAGCCCAATGATGTCACCTAGCGACATAAAATACAGCGGATTTGCGGCTAACGCATATCCACATATTAAACACATCGCACCAAATAGAGAGATGAGAACGGATGCTTTTCTTTCTTTTTGTTTTGTTCCTTCTTTTAAAAGACGTACGGCTTTTCTCGTACGAATGAGCATGGGTGTAAAAGATGATACGAGAATGAAGAGCCCAAGAAAGATGATGATAGTTAAAACGATAGCACTTGTAGGCGGATATAAATATAAACCAGGTACGTGTGTAATTTTGGCGGTAACTAATAAAAAGAACTGTGAAAAGACGACTCCAAGTTGAATGCCAAAAAATATAGAAAGAGCACCAATTAACATATTTTCTATAAATATGAGTCGTTTTAATTGTTTTTGAGATATGCCAAGTACTGTTAAAATCCCGAACTGTTTTTTTCGTACTTTTAAAAACGTACCGATTGAATACAGTAAAAAGAAAAATGAAAAGAACACAATGACAACTTCTGAAATTGTCATTAATATGTTCAGAGAATAATTCACGTCTGTCATATGCAATTTAGGATGAAATAAATAAACTGCAAATGAGAAAAAGATTGCGATGGAGAACGCACTGCTTACAAAATAGGCGAAATAAGCTCTGGCGTTCCGCGTCACGTTTTTAAATGCAAACTGCCAAAATGTCATTCACCTAGCCTCCTAATGGGGTGAAGATGAGAAGAGCATAAGAAATACTCTTTTCATCAAGTTTGTTTTAAATATTTTGTCCACTCGTGTACTGTGATAATTTTTGCATATAAAGTGAACGAATAAATAAGAAAAATACGATTTCAACGAATCCAAAAATAATAAGAACGGCTGAAACTTCTTTGAACAGAGATAAACCAATTACATCTTGTAGCATTTTTGTTGCGAACATTGTATGAATGGATGCCATAATGTACGGAATGAAAAATAAAATACTAAGTTGAATGGTTGCAGATCGTTTCATCTCTGTATCTGTTACACCGATTTTAGAAATCGTTATATATTTCTCTTGTTCGTTCGTCAAATCCGTATACATTCTAAAGTAAAGAACGCTACCAGCTCCAATGAAGAAGATAACTCCTAAAAATGTCCCGATTAAGAAGAATGCGGCACTACCAGATGTTATTTTGTATAACGATCCTGCTGATTCAAAGGATCGAATAAGAGGTCCTTCATACTGGGATTTATTTCGATCTTTTTGCACCTTTTCTATAAAATTATCAGCAATTTCATATGTCTGTTCCCAGTTTTGAATTTTGTAATTGTATGCTGATATATGTTTTACGGTGTTAGGTAAGTTATTTACGATAATATCAGGCAACACTATCGTTTGATATGAAAAGTCAGATGGGATTGCGTTTACATGCTCATAGCCTTTCACTCGTAATTTCGTATTTGTACTAGAGAGTGTAATGTAATCTCTTTTGTAGCTTTGCTCAAATTCGTTGAATATGGTGATATAAGATGTCCCTGTTAGCACATATGCTTCGTTATCATCCATAAATAGTTGTTTCATTCGTAAAGAATCTGCAAGTTTGTTATAGTCACTTTGCTTAATTGCGTATACGTCATTATAAATGGCTATATCTTTATCTTCTTTTAGTGGTGTTTCATATATATCAGCTTCTATTTTTTGATAAGGGAAATGCTCTTTTTGTAATTGTTGCTCGAGCCAATTTAAATGCTCTGTAACAAAAGGGTTCGCATCATAAGAAAAATAAGAAATTGGGAAAGGAGAAGTTCTATTAACTTCTAGCTTAATAAATTTCCCGAATCCATATAGAAACGTAATCATTGTGAAAGCGATCGTAGATAGCATCGCTACAATAAAAAGCATATTAATATTCGTTCGAATACGGCTCGCTAAATCCGAAATCCAAAGCATATTAATCCGTTTCATATAAAACTTCCTTCTTTTCTTTAAAATATAAATCAGTAAGAAACTAATTTGTGAAAAGAAGAAATATGTTCCGATTGTAACAAGCATTGGGATAACGAAAATACTTGAAACCATATATATAACACCGATTTGCGGGCTTACTGATACGAAATATTTAGGATTTCCAGCTAACGCATAACCACCAAATAAACAAATCGCACCAAATAATGAAACAAGTATGGATGGTTTTCTTTCTTTTTGTTTTCCACCATTTGTTTTTAAAAGGTGTACCGCTTTTTTTGTACGAATAAGCATTGGTGTGAATGCAGATACAATGATAAAAAGACTAAGGAAAACAATGGTTGTTAGAATAAACGCGTTAGTAGGACCGTATAAATATATTCCTGGAACATGCGTAAGTTTGGATGTTACTAATAAAAAAAATTGAGAAAAAACAACTCCAAACTGCATGCCGAAAAATATAGATAAAATCCCGATTAACATATTCTCCATAAAAACAAGACGATGTAATTGTTTTCTCGATATCCCTAAAATGGTCAAAACACCAAATTGTTTTTTTCTAACTTTTAAAAAAGTACCAATGGAATATAGTAAAAAGAAGAAAGAGAAAAATACAATTACTACTTCTGAAAATATCATTAATCCTGAAATTTCAGAGGTCATGCTAAAATTTTGTAATTTCGGATGAAACAAATAAACAGCAAATGAAAAGAACACAGCAATGGAAAAGGAACTACTTACAAAGTAAGCAAAATAAGCTCTTGAATTACGCGTTACATTTTTAAATGCAAATTGCCAAAATGTCATAGGTTATACCTCCGGCTAGAAGATATAGAAGTAGTTGTATTGCAAAAAATGTATGAGATTGAGTTCTCATACATTTTGCTTGCATATGTTATGATCATGCTTCGGTCACCTTCTCCGTATGTTCTGCTTGATTATTTGCAGCGTTGTGGAAGATGATTTTAATCGTCGTTCCTTTACCAACTTCAGAATCTAGTTTGACAGAGTGACCTAAATAATCACAAATTTTACTTACAATATAAAGTCCCATACCAGTAGATTCTCCGAATGCGCGACCGTTTTTCCCAGTGTAAAACGGTTCAAATACTCTTCGAATATCTTCTTGCGGAATACCAACACCTTCATCACGAACTTCTAAAATAATATCTTTTCCGTTTCGATAAGCAGATAAGAAAACTTTCTTTCCGCGTTCACCAGAGTAACGAACAGCATTTGTCATTAACTGATAGATGATAAATTTTAGCCATTTCGCATCAGAAGCAACTTTTAAATCAGAATGGACTTCTAAAACAGGGAAGACACCATTACGAATGAATAGTTCTTTTAATCCGTTAATATTTTTTGTTACCGTATCTTTTAATGAAATCGTCTCGACATGGAAATCTTCATGGAAGTTATTTAACCTAGCCATGTATAAAGCCATATCAAGCCCTTGGTTTAGACGCTCTAATTCTTTTTTAAACTTTGGAATTAAATGCTCGTCTTCCATTTCTAGCACCATAAGCTGCATAACAGAAACAGGTGTCTTCATTTGATGTACCCAATGGTTAATAAATAATTGATGTTCTTGTTGTTTTACTTCATACGATTGTAGTTCTTTTTGGAAGAGGCGGTACTGCGTACGCACGAGTTCATTGACACCGTGAGGCATCGGAGCAGTCGCTCTTTCAATAAACGCATCTTCCATTTTTTCTGGTTGCTCACTTAATCTATGGTACATTCTACGATTGCGAACGTAACGATAAGCGAGGAAACAAATAAATAAGTATAAACTTAAAACAACGAAGTAAAATTTATTGTTTTGAAATCCATCTACTGCATCATAAAGAACGAAGATGATACCGAAGTTTAATACGTACAGTAGGAAAAATGCAAAATGATCACGTAAAAATAGCTTCATGCTTATTCACTCCAAGTTGCGTTAAAGCGATATCCAAGTCCACGTACTGTTTCAATAGAGTTCTCAATACCAAGCTCATTAAACTTTTTACGAAGACGCGTAATGTTTACGTTCAATGTATTTTCCTCAACGAAACTTTCATCATCCCAAAGCGCAGCTAATAAATCTTCACGGCTCGCTGTACGAGGGAATTTTGATAATAACATTTCTGCTAAAATAGCTTCTTTCTTCGTTAAAAGAACTTGTTCAGATCCAAAATGAATTTCTGGACGTTCTGGAAATAGTTTTAACCCTTCTACTTCAACGATACGTTCAGAAATATTTGGTGCATAATCACCGTAAATACGGCGTAATTGTCCTTTGATTTTCGCCATTACAACGTCGTAGTGGAACGGCTTTGTAATGTAATCATCCGCACCGCTTTCAATCGCCATAATTTGTTCCATCTCACCAGCACGCGCTGAAATGAAAATAATTGGACAAGTAGATTCATGACGAATTTGACGGCACCAGTAGAAACCATCGAATTTCGGTAAGTTTACATCAAGTAAAACAAGATGTGGTTTCACAGCGTTAAACGATTCCATAATATCATCGAAATTCTCCGCTACAACAGCCTCATAACCGTACTTCTGAATGTGAGATTGCAGTAATGATGAAATATTTGGATCGTCTTCAACGATTAAAATTTTATACATATGTATATTCCTCCTCAAAAAAAACAATTGTAGCTATAGTGTATCATGTGTTTCAAGTCTTTTCATTATGTTGAAAGATAAGCTAGTAAACAGTATAGGTTAAAAGTTAGAAAAGTAAAAAGTATTATAGGAATAATTCAATATATTTTCCTTTTAAATATATGAATGAATAAAAAGTATTATATTTTTTATGAAATTTGGAACTTTATTTTGCTTACCGTCCAATATATAGTGAGAACATCGTTAAGGAGGGGGCACTACTTGGCAAGTAATGAAGATATACATATTTGGATAGAGCGTTTACTAAAAGGTGACGAGGAGGCTTTTGAATTTATATTTAACTTAACGAGTCAGAGAGTCTATGAAACCGTCTTTGCTATAGTTAAAAATCGGCATGATACAAATGAAATCGTAAATGAAATCTACTTTCAACTTTGGAAATCTATTTCAACATATGATCAATCTAGACCGTTTCTATTTTGGTTGAATGGAATTGTTTACAAACAGATTAGTCAATGGAGAAAACACATATGGAAGAGGCTGCGCTTATTTGAAAAACAACAACTAAGTGATGAGACAGTTGTAGAAGTTCCAGAAAAAGTATTATTAAGAAAAGAAACAGAAGAGCTGCTTTCCTTTTTAACCTGCGTAATCTTTAGATTTTATTCAATATAGAGTAATTGGCGTAGGGTACAAAATAAAAAGGGGCGTATAGATGATTGACAATTAACTAAAATCATTTTAACATTTAGATAAATATCTAAATGTCTAATTAATGAGGGGAAGAAAGACATTGAATCAAGCATTCAAAGCATTAGCAGATCCAACAAGGCGAAAAATTTTAGATTTATTAAAAGAAGGCGATCTAACCGCTGGTGAGATCGCTGAACATTTCAATATGACAAAACCAAGTATTTCACACCACTTAAACGCACTTAAAAATGCTGAACTTATTCAAGATGAAAAGAAAGGGCAATTCGTTGTGTACTCTTTAAACACAACGGTCTTTCAAGATTTGTTGACTTGGGTGTTTACATTTACGAATAAGGGGGAAGAGGGGAAATGAAAAAACATCTTTTTGCAATCTTATTAATCGTTATAACTTGTTTAGCTTGGGCGTTTGCTTGGCCGCATTTGCCGGATACAATTGCGACACATTGGAGCGGCGGTAAGGTAGATGGCTATTCGTCTAAATTTTACGGAATGGTTTCTATGGTCGGAATTATGATTGCATTATATATATTTCTAAATGTGATACCAAAGATTGATCCAAGGAAAGCAAATTACGAGAAATTTTCTAAAGCCTTTATGATGATGAATAATGGGGTACTATTGCTACTATTTGTAGGAAATATAGATATTATTACAAGTGGATTAGGATATAACTTATTCATTAATCGGGTGCCTGAATTATTAGTTGGTGTTTTATTTTTAGTAATGGGTAATTATTTACCACAGTGTAAGCCAAACTTTTTTGTCGGGATGCGTAATCCATGGACGTTAAGTAATGAAGAAGTATGGCGGAAAACACATCGGTTTAGCGGAAAAGTATTTGTGGCGTTAGGAGTTATTATGATTATAAGTGTTTTCGCTCCGGCTGATTGGAGAACTTATATAATGCTTGGGATTATAGTAGTTGCTGTCATTATAACGAATTTATATTCTTACGTTTTGTATAAAAAAGAAATACAAATGTGAGTTATATTAGTCAAATTTTATATTTATAGTTTCTATGTGTTAAGGGATTTTAATACTCAGTGGGAATAATGAAAAGCTCACTGAGTAAATTTTTCGTTTTAAGGTCTGAAAATTCAATCGAAAAGGTGATTTGGGGGGGATTTACATGTTAGAAATTATAAATTTTAGCAAGACATATAAAGACGGTAAGAAAGCAGTTGATCATTTGAATATTACTGTTAAAGCAGGGGATATCTTTGGATTTATTGGACATAACGGTGCGGGGAAAAGTACAACAATTAAGTCGTTAGTAGGAGTTATAGATTTTGAAGAGGGTGAAATTTTTATTGATGGACATTCAGTAAAAAAGGATCCGATTGCATGTAAGAGAGTAATGGCGTATATTCCTGATAATCCAGATTTATATGAGCAATTAACAGGAATTCAATATTTGAACTTTGTTGCGGATGTGTTTAAAGTGCCTGCGAGGGATCGGGAAGAACAGATACAGAAGTATGGGGATGCTTTTGAGATTACACCGTACTTAGGGGACTTAATATCTTCTTATTCACACGGTATGAAACAAAAAGTAGCGATTATATCGGCGGTTTTACATAAACCAAAATTATTAGTTTTAGATGAACCTTTCGTTGGTCTTGATCCAAAGGCAGCCGTAGTATTGAAAGGTATTATGAAAGAGCTTTGTGAAAAAGGAAGTGCGATTTTCTTTTCTACGCACGTTTTAGATGTAGCTGAGAAGTTATGTAATAAAGTAGCGATGATTAATAGAGGGAAATTAGCACTTTCAGGAGAAGTAAATTCTTTAATTAAGGAAGGCTCATTGGAAGAGCTCTTTATGAAGGAGCTTGCTAATGAATACTAATAGTTTAGGTCTTTTGAAAATTCGGTTGATAACGCAGCTCGGTTTAAACACCTTTAAATACGAAAAAGATAAGAAAAAGAAGCAGAATAAGATTTTGCTGACAGCATCTATTGCTCTAGTTGGTGTCATGTTAATGTTATATTGCGGAGCTTCGGCATATGGGTTGGTAAAACTAGGAATGAGTGAAATTATTCCCGTCTATGCACTAGTTATTAGCAGTATATTAACGTTGTTTTTCACTATATTTAAGGCAAATGGAGAAATTTTTGCTTTTAAGGATTACGACTTTTTAATGTCATTGCCGATTCGCGTAAGTACTGTTATTGCAAGTAGATTTTTGTATTTATACCTGCTGAATACAATCTTTTCAATCATAATCATGCTACCAATGGGAGTTGTGTATTGTATACATGAAAATCCATCAGTTTCTTTTTACTTTATGTGGTTCATCAGTATGTTTATCGCATCTTTAATCCCAACAACAATCGCAGCAATCTTTGGAGCTTCGATTACGGCAATCGCTTCTAAATTTAAAAATACGAATAAAATAACTACGATTTTAAGTTTTATAGTAATTATTACATTCGGTTCCTTTATGCTAAAAAACGGAAATGCTCAATATAGCCTTAATGATATGAACGGAATTGGTGCAATTGTTTCGGAGCAATTAACTAAAGTGTATCCATTAGCTAACATGTTTCAAAAAGCAATTGTTAATGCTGATATGGTAGCTTTCATCTTATTTGTGGGGATATCAGTGATTTGGTATTATCTTTTTATAAAAATACTTTCGTTAAAATATAAGCAAATAAACACAGGGATCACCACTTATCATATGCTTTCAAATTATGAGATTAATAGCATGAAAAAAGAGAGTGTATTGGTCGCATTGTATAAAAAAGAGCTGACACGTTTCTTCTCTTCTACAGTGTATGTTATAAATAGTGGAATGGGAGTCGTGATGGCGCTAGCTTTCTCGCTAGCTATAGTTGTAGTAGGACCAAGCCAATTAATAGCGTATCCTGGAATTGAGCCCCTGTTGCAAAAAATTGCCCCATTTGCTATTGCAGCAGCGATTTCGATGACATGTACAACATGTGTGTCATTGTCTTTAGAAGGAAAAAATGTATGGATTATTAAATCATTGCCTATAGCGCCAAAGGTGATTTATGATAGTAAAATTCTTATGAATCTTTCATTGAGTATACCTGCATCACTTATTAGTGCTGTATTACTAATAATCGGGTTAAAGCTAGATGTTTGGAGTTCTCTTTTCATCGTCATAACACCGATAATATATTCATTATTTTCAGCAGTATGGGGGATTTTCATTAATAATCGATTTGGTTATTATGATTGGATATCAGAAACTCAAGTAGTAAAACAAAGTATAGGATCGTTTGTTGGTATGTTTGGCGGCTTAATTGTGGCGGTTATACCTGCCTTGTTAATTGGTACTGCTACTATCTCGAACTACAGAGTATTTACTTTTGCAGTTATTATAGTGCTTACGATTATTACTATTTTCTTGTATAAGAACGAGTCGAGAAGAAGTATAAAATAAAGGAGCTGCTTTTCCTTTAAAAAGGAAGAGTAGCTTCTTTATTTTGGAAAGGTTAGATTTTTATATTACTTTTTTAAAACAGGTACCCATATTTCACTTCTGAAATTCGGAGAGGATACGTCTTTACTTTCATTCCACAATATCTCTGGTCCTTCCGCTAGTTCATAGTTCGAAGAAGGGAACCATTCAGAATAAATACGTCCCCACACATTTTGTAATGCATCAGGAAATGGACCGACAGCTTCAAATATAGCCCATGTTGAAGCTGCGACTTCAAGTTGCGCGAATTGCTCTGGACAATCTTTCGTTGTGGCTACTCCAATATAGTGATCAAGTTCTCCTTTTTCCTCCATTCTCCCTTCAGAAAAATTAGTAGAGGCACTAATAATTCCAGTAGGTTCAATGTTTGAAAGTGACTTTAATGTTTGAATGGAGTCTGGGTTTAAACTTTTCCACATAGAAGCGATTTCTTCATTTACACCATTGAAAACGATTGATACTCGTTTTGTAATACCTATAATTCGAAATGGCTCTTTTTCTTCAATTCGATAATTCATTTCATTTCCTCCTTGAATGGATAACTGGAAGGTCATTGGTGAATAAGCCTTCAAAGAATGGCTACTATTTCGGGCCTCTGAAGGTGTTATACCGTGCAAGTTTTGAAATGCACGAGCGAATGAATCTGGTGAGTTGTAGCCATATTTTATAGCGACATCAATGACTTTTACATTGCTGTTTTTTAGTTCAAAGGCAGCGAGAGTAAGACGTCTACAGCGAATATAATCAGATAGTGATATGCCTGCTAAAAACGAAAACATTCTTTTAAAGTGATACTCAGAACAGAGAGCTAGCCTCGCAACTTCTTTAAAATCAATTTCATTCGTAAGGTTACCTTCAATATAGTGCATTGCATTATTCATATTTTTAAGTGAATCCATATTATGACCTCCTCTGTACATAGAATAACAGGAACGAAATAACCCCATCCGACATTTCGTGCACAACTTTGTAGGTGCATTTTTTACCTTACAAAATTGTAATGTTCCTGTAAGGAGAATGAATGGATGGTATGATATCCCAATGTTATAGTAGCAAAGTACTTTAATTCATTATGTTAACTTTTTGATGTCTTTACTTATGTGCCTTACATAACTGTCATGTTTGTGTAAGAAACATCGATAGTGGCAAGAGTAGAGAGTGTATATAGTTGAAAATAGAGAATAGAAGAAATGAGGGATGTCGAGATGAAAACAGTGTTAGAAGCAAAAAATATCGAAAAAGTGTATGACACGGGTGGTAATAAATTTGCAGCGTTAAAAGGTATTAACTTACAAGTAAAAGAAGGTGAATTCGTTGGAATTATGGGACCTTCTGGTTCTGGTAAGACGACTTTACTAAATGTTCTTTCTACAATTGATAATGCGACGAACGGTGAAATTTTAATTGATGGAAAAGATATTGTGAAGATGAATGATGATAAGTTAGCGTTATTCCGCCGCGATCATTTAGGTTTCATTTTCCAAGATTATAATTTATTAGATACGTTAACAGTGAAAGAGAATATCGCTTTACCACTTGCGTTATCAAAGGTGAAAGCGAGTGAGATTGATCGCCGCGTTCTTGAAATCTCAAAGAAATTCGGTATTGATCATATTTTAAGTCAGTTCCCATATCAAGTGTCGGGTGGACAGAAGCAGCGCTGCGCAGCATCACGTGCAATTGTTACGAATCCAAGTATGATTTTCGGAGACGAGCCAACTGGAGCGCTTGATTCTAAATCTGCAACAGATTTACTTGAAAGTATGAAGTCATTAAATGAATATGATAACTCAACAATTTTAATGGTAACGCATGATGCATTTGCAGCAAGTTATTGTAAACGAGTTATTTTCATTAAAGATGGTGAACTATATAAAGAATTGCACCGCGGTGAATCAACGCGTAAACAGTTCTTCCAAAAAGTCGTGGACGTAATGTCTTCTATTTCTGGAGGTATGGCTGATGACCTTATCTAGCATTGCCCTCCGCAACATACAGCGGAACTTTAAAGACTACTTTGTATATTTCGCATCTATGATTTTTAGTATTGTTATTTATTTTACATTTAAAGCACTGCAATATAATTCACAAATGGAAAAAGCAGCAGAAGCTTCTAAAAAGATTAGTGGTGCATTTCAAGTTTCCAGTGTGATGCTTATCATTTTCGTAGCAGTGTTTATTATATATTCGAACGGATTCTTTACACGTAAACGTAAAAAAGAAGTTGGCTTATATTCGTTATTAGGTATTCGAAAAAGACAAATTGGTAAAATGCTCTTTTATGAAAATATGTTAATGGGATTAATGTCATTAGTAATTGGGATTGCGATCGGTAGTGTCCTTTCGAAATTATTCCTTGAGTTATTAGTAAATATGATGGGATTAAATTTAAACGTTCATTTTGAAGTACCAATGGCAGCAATTATTGATACAGCAATTATTTTCTTTGTGATTATTTTATATACATCACTCCAAGGATATCGTTTAATTTATCGCTTTAAGTTAATTGAACTTTTCCGCGCAGAACGTGAAGGAGAAGCAATGCCAAAAGGATCTGTCATTATGGCGTTAATTTCAGTTTTCTTAATCGGCTCAGGTTATTTCTTAGCGTTAATGTTTATGAAAGCAGTTATGTATGCAAACTTTATGGCAGTCGCACTTTATATATTACTTGCGACAGTATTAGGTACGTATTTACTATTTATGTTCTTTACAGTATTCGTATTGAAACGTGCAAGAAATAATAAATCATCGTTTTATAACGGTATGAATATGGTAACGACGTCACAGTTACTATATCGTATTAAAGGAAATGCAAAGTCACTTGCGACGATTTCTATTTTAAGTGCGGTAACATTAACAGCGGTTGGTACGTCAGTTACGATGTATTACAACACATTTACACAATCAAAAGCAGCTATGCCATACAGTTATTCTTACGAGAAAAAAGATGCAGAGCTTGATAAGAAAGTAAATGCGATTTTTGCAGAAGAGAAGAAAGATCATCCAATCAAAGATCAAGTTGAAATTGAGACAGTTCCTGTAAAAGGGAAGTTTGAAGGAGATAAAGTTGATTTCATTCTTAATATGAATTACACGATTTCAGAGAAATATCAATTTATGTCTCAATCTGAATTTAACAAGCTTGCTAAAAAAATTGATGCGGAAACAGTGAATGTAGCTACTGGCGAAGCATTTATATATGATAGTTCTTATATGGAAGGGTATGAGTTTAGCCCCGAATATAAAGGAAATAAAGCGGTATTCCAAATTGAAAATGAAACGAAGACGTTGAAGATCCAAGGTGCAAATAATAATGCAATTACAAACTTAGGTGAACTAGTTGTTGTCGTTTCAGATGAAATGTATGAACAAGCGAAACAAGCATTTGGAACACGTATTGTAAAAAATATTGATGTAAAAGATGAAAGAAACAGTAAAGTGTTAACGGAAAAATTAGCAAAAGTGATGCCAACTGGTGTATCAGAAATGGCACCACCATTTAGAGACTTCTATACTGGTTTCCATATGGGACTGGAAGCAACTGGACTAATGATGTTCATCGGACTATTCTTAGGTTTAGTCTTCCTATTAGCGACAGGCTCAATCATTTACTTTAAGCAGCTTACAGAAGCAAGTGCTGACCGTGATCGTTACATTGTCCTTCATAAAGTCGGGGTAACGAAACAAGAAATGAAAAAAGCTATTGCAAAACAAGTGAGCTTTATCTTTGCAATTCCACTAGTAATCGGAATTCTGCACAGCTTGTTTGCATTAAAAGGTTTAGGGAACATACTGCCATTTGAAATTATGATTCCGCTTTTAATTAGTATTGGAGTATATAGTGTTATTTATATTGGATATTACTTCATCACAGTTCGTTCTTATTATAAAATCGTGAGTGCGAAGTAATAAAGGGACAGCTATCGTAATAGGGATAGCTGTTTTTTTATTCTTCATAAAATCTTAAGAAACTTCCTCAATTTTTATTAAGAAACGATAGTTATACTTAGAAACAAGTTAAAAACTATTGAACGAATGGGGAGAAGGTTACATGCAACTCATAACATTCTTACATGAATTTATTAAACATCCGAAACATACTGGTGCAATTGCGCCAAGTTCAAAAATATTAGCAAAGAAGATGGTAGATGTAATTGATTTTAATAGAGCGAAATGCATTGTAGAGCTAGGGCCGGGTACAGGAGCTTTTACGAAAGAAATTATGAAGAGAAAGAAGAAGGAGACATTATTTCTTCTTATTGAAATTAATGAAGTATTTTTCAAAGAGTTAAAGAGAAAATTTAAAGATGAGCAGAATGTGATTGTTATACATGGCTCAGCGGAAAATATAAAGAAGTATAGGGAACAATTGAATATAGAATGTATTGATTACATCTTATCAGGATTGCCTTTCACTTCTTTACCAGAAGAGGTTTCAAAGCGCATTTTAAACAGCGTAATGGAAACGATACATGAGAATGGAGAATTTATTACATTTCAATATTCACTTGTGAAAAAAGGATTTATACAGCATTTCTTCCCTGAAATTACACTAGAAAAAGTGTGGTTCAATTTCCCGCCAGCTTACGTCTTTAGCTGTAAAAAAGAGCTAAGGAGAGCATATGCATAATGGAGCTAAATGAATTAATGTCATACATTGAGCAGTATGGTTATTGGGCTTTATTTTTCTGTTTATGGTTAGGTATTATCGGTATGCCGATTCCAGATGAAATGATTGTAATGAGCGGTGGATTAGTATCATCGATGGGTATATTGGATTTGATTCCCGCCTTTTTACTAACGTATTTAGGCGTTGTATCCGGCCTTTCTTTAGGGTATATACTCGGGAAAATTTTTGGCATAAAAATACTTAATAAATTGATGAAAAAGAAAAAGACGAAGTATCTTTTAAAATCGCAAGAGATGATAGCAAAATATGGTCATTATACATTAGTTATAAGTTATTTTATACCTGTTGTGAGGCATATCGTACCGTATTTAGTAGGAATGAATAACATGTCTTTTAAAACGTATGCGATTTATTCATATGTAACAGGATTTGTATGGACGTTAGTTTATTTCTTACTAGGTTCTATATTTGGAAAGCATATAGAAGTAATAGTAACACTTGCGACCGAGTACGGTATATATTTTGGTGGCATTGTTATTGTAGTTTGTAGTATTTCTTATATGTATATGCATAAGAAGAATGCCGTAGTGAGTGAAATAAAGCAACATTCATAGTTTGGTAAATGATGCTGGAGGAGATTTTGTGAGTAAAGGAACGATACTTATCGTGGACGATGAGAAGGAAATTAGAAAACTTATCACTATCTATTTAAAGAATGAAGGTTATGAAGTATTACAAGCTGGAGATGGTGAAGAAGGTTTAGAAATAGTAAAGAAAAGAGACGTGCATCTAATCGTCCTTGATATTATGATGCCGAAAATAGATGGTATTCATATGTGTATGAAAGTGAGAGAAATAGCGGAAATGCCTATTATTATGCTGTCGGCAAAAACGCAAGATATGGATAAGATTTTAGGATTAACAACTGGGGCAGATGATTACGTAGCTAAACCATTTAATCCACTGGAACTCATTGCTCGTATTAAATCACAACTTCGGAGATATATGAAAATGAGTGGGACAAGTGTACAAGATGAAAATGAAATAGAGATTGGAGATATGAAAGTTAATATAGTAACACGGCAGGTCATTATTGCAAATGAAGAGGTGAAATTGACACCGAGAGAGTTTGAGGTATTAGAATTGCTTGTACGAAATCAAGGAATGGTATTAAATGCAGCACAAATTTATGAAAGAGTATGGAAAGAGCAAGCTTTCCAATCTGATAATACTGTGATGGTACATATTCGGAAAATACGTGAAAAGATAGAGGCGATTCCAAGGAAGCCTCGGTACATTAAAACAGTATGGGGAGTTGGCTACAAGATTGAGAAAGATATTTGAACCGATAATATGGATGAATCAAGTTTTAAAAAAAATGACAGGTAAAATAGTGAGTTATTTGGAAAAGAGCATACGGATACAGCTAATGGCTACATTTACTTTTTGTACGTTACTCGGTGTATTAGTAGGATGGTCTTCATCTTCTTTTTTTGAGGATGCGAATAAAATTTCTATCATTGATTATGCATCAGGTATGGAAGCCATTGATGGACAGACACAAAGGCTTGTTGAAAGTATGACCGAGGAAGGTAAGGAAATTAATATACAAGAACTGCTTGATCAATTGAATGAACAAAATCAACTAAAGATTTTAATAATAGACGAGGATGGGAAAGTCGTTTATAAAACAAAGGGAGCGCCGGAAGAACAAATCAATCTTCATGAGACGATGCGTAATGTGATGGATTTTAAAATGGATCAAGTACGATATGTAGAGGCGCAAAATTTAATTCAAGATGGAACTGAACAAAAGCGTAAGGAGTTTACAACTTTTTATCCGGTTAATGTTAATACGAAAAATATGTATATTATTGCAAGTGGTATACCACAAGGAAATGTGAAGTATATAGTGAATGATAGCAGTCCATTTCCATCTTTACTAGGTTTTATCACTTTTATACTATCTTTCTTTTATATAACGAAAAGGAAAATGAATCAGATTGAAGCGATGGCAGAAGGAGTAAGGGAATTTTCGAAAGGTAATTTACAATATAAAATCAAACAGGCAGGTCAAGACGAAATAGGTTTATTAACTTCTAATATTAATCAAATGGCAGAAAAGCTCTTGGCTAATATAGAAAAGGAAAAACAAATAGAGAAGCAAAAAAGTGAATTGATTACAAATGTATCACATGATTTAAGAACACCACTTACTTCTATTATGGGGTATTTACGTTTACTAGGTGATGCGAAATATGAAAATAAAGAACAGCATGATGAGTATATAAAAATTGCCTTTTCAAAATCAGAGCAGTTGAAGATGTTAATAGAAGATTTGTTTGAGTATACAAAACTAACAGATGAAAATATGGCGTTAGATTCGCAAGAAGTGTGTATAAATGAACTACTTGATCAATTAATAGAAGAGCTAGTACCACAAGCGGAGGAGCATAATCTTTTTTTTGTAAAAGAATTTCAGGAAGATCGTATATATGCTGTGGTGGACTCAGAAAAAATGGTGCGTGTGTTTGAAAATCTTTTAATAAATGCAATTAAATACAGTATAGATAAAGCAGAAATTCGGGTTTTACTTCAAAGAGAAGAGCAGCATATCAAAATTTCTATAGCTAATCATAGTGAAGAATTTACAAAAAAAGAATTAGAGAATTTGTTTGAGCGTTTTTATAAAAAAGATCAATCGAGAAGTAGAGCTGTAGAAGGTTCAGGTTTGGGGCTTGCAATTGCAAAAAGCATTGTTGAATTGCACAAAGGAGAAATTCGAGCAAAACATGAAAATGGGGTTATTCAATTTATTATATTATTGCCAATTTAATTAGAAGAGCATTAGGAAATTTGGTTACATTTTAATAAGTAATAGTGCCACAATTGATTTAGAGGAAGTCTTTTAAGTGGAAGTATCTGAGAAGAGGAGAATAGAAAGTTTCATGAAAAAAATAAGCGCGTTTATCGCATTGATTATAGTTGGAGTTACATTACTTATAGTGAAGGGTGGATCTATTGTAGATCAACTCAATCCATTTATTAAAGAAGGTATTTATTATGCTGTTGTTGATAATGATGGTAAATATGGAGCCGAAAACAAAGGTTTTGCTAGATGGGAATATAAATTCAAAGGATATAATGAATCTGGTCAAGAGCAAAAGATTGCGATGACTGCTTCAAAACATTTAAGAATAGGAGCATATTTAAAGATTAGATCTAAAGGAAGTTATGGTATGGAATGGGAAGAAGTGCAAGGTGATGAAATACCAGCTAAAGTGAAAGAAAAAGTAACAATAAAACATATTTAGTTATAGAAATGATAAGTTGAACGATCAAAATTTGAATGCAATGGCAGTATATGATAATTTCTAAATTTTTTATAAAGAAAATAAAGTTTATCTGAACTTTATCTAAACTGCATTTATTCTGTATACAATCACTAGTATCCTATAGTGTGTGGATAAAAATTGATAAGGAGTAGCAGGATAATTATGCAGGTTTCTAAGAAGAAAATATTATTATTTCTTTCAATTATTCTTTTGGCTTTATTGGCGGTGTATGTATGTACAAATAATAAGCATGTCCAAAATATTGTTCATAATATAGAAGACATTTATAAAGTATATAAAGAGAATCAAGCATTGAAAGGGAAAATTGAACATCAAGAATCATTAAAGGGTAAAGTGCAAATGTTAAGTGAGGAGAAAGAAAATCTTACTAAACTTATCAATAAAACGAAAGAATTAAAGGAACAAGGAAAATACAATCTAATTCAAGCTACAGTAGTAAGGCGTGAAGCAGAAGATTGGTATGGAAAAATCTCTCTTGAGAGAGGGGCACAACATGGTGTAAAGGTTGGTATGGCTGTTATTACAGTGAACGGTTTTATTGGAAAGGTAGATAGTGTAGATCAATATACATCTGTTGTGAAATTAATTACGAGTGATGAACGAACGAATCGTTTAGCAATCACCCTTCAAAATAATTCATCCATTTTAGGATTTGTTACAGGGTATGATAAGAAAAAACAGGCCCTTCGAATTGATAATATCCCATCAGATAAAGTGAAAGAAATAAAAATAGGTGATAGCATTATTACCTCTGAATTGAGTCAGAAAATACCACCAGGTCTTGAAGTAGCAGAGGTACTAGAACAAGAACAAGATCAATATGGTCTTACTTATACTATTTATGCAAAACCAAAGGCGAATTTATATGATTTAGAATATGTTATTTTAATACAACCTAAATAATAGTTTTATATAGAGTCCATCAGAGGTGGATTAGAAACGAAGAGAATTAATGTAAAGTAAAGAGTGAGAGGGATAAGGAAAGGTAAAACGGTACTAAATTTAATAACATGTGGGTATATCTTTATCTCGGACAATTATAATGAAGAGGTAAACTGATGATAAGTGCAAAGTTATTAAGTATTACAGAGGGGCTTTTTTTGTCCATTTCTAATGTTAATGATTTATATAACTTTTTAAATAGACTAGAAAACCTATAAAATATCCTTCGAATTTATATTTATAAATATATTATTTAAGTGTGAGAATATTGATGTCATCTTCGTGAGAACAAAGTAAAGGTATATGAATCGGATTATGAAAATAATAATTTTAATATAATGATTTTAAGGTATTGTACATTACAAAAATGTAAGGATAATGTAAGAGGAATCAATATTGCTGTTTGTCGGGAAAAGATAAAATGATAGTTAGTGGCTATGAAAATAGCATGATCGTAGCACTAGCCACATGACAGGAGGCAATATGAAAACTTTAATATTTGAAGAGAACGTTGTACAAAGAGGGGATAGTAAAAAGGTGAATGTAGTATACCACGCTGTAGAGAATCGTGGGTGTAAAGTGTGTTATTAAAACTTTCTATTTCCAGTATGAAAAAAATGATAAAGGATTACATCGTTTTACTAATAGGTCTTGTAATCTCAATTTCTATTTTTTATATGTTTCAAACGCTTGCGTTAAATAAAGAGTTTACAATGAATAACAGTATTATTGGTTCAATTGTATTTGTATTTCAAATAGGCTCTGTTTTGGTAGCGTTTATTACATTCTTTTATATTTTTTATGCAAACTCTTTTCTACTTTCACTCCGGCAGAAAGAGCTTGGTATGTACCTTGTATTAGGGGGGAAAAAGAGTAAAATTAGTCAACTTTTATTTTTTGAGACGTTCATTATGGGAATGATTTCACTAGTGCTAGGTAGTGTATTCGGAGCCATTCTTTCTAATTTCGTTAGCAAATTTCTAACGAAACAATTGGAAATTTCAGCGGAAGGTTATCAAGCATTTTATGGTCCTGCATTCAAAATAACATTTATATTCTTTAGTGTGTTATTTCTACTTACATCCGTTGTGAATGTGATTCGTATAGCACTTAAAACAGAACTAGATTTAATTCGTACAGAGGAGCAAACGGAGCGCATACGAATGAAAGGACCAGCCACAATATTGTTACTTTTATGTAGTTTGCTAGGACTAGGTGTAGGGTATTATTTCGTACTCTTCGTAGGAATAAAGGGCGCTGGAGCCATTATGCTTCCACTATTCACGATTACAATCGGGACATATCTTATATTTATTTCGTTCTTACCTATGATTGTTAACAGGTTAAAGAAAACGCGCTATTTAAATGAGAAGAAATTAAATGCATTTACATTTGCACAATTGCAGTTTCGTGTAAGTAGTTTGGCGAAAATATTAGGCACGGTAACGATGCTAATTGGACTGGGTGTGGGGGCAATGGCTGGTGGCATGTCTTTACAGAAAAACGTAATCCTTACAGCAGAAAGAATGTCAGGTTATGATATTACAATTCATGATCCAGAAGCAGAGGATTATAAAGCTATGGAAAAAATGAAAATTGGTAACTACTCAGCCACCTTTCGGTGTCTTTTTTAAATTTTACTAGTTTCATATGCCTCCCATTTGTAAATACTGAGTATATCAAACAGGGGAGGTGAATCTTATGGTCGATCGAAAAATTATTTTAGATACATATAAAAAAGGACCTGAAGCTGTTATTTCTTTATTTGAAGAAACATTTTCTAAGTTAGAAAAACGTATACAAGAACTAGAAAATGCTTCAAAAAAAAACTCCAAAAATAGTCATAAGCCACCTTCTACAGATGGTTTGGGTAAGCCCGTTACAAAAAGTTTGCGCAAACCGTCTCATCGTCAAACGGGTGGCCAGTTGGGCCACAAGGGACATACTCTTGGTTTGACAGCGACTCCAGATCATACGATTACACATTCTCCTACATATTGTACTTGTTGTCATACTTCCTTGAACCACGAGCCTGTAAAAGGGTATCGCATTCGCCAAGTGTATGACTTACCACCTATTCAGATCGAAGTGACAGAACATAAAGTAGAACAGAAAGAATGCCCACATTGCCATTCTATCCAAGAAGCCCAATTTCCTTCGACAGTATCTCGTCCTGTTCAATATGGTCCAAATATAAAAAGACTGATTCCCTATTTAACGCATTATCAATGCATTTCTTTGAAGCGAACAAAAGAATTCTTTCAGGATTGTTTTGGACATTCTATAAGCGAAGGAACCCTGGTAAATCATACACAGGCTTTCGCTTCTCAATTGCAGCCATTCATAAAAGAAGTAAAGGAAAAGATTCTGCAGTCTCCTGTTGTCCATTTTGATGAAACTGGTATGCGTGTAGAAAACAAAACACAATGGTTACATACTGCCAGTACACCGGAGGTGACATTGCAACATATTCATCAAAAACGTGGAAAAGAAGCAATGGATGCTGGAGAAATCTTGCCATCTTTTTCTGGAATTGCGATGCATGATGGTTGGAAATCGTATGATGCGTATACAGATTGTCGTCACGTTTTATGTAATGCCCATCTCTTACGAGATTTACAAGGAATTATAGATAGTACTGGAGAACAATGGGCACAACAGATGCAGAAATTTCTAACGCAAGCGTTGACGATGAAAAAGCAATCCGAAGGTACCATGCCAAAAGCGACGCAAAAGAATCTGTTTATTATGTATCAATCCATATTGAAAGAACAACAGATTCTTTCCACGAAACAAAAGAAGAAAGGAAAGCAGACGCCTTCTCAAAATTTATGGAATCGCTTCGTCAAGTATTCTGACAGAATTCTAGCGTTTTTAGAACATCCAGCCATTCCATTTGATAACAATCAAGCAGAACGGGATATTCGGATGACGAAAGTAAAACAGAAAGTGTCTGGGACTTTCCGAAGTAAGAAAGGCGCAGAATCTTTTTGTCAGATACGAAGCTTTATGAGTACCATGAAAAAACAAAAACAATCGGTCTTACAAGCGATAAACCAAGTCATAGAAACTAGAACGGTTCCTTGGAATAACACGACTTCATAAGAGAATTTCTCTATTTGGCATAGATTCTTTCTCTGATTGGAGTATTTTCTTTTCATGTTTTCGAATCGGAAACATGTATTTGGCCTGTTTTTTTATTTGAAGAAGCTGAGTAGTTACGAAAATTGTAGATAAAAAACAATATAAATATAAAGTTAATAATGAGGCTGTTTACTATTTAAAAGAAGAATTATTGGAGAATCCTCCACTGTTGTTTGGAAAGAAAGAGACAACACATATTACTGAACAACTTCCATCTTCGAGCTATAGGATGTTTAAGGGGGAGGAAGTTGATCCATCTAGTTCTACGTTACCACTGAATTGGGATAAGAGTATGGATAGTGATTTTAGATCGAATATTTCTGTATATGATCGTAAACCTGTCTATATCGTCGATGAAAAACGTTATGAAGCAATTCAAGGGAATGAGCATACATTTTTTATTGCTAAAGTAGATAATATTTTAAGGTATAAAACAGAGTTAAAAGAGATGGATGATCGTCAAATCGAAAAAATAGCCGCTACTATTAATAAGCCTAAGGAAGATGTATATTTACCGACAAACTATAGTGATTATGAATCTATGCTTGCCTTTTCAAAAGGAACTTCCTTTATGGGATTCTTTTTAGGCCTTACTTTTTTAGCTATGATGGCAAGTTGTTTAATGTTTAAGATCCTTTCTGGAGCTACGAAAGATATAGGGCGTTATGAGATGCTTCGGAAAATTGGGGTACGTAAAGAATTACTTATAAAATCTATGTATAAAGAATTAGGCATTGTATTTCTATTTCCAGCTATATTGGGTCTTATACACGTTTTGGTAGGAATGAATGTATTTACATTTGTTAAATTTTTTGTGAATCCATATGTGAATATTGGACTTCCGATTTGTATATTTTTAATTATTTACGTTGTTTACTATTTGATCACTATTCAATTATATAAGGGGATTGTCCTCCCAAAGAAAAAATAGAATATAGAATTCAAGGGTCTCAAACTTATTATAGTTTGGGACTTTTGAATATTATTAAGGAGAAATCAAGGAATCCCTCTACTATTTTTAAGGAAATACATCTATACATAGAGATTAGTGTAATTAATTACACTAATTGAATTTTTAAGTGAAATATATCGTATCTGCATCTTATATTTATATAGCTTGTTTAGTCTATAAATACCCCCAAGCTGGTATTTAAAAAAGTATACAGGGAGAAAATGAAATGAGAAAGAAAATTTTACCAATTTGTGCGATGGCACTTTTATCAATAGGATATTCATCGTTAGCTAGCGCATCTACTGGAACAACGTCAAAGGGAGAGGTATCAGCACAAGCATTAGAAAAAAAGGAAGCAGAATTTCATGCTTGGCAAAAAGAGGCGTTAGAGAAGAAGAAAGCAGCAATGCAGGAGTAAAAAAAATCATTAGAACGAGCAGAAGCCGTGATTCAGGATCAATAAAAAGAAGTATTAGGGAAAAAGAAAGCAACGATTCAATCACAACAAAAGAATGATATAGAGAAAAAAGAAGTAGCGAAACAATGATGATACCAAGTGCATGTTTTGTGGTATTAGGATCTGTATTTGGATTTATTCGTCGTAAGATTAAAGTATAAAATTTGTATTAGCCTATAAAAAATGGATGAATTAAAAGTGAAACTTGTAAATTTTATTGGATTTCCTTTTATATTAATTTGGTTATTGAGCATATAGGTGAACAGTAATCATTTGGATAGGAACTATGGTTGGAATGAGTTTGAGATATTGAAAAAGCTTTGCGAGGATACGCAAAGCTTTTTGTATAGTTTATTTTCTTTCGATTCACATTGCAAATAAGGAGAAAGAGGATCCTCTATGTTTGAGTTTATAAAAGGTGAAGAGGAAAATTTATTATAACTTTTGTAATAAGCGTTCGCTGCTTTCCATATCTCCTTTACATAAAGGACATTGCGGCTCTTCTTCTAACGAAAAGTTTTTACGCATCCACCCACGGCAGTTTTCTTCTTGGCATTCCCATACAGCAATTGCTTCTGGTTCTTCTACAGGTTTATCATTTTTTCTCCAATACATGTGATCGCTCCCTTAAATTGAAAAGTTTTTCGGAAAAAACAAAAAAGGTTGTTAACGATTTTGTTAACAACCTTTTTATATTAGTTCATTATACTTTATTTTTTGAAAAAATGCGAAGTTTAGTAATTGTTAAAGTATAGCAAAATAAGGATTATAAATCACTGTTGAAAGCTTTGATAATAATTCAATTTGACACGGTGTATGCCCCGTCAACCTTCTCGATATTTTTCTAGCTCTTCTTCATGCTATTGTTTTGTTGACTTTGGAATTTCTATATCATCAATTAGGCGTCGCTGCTGTTGTGTCTTCCAGAATATGCTCGTTGTATGGAAGACTTTTTGTTTTGAAAACACTATGAAGTTTAATAAATTTATCCAGCATAAACGGGTAGTAGGGATCCCAGCTCAAAATTTGGTTGGAGCGAAGAAGTTAGGTGGAAATAAAGGTTTTGAATATACAGTTAAAGCTTATGATGAGAAGGGAGAAGAGAAAGAAGTAACAATTGATGGCGTAGATAAATTACAAAAAGGCTCGTACTGGCATGTCATTACAAGAGGGAAGTTTTTACATGATAAAGTAGAAATAGAGGTAGATAAAATTCCTGATGGTGCGAAGGCGAAGTTAGGATTATAAAGATAAAACCGATTCTCAATGTGGGAATCGGTTTTGTTATTTTATGGTAAAATATAGAAAGGGAGTGAGAGATATGCTACTCGTTGTTAGCCTTATATTAATTGGGGTTATGTGCAGTATGAGAATAGTATCCTTACATATGATAGAACGAGAAAAGATAGAAGAGAGAGATGTATATTGTCCAAAACGTAATGCGAAAATTTGAAGAGGAAATTCTGTTCCTTTTTGTTCGAAATGTAATTTAATATTTTAACTATAGGAAATCCGAAATCATTTTGTATGGTTTCGGATTTTTTATGCTGAAAATAGAAGAAATAAAGAGCGGAAAAAAGTTTGAACAAGGGATTGAGTATATGAATATTATTGAAGGATATCCCATTATTATGAAGTATTTCGTAGAGATGGATCGAGAAGTTTTGAGGGTTTTATTACCTGATGAAAGAGGGATTCTTCCTACGAGGCCAGAGTGTGATGAATGTTATAAGACTCAATTGGATGGTATTGAGGAGAGTTGATAAAAAAAGAGCTTGAAACTATTCAAGCTCTTTTTTATGACTATTTATGTCCTAAAATATGCTCAATCTCATGCAAACTTAATTTACTTGCCTTAGCAATCGTTTCAAGTGGTATACCAAGATCATACATATTTTTAATCATTTGAATTTTTCCCTGTTGGACTCCTTCTTTTCGACCTTTTTCAATGCCCTGTTGAATGCCCTGTTGAATGCCCTGTTGAATGCCTTTTTCAATGCCTTTTTCAAGCCCTTTTTTTATCCCTTGTTCCATCCCTCTTTTTATTCCTTCTGTCTCTGCGTGGGCGAATTTTGCTGCTTCATCCATTAAAACTTTCTCCCTTGCGTCATAGGCTTGTCGGAAAGAAGAATCTTGACTCATAGGTTCCCATTTATTTATCGCTTTTTGTAAAATAGGGTCTTGGTTCATAGCAATATCCTCCAATAGTTTAGTTAAGTGCTCATCCTCATTTGCTGAAAGCAATAAAAGCCAACGAACAAATGGATCTTTCCACGGATTTACTTTTTCTTCATACCATTGTTCAGTTAACTTTGGAATTTCTATAGTGTGGATTTCTATGTCGTCACTTAGGAGTTTTTTTTGTTGTGTATTCCATAATATGCTCGTTGTATGGAAGGCTGGGTGTTCCGAAAACATTACGAAGTTTAGTAAGTTTATGGTGATGGTTTTGTGAAGTGCACTGTAGGGCATCGCTTTTTGTAGTTGAGATGTGTATAGTCTTCCCCAATAATATAAACTGCGTTTAACCATATCGTGATTATTATTGAGTTGTATTTCTACATTGACTTTTGTTCCTGTGTTTAATGTCGCTGAAATGTCTAAAATAGATAACTTATCCTCTTCATATTCCCTGTGTAAATGTGGATCTTCTAGTTGTAGAGAAGCAATGGGCGACTCTAAAGAATCTTGTAACATAGCGTTTAAAAATGCAATTAGAATATCTTCACTACCATTCGTACCAAACAATTGTTTAAATGCAAAATCAATGCGTAAATTAACTAACTGTTGGTTGAACAAAGTTTGTCCTCTCCCTTATATGAAGGTGCTTCTTTCCTTCATTGTACATAAAAAGAACTAGAGTATGCAAACTAGTCATTCTACTATTTTTTAGTAATATTATTAGAAAATGAAAGGTAAGTATGTTTATGGTATACTCTAGTGAAATTGTAAATAAGGATGCTAATACGAACTGGGAAAATTGGGTGGAGTTTGGTTGTGACTGAAAAAGATAGGAGAAAGAATAATAAATGAAAAGAAGAAGAAAATCTGGAGAAAAAGTACAAATGAGTCATTTTACACTTCCTTTATGCTACGGAAGTGAAGCACCATATTATTATTACGAGGTAGCGCCCCATGAAAGAGAGGGACGCTTCCATTTAACATCAGAACTTTGCGTAATGGACGATGAACATTACTTTATTAGAGGTTGTTTAGAGATTCCTATCATTGATTACCACGAAAATTTCATATGGACTGTGTGGGTATCGCTTAGTAAAGAAAGTTATGATGAAGTATTAGAAAAGTGGGATGAGAGAGGCCGAGAAAATAGTGATCCTTATTTTGGGTGGTTATCTGTAGAAATACCAGTTTATCCAGAAACATTAAATTTAAAAACAAATGTACATATAAGAGAAGTTGGAATGGCACCGTATGTTGAATTAGAGCCAACCGACCATCCTTTAGCGATCGAACAAAGAAATGGAATTACTTTAGACAGAGTTAAAGAAATAGAGGAAATTATTCAACGACATAACTAGATTAGAAGAGAAAAAACGAGTGCTAGCACTCGTTTTTTTCTTTACACAACCGCAGGATTATAAATCATCGTAAAGTGTCCTGGTAATAATTCAATGTGACAAGGTGTATGAAGCGAACTTTCTCCATCTGTATCTACTTCTTTTTCTTCCTCTGTTTCGATATGAATGGATTTCGCTTTTACGTGGAAGATGTCATTTTCATTTGAGTCTTCAAATAATTTCTTTCCGATGTAATCTTTAAATGCTTGAATACCTGTTGATTTGACTACGAAAATATCAAGTGTTCCGTCATCACATTTTACGTTCGGAATAAAGGATGGAATACCGCCAAGATATTCACCATTTCCAACCATGACAAGGACAGCTTCGTCTTCATATACTTGTCCGTCATAAGTAATTTTTACCGGGAATGTTTCAGCATTTTTTACAGTTCGAATTGTACTTAAATAGTAACCGATTTTACCAAGCTTTGCTTTTTCTTCTGCATCGATATTGTTTGATACTTCAGATACGAGACCAATCCCCCAGAAGTTTAAGAAATGTTGTCCATTTGCTTTTGCAACGTCAACTGGTTTTATATGTTCTTTTGTAATAAGTTTTGCCGCTTCTGCAATGTTTTGCGGAACACCAAGTGTGCGAGAGAAGTCATTGCAAGTGTAGGTCTAGTTTCGAGAGGTGCTAAGCCATTTGTGCATTCAAATACTGTTCCATCACCACCAAAGACGATAATTAAATCTACTTTACTAGCAAACTCTTGGCAATATTTTGTTGCATCACCTTGTTTTTTCGTATGAAGGATATGTAGATCAGGAAAAGCTGCGGCAAGAGGTGGTACGATTTTTGTTAAATTTGTATGTAAGTCACCTTGACCAGCTTTCGGATTTATGATGAGGAGTACTTTTTCAAATTTTGTCTTTGTCATTTTTATTCTCTCCCTTTGTCTTTTACGAATCGTGATAGAAAATAAACTTCCATCAGTAATTGATGGAAGCTTATTTTATTATATTATTCCGTTACAACTGAAGCAATAAATGGTAAGTTACGATATTTTTCCGCACAGTCGATACCGTATCCAACGATGAATTCATCTGGAATTTGGAAGCCAACATATTCAGCTGTTAAGTCTACTTTACGGCGTTCTGGCTTATCAAGTAATGTACAGAACTTGAGTGCCTTTGGTTTATGCATAAAGAAGTGGTCTTTTAGGAAATGAAGTGTTAAACCAGAATCGATAATATCTTCTACAACAATTACGTTTTTTCCAGTAATGTTTACGTCAATATCTTTTAGTAGTTTCACTTTTCCTGTTGTTTCTGTTTGATTTCCGTAGCTAGATGCAGAAATAAAGTCAATTGTTACATCATTTTTGATGTGACGAATTAAATCAGCAGCAAATACGAATGAACCTTTTAATACTGCGATAACTACGATTTCTTCTCCTTCAAAGTCACGTTCGATTTGAAGTGCTAATTCTTTCACTTTTGCTTGTAATTGTTCTTCAGAAATTAAAGTGTCTTTTATTTCAATATTCATTGTAATCCTCCTACAGTGTAAAACTTGCGAACATTTCGACTGTAAAGGATAGAATAGAAAAAGTCAAAGGAGATAGTAATTTTTTACAAAGATAAAGACAAAATCATCTGATGATATGATATACTAAGTACATTAAGAAAACGCTTCCAAAAAGGGTGAATATGATGAAGAAGAAACAGTACACAAGTGTAACATTTATAAAAGCATTACTTTTAACAATTGTTCTTGGCCTGTTGGCTTACGTAATTGATGTACCTGCGATTCGTATTTCATTAATTGGAATGACTTTAGTGTTAGGAGCAATTTCGCACGGTATGATGTCGCAGCTAAAAGAAGCTGGACTTGATGATATGAGAAATCATATAGATAAAAAGTAAGAAACCTTCATTATATAGAGTGAAGGTTTTTTGTTTCTTACAAAAATGTAAGGTAGTTGTAAGGCAAATCGATAGTTGCATAATAGCATTTTGGATAAACTATGGGTGTAAGGTAAAAGGCAAGCATATTTTAGGTAAATTAAGTTTTAGGCACTCTATATGTGAAAAAGGAGTAGGAGGGCATGGAGAAACGTTGGACGACCTTTTCTTTTTTAGCGACTAGTAATACCGTAATGCTAGATGGAAAAATGGATTTTTTGCACTTGTTTGATCGTGAAGATGATCATTCTTCTTCTAAATTTACAATGAAATGGAATAAATGGAGCGAAAGTTGTAGGTTTGAAGAAGAGGCCCCTAACGAAGAGCAAAAGATTATTTTGATAAACCCTATTAAAGCGTGGGTTGTTCAACGTCGTAAGTGTAACGTCAAAAATCACTTCAAGAAAACTGAGCCGAGACAATTAGTTATCGCTCCGGCCCGTTCTACTTCCAAATCGCGCGAAAGTAACATGTAAATATTGAGACACACACCCGAAAAAAACATCGTATATATTGCGATGTTTTTTTCTTTTTCTACAATGAAATCTTTAAATGAATTATATTTCATCTGCATCTTATATTTATATCTCTTGCTTATTCTAGTAATACATCCGATGCGAGTTGATGTGAATAAAATATAAGGAGAGAATGAAGATGAAAAAGAGACTATTACCAATTTGTGCAATGGCACTTTTAACAGTAGGATATTCTTCAGTAGCGAGTGCTTCAACAGGAACATTGACAAAGGAAGAAGCAGCGCAAATGCAGCAAGATAAAGCTAAAAAAGAAGAAGCAATTAAGGAACAGCAAAAAAGTGAAATAGAGAAAAAGGAAGCGGCACAAGTACAAGAAAAAAATGATATGGCTAAAGAAGAGGAAGCAATAAAAGCTGAGAAAAAAAGTGAAGAAGAGAAAAAGAGAATAGCGCAAGAACAGTTAAAAAACGATATGGCCAAAAAAGAAGCAGCTATAGAAGTTGGGCAAAAGAATGAAGTAGCTAAAAAAGAAGTAGCCAAGCCAGTTGTACAAGGTGAAAAATTGCCAAACACGGCATCAAATAACGTGGTAATGATGGGATTAAGTGCAGCCCTTGTAGCACTAGGTACATTATTTGGTTTGAATCGTCGCAGTAAGTTTAAAGCGTAAATAAAATATTGTCCTATAAAGAATGGGATAATTTCATATATTAAAAATGGTAGGTTACTCCTACCATTTTTGGCATGGAGGGATGAAACATGAAGTTACTCAATTATATCGGTATCATATTGATGGCTATAGGGCTATTCATGGGATCCTATTACGCTGTGGAATGGTATAAAGGAAAGAGCTCTGCCGGGCAATTAACAGCAGAAGAAATAAAGAGCCTTAAAAATATACAAGATACTCAACTTTCTCATGAAACACCTGTAACCACTCAAGTGCCTTCTTCTCAAACAGAACATAAAGAAGGAGAAAAGGTAGCGATGTTAAACATACCGAAAATAAAGAAGAAGTTTTCTATATATTGGGGAGCGGATGATACGACTCTGAAAAAAGGAGTTGGTATGTTTGTTAGTGATTTAACGACAACTCCATCTGGAGGGGGACATACTGTACTGAGTGGACATCGAGATACTGTATTTACAGATTTAGGAGAGTTGAAAGAAAAGGATACCCTTGTTTTAGAGTATGATAATAAAACGTACACATATGAAATTCAAAAGACATGGATTACTCATGCGGATGATCGTACTGTTATTATAAAAAAAGAAGAACCGATATTAACACTGACAACTTGTTATCCATTTGATTATATAGGGGATGCACCAGATAGATATATTATCGAGGCGAAGTTAACTGGCAGTTATTCAAAATGAAATTATAGTTTCTGAAAGCAGGAGGGGGATATATAAGTTATGTCAAAAAACATTTTAATTGTTGAAGATGAAGATATATTACGTGAAATATTAAAAGATTATTTTTTAAGTGAACAATATGTAGTGTTTGAAGCGAGGGACGGGAAAGAGGCTTTAGTTGTATTTGAAGAAGAAGAAGTTGATTTAGTTATTTTAGATATTATGTTGCCAGAACTCGATGGATGGTCTGTTTGCCGAAGAATTAGGAAGACGTCCGAGGTGCCTATTATTATGCTGACGGCGCGCGTAGATGAAGATGATACGTTACTTGGTTTTGAACTTGGGGCAGATGACTATGTGACGAAGCCGTATAGTCCACCCATTCTATTAGCAAGAGCGAAACGATTATTAGAAAGTAGAAAGGCATCGAAGAAACCTTTAGAGAATGAAGATGATACGTTATCGATTCATGGCATCCAAGTTCATTTTCCGTCACGTACTGTTACTGTTGATGAGGCAGATGTTAGTTTAACGCATACGGAGTTTGAAATATTAGTGTATTTCATGAAAAACCAAGGAATTGTACTAACAAGGGAACAATTAATTTCAAGAATTTGGGGATATGAATTTGCTGGTGATGATCGAACGGTTAATAGTCATATTCGTAATTTAAGAAATAAATTAGGAGAGAAGGCAAAGTACATTACAACTGTAGTACGAACAGGTTATAAATTTGAGGGAAATGTATGAAGAAAGGAATTGTACTAAAATTATTTACTCTTACAACAGCATTATGTATGTTGATTTTAGCGACGATATTTATTGGACAAACGATATTTTTTAAACAATATTATGCGAATCGAAAAGTGGAAGATATTAAAGTGAATTTAAATTCCTTTGAGAAGAATTATCTAAACTACACAGGAAATGCAGAAGGAATTCAGAAACTTGAGCAAGACTTTTTTAGGGAAAATAATACGTGGATTACGACACTAGATCAGAATGGGAATTTAAAACATGTGGATGATTTTTATTTTGAGGTAACGATAGATCGTAGGCAACAAAAGAGCTTTGGACAACAACTATTCAAGATACCCTTATACAATCTCGTCAATATAGAGGAGATTGATAATAAATCATTAGAGCAGTTTTTAGGACAAGAGATTTATTTTTCTGGAGTGAGAAAAGAAGATAGTTTTATTCCATTCTCTTTTTCTTTATCTAAGCAGAATTTAAGTGGATCTAATAAACCGTTAGAAAAAGCATTTCAGGAGAAAATAAAATTAGATGAGGAGAAAAAGAGAGCGGCTGGGGAGCAACTTGCTAAGGAAAAGAAACCAGCCGTACAGGAAGAAGCTGCTCAGGAATTAGGCGTTTACATAGGAGGACGTGTTACAAAAGTACAGTTACCAGATGTAAACGGTCCTGTGAATCCAATTTATAAAAATAGCATATTTTTAGATAATATTAAGGGTTTTCAAACCGATTTATTATTAAAAGAAAGCAATAAAATACGATATACAACACAAACAATAGATTATGAAAAGAATGATATAAAATATAAATTATTAATTAAGCCAATAAAAGAAAAAGACGGATCAGTAGCATATATATATGCAATGGCTTCTTTACAGCCTGTAGATGAAGCTGTACAAATGGTGCAAGATTATTACATATACATCATTGCATTTGTAGTCGTTCTTATTTTTTTAGCTTCGTTTTATTATTCAAAGCAAATTGCCAAACCGTTATTAAAAATAAATGATACGACGAAGAAAATAGCGCATTTAGATTTTACAGAAAAAATACCGATTACTTCAAAAGATGAAATTGGTGATTTATCGAAAAATATTAATATACTTTCTAACAAATTAAATTCTCATATCGGACAGCTTGAACAAGATATTGAAAAGGAAAGAAAGTTAGAAAATACACGGAAAGAATTCATTTCTGGTGTTTCGCATGAATTGAAAACACCGCTGAGTATTATGAAAAGTTGTATTTCCATTTTAAAAGACGGGGTAGCTGAGCATAAAAAAGAGTATTATTTTCAGGCGATGGAGAGAGAAGTAGACAAAATGGATACTTTAATTTTGGATATGCTTGAGTTAGCTAAATTTGAATCTGGTACATATAAAATGAAAAAGTCTTCGTTTTATATTGATACAGTAATTGAAGATATATGTGAACATCTATCTGTGGAAATAGAGAAAAAAGAACTTCATGTTCATAAAAATATACGTTCATTTGAAGTGATTGCAAATCAAGGCCGAATTGAACAAGTCATTGTGAACTTCATTACGAATGCAATACGTTATACACCAAATAAAGAGGATATTATTATTTCGACAATAGATGATAAAGATCGTATAAAAGTGTGCATTGAAAATAAAGGTACTCACATTGAAGAAGAACAATTAGATAAAATTTGGGATCGCTTTTATCGCGTGGATGCAGCTCGGCAGCGTTCACAAGGTGGGACGGGACTTGGGCTTGCTATTTCTAAAAATATTTTAGAATTACACGATGCTGAATATGGAGTAAAGAATACAGGAGACGGTGTATTATTTTACTTTTACTTACCGAAAAAAGCGTAGATAATGCATGCTACGCTTTTTTTAATTTATTTTCATACTATCTTTACCTAATCTTTATTTTTAAACGATATAATCTGGTTAGAAAACGAGGTTATGTAAGGAGTCGATGAACCGTGCATAGCAATTGGCTAAGTATAATGGTATTTATTTTCTTTTGTGCATTTATTGTATTTTTAATTGATATTACGATATGAAAAAAGAGCGCTCATTAAGCGCCCTTTTTTTGTGTATTCATTTGATAAGCACTGATGCTTTTGAATAAACGTGGTGAAGTGATAAATAAAAATATAAGTAAAACGGTACATAGAATATAGGAACCAATCATTGTACTACCGTTAAATATTAAAGAATATAGAACTGCTGATTGTCCTTTTGGTGCATATTGTCCCCAGAAAATGATACCAGCGATAAAGTGACAGAAGTAACGAGCTAGACTACCGATAAAAGTAGCGACGATAATATATCCAATTACTTTCTTCCCTTGGTTTGGTTTTGATGAAGGTTTGTCTTTACGGCTACCTAAGTTTGATTGTTCTTCGTTATTTTCATTGGATGTTAAAAGCGCCTTTTGAATTGGACGATAGAATAAACCAGCAAACCCAATGAATGCGAAAGCAATGAAATATTCAATTAATACTTGAATTGGTGTTACGATAATGGCATCGCCTACGACAATTTGTAATAATCCCCAAATTAAGCCTCCTAAGAAAGCCATTTTGAAACCCCAGCGATAAGCGATAATAAAAATAGGAATCATTGCAAAAGATATAGAACCGCCTGTAGCTGATATTTTTATTGAAAGTGGTAAAATGTCGATGACCATGGCGAAGGCTGCAAGAATAGCAGATTCAATCATCGCTTGTAAATTGGTGTTACGCATGTTGTCTCCCCCTAAATCCAAGTTGTACAAAAAAGAATAGATATCATAGGAGGATACGAAATACGTAAATGAAAAGAGGTATGTATTTCGGACGTTTGCACAATCCCTGCGTTAGCATTAACTAACAGGTTCGAAGGGTCGGAACGAAGTGTTCCCTCTCAGCGGCATGGCTCCCCCAGTGATAACGAGATTCTTTATTTGTTATTGTTTATTGTAAGCGAAATGGATGAGAATGGCAAACGAATCTGTTATGACAATTATTGAAATAGAATTGTAGCGAAATGTTAATAAATATGAAGCAAAAGGGTATAGTACAAGAGAAATAGAGTGTGCTATAATTCTTCTGAAAATAATTATCATTCTCTTCGGAGGGGGAAGGTTATGAGCTTAGTAGATATTAAAATCGGTGAGAAAGTGCTAGTGAAAAGTGTTCAGTCTTTAGATTATTTACTAAAGAGAAGATTGGCTGCTTTCGGTCTTTCTGAAGGAAGCGAACTTCGTATGAAGCAAAAGGCGATGTTCAAAGGTCCTTGTACATTGGAGTGTCGTGGACAGTTAATTAGTATTCGTCATTGTGACGCGAAAATGATAAAGGTGGAATTAGCGTGAATAAGGTTGCTTTGCTAGGGAATCCAAATACAGGAAAGACATCATTATTTAATGCACTTACTGGTTCTTATGAATACGTAGGAAACTGGAGCGGTGTAACAGTAGAAAAAAAGGTTGGTAAATTAAAAGATAGACAAGGAACATTAATTGATTTACCAGGTGTTTATGATTTAAATCCAGTTTCACGTGATGAAGGTGTTGTAACAAACTTTCTATTAACAGAAGAATTTCAGCATATGTTAAATATTGTGGATTCTTCGCAGTTTGAACGAAATATGCATTTAACGTTGCAGTTGCTCGAATTTGGCAAGCCAGTTTCAATTGGTCTAAATATGGTTGATGTGGCGAAGCAAAGAGGAATTGTGATTGATGTAAAACGTTTATCCGAATTATTAGGCGTAACAGTCGTTCCTGTCGTTGCAAGAAGTGGAAAAGGTTGTGAAGAACTACTTGCGACCCTTAAAGAAAATGACAAAAACGAGAAAAAACCATTCATTATTTCATATGGTGTACAAATGGATGAAGGAATTGAAGAGGTAATTTCTCTTTTAGAGAAAGCGAATTACGAGCATCCGAGATGGTTAGCACTTCAATTTTTAAGCAATAACGAAGTAGTAGAAAAAGAAATAAAAGCATTACCAATTTATAAGGAACTTGTAGCCATTCGATCTCGCCTAGAGGGAAAACTTGATTGTACGTTGGAAGAGCACATTTACAAAACTCGTGAAGCGTATATTGAAAAGTTAAAAACAAATGTTATGAAGCATGAGAAAGAAGGGAAAATTCCTTTTTCGGAAAAAATTGATAGACTAATTACGCATAAAATTTTAGGACTTCCAATCTTTTTAGCAGTTATGTTTTTTATTTTTCAGGTTACGTTTACGTGGATTGGGACACCTTTATCGGATATGTTAGATGAGTTTTTTGGTGGCCAGCTTACGGATTGGGTGACGGTTGGACTTACAAGTATTGGAGCTTCTCATTTTATTCAAGCGCTCGTTACAGAAGGTATTATTGCCGGTGTTGGTGCTGTATTAGTATTCGTACCACAAATCTTTGCACTATTCTTTTTCATTTCATTATTAGAAGACTCAGGATATATGGCGCGAATTGCAGTTGTTATGGATCGAATTATGGAGTTCTTCGGTTTAAACGGAAAAGCGTTTATTCCGATGATTATCGGTTTTGGATGTAACGTTCCAGGTATTATGGCAGCGAGAACGATTGAACAAGAAAAAGAACGTTTACTTACAGTTCTTGTAACACCATTTATGTCTTGTTCGGCACGTTTGCCTGTATACGCATTATTTGCGGGCGTATTCTTCCCTCATAGTCAGGCAACTGTTGTATTTTCTTTATATGTTGCAGGTATTGTTCTTGCATTACTAGTTACAAAAATTATGTCTCTTACAATTTTAAAAGCGGAAAAGTCTATTTTCGTAATTGAACTACCTCCTTACCGCGTGCCACAAGCGAAAACGTTATGGCTAAGCACGTGGGAGAAAGGGAAAGGATTTGTTCGTAAAGCAGGTACATTCATCTTTGGTGGTTCTGTTGTCATTTGGTTATTAAACTATGCAGGTCCATCAGGATTTGGTGTTGATATGGGAGACAGTTACTTAGCGATGATTGGTGGGTTTATCGCACCGTTATTTGCACCGCTCGGCTTCGGAACGTGGCAAGCTGCAGCATCCCTTTTAACAGGATTTTTAGCAAAAGAAGTTGTCGTTTCTACAATGGCAATTATTTATGCAGTTAAAGAAGATGTGCTTGGAAACGTAATGGGAGCACAGTATACAGCATTATCAGCTTATGCATTTATGTTCTTTATTTTATTATATGTTCCATGTTTAGCGACGGTGGCTGTTATTAAACGTGAAACAGGATCAGCCAAATGGACGATTTTCTCAGTCGTTTATCCACTCGTTGTTGCTTATGTATTAACGCTTATTATATACCAAGTTGGATCTTTACTAGGATTCTAAAAGGAGATGTATAATGATGGTCAATATTATAATTGGAGCTATCATTTTTGGTTATGCAGCATACACGTTAGTTAATTTTGTAAAGAGAAGTAAAAAAGGAAAATGCGCAGCATGTTCTTTAAATAAGTCATGTCAGTCGAAAACTTGTAGTCCGGATATGGAACAAATTGCTCATAATAAATAGAAAAAAGCTTTGCGAATTGCAAAGCTTTTTTGTTTTACTTTTTAATTTTTACAAGTTGAGAAGCTTCGACGCCTTTGTAACCAGGGAACTCTTTACTTGGGTCTTTATCAAATTTTAATACACCTACAGATTTTTCATCACCTTTTACATTGTTGTAAGTTGCGTCATCGACAATCGCATACATATCTGTATATGCACGGCCACTTCCGATAATTGTGTTGCCTTCATATTTTAATTTTGCCCCATCAAGTGTAGCATTTTCTACTTTTTCTTTTGCAAATAATAAACCTTGTTCTGTTGTTACAGCTGGTAATTTATCAAGTGGTTTCGTGTTGTCTTTTTCATCAACTTTGCTAAGTAACTCTTTTTTCACTAGTTCTTCACCAGTTTTCTTATCCATTACAAGAACTTTTTTACCATCTAATGTTGTCATTTTCATTTTATAGAAGTCTTTTTCTTTCACTTCTTTTTTGTTTTTATCTGTAATTTGCTGAACTTGTTCTTCTGAGCCGTACAGTACAAAACCGTTCGCTTTCTCTCCTAATAAAGAACAACCTGATAATGCACCAAATGAAATTGCTGCTGCTAATCCGATTCCTACTAATTTTTTCATGATGATTTCTCCTTTTATATGTTTTATAGTAAATACAATTTTTGTATTATTGCTTACATGTGAAGAAGCTTGTTTGTTGCTTCTGGTATTAGTGTATAAGAAATATCAGAATGCAACTATCGAGTTAGCTTACAGTAACATTACACTTATGTAATTTAGTGAAATCGCACAAAAGTAAGTTAATTTCAAAGAGGGATAATGAGAATATATTATAAATACAATATTGTATATAGAATGTCATATTATAATGGATGTATTTTGGAAATAACATGTAAGGACATATTAGTTTTGTTATAATAAACAAATAGGCTGTAAAATGAATATTCTTTACTGTAAAGGGAGATTTTTCAGTTTTCCAAGTAGTGAATTTGAAATATGAGGTTTATCATAGGAGGAATTTAGATGTCTGTATTTAAACGATTAAGAGATTTAACAATGTCAAATGTGTATTCATTAATTGAAAAAGCGGAAGATCCAGTTAAGATGACTGATCAATATTTACGCGATATGCAAGCCGATGTACAAGAAGCTGAGAAAAGTGTAGCAGCTCAAATCGCACTTGAGAAGAAATTCAAAATATTATTTGAAGAGCAAGAAGCACTTGTGAAAAAACGTGAAGAGCAAGCTCATATGGCTGTTCAAGCTAATAACTTAGATCTTGCGCGCCGTGCATTAGAAGAAAAACAAAATGCAGAGCAAAAAATGAATGAATATAAAGCAAGCTACGAGCAAAATAAAGCTGCTGCTGATAACCTGCGCCTTAAGCTAGAAGAAATGCGCAAGCAATTAACAGAGCTGAAAAATAAACGTGAAACACTTGTAGCACGTGTAAATGCAGCGAAAGCACAGAAAAATATTAATCAGGCAATGTCTGGATTTGATTCAAATTCAGCAAAAGCTGGTTTAAGCCGTATGGAAGAGAAAGCTCTTCAATTAGAGGCTGAAGCGGAAGCAAGCGGTGAAGTTTATAAGAAAGAAAAGTCATTAGATGATGAATTCGCAAGCTTAAACAAAAATTCTGCTGTTGACGATGAATTGGCTCGTATTATGAAGCAGTATGAGAAATAATATAGAATAAAGACAAATGAACCGACATGTCTAAACAAATTCATGTCGGTTTTCTATTATATTTTTGAGGAGGTTTTGCAATGACATGGATGAATGTAGTTGCCATGCTTGTATGGACTGGAGCGAGTGCAGTACTTTTATTTGCAATTATGTGGGTTGATTCAATTTTTACAAAATACAATGATTTAAAAGAAATCAAAAATGGAAATACAGCTGTAACAACTCGTTTTATTATGAAATTATTTGCACAAGGGTACATTTTATCTCAATCAATCACGAAAGCAAATGACTTATGGCAGGCGCTTCTTGCTTCAGCAGTTTCTTTCGTTATTTTATTAGTTGTAGAAATGTTTATCGAATTTGTGTTAAAGAAAATGTCTGGCTTAGATTTAGAAGAAGGTACGAAAGAAGGTAGCGTTGCACATGCGATGTTAGCTGGATCATTACATATTGTTGGTGCACTAATTTTAGGTGCTTGTTTATAAAGAGAAAAGGAGGGGTAGATCATGAGTTTATTTAAACGAATTAAAAATATAATGAAAAGCCCAGAGCCACCGAAGCCGGAAAAGAGTCTTTTAACGTTAGCTCCTGGCGATATGATTGAAGTTTCATTAGTTATGTACGAATTGACTGGGAAAACGAGTATGCATTCTCGTAAAGAAATTGTTTTAACACTGCAAGATGGAAAAGATATTCGTTATTTAAAAATTGAAGATCGTGAAAATACGTATTACAAATTATATACTCCAATTGATGGTCGCTTAGATTCAATTGATGAAATTCCGACGACAATTGAAATGGATGATACTGAGTACCATATGGAAGAACAATATAACGGACGTGTTGTTGTGATGGGGAAAACACCATTCTCAGCTTCAGAGGAACAGTACGTATGGGAATTCCAATCAGATAATCGAAAATTATTGCGTATTGAATGGCAAAATGGTCGCACAATGATGTATGAGGGAGAAGCAATCATTCCTGCTGATGTACAAATTATAAGAGCAACGTAAGGGGGCGTAATCATGTCAAACCGATTGTTTACCATGATTAAATCGTTTGTGATCCCTATACTTGCTATCGTTATATTACTTGTTGTTGCTGGTTATGCCTTATCAGGTTGTCAAGGCGGGCAGACAAAGTCGATTCAAGACCGTTATCCACTTGAGTCTGTCGCAAAGGAAGGTAAACAAGAATCTTACGTGTATAGGGCCGCCAATCGGTCAGTTCCTGAAGTAGCGAAGGAACTCATTAACGAAAGAGAACCGAAGCAAGCATCTAAAGAAGACGAAAATCAAATGTTCCTCGTTTATTCTGACAAGATTTATAACTTGCAAAAGGATAAAGAGAAACCATCGGATACGTTAATTGAAATAAGTAATAAAGAATTTGTCCGTCAAAATTATCAACCGTCCTTCTTGCAAGGATATATTATGGGTAGCATATTAAACGATATATTTGGTTCACGAAAATCATCATACGGTGATTATCGAGGATATAACGACAGACAAAATCATAAACCAGTCATTCCAGAGAGACCACCTACGAAAGAAGAAAAGAAAACCCCACCTCCAATTACGAAGGAAGGGAAAGGGTCTATTATTAAGCGAGGCGATAATGTAGATTCGAAACCATCAGTAGGTGATAAGGGAAGTATTACTGAAAAAGGAAGTAATACGACGCCCCCACCCTCTACTGGAAGCAAGGGTAAAATTACAAAAACACCAGGCGGTTCAAGCGGATCAGATGTGAAGCCGAAATCATCTATTAAAACTCCGCCAAGGAATACATCTCCCCCGAAAACGAGGGTCGGTGGTTCAGGAAAGATTACGAAGAGAAGATAGTGTAGAGACCGAAAAGTGTAAATTACTTTTTGGTCTTTTTTTGTTATGGGAATTAATTCCTTATAACTGGTACAATTGAAGTATAAGGAGGGGATAGTATGACTACGTATAAAAGATTTAGTGTAATTATGTTCCTTGTATTATTCCTCAGCTTGTTTATTAGCACGACAATGAAATTTCATTTTGTAGTAGGTATTCTATGGATACTGTGTACATGCACTTTATTTTTGTATATCCCGCTGCGTTTTCAACATGAAGTGACGGCTTTTCAAAAGTATGTAGCGTGGATTAAACGTGGGAGTCGGTGGGGCGAGTAAAAATATATCTACGTACTGAAAAAAACTGACAACTATAGCAATTTAATAATAAGAAGAGGGTGTGCCAAATTGTTGGCCCACCCTCTTTTTCATAATGATTAATGAATATCACGTTTCTTGAAATTACCGCCTTTTACTTCTGCTACGTCATAAACTGTAATAAAGGCGTGTGGATCGATTTCATTAATAAGTTCTTTCATTTTACTTTCTTCTAAACGGTTAATTACACAAGAAATTTCTTTGAATTTCTCTCTTGAATAACCACCGTATACTTCGTTATATGTTGCACTTCGGCCTAAACGATCGCGAATTGTTTCTACCATTAATTCAGGCTCTTTTGTGATAATTTTAAATGCTTTTGAACCACTTAAACCAACTTCAACGATATGAATCACTTTCGAAGCGATAAAGTAAGCAATTGCCGAAAGGATAGCTCCTTGAAGGCCGAATACCGTTGATACGAAAATAAATACGAACATGTTTAAGAATAAAATAAGGTCACTCGTTCCAAATGGTAACTTACGAGAAAGCAATACAGCTAGCATATCGATTCCATCTAATGCCCCACCGTTACGTAATGCTAGTCCCATACCAAAACCGATAATAATACCACCAACAACTGTAACTAATAATGTATCGCCTTCGATAATAGCTGGTATTCCGTGCATGACAACGGTACCTATTGCTAATGAAGCGATTCCAATAATAGAATAAATTGCAAAGCTTTTACCGATTTGCTTATATCCTAACCAAACGAAAGGAATGTTAATAACTGCGATTAGAGCTCCTAATGGCAATCCAAATAATCTTGAACTAACGATACTTAAACCAGTCACACCACCGTCTGATACGTTATTTGGAATTAATACTGCTTCTAATCCGTACGCTGTGATAAATGCCCCAATAATAATCATCAAAGCTTTCGAAGCAATTTTTAGCTTATTGGGCTTGTTTTTGATAATTTTCTCCATATAATTTCCTCGTTTCAAACTAGTTTCTTGTTTGTTACATAATTCACACCTAAATTTTATTTTAACATTTAATTTGAAAAAATTCTCCTTTAATGGATGTATGCAGGGAATATTATGACCATATTATTATTTTAAATACAACTGTAGAAGATTAGAGAGTGGTCATAATTTTAATATGAAAAAGTAGAATGAATAGTATGGATATATACATTTGGGGCACTAACCTTAGGGAGGGGATTATGTGGGATACTGTACGAAATGTGGAAATGAAACGAACGAGGGCAACAAGTTTTGCGGGCAGTGCGGGGAGAGTCTTAGCTATAAAACGGTAGGGGGAAGTTTTCCGAATAGCAGTTCTAATAGTAGTATAGAAATTTTTTCTTTAGTCGGTTTCATCACTGGATTAATATCTTGGTTTATAAACTTATGGGGGCTTATTGGTAGTGTAGCTATCGTATTTTCTATATTGGGTTTAAACAAAAAAGTGACGGGTACGAGTAAAACATTTGCTATTGTTGGAGTGATTACTGGAATAATTAATGTGTTGTATGCTGTTACGTTATTTATTTAAATTTGATGAACAAAAAGGTATAAAAAAGTCCCCTGTGCATAAAGCATTCAGAGGAATTTTTATTTGATAGCTATTAAGAAACAATAAAACTAATTACTGTTAGGAATAAAGCGAAGCCTAAAATAGTTCCACATATTTTCATATGGCGCTTACGTCCCATAACAACAATTGCGACATATTCACGAATCATTGCGTTAGGCCAGTAATAAAATGCAGTTTTTGATCCGATTCCTTGGCTATTAAGGCCAGCTTGTCTTGCATATATACCAGCGCGGAAAAGATGGAAATTATTCGTTGTAAAAATACTTCTATACTTACCTTTTGTTTTTAAAGAATCCATAATTTCTTTAGAGAACAACATATTTTGATATGTGTTTACAGAGCGATTTTCTTGCACTGTATGTTCAAGAGGAATTCCTTTTTCAACAGCATAATTTTGCATCGCTTCCGCTTCTGGAAGGCCTTCATCTGGACCTTGACCACCAGAGAAAATAATTGTTGGTGGTGTATTCACAGCTGCTTGTTTCCAATAAAAGTCGATAGCTTTATTAATACGACTTGCAAGTAAAGGTGGTACTTTATCATTAATTAAGCCGCTACCGAGAACGATGATGAAATCTTGATTACGTCTTGGTCTGTTGAATTGATATAAAAAATATGCGCTTAAGAAGTTAGATAAATGCACAAAGAAATACATAGTTATAAGAGAGATAGCAGCAAAGATAAATTGAAAATGCTCTGAGAATAAATTTGCTGGATTTATGATAGGGAGCATTATAAAGAATAAAATCCCTAAAGCAGCAATTAAAGTTAAAGAGTTTGTGAAGCGTCTTCCTTCACGTTGCATTAAAATTTTTGCATTAAGAAAGAGTCCGAACATTAAAGCGACTATAGCAAAAGGAATCATTACAAGTAGTGCTAACATGGGGATGATAACGATAAAATGTAAATCGTTATTACCAGACTCAAATGAGGCTATAGCGCAAAATAATAGAAATGAACAGATAAAGGCATTAAATAAAAAGCCGTTTATTATTTTCCGCGGATCTTTTAAATACGAGATAAGAAAAATAATAAACAATATAAGAGGAATAATTCCAAAATACAGCATAAATATAGTACACCTCAACTTGTATAAGAATTTGACATACCTTTTATATTACATGATTATATAAGTAAAAATGAAAGAAAAAGGATTTTGAATTTTCTCAATAAAATATATGGATACATATGTTACAATATATTCAAAGCGATATATTAAAAGTAAAATGGTTGAAGAGGCACTCAGTAGAGTGCTTTTTCTTTTTGTATGTAATTGTGCATATTATATTTTTTTTCAAATGAAGAGGATTACAATATAAGTTGTAGACAGACTTTATAAAGCAGAATTTAATACAAACATTTCCCTCTACTTTTTGTATCTAACAATCGTATAACAATAAATAATTCTGTTTTATAGTGTCTGTTTTTGAAAGGTGGCTTCTTTGAAGGCACTTTTTTTTTATTAGTATAGATAGTTTTCACTGTTAGCATAGTGTAAACTATCTATACTAAACATTAGCAATCTTCCGTATAAATATTATCAATTTACTATATATTCCAGTGGTGTTAACCTACATATGAAAGGCTTTCTTTTTCAAAATATTACCCCTAATAAAATTTTGAAGAAGTCAACTGTCTCCAAACTTGTCTTTATGCTTAAGGAAAAAGCACTCAATTTGAGTGCTTTTTCTTATTAAAACATGCTATTTTTCTAGGCGATTTTCATAAAATAAAAGTAAAGAAATGAAAGTGGGTGACAAAATGCCAGCAGTTGTGGAAGGTGTTATTATTGAAAACTGCAATGGAACAATTAATGTAGGTGATAAATATAACGTACAGCCGATTGAAAAGACGAAAGCTTACAATGGATCGGGATCATCAAATACAGGAATGAAAGTACAAACGTTTAGCGGAATTAGTACAGCTGATGTATGGGATAATGATGTGAATGATCAGGGGATACAGTTTACTTTATAGCACAATATGTAAAATTGCATAAAATGATGAAGTTGCCCTATGATACAATCTAGCTGTGAGCTGTTAATGATTCTTCTGTATTATAGTTGTTAGATTAGAAATATAACATCTTATTAAAAATCATACGTATAAAAAAGACACTTCAACCGAAGTGTCTTTTTTTATTTTAGTGATACCCTTTAGCAGAGTCTTTATGAATTTTATTTTTAAAGATACTGTAGCTCCAAAGCTGATATCCAATAACGATTGGTACCATGACCATTGCAACGAAGAACATAATCTTTAAGTTTAATTGACTACCAGCTGCGTTGTATAACGTTGTACTGTATGCATCGTTAATACGAGATGGTAACATTCTTGGGAACATACCTGCAAAGCCAGTTGTCATAAACATTGCGATTGTTAGGCAAACGAATGTGAATGCAAGGCCAATTTTATGTTTGTACACCATAATAAGTGCGAGTACACTCATTAACATTGCAAGTACTGGAAGAATGAATAGTACCGGATATTCCGTAAAGTTTTGGAACAAGTTTGTCCGATTAGCAGTTGCTACATAGAAGATAGCTAAAATAATAGCTGCTGCCATTGAAAACGGTCTCGCGATTTTATAAGCACGGTCGGATACTTCACCAGTCGTTTTAATCACGACCCAAAGGGCACCGGATACGACAAATATAGCAGTGAAGAACAATCCTCCTAAAATACCGTAATGGTTTAATAAGCTAAGTAAATTTCCTTCATAACCATTTTTTCCGATTTGTAGTCCGTAATAAAGATTAGCGAACGTAACACCGAATAGGAAAGCAATTAAAAAACTCCCAATTGCAAATGCCCATTTACAAGTTTTTTGCCAAATCGGTGAATCATCTTTATGCATGAATTCCAGCCCAGCGGCACGAGCAAATAGTGCAAGTAATACTAAGAATAACGGTGTATAGAGATAACTAAACATATTTGCATATGTGACTGGGAAGGCAGCAAATGTTGCGCCACCAGCTGTAATTAACCATACTTCATTACCGCCCCAGAATGGGCCAATTGCTTCTTGTAATTGATTTCGTTCTTGTCGATCTTTCGTAACGAAAGGGAAAATCATTCCGTTACCAAGTGCATACCCATCAAGAATGAAGTAAACTGTCCAAATCACGCCCCATAAACCAAACCAGATGATTGCAAGCATATCATGAGACATGAGCCACACCTCCCTCAGTAGCAGGTTCTTCTAATGCTGCAGGTCCTTTTTTCGCGAACTTCAGCATTAAGTATACGTCTGCAATTAAAAGTAAAGTGTAGAACAAAATTAAACTAATTAATGAGAACCAAATTTGTGGAACTGATATAGGCGATACAGATTCTGCTGTACGCATTAGTTTATATACTGTCCATGGTTGACGACCTACTTCAGCGACAATCCATCCTGCGTTAATCGCGATATAAGGAAGTAAGACAGACCATATTGTAATTTTTAAATAACGTTTTGAGTTTTCTAGTTTTCCTTTTCGGTTTAAATAGAAGCCGTACCAAGTTAATGCCATAAAGAACATACCAAGTGCAACCATTAAGCGGAAGCTATAATACACGAGGTTAACATTTGGACGTTCATCTTTCGGAATATCTTTTAAACCAACAATTTCGCCATCAAATGAGTTTGTATAGAAGAAGCTTCCGAGTTTTGGAATCGTAAGGAATTCAAAGTTCTTCTCATTTTTTACATCAGGAATTTGAACAATTGAGAAGCCTTGTCCTTTTCCAGTTTCCCAAACTGCTTCCATCGCAGCTCCTTTTGCTGGTTGATATTTAGCTGCTGATACACCAGATTGATGTCCCATAAACGGTGTAATTGTTGCGGCGAATAAACCTAGCATTAAACCAAACTTAAATGATTTTTTGAAGAATTCCACTTCGTTTTTACGTAATAAGTGATAGGCACTAATTGCCATAACGAAGAAAGCACCTACGATATAACAACCAATGACAGTATGGAAGAACATATTCCAAGCATATGGATTTGTAACGAGTGCCCAGAAGTCATTTAATTCAGCGCGGCCGTTACGTACTACGTAGCCAACAGGGTTTTGCATAAAGCCGTTTGCTGTAATAATCCAAAGTGCGGAAATATTTGTTCCAAGTGCAACCATCCACATACAGAAGGCACGGAACTTTGGTGAAATTTTGTCTTTACCGAATAACCATATTCCCATGAAAGTAGATTCTAAGAAGAAGGCAACAAGTGCTTCAATTGCGAGAGGTGATCCGAAAATATCTCCCATATATTTGGAGTACTCAGACCAGTTTGTTCCAAATTGGAATTCCATCGTAATCCCGGTTATAATCCCCATTACGAAGTTAATTGTAAATAATTTACCCCAGAAATTTGCCATTTTACGGTATGTTGGATTCAATGTGCGGGCGTATTGAGTTTCCATACATGCTACTAAAATGACAAGTCCGATTGTCAAAGGTACAAATAAAAAGTGATAAAAAATAGTAATTGCAAATTGAAAACGACTCAGTAACAGAACGTCGGACATAATGAATATTCACTCCTTTTTTACATTATCTACAATCAGTTTATAGTGAAAATACGTTTGAAATAGAGGTGACTTGTTACAAAGGTGTGTGTATATTTTGAAAGAATTATGTCGATTATCTGAAAATATCCTTTTTTTACTATAAAGCGATATCCTTTTTGAGTTTTTCATATTTTGGTACACTATATAAGTAATGTAAATGAGAGAAAAGAGGGTTTTTTACTATGAAGTCATTAGAAGAGATTTTACAATACAATGAAAAATTTGTTGAAGAGAAAAGATACGAAGAGTATGAAACGGGAAAATTCCCGAATAAAAAAATGGTAATTATCTCTTGTATGGATACTCGTCTTGTTGAATTATTACCAAAAGCAATGAATATGCGTAACGGTGATGTGAAAATTATTAAAGTAGCAGGAGCTGTTATCTCACATCCATTCGGAAGTATTATGCGTAGTATTTTAGTTGCTGTATATGAACTTGGTGCTGATGAAGTTTGTGTAGTTGGTCACCACGATTGCGGTATGGCAAAAATTCAGGCAAGCAGTACAATTGAGAAGATGAAAGAGCGCGGTATAACAAATGAGAAATTAGATACACTCCGTTATTCTGGAATCGATTTAGAAAGATTCCTACAAGGGTTCTCTAGTGTAGAAGAAAGTGTAGAACATAGTGTATCAATACTTCGCAACCATCCATTACTTCCAGAAGAAGTACCTGTTCACGGTCTTGTTATAGATCCTGATACAGGAAAATTAGATTTAGTTGTGAATGGTTACGACAATTAAGAATTTACTTTGTCATCCTTTTTATCTGGGACAGGATCAAATCCTCCCGGGTGGAAAGGGTGACATTTTAATATACGCTTACAAGTAAGCCAAAAACCTTTGAGTGCACCATGTTTTTGAAACGCCTCTAATCCGTAATGAGAACAAGTTGGATAAAAGCGGCATGTTGGTGGTGTCATCGGAGAAATGAACTTTTGATAAAAGCGTATAATCCCAATAAAAATCTGTTTCATAATGGTCTCCTTTTCAGCATACTCTTAAAGTATTATAGCACGACTGTACATAATACTTTACTAATGTGCATTTCCGTTATATCATATTGGATATAACGGAATTAAATTAAAAGCGGGAGAGATGTTGTATGCCATCAGTAGAAAGCTTTGAATTAGATCATACGATTGTAAAGGCACCTTATGTAAGACATTGCGGAGTTCACAATGTAGGTAGTGACGGTATTGTAAATAAATTTGATATTCGTTTCTGCCAACCGAATAAACAAGCAATGAAACCAGATGTTATTCATACGTTAGAGCATTTATTAGCATTTAATTTACGTAAATATATTGATCGTTATCCGCATTTTGATATTATCGATATTTCACCGATGGGCTGCCAAACAGGATATTATCTTGTAGTGAGCGGAACACCGACAGTTCGAGAAATCATTGATTTATTAGAACTAACATTAAAAGATGCGGTTCAAATTACAGAAATTCCGGCTGCAAATGAAACGCAATGTGGTCAAGCGAAGCTTCATGACTTAGAAGGAGCACAACGCTTAATGAACTTCTGGCTAAGCCAAGATAAAGATGAACTTGAGAAAGTGTTTGGATAAAGAAAAACTGCCTGTTAAAGGGCAGTTTTTTTATTTGTAAAACAGGAGTTTTTTGTGTGAATGGAGTATTGACTTTAACGTATACGTCAAAGTTTATAGTGAAGATAAATAAGGCGTGAGGAGGAAACGATGGATAAGTATAGCATTGGTGAAATTTCAAAAGAAACGAATGTAACGACGAGAACACTTAGATATTATGAGGAAATTGGATTATTAAAACCGTCGTACGTTGCTGAGTCAGGATATCGTTACTATTCAAAAGATGATGTAATTACATTGCAACAAATAACAACGTTTAAAAAGCTTGGTTTTAAGCTTTCGGAAATAAAAAAAGTGTTAAAAGAGGAAAAGGGGAATTCAGAAGAAAGATGGAAAAGTGCAATTCAAAATGAAATTCAAACAATACAAGCGGAAGTAAAAAGATTAAAGGACTTAGAAAAACTATTATATACAGCATTTCATTCCATTGAATTAACAGGAGAGCTTAAAACAGAAGATTTAATGTTATTCATAAAATCAGTACAGGGAATTGAGCAGAGAGAAAATTTCCGACAAAAATATTTTACGGAGGAAGAACAGAAGGTTATAGAGGATTTACCAACACTTGAAGAAAACGATGAAAGAACAAAAGAATGGTTACAAGTATTAAGAGAAATTCGTCAGCGTATAAATGAACCAGTAGATTCACCGGAAATTCAAATGTTAGCGGAAAGGGTAGTGGCTTTTTCAATGCACGTATTTCATGAAGATGAACAATTAATAAATAAGTATTGGGATTTAATTAAACCTGAAGAGGGAGAGATTGCAAGAGTATACGGACTTGATTTAGAAACGATGAATTATATAGAAAAGATGATAGATTGTTATTTAAAAAAGGAGGAGGGTAAATGACTGGCGCGGGAAAAGAGAAGCTATATGGAATTAAGCATGCGCGGATGGAGAGGCAATATTTTTATAAGCATCTGGGGATTTTCATTTTTGCACAGATTCTATTTATTTTTATAGTAGGGCTTGTACCAGCTCAAGAGTTGCCAAGCGGTTCCTATTTCCTTCATATGAAAGAGTGGATTTTAAATAAACAAATTGGATTTTATAAAAATGAAACGATTAATACGATTACAAGTGTCTGGACATCAGTGCTTATTATTCATTTTATATGGGCGATGTCTTACATTCTTTTTCCGAAAAAGAAGCGTAATTCTTCGAAACAAGAAACAAGAGAAGAGATAAAAGAAGAAGTGAAAAAGAAAAAGGAGATTAGCATAAATAGGGCGTGGATGTATTTAGTATTTGGGGGCTTAATTGAAATATATTGGGCGACAGGATTAAAAACAAATTCAATGAGTATTTTGACACTCATTGCAATTTTAGTGAGCTTTCAACTACTAATTGAAGCAACTAAAAAAATTCCAATTGGTACGGCATATGCAGTATTTACTGGAATTGGTACAGTTGGAACGATATTGGTAGATATTTTATATTTCAAAGAACCATTTTCGCTCATCAAAATTTTCCTCGTTTGCTTATTGGCACTATTTATTATCGGATTGAAATTTAGTGGGAATAAGGAAGAGGTGAAATAAAGTGGCATGGATCTATTTAATTATAGCTGGGCTCTTTGAAATTGTCGGTGTAATTGGGATAAAGAAAGTAGCAAAAAATAATAGTTGGACGAATAATATTATTTTAATAGGTGGTTTTATTATTAGTTTTCAATTTTTAACGATGGCGCTTCAAGAAATTCAGTTATCGATCGCATATGCAGTTTGGACTGGAATCGGAACGCTCGGGGCAGCAGTTGTCGGTATTTTATTTTTTCAAGAACCTAAAAACGCTTTTCGGATTATTTGTATTGTTGGGATTATGGGGACGATTATTGGATTGAAAGTAGTGAGTTAAAGAAGAGCACACAAGCTCTTCTTTTTTATGGAAGTATGTCAGAAATCCCAACGAAGAAAGTGATTATCCCAACTATAAAACAAAAGATAGCTTTCGATTTTTGCTTTTGTTGTATTTCAGCAACTCCCGAAAGAATAAATGTGATGCTTACAAGGATAAATACATAAGAGAAAAGAATAGAAATTCGTGTAAAAAGACTAAAAAAAGCAAGAATAAAAGCAATAGCAGATAGTAAGATTCGAAGGTTTGTTAGCATAGTATCCTCCAATTTATTAACTGTTTAAAAAATCCAAATTAGTGAGAGGTAATGGTCAGTAGGTGATTGGAAATTACATGTTATCTTTAGTGAAAGTAGTTCGATATTACAATGAAGAGCATAAGACTAGAAACGAAAAAATGCGAGATACCCATTGATTTTCTTCCGGATTTCAGTTCATTAATTCCTAGAAGAATAAAGAAACAACTGAGAGCAAATTGCATGTATGGGAGAAGTGTGAAGTTGTCGGTAGCAAGAGAATAAGTGCAAAGAGAGAGTGTGAGAAGCATGAAAAAATAGCGTAATCCAGTTAGCATTGTATACCTCCTTTAAAGGGACTATTTATCGAAATATTTCTGAGAAGCCAAGAAATAAAGCACCAGCTCCTGCTAACAGAGCAAGTATACTACCACCTTTTTGCTGCTTTAAGATTTCCTCTATACTAATAACGAAAGCCATCATCCCTAAAAAGATGAACATATAAGGCATAATTTCTCTATTACTAGTAAAGAAACTATAGATTGCTATACATAAAGCAATAAGTGATAAAGTAATCCGTACTCCTTTTAGCATGCATGTACCTCCTTTTATTTTATATAGCTAATAATGAGAACAATCCAAATGAAAGCACCGGAAATAATACAAATAAGCCCAGTTGCTGCCTCCTTTTTCTTTATTTGTTCAAATGCGATGAGAAACATTAAAGCCCCTAATAGAAATTGTGAAAGAGGTAGAAAATTATTTTGACCTGTATATAATCCAATTGCCGACATAACGAACACAGTGAGTGCGATTGTGATGCGGAGTATACGAAGCATATTAGGAATTCTCCTTATTCTTTTTTGTATAAGGATTATCTTCTAGTTTATCGACGTAATGTTTATAAGCATAGCCTTTATTAATTGTCATGATGGAGAGTACGAGGATGATTAGGACGATGATAATACCGATAATTAATATTTTGAACATAAAACCCCTCCTTTTCTTTATTTTACATAATTTTGTAATTGATGAAAACAATAGAAAATAAAAGGATGAAAGAAGGGTGTTACATGGAAACGAAAAAAACATATTATATATCAATAGGAAATGGTCAAATTTCACAAGTGAAGACGGCGGATACGTATAATTTTGAAATTTATGCAAATGATGAGGAAATTACGGAATTAAGAGAGCACTTCGATCAAGCATATGTAGAAGATTTAGGTTCATTTGTACGCTCCCACGTTCCATTTGTTGAGTATCATCACGATTCAAATAATGACCGATATGATGAACAACTACAAAAAGCATATAAAATGATTTACGATTTAGGAAATCATGAGACGAAAGAATTAGTCGCGCAAATGGGAATAATCAATGGATTGTAATTGGATAATATTATGCAGAAAAGCGAGAATATGCTACAATTTGTGGTAGGAAAAACTTGTAACCATCAATAGGGGAGTAATGGCATGTACAAATTTAAAGATTATTACCACAACACTGTACAATTATCGTTTGAACGTTATCCATTTTCTCCTGAGCCAAAGCATGTTTGGGTTGTATGCCGGTACGGGGATCAATGGTTATTAACACATCATTTACGTCGTGGTCTTGAATTTCCAGGTGGTAAAGTAGAACTAGGGGAAACACCGGAAGAAGCGGCAGTTCGAGAGGTTCATGAAGAAACTGGCGGCATAGTTTCTGATTTAACTTACTTAGGACAATATAAAGTATCTGGAAAAGACAAAATAATCATTAAAAACATTTATTTTGCAACAATTAGTGCGGTAGAAGAACATACGCATTACGAAGAAACGAAAGGGTCTGTTTTATTAAAAGACATTCCTGACAACATTAAAACGAACAGAAAATTTAGCTTTATAATGCGCGATGACGTATTAGCGCGTACGATGAAACATATAGAAGAAATCGGCTGTTTTACGAAGTAAAGTAGCCGGTTTCTTTTTTTGTATGTAATAATAAATGTAAATATATCTTTATGTTATTTTTGGGTATATTATACAATTTTGCGAAGATATACTTACATTTTAGGAGGGGGAAGATGGATAAAAGAAAAGAAACGACTGTTACTGTTTCGATGGTTAAATTAAACTTTTCTTTATTTTTTATAATAATTGCTTTGTCGTTTGGAATAGGTTATTTACATATATTTCTTTCAGGTGGGGTCCAAGTTGAAGTTACATTATTAACGATGTTTCTGTTTATTATTGCAATGATTGTTCTCGTCTGTATTCATGAAGCGATACATTTAATAGGATTTCGCTATATCGGAGGTATTCCGTGGAGTGAACTAAAATGGGGCGTTAATTGGAAATTAGGTGTTGCATATGCTCATTCTAAACAGGCGGTTACAGTAAAGAAAATGAAGAAAGTGTTAATGCTTCCGTTTTTACCAACTGGAATTTTGCCAATTGTATTGGGATTAGCTATGAATCTGGAGCCACTCTCATTTTTAGGAATTCTACTAACAGCAGGTTGTATCGGTGACATTGCCTTATATCAAAAAGTTTCAAAGTTTCCAGATGATGCGCTAGTAAAAGATCATCCGAGTAAACCACAGTTTACAGTATATGAATAAAGAAAGAGGAGGCGTTTTTGAGCAACGGTCTCCTCTTATTATGGTCACTTTTTGTTGGTAAATCGCTGATATAATTTATTTGCTATTATTGTATTTTTATCTCTACCTCTAAAAATGAAAGAACCTCTAATAAATCATCTACGATACGTGAATGCTTAAAATCACCCCAAAACGAATCTTTTTTCCAAACACCAAGAATCCCTACTTGTTCAGAACCAAGCACATCGTTTTCTGGATGATCTCCAACATAAAGACATTCTTCTGCCTTAACATCTAGTCTTTGCAAAGCACGTTCGAAAATTTCAGGGTGAGGTTTTTTAATTCCTTCAGTTTCTGAAACGAGAATGGTGTTTGTATACGTATGTATATGTAGTGCTCGAAGGTTGCTCATCTGAAATTCAGTAAAACCATTTGTGATAATACCAATTTTAATGTTTCGCTGTTTTAACTGTTGAAGTAGTTCATGCGTGTTTTTGAAAGAAATACAATGATGTTGGAAGTTTGTAATATAGTCGTGTAGCAGTTGCTCTTGCGTTAAAGTAGTAATGTTGTATTCGGAAAGGAGAGTAGCATACACTTTACCCTTCCACGTATAGCCATTATTATCAAGTTCAAGAAATCGAGAACAATACTCGGATTTTTCTATGCCCATCAAATGTGAGGCGAAGCGATTATATTGGTCACAAATAAATTGTTCTAAAGATTGGCGCCGATCTAATAGTGTGCCATCTAAGTCGAATAAGATTGCACGAATCATGGGAAACCTCCTTGCAGTTTTTATAATTAATTATCGCATATTCACAAAAAAATGATTATGATATTTTGTAGAATGGAATAATGGGGGATTGTATGAAGAAACTGTATGGCAAGTTAATGTGTTGTATGATAGCAAGCAGTTTAGTTGCAGGATGCGATAGTGCTATTGAGGTTACGAAAGAAAAAGAAATTTGTAAAACAGAAGAAGAGTGCACGCAAATAGGAGATAAAACATTACAAAAAGTATATAAAAAGATAGAGGGACTTTCAGAACTTGAAAAAGTAGAGGATTATGACATAGAAGAGTATGAAAGTATGAATATGAAAGAGGCGGAACAGAAAAAAGAAGAGGATGACAATTATTTCTTTTTAGCTTCTTATTATATCGATGATGATGAAATTGTAGATCCTTATTTTGAGAAATTGGATCGTAAGAGATTGAATAAAGCTTTTGCAGATGACGAAGTAGCAAAAGATGATTTGTTAAGCCAGCGGCAAGATAGAGAGTATCATGAAACTTTATGGGACATGTATCGCACTCTCATTCCAGTGAAATATCGTGAGAATATAACAGGGTTTGATCTAATAACGGATGGTTATGATGGCGTTGTTGCTCATGTCATGCCAAGTATGGATGACCCGAGAGATTGGTTGCTTAGTTTAGACGTGCTCGATTCTGGGGTGAATATAGATGAAGTGATGAAAACATTAATTCATGAAACGGCTCACGTATTAACGATTGGGCATAAACAAGTACCAGTGGATAGGAAATATTTAGAGGCGTTTGATGAAGAGAAAGACATTTCATCATATCGAAATAAATGTAAAACGGTGTTCTTGAAAAATGGATGTGCGAGAAAAACTTCGTATATTAACCAATTTTATAATGAATTTTGGAAACCAATTGAACAAGAGTGGACAGAAAAGAAAGTAGAAGAAAGTGAAGAGGCACAAATTAAATTTTATAAAGAAAAGCATGATGAGTTTGTATCGCTGTATGGAACAACAAATGTAACGGAAGATATCGCAGATACATTTACAGCGTTCATTTTACAAGATTCAAAAAAAGTGAAAGAAGGAACAGAGTTAAAATATAAGAAAATTGCTTTCTTCCATCAGTTCCCTGAGCTTGTAAAAATGAGAGCGGAAGTGCTGTCAGGATTATATGATGTTTCGAAAACGATAGAACAACAAGGTGGAGACTAATGTGAGTTATGCGTTCGATATAGTTTCGTTAAAGTAAAGCGTGAAGAATTTTTAATTCTTTACGTTTTTTCATGTTGATAAAATTGAAAATTCTGTATTTTTATCGAAAAGAAGAAGGAACTGGCGGTATAAAATAGAATTAGTATAAAAATGTCACAATTTAGACACAATTATAATGCGCGTGTTGTAGGGACTATAAGTTTACTCTCGAGGAGGTAATGAAACGTATGAAAACGATTCTTGCTGTTGCTGGTCTCATTTGGGTAATGTCTCACGGTTTTCCGATTTTTGAAGGGGAGCAAATTCGTAGTGCTTTGAATGAAAAGTTTAATGATTATCATGTGATAGATCGAAAAGATAATGTCGTTACAGTACGTGTGAAAGAATGTTTCCATACAGTTACGGTTGCGGATGGAAACATTACAAATGAAACGAAAATGTGTGATAAAAGGTAAAAGAAAGAAGCTGACTATAGCGCACTGTTTTGAGTCAGCTTCTTTTTCTTTTTCCAATTAGAATTTTTTCAAATGCCTCGACAAATACATACATAAGAGTTGCGAGAACACATGTGAGTAGTACGCTAAGTAAGACGAGTGTGAAGTTAAAGACTTGGAATCCGTAGCTAATTAAGTAGCCAAGTCCTTGTTTGGAAACGAGAAGTTCTCCGAAAATAACACCGACCCAGGATAAACCAACGTTTACTTTTAACGTTGAGATAATTGCTGGAAAGGATGCAGGGAGAACGACTTGCTTATAACATTGCCATTTATTTGCGCCAAATGTGTCCATCACTTTTATATAGTTAGAATCGACTTCTTGAAACGCACTGTAAATAACGAGAATGGTAATGATGATGGAAATGATTACTCCCATTGCGATAGAAGATGAAATGTTTGGACCGAAAATAACGATGATGATTGGACCGAGTGCAACTTTTGGCATTGCATTTAGGACGACGAGATAAGGATCAAGTACGCGGGCTAGAAGTGGCATCCACCAAAGAAACGTTGCAATAATAGCACCAAATACTGTTCCGAGAATGAAGCCTACTCCCGTTTCCAGCAATGTCGTCCATATGTGGACCCAAAGTGAACCGTCGATCCATTTCGTTAAGAAGAGATCCCAAATACTTGAAGGAGAGCTAAAGAGTAAAGGATCAATCCATTCTCTTTTGCTAGATATTTCCCATAGTGCAAAGAAAAGAATAAGTAGTAAAAGTTGTAGAGAGCGAGCAATCCAAGCACGCCTACGTTCTTTCTTTCGAAATTGTTCATGTAGTTGTTTTATATTATCCAAGTCGTTCCAGCTCCTTCCATATATCTTGAAAGAGGGCTGGGAAATCGTAGTGATGGCGTGCTTCTAACGGTGATAAAGAACGGATACTTTCCGGGACGATAAAGGTTTTTGCGATTTTTCCAGGATTCGCTTGCAGTAAATAAATACGATCACTCATCGCGATCGCTTCTTCAATATCGTGAGTAACAAGTAGTGATGTTTTCTTATATTTATTTAGCAAGTTGAAAACGAGTTCTTCTAGTTTTAATTTCGTTTGATAATCGAGTGCGGAGAATGGTTCATCTAGTAATAAAATTTTTGGATCAGTCGCTAATGTTCGAACGAGAGCGGCACGTTGACGCATACCGCCGGATAGTTCACGAGGATATTGTCCTTCTACCCCATGTAGACCGACTTGTTTTAAAAGATTTAAAGTATGTTCTTTCATCTGTTCATCATAAATCTTTCGAATATGAAGTCCAAGCATAATATTTTCTTCAATCGTTTTCCAAGGGAATAAGTAATCTTGTTGCAACATATATCCCATAGATGAAGTTTTCGTTGTAATCGGTTCACCATCTAAAAAGACGATACCGTCAATTGGATCAAGTAGCCCAGCAATGATTGAGAGGAGTGTTGTTTTACCACAACCACTGGGACCGAGTATAGAAATAAATTCGCCTTCTTCCACTTGTAAGCTCATATCTTCGAGAATAAGTTTGGCATTCTCTTTTGCAAAAAAGCAGTGAGAAACGTTACGTATTTGTAAAAAACTCATACACTTCGCCTCTATTTCTTAATAACGCTTTCGGCAATTTTTGTATTGACGAGCGCTTCATGTGGAACTTCTTTTTGTAATTCGCCAGCGTCTTTCATAATAGTTTGGAGCTGTTTCCATTCTTCCGCATCTAGTAGTGGATTTGTCGCATAAGAATGCTGTTTTTTATACCGTTCAATTACTTGTATTGTTATGTCTTTTGAAGTGTCTTTAAATAGCGGAGAAACAGCATCAGCAATCTCTTCTGGGCTATGTGTATCAACCCATTGCTGTGCTTTATAGAGCGCACGTGTGAACTTTTCAGCAGCAGCTTTATCTTTCTTTAAGAAACTTTCTTTTGCCATGAACGTTGTATAAGGAACAGTACCAGATTCATTTCCGAATGAAGCGACGATATAACCTTTACCTTCTTTCTCAAGTATACTTGCAGTCGGTTCAAAGAGCTGCACAAACTCTCCAGTACCAGATGCGAAGGCATTTGCAATATTAGCAAACTCAATATTTTGAATTAAGTTTGTATCTTTATGAGGATCAATGCCATTTTTCTTTAAAACGTATTCCCCAACCATTTGCGGCATGCCGCCTTTACGCTGTCCTAAAAATGTAACACCTTTTACGTCATTCCAATTAAAAGAGTCTAGTTTTTTACGTGAAACTAAAAATGTCCCATCTGTTTGTGTAAGCTGTGCAAAGTTAATGATAGGGTCTTTCGCTCCTTGTTGATGAACGTAAATAGACGTTTCAGAACCGACGAGAGCAATATCAATTCCGCCAGATAATAGGGCGGTCATCGTTTTATCGCCACCGGCTGTTGTTTGTAGGTCAATATCTAGTCCTTCATCTTTAAAAAATCCTTTTTCAATCCCGACATATAACGGGGCGTAGAAGAGAGAATGGGTAACTTCGCCGACACGAATGTTTTGAGTTTGTTCTTTCGTACCTTCTTTTTTATTACTACAAGCAGCAAAAGTAAAAACAGCTAGTAACATGATGCAAAAAATCGCGATTAATTTTTTCACTATATAACACCTCCTAGAAGTCACTCTACAAGCATGATATGTAGGTAAGTGCCTATATGTGAGTGTAGATAGCAGGAATTTTTTGGATGGTAAAGAAGTACAAATATAAGGGGTGATAAAATGGAGTACGAATACGATGATAGCGTACATTTACATCTTGATTATTTTGGGACAGAATGTGACATGGGATCGATTGCTTATAAGAGGAAGAATGAAGACGTATGGGATGTGTATTTTAATTTTGGAGTATACGGTATTCAGAAAGACGATGTAGAGTTAGGGAGGTTTATGGACGAATATGCTGGTCATTACGTTTTTTCTGTACATGCTCGCGATCTTAGTTGGGAATTTGGAAGTGCCCAGTTTGAAGAGTGGGTTTTGAAAAATCGGATAGTAGAAAAAACGCTACAAAAATAGGAGGAATTTTGTGATTGGATTTCTCATCTTATTATTTATTTTTGTGGCCGGATTTTTTATCATGCAAATGCTTATTTACCGATTTGCCAAGAAAAACATTCATAAATATACGAAAATAAAATGGTTTCATATGTGGCTACATATGAATATGAAAAAAGGTCCGAGATTAGATTTTTTTGATTTTGTAGTTATAGTACTCGTATGTATCGTATGGAAAATATGGCTGCTTCCTTTTATATAATACACATGCTAATCATTTTCTCTTTTATCATAAAATAACGAAAAGAACCTGTCTTGTGGCAGGTTCTTTTCGTTATATTAATAGTTGTTAAAAACGTGCAACGCCTTTTTATTAATTCTTTCGTATTTTCATGTGAAATCTTGGATAGCATTAAGGATTTCTAAAAAATAGTTATTATATCATAAAGTGGAATGCTGAAATTAAGCTTTTCAAGAATGAGTAATTTGTATGCCACAATTTAACTATTGATTAAGGAAGTATTAAGGAAATATATTTATAGTAGAAGCAAGTTTGCAGACGAAATATAGGATATATGTTATTTTAATAAAAATAGTTTTTTTGATGCGGGGTGAAATTAATACATAGAAAAGAGGGAATGAATTGAAGTATGGTTCTACACTTTTTCATCTTCCGAAAAGAAGTATATTAATTTCTAGCATTATAAGTAGTATGGTGACTTTATTAGTAATAACTATGCTGTTTATGATTTTAAAGGTTTTTAATTTAGACATGATGAAAGATCATTTAAATCAAAAGCTTGTTTTAAGTGTTATGATGATTTTCATATGGGGCATAACATTTTATATTACGCATTTCAATAAAAAAGAGATGTCTATACCTAGGGTATCCCTGCGAGTGCATTTTATATTATTTTTGCTAGCTCATGCAGTAGCATTATTTTATATTGTAATGCAAGTTAATATGAGTTTCATAGAGACAATGAATTGGATTTACATTTATAATATGCAGTTTATATTAAGTTTTGTAGTAATTTATGCAATATATATTCTTGTATATAATTTAATAGGTAAGGTTTTTCTAAGTATGGTTTTATCTAGCTGTACGTTAGTCATTTTAGGTATTGTGAATTATTTGAAGCTTATTTTCAGAGGGGATCCGTTATATCCTTCTGATTTCACACAAATTACGCATATGCAATCTGTTATACCGATGGTGATGGACTATTTTAGCTGGAGTTATATTTTAATCATTATTGTAAGTATCGTAGCTTGTATTGTAGCAGGGATATATATGAGAAGGTATATTCAAAATGTAAAGATTCATCTAGGAATAAGAGCCTTATTAGTAGTAGGATCTATTTTTGTTCTATATGCGTACGGTAATTTTGCGAATACATTTATGAATAAAGTATTTAAAAAATCAGGTGTAGATTTTGTTTTGTGGAATCAAAATGAGAACTATGCTTCAAATGGTTTTGTACTGGGGTTTATTAGCAATTTAGATACAACAGTTATGGAAAAACCAAAAAATTATTCTAAAGAAAATATGCTTCAAATAGCAAACGATATAAAAAAACAATATAGTGGAAATATAGGGAACGAAAAGAAAAAAGAGAAACCGAATATTATTTTTGTAATGAGTGAATCGTTTTGGGATCCGACGAAAGTAACCAACCTTTCTTTTAGTGAAGATCCTGTACCAAATTTACATCATTATATAGAAAACTTTCCTGGTGGACAAACTATTTCTCCTACATTTGGGGGAAATACGGCGAACGTTGAATTTGAGGCATTAACGAGTTATTCAATGAGTTTGTTAAAGCCAGGTTCTATACCATATCAGCAGGTTATTACAAATAAGAAAGAAATTCCATCAATCCCGACGGCTTTGAAAAAAGAAGGCTATTACACAAGTGCAATTCATTCATTTGGACGCACATTCTTTAAACGTGATGATGTATATAAGGTGTTAGGATTTGATAAGTTTAATGCAGAGGACACGATGGAAAATGTGGATATTGATGGAGATTATATTAGTGATTTAGCGATGAGTGAAGAGATAATTGCTGAGTTAGAGAAACAAAAACAACCTACATTTATTCATGCAGTTACGATGCAAAATCATTTTCCATTTACAGAGGGCCGATTTGGTGAAAATCTAATAGAAATTAGCGGGCTAGAAAATGAAGAATCAAAGGGAGAATTAGAGACGTATACAGAAGGGTTAAGACGTTCAGATGAGGCTCTTCAATATTTAATAGAGCAACTAGATAATTTAGATAGACCTACATTATTAGTATTCTTTGGAGATCACCTTCCATCATTAGGAACAAATAAATCTTTTTATAAAGAAAATGGGTATATAACGAATGAAAAAACACCGAGTGAACGTTTAGCAATGGCGCAAACGCCGCTATTAATGTATGCAAACTTTGATATGCCAAATGATAATTTAGGTTTAGTAAGCCCAATTCATTTTTCTAATCTTATTTTTGATTATGCAGGGTTAAATAAATCCTCATTTTATCAATTTTTATCGGGACTTTACAAGGAAATACCAGTGCTTAGAGATGAATTAAAAGTTGATAAAAATGGGGAAGTAATCAATGATTTAACAAAGAAACAAAAAGAAATGTTAGAGCAATATAAAATGCTTCAATATGATTTACTCGTTGGAAATCAATATAGCAAAGAAATCCTCTTTTAATAAAAGAAACAAAAAGAACTTGTATAACGATACAAGTTCTTTTTTCATAGTATTTAACGGGGTAACCAGACAAGCTGGGTTTAGGGAGTATTACTTGTACATTTAGTATATATGAAAATGTAATCGTTTTATTTGTATATTTGTGAGAAATGTGTGAATTTTATGTTTTGTAAAAAATCGATTATGTTAACTTTCAATCTTGTATTGCAGTTGTTATGCATGTAAAAATTTTATCAGTTCTTTATTTAATTCATCCGCTTGATCGATTGGTGAACCATGGCCACTATTTGTAAGAGCATGTAACTGAGAATTTTTAATTCGTTGTTGCGTAAGCTCAGCACTTTTGTAAGGAATTAGTTGGTCGTGAACGCCGTGGAAGATTTTTGTTGGGACGTTAATTTTATTTAAATCTTTCGTTACATCTTCATTTGCAGCTGCTTGTAAAATTTTGATAAGGGCATAAGAAGCGGACTGCATACCGAGATAAGAAAACCATTCAAGGGTTGCAGCTCCTAAGTTTCTATTGAAAAAGGATAAAGATACATCATTTAAAAATTTTGGTAAATTAGCATACATTTGATTAATGAGAGCATCTGCTTGTTCTTTCGGTACACCGTAAGGGGACTCTTGATTTTTAACGAAAGAGGGGGAGACAGCGTCAATTAATGCGAGCTTAGAAATGCGGCGCCCATTATAGCGAGACATATAGCGAATAGAAAGAGCACCACCAACTGAGAAACCGACTAATGTAGCGTTCTCTACTTGGAGTGCTTCTAGAACAATTGCGATATCATCGGCTAATCGATCATACGTGTAACCAGTCCATGGCTTATCAGATTGCCCATTCCCTCGTATATCCATGGCGATACAGCGAAAGCCATGCTCTGGTAAAACATTGAGTTGATATTGATACATTTGATGATTTAAAGGCCATCCGTGAACGAAGAAAACAGTCTTACTACCTGGACCAGGATTAACGTCTTGCACAAAAATATGCACATCTTTCTCGACAGTAACAAACATAAATGTCCCCCTATTTTATGAATATGCTCTATCCCAAAAGCGTTGTTTTGTCATAGCTTTAATAAATTCATTTGCTAGTCGCGTAGGGTCTTGTTCTATTAAAACACCAGGCTTTCCTTCTATATTTAAAGATTGAATAATAGAAGAGCCGTTTTGGAAGGAGCCAATCGGCTTAAAGTGATTATATGATTCTACGACAAAGGAACTTGCTTTGTTAAGAAAATGATCATCCATCTTTCCGCCGATAAGAAGTAATCCATCATAAAGGAGTGGTGAGCCTGTTAAGAAAGTATCATTTACTTCCCAATGTCCATTTGACGTTCCCTGCACTATGCCTAATCGTTCGGAAACGATCACTGGTTGAAGACCTACTTGTTTGAACTGATTTATTATATATTGTGCGCTTGGCCCATCATATCCATTTGCAACAATGACACCTACTCGTAATGTATTAGGACTAAAGGTCGTATTTGCCATACTGAGTGCTGGAGATGATTTTGTAACGTTGGATTCTTGCACATTTGGGACTTTTGCTCCGAGAGCTTCTGCAACTAAAGTAGCCAATTCTGTACTAATATGTCCAATCATATCAACGACTTGTTGGCGGACAGATTTACTTTTGACTTTTCCTAATTCAAAGGAGAAAGCTTGTATAATATGGATTTTTTCGACGTGACTCATACTATTCCAAAATAAACGAGCTTGAGAGAAGTGGTCTTTGAAGCTAGCAGCAGTTTCCCTTGTTTTATGACCAGATACAGTAGAAGGATATGTAACGAACCCCCCCCTTTGTCCCAGGTACAGTATAAGGAGAATTATTTGGTAACTACTCAGCCACCTTTCGGTGTCTTTTTTAAATTTTACTAGTTTCATATGCCTCCCATTTGTAAATACTGAGTATATCAAACAGGGGAGGTGAATCTTATGGTCGATCGAAAAATTATTTTAGATACATATAAAAAAGGACCTGAAGCTGTTATTTCTTTATTTGAAGAAACATTTTCTAAGTTAGAAAAACGTATACAAGAACTAGAAAATGCTTCAAAAAAAAACTCCAAAAATAGTCATAAGCCACCTTCTACAGATGGTTTGGGTAAGCCCGTTACAAAAAGTTTGCGCAAACCGTCTCATCGTCAAACGGGTGGCCAGTTGGGCCACAAGGGACATACTCTTGGTTTGACAGCGACTCCAGATCATACGATTACACATTCTCCTACATATTGTACTTGTTGTCATACTTCCTTGAACCACGAGCCTGTAAAAGGGTATCGCATTCGCCAAGTGTATGACTTACCACCTATTCAGATCGAAGTGACAGAACATAAAGTAGAACAGAAAGAATGCCCACATTGCCATTCTATCCAAGAAGCCCAATTTCCTTCGACAGTATCTCGTCCTGTTCAATATGGTCCAAATATAAAAAGACTGATTCCCTATTTAACGCATTATCAATGCATTTCTTTGAAGCGAACAAAAGAATTCTTTCAGGATTGTTTTGGACATTCTATAAGCGAAGGAACCCTGGTAAATCATACACAGGCTTTCGCTTCTCAATTGCAGCCATTCATAAAAGAAGTAAAGGAAAAGATTCTGCAGTCTCCTGTTGTCCATTTTGATGAAACTGGTATGCGTGTAGAAAACAAAACACAATGGTTACATACTGCCAGTACACCGGAGGTGACATTGCAACATATTCATCAAAAACGTGGAAAAGAAGCAATGGATGCTGGAGAAATCTTGCCATCTTTTTCTGGAATTGCGATGCATGATGGTTGGAAATCGTATGATGCGTATACAGATTGTCGTCACGTTTTATGTAATGCCCATCTCTTACGAGATTTACAAGGAATTATAGATAGTACTGGAGAACAATGGGCACAACAGATGCAGAAATTTCTAACGCAAGCGTTGACGATGAAAAAGCAATCCGAAGGTACCATGCCAAAAGCGACGCAAAAGAATCTGTTTATTATGTATCAATCCATATTGAAAGAACAACAGATTCTTTCCACGAAACAAAAGAAGAAAGGAAAGCAGACGCCTTCTCAAAATTTATGGAATCGCTTCGTCAAGTATTCTGACAGAATTCTAGCGTTTTTAGAACATCCAGCCATTCCATTTGATAACAATCAAGCAGAACGGGATATTCGGATGACGAAAGTAAAACAGAAAGTGTCTGGGACTTTCCGAAGTAAGAAAGGCGCAGAATCTTTTTGTCAGATACGAAGCTTTATGAGTACCATGAAAAAACAAAAACAATCGGTCTTACAAGCGATAAACCAAGTCATAGAAACTAGAACGGTTCCTTGGAATAACACGACTTCATAAGAGAATTTCTCTATTTGGCATAGATTCTTTCTCTGATTGGAGTATTTTCTTTTCATGTTTTCGAATCGGAAACATGTATTTGGCCTGTTTTTTTATTTGAAGAAGCTGAGTAGTTACATTATTTGCTAAGGAATTGTTATGGTAGGCAACGTTTCCTTTGTCAATTATATATTTAGATGCACCATCTCTTTGATTGTTATGAAATGGGCATATTGGACGGTTAATCGGTAGTTCTTGATAATTTGTACCAACGCGTGCTAATTGTGTGTCTGTATAAGAAAAGAGTCTACCTTGTAAGAGAGGGTCATTGGTAAAGTCAATACCACGAATGATACTTCCAGGGTGTAGTGCCACTTGTTCAGTTTCAGCGAATACATTATCTACATTGCGATTTAAGGTCATTTTCCCAATGATTTTAACGGGAAAATCTTCTTCAGGCCAAATTTTCGTTGCATCTAATATATCGAAGCCGTATTTAAATTCGTCCTCTTCTTCTAAAATTTGAATGCCAAGTTCGTACTCAGGATAGTTTCCAGCATTAATATTTTCCCACAAATCACGGCGATGGTAATCTGGATCAGCACCACCTAGTTTTTGTGCTTCATCCCAAATTAACGAATGAACGCCGAGCTTTGGCTTCCAGTGGAATTTCACGAATCGTGACTTTCCATTTTTATTAACGAAACGAAATGTATGAACGCCAAATCCTTGCATCATTCGAAAGCTTCTTGGAATTGTACGATCGGACATAATCCACATCATCATTGCAGCTGATTCTTGATTATTGGCGATGAAGTCCCAAAAAGTATCATGTGCTGTTTGTCCCTGTGGAATTTCATTATGCGGCTCTGGTTTAAGGGCGTGAATAAGATCAGGGAATTTAATGCCATCTTGAATAAAGAAAATGGGAATATTGTTTCCTACTAAATCAAAATTTCCTTCTTCTGTATAAAATTTAACGGCGAATCCTCTTACATCTCGATTCGTTTCATTTGCTCCTTTTGATCCAGCTACTTCAGAGAAACGAATGAAAAGCGGTGTTTTTTTTGAAGGGTCTTGTAGAAAATGGGCCATTGTTAGCTCTTCTAAAGATTCATATAACTCAAAAATGCCATGTGCTCCGTATCCTCGTGCGTGAACGACTCGTTCTGGAATTCGTTCACGGTCAAAGTGAGAAAGTTTTTCTCGCATAAGGAAATCTTCTAGAAGGGTAGGGCCACGATCTCCAGCTGTTAAAGAGTTTTCATCATTTGAAATTTTAACACCTGTATTTGTTGTCATCTCCTTTCCTTCATTTTCACGCGTGAAAGATTGGAGTTGTTCTATCTTTTTATTTTTTTTGCCGTCCATAAAAACACCTCCCATAATATACGTATTATTGTTTATGGTTTTTATGCTTGTATATAGCATGAAGATGTTGCATCGTTGGGATGATTTTCCTCAAATTTGCGATTTATCTTTGTTTGTCTATGAAAATCATTTATTATAATAAATGGTATTCTTCGAGATATTATTTTGAAGGGGTGTTGAAGTGAAAGAAAGTTTTCTATCATATAAAGAAGAAGAAAGGAATGCAAAAATCCTTTTATGGGTGTTATATGTTATTGTTATTGTATATCAAATTTTCTATGCAATTGTATTAGACAATAAATCAATAATGGATAAGGGATACAACATAGTATGGCAAGTTATTTGCGGAGTAGCAATACTGTGCGTGAATATATATTTAATGAAAAAAGAGAAGGCAAACCTTGTTAAATATGCATGGATATTTGCATACATAGGGATAGAAATCGCTAATGTATTTTCGTATATTTTTTATAATAAGGCGGCGTTTGATGCGACAAATATAATAGAAATTATTCTCATTTTCTTTGTACCCATATTTTTAAATAAAAAATTTTATGTAATCTTACTTTCTTCTATTGTAGGAAAATATTTAATTTATTTATTTGTATTAGAGGAAATAAAAGCATTTATGTTCCTTATTATGTGTACACTTATGTTAATAGCTGCATATATCATTTTAAACCGATTTTTACAATATCTTTCAGCTGTAAAGGAAAGTATTGCGATTGCTAGTGAATCACAAAAATTAGCAGTAATCGGAAAAATGGCAGCGACGGTTGGACATGAAATTAAAAATCCACTCGCTTCATTAAAAGGATTTACGCAATTACAAAGAGAGAAGCATGAAGAGGATCCTGTTTATAAACGTATGATCTTTGAAATAGAAAATATGAATAATATGATAAGTGAGTTGATGGAAGTTGCTACATGCAAGCCTTCTATTTATAAGAAACATGATCTAGGAAAAATTGTATTACAAGCAACAACAACTCTTCGCGAAAAAATGAATGAATTAAATGTGCAGCTTATTTCTAATGTGGGAGAACAAACAATAGAAGTTGAATGTGATGAACGAAGAATAAGAGGAGTCTTTCTATATACGATAAAAAATGCTTTAGAAGCAATGGAGCAAGGTGGCATATTACATTTACGGTTAGAAAATAAAGGGAAAGAGTATGTGATGATCAGCTTAATTGATAATGGTCATGGTATTAAGCAAGAAAACTTAGCCCGTGTTACAGAGGCCTTTTATACAACGAAACAAGATAAAATTGGTCTGGGTCTTACAGTAGCGAATCGAATTGTCGCCGAGCACCTTGGTGAGTTACATATTTCAAGTGAAAGAAATACTGGAACGAGAATAGACATTATTCTGCCAAGGAAGTGTGGAAATACTGAAATTCAAGTGGAAGAAAAGCTAGGAGTTACCATATGAATAAAGGCTATATATTTAAAAATGAAGAAATAAAGGCGTTGAAAGTATTTTTAAGTTTATTTTTTATTATATTTTTTGTGTATGATCTTGCCTATGAATTTATCGTACCTTTAATCGCGGGAGAGCAAGAAGGCGTAGGAAAGTTTGAAGGTAACTACTCAGCTTAGTTAAACAAAAAAGCATGCCAAATACATGTTTCCTGTTCGAAAACATGAAAAAGAACACACTCCGATAAGAGAAAGAATCTATATGAAATAGAAACATTCTCTTACGAAAGAGTGGTATTCCAAGGAACCGTTCCGGTTTTTAACACCTGACTTATCGCTTGTAATACTGATTGATTTTGTTTTTTCATGGTGCTCATAAAACTACGTATGTGGCAAAATGATTCTGCACCTTCCTTACTTCGAAACGTCCCAGACACTTTTTGTTTGACTTTCGTCATCCGAATATCTCGCTCCGCTTGATTGTTATCAAATGGAATATCTGGACTTTCTAAGAACGCTAGAATTCTGTCCGCATACTTAGCAAAGCGATTCCATAAATTTTGAGAAGGCGTCTGTTTTCTTTTCTTTTTTTGTTCTGCAGAAGGCACCTGTTTGCCTTTCAATATGGCCTGGTATGCGGCAAACAGATTCTTTTTCTCTATTTCTGGAATATTTCCCTTGTATTGCTTTTTTATTGTCAAAGCTTGTGTAAGGAATTCTTTCATTTGTTGTGCCCATGTTTCTCCGGTACTATCTATAATCCCTTGCAAATCTCGCAAGAGATGGGCATTACATAAAACATGACGACAATCTGTATACACATCATACGGTTTCCACCCATCATGCATAGCAATTCCAGAAAAAGAAGGCAAGATTTCACCTGCATCCATCGCTTCTTTTCCGCGTTTTTCATGAATATGTTGAAATGTCACCTCCGGTGTACTCGCAGTATGTAACCATTGTGTTTTATTTTCTACTCGCATACCGGTTTCATCAAAATGGACAACAGAAGACTGCAGAATCTGTTCTTTTACTTCTTCGAGAAACGGCCGCAATTGAGCAGAAAAAGCATGGGTATGATTGACTAACGTCCCTTCGCTTATCGAATGTCCAAAACAATCTTGAAAGAATTCTTTTGTTCGTTTCAAAGAAAGGCATTGATAATGTGTTAAATAAGGAATCAGTGTTTTTATATTTGGACCATATTGAACAGGACGAGAGACAGTAGAGGGAAACTGGGATTCTTGGATAGAATGGCAATGTGGGCACTCTTTTTGTTCCACTTTATGTTCTGTGACTTCTATCAGGATAGGTGGTAAATCATACACTTGGCGAATGCGGTATCCTTTTACAGGTTCATGTTTTAAGGACGTGTGACAACAAATACAATGCGTAGGAGAATAGGTAATCATATTGTCAGGAGTCGTTGTCAAATGAAGTGTATGTCCTTTGTGGCCCAACTGGCCACCGGTTTGACGCTGGGATGATTTTCGCAAACTTTTTGTAATAGGCTTACGAAAACCATCTGTAGAGGGTGGTTTATGACTATTTGTAGAGTTTTTTTTTGAACGATTTTCTAATTCTTCTATACGCTCTTTTAAATTCTGTATTTGACTTTCTAATTGATGAACAAAATCGTAAATAGCTTGAGGTCCCTTTTGATAGACAGCTAGAATTTCTTGTTTTTTCAACATAAATACCACCTCCTTGTCTGATATATCTAGTATTCACACAAAAAGTACATATCAGACTAGTAAATGAAAAAAGCCTCCGTGAGGAAGCTGAGTAGTTACGTTTGAAGATGGTTTAGGTTTATGGCTTTACTTTTTGATGGTAGTATTGTTTTGCATTGGAATATACTTTATGAAATGGAAGAATGTTTTTGCGGTAAAGTATATTATTCTAATTGGCTATAATGTATTAGATTGTATCCACAACATTATGATTTATTATGGTAGCGATGCGGAATTTGACGGTGGAAATATAGTAGAAGTATTTTTTATTTTGTTTGCACCAATCTTTGTGAATAAAAGATATTTCTGGTTAGTTCCAGCGATACTTGTCGGGAAGTACGCTTTTACAGGAATCATTATTCAATCTTCTCTCGTTTTAATCCCAATGGCATTATATAGTGTATTTACTATTATATGTTGGATTATATTTTTGAGGGTTCAGTCTTACGTTCGTACGCTTGAGATGATGGACAAAGAAATAAAACAAACAGAAAAACTAGCAGCTGTTGGAAAGATGGCAACGGTTATTGGTTATAAGATTAGAAGACCTTTAGCAAACTTAAAAAAACTTGTGAATAAACAAGCAGACAAGCATCCAGAGGATAAAATTTATAGTGATATTATGAAACAAGAAGTAGATCGGATTCATATAATTGCTACAGAACTTAGTGGATTTGAGAAATCTAAATCACTAGAATCAGAAACTCATAACATACAAGAAATTATCTCTTATGTTATTCGAGTTATGGAAAAGCCTGCTTTAAAACAAGGAGTCCACATACAAGGTATTTACAGTAAAGACTTACCATCAATTACATGTGATGAAAAACGATTAAAACAGGTCTTTTTTAATTTAATTAAAAATGCAATTGAAGCAATGTCAGTTGGCGGAACAATTACGATTAAAGTTACTGTAAAAGAAGGAATCATCGTTCAAGTGAAAGATGAGGGATGCGGCATTCCGAAAGATAAAATTCCAAAGTTAAACGAAGCCTTTTATACAACGAAAGAAACAGGAACTGGTCTAGGTTTAGTAGTTACAGAAAAAATTATTAAAGATCACAACGGTAAAATGAGTTTTGAAAGTGAAGTTGGGGTTGGAACGACGGTTGAGGTTATGTTACCACTGCATTAACTACAAAAAACATCACTTATTTGGAAGTGATGTTTTTTTATTTTATCCCGCTATTTGCCGGGCAGCCCGATTGGTGAGGGCTGATTAAAGTTTCACTTTATCTATAAAGAATGTATGATGTGTTTTTAATATCAAAATGTTTTTTGAAAGTTTTCATTATGGATTTTCCGGGGGGAATTTAGACTATAAAAATTAATTATTTTTTTCTAAAAAAACTATTTTCTTTTTTGGGTTTTAATGGTATATTCAAAACACGATAAATAAATTCCTATATTTGGCACACTATTCGAAAGGATAGGTCGCAAAGCTAAGAGTCTAAAGTAATGAAAATTACTATGATAGTCTGGTTGCAGTTTGGATTTTCACACATAGTTGTATGTATGAAAATCGAAGAGGCAACTGGACTTTTTGTTTTCTTAAAAAAAAATAAATGGGCACACTGTTCGAAAGAATAGGTCGCAAAGCTAAGAGTCTAAGGTAATGAAAATTACTATGATAGTCTGGTTGCAGTTTGGATTTTCACACATAGTTGTGTGTATGAAAATCGAAGAGGCAACTGGACTTTTTGTTGTCTCAAAAAAAATAAATAGGCACACTGTTCGAAAGGATAGGTCGCAAAGCTAAGAGTCTAAGGTAATGAAAATTACTATGATAGTCTGGTTGCAGTTTGGATTTTCACACATGTTGTGATATATGAAAATCGAAAAGGCAACCAGGCTTTTTATTTTTTCAGAATACACATTATGATTGTAAATTTAGTCGATTAATACATTTAATGTTCGGAATATTCGGTGCATAAAAAGCGAGGGAGGGAAGTACATTGCAAAATCAAATAGGGAAATTTGGGCGTATACTTCTCGCTGGAGGAATATTATTTACACAAGTTGGTGTGCTAGACTACTCTGCAACGAAAGTTTATGCGGTTACAAATGACGAGCAAGGACGTTTTATCGTTCATATGGATAAACAAGAAATAAAAGTTGATGAAAATGTAGTATTAAAGATTACAAATACAAATAAACAAGATGCTAATATCGAGCTGAAATTATCTAATGAGCAGCTCTTTAATGAAGAAGAAACGAAAAAAATGAATGAAAATAATAAAGCGATTCAAAACATTTCAGTAACAGAAGATCACATTGTAAAAATTGAAAAGAATGAACAAAGTAATTTTATCGGTGACGTATATGTAGTCATTCAAATGAAAAAAGCTGGAGAGTACAAATTTGAACCGATAGTGAAGTTTGAAGGGAATGAAAAGAAAATTGAATCTCCTTCTCTACATGTTGTAGAGAAAAAAGAGGCTTTAAATGTAGCTATTTCTGATGAAAATCCAAAGGCTTCAGAGGAAGTTGTGAAAAAAGAAAAAAATGAAAAAGTAAAAGTATCGGAAGAAAATAAAAAACAAGAAATAAAGCCTACTAATGCTGAAGTTCCAAAAGAAACGAATACTTTAGAGAAAGAAAAGGTTAATGAAGAACTCGTATCAAAGGAAAATGAATTAAAAGAGAGCAATAAGGTAAACGAAAATAATCAGGAATTACCTGCTATTCAAGCTGAGAAGGTATTAAAGAGCCAATCTCTACTAGCTGCTAGTCCTGTTACAAGTATTCTTAGATATCCAAATGTAAAGGTAATAAATAATAGAACAGGTGAAGGGCCTTCTATCCCGGGTAAATATGCTTTTAGATTTGTTTGGAGCCCACAAGTAACATATGAGGTAAAGGGTAGTAGCAATGACAGAACTGGTCAAAGTCAATATACATTTAGAAATTCAAATAGAGAACAGTACGTATTAGTAAAAAAAGCTGGTGAATATCAAGGGAAATGGATTGATGTCCGTATTAATATTCACTCTATGACAGCTTCATCTGTAGATGTTAAAACACCAATAACTAAAGGTGATGCAAAAAACTTTTTACAATTATATGGGAACGGAAGGTCAGGACAAACTTATAATGCTTCCTTTGAATTTTATGAACACGGAACAAGTAAAAAAGTACCATTAACGGCAATGTGGAATTTCAAAAGGATAAATAGTTATAAAAATGTAACGTTACGTAATGATGGTAGTCATTTAACGAATTTATACGTGTATGATACGAGTTCAATTAGGTATCAAGACAAAGGGAATAATAAAATAGAGTTTTCTGGAACAGCAGGCCCAGTAGCTACTCCAGAAGCAGATATGACAATTACATTTGATAATTTAACAGAATTACCGCTAGAAGTTAGATTAAATGCTTCAGGTGTTAATGTATCATACGACCAATTAGCGATTGCACAAATTGAAATTCCAGCTCCAAGTGTAATAGGAGATATCGTGGAAGATAATTCCCGTCAACTTTCTTATAAGGTATATCAAAATATGCCTGCTCAATCGAAAGATATTCACTATGCGAAATCTTTTGTATTAGAAAGTGAAGTGAATAAGGATTTTACTGTGAATGATGTTTCCATTCAAGATGTGGAAAGTGGAGATGATGTAAGTAGCTTCTTTGATATTAGCAGGAAAAACAATAAGGTCACTGCGGTTGCGAAAGCAAATGCGCTAAAAACAGAAGAATTCAACGGGAAAATTTACGAGATGACAATTACAGGTTCTCCTGTAAAAGGTGCTGATGTAATGAAATATTATAAAGATGGTTATCTTGAAATACCGGTGTCAGCTAAAAACTATTTAGATGACGATAAGAATGGGCAAGATAGTAATCGAGATGGAATCGCAAAAATAAGGTATAAAGGTATTCCGACTGGGAAACCAGTCCCACAAAAAGTAGTGCAAGGAACAGATTTAACAAAAATGGATATTTCTAAATTTGTGACAGATTTATCTGTAGATACGAATTTGGATGTAGATAAACCAATATCAGTAATGAAGTTAATCAATATTCCGGATACAAAAACAATAGGGAATCATACTGTAACGGTTGTAATTGAAACGAAGCAAGGTGTACAAGCGGAGATTCAAGTACCGGTTACTGTCGTTGATGGGACTTTAAAGTTAGTAGACGTACCAAAAGAAATTACCTTTGGAGATGTAACAATTCCATCGAAAACAACGACATACACACCGAAGGCGATTTCAAATTCTTTAAAGGTAACCGATAATCGTGTTAAAAAGCAAAAATGGAGTGTATATGTAAAGGAAATTACACCATTAACTTCAGCGCAAAATGACACATTGACGGGAGCATTGATTTACAAACGAAATGGAAAGGATACACCTTTAAGTAATTCTAGTATAGAAGCATTCTCGTATACTTCTAAAAACGACGAGGAGGTTTCATTAAATTGGAAGGAAAACGAGGGAATTCATTTACAAGTAAAACCAGGGCCGAATGTCAAAGCAAATACAAAATATGCTGGACAGCTAGAATGGACATTAACCGATGCTCCTCTCTAAAAATATATGAAATATATAAATTTTAGAAAGGAGAGAGTAATGAAAAAAATAGTTGGTATTATCGTTTCCACAGTTATATGTGTGCCGTTTCTTATGGCAAATGTAGTAACGGCTACAAGTACGAATTCAAAAGCGGGTATTACATTTTCGAATAGCTATACACCAAATACATCAACTGATCCGACAAAGATAAATACAAAAAAAGAGACATTTGATAAAAATAAAAATGGAGATAAATATTTACCGAAAACAGGAGGCCAGACACGGGACTTCAAACAATATATAGGATTGTTTTCGATTGTTTTATCTCTATATGTATTCAAAAGAATTAGGGGAAAGCAAGTGTATTCAAAATAAAAAATAGATGAAAACAGAGAAAAGGGGAAGGTACATATGAAACTAGCAAAATTAGCATTAATCGGTGCAGTATCATTAACATCAGTTGCAGCAGTAGGAACTTCAGCATTTGCGGAAGAGAAAGCAAATATGAAATCAAAAACCGATGTAACGTTTATTGAAGATACAAGCACAACAGATCCAAACAATCCAGAAAATCCAAATGAAAAAGTTACACCAGAGAACCCTGATGACCATGAAAAAGGAACAAAAGGTCCATTAAGTATTAACTACGTTTCTAACTTACACTTCGGCGAGCAAGTTATCTCTGGTAATGATCAAACGTACTTTGCAAAATTGGATAAAGTGAAACAAGGGAGCAAAACAGTTGAAGTACCTAACTTCGTATCTGTAACAGATAACCGTGGTACAAATGCAGGATGGAAATTGAAAGTAAAGCAAAATGCACAATTTAAAAGTGGTAATAGTGAGTTAACAAATGCAGCTTTAAGCTTAAGTAACCCAGCTGTAAATTCTGTAACTGATGCACAATATGCACCTACAACATTTAAAAATAAAGTAACGCTAGCTCCAGGTGGAGATGCGGTGGAAATTACTACTGCCGCAAAGAATAAAGGTATGGGTGATTGGACGACTGCATTTGGTAAAGGAACAGAACAAGGTAAACAGAGTGTGAGCTTATTCGTACCAGGTACGACGGCGAAAGAAAAAGGTGCGAAATATTCAGCTGAGTTAACTTGGACTTTAGAAGATACACCAAACTAAGCTTATACAAGATTGAAAATTAAGAATGACTGAATTTTAAAAAATGATTATAAAGGGGTATAAAACTATGAAACTAGCAAAAATAGCATTAATTGGAGCGGTAACATTATCATCAGTATCAGTAGGGACGTCTGCATTTGCAGCTGAGAAAGATGGCGGGAAATTAGACTCAAAAGCATTTATTAAATTCGAGAAAAATACAGATAAAATTGATGTTGTTAATCCAGAGAATCCAGATGAAACTGTAGATCCAGTTGATCCAGATAAAAAAGGTACAGATGGTCCACTAAGTATTGATTATGTATCTAACTTCAACTTTAAAACACAAAAAGCATCAGGGAATAACGAAATCTACTTTGCAGAATTAGATAAAGTAAAGAAAAAAGTAGACGGTTCTGTAATTGACGTGCCGAACTACGTTCAAGTAACAGATAATCGTGGTACAAATGCTGGATGGCATTTAACAGTAAAACAAAATGGTCAATTCAAAACTGCAGATGATAAAGCGTTGGATGGTGCAGCATTAACATTAAAAAATTCAGCTTTGAAATCAAACGCAGGTAGCGACGCACCAACAGCAGAACAATCTATCACATTAAATCCAAGTGGTGCAGCATCTGATTTAATCGATGCAAAAGAAAACCAAGGTATGGGTACATGGGTAAATACGTTTGGTAAAGATGCAACAGAAGCGAAACAAAGCGTAGAGTTATCTGTACCAGGTAAAACGAAAAAAGAACAAACACAATATACAACTTCACTAACTTGGGAACTAACAGACGCTCCTATGTAAGTAAGAGGAATTTTAAGATAAAAGAGGAAAATGAGAAGAGATAAGGGAATGGCTTTAACCTTATCTCTTTCTTGTCTATAAAATGGATATGAAGGGGACTACATAAGAGATGGTAAAAAAACTATTTACTAGCTTACTATTAATTACATTCTTCATGGTAAACGCTTTTTCAGTATATGCGGCTGAAATGAAATTCGCTGTGACAGCAGTTATACCAGAAAATCAAATTGATAAAAATCAAACGTATTTTGATTTGAAAATGCAACCTGGACAAAAGCAAACAATTCAAGTCCAAATGAAAAATGATACGAATAAAGAAGTTGTGGTAGAATCGTTTGCTAATACAGCAATTACGAATAGCAATGGTATTACAGATTATAGTACAGTAGAACCAAAAACGGATTCTACTTTGAAATATCCGTTTTCTAAAATTGCTAAAATGCCAAAAGAAACGAAAGTCCCAGCTAACAGCATAGTGACAGTTGATATAAACTTGGAAATGCCAAGTGAGTCGTTTGATGGTGTTATTTTAGGTGGTTTATACTTTAAAGAAAAAGAAGATGAGAATGCAAAGAAAAAAGATGAAGGTGTGCAAATTGAAAATAAATATGCATACGCAATTGGCGTTGTTTTAAAAGAGACGGATGCTGAAGTAAAACCAGACATGAAATTAAACGAAGTAAAGCCAACACAAATTAACGGGCGTAACGTTGTTACTGCAAATTTACAAAACGTAAAGCCAGCAATGTTAAAAAATTTAAGTGTTGATGCAAAGGTATATAAAGAAAAAGGTACAGACGTTTTATTTGAAGCGAAAAAAGAAAATTTAAGAATGGCGCCAAACTCAAACTTTGATTACGCTATTAGCTGGGAAAACAAAGCGTTTGATCCAGGAATGTACCGAGTAGAAGTGAAAGCCACTGATGGCGATCAAAAGTGGGAATGGACGAAGAAATTTACAATTGAAGGAAAGACAGCCGATAAGTTAAATGATACAGCGGTAGAAGCGAAAAAAGACTACACGCTATATTACATTATCGGCGGAGTACTACTGGTAATTATATTATTAGTTCTTGTGTTCTTCTTAGGTAGACGTTCTAAAAAAGAGGACGATAACGAAAAATAATATATTGATAGTGTAAAAAGAAAATAATGGATGTTTTACTATGAAAAATATATAATGGCTTTGTCTGTTATTTGTTGTAGTTCATTTATATTTCTATTTGTTGACCCGAATCTCGGGTCTTTTTTTATGGAATGAATTGCTATATATCAGTAATGAGAAAAACAGAGTATACAGCACTTGCAGTAATTCCAGGGGTAATATAAAGGGATATAGCATCTCCTCTGACAATTGGGTTTCCAGTTGTAATACTAGTCCAAGTTACAGTAGCGGGACCTACTGCTGGAGTAGGATTAAATACTTGAATTTGTCCTGCTCCGCTATCCGTTGGTTTAATAGAAAATACCATAGTTCCGGTAATTTTGTCAGTAGTAGTTAAGGTAATAGTAGATAGGATGTAGCTAGAAGTAGGGGATGTGAGGTTTGTTGGGACATTTCTGCAAATATTAATCGTATAAACAGCAGCAGGTAAATTATTTATATTTATAGACGCAGAAAAGCCAACTATACTACCGGCTCCAGCAGTGACATATGGGATAACATTGGAGTCAATTCCAGGAGAACCCGCTATACGTTGAAAACCAGCATTTGTTCCCTGAAAAACAATACTTTTTGCTGAAGCACTACCGGCAGATCCCATGGGTCCGGTGTTCCCCGTAGGTCCGGTACTACCGGTAGGTCCACTTTCTACTAATATGATATAATCCGGAGATACATTTGGAAATCCTTGAGGTGCATCCTTTTTTACAACATAGCCACTGCCCGTATAAGTGACAACTTGTCCTTTTTTATAGTTGGGGGCCGCTGCTAGACTGAAGGTGGTAGTACTTTGGAAACCAGCTCCAGAAGGTCCAGCACTACCAGTAGGTCCGGTAGCCCCAGTAGGCCCGGAAGGTCCAGTACTTCCGGTAGCCCCGGTGCTACCAGTGGGCCCAGTGTTTCCGTTAGAACCACCACTATTGCGTCTGCCATCGCAACTAAAACAATTACGTTGATACATGTACGTTCTCCTTTCTATATTTTGAAAATCTAGTTTTAAAAATAGAACTACTATATGTATATTACGGATTCTATATTTTTGTGTGGCTGATCGTATTTTGTGTCTAGATTTCAAAAATAGCGGTAGGAGAATTAAGTAGTGTTAGAGCCACCATTTCTCCTGCGGAAGTAAAATAACATCCACATCAAAATTCTCTTTAAACCAATCATACATCAATGTCTCTTTCACTAAATATTCAGAGGCAGAGTGTGACACCCCAATTAGAGACATATTCGTTTCTTTTACATAATCCATAATGAGCGAGTATTTATGTCGCCCGTAATCATTGTCGATATGGCAATGGATTTCTCCTGTAATATATGCTTCGGCACCTTTTTTTTCTGCTTCCTTCATTAAAGATACAACATCGCCACATCCAGCGATAATTGCGATTTTTTTGATGGAATCATGTCGTTTACCTTCGAAGTCTGTGTAAGGGATCTGGAAGAGTTGTTTTAGATGTTTTTGGAGTGCTTCTGTTGATGTTTCATCTATTTCACAAATAAGGCCAACTGGTTCTTGTTCTGGACCTCCATATGCAAAGTCGTCCACTACAGTAGCGTTTAATGCTTTTGCAATTGAAATACTCGTTCCATGCGTTTGATGAAAATCCATTGGTACGTGACATGTATATATAGAAAGTTGTTTTTCTTTTATTCCTTGCAAATATTTTTCAGGAATTGGTATGAAACCGCGGCCTGATCTTCCAATTGGATCACCGCACTCCATTACAAGGGGATGGTGCATAAAGAGTAAATCACCGGGTGTGGATTGTGAAATGAATGTTTCAAGAACGTCATCTGTAGGGAATACAGCTAAAAATACTTTGTTTACATTTTCAGATCCGTGCATCATAAGGCCGTTAAATAAATCTACAAAATTTGCTTCGAAAAATTGTTGCCAAGGAAATTTGATAGGATCATATACGGCTGGGATAAATCGACTAAAGGCACTATCTTTTCCGTATTTTTCAATTTGAAATAAGTGATCGAGTGATTGCTCTATTTTTTTTAAGGCTGGCATGTTTAATAATCCTCCTTAAGATGATTCTTGCTTTATGAGTTGTTTGTATTCTTCGTAGCGAAATAAGAAGCGATAGGAAACAAATAAAGCCTAGAATCCAGCCGATAGAAGGAGAATAGGGAAGTACATGCTGTAATAGCATTTCGCTAGAAATGAAGAAACTACCAAATAGACTTAATAAAATAGGATATCGTTGTAGTTTGAACACGGATAGCAAACCTCCTTTCTCCTGTATGAACTACTCATAAAAGCTCGATTGCTGAAACTTTATCACATACATTGTATATTAGTCTTAATTTTCTGTATATAAATTTTAAGAAAAATGGTGATACAATATATGAATGATAAGAGAAGAGAGGATGAAGATTAACATATGTACGTTACTGTAACAGAAGCAGCATATAAAAAGATTATGGATACGATTCCAAGTGAAGCGAAATATATAAAGTTATTTTACGATAATGAGGGTTGCGGTTGTGTCATGAGCGGAATCATCGATTTAGTAGCTGTAGCAGAGAAAGATGAGCGCGATGTGGATATTGAATCAAGCACAATGAATTTTATCGCTGATCGTACAAAGCTTGTATTTATGGACGATAAGTTAACGGTTGATTGGCATGAAGGTGGAGGAACTTTTCAGTTGAAGAGCCCAAGCCAGTTTTATAATCCAAATATGAAATTACACGTTCGAGTATAGTAAAGGAAAGGTGATTCCAAAATGTATTTTGGAATCACCTTTTTTTATTTTATAAGTCGATATATTTGGGAAGTCGCCGATATAAATGGAGTTGCGCCAATATAATTTCATTTACCAAAACGTTTCATATTATAAAAAGTTTTTTCACATAATGAAATGTACACATGATTGAATTTTCTGTATAATTTTCTTTGCGGAGGGGATACGCATGAGAAGATGGGGAATTGAGTTATTAATTTTAAGTGTTGTTATTATTTGGGGGATTAACTATACAATTGCGAAGTATGGACTTTTAGAATTTACAACAATTGAGTTTACCGCACTTCGTATGATGGCGGCGGCACCGCTCCTGTTACTTCTTACTTTTTTTATTGAAAAGTCGGTTTATATGGAGCGAAAGGATATACCTAGATTAATCATCGTTAGCGTTGTAGGTATTGTACTGTATCAAACGTTATTTATGGAAACTGTCAAATATACATCCGCTACAAATGCCTCTTTACTCATTTCTATTTCACCTATTTTTACAACTGTATTTGCGATTTTTCTGAAACAAGAAAAGTTTTCTTCTCGAAAGCTCATAGGTTCTATCATTGCCTTTAGTGGTGCAGCATTAGTTTTAGTAGCAGGACATTCACTTGCTAGTTCTTTTTATGGCAATGGAATTGGACTTATTACATCAATATGCTGGGGGCTTTATCCTGTTTTAGCAGGACCATTAATTAAAAAATATTCAGCACTACGTGTTACCGCATGGTCAGCCTTAGTTGGCGCGATTCCGCTTTTATTGTTAAGTGGACCATATGTATTTATAATGCCATTTCACATTACACACGGAATGACACTATTCGCCTTACTATATTCCATTTTCTTTGTAACAGTATTCGGCTTAGTCATGTGGTATGTTGGTGTTCAAAAAATTGGGGCGTCACATACGATGGTATATATGTATATAACGCCGCTTGTAGCTGTTTTATTTGCAGCTGTCTGGGCAAATGAATATGTATCGTTTCAACAAATCATCGGTGGAATTATCATTTTTGTCGGTTTATGGTTTGTGAAATCGGAGAAAGTAAAAGTTCATTCTATTGCAGGGGAACCTATATCAAAATAGGAAAACAGATCACCTATGATCTGCTTTCCTATTTTTTTATTTTTGGTAAGAAGATGAGAAATAAGATAGCAGTAATAAGTGGAATTAAGTTTAAAAATGGAATACGGAAGAGTGTAATAAGAATAATACCTGGAAGAAGAACACCGAGGACAGCGTAAAAAATGCTATGGTTTTTCGTGTACCAATACAATGAAAGTCCGATAAGTGCAGGGATAATGAGGTGAATGAGAGCCATTAAAAAATAAATCATTAGACGCCCCCTTTATTTGTGTGCTTATTACATCATATCCGTATGTTCATAGATTGATATCATTTTTTTCATAAATGGACGAAAAAAGTTTGGAAAACCGTCACAAAATATGAGAATATGATGTTCGAAATCTTGTATAATATTATTTCCTAAAAACATTTAAACAACATAAACATACGGTTTATGTTGTTTTTAATTTGAGTGAAATGGATGTAAGGAATATGAATTTGAAAGAAATTTTTTGTTGAATAGATAAGAACGAATGAAGAGAGGTACAGCATGATTAGTATGTCACTAAGATCATTTAAAATCCAATCGTATTATATACTAGGTATTTTGTTACTAGGTTGGATGTTAACACCGTTTTCAGCACACTTTTTAGGCGCTGGAATTGGGCTTATTGTAAGTATGTATTGCGTTTGGCTTTTAGGGAGAAGAATTGAGAAGCTTGGAGATAGTATTGTAAAGAAGACGAAAGCACCGACACTCGGTATGTTTAACCGTTTTGCAGCTGCCATTTTGGGTGCTATTATTATGTACGAAATTGAGCACCACATGGTTATGTGGGCATTTGCAGTAGGGATTATGGGTGGTTATTTCTTAATCGTTGTGAATTTAGGATACTATAGCATGAAAGATGAGAAAGAATTAACGAAGAGCTAAAAAAGATAAAAAGATAAAAAACCTCTTTTGGATGGAATAGAGGATCCAGCGAGGGATAGAAGCGGTCAGAGCCTCTTTTAGCCTCATGCGATGTGAAACCAGAGAGATGTAATGAGTAGGGATATAATTTATATGTTCGAAACCGTGATTTGTCCCTGTGGAAATAGGTTTACTCTGGGATAAGTGATTCAGTGATGGATAGTACAACAGGAAGCGAAACTTTGCCTGAAATGCAGGTTTCTGCTTCTAATAAGTTAACATGAAATCACGTATTAGTAGGACTTTTATGTTCTTTAAAAAATTTGGATATAATACAACAAATTATTCCGATAATTAGAATAATATATTTTATCGTTTCACTTGTATGCTCAAATAAATTAACGTTAAGCATTACAAGTCCCCAAAAAATTTGGATCGCTCCGTAAATGAATAAAATTTTTCCTGCACGAGAAAAATTTTTCATAGGCTTCACCCTTTCCTGTATATGTAAATTGTATCATAAAAAACTAAAAATGAATGAGTATAAAATGAATTTTCTGTAATTTATTGAACTAAGTCACAGATGAAGAGATTAACGTTTCACTTTATATAAGATATAAAAAGAAGCTTACGTAAAAACGTAAGCTTCTTTTTTATGTAAGTGTGTGTAACCGTTAAGCCGCATTGGGTTTTGTCGGTGAGTACGCGAAACTTTACGGTTACACGACACTTATTCATATGAGTAAAGGGTTATTCCAACAGAAAGTGTTAATTTAAGCGATTGGGCCGCCTAAGTTAATAATATCTTCAGAAACGCTTTCGAACTTTTTGAAGTTCTCTTTGAATTCATTTGCAAGCTCGATTGCTTTTGCTTTGTAAGCAGCTTTATCAGCCCAAGTTTGTTCAGGCATTAACACTTCGTCAGGTACACCTGGTACGTGAAGTGGAACTTCAAGACCGAAGATGTCATGTTTAGCTGTTTCAGTTTTTGCAAGTTCACCGCTTAATGCTGCTTGAATCATTGCACGAGTATAACCTAAGTTCATACGTTTACCAACGCCGTATTCGCCGCCAGTCCAGCCAGTGTTTACTAGGAATACTTTCGCATCGTGTTTCTCGATTTTTTCACCAAGCATTTCAGCGTAGCGAGATGCATCAAGTGGTAAGAATGGTGAACCGAAGCAAGTTGAGAATGTAGCTTGCGGAGATGTAACACCGCGCTCTGTTCCTGCTAGTTTACTAGTGTAACCACTTAAGAAATGATACATAGCTTGCTCTTTTGATAACTTACTGATTGGAGGCAATACGCCAGATGCATCAGCAGTTAAGAAAATAATAGTATTTGGGTGTCCAGCAACACTTGGCAGTACGATATTGTCGATCGCATGCATAGGGTATGCAGCACGAGTATTTTCTGTTAAAGTAGTATCGTTGTAGTCTGCGATACGCGTTTGGTTATTAATGATAACGTTTTCTAAAACGGATCCGAATTTGATTGCATCGAAAATTTGTGGTTCTTTCTCGTGAGAAAGGTTTACACATTTTGCATAGCAACCGCCTTCAATATTGAATACACCGTTATCAGACCAACCGTGCTCATCATCACCGATTAATTTACGGTTTGGATCAGCAGATAAAGTTGTTTTACCTGTTCCAGATAAACCGAAGAATAGTGCTACGTCACCTTCTTCACCTACGTTTGCAGAGCAATGCATAGAAAGAATATCTTGTTCAGGTAGTAAGAAGTTCATAATAGAGAAGATTGATTTTTTCATTTCTCCAGCGTATTCTGTACCACCAATTAGTACAATACGTTTTTCGAATGAAACCATAATGAATGCTTCAGAGTTTGTACCGTCAACAGCTGGATCAGCTTTGAAATTCGGTGCAGAAACAATTGTGAACCCTGACTCATGAGTTGTTAATTCTTCTTCAGTTGGACGAATGAATAATTGATGTACAAATAAATTGTGCCATGCATATTCATTAATAACTTGAATTGGTAGGCGGTAATTGCGGTCAGCGCCTGCAAATCCTTTGAAGACGAATAACTCTTCTTTTTCTTTTAAGTATTCTAAAACTTTAGTATATAATTTATTAAAATGTTCTTCAGAAATCGGTTGGTTCACAGCTCCCCAAGCAATTTTGTCAGCAACCGATGCTTCTTTCACAATAAATTTATCTTTAGGAGAACGTCCTGTATATTTTCCTGTTGAAGCAGAAACGGCACCAGTAGAAGTTAATTTCCCTTCATTTCGCATTAATACTTTTTCCACTAATTGCGGAACACTTAGTTGAATCTGTGCATTGCTTCCGTTCAATAATTCGTGTAAACCAATTTGGACATTCACAGTACTCATATTTATATACCATCCTTTTCATTTAATGAAATATTTCTCGTAATCCCCAACAAGAGTATAACACAATTATATAAATAATGTATACTATTTATTTCTTTTTGTTTGTGTGAATGTATTATTTCCCTATTAATATTTCATTTTAGGCGTATTGAGAAAAACTTTCAGGAAAATGTGAATATTAATTGACAAATGAATATCATTTCTTTAGTATAGGTTGGGACGGATACTCTCTTATCCCGAGCTGGCGGAGGGACAGGCCCGATGAAGCCCAGCAACCTCACTTGTATTGATAAATGCAGGTGAATAGGTGCTAAAACCTGTGCGAGGCTACAGGTCTCGAACGATAAGAGCGAAGGGCAAAAAGCAGTATGCAAGTAGCAAATTAAACCTTTCCTCTATGTAAAGTAGGAAAGGTTTTTCTGTATGCTTGTGTGGGAGAATAAATGTATGTCGCAGTTTGTGGCAAATTAAGGATGAGTTCCGTACAATATATACAATTACTGTAGGGAGGTTTACCACATGACAAAAAAACGTCATCTGTTCACATCTGAGTCTGTAACTGAAGGACATCCAGATAAAATTTGTGACCAAATTTCTGATTCAATTTTAGATGCGATCTTATCAAAAGACGCAAATGCACGTGTAGCTTGTGAAACAACTGTAACAACTGGTTTAGTATTGGTAGCGGGGGAAATTACGACTTCTACTTACGTAGATATTCCGAAAATCGTTCGTGAAACAATTCAAGGCATTGGTTACACACGCGCAAAATACGGATTCGATGCAGAAACTTGTGCTGTTTTAACATCTATCGATGAGCAGTCTGCTGACATCGCTATGGGTGTTGACCAAGCGCTAGAAGCACGCGAAGGTCAAATGACTGACGCTGAGATTGAGGCAATTGGTGCAGGAGACCAAGGTTTAATGTTTGGTTTTGCATGTAATGAAACACAAGAATTAATGCCACTTCCAATCTCGCTTGCTCACAAATTAGCTCGCCGTTTAACTGAAGTACGTAAAGATGATACATTATCATACTTACGTCCAGATGGAAAAACGCAAGTTACAGTTGAGTATGATGAAAATGGTAAACCAGTACGTGTTGATACTATCGTAATTTCTACACAACATCACCCAGATGTTACATGGGAAGAAATCGATCGCGACTTAAAAGAGCACGTAATTAAAGCTGTAGTACCAGCAGAATTAATGGATGGAGAAACGAAATTCTTCATTAATCCAACTGGTCGCTTCGTAATTGGTGGACCACAAGGTGATGCTGGCTTAACAGGACGTAAAATCATCGTTGATACTTACGGTGGATACGCTCGCCACGGTGGCGGTGCATTCTCTGGTAAAGATGCAACAAAAGTTGACCGTTCTGCAGCATATGCAGCTCGTTATGTTGCGAAAAACATCGTAGCAGCTGGTCTTGCTGACAAAGCAGAAGTACAACTTGCATACGCAATCGGTGTAGCACAACCAGTATCAATTTCAGTTGATACATTCGGCACAGGTAAAGTATCTGAAGACGTACTAGTAGAACTAGTTCGTAACAACTTCGATCTTCGCCCAGCTGGTATTATTAAAATGCTAGACTTACGTCGCCCAATTTACAAACAAACAGCAGCTTACGGCCACTTCGGACGTACTGATGTAGATCTTTCATGGGAACGTACAGACAAAGCTGCAGCTTTAAAAGAGCAAGCTGGTCTATAATATATGAAAAAAAGCTTTGCGCGGTGAGCGCAAAGCTTTTTTTATTTCGTTTTACTTACAATTTGAATACATGAACTACAATATACTTCTCCATCTAGCTCAATATACTTTTTCATATTAGTCATGCCACTTGCTGGAAATGGCATATGAATCAAGCCTTTTCATACGTTTGTATTTCCTTTTTACATGATTTACAAAGGGTGGGTTTCTTCTGGAACATATGTAATCAACCGTTCATTTGACGTGCTTTACCTGCGCAAAAGGCACTGCTTAGTAAAAATAGTGTCGCGAATATAATGCTTACTAATGTAGCGTATGGAATTGCGCCTTTTAAGGAAAAGCCGACAGTGATTGAAGCGATGAATAAGAGGATAAATGTTGTTGTTAATTTTTTATATAGTTCCATAATATGTAGACCTCCAATTTATTTTTTAGTACAAGTTTTAAAATTGAATTCTATTATGTAGAAAATATAAGGAGTAGCTAAAGATGTGTAGTCTAGGAGTATAAGAAAGTGCACTTTCCTTTTTGTGGATTAGTATACTTATATTGTATCATGTCGCATGAGTGGCTTCATACATAATTGTGTAAAGATATGTATGATAAAATGAAGAAAAGTCTTTAAGAAAGGAAAGATAAAAAATGAGTGTAACTGAACATAAAAAACAAGCCCCAAAAGAAGTGCGTTGCAAGATTGTTACGATTTCCGATACACGTACGGAAGAAACGGATAAGAGCGGACAACTATTACATGAATTGTTAAAAGAAGCGGGCCATACAGTAACCTCTTATGAAATTGTAAAAGATGATAAAGAAAGTATTCAGCAAGCAGTGTTAGCTGGTTATCATAAGGAAGATGTAGATGTTGTATTAACAAATGGCGGTACTGGTATTACGAAGCGTGATGTAACAATTGAAGCAGTGTCAGCTCTATTAGATAAAGAGATTGTGGGGTTTGGTGAGTTGTTCCGCATGATTAGTTATTTAGAAGATATCGGGAGCAGCGCAATGTTAAGTAGAGCGATTGGGGGTACAATTGGGCGCAAAGTAGTTTTCTCGATGCCAGGATCGAGCGGGGCGGTTCGCCTTGCGATGAATAAATTAATTTTACCGGAATTAGGCCATATTACATTTGAGCTACATCGCCAATGAGTAGGTGGGCTGGAATTGTATTAGCGGGCGGTATGTCGAGTAGATTTGGTGAGCCGAAAGCGTTAGCGAGCTGGCAAGGTAGTACTTTTATTGAGCATATTTTGAAAGAGATGACAAGTGCGCTCCAAGAAGTTGTAGTCATTAGTCATTCTGATATAAAAGAGCGAGTAGAGCAATTCGTACAAGTTCCTGTTATAGAAGATATCCCGCACTATAAAGGGAATGGACCGCTGGCCGGTATTGTATCAGGAATGGAATACATAGAAGCAGATTGGTATGCTATTATGCCTTGCGATGCGCCAAATGTTTCGCATGAATGGTTTACCATTTTACTGGAGCAAACGAGCAATGAATATGATGCAGTTGTACCTATTATTAATGGAAGAAAACAGCCGCTACTTGCAGCGTATCATAACCGCGTGAAAGAAAAGATTTATGCTTTACTTCAGGAAGAGAAAAGAAGTATGGGGCAGCTTTTATCACAATGTAATGTGAAGTATGTTGCTGGAGAAGATGTACAAGCGAATACAGATTGGTTTATAAATGTAAATACAAAAGAAGAATATGTGCAGGCTCAAAAAGACCTTTCAAATGAATGAAAGGTTTTTTGATATACAGAATTGGGGAACAATTGCTGTATAAAGGTATGTGAGTAAGTTGATTTTAAGGGGAATTCTTAAAATCATTATACAGCAAAAACACTGTATAACCATATATTAATTTTTATGGGTTTTTATTACAAGTCTGTTTAGTTATGTTTATTTTTGCTATAATGAATATGGAAATAAATGATATTTCACCTTATGTATCATTCATTCAACTAAAATTTACAAGTGTGTAATAAACTCCCTTCGTTTTTTGAAGGGAGTTTTTCTGTTCAAGCAAGTAACTCTGATGCGGTATGCTGAAGGACTTCTTCATACTGGTTAAGTAAGCCGCGAAAGATCTCATCCCAGCTTTTTGATTTTGCAAAAGATGAAGCTGCTATTCCCATCTGCTCAAGTTTTTCTTCATTTTGCAATAAAGAATAAATGGATGATAGAAATGCATCCTCATTTTTAGGGGGACAAAGAATTCCCGTTTTTCCATCTGTAATAATATTTTTAACCCCGCCACTATTTGCACGAATGACAGGTGTGCCACATGCGAGTGATTCAAGTACGACATTTCCGAATGTTTCAGTAGCTGATGGAAATACCATTATGTTAGAACAAGCATATGCTTCAGCTAAATCTGCACTTTGTAAATAGCCAGTAAAAGTGACATTTGTTTGTGGAACAGCTTCACGCAAATTTGTTGCTAGAGGTCCGTCTCCTGCGATGAGCCAATGAATGTCGTTTCGAGTATGCGATGTTTTAACGATAAGGTTTTGCAACGTATCAATATCTTTTTCAGGAGCAATTCGTCCTACATAGGAAAGAACGTACTTCGCTGTAATATTATATTTTTTTCGGAATAGGTCTGTATTGTAAGCTGGATGAAAGAGTGTGCAATCTACACCACGTCCCCAAATGGAGAGGGCCTGAAAGCCTTTATTTTTTAATTGATGTAATGTTTCAGAGGAGGGAACAAAATTTTTTTGCATATGACTATGAAACCATTTTAAATAGTTCCAAAGCATATTGGAGAGAAATTCAATTTTGTAATAGCGTAAATACGCATCGAAATCAGTATGATAAGAACCGACAACTGGGATGTTTAACTTTTTGGCGTAATACAGTCCACAAAGTCCCATGTTGAAAGGTGTGGCAATGTGAATAATGTCAGGTTTAAAGGAATGAAGTTCCCGTTTAATACGCGGAGTAGGAAAAGAAAAGCGACATTCTGGATATAATATTGTTAACGGGATACTTCTCATCTTGTTCACATTAGCTACGAAATTATCTTCAGCTGTATGCTGAGGGGCGAAAACAGAATAGGCGATCTGTTCTTTCTGAAAGTAACTTGTTAATCGTTCTAACGTTTTCGCAACCCCGTTAACTTGTGGCGTAAAAGTATCGGTAAAAATGGCGACTCTCATCATATCACTCCTTTATGTGAAAAGTGGGATGAATTGATAAAAAGAGATGATGCCAGAGCAAGTGCCAAGGCACATGCCGACGAACACATCTGACGGATAGTGAAGTCCTAAATAAATACGTGAAATACCGACGCATAATGCTAACGGTAATAGGAAAGCAAGTAAGCTTGGATTATAGCAAATAAATGGAATGAAGACAGAGAAAACGGCTGTTGTATGACCAGACGGGAAAGAGTGGTCTTTTAATGGATGGACTGGATATTTCGCATCCTGAATTGTTAAATAAGGACGTTTTCGTGGATACCACCTTTTTAATATTTGTACAGGAATATGGCTAATTGCTAAAGAAATAGCAGTAGCGATTGCTGCTTGGTGTAAAGTCCCTTTTGCAAAAATTAAAAAGAAAAGTGTAAGTGCAATGGAGAAAGTAGCACCACCGATATGGGTAATATTGCTGAAAAAGATGTTTAATGTTTTTTGATCAAAGTAGCGATTAATTCCTTTAAAAATGTAACATTCTATTTTATATAATCCACTGACCTTCATGAAAATTCTCCTCCCTCGTTTACATATATATGGAGATATTAGCTTTTATTTTAATAAGATTTTGTTGAGGGAGTAATAATGTTTTGTAAAGAAAAAGTTAGATTTTATATAAAAAAAGCTGCCAATCTTATGGCAGCGGAAATTTACTTCTGTAATGATTTATAATATTGACCTTTTTCAACGTATTGCGTACGAATACGCTCCATATCTTTACGGTCTTCTTCTGTTAATTCACGAATGACTTTCGCGGGACGACCGAAAGCTAACGTGTTTGGTGGAATTTTCTTTCCTTGTGAAACGAGGCTTCCGGCACCGATAAAAGCTCCTTCGCCAATTTCAGCACCATCTAATATAATGGATCCCATTCCAATTAAAGCATCCTTTTTAATATGACAGCTATGTAAAATAACTTGATGCCCAACTGTAACATCATCTTCTAAAATAAGAGGATACTGAGGGCTTTGGTGGAGTGTACATTGGTCTTGTACATTTACTCGGTCTCCAATGATTGTTGCTGACACATCACCACGGATGACTGTATTAAACCAAATACTTGATTCCTCGCCAACGGAAACATCGCCTGTAATCGTAACATAGTCAGCGATAAAAGCACTACTCGCAATTTTCGGATTTTTTTCTTTGTAAGGATATATCATGTAAAGTCTTCCTTTCCTAGAGACTAGTTTTAGTGTATCAAATTATGAGAAAGAGTGAAATGGAGGAGGTCCATATGTGGAATTATGAAGCAGAGGAAGCGAAAGCTGTCATTGTTATCGTGCACGGCGCAATGGAATATCACGGACGTTACGAAGCCGTTGCGGAAATGTGGAATCATCTCGGCTACCACGTCGTGATGGGGGACCTTCCGTCACATGGAACGACTTCAAGAAATAGAGGACATATTGATTCGTTTGATGAATACATAGAGGAAGTTAAATTATGGGTGAAAGAAGCAAGAAAGTATAGGTTACCTATTTTTCTATTCGGTCATAGTATGGGTGGTCTTATTGTCATTCGTATGATGCAAGAAACGAAGAGAGAAGATGTAGATGGTATTATTTTGAGTTCGCCTTGTTTAGGGGTAGTGACTGGGCCCTCTGCTCCGCTTCAATTTGCTGCAAAAATATTAAATGTTGTGGCTCCAAAATTGCAATTTGCAACGAATCTTACGGTGGAAATGTCAACAAGGAATCATGAAGTGAGAGATGCAATGGAGAATGATTCATTGTTCTTGCGCAAAGTATCAGTGCGTTGGTATAGTGAATTGATTAAGTCTATTGAAATTGCTCATAAGAAAATAGATGCTTTTCCAGATGTTCCGCTCTTGCTAATGCAAGCATGTGAGGATAAACTTGTAGATAAAACACGTGTCCGCATGTGGTTTGATAATGTTAAAATAAGTGATAAGGCATATAAAGAATGGCCGAATTGTTATCATGAGTTATTAAATGAGTATGAGCGTGATGAAATTTTGAATTATATTCAGTCATTTACTGAAATGCATGTCAATAATATAGTAAAAACAAACAAATAAATCATTATTTGTACATTTAATAGAGGAGATGAAGGAAGAAGTGAACGTACCGAGTAATCCCATAACGCTCATGGCGAAAGTATACCGTGATGTGTTTCCGGTTGTACACCATGAGCTAGCGATGTGGAAAGAGCGTGCCTACCATATTCCGAATGATGAGCTTCATAGTCAGGCAATCGCAAGTATTGAGCATAAAACGTTTCATTGTGAGGGTGGTGGCATTTTATCGCTGCTAGCAAATGAACACCGAGAGGAATGTATTCGTTTTATCGTAGCGTATCAAACAATCAGTGACTATTTAGATAATTTATGTGATCGCAGTACATCACTTGATCCGAATGATTTTGCCGCTCTACATGAATCAATGTTAATGGCACTATCACCTGAAGTGGAAGGTGGCGGTAATTATTATCGTTATCGTGATGATCAAGATGATGGTGGTTATTTAGATGAACTTGTTGAAACGTGCCAAGATGTTTTAAAGAAAACGAAGCACTATGAAAAAATTGCTCCTGTTCTGCATGAACTTGCTTGTTATTATTGTGATTTGCAAATTCATAAACACGTGAAGTTAGAAGAAAGAGAGCCGCGCCTGAAAACTTGGTTTGAAGCACATAAAGAAAACTTACCTGAGATGAGTTGGTTTGAGTTTTCAGCATGTGCCGGTTCTACACTTGGAATTTTCTGTCTTGTAGCATATGCATTTCATGATGAATTACATGATGAAGATATTGCGAAAATTAGACAAGGGTACTTCCCTTACGTACAAGGACTTCATATCTTACTTGATTATTTCATCGATCAAGAAGAAGACCGTATAGGCGGGGATTTGAATTTCTGTAGTTATTATGAAAACGAGCAAGCTATATTAGATCGTATGAAACACTTTGTAGAAGAAGCAGAGAAGAGCATTGGTGATTTGCCTCATGCGAAGTTTCATCGTCTTATAAGCCGAGGATTACTTGGTATTTATTTATCAGATCAAAAAGTATCAGCACAAAAGAATATGCACAAAATGGCACGGCGCATTGTAAAGTACGGAGGCCTCACTTCACGATTCTTCTATTGGAACGGGAAGATGTACCGAAAGAAAATGGCGCAGTGATGAAGAAAACCACTCATGTAGAGTGGTTTTCTTTTTATTATGATCGTATTTTTGAAAATACATATATGAGAAGTTCAATCGTAAAAATAACTAAAACAGATAGTCCGAATAAAGGCATGAAAGCGCCTAATATAACCATCATGATAAAGAAAACGAGTACGCTTTTCTTATCTCTTTGCTTTGGAGGTGCTGCTAATTTTCCTTTTGGCTTTCTTGCTAACCACATTTTTACTCCGTAATAAATAAGAAGTAATAGAGATAATGTCGTTAGTAAGCATAATATTTTATTTGGCCATCCGAATAAATGTCCTTCGTGAAGTGGGATACCGTAAGTGAACCATTGTGCAAGTAATCCATAATCACGATAGTCCGTTTTTGAAATGAGTTCCCCGCTATATTGATCAAAGTAAGCTGTTATCTCTTCACTTGGTGCAACATGCATCCCTGTAATACCAGAACCGCTCGATTTCGAAACAGTAAATACACCTTTCGGATCAGCTGGTAGTGAAATAACATATGGCTTCTTTATTTCAATTCCTTTTTGTAATTCATCGACAGAAATTGCTTTCGGTTCATTTGAATTCGATTCAGGAGGAGCTTCTTTTCTTGTTGCCCACGGCAATTCTTTTACCTTTGATTCAGGCGGTGCCATGTACAATTTTGGATATCCGAGTGATTCATTAGAAGATGCAATTTTATAAATTTGGTTCCCCATAAATCCTGACCATGGCAATCCAGATGCGATTAGCAGAAAGAGAGGAATTGTAAATATAATACCGATAATAGAATGACGTCTTTTTGCCTTTTCTCGCTTATTGGATGATGGTGTGTTTTTGAATTGGCGTATACTCATGTACAATCCGGTTACAATTAAAAAGATTGTCCAGCATGCCGCAAGTTCTACAGTATAGTTGACGACAGTGCCACCAACTAAAAGAGAACTATGTAATTCCCGCATGATATTGGCAAACGTTTCACTTGCGTTTTGATCCCCAACAATTTGATTATTACTATCTAAATACACATATTTTTGTTGCCCAGTATACTCATTTGCAATCGTAAGTCTCGTATTATAATCCCCATTAAACTCACTAATTTTCGCCACGCTATAATGTGGATATTTTTTCTCTGTTAAGGAAATAGAATCAGCCATCGAAATAGATTCTGTTTGAGCGCTCTTTCCAAAATATAAATCTTTATAGATGAAATCTTCAACTTCCTCCCGAAATAAATACCCAATTCCGCTCAGTGACAAAGTAATAAGAAGCGGCGTAATAAAAAGTCCAGCATAAAAATGCCAACGCCAAAAAATGTAATGAAGCGAACGATTTACTTTCATACTTTCAGTTCCCCTAACCTTCCCTATATGAATAACTACTTATTTAATATAGCGAGATTAAGTGTGATTACTTTGAAAGAATTGTGAAGAAAGTTAAAAGTTTTTAGGGGTTTCAACGTTTATAAATGTTTCTTCTTATTTGATAAATACATTTCAACAACAGCATCAGCAAGACATTGAGAGGAATCAACAAAATCCTCACTAGCCACTACATTCAAATCAGTGCATGCGATAATTGCAGTATCTATTTCATCTCTCAGTTGTAAAACGAGCGTATTCCACAATTCGCGAGCTTCTTCAATCTCTCCAGATTTAATGCAAGTAATAATTTGATTAATGCTTTCCTGCCATTTTTCATGATGAATGTATTATATATTACGCTTTGCAATCCCATCTTGGTAAATCCTAGCTTGAACAGTTGCTTCTGTTGCGAGAAGAGCGACTCTTTTTGTATTTTCAGGAATTGCTTGTAACGTTTCATCGACTATATTTAAAATCGGGATAGAAAGCGAACGCTGTAATTCTTCAAAATAAAGATGCGCCGTATTACACGGCATGGCAATAAAGCTTACGCCAGTACTTTCAAGTTTTTGTGCTCCGTCAATAATCGCTTTTTTCATCGCTCCGTGATCAATAGGGCGATCCATGTAAAACGGTGTTGGACACGAATAAATCATCATATGAGGAAAGTCCATATCATGCTTTGCTCCGTATATTGTTTGGCACCTTGCTACAACTGTATCGACGAATGGTCCAGTTGATTTTGGCCCCATTCCTGCTAGTATTCCGATCATTGGTTTATCTCCTTTAAGATTGTATATATCCATTATATAGGAGGATAACAAAAAAACGTGCAGTGAATGCACGTCTTTTTTTGTTATGTTTTGTCGAACAATCGATATATCCGAGAAATCGTTGATATATTGTAAGTTATGATAGATATATCGAAAAAATCGTTGATATATCCCGAGTTACGATAGATATAATTGAAAAATCGTTGATATATTCCCCCGCATTAACGGGCAGTAAAACTCCCACCTTAAAATTCGCCTGGAGCAAAGAGGTTAGGTGGGAGATAAACTGCCCATAAATGCCCGATTGGTTCAACTAATAATCAGTGGGGATGCCCCCACTGATTAAAGTTTCACTTTATCGCTTTTCAATCGCCACAATAAATGGCGGGTTATTTTGCTGGTTAATGAAGCCATATCGTAGTACGTGAGCTTGTTTTTGGTCTAGTTTTTCAGCAAATGTAAGTACAGCGTCGCGTTCTACTTGTCCTTCTGGATGTCCGTGGTAAATGACAAGAACGATGATACCTTCAGGTGCCATTACTTCTAATAGTTGTTCGATCGCTGAGATTGTTGAGTTCGGTTTTGTAACGATATGCTTGTCTCCGCCTGGAAGGTAACCTAAGTTGAAAATTGCGCCTGTTACTTTTCCTTTTGCATCTTCTGGTAATACGGATAGAAGAGTATCGTGACTATCGTGAACTAAAACAGTACGTTCAAAAAGTTCTTTTTCTTTTAGATGAGTTGTTGAGCTTTCGATTGCCTCTTTTTGAATATCAAATCCAAATACTTTTCCGCTATCTCCAACGATTTCAGCTAGGAAGCAAGTGTCATGGCCGTTTCCTAAAGTTGCATCTACAGCGTAATCGCCTTCTTTTACTGCCGTTTGCAGAAGCGAGCGAGCAAACGGTAATACACGTTCTAATTTCATTTTTGTTTCTCCTCATTTGCATATTTTCCTTGCCAGCTTCCGCGGCGTACAAATTCTGCATCGATGGAATTTAATACTTCCCATTTATTTAAGCTCCACATTGGGCCAATCATTAAATCAGGCGGACCGTCACCTGTGATGCGGTGCACAATTACGTCTTCTGGAATCATTTCAAGTTGGTCAACAACGAGACTTACGTAATCTTCAAGAGAAAGGAACTCGAGTTGTCCTTTTTCATATTGCTTCACCATTGGCGTTCCTTTTAATAAGTGAAGTAAATGAATTTTAATTCCTTGTACGTCAAGCTTTGCTACTTCACGAGCTGTTTCCATCATCATGTCGTAATCTTCAAGTGGAAGACCATTAATAATATGAGAGCAAACTCTAATGCCATGCTTACGTAATTTATTTACACCTTCCACGTAAGATGGGTAATCATGAGCGCGATTAATAAGGTTTGCAGTTCGTTCGTGAACAGTTTGTAAACCGAGTTCAACCCAAAGGTATGTGCGTTTATTTAAGTCCGCTAAATATTCAACGACATCGTCTGGTAAGCAATCTGGACGAGTCGCGATAGAAAGACCGACAACGTCTTTTTCTGCTAGAAGCGGTTCGAATTTTTCTTTTAAAACTTCAAGTGGTGCATGTGTATTTGTGTACGCTTGGAAATAAGCGATACATTTTCCGTCTTTCCACTTTGAGCGCATTTTTTCTTTCATTTCATGATATTGCGTTATAACATCATCGCGGCGATCACCAGCGAAGTCACCAGATCCGGCAGCACTGCAAAATGTACAACCGCCGTAAGCAACTGTACCGTCCCGGTTCGGGCAATCGAAGCCAGCATCTAATGAAACTTTAAAGATTTTTTCACCAAATTCATTTCGTAAATGGTAATTCCATGTATGATAACGTTTATTGTCGTTTGTATATGGAAAAGGGTTTTGAACCTTCATTACTTTCCCTCCTAAGCCGAGTCAAAATGAAACAAAATCCATTATAACATACTCATAAGGTAGAGATGGAAGGGACACACTAAAGGGGAATTGAAGCAAGGAGGGACAATTATGGCAGAGCGTCAATCACTTGAATCGTATATTACACAAGCGGAACAAGCGGTGGAATATGCGAAAGAACAATTAGACCAAGGTATGAGACAAGAGCATTACAATACGATGGAGTATTCGGATGCGCAGTTACAATTAGAACAAGCATATAACGATTTACAAACGATGCAACAACATGCGAATGATGAGCAACGTGAGCAGTTAAATAGAGCACGTATGGCAATTCGCCAATTGCAACATCAAATGATTATTACACCGCACTAATAAGGAGTGAATGTAATGGCGAAACGTTCAGATCAAAATAATCCAGAGCAAAAAACGCAAAATGGACATAACGCTGAATTTTCGAATGAGCTTGATCCGATTGTTCAAGTAAAACAGCGTAATAGTAAAAAAGGACAACCGCAAAAATCGAAACAATCAGAGTAAACCAGGTCGAAATATGACCTGGTTTTATTTTGTTATATGACAATAATGTAAGATTACTGTAAGGTTTGTCGATAGTTGTGAGCAACTTTCTCCAGTAGAGTAAGGAAGGATTAAATTTTATACAAGGAGTTGCTTTATGGGGAACAATATTACAAACAAGCGAATTGATGAGTTAGATTACATTCGTGGCTTTGCACTACTAGGGATTATTTTAGTAAATATTCTCGCACTACTTAACATTAAAATTCCAGATCCTAATACAGTGGATGCTAGCTATCAAAGATTTTTATATTTATTTGTAGAAGGTCGTTTCTTCTCAATCTTCTCATTCTTATTTGGAGTGGGATTCTATATCTTTATTTCAAGAGCGATTGCGAAAGGGAAAAATGGCTATGTTTTATTTTTACGTCGCTTAGTAGCATTATTTATTTTTGGTTTAATTCATCACATGTTTCAGCCTGGAGAAGCATTAGCGTTATACGCAATTTGCGGGTTAATCGTTTTACCGTTTTATAAAGCGAAAAAAGAAGTGAACTTAGTACTAGGACTTATTTTGACAATTACCTTCAGTGTAATGGGAGTTAAAGAGTTATTACCACTTGGCTTAATTTTATTAGGGCTTGCTGCAGGACAATATCGTGTATTTGAAAATCTCACGCAAAATATAAAGAAAGTCGCTATTTTTACAGGTGTTATGTTTGTTTTAAGTGTCGTAGCTGTATGGTATCAATACGGGCACGTTCCTGCTGAACCATTTATAAATATGATACTTGAGAATGATGATGGAACAATGAATGCTGCAGGCCAATTTTTAAAAATTGGTGTTACAGTAGGACCTATTATTTCAGCTTTCTATGTTGGAGCTTTAATTTTATTACTTCAATTAAAACCGGTTCAAACATTGTTAGCACCACTGAAATATTATGGACGAATGGCTTTAACAAATTATATTGGACAAACTGCAATGATTTTAATTGCGGGCAGTGTATTTAACTTTGCAGAAAACTTAACGTACATGCAGACGTTATATGTGTGTATTGCAATTTATGCAATTCAAATTTTGTTTAGCGTAATTTGGATGAAGGTCTTTAAAATGGGTCCACTAGAATGGATTTGGCGAGTTGTTACTTACTGGACGGTAACACCTTTAAAGAAATAAAGAGAGAAGTGGGTTGTTCCTTTTGTGGAACAGCCCATTTTTATTGTCATCTTTTTCGGTAAGTCGATATTACTTGTCGAATCGCTAATAAAATTTTCATTTATCAACGAACCTTACACACTCATCTTTTTTATATTACAAAAGTGTAAGGTAAATGTAATGTTAACAAATAGCAGTTCACTTCCAAAAAGCGCAAAATAGGTAATGGAAAAACAAGCGTAGGAGGATATATATGACGAAACCAGTTGTAGACGTGAAAAACGTCCAAAAAGTGTACGGTAAAAAAGGTGAGAACCAATCACATGCGTTAAAAGGTGTTTCATTCTCAATTCAAGAGGGTGAGTTTGTTGGAATTATGGGGCCATCTGGTTCTGGTAAAACGACATTGTTAAATGTAATTTCAACGCTTGATAAAGCAACGGGCGGCGTTGTTGAAATTGCGGGTACGGACATTACGAAAATGAAGCAAGGTGAACTTTCTGATTTTCGTTCACAAAAGTTAGGATTCATTTTCCAAGACTTCAACTTATTAGAGAACTTATCTATTTATGAAAACATTGCACTTCCACTTTCTCTTCAAGGTGTTTCATCACGTAACATTGGACCAAAAGTAGAAAAAGTAGCGGGTATGCTAGGGATTACAGAAATTCTTCAAAAGTATCCATCTGAAGTATCTGGTGGGCAGAAACAACGTTCAGCAGCAGCGCGCGCACTTGTGCATGAGCCAGCAATTATTTTAGGGGACGAGCCAACAGGAGCACTTGATTCTAAAAATGCAGCGAGTTTACTTGATGCGATGACAAACTTAAATGAAGAACAAGGCGTATCTATTATGATGGTTACACATGATCCGTATAGTGCAAGTTATTGTCAGCGAATTTTATTCATTCAAGATGGTGAGCTGTATAAAGAAATTCATCGCGGTGGTACGCGTGAAGAGTTCTACAAAGAAATTTTAGATGTACTTGCAGATTTAGGTACACAAAAAGCGTAAGAAAGGAGGTTCCAGTATGTTATTTAAACTTTCCATGTCGGGGCTGAAAAGTAAGCTGAAAGATTATATCGTCTTACTTGTCGGTCTTGTCATGTCGATTTCAATTTTTTACATGTTCCAAACGTTAGCGCTGAATAAAGCGTTTATCGAATCTAACTCAGTTATTCAATCAATTGGATTCGTATTCCAAGCAGGTTCATTTTTACTAGCTATTATAACGTTCTTCTATATTTTATATGCGAACTCTTTCTTATTATCTCTTCGTCAAAAAGAGTTCGGTATGTATATGATGCTAGGAGCAAAAAAGCATAAAGTTACATTACTTATGTTTATTGAAACGATCGTATTAGGCGCTGCGTCTCTTGCCATTGGTATTACAGTTGGTGTAGGACTTGCAGAGGGTATCGGACAATTATTAATGAAACAATTAGAATTTGCTGGTGAAGGCTATAAAGCATTTTACCTGCCATCTATGACTGTTACTTGCATCTTCTTCTTTGCGCTATTTGTATTATCAGCAATTATGAACAGTATTAAATTATCACGTATTTCTGTACTGCAACTTGTACATGCAGATGCACAAACAGAACGTGTTGTGGTAAAAGGAAAAATGACAGGTTTAGTTGCATTCCTAGCGGTTATTTTATTAGGTATTGGTTATGCAGCTATGATTAATATGGAAACATTAAGAGAAATGGGAATCCTTATTGCATTAGTTACAACAACAGCAGGTACTTATATGCTATTTGGATCACTCCTTCCAGTTATTATTAAAAAGTTAAAGAGTAATAAAAAGCGTAGTGAAAAAGGACTTAATGCTTTTACATTTGCACAATTAAATTTCCGTATTAATAGCTTAACAAAGGTACTTGCAACAGTAGCGATGTTAGTTGCTCTTGGAGCTGGTGCAATTTCAGGTGGTATGGCATTTAAAAATAACGTTATAAAAACGGTTGATGGATTTGAAATTTACGATTCAATTGTTCATAATCCTACAGCTGAAGAGAAGAAAATTTTAGATGGTATATCATTTAAAAATAAAGCTGAGTACCGTTATAAAGTAGACGACAAATATATTTATTATGTAAAAGAAGATTTAGAGAAACATAAGCCATTTATTCGAGATGGTGTAGGTAAAGAAAGTTTCGGTAAATATAAAGAAGTTTCAGGAGAAGCTCCAGTAGGTACAGTAGCAGGAGTGAGGTCAGAACAAGATAAAAATGAAAAAACAATGCCGGAAGAATGGGATGAGGCATTTAGAACAATCCAACCATATTATATATACCAAGATCGTGCCATTAAAGTTGTAGATCAAAAAATGTACGATACTGTAAATGGTAAAGAAGGAATCGTATTTACTGGAAAAACAGACGATTTCGTAGCATACACAAAAGAATGGGAAAAAATTGACGAGTTGCAGCTAGCTAAATATAAAAATGTAAAAGCTGAGCAAATGAGTAGTAAATATCAAGTGTATGACATGTTCTACGGTGTTGCGAGCGGAACAGTGTTTATGGGCTTCTTCCTTGGAATTGCTTTCTTAGCAATGATGGCAAGCTGTCTTATGTTCAAAATTCTTTCTGGTGCATCAAAAGATATTACGCGTTATCAAATGCTTCGTAAAATCGGTGTACGCCGTGAATTATTAACGAAATCAATTTATAAAGAGTTATTCTTAGTATTCTTATTCCCAGCAATTGTGGGTATCGCTCACGTATTAGTTGGTATGAATATTTTCGGATTTATTTTAGTCGATCCGTACTTCCGTATTTGGATACCAATCGTAATTTTCGTAGTTATTTACACGATTTATTACCTTATTACAGTTCAATTGTATAAAGGAATTGTTCTTCCGAAAGAAGATTAATAAAAAACCGAGCGAAATTGCTCGGTTTTTATTGTTTTCAGAAAAAATACTTTAATGTTACTGAAATATATAATATAATGTAAATAAGTAACGTAATATAAAAGTAGAAGCAGCTGGATAAGGAAAGGAGGAATCCAATCTATAGAAAGAAGCTGAACTTTTATCCCCTATTTCTTTTCTAACCACAACGTATTTGTACAATCGTAAATTTCCAAATTGAAAATTGCTTGGATCACAAAAGTATATTGTGAAAATAATGGATAATACATGGAAATCTCATAGCATGATAAGGTAAAATGGACAACATGATGAGAAAATTACCGTTCATAAGATGAGGAGAATACATGTATGGAAGTTGTAGAGGCATTAAAAGATATAAGCCAAATTGAGGCTATGAAAAAATATTTAAAAGAGCACTCCCAGCGAGACTATCTTTTATTTGTTATTGGAATTAACACAGGATTAAAAATTACAGAACTACTTGGCATGAAATTTGAAGATGTATTAAATGAAGACGGGACTGTTAAAGAGTTTTATTCTCTTCCTGTGAAAGATGAAAAATTTAAACAAGATATTTATTTAAATACAAAAGTAAAAGAAGCGCTTTTAGATTACGTACAATCTATTGGCGTTAAAAGAGAAAATTACGTATTTCAATCTAATAAAACGCCAAATTCAATTACGCGCCAACAAGCGTATCGTGTAATTCATAATGCTGCAGAAGCAGTTGGAGTTGTTGGTAAGATCGGAACGAATTCAATGCGAAAAACGTTTGGATTTCATGCGTACAAAAGAGGGATAGCGATTGCGCTATTGCAAAAACATTTTCATCACGCGACTCCATCAGAGACGCTAAAGTATTTAGGTATCTCAAAGGATGAGACCTTTAAAACGGAGATTGATGTCGATTTATAAAAGCCGTAACTAAAAAAATTAGGAGGCGGAAAATATGAATATTAGAGAGAGTGAACTGCCAGGTATTGGATGTAAGTTTGAAGTGATTACAAAAGGTAATGAAAAGATGGTTATCGTTATTCATGATGATGGCCGAAGAGAAATGTACCATTTTGATGCTGATCATGAGGAGAGTATTTCAAGCGTCTCTCTTCGTGATTCTGAAGCGAGACAAATTGCAGCTATATTGGGCGGAATGGTGTATAGGCCACAAGCTTTAGATACGATTGAAATGGCCTTTGAAGGATTATCAATTGAGTGGTTTAAGGTGGAAAATAATGCACCAGTCGTACAAAAAACAATTGGTAGTTTACATGTCCGAAACACATATAATGTAACGATTATTGCCATTTTGAAAAAGAATATGAAGAAGTTCTTTAATCCAGGCCCAGATTCTATCATTGAAGCTGGCGATATGCTTGTATTATCAGGTGAAAGACATGAAGTAAAAAGAATTATTAATGAGTTGCTTTCAGTAGGAGGGGATTCATAATCGATGGATACTTTAATCTTTGAAGTTGGGACTGCGTTAGTATTAGTCGCTTTTGCAGCTATTCTCGCTGCAAAGTTAAAGTTCTCGATTATTCCGTTTCTCATTATACTCGGTATGCTAGTGGGGCCTCATGCCCCAGATTTAGGGCTTATCGATTTAAGATTTATTGAAAGCGGAGAAGTTATTTCCTTCCTTGGCCGTGTTGGCGTTATATTCCTCTTATTCTATTTAGGCTTAGAATTCTCAATTAAAAAATTAATTAAATCAGGAAAATCAATTGCTTTTGGGGGAACTGTTCATATATCGCTTAATTTTATATTAGGTTTACTTTACGGATATATAATGGGTTTCCCCTTATTAGAAACATTAATTATTGCTGGGATCATAACAATTTCATCGAGTGCAATTGTTGCGAAAGTAATTGTTGATTTAAGAAGATCTGGTAATAAAGAGACGGAACTAATTTTAGGAATCATTATGTTTGACGATATCTTTTTAGCGGTATATTTATCAGTCGTTTCAGGATTAGTACTCGGAGGGGCAACGTCATTTGTAGGTGCTCTCACATCCATTTTAATCGCAGTAGGGTATATGTTACTATTCTTTGTAGTTGCTAGAAAAGCTACAAGGTTTTTAAATAAAATGTTAGATATTTCGTCCAATGAAATTTTTATTATTGTAATATTCGCTATTTTGTTCTTTGTAGCAGGATTTTCAGAAACGATTCATGTTGCAGAGGCGATTGGAGCATTATTACTAGGACTCGTCTTTTCAGAAACGGAGCATAGTGATCGAATTGAACAGCTCGTTGTTCCGTTTCGTGATTTCTTTGGAGCTATATTCTTTTTCAGCTTCGGTTTAAGTATAGATCCATTTTCACTTGGAGGAGCAGTGTGGTTGGCATTAGGAGCAGTTTTTATTACTCTTATCGGTAATTTTACCGCTGGAATGGTTGCGGGGCGTAAAGCGGGATTATCGCATAAGGCTTCTACGAATATTGGTTTAACACTTGTATCACGCGGAGAGTTTTCCATTATCGTCGCGAATATTGGAATTGCGGGCGGCTTAATGGCAACGATTAAACCATTCTCAGCCCTGTATGTTTTAATATTGGCATCGTTAGGACCTTTGTTAACGAAAGAATCTGGGAGAATATATTCCGTATTAGATAAAATATTTAAATGGAGCGCTAAAGAACGTGCGAAGCGAGAAAAAGAAGTTGGATAATATAAATAAGGGGAGACTGTATGAACTTCATACAGTCTCCCCTTATTTATATATTGTTACTGATGTCGTTTTTGTCGGTAAGTCAATATATTTTCAAACAGGGATCAGTATAATTTCATTTACCGATGAACCATTATCTGAATTTCATCAACTATTAATCAGTTGCCTTCCTATTTAAAAACGACTACAATTTTACTGTTATATATATGAACGAAAAAAATAGAATAGGAGGGGAAACTATGCCAAGGAAAGTATGGCTATTAGTAGCTGGGATGATTATTAATGTCACGGGTGCTTCTTTTTTATGGCCTTTTAATACAATTTATTTGCATGATCACCTAGGAAAATCTTTATCTGTGGCCGGAATGGTATTAATGATCAACTCGCTTACTGGTGTAATCGGAAACTTGCTCGGCGGTGTTTTATTTGATAAATGGGGCGGTTATAAATCAACTTTAGTAGGAATTGTTATTACACTTGTATCAATTTTAGGTCTTGTGTTCTTCCACGGTTGGCCGTTATATGTTGTGTGGCTAGCGTTAATCGGCTTCGGTTCTGGAATGGTCTTCCCATCGATGTATGCGATGGTTGGTACGGTTTGGCCAGAGGGCGGAAGACGGGCATTTAATGCGATGTACGTTGGACAAAATGTTGGTATTGCGATTGGAACAGCGTGTGGTGGATTAGTTGCATCATATCGTTTTGATTATATTTTCTTAGCGAATTTTATTTTATATTTTGTTTTCTTCTTAATTGCTTTTATTGGATTCCGTGGTATGGAAGACAAGAAAGAGCCAGGAGTGCAAAAGGAAATCGAAACGAAAAAAGGTTGGTCACTTACACCTGGATTTAAAGCACTTCTGATCGTGTGTGTAGCATATGCTTTATGCTGGGTTACATACGTACAGTGGCAAGGAGCGATTGCAACACATATGCAAGAATTGAATATTAGCCTTCGTCATTATAGTTTATTATGGACGATAAATGGAGCTATGATTGTTTGTGCGCAGCCACTTGTTAGTATGCTAATTCGCTGGATGAAGCGTTCTTTAAAACAGCAAATTATGATTGGAATCTTCATTTTTGCGGCGTCATTCATTGTGTTAAGTCAAGCGCAGCAATTTACGATGTTCCTCGTTGCGATGGTAACATTAACAATCGGTGAATTATTTGTGTGGCCAGCAGTTCCGACGATTGCAAATATACTTGCACCAAAAGATAAACTAGGTTTTTATCAAGGTGTTGTAAATAGCGCGGCGACTGTAGGGAAAATGTTCGGGCCGGTCGTTGGCGGAGCGATTGTTGATTTATACAATATGGAAGTATTGTTTATAGCAATCATGGTAATGCTTGTAGTAGCGCTTATAGCAACGAGCATGTATGATAAACGAGTAAAAGTAGAAGAAACAGTTGAAGAAAAAATTGCAGTTTAGTTTGACGGAACATGTAACATGTTTTAGAATATATTTAAATAAAACAACCTTTAGAACAAGGGAGATAGCTCGGCTGTCTTAAGACGAATTCGTTAGTTATTAAAAGTAACGATTAACCGAGAAGCCCCGCTTTAAGTAAGCTTTTTAGAGATACTAAGTGGAGGGTAGTTCACATTAACTCATATGTGTAATAACAGTGAGAAGGAGTAGTAGTAATAGAAGCTGGTTTAGAGAGTTGACGGTCGGTGCAAGTCAATCCACGTTTCGTTATGAACTCGCCTTTGAGTTGCAGTTGTGAAACTAATAGTAGCAATTGCCGTTAATCCACGTTACGGATCTAAGCGAATGTATATTTTTACATTAATTTAGGGTGGTACCGCGGGAATCTATAACCTCTCGTCCCTTTCTAGGGATGAGAGGTTTTTTGTATTTTGGGCGGTGAAAATAAATAGAATTTCAAGGAGGGTATCTCATGAGCTTTAATCATCAAGATATTGAGAAGAAGTGGCAAGGGTACTGGGAAGAGAATAAAACATTCCGTACGCCAGATGAGACAGAAAAACCAAAATTTTATGCACTAGATATGTTCCCATATCCATCAGGTGCAGGCCTACACGTAGGACATCCAGAAGGTTATACAGCGACAGATATTTTATCTCGTATGAAGCGTATGCAAGGGTATAACGTTCTTCATCCAATGGGATGGGATGCATTTGGTCTTCCAGCAGAGCAATATGCACTTGATACTGGAAATAGCCCAGCTGAATTTACAGAGCATAATATTAATACGTTCCGTAACCAAATTAAATCACTAGGTTTCTCTTATGATTGGGACCGTGAAGTAAATACAACAGATCCAAACTACTATAAGTGGACACAATGGATCTTCTTAAAACTATTTGAAAAAGGCTTAGCTTACGTTGATGAAGTACCTGTAAACTGGTGTCCAGCACTTGGTACAGTACTTGCAAATGAAGAAATCATTGACGGTAAGAGTGAGCGTGGTGGGCATCCAGTTGAGCGTCGTCCGATGAGACAGTGGATGTTAAAAATTACAGCTTACGGAGATCGTCTATTAGAAGATCTAGATGAGCTTGATTGGCCAGAAAGCTTAAAAGATATGCAACGTAACTGGATCGGTCGTTCTGAAGGTGCAGAAGTACACTTCAATATCGATGGTACAGACGAGAAGTTCACAGTATTCACAACGCGCCCTGATACACTATTTGGTGCAACATACTGTGTACTAGCTCCGGAACATGCACTTGTTGCAGAAATTACAACAGCAGAACAAAAAGAAGCGGTAGAAGCTTACATTAACGCTGTAAAAATGAAGAGTGACCTAGAGCGTACAGAACTTGCGAAAGAGAAAACTGGTGTATTCACTGGTGCTTACGCAGTTAACCCAGTAAACGGTGAGAAATTACCAATCTGGATTGCTGACTATGTTCTTGCAACTTACGGAACAGGTGCCGTAATGGCAGTTCCAGCTCATGATGAGCGTGACTATGAATTCGCATCAGTATTCAATCTTCCGATGAAGGAAGTTGTAAAAGGCGGAGATATTACGAAAGAAGTGTACACAGGTGATGGTGCACACGTAAACTCAGCATTCCTTGATGGATTAAATAAAGAAGAAGCAATCGCAAAAATGATTGAATGGCTTGAAGTAACGAGCGCAGGAAATCAAAAAGTAACATACCGTCTGCGTGACTGGTTATTCAGCCGTCAACGTTACTGGGGTGAGCCAATTCCGGTAATTCACTGGGAAGATGGGACAATGACAGCTGTGAAGGAAGAAGAATTACCATTAGTTCTTCCGAAAACAGAAAACATCCGTCCTTCAGGTACAGGTGAATCACCACTTGCTAACATTGACGAGTGGGTAAATGTTGTTGATCCTGAGACTGGTAAAAAAGGTCGTCGTGAAACAAATACAATGCCACAATGGGCTGGTAGCTGCTGGTATTACCTACGTTACATCGATCCAAACAATAGCGAAGCACTTGTAGATCCTGAAAAAGTAAAACAATGGCTTCCAGTTGATATTTATATCGGCGGAGCAGAGCATGCTGTACTTCACCTACTATATGCTCGTTTCTGGCATAAAGTATTATACGATATCGGTGTAGTTCCAACGAAAGAGCCGTTCCAACAATTATTCAACCAAGGTATGATTTTAGGTGAAAACAACGAGAAAATGAGTAAATCAAAAGGTAACGTTGTAAACCCTGATGATATCGTAGCAAGCCACGGTGCAGATACACTTCGTCTATACGAAATGTTCATGGGACCATTAGATGCTTCAATCGCTTGGTCTGAAAATGGTCTTGACGGAGCTCGTCGTTTCCTAGACCGCGTATGGCGTCTATTCGTTCAAGATAACGGTGAATTAAGTGAGAAAATTACTGACGCACCAAATAAAGAGCTTGAAAAAGCTTACCACCAAACAGTGAAGAAAGTAACAGAAGACTATGCAGAGCTTCGCTTCAACACAGCGATTTCTCAAATGATGGTATTCATCAATGATGCATACAAAGCTGAAACACTTCCGAAAGAATATGTAGAAGGTTTCGTAAAAATGATCGCACCAGTTGCACCTCACATCGGGGAAGAGCTATGGAGCAAACTTGGATATAATGAAACAATCACATATGCAAGCTGGCCAATATTTGATGAGTCTAAACTTGTAGAAGATGAAGTTGAAATCGTTGTTCAAGTTATGGGTAAAGTTCGCGCAAAACTAACAATGAGTAAAGACGCATCAAAAGAAGAAATGGAACAACTTGCACTTGAAGCAATTCAAGACCAAATTGAAGGGAAAACAGTTCGTAAAGTAATTGTTGTTCCTGGAAAACTTGTTAACGTTGTTGCAAACTAATTCATTCTAAATAAAAGCTCAGAGCATTTATGCTCTGAGCTTTTTTGTGTAGAAAATAATCTCTGGATCACTTTAGTCTAAGTTTTCAATTATTCCACTACGTATAAATAAAAGAGCGGAATTCCCATACAGACAAACACCTATTTTTCTATAGGAAATATGATAAAAAAGGTAGGCTAAATTGAGTAGAAGAGGTGAAAGGAATGAAAGGGATGGACAATAATGCACCACATGGCTTCTTCGGAGGTGAATCGGATAGTTATGAACAAATGATGTTAATGGGAGGGGCTGGCCAACAAGGATACGGTGGAATTCCGAGCTGGATGGGTGGAGCAGCAGGAGGGTTCCAAACATCGGTAGCTGGCATGCAAACTGGAATGCCTACATCAATGGGGGGCTTTTCGACATCAGGGGGTGGAATGCCTACAGTAACAGGAGGATTTCCGACATCAGTAGCTGGCGTACAGACAGGATTTCCAGTAGGAGCACCAACTACATTTCCTTCTTTCGTTGGAGGAGTGCAGACAGGATTCCCGGTACCGGGAGTGGGTGTTGTAGCTGGAGGAATAGGTGGGTATCCGCAAGTTGTTCACGGTCATCATGGACATCACCATCATCAAGGCCAACATGGTCATCATGGACACCCTCATCACCAAGGTCACCACGGTCATCATGGACATCATCATCACCAAGGTCACCACGGTCATCATGGACATCATCATCACCAAGGTCACCACGGTCATCATGGACACCATCATGACCAAGGTCACCACGGTCATCAACAACAAGTACATCACCACGGTCACCACCACATTCATCCGCAAGCTGTTCTTTATCAAACTCACCAAGGCCATCAAGGCCATCAAGGCCATCAAGGCCATCAAGGCCATCAAGGCCATCAAGGCCATCAAGGCCATCAAGGCCATCACGGCCACCAAGGCCACCAAGGCCACCAAGGTCACCAAGGCCACCAAGGTCACCAAGGTCACCAAGGTCACCAAGGTCACCAAGGTCACCACGGTCAACACGGTCATCAAGGCCAACATGGTCAACAGCACCAACAGCACCAACAGCACCAACAATACCAACAATATCAACAGCAACAATCTTCTCCTTGGGCAGGTGGAATTGGAGCAGGAGCAGCAGGGGCAGCGGCAGGAGCAGCTAGCATTAGTGGAGCAGCAGGACACGCGGGACACGTGGGTCATTAATGAATTGCAGAAAAAAGACATAATAAAAAACTGCTAGGAAATCCTAGCAGTTTTTTTTAGCTTCTTTGCGCTGACGTTCGATTTCAGCACGAAGTTGTGGTTCTGGTGCTTGCCAGCCTTCTGGTTTTAGAATTTTGCCATCGCCTTCACGGAATCGGGGTTTTCCATCAGGGAATAGTTTTGCCATGTTTGCGTTATTTACAATTTCAAATCCTTTATCAGGACGTACGCCCATTTCGGCAAACGTTCCGAATGCAAAGTAAATAAGGTCAATCAGTGCATCGTATTGATCTTCAACAGTCGTTGCTTCTAGAAATTCTTCTAGCTCTTCTTGCATAAAACTTGCACGAATTTTTGCACGCTCTTCTGTTAGTTTTGTTGGAGTATTTTTCACAGGATGTCCGAACTCTTCATGCATTTTTGCAACAAGTTCGAATCCTTTATCTAAACCTTTTTCGTTTGCCATGTTGTTTCATCCTTTCTCGTTTTCTGCCGAATTTCATTGTAACATAAGGTGATTATGAAATGAAAAGAACATCTTATCGAAATAAGATGTTCGCTTGTTATTCTTCTTTTTTTATTAAAAGGGATAAAATAAGATCGATGCCAAAAATACCGACGAGTAACATTGGTATAACGACAAGTAAATAACGTGTGAAGGAAACATTTTTTAAGTATGTATGAGCAAATAAAAAGACGCCGAGAAATAAAATACCATTTAAAATAGGCTTTACTAATTTTTTAGACATAAGCTCCCCCATAAATATCTTCTCTCTCTATTTGATAATAAAAAACTCCTCTCTCCGTTGTATCATGCTGGAGAGAGGAGTTCAATCATTTCTCATTCAATTACACCAGAATTTGTAATGTCTACGGTGTATTTTATAGTAACTGGAACATCTTTGTACATTTGTTTCCACTCCTCTAATTTGAATGGGCGATAATGTTGCTTATATTTAGCTCCTAGCCCAAGAGGATCGACATCTAAAGATTTAAACTGCTTAATTAATTTCTTACCTTGTGTCTCCAATTGTTTTTGAACGACCTTCTCAATCTTTTTTGTGTTCTTAGCATTCTCTAAGTTAATCTGTTTCGATACTTCTTGAATACGAGCCTCAAGTTTAACATGAATGGAAAAGGAAGGCTTACCATTTTTTATTTTTATATCGTATGTTGGAATAGAACGAATATTATTAATCATTACGTACCCAGGATCTGCTTTAAATTCATGTGAATCTAACTTATGTTTTTCTAAAAGTCCTTTGAATATAAACATATCTTTTTCCGCGATTTTACCAACATATTTATCCTTTTTAAAAAGACCAATTCCCGTGATTTTTATTTTATCACCATGTTGCTTTAAAATTGGAATATAGTAGTCTTGCCCTTCTTGATAATAACGGAAAGCTCCTACATGCAGATTATCTGTTGGTAAAGGACCGGTCTCCATATTATGTTCTAGCATTTTTTTTATATAAATTGCAACGTTGGATGAAGTCGTGTACTTTCCTTTTAAGAGTTCAGTACCATTACCTTCAAGTAAAGCAACATATAAGGCATTCCCAATGTTTACATCACGAATTAATGTATCGAAGGAAGCAACCATTCCTTTCTTAGCAATTCGGGTGGTAAATAGAGCAACCCGCATTTGTCCGCTCGCAAATGGTTGAGAAGACTCTAAAGATGTGTCAGCTTTTACTTGTTTTACCGCATTTGCTGTTCCTTCAAAAACTTGAACTTTGTTCCCTTTTTGCTGAATAGGACAAACAAATGTTACCTTTATTTTATTATCTTTTGCTACATCGAAGACAGTTCCTTGGATAAGGTGTACGTCATCGATAATATTTTTTTGTAAACATCCAGTTAGACTAAAGAGTGTTATACAAGAGATAAGTATTAATTTATTTTTGATTTTTTCCATTTTCTTTTCACCCACACAATAATAAATAGAATTGGGATGTATACATAAATGAGCCAAAAGCTTCCTTTTGATGCATTACTAATAAAATTATTAATATCGTGTCTGTTTGTTAAAAGTTGTGAAACAATGAGGGTGATAAACATAAAAGCGATTAAAACACCTCTTTGTTTTACACGGAATATTTCGTGCGTTGCTCTCGTTGCCGCCCACAAAGGTAGAATGAAACTTGTAATAATAACGAGGGCATAAGCTGAAATTGCGATATATTCTAGCCTTTCTATGAATGGTAATTGAATAACTTGGGTCATAGAAAGTTGGGCCCATATCGTTTTTAATAATTGTTTTTCACTAAAAAACGAAAAGGCTAAAAGGGTGCTAAATAAATATAGAAGGTTTGAAAATAGTGCCCCATATTGAGCAAATTTATGAGATTGTTTAGGGTTTTTCACAAATGGATAAACCATGAGGTAAATCTCAAAACCAGTCATACTGTAGATTGACAGTTGAGCGGATTTTAAAATATCTGAAAAAGAATGTGTGAAAATAGGTAGTAAATTCTCCCAATGTGAGTATTTCAAAACAAATAAGCTTAGAAATAAATACCCTAGCGTACCACCAACAGAGATGACGCAAATGCCAGTAATGACACGAAATCCAGAAGAAATGATGTAATAGCTAACTAGGCATAAAAAGAGTGTTAACATAAAGGTGGAGGCAGTTGGGAACATCCATACTTGAATAATTTCAACGTATGTTCGAATAACCGAAATACTGACGATTAAAAAATAAGTTGCAAAGATGATATTAAAGACGTTTCCTATCCACTTTCCAAAGGTTTGTCGTTGTAAATCAATTAAATTCCCGTTTGTTTCTTTTAATAAAAAATACATCATCCATATAAGAATTTGGATACAGAGTCCTGTGATTAGAACGCCCATCCAGCCGTCGTATCCAGCGGCCTTTGCGGTGATTCGAGCAAATCCGAGAACGCCAGCTCCAAACTGTGCACCGTGAATTAAGAAGAAAACAAAGGTAGGAGATATTTGATATTTTTCTTGAACTTTACTCATCAATGCACCTCATCTCTTAATCATCAAAGTCTGATCTATGTTTTGTTGAAATTCCTTTAGCAGCTTTTTTTACATGTTGTGGTCTTGCCTGCACATCTCTTGTATCAATCATTGTTAATGGGAAACGAATCCAAGAATCTTTAACCGATTGTTGTCTTGTCGGATAAAACAAAGCGTACGGCTTGCGTAAGGAAGTAAGTCTAAATAGATGAGTAAATAAAAAGATAAATCCAAGAGAAATACCGAAAAGTCCACCTATTTCTGCAAATATGAGAAACGGGAAGCGTAGTAATCGAACAGCATTACCCATTTTATAAATAGGTGTAATAAAGGAAGCAAGTGCTGATAAGGCAACGATAATTAATAAAATGTTACTCGTTAAACCAGCTTGTACAGATGCTTGTCCGATTACGATACCGCCTACAATACCGAGCGTTTGACCAACTTTCATCGGTAACCTCGCGCCAGCCTCTCTTAATAAATCGATTGCGAGTTCTAAAAAGAGTGCTTCAATTAAAGGTGGGAATGGTACTTGCGCCCTTGATAAAATCAAAGTTTCAAGTAAATCACTTGGAATAAGTTCATAATGATAATTTAAAACTGCAACGTATAACGGTGTAGCACAGATAGAAAATAGAACAGCGATAAGGCGTAAAATGCGTGAAAATGTAGCGTATAACCAAGAGACGTTATAGTCTTCTGGTGAAATGAAAAAATCGAAATAGGATACAGGTGTTAGTAAAACACTTGGAGAACCATCCACAAAAATAGCAATTTTCCCATCAATGAGTGCTTTTGTCACCCTATCAGTACGTTCTGTATTGATATAGAGAGGGAAAATCGACTTTTCACCCATAAGTTCTTGTATATAAGCGCTATCATTAATTTGATCATATTCAAGAGCACGTAATGACTCCTCGAGAAAATCTATATTATCTTTTTCGGCGAGGTTGTCTAAATACATCATGACAACTTTCGTTTTGGAAAATTCGCCGACAATCATTTCTTTTGTTTGTAAATCTAAAACAGGAAGGCGTTTTCGTACTAAATTAATATTCGTATCAATAGCTTCTACAAAGCCTTCTTGTGGACCGATAACTGTTGATTCATTTAATGGAGGGCTTGGTGCCCGGTAAGTATCAATTGCAATGTTTGCAAGCATACACTTTTGATCTTGCTGATTCAATTGAATAATCGCATGTCCCTTTAAAACCATGTCCTCAATTTTTTGTAAGTCGTTCGTAATTGTAATGCCGCTCATCGGAATATGTTCTTTTAGTTGTTCTAGAGAAGCACAGGGTTTCTCTAAAAGAGTGGGCATTAAATATTTCTGTAATTTCTCTCCATCAAGTGAAGGGCGATAGTAAGAAATCCAATAAGGCATCGTTTCATCGTCAGATGTATGGTAATTAATAAAATCACTAGACTTTTTAAGTTTCTCTATTAAATCTTGTAGAGAATGAATACGGTCTTTTTCTGGTTTGGTAAAGTCATAAATACTATTACCTCCAGAGCTTTGTTGCTTACTTTGAGAAGAATCACCTTGTTTAGCACTTTGTTGCTTATCCCGAGAAGAATCATCTTGCTTAGAGTTTTGTTGTTTCTCTTGAGAAGAGTCATCTTGCTTAGAGTTTTGCTGTTTCTCTTGAGAAGAGTCATCTTGCTTAGAGTTTTGCTGTTTCTCTTGAGAAGAGTCATCTTGCTTAGAGTTTTGTTGTTTCTCCTGAGAAGAGTCATCTTGCTTAGAGTTTTGCTGTTTCTCTTGAGAAGAGTCATCTTGCTCGTTATTTTTACCTTTAGTATGTTTCATACTTCTAGTCTGTTCTTTGTTATCGTCATCTGGATTGTTAGACTGCTGCTCCCAGTTATCGGCTTCTTTTGCCTCTGTTGTATTTGATTTTTTTTTCTTACGAAACCAATTCCAAATCATATGTATGCCCTCTTTAATTGTGTAATATAGTGCTATTTTGTGGCTAATTTTGTATATTATTCATTTATTTATGAAAAGAAGGAGGAGATTGGTTTACATAGAAAAAAACCTTTAGTAAGCATTTCATACTATAACGGGGAGAGGGAGAGTCTGTGCAAATTGTAAAAAAGGAGAAGTTTGTTTTAAAAGAATTTACGTTTGAAAATGGTAGGGAAATTCCTGTTCAAATGGGGTACGAGACATATGGTACGTTAAATAGAGAAAGGTCAAATGCAATTTTGATTTGTCATTACTTTAGTGCAACAAGTCACGCAGCGGGGAAATATACAGTGCATGATGAGGAGCTTGGTTGGTGGGATGGGCTCATCGGACCTGGAAAATCAATTGATACAAATAAGTATTTTGTTATATGTACAGATAATCTTTGTAATGTGCAGGTGAAGAATCCATATGTGATTACAACGGGACCGAAATCAATTAATACAGAAACTGGAGAAGAATATGCAATGGATTTTCCGGTTTTTACATTTCTTGATGTAGCTCGTATGCAATATGAGTTAATAAAAGATATGGGAATCGTAAGGCTACACGCTGTAATGGGACCTTCAGCAGGAGGAATGATTGCGCAGCAATGGGCTATTCACTATCCTCATATGGTAGAGCGGATGATTGGTGTTATTACGAATCCACAAAATCCAATTATCACCTCAGTAAATGTAGCGCAAAATGCGATTGAAGCAATTCAACTAGATCCAAGTTGGAAAGATGGAAAATATGGAGAAGAGCAGCCGATAAAGGGGCTTTATTTAGCAAATAGAATGATGTTTATGAACGCGTTTGATGAGCATTTTTATGAAATGACATTTCCTCGTAATAGTATAGAGATAGAACCTTATGAAAAGTTTTCTACATTAACATCATTTGAAAAAGAGATAAATAAAGCGACATATAGAAGTATAGAGTTAGTAGATGCAAATTCATGGATGTATACTGCGAAGGCAGTTTTATTGCATGATATTGCACATGGGTTTTCTTCACTAGAAGAATCTCTTTCTAACATAGAAGCGAATGTACTTATGATTCCGTGCAAACAAGATTTGCTTCAGCCGCCACGTTATAATTATAAAATGGTAGACATTTTGCAAAAACAAGGAAAATATGCGGAAGTGTATGAGATAGAAAGTATAAATGGGCATATGGCAGGAGCATTTGATATTCATTTATTTGAAAAGAAAGTTTATGAATTTTTAAATCGGAAAGTATCTAGTTTTGTGTAGGAAATAAATTATGTGAAAAAGGTGCAATATGTGTAGTAGGCACCTTTTTTTACATGATTTGTAGACGGAATATATATGTAGCGATTGCTATGCCGAAGAACGCTATACTAAGTAATAGAAATAAGAATGACATTTCTTGGGGAGATTTTATCTTTTTATTATTTTGCATACTAAGTGCAATAATTGCAGCGATTAAGAACACAATGCCCATAATGAAAAGAAAAAGCGACATTTTAATCGACTCCTTTCATAAAACAAGTATATTGAGGATACAATGTGCTAGTTATGTTTGTAAAGAATAAGTTTTGCGAGAAAATTGAGAAATAGCTTTTCGATTCTTTGCGTTCTTTCTTTTGCATGCTAAAATTGGTAGAGAATGTTTGTGGAAAAGAAACTAAAGGTTTTATTGTATATAAGGAGGAACTACATATGACAGAAGTTAAAACAATTACTACAGAAGAGGTACAAGTGCGTTTAGAAAATGGAGAAACGTTATTTCTAGTAGACGTAAGAGAAGATGAAGAAGTAGCGGCAGGAAAGATTCCAGAAGCTGTACATATTAAAATGGGCGATATCCCACATAAAGTAGACTTCTTTAATAAAGAGAATGAATATATCTTTATTTGTCGTTCAGGAATGCGCAGTGAAAATGTATGTCATTATTTAAATGAGCAAGGATTTAAAACAGTGAACATGGTTGGCGGTATGCTTCAATATGAAGGTGAAACGAAATAGTTAATAGTTAAAAACTTGAAACGAGTCTGTTTCAAGTTTTTTTCTTTTGCATACAGTATAAAAAAGGAGGAGGAGTAAATGGGGGTTAATTTGCGTAAAGTAAAAATTATTAATAATACAGGAGCTGTTAATGTTGGTGACTGTTATGATATCTCGCCTTTAGCTGTGGCGAAAGTATATGCAGGAGCTGGAGGATCGAGTGCGGCTATTTTTTTAAATGGAAAAAGACAGCCAGAAGCGGTGATTAGAACATCGGTATTTCTTCCGCCTTTGGCAACGAGTACACGTACGTTAGGTTCATAAAGGAAAGGTAGAGTGTAATTATGCCTGCGCATATAAAAGAGTTTGTTATTGTTAATAATACTGGGAATATATTTACAGGTGATAATTTGAGTGATACTTCATTTACTGCTACGAAATCGTATAGTGGTTCAATGGGGTGTACTTGGATTGATGTTGTTACAGTAATAGGGACAGAAACGAAGCTTTGTTTACAGCCGGGAGATTCGGTGACGACGACATATACAAGGGGCACCCCTGCTGGTACTGTAACAGGAACAAATATGGGGCAAAGTGTAAATACATCGGGTATAGCGCAAGCTGTCCCTAATACAGATAATATGGATTCAATTGCAGGACTCCCTTAAGGAATTAAGGGAGTTTTATTTATTTGAAATAAAAATAGTCTTGGAGATTATTTTTGTAAATAGATTAAGAAGAGGTTTATTTATTATGAAAAAGACGGTTTGTAGGTGGTGAAAGTGTGAAGAATCGTGATAATAAAGGGAAACAACAATCTAATTTTAGAATTCCACCAGAACTTATTGGTCCTACTTTTCCTCCTGTTCCAACTGGATTTACGGGTATAGGGATTACTGGTCCAACAGGTCCACAAGGTCCGACTGGACCGCAAGGACCGAGAGGATTTCAAGGTCCAATGGGAGAGATGGGTCCGACTGGACCTCAAGGTGTGCAAGGGATTCAAGGTCCAGTTGGACCAATAGGTGCAACTGGACCAGAAGGGCAGCAGGGAGCACAAGGATTGAGAGGACCACAAGGAGAAACTGGAGCGACAGGACCTCAAGGTGTGCAAGGGTTACAAGGTCCGATTGGTCCAACGGGAGCGACTGGGGCACAAGGTATACAAGGGATACAGGGATTGCAAGGGCCAATTGGAGCGACAGGACCTGAGGGACCTCAAGGAATTCAAGGCGTCCAAGGGTTACCGGGTGCAACTGGTCCACAAGGAATACAAGGAGCACAAGGGATACAAGGAACACAAGGACCGAGTGGAAATACAGGTGCAACCGGAGCAACGGGTCAGGGGCTAACAGGTCCGACTGGAATAACAGGCCCAACTGGGATAACTGGACCATCTGGAGGACCTCCTGGCCCGACGGGGCCAACTGGTGCGACAGGTCCGGGTGGCGGACCGAGTGGGAGTACAGGTGCGACTGGAGCAACGGGGGATACTGGGACTACAGGAAGTACAGGTGTAACAGGAGCAACGGGAACTACAGGTCCGACTGGAAGTACGGGAGCACAGGGCTTGCAAGGAATACAAGGTATTCAAGGGCCAATTGGCCCAACAGGTCCAGAAGGACCGCAGGGGATTCAAGGTATTCCTGGTCCGACAGGAATAACTGGTGAACAAGGAATCCAAGGGGTTCAGGGGATTCAAGGAGTAACAGGAGCAACAGGAGATCAAGGTCCACAAGGTATACAGGGGACTATAGGACCTCAAGGAGCGACAGGGGCAACAGGAGATCAAGGTCCACAAGGTATTCAAGGAGTACCAGGTCCATCAGGAGCAACAGGACCACAAGGTGTTCAAGGGATACAAGGTCCGATGGGTGATATAGGACCAACAGGTCCAGAAGGCCCAGAGGGACTTCAGGGCCCGCAAGGAATACAAGGAGTGCCAGGACCAGTTGGAGCAACGGGTCCAGAGGGTCCTCAGGGGATACAAGGTATTCAAGGACCGGTAGGAACAACAGGCCCACAAGGTCCACAAGGAATACAGGGAATACAAGGTGTGCAAGGGATAACGGGAGCAACTGGAGTACAAGGAGCAACTGGAATTCAAGGGATACAAGGGGAAATAGGAGCAACGGGTCCAGAGGGTCCCCAAGGAGTGCAAGGTGCTCAAGGGGAGATTGGTCCAACAGGTCCGATGGGTCCCCAAGGTGTGCAAGGAGTACAAGGAATTCAAGGAGCGACGGGCGCACAAGGAGTGCAAGGTCCACAGGGAATTCAAGGAATCCAAGGTCCGACGGGGGCAACAGGAGATACAGGAGCAACAGGTGCGACAGGGGAAGGAACTACAGGCCCAACTGGAATAACGGGAGCAACAGGGGTAACGGGACCTTCTGGAGGACCAGCAGGACCGTCCGGCCCAACAGGGCCATCAGGTCCGACGGGAGTAACTGGTCCATCGGGTGGACCACCTGGCCCGACAGGAGCAACTGGTGCGACAGGAGTAACAGGGGATACTGGTGCGACAGGCTCAACTGGAGTGACAGGAGCGACAGGAGAAACGGGAGCAACCGGAGTGACAGGGTTACAAGGTCCTCAAGGAATACAAGGTGTGCAAGGAGATATTGGTCCAACTGGTCCGCAAGGGATACAAGGTCCGCAAGGGATACAAGGAGTAACTGGTGCGACAGGAGATCAAGGACCACAGGGAATCCAAGGCCCGCAAGGAATCCAAGGTCCAACCGGTCCCCAAGGAATTCAAGGGGAACAAGGCCCTCAAGGGATTCAAGGAGCAACCGGAGCCACGGGAGCACAAGGCCCACAGGGGATTCAAGGAATTCAAGGGATCCAAGGTCCGACCGGTCCTCAAGGCCCAACAGGAATACAAGGGGTACAAGGAGAGATAGGTCCAACCGGTCCTCAAGGTGTGCAAGGATTGCAAGGTCCTACAGGGGACACAGGGGCAACGGGAGCGCAAGGTCCCCAAGGAGTTCAAGGGATACAAGGCCCAACGGGAGCTACAGGAGCAACAGGAGCGACAGGTCCACAAGGAATTCAAGGCCCGCAAGGAATCCAAGGCCCAACAGGGGCTACAGGAGCAACAGGTTCCCAAGGACCAACTGGAAATACAGGTCCAACAGGTTCACAAGGAATACAAGGTCCAACTGGTCCAACAGGAGCTGGAGCAACCGGAGCAACAGGAGCGACCGGGGCGACTGGAGTCAGTACAACTGCAACATATGCATTTGCGAATAATACATCAGGAAGTATTATTTCTGTTTTGTTAGGTGGCACGAATATTCCGTTACCAAACAATCAAAATATTGGACCAGGAATAACCGTTAGTGGTGGAAATACTGTATTTACAGTTGCGAATGCAGGAAACTATTATATAGCCTATACAATTAATTTAACGGCAGGATTACTTGTAAGTTCCCGTATAACTGTAAATGGCAGTCCGCTTGCGGGAACGATAAACTCTCCGGCAGTGGCTGCAGGTTCATTTAGTGCAACAATAATCGCTAACTTGCCTGCTGGAGCTGCAGTTAGTTTACAATTATTTGGAGTAATTGCGTTGGCTACATTATCTACGGCAACGCCAGGGGCTACTCTAACTATTATTAGATTAAGTTAATAAGAAGAAAACCTTGGGGCTTTTATGCTTCAAGGTTTTTTATCTCGTTATTTGTACGTAATCTAATTGGTTAGGAAAGTTTCACTTTATTCCCTTGAGCAAAAACATCGCAGTTCGAAAATATATTATAATAGAATGAAAAGAAAGAAATTTGGCAGAAAGGGAGGGTGGCGATGCAGGAGATGGTTAAAGATTTTTTTGGACGCCCACTTCAAGATTTACGTATATCTGTCATTGATCGTTGCAATTTTAGATGTACATATTGTATGCCGGCGGAAATATTTGGGCCAGATTATGCTTTTTTGAAAGATGAGTTTTTACTAACTTTTGATGAAATTGAGCGTTTGGCAAAATTATTTGTTAACATCGGTGTACGAAAAATTAGAATTACTGGCGGTGAGCCACTGCTTCGTAAAGATTTAACAAAACTGATTGCACGTCTCGTGAAAATTGATGGGCTAATAGATATAGGGTTAACGACAAATGCTATCCATTTAACGAAACAAGCGAAGGCATTAAAAGAAGCTGGATTACATAGAGTGAATGTTAGTTTAGATGCGATAGATGACGACATATTTAGGAATATTAATGGTCGAAATATTAATACGAAACCGGTGATTAAGGGAATTATAGCATCTAAAGAGGCGGGGCTGGAAGTAAAGGTAAATATGGTTGTGAAAAAAGGGATGAACGATCATCAAGTACTTCCGATGGCTGCGTATTTTAAAGAGCAAGGAATCACGCTTAGGTTTATTGAGTTTATGGATGTTGGTAGTACAAATGGGTGGAATTTTGATCAAGTGGTTACAAAACGAGAATTGATTGAGATGATTCATAAGGTGTATCCGCTTGAGCCAGCTGAAGTCCATTACTTTGGTGAAGTTGCGAAGCGATATCGGTACGTTGGAACAAATGTTGAAGTTGGTTTTATTACATCTGTTTCTGAGTCATTTTGTGCCTCTTGTACGAGGGCAAGAATTTCGGCAGATGGAAAGTTTTATACGTGCTTATTTGCGACAGAGGGTTTGAATGTAAGAGAACTTCTTAGAGGAAATCTTTCGGATGAGGAGTTATTAAGTGTTATACAAGATGTATGGATGAATAGAAAAGATAGGTATTCGGATGAACGGACAGAAGAAAGTGCAAAAAATCGTCCGAAAATCGAAATGTCTTATATAGGAGGATAAGAAAGGGGGCTATCGCATGCAGGAGCGATATTCAAGACAAATATTATTTTCTGGTGTTAGAGAAGAAGGACAGAGAAAAATAAGAGAGAAGCATGTGCTTATTATTGGTGCTGGTGCTCTCGGTGCGGCAAATGCAGAAGCGATTGTTAGAGCAGGTGTTGGAAAAGTAACGATTGCTGATCGTGATTATGTAGAATGGAGTAATTTACAAAGACAACAACTATATACGGAAGAAGATGCAAAGCAGTATAAACCGAAGGCGATAGCGGCTGCAGAACATTTACAAGCGATTAATTCTGAGGTGGAAATAAATCCAGTTGTGACGGATGTAACGGTGCAAGAAATGGAAGAGCTAGTGCGTGATGTAGATTTAATATTAGATGCGACAGATAATTTTGAAACGCGTCTTCTTATTAATGATATTTCACAAAAGTATAATATTCCGTGGATATATGGTGGGTGTGTCGGAAGTTACGGAGTAACGTATACAATTTTACCAGGGAAAACACCGTGTTTTCGCTGTTTAATGGAGCATCCGGCGAGCGGAGCAACATGTGACACAGCTGGTATTATACAACCGGCAGTACAATTAGTAGTTGCGCATCAAATTACGGAAGCGCTGAAAATATTAGTAGAAGACTTTGGGGCGCTTCGTGAAACGATGTTATCATTTGATCTTTGGAATAATCAACAGATGGCATTTAAAGTGAATAGGCAGAAAAAAGATACTTGTTTATCTTGCGGAAGGTTACGTACATATCCGAGTTTAACATTTGAAGCACAAACAAAAACAGAAGTGTTATGTGGGCGAAATACAGTACAAATTCGCCCGGGTGTGCGGAAGAATTTTAATTTAGAAGAAATTAAAAAGCGCTTACAAAGAAGTGTAGAGATAAAGGCGACACCTTATCTATTATCATTTCCGGTAGAAGAATATCGTTTTGTTTTATTTACAGATGGCAGGGCGTTCATTCATGGGACGAATGATATGAATGTAGCGAAAAGTTTATATGCAAGATATATAGGCTGAACCTAAAGGAAATCCTTTAGGTTCAACGGAGAGAGGATTATGAATTCCTCGTATAATCTCCACTTTTTCCACCTGTTTTTTCAAGTAAGTATGTTTCGCCGATAATCATACCTTTATCGACAGCTTTACACATATCATACACAGTAAGAGCGGTAGCGGAAGCAGCTGTTAAAGCTTCCATTTCAACACCGGTGCTACCTTCTGTTTTAACTTTTACTTCAATGAGTAAACGATATTGTTCTTCTGATTGTTTCCAATCAAAAGAAACGTCAACACCTTTTAATAATAAAGGATGGCACATTGGGATAATATCAGAAGTTCGTTTCGCAGCCATAATGCCTGCGATTTGCGCAACTGCTAATACGTCACCTTTCCCAATTTCATTGTGAGAGATTTTATCGTAAATTTCTTTCGTAACGACAATGCTAGAGCACGCAATTGCTGTTCGAACGGTTGCTTTTTTGTCGCTTATATCAACCATTTTTGCGCGTCCTTGGTCATTAAAATGTGTAAATGAAGACATGGAATTCCTCCTTGAAGTAATTTCTATTGAATACATAAAGTTTAATCGAGATAAAAAAAATTGCAAATATGAGGTGAGAAACGATGGTAGAAAAACGAATTCCAATTCAAGTTGCTGAAGCAGTAGAACGGGTAATGAAATATGCGAAGCATGGTGAAGTAGAAGAAATTTCTATTACGGAAAGTTACGGGAGAATTCTCGGGGAAGATGTTGTCTCAGATCATGACGTTCCTCATTTTGATCGTTCCCCTTACGACGGTTTCGCCATTCGAGCAGAAGATACGAAAGGAGCAACCCAAGAGAATCCAGTTGAATTTGAAGTAATAGGAGAGATCGGGGCGGGTTCTGTTTTTTTAGAAGAAGTAGGAGATTTTGAAGCGATTCGAATTATGACAGGAGCAGCTATTCCAGAAGATTGCAATGCAGTTGTAATGCTAGAGCTGACAGAAGGATTTGAGAAGAACGGAAAAACATATATGAAGTTAAAACGCCCTTTTAATAACGGTGACAATGTGTCGTTTAAAGGAGAAGATATAAAACAAAATCAAGTTCTCGTTAAGAAAGGTGTGGCAATTAATCCAGGAGTTGCGGCCTTACTAGCAACGTTTGGATATAGCACTGTGAAAGTTATAAAACAGCCTGTTGTCGGTATTGTAACGACAGGGAGTGAATTATTAGAAGTACATGAGCCGTTAGAACCGGGGAAAATTAGAAATAGTAACTCGTATATGATCGCAGCTCAAATTATGAAAGCTGGCGGGAAAGTTCGTTATTATGGTCAACTCGCGGATGAGTTAGATGCATGTTTTACAGCTATTCAATTAGCGATGGATGAGGTCGACATTTTAATTACAACTGGCGGTGTATCGGTAGGAGATTATGACTACTTACCAGCTATTTATGAAAGGTTACAGGCGAATGTACTCTTTAATAAAATAGCCATGAGACCTGGAAGTGTAACGACAGTAGCTGAATTTGATGGGAAGTTACTTTTCGGTTTATCAGGAAATCCGTCTGCTTGTTATGTAGGCTTTGAATTATTTGTGCAACCAATTATAAAAACGTATTTGTATGCGAAGGAACCTCACGTATATAGAGCGGATGCTATTTTACAAAAAGATTTTCCAAAGCCAAATCCATTTACTCGTTTCGTAAGAGCAAACGTAACGATTGTGGACGGGGCGTTACAAGCGATGCCGGTCGGTTTAGATAAATCGAGTGCAGTATCTTCACTTGCAGATGCGAATGCTTTTATTGTGTTACCTGGAGGAACGAGAGGATTTGAGACCGGGATGAAAGTATCTGTATTATTGTTAGAGCACTCTGAGGGATGTGATTGGCCATGGGCAAAGCCACTTCAATCTTACAAATAGTAGGATATCAAAATAGCGGAAAAACAACGCTTGTGGAGAAAATAGTGCATGCATTAGCTGAACGGGAAATGAAGGTTGCTACCATTAAACATCACGGGCACGGAGGTTTTCCAGAAGTAGCGCAAAAAGATAGCGAAAGACACCGTAAAGCTGGTGCTGTCGTAAGTAGTGTAGAAGGTGCTGGATTGCTTTCACTTTCTTCACTAAGAAAGAAATGGTCCTTGCAAGAAATTATTCGCTTATATGAGTTTTTTGAAGTGGATACAATTTTAATAGAGGGCTATAAAAAAGAGAACTACCCGAAAGTAGTGTTACTTCGTTCTGCGGAAGACGTTGAGCTTTTACATAAAGTAGAAAATATAGTAGCGATTATTACGTGGTATGATGCCCCGGCAAATATACGAGAAGAATATAAAGTATTTCATATAACAGAAGAAGAGTTGTACATAGACTGGTTTTTACAAACGGTTAGGAGTGCGAAATGACAAATACATATTATGAAGTAATTAATACAGAAATCTTGATTGAAGAGGTAACGAAGAAAGTGATTCGACGTGAATGCGGTGCTGTTACAACATTTATTGGAACCGTTAGAGAGTTTACGAAAGGGCGTCGTACATTATACTTAGAGTATGTTGCTTATAAGACGATGGCAGAAAAGATGCTAGAGAAAATTGGCCTGGAAGTGAAAGAGAAATGGCCGGATACATATGTTGCGATTACACATCGCATCGGTACGTTGCAAATTTCTGATATAGCGGTTGTTGTTGCTGTTTCAACACCACACCGTAAAGCGGCTTATGAAGCGAACGAATATATTATGGAACGCATAAAACAAATTGTTCCGATTTGGAAAAAGGAGTTTTGGGAAGATGGTGACTCATGGATTGGTGATCAATTAGAAAAAACACCATATCCGGCGGGAGAGCCTGGGAAGGAGCTATAAGTATGATTCGAGTATTGTTATTTGCGCACTTGCAAGAAGAAGCAGGGACAAGTGAATTACAAATAGAGAAAGAAAATATTACGGTTGCAGAGTTAAAAGATGTTGTTGCGAAAGAATATAATGTACCAGTTTCAGAGCCAATTATGGTTGCGATTAATGAAGAATACGCAAATGAAGATGACAGGGTCCAATCTGGTGATGTTGTTGCACTAATTCCACCAGTGAGTGGTGGTTAATATTGGATTCATTAAAACGACTTTCCTAAGTAGGGGAAGTCGTTTTTTTATGGCGTTTTTGAGAACACTAACTTATAGGATAAGGAGGACGTTATGAAAAAAATATGTGTAATTATTACAGTGATATGTTCTATCTTTTTCTCTTCTCCAAGTGATTCTTTCGCGAAAGAATCAAGGGAACAGCTTTTAGAGAGTGCTTTATTGAATAGGTACTATTCGGTTATTAGACAAGTGACAAAAGATCAATATGAATGTGATTCAGTTATAAATATAAAGCGTCTCGGCAGGAAAGATGAATTTGTTCCTAGATTTGAAGTGACGCTACAATTTCTTACTTTTCAAGGGGCGCATAATCCCCCAAATGACAAAGTTACACTTACTTTGGAGGATTATTTAGATCATATAAAGGTAAAAAATGTGGAGCGAGAAAAGAATGTTTCTAATGATGTTGTAGAAAAGATTTGTGCTCGCAAAAAAGAAAAAATGAAAGCTCATTCTAATGATTGAGAGTGGTAACTTATTCCGCTATTTTGCGGGATGATTAAAGTTTCAATTTATGACATTTTACAGAGAAAGGTAATGGGCGATGGATATATTTTTAGCAATTTTACCAGCTATATTTTGGGGAAGTATTGTGCTATTTAATGTAAAACGGGGCGGGGGACCGTATAGTCAAACGCTCGGAACAACGTTTGGAGCACTTATTTTCTCAATTGTTGTTTATATTTTTATGAAGCCAGTATTAACACCTACCGTTATTGGAGTTGGAGTTGTTTCAGGTTTATTTTGGGCGCTTGGTCAGGCGAATCAATTAAAAAGTATTGATTTAATGGGTGTTTCGAGGACGATGCCAATTTCAACAGGACTTCAATTAGTTGCGACGACTTTATTTGGCGTTATCGTATTTCATGAATGGTCCACGACAATATCGGTCGTCCTTGGGATTTTAGCGCTCGTTTGTATTATTATCGGTGTTATTTTAACATCGCTTCAAAGTGAAGAAGAAAAAAATGCAGAGCAAGCAGCAAACTTTAAAAGAGGTATCGTAATTTTATTAATTTCAACAGTCGGTTATTTAGTTTACGTTGTAGTGATTAGACTATTTAACGTAGATGGTTGGTCAGCTTTGTTGCCACAAGCAGTTGGTATGGTGTTAGGTGGGATTTTGCTTACCTTTAAACATCAGCCATTTAATAAATATGCAATCCGAAATATTATTCCAGGATTAATTTGGGCAGCTGGAAATATGTTTTTATTCATTTCGCAGCCGCGTGTTGGAGTCGCAACAAGTTTCTCGCTATCGCAAATGGGAATTATTATTTCCACGCTTGGTGGGATTCTTATATTAGGTGAAAAGAAAACGAAACGCCAATTAACGGGTATCGTTGTCGGTATCGTTTTTATTATTGCAGCCGGAATTATGTTAGGTATAGCCAAAAGTTAAAGGAGGTATAGAAATGTATAGTGATTTAGCAGGGAAAGTTGTCGTTATTACAGGATCAGCAACTGGTCTCGGAAGAGCGATGGGAGTGAGGTTTGCTAAGGAAAAAGCGAAAGTGGTTATTAATTATCGCTCACGAGAATCAGAAGCAAATGGTGTGTTAGAAGAAATTAAAAAGGTAGGCGGCGAAGCGATTGCTGTAAAAGGTGATGTAACGGTCGAATCAGATGTTGTGAATCTCATTCAATCTGCTGTGAAAGAGTTTGGTACGCTTGACGTTATGATTAATAATGCAGGGATAGAAAACGCGGTACCGTCGCATGAAATGCCGCTTGAAGATTGGAATAGGGTAATTAATACAAATTTAACAGGTGCTTTTTTAGGAAGTCGTGAAGCGATTAAATATTTTGTAGAACATGATATTAAAGGGTCTGTCATTAATATGTCTAGTGTTCATGAGAAAATTCCATGGCCACTATTTGTGCACTATGCAGCAAGTAAGGGTGGTATTAAACTGATGACAGAAACGTTAGCGCTAGAATATGCGTCAAAAGGTATTCGAGTAAATAATATTGGGCCAGGTGCAATTAATACGCCGATAAATGCAGAAAAATTTGCTGATCCAAAGCAGCGTGCTGACGTAGAAAGTATGATACCGATGGGCTATATTGGAAAACCTGAAGAAATTGCAGCAGTAGCAACTTGGCTTGCTTCTTCAGAGGCGAGTTATGTAACGGGAATTACGCTATTTGCAGATGGTGGAATGACGTTATATCCATCGTTTCAAGCTGGGCGTGGGTAATATGAAAAGGACAAAGAGTTTTATCTCTTTGTCCTTTTTACAAAAAAAATAGCGTTCAGCTATTTTAAATTTAATGATTAATTGTATCTTGAAGAAATTCTGTTGCTTGATGTTCAGTAACATTTTGTACGAGCGCGACTTCGCTAATCATCATTTTTCGGGCATTATCTAGCATTTGTTTTTCGCTCGCATTTAATGTTCTCTCTTTATTACGGCGAAGTAAATCCCGAACCACTTCTGCGCTATCTTGTAAATTGCCATTTTTCATTTTTTCCATATTCATTGTATATCTTTGTTTCCATGAGAGTGATGGGTCTGACTCCCCGTTTTGAAATTCAAGAAGTATATCATCTAACGTACCTCGATCAACGATATAACGAATACCTGATTTTTTTAATTGTTCCATCGGAAGCATTACTTGCATATCTTTACTAATGATGCGTATCACACAATATTGACGTGAAGTACCTAATATTTCTTTCTCTTCAATTGCTTCGATAATTCCTGCACCGTGCATTGGATAAACGATTTTATCACCAATTTGAAACAAATCATCCACCTCCATATGTGGTAACCACTTTTAATGATAGCATACGTATGTAAAAATGTCAAATTTTATATAATAACATAATATTTATATTCGAGTCAATAAGGTAAAGTGCTTTTTTTATGTTTTTTTGGGGATTTTATTTATAGTGATTTTTTTAGAAAAATAGTACAGGTGAAGAAAGAAGGCATATCCACTTATTTTTAAGCATAAAATGTAAAAGCGCTAATACAATATACCTAAATCCGTTCTTTGCAAAGGAGGGAGAGAAGGTGGGGCGCACAATAAAAATTGATATTACAAATAAAGTTGTAGCTAAATTTAGACCAAATTATTTGGAATTATATACGAGTAAATTTATGATAGGTAAGTTTTATGTCTATACTGAAGATAAAAAATATGTGTTAGAAGACGGATATATATATGAGAATGGAAAGTTTTATCGCATCATAGATACGCACCGTGGCAATAATCAAGCGGCGGAGGGCTGCGATCTAGGATGGTGTTAACATGATTCGTGTGAAAGTGTTTGATGAAAGTCACGAAAAAGACTTAGAAGACGCTGTGAATGTTTTTTTGGAAAAGATTGATGATAGCAACTTTGTAGATATTAAGTACCAAGTTGGTGTTTCCATTAACGACGATGAAAACCAAATTTATTGTTTTTCAGCAATGATCGTTTATAAAGCATAAAAAAGAGCTGGCTCATCCAGCTCTTTTTTATGTTTTATGTTGGGACAACATGTGTCGGTAATACGTTCATAATAGATTGGGTTGTGCCTGATTTCTTTGTCGTTAAAAGAGGCTCCCCTGTTTCATGGTTTTGGGCATCTTTACACATACCAAGGTGATAACGATCACCTAAAAATGGATCAATATAAAAACCGTTTTTGAATACTTTATCATTCGGATGTTTTTCATGATGAATATCAGAGCAGTTAATGCAATAGAACATAGCGTTCAACCCCTTTTTATTTTGTTTGAAAAAAGTGAGTCGGTAGTCATTTCGCTCCTAAGGAAATGTTGAGGAGAAGAGAAATAACTACCTACTCAAATGGTGGGCATATTCCTTCTGATTTGTCATATCTCGCGTATTGTCCCTGAGGGAAGGAGGAGAGACGAAGTACGCATGATATAAGTAAGGCACTTCTTTCAATATGAATGATGGAGTTTCATGTTGAGAGAAGTTTTTATTTTGTATTGCCTTTGTGAGTATATTATGAGGAAATGCTAAGAGGGTGTTTGTCCTGTTGAAAAAATGTTGAGAATTTCTCAACAGTAAAAGAATTAGCGTTGACATGAAACCAAAAGGTGTTATATCATCAAAGTACAACCAAAAGGTGTTATGTTATAACGCGGAGTAAAGGAGAATGAAAATGGAACAACAAAATACATTAAATGATATTAAACAAACAATCGTTTTTAACGCGTCTATTCAAAAGGTATGGAGTGTAGTATCAACTGCAGAAGGGATTGCGTCATGGTTTATGCCAAATGATTTTGTATTAGAGGTAGGACATGAATTTCATGTGCAATCACCATTTGGGCCATCACCATGTAAAGTGTTAGAAATTGATGAGCCAAACCATTTATCTTTCTCATGGGATACAGATGGCTGGATTGTTTCATTTAATTTGAAAGACTTAGGAGATAACAAAACAGAATTTACGTTAATTCACGGCGGCTGGAAACATCCTGATGAAATTCTTCCGAAAGCAAATGCGAAGAGCTCTATTATTCGCGATAGAATGAGCGGTGGTTGGGTAGCGATTGTAAATGAAAAACTGAAAAAGGTTGTCGAAGGCTAAGTGTCCTCGTCAGCAGCGAAATATGATGTATTTCAAGCAATTGCTGATCCAACCCGCCGAGAAGTAATACGGTTATTAAGTGACAAAGAGTTACCGATTTCCAAAATAACGGATCATTTCCCGATGAGTCGTACTGCGGTTGTAAAGCACCTTCATATTCTTTCGGAAGCGAATTTAGTAAGTGGAAGAAAAAGCGGAAGAGAGAAGATATATCGTTTGCATCCAGAACCATTAGAAGAATTACAACAGTGGCTCTCGTATTATGAGCGTTTTTGGGATAATAAATTATCCATGCTGAAACATATTGTGGAGAATGAAGAGTAGATGTTATGTAAAAAGGATGACCAAAATGGTCATCCTTTTTATTGTTGCTCACTTGTTTGTGTAGCTGGCTTTAATAAAATCCAAGCGATAATTAATGTACATACTGCTAATACGAAAGTGCTCATATAAATGACGTGTACGCTTGATGCTAATGCGGATTGTGATTCGGTTACTACGTTTGCTGTAGTACCGCCATGTCCACCAGATACAAGATCAAGATTTTTAATACCACGTGCGTGAATCATCGTATTGAAGATTGTACCGAATATTGCAGCACCTAACGTTTGACTAAATGTATTAATAAATGTGTTTAAACCAACAGCTGTTCCGCGTGTATGAGCTGGGACTGCTGCTTGAATTGTTACCATGTAAATCGGTGTCACAAGCCCCATTCCTAAGCCGAATAATCCAACTGCTACATAAATAAGGAACGATGGTGAATTGGTTGATAGTGTAAATAATAAGAACGTAGCGACTGATAAAATGCTAGCCCCAAGTAAAATGATTTGTTTCGTTTTTAATTTGCCTACTAAGTTACCAGAGAAAATAGCGCCAAATGTCCACATAACAGGGATTGGCATTAAAATAAGTCCAGCTTCTGTAGCGTTTTTTCCTAATACACCTTGGCTCCAGATTGGTAGGTACATTGTAATACTAATAATCATTGCGCCAGCAATAAGAGTTAATATATTTATCGTAGATAATGTACGGTTAGAGAAAAGTGTTAAAGGAATTAATGGTTCCGGAGATTTTTTCTCGATGAACAAGAAAATAATGAATGAAATAGCGGCAAAGATTAATAGGCCGATAATTGTCATGTCTCCCCAGTTTTGCTTACTGCTACCTGTTAATAATGCATATAGTAGAGCGATTGTACTTAATGAAAAAACTGTTGCACCAAGATAATCGATATGGTGTTTAGCGGGCTTAATAGATTCTTTGTAGTAAATTGCAATCATTAAGCAAGCGATAATTCCAAATGGAACGTTTAAGAAGAAAATATAGCGCCAAGAAAGGGAATCAACTAAAAATCCACCTACTAACGGTCCGATAACACCGGATACACCCCAAACGGCACTCATCCAACCTTGTGCTTTCGCGCGGTCTTTCGCTTCGCTATATAAGTCTCCAATTATCGTCATTGTGATTGGCATAACAGCACCAGCACCGATACCTTGAAGAGCGCGGAAGAAAATTAATTGTTCCATCGATGTAACGACTCCGCAAAGTGCAGAACCGACTAAAAAGATTGTAGCTCCGATCAGTAAAACTTTTTTACGGCCGAATAAATCAGCGAGCTTTCCGTATATTGGAGTCGAAACAGCTGTTGCAAGCATATAAATTGCATATACCCAACTAACAAGTTCGACGCCTGACAAATCACTCGTTATACGAGGGATTGCTGTACTAACAATCGTTCCTTCTACCGCAGAAAGAAACGTCATTAACATTAAAGACATCATGACTTTTTTTCTCATTTGTTTTCCCCTTACCCTTTTTTAAATATTCAACAATATAAAATATAAAGGTACTAAGGTATATAAAGCAACAAAAAAGCAATGGAAAGTTACATGGAGCAGATGTTTGTCGCTTCTTGTCGGTAAGTCGATATATTTGAGAAATCGCCGATATAAGTTGTAGAATCGCCGATAATGATTTCATGGCAATATTAAAAAAAGAAACAGGAATCCCTGTTTCTTTTTTAATATTGCATTTTCGCGTTTTCTCCAGCTGTCGTTCCAGCAATTCTACCAGTAACGAGGGCTGATGTAATGTTATAACCACCAGTATAACCGTGAATATCAAGAACTTCTCCACAGAAATATAAGCCGTTCGTGAATTTAGAAGACATTTCTTTCGGATTAATTTCTTTCACGGATACACCTCCGCCAGTAACGAATGCTTTTTCAATTGATTGCGTACCATTTACATTCACAGTAAACTCTTTAAAGTCTTTCACAAGTGCACGAATCTTTTCGTGAGAAACTTGTCCAGCTTGTTCACTACCGTCAATTTCATTTTTTTCTAATAAGAATAGGAAGTAACGTTCAGGGACATAACCTTTTAAAACGTTTTTAATTCCTTTTTTCGGATCTTCTTTCATTTGTTTCAGCATGCGCTGAAATAGTTGCTCACTATTTTCCTCTGGCAATGCATCAATACTCATTTGTATTGTGTTCGTTTTAAACTTTTTCAGTGCTTTCACGACGAATTGACTACAGCGAAGAGCAGCAGGACCAGATAGGCCGAAATGAGTGAAGAGCATGTCCATTTTGTGAGAAATGATAGCTTTTCCTTTCGGGTTTAATACGCTTAAGTTTATATCACGTAAAGCAAGACCTTGTAATGAGCGATCACGTATAAACGGCTCGTTTGACAGGATAGGTACTTCTGTTGGGAATAATTCTGTAATTGTATGACCTGCTTTTTCAGCCCAAGCGTATCCGTCTCCAGTGGAACCAGTTTGAGGAACGGATTTTCCGCCAACAGCGATAACGACATGATTTGTTTCTAACACTTCGCCTGTTTGCAGTACAACTGCCTTCGTTTGACCATTTTCATATTCAATCGTTTCAACAGGCGTATTTGTACGGATTTTTACACCTAAGTCTTTTAATCGTGTTAAAAGTGCATCTACAACAGATTGCGCTTTGTTTGACACGGGGAACATGCGACCGTGGTCTTCTTCTTTCAATTTAACACCAAGATTTTCGAAGAATGTAATAATATCTTCATTATTAAAAAGAGAAAAAGCGCTGTATAAGAAGCGACCGTTTCCTGGTATATGTTTAACAATTTCATCAAGTGGTAGACGGTTCGTTACGTTACAGCGTCCGCCACCAGAAATCGCAAGTTTACGCCCAAGTTTATTTCCTTTATCAAGAAGCAGGACATTTGCGCCTTCTTCTGCAGCACCAATTGCAGCCATTAGCCCAGAAGGACCGCCGCCGATGACAATAACATCATAATGCATAATATATCGACCTCATTTTCTACATTTCCTGCCTAAAAGAATAGCATGTTTTCCGTTAAAAGAAAAATAGAGTGAAGTACTGCTTAATGAGAGAATTGTGGTACAATACAAAAGTTAGAGTTCAGCACTATCCTGCTATTTGTAGGCGATAAGACTAAAACCTCAAGATTTAGGAGAAGTAAATAGGGAGTCTGTTAGCCTGTAAATGCTCGAATGGTTCAACTAATAATCAGTGGAGAAGAACACCCCACTGATTAAAGTTTCATTTTATGTAGATGTAGGAGGATTTTTGTATGTCCGATTCGAAATTTCTGCGCGGAACGCTTATTGTTACGCTAGGGACATTTTTAGTAAAGTTCTTAGGCATGATTTACGTCTTCCCGTTTCATGCATTAGTAGGTACAGAAGGCGGAACGCTCTATACATATGGATACATTCCATATACGATCTTTTTAAGTATCGCAACGGCAGGTGTGCCGCTTGCTGTTTCAAAATTTGTTTCCAAATATAATGCGCTTGGCGATTATAAAACGAGCCGGAGAATGTTCCGCTCGGGAATGGTTATGATGATAGTAACAGGAGTTCTTTCGTTCCTAGTACTGTACATGACGGCACCGTTGTTTGCAGAAGCGATGCTTGGTAAACAAAGTATACACAATAATGTAGGAGAAGTTACGACGATCATTCGTCTTGTAAGTTTCGCACTTATTGTTGTACCAGCAGCGAGTTTAATTCGTGGTTATTTCCAAGGTCACCAGTCTATGGGACCAACTACCGTTTCACAAATTATTGAACAAATTATTCGTATCGTCTTTTTATTAGCAGGTAGTTTTATCGTTATTAAAGTACTTGGCGGTACAGTTGCAACAGCAGTTGGAGTAGCGACATTTGCTGCGTTCGTTTCAGCGGTTGGAGCACTCGGTGTGTTAATTTGGTACTGGTTAAAACGTAAAAAATATTTGGATCAATATTTAATTGAACAAACTGTACCAGAATCAACAGTAAGTACTGTTCAATTGTTTAAAGAGTTATTCGCATATGCGATTCCTTACGTTGTAATTGGGTTAACAATTCCTTTATATCAACAAATTGATACATTGACATTTAACTCAATTATGCAGGCGATTGGTCAAGGTGATATCGCAGAGCGAGCGCTGGGTATTTTCACAATGTGGACGCATAAGTTAATTATGATTCCTGTATCACTTGCAACAGCGTTTAGTTTAACGCTTGTACCAGCAATTACAAAATCATTTACTGAAAAACAATACCGCTATTTGAAATTACAAATTACACAAACATTCCAGGCAAATATGTTTTTAACATTGCCAGCAGTTATCGGTATTTCAACACTTGCATATCCAATTTACACGGCTTTCTATGACTCAGATCCATTAGGTGGACAAGTATTAATGTGGTATGCACCAGTTGCATTGTTATTTGCTTTATTTACAGTAACAGCGGCAATTCTTCAAGGGATTAATCAGCAAAAGCATGCAATTGTCGCGCTTATTATGGGTGTTATTTTGAAATTTGTATGTAACGTAATCTTTATTCGTTATTTCGGTACAGTAGGAGCAATTCTAGCGACCGCAGTTGGTTTCTTAGCTTCTGTTTGGTATACAAATCGACAAATTAAAAAATACGCACACTATTCATTCGGTGTTGTATATAAAAGAACATTCCAAATTGCAGTACTGACACTTATAATGGTCGTTGCTGTAAAACTATCACAATGGCTTCTATCCTTCATGATTTCGCCTGATGGCCGTATTGGTGCTCTTATAACAGTTGCGATTTGTGCAGGTATTGGTGGTCTTGTTTACGGATTGTTAGCAATTCGCACAGGAGTACTTGAAAGAGTATTTGGCGGAGAAGCATTAGATAAAATTCAACGTAAACTTGGTAGTAGATTTAAAATAAAGTTGAAATCAAGAGGGGCGTAATTACGTCCCCTTTTCTATGATAAATAAAGAAGGTGAAAAGCGTGAGATTAGATAAATTATTAGCGAATATGGGATATGGAAGTAGAAAAGAAGTAAAGAAATTATTGAAAGATGGCGTTGTGAAAATTGATGGAACGCCAGTAAAAGATGCGAAAGTTCATGTAAATGTAGAAGAGCAAGAAGTTATGATTCACGGTGAAGTTGTGGAATACAAAGAGTTTGTTTACTTAATGATGCATAAACCACAAGGTGTTATTTCAGCGACGGAAGATGATAATCATGAAACAGTAATAGATTTATTAGAATTAGAAGATGCAATCTTTGATCCGTTCCCAGTTGGACGACTTGATATCGATACGGAAGGTTTCTTATTGATAACAAATGATGGGAAGTTATCACATCAATTATTATCTCCGAAAAAGCATGTGCCGAAAAAATATTATGCACACGTTGCAGGAGTAGTAACAGAAGAGGATGTAAAAGAGTTTGCTAAAGGTGTTATCTTAGACGATGGCTATGAAACAAAACCAGGTACGCTTACAATATTGAAAAGCGATGATATTTCCGAAATTGAGCTTGTGATTACAGAAGGGAAATTCCATCAAGTGAAGCGTATGTTTGAAGCGGTAGGGAAAAAAGTAGTCTACCTAAAGAGAACGGAGATGGGTCCGTTAGTATTAGATGAAGAACTAGAACTTGGACAATACCGAGAGCTAACAGATGAAGAAGTAGAAATGTTAAAAACATATCAAGTAGATACTGAAAAGTAGTACCTTTATAGGTACAGAAAAAACCCCTTTCTAATAGTTAGAAAGGGGTATGTATTTATTTACATACAATTATTTTTTGTTATGAGGTCATTCTCACTTTCTTTCCTGTTGTTGTCCACTTACCGCGGCAAGGGCTATACACGAGTTCATTAAACTGCAACACATTTAGATCACGTTGTATCGTTCGCGGTGTGATCCCGAACTCATCTACAAGGTCTTTCGTCGTTACCGTTCCGTTTTCATTGATGTACATATAAATTGATTTAATGCGTGTTAGCATACGAGTAGTTGTAGGTTTCAAGAGAAAACCACTCCTCTACTAGTTTTTTTGACCCCATTCAGGAAAGAAGGTCGTTACTACCATTGTACTCTACATGATAAAATTCATGCTTTAATCTACTTAAATTTTACAAAAGTTTAACAAAAATTCATATAGAAAAATATTGGTAGTTGACATTGTATATATGGTCAGTCAACTAACACATAAAATTCTACGTAAAACGCCAAATTCCTGCAAATTTTTTTGAAAAAATAAAAGAAAAACTAATAAGAAATGTCTGAAATATTACAATTGTTCGGTATTTAGTTTTCGTGTATGGCATAAGGGATTTCGGTTTGCTATGATGAAAGAGATAATATAGTGAAGGATGGATGCGTGATGTCAGCGATTAATTGGACAGAAGAAGTTGCAAAACGAAAAGATGATTTAATTCGTGATACACAACAATTTTTACAAATTAAAAGTGTATGGGAAGAAGAATCGGCGAAAGAGGGCGCACCATTCGGTGAAGGGGTAGAAAAAGCGCTATCTTTCATGTTACATAAAGGAGAAGCTGAAGGTTTTGCTTCTAAAAATTTAGAAGGATATGCAGGTCATCTTGAAATGGGACAAGGAGAAGAATTAGTAGGTATTCTTTGTCACGTTGATGTTGTACCAGAAGGAGATGGCTGGACGACTCCCGCATATAGTGCGGATATTCGCGATGGAAAGATTTTTGCACGTGGTGCAATTGACGATAAAGGCCCAACGATGGCAGCATATTATGCGATGAAAATTGTGAAAGAATTAGGCTTACCTCTTTCAAAACGTGTTCGTATGATTATAGGAACAGATGAAGAAAGCAATTGGAAATGTGTAGATCACTACTTTAAAAACGAAGAAATGCCAACAATCGGTTTTGCACCAGATGCAGATTTTCCAATTATTAATGCAGAAAAAGGAATTTCTGATATACAAGTTGTGCAAAATGGTAGTGAAGAGAAAAAAGGTACATATGAACTTGTTTCATTTGATTCAGGGCGACGTTTAAATATGGTTCCTGATTTTGCAGAAGCGGTTATTACAGGAGAAGATGTAAATGCACTTACAGTAGCATATGAAGAGTATTTACAAACTGCTAAAAAAATAGGGGAATCGACTATAGAAGGTAATACAGTGACGTTGCAAATAAAAGGAATTTCAGCGCACGGATCTACTCCTGAAAAAGGAGAAAATGCAGGTTTATTATTAGCAAACTTCTTGACTACAGTTTCACTTGATGGAAAAGCAACTGCATTTGCGACATTTGCAACAGAAACATTTACTGGTGATATTTTGGGTGAAAAAGCTACTATTGCTTATAAAGATGAAATTAGCGGTCCGTTAACAGTGAATGTTGGTCGCCTTTCTTATACGAAAGAAAACGGTGGTAACTTAGGGCTAAACGTACGTTACCCAGTTACAACTAACTTTGAAGAAACAATTGCGAAGTTGAAAGAGTATGTTGGTACGCATGGATTTGAAGTAGCTGACTATTCTAATTCACGCCCGCATCACGTTGATAAAGACCACGTATTAATTCGTACGTTACAACGTGTATATGAAGAACAAACAGGTGAAAAAGCAGAACTATTAGCAATTGGCGGAGGTACTTATGCTCGTTCATTAAAAGCTGGTGTGGCATTTGGACCGCTATTCCCTGGAAAGGAAGAACTTGCGCATCAAAAAGATGAGTACATTGAAATTGAAGACTTATTAAAAGCAACAGCAATTTATGCGCAAGCAATTCATGAATTAGCGAAGTAAAGTGAAACTTTAATCGCCGATATATGAATAATGACCGCTCTCTACTTTAGAGGGCGGCTTCTTTTTAATTGAATGAGATAAGAAAGAAAAGCAACAATAGAAAGAAGGAGACGGTGTACATGGATAGGCATTATTTTGTCGCAATTACGTTACCAAATCATATAAAAGAAGTGCTGTCTAACTATAAAGAGGATACGAATGAGAAATTACCATTTCGCTCGTGGGTACATAAGGAAGATTATCATATTACCCTTTCCTTTTTAGGAGGTGCGACAGAAGAACAGTTAAAAGGGATAAAGAATGGATTACAAACACTTATAAAAACAAAAGAACTATCGTTCACGTTACAAGGTTTTTCAACGTTTGGTAGGGAAGATCAGCCCCGTATTCTTTGGGCGAAGGTAAGTGAGAATCATGATTTGTTTCAGTTACAAAAGCAAGTACATGCCATTTGTGAAGAAAATGGTTTTTCTCTAGAAACACGCCCGTATCATCCACATATTACTGTTGCTCGTAAATGGATAGGAGAAGAAAAGTTTCATTTAGAAAGTATAAAAGAAGTGCCTGAAATATCATTTCAAGCAGATACAATTACTTTATACGAATCCCACGTGAAAGAAACCCCGAAGTATAAATCGATTGCTGAAATAAAATTACAAAAATAGAATGTTGAAAACGTTTTTTATGCAGGTGAATATACTATAGAGAAGAATGGAGTTACTGTATAGAGTCTTGTTGATAAGAAAAGCCTTATCATTTGCAGCTCATTTTATCTCGCCTGATTGGTGAAGGCTAATAATAAGTGAGGATGGGAAAATTTTCTCGCTCATTAAAGTTTCACTTTATTTTAACTTTGAGAATGATGGTGATTTTTTTATGTTGAAAGTAAAACGTCCATTTGATGCCTATTTAGATGAAATGAATAAAATTACAATTTTGCTCCCACATGCGTATGGAACAAGTCGGACATTTCGTTTGCAAGAAGGAAGTAATGTGAAAGATTTACCGATTGCTCATACTATTGCACTTCCAGATGCAACGAAGTATGAGTGCTTTATAGAAGAGCCGCTAGATGTGGGGAAGTATTATACAGTACGAGATGAACGGAATGAAGAAACGGATTTACAAATAGGTGCTGTTATTCGAACAACAATTTTCGATGAAAAGTATTATTACGAAGGTACAGATTTAGGTGCTGTGTATCAAAAAGAAGAAACGACATTTAAAGTATGGGCTCCAACCGCAAGGCTTGCGAAAGTAAGAATTTATAAGAGTGATAAAGAATATACCGATCATGAAATGTACAGAGAAGAAAACGGAGTTTGGATTCAAACATTACAAGGGGATTTAGACGGAGCATGCTATACATTTCTTGTTTGTATTAATTTAATATGGAACGAAGCTGTGGATCCTTATGCAAAGTCGGTGACGGTAAACGGCAAACACGGTGTTGTTATCGATTTAGAAAAAACGAGTGTAACAAGACGAGAGGGATTACCACCATTACAATCAATGACAGATGCCATATTGTATGAACTGCATATTCGTGATGCGACTATACATCAAAATAGTGGAGTGAGTCAAAAGGGAACATATAAAGGATTGATGGAAGAGGGAACAACGGGACGGAACGGGACGTTAACAGGGTTGTCTCATATAAAAGATTTAGGTGTTACACATGTTGAACTATTACCTTTATATTGTTTCGGTGGTGTAGATGAGGCGAATCCTTCGTCCGCCTATAATTGGGGGTATAATCCATTATATTACAATGCACCAACAGGATTTTATGCTACAAATCCCTCTGATCCGTATAACAGGATAGTTGAGTGCAAACAACTAATTGAAACATTTCATGAACAAGGTATTAGGGTGATCATAGATGTTGTATATAATCATGTTTATGAAAGAGAGCTATCATCATTTGAAAAGCTTGTTCCAGGCTATTATTTTCGTCATGGTGAAGATGGTATGCCTTCTAATGGGACGGGAGTCGGAAATGATATAGCGTCTGAACGGAAAATGATGAGGAAATTCATTGTAGAGTCTATTTTATATTGGCTTACTGAATACAATGTCGATGGATTCCGATTCGACTTAATGGGAATTTTAGATGTTGATACAATGAATGTGATAGAAAAAGAAGTACGAAACATAAAACGAGATGCTTTATTATTAGGAGAAGGATGGGATTTACAAACACCACTTCCTGCCAAAGAAAAAGCAACGTTAAATAATGCGAAGAACATGCCGCATATTGCGCAGTTTAATGATCAATTTCGTGATGGGATAAAAGGGAGTACATTTCATATAAACAAGCGTGGTTTTGCATTTGGTGGGTCTGTAGACTGTAATCATTTGCAGTATATTGCAGCAGGAAGTCTTTTAAGTATGAAAGAAACAGGGCTGTTTCTAGAGCCGGCGCAAAGCATTAATTATGTAGAATGTCATGATAATATGACGATGTGGGATAAACTAGTGCGCAGTAATGAAGAATCAGAAGCGATTTTGAAAAAACGTCACCTGCTAGCGAGCGCAATGGTTATTCTTTCACAAGGCATTCCTTTCTTACATGCAGGACAAGAGTTTTATCGTACGAAGAAAGGAAATGAAAATAGTTATAATGCAAATGATGAGATCAATCAATTAGATTGGGATCAAAAAGAGAAAGAGATAGAGACTGTTAACTATATAAAAGGTTTAATTGCGATTCGTAAAGAGCATGGGGCATTCCGATTACAAAACGCAGACCTTATAAAAAAACATATGACTTTTTTACAAACATCTACAGAAGTACTTGCATACCACCTGCAAAATGTAAAATCGTTTGGACCGTGGAAAGAGATTGTCGTTTTATTTAATAGCGGTTTAGAAGCTAAAACGGTGCAACTTCCGAAAGAAGAAACGTGGCATGTGTTAGTAAACGAAAACGAAGCGAAAATAGATCCAATTTCTTCATTTAGAGGAAAGGAACTTAGGCTCGCTCCAATTAGCACGTATATATTGACGATAATGTGACAAATCGCTACTTGACGATGAGAATGTAATAAATGTAGAATTGACAAAGGTGACGATTTTGATAAGTTGTCATTCTATGACAGGTTTTGTAAAATAAAATAGAGGATTTTTGGCCTAGGCTAATTTTTCTTTTCATTTACAGTAAAATATATGAATCCACAACATGTGTAGAAATGTTGCGGTTTTTCTTTTCATAACTATAAAAGATAAGGATTTGTTAACGGGTAATGAATATGGAATGGTTGGAACAATTATTAGGAAAAGAGTGGAGTCTTGTACCGGCTGGTGGAGTAACGGGCGATGCATATATTGCGCAAAACGGACAACAGAAGTTATTTTTAAAGCGGAATACATCGCCCTTTTTAGCGGTATTGTCAGCAGAAGGAATTGTTCCAAAATTACTTTGGACAAGAAGGGTAACGAATGGTGATGTAATTTCTGCTCAAAAATGGCTTCCGGGACAGAAGCTAGAGCCAGAGGATATGAAACTAGAACGTGTTGCGAAACTTTTGAAGAAAATACACTCCTCTAAAGCGCTTGTACAGATGATTCAAAGACTTGGGAAGCAGCCGCTTCACGCACAAGAGTTATTACAACAACTGCAACTCGTTTTAAGAGGAGATATAAGGGATGATGCAACAATTCAGCAAGGCCTTCAATATTTAATGGGTTCATTAAAAGCTATTGAATACAATGAATTTGTTGTATGCCATTGTGATGTAAACCATAACAATTGGATATTGTCGGATGAAGATGAGTTGTTTTTAATTGATTGGGATGGAGCTGTAATTGCTGACCCGGCTCTAGACCTTGGTATGTTATTATATTGGTACATTCCGCGCCAGGAGTGGAGTGAGTGGCTCGGTTTTTATGATATTGAAATGGATGAATCGCTGCTTAGGCGTATGAGATGGTATGTGATAGCACAAACGATTTTGTCTATTCAATGGCATACAACAAAAAAACAGCAAGCAGAAGCTGAATATTGGCATCAATATTTACAGCAACTACTTGCTTCAGAATAATACTTAAGAAAAATTGTCCATTCCAGCAATCCACTGAGTAAGTTGTTCTTGATTATTGGAAATATGGTTGTCCAAATTAGAGGAAGATTTACCCGATTGACTATAAGAATATACATCGTTTAGCATTGTTTTAGCGTCACTACTTATATTATCGTTTGCGAGTAACGATTGAATGAGGCGCTCTAATTGCTCGCATTCTGAAACTGTCCCGCAGCAATCACTTTGGTGGTTGACTAAAATATCTTTCAGCACTTCTAATTGATGTTGTTGATTAATTGGCATGAACGGATCATCCTTTCGATTGTTTTTCTCTTCAAATGTAAGAGAAAAAGCTGTTTCGTCATGGAATGTTTAATGCTGTATGTAGTTTTTATCAAAATGGTACATCTTATACTTGAAAGAAACGGACCGAGTGCTCGTACGTACTTGGTTTTTTGTTTGGTAGATTAATTAAAAAAAGAAAGAAGGAATTATTCCTTTAAAATAGTTTTGTAAAGAGAGGGAGACATCTATGCGTTTAAGACATAAACCATATGCAATGGATCGAATTAACGAGTATTCACATATCGTAATCGGAAACCCAGAGGAGCGCGCTGGTAACTGGAAAGAAGTATTTGGAAATGAACAACCAATTCATATTGAAGTAGGTACAGGTCGTGGCCGCTTTATGTATGATATGGCAAAAGCGAATCCACATATTAATTATATTGGAATTGAAAAATTCACAAGTGTTGTTGTAGATGCACTTGATAAATTAATTGAAGAAGAAGTGCCGAACTTAAAGTTAATTAATAAAGATGCTGAAGATTTAACAGTTTTCTTTGCAAAAGGTGAGATTGATCGCGTTTATTTAAACTTCTCAGATCCATGGCCAAAGAAGCGTCATACGAAGCGTCGTTTAACGTATAAAACGTTTTTACGTAATTATGAAGAAGTGTTAGTAGAAGGCGGAGAAATTCATTTTAAAACAGATAACCAAGGTTTATTTGAATATTCTCTTATGAGTATGGCTGAGTATGGTATGTTACTAACGTACTTAAGCTTAGATCTTCATAACAGCGACTTTGAAGGTAACATCATGACTGAATACGAAGAGAAATTCTCTAGTAAGGGTCATCGTATTTACCGAGTTGAAGCAAAATATCGTACAGAGCCTATGCAGTAATGCATAGGTTTTTTTATGCCTAAAATAATCAGAATTTTATGTTAAGATTAATTAAAAGACCTGCGGTAGTATGTCAACTGAAAAATAATATATTTTGAAGTTATCAAAGGACAAATTGCTTAAAAAAGACATCACGAAACTAGACCAGCACCGCATGTAAAATACTGGAATTGATTGAAAGGTAGCGATGACAAGTTTTATGTCACACTTTCACACACCTTTCAGGCGTAAAGAGTTGGTGATTACGTAGTAGCGCATCCACCAATCGCACAAATTTTCTTGCGGTTAGAACGAGTGCACGTTTGTGTTGATGTTTTGGTACTTCATTATACTTTTTTGCGTAATATTCTTGGTATTCCAATACATGCTTTCTTACAGAGTTGGCGGCTTCAACTAAGTAATACCGCAAGTAATGATTCCCATTACGAGATAATGAAGTATTTTCAGCGGTGAACCGGCCAGACTGGTATGTACGCCAATATAACCCGGCATATTTTGCGATTTTGGTTTCATCGTCAAATCTTTCGATTTGGCCAATTTCAGCGATAATACCAGCGGCATATATAGGCCCGATTCCAGGAATGGATTCTAATGTTTGCGTTAATCCAGCCATGATCCGCTTAATAGATTTTTCTAGTTCTTTAATTTGTCTTTGATAGGTACGAATGATTTCGATTGATGTTCCTAAAAGAATATCGATTGAGTCTTCTACCACCTTATCTAAACGGTACGACGTGCGAACAGCCTTTTGAATGGTTGATGCGACACATTTCGGGTCACCAAATCGATTTTTACTCTTTTCCTGTAGGAACTCAGCGAGTTCCTCTAAAGGCATGTCAGCTAGCTCTTCTAGACTGAATTTTTCAAGGAACAATTCCATCATGGCGTTACCAAATATAGAAGAATCGACTTCTTGTGAGAACGTATTACATTTATAACTTAGGTGTTGTAGAAAATGTTGTTTCTCCTTTGTCAACATTCTAACGAGTTGATAACGAGCTCTTGTTAATTGCTGTAATGCCACGTATTGACTTTCTTTCACGATGGACATTTGATTTCGCCCAAATCGTAAATAATCAGCGATGACAAAGGCATCAATTTCGTCAGTCTTATTCATGTCTGAATAACTTTTCTTGAAGTTTGCGACTTGTTTTGGATTTAGAAGAAATACCTTTGTGCCAAATCTTTTTAAGTCTTCGTCATGATGGAGAAACATGGATGGGTGAAAACTGTAAACAGATGTAGATTCTAAGCCGATTTTTAAAGTTTCAACCTCTTGATTGGTTGTGCACTGTAATAATCGTTCTTTAAGTACCTGTGCACCTGGTAAGTCATTACTGACTGAAAAAGAATCTAGCTTTTCTCCTTCACCATTTAAAAAGCAAACTTTCATATCAAACGAACTTACATCTAGACCAACAAATAATCTCACGTAAGAGACCTCCTTTCGATTTAGAATCATTGCTTGGACGTCTCGAGATATCTCTAGTGTGTACGCCGACCAACAACCTCGTGTATAAGAGCTAGTCCTGAATCGAAAGCCGCCCTAGAGCTACTAACATCTAGGTTCGAGGATCAGGCTGCTCAGCCTGCGAGTAGGGAGCCCCGCGCGTTCACTGAGAAACACTCTTTTCGTGTGGTAAATCCACAGGGGAATACAGAATTGTCCCAAATGATCCTAAGACCATTATCTAGAAATATCTTGAGACGTCCAAGTATTTTCTTTATTACTGGACTCTTATTAGAGAGAAAAACTAAGCCTGAGATAGGGCTTAAATATTAATATACGAGGGGGATGTGTAATGGAACAGTTACAAATTGGAGATATAAAAGTAACGTGGTTAAAAGGCGGAAATACACATTTAGATGGAGGCGCAATGTTTGGTGTTGTGCCGAAAGTACTTTGGTCACGTAAATATAAACATAATGACACAAATCATATTTACTTACGAACAGATCCGTTACTTTTACAAACGAAAGATGGAAATATGCTCATTGATTCAGGAATAGGAAACGGTAAGTTGAATGAGAAGATGAAACGAAATCAAGGTGTAACAGAAGAATCATCGGTTTATGAATCGTTAGAAAAACAGGGATTAAAGCCTGAAGATATTCAATATGTTTTAATGACACACCTTCATTTTGATCATGCATCTGGTCTAACAAAATGGGAAGATGATCACCTTGTACCGGCATTTCCAAATGCGAAAGTTTACGTAAGTGAAACAGAGTGGAATGAAATGAGGAATCCAAACATTAGATCACGTAATACATATTGGAAGGAAAATTGGGAGCCAATTGTAGATCAAGTTGTTACGTTCCAGCAAGAAATAGAAATTACAGATGAAATCAAGATGACGCATACCGGTGGTCATAGCGATGGACATGCAGTTATCGCTTTGGAGAGTCAAGGAGAAACGATGCTACATTTAGCAGACCTATTGCCGACACACGCGCATCAAAATGTATTATGGGTAATGGCATACGATGATTATCCGATGACTTCGATTGAAAATAAGCAAAAGTGGATGAAGTATGGTGCTGAAAAAGAGGCGTGGTTTACGTTTTATCATGACGCATATTATCGTGCTGTGAAGTGGAATGAGGAAGGACATATTGTAGAAAAAATAGAACGGAAAACGAGTATAGAAGCTTAAAAAGAGGAGATTGTTCCATCATATTTGTTGGAGCAGCTTCTTTTTTATTATCGGATTTTGTCGGTAAGTCGATATATTCGGAAAATCGCTGATATAATTTTAATCAATACCCACAATTTCAAAAAAATAAGAGGTTCACCTAATGGGAACCCTCCTTTTTATGCTGCTATAACTTCTAAAACAGTACCTGTTTTAGCATCAACTAAAAATTCAAATCGTTCTTGTATATCATCTAACATTGTTGTAAGACCGCCGCGATAAACTTCATATGCGACATCATATTTTTCAAATGTCTCTGGAACCATATGTACCCAAGAGCCAGTAATTTCACCTTTATGACTTAATGCTTGTTTCACCATTTTCAATGCTTTTTCTGAAGAAATATGGGATTGTTCTTGTACTTTGTTTGCAACGAGATAACCAGCTGCGAACCCAACGCCAAGACCTGCTACTAAACCTTTCCAACTCATATATTCACCTCAATTCTATAAAATAAAAATAGTGTACCAATAATAATTATAAAGCAAATACAGTTAAAAAAGAAGAAACTAGAAACATTTCGAAAATTTCGTTACAATAAAAGAGGTATTCTACTAAGGTTTGAAAGAAGGGGACTTCGTGAATAAAGAGACATTACAATTATTTCGTACGTTAACAGAATTACAGGGGGCATCAGGTTTTGAACATGATGTACGCCGTTTTATGAAACAAGAATTAAGCAAATATGCGGATGAAATTGTACAAGACGGTTTAGGTAGCGTATTTGGTCTGAAAAAAGGGGACGAAACTGGCCCGCGTGTTCTTGTAGCAGGTCATATGGATGAAGTAGGTTTCATGGTTACGCAAATTACGAAAAACGGAATGCTTCGTTTTCAAACGTTAGGCGGCTGGTGGAGCCAAGTTTTATTAGCACAGCGTGTACAAGTTATGACGAAGAATGGTCCTGTTATTGGGGTTGTTGGTTCTATTCCTCCTCATTTATTAAGTGACGCGCAACGTGCAAAACCGATGGATATAAAAAATATGTTAATTGATATAGGTGCAGATAGTTATGAAGATGCGATTGAAATTGGTGTAAAACCAGGACAACAAATCGTGCCGATTTGCCCATTCACACCGATGGCAAATGAGAAGAAAATTATGGCGAAAGCTTGGGACAATCGTTACGGATGTGGTCTTGCAATCGAATTGTTAAAAGAATTAAAAGATGAAACATTACCAAATACATTATATTCTGGTGCTACTGTACAAGAAGAAGTAGGCCTTCGCGGAGCGCAAACAGCTGCAAATATGATTCAACCAGACATTTTCTATGCGCTTGATGCAAGTCCAGCAAACGATGCATCTGGTGACAAAACGCAGTTCGGTCAATTAGGAAAAGGTGCTCTTCTTCGTATTTACGATCGCACGATGGTAACACATAGAGGAATGCGCGAATTCATTTTAGATACAGCAGAAACAAACAATATTCCGTACCAATACTTTATTTCACAAGGTGGTACAGATGCGGGCCGTGTACATACAAGTAACTCTGGTATCCCATCAGCAGTAATTGGTGTTTGTGCACGCTACATTCATACACATGCTTCAATTTTACATGTTGATGATTATGCAGCGGCGAAAGAATTAATTACGAAGCTTGTAAGAACAACAGATAAAACGACGTTAGAGACAATTAAGAATAACGCGTAGAGAAGAAGGGCGAAAAACCCTTCTTTTTTTAGGTTGAATAGATGACCCAGCGATGATTGGGAGCGGTCAGTGCTTAATTGGTGTTCGAATGATGTATGAAGACTCCAAGTAGGAAGTGAGAGGAAGGCTGTTTTTGTTTTCGAAGACGGTAATGTTGCTAGAAAAAACCTTCTTTTTTAGGCTGAATAGATGACTTGGTGATATGTGGTAGTGGTTGATACTTAATTCGTATCTGATGCGGATATTAGAATAGAATGATGAATTTTTATAGAGGTGAACGAAATGAAAGTAGTAGTTGGATCGAAGAATAAAACGAAAGTTGGTGCTGTGGAGAAGGTTTGGAAAGATGCTACAATTACATCTCTCTCTGTTCCTTCAGGAGTAGCAAATCAGCCGTTTTCAGATGAAGAGACGATGCAAGGAGCGATTAATAGAGCGAAGCGAGCGCTAGAGGAAGGAGAAGCTCCAATTGGTATTGGGCTAGAAGGCGGTGTGATGAAAACGGAGCACGGTTTATTTATGTGTAACTGGGGCGCGCTAGCAACAAGTGATGGGAAAGTATTTGTGGCCGGAGGAGCGCGTATTACGTTACCAGACGATTTTTTAGCACCTCTTGAAGATGGTAAAGAATTAAGCGAAGTGATGGAAGAGTTTGTACATAGAAAAGATATTCGTAGTCACGAAGGAGCGATTGGTATTTTTACAGATGATTATGTCGACCGCACGGAATTATTTGTACACGTTGTTAAGTTACTTGTTGGGCAATATAAGTATGACAAAAAGCAAGCATAAACCTTGCACCATGCGCGATGTATGGTAGTATAAAAGAAAGATTATAACATGAAAAATGCACTCGTTAGAGGAGGAAATATAGATGAAGTCATTAGAAAGCATGGAGCAATTCCAACAATTAAAAAATGAAGAGAATGTAGTCTTTATGTTCTCAGCAGAATGGTGCCCAGACTGCCGTTTTGTAGACCCATTTATGCCAGAAGTAGAAGAGAAATATAGTGATTTCTCATTTTACTATGTAGATCGTGATGAGTTTATTGATCTATGTGTAAAATTAGACGTATTTGGCATTCCGAGCTTTGTAGCGTACAATAAAGGTGAAGAAACTGGTCGCTATGTAAACAAAGATCGTAAAACACAAGAACAAATCGAAGAGTTCATTGAAGGTTTAAAATAAGGCAATTTGCCAATTGAATTGTAAAACAACCTCTACCTTCGCGGGGGAGGTTATTTTTTTGGAAGGGAGGAAAAAGAGATGAAGATGACAAGTAAAAAGATGAAAGACGAGTTAATGAAGAAATTATCTCGTCCAGAGTGGGACTTTCAGTATGATAGCGAGAAAGAGGTTCTACGTATAGAACAGAAAGACTCGAAAAAAGGTATTAACGTATCACTTCCAGGAGTTGTAGCAAAATGGGAAGTGAACAAAGAAAAGGCAATTGAAGAAGTTGCTTATTACGTACAAGAAGCGCTAATTGCGATGCATAAAGAAGAAAATAGCGGAGCAAAAATTTTACCTGTTATTCGTTCTACTTCTTTCCCGAAACAAGCAGAAGAAGGAAATCCGTTTATTATGACGGATCATACGGCGGAAACACGTATTTACTATGCGTTAGATTCGAATAAAACGTATCGACTAATTGATGAACGTCTGTTACAAAAATTAGAACTTACAGAACAGCAAGTGCGTGAAATGGCATTATTCAACGCACGCTCATTAGGTTATGAATTTAAACAAGACACAGTAGCGGGTAATACATTCTACTTTTTAAACACAAATGATGGGTATGACGCGACTCGTATTTTAAACGAATCGTTACTACAATCGATGCGTGAAAAGATTTCTGGTGACATGGTTGTTGCTGTTCCTCACCAAGATGTATTAATTATTGCTGATATCGTCAACGAAATCGGTTATGATATTATTGCACAAATGACAATGAAATTTTTTGCCGAAGGGCATGTTCCGATTACATCACTTTCATTCGTATATGAAGATGGAGAATTTGAACCAATCTTTATTTTAGCGAAAAATCGGAAGAAGACAGATGGAAAAGAGAAAGGATGAACGAAGTGAACGTTTTTTACAACCTTGAAGGAATTGGTGACACTTTAATTGTTGCCTTACAAGATATTACTTTAGAGAACCGTACTTTTGATCGCAAAGGAGATGTTGCACGCGTATACGATCGTGAAAGCAATATAACAGCAGGATTCAACATCTTTAATGCATCTTCTTATTTAGAAGTAACAGAAACAGGAAACCTTACATTAACGAAAGAGCTTGTAGAGAAAATCAACGAAGTTTTAGCGAAGAATGGCTTTGAAGAAACAGTAGAAGCAGATCTTTCTCCGAAATTTGTTGTAGGCTATGTAGCTGAAAAAGAGAAACATCCAAATGCTGATAAGCTAAACATCTGTAAAGTAGAAATCGGTACAGAAACATTACAAATCGTATGTGGTGCACCAAACGTTGATGCAGGACAAAAAGTTGTCGTTGCGAAAATCGGCGCTGTAATGCCAAGCGGTATGTTAATTAAACCGGCTGAACTTCGCGGTGTTCCTTCTTCTGGAATGATCTGCTCTGCACGTGAATTAGAGCTTCCAGACGCTCCACAAGAAAAAGGTATTCTTGTATTAGAAGATAGCTTTGAAGTTGGACAAGAGTTTAAATTTTAATTGATATAAGAAAAGAGAGGTTGTCCTTTTGGACAGCCTCTCTTTTCTTTTTGTCATTCTTTATCGGTAAGTCGAAATTTCTTGTTGAATCGTTGATATATTGAGAGTTGTGATAGATATACTCAAAAAATCGTAAATATGATAAGAATGTCACCTTTTTTCTTAAAATCTATATTGTATTTTATAAACAAACTAGTTAAAATTTAGAAAAATAGAAGGGGATAGACGTATGAAACAACAACCAAAAATCGCAGAACTTCTAAAACGAATTGAAACTTCAAAACAGCAAGATGTTGAGCTAGGTACTTATGAAATATATGTGTTTAGTGAAAGTGAATTAGAAAAAGGACAAATCGGTTACCGATATGATAAACATAAAAATTCATTAATAAGTGAAGAAAACGGAAAGTGGCAAGAAGGATGGATTGCAATTGGATATGAAACGGATATGGGTGATCCAGTTTTCGTAAATATAGATGATAACGCTTATCCGGTTTATACTGCAGAGCGTGGTACAGAAACGTGGCATCCTGTTTATATTGGAAATATGGATGAGATTATAGGGCAATTATAAGAAAAACTTTGAATCCGGTGCAAAGTGATGGGAGAGAAGTATGAAGTATATAAAAATAATGAGCATGATTGCATTCATTGGAATATATATGGCTGGTTGTTCACAAGAGCAGCCGAAAAAAGAAACTACATCTTCTATACAAGAGAAAAGAAAAGATACCAAAGAAGACGCACCGGTAGAAAAGCAGCAAGAACAAGAAAAGAACGAAGAATCGCAAGCAATTAAAACGAATGAGCAAGTGGAGCATAAGCAGGAGGAAGTGCCGACTGAAGAAAAGATAGAGGAAACTACACCGGTGCTGCCAACTGAGCAACCAATGCAAAATAATGAACAAAAAGTAGAGAGTAATGAAAAACAAGAGAAGTTTCTCGTCGTTATTGATCCAGGGCATCAACAAAAAGCGAATTTAAATTTAGAGCCGATTGGGCCAGGGGCAACAACACAAAAATATAAAGTCACAGATGGTACAACTGGTGTTGTGACGAAAAAAAGAGAGGCCGTACTTGTATTAGAAATGGCTTTCGTATTAAAAGAAAAGTTAGAAGCGAAGGGAATGCAAGTATTAATGACGAGAACGTCACAAGACGTTGATATAAGTAATAAAGAACGGGCGACATTCGCAAACAATCATAAGGCAAATTTATTTTTACGTCTTCATGCAGATGGTTCTGAAAATCCAAACCAAAGTGGATTTGCTGTATTGACGCCAGCAGAAGACAGTCCGCATACGAAAGAGATTTATGCGGAAAGCCTTCAAATCTCTCAAATGATTGTAAATAAAATGAGGGAGAACCAGCAAGTGAAAGTAAATGGAATTAAATTCAGGGATGATCTTTCTGGATTTAATTGGTCCAAAGTACCTGGTGTACTATTAGAACTTGGGTTTATGTCAAATCTTGAAGAAGATAAAAAATTATCTGACCCGCAGTATGTAAATTCTTTATTGCAAAGTGTAACGGATAGTATAGATGCATATCGGAAGCGTAAAGCTTAAGCGCAGTCTTACATGAAAGGCTGCGTTTTTCCATATGAAACACTCGTAAATTAGAATATTGTGGATAAATATGACATGCTTAATTTTACCTGCACTTTTTGCCGAATGCTGATACAATAAAGGATGTTACTATTTAGTAGAAAGAGTGGTAAGCATGTTAGATTGGATGAAAAAGTTGTTTAACAAAGAGGAAGAACAAACAGCGTTGAATAAAGAAGTACAAAAGCAAATTGAAAGTCAGCCGAAAATTCCTCGTGTAAACCACTACACTGAAGCAAGAGAAGCACAAATGGCAAGTAGGAATGCAGGTAAATGCCGTTTTCCTTTAGTACCGGATAATGGGTTCGATGAAGAGGATGAAAGAGAAGTAGATCACTTCGAAGAACAACCTGTTCAAGGAGTAACATATGAAGAACCGACTGCTCAAAGAGGAATACAGGTGGAAAGAAGCAGACGACCGTATGTGGAAAAGGTAGTTTCTACATATGAAGAACCGGAAGTACAATATGAACCGGTGCGAGAGGCTGTCGTTAAAAAGGCATCTGCACCTTCGCAAGAGAGTAACCGTAGACCATTTCGTCCAACAGAAATGATTTCGCCAATTTATGGATATAATCGTCCTTCAGTAGAGAAAAAGGTTGAAAAGCAGGAGGAAGTAAAAGAAAGAGAAGATCTTGAAATATCTGTAGAGGGCAAAGCAGTTGTTGATGCATGGTTAGAGAAAAAAGGATATACATTATCAGATTTCTCAGAAGGGCAAGCAACGTCTTCTTCGCCTAGTCATGAATCGGTTGGTCAACAGGATAAAAAGCAAGAAAAATCAGTTGTTGATCAATGGCTAGAGAAAAACGGTTATGAAATCGAACGCCAAGAGCCTTTAGTAGAAGAAAAAGAAGTGATTCAAGGAATGAGTACACCGCAGGAAGTTTCAGCGGATGAATTACTTCATAAAACAGTAGCTGAGCAGATGGAAAGTGCTAAGCTAGAAAAAGATGTAGTGGTGTTAAACGAAAACAATCTACAAGAAGAATTAGTGGCTTCTAAAGTAGAGCACGAGGATACAATATTATCAGAAGAAATTAAACGTAATACAGAAATAAAACAACCTACTATTGAAGTGGAAAAGCAAGCTCCAGAAGAATCAGTGATTGTCAAAGCAGAAGAAAAACTTGCAGAAACAATCATTGTGGAAATACCAGAAGAGCCAGAAGAAGTGGAAGTAATTACAGAAACAGAAGAGCCAGAAGAAGTGGAAGTAATTACAGAAACAGAAGAGCCAGAAGAAGTGGAAGTAATTACAGAAACAGAAGAGCCAGAAGAAGTGGAAGTAATTACAGAAACAGAAGAGCCAGAAGAAGTGGAAGTAATTACAGAAACAGAAGAGCTAGAAGAAGTAGAAGTAATTACAGAAACAGAAGAGCTAGAAGAAGTAGAAGTGATTGCAGAATCAGAAGAAGTGGAAGTAATTGCAGAAGCAGAAGAGTCAGAAGAAGTAGAAGTAATCGCAGAAGCAGAAGAGTCAGAAGAAGTGGAAGTAATTACAGAAACAGAAGAGCTAGAAGAAGTGGAAGTAATTGCAGAAGCGGAAGAGTCAGAAGAAGTAGAAGTAATTGCGGAAACAGAAGAGCTAGAAGAAGTGGAAGTAATTGCAGAAACAGAAGAGCCAGAAGAAGTGGAAGTAATTGCGGAAACAGAAGAGCTAGAAGAAGTAGAAGTAATTGCAGAAGCAGAAGAGCTAGAAGAAGTAGAAGTAATTGCAGAAACAGAAGCACAAGAAGAAGTGGAAGTAATTGCAGAAACAGAAGAGCCAGAAGAAGTGGAAGTAATTGCGGAAACAGAAGAGCTAGAAGAAGTGGAAGTAATTGCAGAAGCAGAAGAGCTAGAAGAAGTAGAAGTAATTGCAGAAACAGAAGCACAAGAAGAAGTGGAAGTAATTGCAGAAACAGAAGAGCCAGAAGAAGTGGAAGTAATTGCGGAAACAGAAGAGCTAGAAGAAGTGGAAGTAATTGCAGAAATAAAAGCGCCTGTAGTAGAGACATTTGTAGCACTTGAGGAAATTCAGCAAGAAGATGAAGCGATTGAACAAAAGAGTGAATTCATACATGTAGCTGAGGCTGATGAACAGACAAAGAACGACGTTCAAAGCTTTGCGAATGTTTTACTTGCAGAAACAGAAGAAAATAAACGAGTTGTAGAAGAAGCGCCAGTCGCAGAAGAACAACGAGTTGTAGAAGAAACACCAGTCGCAGAAGAACAACGAGTTGTAGAAGAAGCGCCAGTCGCAGAAGAACAACGAGTTGTAGAAGAAGCGCCGGTCGCAGAAGAACAACCAGTTGTAAAAAAAGAAGAACCAAAACGTGAGAAAAAGCGTCATGTACCATTTAATGTTGTTATGTTGAAACAAGATAGAACACGATTAATGGAAAGACATGCAGCTAGGGCAAATGCAATGCAGCATTCTGTTAATGTACGAGTAGAGAATAGACCAGTGCAACAAGTAGTAGCAGAACCACAAGTGGAAGAACAACCAATGCAGCAGGTGGTAGCAGAACCACAAGTGGAAGAACAACCAATGCAGCAGGTGGTAGCAGAACCACAAGTGGAAGAACAACCAATGCAGCAGGTGGTAGCAGAACCACAAGTGGAAGAACAACCAATGCAGCAGGTGGTAGTAGAATCACAAGTGGAAGAACAACCAATGCAGCAGGTGGTAGTAGAATCACAAGTGGAAGAACAATCAGTGCAGCAAGTAGTAGCAGAGCCACAAATGGAAGAACGCCCAGTGCAGCAAGTAGTGGAAGAGCAAGTACAAAAGCCAATTTCAAGTACGGAAGTACAAGAGAAAGCATATGTTGTAAATCAAAGAGAGAACGATATGCGAAATGTATTGCACACACCACCGACATACACTGTTCCGCCATTAGCGCTGTTGTCGATTCCGCAGCAATCAGCGCTAGATAATACAGAATGGTTAGATGAGCAAAAAGAATTATTAGATACAACGTTTAATAATTTTTATGTTGGAGCACATGTTATTAATGTATCGCAAGGGCCAGCAGTAACTCGTTTTGAAGTGCAACCAGACCCAGGCGTGAAAGTAAATAAAATTACCAATTTAAGTGATGATATTAAGTTAAGTTTAGCTGCGAAAGATATTCGTATTGAAGCGCCGATTCCAGGGAAGAGTGCGATTGGAATTGAGGTTCCAAATAAAGAAAGTAAGCCAGTATTTCTTCGTGAAATTTTAAGAAGTCCTGTATTCACAAAGAGTGAATCACCGCTTACTGTTGCGCTTGGACTTGATATTTCAGGTGATCCAATTGTAACAGATATTCGAAAAATGCCGCACGGACTTATTGCGGGTGCAACGGGTTCAGGTAAAAGTGTGTGTATTAACGCGATTTTAACGAGTATTTTATATAAAGCGAAACCGCATGAAGTGAAGTTAATGTTAATTGATCCGAAGATGGTTGAGCTTGCACCATACAATTCTGTTCCACATCTTGTAGCACCTGTTATTACGGATGTAAAAGCAGCGACAGCGGCTTTAAAGTGGGCAGTCGAAGAGATGGAACGCCGTTATGAATTGTTTGCGCACGCTGGTGCTCGTGATTTAACTCGTTACAATACGATTGTAAGTGAGCGAGAAATTCCAGGAGAAACATTACCTTATATCGTTATTGTCATTGACGAGTTAGCCGACTTAATGATGGTAGCACCTGGTGATGTTGAGGAAGCGATTTGTCGTATTGCGCAAAAAGCACGTGCTTGTGGTATTCATTTATTAGTAGCGACGCAGCGTCCATCTGTAGATGTTATTACAGGTTTAATTAAGTCAAACATTCCAACGCGTATTGCGTTTACTGTATCATCTCAAGTTGATTCGCGTACGATTATTGATATTGGAGGCGCGGAGAAATTACTTGGCCGTGGTGATATGTTATTTTTAGGGAACGGTACATCTAAGCCAGTTCGTGTACAAGGTGTATATGTATCGGATGATGAGATCGAAAAGACAGTTGATCATGTGAGAAAGCAAATGAAGCCGAATTACTTATTTAAGCAAGAGGATTTATTAGCGAAAACAGAACAGGCTGAGTCGGAAGACGAATTGTTCTTTGAAGCATGTCAATTTGTTGTAGAACAAGGGGGAGCGTCCACATCTTCTGTACAGCGAAAATTCCGCATCGGTTATAATCGCGCGGCACGTCTCATTGAGGAGATGCAATCGCAAGGAATTATTTCTGAAGCAAGAGGGACGAAGCCAAGAGATGTCCTTATTTCTGAGGATGAATTCGCTGCTATGCAGGAAACGAATGTATAGTCCACGGTTTTGCTGTATACTAATAGAAAATGTTGGATAGTAAAGTAGGGAGTAAAGCGACATGAAAGAAATTGAATTAAAATTAAAAGGTGAAATAAATCGACTAACAAATAAAACATTTAAATTTGACGAACGAGTTGGAGAAGGTTGGTTCTCCGCGGTTTACTTTTTAAAAACTAGAGAAATTATTGAAGAATTTCGCCCGAAAAGTGTTGTAACGATGCAATTTTTCCAAAAAGAAAATGCAGTTCTTTGCGGAACAGATGAAGTAATTGCATTGCTACAAACATTCGCTAAAAATCCTGAGGAACTTGAAATTAACTCTTTAAAAGATGGCGATAAAATTAGTCCATTTGAAACAGTGTTAACAATTCATGGTCCTTATGAGAATTTCGGATTTTTAGAAGGTGTTATTGATGGGATTTTAGCTCGTCGTACATCGGTTGCAACAAACGTATATAATGTTGTCCAAGCTGCGCGTAGTGTAGATAAAGAAAAACCAGTTATTTTCATGGGAGATCGTGACGATCATTATACACAACAAGCTGGTGACGGTTATGCAGCATACATCGGAGGTATGAGCGCACAAGCGACGCATGCAATGAATGAATGGTGGGGCAGAAGTGGTATGGGAACAATGCCTCACGCATTAATTCAAATGTTTAATGGTGATGTTGTAGAAGCGGCAAAAGCATATCATAAGAAATTTCCAGAAGATGAATTAGTTGTACTAATTGATTACAATAATGATGTTATTACAGATGCACTTCGTGTAGCGCGTGAATTTGGATCAACATTAAAAGGTGTGCGTGTAGATACGTCTCGCACAATGATTGATCAATACTTTATTCGCCACCCAGAAGTACTTGGAACATTTGATCCACGTGGTGTAAATCCATCTCTTGTATTTGCACTTCGCAAGGCGCTTGATGAAGAAGGATTCCAGCATGTAGACATCGTTGTAACTGGTGGATTTGATGAAAAGCGTATTCGTGAATTTGAAGCTCAAAAGGTACCTGTTGACATATATGGGGTAGGGAGTAGCTTGTTAAAAATGAATATTGGCTTTACTGGTGATAATGTAGAATTAAATGGGAAACCAGAAGCAAAAGCTGGTCGTAAATATCGTCCAAACCCACGTTTAGAGCGTGTTCAATTAGAAAAAAGAGAAGATATGTAAAAGAGAGAAAAACTGATAGGTGATTGACCCTATCAGTTTTTCTGTTATCATAGTATAGCGGCTTCTTTTTTGCTATAATGGACTTGTTATGGACATATAAAGAAGTACGTACGAGTTTATCCTGATAAGTGAAGGGAAAGAATAACCTCACTACATCAAAAATGTATGATGATTACCAAAATAAGAAAAGATTCATATACTGTCTTATAGATAGGCCGTTGTATTAGTTCGAAATGTTGGAGGTTCTTTAAGATGACAGTTTACCATTTTGTAGGAATTAAAGGAACAGGAATGAGTTCATTAGCGCAAATTCTTCATGATATGAAGCATACTGTTCAAGGGTCTGATTATGAAAAGCGTTTCTTTACACAAACAGCGTTAGAAAAGCGTAGTATCTCGATCCTTCCTTTTGATAAGAATAATGTAGAAGAAGGACAAGTGATTATTGCAGGAAATGCATTTCCTGATACGCATGAAGAAATCGTAGCAGCAAAAGAATTAAACATCCCAGTACATCGTTACCATCACTTCTTAGGTGACCTTATGAGCCAATACACAAGTGTTGCTGTAACTGGTGCACACGGAAAGACATCAACAACAGGTTTGTTAGCCCATGTAATGCAAGGTGCACATCCTACATCTTACCTTATTGGAGATGGAACAGGGCATGGGGTAGAAAATAGTAAGTATTTTGTATTTGAAGCTTGTGAGTATCGTCGTCATTTCTTGTCTTACAATCCAGACTATGCAATTATGACGAATATTGATTTTGATCATCCAGATTATTTTGCAGACATCAATGATGTATTCAGTGCATTCCAAGAGATGGCATTGCAAGTGAAAAAAGGCATTATTGCATGTGGAGATGATGAAGAACTTCAAAAAATTCAAGCGAAAGTACCTGTTATTTTCTATGGATTTGGAGAAGATAATGATTTCCAAGCACGTAACATCCAAAAGAGAACAGATGGCACGATATTCGATGTATTCGTTCGTAATACGTACTATGACACGTTCAAAATTACAGGATACGGCAATCACAGCGTATTAAATGCGTTAGCAGTAATCGCACTTTGCCATTATGAAAACGTTGATGTAGAAGCAGTAAAACATCAATTAACAACTTTTGAAGGCGTAAAACGTCGCTTTAATGAAAAGCCGATGGGAGAGCAAGTTATTATCGATGACTACGCACACCATCCGACAGAAATTAATGCAACGATTGAAGCAGCTCGTCAAAAACATCCAGAGCGTGAAGTTGTCGCTGTATTCCAGCCGCATACATTCTCACGTACAGAAAAGTTCTTAGATGAGTTCGCTGAAAGCTTAAGCAAAGCTGATCAAGTATACTTATGTGATATTTTCGGATCAGCACGCGAAAACAAAGGTGAATTAACAATTGAAGATCTGCAAAAGCGTATTGATGGTGCAGAACTAATTACAGATACAACAACGGATGTATTAAAGAAACATAAAAACGGCGTTCTAATTTTCATGGGCGCAGGTGACATCCAAAAATTCGAAGCAGCTTACGTAAAAGAAGTTCAAGTTGCAGAGAAATAATAGAAAAGACGCATAGCTGTGGCTGTGCGTCTTTTTTTGTTGTGTTCAACTTTTATCCCGCATTAACGTGCAATAAGACCCCCACTGATTAAAGTTTCACTTTATTTATGTATTGACCTAGAGCTAACTCTAGGTTGTAAGATGAAAGTGTAAAAACAAGGGGGAGAGAACATGTATAAAATCGGCGAAGTAGCAGAATTAACAGGGATGAGCATTCACACTTTGCGCTACTATGAGAAATTAGGTTTATTACCACCACCAACGCGAAATAGCGGTATTCGTCAATATACAGAAGGCGATGTATGTTTATTAAAATTTTTATATTCATTAAAACAAACTGGGATGTCATTAGAAGAGATAGCTGAGTTTGCAAGTGATGGGTGCATTATAGAGGAAATTAGGCAGAAGAAAGAGGAAGTACCAGCGAAAGTAAAAAAGAGAATTTCCATTTTAACAACTCACTTGGAGCGATTAAAAGAACAGCAGGAACAATTGCAAAAAGTTGTTCAGCTAACGGAGGAGAAGTTAGAAATTTATTACGGTTTTCTAGAAGAAAAAGACTTGGAGGCCGGCAATGAAAAATAAAGTATATACGCAGTTATTAGGTTTTGCGATATTTACTGGTGGGACATTTAATGCTTCGAAATATGCGGTGCAGTATTTCGAAGCAATTCATATAGCAGCATGGCGTTTTGGGATTGCTGCATTTGTGATGTTATGTTTGTTAAAAATACGAAAAGATTTTGATTTGGAAGTATGGATGCAGAATAGGACCTATTATCTTTTGCTAGGTATTGTTGGTGTATTCGGCTTTAACTTCTTTTTCTTTTTAGGAATGAAATATACAGAAGCTGTTAATGGTGCACTTATTATGGCGACAAATCCTCTCGTTACGACGCTGTTAGCAAGTGTCATTTTACGAGAGAAAATTGTGAAGCGTCAAGCAATTGGAATGTTACTTGCACTAATTGGCGTTGTTTTTGTACTTACACAAGGTTCGTTTACAATACTACAACATTTATCATTTTCAAAAGGGGATTTTTATATTTTATTAGGGAATATTTGCTGGGCGTTATACGGCGTGCTAGGCAGAAGGTTTATTAAAACTGGTAATCCAATACAAACGACGACATATACGATGACTATTGGTGCACTTACCTTTATTATCATATCTTCTACACAAAAAAGTATAGTACCAGTTTTAGAAATTCCTTGGTTGGCATGGGGAGCGATTCTCTTTATGGCAATTGGAATGAGTGTGCTTGGTTACTTATGGTGGAATAATGGAATTGCTCAAATTGGGGCAGCAAGGACATCTTTATTTTTTAATCTAGTGCCTGTTGTTACAATACTTATTTCTTTTATTGAAGGAGTCAATATAACATCTGCACAATCTGTAGGAATGATATTAGTTATTACGGGAATATTGTATTCTTCTGGTTTTATACAAAGAAAATCAAAAGAAAGTGTTAATATTTAACTTTTTATATCTAAAAATGTTAGAATAATAAGAAAAATAAAAAGGAGACTAAAAAACATGTTCACACTTCGAGTAGATGACGAAATTGAACTACAATTACTAGAAAAACATCATAAAGAAGAATTATATCAATTAATAGACCAAAACCGTAATCATTTACGAAAATGGCTTCCTTGGGTAGATGGGACAAAATCTGCTGATGCTTATGATGAGATTTTTCCGATGTGGTTAAAGAAATTTGCAGAGGGAGACGGTTTTGAAAGTGGTATACGTTACAAAGGAAAGCTTGTTGGGATGGTAGGTATTCATCCAGTGAGCTGGGGGAAGAGAGCGGCGAGTCTTGGGTATTACCTTGCAGAAGATGCTGGAGGAAAAGGCGTTATGACACGTAGCGTAAAGGCTGTGCTTCACTATGCATTTGAGAATTTAAAATTAAATAAAATGGAAATTAGATGCGGTGTTGAAAATGTGAAAAGCCGCGCTATTCCAGAGCGTTTAGGGTTTAAATTAGATGGTATTTTAAGAGATGAAGAATGGTTATATGATCATTTTCATGATATCGCTGTATATAGTTTATTAGCTTCAGAATGGAAAGATATTCGATGAACGAGAAGATTCGTATTATTCCGTATGAAAGTACGTTTCAAGAGGAAGTAGTAGATCTTATCGTTCATATTCAGCAAAAAGAGTATAATGTTCCCATTACGAAAGAAGAGCAACCTGATTTACTTGAAATAGAAACATTCTATCAAAAGGATCACGGAAACTTTTGGGTAGCACTTTATGATGGGAAAGTAGTTGGAACAGTAGCTTTATTAGATATTGAGAATCATCAAGTAGCGCTAAGAAAAATGTTCGTACAAAAAGAGTTTCGTGGAAAAGAATGTGGCGCGTCATATATGTTGCTTCAAACAGCAATTTCATGGGCTGAGGATAAAAAGTTGAAAGATATTTATTTAGGAACAACAGTAAAATTTTTAGCGGCACATCGCTTTTATGAAAAGAATGGTTTTCAAAGTGTGAGTATAGATGAGTTGCCGAAAAACTTTCCAGTGTTACAGGTAGATAAGAAATTTTATAGGTACATTGTGAAAAAGGTCATCTAGAAATGGCCTTTTTCTATGAACCAAAATGGAAATAGTGGTATAATTTGGATTAGGGGGTGTAGGTATGAACTTTCCAATTCAAAGAAGTAAGTCAGTAGTCATTTTCGTTTGTCTTACGTTAGCTTTTATGTGTATATATCCAATTGTCATGCTTTTCACTAATAAAGCGCATTGGATGTCAGCGTTGATTGGGATGGGTTTATGCTTCATTGTAAATGTACCACTCGTTTGGGAAGTATTTATTAAAAAACATAAAGTAGAAAATGGCGTATTAAAGTACGGTATTCTAAATGATGATGTTGTATTAAAAGATATAAGAGTTGTTCGTCAAGTTGGAAAGTATCTTGAAATTACGACGAATGCATATAAAGTACATATGGTTGCGATGCCGCAAGATATGAATGAATTTTTGGCGCTTATCGAGAAAGAAAATCCACATGTGAAAATAGAAATGGTAGGGAAGAAATAAAAAAACGCTCGGAGAAAATTCCGAGCGTTTTTATTATTATTTTAAGTTCTCTGGATTTAAAGCTTCTAATTCAGGTACAACGAAGCGTCCGTCTTTACGGATTAGTACGTCGTCGAAGTAAATTTCACCGCCGCCGTATTCAGGGCGTTGGATGCATACTAAGTCCCAATGGATGTTCGAGTTGTTACCGTTCCATGCATCGTCGTAAGCTTGTCCAGGAGTGAAGTGGAAGCTGCCATCGATTTTTTCATCGAATAGGATGTCTCCCATTGGATGTAAGATGTATGGGTTTACGCCGATTGCGAACTCACCAACGTAGCGTGCGCCTTCGTCTGTATCAAAGATTTTGTTAATGCGTTCTGAATCGTTTGCAGTTGCTTCAACGATTTGACCGTTCTCGAACTTAAGTTGTACATTTTCAAATGTATAACCGTTGTAAGGAGATGGTGTGTTGTAAGAAACTGTACCGTTAACAGAATCACGAACTGGTGCAGAGTATACTTCACCGTCTGGAATGTTTAAATGACCTGAGCACTTAATAGCTGGAATGTCTTTAATAGAGAATGTTAAGTCAGTTCCAGGACCAGTTAAACGAACTTTATCTGTTTTATTCATTAATGTAACAAGGCTATCCATCGCCTTATCCATTTTACCGTAGTCTAAGTTACAAACTTCGAAGTAGAAGTCTTCGAAAGCTTCTGTGCTCATTTTAGCAAGCTGTGCCATAGAAGCATTTGGGTAGCGAAGAACAACCCAACGTGTTTTTGGAACGCGAATATCTCTATGAACTTTTTTCCCAACTGTTTGGCCATGAACTTTCATGCGCTCACTTGGAACGTCAGCCTGTTCATTAATATTATCGCCAGAGCGAAGACCGATATAAGCGTCCATGTCTTTCATTACGCTTGCTTCATATGCAGCGATTTGTTCGAAATGTTCTTCAGTAGCACCCATTAATAAAGAGCGATCTACTTGATGATCTTTTAAAGAGACGAATGGGAAACCACCAGCTGCATATGCTTCTTTTACAAGTGCAGTTACAAGTTCTTTTTGTAAGCCAAAGTTTTCAATTAATACTTTTTCGCCTTTTTGTAAGCAAATAGAGTAGTTAATTAAATTGTATGCTAACTTTTCAATACGTGGATCTTTCATATGTAAAGCCTCCCTACTAATTATGTATCCTCTCCTATTGTAACCTACTTAGTGGAATTTGTTGAATGATTTATGTTACAGTTAACGAATAAGTATGAAAATTCTAATGATGAGATAGGGATTAGAATGAAACGGAAAATGATTGTATAATAGGGGAAAGTATGAAAAAGATAAAGGAAGTGATGAAATGCAAGTTCTTTTATATGTAAGTGCGGCTATTATCGCGGTTGCTTTCGCAGTATTAGTTGTGTATGTATGCAGAACGTTGTTATCGGTTCAGAAGACGTTAGAAAACGTTGCAAGCACGTTAGAAGGTTTAGAAAAACAAATGCAAGGAATTAGCGTAGAGACAGAGCAATTATTACATAAAACGAATGCGTTAGCTGATGATATTCAACAGAAGTCACAGTCATTAAATAAAGTGGTAGCGGGTGTAGATGGGATTGGAACGACAATCCAATCTTTAAATACGAAGCTTCGTAATGTATCAGACTCTGTAACGGACGAAATTGAAAATAACGCTGATAAAGTAGCGCAAGTTGTACAGTGGAGCAGTGCGGCGATTGAAGTATACAATCATTACCGTGCGTCGAGACAAGAGAAGAAGGTTGAAAAAGAAGAGCGTAAATTAGAAAGAATTGAGAAAAACGCTGAAAAGAAAGAGAAGCGCTCTAGATTTCGTATGAGAGGTGAATCGTGATGAATATGACAAAGCTTGAAACAATTGAAGAGCTTGAAGTCTTAGTAGAAAAGAATGAGCCGTATGTTCTTTTTAAACATAGTACGACATGCCCGATTAGTCACGGTGCATACACAGAATTTCAAGCGTATTGCAGTGAAGAAAGAGAAGTGCCAGCGTATTACTTATACGTACAAGATGCGAGAGATGTGTCAAATCGTGTTGCAGAACAATACAGTATTAGACATGAATCACCGCAAGTGTTATACATAAAAGATGGGATGGTAGTATGGAATACATCTCATTGGAATATTAAAAAAGATGCTTTAGAAGAGAATATAAAGTAAAAAGAAGCAAGCTAAAGGTGCTTGCTTCTTTTTTTTTGTTTTTGTTGAAATATATTTAGTGGTACACTATTAATAGTTCAAACTAAATAACTAGATTGTTGAAAGTAGGTTTTAAGTAATGAAGAAAATGGCATTATCCTTCGCAGTCGTAAGTTTATTACTGGGAGCTTGTAGTAACAATAGTAATACGATTAGTAAGAAGGATGAAGTTATACAAAAAGATACAAAAGAAAAAAGTATGATTCCGAGAACTGCTGTTTCTAAAGATTATTATAGAACTGTTATTCCTTTAAAAGAACAAAAGGTTATTAATACAGCTAATATAAAAACAAATTCTAAATTAGATTTAGCAGAGTATGAAAATGGTTTAATAAATATTGCAACGCAGCAATTTGATACAGAGAGTCACGTACTGCAATTAAATCAGTATATTCCAGAGAAACTAGTTGATGAACTAGTTGCGAAAGTAGAAGCGCCAGTTTTGACGAATATTATAGAACAAGACTATTTTGGAAAACAGAATTCAAATGAATTAAGTTTATCTGGTGTTATGATTGGCTTAGCTATGTCTTCAAGTGTATCGAATGAAGAAGCTATGTCTAAAGGGTCTGAAGTTGCTAAACAACTTATTGAAGCTATTAACAAAAATGATAAATATAACAAATCTCCAATTACGTTTGCTATCTTTAAGCAAGAAAGTACAAGTTCTTTAAAAAATGGTACGTATATTGCTAGTGCTACTGTTCAAAAGAATGATATGAACCTTGGAAATTGGAGTACAATTGATGAAAAGTCGTATTCATATCCTTCTGATGAATTTACACAAGCACATGGAGAAGATAATACAAAAATAAATAACTTTGCTAAGGAAATAAAAGGTTTTTCTAATGGAGATTTTATTCCAGTCAATGCAAAAGTTTCTTATAAGAAAGATCAAATGGATACATTAAATATGAATATTGTTATTAAATATAACGGTAAAACAGAATTAATGGCTCTTACCCAATTGGCTGCTCAAGGTATGTTAGACAAATTGCCTAAAGATGCGAAAGTACAATTACAGATCAAGTCCGAGAGTAAAATTGAGGCCGTTATTATAAAAGAGAAAAACAGTGATAAACCGTTTGTTTCCTTCTTGTAAAAAAGACAGTATGTAAACTGTCTTTTTTTATTTTAAATGAAAATATAAAAGGTTTTTTGATGGTAATTCATTGCTGTATATCGTGTGACAATCGTATATGTATCAACTATAATAAGTTATCTTAAAAAAGTAATATACAGGGATTTGAAAGAGATGGCTTTCTTATGGCATCACAACAATTAGGTCGTTTACGTTCTGAAATTGATCAACTTAATTTACAAATATTAGAGTTACTAAACGAAAGAGGTCGTCTCGTACAAGAAGTTGGTAATTTAAAAGAAGTATAAGGTGTGAAACGTTTTGATCCTGTACGTGAAAGTAATATACTGGATTTAATTGCAGAGAATAATAATGGTCCATTTGAAACTTCGACTTTATAACATATTTTCAAACAAATTTTTCAAGTTGGTTTAAAGTTACAAGAAGAGGATCATCGTAAAGCACTACTTGTTTCTTGTAAGAAAAAAACAGAAGATACGATTGTTGAAATTAATGGTGAAAAAATTGGTAACGGAAATTAGCATTTTATTATGGGACCGTGTGCAGTGGAAAGTTATGAACAAGTACGTCAAGTTGCTGAAGCAATGAAAGAGCAACGCGTAATACGCTTGATATTTCCGCTGTACCGATTTTAAAGAAAGAGACACATTTACCTTTCGTTTTTGATGTAACGCATTCTACAGAGAGACGTGACCTTCTCTTACTAACTGCAAAAGCAGCGATGGCAATTGGTGCAAACGCAATTATGGCTGAAGTACATCCAAATCCAGCTGTAGCTTTATCAGATGCGGCGCAGCAAATGAATATCCCGCAGTTCAATGATTTTATGAATGAATTAAAATCATTTGGAAGTAAATTATAAAAACTTTTAATGAGCTGTTCCAAAAAGGCATTTTGGGACAGCTGTATAGCGACTGTCATTGTCGATTTTTGTTGGGAAGTTGGTATATTAAAAAAATCGCTGATATAATTAGAGTTGTGGTCGATATATTTGGGAAATCGCCGATATATTTCGAGTTACGGTTCATATATTCGAAAAATCGCCGATATAAATTTCATTTACTATCGTACTGCTTAAAATAAGATTTCTACTTAGGAAATATCTATTTTTTTACAAAAAATGCCCTTTTTTCATAAAAAATACGAAAATACGAGAAAAGAAGCGAATTTTTTCGAAACTTTTGCGGGAAAATATTGTATGAGCCTGCGTTTATATCGTATCATTAGTAAAAGGAAGAACTCGGGACGATTGGTGGCATCTGCAAATAGAGTTGATGTCTTTTTTTCATTCAAGTAACCGATACATAAAAATAGATAACAAAAATAGAAGGAGTGTGCGATGAGATGAACGTAACAATCTATGATGTAGCGCGCGAAGCGAACGTTTCAATGGCTACCGTATCACGCGTTGTGAACGGTAACCCAAATGTAAAGCCTACAACAAGAAAGAAAGTATTAGAAGCAATTGATCGTTTAGGATACCGTCCAAATGCGGTAGCACGTGGACTAGCAAGTAAGAAGACAACTACGGTAGGTGTTATTATTCCTGATATCTCAAATACGTTTTATGCAGAACTTGCACGTGGAATTGAAGATATCGCAACAATGTACAAATATAACATCATTTTAAGTAACTCTGATCAAAACAAAGAGAAAGAGTTCCATCTATTAAATACGATGCTTGGAAAACAAGTGGACGGAATTGTTTTCATGGGTGAAGATATTACAGACATTCACATTGAAGAATTTAAAAAATCTCCAGTACCAATTGTATTAGCAGCGTCATTTGATGAGCAAAATGAAACGCCATCAGTAAATATTGATTATACACAAGCAGCTTACGATGCAATGAAGCACTTTATCGAGCAAGGACATAAGCGTATCGGTTTCGTCTCTGGTCCATTCATTGATAAAGCGGGAAGCGCGAAGAAGTTACAAGGTTATAAAAAAGCTTTAGAAGAAGAAGGTATTTCATATGATGAAAATCTTGTAATCGATGGAGATTACACATATGACTCAGGTATCGAAGCATTCGAAAAGCTTTGGAGCAATGATGAAAAGCCAACAGCAATCTTCGTGTCTTCTGATGAAATGGCACTAGGTGTAATCCATGCAGCACAAGATGCTGGATTAAACGTACCAACTGACGTAGAAGTACTTGGTTTCGATAATACACGCCTTGCATTAATGGTTCGTCCGCAGCTTTCAACAGTTGTACAACCGATGTATGATATCGGTGCAGTAGCAATGCGTCTATTAACAAAGTATATGAACAAAGAAAAAGTGGAAGATCACACTGTTATCTTACCTCACCGTATCCAATTTAGAGATTCAACGAAATAAGTATAAAAAAGCTCACAGCGATTGCTGTGAGCTTTTATTCATATTCAGGATAATATTTTTCAATTACTGTATCTACAGTTTCATTTTTCTTAACGTGTAAAAATCTTGCGTACAATTCTTTTCCAGTTTCAAATGGCGTATCGTCTAATTCAAACACATGTAACACTTTTCGGAACGTCCATGTGATTTGCTCATCATACATATTATCGTATGTGTGCTCCGATTGTATAGCTATCTTTTCACCTAGTTCATGAGCTTCTTCTAAACTGTTTGCTTTAACAAGAATAATACTTTCTTCAAAAAGTGTATCGTGATTCTCTTCATAATGCTCATCCATTTTCATAGGATGAGGCTCACCAGAATGAACAGACTCAAACAATAATTTTACAGCGTACATATTATGCTGCATGTTTCACCTTATAAATAATACTTGCGACAAGCGAAGCAGGTATTGTAAATACGTTACTTTGATAATGGTAATGCACTTGGGATTCTTCATAAGACATGTTGTCATATAGTTCGTTTTGTGAGACACTCATTTTTTTCTGTTTTTCTTTGAGTATTTTAATGTAGTTGTACTGTATTGGGACGAGAATGATGAAATAAGCTAATACGATTAGTGAAATCCAAATCATTATGAACACTCCCTTACAAAGAATATTTGTATATGGTAATTATATCAATTTATATGAGGGATATCCATATTTTTCTATTGGTCAATTTCTTTTCCAAAATGCAAAAAGTTCTTCAGCGCTTCGTAAATTATGTTCAAGGCATGTTTGTGCAGTGCGTTTAAAATTTTGTATTAAATCCTCTAGCCTAGAAGAATCATAGTGCTTTGCTTTTCCATCTACAATCGTTTTATCTTTTTTTTAAGTTAAGTGATATTTTTAGCAAAGTTACATTTGTTTCTATTTGTACAACTTCCATGTAAAAAAAATTTTGTCTAAGTCGATTGTAATATAATCAAATCGCTCTACTTGTTTAAAATATCCTACAATATCATCTTCCAATTGAAATCCTCCCTAGTATATAGCTTACCTGGAAGAGTTCTCTATAGATTGTATGATTCCTTGTTATATGTCACATAAGTGTAAAAATAACTATTATAGGGCAATGTCATGTATAATAGAAAGAAAAGGCTTGTGAGGGGGGAAAAGAGATGATCGTTCTTTGGATAATTACGCTTTGTATGACTGCTATTTTTGCATATATGACGTTAAAACAAAATGGTTTAAAGCGATTTGTTCCAGGAAGTATTCTTGCAGGAATTGCCCTTATCACGTATGTAATTTCTATTTTTATTGAAAGTGTATCAGTAGATATGAGCAAAAGTTTAATGTTTATTGGTATTACACTATTTGCAGGTAGCATTATGGTACTTATGGTTGCTGGTATTATTTTATTTATTCATATGAATTCGGAAACGTTATAGCATATAGAAAAGGCATGTCCCGAGGGACATGCCTTTTTATCCGTTCAATTATGCTCTATCTTTAGAAGAATTTTGTTGTTTTAATAAGTCGCGAATTTCGCCAAGAAGAACTTCTTCTTTTGTTGGTTCTGGAATTTCTTCCTCTTTTTCGTCTTCTTTTTTAGATGTTAGTTTGTTGAAAACTTTAATAAACATAAAGATAGAAGCTGCGATAATTAAGAAATCAAAAATTGTTTGGATGAAGTTACCATACATAACAGCTGATTTACCGTATCCAAAGTGCAAATCTGTAAAGTTAACGCCACCTAATACCATACCAAGTAATGGTGTAATAATGTCTTTTACTAAAGAACTAACGATTTTACCGAATGCAGCACCGATTACAACCCCGACAGCTAAATCAACGACATTCCCTTTGAAAGCGAACTTTTTAAACTCGTTCCACATGTGTCAATCCCATCCTTTCCACGATTCATTATGAAATTTATAATTCCTATCAACATATTTTATAGAAATTTACGAGAGAAATAAAGGGGAAATGGGAATGAAAGTAAATTCTGAAAAATGTATCCGTTTTAATTTTTGTTTACATCATCTAGTAAAGATTGTAGCATTTGCTGCGTTTTTAATCCTTCTAATCCATCTACAACAGGCTTTGTATCTCCGTGTACACATTCAATAAAATGATGAACAGCATCTTCAAAACCACGTTGTTTTAACGTCGTATCCCATGATGGAGAACCGCTTTGTGAAACTGAGTTTTCCTGTTCAATTTCAAATGTATTCATATTTTTTACGCGAATGATTTTCCCTGGCGTTACAAGTTCAATTTGTTCTAAATTTGTACCGGCATGGCGATGCATTGCAGTAGAAAGTAACAGTCCACTTGGAGTTGTATATGTATGATGTCCGTAAAGAAGTTCATTCTTTTCATTGATTTGCATCATATTGTGAACGACGTTAAGGTCATCATTAGCGAACCAGCGAGCAGTATCTACAATGTGTAAATAATCATCTAACATAGTGAAGTCGTACGTATATGGCCCGACTTTATTTGTGCGATGCTTTTCAATTCGAATCCATGAAATATCATGAGCCTGTTCTTTGGCAGCAACATACATAGGAACGAATCTGCGATTAAATCCGACCATTAACTTTCGGTTATACTTCTCGCTCAACTCGACTAGTTGCTCAGCTTGTTCCACAGTAGCTGCTAACGGCTTATCAACATAAACGTCGATTCCTTTTTTCAAAAGCTCAGAAACGATTTCATAATGCGATGCAGTTGAACTATGAACGAAGATTGCATCACATTCCGAAGCTAACGTTTCAATAGAATGAAAGTCTTGAATTCGGTATTGCTGGCAAACTTGTTTTCTTTTCTCTGCGTTAGGTGTAAACGCCCCGACAAAGTTCCAATCTGTTTCTTTTGTAAGTGTTGGAAGATAGGCCTTTTGCGCAATGCTACCAAGTCCAATCATCCCAATTTTAGGTTTATTCATATGTATTCCCACCCTATTAATATTGATGTAACGGCTTAAATGTAGCATAGGATGGGGGAGGAAGGCAAAGATAAGCTTTTTACTTATTTCCTTCTAACAAAATTTTCTCTATCTCTGCAAAATTATGAGCGCGAGCATGCTCTAACGGGGTAACACCATCATTATCTGGAATATTTACATCTGCACCGTGCTCAATAAGAAGGCGAATGACTTGTTGCTGTGTTTCGTTTCCGTTACTTAGTACGATAGCTTCCATTAAAGCTGTCCATCCTAGGTTATTTACATGATTTACATCAATATTTGTTCGAGTGAGGAGTTCTTTTATAACGTCAATATAGCCATGTTCTGAGGCTGGGATAAGAGCTGTTCCGCCGTAACGATTTGTAATCGTAGGATCTGCACCAGCATTAATTGTTAGCTTTAAAATGTCTAAGTAACCTTCCGCACCGGCGTATAGAAAGGGATTGTTTTTCATGTCATCTTGGATATTTACGTCAGCACCAGCTTTGATAAGTGCTTTTGCGGTTTTTACATCATTTTTGTATGTAGCAATCATAAGAGGGGTACGTCCTTGATTATCCGTCGCATTTATATTTGCACCTTGTTTTAGTAAAGATATAACAGTATTCGTTTCATTTTTTTCAGTAGCTGCTAGTAGTGCAGTCTCCATGTTTGTCATCTCCTTTTTGACTTCTTGTTCTTGCGAGCATCCTTGTAAAAAAATTACGCAACATATCATACTGAATGTTTTTTTGAACATGGAATTTCAACCTCCTAATTTCAACTGTAAAATAGGAACATTAAATTTTTATAAACTGACGCTAAAATTACTATAAAATCGCTTGAGTATTTGAACATATATTTTTATGCTTATGAATATGAAGGATGGGTAAAGTGAGGATGTAACATATGTCTATTAAAACAAGGTTTTTATTTTCTTATATTGCTGTAATTCTCGTTTCTATTACGCTCATATTAGTCGCGGGATTTTTAATTGTTTTTTCAATAACAGGTGATTTGGAAGCAGTGAAAAATTTCTATAAAAGTTCTTACATTCAAAAGCCGCTTACACCAGAAGAAGAAAATGCCTATCTTGAATTAAAATTAGCGGCAAAGCAACATCAATCTCAATTATTAGATAAATCGTTCGTTTCATCAATTGAAAAAGAAGGTGTGAAAATAATTGTAAGAAAGGGAGAAAACATTTCTTATGCTAATAAGGGATTTGAAAGTTCGACTTTAACAGAAGCCCTTCCGAAATTTGAAGCGGCAAATATTAATAGTCGTGGTACAACGGAACTAGGCGAGACATTTTATCGATATGTAAAGTTTGATTTTTATTTTCCAGAGAAAGAAGAAGGGAGTATATTTGTACTAAAAAAGCAAAGTTCATTTGTAGATCTTACACAAAAATTATTTCCAATCTTATTCGTATCGCTTTTACTATTAGCCATTTTACTCATTGGTTTATTAAGTTATCTTGTTTCAAGAAGTGTAATAAAACCAATTTTTGTATTGAAAGGTGCAACGGAGAAAATTAAAGAAGGAAATTTAGATTTTCAAATGCCAGTTACATCGCACGATGAAATAGGTCAATTAAATCAAGGATTTGAGGAAATGAGGAAGAAGTTAAAGGAATCGATTGAAGTACAAACGCAGTATGAAGAAAATCGAAAAGAACTTATTTCAAACATATCGCATGATTTAAAAACACCGATTACATCTATTATCGGATATGTAGAAGGAATAAAGGACGGGGTAGCAAATACGCCAGAAAAAATGGATAAGTATTTAACGACAATTCATACGAAGGCAAAACATATGGACACACTCATTGATGAACTCTTTTTGTTTTCGAAGCTCGATTTAAATCGAGTTCCATTCCAATTTGAGACAGTTGAATTAAATACGTTTATGCAAGAATTAATAGAAGAGATGCAGATGGATTTAAGTGAAGAAGGTATAGAAATTAACTTACAATTACATTCATCGCCATTATATGTAACGGCTGATTGCGAAAAGATAAATAGAGTTATATCAAATTTAATTCATAATAGTGTGAAGTACATGGATAAAGAAGAGAAGAAAATTACCGTAACAGTATCGAGTGATAACAATAAAGTTATTGTGAAGGTGATAGACAATGGATCAGGTATAGAATCTGATACGCTACCGTATATCTTTGAACGTTTTTATCGTGCAGAACAATCGCGAAATTCTAGCACAGGTGGAAGTGGACTTGGTTTAGCAATAGCGAAGCAAATTGTTGAAGAACATGGCGGGGAAATTTGGGCGGAAAGCGAGCTTGGTAAAGGCACAAGCATTTTCTTCTCATTGGAAAAAGTAGAGGAATGTGGTGAGTAAATTGAAAAGAATTTTACTAATAGAAGATGAAGTAAGTATTGCAGAATTACAGCGAGATTATTTAGAAATTAATGATTTCCAAGTTGATGTAGAGCATTCAGGAGAAACAGGTTTACAAATAGCCCTGCAAGAAGACTATGATTTAATTATTTTAGATATTATGCTTCCGAAAATGAACGGATTCGAAATTTGTAAACAAATACGTGCTGTAAAAGATATTCCGATTCTACTTGTTTCAGCAAAAAAAGAAGATATAGATAAAATTCGCGGGCTCGGATTAGGAGCGGATGATTATATAACGAAACCATTTAGCCCAAGCGAATTAGTCGCAAGAGTAAAAGCGCATATTGCTCGTTATGAAAGATTATCAGGAAATGTAAGTAAGCAACGTGATACGCTATACATTCACGGAATTTCTATCGATCAACGAGCGAGGAAAGTTTTTATAAACAATGAAGAAGTGGCATTTACAACGAAGGAATTTGATTTATTAACATTCTTTGTCACACATCCAAACCAAGTATTAAATAAAGAACAGTTATTTGAACGCATTTGGGGATTAGATTCCGCTGGTGATTTAGCCACTGTTGTCGTCCACATTAGAAAGCTACGTGAAAAAATTGAAAGAGATCCTGCCCACCCGCAATATATTGAAACAGTATGGGGAGCTGGTTATCGTTTTAATGTGTAATATACCTGCCGAGTAATTGGCAGGTTTTTTTGTATGTTATTCAAATGGAAAGGAAGGAATAGGTAATTTATGTTAAAATGTAAAGAGAAACAAAACAGAGGAGAGCATGAGGGGTGTGCTACATTTTGGGAGATACATTACAAGATAATAAATCAAACAAGGTCTTAAGGATTGGAACTAATATTATAATTATTTTATTAATTATTGGTGCAATACAAATGTTTTATGATAAAGATTATACAAATGATCATTTCGGTTGGTTATTTTTAGTATTAGGTTGGATAGTTAGAAGTATTTTTAATATTACGATAGGTTTAAAAGGAGGGGATACAAAGTCAGTATTGCTTGATGTAGGTTTAGTACTCTTTTCCTTTTATCTTTTATTTTTATATAGTACGAAATATTTCTTCTGAAAATTTAGCTCATAGTCTTATAGAGACTGTGAGCTTTCCTTAATAATAACGGTACTGGCGTAACGATTTATAAAATATTTGAGTAGTAGAAGTAAACAGGGGCGCTTCTTCTAAAAAAGGATAATGGTTGCTCTCCTCAAATGTCACAAAAGTAGAATCGCATATACCCTCATGTATCTCGATGGAATATTGAACTGGACACTGCACATCATATCTTCCGCATATAATAAGTGTCCTTGTTTGGATGGAAGGTAAATTCTCTCTTAAATCAAATGAAGGATATTCATTGGCGAAAGCATGCATCCGGCTAATGGACATTGTTTTATTGATTGGTTTACAAAAATAAGAGTTGTAGTTTTCTGGTTTATACAATGATAATTTTGTTCTCTTAGTAGATAGTTCTTTCCGTTCTTCATTTGTAAGGTGAGGGCTTTTTAAGTTTTCGATGAGCTCTTGCATATAATGAAACTGTGGATGTGCTGGGTGATAAATGCAGAATGGTGTTTCGGTATAGTTACTTGCTGCAGCTCCTGCTACGACTAATGATTGTAAGGAATTTGGATATGTAATCGCATATAAAAGTCCAAGCATACCACCTGTTGAATGACCAGCGAAATGCCATGTTGGAAGTTGTAATGCTTCTCGTATGGCTTCCAAGTCGTGGATTGTTTCAATCATACTTAATTCGTTTTCTGACTGGGCGGTTACAGAGCTACCAGCATCTCGTAAATTAATGAGAAATACACGATGCGTAGCAGTGAAAACATCTGCAAAGTAATCACCAGTTTCATTAAATTGTGAATAGTGATGTGTAATACAAAGCGGTTCGCCATTTCCTTTTGTAAAGAGTTCAAATGTGCCGCGTTTTGTGGGGATCATTTGTTGTGTCCACATAATATCACGTCCTTTTTTCATAAAAGTTGGACCGGTTAATTATTAAATAAAATATATCGGCGCAACTCGAAACATATCGACTTACCGACAGTAGTCGACAATAAATAAAAGGAGGCTATTCAAAAACGAGCCTCCTTTTCGTTTAGTACAAAGATTTTGTCATATTATTCCGAATAATTTCAAGGGATTTCGCTACAGTTAATGCATTCTTTTCTTCAATTTCTGGTTTACGGGGGATAGGTTTATACATGTTGTCTGGATCTTCCCATGTGAGGGGAAGTTCTGTTTCGGCTTGTCCTTTCCAAGCGTCAATCCATTCTGGAGGGAGATAACCCGAGATGTTTTGGATGTTGTTCATTTCGAGCCAAATAAGTGCCCAAGCTCTTGGTACGACGCGCCAATGGTCATAGCCACCGCCGCCGACAGCGATCCAGCGACCGTCGCAATATTCATTAGCAATTTCACGAGCGAGCTTCGGTATTTCGCGGTAAATATTCATGGTTGCACAAAGGTGTGTAAGTGGGTCGTAGTAATGTGCGTCGGCACCATTTTGCGTTAAAATAATATCCGGTTTAAAGTACGCTGCAACTTCTTTTACAACTGTTCGATATGATTTTAGAAAGGATTCATCTTCTGTAAAAGCATCCAGTGGAACGTTAAAAGAATAACTATAACCATTACCTTGTCCACGTTCGTTTACAGCGCCAGTTCCAGGGAATAAATAGCGACCAGTTTCATGTAATGAAATGGTGCATACGTTAGGATCATCATAAAACGACCACTGCACGCCATCACCGTGATGAGCGTCTGTATCAATATATAAGACGCGTAAACCGTATTTCTTCTGAATATACTTCATTGCGATGGAGCTATCGTTATAAATACAAAAACCAGATGCCTTGCCACGGAAGCCGTGATGTAAGCCTCCACCTAAGTTAAGTGCGTGTTTTACTTTTCCGGAAAGAACAGCATCGACAGCTGTTAACGTACCGCCAACGAGCAATGCGCTTGCTTCGTGCATATTTGGGAACATCGGTGTATCTTCTGTTCCTAGTCCATATGTCATCGCAATTGATTTTTCTAACTTTCCTTCTCCAGCACGTTTTACCGCATTTATGTACTCCTCTGTATGAACGTAGGCAATCTCTTCATCTGTAGCCATCCGTGGTGAGATGATTTGAGAGGGAGAGATGAAACCACCCTTTTGTAATAAATCATACGTAAGTGTGACGCGCAGTTGGTTAAAAGGATGATCAGGGCTAAATGAATAGCCCCGAAAGTCATCCGAATAAATAAACGCGCTACTCATGCTTGCATCCCCATGATGTTCGGCCATAATACGCGATAGCCTTCTGCTTCAAGTGCATCAATCACTTTTAGAGGATTCATCGTTTGAATGCGGAAAACAAGTACTTTATCATTCTCATCTTTTGCTGGGTAGACGAGAACGCTCACGATATTTATTTGTAAATCACTAAAAATAGCAACGACTTTTCCAAGAATACCAGGTTCATTTTTTACTTGAATTTCAATTTGTGAACTCGGTTGATGTGCTCCTGTTAATTTTACTAACGTGTGCAGTACTGTAGATTCTGAGATTATTCCAACTAACTTCCCAGCTTTTGTAACAGGAAGACAGCCAATTTTATTTTCAAAAAATAAAGTAGCAATTTCCTCAACGAAATCGAGAGGGTGGCAAGTCATTACAGGATGTTTCATAATAAGTTCAAGCGGTTGCTGTAGCATATCGAGTGAAACTTGTTCATCTAGAATAGACGGACTTGCATCTCTTACATCCCGATCAGAAATAATGCCTACGACGTGATTATTTTGATCGACAATTGGAATGTGCCGAATTCCTTTCGTGCGAATCGTTCGGATTGCTGTTTCGATTGTATCGTTTGGATGTAGTGTAACTACATTTTGATTCATAATTTCTTCTACAATCATTCCAGTTGCCCCCTTTATTAATACATAAAACGATTGTGAAAACGTAGACGATCAAAAGCTTGAATAGAATCCGTATCAACGCGTTTACCGATGCGGACCATTAAACAGTTGGCGGGATGTGAACAAATTTCAGGATCGTCTGTAGCCATCCATTGTAACCCGCCGGCATTCATCATCTTTTCCATTACTTTTCGGTATTCCCAAACATTTAATCCTGTTTGTTTCAAATCCCAGTGCCAATAATATTCAGTCGTCAATATAATGTAATCTTCCATATAATCGTCCATCATAGAAACCTCTAGTAAGTTCTTTCCGACAGAACTCCCGCGGAAGGCTGGAACTACTTCAATTGCCCCAAGCTCAATTAAGTTTTCTATTTTTCCTTCTGACCATCGTTCAAGTGGATCAGGATATAAATATGTAACATATCCAACAATCATCTGGTCATGTCTAGCAATAATGAGTCGAGCTTCTGGTAATTTAGAAATTTCGACAATTGCTTTATATTGCTGTTCAGCAGGACGAAATGCAACTAAATCTGGATGAAATTCATACATTTCAAGATTATGTGTAGAGACAGGACCTTCAATAATTAAAGTGCCTTTCGCTGTTTTTAAGTTTCTAGCATTGTATATTTTTTTATGAATCAATGTATTGCTCACCACCTTGAGGGTTTGTGAATCTATTAATATCGTACTTTATAATATATGCGATGTGAATCGAATTTTGTCATTAAAAATTTGTCTAAAAACCAACAAATATACTGAAAATTTTAAATAATATCATTATAATAGATAATAGAATACATAGGAGGGGGATGTAAAGTATGAAAGTAGAAACGCTTCCTGTCATTAAAGGAGAAAATAATTTGCCGAATTATGATGAGGCATACGCGAATTTTAACTGGGAAGAGGTTAATAAAAACTTTACTTGGAATGAAACAGGCCGAGTAAATATGGCGTATGAGGCAATTGATAAGCATGCGAAATCCGATCGAAAGAATAAAGTAGCTCTTTATTATCAAGATGGATCGCGAAAAGAGAAATATACATTTAAGGAAATGAAGGATTTTTCTAATAAAGCAGGAAATGTCCTGAAAAATTATGGCGATGTAGAAAAAGGCGATCGCGTTTTTATTTTTATGCCACGTTCTCCAGAATTATATTTCGCACTTTTAGGTGCAGTGAAATTAGGAGCAATTGTTGGACCGTTATTTGAAGCATTTATGGAAGGTGCGGTTCGCGATCGTTTAGAAGATAGTGAAGCGAAGGTGTTAATTACAACGCCTGAGTTATTAGAGCGTGTACCATTAAATGATTTACCTGCTTTAAAAACAGTTTTTCTTGTTGGAGATAATGTAGAAGAAGGCGGTAAAACGGTAGCGTTCAATCCTTTATTTGAACAAGCTTCAAAAGAATTACATATTGAATGGTTAGGCCGTGAAGATGGTTTAATTCTTCACTATACGTCTGGTTCTACTGGTAAGCCAAAAGGTGTGCTTCATGCGCAAAATGCAATGGTTCAGCACTATCAAACGGCGAAATGGGTATTAGATTTAAAAGAAGACGATGTATATTGGTGCACAGCTGATCCAGGCTGGGTAACGGGAACTGCTTACGGTATTTTCGCACCGTGGTTAGTTGGAGCGTCAAATGTTATTTTAGGTGGGCGATTTAGTCCGGAAGCTTGGTATGAAGCACTGCAAGATTACGGTGTAACAGTTTGGTATAGTGCACCGACAGCGTTCCGTATGTTAATGGGAGCTGGACAAGACGCAATTAAAAAATATGACTTATCACAAGTTCGTCACGTATTAAGCGTTGGTGAGCCGTTAAATCCAGAAGTAATTCGCTGGGGTATGAATGCATTTGGACTTCGTATTCATGATACGTGGTGGATGACAGAAACAGGTGGACAAGTTATTTGTAACTACCCTTGTATGGAAATCCGTCCAGGTTCAATGGGTAAACCCATTCCAGGTGTAAAAGCAGCGATTGTTGATAATGAAGGAAATGAAGTTCCTCCATACACAATGGGTAACTTAGCAATTGCGAAAGGTTGGCCATCTATGATGCGCGGGATCTGGAATAACCAGCAAAAGTATGAATCTTATTTCATGCCGGGAGATTGGTACGTATCAGGTGACTCTGCCTATATGGATGAAGATGGATACTTCTGGTTCCAAGGACGTATTGACGATGTAATTATGACGTCAGGTGAGCGCGTTGGTCCGTTTGAAGTAGAAAGTAAATTAATCGAGCATGCTGCTGTTGCAGAAGCAGGTGTAATTGGTATTCCTGATCCAGTGCGTGGCGAAATTATTAAAGCATTTATCGCACTTCGAGCAGGATACGAACCATCTGATGAATTAAAAGAAGAAATTCGTCAATTTGTAAAGAAAGGCCTAGCAGCTCATGCAGCGCCACGACAAATTGAATTTAGAGATAAATTACCGAAAACGAGAAGTGGTAAAATTATGCGCCGCGTATTAAAAGCGTGGGAGCTGAATTTACCAACAGGTGACTTATCAACGATGGAAGATTAAGAGAGGAAGGTCTGAACGAAAAAATGTTCAGGCCTTTTTTATGTTATTGTTAACTTATATATATAAGTTAACGGGGGTAGTATGATGAAAACAGAAAAAGAAAAGATGATACTAGGAGAAATGTATATACCGGCTGATCCAGTTTTAGTACAAGAAAGAGAGCAAGCACGTATATTAACGAGAAAATTAAATGATACGCCAGAAGAGCAATTGAAAGAGCGTAGCGAAATCATAAAAGAATTATTCGGAACGACAGGAGATAATATTCATCTTGAATCTTCTTTTAGATGTGATTACGGCTATAACATTCACGTTGGCGAAAAGTTTTACGCGAACTTTGACTGTACAATTTTAGACGTATGCCCGGTGACGATCGGAGTGAATTGTATGTTAGCTCCAGGTGTTCACATTTATACAGCAACGCACCCGCTTGATCCAATTGAGCGTATAAGCGGATCAGAATACGGAAAACCAGTTACAATTGGCGATAACGTATGGATTGGCGGAAGAGCAATTATTAATCCAGGTGTAACAATTGGAGACAATGCGGTGATCGCATCTGGTGCTGTCGTAACGAAAGATGTGCCTAATAATGTAGTAGTTGGCGGGAATCCTGCAAAGATTATAAAAAAACTAAAATAATATTTGAACGAAGTGCCTTCCTCGTCTGTATACATTTATGAAAGAATAGATGAGGGAGGCTTTTATATGTCTAATAAATTACTTCTTGCTTTTGCTTTAATTGGAATTATAGTTGTATTTTCTTGTGGTCTTTTCTTACCGATACCAATTGGATATAGAGTATCAATGCTTACAGCTGGAGTTATAATGGGTGTTCTGTTTTCAATCATTATTCCATTTGATAGAAAACATATAGTACGGAAAAATGGATATAAAATTGATTTTACAAAAACAAAAGTGTATTTTCGCTGGAATGTATTTGACACTATTTCTGTCTGCCTTGCGTTGTATGCATGCATATGTGTGCAAGCGTTAAATACTTTAGTTGCAATGGGATTTACGATTCAAAACCCATATGTGCAATTTTTTACAAATCAATCACAATTGTGGATTTTTATTGCGATTGCATATTTAATTTCCCGTATTTCATTAACGTTAAAAGGAATAAAGGAGATCAAAAATCATGGCGCAGATTGGGATTGAGGAGGAGCTCATGCTTGCGTATCAAAGTGGAGATAAACAAGCGGGAGAAAGACTATATATTTTAATCAAACCAGCGCTATACACATTTTTATATCGATTTAACCGAGATGAACAATTAAGTATCGATCTTGTGCAAGATACGTTTTTGACGCTAGAGCGTAAGAAACATATGTATGAAATTGAAAAAGGTAAAATAAAAACGTATTTATTTCAAATTGGTTATCGTCTTATGATTAATAAATTAAATAGGAGAAAAAAGTGGCGTACGCTTTTGCCATTTTTAGTGCCGATTCCGGAAAAAGAATTTTCTCACGAAGATCGGCTCACAGTAAGAGAAGCAATTTTGAAAGTTCCAGAAGAGCAAAGAGCGGTCCTAATCCTTTCTTATTATCATGATATGCAGCAAAAAGAAATTGCAGAAATATTAAACATTCCGATTGGAACAGTGAAATCGAGACTTCATAATGGAATAAAGAAATTGAAACAATTGCTGGAGGTGGACGAAATTGAGCGAAAATCCCTTTAAGAGTGAATATAAGTTAAAGCAACATTTAGATAGTGATCATGTAGAAATACCAGACTTTCCAAAAACGGTAAGTCGATTCGATCGATTAATCGGGTTTCTTGGTTCCCCGGCGAAAGATCCTGTGGAGGCGACCATTGGGAATGATTTATCGGTTGTGTTTCATGTATCGTTGTTAGTTGGGGTTCCAATTCTTTCTCTTATTACGATACTCTTTGTGACGTTGTAAAGGATTGGAAAGAAGAGAAATTCCACCTCTATTTGACACGCCTATATAAATGATGGTATAAAGAAAAGTATATGAATAATTGAGCGTGGAAAGGGAGAAGTAGTGATCATTTCCCTGTTTTAGAGAGCTGATGGTCGGTGGAAATCAGCACATAGATGATCGCGAATTACGCCCCTAGAGCATCTTTTTTCGATTGAATTGTATTCAAAAGGGAAAAGACGGTGCTAAGCCGTTATGTAAATAAGGTGGTAGGCTTTTTGGCCTGCAACTAGGGTGGTAACGCGATAATCAAAATCGTCCCTTATTTGAAGGGGCGATTTTTTTATGTTTTCAACCTTCACGCCAGTAATGAACTTAAAGGAGAGTATGTAGGATATGGGTATTTTACAAGATCTTGAATTTCGCGGTCTAATTAATCAGCAAACAGATGCTGAGGGCCTTGAGCAATTATTAGAAAAAGAAAGCGTTAAATTATACTGTGGTTTCGACCCGACAGCGGATAGTTTACATATTGGTCATATGTTACCAGTATTAATGTTACGTCGTTTCCAATTAGCTGGCCACCAACCAATCGCACTTGTTGGCGGTGGTACTGGTATGATCGGTGACCCGAGTGGTAAAAAAGCAGAACGTACATTAAATACGAAAGATACAGTTGCTTACTACACAGAAAGCATTAAAAACCAACTTTCAAACTTCTTAGAGTTTGAAAACGTGGACAACCCAGCAACGATGGCTAACAACTATGACTGGCTTGGTAGCTTAGATGTAATTTCATTCTTACGCGATATCGGTAAAAACTTCGGTTTAAACTATATGTTAGCAAAAGATACAGTAGCATCTCGTTTAGAAACTGGTATTTCATTCACTGAGTTCAGTTACATGATTTTACAATCATACGACTTCTTAAACTTATACCAACAACATAATTGCCGTCTGCAAATCGGTGGTAGTGACCAATGGGGTAACATTACAGCTGGTCTTGAATTAATTCGTAAATCAGAGGAAGATGCGAAAGCATTCGGTTTAACAATTCCACTTGTTACAAAATCTGACGGTACGAAGTTTGGTAAAACAGAAGGCGGCGCAATTTGGTTAGACCCAGAGAAAACAACTCCTTACGAGTTCTACCAATTCTGGATTAACACAGATGACCGCGACGTTGTTAAATACTTAAAATACTTCACATTCTTATCTCATGAAGAAATTCTTGAGCTTGAAAAGCAAGTAGCTGAAGCACCAGAAAAACGTGCAGCACAAAAAGCATTAGGTTCTGAAATGACAAAACTTGTTCACGGCGAAGAAGCATTAGAGCAAGCGATTAAAATTTCAGCTGCACTATTCAGCGGTTCTGTAGCAGAACTAACTGCAAGCGAAATTGAACAAGGATTCAAAGACGTACCATCTGTAGAACGTACTGCAGAAGATACAGTATTAATCGACTTACTTGTAGAAAGCAAAATCTCTCCATCAAAACGTCAAGCACGTGAAGATGTAACGAACGGCGCAATCTACGTAAACGGTGAGCGTACACAAGCGTTAGACTACGTTGTAACAGAAAACGACCGCATCGAAGGTAAATTTACAATCATTCGCCGCGGTAAAAAGAAATATTTCTTAATTCGTTACTAATAAATAAAAAGCTTTGGGGAAATTCCTCAAAGCTTTTTTTGTTTTAATCTCCTTTTCGAGTTCATACGGAAATCACATGTAAGCGGTATGATAAACGTATAACAATTAGAAAGGAGTGGTAAAACGAAATGTCACTAGAAGCGTTGATTATTTTTTCTTTGCTAAACGCGGGTCAACTTGCAGAGAATTCGAAGGTTGATATACATAAAGAGCAGAAAGATGCTTATGTATATGTTCAAAAAAAGGAAAATAAATAACTTTATTTTATATATAAACTTCAAAAGCCAATCCATTGGATTGGCTTTTTGTCAGGTTGTTGGAAAAAGAGCGTACATTTTTCTCTTTTAAACATTAGCTAAAATTTGATCATAGCACGAAGTAATAAGTGCTTCCAGATCTTTTAAGTCATTAACGTTATCAATAAAAATTCTACTCACTCCCTGTGATTTTGGGGCTTGTTCAACCACAAAATTAGGGCATAGCTGTTTCGTAGCTTCTAAATCGAGTCTTACAACTAAGGATTTTGCATCGCCATCAAGGAAGAGACGTATAAACCATTTTGTGATTACACGATTCATGATACAAAAATAACTAATGGTATCTTTATATTTGAGGTTACTGATATCTCTTTGATGCTCAGTTAAAATCTCTTTAACAATGTTAAATGCGGTTAGTTCATTTTCTGTAGTGAAAACTCTATCTGTTTTGTCTTCTTTGTTAATGTCTTCAATTATTTCGGTAGAAGCAGCTGCAACTAGGCTTGTTTCTATTTTCTCCGATGTTTTTGTTTCTTTTGGTGTTAAACCATCACTGATTATTTCTAATAGTGTTCGATTAATTGCTTTTTTAACGATTGGTCGGAATCGCTCTAAAACGTTATTTGTAATTCTAGTTGAGCTAAAGTCTCTAATTAGAAAACGAAGGAAGTCATCTGAAGGATTTTTAAATAGTTCTTTAATTGTAGAGTTTAAATTGGTCATATAAATAAGCTCTTCAGCATATTTTACGATTTCTTCAGCTTCAAAATTTTCTTTTGTAAAAGTTTCAATCGTTTCAATATCTAAATTAGTTAAATTATCCATGCTGAATGTGAAGAAAGGTTTTTCATCCATCACATTGTCATTTGTTAAATCAGTATAAAACTTGTATTCTACACCATTAGTTAGTACCCCTACTTTGACATCAGGTAAGGCATTGAAATATCTAGATAGTTGCGCATCGTGTTTAAGGAGATTTTCTGTTACAGATTTTGCCTCGATTAAAATAATTGGAACCCCATTTTTAAAAACCGCATAATCGACTTTTTCTCCCTTCTTAGTTCCGAAGTCTGCAACATACTCAGGTCTAACTTCTAAAGGATTAAAAACGTCATAACCTAGTTTTTGAAGAAAAGGAATAATTAATGATTGCTTGGTCATTTCTTCATTAGTTATGTACTCTGTTCGTTCTAAAATTTGGTTAGCTATTTTGTTTATGTCATTTCTGAATTCCATATCAATGTCTCCTCGTTATAAAGTTTAAAAATCTTTAATATTATTGTTATTCCGTGAAAATTCATAATATAACAGAGTTCTTTATGGAAACAGGGAGGTTATTCTTTTTGTTTTAGATGGGAGTATAGGGTATTGGGATTTTTATGTTATGTAGGATATAAAAATAATGGGGGAATTGAAAAAAGCCAATCCACAGGATTGGCTTTTTGTCATTAACGAGAGTAGAACTCTACGATTAATGCTTCGTTGATTTCAGCTGGTAACTCAGCACGCTCAGCGTGACGAGTGTAAGTAGCTTCTAATTTGTCAGCATCGAAAGTTAAGTATTCTGGTACGAAGTTGTTAACTTCGATCGCTTCTTTAACAACAACAAGGCTGTTAGATTTTTCGCGAACGCTGATAGTTTGGTTAGGTTTTACACGGTAAGATGGGATATCTACGCGAGCGCCATCAACCATGATGTGACCGTGGTTTACTAATTGGCGAGCTGCACGACGAGTGCGAGCTAAGCCCATACGGTAAACTAAGTTGTCAAGACGAGCTTCAAGAAGGATCATGAAGTTTTCGCCGTGCTTACCAGGCATTTTACCTGCTTGGTCAAATGTGCGACGGAATTGACGCTCAGTCATGCCGTACATGTGACGAAGTTTTTGTTTCTCTTGTAATTGTAAACCGTATTCTGAAAGTTTCTTACGTTGGTTAGGACCGTGAGGACCTGGTGCGTAAGGGCGTTTTTCTAATTCTTTTCCTGTGCCGCTTAGAGAGATTCCAAGACGACGAGACAGTTTCCAAGCTGGACCTGTATAACGAGCCATAGTTGACTCCTCCTTTAAAAATGTTTTTATTTACGTAAAATAAAAACAGACGTAATCGATATTTACGGGCATTTTGTTTTCATGTACCTTCGCTCCAGCAGCAGGGAGTTACGAGATACACCTCCGTAGAGGAACAAAATACAAACGATAAACTCACATTACAAGGCTGCCTTTTTATTTTACACAAACGCTATTATATCTTTTACCCAGAGTTTCGTCAAGCGAGTACGTTTTTGTTTTATGCATATAAATTTTGGAAATTAATATAAGAAGGAATTTAAAACAATATAAAAGAAGAGATAGAAACACAAATAAAACGCTTACATAAAATGTAGTAAAAACGTTCATCAGTTTTTATTGGTGAATATGCGGGATAAAAACATAAAGGGGATGTTTTTATGAAAAAGAAGCATATGGAGACAGCGTTAATTCATCACGGTTATACACCTGAGGAACATAAAGGAAGTTTAACACCACCTTTATTTCAAACTTCTACATTTACATTTGAGACTGCGCAGCAAGGAGAGGCGAGTTTTGCGGGAGTGGATCCATCTTATATTTACTCCCGGCTTGGAAATCCAACTGTGAAATTATTTGAAGAACGTATGGCGGTGTTAGAAGGAGGAGAAGAGGCACTTGCCTTCGGATCTGGTATGGCAGCTATTTCAGCAACTTTAATTGGTTTTTTAAAGGCTGGAGATCATATTATTTGTTCAAACGGATTATATGGGTGTACGTACGGTTTTTTAGAAGTGTTAGAAGAAAAATTTATGATTACGCATTCGTTTTGTGACATGGAGACAGAGGCTAATATTGAAAATAAAATTCGTTCGAATACAAAGCTTATTTTCGTTGAAACACCGATTAATCCAACAATGAAATTAATCGATTTAAAACAAGTGATTCAGGTTGCGAAGCAAAATGGCTTACTTGTCATTGTTGATAATACGTTTTGTTCGCCTTATTTACAAAGACCGCTTGAGGTTGGTTGTGACGCTGTTGTGCATAGTGCGACAAAATATATTGGTGGCCATGGTGACGTTGTAGCGGGTGTAACGATTTGTAAAACGAAAGCGTTAGCTGAAAAGATTCGCCCGATGCGAAAAGATATCGGCGGTATTATGGCGCCGTTTGATGCGTGGTTATTATTACGCGGGTTAAAGACGTTAGCAGTAAGAATGGATCGTCATTGTGATAATGCAGAAAAAATTGTATCGTTCTTAAGAAAACATGATGTGGTAGAAGATGTTTGGTATCCAGAAGGGGAGTTAGCATCTCGTCAAATGAAACGCGGGGGCGGTGTTATTTCTTTTTCAGTAAAAGGCGGAAAAGAAGAGACGCAAGCGTTTATTAATGATCTTCACTTTATTACAATTGCGGTAAGTTTAGGCGATACAGAAACATTAATTCAGCATCCAGCAACGATGACGCACGCTGCGATTCCGGCTGAACTAAGAAAAGAAATGGGCATTTTCGATAATTTAATACGCTTATCGGTCGGTTTAGAATCGTGGGAGGATATCGTTTCTGATTTAGAGCAGGCATTAAAGAAAATATCTACTGTTAATCAATAAAAAAAGAGTGAGCTATCGGTTTTGTACAGGACGTACTAAGTCGATAACTCGCTCTTTTCTTTTTACATATGTTTTAGGAGTGTCTCCACAAACTTTTCTAAATAGCGCTGATCTACTTCATCAAAACGATTTTTTTCAGGACTATCAATGTCAAGTACACCAATGACAGCTCCTTCTTTCACAATCGGTACAACGATTTCCGAATTAGAAGCACTATCGCAAGCGATGTGACCTGGGAATTGGTGAACGTCCGCTACAAGCTGAGTTGTTTTCGTTTCAGCTGCTACGCCGCAAACGCCTCGTCCAAATGGAATGCGTACGCAAGCAGGCATTCCTTGGAACGGTCCAAGGACAAGCTGATTTCCTTCTGTTACATAAAAGCCAACCCAATTAACGCGATCTAAAAATTGGTTTAATAATGCGGACGCATTTGATAAGTTTGCGACTACGTTTGATTCGCCAGTTAATAACGCATCCAGTTGTTTAATTACTGTCTCATATTGCTGCACGCGAGATCCTGCATAACTTTCTTTAGTAAACATGGAAACAGCTCCTTTTTTATCGAGATGTGTAAAATATTAGCAAAATACGATGTATTTCACATGACTTTGTCGATAGAAAATTAAAGGAATTTGTCTTAAAAGTCAAGAAATTTAAACTATAGCTGTTCATTGAGAGGAAGTGAGCGCATGAAGCAGACGAAACAAAAAGTAATTGATGCGGCAATATCGTTGTTTAATACGAAAGGTTATGATGGAACGTCGGTGCGAGACATTGCAAAGCGAGCGGATGTGAATGTAGCGAATATTTCATATTATTTTGCTGGGAAGCAAGGTTTATTAGAACAGCTTATTACTGATTTTTTAGAAGGGTATATTCATGTGATTGAAATTTCGTTTGAACAGAGAGAGTATTTGTCGGCTAAAGATGTGATGGTGCAAATGGTGCGTGGGATGTTACGATATCAATTTGAAAATAGAGAACTAACACGTTTCTTCTACCGAGAGCTTTCGCTTGATACGACATTAATTCGTGAAGTGATGACCGTTTATTTTTCTAAAGAAAGATATTATATAGAGCAAATTATTAGGCAAGGACAAATAAAACAAGAATTTCAGAAAGTATCATTTACAATGTTTATGACGCAATTAAAAGGCATGATAAATATGCCGTTTTTATATCCACAATATATATCAGAAGTACTGCATTCTTTCCCGTCTGAGACATTTTTCATAGAAATGTACACGAAAGAGATTGAGCAATGGATGGAACAAGCATTATGTAAAGCGAATATGTACCATGAATGGCCAAGAGCTGTTCATATGTGAAGAATCCCCACCTAACGAACTGAGGTGGGGAGTTTTATGTTTATTTTTCTTTGCCATAAATTGTTACATAATAGCGCGATAATTGTTAACGTTGCTCCAGCGATTTCAATTTTATCGACTGTATAACCTCGAAAGATAGAACCGATCAGTGCAAGAATAGGAACTAAATTCATAAATAATATGCCGTTAATAGATGAAATATAGCGATTTCCCATATTCCAGCAAAATACAGCGATAACTCCTGCGATAATCGACATATAAAAGAGCTCAAAACGAACGCTCACAACTTTACGCAGTGACGGCATAGTAACTATATTTGTGTACGTTAAGAAAGTAACAATAACGATGAGTGAAATGGAGCCAAATAAACAAGTTAATGTCGTGTACCTAAGTGGTGACCAGGATTGAAAACGAGCACCTCCGTTTGTATAAATGACCCAGCAAGTAACGCCGCATAGCATTAATATGTTTGTCGATAAGTGGCTTGCAGCTCCAAATAATAAGTGAATATTTCCTTTTGAAATGACAAGCATCACACCAAGTAATGCAACGAACATACAAAGAAATGTGTAGTTTTGTGGGCGACGATTTTTCGTTACCCATTGCAGTGATAAGGCGATCAGTGGCATAAGAGACTGAATCATAGCTGCATGAATTGCTCCGGAAGGTCCAGCAAGTTGTTGTCCGTAGAAAACGAGAAAACCATATCCTGCGAAACCGACTGTCCCGTAAAAGAACAGAGAAAGTGTTCTTTTTTCTAAGCGGAGTGAAGTCTTCCCTTCAGTAATTAATAGCAAAATAAGAAAAATAATAGCTGCTGATCCATAGCGAATCGTTGTGAAGAAGAACGGATCGATAAATTGCAGAGCATTTGGCATTACAGGAAACATAAATCCCCAGGCAGTGACGGCGAGTAAGCATAGAAAGGATCCGAGTAGCATTTGTTTTTTGTTCAAGAGTATCTTTCCCCTTTGCATTTCGTTATAGTAAGTTGATGAAATAAGTATAAAGAGTAATTGTTTATAGGAGGAAATATCGATTTCTTATAACGGTTATAACTTTTTGTTAGAGGTGTGTACGATGGATTTGGAGGCAGTACGATCGTTTATCGAAGTGAAGCATACGCGAAGTTTATCAAAGGCAAGTAAAATTTTACATATATCTCAACCAGCGCTTAGTAAGCAAATTCGAAAGTTAGAAGCGGATTTAGAGGTTACTTTACTTAAGCGTTCTGCGCAAGGAGTGGAGTTAACGGAGGCAGGAGAGTTATTTATAAAAAGAATGCTACCGATTTTGGAACAAATAAATGAAGTGAAAACAGAAATGAGGGGGTATCAAGAGAACCGAAAGTTTTCAATTGGTATACTACCGAGTTTAGCAGAGCATTACATATTAGAGTGTAAAGATGTATTAGGTGATGAGCTCGAAGTAGAGTGGCAAATCGGACATACGGAAGTATTAAGAGATTTATTTAAAGCGCGGGAGATCGACGCGATGTTCATCGATTCAGTAGTAGAAGGTGCTACGTATATAAAAGAAGTGCAACAAGAGAAAATTGTTTGTGTCATTTCAAATAATCATCCGTATAAAGAGAAGAAAGTCATTCAAATAGAAGAGCTGCAAAATGAAAAATTAATTGTATATCCAGAAATATGCGATGTAAGGAAAATGATTATGAACATGTTTCATGAGATAGGTGTAAAACCAACTATAGCTGTGGAAACATCTTACGCAGAACCGATGCTTGCAATGGTAAAAGCTGGCCTTGGCATTACTTTACTTCCAGAAAGGGCAGTAGAGCAGTCTGTAAGGCAGGGAAATGTACATGGAATTTCTGTTGAACCACCACTCATGCGGAAAATTTATTTCGTATCTCATACGAAAGATTGTTTGTTATTACAATCATTTGAGGATAGGTAGTGAGGTAGGCGGAATATTGAGAAAGATTACAATCGCATTGAAAGAAACATGAAATTTTAAAAAAAACTAGGTCAAAAACAAGCCATTACATGGTATGATTAGTACATTGTTAGTTGTTAAATATAGGGGAATTCCCTTTTTATACATAATGCCTTCCATTTCATAAACGGAACGGACAAAAAAAGAGATATAACTAGGAGGCTTTTTTGCATGGATTCTATCCTGACGATCGTTATCATTGTAGTAAGCTCTATTCTAGTGCTGCTCATGATAGAGCTTGTGATAAGAAATCGTTCATATAAAGATATTGAAGCACTGGAGCAGTGGAAACAAGAGATAAAAGATAAACCTGTGGCAGATGAACTAAAACGGGTAAAAGATTTAAACATGACGGGTCAAACAGAAGAACTGTTTGGTAAATGGCGTGAAGAATGGGATGAAATTGTATCAACAACCCTTCCGAAAGCTGACAAAGATTTAGCGCAAGCGCGAAAATTCGCCTCGCAATTCTCCTTCCGAAAAGCAAAGCATGCGATGAACGAATCCATAAGTGGTTTAGATGACGCTGATAATCGTATTACAGGTGTTTTAAATGAATTACAGCAATTGTTAGAAAGCCATGAGAAAAATAGCTCGGAAATTGAAGGGTTACGTGATACATATCGTAGTATGAAAAAGAGTGTTCTTGCTCATAGACATATGTATGGGGCAGCAGAGCAGAAAATCGAAGAGATGCTAGACGCTGAATCTAATAAATTTAAAAGTTTTGAAGAAGCAACAGATAATGGTGACTACTTAAAAGCGAGAGAAATTGTTATTAGTTTAGAAGAAGGTTTAGCTGGTTTAGAAATCATTATTCACCAAATTCCAGATTTATTAGTAGAGTGTCAAGCGACGCTACCAGTTCAACTGGAAGATTTATTACAGGGTCATAATGATATGGTAAGACAAGGTTATGTATTAGAGTATTTGGAAGTCCCTAAAGAAGTTCGTGATATGACGACACAACTAAACACATGTTTAATGGATATACAGGAGCTTCATATAACAGAAGCGGCTGAAAAAGTGGAAGACTTAAAAACTCGTTTAGATGGTTTCTATGATCAACTTGAGCAAGAGGTGCATGCGAGACATTATGTGGAGCAAAAAACACTTTCTGTTTATGAAGACTTAGAAGAAATACGTATCGAAACGATTGAAACGAAAACAGAAACACAACTTGTGAAACAAAGCTATCAATTGCAAGATAAGGATATTGAATCTCAAAAAGTAATTGAAAAGCAAATGCACATTTTAACGAAACGTTTTGAAATGCTACAATTACGCGTTGCTGAACAAGATATTGCCTTCTCTATTATTCGTGAGGAACTAGAAGAGGTTTATGAGCAATGTGAAACGTTAAAAATACTTCATGCAGAATATAAAGAGATGCTGCAAACGATGCGTAAAGAAGAGTTTGAAGCGCGTGAGAAGTTACAAGAAATGCGAAATACTATTTTCGAAACGAAACGCTTTATGCAAAAGTCGAATTTGCCAGGTCTTCCAGAGAGTATTATGGAAGATTTAAAAAGAGGGCAAATGGCAATGCAAGCTGTATATGAACAATTAGAAGTGAAGCCGTTAAATATGAACGCTGTAAATAGCAGTTTAGAAGAAGCATACACAACTGTGAACGGTGTAGCTGAAATGACAGAAGAGTTAATTGGACAAGCGTATTTAGTTGAAAAATTAATTCAATACGGTAACCGTTACCGCAGTCATGATGAAAGCCTTGCAGAAAGCTTAAATTATGCGGAGAAATTATTCCGTGAATATCAATACGATGCAGCTTTAGAACAAGCAGCTTCTGTACTAGAGCAACTTGAACCTGGTGTTGTTCAAAAAATAGCTGAATATGTAGACAATGAACAAACCCTTTCATAAAGGGTTTGTTTTTTTGTGTAATTTTGCAGGCGATGTTGCTATAATGAATAGCGGAATACAGTAAGGTTATTCGTTTCAAAATAAAGTGAAACTGTAATCAGTGGGGGGATCTCACTAATTATTATTATTCACTAATCGGGATAAAACGGAACCTTTGCGTAGTCTTAGCGTAATGACACGTATTTATGATATGATTATATGATGTGATAGCGCTGAAAGGGGAAGAACCATGATCTATTTTGATAATAGTGCGACGACGAAGCCATATCCAGAAGCCCTTCAATCGTACGTGACGGTTGCTGGGAAATATTTTGGTAATCCTTCTTCTATTCATTCGCTTGGAGGAGAGGCAGAGCGTCTATTAACACAATCAAGAACGATTGCAGCGCAGCTTCTTCACGTTAAACCTTCTGAAATTATTTTCACATCAGGTGGAACGGAAGGAAACAACCTTGCGATTAAAGGGATAGCAATGAGGAATCGTTCGCGCGGCAAACATATCATTACAACAAATATTGAACACGCGTCTGTGTTTGAGGCATATAAGCAATTAGAAGAACTCGGATTTGATGTAACATATTTACCGGTTAACGAGCACGGTGTTGTATCGGTAGAGGATGTAAAACGAGCAATTCGTGAAGACACGATTCTTGTATCAATTATTCATGTGAACAACGAAACTGGAGCAATTCAGCCCGTTGCTGAAATTGGAACTTTATTATCGAATCATCCGAAAATAAGATTCCATGTAGATCATGTACAAGGGATAGGAAAAGTACCGCTTGATTTATATGCTTCTCATATTGATCTTTGCTCAATATCTGGACATAAATTCCACAGTGTAAAAGGAACGGGTCTTCTTTATATACGTGATGGCGTAAGATTAGATCCGATTTTATCAGGTGGTCAACAAGAGCTTAAGTATCGCTCTGGTACAGAGAATTTACCTGGCATTGTAGCGATGGTGAAAGCACTTCGCATGACAATGGAACAAGTGAAAGAAAAGGTAGCTCATTTGCAAGGTTTACAAGCGGAGCTTGTCAGCTTCTTTAAAGAGATGGAAGATGTGACGATTAATACATCGCTTGCATATGCAGCACCGCACATTTTAAATGTATCATTTGTTGGTTTAAAACCAGAAGTAGTCGTTCATGCTTTAGAAGAACACGGTGTATATGTGTCAACGAAATCAGCTTGTTCTTCAAAAGCAAATGAAGTAAGCAGAGTGTTAGTGTCGATGGGAGTGCCGCATGCAGCAGCTGCAAGCGCTATTCGTATTAGTTTGGCACCAGATAACACGATGGAAGAAGTAAAACAATTTGAAGGTATTGTAAAAGAGACAATGCCAAAATTATATGAAGTGATGAGGTAAAGAAATATGATGACATATGAATATATTTTAGTGCGTTACGGAGAAATGACGACAAAAGGTAAGAACCGTTCTAAATTTGTAAGCACATTAAAAGATAACGTGAAGTTCAAACTGAAAAAGTTCCCAAACATTAAAATTGATGCAACGCATGACCGTATGTACATCCAGTTAAACGGTGAAGATCATGAGGCAATCTCTGAAAGATTGAAAGACGTATTTGGTATTCATAAGTTTAACTTAGCGATGAAAGTACCATCAGAATTAGAAGACATTAAAAAAGGTGCATTAGCAGCTTTCTTACAAGTAAAAGATGATGTGAAAACATTTAAAATTACAGTGCATCGTTCTGATAAGCGCTTCCCAATGAAGACGATGGAGTTACTTCCAGAAATCGGTGGGCACATTTTAGAAAATACAGAGGATATAACAGTAGATGTTCATAATCCAGATGTGAATGTACGTATAGAAATTCGCAGTGGTTATAGTTATATTATGTGTGGTGAGCACATAGGAGCTGGCGGTTTACCAGTTGGCGTTGGTGGAAAAGTAATGGTACTTCTTTCTGGTGGTATTGATAGCCCGGTAGCAGCGTACTTAACGATGAAACGCGGCGTATCTGTGGAAGCAGTTCACTTCCATAGCCCACCTTTCACAAGTGAGCGTGCAAAACAAAAAGTAATCGATTTAGCACAAGGGTTAACGAAATACTGTAAACGTGTAACGCTGCACCTTGTTCCGTTTACAGAAGTGCAAAAAACGATTAATAAAGAAATCCCATCTAGCTATTCAATGACGGTTATGCGCCGTATGATGATGCGTATTACAGAGCAGATTGCTGAGGAGCGTAACGCACTTGCAATTACAACTGGTGAAAGTCTTGGACAAGTAGCAAGCCAAACATTAGATAGCATGCATACGATTAACGAAGTAACAAACTACCCAGTTATTCGTCCGCTTATTACGATGGATAAATTAGAAATTATTAAAATTGCTGAAGAAATCGGCACGTATGATATTTCAATTCGTCCATACGAAGATTGCTGTACAGTATTCACACCAGCTAGCCCGGCGACGAAGCCGAAGCGTGAAAAAGCAAATCGATTTGAAGCGAAATACGATTTCACACCGTTAATCGAAGAAGCTGTAGCGAACAAAGAAACAATGGTATTACAAACGGTTGAAGTAGTGGCGGAAGAAGAAAAATTTGAAGAACTTTTCTAAAACCATAAATTACCATATCTAAAACGTGTATGAAGTCATGTTGTTTATCACACTCTATACTCACAAGGAGGTGATACAACATGTCACGTAGCACAAATAAATTAGCGGTTCCTGGTGCTGAATCAGCATTAGACCAAATGAAATACGAAATCGCTCAAGAGTTTGGTGTTCAACTTGGAGCTGATGCAACAGCTCGCGCTAACGGTTCTGTTGGTGGTGAAATCACTAAACGTCTAGTTTCACTAGCTGAGCAACAATTAGGCGGTTACCAAAAATAATCCCATATGATGGCTTAGAAAGAGCGGGTTCTCTCGCTCTTTCTTTTTGTTGTTCATATTAGTATAAATTCATTTCGACAAAAGCATAAAAAAATTGTCAAAAGAAGAGGGTTCAAAATTTACTGAAAATTCTTTATTATATAAGGGAGGCATAAAGAAAAAGGAGGATGTTTATGAAGAGAGAGGAATTGTTGGCACCACCATCTTATAATTTAGTTTCAGAAATAGAGAAATATACAGACGATAAAGAGAAGCTTGCTTTAATTTGGCAAGATGATAAAGGGAATAGACGAGAAGTTACATATTTTGAATTAATGCAAGGTGCAAATAAAATTGGAAACGCTTTTATAAAAAGTGGCTTACAAAAAGGGGACAAGCTCCTTATTATGATGCCGCGTTTAATTGAAGCGTACATGACGTATATCGCTGCGATTAAAGCAGGATTTGTCGTAATTCCAAGTTCGGAAATGTTGCGTAAAAAAGATATCGAATATCGAATTGGACATGGCGAAGTAAAAGCGATAGTAAGCTATGAGCCGTACATTGGACAGTTTGATGATATAGAAGCAATGGAATCTCTTCAAAAATTCGTCCTGAGCGAGCAGTCAGTAGACGGATGGATCAATTTAAAAACAGCATTAGAAACAGAAAGTGACATGTTAGAAATGGCGAAAACAGATAAAGAAGATATGGTCTTTTTATCTTACACGTCAGGGACGACAGGAAACCCGAAAGGTGTCGTTCATACTCACGCGTGGGCATACGCTCATTTACGTACAAGCGCCCCGAATTGGCTCGGAATTGAAGAGAATGATGTTGTATGGGCAACGGCTAGTCCAGGGTGGCAAAAGTGGATTTGGAGCCCGTTTTTAGCAACTCTCGGTTCAGGGGCAACAGGATTTGTGTACAACGGCAAGTTTGAACCGAAAACGTATTTAAATTTATTAGACGATAATAAGGTGAATGTGCTTTGTTGTACACCGACTGAGTATAGATTAATGGCAAAGGTAGAAGATTTAAGCCAGTACAATTTAGAGGCGTTACATAGCGCTGTATCCGCAGGTGAGCCGTTAAATAGAGAAGTTATTGGAACGTTCCAAAAGCACTTTGATATTACAGTAAGAGACGGCTATGGGCAAACGGAAAATACACTACTTGTTGGTGTAATGAAAGGGATGGATATTAGACCAGGATCAATGGGGAAACCAACGCCAGGTAACCACGTCGATATCGTAAATGAGGAAGGTATTCCAGTTAAAGTAGGCGAAGTTGGTGATATTGCAGTTCACATTGAAACGCCGGCACTCTTTAAACAATATTATAAAGACGATGAGCGTACAGCGATGCAATTCCGCGGTGATTATTATATTACAGGTGATAAAGCGAAGAAAGATGAAGATGGCTACTTCTGGTTTGAAGGGCGTGGTGATGATATCATTATTAGCTCTGGTTATACAATCGGGCCGTTTGAAGTAGAGGATGCGCTTGTAAAACATCCTTACGTAAGAGAATGTGCGGTTGTCGCAAGTCCTGATGAAATTCGAGGAAGTGTCGTGAAGGCATTTATCGTATTAAGAGAGAATATAGAAAAGAACGAAGAAACATTAATTCCAACACTCCAACAACACGTCAAAGAACTCACTGCACCATATAAATACCCTCGCAAAATTGAATTTGTAGATGAACTACCAAAAACGATTTCTGGAAAAATTCGCCGTATTGAACTTAGAAAACAAGAGATGGAGATTCCGTCAAAATAATTTTGAAAACAGTGAAGTAAATAGTTGAATGAAATGCAAAACAATGATAATATAAAAACGAACACAAGTTCGATTTTATAAACTTAAAAAAGAGGTGTCCGTATGATTTTAGGTATTAATCCGTACTTAGTTTTAGATGGTAGTGGGCAAGAAGCTGTACAGTTTTATAAAGAGGCTTTAGATGCAAAAGTAGAAGTCATGCAAACTTTTGGTGACATGCCTGAAAATCCAGAATACCCGATTCCAGCTGAAGCGAAAGAGCGCGTTTTACACGCTACTTTAAAAGTTGGTAATACGGATCTTATGATTTCTGATACATTCCCAGGTCAAGGGCATGCAATCGGATCTCAAGTAACAATCGCAATTCAAATTAGTAATGCAGAAAAAGCAAAAGAAGTATTCGATAAGTTACAAGAAGGTGGAGAGGTTATCATGCCACTTCAAGAAACATTCTGGAGCCCAGCATACGGACAAGTAAAAGATAAATTTAATATTGAATGGCAAGTTACAACGTCTACTACTGAACAAAAGTAATTTTTAGAAAAGCACCATGTTTTGAAATGGTGCTTTTTTTTATACAATAAAATAAAGGAGATGGGATATATGAGAGAAATTTGGTATGGCGGCATCATTTACACAATGCGAGAAAAGAATGAAAAAGTAGAAGCTATTTATGTTGAAAATGGCATAATCGTTGATGCTGGGAGTAAGGAAGAATTAGAAAGTAGATATTCAAACGTTAAGTTGCAGGACCTAAAAGGAAAAACAATGATTCCGGGTCTCGTTGATAGCCATATGCATCTTATTGGGCATGGGGAGAGATTACTCCGTCTAGATTTATCAAATTGTACATCTTATGGTGAAGTGCTTACTCTTGTTCAGAAGCGAGTGGAAGAAGCACCAAAGGGATCTTGGGTTATTGGAGAAGGATGGAATGAAAATAACTTTACAGATACGAAAGATGTTCATGCGCGTGATTTAGATGAAATTTCGAAAGAACATCCCATTTTATTAAAGCGAGTTTGTCGTCACGTTACATGGGTGAATTCATACATATTGCAAGAAGCGAACATAACAGAAGCGACGCAAAATCCAAAAGGCGGGAAAATTGGCAGGGATTCATCAAATAAGTTAACAGGACTTTTATATGAACAAGGGCAAGAATTAATTAAACACGTTCAGCCAGAAATTGATGAAGCTTATTTACAAAGAGCTCTGCAAACAGCGATTAAAGATTGTTGGCAATATGGACTTGTTGGCGGGCATACGGAAGATTTAAATTACTATGGTGGCTTTAGAAAAACGCATAATGCGTTTTCTCACGTTATAAAAGAAATGCCATTTAAAGCACATTTGCTCGTTCATCATGAAGTAGCACAAGAACGAAAAGAATATGAAAATGAACATTATATTGAATTTGGGGCAATGAAAATTTTTTCTGACGGTTCTTTTGGCGGAAGAACAGCATTATTAAGTGAACCGTATGAAGATGCGAAGGAAACGAATGGGGTTGCAATTTTCTCACGTGAAGAACTTGCAGAATTAGTGAAGAAAGCACGAGACTTACATATGCCAGTTGCGATTCATACTATCGGTGACTTATCGCTTGAATATGTCATTAATGCACTCGAATTATATCCACCAGCAAAAGGGTTACGTGACCGTATTATTCATTGTCAGCTTGCTCGTGAAGAGTTGATTGAAAGAATGAAAAACTTGTCGGCTATTATCGATATACAGCCGGTCTTTCTTTCCTCAGATTTCCCGTCAGTCATTGAAAAACTAGGCGAGCGTCGTCTTCGTTATGCATACGCTTGGAAGACGTTACTGGAAGCAGGATTACGCTGCAACGGTGGGTCTGACGCACCAATTGAACAAGTGAATCCATTTTTAGGCATATATAGCGCTGTTACACGTAGAAGTTTTATTGACGATGTATGCTATATGCCTGAGGAAAGATTAACGGTATATGAGGCTGTTTCTCTATTTACAACAGGAAGTGCCTATGCAATCGGAAAAGAAGCGAAGCGAGGGCAAATTATAAAAGGATATGAAGCAGACTTTACGATATTAGACCGTAATATTTTTGAAATTGAGGCAGAAGAAATGAAAGAAGTACAAGCAGAAATGACCGTAATAGATGGCCAAGTTGTCTATAGAAAAGGTATGTAAAAATATATGAGCGATTATTGAAATATATCGACTTACCGACAAAAATAGCAACTAATAGTTAGAGAAATAAACAACCGCAGAATTATGGAATTCCATAATTCTGCGGTTGTTTTAATTCTATAAAAACGTTCTTTGTACTTTTTCCCAGAAAGAGTTGTTTTTTAATTTAACTGTTTTAATTTGTTTATCGCTTAAGCGTACAACAGCTTTTTCCACTTGTTTAATGCTAAGCGCTTCGTTATCCATGCCGATAACAGGATAATCGTTACCGTCTGGTCTTAGTTTTAAAGTTAATGTACGTTCGTGATTTAAAATGAACGGAGAACCGAGCGTACGGTAAGTGTTGTTGTTTAAAGATGCTAGTTCGCTTACTTGGAAACATGGAATAAGTGGGTCAACAACTGCACCATGCAATGATTTATTGTAAGCTGTACTTCCTGTTGGGGTAGAAACTACTAAACCGTCCCCTCTAAATGTTTCGAAGTATAAATCATCAACGTGAACATCTACAACGAATGTTTTAATAATGCTAGAACGTAATGAGAACTCATTTAAACAATAGAAAGATGTACCATGATCTACATCTACCTGAATTGTTGGATATTTGCGCACTTCAATTTCATTTTTTGTAATTTCTTGAAGGGCTGTATCAATGTGATCAATGTGAAAATCGCAGTAGAACGAAGTTTCATCTTTCGTAGAAATCCCTGCGTATAAGCAATCTTCTCTAAAACCAGTTTTACGAACGGCTTGTAAGAAGGTTGCATCATCTCCAACACTGACGATAGCGTTTGCATTTTTTGGATGATCTAATATGGTAAATCCATTCTCTTCTAAAATACGATAGATTGGTTTCATTTTTTCAACGAGCGTTGCTTTGTCATCACCATAAAAGAAAAATAAATTGCGACGATCTGCCATTATGTATCCCTCCACTGCAGTTAAATTTTCTGTTTTTCGTGCTGCATATCATTAGAGTCCGTTCCCTGATGATATGTTCAAATAATATATTTCGATATAAATTGTCAAAATACCTTTTTATTTTTAGAAAAATTTTTATATTCAATCTTATAAAACTCTGTTTAACGATGAATAAACTTGTCGATAATGGGTATGGAGTGAAAGGATGATACGTATGAAGTGGCTCGTAATTGGAATAATAATTCTTCTCCTTTTTATTTTGCTTATACTATTGTCGAAAATATCGCTTAAGGTGACATTTTTATATTCAGAAATGGAAAAGCAATGTTTATTTCAAGTGAAAATATGGATGATTCGATATACATTTGATGTGTTGGAAAGAATTGAAAAACAGCAGAAAAAGACAGGACAGAAAATCGAAAAAGCTGAAGAGGACGGCGGACTAGATAATAAAATTATGGCGCAACTTGACAGTATTGGGGAACTGATAAAAAGGCTTCAAAAAGTTCATACTATCGTTAAAGATTTTCTCAAACGAGTGAAAATCAATGGTTGGAAATGGCATACGCAAATTGGAGCAGGCGACGCAGCTAGTACTGGAATTGTCACTGGATATGCATGGGGGACAAAAGGTATGGCTGCTGGAGTTGTCGGACAATATATGCATATTGTCGATGTACCAGAATTTGAAATTACTCCTGTTTTTCAAGGGAAGGGATTTGCATCAAGATGCGAGTTAACAGCATCTTTTCGTATATTCCGCACTATAAAAACAGCGATGAAATTGCTCATATTTATGAGGCAGCAAAAATCTGGTATGACAGAAAAATCTGTTCAAGCATAGGGGGGATATAGAATGGACCATCCAATTCAAGGTTTAATGACAACAGCAATGCAGCATTTAAAACAAATGACTGATGTAAATACAATTGTTGGTGACCCAATTAAAGCGGCAGATGGAAGTGTAATTCTTACTGTTTCGAAAGTAAGTTTCGGATTTGCTGCTGGTGGAAGTGAATTTGGTAGAGTAGAACATTCAGGCCGTCATCCATTTGGCGGGGGAAGTGGTGGAGGAGTTTCTATTAATCCTGTTGCCTTTCTTGTTATAAATGGAGATGGTGTGAAAGTATTGCACTTAGATAAACAAACACACGTCATCGATAAAATAATTGAATTAGCGCCACAAGCTGTTGATAAAGTGAAAGAAATGATGGATAAACGAAAAGAAGATGATCCTGAATTTCAAATTTAACGAATAAAGAAGCTAATCAATAGGTTAGCTTCTTTTATTTTTTTGTAAATAAAGCGATTTTATTTGCATTATCGATAGGGACAAACTATCATTTACATTGTACATATTTTGTTTAAATAAGGGAGGATTTTCAAGTGGCAAACGTAACTTTTAAAGGTAATCCAATGACTTTAGTTGGAACAGAAGTTAAAGTTGGCGATCAAGCGCCAAACTTCCAAGTATTAGCAAACGACTTATCTCCAGTAAGTTTAGAAACATACAAAGGCGAAGTAAAATTAATTAGTGTTGTACCTTCAATCGACACAGGTGTGTGTGATGCACAAACACGTCGTTTTAACCAAGATGCAGCAGGTATTGAAAACGCAAAAGTATTAACAATTAGCGCTGATTTACCATTCGCTCAAAAACGCTGGTGTGCAGCAAACGGTTTAGAAAATGTTGTAACACTTTCTGACCACCGTGACCTTTCATTCGGTGAAGCTTACGGCTTAGTAATGAAAGAACTTCGTTTACTTGCTCGTGCAGTATTCGTAGTAGATAGCAATGACAAAGTAGTTTACGTAGAATACGTAGGCGAAGGTACAAGCCATCCAAACTATGAAGCAGCATTAGAAGCAGCTAAATCTGCAAAGTAATGTGAAGGAAATGACCTCTTATAAAGAGGTCGTTTTTTCTCATATATCGCTACGTAACGGTGCCGATATATGAGAAAAAACGTTATATCATATATAACTTGAGAGGGAGCTCTTTACAGGAGGTCGCTTTTTCTTTTTGGAAAAAATCACTTTGTGGTATGATATAAGTTATGTGTAAAAGAGAGAAGGAGGAATGTACGTGAGTCAGACAGTGGAAACATTATTTTCTATTTTTGATTCTTCTGCGGTAGTTTTACGTAAAGAATTAGATGTGACATATTTAGAGGCGCTTGTAGAAACAGGTGATAACTTGTTTGAGGGAGCGATTTTACAAGAGGAATTATCCGAATCAGCAATTGAAAGGCTGAATCGTGAATATAGTACGTTTAATGAAGAAACATATAAAGGTGAAGAAATTCGTAAAGCATTTCAGTTAGCCATCTTAAAAGGAATGAAAGAAGGCGTACAAGCGAATCATGAAATGACGCCTGATGCAGTTGGGATGTTCATGAGTTACTTATTCCATAAATTTATGCAAGGTCAAAACGAAATTACAGTTTTAGATCCTGCAATTGGAACAGGAAATTTAATGACTACAGTGTTTAATAGCGCCAAAGAAGGACTAACAATGAGTGGATTTGGTGTAGAAGTGGATGAAGTGCTAATTAAACTTGCTTTAGTAAATGCAAATTTACAGAAGCATGCAATCGAATTCTTCCATCAAGATGGACTAGCACCACTTTATATCGATCCAGTTGATGCAGTCGTTTCAGACTTACCGATTGGTTACTATCCAAACGAAATCGGTGCCAGTGAATATAAATTAAAAGCAGATGAAGGAATGTCGTATGCTCATCACTTATTTATTGAACAAAGTGTGAAACATACGAAAGAGGGCGGGTACTTATTCTTCTTAGTACCAAACTTCATTTTTGAAAGTGATCAGGCACCAAAATTACATGCATTTATTAAAGAAACATGCTTTATTCAAGGGTTATTACAGCTTCCTGTTTCCATGTTTAAAAACGAGAAAAATGCAAAAAGTATATTTGTTCTCCAAAAGAAAGGCTCTAATGTAACAATGCCAAAACAGGCGTTATTAGTGGAGTTGCCTAAATTCTCTAACATGAAGGCGATGGAGAACATTATGGATCAATTAAATACTTGGTTTGCAACACATAAATAAAGCTGGGTATATGTAACAGAGTTAGTGATTCATGTAGTACAGTTTTATATAATATGTCATATTTTTAAATATATACTAGATTTAACTGAATTTTTTTGAAATCTGTAATATATATTTTTTCTTGGTGTTACAATTTTTTCACTTGAAATATATGTCGGACGATGTTTAAATTAAAATCGTGAGTATAAAATTTGCTAATGATGAAACGTTTTCATATTTAGTAAATTTGATTAGATAAAATCGAGCGGTTTGTGGAAACATCCACACAACTACCAAGAGAAAAAGGGGCGAAAGACTAGATGTCAAAAATCATCGCGATTAACGCAGGAAGCTCTTCCTTAAAATTCCAATTATTTGAAATGCCAAGTGAAACAGTATTAACAAAAGGTTTAGTAGAACGTATCGGTTTAGAAGATAGTATCTTCACTATTACTGTAGATGGCGAAAAACAAAAAGAAATTACAAACATCCCAGATCACGCAGTAGCAGTTAATATGCTTCTTAAAAAATTAACTGAAAACGGAATCGTTAAATCTCTAGATGAGATTGGCGGTATCGGTCACCGTGTTGTTCACGGCGGCGAAAAATTTGCTGACTCTGTTTTAATTACTGATGAAGTATTAGCTGATATCGAAGAATTAAGCGATTTAGCACCACTTCATAACCCAGCAAACGTTGTTGGTATTAAAGCATTCCGAGAAGTATTACCAAACGTACCAGCAGTAGCAGTATTCGATACAGCATTCCACCAAACAATGCCGGAATCTGCATTCCTATACAGCTTACCATATGAGTACTATGAAAAATTCGGCATCCGTAAATACGGTTTCCACGGAACTTCTCATAAATATGTAACTGAGCGTGCGGCTGAATTATTAGGTCGTCCAATTGAAAGCTTAAGCTTACTTTCTTGTCACTTAGGTAACGGTGCAAGTATCGCAGCAGTAGAAGGCGGTAAATCTATCGATACTTCTATGGGCTTCACTCCACTTGCTGGTGTAACAATGGGTACACGTTCTGGTAACCTTGACCCTGCGTTAATTCCATACATCATGGAAAAAACAGGCCAAACAGTAGAAGAAGTAGTTAACGTATTAAACAAGAAGAGTGGTATGTTAGGTCTTACTGGTTACTCTAGTGACCTACGTGACATCATTGCGAAAGAAGAAGAAGGCGACCACCGTGCGAAAGTAGCACTTGATGTATTCGTAAGCCGTATCCACAAATACATCGGTTCTTACACAGCTCGTATGAAAGGTGTAGACGCAATCATCTTTACAGCTGGTGTAGGTGAAAACAGTGCGATTATTCGTGAGCGCGTATTAGAAGGCCTTGAGTACATGGGCGTATACTTCGATGTAAAACGTAATAACGTATTCGGTGAAGAAGCATTCATCAGCTTCCCACACTCTCCAGTAAAAATTATCGTAATTCCAACTGACGAAGAAGTTATGATTGCTCGTGACGTACTACGTCTTGGAGATATTGGTTAATATATAAAAAGAAAGACGAGATCCTATAGGATTTCGTCTTTTTTCTTTTGGATGTATTTTAAAACACCATCCGGATATAATATTTTTTCTTTCTGAATGAATGCCTTAATAGGAATCCATTTCGCATACGTTACTGCTTGCTCATCTTGTATATTTAATATTTCCATTTCATATAGTGAGATAATATGAAGTGACCTCCTAGATTATCAAGTCAGGGATTTTAGCCCATAATAATGAGTGAAACAAACAGTATAACTGGGTTTATACCCTATGATAATAGGAGGCCACTATGGAAAATATAATCTATATTGGGATGGATGTCCATAAGGAAAGCTTTAGCTTATGTGCACTGCACGGAACAACTGGGGAAATTGTAAGAGAAGCACGATGTGCTTCAAATGTATCTCTCGTAAAAAAATTCGTTGAGAAACTGAAAACAAAATATGGTGAAGATATAAACATTAAAGCTGGATATGAGGCGGGTTGTTTAGGGTATTCACTTCATAATCTTCTTGAACAAAACGGGATTGATTGTGATATTTTAGCTCCAACAACAATGTATAGTTCATCTAAAAATAAAATGGTGAAAAATGATAAATTCGATGCCAAAATGATCGCTCTTAATTTAGCGAATGGCACTTATAAAGAAGTATATGTTCCAGAAGAAGAGGATGTTGCCGTGAAAGAGTATATCCGCATGCTAAGTGATTTTAAAACATCATTGAAGAAGATGAAACAACAGATAAAATCATTCCTTTTAAGGCAGGGTTGTGTGTATGAAGGGAAATCAAGCTGGACAATCGCTTATATGAAATGGTTAAAAAATCTTGATTTACAAGGATTGTTTAAAGAAACGTTGGATGAATATCTATTACAGTATGATGTTCTAGTTGATAAAATTGAGCGCTTTAGTCTGAGATTAGAAAAATTATCTCATAGTGAAAGATACGAAGAACCAGTCGCGAAGTTAAGATGCTTAAAAGGGATAGACACAACCGCAGCAATGATTGTTCATATAGAAATTGCAGACTTCACTCGTTTTCCCACAGCTAAAGCATTTATGGCTTATCTAGGATTGACGCCAAGCGAAAGTTCAAGTGGAGAGAAAATCAGTCGAAGTTCGATTACAAAACAAGGAAATTCGACCGTTAGGTCTACACTTGTAGAATGTGCAAATGCGCTGGTAAAAGGAACAATCGGATTAAAATCGAAACGAGTGAAAGCAAGACAAAAAGGGCAACAAAGCGAAGTAATTTCCTATGCAGATCGGGCAGTAGAAAGGTTACAAAGAAAATATCATCGCATGATGTATCAAGGGAAGCCCAGAAATGTTGCCCTTACAGCGATTGCAAGAGAACTTGGGTGTTTTATCTGGGGATTAGAAACAGGAAAAATTTAAAAAATTAAAAAGGGATATGAAGGGGCTGCATTCATAGTTAGAGATCCAAAGTATCAATCGATTGATGGTATAGATGAGCTTCAGAGATAATGAATTACAGGTCTGGCTATCTATGTTGACACCTTTCTGGCACAGCTGAAGTTCTGATAAACAAGCTATTTATTAGAATGTGAAAAGATGTGAACCACGTAATGAGATTATAAGAGCCTAACGACGGACCATTAACCTGAGGTAACCAATCCACGAATAACAGAGTGGTTAACTGTCGATAGATCTTATTTCTGAAGCTTTTGTATGCCATCAAGAAAAATATTATGGGTGAAAAACTATTGACAAAGGTCACTTCATAACAGGTGTCTAATAAACGCAAAGAATATAGTTGAATGATTTCATGACCAATGCCCCCATCTAGATGAAAGACATTTTCTAAGCAACCTAAATAATTGGTGATTTCTATCTCCGTATGAAGCTCTTCTTTAAACTCCCGAATAACAGTATGTGCTGATTTTTCACCAAGTTCAATGGAACCGCCAAGAGGACGATAATATGTTTCGCCTTCTGTATAATATTCTTGTACGAGAAGGCGATCTTGATGTACAGCAAGACCGAAAGCTTTTGCACGTGGATACATAATAGAATCACTCCTTATTTGTTTTGTATAAGGAAGATTATAATGTATGGTGTGATAAAAGTATTCTGTATTTAAGTGTGCGGTCTAACTGTAATTCCATCAAATAAGTCTTTCCAAAATGCTTCATTGTATTGGTATACATCCATAATCGGGCATTTCATAACGCAAGTATGTTGTAATCCCCAATCTTCTTGAGTGATAGTTGGTATATCGGCAGGAATTAGTAACAGGACAGAGAATGTATGTGTAATTATTTGAGATGAAATTTGTTCTAGGGAACATGCTTCTTCGTATGTTCCTCCAGTTCGAATAAATAATATGGATTCTGCCGTTTCAATTGTAGTTAGAAAACGATTAGTTCGATGTTCGTAGTTTAACTTAATTTCTGTATAAGAAGGCCAAGTAGTTGGTGTGTTTACATCTGTTTTAAAGTCATGACAGGAGTCAATTTCATAAAGGTTGCCCCTTCATCTTAATTTTGCATCATCATCCCAAAATGAGATGAAGGATAAATTTTCTTAATTTAAAAAGCGGTCAAATCGATTTTGGAATAATAAATTTACTTTCGCTAATGAAGGACTTAGCATAAAATCAATAACGCCAAAAAATGGTGATAATTCTAATTGATATAATGCCCAAGTAGGGCAGCAGTTTTTTTCTAAGCTGAATTCTGCGTTATAATTTTGTTTTAGATTGGATAGATTCATGTGAAGCATCTCATCCTTTTTGCTATTATTTTATGTCACTCATAAAGGGTATATAAAAAGAGATATACAAGCATATTTGTAAAGAATAAGCAGAAATATGTTACAATAGAAAAAAATCGAACGAGGTGGTTGTTACGATGCGATCGAAGCGAGAACAAGCCATTTTAGACAATATAAAAGAATGGGAAGCGCAATTAGTTGAGCAAGAAGCGACCGATTTTCAAAAAGTGTTTGATAAATGGTTACATACTACAGTTGCGAAATTACCTGAGAAAAAGCGAAAAGAATTCTTCACGAAAGCAGATGGATGGCTCTTTCATTTGCATGCATTTATTCAAAGTTCACAAGCACAGTTAGATGCACGTAATCGGATTTTAGGAACATCGAGATTATTTGATGAATCGATTGAACAGCTTGAAGATTTGAAAGCATTATCTATTGATCAGTTAACATACATAGCAGAGCAGCAAACAGCACGTCATCGTCTATATTCGTTTGTGCAAGGCGGGGCGACAGGTGCTGGAGGTTTATTATTATTAACGGCAGATTTTCCGGTTATGATCGCGTTAAATGTGAAGGCAGTCCAACTTATTGCAACATCATTTGGGCATGATGTGAACAAGCCTTATGAAATGATGCTTGCGTTAAAGGTGTTTCATGCGTCATTACTACCAGGAAGACTTCAGCAATACGCATGGTACAATTTATTGCAAGAGCTGGAGCAAGAAGATTCGTTCTTTTATGAAGGAGACGAAGCAGTGTTGCAAACAGCTTCTACTGAAGTTGTGTTAAAACAAATTTTGAAGACATTTTCGATTTATGCTCTTCGTCGTAAATTATTCCAAGGTATTCCGGTAATTGGAATGGCAATTGGATCTACAGTGAACTATCGTTTAACAAGAAACGTTACTGAATTTGCAAATAGATTTTATCAAGTGCGCCATATAGTCGAGAAAGAAAAAAGAGCATAAAAAAAGCGAGAGGCCGAAGCCTTTCGCTTTTTTAATTTGTTGCATGTTTTTTGGACATTGGAACAGATACTGGCTGCTTTTCTGCTGTTTTTTCTGTTTTTGGATAATAAATTAAATCCAATGTTTTTGCCTGTACGGCAATCGAAAGAATAGTAAAAGCAATTTCTGTCCAATTTAAATAATATAATGAAAGCGCAAGAACAATCGCGTCAAAGACGAAGAAAATTTGCCCAATTGTAAAACGAGTTCGTTTACTTAATACAATTGTTAAAATATCGTCTCCACCGGTTGCACCGCCAAATCGCAATATAAAACCGAGTCCAATACCAGCTAACGCACCGCCAACTATTGCAGCTATAAATAAATTATTTGATAAATCTACCGTAAATGGAGAATAATTTTCCATTAAGGAATAAAATAATCCGAATGAAATAGAACCTAAGAATGAATAGCCAACCATTTTTCTACCCAAAAATGAAGCACACAGTAAAATAATTGGGATATCCATTAATACAGTTGAAATAGATGGTGAAATATCATAAAAGTTTTGAATGAATAGTGCAATTCCTACAAAGCCACCTTCTGTTAAGTGGTTTTGGAAGTGAATGTGATATAGCGCTGCTGCTAAAATAAATGAACCGATTAAAACCATAAAAATTTCTTTAATAATTTGCCGACTTTGGATGTTCCTCATCGTTATTCCTTCTTTCCGTAGTTAGTAGTCCTTTTTGTGTTGTAAACTAACTACGAGCTCACATGTAGCTTTCAGTTAGTTTACGAAAAAACTAACTACGCTATATGTCGCTGAAGAAATAACGAATAATCCTCTCGTCCATCAATTCTCCCTACCTTCGTTTTAGTTTAAGTCTTAAAACGACTAAACAAAACGTGGAGTAGGATTCGTCATTTAGCAATCCTGCTCTTCTTTGTTTTGTTTAGTTAGTAACAATTAAGTCCTAAACAAAACGCTATGTGTAAGAAGAGTCTTTTTTTTGCCAAATTATCCTTCGGGCAATCATAATTTCCCCACTCTCGTATTTTTTTCGCTAGACTAAAGTATCTGAGCTGAAAAATACGCTATGTGTATGATTCGTCAATACGATGCCACATGCTCCTTCGAGCGATCATGATATCAAAATCCCTTCCTTCAAGATTTATACTATTATATCATACTTTTAAAAAATGTATGCGGATGGAAACCGACAATAAACGGAGGGAATCTACAAAAAATGTTATGTTTAAATATTTTTGTAGCAAAGCCTAAGTTATTTCAGAGGATTGGACAGTTTGTAACGGTTTGTCCAATAAGCAAGAAAAAAGGGTTTTATTCCGTTGTGTTCTTTTCATCACTTTTATCTTTAAAAAACGAATCTCAACTAATTACACTTAAAAAAGTTAAAGCGATAATAACGAAAGCACGCATAAGCTTTAGACCTCCTTTTGTACATAGTATATGAATCATTCGATTCGAAATGTGTCATTTTTTTTACAACTCTTAACTATTATGAGAGTATATTAATATAGATAGATGAAGGGGAGAGTGAAGATATGCTAAAAGACATGTTCAAAAGAAAAGAATTAATATGCGTTTCATGTCAGAAAAAAATTCAATATGAAGAAGAACTTGTTGCTTTTGTAAAGTTGCCGAAAGAAAGAAGTATATTAGTTGGTCCATTTGATGTGTGTTTGGCGAAAACAGCACAAGAGATATATTGTAAATCATGTTACGACAAAAAAGCATGACCCAAATTAATTGAGGGGCATGCTTTTTTCATTGGTGTGCTTTCCCCTCAGATACATTTTGAGTGAGTCGATACCAAAGCCAAAGGTCATTAATGATGGAAGCAAGATCGGCAATTTCTGAATTTAGTTTACAAGAAACTTCGAAGTCTTCTTCGTTATTTAAATGATGTTGTTTTGTATTAATATAGTGCTCAAGTTCTTTTATACGATCAGGAATTTTCCCGCGAATTTGTTCCCATTTTAGTAAAATAGCATGCTGCATTTTTTCGGGGATATCTTCCCAATCTTCTTGTAAATGCGGAATTTCAATTCCTAGATGATTATCGTATAAGAAATACTTTTCCATAAGTTCACCCCCGTTTTCCTGCTTATATTGTACAGAAAAACAGAAAAAAGTTCGACGAAATTGTTTGAAAAAATTTGAAAATGACTCTTGATACATTTTGTAAAAGGTGTTAAAGTTTGAATTATTATAAAAGAAAATGAATATTTATTCTTTAGGGGGATGCAAAATGGAGAAGAAAAAAGTTGTATTAGCATATTCCGGAGGTCTTGATACTTCCGTTGCAATTAAATGGTTACAAGAGAAGAATTATGATGTTATCGCACTTTGTTTAGATTTAGGGGAAGGAAAAGACTTAGGGTTTGTGAAAGAAAAGGCACTTTCAGTTGGTGCAATTAAATCATATATGGTGGATGTCCAAGAAGAATTTGCGAATGAATATGCATTGATGGCGATGCAAGCACACACATTATACGAAGGGAAATACCCTCTTGTCTCTGCATTATCTCGTCCGCTTATTGCGAAGAAATTAGTAGAAATCGCAGAACAAGAAGGTGCAACTGCAGTTGCACATGGATGTACAGGAAAGGGAAATGACCAAGTTCGTTTTGAAGTTTCTATCCAAGCATTAAATCCTTACTTAGAAGTGATTGCGCCTGTACGTGAATGGAAGTGGTCACGTGAAGAAGAAATTGCATATGCAAAAGAAAACGATGTACCAATTCCGATTCATTTAGATAGCCCGTTTTCAATCGATCAAAACTTATGGGGACGCAGCAACGAATGTGGAATTTTAGAAGATCCATGGGCAGCACCACCAGAAGAGGCATATGAGATGACATTAGCATTAGAAGATACACCGAATAAACCAGAGTTTGTAGAAATCGGATTTGAAGCAGGTGTACCGACGACTTTGAATGGTACTGCATATTCACTTGCAGAATTAATTAAAACGTTAAATGCACTTGCTGGAAAACATGGCGTTGGACGTATCGATCACGTAGAAAATCGTCTTGTCGGTATTAAATCTCGTGAAGTATACGAATGCCCAGCAGCAATGACGTTAATCACTGCACATAAAGAGTTGGAAGATTTAACACACGTAAAAGAAGTAGCACATTTTAAACCAGTGATTGAACAGAAAATAACAGAACTTATTTATAACGGTTTATGGTTCTCTCCTTTAAAACAAGCGCTTCATGCATTTTTACAAGAAACGCAAAAGAATGTAACAGGTACAGTGCGTGTAAAATTATTTAAAGGTCATGCGATTGTAGAAGGACGTAAATCTGAATACTCTTTATACGATGAAAAATTAGCAACATATACTGCTCAAGATGAATTTAATCATGATGCAGCAGTTGGATTTATTTCATTATTTGGTTTACCGACGAAAGTATACAGCCAAGTGAATCAAAAGAAGGTGGAAGCGTGAGCAAACTTTGGGGCGGACGTTTTACGGAAGAAGCGGAAGCGTGGGTTGAAGAGTTTGGAGCATCCATCTCCTTCGATCAACAATTAGTAAATCAAGATATAAAAGGGAGTATTGCACACGTAACGATGCTAGCAAAGCAAGGCATCGTTACGAAAGAAGAGGCAGAGAAAATAAAGATAGGTCTTCAATATTTATTAGAAGAAGCGAAACAAAATAAATTACATTTTTCGATTGAAGCTGAAGATATTCATTTAAATATTGAAAAGATGTTAATTGAAAAAATCGGTGAAGTAGGAGGGAAACTTCATACAGGCCGAAGTCGTAACGATCAAGTGGCGACAGATATGCATTTGTATTTAAAAGAAAAGGTAGAACATATTATAAAAGCTACAAAACAATTGCAAACTGTTCTTGTTCACCAAGCAGAAAATAATATTGAAACCATTATGCCGGGCTATACGCATTTGCAGCGTGCTCAGCCGATTTCATTTGCTCATCATATTCTTGCTTACTTTTGGATGTTAGAGCGTGATGTGAATCGTTATGAAGATTCATTAAAGCGTATTAATATCTCCCCATTAGGAGCAGGAGCGCTAGCTGGGACGACATTCCCGATCGACCGAGAATATAGTGCGGAACTTCTTGGGTTTAATGGAATCTATGAAAATAGTTTAGATGCAGTAAGTGATCGTGATTTCATACTGGAGTTTTTAAGTAATTCATCTATGCTCATGATGCACTTATCACGTTTTTGTGAGGAACTTATTTTATGGAGTAGCCAAGAGTTTCAATTTATTGAAATGAGCGATCAATATGCGACAGGTAGCAGCATTATGCCGCAAAAGAAAAATCCGGATATGGCGGAACTAATCCGTGGTAAAACAGGCAGAGTATACGGTAATTTATTCAGTTTACTTACAGTAATGAAAGGATTACCACTCGCTTACAATAAAGACTTACAAGAAGATAAAGAAGGAATGTTTGATACAGTCAAAACAGTAGAAGGATGCCTTCATATTATGGCGGGCATGCTTGAAACGATGACTGTAAACAAAGAAAAAATGGGGCAAGCTGTGACGCAAGATTTCTCCAACGCAACAGAAATTGCCGACTACTTAGCAAACAAAGGACTACCATTCCGTCAAGCTCATGAAATTGTTGGGAAGTTAGTGCTACATTGCACACAAAAAGGAATTTATTTATTAGATGTCCCGCTTGAAACATATCAAGAAATGAGCTCTTTATTTGAAGAAGATTTGTATGAAGTTCTTTCACCATATGCGGCTGTAAAGCGTCGTAATAGTGCTGGTGGGACAGGGTTTGAACAAATCAAAAACGCTTTGGAAAAGGCGAAGGGGTTAACGAAAGAAGTTATTAAGAATTGAGTTGGGAAGTACGCCAGTCTAGTAAAGTCTGGCGTACTTTATTTTTTACTAGCATTTAAGTTACAATGTAGTAAAAAATAACAATTTAGGGGAAGTCTATGAAAAAAATAGTGTTTATCATTGTACTGGTAATTAGTTTAATTGCAAATGCTAAAGTGTTTCTTTTGGACAAATATATGTATGTTGGTGAAAAAGAAAAGCGAGAAGAAGCGATTATCGCAACGATGTGGCATTTGCAAGATAAAGGATATAAAGAAAGTGATATTGCATACATAAAACCGGCCTTTTATAGCAAAATGGATTCGTATGGAATGAATGTGCAGTTTAAAGATGAACCAAATGAATCATATACATATAGAGTTTTAAAAGATGCGAAAACAAATAAACTAACTGTACACCAAGATAGCAATGAGCAAGGTGGTATGGGCGAGAAGCATCAAGAGCTTAAATAAAGAAAGAAAACGACTGATGGCATTCGCCTGCAGTCGTTTTTCTTTTAATCATACTTATGTCGATCTTCTGTAATTCGAATATACTCAATATCCATCAAATCACGAAGTAATGCACCATTACTTAGTTCAACGCCATGTTTTTCTTTAAAATGAGTGCGAATCTTATCTAGCATTTCAATTTCTTTGCCGTTCACGTCTAAAATAATGCGTTCAGAATCATCCATATAGCATCCTCCTTTTTTACACATATATATTTTGTCCGTCTATTTCTAAAAAATGTATGTTAACGTAATGTTAGGAAATAAGAAAGGGATGGAAAATGAGACGTATTTATCCCGCATTAACGGGCAGTAAGACCCCCACCTCAAAATTTAGCGAGAGCAAAGAAGTTAGGTGGGGATCAACTGCCCGTAAAAGCCCGATTGGTTCAACTAATAATCAGTGGGGGATGAACAAAACCCCCCACTGATTAAAGTTTCACTTTATTTTATAGGGCTAATTTTGTACACGCTAATTGTATTGTATGTTGCATTCCCAAACGTATTTTCATTTGGAAATGTAGAAACAGTACACGTTGCGATATTTATTTTTTCTCTATTTGTAGTAGATTGCTGTATTTCAATATGGCTTTCGAAAAGAAAACATGTACAAGATAAAAAAGAAATGGAACGGAAAAAGAGAAAACGTTCATTTTGGATGATGACGTACTGTTTGTCTTTAGTGCTTACTGCTGCTTTTTTTAGTGAGCATATTCCATTAGAAAGATTAAATATTGGGTTTGGAGCGTTCGTATTCGCATACTATTTTTTTATGCACTTTCTTCCTTATATGAAAGAAAAGCGAGGAGAAGAGGAAGACCCGCTTGTAGAAGAGGCGAGAGAACAAGAGCATAAGAGAATAGAAGGGGATATAAAGAAACTTGGAGAACAAAAATGGTATTTAAAATCAAAAATCATATATGTTCTTTGCTTCATTACGCCGCCAATTGGCTATTTGTACGTCTTCTTACTTCGTAAAAAAATGACAGAAGATGCAAAGTAAGCATACTTAACGGTTGCGACGATTATGATGGCATTATGGTCTTTGAAGTTTCTTCCTCCCTATGTATTAGCAATTACTGTTGTTATTGTGGCTTGTCTTGTATTTATAGTGAAATATGTGAAATGAAAAACACCAAGCCCATGTGGACTTGGTGTTTTATCTATAAATTAAAGATCACCTTGCTCCTCATCACCACGAACAACAAGGACATCGCATTTCGCATAGCGAATAATATGTTCAGAGACGCTACCGATTAGGAAGCGTTCAACAGCATTTAAACCAGTCGCACCACACATAATTAAATCTACTTTATGGTTTGGAGCGATTTCTTTTGAAATTTTAGATTTAGGGTTACCAAATTCTAATACAGTTTCAATTTTTTCAAGACCAGCTTCAAGCGCAGTTTTTTTGTAGTCTTCTAATAAGTCTTCTGCAAATAGATTTGCACGTTCAGCAATTGCACGGCTATAAGCCTCTACTGCTGAGTACGCTTTTACATCAACGATATGAGCGATTGTTAATGTTGCATTGTTGCGCTTTGCGACTTGAATTGCTTTTTTAAAGGCTTTTTCTGCTTCTTTAGAACCATCCACCGCGATTAAAATATTTGTATATGTATTATTCATAGTAAATTCCTCCCAATCTGTTTTATAACTGTTTACAACTTAATTATAAAACAAATTTTGGTAACGTGCTTGCCAGAAACGTTACAGAATTTTGAAAACTCTGTTTCAATTCATTTTAGTTGTAATTGGAGCGAGAACTTGTTACATATGAAGTATAGCAATTTAAAAGGAGGCATGTTTGTGAGACACGCGCTCATTACAGCCGGTACGAAAGGTTTAGGAAAGCAAGTAACAGAAAAGTTATTGGCTAAAGGATATTCAGTAACAGTAACGTATCATAGCGATATCACGGCTATGGAAAAGTTGAAAGAAACATATAAAAATATGGAAGAGCGTCTACAATTCGTGCAAGCGGATGTCACGAAAAAGGAAGATTTACATAAAATAGTAGAAGAAGCGATAAGCCGTTTTGGCAAAATTGATTTCTTAATTAATAATGCTGGTCCATATGTATTTGAACGAAAAAAGTTAGTTGATTATGAAGAAGATGAATGGAATGAAATGATTCAGGGAAATTTAACAGCGGTATTTCATTTATTAAAACTTGTCGTTCCGGTCATGAGAAAACAGAGCTTTGGCCGTATTATTAATTACGGATTTCAAGGGGCGGATAGTGCACCGGGATGGATTTATCGTTCAGCTTTTGCAGCGGCCAAAGTAGGACTTGTTTCATTAACGAAAACAGTTGCTTATGAAGAAGCGGAGTATGGTATTACTGCGAACATGGTATGTCCTGGTGATATTATAGGCGATATGAAAGAGGCAACTATTCAAGAAGCACGTCAGCTGAAAGAGCATAACACACCGATTGGTAGATCTGGAACAGGTGAAGATATTGCAAGAACCATTTCGTTTTTATGTGAGGACGATTCCGATATGATTACTGGTACAATTATTGAAGTGACTGGTGCAGTGGATGTTATTCATAGACATCGATAGAATAAAATAAGATGAAGTTTCAAATAATTGGACAGTTTATCCATTGTGCTGAGAGGTGCGGATAATACTGTCTTTTAATATAAAATTAAATCTATCGGAAAACTTGTATTATTTTTTGTCAAATATTGAGATATTATGTTAAAATATAAGAGCGTAGAAAGCGCTTTAAAAAATGATTCAGGGGTCATTTCATAACTCAAGGGGGAACTAATCATGCGTATCGGTATTCCAACAGAAATTAAAAACAATGAAAACCGTGTGGCAATGACGCCAGCGGGAGCAGTACATTTAGTACAAAATGGTCATGAAGTTTTTGTTCAAAAAGGAGCAGGTTTAGGATCTGGTTTTACGGATGAAGAATACGTACAAGCTGGTGCGAAACTTGTAGAAACTGCTGAAGAAGCATGGAATCAAGATATGGTTATGAAGGTAAAAGAGCCAGTAGCAAGTGAATACGGCTATTTCCGTGAAGGTTTAATTTTATTCACATACTTACACTTAGCTCCAGAACCAGAATTAACGAAAGCATTAATCGATAACAAAGTTGCATCAATCGCATACGAAACAGTACAATTAGACAATCGTTCTTTACCATTACTTGCACCTATGAGTGAAGTAGCTGGTCGTATGTCCGCACAAATCGGTGCACAATTCCTTGAGAAAAACAAAGGCGGTAAAGGTATTTTACTTGCAGGCGTTCCAGGGGTAAAACGCGGCAAAGTAACAATCATCGGCGGTGGTCAAGCTGGTACAAACGCAGCTAAGATTGCAGTAGGTTTAGGTGCGGATGTAACAATCATCGACTTAAGTGCAGAACGTCTTCGTCAACTAGATGACATTTTCGGTAACCAAGTAAAAACGTTAATGTCTAATCCATACAACATTGCAGAAGCTGTTAAAGAATCTGACCTTGTTATTGGAGCAGTATTAATTCCAGGTGCAAAAGCGCCAAAACTTGTAACTGAAGAAATGATTCAATCAATGGAACCAGGTTCTGTCGTTGTAGATATTGCGATTGACCAAGGTGGTATTTTCGAAACAACTGATCGTATTACAACTCATGACAACCCAACTTACGAAAAACATGGCGTTGTTCATTATGCAGTTGCTAATATGCCAGGTGCGGTTCCACGTACGTCAACTCTTGCATTAACAAACGTAACAGTACCATATGCAGTACAAATTGCTAACAAAGGCTATAAAGATGCTTGCCTAGGCAACTCTGCATTATTAAAAGGTATTAACACATTAGATGGATATGTAACATTCGAAGCAGTTGCAGAAGCTCACGGCTTACAATACGCTGATGCGAAAGAGCTACTTGAAAAAGCTCCTGCTTTATCATAATAGAAATACATTTGAGACCTTCCTTTTCATAAGGAGGGTCTTTTTTATATGGGGAAATAACATGTGAATAATTGTTATTTATCCCGCATTAACGGGCAGTAAGACCCCCACCCAAAAATTCAGCGGAAGCAAAGAAGTTAGGTGGGGGATGAATAAAACCCCCACTGATCAAAGTTTCACTTTATTGGTGTAAATCGATTTTTATTATGATAATTTAGAATTATATAATAAAAGAGGGGATTCAATGGGGAGTAAAAAAAGGAAGCAAAAGCAAGCTAAAAGACAAAAGTACATAAAGAAAAAACAGGAACAGAACATACCTTTTTCACAGAAAGTAGTCATTACGATAGAGAAATCATTTCGGTATATTTGTATGGCTCTGTATGTAATTTTGTGTATGTATTCATTTGGAGTGTTTTACAGTTTTGAGATAACTCCTAATATTATTGAGAGTATTTTAGTATTTATCCTTGTTGCAATAGAATTAGTCTTATTCGTTATATTTTTTGATACAGTATGGCCTAGTCATGAAAGTAAAAAAGATAGAAAAAGAAGCAAAAAATCTTCATACACTTCAAGCACATCAAGTGGATTCGGTCACTACAGTAGTAGTGATTGTAGTAGCTCAAGTGATGGTGGAGGTTAAGTTAATTTTTCAGAAGAACGACTAACGAAAGGATGGGATGAAATATGGAAACTGTGAACTTAATAGAATTAACAAAAGACATTCAAGATCAACATAAAAACTTCGTCGTTTCAAATATAAACAGTCATTGTTTACGAATCGCTGTATTTACTGGTGAATATGATTGGCACTATCATTCTAATTCGGATGAATTATTTATTGTGCTAGAGGGAGAATTACTTATTGATTTTGAAGATGGAGAAACAGCGGTTTTAAAGCCAAAGGATTCTATTTTAATTCCAGCATGTACGATTCATAGAACGAGAGCATTAAAGAGAACGGTAAATCTTTGTTTTGAACATATAGAGGCTGATACGATTAAAGTGGAGCAATTATGAAAAAATTATCTGTAGCCGATTATAGAAAAGTTCTTCCGGTTTTAGAAGGTAATACAAGAACGACGACGTTTGCTTATGCGGTATGTGATCAAATGATAGATGGTGAGGTTTTTATAAACGGGCAATTAACAGCAGGATTAATTATTACAGCTAACGGTATCTATTATTTATTTGGTGATACGGATGATCAAAATTATAACGAAGAGTTATTTTCATATTTAAAAACGGCTATTGAAAAAACAGAGAAGAGATTTACACTGTTCACTTCGAGCGAAGAATGGGAAATGATGATAGAAGAGCGTTTTAGTAATGTACTTCGGAACATCCCGCGAATGAAATTTCAAAGCGTAACCTTTGAAGAGAAACAACGAGATTTTAACAAAAATACATATGAAGTGAAGCGTATTGATATAAGAGATATAGAGCGAAGCAGTGAATTTAAAGAGGAGTACTACAAAGAGTATTGGGGATCAAAAGAAACGTTTTTGAACAGTGGTTTTGGATTTTGTATAGAACAAGATGGGATAATTGTAGCTGAATGTGTCTCAATATTTAACGGGAATGGTTTTGCTGAAATAGATATTGCAACACATGAAGCGCATCAAGGGAAAGGATTAGCTCAAGCTGTTGCGACAAGGTTCATTGAACATTGCATGCAAAATGATATTATACCGAGTTGGGATTGTTATGTAGACAATATTCCTTCGGTAAAATTAGCTAGTAAATTAAATTTTTATCATCCAATAGAATATAGTTTGTTTGTACGTAAGAAAACGGGGGAATAAAAATGAATGTAGAATTAACGAGATTTAAAGTTAAGCCTGGTAAGAGTCATCGAGTAGATGAATGGATGCAGCTTCTTAATGATAATATGAAAGAAGTACTTTTGACATTAAATGACGAAAAGATGTACGTTGAGACAATTTTCCGGGAAATAAGAGATGGAGAAGAATACTTATATTGGTATTCTGTGCAAGGAAAAGGTGGGACTCATGTCGAAAATTCTCATCATGAAATTGATAAAAAGCACTTAGCATTTTGGTATGAATGTATCGATGAAGAAGCACCGTCTATTGATATGAAAACAGAAGTTGTTATGATTCAAGATGTTGTGAAGGAAGCGATGAAATAATAGAATAGTATTTCAGAGAGAAGCGCATCAAAATGGATGTGCTTTTTATTATGAAACAATTTATAAAAGCTGCATTTGGATATCTTTAAGTGAAAATAAAGAGGGATATCGAGAATATTTTAGGATAAACTATAAAGTGAAACTTTAATCAGTGGGGGTCATCCCCCACTGATTATCAGCCCTCACCAATCGGGCTTTTACGGGCAGTCCGCCCCCCACCTAATTTCTTTGCTTCCGCTGAATTTTGATGTGAGGTCTTACTGCCCGTTAATGCGGGATAAAGAAATAAAAAACACCAAACCAAAAGACTTACCAATATACGGTATAGTCGTAACAGGAAAAACAGAGGATTTACAAAGTTTACAAGGGTCACCGTATATTAAGGCTGCTGTAAGAGGTGTAACAGTTGAGAAATATTGATTACAAGTAATTAATGTGAATAATCAGAAAATTTATGTTATAATATGGGAAAAGGAGGTTTATATGAGGCAAATACATGGAGCAATTTATATTTACATAACAATGTTTTTCGTGGCGATATCCTATGGATTGGGGCACGTGTATTCGCATCCTATACTAACTTTTTTAAGTGGAGCATGTATGGCGTTTGCGCTTCTTGTCCACCTTTTCTCAGTTTGGATCGTGAAATTTCAATTAAATATTAGTGAAATAGAAGAAGGCACTTTTTGAGTGGCCTTCTTTTTTAATAATATTTTGGAAGCTCTTGTAGCAATTTTTCAATTTCGTATTCAGTTTCTTTACATATAGACATTGTACGTAATCTGAAAAATAAGCTACGTAAGAAAGATTTTGTATTTCCATATAGAAACTCGTACGATTCAATAGGTAGTACTTGTTTTTGGACCGGTAATTGAGCTGCTAAGTCACGAAGGGCTAATATGAGTATTTCTTCTTTTAGGTCATTTTGCAGCATTGCGACAATCGGATAAACGAGACGCTCGTCTTCTTCATATTTGTAGTAGATAGAATGGACAAAAACTTTGTTTAACAAAGTTTTTAATATCTCTTCGTAATGTAAAGTTTCTAGTTTAGGATTATGAACAAGCGCCTCAAATGTATCGGAAGCATGAGCGATACTATGTGCCCAGCCGTGGTCTGGAACATATCCGCGGAAATCATGTTCATTGTTCATATATAGAATTAATTGATCTTTTACATTTGAAATATCAGTTTGTGATAAGAAATTATGATTTGTATCTGCATCTATAATGAGCGCAATTAATAAGGTGGTAAATGCGCGAGTAAATACAGCATCTTCGTCATCTGAATGAATTTTATACAATAAATATTTTTCACCGATGCTTTCTAATAATAGTTTCTGTAATTGTGTGTGTGAAAGGTAGCGATTTTTGATGAGATGATAAAAAGTAGAGTAGATGAGTTTGTCCCTTAAATAGCTATCAGTATCGCCAATATGTTCAAGCATATTAGAACTTAAAGAATCAATGTTAAGTGTGTTATCCAGTATGTAATTATTATTACGAATTTCTTCTAATTGTTGTTGTAACATATAAATCCTCCTATTTTAGAAAATTCTGTATTTAAATAGTATAATAAAAGGAAGGAATAGGCAATGAAGTGAAACTTTAATCAGTGGGGGATTCCCCACCTAACTTCTTTGCTTTCACGGAATTTTGATGTGGGGATCTTACTGTCCGTTAATACGGGATAAATAAGTGTTTTTGAATGGAGGGGGCATTATGAAGAGAGCATTATTCTTTTTCATTAGCATTTTCTTTTTAGGGAGTTGTTCGATTTGGTATGTTACTTTTTCTAGCGAGAGCAAAAGTTGGACGGGACAATATAAGGGCCATATTAAGGACGACAGTGAAGATGGAGTGTTTACGTTTCAGTACAAAGGCGGAGATGGGAATACAAAATTTAAAAATTTAGAGATTGCTATTAATGGAGCCTTTAGCACAATGACACAAACGTCAGAAAATCATAAAGGAGCAAAGATTGAAATGAAATTATCTTGTGTAAGTTGTGCGCCTTTATCTAAAGATGAACCGATAGAGGTTTTGATTAAATGGGATGATAAGTATGAGGAGAAGATGGTGTTAAATTTGAAATAGCCTAGAGTAAGGAGTTAAAAATGAATAGGCATATGAAAAAATTAATGTTTATAAGTGTATTTCTAATCATATTATCAGCGTGCACTACAAAACAAGTAGAGGTAAAAAAAGTACCTAAAGAAGGGTATATCATATTAAGAAATGACACGGTGTTTTTTGCCGATGATAAAACGTTTGAAACAAAAGTAGAGTTGCAACATTATATAGAACAACAAATGAATAAAGAGCATCCATCACATATAGTCTTGAGCTTTAAGGACAAAGACGCATATAAACAGTTAAAAACAGGGGATAAAATAAAAGTATGGTTTTCTCAAATACTTGAAAGTTATCCAGCAAAAATGATTGTAGAGAAATTTGAAATAGTAGAGAAATAGAAAAAGGCAGCAACCAAGCTGCCTTTTTTGTTATTTTACAAATTGTAATTCTTTCGGGAACTTCGTTAAAATTTCTGATCCGTCTTTTGTGATGTAAATATCATCTTCAATACGAACGCCACCTACGTTTGGTACGTAAATACCTGGCTCGATTGTGAAGACCATACCTTCTTTTAATGGAGACTCGTTGCCAGCTTTTACATCTGGATATTCGTGTACGCTAATTCCAAGTCCGTGACCAAGGCGGTGCGGGAAGAAGTCACCGTAACCTGCATCTGCGATAACAGAACGAGCAGCGTTGTCGATTGCGCCAAGTGTAACACCTGGTTTACATGCTTCAACTGCTTGTAGTTGTCCAGCAAGTACAGTGTTGTAAATGCGAGTTTGTTCTTCAGAAATCTCGCCGAATGCTACTGTACGTGTAATATCAGAGCAATAACCTTCAATGATTACACCTAAATCAAATAGTACGAAATCACCGCGCTTCATTTTGTTTGCACCAGGAATACCGTGTGGAAGAGCAGAGTTTGCACCCGCTAATACCATCGTATCAAATGACATTTTATGTATGCCTTTTGTTTTTAATTCGTGTTCAATAATTGCTAATACTTCTAGCTCGCTACGGTTTTCTTTAATTGCATTTACACCAACTTCAACAGCGTAGTCCGCCATTTTAGCTGCTTCGCGTAAAATAGAAAGTTCTTTTTCATCTTTAATTAAACGAAGTTCGCGAACTTTTTCCTCAGCTGATTTGAAAGCTGCATTTGGGAATAATTTCGTTAATTCTTCGTAGCGCTCTACGTTTAAATGTTCTTTTTCAATTGCAACTGCATTTGCATTGATGCCGCGGTCTTTAATTGCTTTTGCAATCATATCCCATGGTCTGTCAGTATCAGTAAATCCGATAATTTCATGTGCCCAGCCAGCGTTACGTGCTTGACCTTCTTCCATTTTAGGACAAATTAAAATAGGTTCTTTTTCTTGGAATACAAACATACCAAGTAATCTTTCATGCGGTTCACAGTGGAAGTTCGTCATGTAGAAGACGTTCGGTGTAGAAGTTAAGAACGCAGCTTCTACGTTTTTTTCTTTTAGCCATTGCATTAAATTTTCTAATCTAGCATTCATCGATTGGCACCCCCGAGATATTTAATTACAAATATAACTTTAACTCGGAAGAAAGCGTTATGACAAGTAAATAGATGTTAGAAAAGACAGGGAATAGAGAAATCATGTAGAATAAAAAGTGAGAATGTGAATAGGGGAGGAATGTAATAATGAAAGTATCTTATCATGGACATTCAGTTGTGAAAATTGAGGCGAATGGAAAAGTTATTTTAATTGACCCGTTTTTAACAGGTAATCCGAAAACAGATTTAAAAGCTGAAGATGTAAAAGTGGATGCAATCCTTTTATCGCATGGACACGGTGATCATGTTGGAGATACAGTAGAACTTGCGAAGAAAAATAATGCAGTTGTTGTAGCGCCATTTGAACTAGCAACATTTTTAAGTTGGCAAGGTGTAAATACACATCCGATGCATATTGGTGGTTCACATGAATTTGACTTTGGAAAAGTGAAGTTTACACAAGCATTCCACGGCTCTAGTTATATTGATGAAGCAAATAAGACGATTACATATACAGGTATGCCAGCAGGTATTTTATTTACAGCAGAAGAGAAAACAGTGTACCACGCAGGAGATACTGCACTATTCTCTGATATGAAGTTAATTGGGGAATTAAATAAAGTTGATCTAGCATTTTTACCAATTGGTGATAATTTCACAATGGGACCAGAAGATGCTGTACTAGCGGCAAAATGGATTAATTCGAAAACTGTTGTACCGATGCATTACAATACGTTCCCAGTTATTGAACAAGATCCATATCAATTTGTAGAAAAGCTACAAAATTGTACAGGGAAAGTATTAGAAGCTGGAGAAAGTATTACACTATAGAAAAGAAACCCTTCATTTGAAAAGAAAAGTGAAGGGTTTTTTACGTGTGTAGGACAGCTTTTAATGCTTGTATTTGTTTTGGTGATTCTTTTCTTTTTGTACGTGGTTGTTCAGGTGTTTCATTCAATTCCATTGCAACTTTTTTCCCATCTACGAAAGCTAAAAATATAGCACCTACAACCTCTAAAAATTTTTTCATCATGTGTACGCTCCTTTGTTTTATTTCTTGTCTTCATTGTATAGGGAATCAAGTGGGCGAACTATCGAATGAGATGACAATAGCATTACATTGTTGTAATAGAATGACTGGTGGAATGTAAGGGTCATTTTGTTATAAAAAAAATAGTACAGGTATGCAAAGAGAGAGTGTAACAGTTTTGAAAATATAGTATACTGAAAGTACAACACATGAAGAATTTAGGGAAAAGAAAGTATGGTGAAACCATTTGGCTACCAAGCATAACCAAATTTTAGAACATATTAATAGCCTGCCAGTAGGCCATAAAATTTCTGTAAGACAAATTGCGAAAGATTTGAGTGTAAGTGAAGGGACAGCTTACCGTGCAATTAAAGATGCAGAAAATAAAGGATATGTTAGTACAATTGAACGTGTCGGAACAATTCGAATTGAACAAAAGAAGAAAGAAAATATTGAAAAACTGACATATGCAGAAGTCGTTAACATTGTCGACGGTCAAGTACTTGGAGGCAGAGAAGGACTACATAAAACATTAAATAAATTTGTAATCGGAGCTATGAAATTAGAAGCGATGATGCGCTATACAGAAGCTGGGAATTTACTCATTATTGGTAACCGTACGAATGCACATCAATTAGCGCTAGAAACTGGAGCCGCTGTATTAATTACGGGTGGATTTGATACGGAAGATCATGTGAAGAAATTAGCAGACGAATTAAAGCTGCCGATTATTTCAAGTAGCTACGATACATTTACGGTCGCAACGTTAATTAACCGTGCGATTTATGATCAACTGATTAAGAAAGAAATTGTACTTGTTGAGGATATTTTAACACCAATTGAAGAAACGTTATATTTAAAGCCACATGATACAGTACAGCAATGGCATGCATATAACGAAGAGACAATGCACGGAAGATATCCAATTGTCGATGAAAATAAAAAAGTGCTAGGAATCGTAACTTCAAAAGACATGATCGGTGTAGCGAAAGAAACACCAATTGATAAAGTAATGACAAAACACCCAATTACAGTGAATGGTAAAATGTCTGTCGCAGCTGCGGCACGTATGATGGTGTGGGAAGGAATTGAATTACTTCCTGTCGTTGAGGAAGGAAATAAACTGCAAGGTATCATTAGCCGTCAAGATGTACTTCAGGCACTGCAAATGATTCAACGTCAGCCACAAGTTGGAGAAACAATTGATGATATCGTAACGAATCAATTTATGACGCCAAAAGAAGCGAAAAATGAGCATCTATATCAATTTTCGGTGACGCCGCAAATGACGAATTCAATCGGAACGTTATCGTACGGTGTATTTGCAACAATTGTGACAGAAGCGACAAATCGCGTCATTCGTGCGCAAAAGAAAAGCGATTTAATTGTTGAAAACTTAACAATTTATTTCGTGAAGCCGGTTCAAATTGATAATGTTGTATCCGTTCATCCGAAAGTATTAGAAATCGGGCGTAAATTTGGTAAGGTCGATGTAGAGGTGCATCATGAAGGTAATGTCGTTGGAAAAGCATTACTTATGGTTCAGTTAATTGATAAATAAAAAGATGGAACAAATCGTTTTGATTTGTTCCATTTTTTTTGTTGTTTTAAATTTGAAAGGCATGATTTTAGATGAGAGTTTTAGTGAAATATGTATGGGATGGAGTGGAAAAGTAACACGATAAAAGACAGAATAGTAATTTAATTTTGGTATATATTGTGTTATGATTATATTGTAAGAAAATGGATTTCCGGAAGGTGGTATACATTATGTCGTCAGCCGTACTCTTTTTTGGTAGTATCGCACTATTTTACTTTCTTGTAATGATACCGATCCAATATTTATATTTACAAGGTTTACATGAAAAAAAGGAAAAGACAGGATTATCTCAGCGAGAGCTATATGAAAAAATGTCTTTTGGAGAAGAACAATTACATTTTCACGTACAAGGTAACCCATTTAATATACCATCTGCGTTTGTTGCATATATGATTTTGAAAGTTAAGGGTCGTAAAAAAGCATCACAATATTGATGCTTTTTTTATGTTGCTTCATAGACTTCGGCTTCTTTAACTGCTAATGGTAAGAAGTGTTTGTATTGGCGAAACCCATTAAATACACTTGCACTACCAAATAGAACGAATAAAATACCAACGATAATACGAGCGGTTGAAAGTTCTAAAAAGAATTGGTTTACCCCGAAAAATAAAACGAATGAACCGAGTGCCATTGCGGATTTTCCTGAGAGCCAACCTTTTTCCATTGGGCGGTTTGTACGAAAGTATTTTGTTTTGTAAAAGAGGTACAACATAAATGAGACGATAATACAGAAGACTAATACTGGCATAATGAACACTCCCATCGCTTTGTGAAAAATAATAGAAAAGAAATATCTAAACTTTCTAACTTCTATTATAAAGCAATTGTTCGCATGTATGAAATACTTTCCGTTATAATGGAGGATAAAGCGAAGAAGTTGATTAAAAAGGAGATTATACATATGCATGAGCAAATTTTAGGAGCAATTAAAGAGTTTGATACAATTATTATTCATCGCCACGTGCGTCCGGACCCAGATGCATTAGGTTCACAGGGTGGCCTTGGTACAATTCTACAAGAATCGTTTCCAGAGAAAAATATTTATACGGTTGGGTACAATGAACCGTCGTTAGCGTACTTAAGAGTAATGGATGATATTGAAGATAGTGTATACGAAAATGCGCTTGTTATCGTTTGTGATACTGCGAATCAAGAACGTGTTGACGATCAACGCTATACAAAAGGGAAGATGTTAATTAAAATTGATCATCATCCAAATGAAGATCCATATGGAGATATTACGTGGGTAGATACGGCAGCGAGTTCTACAAGTGAAATGATTTATGAGTTTTACACGTATGGAAAAGATAAAGGATTAAAAATAACAAAAGAAGCAGCTCGCCTTATTTTAGCTGGAATTGTTGGGGACACAGGTCGTTTCTTATTCCCGAATACAACAGCAAAAACACTTCGTTACGTAAGTGAGCTTGTTGATATGGGTGTGAAATTCACAGATTTATACAATGAAATGTATAAGACAAAAGAAAAAATTGCTCGTTTAAACGGTTATATTTTACAAAACTTTACGATGGTAGAAGAAGGAGCAGCTTACATTAAATTAACGAAAGAAGTATTAGAAGAGTTTGATGTACTTTCTTCTGAAGCATCTGGTGTTGTTGGAGCACTTGGCAATATTGATGGATTAAAGGCGTGGGTTCTATTTTTAGAGGAAGACGACGTAATTCGTGTTCGTCTTCGTTCAAAAGGACCAGTTATAAACAAATTAGCAATGCAATATAACGGCGGAGGACACCCGATGGCTTCTGGTGCGAAGGCATCTTCTTGGGAAGAAGCGGATCGTCTTTTTGCTGATTTACGTGAGATTTGTAAATAAGAGAGTATATGTTAGAACGAAAAGAAGGAGCGGCGCTAAAGCCCTCCTTCTTTATTTTTCTTTCTCTATAGTAATGCTAATTTCAAGCACTGTATCAAAAGATATTGTATCGACTTTAAAACGGTATAGCCGATCGTAATGTTTGTACGTCTTGTTTTCGATTACCTTTTTGAGTAGGTCTTTATTTTTTGCGATACTTTGAATGTTTTTCGTTAAAAGATGCTGGAGATCATTATGGATAGATGTAGTCATATTTTCGAGTGTAAGATTGTCTAAATCGTATTTTTCTCGATTGATAAGTTTTATTTTAATCTCTTGAATGGTTAAGAGCCGTTTATTTTCAGTGTTCAATTTTTCTTGATCTTCGAGAAGGACGTGGAGTTTTGCTTCTTGTTTTTCTATAATTTCTCTTTGTTCTGCTATTTTACTAGCTTGTTCTTCTTGAAAAACACCGTATATGTACAAAAAAATAAACCAGCTCAACACGCCTCCAACAGCAGCACCAGCTAATACTAAGTACCATCTTTTTGCTGTATTGGCACTTGGTACTCTCATACATGTTCCTGCGTTAGCCATTTAATAATAATGAGACCTGTTTGCATACCACCAGTTGCGAAAAAAATAAGGAGAATTTGTTTTACGATATCTTTCATATCTCCGCCAAAGAAACTTCTTTCAAAGCTATAAAAGGTATCGAATGTTCCGCCGATTGCTGCAACGAGTGCCCAAATTCTTAAATTTTGGGCGAATTGATTAATGTAAGTTAGAGCTGGTTTTCCGATAAGAAACGCACCAAATCCACCAATTAATGAACCGCCAAGTATAACCCCAAAGGCAATAAAATAACTAATAATAAGCAGAGAGAAAAAAGTATGTTCTCTTACATCCATCGTCATTCCCCTTTCTTCTTCATATATATGGACAAAGTATAAGAAGTATGTTTTGATTTCCGCTTTCCTCATCACCTATAATAAAAGTAGTCAAATAGGTAAAGAGAGGGTACAACAGTGAAGTTTGTGCATTTACAATGTCAAACCGTTTTTAGTTTATTAAAAAGTGCTTGTAAAATTGATGAGCTTGTAGTCAGGGCGAAAGAACTTGGTTTCTCATCGCTGGCTATTACGGATGAAAATGTTATGTATGGCGTTATTCCGTTTTATAAAGCATGTAAGAAACATGGTATACAGCCTGTTATTGGATTAACCGCTTCTATTTTTAGTGAAGAAGAAGAAAGGTCTTATCCGCTTGTATTACTTGCTGAGAATGAAATAGGCTACCAAAATTTATTAAAGATTTCTAGCAGTATTATGACAAAGTCCAAAGAAGGTATCCCTAAGAAGTGGCTTGCGCATTATGCGAAAGGATTAATTGCTATTTCACCAGGTAAAGATGGCGAAATTGAGCAATTATTACTAGAAGACAATGAGAGTCAGGCTGAAGAAGTAGCTCGAACATATCAAAATATGTTCGGCCATTTTTATATGAGTTTGCAGCATCATGCAATTCAAGATGAGTTGCTTTTACAAGAGAAGCTACCTGAATTTATTAGTAGGGTTAATATTCCAGTCGTTGCAACAAACGATGTGCGTTATATCAATCAAAGTGACGCACTTGTTCACGAATGTTTACTATCTGTTGAAAGTGGAACGAAAATGACTGATCCAGATAGGCCGAGGCTGAAAACAGATCAATATTATTTAAAATCATCGGATGAAATGGAAGCACTATTTTCCCATGCGCCGGAAGCAATCCAAAATACAATAAAAATTGCAGAGCGTTGCCAAGTAGAAATACCGTTCCATGTAAATCAACTTCCGAAGTTTCCTGTTCCGTCTAACGAAACGAGTGATATATACTTGCGTCGTGTTTGTGAAGAAGGTTTGCGGAAACGATATGGTGCGCCGAAAGAAGTGCATATAAAGCGTTTAAATCATGAATTAAATGTTATTTCTCGTATGGGATTTAGTGATTATTTCCTCATCGTATGGGATTTTATGAAGTATGCACATGAAAATCATATTTTAACAGGACCAGGTCGTGGATCGGCAGCTGGTTCACTCGTCTCATACGTATTAGAAATTACAGATATTGATCCGATTGAATACGATCTATTATTTGAAAGGTTTTTAAATCCTGAACGTGTGACGCTTCCCGATATTGATATTGATTTTCCAGACATAAGACGTGATGAGATGATTCGCTATGTGAAAGATAAATACGGTCAGCTTCGTGTTGCGCAAATTGTAACGTTTGGTACGCTTGCAGCAAAAGCAGCAATTAGAGACATTGCCCGCGTAATGGGGCTTCCGCCACGAGATATTGATATATTTTCAAAACTTATCCCATCAAAGCTCGGTATAACGTTAAAAGATGCATATGAAGAATCACAATCACTCCGTGAGTTTATACAAGGGAATCTTCTGCATGAGCGTGTGTTTGAAATCGCAAAACGTGTAGAAGGTTTACCACGTCATACGTCTATTCATGCGGCTGGCGTTATTATGAGTCAAGAACCGTTAACAGGCAGTGTAGCAATTCAAGAAGGACATAACGATGTTTATGTTACGCAATATCCAGCTGATGCGCTAGAAGAACTTGGGTTGCTTAAGATGGACTTTTTAGGGTTACGCAATTTAACGTTACTTGAAAATATTATAAAATTTATCGCGAACAAAACAGGGAAAGAAATCGATATAAGAAACTTACCTCTTCAAGATGAAAAGACGTTCCAATTATTAGGGAGAGGGGATACAACAGGTGTATTCCAGCTTGAGTCAGGTGGTATGCGAAATGTACTTCGCGGGTTAAAACCGAATGAGTTTGAAGATATCGTAGCTGTTAACTCGTTATACAGACCGGGGCCGATGGAACAGATACCAACCTTTATTGAATCGAAACATGGAAAAAGAAAAATTGAATATTTACATCCGGATTTAAAGCCAATTTTAGAAAGAACATACGGCGTCATTGTATACCAAGAACAAATTATGCAAATTGCATCGAAGTTAGCAGGGTTTTCGCTCGGAGAAGCAGATTTACTGCGCCGTGCAGTGAGTAAAAAAAATCGTGATATTTTAGATCAGGAACGTAAGCATTTTGTTCAAGGGTGTTTGCAAAATGGTTATGATGAGACGTCTGCTGAGAAAATTTATGATTTAATTGTAAGATTTGCGAATTACGGTTTTAACCGAAGTCACGCTGTAGCTTACAGTATGATCGGATATCAGCTTGCCTATTTGAAAGCGAACTATACGCTGGAATTTATGACGGCATTATTATCAAGCGCAATTGGAAATGAAGATAAAATTGTACAGTATATACGAGAAACGAAGCGGAAAGGCTTTCACGTTTTGCCGCCGTCTCTTCAGAGAAGTGGTTACAACTTCCAAATAGAAGGGAATGCGATACGTTACAGTTTACTTTCGATCCGAAATATTGGAATGGCTACAGTGACGGCATTATTAGAAGAACGAAAGAAAAAAATGTTCGAAGATTTGTTTGAATTTTGTCTCCGTATGCCGTCAAAGTTTGTAACGGAGCGCAATTTAGAAGCTTTCGTCTGGTCCGGATGTTTTGATGATTTTGGTGTTTCGAGAACGAATTTATGGAAAAGTATTAAAGGGGCATTAGAGTACGCGAATCTCGCACGTGATTTAGGAGATGCTGTTCCAAAATCAAAATACGTACAAGGAGAAGAGCTATCTTTTATTGAACAACTAAATAAAGAGAAGGAAGCACTTGGCTTTTATTTATCAAGTTATCCGACAGCGCAGTATGTAAAGTTAGCAAAAGAATTAGAAATTCCATCTCTCGCTCAGGCGATGCGACACAAGAAAAAAGTACAAAGAGCTATTGTGTATATAACAAGTGTGAGAGTGATTCGTACGAAAAAGTTTCAAAAGATGGCATTTATTACATTCTGTGATCAAAATGATGAAATGGAAGCAGTCCTCTTCCCAGAAACGTATATACATTTCTCGGACAAGTTACAAGAAGGAGCAATTGTTTTAGTTGACGGTACGATTGAGCTAAGAAATCATAAGCTGCAATGGATTGTAAATGGTCTATATCCGCTAGAGGAAATGGATGTTTATGAAGAAAAGAAAGACGCATCTGTTTACGTGAAATTGCCGTCTCAGTATGAGAAAAAGCTTTTAAATCAGGTTACGAAAATATTGTTCGACTATTCAGGTTTTGCGAAAGTACTAATTTATTATGAAAAGGAACATAAAATGGTACAATTATCTCGGAGTTTATCGATTCATCCAAGTGAAGAATGTTTAGGAGCACTTCGTGAAATTGTCGGGGAAGAAAATGTAGTTGTGAAAATATAATGGACAATTTCCCTACACTTCGATTATTATAGTAGTAGTGTTCGTGGTCAGACCACTTGGAGAAATTGATATCAGCAAGAATAATTTGAGGAGAGTGGATAGTTTGTCAACACTTCGTGAAGAAGCACTTCACATGCATAAAGTGCATCAAGGAAAATTAGAAACTGTATCAAAAGTAAAAGTAGAAAATGCAAAAGATTTAAGTCTTGCATATTCTCCAGGGGTTGCAGAACCTTGTAAAGAAATTTATGACGATAAAAGTAAGGTATATGAATATACGATGAAGGGAAATATGGTAGCAGTTGTGACAGACGGAACAGCTGTACTTGGTCTTGGTAACATTGGACCTGAAGCATCTCTTCCAGTAATGGAAGGTAAAGCTGTATTATTCAAGAGCTTTGCTGGTGTAGATGCATTCCCGATTGCCTTAAATACAAACGATGTAGATAAAATTGTTGAAACTGTAAAATTAATGGAGCCAACTTTTGGCGGCGTTAACTTAGAAGATATCGCAGCACCAAACTGCTTCATTATTGAAGAGCGTTTGAAAAAAGAAACAAATATTCCTATCTTCCATGATGATCAACACGGAACAGCTATCGTAACAGTAGCAGGTCTTGTAAATGCACTGAAATTAGTTGGAAAGAAAATGTCTGACATTAAAGTTGTCGCAAATGGCGCAGGTGCAGCAGGTATTGCAATTATTAAACTTTTATATCGCTATGGTGTACGCGACATTATTATGTGTGACCGTAAAGGGGCAATCTATGATGGTCGTCCTACAGGTATGAATCCGGTGAAGGATGAAGTTGCAAAATATACAAATAAGAATCGTATAGAAGGTTCTTTAGCTGATGTTGTACATGGTGCGGACGTATTCATTGGTGTATCTGCAGAAGGTGCATTAACAGAAGAGATGGTTCGTACAATGAATGACGATGCGATTATTTTTGCAATGGCGAATCCGGTTCCAGAAATTATGCCAGAATTGGCAAAAGCAGCGGGCGCAGCTGTTGTTGGAACAGGTCGTTCTGACTTCCCGAACCAAGTAAATAATGTACTGGCGTTCCCTGGTATTTTCCGCGGTGCACTTGACGTACATGCGACACAAATTAACGAAGAAATGAAGATGGCAGCTGTACAGGCTATTGCTGAGCTTGTAGCAGAAGATGAGTTGAATGCAGACTATATCATTCCGGCACCATTTGACGCGCGTGTAGCGCCTCAAGTAGCGGCTTACGTTGCAAAAGCAGCAATGGAAACAGGAGTAGCTCGCCGTCAAGTAGATCCAAATGAGATCGCTGAAAAAACAAAACAATTAGCGCTGATTGGTAAAGAATAAGCGAGGAATTTCCATTGACATCATCAAATACAAAAGTATATCTCGAAATTGTAAAAAAAATCCGTTCCATTATGGAAGAGGATGGATTGGTAGCGGGGGATCGTTTGCCGTCTGAGCGTGAGTTAAGTTCACGCTTAAACGTAGGACGTTCCTCTGTAAGAGAAGCATTGCGTGCTTTAGAACTGGTAGGATTGATTGAAACGAGACGTGGTGAAGGGACATTTATTCGAAACTTTTATGATAACGGCCTTGTACAATTAATTGCTCCGTTCTTACTGCAAGATGAGAAAACAATTCGTGATTTATTACAAACGAAACGATTGCTTGAGAAAGATATGATTCGAATTGTATGTAATTTACCGAAAGAAACGTTTTCTAAAGTACTAAGTAGATTACACCAAGTACTTGAAGGAAATGAAAACTCAATCCCAACGCTTCATCAAACGTTCTTTAAAACACTTATTGAACAAGTCGATAATTATTTACTATATCGCATTTGGATGATCGTAAATGATTACGTAGCAACTCTTTCTTGTAAAGTTTCAAGAAATTCTATCGATATGTATAGAAAGCTTTATGCTACTTTGGAAGAAAAACAAGAAAATGATGCACTAAAAATTTACGATGAATTAGTAGAGAATATACAGTTTCACTCGTAATGTATAAAATTTGTCGAAATGACCATGACACGTTATGACAAACATTCTACCGCTTAGCGGTTAAAGTTAAACGTAAAGAGTGAGGTTATTAGACAGATTGAGAAGATAAGGCTAACATCAAACTTTGGTGTTAGCCCCATTTTCTTCTTACGCTAACCTTAGCTCTCAACGAAGGGGGTCAAATTGTGCTAAGAGATTTATTCGTGAAAAAGAAAAAGTACGCTGCAATACCTTCAGAACAAGTACGAAAAGATGTACCAGATGGCGTTATGACAAAATGTCCGGAATGTAAAAAAATCATGTATACGAAAGAACTTCTAAAAAATTTAAAAGTATGTGTGAATTGTGGATATCATCATCCTATGAATGCATGGGAACGTCTTGATAGTATATTGGACGAAGGGTCATTCCGTGAGTATGACAAAGAAATGGTTTCATTAAATCCACTCGAGTTTCCAGGTTATGAAGAGAAACTAGAGAGCGATCGTAAGAAGACTGAATTAAACGAAGCGGTTGTAACTGGTGAAGGAACAATTGATGACATGCTTGTTGTTGTTGCAGTAATGGATTCTCGTTTTCGAATGGGGAGCATGGGCTCTGTGGTAGGAGAAAAAATCGCCCGTGCGGTTGAAAAGGCGTACGACTTACAAGTTCCATTTATTATCTTTACTGCTTCGGGTGGTGCCCGTATGCAAGAAGGGATATTAAGTTTAATGCAAATGGCAAAAACAAGCGTAGCTTTGAAAAAGCATAGTAATGCAGGAGGATTATTTATTTCTGTTATGACTCACCCAACGACGGGCGGGGTTTCAGCGAGTTTCGCTTCACTTGGTGATTATAATCTTGCAGAACCAGGTGCACTTATCGGATTTGCTGGTAGACGTGTAATTGAACAAACGGTGCGTGAGAAACTACCGGAAGATTTCCAAACGGCAGAATTCTTACTAGATCATGGTCAATTAGATGCGGTGGTGCATCGTGATGATATGAGAGAATCGCTTCGCAAGATTTTAGAAGTTCATCAAGGAGGGGGAATGGCTGTATGGCAGAGCTAGAATTTGAAAAACCAGTTGTTGAGCTAAGAAATAAGATTCGTGAACTGAAAGACTATACGAAAAACAGCCAGATGGACTTCAGTGAGGAGATTCGTATTTTGGAAGACAAGCTAGAAAATTTAGAGGAAGATATATACGGTAATCTGAAAGTATGGGACCGTGTTCAAATTGCTCGTCATGCAGAACGACCGACAACGCTCGATTATATTGAGCACTTATTTACTGATTTTTTCGAATGTCATGGAGATCGTCTATTTGGCGATGATGCAGCGATTGTCGGCGGCATTGCGAAATATAAAGGGATGCCTGTAACTGTAATTGGGCATCAGCGCGGAAAAGATACGAAAGAAAATATTCGCCGTAACTTTGGAATGCCTCATCCAGAAGGATATCGAAAAGCATTACGCTTAATGAAGCAGGCGGAAAAGTTCAATCGTCCTATTATTTGTTTCATTGATACGAAAGGGGCTTATCCTGGTAAAGTTGCTGAAGAACGTGGTCAAAGTGAAGCTATCGCCCGCAATTTATTTGAAATGGCAGGTTTAACTGTACCTGTTATTTGTATCGTTATCGGTGAAGGTGGTAGTGGCGGTGCGCTAGGCCTTGGAGTGGGAGATTACATTCATATGCTAGAAAATTCCACTTATTCTGTTATTACACCAGAGGGTGCAGCGGCAATTCTTTGGAAAGATGCAGGAAAAGCAAAGGAAGCTGCAGAGGCAATGAAAATTACAGCAGCAGATTTGAAAGAATTAGGTGTAATTGATGAAATTATTCCAGAGGCAAAAGGTGGAGCTCACCGTAATCTTTCGAAACAGTCAGAAAATATAGATTTAATGATTAGAAAAACTTTTGAACAATTAAACGGAATTTCGAAAGATGAATTAATCGAAAAACGTTATGAAAAATATATGAAAATTGGGCAAGTTTCGTTTTCAAACGCTTCCATTGGGATAAAATAAGAAAAGCGTGCGTTCCTCTTCGCGAATGCACGTTTTTATTATGAAAAGACACATCTTCTCCATTGTGTTTTTATATTTTTTCGTGTTATTTTATTATAAGGCAAATAATCTTTATGAGGTGAGTACAAATGAAACGTATTGGTGTATTAACAAGTGGTGGAGATTCACCTGGTATGAATGCTGCCATTCGTGCAGTTGTTCGTAAAGCGATTTTCCATGATATTGAAGTATATGGTATTTACCATGGATACGCTGGATTAATTTCTGGTCACATTGAAAAATTAGAACTTGGTTCTGTTGGCGATATTATCCACCGCGGTGGTACGAAATTATATACAGCAAGATGTCCTGAGTTTAAAGACCCAGAAGTACGACTAAAAGGTATCGAGCAATTAAAGAAACATGGTATCGAAGGACTTGTTGTTATTGGTGGAGATGGTTCTTACCAAGGCGCTAAAAAATTAACTGAACAAGGATTCCCGTGTGTTGGTGTACCAGGTACAATCGACAATGATATCCCTGGAACAGACTTCACAATTGGTTTCGATACAGCTTTAAACACTGTTATTGATGCAATTGATAAAATCCGTGACACAGCTACATCTCATGAACGTACATATGTTATCGAAGTAATGGGACGTCACGCTGGTGATATCGCATTATGGGCTGGTTTAGCTGATGGTGCAGAAACAATCTTAATTCCAGAAGAAGAGTATGACATGGATGATGTTATCGCTCGTCTGAAGCGTGGTAGTGAACGTGGTAAAAAACACAGTATTATCGTTGTAGCTGAAGGTGTTGGAAGTGCAATTGACATCGGTAAGCACATTGAAGAAGCAACAAACTTTGATACTCGTGTAACTGTATTAGGTCACGTACAACGTGGTGGATCACCAAGTGCACAAGACCGTGTATTAGCAAGTCGTCTTGGCGCAAGAGCAGTTGAATTATTAATTGCTGGTAAAGGTGGACGTTGTGTAGGTATTCAAGATAACAAACTTGTTGATCATGATATTATCGAAGCGTTAGCTCAAAAGCATACAATCGATAAAGATATGTATCAATTATCTAAAGAATTATCCATCTAATTGACGTAATGTCAGATATTTGGGAACGGTTTCATAATTTTCGGAGGTGCAATATGCGTAAAACTAAAATTGTATGTACTATAGGTCCTGCTAGTGAAAGTATTGAAAAATTAGAGCAATTAATCGAAGCAGGTATGAACGTTGCTCGTTTAAACTTCTCTCATGGTAGCCATGAAGAGCACGGAGCTCGTATTAAAAACATTCGTGAAGCTTCAAAGAAAACTGGTAAAACAGTTGGTATCTTACTTGATACAAAAGGTCCAGAAATCCGTACTCACGACTTCGTAGACGGACAAGCTGAGCTTGTAACAGGTGCAGAAGTAGTTCTTTCTACTGAGCAAGTATTAGGTACTGCAGAGAAGTTCTCTGTATCTTATGCTGGTCTTTATGACGATGTAGACCCAGGTTCTCGCATTCTAATCGATGACGGTCTTATCGAACTAGAAGTAATCGAAAAAGCTGATGGAAACATCCGTACAAAAGTTCTTAACAGCGGAACTGTAAAAAATAAAAAAGGTGTTAACGTACCAAACGTAAGCATTAAGCTTCCTGGTATCACTGAAAAAGACGTAAAAGATATCATCTTCGGTATCGAGCAAAAAGTTGATTTCATCGCAGCTTCATTCGTACGTAAAGCGTCTGACGTATTAGAAATCCGTGAATTATTAGAAGAGCATGGTGCTCAATACATCCAAATCGTACCGAAAATCGAAAACCAAGAAGGTATCGACAACATCGATTCAATCTTAGAAGTTTCTGACGGTTTAATGGTAGCTCGTGGTGATATGGGTGTAGAAATTCCACCAGAAGAAGTACCATTAGTACAAAAACGTCTAATCAAAAAATGTAACGTGTTAGGTAAACCAGTTATTACTGCGACACAAATGTTAGACTCTATGCAACGTAACCCACGTCCAACTCGTGCGGAAGCAAGTGACGTAGCTAACGCAATCTTCGATGGTACAGATGCAATCATGCTTTCAGGTGAAACAGCTGCTGGTCAATATCCGGTAGAAGCAGTAACAATGATGGCTAACATTGCAGTACGTGTTGAAAAATCATTACAATACGAAGATATGTTCAAAAAACGTATTAAAGAGTTCACTCCAACAATTACAGATGCAATTAGCCAATCTGTTGCGCATACAGCACTTGCTCTTGATGTAGCTGCAATCGTAGCTCCAACAGAAAGTGGACATACTGCGAAAATGATCTCTAAATACCGTCCAAAATCTCCAATTGTAGCTGTAACATCTGACGAGCAAGTAGGACGTCGTCTTGCGCTTGTTTGGGGTGTACAAGCGTTTATGGCTGAGAAGCGCGCAGCTTCAACTGACGAAATGTTAGATACAGCAATTCAAACAGGTATGGATGCAGGTCTAATCGGACTTGGAGATACTGTAGTAATTACTGCTGGTGTTCCAGTTGCTGAAACTGGAACAACAAACTTAATGAAAATCCACGTTGTTGGTGAAGAAGTTGCTAAAGGACAAGGAATCGGTCGTAAAGCTGCAAAAGGTAAAGTAGTTGTAGCAAAAACAGCTGCTGAAGCTGTAGCGAACGTAAACGAAGGTGATATCCTTGTTACAACAAGTACTGATAAAGATATGATTCCTGCAATCGAAAAAGCTGCTGCTTTAGTTGTAGAAGAAGGTGGCTTAACAAGCCATGCGGCTGTTGTAGGCGTATCAATCGGTATTCCTGTTATCGTTGGTGTAAACGGCGTAACAGCAACTTTAAAAAATGGCCAAGAAGTAACAGTTGATGCAGCACGCGGAATTGTTTATAATGGACATGCGGAAGTGCTATAAGTAATACGGAGAGAAGGATCGGAGTCCTTCTCTTTTTTTTACACAAAAACGAGATAGAATTAGTTTAAAGCGCCTAGAATTGCTTTTAAAAGCGGTTTGTTATGAGTTTTAGTATGAAAGGGTATCTATATTTCGTATGATGTATATAGGCGTTGTGAGGGTGTTAAAAGTGAGTTGTGAGAGGGGTGTAGAACTATGAAGTGGTTACTATTCTTGTTTATTTTAGTACCGGCGATTGAGATTACGGTCTTAATTGGATCAAGTCATGTAATAGGTTTATGGTCTACGTTCGCTATGATTGTATTTACAGGTGTTGTAGGTGTGTATTTGGCGAAAAGACAAGGATTTAAAGTGCTTGGAGAGATTCAATCTAAGTTGAATAGAGGGGAAATGCCAGGTGAGACAGTACTAGATGGTATTTTTGTATTTGTAGGAGGTATTCTCTTGGTGCTTCCTGGGTATGTGACAGATGTGCTAGGGTTTATCTGCGTGATCCCTATTACGAGAGCTTTATTGAAGCCGCTTGTTATGAAGTGGATGGAATGGAAATTTAGAAAGAACTCTACTATTATCATTCAGAAGTAGCACTTAGATTATAACGATCTAAGTGCTATTTTTTTGTCTTGTAAGAGGAGAGGGGTTTTCTGATTGAGGCTTCGCTTTACTGCGCTATTTGTGGGGGATTTCTATCTCAAAGTTGGGTTGCTCGTAAGTGTCTGATGTGGGGGCGAATGATGAGTGGGGATGAACAAAACGTCCACTTATTATATTTGCTATATAATTTTCGTTTGAACTCTTGTTGTGCTTCGATTAAACGTGTAATTTTTAAATGCTATTAATTTGGATGAATAAGATGGAGAGAAATGCAGCTAAATTAAAGTTTTGCTTTCATATAAAAGGTGGGGATTGTTAGTTGAAGCCTTATTCTATGTAGTTTTGTATATTTATTCATTTACATAAAAAGTAATAAATGTAAGTAATAAATATATATAAAATAGAATAAAAATGTATTTTTGATTAGAAAATGTGTTTTTTATGCAAAAAAACAAGAGGATTATCCTTTTTCTGGGTAATGCTCTTGTTACATGTGAGTAGTGTGAAAAAATAAGTGAAAGGAATAATCAGTGGGAAATTCCCACTGATTACAGCTTGTTTTTTATATGAATTAGAAACTTTTATTTTGAAGGTGAACCTTTAATATATTTCCACAAGTCATGGAAGACATTAGCTTTGTGTAATGTATTAAGTAGTACTAAGGTGACTGGACCGATGATTAATCCTAAAAAGCCAAAAAGCTTAAAGCCGACAAATAGAGCGACGAGTGTTGCTAATGGATCGAGACCGATGTTAGATGAAAGTACTTTCGGTTCCATAATTTGTCTTTGGACAATCACGACGATGTATAAAATGAGAAGACCAATGGCGAATGCGGTATCGCCAGTGAAAAATACGTATATAACCCATGGAACGAAGACTGCGCCTGTTCCTAAATATGGTAGTAAATCTACAACTCCTGTAATAATCGCAATAGTAATGGCGTATGGTACGCGTAATATTAAAAGTCCGATCAGTACAATGACGGTTGTCATAGATACGAGTGTAAGTTGTGCTTTCACAAAACCAAATAAAGCTTTTTTTAAGTCGACAAAAATAGTTTTTCCGTAGCCATGTACACGATTTGGTAGTAATTTTCTTGTTTTTTGAGCAAGACGGTGCCAATCGTAACTAATGAAGAAAGTGGCTAATAAAATGAATACAAGGACAGTTAACGTTGTTGGCAGTGCACTAATGAAATTTGTTAATCCGCTTATAATGGCGGTTAAAAGTTCTTTCATTTGTGTTGTTGCTTCTGTTCCTAAGTTTTGAATGTTTTGTGTAATTGTATAGCGCTGTGGTTCTCCAAGATGATTAAATTTAGAGATTAAATCATCGTAGAGAGGCATAATATGATTAAGTGCAAATTGCTGAGCGAATGTAACGATATCCGGAAACTTTACTGTAACAAGTTGGAGTAAGTATGTTGTGGCAGATATTGCTTCAGTCACAAGATATGTAACAAGTCCAACGATAGCTCCAAATACGAGAATTAAGCTAACGAGTACTGCTAGTGCGCGAGGAAATTGTAGTTTTTGATTAAGGAAATTGACGACAGGATTAATCAAATAAGCAAATGCAAAAGCGATAATAAAAGGATAGATAAGCCCTGACATGTATAGTAATACATAGAACCCAGCTATCGTTGCTACAATGACAAATATGAGTCGCAATATCATATATAGTAAGTTTCGGTTCAAAGATGTATACCTCCCATTCCGATTTGGATTATCCTAATTCGTTCAACTTATAACTAGCGTGCTCTGCTGATTAAAGTCTTACTTTAGCGGCAGTAAATCTCCCGCCAAAGCCCAATTGATGAAGGCCAATAATCAGTGGAAGATGCCCAACTGATTAAAGTGTTACTTTATGTTATAGTGGAATGATGGATTTAGCCTGCTTTTTTCGGTATATGAATGGCTGTGAAAGCCTATTCGTGATGCTACTACTATATGGTAAAAACTTCATTTTCTCTTCTTTTTATTTTACCTGTTTCTTATTAGAAAAGAAAGAAGAGACGACTGTTTTCAAAAATGTATACATGCTTAAATTTTTTTGGTGAAAGTCTCTTTTTAGAATGTATAAAAAATTGAAGGTGTTATCGATAAATAGGCATCTGTATAGCATGTATAACGATAGGTTTAAAGGTATTTTTGTTTGGAAATGAGTTCATTATTTTCAGAAAGGAAGTGTAAACATGATTAGTCAGTCAACGTTATTTTTATTCATACTACTTATTATAGGACTTATTGCTAAAAACCAATCGCTTACTGTAGCTATTGGGGTGTTATTTCTATTAAAATTTACGTTTTTAGGAGATAAGGTCTTTCCTTATTTACAAACGAAAGGAATTAACCTAGGTGTAACGGTCATTACAATAGCGGTGCTCGTACCGATTGCGACGGGGGAAATAGGTTTTAAACAACTTGGAGAAGCGGCGAAATCGTATTATGCGTGGATTGCTTTAGCTTCAGGTGTAGCAGTCGCTTTGTTAGCGAAAGGCGGCGTGCAATTGTTGACAACGGATCCTCATATTACAACTGCGCTTGTTTTTGGGACAATTATAGCGGTTGCGTTATTTAATGGGGTTGCTGTTGGTCCGTTAATTGGGGCTGGAATTGCCTATGCGGTTATGAGTATTATACAAATGTTTAAATAAGGAATTTTATAGTAATATAAAATTTTTGAATTCTTTCTGTTCACAAAAGTCAGATAATTGTTTATAATAGGATTAGAAACTTTGAAAAGTTACATAACAGCAGAGACTTTACACCAGATAAAATAAAAACAACATAAAACAATTTTATAATGATATTGTTTTATGTTGTTTTTATCATAAAACTCTTCGGAATGTATTTTCCTCACTAACTTGTTGTTTTGAGCGTGAGGATTCGGGGAGACATTCACGCTCATGCTTTCCATGTAAACCATGGACAATAAGAGGGGAACATCGCAACAAATTTGCATGATCGTGCATTTTGCTTGCCTAAAGAGTGAACGGGCGTTCATAATTCATAAGGGGAGCAAATAGATATAAGGAGCAAGGTTGGGAGAATTTTCAGGAAAAGGAGAGAATGTCATGACTGTTATTCGAGGTTTAGAAGGGGTAGTAGCAACAACATCATCTGTGAGCTCTATTATTGATGATACATTAACTTATGTTGGGTATAATATTGATGATTTAGCTGAGAATGCTACGTTTGAAGAAGTAGTGTACTTATTATGGCACCGCAAGCTTCCTAATGAAAAAGAACTAGCGGAATTTAATGAAATTGTATCTGAATACTATAAAGTTCCAGGTGAGATTTTAACATATTTGAAACAAGTAGATTTAAAAATTGCACATCCGATGTCTGTTTTACGAACTGCAATTTCCATGCTATCATTATACGATGAGAGCGCTGAAATTATGGATGAAAAGTCTAATTATTTGAAAGCGGTTAAATTACAGGCTCAAGTGGGAACTTTAGTTGCTGCTTACGCGAGAATCCGTAAAGGTTTAGATATTGTTGAGCCAAGAAAGGATTTATCATTAGCTGCAAACTTCTTGTACATGTTAAATGATCGCGAGCCAAATGAAGTTGAAATTGAAGCTTTTGATAAGGCACTTGTACTTCATGCAGATCATGAGTTAAACGCTTCTACATTTACTGCACGTGTTTGCGTAGCTACACTTTCAGATGTATATTCTGGTATTACAGCAGCAATTGGTGCATTAAAAGGTCCTCTTCACGGTGGGGCAAATGAAAATGTAATGAAGATGTTAACTGAAATTGGCGAAGAAGAAAATGTAGAATCATATATTCATAATGCTCTTCAAAATAAAGTGAAAATCATGGGCTTTGGCCACCGTGTGTATGAGCAGGGTGATCCACGTGCAAAACACTTACGTGAAATGTCTAAGAGATTATGCGTGCTTTTAGGAGAAGACAAATGGTATAATATGTCTATCAAAATTGAAGACATTGTAACAAAAGAAAAAGGTCTTCCACCAAATGTTGATTTCTATTCAGCTTCTGTATACCATTGTTTAGGAATTGACCATGACTTATTTACACCTATTTTTGCAATTAGCCGTATGTCAGGCTGGTTAGCTCATATTCTAGAACAATATGAAAATAACCGTTTAATCCGTCCACGTGCTGATTATAATGGACCAACGCATCAAGTGTATGTTCCAATCGCACAAAGATAAGCAAAAAACACTATTTTGATAGTGAAAATACGCTTTCAAAAGTCTGATTTTTTCGGAAAGATGTAATGATTAGAATATTTTAATTTGACTAACGGTTTGAACTGAGGGGTTATTCCCTCAGTTTCATACATATGAAATTTCAAACATGGGGGTTATCACATTGACGACAGGTGAAAAAATTACTGTAACTAATGGTGTTATGAATGTACCAAACAATCCGATTATTCCATTTATTGAAGGAGATGGAATTGGTCCTGATATTTGGGCAGCTGCATCTCGCGTAATAGAAGCAGCAGTTGAAAAAGCTTATGATGGTGAGAAGAAAATCGTTTGGAAAGAAGTGCTTGCAGGGGAAAAAGCATTCAACCAAACAGGCGAGTGGTTACCAGAAGAGACTTTAAATTTAATCCGCGAATATTTAATCGCAATTAAAGGTCCACTTACAACTCCAGTTGGCGGTGGTATTCGTTCTCTAAACGTAGCACTTCGTCAAGAATTAGATCTATATGTATGTCTACGTCCAGTTCGTTATTTTGAAGGTGTTCCTTCACCTGTAAAACGTCCGGAAGATACTGATATGGTTATTTTCCGTGAAAATACAGAAGACATTTATGCTGGAATTGAATATGCACAAGGATCTCCAGAAGCAGAAAAAGTTCTTGCTTTCTTAAAAGAAGCAATGGGTGTTAATAAAATCCGCTTCCCAGAAACATCTGGTATTGGTATTAAACCAATCTCAGAAGAAGGGACAAAGCGTCTTGTTCGTGCTGCAATTCAATATGCAATTAACGAAAAACGCTCTTCTGTTACATTAGTTCATAAAGGAAACATTATGAAATTTACAGAAGGTGCTTTCAAAAACTGGGGTTACGAAGTAGCGGAACAAGAATTCGGCGACAAAGTATTTACTTGGGCTGAATATGATCGCATTGTTGAAAAAGATGGTAAAGATGCAGCGAATAAAGCGATGGCAGACGCTGAAGTGGCTGGAAAAATCATCGTAAAAGATTCTATTGCAGACATCTTCTTACAACAAATTTTAACTCGTCCACGTGAGTTCGATGTTGTTGCAACAATGAACTTAAATGGTGACTATATCTCTGATGCACTTGCTGCACAAGTAGGTGGAATTGGTATTGCACCTGGTGCAAACATTAACTATGTGACTGGACATGCTATCTTTGAAGCTACACATGGTACAGCTCCAAAATATGCAGGTTTAGATAAAGTAAACCCATCTTCAGTTCTTCTTTCAGGTGTATTATTATTAGAACACTTAGGATGGAACGAAGCTGCGAAATTAGTAACAGATTCAGTTGAGAAAACAATTGCATCAAAAGTAGTAACATATGACTTCGCTCGCCTAATGGAAGGTGCAACAGAAGTGAAATGTTCTGAGTTTGCTAATGAGCTTATTAAAAACATGGATGTAGCGATAATCAAAAACGCATAATTAAAGCGGGGGGTAAATTATGACAATCAAACGCAAGAAGGTTTCAGTCATCGGTGCAGGATTTACAGGAGCAACAACGGCATTCTTATTAGCACAAAAAGAACTTGCAGATGTTGTATTAGTGGACATTCCACAACTGGAAAATCCAACAAAAGGGAAAGCGTTAGATATGTTAGAAGCGAGCCCAGTACAAGGTTTTGATGCTAACATTATTGGAACATCTGATTACGCAGATACTGCTGATTCTGACGTTGTCGTTATTACAGCAGGTATTGCACGTAAGCCTGGTATGAGCCGTGATGACTTAGTAGCAACGAACTCTAAAATTATGAAAAGTATTACGCGCGACATTGCAAAACATTCACCAAATGCAATTATTGTTGTGTTAACAAATCCAGTTGATGCAATGACATATTCTGTATTTAAAGAAGCAGGATTCCCGAAAGAGCGTGTAATTGGCCAATCGGGCGTATTAGATACAGCTCGTTTCCGTACATTCATCGCACAAGAATTAAATCTTTCTGTAAAAGACATTACAGGATTTGTTCTTGGTGGACATGGTGACGACATGGTACCTCTTGTGCGTTATTCTTATGCAGGCGGTATTCCGTTAGAAACGTTAATTCCGAAAGAGCGTTTAGAAGCAATCGTAGAACGTACACGTAAAGGTGGCGGTGAGATTGTAGGCTTATTAGGAAACGGTAGTGCATATTACGCACCAGCAGCTTCTTTAGTTGAAATGACAGAAGCAATCTTAAAAGATCAACGCCGTGTATTACCAGCTATTGCGTACCTTGAAGGTGAGTATGGTTATAGTGACCTTTACTTAGGGGTACCAGTAATTCTAGGTGGTAACGGAATTGAAAAAATTATTGAATTAGAACTTCTTGCAGATGAAAAAGAAGCGTTAGATCGCTCTGTAGAATCTGTACGTAACGTAATGAAAGTTCTTGTTTAATAATTGAATAGTAGTGAAAAAGATTCGGGATTCCGAATCTTTTTCTACTATTTACCGAATTGTTTTTTTGAAATAATATGAAAACGCTATCATTTGTAATATCCTATAATGAAACTGTAGATTTATACTATACATTGCCCTCATCATAGTAAATTTCGGATAAGGTATCGCTTTTAGTAGGATAATAAGGTGAAAAAATCGGAGGGGGTTGTAACATGTTAAAGAAAAAAGTTCAAATTGGTCGTAAAATGGATGAAATTACAGTAGGAGAGAAATTATCTATCACTGAAAAAATTGAGGATAAAGATTTGTTATTGTACTTAGGGTTAACGAATGATGCCAATCCATTATATATTCAGCATGATTACGCATCCCAAACTCCGTATGAAAAGCCGATTGTACCAAGCATTATGCTAACGGGAATGATTACAACGGCAGTTACGAAATATTTACCGGGTCCAGGAAGTCATATTACTAGGAAGGACCTTACGTTCGTGAAGCATGTTCACCATTATGAAACGTTACAAATCCACTTTGAAGTTGTGGCTGTTTCTGAGGAGGAACATACAATTGATATGCTTGTATCTGCTCATGATGAAAAAGGAGAAACTGTTGTAAAGGGTTCATTAACAGTAACGCCACCTTATAAATCTGTTTCCATTATGGAAAAAGCATTAGATAATTTTTAAAAGATGAAAATATGAATAGCGCTAGCATACCTTGAATAAGGATGCTAGCGCTATTTTTAGTTGAAGAATCCTTCTTTGAACCCTTCAGCAAATTCTGAGCAACCCGTTTTAATCGTATCCCAGCTCGGAGCGTTGAAAGCAAGGATACATGTGACTGCTAAAGATAGAATGGGTAGTATTAGTCGCATAATAGACCTCCTGATTGTATTAATTTATATATTAAGATTAATGATATAAATATCGGTAATTGAAGTCAATGAAAGGAGTGATTCTTTTAAGTGAGGTGGAAAAAAGAAGAAGTTATCTTTGAAACGATACGAGAAACTGAAGTGTGGGGCGATTTGATCGCGAATGAAATGTACGGGAGATTATTTGATGGATATGAAACGCTAGATTATAAAATAGCGTATGCTCTTTCGTTTTTCCTAGCACAAAATCAAGATTTTATCCCGCATTAACGGGCAGTAAGATCCCACCTCAAAATTCAGCGAAAGCAAAGAAGTTAGGTCGGGAATCAACTGCCCGTAAAAGCCCGATTGATTCAACTAATAATCAGTGGGGAATGAACAACCCCCACTGATTAAAGTTTCACTTTATAGTTCATACGGAAGTGAGCTTTAAAGAAGAGAGAGCAATCTATAAAGTTTGGCAAAATCCTGTGTAGTTGCAGGTGAAGCGTAATTACGTCTACTTTCTCAATTCTACACAAACGATCTCCATGAATAGACAATTATATTGAGAGGGACCTTGTTTTCTAGTATGATGAGAATAACGGGGGAAATACTAGGATGAAGAAGGTTTCAAGTCTATAACTTGGAGGAAAAGAATGAACAATCGTATTTTAGTAGTTGATGATGAGGAATTTATCTTAACTTTAATTGAATTTAATTTACAACAAGCTGGGTTTGAAGTTATAACAGCGATGGATGGAGAAATGGCGCTTCAAAAAGCGACAACAGAACGCCCAGATTTAATTATATTAGATTTAATGCTTCCGAAAATGGATGGTATGGAAGTGTGTAAAGAATTACGATTGCAGCGCGTTATGACGCCGATTTTAATGTTAACGGCAAAAGATGATGAGTTTGATAAGGTGCTAGGTCTTGAACTTGGGGCAGATGATTATATGACGAAGCCATTTAGTCCAAGAGAAGTTGTTGCTCGTGTGAAGGCAATTTTGCGCCGCACGAAATTACAACAAGAAGAACAAGTTGCAGAAGCGCCAGATGAAGATAGCATTACAATTGCAGAACTTAAAATTTTACCGGAGTTTTATGAGGCTTATTTCCAAGGAAGAAAGCTTGAATTAACACCAAAAGAATTTGAACTACTTGTGTATCTCGCGAAAAATAAAAGTCGCGTGTTGACGCGTGATCAATTATTAAGTGCTGTATGGAATTACGATTTTGCTGGTGATACACGAATTGTTGATGTTCATATTAGCCATTTGCGCGATAAAATTGAACAAAATACGAAAAAACCGACGTACATTAAAACGATACGTGGTTTAGGATATAAATTAGAGGAGCCAAAAGGGAATGAATAAATTTCGTTCCAGGCTTCTTTTTACATTTGTTTCTCTTATTGTATTTATTTTAGTTGGACTAGGCTTATTGCTAGAAACTGTGTTTGAAAACTACTATATAGATCATGCTAAAGAGAGAATGGTAAAAGAGACGGAGTATGTTGCGGCGTTAGCAGAAGAGCAAGGTTTTGATAAGGTCCTAAAAAATCCATACGTATTTGAAAAGTTAGAAGAAAAAATACCAGCTTCTATCGTATTTGTGAATGAAAAAAAGAAAGTTCAATATAGAAAAGGACAAGAATTGGCATTTAGTCCAGAGACGATTCAAGAACTTTCTTCGGAAGTGGCAAAACAACGAAGTAAAGTGATTACGAAAGAGACAGATCGAAAGAATCAATTTTATCATACGGTGTTCGTTCAAGATGTAGAAGGAAAACAAGGATACATTTTGGTGAAAAGTACAATCGATCCTTTAAGAGACGTACATCAAAAAACGTGGGGATTATTAATTATCGGATTTGTCATTGCTTGTCTCGTAGTTGTATTTTTAGGTATGAAAATTACAGGGCAATATATTAGGCCGATTGAATCAGTTACGAAAGTTGCAATTGAATTGGCGAAGGGTAATTATAAAGCACGTGCATACGAAAGTCATTCGGACGAAACAGGAATGCTGAGTAAAGCAATTAATATTTTAGCTCGTAACTTACAAGAGATGACACTGGAACAAGAAATGCAGCAAGATCGTCTGCATACGTTAATTGAAAATATGGGAAGCGGAATGATTTTAATTGATAGCCGCGGATATATAAACCTTGTAAACCGCTCTTATAAGGAAACTTTTCACGTAACAGATGAAGAATATTTAGATCGCTTATATTATGAATCGTTTCATCATACAGAAATTATTGAGCTTGTAGAAGAAATCTTTATGACAGAAGTGAAAGTGCGTAAACAAATGTTATTGCCACTTGGAATTGAGCGGAAGCACTTTGAAGTATATGGAGCACCGATTATCGGGACAAACCATGAATGGAAAGGGATTGTTCTCGTATTCCATGACATAACAGAGTTAAAGAAATTAGAACAAATGAGAAAAGACTTTTTAGCGAATGTTTCTCATGAATTAAAGACACCGATTACTTCTATTAAAGGTTTTTCAGAAACACTCTTAGACGGAGCGATGGATAATAAAAAATTCTGCGAACATTTCTTGCACATTATTTTAAAAGAAAGTGAGCGCATGCAAGGGTTAATTGAAGATTTATTAGATTTGTCGAAGATCGAACAACAAGGATTTAAATTAAATATGGGAACCGTTGATATGAAGGGGCTGCTTGAAGATATTCATATGGTGCTTGATAATAAAGCAGGAGAAAAAGAAATCTCTTTACAAGTGAATGTATTAAAACGTGCCTCTGTTATTGGAGATCCAAGTCGTCTGAAACAAATCTTTATTAATTTAATTAATAACGCGATCGTATATACACCGGCTGGAGGCGTTGTTTCAGTAGAGTTAGCGGAAGATAAATATAATGCTTATATAAAAGTATCGGATACTGGAATTGGTATTAGTAAAGAGGAAATTCCGCGTATTTTTGAACGCTTTTACCGAGTGGATAAAGCGAGAAGTAGAAATACTGGTGGTACAGGCCTTGGATTATCAATTGTAAAGCATTTAGTAGAGGCGCATCAAGGTACGATTACAGTAGATAGTGAAGTTGGAGAAGGGACAACGTTTACAGTTGTTTTACCGAAATCAGCAACTGAAAAATAGGATGAAGGATGTTTACAATATATTAACAATGTCTTAATTAAATATTAATAAAGCTCTGTTAATATAATACATGAAAACCCCTTCATCCAAGGAGTAATTTTGGACGAGAATAGTTAAACTGTTCTCGTCACTTCCCTTTATGCCAATATAAGTCTGTTTTATATATGAAAGAAAAGAACCGTTATTTTTCTTCTCTCTATTAGTCATGTTAATATAGAGAGAGGAAAGGAACGGTTTTTTTCTGTGAAAAAAATCATTTCAAATTTGCATGGGGAGGTTTCTGATTTGGAAAAAAAGGTCGTATTAGTAGATGGTAATAATATCGCGTATCGTGCTTTCTTTGCACTACCGCTTTTAAATAACGACAAAGGTATACATACGAACGCAATTTACGGTTTTACAATGATGTTAATGAGAATATTAGAGGAAGAAAAACCGACGCATATGTTAGTAGCATTTGATGCGGGTAAAACGACATTCCGTCATAAAACATATAGTGAGTATAAAGGCGGACGTCAAAAGACCCCACCTGAATTATCAGAACAATTCCCGTTTATTCGTGAGATGCTTGATGCATTCAACGTACCGCGTTATGAATTGGAAAATTATGAAGCGGATGATATTATGGGAACGCTAGCAAAAGAAGCAAGCGAACAAGGAGCAAGTGTAAAAGTTATTTCAGGAGATAAAGATTTACTTCAACTTGTTTCTGATAACACGCTTGTATGTATTCCGCGAAAAGGGATTACGGAAGTAGATGAATATACGAAAGAAGCTTTATTTGAGAAATATAGCTTATCACCAAAGCAAATTATCGATATGAAAGGTTTAATGGGAGACCAATCAGATAATATTCCGGGTGTACCAGGAGTTGGTGAAAAAACTGCGATTAAATTGTTAACACAGTTTGGAACGGTTGAAGAAGTGTATGACAATCTAGATCAAGTAAGCGGGAAGAAATTAAAAGAAAAACTGGAAGCAAATAAAGACCAAGCTCTTATGAGTAAAGATCTTGCAACTATCATTACAGATGCGCCGATTACAGTGCATGTGGATGATATGGAATATAAAGGATATGAAGCAAGTGATGTCGTTCCAATGTTCGAGAGTTTAGGATTTACATCTCTTTTAAATAAATTAGGTGTTACGCCAGAAGAAACGGCTCCAGCTGAATTAGATGATATTACATTTGATATTGTGGAAGAAGTTACCGAAGAAATGCTTCAGCAAGATAGTGCGCTTATTGTTGAAGTACAAGAAGATAACTATCATAAAGCAGATATTCAAGGTTTTGGTATTCAAAATGAAAATGGTTGCTACTTTATTCAAAAGGACATTGCTCTTAAGTCAGATGCATTTAAAGACTGGCTTGCAGATGGAGAGATGAGAAAGCATACATTTGATGCGAAGCGTGCAATCGTTGCACTGAAATGGAACGGTATAGATATACAAGGGGTTGACTTTGATCTATTAATCGCTGCTTATTTACTTGATCCGGCTGATACAGATAAAGATTTCCGTACTGTAGCGAAAATGAAAGAAACGCATGCTGTGAAATCTGACGAAGAAGTTTATGGAAAAGGCGCGAAGCGTGCTGTTCCAGAGTTAAAAGTAGTAGCGGAGCATGTAGCTCGTAAAGTGCATGTATTATATGATGTAAAGCAAACATTCGTTGAAGAGTTAGAGAAGAATGAGCAATATGAACTGTTTACAGAGTTAGAATTACCACTTGCGCGTGTATTAGCTGATATGGAAGTAAAAGGTGTAAAAGTTGATACAGAGCGTCTTCGTAATATGGGAGAAGAACTTGCAGGCAGATTAAAGGAAATGGAACAGGAAATTTATAAGCTTGCGGGAACAGAATTTAATATTAATTCACCGAAGCAGCTAGGTGTTATTCTGTTTGAGAATTTAAACTTACCGGTTATTAAAAAGACGAAAACAGGTTATTCTACGTCAGCTGATGTACTAGATAAGCTTATGGATCACCATGAAATTATTCCAAACATTTTACATTATCGTCAATTAGGGAAACTAAATTCAACTTACATTGAAGGTTTACTGAAAGTTGTACATGAAGATTCATCTAAAATTCATACTCGTTTTAATCAAGTGTTAACACAAACAGGTCGATTAAGTTCGACGGATCCGAACTTGCAAAATATCCCGATTCGATTAGAAGAAGGAAGAAAGATTCGTCAGGCATTTGTTCCATCAGAAGAAGGTTGGATTATGTATGCGGCTGATTATTCACAAATCGAGCTGCGTGTATTAGCTCATATTGCAAATGATAAAGGGCTAGTTGAAGCATTCCAACATGACATGGATATTCATACGAAAACAGCTATGGATGTATTTGGCGTTGAAAAAGATGAAGTAACTTCAAATATGAGACGACAAGCGAAAGCTGTTAACTTCGGAATTGTGTATGGTATTAGTGATTATGGTCTTTCGCAAAACTTAGGGATTACAAGAAAAGCAGCAGCGGAATTTATTGAAAAGTATTTAGAAAGTTTCCCTGGTGTACAAGAATACATGGAGGACATCGTAAAAGATGCGAAACAAAAAGGATATGTGGCCACATTATTAAATCGTCGCCGTTATATTCCAGAAATTACGAGTCGTAATTTCAATTTACGTAGCTTTGCTGAGCGTACAGCGATGAATACACCAATTCAAGGTACTGCAGCAGATATTATTAAAAAAGCGATGATTATTATGGCAGATCGTTTAGAAGAAGAAGGCTTACAAGCGCGTCTTCTTCTACAAGTACACGATGAATTAATATTTGAAGCACCAAAAGAAGAAATTGAAAAATTAGAGCAGCTTGTACCTGAAGTAATGGAGCATGCAATTGAACTCGCAGTTCCGCTGAAAGTTGATTATTCTTACGGTCCAACTTGGTACGACGCAAAATAAGGAAGTGATGAAATGCCTGAATTACCAGAGGTTGAAAACGTCAGACGGACACTTGAAAATCTTGTAACAGGAAAAACGATTGAAGATGTTATTGTTACTTATCCAAAAATAGTGAAACGACCGGATGATGCAGAAATCTTTAAAGAAATGCTAAAAGGCGAGAAGATTGAAAATATAAAGCGAAGAGGAAAGTTTTTGCTTCTATATGTAACAAATTATGTTATTGTTTCACATTTGCGTATGGAAGGTAAGTTTTTACTACATCAAGAGGATGAGCCGATTGATAAACATACGCACGTCCGTTTCTTATTTACAGATGGAACTGAATTACATTATAAAGATGTGAGAAAGTTTGGTACGATGCATCTCTTTAAGAAAGGTGAAGAGATGAATCAAATGCCTCTTGCTGACTTAGGTCCGGAGCCGTTTGATGCTGAATTGACACCGCAGTATTTACAAGAAAGATTGCAAAAGACAAATCGTAAAATAAAAGTTGTGCTATTGGACCAGCGTCTTTTAGTAGGGCTTGGAAATATATATGTTGATGAAGTTTTATTCCGTTCTCAAATTCATCCGGAACGGGAAGCTTCTTCTTTAACAGTAGAAGAAATTGAGCGGATTTATGAGGCTACCGTTACAACGTTAGGTGAAGCGGTAAAACGTGGCGGAAGTACAATTCGGACGTATATCAACTCACAAGGGCAAATTGGTTCATTCCAAGAACTCCTAAATGTATATGGAAAAAAAGGAGAGCCGTGTGTAACTTGTGGTACGATATTAGAAAAAACAGTAGTTGGCGGGCGAGGAACGCATTACTGCCCAGTTTGTCAGCCTAGAATATAGAAAAGAGATAACATCGGATAGGCATTTGTCATATACATACAGCAGAGCTATGTATAAGGGAGGAGCTTACCGATGTACCTTTATTTATCTCTTATTTTATTAGCTTTTACATTAAGCTTAGATAGCTGTAGTGTAGGGCTAACATATGGGTTAAGAAGCGTAAGAATTCCACTAAAATCAATTATAATTATCGGAATCTGTTCAGCGGCTGTTATGCTTGTTTCAATGGGAATTGGACATATGATCGCGAAAATATTTTCACCTGTTATCGCAACGCGTATCGGTGGGCTTGTTCTTATTGGAATAGGGATTTGGGTGTTATATCAATTTTTTCGAAGTGAGAAAAAAGAAGAACCGAAGCAAGAGGAGAAGGTCTGGAAATTAGAGATTGCCTCGCTAGGGCTAGTAATTCAAATTTTACGGAAACCGACTGTAGCAGATTTTGATAAATCAGGCACCATTTCTGCAGGAGAAGCATTACTTCTTGGTATCGCTCTTTCTGTAGATTCATTTGGTGCCGGAATTGGTGCATCTTTATTAGGGTATGCACCCGCTATGATGGCGATATTAGTTGCAGTTATGAGTTCTTTGTTTTTGTTTATTGGAATGAAACTTGGGACGGTTTTATCGAATGTGAAGTGGTTACAAAAATTTACATTCCTGCCTGGAGTATTACTCATTATTATTGGAATTTGGAAAATGTAAGTATGGGCGTGGAACATTAGTTTCGCGCCTTTTATTATGAGGAGGATTATGATGACAGTAGTAATTGGATTAACAGGAGGCATTGCAAGTGGAAAAAGTACAGTGTCTCAAATGTTTCGTGAATTGAGCATACCAGTTATTGATGCAGATATTATTGCGCGAGAAGTTGTAGAGCGAGGAAAACCAGCATATAACAAAATAGTAGAAGTATTTGGAACGGAAGTGTTGCAAAAAGACGGAGAACTGGATCGGCCGAAATTAGGGAGTGTCGTTTTCTATAATGAAGAAAAACGATTGCAGTTAAACAAAATTGTTCATCCTGCAGTACGTGAGGAAATGAATAGACAAAAGGAAATGTACATAAAAGAAAGTATGCAAGCGATTGTGTTAGATATCCCTCTTTTATTTGAAAGTAAATTAACAAGTCTCGTTGACCGTGTTTTAGTTGTAGCAGTTACTCCTGATACACAATTAGAACGTTTGATGAAACGAAATGGTTTTTCCGAAGAAGAAGCAACGGCGCGTATTCAATCTCAAATGCCGTTAGCGGAAAAAGTGAAAAATGCAGATGAAGTGATAAATAATGATGGCACAATTATGGGAACGAAAACACAATTGCAGGTGATTTTAAAGAAATGGAACATTATTGACTAAAAAATTGTGAAATTAATGAAAATGCTTAGTGACATATCCCCTTTTTGTGTTATACTATTATTGGGATTGGAGATAAATAGTATAACGCATTCAAGGGGGATAACATATTATGACTCGTGTGGCAATTAATGGATTTGGACGTATTGGGAGAATGGTATTTCGTCAAGCAATAAAAGAAAGCGCATTCGAAATTGTAGCAATCAATGCAAGCTATCCATCTGAAACGTTAGCACACTTAATTAAATATGATACAGTTCATGGTAAGTTTGACGGAACAGTAGAAGCATTTGAAGATCACTTATTAGTTGATGGAAAAATGATTCGCCTTTTAAACAACCGCGATCCAAAGGAATTGCCTTGGACAGATTTAGGTGTTGAAGTTGTAATTGAAGCAACTGGTAAATTTAATTCAAAAGAAAAAGCAATTCTTCACGTTGAAGCTGGAGCGAAAAAGGTTATTTTAACAGCGCCTGGTAAAAATGAAGATGTAACAATTGTAGTTGGTGTGAATGAAGACCAATTAGATATTACAAAACATACTGTTATTTCAAATGCATCTTGTACAACAAACTGTTTAGCGCCTGTTGTAAAGGTGTTAGATGAGCAGTTCGGAATTGAAAACGGTTTAATGACGACTGTTCACGCTTATACAAATGACCAAAAAAATATTGATAACCCACATAAAGATTTAAGAAGAGCGCGTGCTTGCGGACAATCAATCATTCCGACAACGACAGGTGCCGCGAAAGCGCTAGCAAAAGTTCTTCCGCACTTGAACGGAAAACTTCATGGTATGGCACTTCGTGTACCAACGCCAAACGTGTCTCTTGTTGACTTAGTAGTAGACGTAAAACGTGATGTGACAGTTGAAGCTATTAATGAAGCTTTCAAAACGGTTGCAAACGGTGCGTTAAAAGGTATTGTAGAATTCAGCGAAGAGCCTTTAGTATCTATCGACTTTAATACAAATACACACTCAGCTATCATTGATGGTTTATCTACAATGGTAATGGGTGATCGTAAAGTGAAAGTACTTGCTTGGTATGATAACGAGTGGGGCTACTCTCGTCGTGTTGTAGATCTTGTAACGTTAGTTGTTGAAGAGTTAGCGAAACAAGAAAATGTGCAACACATTTAAGTGAATAAGGGGGAGGGCAAGGCAATATTTGCCCTCTTTTTTTATTTTTTTCTGAAAAGGAAAAAAATTATATGAGTATATTTTAAAAAGTGGACATACCACGAAACGTTGTGATTACTGCATTTGTGAATCGTTTATTTTTTTTAGGGAAAAGTAAAGAGGAAAATATGACAGAAAATCGAAAAAACTGTTGTTGCAAAATGAAAATAAACAAAGTATACTAACACTCGTAAACTTAAGAGCTGAGGTACGTAGTCACTACTTAAAGGGTTAGGACCTCTCTGGACTAACTTTCCCCCGTGGTAGTGGAGCAAGCCAAATTGCAAATTAGTTTTCAATTCGAACAGTTAGAATAAATTTACAAGGGGGAACTGTAGAATGGATACTATGGATACGATGGGTCGTCACGTGATCGCTGAACTTTGGGATTGCGATTTCGACAAGCTTAATGACATGCCGTATATTGAACAATTATTTGTGGATGCAGCACTAAGAGCTGGTGCTGAAGTGCGTGAGGTTGCTTTCCATAAATTTGCACCACAAGGTGTAAGTGGAGTAGTAATTATCTCGGAATCACATTTAACAATTCATAGCTTTCCGGAGCACGGTTACGCGAGTATTGATGTTTATACTTGTGGGGATCGTATTGATCCAAATGTTGCTGCAGAATATATTGCAGAAGGTTTAAACGCGAAAACGCGTGAGAGCATCGAGCTTCCTCGAGGCACTGGTAGCTTCGAAATTAAGCAGAGAGAAACAAAAGCTCTTTAAAAAAGAACATAATTGATTTAAAATGTAAAGAGGTGTATAATGCACCTCTTTTTTAGTTTATAAAAAAGAGGTAATATAACGTACTGGTTAGTTGAATAAATTGTACTCTTGCAAATGAGGTAGTGCCCTATATACCATCTTATTTTTAAGGATGAGATGATAAAGTGATGCGCTGAAACTTAAAGTGGTAAGAGAGTTAGAATGAGTTATATAATATTGTATATATATTTTAGGTGAAGTGAGTAGAGAAAAATAAAGAGTATAGTGTAAAGGAGTGAATGAATTGCGTTGTCCATCCTGTTCTCATAATGGTACAAGAGTGTTAGATTCGCGTCCGGTAGACGAGGGGCGCTCTATTCGAAGAAGGAGAGAGTGTGAAAGTTGCTTAAGTCGCTTTACGACCTTTGAAAGGGTAGAAGAGTCACCTCTTATCGTTGTAAAAAAAGAAGGCACACGAGAAGAGTTTAATAAAGAAAAGATTTTACGTGGTTTAATTAAAGCGTGTGAAAAAAGACCAGTATCTTTAAGACAATTAGAAGAAGTAACACAAAGCGTGGAACGTGAACTGCGTAATTTAGGTATATCAGAAGTGAAAAGTGATATGATTGGTGAAATTGTTATGGAAGAACTTCGCGATATTGATGATGTTGCTTACGTACGCTTTGCTTCTGTATATCGTCAATTTAAAGATTTAAATGTATTTATTGAAGAATTAAAAGATATACTGCAAAAAGAAAGAGAGTAGAAGTTGTATTTTATTCTCTTTACATACCGTAAGTAATAGGATAAGAGAGCTAGAAGCGTAAGCTAATAGCTCTTTTTCACTAAGAATTTATATAATGAAGATAGAACGAATGAAGTAGAGGATAGATTGGATGAGAGAAAGGAAAAGCAATAATGGAAAAACAGTCATGGATGGAGCTATTGCCGATTGATCGTTATAAAGTAAGTGCGAAAGGGCTACTGCATAATTACGACCGAAAAGTATTAACGATGTTGTATCAGCCGTTAATAGGTAGTAGAGCTTTTAGCTTATACATGACACTATGGGGGGAGCTAGAGCAAGATCGTGTATTTGGAAAAGAGAATACACATCATTCCCTTATGGTGACTATGCAAATGCAACTTCCTGAAATATATGAGGAACGAGTAAAGTTAGAGGCAATTGGGCTTTTGAAGGTATATATTAAGAAAGAAAAAGATATTCGAATGTTCATATATGAGTTGCAACCACCTTTATCTCCAAAGCAGTTTTTTGATGATATTGTTTTAAGTATCTTTTTATACAATCGATTGAGTCGGACAAAATATAATCAAGTAAAGCAATATTTCTTAGAAGAAGAATTTGATTTTGCTTCTTATGAAAATGTTACGCGCTCTTTCAATGATGTGTTTGGTTCGTTTAATCCAGGACAGCTTGAGCATGCGCAAGAAGATCTTCGTATCCCAAAAACGACAACTATGCCAAGTAACGAGAAGGGAGACGCTCCGAAAGTTTGGAATGATTTCTTTGATTTCTCTTTATTTGTAGATGGATTGTCCGCTCTTGTTCCTAAAAAGTCGATTACAGGTCAAGTAAGAGACTGCGTTATAACACTTGCTTACGTGTATGGTGTAGATGTGTTATCGATGCAAAATATCGTTCTTGGTGCGGTGACAGAGATGCAAACAATTGATATGGAAAGGCTTAGAAAAGGAGCTCGCGATTGGTATCAATTTGAAAATGGTCAAGCATTACCGGTATTAAGTGAAAGAGTACAGCCTCATGCTGCACGTACGATGAAAGAGAAAGAGCCTTCATCGCAAGAGGAGATGCTAATAAAGCAGCTAGAGGAAATCTCGCCAAAACAATTATTGAAAGAGATTTCTGGTGGTGCAGAGGCAACGAAAGCGGACTTGCAAATCGTTGAAGATGTCATGATTAATCAAAAATTGACACCAGGAGTTGTGAATGTACTTATTTATTACGTTATGCTACGCTCAGATATGAAACTTGCGAAAACGTATGTCGAGAAGATTGCTGGGCATTGGGCACGTAAAAAGGTTGGTACAGTAGCGGACGCGATGGCGTTAGCGAAAGAAGAGAACCGTCAATATCAAGAGTGGGCTGAGACGAAGAAAAAAGGCCGTACGGCGAAGAAAACGGTACGGAAAGAAATGGTACCAGATTGGCTTAAGGAAGAAGAGCCGAAGGAACAAGAGAAAGAAACGGCGAAGAAAGATGTAAGTGTAGAAAAAGATGCAAGTACGTTAGAAGATGAACGAAAACGATTAGAAGAAGTGTTAAAAAAATATAAGCGTGATTAATAGAAGAGAATGAACGCTCTTTGAGATAATATGAAGTGACCTCCTAGATTATCAAGTCAGGGATTTTAACCCATAATAATGAATGAAAACATTATGAATGGGGTTATACCCTATGATAATAGGAGGCCACTATGGAAAATATAATATATATTGGGATGGATGTCCACAAGGAAAGTTTTAGCTTATGTGCACTACACGGAACAACTGGGGAAATTGTAAGAGAAGCACGATGTGCTTCAAATGTATCTCTCGTAAAAAAATTCGTTGAGAAACTGAAAACAAAATATGGTGAAGATATAAAAATTAAAGCTGGATATGAGGCTGGTTGTTTAGGGTATTCACTTCATAATCTTCTTGAACAAAATGGAATTGATTGTGATATTTTAGCTCCCACAACAATGTACAGTTCATCAAAAAACAAAATGGTGAAAAATGATAAATTCGATGCCAAAATGATTGCTCTTAATTTAGCAAATGGCACCTATAAAGAAGTATATGTTCCAGAAGAAGAGGATGTTGCCGTGAAAGAGTATATCCGCATGTTAGGTGATTTTAAAACATCTTTGAAAAAAATAAAACAACAGATAAAAGCATTCCTTTTAAGACATGGCTATGTGTATGAAGGGAAATCAAGCTGGACAATCGCTTATATGAAATGGTTAAAGAATCTTGATCTACAAGGATTATTCAAAGAAACGTTAGGCGAATACCTATTACAGTATGATGTTCTAGTCGATAAAATTGAGCGGTTCAGTTTGAGATTAGAAGAATTATCTCATCGTGAAAGGTACGAAGAACCAATCGCAAAGTTAAGATGCTTAAAAGGTATAGATACAACATCGGCAATGACTGTTCATGTGGAAATTGCAGACTTCACTCGTTTTCCCACGGCTAAAGCATTTATGGCTTATGTAGGATTGACGCCAAGCGAAAGCTCAAGTGGAGAGAAAATCAGTCGACGTTCGATTACAAAACAAGGAAATTCGACCGTTAGGTCTACTCTTGTAGAATGTGCAAATGCGTTGGTAAAAGGAGCAATCGGATTAAAATCGAAGCGAGTGAAAGCAAGACAAAAAGGGCAACGAAGCGAAGTGATTGCTTATGCGGATCAGGCTGTAGAAAGGTTACAAAGAAAATATTATCGCATGATATATCAAGGGAAGCCTAGAAATGTTGCCGTTACAGCTATCGCAAGAGAACTGGGGTGTTTTATATGGGGATTAGAAACAGGTAAAATTCACCGAAAATAAAGAGGGAAGGATATGAAGTTGATTGATTCATAGTTAGAAATCAAAGGTATCAATTGATGGCATAGATGAGCTTCAGAGATAGTGAATTACAGGTCTGGCTATCTATGACTCACCTCTTCTGGCATGGCTGAAATTCTGATAAACAAGCTATTTATTAGAATTTGAAAAGGTGTGATCCACGCAGTGAGATTATAAGAGCCTAACGACGAACCATTAACCTGAGGTAACCAATCCACGAATAACAGAGTGGTTAACTGTCGATAGATCTTATTTCTGAAGCTTTTGTATGCCATCAAGAAAAATATTATGGGTGAAAAACTATTGACAAAGGTCACTTCATAACAGGTGAGAAAATGGAGCATATTCAAAATTCATTTGCAAAATTAATGGGAAATGAAAAATTTAAAAATAGATATGAAGTATTAAAGGCAGAAGTAATGGCGCATCCGCGTGTGAAAGAATTTATAGACGAACATAAAGGTGAAGTAACGACTTCTATGATTGAGCGCAGTCTTGTGAAGCTATATGAATATATTGGACAAAGTGTAGGTTGCGTGGATTGTCCGGATTTAGGTTCATGTAAAAATATGCTGCAAGGGTACGAGCCAAAGCTTGTTATTCAAGGGAAAATGATTGATATTCAATATGATCGCTGCGTTAGAAAAGTAGCACATGACGAGAGAAAGAAATATGAAAAACTCGTTCAAAGTGTATATATGCCAACGGATATTTTACAGGCAACTATGGAAAACTTAGACCCTTCTGATTTAAATGCACGTATCGATGCAATTGGTGCAGCGAATGAATTTTTAAGTACATATGAACCAGGTAAAAAAGCACAAGGTTTATATTTGTACGGTAAATTTGGTGTAGGAAAAACGTACCTTTTAGGAGCAATTGCGAACGAGCTTGCTCGAAAGAAAATAAGTTCGATGCTCGTATACTTCCCAGAATTTTTACGTGAAATCAAAAGTTCGATTCAAGATAATTCGATTGGTGAAAAGATTGATGCGGTTAAACGCGTACAAGTTTTAATGTTAGATGATATCGGGGCAGAAGCAATGTCAAGCTTTGTGCGTGACGATGTGCTTGGTGCAATCTTGCAATTCCGTATGTTAGAAAACTTACCGACGTTCTTTACGTCTAATTTTGATTTTAAACAACTGGAACACCATTTAACGTATACACAGCGTGGTGAGGCTGAAGAAATGAAGGCAGCACGTATTATGGAACGAATTAAATATTTAGCGAAACCAATTCCGATTGGTGGGAAAAATCGTCGTCATAAGTAAAAGAGCAAGCTGAGTGAACTGCACCCCAATTGTTAGACACAGTCTAACAATTGGAGGTGCAGTTTTTCTATGGCTAAATTTACAGCTGATGAAAAAATACAAATCGTTCTACGTTATTTGAACGGAAATGAAAGTTATCGAGAAATGGGTAGATCGCTCGGTATAAGTGACACAATCATTTTGAATTGGGTAAACCAATATAAACAGAATGGTCTGGAAGCTTTTCTAAAACGATGTACAAATTACACACAACAATTTAAACTAGACGTACTAAACTTTATGATTGAAAACGGTATGTCCTTATTTGAGACGGCAGCTATCTTTAATATTCCTGCCCCTTCAACGATTTCTGTTTGGAAAAAACAGCTCGAAACACAAGGAATTGATGCCCTTCAATCTAAGAAAAAGGGGCGTCCATCCATGAAAAAAGATTCAAATAAACAATTAAAACAACATTTAGCTGAAGGGTCAGTCGAAGCACTTGAAGCACGCATTAAACAGCTTGAGATGGAAAATGAGTACTTAAAAAAGTTAAATGCCTTAGTTCAAAACAAGGAAAAATCACAAAACAAGACAAAGCGCAAGTAATCTATGAATTAAGGCATAAATATTCGGTGAAGGCACTCGTGGAGCTAGCTACTATTCCTCGAAGCACGTATTATGATTTAGTAAAGAAAATGAATCGTCCAGATGTAGATGCCGATTTGAAAGCTGAGATTAAAGCGATTTATGAGGAAAATGAAGGTCGTTATGGTTACCGTCGCATTCGTGATGAATTAACGAATCGTGGCCAGAAAGTGAACCACAAGAAGGTTCAGCGCATTATGAAAGAGCTTGGGTTAAAGTGTGTTGTGCGTATGAAGAAATATAAATCCTATAAAGGAAAAGTCGGTAGAATTGCACCTAATATTTTAGAGCGTAATTTTCATACAGATGCACCGAATCAAAAGTGGGTAACAGACATCACAGAGTTTAAATTGTTTGGAGAAAAACTGTATGTATCACCTGTATTAGATTTGTATAATGGTGAAATTATTACCTATACAATTGGTTCTAGACCGACGTATTCGCTTGTTTCAGACATGTTAGAGAAAGCATTGGAACGTTTACCTGAAACGCACCAGCTACTGATGCATTCGGATCAAGGATGGCATTATCAAATGAGACAATACGTCCGTACACTAGAATCAAGAGCTATCGTCCAGAGTATGTCTCGAAAAGGCAACTGTTACGACAACGCAGTAATAGAAAATTTCTTTGGGATTATGAAATCGGAGTTCCTCTACATAAAAGAATTTGAAAATGTAGAGCACTTTAAAATAGAATTAGAAAAATATATAGATTATTATAATACGAAACGGATTAAGGCAAAATTAAAAATGAGCCCGGTACAATACCGGACTCACTTTTATCAAGCTGCCTAATCAAATAACCGTGTCTAACTTTTAGGGGTCACTTCATGAGAAGCTTGCTCTTTTGTATTATAGTGATATTTTCTTTTCAAATATGAGGTCGAAATATTCAGGTTGTCCAAAACTGCCAATCGTAGGGGCGACAATCTGTACGAACCTCCAGTCATCTCTAGCATGTTCTTGAATAATTTCTTGGTAGTCTTCAGCTAGTTTTGAGCGAGTGAGCCCCCAATGGAATTCGACTTTTACGAATTTATATTCGAACATTCACATACCCCCTTTTAGTGATAAATAAAGTATACAATAAAAAATTCATAGTAGCTTGTATCATTTTTCTCTCCCTCCCTTAATATATATAAAATTAGCAAGCCAGATTGAGTGGATTTTCTAACGATAGGAAATGTAATTCTACTAAGAGTGAACTTCACGCGGAAAGGACTCTTATAGGATTTGTAACGTATAGATACAGTCCTTTAGAGCAGGGATAAAAGGGGGGACAAAAGTGATTGAAATTTGCTTCGAAGAAAAAAATGATGCTATGCACGTATATAGACAATTGCTGAAAAGAGCGGAAGTGTTATATAAGGAAACGAGTGTGTATTTACAGGAGCAAAAAGTGGTGATTCACATACCAGTACATGAATCGAATTATATTGAAAAGATCTTATTGCCAGTAATGGTGTATTTCATTGTGAATGTGAAACAAAATGAGTGGATTTATACGATCTTAAAAGAAAAGTTTTTTTATGAAGAACAAGAAGAGTGTCATCAAATATTGCACATGGCACATGAGATTTTAAAGGGAAGAAGAAAAGGTGTAGCTCAGGATTTAACTCGTAACGCATTTGAGTCATATATTAAGTCTTCTTTAAATAATTGGCTTTGTGATCCGCTCTCATTCTCGTTTTCATCATATATCCGTTTTCGTCTTCGTACATATAGGGAAATGGTGGCTAAACTTGCGGAAGTGGCAATTGATGAGTATAAGATGGAGCAAGAATACCAAATGTTCATTGAAACGCTTCGGCAACAAGTGAGTAGCCGTAAATCACGCTTGTCCTGTGTGCATCTTATTTTTGATGAAAGCTTTATCTTTTATGATGATAAAGGTAGACGTTTAAAACAGGAGAAGTTGGTCCAATATATAGATGAAGAATTATTAAAGCAAAATGATGTATATATTGATACAAAAGTAATTGCGCCGCTTCTTTCTATTTCGCCAAAAAAGATTTATTTATATACGAAGGAACAAGACCATAATATGATTATTACTTTGCGAAATGTGTTTCAAGAACGGGTCCAATTACATGGATTACATGATTTTGAGCGCAATGTGAAAAATTTAAAAAATAAAGGTAACGCCCTTGATTTTCTAAGTTTTTGAGCATATAATTACCTACATAAATGAAATATATCGAAATGTCATGATGAGGACATGAGTAGTTTTCTACGATTTTCAGAGAGGGAAGCCTTAGGGTGTGAGCTTCCTAGTACGGGATTATTACTTACCACCTCTAAACTTTAGCAGTGAACGATTCTTTTAGTAATTGCTAACGGACAACACCGTTATGTTGAACTTGAGCAATTAACGATCATGTTAATTGGAACAAGGGTGGAACCACGAATTCAACACTCGTCCCTTTTTATGGGATGAGTGTTTTTTATTTTGAGAAAAAGAGGAGTGACCAGTGATGGCAGATGTAGTTAAAATTACTTTCCCTGATGGAGCTGTGAAGGAGTTTCCAAAAGGCGTAACAACTGAAGAAATCGCAGCTTCTATTAGCCCAGGCTTAAAGAAAAAAGCTGTAGCTGGAAAATTAAACGATGAGATGATCGATCTTGTTACACCAATCGAAGAAGATGGTGCAGTTTCTATTATTACATTAGATTCTGAAGATGGCTTATATATTTTACGCCATTCAACAGCCCACCTTTTAGCCCAAGCGTTAAAACGTTTATATAAAGATGTTAAGCTTGAGCTTGGCATTGGCCCAGTAATTGAAAATGGCTTCTATTACGATATCGATATGGAAGAAGCAATTACAGTTGAAGACTTCAAGAAAATCGAAAAAGAAATGCAAAAAATCGTGAACGAGAACTTAGAAATCGTTCGTCATGAAGTACCACGTGCAGAAGCACTTCGTCGCTTTGAAGAAATTGGCGATGAGTTAAAATTAGATTTAATTAACGACCTTCCAGAAGATGCAGTTATTTCAATCTATGAGCAAGGCGAATTCTTCGACCTTTGCCGTGGTGTTCACCTTCCATCTACAGGGAAAATTAAAGTGTTTAAATTATTAAGCGTTGCAGGTGCTTACTGGCGCGGCGATAGCAATAATAAAATGTTACAACGTATTTACGGTACTGCATTCGTTAAGAAAGCAGAACTAGATGAGCACTTACGTATGCTTGAAGAAGCGAAAGAGCGCGATCACCGTAAATTAGGTAAAGAATTAAAACTATTTACTAATAGCCAAAAAGTAGGACAAGGTTTACCACTTTGGTTACCAAAAGGTGCAACAATTCGTCGTATTATCGAGCGTTACATCGTTGATAAAGAAGCAAGCTTAGGTTATGATCACGTATACACTCCAGTATTAGGAAGCAGAGAGTTATATGAAACTTCTGGTCACTGGAACCACTACCGTGATGGCATGTTCCCATCAATGGAAATGGATAATGAAGAATTAGTTCTTCGTCCAATGAACTGTCCTCACCATATGATGGTTTATAAAAATGATATTCACAGCTACCGTGAATTACCAATCCGTATTGCGGAACTTGGAACAATGCATCGTTATGAAATGTCAGGTGCGTTATCTGGATTACAACGTGTACGCGGAATGACTTTAAACGATGCGCACATTTTCGTTCGTCCAGATCAAATTAAAGAAGAGTTAAAACGTGTTGTAAACTTAACTCTAGAAGTGTACAAAGATTTCGGTTTAGAGAACTACTCATTCCGTCTATCTTATCGCGACCCAGCAGATACTAAAAAGTATTATGCGGATGATGAGATGTGGGAAAAAGCACAAGGTATGTTAAAAGAAGCTATGGATGAAATGGGTCTTGATTACTATGAAGCTGAAGGTGAAGCGGCATTCTACGGTCCAAAACTGGATGTTCAAGTTCGTACTGCTCTTGGAAAAGACGAAACACTTTCAACTGTACAATTAGACTTCTTACTTCCAGAACGCTTTGAATTAACTTATGTTGGTGAAGACGGTAAGCAACATCGTCCAGTTGTAATTCACCGTGGTGTTGTATCAACTATGGAACGCTTCGTAGCCTTCTTAATTGAAGAATACAAAGGTGCATTCCCAACTTGGTTAGCTCCAGTTCAAGTACAAGTAATTCCAGTTTCTCCGCAAGTACATTTAGACTATGCGAAGAAAGTACAAGACGAATTGCGTCGTGCTGGTATCCGTGTTGAATTAGACACTCGTGAAGAGAAGATTGGTTACAAAATCCGTGAAGCACAAATGCAAAAAATTCCGTACATGCTTGTAGTAGGTGACAATGAAGTAACTGAAAACGGCGTAAACGTACGTAAATATGGTGAACAAAAATCAGAAACAATCGCATTAGATGCTTTTGTTGACATGATTAAAGTAGAAGGAAAACGATAAGAAAAAGCCGCGGTATACCGCGGCTTTTTTATGTAATATACTTGAGGGGAATTAGAAAAAATACCCATGTAACACTTATCGTAAAAAAGTATTGCAAGTATGTTAGTTGTTTGTTACAATATTTCTTGTTGTTAGTAAAACACATCGCGTCTTCTTGACAGACGTCATGTCCTATGATAAACTCATCAAGGATAATAGAATATTGTTTTGTGGAACAAGTAGAAGCACCCGCTTCTCACCTGATGGACGCATTCGCAGTTAGCAGGTAAATGTATTTCTTACTTAAGATTTTACAAGTGTGGGTGTCGTATGCCCGCACTTTTTTTGTCGGGTTCTATGACTACAAAATATGTTCTGAGAAAACCTTGGAGGTGGCTTACTATTAGCAAGGATATGATGATTAACGAGCAAATTCGTGCACGTGAAGTACGTTTAGTTGGCGCAAATGGCGATCAACTTGGAATCAAGTCTCGTAATGACGCTTTAGACTTAGCTGCAAATCTTAATCTTGATTTAGTATTAGTTGCTCCAAATGCGAAACCGCCAGTATGCCGCATTATGGACTACGGTAAATTCCGCTTTGAGCAACAGAAGAAAGAAAAAGAGCAGCGCAAAAATCAAAAAGTAATTAGCATGAAAGAAGTTCGTTTAAGTCCAACAATTGATGAACACGACTTTAACACAAAACTTCGTAATGCTATCAAGTTTTTAGAGAAAGGCGACAAGGTTAAAGCGTCAATTCGCTTTAAAGGACGTGCCATTACTCATAAAGAAATCGGTCAACGTGTTTTAGATCGCTTCTCAGAAGCTTGTGCTGAAGTTAGTACAGTTGAATCTAAGCCTAAAATGGAAGGACGCAGTATGTTCTTAGTTTTAGCACCGAAAAACGATAAGTAATAGATAGAGGAGGAAATACCTATGCCTAAACAAAAAACTCATCGCGGCGCTGCAAAGCGTTTCAAAAAGACTGGATCAGGTAAACTGAAACGTTCTCACGCTTACACAAGCCATTTATTCGCTAACAAATCTACAAAAGCTAAACGTAAACTACGTAAAGCTGGTGTAGTAAGCGCTGGTGACTTCAAACGCATTCGTCAAATGCTTGACAACTTAAAATAAGTTCGGCTGATATATAGAACAATTAGGAGGTAATATTATGCCAAGAGTAAAAGGTGGTACAGTTACTCGTCAACGTCGTAAAAAAGTTATAAAATTAGCAAAAGGTTACTACGGTTCAAAAAATACATTATTCAAGGTTGCTAACCAACAGGTTATGAAATCTCTAATGTATGCATTCCGTGACCGCCGTCAAAAGAAACGTGACTTCCGTAAATTATGGATTACACGTATCAACGCAGCAGCTCGTATGAATGGTCTTTCTTACAGCCGCTTAATGCACGGTCTTAAAAATGCTGGCATCGAAGTTAACCGCAAGATGCTTGCTGACTTAGCTGTTCATGACGAAAAAGCTTTCGCTGAATTAGCAACAGTTGCAAAAAACAACATTAACTAATTAATTAGTTGAAACCTTAGAAGAATTTTCTTCTAAGGTTTTTTGTTTGTATTCAGAGAGAAGTTTGAAGTTCTAAAGATTAACGGATGTGCTGTTATCGATATGACAAAATTAATATAAAAACTATAGCGGTATAGAAGAATATATATGTGAAGTCAGGAGAATCCTCCTGGCTTTTTTTAATTCTGCTCTTTTGGAAAGAAGAGTATCTTTCCTAGCCGAAACGACACTGCTATAATGGAAAGATGATATGGAACTTTCATCAGATGAACAATTTAAGAGCGATGACTGAAACGTATTTGTAAATTAAGGACAAGCTATTTTATAAAGAGGTAGATAGCTGACTTATTCATAAGAACTGAAACATAATAATGAACTTTGAGATGAAACAACATTGTTGCGTAAAATGCGATGTTGGAGGAGGACAATAGAATGGACTTACTACAACTATTTAAATTACAAAAAGAATTAGATGACCGTATTGCAAAAGAACATGACTTACAACCGAAAAAATTGTTAAAAGAAAAAATGTTAGCTCTTCTTGTAGAAATTGGAGAACTTGCAAATGAAACACGTTGTTTTAAATATTGGAGCAACAAACCAGCTTCGGAACGTGGAGTAATATTAGAAGAATACGTAGATGGTTTGCATTTTATTTTATCAATCGGAATTGATTTAGGGATTGATAAAAACTTCCTATTCTATAAATGTGCACAAACGAATAAAACACAAGTGGAAATTTTCTTAGACACATACGCGAAAGTAATTCGTTTTACAGATCAACCATCTATTACAAACTATATTGAATTATTTACGAGCTATCTTCGACTTGGACAAGCGCTTGAATTTGAGCAAGAAGAGATTGAAAAAGCGTATTTAGATAAAAATGAAGTAAATCATCAGCGTCAAACACAAGGATACTAATTTAATTTTTGAATATTTCAATTTAATTATTGTATAATGAATTGACTGAAGAAAAAGGAGGGTGTTGGCAATGACAAAATTAGACGCGACATTGACAATGCTAAAAGAATTAACAGATGCACGTGGTATTGCCGGTAACGAGCGTGAACCACGCGAAGTAATGAAGAAATATATCGAGCCATTTGCAGACGAGCTTTCTACTGATAATTTAGGAAGTTTAGTTGCGAAAAAAGTAGGGGAAGAAAACGGCCCGAAAATTATGGTTGCAGGTCATTTAGATGAAGTTGGCTTTATGATTACGCAAATTGATGACAAAGGTTTCCTACGCTTCCAAACGGTGGGTGGCTGGTGGTCACAAGTTATGCTTGCACAGCGCGTGACGATTGTAACGCGTAAAGGAGATGTAACAGGTGTAATTGGTTCAAAACCACCGCACATCTTACCTCCAGAAGCACGTAAAAAGCCAGTTGAAATTAAAGACATGTTCATCGATATCGGTGCTTCTAGCCAAGAAGAAGCAATGGAGTGGGGCGTACGACCAGGAGATCAAGTTGTACCTTACTTTGAATTCCAAGTGATGAAGAATGAAAAAATGTTACTTGCAAAAGCATGGGATAACCGAATCGGTTGTGCGATTGCAATTGACGTATTAAAACAATTAAAAGATGAAAAGCATCCAAACGTTGTATACGGCGTTGGAACTGTACAAGAAGAAGTTGGTCTTCGTGGTGCAAAAACATCTGCGAATTATATTAAACCAGATATCGCGTTCGCAGTAGATGTTGGTATCGCTGGAGATACACCGGGTGTAACGTCAAAAGAAGCGCAAAGTAAAATGGGCGATGGACCACAAATCATTTTGTATGATGCTTCTGTTATTGGACATACAGGTTTACGTGATTTCGTAGTTGATGTTGCTGACGAATTACAAATCCCATACCAATATGATTCAGTAGCGGGCGGGGGAACTGATGCGGGTGCGATTCATATTGCTGTAAACGGTATTCCTTCTATGGCAATTACAATTGCAACGCGCTATATTCATTCTCATGCAGCAATGTTACACCGTGATGATTATGAAAATGCAGTAAAGTTAATTGTAGAAGTTATTAAACGTCTTGATAAGGATGCTGTACATAACATTACATTTAATTAATAGAAAAAGCGAAGGAGATTTTCCTTCGCTTTTTTATGTTTTAAAAAGGTCGTTCTAATCCTGCTGCAGTATGAGCGCCTAAAATAATTAAACGAGTTAATTGCATCGCCATAAAATGCGGGGTATATATCATTCCTCTTTTTAACCATGACATAATCATTCCGATGTGAGCCCCTGTCACATAACTAATCAAAATATCACGAGGAACCATAAGATCTTCGTCATCTGGTTGGGAAATAGACAAGCTTAATGTTAAATGCACTTGTATCGTTTTCATCATTTTATAAGAGTAGTTTCCGGCAGCTTTATCCCCAAGCATAACGTTATAAAAGTTTACATTTTCTGCGATATGTTCGAATAAAGCCAAAAATGTAGGATGAGGTGAATCGAATGTAAGTTGAAAATCTTCTTTATTTCTATTTTTCGGTTTAATTACTTCTGCTAGCTTCTCTAACATTTCTTCAATACTTTTGTCTAATAGGTCATATTTATCATGGTAATGGCTATAAAATGTAGCGCGATTTACAGGAGCACGTTCTGCGATATGTTGCACAGTTACATTTTCAAAGCCTTTTTCGCCTACTAAAGCGACAAAAGCATCCTGAATGAGTTGTCTCGTTCGCTTTACACGTGGATCATTTGTATTTTTAATAGACATTTTACTTCTCCTCGTTTAATTTTCTATACTTAAACAACATATTGGTATTATATTGTTGTTTAAGCAACATTTCATACGTAAATTGTCGGTTGTAGATTCAAAATAATTATTTATAATTATAAACGATAGTCCTTCAGAAATCAGCACCGCTCGCAGGTAGATAAGTTTCGATTTACGCTGCAGATGGTGTGATTTTTTCGTTAAAAGGTTAATATAATTAACAATTAAACAATCTAAACAATAAGGACATAAATAGTTTAGAAAAAAATTATATGCGATATAAGGAGAGGAATGCAATGAATCAGTTTCGAAGAATGGTAATTATCAACATTATCACATTAATTGTACTAGTTGGCGGCGGTATTGGCGGTTATTACTATTACAACCAAACGGAAAATTACTTAAAAACAGACAATGCAAAGATCGATGGAAAGGTAATTCCGGTTGCTTCACCAGTAGCAGGGAAACTAACTGACTGGAAAGCTGAAGTTGGAAAAAATTACAATGAGAACGATAAATTAGGAGCTGTTACTGTAGCAGCAGCTAATGGAGAACAAACAGTAGATGTAACAATTCCACAAAATGCAACGGTTGTACAATCAAACGCAACAACAAATGCTTTCGTTGGAGCAGGTAGCCCGATTGCTTACGCATTTGATATGAACAATTTATGGGTAACAGCAAACATTGAAGAAACAGATGTTGATGATGTTCAGAAAGGTCAAGACGTAGACGTGTATGTAGATGCATACCCAGATACAACGTTAACTGGGAAAGTAGAACAAGTTGGTTTAACAACAGCAAATACATTCTCGATGTTACCATCAAGTAATTCAACAGCGAACTATACGAAAGTAACACAAGTAGTGCCAGTTAAAATTTCATTAGATCATAGCAAATCAGTAAATATTGTTCCTGGAATGAATGTGTCAGTTCGTATTCATAAGTAAGGGGGAGATGAGATGTCCTCAATTGCAATTGTAGGATATGCACTATTTTGTATAATCGTCTTCTTCCTTGTAAATCGTCTTTTACGAAAGAAAAAAACGAACGTGGGAGAAGAACAAGTCCCAGCCGTAAGTAAAATAGAAGTAAGTAAGCTAGAAGCAGTAGAGAAAGAAAGTGAACAAAAGCAAGAAGCCGAAATTTCTAATGTAGTTGAATTAGAAACAGGCAAGCAAGAAGAAGTAAAACAAGAAAAAGAAATGCCGAAAAAACAAACGTCTATGCCTATAGAGGATGTAAATGTAAAAGCAGTTGTAACAGTATTAATTCTCGGCATGTTCGTTTCTATTTTGAACCAAACAATCATTAACGTTGCATTGCCTCCGTTAATGAATGAATTTAACGTATCAACTTCAACGGCGCAATGGTTAATTACAGGGTTTATGCTTGTAAATGGTATTTTAGTGCCGATTAGTGCCTTTTTAGTTTCACGATTTACGTATCGTAAATTATTTGTAGCGGCAATGTTATTCTTCACAGTAGGATCTATCATTTGCGCTACTTCAGGAAACTTTACAATGATGATGACAGGCCGCGTAATTCAAGCAGTTGGTGCGGGTATTTTAATGCCGGTTGGTATGAATATCTTTATGACATTGTTCCCGCCTCATAAGCGCGGAGCGGCGATGGGATTACTAGGTGTTGCAATGATTTTAGCACCAGCTATCGGACCAACTGTAACAGGTTGGGTGATTGAAAACTATAGCTGGAACTTAATGTTCTATGCGATGTTTATTATCGGTTTAATTATTACGTTCCTATCTTTAAAATTCTTTACACTAGCTCAGCCAGTGTCTAAAACGAAATTAGATATATTCGGTGTTGTTAGTTCAAGTATTGGACTAGGAAGCTTATTGTACGGATTTAGTGAAGCTGGAAATAATAGTTGGACTAGTGCAGAAGTCATTATTTCACTTGTTATCGGTGTAATTGGTTTAGCGTTATTTATTTGGAGAGAGTTAACAACGGACAATAAAATGCTTGATTTACAAGTATTTAAATATCCAGTATTTACTTTTACTTTAGTAATTAACGCAATCGTTACGATGGCATTATTCGGGGGTATGTTATTGCTTCCAGTATATCTGCAAAACATTCGTGGCTTTACGCCAATTGAATCTGGTTTACTACTTCTTCCAGGATCATTAATTATGGGGATCATGGGACCAGTAGCGGGTAAATTATTCGATAAATATGGCATTCGTCCATTAGCGATAATTGGATTGGCAATTACGACGTATGCGACATATGAATTTACAAAATTATCGATGGATACACCGTATAGCGTTATTATGACGGATTATATTATACGTTCAATTGGTATGTCATTCATTATGATGCCAATTATGACAGCTGGTATGAACGCACTGCCGATGAAATTAATTTCTCACGGTACAGCAACGCAAAATACGTCAAGACAAGTAGCTGGTTCAATCGGAACAGCGATTTTAATCACACTTATGACGCAACAAACAACTGCTCACGTAGCAGATTACGGCAACATGTTAACAACATCAAACCCAATTTTAGTTGATAAAGTACACGGTATGGGGCAAAGTTTAGCAGCGATTGCCGGATCAGCTCAAGCAGGAGATGCGATGAGCACACAACTATTATATGGACAAATTTCAAAGCTATCTGCAATTAACGGTATTAACGATGCCTTCTTAATTGCAACGATACTAGCAGGTATTGCTTGGGTGTTATCGTTCTTCTTACAATCAGGCAATAAACCAAATAGAAAAGCAGGGAATTAAATTTCCTGCTTTTTTGTTTTCTTATAAAAAGATGCAATTAGATATAGAATGAATCACCTGCAGACATGAGTTCCCAGAAAATAACTCCTAATAGTCCCGCAATAAAAATAATGAATCCCATGTTGCGTATACTTTTAATTTTCATTTGTAATCCCCTTACCCCTGCTAATAATCCAGTTAAAGAAAACAATATCCAGTATAAAGTAGTTGAAATAGGGAGGATTGTCTCGCTATTCACCCCCATGCTCCAAAAAACAAAAGGTAGCGTTACAAAGGAAAAGCTAAGTACCCCCATTAAACCAACAAATAATTTCCGATGTTTAATACTAGTAATAATTAAAAAAATACCACCGAAAAATCCGCATAAGACAAGAAGTGGCATATAAACAATCCAAAGGAAGCTAAACATATATAATCTCCTTTTATGTAATGAGTTATATTTTACTACATCAGGTTCATTTTGGATATTATTAATAAATATGTATAAATTGATAGAAATGGGTAGTAATGATACGGATTATCCAAAAGTGCTAATTGAAGAAGAGTTTGAAGTTGTGATAAAAGAGTAAAAAGAGGTATCGTGATGATACCTCTTTTTAACTGAAGAATGCCAACGTATTATTTATAATATGAAATAACATAGCTGGAAGAATGGATTTTGTTTTCTTACATAAAATAGCCATTAATAATCCCATGAAGAAAGTAATTACCATTACTCCAAGTGAGTATGTATGAGCGATACCAAAGAAGAAACTTGTTAAGACTGCTGCAATCCAAAATGGAAAGCGCTCAGAGAAGAAATGAAGTATAAAACCACGGAAAATAAGTTCTTCAAAAATTGGTGTGAGTATTGCAAATCCGAGAAGTAATAGTATTTGATATTGCTTAAAAACGTCTAAGTTTAGTGCGGAAGATTGTTGCTTTGTTGCGTCTTGGAACACATAATTTAATAAGAAGTAGTTGATTATGATGTTTATAGCGAAGAAAAGAAGTAAATATACGTATGTGCGCCATTCTTTCAGTGCTTTAAAGTTAAAAGAGTTCAGTAATAATCTTTTCGCAGGTTTGAATTTAAAAATAAAGAATAACAACATGGCTAGTTGTAACCCTATACTTGCGGTGTTTGCAATAGATTCATACAGGGCAATTTGCTTTTTATTTGTAAGACTAGCCGTATAAATTGTTAAGGGCATTATTGCTAGGAACAAGGTAATGAGTCCAGTTCCGAAAAAAGCGAATAAAACGGAGCTAATAAATTGTCCCCATGACATAGAGTGTTTCTGTTCATCAGAAAGTTGTGTAGCGGATTGCATCTGTGAAATCACCTCTTTATATTTGTATATTAAATTATAGATTAATTTGTTTCTGAATGTAACATTTAAATATTACATACAAAGGTGTATTTTTCGTAAAATAATAAAAGAGGTATCACCCTGTAGTGATGCCTCTTTCTCATTGATAACTATGTTTTGCCTTGTTATTCAATTTTGCTTGCTCTATTTGCAATTCACGCTCTACCAATCGATCTAATTGCTGAATAGCTTTAGGTGCTTTTTCATAAGAAATCGTTCTATAATGATGAGCTCCGCCTGGTTCTTCATCTGCTTCGTCTGCCCATTTAATAATGCTTTGAAGAGATGTTCTTTCAATTTCTTGTTCCACTAAGAAAGAATCTGTATGCAGAAGAATCGCGATAGAAATTTCTTTTGCTAGTTTTGGATGTTCTCCCAATCTAATAAGCAATTTATGTGCTCTTTCTGCACCTTTAATTGCATGGATATCATTCTTTTTATATAAGTCATAGTCCCATTCGCCGCCTGTGTACCACGTATGATGTCCGATATCATGAAGGAAACCGGCTTTTGTCGCAGCATCGACTGAGGCGTGGTGCTTTTTAGCTAAGTGAAACGCATGGTAAGCGACAGCGATCGCGTGGACCATTCCGGAACGGTTTACGTATTTTTGTGTAATGTGATGTTTAAAAACTTGTTCAAGCGTAATACGGTGCATAAAACATTCACTCCTTTTATCTAATGATGTATACGAAGAAAAATCGATCGGTTTAAATGTATTTTGAACATTGTACTCCATCATAGTTCGTTAGTAAAGTAGAAATGTTTAGGAGAAGAAAAATTTTTTTCGTAAAAAAATCACCTTAGCTTATGCGAAGGTGATTTTCAAATTGCTTATTTTTTTAATCCTTGCTCTAGTGTTTCTAACATTTCGTGCTTTTCATTTTCATCAGCGTTTTTCCAAATGACTTCAAATAAGACGCCAAGACCTGGAAGCATTTTTTCTTCACCGCTTTGAATTGCATCGACAATTGTTTCTTGTAATTGATCTTGTGAATTACCAGATACATTCGCTAATACGGCACCGCGTAAATTAAAACTCATTGTTTTCACCTCTTCTTCAGAATTGAAACTGACGTTAGTTTTTGTTCTTTTTTATGTAAATATGTATGAAAAATAGGCTATAATGATAAGACAAGAAGAGAGGGAACTACATATTATGAAAAACATTGATTCAGTACAAAATCCGCGTGTAAAGCAGTGGAAAAAGCTGCAAACGAAAAAAGAACGCGATAAAAAAGGTTTATTTTTTGTAGAAGGATTCCACTTAGTCGAAGAAGCTTTGAAGGCAGGAATTGTAACAGAACTTATCGTTTCAGATCAGACAGACCTTCCGAAAGATTGGACAGTTAATGATGTAGAAATGTATATCGTGCCTGAGGCTATTGTAAAAATACTTCGTGAAACAGAAACGACGCAAGGTGTATTTGCTGTTTGTGAGAAGCATGAGAAAGAAGTAGCTCTTACTGATGGAAAATTCCTTTTATTGGATGAACTGCAAGACCCAGGTAATTTAGGAACAATTATTCGTACAGCTGATGCAGCTGGTATTCACGCCGTTGTGCTTGGAGAAGGTTGTGTTGATGTTTACAATAGTAAAGTACTCCGCTCTACACAAGGTTCTATTTTCCGCTTGCCAATTGTAAAAGGGAACTTAGAAGAATGGGTAGACAAGTTAAAAGAAAATAACGTTCCTGTATATGGAACAGCTCTTGAAAATGGAGTTCCGTATGGTGAGGTAACTCCGGCCGGAAGTTTTGCATTAATTGTTGGAAATGAAGGAAATGGCGTACGCCAAGAAATTCTTACAAAAACGGATCAAAACTTGTATATTCCGATTTACGGCGGGGCAGAATCATTAAATGTTGCGGTTGCAGCAGGGATTTTAACGTATTATTTACAAAGCCCAGTTGCGAACAAATAAAAAACTTCTTATAATAAGTTGAAGTACATTATATTAAAAGTTAAATAACGAAAAACGTTGATAGAGAAGAGTAGCTTACAAAATCGCCATATAGGGAGAGAGTGCCGTAGACTGAAAGCATTCTTATGGTAGACGGAAGTGAATTCACCTCTGGAGTTGACGCCAGGACCATGTATATGTAAAGGCGTTCCGGTCAGAATTGATCGTTATAACTAATGAGTGGGCAGACTTGTTCTGTCAATTTAGGGTGGTACCGCGAATTTACCTCGTCCCTTTTTGGGAGCGAGGTTTTTTTATTTTTAAAATTAGGAGGGTTCCAAAATGGAAGCACGTTTAAAAGAGCTAAAGCAAAAAGCGTTAGAGCTTATTGAAGAAGCGAAAGAGCTAAAGGGCTTAAACGACGTACGCGTAGCGTATTTAGGAAAAAAAGGTCCAATTACAGAAGTATTACGCGGCATGGGAAAATTATCAGCAGAAGAGCGTCCACGTATGGGAGCATTAGTGAATGAAGTACGTGAAGCGATTCAAACGCGTCTAGAAGACAAAATTAGCAACTTAGAAAAAGCAGTAATTGAAGCGAAATTAGCTACGGAAACAATTGATGTTACATTACCAGGTCGTCCTGTTGAAACAGGTTGTCACCATCCGTTAACAGCTGTTGTTGAACAAATTGAAGATGTATTCATCGGTATGGGTTATGAAGTAGCTGAAGGAACAGAAGTAGAAAAAGACTACTACAACTTCGAAGCACTAAACTTACCGAAAGATCACCCAGCACGTGACATGCAAGATACATTCTACATTACAGAAGAAACGTTACTACGTACACATACATCTTCTGTGCAAGCACGTACGATGGAAAATAATAAAGAAAAAGGCCCAATCAAAATTATTTGTCCTGGTAAAGTGTATCGCCGCGATGATGATGATGCGACGCATTCACATCAGTTCATGCAAATTGAAGGCCTTGTAATTGATAAAAACATTCGTATGAGTGACTTAAAAGGTACACTGCAAGTATTCGTGAAAAAGATGTTCGGTGAAGATCGTGAAATCCGTCTTCGTCCAAGTTTCTTCCCATTCACAGAGCCATCTGTAGAGATGGATATTTCTTGTATGATGTGTCATGGCAAAGGTTGCGGCACTTGTAAAGGAACTGGCTGGATTGAAATTCTAGGCGCAGGTATGGTTCACCCGAACGTACTTGAAATGGCTGGTTATGATTCAAAAGAATATCAAGGTTTCGCATTCGGTATGGGCGCAGAGCGTATCGCAATGTTGAAATACGGCGTAGATGACATTCGTCATTTCTATACAAATGATGTACGTTTCTTACAACAATTCAAACGAGCGTAAGGGAAGGAGAGGATAAATATGTTCGTATCATATCGTTGGTTACAAGAGTATGTAGATATTAAAGATGTAACAGCACAAGAACTAGCAGACAAAATCACGAAAAGTGGTATTGAAGTAGAAGGCGTTGAAGTATTAAATAAAGGTGTAAAAGGTGTTGTAGTTGGTCACGTATTAGAATGTGAAAAACACCCAGAAGCTGATAAATTAAGCAAATGCTTAATCGATATCGGTGAAGAAGAGCCAGTTCAAATTATTTGTGGAGCTGCTAACATTGCAAAAGGTTTAAAAGTGCCAGTTGCAAAAGTTGGTGCTGTACTTCCTGGTAACTTCAAAATCAAAAAAGCAAAACTACGTGGTGAAGCTTCTCACGGTATGGTTTGTGCTCTTCAAGAGCTTGGCATTGATGGAAAGTTAGTTTCAAAAGAATATGCAGATGGTATCTTTATCTTCCCAAGTGACGCTGAAGTTGGTGCAGATGCACTTGAAATTTTAAACTTACACGATGAAGTACTTGAGCTTGGTTTAACACCAAACCGTGCAGATTGCTTAAACATGTTAGGTGTTGCATATGAAGTGGCTGCTATTTACGGCCGTGAAGTAAAACTTCCAGCTATCGACTTACAAGAAACAGCAGAAAAAACTTCTGATTACATTTCTGTAAGTGTAGAAGCGAAAGAAGAAAATCCATTATACATTGCAAAAATGGTGAAGAACGTAAAAATTGGTCCATCACCAATGTGGATGCAAACCCGTCTTATGGCAGCTGGCATTCGTCCAATTAGCAACGTAGTTGATATTACAAACTACATTTTAATGGAATACGGTCAACCGTTACATGCATTCGATTACGATAAATTAGGTTCAAAAGAAATCGTTGTTCGTCTTGCAAAAGAAGGCGAAAAAATTGAAACATTAGATGATCAAGAGCGTACATTACAAAGCCACCATCTTGTAATTACAAACGGAACAAAAGCTTTAGCTGTTGCTGGTGTAATGGGTGGGGCGGATTCTGAAGTTACAAATGAGACAGTAAACGTTCTAATTGAGTCTGCATACTTTGCAGGTCAAACAGTGCGCCGCACATCAAAAGACTTAGGTCTTCGTAGTGAATCAAGTGCACGTTTTGAAAAAGGAATCGACCCAACACGTACATTTGAAGCAATTCAACACGCAGCTGCCTTAATGGCGAAATATGCTGGCGGTGAAGCACTTGAAGGTGTAGTAGAAGCTGATAACTTACAAGTACAAGAGCGCACAGTATCTGTTACTGCTGAAAAAGTAAACCGTGTATTAGGTACAAATATTTCTGCGAGTGAAATGGGTACAATGTTCGCGAACTTGAAATTTCCATTCACAGAAGTAGAAGGAACATTCCATGTAAATGTACCAGCACGTCGTCCTGATATTACAATTTCAGAAGACTTAGTAGAAGAAGTGGGCCGTCTATACGGTTATGACCACATTCCAGTTACATTACCTTCTGGAACGATGACTCGTGGTAAATTAACATCAGCACAAACGAAACGTCGTAAAGTACGTCGCTTCTTAGAGGGTGCTGGTTTATATGAAGCAATCACGTATTCATTAACGAGCGCTGACAAAGCGAAACAATACATGATTGAGCCAAACGAAAAGGCACCTGTAAACCTTGCACTTCCAATGAGTGAAGAGCGTAGCCAACTTCGTTTAAGCTTAGTGCCACAATTGCTAGAAGCAGTTTCATACAATGTTGCTCGTAAAAACGACAGCGTTGCTTTATACGAAGTAGGTTCTATCTTCTTACCAACAGAAGCAGGAGAACTTCCGAAAGAAGAACAACACCTTGCAGGTGTTATGACAGGTCTTGCTCTTCACCATGCATGGCAAGGTGAGAAGAAAGTAGTAGACTTCTTCGTTGTGAAAGGTGTACTAGAAGGACTATTCGACGTACTTGGCGTTTCAAACCAAATCACATATGCACCAGCGAAACGTGAAGGTATGCACCCAGGTCGTACAGCTGACATCGTATTAGATGGCGAAGTAATTGGTTTCATCGGTCAATTGCACCCAGAAGCAGAAAAACAATTAGATGTGAAAAATACATTCGTATTTGAACTATCTCTTGTAAAAATATTCGGTGCAGACGCTGAAGAAACTTACTACTCAGCAATTCCGCGTTTCCCATCTATGACACGTGACATGGCTGTTGTAGTAACAAAAGAAACAAAAGCTGGTGAAATGAAGCAAGTCATTGCTGAAGCTGGCGGAGAACTTTTGAAAGACGTAACACTATTCGACTTATACGAAGGTGAAAAAATGGAAGAAGGCAAGAAATCACTTGCATTCTCTATGACTTACTTCGATGCAGAACGTACGTTAACAGATGAAGAAGTAACAGAAGCGCATAACCGTGTATTAACAACGGTAGAAGAGAAATTTGGTGCGGAGTTACGTAAGTAATTAGAGAATTGCCGGATTCATTCCGGCAATTTTTTTATTGCACAATCGTCGACAGATGTCGGTAAGTCGATATATTACAAAAATCGCTTATATATTTTATGGCATCTTGCATCTTTCTCTCGAATGTAGTACATTAATTTTAGTTTAACAAAATGAAAGACGATGATAAGGAAAAGTAGTATATACTATAATCCAAAGCGAGTCAGGGGCGGTGAGAGCCTGATGAGGCGGTATATGTGAAGAACACCTTGGAGTTGCTAACCGAAATTGAATCTTGTATTCAAGAGTAGACTTAGACGGGAAGCCGGCCTGTTACAAACCGGGAAGTATGTATTACATACGAGTTAAAGTTGGTCTTTATGACAAATTGGGTGGTACCGCGAAGTTTAACCTTTCGTCCCTTTATGGATGAAAGGTTTTTTTGTATTTAAATATATCAGCAAAGGGGAATTTCACTATGGAAAACACATTAGTAAAAAGTCTGTATAGAGATACAGAAAAGTATGCAGGTCAAACAGTACAAGTATCAGGGTGGATTCGTAATTTACGTGATTCAAAAGCATTTGGTTTCATCGAATTAAACGACGGTAGCTTTTTCAAAAGCGTTCAAATCGTTTTCGATACAGAATTAGAGAACTTTAAAGAAATTGCAAAGCTTCCACTTAGCTCTTCAGTGAAAGTAGAAGGTAAAGTAATTGCAACGCCTGGAGCGAAGCAACCATTTGAAATTAAAGCAGAAAAAATTGATATCGAGGGCTTATCAGATTCTGATTACCCACTTCAAAAGAAGCGTCATACGTTTGAATACTTACGTACAATCGCTCACTTACGTCCAAGAACAAATGCATTCTCTGCAACGTTCCGCGTACGTTCTATCGCAGCATTTGCGATTCACCAGTTCTTCCAAGAGCGTGGATTCGTACATGTTCACACACCAATCATCACTGGTAGTGATACAGAAGGTGCTGGCGAAATGTTCCGCGTAACAACACAAGATTTAAACAACGTACCAAAAGGTGAAGACGGACAAGTTGATGAGTCAAAAGACTTCTTCGGTAAAGAAACAAACTTAACAGTAAGTGGACAGCTGAACGCTGAAGCGTATGCATTAGCATTCCGTGATGTATATACATTCGGACCTACATTCCGTGCAGAAAACTCAAACACAACTCGCCACGCTGCTGAGTTCTGGATGGTTGAGCCTGAGATTGCATTCGCTGAGTTAGGCGATGTAATGGATCTTACAGAAGATATGCTGAAATATGCAATGAAATATGTATTAGAGCATGCACCAGAAGAAATGGACTTCTTCAACAGCTTCGTTGATAAAACAGTTCTAGAGCGTATGAACAACGTGATTAACTCTGACTTCGGTCGCATCACATATACAGAAGCAATTAAAGTACTTCAAGAATCAGGTGCTGACTTCAAGTACCCAGTAGAATGGGGTATTGACTTACAAACAGAGCATGAAAGATACTTATCAGAAGAGATCTTCAAACGCCCTGTATTCGTAACTGACTACCCGAAAGACATTAAAGCGTTCTACATGCGTATGAATGAAGATGGAAAAACAGTAGCTGCTACTGACCTTCTAGTTCCTGGCATCGGCGAATTAATCGGCGGAAGTCAACGTGAAGAAAGAATGGACGTTTTAGTAGACAGAATTAAAGAATTAGGTATGAACGAAGAGGACTACTGGTGGTACTTAGAACTTAGAAAATACGGCGGTACAAAACACGCTGGATTCGGTCTAGGTTTCGAGCGCTTCCTAATGTACATCACTGGTATGGCTAACATCCGTGACGTAATTCCATTCCCAAGAACTCCAGGTTCTTCTGAGTTCTAAAATATGAAAAAAGCGAGAGGATTTCCTCTCGCTTTTTTGTTTGCATAGTTTATGACCCCGTAGCAAAAAGTAACGCGAAGGGGTGAGTATAAAATGAGTAAAAAAGTGAAAAAAGATCATTCAAGATCGAGCCTAGGTTCTCCGGAAGTAGAAGGACAAGGAACGACGACACATGAAACAGGTTCTCATAAGGTATCTTCATCTAATAAGAAGCAGAAACAAAGCTAACATAAAAAAGGAGAGTCTTAGGGGCTCTCCTTTTTATGTATTACATCTTGTTATCGTTAATCTCTTTTGTAATTTGATCTATGTCTTTGTCTAATCGATCTAAATAGAAAAACCATAGTAAACTCATGAACACGTGATAGATGGCCATAACGCTAAGGCTATCAGATATGTTTTCGAATGTGGATTTAGTAGTGAAGAAAGTGCCCCAAACAGTAGAAATAATGAAGTAAGAAAGTGGACCTACGAGATGTACGAAAACATATAATAACTTTTTCACTTTTACAGCGTTTATATAAATTCCCTCCTTTAAATTATTGAATGCAGGCTTTTCACTTAGTATCTGAATGTTTTCTCTAATTTTGAACTGTCTTTCGTGTGGATCGCCTAGTAAAATATTTAGAATCATTTGTAGAAGTAGCAATGGGAATCCCCTCATATGTTAGAATAATCTGTATATTGTAATTGTCACAAAACTATAAGGACAATAGTAGGGTGAAACAAAAAACAGGAGTTTGTAGGCTCCTGTTTTTGTCGATACTATTTTAATAAGCGAAACGCCTTCTCCGTATTAGCGAAATGCAGTTTCACAAACTCGGGTAATCGTTCTTTACCAAGCTTTTGAATTAATTTAGCTGCAGCAATATCAACTTGTTTACCAGCACCTTTTGGAAGTGGCATACCAGCTTTTTTGCTTAGTTCGTCAAACTGTTTTACGAATGAGTAGCGAGCTAAAATAGAAGCAGCGGCTACTGCTAAATGGACGCTTTCACCTTTCGTCGCGAAATAAACATTTTCACGCTGTACCTGTTTTTGTTTTGCTAAATATTTATAGTATGTATCAGGTTGTGTGAATTGATCGATTAAGACGCCTTCAGGTTTTGTAGGTGCCATTTTACCTAATAAGTTTGTAATAGCTTTATTATGTAGCAAGGCTTTTAGCTTACCTTGGTTGTTTCCTTTATCAAATAGCTCGTTATATTTTTCATTATGAAGGACAAGAGAGCTGTAAGGAACAACATGTAGAAGTTGTTTCGCAATGGCAGTAATTTGATCGTCATTTAAGTTTTTAGAGTCTTTTACACCAAGTTCTTTTAGTAGTGGAATTTGCTTTGCATCTACATATACAGCAACGACTGTCATCGGTCCAAAGAAATCTCCCGTACCAACTTCATCAGACCCTACAATAGACATTGTACTGATGGAAGCAGGCGGTGCATAACGATGTGAATCGACAGTTTTTTTTACAGCTGTTTTGGGTGTTTGAGAGACAGTTTGCCAACGAGAAGCTTCTGCTTCAGCGCGGCCTCCTTGGAACATTACTTTTCCAGATTTATACGCTGTAATCGTGCAAGATGGTACCTTTGCCATGAAGATCCCGCCTTGCGGAGTTTTCGGGCTAAGCGAATGTTTATATTGTTGTTTCATGTCTTCAATTACTGTAGAATTTGTTTGAATTACGATAGAATTTGACATAATGGTCGCCCCTTTTTTTATATTGTTATTTTTATCATATCGGATTGTTCTTTCTGTTTCCATATTATGAAGGTTCATGGTATGATAAACTTTAGGATTCTGTACGTGATTGGAGGCCGGTGAGTTGTCACAACAAAAGGGAAAGAAAAGTCGAATTAATGTAGAAATCTATGGTCAACAATATTCAGTTGTTGGCGATGAAAGTACAAGTCATATCCGCATGGTAGCAGCGATTGTGGATGATAAAATGCGCGAACTCAATGCCAAGAATCCTTCGCTTGACACGAGTAGACTAGCGGTATTGACGGCGGTAAACGTCATACACGATTACATAAAATTAAAAGAAGAACATGAGAAATTGAAAGAAAGTATGACAAAAAAAGGAATGGAATAACATGATTGATATTATTATCATTTTACTGCTTGTTATGGGATTTTTCCTCGGCTTACGCAGAGGGTTTATTCTGCAACTTGTAAAGTTAACAAGCTTTATTATCGCATACCTTGTTGCATACTGGTACTGTAAAGATTTAGCGCCAGCACTTGCGAAATTTATTCCGTATCCATTTGATAAAAACGTATCTGTTCCAGAATGGATTGATGCAAATAATATTGAGACAGTATTTTATCAAGCGCTTGCGTTTATCATATTGTTTATTATCACTAAAATTGCACTTTCATTACTTGGTAATTTGTTAAATATGTTTGCAGAAATACCGGTTTTAAAGCAAGTAAATGCGTTTGCGGGGGCAATCCTCGGATTTTTAGAAGTATATATTATTTTGTTTGTCTTAATTATCATTGGAAACATACTTCCGATTGAACAAGTACAAACACCATTACAAAAATCATCAATTAGCAAAATAATTGTAGACGATACACCGATTCTATCTGAAAAGGTGAAGGAACTATGGCAGACAGGTAGCAGAGTATAACTTCTCTTTTTTCGGAAAGAGAAGTTTTTTTCTATGAAAGAAAGGCGGGGCAATGATGAAAGTAAATAAAAAACAAGTTATCAAATTATTAGAGACAATCGGGCTTTTTATGGAACTAAAGGGTGCGAATCCATTTAAAATATCTGCATTTCGTAAAGCGGCAGCAGCATTAGAAAGTGACGATCGTAGTCTTTCTGAAATTGAAGATTTCACAAAGATTCCAGGCATCGGAAAAGGAACAGCAGCCGTTATTCAAGAATATATAGAATCGGGAACATCTGAAGTATTACAAGAACTTGAGAAAGAAGTACCAAGTAGCTTATTGCCGTTATTAAAACTACCAGGACTTGGTGGTAAGAAGGTAGCTAAGTTATATAAAGAACTTGGTGTTGTTGATATGGAATCGCTAAAAGCTGTTTGTGAGGAAAATAAAGTACAGGCTTTAGCAGGTTTCGGTAAGAAGACAGAAGAGAAAATATTAGAAGCAATCGATCAAGTAGGCTCTCGTCCAGAGCGTTTACCAATCGCGATGGTATTGCCTATTGCCGGGGAAATAGAGGAGAAATTGTCGAATATTGCTGAAGTAATTCGTTTCTCTCGCGCTGGTAGTTTGCGCCGCGCGAGAGAAACAGTGAAAGATTTAGATTTTATCATTGCAACCACAGAACCAGCAGCGGTACGTGAGCATTTACTACAATTCGATAATATGATTGAAGTAATCGCAAGTGGAGATACGAAAGTTTCGGTTCGTCTTCAATATGAATATGATATTTCAATCGATTTTCGTTTAGTAAAACCAGAAGAGTTTATTACAACTCTTCACCATTTCACAGGATCAAAAGACCATAACGTAAAAATGCGTCAAATCGCAAAAGATAGAGGCGAGAAAATTAGTGAGTACGGTGTAGAAAACTTGGAAACAGGTGAAGTGAAAACATTTGAGAATGAAGAAGACTTCTTCGCTCATTTCGGTCTGCCATTTATTCCGCCAGAAGTGCGTGAAGATGGAAAAGAAATTGAATTAATTAAAGAGTATCCGAACTTAATTCAGTTTTCCGATATACAAGGTGATTTACATATGCATACAACTTGGAGTGACGGTGCTTTTTCTATTGAAGAAATGGTACAAGCGTGCCGTGCTCGTGGATATAAGTTTATGGCGATTACTGATCACTCGCAATATTTGAAAGTAGCGAATGGTTTAACGAAAGAGCGTCTTCGTGAGCAAGCGAAAGAAATTGAACGTATGAATGAAAAGTATCCAGACATTACAATTTTACGCGGAATTGAAATGGACATTTTACCAGATGCCTCGCTTGATTTTGATGATGAAGTATTAGAAGAATTAGACTATGTCATTGGAGCGATCCACTCTAGCTTCTCACAAGACCGTGAAACGATTATGAAGCGTCTGCGTACTGCACTTGAGAATAAACATGTCACAATGATTGCTCATCCGACAGGACGTCTTCTCGGGCGCCGTGAGGGTTATGATGTAGATACAGATTTATTAATTGAACTCGCAAAAGAGACAAATACAGTTTTAGAATTAAATGCGAATCCGAACCGTCTAGATTTAAGCGCGAAATTATTAAAACAAGCACAAGATGCTGGTGTAAAAGTAGCGATTAATACGGATGCTCATACACTTGAAATGTTAGAAGATATGGAAACAGGTGTAGCTGCAGCACGTAAAGGTTGGATTCAAAAAGATAACGTGATTAACACGTGGGATATTGAACGTTTATTAGACTATATTAAACGTAATAAGTAACACAAGGGGGACCTGCAACATGTTAGAAAGAACGTTGCGTGTATTAGAATACAATAAAGTAAAAGAACAATTACTTGAACATACAGCCTCTTCACTTGGCCGTGATAAAGTGAAGCATTTAGTGCCGAGCACTGATTTTGAAGAAATTGTAGAAATGCAAGATACAACGGATGAAGCAGCGAAAGTCATTCGTTTAAAAGGTAGTGCACCATTAGGTGGCATTACGGATATTCGTTCAAATGTGAAGCGTGCAAAGATTGGAAGCATGTTAAGCCCGAATGAGCTACTTGATATTGCGAATACGATGTATGGTAGTCGCAATATGAAACGTTTCATTGAAGATATGGTTGATAACGGTGTCGAGCTTCCGATTTTAGAAACTCATGTCGCTCAAATTGTATCTTTATATGATTTAGAAAAGAAAATTACAAATTGCATCGGTGATGGCGGTGAAGTAGTCGATAGCGCGAGTGATAAACTGCGTGGTATTCGTACTCAAATTCGTACTGCGGAAAGTCGTATTCGTGAAAAGTTAGAAAATATGACGCGTTCTTCAAACGCGCAAAAGATGCTGTCTGACTCGATTGTAACGATTCGTAACGAACGTTACGTAATCCCAGTAAAACAAGAATACCGCGGCGTATATGGTGGTATTGTTCACGATCAATCTGCTTCTGGACAAACGTTATTTATTGAACCGCAAGTCATTGTAGAATTAAATAATGCACTACAAGAAGCACGAGTTAAAGAAAAACAAGAAATTGAACGTATATTATTAATGTTAACAGAAGAAGTGGCAGTAGAAGCCGATATCGTTTTATCAAACGTAGAAGTAGTTGCAAATCTTGATTTCATCTTTGCGAAAGCTTTTTATGCGAAGCGAATTAAAGCAACGAAACCAATCGTAAATAACGAGCGTTATATGGATTTAAGACAAGCTCGTCATCCGCTAATCGATCCAGAAATTATTGTGCCAAATAACATTATGCTAGGTAAAGATTTCACGACAATTGTTATTACAGGACCGAATACAGGTGGTAAAACAGTTACGCTGAAAACAGTTGGTATTTGTGTATTAATGGCGCAATCTGGTCTTCACATTCCAGTAATGGATGAGTCAGAGATTTGTGTATTTAAAAACATCTTTGCTGATATTGGTGATGAGCAGTCGATTGAACAAAGCTTAAGTACGTTCTCCTCACATATGGTGAACATTGTAGATATTTTAGAAAAAGCTGATTTTGAAAGCTTAGTTTTATTTGATGAATTAGGTGCTGGAACAGACCCGCAAGAAGGTGCTGCACTAGCAATTTCGATCTTAGATGAAGTATGTAACCGCGGTGCTCGTGTTGTTGCTACGACGCATTACCCAGAATTAAAAGCATACGGATACAACCGTGAGCAAGTTATTAATGCGAGTGTTGAGTTTGATGTAAATACATTAAGTCCAACTTATAAATTATTAATCGGTGTACCAGGTCGCAGTAACGCCTTTGAAATTTCAAAGCGCCTTGGATTATCTGATCGCGTTATTGATCAAGCACGTAACCACATTAGTACAGATACAAATAAAATTGAAAATATGATTGCGAAGTTAGAAGAAAGCCAGAAGAACGCAGAGCGTGACTGGAACGAAGCAGAGGCACTTCGCAAACAATCTGAGAAACTTCATCGTGAGTTGCAACGTCAAATTATTGAGTTTAACGATGAGCGTGATGAAAAATTATTAAAAGCGCAAAAAGAAGGGGAAGAAAAAGTCGAAGCTGCGAAGAAAGAAGCAGAAGGTATTATTCAAGAACTTCGTCAATTGCGTAAAGCACAGCTTGTAAATGTGAAAGATCATGAGCTTATTGAAGCGAAGAGCCGTCTAGAAGGCACAGCGCCAGAGCTTGTGAAGAAACAAAAAGTAAACGTAAAAAACACTGCGCCGAAACAACAGTTACGGGCAGGTGATGAAGTAAAAGTATTAACGTTCGGTCAAAAGGGTCAATTACTTGAAAAAGTAAGTGATACAGAGTGGAGCGTACAAATCGGTATTCTGAAGATGAAAGTAAAAGAATCTAACATGGAATACATTAACACACCGAAGCAAACAGAGAAAAAAGCAGTCGCAAGTGTGAAGGGTAGAGATTACCACGTTTCATTGGAACTTGATCTTCGCGGTGAACGTTATGAAGATGCAATGATGCGCGTTGAAAAATATTTAGACGATGCCCAGCTTGCAAGTTATCCTCGTGTATCAATCATTCACGGTAAAGGAACAGGAGCGCTTCGCCAAGGTGTACAAGATTACTTGAAGAAGCACCGCGGCGTGAAGAATTACCGTTACGGTGACATGGGCGAGGGAGGCCTAGGCGTAACAGTTGTCGAATTAAAATAGAAAACAACGAAACAAAGGGGAAACCATTATATGTTTATGGACAAACTTGCAAAAGTATTGTTAGCTTGTTGTGGAATATTTTTGGTGATTGGGGTTATTTATTTAGTTGTTTTTGCGAATTGAAAAAGCGTCAATCGTGGCATAATGATATTGCCATAGATTGACGCTTTTAATATATGTGAAAAGGAATAAAACATGAAAATCAACCAATACATAAGCGAAGCAAAATCCTGCTCAAGACGTGAAACAGATCGCCTCATTAAAGCTGGACGCGTGGCTATTAACGGCGAAATATGTACGCACGGTGCACTCGTGAGCGATGGTGATGTAGTAACGATTGATGGGCAGGTTATTGCAAAAGAAGAGAAAGAGAAGGTGTATATAGCCTTTCATAAGCCGGTCGGAATTACTTGTACAGCAGCCGATCATATTGAAGATAATATTATTGATTATATCAATTATCCAGAGCGAATCTTTCCAGTTGGGCGATTAGATAAAGCATCAGAAGGACTTATCTTATTAACGAATGACGGTACGATTGCGAATCAAATTTTACATGGTAATCATGAGCACGAGAAAGAATATGTTGTCACAGTCGATAAACCTTTTACGGACTGGTTTATTAATGAGATGTCCAGCGGTGTAAAGATTAAAGATGGTATGACGAAGCCGTGTAAAGTGACGAGAGTCGATCAATCAACATTTCGTATCATTTTAACGCAAGGGATGAACAGGCAAATTCGTAGAATGAGCCGTGCTTTCGGGTTTACTGTAATAAAGCTAAAGCGAGTACGCATTATGAATATAGAGCTAAATGAGCTTGAAGTAGGAAAGTGGAGGAGCGTTACATCGGAGGAAATAGACATTCTAATAGATCAGTTATAGGGAGGAAAAGTTTTCTCCCAATATTTTTTGTCAGAAAAAATAAAACTATTGATTTTTTAAAAAATAGCCCATATAATAAAAAACAACAAGTTTCGACAAGATATTTTATAAAAGTAATGATGAGGACATGAGTTGTATTTTACGATTCTCAGAGAGGGGAGCCTTAGGCTGTGAGCTTCCTAATACGAAAAGACAAGCTTACCACCTCTAAACTTCAAGAGTGAACTGCATGCATGATGCATTGTAATTCTTGGCGGATAAAACCGTTATCAATTTACACGAGCTATAAAATGAGCTTATTTCGTTATAAATTCATTTTATTAGAATAAGGGTGGAACCACGATTTCAACACTCGTCCCTTTGTTAGGGACGGGTGTTTTTTGCGTTCTTTTACGGGGAAGTGTGCTTGAAAGAGGATATGTGACGGATTCTTTTTCAGAATATTTTGTCAATTAATTATTTTAGGAGGTTAGTAGAAATGAAATCATCTTTAAAGTTTTCAGAGATGTTTGCAATAAGTTTAATGTTATTTGCACTGTTTTTTGGTGCAGGTAATATGATTTTTCCACCAGCGTTAGGGCAAGGTGCTGGAACGGACGTATGGATCGCGCTGTTTGGTTTTATTGTAACAGGCGTTGGACTACCTTTATTAGGCGTAATTGTTATAGCTTTAAAGGGAGATATTAATGAGCTAGCAGGACGTGTACATCCTATATTCGCACTTGTTTTTATCACTGCCATTTATTTATGTTTAGGCGTATTCGTAAGTGTGCCGCGTACAGGAACAGTAGCTTATGAGATGAGTGTTGCACCGTTTTTACCAAGTGAGATAGCAGGTCAGTCATATCCACTTGTTATCTTTACACTTATTTTCTTTGCAGTAACTTTCTATTTAGCTTTAAATCCTTCGAAATTAGTGGGGCGTATTGGTAAAGTGCTAACTCCAATATTATTAGCTGTTATTGCAATTATCGTAGGTAAAGCACTTATTACACCAATTGGAGAATTTGGTGCACCGACAGAAGTGTATAGTGCTCCTCTCTTCAAAGGATTTATTGATGGATATTTAACTTTAGATGGACTTGCAGCACTTGTATTCGGAAATGTTGTAATTCATGCGTTAAAAGAAAAAGGCATTACAAATAAAAATAGTATTGCAAAAGTAACAATCTTTGCAGGATTTATTGCAGCGCTTGGTCTACTACTTGTGTATTTAGCGCTTGCTTATCTTGGAGCTTCTAGTGTGTCACTTGGAATGGGCGCAAACGGAGGAATTATTTTAACAAATGTGGTGAATCATTTATTTGGCAGTTACGGAACTTTATTACTAGGGATCGCAATTACAGCAGCATGTTTAACAACTTCTGTAGGTATTGTTGCAGCTTGTGGTGATTACTTCTCTTCCTTATTACCAAAGCTTTCTTATCAAAAAGTCGTTTTCATTTTCTGTGTATTAGCATTTATGGTAGCAAATCTTGGGTTAACTCAGTTAAATGCATTAGCATTACCAATCTTAATCGCTATCTATCCAATTGGAATCGTACTTATCGTATTATCACTTGTTGAAAACTACGTTCGTCTTCCATTAGCGATGTATGTGGGGGGGATTGTAGGAGCATTTGCAATCAGTTTCTTTGATGGATTACACAATGCAAACCTTCAAATTGCAGCGCTAGCACCTATTTTAGATAAGATTCCATTATATAGTGTAGGAATTGGTTGGTTAGTTCCAGGCATAATCGGTATAGGATTTGGTTATATAGTTTCTAAGTTTCAAAAGCAGGAAATTGCTGTAGAAAAATAGAGAAAAGAGGCTTTCTATAATAGAAAGTCTCTTTTTTTGTAGAAAAAGCCATATATAGAGAAATTCAGATATTAAAAATTTTATACGTAATATAGTTGACAAAAAATTTATGAGTAGGCTAAGATTGACTTAGTTGTGGAAATATTGGAAGGGAAGTGAGGGATAAGGGGTTTCTATAACTATAGTGTTGTTATGGGAAGAGGTGAAAGAAGAGGCGAAGAGATAGTTTATTTTTTTTGATTTATATTGAGAATGATAATCAATAAAAAAGTTTTATAATTTTTTCTCAGTTTCTATGCCTTTGTATAAGGAATAGGGTGAGATATTATTTTTAATATTCAATGAGAATGATAATCAATAATACTTATGTTACATAAAAGAATGCTAATTAAATAATAGGTAAAAGAGATTATTTTTTTCTTATAAATTGAGAATAATTATCATTTTCAAAAAGTGAAATGAAAGATAACCAAGGAGGAAACAAGAAAAATGAAAAAGGTTTCTGTATTACCCGCTTTTATTATAACGTTCGTATGTATGCTAGCTTTTCTTGTAATGCCATACGGAAATGCTTCAGCAAAACTAGCTGATGGTACTTACGATATTAATTACGTAATTCAAAAAGCGGAAAATGATTCAGCTTCAATGGCAAATGACTATTTTGAAAAGCCAGCAAAATTAGTAGTGAAAAACGGTGAGATGAGAGTACAAGTTCCGATGAATCATAGTGCTTGGATTACAGAATTTAAAGCACCAGAGAACGGGGATTTTGTTGATGCGAAAGTTGTTAGTAAAGATGAATCGGCAGATAAAAGAACAGTAGAGTTTAAAGTAGATGATTTATCCAAACCGGCAGCTGTAAAAATTCATGTTGTTGTACCAAATGCAAACTATGACCACCACTACACAATTCGTTTTGCTTTTGATGCAAATGTAAAAGCTGTAGGTGGCGATAACGGCATAGCTGCTACTACAAAAAATAATGATCAAGCGAAAACAGATACACAAGTAAAAGAAGAGAAAACAAAAGTAGAGAGTAAGGAAACAGCTAAAGAAGTGAACAAAGAAACAAAAAATGAAAATGGAAAAGCTGAAAAAACAGATAATCCAAAAACAGGCGATGAAGCACGTATTGGATTGTTTGCAGCGTTAATTCTTATTTCAGGTGCTTTCTTAATTCGTAAAGTGAAGTTGAGTAAATAAATCTTTTGAAGGGTGATGAATATATGTTTAAACAATTTAAAATGATTATTGCCGTATTTGCTGTTTTATTTACGTTTATCGCAACACTAGGTTTACAAGATGCAAAGGCTGCTACAAAACTAGCTGATGGAAAATATAATATTGCTTTTACTGTATGGAAAGGCGATAAAGATGAATCGTCTAGAATGAATAGTTATTTTGAAAGCCCAGCAACATTAACAGTTAAAAATGGAAAACAATATGTTTCATTTAAAGTGAAAGATAGTGCTTCTATTAAAAGTTTCCAAGTAGAAAAAGATGGTCAATTTGTAGAAACAACCGTGTTAAGTGAAAACAAAAAAGATAATACTAGAGTTGTAGAATTTGAAGTTGCTGACTTGTCAAAAAAACTAAATGGCAAGGTGAAAATTAATATTCCAATTATTAATTATAATGCTTCGTATGATATTCGCTTTGTATTTGATGGGAATAGTATTAAATAATTTTCAAAAGGGAGAGTCGTTCCATTGAACAGGTATACAAAAATTATTGTTGCTATGTTTTTAATGATATTTACATTCGTATCAACATTACAACCACTTGCAGTTCAAGCAGCTACCAAGTTGGCTGACGGTGAATATTCAATTGGCTTCAAAGTTTTAAAAGATACATCAGATGAAGAATCAATGATGAATCAATATTCAGTAAGCCCGGGAACTTTAAAAGTGAAGGATGGGAAAAAGAAAGTATCCTTTACATTAACAAATAGTTCATGGATTACGAAGTTTGAAACAGAAAAAGCAGGTAAGCTAGTTGCGACAAATGTAATTAGTGAAGATAAAGAAAAAGATACAAGAGTAGTAGAATTTGATGTAGAAGATGTAGAGAAGGTATTAAATGCAAAAGTAAAAGTAGATATTGATTTTTTAAATTATCATCATGAGTACGACGTTCGTATTGCATTTGATCAAAATAGCATTACACCAATTCATGTAGAAAAACCAAATGAAAAAGAGGACCCAGCTAATAAGCCAGATCCAAATGAAACTACCGATCCAGGTCAGAAGCCCGACCAAAAGCCTGACCCAGATCAACAACCAAATTCTAACACAATTACAGATGGTGCGTACAGCATTCCATTTAAAGTATTAAAAGATCAAACAGATGAAGAATCTAAGATGAATACTTACATGGTAAATCCAGGAGTATTAAAAGTAGAAAACGGTAAGAAAAAAGCAATTGTAACACTAAAAAGTAGCTCATTAATTAAAAATTTCCAAACGGAAAAAGATGGCGCATTTGTTGATGCAAAAGTAGTGAGTGAGGATAAGGAAAAAGATACAAGAGTAGTAGAGTTTGAAGTAAACGATTTATCTAAAAAACTAAATACAAAAGTATTTATCGAAATGGCATCAAGAAATTATAAGCAAACGCATGATGTACAACTTTTATTTGAACAAGATAAACTTGAACAAATTAAAAATGAAGAGAAACAACCAGAAGTAGAAAAACCAGAAGTAGAAAAACCAGAAGTAGAAAAACCAGATGAAAATAAAAAACCAGATGCTGAAACAATTAAAGATGGTGAATACAGCATCAATTTTAAAACGTTAAAAGATCAAACAGACGAAATTTCAATGATGAACACATATACAAAAAGTCCAGGTGTGCTAAAAGTAAAAGATGGTAAGAAGTATGTATCATTTACGTTAACGAACAGTTCTTGGATTACAAAATTTGAATTTGAGAAAAATGGTTCGTTTGTTGATGCAAATGTAATAAGTGAAGATAAAAAAGCTGATACACGCGTAGTGGAAGTAGAAGTGCCAGATTTATCGAAAAAGTTAAATGCAAAAGTAAAAGTAGATATCGATTCAATGAATTATCACCATTTTTACGATATTCAATTTGCATTTGATAAAGGTAGCATTAAGCCGTTAGATAACCAAGGTGGAAACGACAATCAAGGCGGAAACAACAACCAAGGTGGAAATAACAACCAAGGCGGAAACAACAACCAAGGCGGAAACAACAACCAAGGTGGAAACGACAATCAAGGCGGAAATAACAACCAAGGTGGAAACGACAATCAAGGTGGAAACAATAACCAAGATAATAACACAACAATTGATCCAAAAGCTCTTAAAGATGGTGAATACAGCATTGGCTTTAAAGTGTTAAAAGATCAAACAGATGAAATCTCAATGATGAACACATACACAAAAAGCCCAGGTGTATTAAAAGTAAAAGATGGTAAGAAATACGTATCGTTTACATTAACAAATAGTACATGGATTACGAAATTTGAATTTGAGAAGAATGGTTCTTTCGTTAATGCAAAAGTGTTAAGTGAAAATAAAGAACAAAATACAAGAGTAGTAGAAGTAGAAGTAGAAGTAAACGATTTGTCTAAAAAATTAAATGCAAAAGTAAAAGTTGATATTGATTCAATGAATTATCACCATTTCTACGATGTTCAATTTGTATTTGATCAAGACAGTATTAAAGCTTTAGGGAACCAAGGTGGAAACGACAACCAAGGCGGAAACGACAACCAAGGCGGAAACGACAACCAAGGTGGAAACAACAACCAAGGTGGAAATAATAACCCGAGAGTAATAGTTGATCCGAAAAATTTAGTAGATGGCCAATATGATATTACATTTAAAGTATTAAAAGATAAAACAGATGAAATTTCAAAGATGCATGACTATGTTGTAAATCCAGCGAAATTAATCGTAAAAGATGGTAAAAAATACATTGAGATGACGCTGAAAAATAGTGCGTGGATTACGAAATTCCAAACGGAAAACAAGGAACTATTCGCTGATGCGAAAGTAGTAAGCGAAGATAAAAATGCAAATACGCGAGTAGTACAGTTTGAAGTAGAAGATCTATTTAAAAAATTAAACGCAAAAGTAAAGGTAGACATCGATGAGATGAACTATCATCATTTCTACGATGTACAAATTCAATTTGATACAAATAATATCGGCGCGTTAGGAACTATTAAAGAGGAACCGAAGAATGAACCGGAAAATCCAGTGACTACACCGAAAGTAGATAATGTAAAAACAGTAGGTACTCCTGATTTTAACCGAAATGCAGATGGTCAGAAGAAAAAAGAAGATACAAAAAATGATTCAAAAAAAGAGAAAAACTCAAAAACTGCAGATACAGCACAACTTGGTTTATATATGGTGTTACTGCTAGGTTCACTTGCTTTACTAGTTCGTAAATATAGAGCAGGTAGATTGTAATTTTTGGAGTCTTGATGCATGTTCGCGTGCATCAAGACTTGTTTCATATTGTATGGAAGGGAGTGGTGATTGAGAGTGAAGAAAATCGTAAGTGTACTAATGGCTATCATTTTGTTAATGAGTATAGCCGGGTGCTCGTCACCAAAAAAAGAAACAGCAAAGCAGGTAAAGAGTGAGAGTAAAGAGCGCGTTGTTGCAACAACAGTGGCTGTTACTGAAATTATGGATGCGTTAGAAGTAGATTTAGTCGGTGTTCCAACAAGTTCTAAAACTTTACCGAAGCGATATAAAGGTTTACCTGAAGTTGGGAATCCAATGAGTCCAGATATGGAAAAGGTAAAGTCATTAAAGCCTTCAGAAGTGTTATCTGTGACAACACTTGAATACGAATTAAAGCCAGTTTTTGATGGTGTGGGTATGAAAGCAAACTTTTTAGATTTAACGAGTTTAAAAAATATGCAAAGTTCTATTAGCGATTTAGGTAAGAAATATGGACGTGAAAAACAGGCTGAAGCAGTAGTAACTAAGTTAGATAAAAAGGTTGCTAGCATTCAAAAGGAAGTAAAAGGAAAGAAAGAACCGACAGTGCTTATTTTATTAGGTGTGCCGGGAAGTTATTTAGTAGCAACAGAGCATTCTTATATTGGAGATTTAGTAAAACAATTAGGTGGTAAAAATATTGTGCAAGGTGAACAAGTAGAATATTTAGCTTCTAATACAGAGTATTTAAAGAAAGCTGATCCAGATATTATTTTACGAGCAGCTCATGGTATGCCTGATGAGGTTGTAAAAATGTTTGATAAAGAATTTAAAACAAATGATATTTGGAAACACTTTGCTGCGGTTAAAAATAACCGTGTTTATGATTTAGAAGAGCGTTTATTTGGAACGACAGGCAATTTAGCAGCAATTGAAGCTTTAGATGAATTGAAAAAAATGATGTATCCGTGATGCATTTTAATATAAAGGAAGAGTAGAATGAATAAAAAAACTTGGAGTTTCCTCATTGTTACTGCATTGCTCATTGTTATGACATCATTGTCAGCGATGAAAGGGAGTTTAGAAGTAGGTATTGTTGAACTTGTACAAGGGATATTTATAGGTGGAAATGAAGATGTTGAAGTCATTAAAGATTTACGTTTCCCTCGTATTATTATTGCGCTGTTCACTGGAGCGGCTCTTGCTGTTTCAGGGGTGCTTTTTCAAGCTGTTATGAAGAATCCACTCGCTGATGCTGGGGTAATCGGTATATCTTCAGGAGCAAGTTTTATGACACTCGTTATTATTACTTTGTTCCCGCAATTCTTTTTCTGGACCCCCGTATTCGCCTTTTTAGGTGGTGCGCTTGCGTGTTATCTCGTTTATTCGTTTTCATGGAAGTCAGGGTTAAGCCCACTTCGCATTATTTTAATTGGTATTGCCATTAATGCGATGTTTACTGGATTAAATGAATCATTCGTTACGATTTGTGGGTATTTTATTAAAAGTATTAAGCAAACGACGACTTCTAACATAACAATGAAGACGTGGGGCGATGTAGAAATAATGGTGACTTATGGAACGATTGGTCTTATTCTTGCTCTGTTCGTAGGAGCTTGGTGTAACTTATTATCGCTACAAGATAAGACTGCGAAAAACTTAGGCTTGCACGTGACGAGAGTTCGTCTTATTATTTCTGCCATTGCAGTACTCTTAGCGGCAGTATCAACAGCGATTGCAGGTGTTATTGCTTTTGTAGGATTGCTAGTTCCGCATATTTCAAGACAATTGGTCGGTTCAGACCATAAAGTATTAATTCCATTTTCTGCTCTTGCAGGGGCGTTATTAATTTTGACGGCGGATACGATTGGAAGGTTAATTGTGCCACCTAATGAAATTCCAGCAGCAACAATTATGGCGGTTATTGGTGGTCCATTCTTAATATTCTTGCTTAGAAAGAGTGATAAAGTTCATGGAAATTAAAAATGTAACCTTTTCATATGATAACGTAACAAATCGTTTAAAGTCTGTTAGTAGTGAAATAGAAATTGGGAAAATTACAACAATCATTGGCCCGAATGGATGCGGGAAATCAACATTACTTAGTGTCATGTCTAGAAATCACGTTCCTAGCAGTGGAGAAGTAATACTTGATGGGAAAGCGATTAGTGAATATAAACCGAAAGAGTTTGCTAGAAAGCTAGCAGTTGTCCACCAACAAAATGAGGCTCCAGCAGATATTACAGTGGAAAAGCTAATAAGCTTTGGGCGTATGCCATATAAAAATATTTTCTCTCCGCAAACAGATGAAGATAGAGAAGCGATAGAGCGTGCACTAGTATGTACGAATTTACAAAGTAAGCGTGATAAGCCAATCTATGCTTTATCCGGTGGAGAGAGGCAGCGAGTTTGGATCGCAATGACATTAGCTCAAAATACACCAATGCTTTTCTTAGATGAACCGACAACCTATTTAGATATTTACTATCAGCTAGAAATATTAGAATTAGTGAAAGAGTTAAATGAAGTGTATGGATTAACGATTGTAATGGTATTACATGATATTAATCAAGCCATTCGTTATAGCGACCATATTATCGTTATGAAAGATGGAGAGATCATTACGAAAGGTAATCCTAATGATGTAATAACAGAAGAGATGGTTAAAGCAATATATGGTGTAGATGTCATTGTAAAACAGGATGAAGATACTGGATTATATATGGTACCTATGGGAATCTAAAGGCTGAGTATAATCCGTTTTGAGGTGATAATTTGAATAGCAAGAACGGACGGAAAAAGAATTCTTTTTTTCAACGCATACTTACAATTGCGTTTTTAGGAATCTTTTTCTATTCAATGTATGAGTTGGGTGGGATTTTCATGGATTATTATGAAAATCGTAAAGTAATGGCTGAGGCACAACATATTTATAAAAGAAGTCCAATGGAAGAAAAATCGGAAGACGGAGAGGTACGTAAACAGTTTCAGGATCTCCAGAAAATTAATCCAGAGATAGTCGGATGGATTACGATGGATGATACACAAATTAATTATCCAATCGTTCAAGCAAAAGATAATGATTACTATTTATTTCGTAATTATAAAGGTGAAGATATGAGAGCGGGAAGCATTTTTATGGACCATCGTAATGATGTGAAATCTCAAAATCGAAATACGATTTTATATGGCCATCGTATGAAAGACGGTTCTATGTTTGGTAGTTTAAAAAAAATGTTGGATGAAGACTTTTTCATGTCCCATCGTAAATTATATTACGATACATTATTTGAAGGATACGACGTTGAAGTTTTTTCAGTATATACGACAACAACGGACTTTTATTACATTGAAACGGATTTTGAAAATGATGCAGTATATACATCGTTCTTAAAGGAAGTTCAAGAAAAATCACTGTACAAAACGGATACGGAATTGACGGCTAATGATGAAATCGTAACACTTTCTACTTGTGACTATGCGCTTGATCCAGAGGCTGGAAGGCTAGTTATACACGCAAAGTTAGTAAAAAGAAATTAAAGAAAAAAGTATAGAATATGAGAAGTGATAGATAACGCTTCTCATATTCTATACTTTAAAAAAGAACTGTTTTTACTGTGCTGCAGCCATTGGCATACGTACAACTTTTACATCATAGTAAGCAATTTTATTATCAAGAATATATTCTGGCATTCCACCTTGATGTGAGTGAGCATCTTTAAATGCGGCGCTCTTTGTCCAACCTTGGAAATCTTCTTTTGCATTCCATCGAGTGCTAATTGTTACCTCATCATAATCAACTGTATTTTGCGTTAAAAGAACTTCTAGACCTAAAAAGCCTGGCATCGTTTCAACTTTACCTACTTTATTAAAACGCTCAATTAATTTATGTCCATTTCCCTTTGTAATTTTAGCTGTATTTGTAACAATAATCATGTTTATTCCTCCTATAAATGTAGCTATATTTTCAAGAACTCATATACATTAAATGATAATGAAAATCATTATCATTGTCAATGGTAAATGTGAAATATATAATTTTTTTCTATTATTTTGGACAGTGAGATTTCCATTTCAAAACGTAGTAAATATGTGGCGGTTAAGTGCGAGAATGAGCGAGTTGTACTAGCAAAGCAATAATATGGTATAGTGAAACGAGGCTGTTTTTTCGGGCTCGTTTTTTAAATGCTTCCTATAGAGAAAGCATGCAAATGGAAAGGAAGTTATTATATGCGATCAGAAGTAACTATAAAAATAAAACCGAAATTTATAAAAGAAATTAAAAGTGGATATCCACTTATTTTAAAAGATGCAATTCAAAATTTAAACGATGTTCGTGAAGAAGGGACAATCATCAAAGTAGTAGATGAGAAGAACAACTTTGTCGGAAAAGGTTATTATGGAAAACAAAATAAAGGATACGGCTGGATTTTAACGAGAAAAGAGAGTGAACAAATTAATCAATCTTTCTTTGAAAGTAAAATCAAATCTGCCTTACATAAACGAAAACAATTTTATAAATCAAGTGATACGACAGCATTCCGCGCCCTAAACGGTGAAGGTGATGGTCTTGGCGGACTAATTATCGATTATTATGACGGCTACTACGTAGTAAGTTGGTATAGTGAAGGGATTTATACTTTCAGAGATGAGATTATAGCAGCTCTGCAAAAAGTAGCAAACTTTAAAGGCATTTATGAGAAGAAGCGTTTTGATACGAAAGGGAAATATATTGAGGGTGATGATTTCGTAGCAGGAGAGCGCGGTGAGTTCCCGCTTATCGTAAAAGAGAACGGTGTGAACTTCGCTGTTTATTTAAATGACGGGGCAATGGTTGGTGTATTTTTAGATCAACGTAACGTTCGAAAACAAATTCGTGATAAATATGCAAAGGGAAGAACAGTGTTAAATATGTTCTCTTATACAGGTGCTTTCTCTGTATTTGCAGCGCTTGGCGGAGCGAGTAAAACGACGAGTGTTGACCTTGCAAATCGTAGTTTAAGTAAAACGATTGAGCAGTTTAGTGTCAATGAAGTTGATTATGAAGCACAAGATATTATTGTAGAAGATGTATTTCTTTACTTCAAATATGCAGCTAAGAAAAAGATGAAATTTGATATGGTCGTACTTGATCCTCCAAGCTTCGCCCGATCAAAAAAATATACATTTAGTGCAGCAAAAGATTATAAAAATTTATTGAAAGAAACAATTGCTATTACAGAAAATAACGGTATTATCGTTGCTTCTACAAATTGTAGTGCATTCGATATGAAAAAGTTTAAAGGCTTTATCGATACAGCCTTTAAAGAAATGAATGGCAAATATAAAATATTAGAAGAACATTCTTTACCAGAAGATTTCCGTACCATTGATCAATTTAAAGAAGGAGACTATTTAAAAGTAGTTTTCATCGAGAAAATTAAAGGTTAATAAAGAAAAAGGAGCTCGAGTTTACTTGAGCTCCTATTCTTATTGAACGATATTTTGTACTCTACCGACTTGCCCGTCCTGCAATCGCACTTTAATGCCATGTGGATGGGAAGGGGAGTTTGTTAAAATATCTTTTACAATGCCACGTGTTAATTTGCCTGTTCGTTGATCTTGTTTTAATACAATATCAACTTCAAGGCCGGGTGCGATATTAGAACGTTTTTGTCCGTTCATTTACACACCTGTACGTCTACGTTGGTTGTTTGTCTTCTTTGTTTGTTGGTTTTGTAATTTTTTCGTTTCTTGGTTTTGATTTTTTGCATTTTGACCATTTCCATTTCCTTGCTTTTTCTTAGCAAGTTGTTCACGCATTAAATCAGCTAAGCTTACTTTTTTGTTTTCTGACATGATAAGTCTCCTTTATATAAAGTTAATTATGAACAATCGTAGTGAATTTCATCATATCATTGTTAAGGAAGGAAGGGAAGTTGGTTTGAAAATTCATATAACTGTTTCCAGCATTCATTCGTTGCGATACAATTGATATGTTAATGTTTGTAAAAAAAGGGGATAGACATATGTCACATCATATTTTATTAGTTGAAGATGATATTTCAATTCAAGAGATGGTGGAAAAATATTTATTAAAGGAAGGCTTTCAAGTTACGATGGCGTCTGACGGGGAAGCAGGGGTGCAAACCTTTTTTAAATCATCTTTTGATTTAGTGATCCTTGATATAATGATGCCGAAGTTAGACGGATTAGAGGTTGTACGTATTATTCGTGAAAAAAGTGCTGTTCCGATTTTAATGATGTCGGCAAAAGATACAGATGTTGATAAAGCTGTTGGCTTAGGACTTGGAGCAGATGATTACATTTGTAAGCCATTTTCTATGATTGAATTGGCTGCACGTGTAAAAGCAGGGATTCGGCGGTCTACGAAATACTCGGCTACAGAAACAACAGAAAAGATGATTCAGATTGGCGATTTAACAATCGATCCAATTAATTTTACTGTAGAAAAAAACGGGAACCCTCTCAAGCTCACTTTAAAAGAATTTGAGATTTTAAAACTGTTCGTAAAAAATCAAAATCGTGTATTTACAAAAGCGCAAATATATACGTTAGTTTGGAATGAAGAGTATTACGGTGATGATAACGTTATTAATGTTCATATGAGAAGATTGCGTGAGAAAATTGAAAGTGATCCATCTAATCCAGAATATATTAAAACGTTATGGGGCATCGGCTATAAGTTGGAAGTGATGTAATATGGTCAATTTGTTAATAGGTATTATTTTTATATTGTTATGTGTTATTTATATGCAATATAAAATGAGAAAACATAGTAGTAAAAATTTACGATACACATATGAAAAGTTAGAAAGTATTGTAAATGACAAAACAGGCGAGACGTTACTCGTTATGACAGATGATCTAGAATTGCAAAAATTATTAGTGGCAATTAATCAATTATTAGATGCAAAACAGAAAACGAATGCAGATCATGCCAAAGTAGAAATTTCGATGAGAAAAATGCTTTCAAATATTTCGCATGACTTGAAAACACCACTAACAGTTATTCTTGGATATACAGAAATGTTAAATAAGGATAAAACGATAAGTGAAGAAGAACAACAAATATTACTTGAAAAAGTGCATACGAAAACATTAGAAGTGATGGAGCTAATTCATAAGTTTTTTGATTTGGCAAAATTAGAATCTGGTGACAAAGCAATTGAAATGACAAAAGTAAATATGAATGAAGTTTGCCGCGAGAAGATTTTATCTTTTTATGATTTAGTGACGACGAAAGGTTTTCAGGTTCATATTGATATACCAGAAAGAAATATATACGCACTTGGAAATGTAGAAGTATTAGGCAGAGTATTGAATAATTTAATATCAAATGCAATTACATATGGAGATGATGGAAAGACACTCGGTATGACTTTAAGAGATGATGAAACGAGTGTGTATATAGACGTATGGGATAAAGGAAAAGGAATTGATGAATCTCATATTGATAAAGTGTTTGAGCGAATGTACACACTTGAAGATTCAAGAAATAGATCGTACCAAGGAAGCGGTCTAGGATTAACGATTACGAAACGGCTTGTGGAAGCGATGGACGGAGAAATACATCTTTCTAGTAAGCCCTATGAAAAAACAATTTTTACAGTTGTATTAAAAAAGATGCTGTTTTAGCTTGTAGAGAAGTAAATTCTACAAGCTTTTTTTCAGCGTAAGGAATTTGTAAGGAACGGGTAAGAAAAAAGAGATTTCTGTTGTCTATTATAGAAATATAGAGTATTGCGAAAGGGGAAAGTAACATGACATATATAGTAAAAACAAACCAGTTAACGAAAGTGTTTAAAGGGAAAGAAGTTATTTCCGGTGTTAACATGCATGTGAAAAAAGGAGAAATTTATGGTTTTTTAGGACCAAACGGTGCTGGTAAAACAACGATTATGAAAATGATTACAAATTTAATAAAACCGACGAGTGGTGATATAGAAATTTTCGGTGAGAAATTAACAGATACATCGTATGAAGTATTAAAAAGAATGGGGACAATTATTGAATACCCAATCTTTTATGATAAATTAACGGCGAAAGAAAACTTAGACCTGCATTGTGAATATATGGGCTACTACGATAAAAATGCAATTGACCATGCTTTACATTTAGTGAAACTACAAGGGGTAGATAATAAAAAAGTAAAAGATTTTTCATTAGGAATGAAACAACGACTCGGTATTGCAAGGGCAATCGTGACAAAGCCAGAATTGCTCATTTTAGATGAACCAATTAACGGTTTAGATCCAATTGGCATTAAAGAGTTACGAGACTTATTTAAAATGCTCTGCAAAGAATACGGTATTACATTATTAGTTTCTAGTCATATTTTAGGTGAGATGGAATTAATGGCCGATACAATTGGTGTGATTCAAAATGGAAAACTAATAAAAGAAGTTTCAATGAAGAGTATTAACGGAAAGCAAACAGAGTACATTGAAATCACTGTTCCTGATGTGAAACGTGCAGCTTATATTTTAGAAGATAAACTTGGTATAAAAAACTACAAAATAATGAGTGGAACCATGATTCGTGTGTATGATACGTCAGTGTCTCAGCAGGCCATTTCAAAAGCACTTATTATGAACGATGTGGAAATTGAAAGTATTAATAAGAAACATAGTTCCTTAGAAGAATATTTCTTAAATGTAATGGATGGAGAAGGTATTCATGCTTAATGGACTGTGGCTGAACCTGGTAAGTGGATTTATCGTAATGCTAATAAGTGGAATTTTATATTATAGAAAACCAGAGCGGAAATGGTTGTTAATTCTACTAGTGATAGGAATGTTAAGCTTCGTTACTGCTGGAATTAGAATGTTAGCAGCATAAAGACAGTTATATAAAGAATGGAGGAGTGGTTTGTATGCTTAGATTAATGAAGCTCGAATGGAAGAAACATAAATTATCTAGTTACTTTAAAGGGGTAGCAATTTGTATTATAGCAATTTTCGCTGCAGTAAGCCTTATGGCGTTGGGAATTAAAGCCGAGGGAGACGTGCTCTTCTTTGACTTCACGCAACAAATGGTTTTAATAAACACTTTTATTAGGATAACATTCATTATTTTTAGTTCGGTCATTTTATCACGGTTAGTAATAGACGAGTATAAGAACAAAACAATGCAACTATCGTTTATGTACCCGCTGCAAAGGAAAATGCTAATGAGGGCGAAATTAACAATTGTTTTTTGTTTTTGTTTTGTGAGCACGATTATCGCTACTTTCATTATTAGTTTGCTCGTTTATTTTGTGAGTCCAATGATGGGACTGATTGAAACACCTGCTACGATAGGCGAAATAATAGCTATCGTTCCAGCTACTATTATAAGTGCATTTATGATATCTGGTATAAGTTTAATTCCTTTATTTTTTGGAATGAGAAAGAAATCGACACCTACAACGATTACTTCCGCAGTAATAATTGGTATGCTGATTAGTGGTAACGTTGGGGCTGGAAACGGTCAAGTAAGTATGTTTGATTTTATAGCTATCCCAATTGTGCTCTGTTTATTAGGGATTTTCATTAGTTATCTATCTTATCGTAAAATCGACAAGGTTGATGTGGCATGAAGTAAGCTTAAAACAACAACGAACTGGGGTATGAATGGTGAAAAAGATAATAGTAATTGCAATTTTACTTATTACAATTGCTAGTGTGGTTTTGGGGGTTAAGGTGTTTCAGGGGAAAGGAGGACTATCATGTTACGTCTTATGAAGCTAGAATTGAAAAAGTTTAAGCTTGGCTGGTACGTAAAAGGGGCAGTTATTGCAAATATTACTATACTGGCATTAATGATCTTTACGAGCATCGTTGCTCAAGTAGAAGGTGATCCGGAAATAAGAGATCCGCAGATGATGTTGTTAACGGCTAGTACATTAGTAAGAGCAACATTTATTGTTTTTGGTAGTGTGTTAATCGCAAGGTTAATAATTGGTGAATATAAAAATAAAACAATAATACTTATGTTTTCTTATCCTATTAATCGGAGAAAAATGATGATTAGTAAGTTGGTCATTACAGCGACATTAACATTTATAACAGTTATTGTATCTAACATTTTAATAGTAGGAGTTTTCTTTGGGATAGATAGCTATTTTTCAATTCTTCCTAATCCATTTACAGTAGATCAATTAGTGCAAGAAGGAATAAATCTTGTTCCTTTAGCTATTGCAACTGCGGGAATAAGTTTAATCCCGCTATATTTCGGAATGCGTAAACGTTCAGTGCCAACTACAATTGTTTCATCTATTATTGTTGTGTCAATCGCAATTAATAACCAGCCAATATTTCCGATAGCGACTTTTCTACCTCTTCAATTCACATTTTCAGCGATCGGTATGGTGATTGCTTATTTTGGGATTAAAAATATTGAGAGTGAAGATGCATTATAAAGTTTCACATGAAACAAGTTACAGAAAAAGACAAGATATGTAAACATCTTGTCTTTTTTGTCGTTACATTTTAGGAGCTTCCATTCCAGCCGCAGCCCATTCTTCTTTTGCGGGACCATATACGCCAGGAACTGTTAAGCCGGCTTGTCGCATTAAAACCGTCATTTGCCCGCGGTGGTGATTTTGATGATTAATGAGTGTCATTAAAAATATAGAATTCGGCATAGGGCGACCAAAGAAGTCATTAATAGTAGCTAAGTCTTTATCAGTCCATTTACTTTGAAGTGTTTCAACAAAAGCCGCGTTTACTTTACGGTATTCATCTGCAATTGTTTTTGCAGAAGTTGGAACAGGATAATCTTTCGTTTCTCCTTCAAACTTTAGCCCTGTGCCAGATAGTATCACAGGAATTGCCGTCACGATATGCCAAGCAACTCTTCCTAAAGTCCAATGTTCAGGTGCAATTTCCTGTGATAAAGATGCATCGGTTAATGAATCAAGCATTTTCTGAGTAGACTCTGCTTCGTATGTCCATGATTGTAAAAAGCCTTCAATTGTTTGGTACATTATTGTTATCCCCCTCTACTTATGTTCATAGATTAAGTTCGAGAAGAAATGACAAGTTCCCTTTATGTTTTAATGATGGTATTTAAAATTTTATATATAAATTTTATGATACTATTGAGTGTATATAGAATTATATTAATTTAGGGAGATATTATGAAAAGATTGATTTTAGGAATCATAATTTTATTTTTAATGGTAGGATGTAGCAATGAAACCTATAAAAAAGCAATGGATCAAGGGAAATTGGCGTTAGCGAGTAAAGAATATGACACGGCAGTAGCATCATTTGAGCTAGCATTAGAAGAGAAAAAGGATGATAAAGAAGCAAAGGTATTAAAAGACCAAACTACTAAGATGATAAGTTCGATAAAAGAGAAATCGAGTGGAAATATAGAACAAGCAATAGGTTTGTTTCAAGAAGTAGAAAAGATGAAAGATGGTTCCGCAATCCTTCAAAGTCAAGCGAAAGAACAAAAAGATTCGCTCATAGAGCATAAAGAGTTAAAAGGTCAATATATAGGTCAATTGGAAAAGGCAGAGAAGTTAAAGAGTGATAAAAAGTATGAAGAGGCTAAAGGGATAGTAAATAAAATTGTTAACGATACTGGCCAAAATCAACAATTTATTTCGGAAAATCAACGGGCCGAAGAGCTGAATAAGCAAATCGATGGCTTACTAACTCAACAAGCAGAAGTTAAGAAAAAAGAGGAAGAGTTAAAAAATGAAAAGAAAAAAGAGGCTGATATTGGAAAGTTAAAGGGGTCTTGGATGTCATCAGAAAGTACAGACAGGCCAGTTGGGTTGGAAATAGAATCTATTAATAGTGAGAAAACAGGCGGAGAATTTATGGAACATAATATTTTTGGGAAAGGGACTACTATAGGAGACTTTCGAATATTAAGTGTGGACCAAGGGATTATTTCTGTAGAGCTTGTATTTTTAGTGGGGGAAATAAAGCATAAGGCTGATTTGAAAATTGAGGAGAACACATTAACTGTACATCATGAGTTTATGGGGAGTACTAAATCTGTGAAATTAGTGAGATCAGAGTAATTTATCCGGCTATTCGTCGGACAGTAAAACTTCCACCTCAAGATTCGGCTGGAGCAAAGAAGTTAGGTGGGAGATCCACTGCTCATAAAAGTCCGATTGGTGTGGGCTAATAATCAGCGGGGATGAAGAAACCCCCCACTAATTAAAGTTTCACTTTATTTAGTATATAAAAAGGAGGCTTCTAAAACGAAGCCTCCTTTTTAATTAACCTTCTTCCCACTCTTCCTCATCAACCATAAGAAATAAGGTGCTCCAAGTACAGCAACGACAAGTCCAGAAGGAATTTCTTTCGGATATGCAATTGTTCGTCCGAGTAAATCAGCAATGGAAAGAAGGATTGCTCCAAATAGTGCGGAGCAAACGAATAATCTTTGATGATTCATACCAACGACGATTCGTGCTAAGTGTGGCGCAACAAGACCTAGAAAGGCAATTGTACCGACAGCTGCGATATTTACAGATGCAAGTAGTGTTGCTAACACAATGAGGGCAAGGCGCGTTTTATTTACTGGTTGCCCGAGTCCCGTTGCTAAATCGTCTCCAAGTACGAGAACATCAAGTTGTTTTATTAAGAAAAAGATAATGAATACAAGAATTAGCGATGGATATAGAATGATATTTTCTAAGTGATTCCATCCTCTTGCATACGTGCTACCTGATAGCCATGTTAAAGCAGCAGCAACGTTCAAATTTGCTCTAACGATAAAGATTTGAATAATCGCTGAACCGAGAGCTGAAATACCAATTCCTATTAAAGCAAGGGCTGTTGGGCTAAATCCTGATTTCCATGAGAAGAAGAGAACAATTCCAACTGAAAGTAGTCCGCCGATAAATGCACCAATTGGTAGGAAGAAACCAGGAAGTGCGGGAAAGACATACATAATAGTTAAAGCACCAACACCAGCTCCCGATGAAATACCAATAATAGAAGGATCGGCGAGTGGGTTTCGTAATATACCTTGGAAAACAAGCCCACTTATTGCAAGGCATGCGCCAGCAATAGCAGCAACGAGCATTCTTGGTAAACGAAGGTTCATCATCATATTTTTATCAAATTGTGTTAATTGTCCTGATATAACATTTGTAATACTTTCGATATAAGCGTTACTACCGATTGTAACACCAAGAGTAATTGTCACAATGCAAAGTGTGATAGAGATAATGATTACCTTTTTATAAGAGTAATAGCGAGAACTAGCTCCAGCTGCATTCGCTCCGTTATCATTCATATATTGTTTCGATTTCATCATTCGATAGACTAAGTAAATAAGCCAAGGTGATCCAATCATTGCCGTGACTGCTCCGACAGGAAGTTCAGCCCCAGTTGGATCTATTAGTCTACCAACGACATCAGCTCCAAGTAATAGTACAGCTCCCCATAAGAAAGAAGAGAGAAGGAGAGTAAAGTGTTGACGGTAGCCAATAAGACGCATTAAATGTGGTGCAACTAAGCCAACAAATCCAATTGGTCCAACAACAGTTACAATTACTGCTGTTAAAAAGATCGCAGCAATGAAGGCGATAAGACGTGTTACTGCTGTTTTTTCACCAAGAGAAACAGCGACATCATCACCAAGTAAGAGAATGTTGAGTTTACGAGACATAAATAGTAAAACTAGGAAAGAAATAATGATAAATGGAAAAGCAAATTGAACGCCATCCCAGTTATTTTGAATAAGAGATCCAGCTCCCCATAAAAATAAACCAGCTGTTTCATTTTCATAGAAAAGCTGCATCGTTCCAGTAAAGGCAGAAAGCATTAATGTAACGACCATACCAGCTAGTGCCATTCTAAGTGGGGTTCCCTTTTTTCCACCAGAAATACGGTATACAAATAAAGCGGTAATAGCACCGCCGATAAATGTGAAAAGAAGTGAATTAATTTGCAGACCTTTTGGTAAAAAAATTGTAGCCGCTACTAGAAAGAAATATGCGCCAGAGTGAATACCCATTGTACTGGATTCAGCAAGTGGATTTTTCGTTAATGTTTGTAAAATGACCCCAGATGCAGCAAGAGCACCTCCAGCTAAAATGGCAATTACGGCCCTAGGTAATCGAAGCATAATTAAAGTTTGATGCTCTAGTGATTGGTTCGGTGAGATAAGAGCATCAATAATCATACTATAGGAAATGTTTGCTTGACCTTGTCCGATATGAATAAAGAAAAGGAGGAGCAAGAGAGCTGCTCCTCCTCCGAATACAAGACTTGCTCGAAGTGTATGTTGTAGGCTATTCATTGTGTAATCACTTCTTCGCTGTCATTACATCTGCTACTTGTGTTGCTAAAGATGTTGCAGACTCAGGACCACCGAAAATCCAAGTGTCGCCTTTTAATTTATACATTTTGTTTTCTTTTTTGAACTTTAATTCTTCCCAAGCAGGGTTGCCTTTTAGTTGAGTGTCAAAAATGTTATCTTCATCCGCTACAATGTAAATGAAGTTTGAATCTTGTACACTTTGTAATGATTCTACAGTTGTTTGTTTGAAACCATCTGGCTCAGATTTTCCTGCTTCAAAAGTATTTGTTAAACCTAATTTTTTTGTAACTTGTAAAGCTAAAGAATTGTCAGTTAAGATACGGAATGTTGGTACGTTTTTAGCAGTAAATGCTTGTGCCATTGCGATGTTTTTATCTTTTAAGTCTGCTTTCTCAATTTTTGCTTTTGCATCAGCGAAGGCTTTATCCATATCAGCTAATACTTTTTTACCTTCTTCTTCTTTTCCAACTGCTTTTGCAATTTGTTTAAATGTTTCTGTCATTTCAGCAAAGTGATCGTTATTGCTTGTTGATGGATCAAACATAACTGTTGGTGCAATTTGCTCTAATTCATTTTTAATTGCTTTACTACGGAATGAAGCTGTGATAATTAAATCTGGTTTTAAACGGCTAATTTCTTCTAAGTTTGGTTGTTGACGTGTCCCTACATCTACAACATCTTTACTTGGTTTTGTTTTTGTATTTACCCATTTATTATAATTCTTAATGTCTGCCATCCCTACTGGCTGAACACCAAGTGCTAATAAGTCTTCTGAATATACCCACTCAAGTACAACTACTTTTTTCGCTGGTTTATCTAACTTTGTTTCCCCTTCAGCGTGTTTAATTGTTATAGCTTGATTTTTATTGTCCGCTTTTGTTTCCTTTTTCTCCTCTTTTTGCTGTCCGCATCCAACAGCGAATAGAAGAACTACTATGAAAATACTGAGAATTTTCTTCATCTTCTGCCCCCAAATTAAGTGTTTTTTGTAACTAGCACCATAAGTGAAAATGGTTATCAATTACAACACCCAAATCATACTATGAGGATAATTTAAGTGTCAATATTTTTTTAAAATTTTGAATAAAAATAACAAGTTATACGGATTTTTATATATTATAGTTGCTATTTATGAAGAATCAGCCTCTTTACTAAAAAGATTGGCGAATGTGGAAAGTTTAAATGGGAACTTGTCTGTGTACGAAAGCGTAATGTGTATGGTTAATAATCTGTGGAGATGGGGCGAAAGTACAAGCAAAAGGAGAGTGAATCGCATGTAATAATTACTAGAATGTATGGAGGAAATCTGTGTTTTATCCCCCACTAGGCTAAGTATTTCTTTGTTATTTAGATAGGTGTTTTTTGATTCGGTGATTGCGCTAAAAAGATCGAATGTAAAGGAAGTGATCAACATGTCTTCATGGAGTAATAACATAAATGGATATTGTGGGTGTAATAATCAAAATGGTGTACATGTTGATTCATGCTGTTTTAGTTGCGATGGGACAGTTCCTAAGGTTGGTCCAACCGGTCCGACGGGAGCGACAGGAATAACAGGAGCAACAGGCTCAACGGGAGCGACAGGAGTAACAGGCGACACAGGGGCAACGGGAGCGACAGGAGTAACAGGAGCGACGGGAGTAACAGGCGATACAGGTCCAACGGGAGCGACAGGAATAACAGGGGCAACGGGAGCGACAGGAATAACAGGAGCAACAGGCCCAACGGGAGTGACAGGAATAACAGGGGCAACGGGTCCAACAGGAGCAACAGGTGGCACAGGCCCAACGGGGGCGACAGGAGTAACAGGAGCGACGGGAGTAACAGGCGATACAGGTCCAACGGGAGCGACAGGAATAACAGGGGCAACGGGAGCGACAGGGATAACAGGAGCAACAGGCCCAACGGGAGCGACAGGAGTAACAGGCGATACAGGGGCAACGGGAGCGACAGGCCCAACAGGAGCAACAGGCACAAGTATAACGGCAACATACGCATTTGCAAATAATACGTCGGGAACAGCAATATCGGTACTACTAGGTGGAACAAATGTCCCGCTTCCAAACAATCAGAATATCGGTCCAGGTATTACAGTGTCTGGGGGGAACACAGTATTTACGGTTGCAAATGCAGGGAACTATTATATTTCATATACAATTAATATAACCGCTTCATTATTAGTTAGTTCACGAATTACAATTAATGGGGCACCGCTTGCTGGGACTATTAATTCTCCTGCATTAGCAACGACATCATTTAGTGCGACAATTATTACGACCCTTGCGGCGGGGAGTGCAATTAGTTTGCAATTATTTGGTTTGTTAGCTGTTGCGACATTATCAACAACTACCCCAGGAGCGGTATTAACGATTATAAGATTAAGTTAATGACAAACTCTCTTACTCTTTTAAGATTAGGAGAGTTTCTACATATAATAAGAAGTTAATGAAGTAAAGCATAGTTATAAAAAAGTCAGAATATTATGATTGTAACGCTATGGTGACTATAATATAATGAAAATAACCATCATGAATGAACATTCATTTATCCCGCATTAACGGGCAGTAAGATCCCGCCTCAAAATTCAGCGAAAGTAAAGAAGTTAGCTGGGTGATTAACTGCCCGTAAAATCCCGATTGGTGTGGGCTAATAATCAGTGGGGCTGAAAAATCCCCACTGATTAAAGTTTCACTTTATTTTTTATGTATTTGAAGGGGGAATGAAGGTGGAAAAAACATGGTTGAAAAGTTATCCAGAGGAAATTCCTAGTACGATTTCTTATGATATTCAGCCACTTCATGGATATGTAGAACAGATGGCTTCTCGCTACCCAGAAAAGAAAGCGCTTCACTTTTTAGGGAAGGATATTACGTTTTCGGACTTCCATGATAAGGTGAAGAGGTTTGCAAATTATCTTCAAAAGCTCGGTGTGGAAAAGGGTGATCGAGTTGCTATTATGTTGCCGAATTGTCCGCAAGCTGTAATTGGTTATTACGGTACATTACTTGCGGGAGGTATCGTAGTACAAACCAATCCACTGTATACAGAAAGGGAATTAGAATATCAGCTTCATGACTCGGGAGCAAAAGTAATTCTTTGTCTCGATTTAGTGTTTCCAAGAGTAACGAATGTTCAATCTGCTACAAAAATTGAGCATATTATCGTAACTCGTATTGCAGACTTTTTACCATTCCCTAAAAATCTATTGTATCCATTTGTGCAGAAAAAACAGTCGAATTTAGTTGTGAAAGTATCAGAGAGTGAAACGATTCATCTTTGGAATTCAGTAGAAAAAGAAGTGAATACGAATGTTGAGGTGCCTTGTGATCCTGAAAATGATCTAGCTCTTTTACAGTACACAGGAGGAACAACCGGATTTCCGAAAGGAGTTATGTTAACGCATAAAAACCTCGTCTCTAACACGTTAATGGGAGTTCAATGGTTATATAATTGCAAAGAAGGAGAAGAAGTCGTTCTTGGGGTTCTTCCATTTTTCCATGTTTATGGTATGACAGCTGTTATGAATTTAAGTATTATGCAAGGATACAAAATGGTCCTTATTCCAAAGTTTGATATGAAAATGGTTTTTGAAGCGATTAAGAAGCATAAAGTGACATTGTTTCCAGGGGCACCAACTATTTATATCGCTCTTTTAAATAGTCCGCTTTTAAAAGAATACGATATTTCTTCTATTCGTGCTTGTATTAGTGGATCAGCACCACTGCCAGTAGAAGTACAGGAAAAGTTCGAAAAAGTTACAGGTGGTAAACTAGTAGAGGGATATGGTTTAACAGAATCATCTCCGGTTACACATAGTAATTTTTTATGGGAAAAGCGAGTGCCGGGTAGCATTGGAGTTCCGTGGCCAGATACAGAGGCAATCATTATGTCACTTGAAACTGGTGAGGCATTACCACCAGGAGAAATAGGGGAAATTGTAGTGAAAGGTCCTCAAATTATGAAAGGATACTGGAATAAGCCAGAGGAAACAGCGGCTGTATTGCAAGATGGCTGGCTCCATACAGGTGACGTTGGATACATGGATGAAGATGGATTCTTCTATGTAAAAGATCGCAAGAAAGATATGATTGTCGCGAGTGGATTTAATGTGTATCCTCGTGAAGTTGAAGAAGTATTATATGAGCATGAAAAAGTGCAAGAAGTAGTGACAATTGGAGTTCCAGATCCGTACAGAGGAGAGACAGTTAAAGCATTTGTTGTGTTAAAAGAAGGTACGGAGTGCTCTGAGGAAGAATTAAATCAGTTTGCACGTAAATATTTAGCGGCTTATAAAGTGCCGAAAGTATATGAGTTTAGAGATGAATTGCCGAAAACGACAGTAGGGAAAATTTTACGCCGTGTTTTAATGGATGAAGAGAAGAGAAAGAATGAGGATGAGCAAACGGGCTAAGGCCCTTTCTTTTTGAAAAAATAGGATTGACACTTTTCTAAATAGTCAGTATTATAAGAATATGAATGACTATTCATTCAGTCATCTTCTTGAAGGGGACAGTAAAGTGAAGAAAAATAGACCGAAATACAATCAAATTATTGATGCGGCAGTCATTGTGATTGCGGAGAATGGGTACCACCAAGCGCAAGTTTCTAAAATCGCAAAGCAAGCTGGGGTAGCTGATGGCACGATTTATTTATATTTTAAAAATAAAGAAGATATATTAATATCCTTATTCCAAGAGAAGATGGGAGATTTTGTCGAAACAATTCGTCAAAAAACAGCAGGAATTGAAAGCGCTGTATCGAAGTTATTCATGTTGGTAGAAACGCACTTCTTGCTGTTGTCACAAAATGATCCCCTTGCTATCGTTACGCAATTAGAGCTCAGGCAGTCCAATCAAGACTTGCGCCTTAAAATAAATGAAGTATTAAAAGGCTACTTACAAGTTATGGATGAGATTTTAGAGACTGGTATAAAACAAGGTGAATTTCAAGCAGATTTAAATGTTCGCGTGGCAAGACAAATGATCTTTGGAACAGTAGATGAAGTTGTGACCAATTGGGTAATGAGCGATCATAAGTATGATCTGGTCGCACTTTCAAAAACGGTACATGGGCTACTCATTGCAGCTTGTGGTTATCGTCAATAATGGGAGGGATCATGTTGAAATTCCTATCTGTAAGAGTTGAAGATCATATCGCGGTGGCGACGTTAAATCATGCACCAGCAAATGCGATGTCTTCACAAGTTATGCATGACGTTACTGAATTAATTGATCAAGTGGAAAAGGATGATAACATTCGTGTTGTTGTTATTCACGGTGAAGGACGTTTCTTCTCAGCAGGAGCAGATATTAAAGAATTTACATCTGTTACTGAAGCGAAGCAAGCAACAGAATTAGCACAGCTTGGACAAGTTACGTTTGAGCGTGTTGAAAAATGTTCAAAACCAGTTATTGCGGCAATTCATGGAGCGGCACTGGGCGGCGGCCTTGAGTTTGCTATGTCTTGCCACATGCGCTTTGCAACTGAAAGTGCAAAACTTGGTTTACCTGAATTAACACTTGGATTAATTCCTGGCTTTGCAGGTACACAGCGCTTACCACGTTATGTTGGGAAAGCAAAAGCTTGTGAAATGATGTTAACAAGTACACCAATTACTGGTGCAGAAGCATTGAAATGGGGACTTGTTAACGGATTGTTCTCTGAAGAATCACTTTTAGATGATACGCTTAAAGTCGCAAAACAAATTGCTGGAAAAAGTCCAGCAACAACTCGTGCTGTACTAGAGTTATTGCAAACGACCAAATCGTCTCATTACTATGAAGGTGTACAACGTGAATCACAAATTTTTGGTGAAGTATTTACGAGTGAAGATGGAAGAGAAGGTGTAGCTGCATTTTTAGAAAAGCGTAAACCTTCATTTAGTGGCAGGTAGTTCAATTATTTTTTTAATATAAATTAACAGAAAATTAAAATTGATAGAATCTTTCTGAAAAACAAGGGGGTAAATGGAATGAACATCTACGTACTCATGAAACGAACATTTGATACAGAAGAAAAAATCGTAATTAAAAACGGTGCAATTTACGATGGCGAAGCGGAATTCATCATCAACCCTTACGATGAATATGCAATTGAAGAAGCAATTCAAGTAAGAGACGCACAAGGTGGAGAAGTTACAGTTGTAACAGTCGGTGGCGAAGATAGTGAGAAAGAACTTCGTACTGCATTAGCGATGGGCTGTGATAAAGCGGTATTAATTAATATTGAAGATGATGTAGAAAATGGTGACCAGTTCACGACAGCAAAAGTGCTTGCTGAATATTTAAAAGATAAAGATGCAGATCTAATTTTAGGTGGAAACGTTGCAATTGATGGTGCATCTGGACAAGTAGGTCCACGCGTAGCTGAAGCGTTAAATATTCCGTATGTAACGACAATTACAAAACTTGAAATTGACGGTACAAATGTGAAGATTGAGCGTGATGTTGAAGGTGATACAGAAGTGATTGCAACTTCATTACCAGTGTTAGTAACAGCACAGCAAGGTTTAAATGAACCTCGTTATCCATCGCTTCCAGGTATTATGAAAGCGAAGAAAAAGCCACTAGAAGAATTAGAATTAGATGATTTAGATTTAGAAGAAGATGATGTGGAAGCAAAGACAAAAACAATTGAAATCTATTTGCCTCCTAAGAAAGATGCAGGAAAAGTGTTACAAGGCGAGCTGCAAGATCAAGTAAAAGAACTTGTATCGTTGCTCCATACAGAAGCGAAAGTAATCTAATAAAATACGAAATTATATATGCAGGAGGGAAAATCTATGGCTCGTAAAGTATTAGTAATGGGTGAAGTTCGTGATGGATCGCTACGTAACGTTTCGTTTGAAGCGGTAGCAGCAGCAAAAACAATTGCAGAAGGCGGTGAAGTAGTAGGTCTTCTAGTTGGAGACAGCGTTGCCTCTTTTGCAAATGAATTGATTCATTACGGTGCAGATCGCGTTGTGACAGTTGAAAATGATAAATTAAAATCATATACATCTGATGGTTATGCACAAGCGTTTTTAGCTGTACATGCTGAAGAAAATCCAGAAGGTATTGTCTTTGGACATACAGCACTTGGTAAAGATTTATCACCAAAATTAGCAGCGAAGCTTGAAGCTGGTTTAGTTTCTGACGTAACTGCTTTAGAGGTTGAAGGTGGAAATGTTATCTTCACTCGTCCGATTTACTCTGGTAAAGCATTCGAGAAGAAGATTGTAACAGACGGCATCTTATTTGCGACAGTGCGTCCAAATAACATTGCAACTCTGGAAAAAGATGAGTCTCGCAGCGGTGACGTATCTTCTATTACAGTTGATGTGAAAGATTTACGTACAATCATTCAGGATGTTGTCCGTAAAACAGCAGAAGGTGTTGATCTTTCTGAAGCGAAAGTTATTATCGCTGGCGGACGCGGTGTGAAGAGTGAAGAAGGATTTAAACCATTAAAAGAGTTAGCTGACGTACTAGGCGGCGCTGTTGGGGCATCTCGTGGTGCTTGTGACGCTGAATACTGTGAGTACTCATTACAAATTGGTCAAACTGGTAAAGTTGTTACGCCAGACTTATACATTGCATGTGGTATTTCTGGTGCGATTCAGCATTTAGCAGGTATGTCTAACTCAAAAATAATCGTTGCGATTAATAAAGATCCAGAAGCAAGTATCTTCAAAGTAGCTGACTACGGTATTGTCGGTGACTTGTTCGAAGTTGTACCTCTTTTAACAGAAGAGTTTAAAAAGTTAAAAGTACATTCATGATTTAAGTACCCTTGAGTTCCAAGTGAAGTACCCCTATATATAGAAAAAGGTGAGAGATCCCCTGTCTCTCATCTTTTTAGTATTTAATCCGTATTTTTATATAGTATAAAGGAACATTTTTTTGTTACAATACATAACGATACATATTATTCGCCACGTATATAAGTTAATGATATACTCTTGGTAGAATATACTTGAAGGAGGAAATAAAATGGCAATTGTAAACGCAAATGACCAAAGCTTCGCAGCTGAAACTAGCGAAGGTGTTGTATTATTAGATTTCTGGGCACCTTGGTGTGGACCTTGTAAAATGATCGCTCCTGTATTAGAGGAAATCGATGCAGAATTAGGCGAAAAAGTAAAAGTAGTAAAAGTAGATGTTGATGAAAACCAAGAAACTGCTCGTCAATTCGAAGTAATGAGTATTCCAGCTCTTTTCGTATTAAAAGACGGTAAAGTAGTTGATCAAGCGTTAGGTTACAAACCGAAAGAAGCGTTAGTAGAATTAGTTTCTAAACACTTCTAAAATAAAAAAAGCTACCAAATGGTAGCTTTTTTTATTTTCTTTTTTAGATCCTTTCCGTTACAATAAAGGAACGTATGTTGGGTGTTTTGGCATAGTATGTTTTCAAGTGAAAATAAAAATGCTAAGCATGTAGAAATGGAGGGAGACGAGTGCACGAACATTTGAAAGAAAAGTTGGCTATTTTACCAGATCAACCTGGTTGTTATTTAATGAAAGATAAGCAAGGAACGGTTATATATGTCGGAAAGGCAAAAGTGCTTAAAAATCGTGTGCGCTCGTACTTTACTGGTTCACATGATGGGAAAACACTGCGGCTTGTAGGAGAAATTGTTGATTTTGAATATATTGTAACCTCTTCGAATTTAGAAGCACTTATTTTAGAGTTAAATCTAATTAAAAAATATGATCCGAAATATAATATTCAATTAAAAGATGATAAAACATATCCTTTTATTAAAATTACAGCGGAGAAACAACCGCGCTTACTCATTACTCGAAATGTAAAAAAGGATAAAGGAAAGTATTTTGGTCCTTATCCAAATGCACAATCTGCTCATGAAACGAAAAAACTGCTAGATCGTATGTATCCACTTCGGAAATGCACGAATATGCCAGATAAAGTTTGTTTGTATTATCATATGGATCAATGTCTAGCGCCTTGTGTGAAAGAAGTGACGGAAGAACAAAATAAAGAAATTGTAGATGAAATTATTAAGTTTTTAAATGGTGGGCATAAAGAAGTTCGTTCAGAATTAGAAATAAAAATGTATGAGGCCTCAGAGAAACTAGAGTTTGAACGTGCAAAAGAGTTGCGTGATCAAATTGCTCATATTGATGCGATTATGGAAAAACAAAAAATGATTATGAGTGACTTAGTGGATCGCGATGTGTTTGGATATGCAGTGGATAAAGGATGGATGTGTGTTCAAGTTTTCTTCGTTCGAAAAGGCAAGCTAATTGAACGTGATGTTTCTATGTTTCCGATTTACGATGAACCAGAAGAGGGCTTTTTAACGTTTATCGGCCAATTTTATGAAAACAGTAGTCATTTTAAGCCGAAGGAAATTGTCGTTCCAGGAAGTATAGACTCGGAATTAGTAGAGCGCTTTTTAGAAGTGGAAGCGACACAGCCGAAACGTGGTAAGAAAAAAGACCTTGTAGAATTAGCAAATAAAAACGCAAAAATTGCTCTTGAAGAGAAGTTTTACTTAATCGAACGTGATGAAGAACGAACGATTAAAGCGGTAGATCATTTAGGAAAGCAGCTTGGAATTGAAACACCGTATCGTATTGAAGCGTTTGATAACTCAAATATTCAAGGAACAAATCCCGTTTCTGCAATGATTGCTTTTATCGATGGGAAACCAGCGAAGAAAGAATATAGGAAATATAAAATTAAAACGGTTCAAGGGCCAGATGATTATGAGTCTATGAGGGAAGTTGTGAGACGCCGTTATACAAGGGCGCTTAAAGAAAATTTACCTTTACCGGATTTGATTATTATTGATGGCGGAAAAGGCCACTTGGCGGCTGCAAGTGATATTTTAGAGGATGAGCTCGGATTATATATTCCGATGGCAGGTCTTGTAAAAGATGACAAACATAAAACCTCCCATTTAATTATTGGAGATCCCCCGGAACCTGTGGTGCTTGAGAGAAATAGCCAAGAATTTTATTTATTGCAGCGTATTCAAGACGAGGTGCATCGATTTGCGATTACATTCCATCGTCAATTACACGGGAAATCTGTCATTCAATCAGCATTGGATGACATTCCAGGAATCGGTGATAAACGGAAAAAGGTATTGTTAAAACATTTTGGTTCATTAAAGAAGATGAAAGAAGCTTCTGTAGCAGAATTTGTCGAAGCAGGTATGCCAAAAAATGTTGCAGAGACGATTTATACGTATTTAACAGATAAGAAGACGTTGTAGTTTACAACGTCTTCTATTTTTTGTTATAATTTCTGAAGATTTAAAATAAATAGACGTGAATGAAAATACAAAAAAGTCAACTAAACTGATATGTCTAGTTGACTGTAGGTAATGCTTACACTTCAATGAGATCTTTTATATCCCATTTCACAAGAAATGTAATAGAGTCAGAACGTTTTTTCTTTTCTTCATATGACTCTGCAACGACGTTCCGTTGCTTTTGAATTTGTTCAGCGATGAATCCAGCTTCTAGTTGATAAGAAGAATGCCTTTTTTGTTTTTGACGTTCTGCAATGAGTGTGCCTTTAAGTTGGAACTGCATTTCACGACGCTTATGTTCAATAATGCTTAAAGTGCCCCAGCCAGCCTTTTCAAAGAACTGAATGACTTCTTCAATTGTTTCTAGCGGATATTTTCTTGCAAGGTTTCTACCAGACCAGTATAAAATACCATCTAAATCGTTGCCGATTAAATCAGGTAGTAATTCTTCACGTAGCAATTCATAAGCGAAGGCGTTCAATGAAACATCTTCTAAAGATGTTATATCGATTGTATTTTTACTCACAATATTCCCCTCTTTCTATAGGGATTATTATATAACATTTTTCATTTATAAAAACAGATTTTTCTTTAGGGAAATCTCAATATCTGAGAAGAAAAAAAGAATTGGCAAATTATATGCAAATTATGTATACGTTTTCTTGACGCTTCGACAAAAATAGGGGTAAAATGAACTTGTTATCAAATTATGCTGAAATATTTCGAATAATTTTTTCAGTTTTTCTTATGCCAATAGTGAAAAAACATTATTGTTATAAATTAATCTGAAAACAGCAGTCAAACATTCAAGGGGGTAATGGGGACATGAAAGGCCGCGAGTATACGTTTCGTAAGTGGCACTCATTAATGGGGGTCATCCCGGTTGGTGTCTTTTTGACGCAACATCTAATTGTAAACAACTTTGCAACAAGAGGAGCAGAGGCTTTTAACAAAGCTGCAGGCTTTATGGAGCTCCTTCCATTCCGGTATGCGCTAGAAATTTTCATCATCTTTTTACCGATACTGTACCATGCTATATATGGCTTATATATTGCATTTACAGCTAAGAACAATGCGGTTTCTTACGGTTATTTCCGTAACTGGATGTTCGTCTTCCAAAGAATTTCAGGTATCGTTACGCTGATTTTCATTTCTTGGCACGTCTGGGAAACTCGTATTCAAGCAATGTTAGGTAAAGAGGTAAACTATGATATGATGGCAGATATTTTAAACAATCCAGCTATGTTTGCATTCTACTTAGTTGGTGTTGTTTCAACAATTTTCCACTTTGCAAATGGACTATGGACATTCTGCATCAGCTGGGGAATTACAGTATCTCCACGTTCACAAAGAATCTCTACTTATGTAACATTAGCTATTTTCTTAGGTCTATCTTATGTAGGTGTGAGTGCATTATTAGCGTTCATCGATCCACAGCTAGCAAATCAGTAAGGAGTGGGAGAGCATGAAAGGGAAACTTATAGTAGTCGGCGGTGGCTTGGCTGGCTTAATGGCAACGATTAAAGCGGCAGAAGCAGGAGTGAATGTTGAACTGTTTTCTTTAGTACCAGTAAAACGTTCACATTCTGTATGTGCTCAGGGCGGAATTAACGGTGCCGTAAATACGAAAGGTGAAGGGGATTCTCCATGGATCCACTTTGACGATACAATTTATGGTGGGGACTTCTTAGCGAACCAACCACCAGTTAAAGCAATGTGTGAAGCAGCACCTGGTATCATTCATTTAATGGACCGTATGGGTGTTATGTTCAACCGTACGGAAGAAGGACTTCTTGATTTCCGTCGATTTGGTGGAACACAACATCACCGTACAGCATTCGCTGGTGCAACAACTGGACAGCAATTACTTTACGCATTAGATGAGCAAGTACGTCGTCATGAAGTAGCAGGACTTGTAACGAAATATGAAGGTTGGGATTTCTTACGAGCTGTTGTTGATGATGAAGGTGTGTGCCGAGGAATCGTTGCACAAGACTTACAAACTATGGAGATTAAAAGTTTCGGAGCTGATGCCGTGATTATGGCAACAGGGGGCCCTGGTATCATTTTCGGAAAATCAACAAACTCCATTATTAATACAGGTACAGCAGCGTCTGCTGTATATCAGCAAGGCGCATATTATGCAAATGGTGAGTTCATTCAAATTCACCCAACGGCAATTCCAGGAGACGATAAATTACGTCTTATGAGTGAATCTGCACGTGGTGAAGGTGGACGTGTTTGGACATATAAAGATGGTAAGCCATGGTACTTCTTAGAAGAAAAATATCCGGCTTACGGAAACCTTGTACCTCGTGATATCGCAACGCGTGAAATCTTTGATGTTTGCGTAGAGCAAAAACTAGGTATTAACGGTGAAAACATGGTGTACTTAGATCTTTCTCATAAAGATCCGAAAGAACTAGATATTAAACTTGGTGGAATCATTGAAATCTATGAGAAATTTACAGGTGATGATCCTCGTAAACTACCAATGAAAATCTTCCCAGCTGTTCACTATTCAATGGGCGGACTATGGGTTGACTATAAGCAAATGACGAGTATTCCAGGTTTATTTGCAGCAGGTGAGTGTGATTATTCTATGCACGGTGGTAACCGCCTTGGTGCAAACTCACTATTATCAGCAATTTATGGTGGTATGGTAGCAGGACCAAACGCAATTGAATATATGAAAGGTCTTTCTAAATCATCAGATGCTGTTTCGTCTACTGTATATGAGCAAAATGAATTAATCGAAACAGAGAAATTTAACAATATTTTAACGATGGATGGTAATGAAAATGCATATGTTCTTCATAAAGAGCTTGGAGAATGGATGACAGATAACGTTACAGTAGTTCGTGAAAATAAAAAGTTATTAGAAACAGATGCGAAAATTGAAGAGTTAATGGCTCGTTACAAACGTATTAACATTAACGATACAGCGAGATGGAGTAACCAAGGTGCTTCATTTACACGTCAACTTGCAAATATGTTTGAGTTAGCACGTGTTATTACAATTGGCGCATATAACCGTAATGAGAGCCGCGGGGCGCATTACAAACCTGAATTCCCAAATCGTGATGATGCAAACTTCTTAAAAACTACGATGGCAAAATTTGAAGGAGAAGGAAATGCACCAGCATTCCATTACGAAGACGTTGATGTTTCATTAATTAAACCACGTAAACGTGATTATTCTTCAAAACATGATGTAGCTGCTAAGGGTGAAGAGAAGGGGGATAAACAACATGTCTGAGAAAACAATCCGCCTCATCATTACGAGACAAGATGGACCAGATGCACAAGCGTTTGACCAAGAGTTTGAAATTCCATATCGTCCGAATATGAATATTATTTCGGCGCTTATGGAAATTCGTCGTAATCCTGTTGATTCAAAAGGGAATCAAACAACTCCGATTGCATGGGATATGAACTGCTTAGAGGAAGTATGCGGAGCATGTTCAATGGTTATTAACGGAAAGCCACGTCAATCATGTACGGCTCTTATTGATCAATTAGAACAGCCAATTCGCTTAAAGCCGATGAAGACATTCCCAGTTGTACGTGATTTACAAGTTGACCGCAGTCGCATGTTTAATGCTCTAAAACGCGTTAAAGCTTGGATTCCAATTGATGGTACGTATGACCTAGGTCCAGGACCAAGAATGCCTGAGAAAAAGCGTCAATGGGCTTATGAGCTTTCAAAATGTATGACATGTGGTGTTTGCTTAGAATCATGTCCAAACGTAAACAGTAAGTCTGACTTTATTGGACCAGCGCCGTTATCACAAGCTCGCTTATTCAACTCACATCCAACGGGTGAAATGCATAAAGCAGATCGCTTACGTGCAATTATGGGAGATGGAGGACTAGCGAACTGTGGTAACTCTCAAAACTGTGTGCAATCATGTCCGAAGGGTATTCCTTTAACAACTTCAATTGCGGCATTAAACCGTGATACAACAATTCAATCGTTCAAAGATTTCTTTGGTAGCGATAATAACTATTAATAAATATTGCCTCTTCATCTTGAAGGGGCAATATTTATAACTGTATTTTTCAGTTTATTCTGTTTTTTTGAGAGGAAGAGGAGATAACGTTGAAGAGAATTTCTTATATTGAAGACTTCGAGAAATGGGAAAGTGGTTTTTTATTTTACAATCCTGTAAAGGTTCGTTTTGGTGAAGTAGATATGTTTGGACATGTAAATAATGTCGTTGCTTTTACTTATTTTGAAGAAGCTCGTATCGCGTTGTTTAAAGAACTTGGATTTATGCAAGAGTGGACACATACATCATCAGACACGATGATCGTTGTTGCGGATTTACAATGTAATTTTATTAAGCAAATATATTATGATGAACAGTTGAAGGTGTATGTAAAGGCAGGATCGGTTGGGAATTCTTCTTTGGATTTACATTATATGGTGAAGAATGCAGAAGGAGAGGTTTGTTTAGTAGGTCGTGGAATGATGGTTCAAGCGTCGAAAAAAACAGGAAGAGGCGAACCGTGGCCTGAAGAATGGAAGAAGAAATTACTACAATGATAGAGTGAAAGAAAAATAAGAGAGCAATTTGCTCTCTTATTTTTTGTCTTCCATCGCTTCTTCTAATGTTAAGTGATGTTTATATAGGTATGTAGCGTATGGATTACCAACGTAGCGTAAGTGCCATGGTTCATATGCATATTCTGTTGTATCTGTTTTATCTTCTAAGTAACGAATGACAAAGCCGAATTCATGAGCGTGTTCCGCGACCCATTTTCCTTCTGCTGTCTCCCCGAAAATAGGCTCTAATTGAAATTTAGCTGTTTTTGAACTAATATCCATTGCTAAACCCGTTTGGTGTTCACTCGTACCAGGAATTGCGCTTACTGAATTAGCCTCAGCTTTTCCTTGACGCCTAACGTATGTATCATGCAACGATTTTTGGCGTTTGTATGAACGATAACCAGATACAGCTGTAAGATCAAGCCCTTCTTTTTTCGCAGCTTTGAACATGTTTTCAAGTGCCTCTGCAGCATCTTTGCGTAGCAATGTTTTTTCTTTATCTTTTGGACTAGCAAATGGTACGTTTGGTCTCGTTAAGTCTTCAGGAATGTATCCATCTGGTAGTTTTCGATGTTTATTAATTAAGACAAGATTAGATTTTGGATTTGTTACAACTGAAAAGTTATTGTCTATTTTCTTTGCATTATGATCAGCTTTTGGAAAAGCAGGAATCTCTTCTTTTGGGTGGTTAGTATGTTTTTGACTTTCGACAGCTTTCGCTTCATTATGTAGTGGTGATTTAGAACCAAAGTAAGTGAAAGATGTGATACCGATTACAATAGTAGTGGCAGAAATAATTATTATCTTTTTCATAATGCCTTGTAATCACAGTCCCTTCTTAATAAAATGTGTATCGTTTTTTTATTATAAGTCTAGTTTGTTGGAAAAGGAATATAAGAGTCATAACGTAATAGAAATGCAAAGAAAATGTCAGAAAATGTGTGAATTTGTAGTATTTTTTTATATAATTCATTTCTTATCTTTCATGAATTGCATTTTTTATGTAATATATATACATAAGAAGATGTAGCGATTATCGAGAATAAAGAACTTCTTGTATAGACTAGGAGTGAATGGGAATGGATTTTGCAACAATTATTGGACTTGTTTTAGGATTTTTAGCAGTGGTAGTAGGGATGGTCGTCAAGGGCGCTGACGTAACAGCCTTATTAAATCCTGCCGCAGCATTAATTATTTTTATCGGTACATTTGCTGCAGTATGTATTGCATTTCCGATGAATCAACTAAAAAGGGTTCCAAAACTATTTAAAGTTCTTTTTGGTTCAAATAAAAAGGATTTAAGTTATGAACAGTTGCTAGAATTATTTGTTCATTGGACATCTGAAAGTAGAAAATACGGTATTTTGTCTTTAGAGCAACAATTAGACAAAATTCAAGATGAATTTCTTTTGCGCGGTATGAAATTTGTGATTGATGGCGTATCCGCAGAAGATTTAGAGCAAATTTTGGAATCTGAATTAGAGGCAATTGAAGAAAGACATGCAAAGGGAGCTGCTATTTTTTCACAAGCTGGTACGTATGCACCGACATTAGGAGTTTTAGGTGCTGTTATCGGTCTTGTAGCTGCGCTTGGTAACTTAACTGATATTGAAAAGTTAGGTCATGCTATTTCGGGTGCATTTATTGCAACGATTTTTGGTATTTTTTCAGGGTATGTATTATGGCATCCATTTGCAAATAAGTTAAAGCAAAAATCTTCAGCTGAAATTGAGAAAAAACGTTTAATCATTGATTGTTTATTAATGTTACAAGAAGGTACATATCCGTTTATTATGAAGAACCGCATTTTAGGTGCACTTTCTGCAACTGAGCGTAAAAAGCTAGAAAAAGGAGCAGAAAAAAATGCGGAGTAAGAAAAATAGAAGAGGCAAAAAGAAAAAACATGATGAGCATATCGATGAAACGTGGTTAATCCCATATTCTGATATGTTAACGTTGTTATTTGCATTGTTTATCGTTTTATTCGCAATGAGTAGTATAGATGCTGCGAAGTTTAAACAGATGGCAGTTGCTTTTCGAAGTGAATTAGCCGGGGGAACAGGTAACAAAGAATTTTTAAGTGATCAAAAGCCAAATGATGAAAAAGAATTATCGGCAAGTAGCCTTGAGGCAGAACAAGCAAAAAAACAAGAAGAAGCTAGAGCTAAAGAAAAAAAAGAGATGGATGAATTGAAAGCATTACAAAAAAAGATTGATCAATATATTAATGAAAAACAATTATCCTCTTCTTTTCAAACTAAATTAACTGAAAAGGGATTAATGGTGACAATATTAGAAAATATACTGTTTGATTCGGGGAAAGCAGATGTGAAATTAGAATCTTTAGGGATTGCAAAAGAAATGTCTAGCTTACTTGTTTCAGCGTCACCTCGTGAAATTACAGTATCCGGTCATACGGATAATGTCCCTATTGCCAATGCACAGTTTGCGTCGAATTGGGAATTAAGTACGCAGCGGGCAGTTAATTTTATGCAAGTATTACTGCAAAATAAAGAATTACAACCAGAAAAATTTAGTGCGATTGGTTACGGAGAATACCGTTCGATTGCTCCAAACGATACACAAGAAGGAAAGGCAAAGAATAGACGTGTGGAAGTATTTATCTTGCCTTTAACAGAGAAAGCAAAATAAAGAGGATGGCGAATGCCATCCTCTTTATTTTACTTCAAATGATTTTAAGTTGTCGCGACGGATTTTATCTTTTTCTGCATCTGATTTTTTGAAATCATAATCATATAAAGCGCCTTCCCAATCGCCATACATTGGATTCGGGAAAATAATGAATTTCTCACCAAATTGTACTTTTGAATCTTCTACTGTTTGGTTACGATCTTTTACAGATTTTCCATCAAAACCTGTGAAATCAGATAAGTTATCACCGAAGAATAAGACAATATCATGAGTTTGAGAAACGAGTTCACGGCGTTTTTCTTTTCCTTTTTCTTTCGGATCTTGTAGTAATATATGTTCTTTCGTTGCTTGAGGAGCACCTACACGCTCAAGATTTTTAATTGTTGCATCTAGTTGGTTCGTTTTACGATTTGAGATATAGTAAATATCTACACCTTTAGACTCTGTATATTTTAAGAAATCAATTGCGCCTGGAAGGGCTTCAGCCTCAGCTTTGTTAATCCAATCATCCCATTTGTAAGGATAACCTTTGCCTGTTTTTACGCTCATTGCTTGATGAGGACTGTTATCTAAAACAGTTTCGTCTAAATCAAGTACGATAGCAGGTTTTTTCTCTGTCCCTTTTGCAAGAACTGCATCAAGTTTTAATTGACCAATGTTGTACCCTTGGTAGTAAAGTGCTTTCGTTTCACCGGCTGTTTGATACCATAAATCAGCCATTAATTGTTGTTCTGTTAATTTTACTTTCTCTTCTTTCGCCACTGTTTTCTCTGGTGTTCCTGAACATGCTACAAGTGATGTAGATAGAACCGCTACAGATAATAAAGTGGTAATGCCCCTCTTCATCTTCATATGTATCCTCCTTGATGTTAGAAAATCATTTTATATTATATATTAAAATATAATATTTTTATATGAACATTTGCATATTGTCTTTTATATATATAGTAGTATGTCCTATATTAGAAAGATGAGCAAAATAATAACAGTTGTTTTGACAAGTTTAATTGTCGAAATGACAATTATAATTGACAAAGAGCGCTTTATTATTTACAATTTTAACTAAATAGAACAAATGATGGATTAATGACGGTGTTTACATATAAGAGGATGAAGTGTAGCGCTATATTTTGTCTTGAATAAACATAGTCTTTGAAAGAGAGTACGAATGATACTAAAAGGGAGGCTTTAAACTTTGAGTTTACAAATTCAAAACTTAACGAAACAATTTGGGGAATCAAAAGCTGTTAACGGTTTACAAATTTCGTTACCAAAAGGTGAAGTACTAGGGTTACTTGGACGAAATGGTGCAGGGAAAACAACAACAATCAAAATGCTTCTCGGATTATTAACGCCTAATGAAGGTTCGATTACGTGGGATGGAAAAGCATTTGGGAATAGTGGCGTAACAATTGGGTATTTACCAGAAGAAAGAGGTTTATATACAAAAAGTAGAGTAATAGACCAGCTGCGATATTTTGGTAGATTAGAAGGGATGTCGAAGAAAGAAGTAGATCACGCTATTGATCACTGGTTAGAGCGTTTAGCGATACCAGAATATAAATTTAAAACGGCTGGAGAGCTTTCAAAAGGGAATCAGCAAAAAATCCAATTAATTGCTGCTCTTCTTCATAATCCGGAACTTCTCATTTTAGATGAACCATTCAGTGGCCTTGATCCAGTTAATGCCGGGATGTTAGCTAGTATTATTGAAGAACAAGTACAGAGCGGAAAGACGATTATTTTATCAAGTCATCGTATGGAACAAGTAGAGGCTTTTTGCCAACATGTATGTATTTTGAAAAAAGGTGAAGCAGTCGTAAAAGGACAGCTAAGTGATATTAAGAAAGAATACGGTTTCCGTAATTTAACGATTGAAGATACAGTAGAGAATGAAAAGGGATTAGAAGCTATACATGTATCGTATGAAAAACAACAAGGCCTTCTTTATGTGAAAGTACAAGGCGATGCGGAAGCTCTCGAGATTTTGCAACAGTTGCAAGAGCAAGGTGTTAGCTTACGACAATTTAAAATGTTAGAGCCGACGTTAAACGAAATCTTTGTAGAGAGGGCGAAATAACGATGCGTAAATTTTCTCACGTATTTTCATTTTATTTTAGGGAAGCGTTTTTATCTAAAAAATCATTAATTACGAGTGCGATTTTATTTTTAGTTGTGTTTGGGATTTTTGCATTTAATCATTTTACTTCAGGCGATGATAAAAATAAGGATAAAGATAAAATTGCAGTTGTAGTAGAGAGTTCCACATATAAAGTACAAAAAGATGAGCTAAATAAGCTATTGCCATCAGCAAAAATAACACTGGGTTCAAAGGATGATTTTGATAAACTGCATAAGCAAGTAGAAGATGGCGATTTAGATGGTCTATTCCATGTGACGGAAAAGGGTGGGGCTCCATCGATTACATATATGTATAATGGATTTCCAAGCCAAGCAACTTCCGCAATTATGGCAGGATATTTAAAGCAACAATATACGATGGTGACGATTGCCAAAAATAATGTTTCACCAGAAATTGCACAGCAATTACAAACAGAAATTCAAGTAAAGCAAGAAGCGATAAAAGATCGTACATCTTCTTTCGGAATTGCCTATTTCTTTACATTTGCTTTATATATGTTTATTGTAGCGTTCGGAAATACAATCGCAATGAATATTGCATCTGAAAAGGCGTCACGTGTAATGGAAGTAATGCTTCCGAAAGTGAAGCCTCTTACAATGATGTATGCGAAAATTTTAGCGGTTGTTTCAACGGCGTTATTGCAACTTGTCATATTGGCGTGTGGTTATCTTATTCCATATTTGTTGGGTTGGGTTGATTTAGAAAGTGCCTCACTATTTGGTATTCCAATTGACTTTACGAAATTAGATGCAAAGGTTATCAGCATGTTTCTTGTTTATTTCATTACGGGATATTTACTATATGCGATGATGTATGCTGCTGCTGGAGCTGTCGTGTCTAAGACGGAGGATTTACAAGCTGTATCTTTCCCGGTAATGATTTTAATTATGGCTGCATTCTTCATTAGTATTAAATCATTAAGTGATCCGAATAGTACTATCGTTGTTGTAAGTTCTTACGTTCCATTTTTTACACCGATGGTTACCTTCTCACGTATTGTAGCTGGTGAAGCAGGTATGCTAGAAATTACGATAACATTAGCGGTCTTATTGGCGACAATTGCGGTATTAAATGCTGTTACAAGCCGCATTTACGTAAACGGCGTAATGAATTACTCAGATAAAGTTAAATTTAAAGATTTAGCGAAATTTATAAAGCGTCAATAATGAGAGAAAAGCATGATTTCCTATTGAAATCATGCTTTTTCTTTATGTATAAATTAAAAATAGTATATAATAATAAGAGTTGTCTTTTAATAGAATGAATAAAAAGGAGGGTGTGCAGATGGGGATTAGTAGTCGTTTTACAGTAGGTGTTCATATGCTGACATTACTTGCGATAGATCGAAACTCTCGCTGTACCTCTGAATGGATTGCCGGTAGTGTGAATACAAATCCAGTTGTGATTCGTCGCATTACAGGAATGTTGAAGAGAGCAGGACTTGTTGATGTACAAGCTGGTAAAGGTGGTACGACACTTGCTCGAGATTTAGAAGAAATTACATTACTTGATGTATATAAAGCAGTGGAAGTTGTAGAAGAAGGACAGCTATTTTCCTTCCATGAAAATCCCAACATTGAATGTCCAGTAGGAGCTAATATTCAATCAGTATTAGAAATTATTTTAATGCAAGCGCAAGAAGCGATGGAAAACGTACTTGCAAATGTAACGGTAGATCAATTAGTTACAAATTTAAAGTCTAAAATGAAAGAATAAAAAAGCGAGCTTCCTCATAATGAGGGCTCGCCTTTTTTTATTCAGAAATATTGAAAATTCTATTTTTCAGTATTTAAAATGAATTTACCTACGATAGCTGCGAAGATACCACCAAGAATTGGTGCTACGATGAATACCCATAGTTGAGAAAGTGCTTCTCCACCAACAAATAAAGCTGGTGCGATACTACGAGCTGGGTTAACAGATGTTCCAGTTAACGGAATTCCTAATAAGTGAATTAAAACTAATGTGAAACCAATTACTAGTCCCGCTAAAGAAGAACTGCCTTTTTTACCTGTTACAGCGACGATAACTAAAATGAATACGAAAGTTAAAATGAACTCAACTAAAAATGCTCCAGATAAACCAAGAGTTCCGAAACCATTTTGTCCTAAATTATCTAAAGGTGTTTTAGCAGATTTTAAAATTGTTACTAACGTTGCAGTTCCTAATAAACCACCTAAAATTTGAGCTAATACATAATAACAAAGTTCCATAGCGTTCATTCGTTTGTTGATGAACATAGCTATTGATACTGCTGGGTTAATGTGACATCCAGAAATTGTTCCGATGCTATATGCCATAGCTACAATAGATAGACCGAAAGCCATAGCGATTCCTAATGTTCCAATTCCTTCAATTCCGCCGCCAGTGACAGCTACTCCAGTTCCGAATAATACAAGTACAAATGTACCAATAAATTCAGCGATTGCTTTTTTTAACATAATTTACCTCCTATTAATGCGCATGAAACGTATTATAACATAAGTTTTAGTATAAACAGCCAATGAAGTACTATTCTGATAAGGCGAAATAGGGGGACAATAAAAAAGGGTATGGTTCATCTCTATAGAACCATACCCTTTTTTTATGCTGATTTTTTCTGTTTAACGACTGGAACAGAACGGTTTAAAATACTATTTGCAACCATTCCTAACATAATAATAATCATTCCAATGAGGGAAAGTCCTCCAGGGAATGAACCATTTAAGAAAATGATTTCGCCAAGCACGGTAAATACCATCGTTCCAGCTTGTGTTGCTTCAACTGCCCCGAGTAAGGCGAGGTTATCTTTTGCTAAGTCAGTAGCAAAGAAAAATGTCATCGTTGCAATAACGCCGGAACATAATGCTAATAAAAGCCCTTGAAGCATTTGGCTGGATGTTGGAATGCCAGTAGTAGAAAATCCATATACACCAAGCAAAATTGTTATAGGAAGACTTCCAATAGCCATTCCTAATACACGTTGGAACGTATCAAGGCGTCCGCCAACAAGTTCCATCATTTTTCGGTTACCGAACGGATATAAGAAAGCGGCTAATACGACAGGTAAAAAACCTGAAATGAACTGAGTCATTGTAATATGGCCTGCTGCAGTTGCTTGCATACAAATTACACCAAGTAAAATAAATAATGCAACATATAAGCTACGAAGTGGAATTTTTCCACGTACAAGTTTCGTACCTGATTTTGTTTCTATTTTCACGAAAAATAGTGGTGATAGTAGTAAACCAGCTAAAATCGTAACTTGCCAAGTTCCAGCAACGAGCCAAGCTGGAGAAAAGACAGCTGCGAAACTTAATAAAGAATAAAAACCAATACCTGCAACGGAACCCCATCCGATCCATGCTAATGGATGTTTTTTTAATTCTTCCCATAATCCCCTAAAGTTTTTGCGAAATAAAACGATAAGGAATAAAATAGGAAGAGCAAATAAAAAACGGAAGGAAGCTGTCCAAGCCCAGCTCGTTCCAGATACATTCATTGCTCTATTAATAATAAAGGTTGCAGAAAAAAAGGCAGATGATAAAAGACCTAATAAAATTGCGCGCATAAAGTATAGCACTCCTTTCGAAAATAAATAATTATGTATAGTATGATATACTTTAATTAAATAAAAGTAAACTATTTTATACTTTAAGGTGGTTTTATATATGAAAGAAAATGAAGATATACAAACGAAAGAAGTCATTCAACAAGTTGGACAGTTATTGAGACAAATTCGAAATGAACAGAAATTAAGTTTAGAAGAATTAGCTCATAAAACAGGAGTAAGTAAATTAACATTAGGAAAAATTGAAAGAGGGGAAACAAATCCGACGCTAGCTGTCATTTGGAAAATAACGAAAGGGTTATCAATTCCTTTATCCAGATTGATGGTTGTTGGAGAACCTGTAGCTGTTGCGCGCTGTGGAGAAGGATTTGCAGTAGATGAAGGACAAGCGTGGCATTTAGAAACGATGTTCCGTTATACGAAAGAAACAGGGATGGAAATGCACCGTGCTTGTTTACGATCAAATAGTATATATGAACCAGAAGCTCATCATGAAGGTGCGATTGAGCTTGTAACGATAATGAAAGGGAAAGTGTCTATTCAAGTGGAGAATGATGTATACGAATTAAATGAGTTTGATTCCATCCAATTTGAAGCGAATAAGAAGCATGTTTATAAAAATGAAGAAGAAGAAGTGGCGGTATTACATTTAACGATGAAATATTCTTCATGAAAAAATCACCTATAGAATTCTATAGGTGATTTGCTCTTCTTAAGTATATGAAATGATACCATTAGTACGAACGTGGCATAAGTAATAAACAAATGAAATAAACTAAAAATCCTGTCCCAAAACATAAAACAGCAATAACCCAAATGATACGAATAAGAGTAGAGCTAATATCAAAATATTCTCCTAAACCACCACATATACCAAATAGCATTTTATCAGTTTCGGATTTACATAACTTTTTTGACATATTCCAATCAACTCCTTTTTATATCAAACTGCATACTTTTATTCTATATGGAAATTTATGAGAAGACTATGGGGTTGTATTACATTTTTTTTTGAGAGACGATCATATTAATTGTCTTAATTTTCAGTGGATATTAAACTTGTAGTTATGAGGTGATTTTTAATAAAGGGTGGGGAAATAGGGATGACAGTATATTGGTTGACTAATGTAATGCTTGAATCAAGGTATACATATGAAGAAGAGAGAATTTCGCGAACAGAAACAGAATTATGTAGTTTACTCATTGAAGATGGACGAATTAAAAAAATTATAGAAGGGGTTGTTCAAGAAGAAGATATAGTAATGCTTGATGCTAAGCACTTATTGATGTTGCCAGCTTTCGAAGAGATGCACATTCACATTGATAAAACATATTATAGTGGCCCCTGGAAAGCTTGTAAGCCAGCAGAAAGTATTTTTACACGTTTTAATGAAGAAGAAAAAATTTTACTAAAGCAATTAGCAACTGCTCAAGATAGAGCGGAAAATATGCTAGAGTTACTACTGCAAAATGGTGCAACGAATATTAGAACGCATTGTAATGTTGATCCGATTATTGGACTTGGTAATTTGGAGGCGACGTTAGCGGCATTAGAAACATATAAAAATCGAGTGTCTAGTAGAATTGTTGCGTTTCCGCAACATGGATTATTGCGCAGTAATTCTGTGCAACTCGTGAAAGATGCGATGCGTATGGGTGCTCATCTAGTCGGAGGAGTAGATCCAGCTACAGTGGATAATGATATTGAAAAATCATTACATACAATTATGGATATCGCAGTAGAATTTAATGCGGATGTTGATATTCATTTACACGATGAGAATAATCTTGGAACGTTTACGATGAAGAGATTGGCAAGTTTAACAGAAGAAGCAGGGTGGCGAGGGCGTGTAACAATTAGTCATGCACTTGGACTTGGTGGTGTTACTGATAAAGAGGCTGAAGAAGTGGCAGAAAGACTCGCAGCTGTAAATATTGATATTACTTCAACAGTACCAATTGGTAAACAAGTAATTCCAATTCCGTTATTAGATAAAAAAGGTGTTAAAGTTTCATTAGGAAATGATAGTATTACAGATCATTGGTCACCGTTTGGAACAGGTGATATGCTTCAAAAGGCAAATCGATTAGCAGAGCGTTTTGGATGGAGTGACGAAAGGTCTTTAGGAAAAGCAATTCGCTTTATTACGGGAGGAAAAGAAACGTTAAATAATGAAGGGAAGCGGGTATGGCCGAATGTAGGGGATGAAGCGAGCTTTGTTTTGACAAATGCGACATGCACTGCTGAAGCGGTAGCACGCCAAACAGAAAAAAGTTTAGTCGTGTATAAAGGAAATATTGTTGTTGGAAGCTTAAATGAGCTGGAATTCAATAATCTTGTGTAGAAGAATCGTTTAAATACCTTGGGGAGGGTTCTAATTGTGAATATAGAACTCTTCTTTTTTATTCTTACAATATATTTTTTATAGGAAAGCTAGAAGGGATGGACATTTTGGACAATCAACATAACCAAAATCATATTATGGGAACTTTGCAATGGTTTATATTTCTATTAGCAAATTCAATCGCACTACCAATTGTCGTTGGTGGATTATTTCATTTTACGACGGAAGAAATATTTTATTTAATGCAGCGTACGTTTTTTGTAGTTGGTATATCTTCTTTCTTACAAGGATGGATTGGGCATAGACTTCCAATTGCGGATGGACCAGCTGGATCTTGGGTTGGTGTATTTACAGTACTTGCTTATGCAACTGCCGGACAAGATCAATTGCATAGTACACTGCAAATTTTAGAGTTAGGAATGATAATCTCCGGTGTTATTTTAATAGGATTAGGAGTAACTGGTTTTATAGGACGTATTTTATTTTTATTTACGCCAGTTGTGACAGGGACGTTTTTACTTTTATTATGTTTACAATTAAGTGGTGTATTTTTAAAAGGAATGCTAGGAATTACAGCTACTATTTCTCAAATCGATGGATTTACAGCGATAATTGCGTTTAGTATATTTTTGTTCGTTATTATACTGTCTAATTTTGGAAGAGGTTTTATCAAAAGTTATGCAGTTTTAATAGGATTAATTAGCGGGTGGATTATTTTTCTCATTGCAGGAAAAGTGACGGTTCCATCTCAAGTAACTCATTTTGTACAACTTCCACAAATGTTTGCTTGGGGACTTCCAAAATGGAATACTGGTATGGCAGTATCCAGTTTCGTTATGGTATGTATTTTAGTTTCAAATACAGTGGCAGCTATTATAGCGATTAATCAAGCTACCATTCATAAAGCAACTATTGAACAAAAACAGTTGAAGGATGGTACGTGGGTTGGAGGGATTTCGCATATCATTTCCTCCGTATTTTCAACTGTAGGTATCGTTCCGTTACCAGCAACGGCAGGATTTATACGCTTAACAAAACAAAAATATATACGATCGTTCTTAATGGCATGTGCGTTACTAGTCGTAATGTCTCTTTTTCCAAGTATTATTCGTTACTTAGCATCTTTACCATCGGCTGTCGCATCGGCTGTTTTAATGGCTTCGTTCGTACAATTAATTGGAATTGGATTTAATAATATAAAACAAGTGCCGATGAGTGAAAGGAATGTAACGATTTTAGGAGTGGCAGTATTATTTGGAAGTGGCGTTATGTTTTTACCGTCTGGAGCACTCCAATCCTTGCCGTCTGTTATGCAATATATATTCGGTAATGGTTTATTTGTAGGTACGGTTGTAAGTATATTGCTAGAACAAATATGGTGCGCTGGAAAGTAAGTGGATAAAAAGAGTGTACGCACTGTATAAAAGTCTAAAATAACATAGGAAATAAAGCCCATTTTCATTCACCACCTGCACATTTCGTTCATACAATATCTTGACTAAATAAACACCCAACTTACACATACACAGCTCTGGCTTAAGCAAGGAGGGTTATACCAGTTGAAGGAAAAAGCGTATCAATCTAAACCTTTACTCACAAAGAGAGAAAGAGAAGTATTTGAATTACTGGTTCAAGATAAAACAACGAAGGAAATTGCAGGTGAACTTTTTATAAGTGAAAAGACAGTTCGCAACCACATCTCAAACGCAATGCAAAAGCTAGGGGTTAAAGGACGTTCACAAGCAGTTGTGGAGCTTCTTCGTATGGGAGAGCTCGAACTATAAGAAAGCAGCCGACTTTTATACAAAGAGTCGGCTATTTTTTTGTTTGCTTCACTTGCTATATGAATGATAAGAACACTCCATACATAAATAGGTAATAAGGAGGGGATAAGTTGAAAAGGATACTGTTAGTTTCAACAAGTGCTCATGATATGAATGGACACCCGACTGGTTTGTGGCTTGAAGAGCTCGCAGCTCCTTATCATTTATTTAAAAAGGCTAAGTTTGATGTTGATATTGTGTCAATAAAAGGCGGGAGAGTACCTATAGATAGAGTGTCTATTCCGAATGGTATACCTCGTGAATTCAAGCATGTAGCTTCTTTATTGCAAAATACGAGGCCGATTTCAAATGTTCATTTCTCGGATTATGATGCGGTTTTATTTGGTGGTGGCCACGGGGCGATTGTAGATTTTCCAGGTAATCCATATGTAGCAAATTTAATTGAGAATATGTATAACGATAACCGGATTGTAGCGGCTGTTTGTCACGGAGTAAGTTCCTTTGTCGGTGTGAAAAATAAGGATAGCTCGTTTTTTGTTGCCGGTAAGCGTATAACAGGTTATACAAACGATGAAGAAAAAGCTGTACATTTAGAAAAGCGCGTTCCGTTTTTGTTAGAAAGTAAGTTGAAAGAAGAAGGAGCTTTGTTTTATGTAGCTCCCAATTTTACGCCGCATGTGGTAGTAGATGGGCATTTAATTACAGGACAAAATCCACAGTCTAGCGTGGAAATAGGTAAGGCTATAAAAAGGGCTGTAAATAAATTATAGAAAAGGTGCTCGCTACTCATAAAGGTAGCGGGCATTTTTATCCCGCTATTTGCCGAGCAGCCCGTAAAAGCCCAATTGGTGAGGGTTGATTAAAGTTTCACTTTATCCTAAAATTCCCCCCTCAAAATTGGTTTGTAACCGTCCAGTTGGTGATAATGGATTATAGTTTTTTATGTATAGTATATGAAAATGTAATAAACTAAAAAGGCGTAATAAGTATAATAACTTCATTTATAATCATTCGTGAATTTGCTATACTATTTTGTATGGACAAAAGGGGAGGCTCTTTTAAATGAGAAAAGTCGCATGTGCAAATACTTATATTAATAAAATAAAGCCCGTTATTAGAAAGACGAGTTTTAGCCAATTGAAAATAGATGAAATTGCGAAATATATGGATATTAGTAAAGCTACTTTATATAAACGTTTTTCTTCGAAAGATGAAATTATTGAGGCGGTAGTAGAGGATTTCATGAATTATCTACTCGAAGGTGATGTGGATAATCAAGATGAAAGCATGTCTTTTGCAGAACGTTTCCAAAAGACGTTTATCCACTCTTTAAAATGTGTGACATATATTTCGGATGTTTTTTTGCAAGATTTGAAAGAAGCATATCCGCATTTGTCAGATCAATTAGTCGCTGCACAACAAAATCGTAATCATAATTTGCAAATGTTTTTTGAAGCGGGTATGGAACAAGGCTACTTTAATAAGATGAACGCACAATTATTTATGGTGCAAGATGATGTGATGTTAAGACGTATTATAGATCATTCTTTTTGTATTCAGTACGATATTACGTTAAAGAAAGCGATACTTGATTTTTATCAATTGAAGAAGTATCAACTTTTTAAACCAGAGTATATAGATGCAATTGATAATTCGGAAATTGAAAAAGAAGTTATTGCTATTTTGCAAATGATTTCGTAAAAAAGCAGATCTCCCTTAATAGAGGGAAATCTGCTTTTTTAGTACATATTATTTTTGCAACTGTTTTAATACTAATTCGGCTACTGGACCACCTGAAGCTGGGTTTTGACCAGTGATAACACGATTATCTTCTAAAGCATAAGCTTCCCACGGTTGCGCGGCTTTTTCGTAAAGTCCTCCATTTTTAATGAGTTCATCTTCTGTTAAAAATGGAACGAATTGATCTAATTCAGCTAATTTTTCTTCTTCATTTGAAAAGCCTGTTACCTTCTTACCACTAATTAAACGATCCCCATTACTTAATGTAATATGAAATAAACCAGCAGCTCCATGACAAACGGAAGAAACAATTCCGCCGTTTTCATAAATGTTGCGGCAAATATTTTGAAGTTGTTTATTTTCTGGGAAGTCCCAAATAACCCCGTGACCACCTGCGTAATAAATAACAGCGTAGTCTTCTGGATTCACTTCACTCGGTTTCATTGTAGAACCGAGGCGATTCATAAACTCTTTCTTTTGATACCATTCCCAATCGACGCTCTCCGCCATTGCTAAACTATGTGGATCAATTGGTGTATAACCGCCTTGTGGGCTGACATAATCGACTTCGTAACCCGCTTCTTCTACTTTTTTTACGAAATGTACAGCTTCACCAAGCCAAAGTCCGGTAGCCCTATTTAAATTTGGATATTTTTCTACACTTGTTAATACAACTAACATTTTTTTCTTCATCATAATCCTCCTATAATGTCTCTTCTATATAAAAGTTCTGTATTCGTTTCGTTTTATTAAGTTAAAAAATGCAAATTTGAATAATCATGCCAGTCCTTTTCATATCGGATTCGAAATTAGTGTATAATAAATTTCGAACAAAGTAAACTAAAAAGACTAAATTAGTTTATTTTGTATATTTTTCGTTGACAAACTGTAATGCTGAAACTATGATAGTTCCATGAATATCGAACAACATTCTTGTTTCGTGTCGAATTCAATTTACCCCGCTATTTTCCGGGCAGTAAGACCCCCACCTCAAAATTCAGCGGAAGCAAAGAAGTTAGGTGGGGGATCAACTGCCCGTAAAAGTCCGATTGATGAGGGCTGGTTAAAGTTTCACTTTATCGCGCGATAAGGTAATACCTTTTATACATTTAATGAAGTTGTTTAGTGGTGATACAACATTTAAATAACTTCATTTTTTTATCTATAGTTTGACAGTTTTAAAATTGCAATCAGGAGAGTGTTACACATGGGGAAAGATATAAGTAACCATTCGAAATGGTTTGTTTTTACATTATGTTTTATTGTTTTGTTAGGACCGATGAACGCTGTGTTATTTAATGTAGCGCTAGAGGATATTGCCAATGATTTATCAATTAGTCAATTGAAAGTAAGTTGGGTTGTAGTAGGGTATTCTTTAGTCGTCGGTATCGGTTCGATGATATATGGAAAACTGGCTGATCGTTACAGTGTAAAAAGGCTATTAATTATTTCTATTATCATATTTGTAGCGGGTTCTATTGTTGGTTTTTTGAATCAATCTTATGAGATTATCATTTTCGCAAGGTTAGTGCAGGCGAGCGGAGGAGCAGCGTTTATTGCGCTTAGTATGATTGCGGTGGCGAAATTAGTTGCTCCAACTAAAAAACCGGGTGCGTTAGCAATGATTAGTTCTTCTATTGCATTAGCAGTTGGTATTGGACCTTTAGTTGGTGGGGCAATTACAAATACGTTAGGGTGGCCGTATTTATTTTTATTTATGGTTATTTCAATGGTTGGTATTTTCTTGCTCGTAAAATTTATGCCAGAAGAGGTGCAACATACCGATGAAGTGTTTCACTTGGATTTCATTGGAGCAGTTTTATTATTTGTATTGATTACGACCGTTTTATTAGGAGTGAATATTAATAGTTGGCTTTTTTTGTTATCTGTTGCTTTCCTATTTTTATTCAAGGCTCATATGAAGAGAGCAGAGTCGCCGTTTATTGATATTGAGTTGTTTACAAATAAACCATTACTGCGTTTAATAGCGGTCGGATTTATCATTAATGTGGCGTTATGTGCTAGTTTATTATTATTACCATTACTGTTAGGAAGAGGGCACGGATTGTCTCCGTTCGTTATTGGAATTGTATTGTTTGTTGCATCTCTCTTTGGTATTGTATCTAGTTTTATTACCGGAAAGATTATTCCTGCGTTTGGGAATGTGAGGATGATGTATGTAGCGTCTGTAGTTATGATCATTGGCTTTTTAATTTTAGGGATTATTCCAGACGGGAACTTACTCTTTATTTTATTTGCGGTTATTTTAACATTTATGAGTTATTCGGCAATTCAAGTATCATTAAACACATTTATTCCGAAAACATTAAATCCAGCTAAAGTTGGAGTTGGCCTTGGTTTATATAATTTAATTAACTTTTTCGGTATGGCATTCGGACCAGCTGTAGCGAGCAAAATTATGGAATCTACAAATAGTTATCGATTGAATTTTATTTTGATCGTCATTTTAATTTCTGTTCATTTCGTCTTATTAATGGGAATGTCTTCTTTTCAAAAAAAGATGGATCAATGAATATGCACTTTATATAGAAGAAACCGACTTTCTTATAGAAGGTCGGTTATTTTTCTATCTTGCAAATTATGAAAAAAAGGAGCAAAATAAAAAAGGTCCTAGTCTATACATGGGCAAATGAAAATTTTCATACAGAAGCATTTGAAGTGAGCGAACTTAAAGTGTGTAAAATATAATGATAAACATAAAAGATGATGAATGAGAAAATGGGTGATGAAGTTGAATAGAGCAATCGGTGTTATCGATTCAGGAGTTGGCGGTTTAACAGTAGCGAAGGAATTAATTCGTCAGTTGCCGAAAGAGCGTATCATATATTTAGGAGATACAGCACGTTGTCCTTATGGTCCACGTTCTCGAGAAGAAGTACGTCAATTTACGTGGGAAATGACGGAGCATTTACTAGATTTAAATATTAAAATGTTAGTTATTGCGTGTAATACAGCAACTGCGGTTGTATTAGAAGAGATGCAAAAACAATTACCAATTCCAGTAGTGGGAGTTATTCACCCAGGATCACGTACAGCTTTAAAAGTGACAAACACGTATCATGTTGGGATTATTGGAACGATTGGAACTGTGAAAAGTGGTGCATACGAAGAGGCGTTAAAGTCTATTAATAACCGTGTTATGGTAGAAAGTTTAGCTTGTCCACCTTTCGTTGAACTTGTAGAGAGTGGGAATTTCGAAAGTGAAATGGCGTACGAAGTTGTAAGAGAAACGCTGCAACCACTGAAAAGTACCGATATTGATACCCTTATATTAGGGTGTACACATTATCCGATTTTAGGACCTGTTATTAAAAAAGTAATGGGAGATAAAGTACAACTAATTAGTTCTGGTGATGAAACAGCACGTGAAGTAAGTACAATCTTATATCATAGTAAAATGTTGAATGAAGGAGAAGAACAAAGCGATCATCTCTTCTTAACAACAGGAAAAATAGGCTTGTTTAAAGAAATTGCATCAAAATGGTTCGGTCAACCGATTGAAAATGTGAAGCATATTCATTTAGAAAAAGAATAATAGTAGAATTCATATAAGTAAGCTCCTGAGAAATCAGGAGTTTTTGTTTATCCCGCTATTTTCCGGGCAGTAAGACCCCCACCTCAAAATTCAGCGGAAGAAAAGAAGTTATGTGGGGGATGAACAAAACTCCCACTGATTAAAGTTTCACTATATAAGAGGCACAGCTTGTTCTAAAATGTGAAACGGCTCGTATACATAATAGTACAAACTTAGATTTTAGGGGGGAATGGCATGCCTAAATCCACTTTTAAATGGGTTGTTGGTGCTACTGTGAGCGCTGTTTTACTAACAGGGTGTGGCTTTATAAATCAGGAGAAAGCAACTGAACAAATTGATCCGCCAAAACAAGTTACGTATACAGAGGGTGGGAAGAAAGAAGTAGCTAAAAAAGATAAGCAAGGGCAAATGGTAAATAGAGAACTATACCTTGTTGATAAAAATGGTTATGTTGTACCACAAACGTTAGCTATACCTACTCCGAAAGCAAATGAGACTGTGAAGCAAACGTTAGAATACCTTGTGAAAGATGGACCGGTAACGAATTTATTACCGAATGGGTTTCGTGCAGTCATTCCGGCGAATACAACGATGACTTTAGATTTGAAAAAGGACGGGACGGCAGTTATTGATTTCTCTAAAGAAATGAAAAACTATGCGAAAGAAGAAGAGCGTCAAATCATTGAATCTATAGCGTGGACGTTGACGCAATTTACAGAGATAAAACAAGTGCAGTTCCAAATAAATGGTGAGAAATTGGCGAAGATGCCGGTTGCTGGTACACCGCTTGGTGAAGGAGTGAGCCGTGCAAATGGTATTAACTTCGATGATGAACAAGTAGCAGATGTAACAAATACAAAACCAGTCACACTGTATTTTATGGCGCAAAATAATAATAAACAGCAATATTACGTACCAGTAACGCGCCGCGTTGCTGAAGGAAAAGAAAATGATTATGCAGCAATTATAGATGAGCTTGTAAAAGGTCCGATTCATCAATCGCTCCTGAATGATTTTAATCCAGGCGTTAAGCTTATTACGAATCCGAAATTACAAGACGGAAATCTTACATTAAACTTTAATGAAAATATATTTGTAAACCCAGATAAAAATATGATTTCAAATTACGTATTGAAGTCGTTAGTTTTATCTTTAACAGAAAAGAAAGGTGTGAAAAATGTTTCTATTGAAGTGAATGGAAAAGCAAATCTTATAGATGAAAAGGGCGGAAAGTTAATAAAACCTGTAGATCGTCCAGAAAACGTGAATACAGGTAGTTTTTAATCTTGAATAATTTGATATACTTAAGTAAGAAAGGAGAATTGCTTTTTGGGTTCTCCTTCTTTTATTGTATACATATCATACATTTAAAATTGGCTATACTAACGAGTAGTAATTAAGAGGAGGTTATTTTTATGCGAGTAGATGGTAGAGAGAAAACAGAATTACGCCATATACATATTCATACGAATTATTTAAAACATCCAGAGGGATCTGTATTAATTGAAGTTGGGGATACAAAGGTGATTTGCTCAGCGACAATTGAAGAGCGTGTACCACCGTTTATGCGTGGAGAAGGAAAGGGCTGGGTAACAGCTGAATACGCGATGATTCCGCGTGCAACAGAACAACGTACAATTAGAGAGTCAAGCAAAGGGAAAGTAACAGGACGTACAATGGAAATTCAGCGTCTAATTGGACGAGCATTACGTGCGGTAGTTGATTTAGAAGCGCTTGGCGAGAGAACAGTTTGGATTGACTGTGATGTTATCCAAGCAGATGGTGGAACGAGAACAGCGTCTATTACAGGTGCATATGTAGCGATGGTACTAGCTTTTGAGAAGTTATTACAAGCAGAAAAAGTATCTAAAATTCCAGTAAAAGACTATTTAGCAGCAACGTCAGTAGGGATTGTTGAAGAGCAAGGTGTTGTTTTAGATTTAAACTATGCAGAAGATTCTAAAGCAGACGTTGATATGAACGTGATTATGACTGGAAAAGGCCAATTTGTTGAAGTGCAAGGAACTGGAGAAGAAGCGACGTTTAGTAGAGCGCAGTTAAATGAACTACTTGATGCTGCGGAAAAAGGCATTTTCCAACTGATTGATATGCAAAAAGAAGCTTTAGGCGACATCGTATCTCATATAGAGTAGAGGTGGAAAGTATGAAACAAGTTGTTGTAGCGACAAAAAATATGGGTAAAGTACGTGAGTTTGCTGAGTTATTTGAGCGATTTGATTTAGAAGTAAAATCATTACACGATTTTCCTCATATTGAAGAAGTTGAAGAAACAGGTGAAACATTTGAAGAAAATGCGATCTTAAAAGCGGATAGTTTGAGTAGACAGCTGAATTCGATCGTAATTGCGGATGATTCGGGTCTTATTGTAGATGCTTTAAACGGAAAACCAGGAGTGTATTCAGCGCGTTTTGCTGGTGAACCGAAAAATGATCAAGCAAATATCGATAAAGTGTTACAAGAATTAAATGGCATTGACTTTGAAAAGCGTAAAGCACGTTTCTATTGTGCATTAGCAGTTGCTTTCCCTGAAGGTGATAAAAAGCCTGTCATTGTAAATGGGACATGTGAAGGATTTATTTTAGAACAAAGCCGCGGAGAAAATGGTTTTGGATACGATCCGATCTTTTATGTGGAAGAATACAAAAAAGCAATGGCGGAATTAAGTTCAGATGAGAAAAATGCTATTAGCCACCGTGGTCGTGCTCTTCGTAAGTTAGAAGAAAAAATCCCGGAATGGTTTTTAGGAGAATAAGGGAGAGAGTATGATGAAAGCTTTAATCGTAAGCGATAGTCATAGCTCTGTGAAGGAATTACAGCAGTTGAAAGAGAAATATGAAGGGAAAGTAGATATCATGATTCATTGCGGTGATTCAGAGCTAACGCCTGCTCATGAAGAAATGCAAGGTTTCCGTGTTGTAAAAGGAAACTGTGATTATGCTAACTTTCAAGATGAAATTGTAACTGATGTAAATGGAATTCGCTTCTTAGTTGTGCATGGACATCGCCATAATGTGAAAATGACATTACAAACGCTAGCGTACCATGCGGAAGAAGTAGGAGCGCAAGTTGCATGCTTCGGACATTCTCACGTATTAGGTGCGGAATTAATCGACGGCGTTTTATTTATTAATCCAGGCAGTATTTTATTACCACGTCAGCGTGTAGAAAAGACATTTGCTGTATTAGAAATGGATGAAAATCAAATGGAAGTTCGTTTTGAAACATTAGACGGACAACTAGTTGAACAAGCAGTTTTTAAAAGAGGATAATAAAATTTATCCTCTTTTAAAAAAGGTGTTGACTTTATGTATGGTTATACATATAATAAATATTGTCGATAGGGCAACGGCGCTAACGAAGAAAAGAAAATAACATATGCGGGTGTAGTTTAGTGGTAAAACAAGAGCCTTCCAAGCTCTGGTCGAGAGTTCGATTCTCTTCACCCGCTCCATGTCCCAGTAGCTCAGCCGGATAGAGCATACGCCTTCTAAGCGTACGGTCGGGAGTTCGAATCTCTCCTGGGACGCTAACAAAAACCTTGTTATCTTTTGATAACAAGGTTTTTGTTTGTCTAAAAATTGATGTTTGGGTTATAAGTGTAGTTCATTCTTAATATCTGCGACCTTTCCTTCGATATTAAGCAGTTGCATATGTACTTCTTTTTCTTAAATAAAAAGAGCGCCGTTTATCCCGCTATTTGCCGGGCAGTAAGACCCCCAACTCAAAATTCAGCGGAAGCAAAGAAGTTAGGTGGGGTCGGGCTGTCCGTAAAAGTCCGATTGGTGAGGGTTGATTAAAGTTACACTTTATGCGCCCTGTTCCTCATATTTAATTTAAAGAATCAATAGGCTTATGGTAGAACTCAAATCCATATCCAGATTCTCCTAATTGTTCACTTGCAATGTTATAAAAGTTTTTACCATTCTAGTGTGATTGAGTAGCCGTTATCGGAACTTATCCCTGATAGTGTGTTACAATTAATAGAAGCGGAAAACGAGAATCTCCAATTGACTGGACGTGTGATTAGTTGGACAGTTTAAGAAGGTTGTATAAAAAGGGAGATGGCGCAAAGATGGCGAGAACAAAAGAGAATGATTTAACGGAGAAATTGGCAGAAGGTCAACGGAAATATGGTGACGGCAACTTTACAGTACAGAACATCGGTGATGAAACTAATCCGAATTGGACTGTCGTAAAAAATGTGAGGAAGGGATCGGCAGGCATTCGCGAAGGAGAAGATATATTAAGACTGCGATCAAAATATATAAAATAGTACGGAATGGGCGGAGCGGGAGTTCGAATCTCTCCTGGGACGCTAAAAAAACCTTGTTATCTTTTGATAACAAGGTTTTTTGTTTTAAATTAGTTATTAATAAACTTCTCAAATACAAAACCATAATCTTTCACATTGTATTGTTTCTTCGTATCAACAAGCCAGTTAAAGGCAATCTCGTTCATCTCTTTAAATTGCTCTGCTAAGTTTACTTGTGCGTTTGAAATACGGCTGAAAGCATTAGATGCCATATCTAAACTTTTATGTGCATATTGTAAAGTAATGTCGTTGTCGTATGAAATTTCTTCAATTTTAAGTAAAGCCTTATATAAATCTTTTAATTCTTCAATATGTTTTTTATGAACATCAATTGAGTAATGCTCATCTCCCATTTGAAACTTAATTTCTATATCTAAATCAATCGTTCCTGCAGTTTCAAGTGCTACGTTTTTAATTTGATATTTACTATAGCTATAGCGGCGCAGTGTGCGTTTTTTACTTGTTGCGCTTGTACCATCTAGGTGGAGTAATCCTTTGTTTGTGAAGCAATATTCATCTGATTTGGATTTAATTAGAAAATAAATTTTCTCTCCATCTTCGTGCATCACGTAATCATCAGCATCAACTTTATCGTAATCTTTCGGTGTAATGACAGAACCTACATCGCTTAACCCTAAAACATCAGCAGCTACTTTTTTGAACATATATAATCCCCCTTGTAAATTAAATTCTTAATTGTACAAAAATATATTAACATGATTTTCATTTTTTGTTTTCTTGTAATACGAAAATATCTGAAGGTAAGTTAAGAAAAGTAACGCATAATTATTTTGATCCTAAATTATTTAGTAAATCTATTAGTCTAAGAGTCGATTCGCCGAAAAGTAACCAAGAGAAAAAAGCTAATTTTGCAAGTGATTATAGAGAAATTTCGTGAAAGCACCTCAAGCGATATGAGGTGTTTTTCAATCCCTTTTTGAAATCTTACAATTCTGTAAGGTAACTGTAAGGTAGTTCGATGGTAAGAAATTGCTAATCTTTTATAATGAAGATAACAACGATAAAACGAGGAGGAAGAAATGATGAAAGGGTTAGTTGTAACGGGCTTAACGGTTGCTTTTGGATTTGTAGCGTATGAGAAATTAACGTATGTAGTCGATGTTGTGAAACATTTGATTGCTTAGAGAAAACAGCTATGAGAGGGAAAGGGAATGAGTGAATGAATGGAATGGTTATTTGGAATTATAGGTACTTGTAGTGTAGTGTTATTGTTCTTTGTCCCAAGTGGTATACTTAGTTCGACAACAAGTTTGTTCTTCTTAAGTTTGTTTGCTTGTACGATGCTTATTATTATGTTTTTAATGAAGCGAAGTAAACCAATCTTCTATTTTAGCATGATTGTTATGGCAATTATTGTTCTCCAAATTATTACCCTTGTAATATACCCCACAATTATAAAAGCTTTCCATTAATGATGAATCCTCTGCGCTTGTTGCTGGGGATTTTTATTTGTACAATTTTAATTTTTAGTAGAGATTTACTCGTATCGGAATATAAAAATTAAATATTTTTATATTTCAAACAAATGATTTAGGGATGTTGTGTTCTCATTACGCATTTGATATATTTACTTTGAGCATAATTAAAATCAAGAAAAAGAGGCGGACGTATGGATAAAAAAGAAAATACGGTCGTATTGTTTCCACAACTATCAGAGCGCTATATTGATGAAGGTTTTTTAGCGCTGAAAGAGCGGAAATTCGAAGATGCATTGCGTTGCTTTGAAATATTACGTCAGTATAATGCGGAAACGGAACAAACGGAATTAGCTTCAGTTATTTGTTTACTCGAATTAAAACGTATGGAAGAAGCGAAAGATAAATGTGAACAGTTGCTTAAAACAGGAGTTGTCTTATTTGGTGATATTCTTGAAACGTACGTAACAATTTTAGTTCAAACAAATGATTATGAAGGTGTTATTGAAACTGTTGAAAAGGTTTTACAAACGAAAGATATAATGCCTGATCAAAAGGAAAAATTAGCGCAGCTTGCTTTATTTGCAGAAGGTATGCTAAATGAGGGAGACGCATCGCTAGTGGATTCAAACTTTGAATTAGATGAGTTTACTAATGAAATTTTTGGAGAAAACTTTGGACAGAAGCTAAGAGCGATTCAGCGACTTTCGTTAAAAGATTTAGATCTTGCATTACCTGTTTTAAAGAAATTTTTAATAGACGAAGAGCAGCACCCCTATTTGAAAACTTCTATTTTGTATAAAATGATAGAAAGTCAGGTAGAAGAAGAAATAGAGGTAGAAAAGTTTGGAAATACGATTAAGGTGATTCCAGCATTTACAGGTCATAATGAGGAGCAATCCAATAACATTATACATAAATTATCAAGCCGATTAGAGCAAAATTATCCCGATATATTTGAAGCGATGGTTACATATTGGAAAGAGTTGCAAATTAGCGTTTTCCCATTCGCTCTATTAATGGATAAAGAAGAGATTTGGTCAGCTGTTTTAGAGAGAATTGGAAGAAAGCGTTTCGGATTGGCTATTGATGAAGAAGAGCTTATGGCAGCATATAATATCGAATTGGAAGAGTTTCATATTGCCTATCAATGGTTATTACGTGTTGAAAGAGAAGGATATTTGCCCGTATAATTATGAAAAAGAATCGTTCAGTTCTTGAAACGAGCATATTCTATGTTATAATGTAAGGGTTGCAAAAGGCAGAAATCTGCCTGTTTGTAAGAGAAGAGAAGTGCAATTCTCTTACTTAATATGTTTCATATTATTCTCGAACAAAATATACCGTAGTTGTCTTCTGGGCAATTAGTAGATTGGAACATTATATCTGAAAGCTTTTGCTAGAGGGTTATTTGTGTATTTGTTATTTCAAAAAAGAGATAATGAAGATTTTAATCTATAGAGGTATGTGCATACATTATTATAGTTGGAGGGAAAGAATAAATGTCTACAAAATGGGAAAAATTAGAAGGTAACGTTGGCGTTTTAACAATCGAAGTTGATGCTAAAGAAGTAAACAACTCTATCGACGCTGCGTTCAAAAAAGTAGTAAAAACAATTAACGTACCAGGTTTCCGTAAAGGAAAAATGCCTCGTCCATTATTCGAACAACGCTTTGGTATTGAATCTTTATACCAAGATGCTTTAGATATCATTTTACCAAAAGCATACGGTGAAGCGATTGAAGAAGCTGGTATCTTCCCAGTTGATCATCCTGAAATCGACATCGAGAAGTTCGAAAAAAATGCTAACCTTATCTTCACTGCAAAAGTTACAGTGAAACCTGAAGTTAAATTAGGTGAGTACAAAGGTTTAGCAGTAGAAAAAGTTGAAACAACTGTAACTGACGAAGATGTAGAGAACGAATTAAAATCTTTACAAGAGCGTCAAGCTGAACTAGTTGTTAAAGAAGAAGGAACTGTTGAAAACGGTGATACAGCTGTAATCGACTTCGAAGGTTTCGTTGATGGCGAAGCATTTGAAGGCGGAAAAGGCGAAAACTACTCTCTAGCAATCGGTTCTGGTACATTCATCCCAGGTTTCGAAGAGCAAGTAATCGGTCTTAAATCTGGTGAGTCTAAAGACGTTGAAGTATCATTCCCAGAAGAGTACCATGCTGCTGAATTAGCTGGCAAACCAGCAACATTCAAAGTAACAATTCACGAAATCAAAACAAAAGAACTTCCTGAGTTAAACGACGAGTTCGCTAAAGAAGCAGACGAAGCGGTTGCAACTCTTGATGAATTAAAAGCAAAACTTCGCACAAACTTAGAAGAAGGCAAAAAGCACGAAGCTGAGCACAAAGTACGTGACGAAGTAGTAGAATTAGCTGCTGCAAACGCTGAAATCGAAATTCCAGAAGCTATGATCAACACTGAGTTAGATCGTATGGTTCGTGAATTCGAGCAACGTTTAAGCCAACAAGGTATGAACCTTGAGCTTTACTACCAATTCACAGGTACTGACGCTGACAAATTAAAAGAGCAAATGAAAGAAGATGCACAAAAACGTGTAAGAATCAATCTTGTTCTTGAAGCTATCATTGAAGCTGAAAACATCGAAGTTACTGAAGAAGAAGTAACTGCAGAAGTTGAAAAAATGGCTGAAATGTACGGTATGCCAGTAGACGCTATCAAGCAAGCTCTTGGAAGTGTAGACGCTTTAGCTGAAGATCTTAAAGTGCGTAAAGCTGTAGACTTCTTAGTAGAAAACGCTGCATAATAAAATAACAAGGCACGATTTTAATCGTGCCTTGTTTTATAAATATAGAAATATATTTATAAAACTTTTCGATGGAGAAGGAAATGTTCCTTTACAAGTCGAATATACATATTTCAAAAGTTTTAAAATTTTTTTATTTGTACATAACTAGTCATATTATTTGTATTTCTCGCCACGTAGTGACATAATATGTATTTACATACGATACATTTATCGTGTACATACGAAGGCAAGAGGTTAGCACTTTGTAAGGGGTGTGAAAATATGTTTAAATTTAATGATGAAAAAGGGCAATTAAAATGTTCTTTCTGTGGTAAAACACAAACGCAAGTTCGAAAGTTAGTGGCAGGTCCAGGTGTTTACATTTGTGACGAGTGTATCGAACTTTGTACTGAAATTGTACAAGAGGAGCTTGCGAAGGACGAAGAAGTAGAATTCAAAGATGTACCGAAACCGGTAGAAATTCGTGAAATCTTAGATGAGTATGTCATCGGGCAAGATAGCGCGAAAAAAGCACTAGCGGTAGCGGTATATAATCATTACAAACGCATTAATTCTAACAGCAAAATTGATGATGTAGAATTAGCGAAGAGTAATATCGCACTTATCGGGCCAACAGGTAGTGGTAAAACATTACTGGCACAAACGTTAGCGCGTATTTTAAATGTTCCATTTGCAATCGCGGACGCAACATCTTTAACAGAAGCTGGATATGTTGGGGAAGATGTAGAAAATATCTTACTAAAATTAATTCAAGCAGCTGATTATGATGTAGAGAAAGCGGAAAAAGGAATCATTTATATTGATGAGATTGATAAAGTGGCACGTAAGTCCGAAAATCCATCAATTACACGTGATGTATCTGGTGAAGGTGTGCAGCAGGCACTTCTGAAAATTTTAGAAGGTACTGTAGCAAGCGTTCCACCTCAAGGTGGTCGTAAGCATCCGCACCAAGAGTTCATTCAAATTGATACAACGAACATCTTATTCATTTGTGGTGGAGCGTTTGATGGCATTGAGCCGATTATTAAACGTCGCCTTGGTGAGAAAGTAATTGGATTTGGTTCTGAGAAGAAAAATGCTGATGTAAATGAGAAGCATGTTTTATCTCACGTATTACCAGAGGATCTTTTAAGATTTGGTTTAATTCCAGAGTTTATCGGTCGTCTTCCAGTTATTGCGAACCTAGAGCCACTTGATGAAGATGCTCTTGTTGATATTTTAACGAAACCGAAAAATGCACTTGTTAAGCAATTCCAAAAACTATTGGAGCTTGACGATGTTGAGTTAGAGTTTGAAGAAGGTGCACTAATCGAAATTGCGAAAAAAGCAATTGAACGTAAAACGGGTGCTCGTGGACTTCGTTCTATTATTGAAGGCTTAATGCTTGATGTAATGTTCGAACTTCCATCTCGTAAAGATATCGAGAAGTGTATTCTTACAAAAGAAACAGTAGCTGATAATGAACCGCCAAAATTGGTGTTACAAGACGGTACTGTACTTGATACAAAAACATCTGCATAATGCGAAAGGGAAACAGCAATTTTTATAATTGCTGTTTTTCTTTATGTTTAGCTACGTTCCTCCGCGGAAATACTAAGAGATAAAATATTGCGGGAGGAAATAAATAATGAGCTGGACAAATATATTTTTAGTTGTTCAACTTGTTTTTGGTGTAATTGTCGGATTATATTTCTGGCATTTACTTCGAAATCAACGAACACAAAAAGTTTCAATTGATCGAGAATCGAAAAAAGAATTAGAACAGCTTCGTAAAATGCGTGAGATTTCTTTAACAGAGCCGCTAGCAGAAAAGGTGCGTCCTACAACCTTTTTAGATATTGTAGGGCAAGAGGACGGGATTAAGTCGTTAAAAGCGGCTCTTTGTGGTCCGAATCCGCAACATGTAATCATATATGGCCCGCCAGGTGTTGGGAAAACAGCGGCAGCACGTCTTGTATTAGAAGAAGCGAAACGAAATCCTAAATCTCCATTTCGTACGAATGCAACATTTATTGAACTTGATGCGACGACAGCTCGGTTTGATGAACGTGGTATCGCAGACCCTTTAATTGGTTCGGTGCATGATCCGATTTATCAAGGTGCTGGGGCGATGGGACAAGCAGGTATTCCGCAACCGAAAAAAGGTGCTGTAACAGATGCGCATGGTGGTATTTTGTTTATTGATGAGATTGGCGAACTCCATCCGATTCAAATGAACAAAATGTTAAAGGTGTTAGAAGATCGAAAAGTATTTTTAGAAAGTGCGTACTATAGTGAAGAAAATACGATGATCCCAACATATATACATGATATTTTCCAAAAAGGCTTACCGGCAGATTTTCGCTTAGTTGGAGCAACGACACGTTCGCCAGAGGAAATTCCTCCTGCTATTCGGTCACGTTGCTTAGAAGTATTTTTCCGTGAATTAGATACGGAAGAAATTCAAAAAGTAGCGAAAAATGCCGCGGAAAAAGTAGAAATGCAAATAGGCGAAAATGGTATTGAAATGATTGGGATGTATGCAAGAAATGGACGAGAAGCGATTAATCTCGTGCAAATCTCTGCTGGTATGGCGATAAATGAAGAACGTTCTTTCATTAAAGATGAAGATATAGAGTGGGTTGTTCACTCAAGTCAGCTTACACCGAAATACGAAAAGCACATTTATCCGATTCCAAGGATTGGTCTTGTAAATGGTCTTGCTGTATACGGACCAAATACAGGTGCGTTATTAGAAATTGAAGTAACAGCAATTCCGGCGAAAGATAAAGGGTCGGTAAATGTTACCGGAATTGTAGAAGAAGAAAGTATTGGTAGTCAAACGAAATCGATTCGCCGTAAAAGTATGGCAAAAGGCTCTGTTGATAATGTATTAACAGTACTTCGTTCTTTAGATGTGTTGCCAGAAGGATACGATATACATATTAATTTTCCAGGTGGTATCCCAATTGATGGACCTTCTGCAGGAATCGCTATGGCAACAGGTGTATATTCTGCGGTGCATCGCACATATGTAAATAATGAAGTAGCGATGACAGGTGAAATAAGTATACACGGAGAAGTAAAGCCTATTGGTGGCGTGTACGCAAAAATAAAAGCTGCGAAAAAAGCGGGAGCTAAGAAAGTCATTATTCCTGCTGAAAATATGCAACCATTTTTGTATACTATAAAGGGAATCGAAATTATTCCTGTCCGTAAGTTAAAAGAAGTATTTGAGTTAACATTTATGCAAGAAAATGCGCATAGAGAGCTAGATGTACATACTAACGTAGACGAAACAGATGCACAATCTATGTAAAAATAAACAATAATAAAATTTGCCAGACTTCGTTTAAGTTTGTATGCTTAATCGGAGTCTTTTTTCTTTTCGTGAGGTAGAAAAATAAGCTATTTATAATTGTGAGGAATCTCAGCAATTGCATCTAGGTGTATTGTAATATAAAATAGTTGAACAGGAGTTTAATTTATTATGGAGGTGCTATGTCTAGTATGAATACGAACGAAAGAATCGTGCCCCTCCTACCATTAAGAGGCGTTCTCGTATATCCAACGATGGTTTTGCATCTTGATGTAGGACGTGATAAATCGATACAAGCACTAGAGCAGGCGGCAATGGATGAAAATATCATCTTTTTAGCAATGCAAAAAGAAATGAATATCGATGATCCGAAAGAAGATGACATATATAGTGTAGGTACAGTGGCGAAAGTCAAGCAAATGTTAAAATTGCCGAACGGTACGCTTCGTGTCCTTGTGGAAGGTTTACATAGAGCAGAAGTAATAGAGTTTATCGAAGAAGAAAATATAGTACAAGTGTCTATTAAAACGGTAACTGAAGAAGTAGAAGATGATTTAGAAGAGAAAGCTCTTATGCGTACGTTACTGGAGCATTTCGAACAATATATTAAAGTTTCGAAAAAAGTTTCAAATGAAACATTTGCAACGGTAGCTGATGTAGAAGAACCAGGGAGATTAGCTGATCTAATTGCTTCTCACTTGCCGATTAAAACGAAGCAGAAACAAGAGATTCTAGAGATTGTATCTGTAAAAGAACGATTACATACACTTATTTCAATTATTCAAGATGAACAAGAGTTACTTAGCCTAGAAAAGAAGATTGGACAAAAAGTGAAACGTTCAATGGAGCGCACGCAAAAAGAATATTTCTTACGTGAGCAAATGAAGGCGATTCAAACTGAACTTGGCGACAAAGAAGGTAAGGGCGGAGAAGTAGAAGAACTTCGTGAAAAAATTGAACAGTCAGGAATGCCTGAAGAAACAATGAAGGCTGCGCTGAAAGAATTAGATCGTTATGAAAAGTTACCAGCAAGTTCTGCGGAGAGTGGTGTTATTCGCAATTATATTGATTGGTTATTAGCGCTTCCGTGGACAGAGGCAACAGAAGATATAATTGATCTTGCTCATTCAGAAGAGATTTTAAATAACGATCATTACGGTCTTGAAAAAGTGAAAGAGCGTGTACTTGAATATTTAGCTGTACAGAAGTTAACGAATTCATTAAAAGGACCTATCCTTTGTTTAGTAGGCCCTCCTGGGGTCGGCAAAACTTCGTTAGCGCGTTCAATTGCAACATCATTGAATCGTAAATTTGTCCGTGCATCTCTTGGTGGTGTGCGTGATGAATCTGAAATTCGTGGTCACCGCCGTACATATGTTGGAGCAATGCCAGGACGCATTATTCAAGGTATGAAAAAGGCGAAAACAGTTAATCCAGTCTTCTTATTAGATGAGATTGATAAAATGTCTAACGATTTCCGTGGAGATCCATCAGCGGCATTACTTGAAGTATTAGATCCAGAACAAAACCATAACTTCAGTGATCATTACATTGAAGAACCATATGATCTATCGAAAGTTATGTTTGTAGCAACCGCTAATACACTTTCAAGTATTCCAGGTCCATTACTTGACCGTATGGAAATCATTTCGATTGCTGGCTATACAGAACTTGAAAAAGTACACATTGCTCGTGAGCATTTATTGCCGAAACAATTAAAAGAGCATGGCTTACGAAAAGGTAATTTACAAGTGCGTGATGAGGCGCTTCTTGAAATTATTCGTTATTATACACGTGAGGCTGGTGTTCGTACGCTAGAACGCCAAATTGCAAAAGTTTGCCGTAAAGTAGCGAAAATTATCGTTACAGCAGAACGTAAACGTATCGTTGTGACAGAGAAAAAGATTGTTGATTTACTTGGTAAACACATATTCCGTTATGGGCAAGCTGAAAAAACAGACCAAGTTGGTATGGCAACAGGTCTAGCTTATACAGCAGCAGGCGGCGATACACTTGCAATTGAAGTTTCTGTAGCGCCAGGAAAAGGGAAACTAATTTTAACGGGGAAACTTGGGGATGTTATGAAAGAATCAGCACAAGCTGCGTTTAGTTATATACGCTCTCGTGCAGAAGAGCTTCAGATTGACCCGAATTTCCATGAGAAAAATGATATTCATATTCATGTTCCAGAAGGAGCAGTTCCAAAAGATGGACCGTCAGCAGGTATTACGATGGCAACGGCACTTATTTCTGCACTAACAGGTATTCCTGTAAGTAAAGAAGTAGGTATGACAGGTGAAATTACACTTCGTGGTCGTGTATTACCAATTGGTGGCTTAAAAGAAAAAACATTAAGTGCTCACCGCGCAGGCTTAACAAAAATTATTTTGCCAGCAGAAAACGAGAAAGATTTAGATGATATTCCAGAGAGCGTAAAAGAAAACCTTACGTTTGTGCTTGCATCTCATTTAGATGAAGTATTGGAGCACGCATTAGTAGGAGTGAAACAATGAAAGTAACAAAAGCAGATATTGTAATTAGTGCTGTTAAACCAGAACAATATCCAGACAGTGATTTACCAGAAATTGCATTAGCAGGTCGTTCAAATGTCGGGAAGTCTTCCTTTATTAATAAAATTTTAAATCGTAAAAAGTTAGTGCGTATTTCTTCTAAACCAGGAAAAACGCAAACACTGAACTTTTTCTTAATCAATGAGATGATGCATTTTGTTGACGTTCCAGGTTATGGATATGCGAAAGTGTCTAAATCGGAGCGCGCGGCATGGGGGAAAATGATTGAAACGTACTTTACAACGCGTAAGCAATTAGACGCAGCTGTATTAGTAGTTGATTTACGTCACCAACCAACAAGTGATGACGTGATGATGTATGATTTCTTAAAGCATTATGAAATCCCAACAATTATTATTGCGACGAAAGCCGATAAAATCCCGAAAGGGAAATGGCAAAAGCATTTAAAAGTTGTAAAAGAAACGCTTGCTGTTGAAATTGGCGATGAAATCGTTCTATTCTCTTCTGAAACAGGACTTGGAAAAGAAGAAGCGTGGAAGGCAATTCATAAAATGACAAAAACAAAAAACGCGTGACGAATGTCGCGCGTTTTTTTCTTTATATAAGCTGTTAACGTACGTTTAATGTAACTTCAATATTACCTCGTGTTGCTTTAGAGTAAGGACATACACCGTGAGCCGCTTCTACAAGTTCTTTTGCTTCGCTATGTGAAACGCCAGCGACATGTACATCAAGCACGGCAGATAGGCCAAAACCACCATCTGTATCTTTTCCGATAGAAACGTGAGCGGTTACTTCTGTACTTTCTACTTTCATACGTTTTGTACGAATGACAAGTTGTAATGCACTATCAAAACAAGCTGCATAACCAGCTGCAAATAGTTGTTCTGGATTTGTTGCTTCTCCGCCTGCACCACCTAGTGCTTTCGGCATTTTTACATCATGATTTAATATGCCATCATCTGAAACTACTTTCCCATTTCTTCCACCTGTTGCTGTTACTGAAGCAGTATATAATTTATCCATATTTATTCCCCTCGTATATTAATATTTAAGCCCTATCTCAGGCTTAGTTTTTCTCTCTAATAAGAGTCCAGTAATAAAGAAAATACTTGGACGTCTCAAGATATTTCTAGATAATGGTCTTAGGATCATTTGGGACAATTCTGTATTCCCCTGTGGATTTACCACACGAAAAGAGTGTTTCTCAGTGAACGCGCGGGGCTCCCTACTCGCAGGCTGAGCAGCCTGATCCTCGAACCTAGATGTTAGTAGCTCTAGGGCGGCTTTCGATTCAGGACTAGCTCTTATACACGAGGTTGTTGGTCGGCGTACACACTAGAGATATCTCGAGACGTCCAAGCAATGATTCTAAATCGAAAGGAGGTCTCTTACGTGAGATTATTTGTTGGTCTAGATGTAAGTTCGTTTGATATGAAAGTTTGCTTTTTAAATGGTGAAGGAGAAAAGCTAGATTCTTTTTCAGTCAGTAATGACTTACCAGGTGCACAGGTACTTAAAGAACGATTATTACAGTGCACAACCAATCAAGAGGTTGAAACTTTAAAAATCGGCTTAGAATCTACATCTGTTTACAGTTTTCACCCATCCATGTTTCTCCATCATGACGAAGACTTAAAAAGATTTGGCACAAAGGTATTTCTTCTAAATCCAAAACAAGTCGCAAACTTCAAGAAAAGTTATTCAGACATGAATAAGACTGACGAAATTGATGCCTTTGTCATCGCTGATTATTTACGATTTGGGCGAAATCAAATGTCCATCGTGAAAGAAAGTCAATACGTGGCATTACAGCAATTAACAAGAGCTCGTTATCAACTCGTTAGAATGTTGACAAAGGAGAAACAACATTTTCTACAACACCTAAGTTATAAATGTAATACGTTCTCACAAGAAGTCGATTCTTCTATATTTGGTAACGCCATGATGGAATTGTTCCTTGAAAAATTCAGTCTAGAAGAGCTAGCTGACATGCCTTTAGAGGAACTCGCTGAGTTCCTACAGGAAAAGAGTAAAAATCGATTTGGTGACCCGAAATGTGTCGCATCAACCATTCAAAAGGCTGTTCGCACGTCGTACCGTTTAGATAAGGTGGTAGAAGACTCAATCGATATTCTTTTAGGAACATCAATCGAAATCATTCGTACCTATCAAAGACAAATTAAAGAACTAGAAAAATCTATTAAGCGGATCATGGCTGGATTAACGCAAACATTAGAATCCATTCCTGGAATCGGGCCTATATATGCCGCTGGTATTATCGCTGAAATTGGCCAAATCGAAAGATTTGACGATGAAACCAAAATCGCAAAATATGCCGGGTTATATTGGCGTACATACCAGTCTGGCCGGTTCACCGCTGAAAATACTTCATTATCTCGTAATGGGAATCATTACTTGCGGTATTACTTAGTTGAAGCCGCCAACTCTGTAAGAAAGCATGTATTGGAATACCAAGAATATTACGCAAAAAAGTATAATGAAGTACCAAAACATCAACACAAACGTGCACTCGTTCTAACCGCAAGAAAATTTGTGCGATTGGTGGATGCGCTACTACGTAATCACCAACTCTTTACGCCTGAAAGGTGTGTGAAAGTGTGACATAAAACTTGTCATCGCTACCTTTCAATCAATTCCAGTATTTTACATGCGGTGCTGGTCTAGTTTCGTGATGTCTTTTTTAAGCAATTTGTCCTTTGATAACTTCAAAATATATTATTTTTCAGTTGACATACTACCGCAGGTCTTTTCCATCATTAATTGTTTTCATTGTTTCAATTAGTTTATTTAGCTCAATTAATAAAGAGCGATATTCTTGCTCTGTAATTCCTAAATTTGTAGCCATCGTTGTCGGTAATGAACAAGCCTTTTCCTTTAAATCTTTGCCTTGTTCTGTTAATTCAATACAAACTTTTCGCTCGTCTTCTTTGGAACGAACACGTTTTACAAGTTTTAATGATTCCATTCGTTTTAACATAGGTGTTAACGTACCGGAATCTAAAAATAGACGTTCTCCAATTTCTTTTACTGTTAGTCCATCTTGCTCCCATAGTACGAGTAAAGTAATGTACTGGGGATACGTAATACCCATCTCTTCTAAATAAGGTCGATAAAAACGAGTAACCTCTCTAGAACAGGCATAAATAGAAAAACAAAGTTGGTTATCTAGATGCAAAGAGTCCTCTGTCATACATAACTCCCTTCTAATTAAGTTGTGCACAATTTAATTTTGTAAAATCAATATAACGAAAAAGAAATAAAATGTCAAATACATTGTATTGAGAAAGTGTTTGCTACATTTTGGAACAATCATACATATTTTCCTTCATGATGAAAGAAGATAGGAAAGATGATGTTATAATTTATATGGAATAGTTTCCATCACTTGATTATGAGGACTTTTTTTGGTAACGTACAAATAGAGTTATTAATTTATAATCATTATAAAGTAGAAGATTTTTTTATTAGTTTACTGAATCTCCTTTATTACATACGGAGAATAATTAAAAAATAATCGGTTGTTCACACGATTGTCAGATTCATAAGAGGAAAGTTGTATTATGATAGTAGATAAAGTGATAAAACGGGTGAAGGGGGACATGCTGCGTGCATATTCTTGTTGTTAGTGTAAATTATCGAACAGCCCCTGTAGAATTTCGTGAGAAACTCACATTTCAGGCAGCAGAGCTAGAGCGAGCGATGACTACATTACAAAATCAAAAGAGCGTGTTAGAGAATGTCATTGTATCAACTTGTAATCGCACTGAGATTTATGCTGTTGTCGATCAATTACACACGGGACGGTATTATATTAAGAAGTTTTTAGCTGATTGGTTTCAGCTTGAAATAGAAGAAGTCGCGCCATATTTAACTATTTTTGAACAAGATGGTGCAATAGATCATTTATTCCGCGTAACGTGCGGTTTAGATTCGATGGTAGTCGGAGAAACGCAGATTTTAGGTCAAATAAAAGATAGCTTTTTAGAAGCGCAACAAGTTAAAGCAACAGGCACAATTTTTAATGAATTGTTTAAGCAAGTCATTACATTAGCAAAACGTGCCCACTCAGAAACAACAATCGGGGAAAGTGCAATGTCTGTTAGTTATGCTGCTGTTGAGCTTGGAAAGAAAATATTTGGCGAGTTAACAGATTGTCATGTGCTTATTCTTGGTGCTGGTAAAATGGGCGAACTTGCACTGCAAAACTTATATGGAAGTGGTGCTCGTAAAGTAACAGTTATGAATAGGACACTTTCGAAAGCAGAAGTAATGGCTGAGAAATATATGGGACATGCAAAATCGTTAAGCGAATTGCAATGTGCATTATTAGAAGCAGATATTTTAATTAGTTCAACTGGTGCATCTGAGTATGTCATTACGAAAGAGATGATGACAAAGGTGGAGAAAATGCGCTCTGGTCGCCCTTTATTTATGGTTGATATTGCAGTACCACGTGATATTGATCCAGCGATTGATGAGTTAGAAGGTTCTTTTTTATATGACATTGATGATCTGCAAGGAGTAGTGGAAGCAAATCGTGCTGAGCGTTTGAAAGAAGCGGAGAAAATTCAATTTATGATTGAAGAGGAAATTGTTCTATTTAAAACGTGGTTAAGTACACTTGGTGTTGTTCCATTAATATCAGCTCTTCGTGATAAGGCACTTGCAATCCAAAGTGAAACGATGGTAAGCCTAGAGCGAAAAATACCAAACCTTAGTGATCGTGAGAAAAAAGTCATTAGTAAGCATACGAAAAGTATTATTAATCAATTATTAAAAGACCCAATTTTAGTAGCGAAAGAAATAGCTGCTGAAGAGGGAGCGAGCGAAAAATTAGCGTTATTTGCGAAGATTTTCGATTTAGAAACGGAAGAAGTAGAGAGTCGTGCGGAAGAAGTAGAACATAAAAGAGTGTGGACACCATCCGTTCCATCTTTATAATTTGGAAGGATGATCGGATGAGTTTTTTAAATAACAGTATTATTTATCATATTGCAATTATTTTATATGCTTGTAGCATTAGTTTATATTTTATAGATTATTTCCAAAGTAACCGAAAGGCGAACCGATTTGCTTTTTGGTTACTTTCGATTGTATGGGTATTGCAGTCTATTTTTATGTTGCTTAGGGCGACAGATTCAGAAACGAACCCCATTTTAACTTTATTATCAGGGATTTATTTTTATGTTTGGTTATTGATTACGATGTCGTTAGTCATAAATCGATTTATGCGCGTTGACTTTTTAGTCTTCTTTACAAATGTTGTTGCATTTGGCGTAAGCGCTTTTTCTATTTTTACACCGCTCGGAAAGATGTCGCCAGTACTTGCAGAGCAATTAGTTTCAGAACTTGTATACGTGCATGTTGGAATGGCGATTATTTCTTATGCAACGTTTACGGTATCATTTATTTTTTCTATTATGTATTTACTGCAATATCGCCTATTAAAAAAGAAAAAGTGGAATGCGAGATTAAGAAGGTTAGGGAATTTACCGAAGCTTGAATCTACGTCTTACGGATTAAATTTATTTTCTGTTCCATTTTTCTTACTAGCAATTTTATTAGGATGTATATGGGGATATACAAAATTAGATAATTTTCATTGGTATGATACGAAAGTAATTGGTTCGTTTGTCGTTCTATTTGTATACTGTGCGGGCTTGTATTTAAGAGCGGCAGATGTATTGCAAGGGAAGAAAATTGTACTGTGGAATGTAGGGGCCTTTCTCGTAATGCTAGTTAACATTTTTTTATTAAGTAGTTTATCTAATTTCCACTTTTGGTATTTATAATGAGGAGAGAGAATTATGCGCAAAATTATTGTAGGGTCACGAAAGAGTAAGCTAGCATTAACACAAACAAACTGGTTTATTGATCAGTTAAAAGCACTTGGTTTACCATATGAATTTGAAGTGAAAGAAATTGTCACCAAAGGTGATGTGATTTTAGATGTTACTCTTTCAAAAGTAGGCGGAAAAGGTTTGTTCGTTAAAGAAATTGAGCATGCGTTACTTACGAAAGAAATCGATATGGCTGTACATAGTATGAAAGATATGCCAGCCGTACTTCCAGAAGGGTTAATGATTGGCTGTACACCAAAGCGTGTTGACCCTCGTGATGCTTTTATCTCAAAAAATGGAGCATCGTTTAAAGAGTTAGCGGAAGGTGCTATTTTAGGTACGAGTAGTTTAAGACGTAGTGCACAGCTACTCGCTGCGAGACCAGATTTACAAGTGAAGTGGATTCGCGGAAATATCGATACACGTTTACGTAAATTAAAAGAAGAGGATTACGATGCGATTATTTTAGCGACAGCTGGATTACAAAGAATGGGCTGGGATGATGAAGTTATTACAGAACATTTAGATGAAACGTTATGTGTACCTGCTGTAGGACAAGGTGCATTAGCGATTGAATGTCGTGAGGATGATAAGGATTTATTGCAGTTGTTAGCGCATATGAATGATGCGATAACAGAAAGAACAGTGGCAGCGGAGCGAGTATTTCTTCATAAACTTGAAGGTGGATGTCAAGTTCCAATCGCTGGATATGCAACCCTTAAAGAAAACGATACAATCGAATTAACAGCTCTTGTTGGCTCTATGGATGGCTCTGTTTTATTAAAAGAGACAGTAGTAGGTACTAATCCTGAGGAAGTAGGATTAGAAGCCGCGGGCCGTTTAATTAAACAAGGCGCCAAAGAACTCATTCTTGCTGCAAATAAGGAGCAACAATAAATATGAACGCTCTCGCTGGAAAAACGGTATTGATTACACGTGCCCAGCATCAAGCGAAACAAATGAGTGTAGCAGTGAAAGAAAAGAGCGGAATTCCATTGGAAATTCCGCTTTTGCATATGGAAGGTATGTCTCATAGGCAAATTCAACATATTGAAGGGCAGCTACATTCGTATGACTGGGTTATTTTTACGAGCAGAAATGGTGTAGCTTTTTTTCTAGATAGTTTGAACAAGAAACTACCGCTAACCATTAAAATTGCTGCGGTAGGTGTGAAAACAAAATTAGAGTTAGAAAAAAGGGGCTATCAAGTTCATTTTGTTCCAACTTCATTTGTTGCAGAAGCATTTGCAGAAGAGTTTCTAAAAGAATTAAGTGGAAACGAACGTATTTTATTTCCGAAAGGGAATATAGCAAGAGAGGTAATTCCGGTTGCACTTCGGGAAATTGGTGTTTCTCTAGATGAGCTAATCGTATACGGTACGAAAGTGAATATAGAAAAAAAGCAAGAGCTTATAGCGGCATTGAAGTTAGGGAAAGTAGACATTATTACATTTACGAGCCCTTCAACTGTTACTAGTTTTGTTCGTTTACTTGAGGGTGCAAACTGGAGAGAATGGACAAAAAAATGTACAATTGCTTGTATAGGACCTATTACGGAAAAAGAGGCAAGCCGTTATTTTCCGTCTGTTATTGTGCCGAAAGAGTACACTGTAGAAGCATTACTACAATGTGTTTGTGAATCTATAAAATGAAAGAATGGGGATAGAAATCTATGAACTCTTTACAATTTAATCGTCATCGTCGTTTAAGACAAAGCGGTAGTATGCGTGCACTTGTGCGTGAAACGTTTTTACATACGGAAGATTTTATTTACCCTATTTTTGTATTAGAAGGTGAAAATGTTCGTAATGAAGTTCCTTCTATGCCAGGCGTATATCAAATGTCTTTAGATTTATTGCAAGCTGAAATGCAAGAAGTTGTTGATTTAGGTATTCGTTCTGTTATTGTATTTGGTTTACCTGCTGAAAAAGATGAAGTTGGATCATCAGCATATTGTGATCATGGAATTGTACAACGTGCTATTCAACAAATTAAAGGCGATTTCCCTGAGCTAGTAGTAGTTGCAGATACATGTTTATGTCAATTTACAAGTCATGGTCATTGCGGTGTAATTGAAGATGGTATTATTTTAAATGACGAGTCTCTTGCAGTTCTTGCGAAAACAGCTGTAAGTCAAGCGAAGGCAGGAGCGGACATTATTGCGCCATCAAACATGATGGACGGCTTCGTAACAGCAATTCGCCATGCATTAGATGAAAATGGTTTTGGACACGTGCCAGTTATGTCGTACGCTGTGAAATATTCATCAGCGTTTTATGGGCCATTCCGTGATGCTGCGCACGGTGCGCCGCAATTTGGTGACCGTAAAACATATCAAATGGACCCAGCGAACCGTATGGAAGCATTCCGTGAAGCAGAATCAGATGTAATGGAAGGGGCTGATTTCTTAATTGTAAAGCCAGCTCTTTCTTACTTAGATATCATTCGTGATGTGAAAAATAACTTTAATTTACCAATCGTTGCTTACAACGTAAGTGGTGAATATTCAATGATTAAAGCGGCAGCGCAAAATGGTTGGATTAATGAAAAAGAAGTTGTGCTTGAAAAATTAATTAGCATGAAACGTGCAGGAGCAGACTTAATTATTACGTATCATGCGAAAGATGCAGCAAAATGGTTGCAAGAAGGAGGCGTTAAATAATGAAAAAGTTTGATAAGTCAATTGCAGCGTTTGAAGAGGCGCAAGATTTAATGCCTGGTGGCGTAAATAGCCCAGTTCGTGCCTTTAAGTCTGTTGGGATGAATCCGTTGTTTATGGAGCGTGGTAAAGGCTCTAAAGTATATGATATTGATGGAAATGAATACATCGACTACGTATTATCATGGGGGCCTTTAATTCATGGGCATGCAAATGATCGTGTTGTTGAAGCGTTAAAATCTGTTGCTGAAAGAGGTACAAGCTTCGGTGCACCGACAGAAATCGAAAATAAATTAGCGAAACTTGTTATTGAGCGTGTACCATCGATTGAAATTGTCCGCATGGTTAACTCTGGAACAGAAGCGACAATGAGTGCACTACGTTTAGCTCGTGGTTATACAGGCCGTAATAAAATCTTGAAATTCATCGGTTGTTACCACGGTCATGGTGATTCGTTATTAATTAAAGCTGGTTCTGGTGTGGCGACTCTAGGTTTACCAGATAGCCCTGGCGTACCAGAAGGTGTAGCGAAAAATACGATTACAGTAGCTTATAATGATTTAGAAAGTGTGAAATACGCTTTTGAACAATTCGGTGATGATATTGCTTGTGTAATTGTAGAACCAGTGGCAGGGAATATGGGTGTTGTTCCTCCGCAACCAGGATTTTTAGAGGGACTTCGTGAAGTAACAGAACAAAACGGTGCACTGCTTATTTTTGATGAAGTAATGACAGGATTCCGTGTTGCTTATAACTGTGGACAAGGTTACTACGGTGTAACACCTGATTTAACTTGTTTAGGTAAAGTAATCGGTGGTGGCTTACCAGTAGGAGCGTACGGTGGTAAAGCAGAAATTATGCGCCAAATTGCGCCAAGCGGACCGATTTATCAAGCTGGTACTTTATCAGGTAACCCACTTGCAATGGCAGCAGGTTATGAAACGTTAGTACAGTTAACGCCAGAATCGTATGTAGAATTTGAGCGTAAAGCTGAAATGTTAGAAGCTGGATTACGTAAAGCAGCTGAAAAACATGGCATTCCACATCATATTAATCGTGCAGGTTCTATGATTGGTATTTTCTTTACAGATGAGCCCGTTATTAATTACGATGCAGCAAAATCTTCAAACTTAGAGTTCTTTGCGGCTTACTATCGTGAAATGGTAGAACAAGGTGTATTCTTGCCACCATCTCAATTCGAAGGTTTATTCTTATCGACAGCACATAGTGACGCAGATATTGAGGCGACAATTGCAGCGGCTGAAATTGCAATGTCAAAATTAAAATAATGTATTAGGGAAAAATCGCTCTCCATAAGGGGAGCGATTTTTTTTATTCATAAAGTAAGCTTTCCCTACATAAATCTGTAATGACATATAGTTTGGGAGGGGGAAAAGAAGTGGCTGCAGATCATTCGTTACGATTTTCATTAAAAGAATCTGTTTGGTTCCAAAAGGGACAGGAAGTCGATGAACTTTTGTCAATTTCGTTAGATCCAGACGTTGAGATAGAAGAGCTTGATCATGAAGTAATCGTGAGAGGGCAATTAGATTTAACGGGAGAGTATGTTGCAAGGCAAGATGATTCGGCGTATTCACTAAGAGAACTATCGCCAGCAAAGTCAATTGATTATGTAGAAACAAGGGAAGATGGGGTTAATGAACTTGTTCATTCCTTTCCGCTTGAAATATCAATTCCGAGAAATCGCGTGAAAGTAATTGAAGAACTATATGTATCAATTGAGGAATTTGATTATGAATTAAAGGAAAATGGTTGCTTACAATTATTAGCGGATATATCTATTACTGGTTTATGTGATGAAGAGAGAAGCGAGGATGAAGAAGAAACGGTGTATGCTGATTTAGAAGAAGATTCAGCGCAAGAGGATGAGAATAGACCGGCGCCCCATGTAGAAGAACCAACATACAAGGAATCAGATGAGTGGGAAGATTACGCATTTGAACCGTTCCAATTAGAGGAAAGAAAAGAGCAGGAATTAGAAGAAGAGAAAATAGAAGAACATGAATTTGTGGAACGTGAAGAGGAGCAAGAAACAACGCCGCAATTTGAATTGTTCGGACGAAAAGATTTCAAGAAAGAAAAAGCGAAAAAGCAGGAAGAACAAGAAGAAGAGTACTCACAGCGAGATGAAAATGCGCTTTATTTAACAAAACTATTTACGAAAGAACCGGAAGAGGAATTTACAAAGTTAAGAATGTATTTCGTACAAGAAGGGGATACAATTGAATCTATTGCAGACCGTTATGAAACATCGGTACAAAATTTGTACCGTGTCAATCAAACAGAAGATATATTTTTAAATACGGGGCAAATTATTTATATTCCCGTTTCAAGAGTAAAGGCGAAATAAAGAAGTGAGTGTTTTCACTCACTTCTTTTCTTAGAAGTTATGTTTTGAATAGAAAGGGTTATTCGTATGGATATTGAATTGCGAAATCACTATGAACCTATCGTGAGGCAATATAGATTGGATACGCAGCATATGGAAGAGCACGGAAATGTAATGAAAATTTATACGAATCAAGGTCCATATGCACTTAAGAAAATAGAAGGCAGAAAGTTAGAGCGGAATAACTTTCTGCATCATATTCAATATTTGAAGGAGAAAGGTTTTTCAAATTATGTACCTATATACCATGCGACGGATGGAAATTATATTTTAAGTGACGGGACGTATAATTATTATTTAATGCCTTGGTTAGAACGTGCAGAAGGAAATGGTGAGGACAATGATCAATACCATAAAATGTTTCAGACACTCGGAACGTTGCATCAAAAAACTGTGAAGGAAGAAACGTATACGGAAGAAGATTTAGAAAAACATTATACAACTATATCCAATCGCTGGGAAAATGATGGTGAGATGTTAGAAGAGTTTCTCGTAGAATCTGAATCAAAATGGTATATGTCCCCGCTTGAATTGCAATATTGTACGTACTATCATCATGTAATGAGAGCGCGTGAATTTGCAACGAAGCAATTAAATGAGTGGAACGATGCGATGAAAGAAAAAGATAAAACGCGTATTACTTTTGTACATGGTAACGTGTCACTTAATCATTTTTTATTTGACTATGAGCGGAATGGCTATTTTATTAGTTTGGAAAAATCGAAGTTTGCAACGCCTGTGCAAGATATAGTAGGTTTTTATTCACGGTCTTTAAACACATATCCGATCGCAAGAAGTGATCGGTTTGAATGGTTTCAAATGTATCAAAAAAATTTTCCGTTTACGAAAGAAGAGCAACTTCTCATGTTTGCTTATATGACGTACCCATCACAATTTATTCGACAAATCGGTTCGTATAGAAAAAGAAAAGATAATCGCAACGAGGAAAATGAATTGCTGGAAGTAAAGAGTTTGCAACAATCGCATTGGCTCGTTAGCAATATAGAATATTTCCTATCACAATTACAAGCTGCCCAGCAAGGGAACGGGTAAAGTAAAACTTTAATCAGCGGGGCTCCCGCCTAACTTCTTTGCTTCAGCTGAATTTTGATGTAGGGATCTTACTGCCCGCAAATAGCGAGATAAAGAAGATAAGTAGAGAATGCTACTTATCTTTTTTGTGCGCCTGAAAATTCATAGACTTAAATTTATCTTGACGAATAAGGTTTCGTTTTTTACACTATTGTATATAATAATTAACAATCATATAAATGCCTTGAAGGGGAAGAGTATAACATGAAACGTCTTCAGAGAGGAGAATCATTAGCTGGGAGATTCTCTAGATAGTTATGTTAGAAGGTAGCCCTGGAGCATCTTTTCTGAACGGAATAGTTCTTATTAGGAAAAGACGGATTTGTCCGTTATCAAATTAAGAGTATAAGCAAATTATGAATTTGTTTGTAAATAAAGGTGGTACCGCGATGTCCCTCGTCCTTTTTGGATGAGGGACATTTTTTATTTTAAGGAGGGAAAATAATGTCAAACACGGAAAAGAATTTACCAACTAAATATGATCATATGTCCGTTGAAGAAGGCCTTTATCAATGGTGGCTTGAAGGCAAATATTTTGAAGCAACAGGAGACGAGAAGAAACAACCGTATACAATTGTAATTCCACCTCCGAACGTAACTGGTAAGTTACACTTAGGTCATGCTTGGGATACAACTCTTCAAGATATTTTAACTCGTACGAAGCGTATGCAAGGATACGATGTACTATGGCTTCCAGGAATGGACCATGCTGGTATCGCAACACAAGCGAAAGTAGAAGGAAAACTTCGTGAAGAAGGTATTTCACGTTACGATCTTGGCCGTGAAAAATTCCTTGAAAAAGCTTGGGAGTGGAAAGAAGAGTACGCTTCTCACATTCGTCAACAATGGGGGAAAGTTGGTTTAGGACTAGACTATTCTCGTGAACGCTTCACATTAGACAAAGGTTTATCAGATGCGGTTAATAAAGTATTCGTTCAATTATACGAAAAAGGCTTAATTTACCGTGGTGAATATATCATCAACTGGGATCCAGCAACACGCACAGCTCTTTCTGATATTGAAGTAATTCATAAAGAAGTTCAAGGTGCATTCTACCATATGAACTATCCGTTAACAGATGGTTCTGGCCACATTCGTCTTGCGACAACTCGTCCAGAAACGATGCTTGGTGATACAGCAGTAGCAGTTCATCCAGAAGACGATCGTTACAAACATTTAATCGGAAAAACAGTTACACTTCCAATTGTAGGCCGTGAGATTCCGATTATTGCTGATGAGTACGTAGAAAAAGACTTCGGAACAGGTGTTGTAAAAATTACACCAGCTCATGACCCGAATGATTTTGAAGTAGGTAACCGTCATGACTTACCACGCATCTTAGTAATGAATGAAGATGGATCGATGAACGAAAAAGCTGGTAAGTATAACGGTATGGATCGTTTCGAATGCCGTAAAGCATTAGTGAAAGACTTACAAGAGGCTGGCGTATTAGTAGAAATCGAGCCTCATATGCATTCAGTAGGTCATAGTGAGCGTAGCGGTGCAGTAGTTGAGCCTTACTTATCAACACAATGGTTCGTAAAAATGGCTCCACTTGCAGAAAAAGCAGTAGCACTTCAACAAAAAGAAGAAGAAAAAGTAACGTTCGTACCAGAGCGTTTTGAAAACACATACTTACGCTGGATGGAAAACATTCATGACTGGTGTATTTCTCGTCAATTATGGTGGGGACACCGTATTCCAGCTTGGTATCATAAAGAAACTGGTGAGGTATACGTAGGTACAGAAGCACCAGCAGATATTGAAAACTGGAATCAAGATAATGACGTACTGGATACATGGTTCAGTTCAGCGCTATGGCCGTTCTCAACACTTGGTTGGCCGGATGAAGATTCAGCAGACTTTAAGCGCTACTATTCAACAGATGCATTAGTAACTGGTTATGACATCATCTTCTTCTGGGTATCTCGTATGATTTTCCAAGGTTTAGAGTTTACAGGCGAGCGTCCATTTAAAGATGTATTAATTCACGGTTTAGTTCGTGATGAGCAAGGTCGTAAGATGAGTAAATCTCTTGGTAACGGTATTGACCCAATGGATGTTATCGAGAAGTACGGTGCAGATGCAATGCGCTATTTCTTATCAACAGGAAGTGCACCAGGTCAAGATTTACGCTTCAGCATGGAGAAAGTAGAATCTACTTGGAACTTCATTAATAAAATTTGGAATGCATCACGCTTCGTATTAATGAACATGGATGATATGAAGTATGAAGAAATCGATTTAACTGGTGAAAAATCAGTTGCAGATAAGTGGATCTTAACTCGCTTAAACGAAACAATCGAAAGTGTAACACGTAACATGGATAAATATGAGTTCGGTGAAGCTGGACGTTCATTATACAACTTCATTTGGGACGATTTCTGTGACTGGTACATTGAAATGGCGAAGCTTCCACTATACGGTGAAGATGAAGCAGCTAAGAAAACAACTCGTTCTATTTTAGCTTACGTATTAGACCAAACAATGCGTCTATTACATCCATTCATGCCATTCGTAACAGAAAAAAATTGGCAACATTTACCACATGAAGGCGAATCTATTACAGTAGCTGCGTGGCCAACAGTTCGCGAGGATTTACAAGATACGGAAGCTGCGGCAGAAATGCACCTTCTAGTTGATATCATTCGCTCTGTTCGTAACATCCGTGCAGAAGTAAATACGCCAATGAGCAAAAAAGTTCAAATGCAAATTAAAGCAAAAGATGAGGCTGTACTTGCTCAACTTACGAAAAACAGCTCTTACATTGAGCGTTTCTGTAATCCAAGCGAATTAACAATTCAAACGGATTTACAAGCGCCAGAAAAAGCAATGACTGCAATCGTATCAGGTGCAGAGTTATTCTTACCATTAGCTGATCTTATCAATCTTGATGAAGAGAGAGCTCGTCTTGAGAAAGAACTTGAGAAGTTCGATAAAGAAGTAGAACGTGTACAGAAGAAACTTTCTAACCAAGGTTTCGTAGCGAAAGCTCCTGCGGCAGTTATTGAAGGAGAGCGTGCGAAAGAGCAAGATTACCTAGAAAAACGCGAAGCAGTTCGTCAACGTCTAGTAGATCTTGAAAAGTAAAAATGTTTTTAGAGACTCACTATATTGGTGAGTCTCTTTTCTTTGCGTATAATAGAACTATGAAAGTTGTCTTTTGAAAGGGGAAAAGCATACGTGATACATACATACGAAGAAGCGATAGGGTGGATTCATAGCCGATTGAAATTTGGAATTAAGCCAGGATTAGAAAGAATGAGATGGATGCTAGAAGAACTCGGAAATCCAGAGCGTCATATAAAATGTGTTCATCTTGCTGGTACAAATGGAAAAGGTTCAACGTTAACATATATGCGCTACATGTTAGAAGGCGCGAAATATAAGGTAGGAACGTTCACCTCTCCTTATATCGAAACATTTAATGAACGCATTAGTGTGAATGGGACACCAATTGCAGATGAAGAGATTACTGAACTTGTAAAGATGGTAAAACAAGTCGTGGAAAAACTAGATGAGACGGATTTAGGGGAAGCGACGGAGTTTGAAATTATTACTGTTATGGCAATTTGTTATTTCGGTAAAGTCAATTTCTGTGATGTTGTTTTATTTGAAACAGGGCTTGGTGGACGTTTTGATTCTACTAATGTTATACACCCTGTTCTCACGATTATTACGAATATCGGTCACGATCATATGCATATTTTAGGGAATACACTAGGAGAAATTGCATATGAAAAGGCGGGGATTATTAAATCTGGTGTGCCGGTAATTACTGGTGTGCAGGACGAAGAAGCTTTGGAAGTCATTCAAAATGTTGCAAAGGAAAACCATGCAAACCTATACGAACTTGACAAGCATTTTACAGCGTTACATAAGCAGTCTAAAGAAGATGGGGAAGAGTTTGATTTTACTTGTCCTTTTGCCGCATTTGAAGATTTGCAAATCTCAATGAAAGGCATTCATCAAGTAGGAAATGCAGCGCTAGCACTTATGGCAGTCATGTATGTAAAAACATATCTATCATTTTTAATTGAGGAAGAGGAAATAAGAACGGGATTACGGGAAGCGTATTGGATTGGGCGCTTTGAAAAGCTGCAAAGTAACCCGGATATTATTATAGATGGTGCCCATAATCCAGAAGGTATTGAAAGCCTTGTGAAAACAGTAGAAGCGCATTACAAAGATAAAAATGTAATAGTTTTATTTACTGCCCTTGGTGATAAACAATTGCATAACATGGTAGGCCAATTAGAAACCATTGCAGATGAAATTATTTTTACAACATTCGCCTTTGATCGTGCTATCTCTGCTGATAAACTTGCATCATATTCACAAAAAGAATCAAAATTAGTTTTTGAAAATTGGAAAGAGGCAATTGATACAAAAGTTGAAATGATAGGAGAAAATGATGTTTTCATCATAACAGGTTCTCTTTATTTCATTTCTGAAGTTCGAAAATATATTCGCGAGAAAAACTAGATAGTCTTTGCTATCTAGTTTTTTGTTCTACAAATGAAGTCAAAAGCATACATATAAGATAAATATATAGGGTTATTTGGCGAATTTCTCTGACAAATATCTCGTTTTTTTGTGAAAGGAATATGATATGATGCGGACAACGATAAGAGGTGAGGTGTGAGTGTATGGACAAGCAATCACGAACGATCTCAGTGAAAGTGAATGGAACAGAAGCGAAGTATGAGGAAAAGAAGAAAGATGAATTTGAATGGATGGTAGTAGAAGGTGAACGACCGAGAAATGTTGTTCCGTTTCAAAAAGCGAAATCGATGTCTGTGGAAAAATACCGAAAGAAGTGGAGTAATACATTAATTGCAATCGTTGCAACCGCAATTATTATCGGTACGGCGTTTGGAATGGGGATGCTTCATTTACTCACCGGACAAGGAACGACAGGAGGAAGTGAAGTAACAGCTTCCAAGCCGACTGGGAATGGAGAATCAAAGGTGGGTGGAACGGCAGGACAAACATCAGAACCAAAAGAAGAAAAACAAAAAGCACAGGCAGGAGTGTCATTGGATCCGATGAAATTATTTTTTGTTCAAGGGGGGCTTTATTCTTCTGAAGAAAAGGGACGAGCAGCTCTTGAAGAATGGAAAGGCAATGGGGGCATTGGAGCTTTGAGACCGAGCGGGGATAAGTATGCAATAGTTGTTGGTATTGCTAGCGATGAACAGGCTATAAATCAATTAATGACTCAGTATAAAAATGATGGTGTCTCCGTTTTAAAAAAGAACTGGGATATAACAGATAAAGCGTTGCTGAAAGATGATAAAGAAGTAGGAACATTTTTAACAAAAGTGCAGCCATTATACACTCATTTAGCAAAATATGCTTCTAGTGTACAAGTTGGTGGAAAAAGCAGCGCAAAAGATATAGAAGCGATTGAAAAAGAATGGAAAGCGATTGAAAAAGAGGGGAAAAGTATGAAGCAAGAAGAAGCAAAGAAACTGTATATGTATACGTCGGTAGCTGTACAAACAGTAAAAGATGGGAAAATGGATAAGGAATCTTTGGTGAAATTAAATCAAGTTATTATTGATGGCCTACTTTCGTATGAAAAAATTGTTTCGTAGAAAGTGAAATGATAGGATAATAAAATGAGTAAGAAAGAAGTACATGTACTTCTTTCTTTTCTTTTGAATTTAGAGCAAAGTGCTTTCTCTATGACAGGAATATAATCGTATGCAATAAAGAATTGTTATTTTAGTTAGAGAAATTAATATTTCTTTCATTTGTGGACAAACTATTCCTTTGATACGATTGATATAAATTGTTCTGCTTCATGTGAGAAAGGAAGGAGAAAATATGAAAAAAATAATTTTAGCTTCAGGATCACCTCGGAGGAAGGAATTGCTTGAGTTAGCTAGCATACCATTTGAAATCGTTGTAAGTGAAGTAGAGGAAACAATTGGTGCATATTCATCGCCTTCTGATATTGTAATGTCGCTTGCCTTGCAAAAAGCATCAGCGGTGGCAGAAAATAATAGTGATCACATTGTGTTAGGTGCAGATACAATTGTTACATATGAGTCGCGTATTCTTGGTAAGCCTTCTAATGAGGATGAGGCGAAAGAGATGTTACAATTACTATCAGGGAAAACACATGAAGTGTATACAGGTGTTGCGATTATATCAAAAGAAAAAACGGTTACTTTTTATGAGCGTACAGAAGTTACGTTTTGGGAGCTAACAGAAGAGGAAATTGATACATACGTCACGTCGAAAGAACCTCTTGATAAAGCCGGTAGTTATGGGATTCAAGGTAAAGGATCTATTTTCGTTCAAAATATTCAAGGGGACTACTATAGTGTAGTTGGCTTACCAATTGCACGTCTCGTTAGGGAATTAAAACAATTTGATATTGATGTAACCCATGCGTAAAATTGCATGGGGTTTTCTTTGAGAGAACAAATAAAGGAGTGGAGAGATGAACGGTATTCGTGATGTTGTAAGAGAAGAACAGCCACGGGAGCGTTTATTGTTAGAAGGTGCCGGAAGTTTATCAAATCGAGAGCTTCTCGCAGTATTACTCAGAACAGGTTCTAAAGAAGAAACAGTGTTAAAGTTATCAGATAAAATTTTACACCAATTTGATGGCTTACGTATGTTGAAAGATGCAACATTAGAAGAGCTAATTAGTATACATGGTATTGGGATTTCAAAGGCATCGCAACTTATGGCAGCCTTTGAACTAGGCAGAAGAATGGTGCGTTTAGAATATCAAAATAGATATAGTATTCGAAGTCCAGAAGATTGTGCGAAATACATGATGGAAGAAATGCGTTTTTTACAACAAGAGCATTTTGTTTGTGTAAATGTAACATAAACACTAATAAAATTCTATATCTAATACTTCTGTTACTCCATCTTTTTTATCAATTTTGATACTCTCTATAAACATGCTCATAAATTGTTTCTTTTCGTCAGGAGATAGATGAGACCAATTCTTTTTGATATTATTCACTTTTTCTTTTATCACAGCTACATCTATCTCTTGATGGTTATTCACCTCTAAAGTTTGTAACTTTTCTTTGGCAGAATTCAATAGTATTTTTGTTTCATTCATCCGTTCTGTAAATTCATCGTCTGTCATTAAGTCGTTTGACCAAGCCTTTTGGTATTTTTCTCTTTGTTTTTCCACTTTTTTTATTTGTTTTTTTAGTATTTCTAATTCGTTATTTTCATTATTTATTTTAGGTACTTGTTCAAACTGTAAATTTGAAATGTAATTCATTAATGCAGATTCTATCTTTCTTTCACTAGTAGCAAAAGGTTTAGTTGTAAGTTTATTCAGTGCACACGACTGGCATCGATATTGATTACACTCCACATGTTGCTCATCTTTTTTTCTGTAATATCTGGATCGTTCACTACTTAAACGATTCCCACAATTAGGACATATTAATTTCATTTGATATATATAAATTGAATGTGTTTGTCTCTTTTTAATGTTTTGTCTGCTAGATAATATCTTTTGTAATTGTATAAACCGCTCCTTAGTAAGGATTCCTTCATGTGCACCTTCAATTATTTCGTTAGACCACTTTATAGCTCCGTACAGGGCGTTATTAGAAAGAATATCTAATATGGTACGTATATGCCATTTGTAGCCCCTTATAGGCTTAACGTAGCTGTCTAGATGGATGGCGAGTTGTCTGATGGAGTAACCTTCTTCAATTTTTCTTACCATATCTAAAACCACTTTACTTTCAATCTCATTTATTACAAGTTTGTTATGTTTATTTTTATCGAATCCAAAAGGAGCTTTTGCTGAATATTCTCCTTGTCTAGCTTTTTCTAATTGACCCATTCTTACACGTTCACCTAAATTTTCTCGTTCCCATTGAGCAAGTGCAGCAACAATTGTAATGAACATTCTTCCCATTGCTGTAGAAGTATCATAAACCTCTGTTGCAGATTTAAAAGCACAGTTATATTTATCAAATGCATCAAGTAACTTGTACAGATCCATAACAGAACGAGTTAAACGATCTAAACGATAAACGAGAACAGTAGTGATTAAGCCTTGCTGAATGTGATTTAATAAAATATTTAATTGTGGTCGATTCGTATCCTTTGCTGATACACCTTCATCCACATAAAACTTAAAATTATCCCAGTCTTGTGCTACACAATATGCTTTTAATTTTTCGCGTTGAGCTGAGATAGAAAAACCATCTCGTGCTTGTTCCTCTGTACTTACTCTTATATAAATCCCAACAGTCACTATTATCTCTCCTTTTAAAAAAATAGGACAGCTGTACGGGCTGTCCATTAAATTCCTAGCGCTAAGGATTTAATCACCTTTTGTATTAGTCTAATGAAACTAAGTACATTACTACTTTACCGTGTATTTTTATATTAGCGGCATCTTCGTAAGATACTGTGTAATCAAAGAAACAATTATCATAAGAGTCTGGTCGGAATATTAACCGTTTATTTTCCTTGTCATTAAAGAAACGCTTTACACAATAATCACACCCATTACTAAAAACAACCATGTCATTATCATAAAGTTCTTCTAATGTCACTTCTTTTACGGCAATTAAAGAAGAGTGAGGTATGACTTTATTCATTGAATCACCATTAACACGAGTCATAAAAATATCTTCTCTACCTGCCCATTTCCCCATTAATGAATCAGGAATACGTATAGTTTCCAAATCCATTTCTGTCATTCCGTCAACTTGTATAGGTAAACCAGCTGAAATTGAAGTTGGGAAATAAGTGTAATCAGATTCATTTACTAAAGAAATAATTTGATTATTAGCTTTATACACCTCATTTGTAGGTGGAAACAAATCATTAATGGATATATCTAATGCTTGTGCAATTGCGAAGAGCACATCTTGCTCAGGTTCATTTGTACCATTTTCATAAGATGAAATTGTATTATGTTTTTTTCCTATTTGTAAACCCAATTCTTTTTGTGTCATTTTCTTTAGTTTCCTAAAGTTTTTAATTTGTTGACCAACATATTTAGAAACATCTTGTTTCATGAAGTTTCACCTTCTTTCTTACTTTATTATATCATATTTCATGAAGTTTTAAACTAAAAATTTCATATAACAAGAAAATAAATAATAAATTTCATAAAATATGAAAACGATTGTTGAATTATGTCAGAACTTCTTGTAATATGAAGTTATCGAAAGTGAGGTGGATTATTTTGCAAGAAAAACTAGTATCATTGCGTATGTATAACAGGTTAACGCAGCAAGATATGGCTGATTTAATAGGAACTGATAAAAGAACATATGTTAATAAAGAGCATGGAGTTACCCAATTTAAAGCCAATGAAATGTTCTTGATCGCTCAAAAACTTGGAAAAGGTATTGAAGAAATTTTTTTACCAACTAACTTCATGAAACATGAAGTTTTGGAGATGGATGGTGCTGTTAATGGAACGAACTGTATTGGATAATCCACCAAGTGAAGAAACAAAGTTAAGAATGGTGGAATTCTTCATGAAAACATCTATCCCTCGTATTTTAGAAGAAGAACGTAAAGAAAAATTATATAAGGAAGGTGACCAATCATGAACGGAGTATTATCCGCAAGTAAATTAATGAAAGCATCAGATGTTGTAAAAAGATGTGCAGAAATGAGAAATAGTCCAGCGTTATTACTCATTACTGAATTAGAAGCAAAGTGTCAGTTAAGGGAAATGAACCGTAAGGTTTCAGATCGAAGGGAGGTGAGTTAATTGAAGGAAGTAACATTAGTTTTTAAATCAGGAGTTAAAACAAGTTTTACAGTAGAGCAATTTAAAACATTTAAAAATAGTTTTGGATTTTTATCAGGAATTGAATATGAAGGTGCTACTGGAAAGGTACCATTGCACATTGGTGTGAGTAATATCGATGCAATATTTGTGGAAGACATTATTGAAGAGGAATCTAAGGAGCCAGATCAACCAATTGAAGATTTCTATGGTTGTGAAATTAAACAAGATGATAAGTATTTTATGTTTGGCCAGGATGCCGTACTTGAAGGAAATCTAACAAATTACTTAATTGCGGAACAAAGTGTTGAATGCTTTCGAGCTGTATAAAAGGAGAAACCGCCAGTTGGGGCTGACGGCCTAATAAAAACACATGTTGAGGTCATTATAGCATGAAATGAATGCATGTAAAGGAGTGAACGATCATAATTGAAAATCCAATGATTATAGGAAATCCAAATGATTCAGCGATAACGAATGTTATGGGGCATTGTGCGAGTTGCAATAAGGAAATCTACTGCGGTGAAGAGTACTTGGATTTTGAAGGTGATTGTATACACAATTCAACAGAATGCGTTAAGGAATACGTTGTTGTACATTCTACCCAAAAGATAGCAGGTGAATGAAATGAACTTACAACAAAAGATTGAAAGTGAGATATCCATTTTAAGGCGTCTAATTGATCGATACAAACTTTGTGATGATTCGGAATCCATTTGTATGGTGATTGCCTATGAATATGGATTGCAGATGTTGATAGAAGTATATGAAATGAGTAAACAAAAAGAGGTGCTGCCGTTTTGAATGGTGGAATTGAAGAACTAGAAAAGTCATTAAGTGTGGAACAACGAAGGTTAAGTGAACACAAAAGAGAGTTAGAAAGGTTAATAGAAAAGAAACCGATTGTGGAACAAAATATTTGGAACACAGAAAGTAAAATTTTTGATTTGGAAGCTTCTATTTTTGTTTTGAAAAGCATGGCGAAGGAGTGAATCAATTGGAAATCACAAACGGTGCTGCCATTACTAAAAGTAAAAAAGCAAAAATCATTATCTATTCAAAGCCAGGTAACGGTAAAACAACGGTTGCTGGATTGTTACCAGGCAAAACATTAGTCTTGGATATTGATGGGACAAGCCAAGTTTTAGAAGGATATGAAAATGTAGATGTAGCTAAAATTGATGGTGAAAATCCACATGATAGCATCCTACAATTTTATGCATTAGCAAAAGTAAATATCGCTAAATACGATAACATCTTTGTTGATAATTTAACGCATTACCAAAAGTTATGGCTACTCAAAAAAGGTGAAAATACGAAAAGTGGTATGCCGGAATTAAAGGATTACGCTTTACTAGATAATCATCTTCTAAAGGTAGTAGAAACGTTTAACTCATTAGATGCAAATGTTATTTTTACAGCTTGGGAAACAACAAGAAATATCATTCATGATGATGGGCAGCAATATACACAATTCATTCCAGATATTCGGGATAAAATCGTCAATCATATTATGGGAATTGTTCATGTGGTTGGTCAATTGGTTAAAAAGACAGATGGTACAAGAGGATTTGTTTTAGAAGGTAATCAAAGTGTTTTTGCTAAGAACCATCTTGATGTGCGGAAAGGCTGTATACAAGAAGAATTAATCATGTCATCCGCAAACTAATAAACAGGGGGAAATAAATAATGAGTTTCTTTAAATTTGATGAAACAAACGTAAATACAGGTTTTGAATTAGTTGCTGAAGGTAAATATGAAGCGGTAATTGTAAATGCGGAAGCTGGCAAAACACAAGCTGGTAAAGAGAAATTATCAATAGATTTTGAAATTCGAAGTGATGTAACACAACATCATCAAGGAGCAAAAGTGCTGTATAACATGTTTACGTTCGAACATGAGGTTTCGGTTAGAATCGTCAATTCTTTATTAAAAGCATGTGGTTTTGGAAATCATCATGCTTTCGCATCTGCTGAAGATATGGGGAAACAACTTCTCAATAAGAATCTACAAATCACAGTAAAACATGAAGAGTACGATAAGATTGTGGATGGTCAAAAACAAAAACGTACGGTAGCCAAGGCAAAATATTATGATGTGTCAGACGTAAATCCGATAATAAGTGGTCCAGCAGTAACAGTCGGTGATGATATGTTACCGTTTTAAATAACTACATAGAGAGGTTGGTTTGTACCGACTTCTCTTTTTTATATCTTAAAAGGCTAACCGGAGGTTGTAATGAAAAAGAATCCATACAATTTTAATGAGATACCAACAGAGCTGAAAAACTTACCGCAGTGGGTGCTTTGGCGCAAAGAAGAGAGAAATGGAAAACCGACGAAGATACCGTATCAAGCCAACGGCGAAATGGCGCAAGCAAATAATAGGCGTACATGGTCGACATTTGCAACAGCGGTCAAGTTTTATTTAGAAGGCGATTATGACGGAATAGGGTTCGTGTTCAGCAGGCAGGATAACTATATAGGAATAGACATTGATAAGTGTGTTGTGGCCGGAAAAACAAATACTTTTGCAACAGAAATTATCGATACATTAGACAGTTATACAGAGTTTTCACCATCAGGAAAAGGTATCCACATCATTATCAAAGGGAACCTTCCACAATTTGTTTTAGGTACTGGAAGGAAGAATACCAAGCATGGTTTAGAAATTTACTCATACGGACGATTCTTCACATTCACTGGAAATCGAGAAAATTCTAATGATGTGTATGATCGTACGGATGAATTAGCAGAAGTGTTTGAACAGTATTTCGATGATAGTGACATACAAGGTCGCGTGAATTTAGCAGAATTTGAAAAAGATGAAATCAAAATTTCAAATGATGCTTTATGGGAGAAAATGTTCCGTAGTAAAAATGGCGATGAAATTCGCTCATTATACAATGGAAGCCTAATTAATAAAGATCATTCGGCAAGTGACCTTTCTCTATGTAACCATTTAGCATTTTGGACAGGGAAATCAGCAACACGAATGGATTCCATGTTTCGTGAGACGAGCTTAATACGTGATAAATGGGACGTTATCCATTTCAGAGATACAAACGAAACATATGGGGAAAGAACGATAGCAACGGCTATTTCATCTACTTCTTCCACAATTCTAGATTATAAGCAACCATTCGATGAATTTTCATTTGATTTTATAAGTGAAGATGTAGCTGAAGTTGTGGAAGACAAACCAAAAAGGAAATTTAAACTAACGGAACTTGGAAATGCGGAACGTATTGCTTATGAATACGGCCATGTAATTAAATTCGTTCATGATATCGGTTGGTATATATGGGATGGAAAACGATGGAGAGTGGATACGAAGAAAGAAATTGAAAGAATTACAGCAAAAGTTCTCCGTAGTCTTTCTAAATCAGAAGATGAATCGGAAATAAAATGGGCACGTATGTGTGAGCGTAGAAATGTAAGAATGAATAGTATCAAAGATCTTATGCCATTGGTCCCAGGAGCGCGTGAAGATTTTGATAGCCATAAATATTTATTCAATGTTGCAAATGGAATGGTAGACTTACAGACGGGGCAGCTTCGTCCGCATGATCGGGAGGTATATCTATCGAAAATCACCAATGTTACATTTGATGAGCAAGCGAAATGTCCAGAGTGGATGAAGTTTTTAGAACAAATTTTTCAGGGGAATCAAGAGTTGATGGAATATATGCAACGATTGATTGGCTATTCTCTTACTGGAGAAATTGCCGAGCAAATCATGGTCTTCTTAATCGGTGGAGGTTCTAACGGAAAATCAACTTTTATCAATATCATTAAGGACCTTATGGGTGATTATGGAAGACAAGCGAAGTCCGATACTTTTATCAAGAAGAAAGAAACAGGAGCGAATAATGATATTGCTAGGTTGGCTGGGGCCCGGTTTGTATCCGCCATCGAAAGTGAAGATGGGGAGCAACTCTCAGAGACCTTTGTCAAGCAAATAACAGGTGGTGAGCCTATATTAGCAAGGTTCTTACGGCAAGAGTTTTTTGAGTTCATACCCGAATTTAAAGTGTTTTTTACAACAAATCATAAGCCGGTCATAAAAGGTGTAGATGAAGGAATTTGGAGACGTATTCGTTTGATTCCATTCAATCTACAGTTACCAAAAGAAAAACGAGATAAGAAATTGCCAGAGAAACTTAGCTTGGAAATGCCGGGTATTCTGAACTGGGCGATTGAAGGTTGTCTGAAGTGGCAGCAGTCAGGTTTAAATGATCCGGCGATTGTTAGGAAAGCCACAGGTGATTACAAAGAAGAAATGGATATACTTGGTCCATTTATGTTTGAGTGTTGTTTTAAAAGAGATGACGTTCAAATGGAAGCAAAACAATTATATGAAACGTATGCGAATTGGTGTTTTAGAAATGGTGAGCATCAATTAAAAAATAGGGCATTTTATCGGATTTTGGAAACGCAGGGTTTTAAAAGAGAGCGTGGCAACAGAAATAAGTATTACATCAAAGGTGTTACTTTAGTAGACCAAAATAATACTGATAAGCAATCAAAGTTACTGGAAAACGAAGAAAATAGTGAGAATGTTACTAAAAGTAACACATTTAAAATCTCGTAAAAAACCTTATGTATCAAGGGATAAAGGTGTTTTTTATACTCTTTTTGTTATTTTTGTTACTAAGTACAACCATAAACAAAAAAAATATATATATATTCTTTATTAGGAGCGCTAAAGGTCTCATGCGGTAACATTGGTAACAAAATTCTCGAATCCCTTGGGGCTGTAAGGATCGTGTTGATTTCAAAAAGTAACACATCGCTTATTTTAGGTGTTTTTCAGTAACAATTTTAAATAATTTTTGATAACAAGAATGGATGAATAAAATGTTTGAAAAATTTATTGAGGAAAATATTGAACGAGATAGTAAGAGTTTTGAGCTATTAGAAAACTTATATAAGCGTTATTTAATATATTGCAAAGCTCATAATTTGAAACCTATTGGTAGGAATGGATTTACTTATAGATTTACTAAAAATCGAATTGGAGTATTGCATAAATCAAAAGGTAAATCAGCTAGGTGGGGAGTGAGATTACTTCCATGCAAGTATTAGAAATTATAAGTTTAATTTGGAAATCGGGTGCAAATATCTATCTTGATCCAAGTGATGGACGAATCGGAATAAAACGACAGAACTTAATTCCTGTGGAAGTAATGCAAGCTGCGGAGAAAAATTTCAATGGTATTGATACTTGGTTTAAGTCCTGGAAGGATGCAAACAACGAAAAGATTACAATCTTGAAGATTTTTTATGAGTTTTCTGGTTGGAAACATAACCGAAAGTTACATGATTGGTTGCTTGCTGATACAGATTCATTACAAATGTTCTATGACTGGACGATTGCGCTTGCGAAGAATGGATGGACAGACGTGTATGAAGATTATCGACCATTTGAAAATGATGAATCGAATGCGATGGCAAGGAAGATATATGAACGTGCAGTTATACATGCGAAGAAAGGAGTAGGAGCATGATCAGTTATCGTTATACCGATACGGAAATAAATAACATTCTTAAAACACTCACCATCGTGATGGATACGAGAGAGAAAGATAATACTCATATTCGAGATTATTTACATCAAAAGGGAATATCGATAAAAAATCAAAAATTAGATACTGGCGATTACGGCTGTATGATACCGAAAAATGAAGAGCTGGGCATATTTCGTGATATCTATTTAGATAGCCGAGTAGAACGGAAAGCCCATATGGATGAAATCACAGGAAATTTACAAAAAAATACGCAAACAGCATTTGAGAATGAATTAATTCGATCAAAAGAGATTCCCTTCACCTTAATTGTGGAGGACCTACATGGATATGAGAAGATGTTGCAAGGGAAGTATCATTCCAAATACAATCCACTAGCGTTACTGGGAAGGCTAAATACATTTAAAGCAAAATACGGTTTTGAAATCGTGTATTTGGATAAGAAATTCAGTGGGAATTGGATTTATCATCATTTTTATTATCAAGCGAAACATTACTTTAAATTGGGGGCTTTTTAGGAGATAAAAAAGAGGACTCTTATATGAGAGCCCTGAGAGGAAATTAGGTGAATCGCAAATTCAAAAAATTGGCGTATGAATAGTATATCCAAAGTATAAAAATATATACAACAAAGCAGCTAGCAAATGCTAACTGCCCAGTTGATAAGAGGAATTTCGTTAAATTAGATCTCAGTTTTCAATAGATTCAGCTATTCACCAGCTTATGGATAGTATGAGCAGAAATTAGAATTTTATGCAGGAAGGAAAACATGAAAGCATATAGCAGGCTAGGTACATCATGTATACGAGTATAAAGTGAAACAAAAGTATGTTTTGAAGAAAAAAGACTGACAGAAACCTAGGAAATCGGGGGTTGAATTCTTTCTGAATACCATAGGTATCTAGAAGGGTAAAGTATCTGTAAATGGATGTTAAGTATGTATAATGAGTTTTGAGAATGCAAGGTGTGTTTTTGAAGGGCTTATCTGTAACCTACCTTGCCATCATGAAAAATAGAGAAATTTGAGGAGTCCACACCATGAATGCAAAAGAAATAAGAATGTATATATTAGATTTGCAAGACAAGCATTGCGCAACGTGTGAATATCGGGCAAATCAGTCTCCGAAGTATTGTTTGAAGAATTGTAAGGTTGGAGAAGAATTGTATAGATTAGGAAAAAAATTAGCTCCTTGTGTAGGACAAGTCAGAGAAAATCCGAAACGGAAAAATTGGGAAGAATTGATGCCGAAAATTTTAGAAATGTTACAAAGAGAACTACCGATGTATGTAATTGCTATAGAAGTAAACTGTGAAGTGAACACGTTGCAGAAGCAACTCAAAAAAATGGGATTATGGCAGTCAACAAGCAGAAAACAAATACAAGAAAATGCTCATAAAAGATGGGATGAACGATGTAAACAAGCTGTCATGTTCGTGAAAAAGGACTTACTTATCAAGCAATCTGTCAGCAATTAGGGTGTAGTCGGAACAGTTTGTATCATCACCTTAAAAAAAGAGGGCTAAAGTAAACATGAAACCGATGTGTGTATAGAATTACAAAATTATAAAAGTGTAGATGTGGTGAGGTAGAAATAACAGGAACGAGAGTAGGTGTATCGTCATTGTTCAATTGGCTGAAAGAATATCAAAGGTTAGAAGAGGAGATTGCCTATTTAGAATATAATCTAGATAAAACAAAAGCAGAATTAAAACGCTGGGTCAGTGGTGATTTGCGAGAGGTACGTTTAACTGCTGAATCGGAAGGTGCAAAGGTAGAAGAACGTATAGAAGCAATTGAATATGAGTTAGCGCACAAGATGAATGCAATGCAGGATGTATTGAAATTGATAAATAGGTTCAAAGGTTTAGAAAATAAAATGTTAAAAATGAAATATGTGGACGGAATCACGTTAGAAGAAATAGCAGAGAACATGAATTACAGTTCGAGTTATATCTATAAGAAACATGCGGAAATCATAAAAAGAATAAAATTTGCTGAAGAACTTGCACTTTACTGACACTCAGTTTTATGAATGTTCACTCTTGAAAATATCGATTATAGTAATAACATAAAATTTTGACGAGAGAGTAACTGATGTATAGTTACTCTTTTTAGTACATCTGAATTTATCTCTTGGTACAGGTAATATATATGATTTTTGTTCTTTCTTTTTTCAGTTAGAGTAATGCTATATATGTGTATAAGAGAGGCAGAAGTTGATGCGAGTGAAAAAGGATATGTCAACACAATGGAAAGCAGATTTTCAGGCTATTCAAGAGGAAAAAAGAAGGAAGAAAAAAGAAAAGAAAAAGAATAAAAAATATAATATTCCGGGCCGTACAGCTGACTTTATGAATAGAGAAGATACGTATTATAAAAAGAATGGGGTATGGAAGCAAAAGAAGAAATAAGTCAGAGGACTGGATGATGAATTGTAAAAGTAGAAACGGGTGAAGGAATGAAGAATGCCAGAATAAAAAAGTGTGGTGGGTTTATTCTATCTAGATGTAAGGTATCCTGTGCATTCTTCGCCCTTCTGAAAGAAATGTTGGAAGAAAACAGATGGATTGTAACTGCTTACCAAGTTAAGGGTCTGAAATAAACAGTAGATAGTGTCAGTTTTCTACCCATTTTTAGTATATACACAAAAATGGTTTTTAAAACCAAAAATAATAGAAAATTCTTAACACTGTATTGATAAGTGAATACGATAAAGTATGGGCAACGAAATATGTCACCTTTGGAGAGCAAACTGGTCATGTGCTTTCTTTTTTGTTTAATTTACCAATAATACAGAACTTTTTTTCAAAGACCTTCCTCGCTATATAAATGATATAAGAGCAGCCATTTCTTTGGTTGCTCTCTTTTGCGTTAATATGTATGTTTGTGGAAATGAGGCATAGATCTAAAAAATGGACATATAAAGTATATAGAAAATATATGAAGAATTGGTCATTTTGACAAAATGAGGGAGATACAGATGGATAGCGCTTCTAAAATTATTTTATCAAATGGGAAAGAATACATTGTACCGACTCAGATTGGTATGTTGATTGGAAAGACATTTGTAAATGGAGAAGGGGAACTCCTTGATACATTAATCTTGGTTACTCATATAGATGTGGAGACGGGAAATGAAATGCAGGTTGCTTTAAATCCGCAGTACATAGTAGCAATTGAAGAATCTAGTATAAGGATACAACCTCATATACCTTCCGTATTTAGAATTGAAAAATGAATAAGGATATAGAGTGAAAGTATCCATTCGGATGCTTTTATTTATTTTGTTGGAGGTATGTATGAAACAAACAAAACAAGAACAAGCCGTGATCATAGGCACATTTATTTCAATGTTAGGACAGGACCTTGTAAATGAGCGTATCGATAAACAGAAATTAGAAAAGACAATTCCAACCTTTAATGAGTTGGAAGATAATACAACACCAAAGCAAAGAAGAGAAGCGATGGTTAGTTTGTTAGATAAAACTATGGATGAATTTTTAAAGAAGTAGAAAGAAATGAAAAGCACAGCTGCAGCATCATCTGTGTGAGATAAGCAACTGTGCATATGAAGTGTAAAAAAGTCCATTATAACCATAATTGGTATTCGGAATGTTAGGGTACTTTTACTATAACAAGATGCAGACAAGTATAGAATCATAAATATAACCTTTTACAAATGTAAAAGGGAAGGGATAAAGAACAGTTGTATAATTTATAACAAAGGGAAATAATGGTGTAGGTTTAATAGGAAGTATACAACATGTTCCTTATCCTTCATGGAGTAACTGAAAGGATGAAGCGCATACATATTCATACATTTCAAAGATGTAGAATAGTTAATTGGGGTCATTCAATGTACAAAGCCGTAGTGAAAGTTCTTCATCCACTCTTATTATTTGTTAATTTTGGTTTTGTATACCAATAAAAATGAATATAAATTAGCAAATGCCCAAATGGTATTTGAATGAGAACAGATAAGACGAGGAGTGGAGAAGATGGAACATATTGAAACAGAGGTACAAAAGAAAATTGATGCGCTCGGTCTAAGTCCTTTGGACGATATAATTTATCATAGATATTTTAAAAATCGAACGGTAGTAGAAATGGATGAACTTCAGTTTAAATATTATAAAATGTATGGTCAACAACCTATGTTCTATTCAATGACTCATCTTATGGATTCGACAATAGAAGAATTAGTAAAGAATGATGAAAAGAATCAAAAACAATTCAATCCTTCCTTTTTTATGAGATTAAAAAGAAGGGTTGATAGATGGTTGTTTAGAGGAGTAGTTCGAAAGTAGAGTGGTAAAGAGAGAATGAGAGAATATAAAACAAAACAACAAAAACGTAAGTTCTATGACAGTAGGGCATGGAAACAATTGCGAGAAGAAGTAAAAAAGCGAGACAATTATGAGTGTCAGGAATGTAAACGAAATGGTCGTGTACAAACTGATACCAATGAGTACAGTGAGCGTGCCAAGCGTAAGAAGATTCAACTCGTTGTCCATCATATAAAAGAACTAGGACATCATCCAGAACTTGCATTAGAAATAGATAACTTAGAAACAGTCTGTGTGGATTGCCATAATAAAGAACACGGTAGAACATTCAAAAAGAAACCGAACAAATGGGAAAACGATGAAAAGTGGTGAAAATGATTCAGGGATAAGGCCCCCCGGTTCGAAGGTTGGGCTTTTTTTCGTCTAAGGGGCACCGGAGGAGGGGGTTAACTGTCAGGTTTTTTTCGGAAATACGCGCGTAAGGGGGGTGGGTAGATGGCTGTTAGTATTGTAAGGGTAAAGGAACAGTTAATGAATAGTATTGATACGACAGATTTAGTTGAAGTTGAAAAGGTGGAACGCTATATTGATCTAGTTAAAGCATTTCGAAAAATTAATAAAACGATAACGAAAGAAGGGGAATCCGTAACAATTAAAAATGGAACCCAAGTTTTCGTTAAGGCCCACCCTCTTATAAGTGAGAGGAATAAAATTAACAGTTCTTTAATTGCGTTAGGGAGAGATATAAAGTTTGTTGTTAAGAATACTATCCCTGATACAGGATATAACAAAAGTGATCTTACATGATTAAGCAAAAATATGTAGAAGAATATATTGAACTTTATCGAAGTGGGAAAGTGAAGTTCAATAAAGAAAGAGAACTGTTAATTGGATATCTAGAAAAATACGTTTTAAACAGAGACGATTTGTATTTTGATGATGAAATGATTGAGGATTGTATTAACTTCGGTGAGAAGTGGTATTTTCCGTTACAATCATTTCAGAAATTCTTAATAGCATTCGTTTTTTTATTTTATAAGAAAAATGGACGCGTATTTTATCGGAAATTCCTATGGATGTTAGGACGTGGTGGCGGTAAAAATGGTCTGATATCTGTAATTATTCACTTTTTAATTAGTGAATTGCACGGTATTCCAGAGTATAACATCTCTGTTGTTGCGAATAGTGAGGAACAAGCGAAAACAAGTCCTGACGAAGTGCATAAATGCGTAAAGAAAAATGAGGTTTTACAGAGAGCGTTTAAAACCACATTAACTCAAACTGTTTCAAAGGCTACTGAAAGTATACTAAAGTTTAGAACTTCCAACGGAGATACAAAAGACGGTTTGCGTGATGGTGCAGTTGTATTTGATGAAATACATCAATATGAAAGTAATAAAGACGTTCGCGTCCATATCAGCGGCTTAGGGAAAAAGAAAAACCCTCGTGAATTTTATATTGGTACAGATGGTTATGTACGAGATGGCTTTTTAGATAAACAAAAAGAAAAAGCTATGAAGGTTTTAAATGGTGAAGCTCGTCCTAATGCCGTATTTCCTTTTATCTGTAAGCTTAATGATGAAAAGGAAGTTGATGATATTGATAATTGGGAATTAGCTAATCCTATGTTATCGCAGCCACTAAGTGAGTATGCTGAGGGATTACTTGAAACGATAAAGGAAGAATATGAAGATTTAGAGGATGATCCAAGTAACCGAGAAGAATTTATGACAAAGCGTATGAACTTACCAGTTACAAATCTAGAACGATCTGTTGCAAAATGGTCAGAGATTCTTGCTACAAACCGTCCATTCCCTGATTTATATGCTCAAGAATGTATAGGAGCGTTAGACTTTGCGAGTATTCGAGATTTCGCAGCATGTGGTCTTTTATTTAGACAAAATGGTGAGTACATTTTTAAAACCCATTCCTTTGTGCGTAAAGAATTTGTTGATATTTATTATGGTTATTCTAAAAAAGCTGGCGAGTATAAAAAACAAAAATTTGCTCCTATAAAAGATTGGGAAGAGCAAGGTCTACTAACAGTTGTGGATGAACCAACTATTAATCCTCAACACATTGTTGATTGGTTTGTAGAAATGCGAGAACAATATGGAATTAAAAAGATTATAGCTGATAACTTCAGAATGGAAGCAATAAGACCATTATTAGTAGCAGAAGGATTTGAAATAGAGGTTATACGAAACCCGAAAGCAATTCATAGTTTGTTAGCTCCACGTATTGAAATGGCGTTTGCAAATAAACAAATTGTTTTTGATGATAATCCGTTAATGCGTTGGTATACACAAAATGTATTGGTTGTTATCAAAAGTGATGGAAATAAAATATACGAAAAGAAAGAGCCTGTTCGTAGAAAAACAGATGGGTTCCAATGTTTTGTTCATGCTCTTTATAGGGCGGATGAGATACAAGAAGCAACTGACTTTGTTATAGGTAACATTAAATTCTAATAAAGGGGGTGATAATCATTGGATGGTTAGGTTCAGTATTTAAAAAAAATAAAGAATTAGAATTCATGCTGGATCTGGACATAATAACTGATACAGCAAACAGGCTTCATATGAAACGATTGGCGATTGATACATGCGTTTCATTTTTAGGAAGGACAATTAGTCAATCTGAATTTAGAGTAAGAAATGGTAAAGCATTTAAGAAGGATGAGCTTTATTATCGATTAAATGTAAGACCAAACAAGAATATGACCGCAAGTACCTTTTGGGAAAGGTTTGTTCGCAAACTTATTTATGATAATGAGTGTTTAGTTATACAAGCAGATGATGGTGATTTACTTATTGCAGATGGATTCCAACATAATGAGTATGCTGTGTTTGAAGATACCTTTACTGATGTAAGGGTAAAAGATTATACGTTTAAGAGAAGTTTTAAGCAAAGCGAAGTTATTCATTTGAAGTATCGGAATGATAAATTATCTCCACTTATTGATGGATTGTTTGCAGATTACGGTGATTTATTTGGTAGGATACTAAACTCACAGAAACGTAAAAATCAAGTTCGCGGCACGGTTGATATGGATATGATTGGTGCTAAAACTGAGGAACAAATAGCAAAGCTACAAGAGTTTATAGACAATATGTATAAGTCAATCGGTTCAAAAGATATAGCTATTGTTCCACAGCAAAAAGGTATTCATTATAACGAGATATACAATGGTGTTGCAAATGGTCCAAGTGTGGAAGAAATCAATAAAGTAACAAATGGTTTCTTGAATCAAGTAGCTATGGCAATTGGTATTCCTATAGCTCTGATATATGGAGAAATGGCTGATGTAGAAAAGCAAACGAAAAATTATATACTTTTCACAGTACGACCATTATTAAAAAAGCTATCTGATGAAGCGAACGTTAAATTCTTTGAAATGAGTGAATATCTTTTAGGACGAAAAATTGAGGTTAAGGCTGTTTCCTATCAAAGTATATTTGATCTTGCGACAAGTATTGATAAACTCATTTCTTCAAGTGCATTTACAGGAAATGAAATTCGTTCAGAAGTAGATTATGAGGAGTCGGATGATCCAAATCTAAATATCCATCATATTACGAAGAACTATACAAAATTAAATGAATCTGAAGGGGGTGAGAAATGATGGAGCATGTGAATATGAATAAGCTTTTGAACTTAAAACGAGATATTCGTTTTGAAGCTAAAGGTGAAAATGAATACAAATTAACTGTTTATGGGTCAATTGGTGGATGGCTTAGTGAAAACAATGCTGAAGCAGTAAGAAGAAAAATTCAAGATGTTAAAGCAGAAAAAATTCACGTTCATATTAATTCTGGTGGAGGTTCCGCTTTTGATGGTGTAGCAATTTGTAATCAATTAAAGCAGCATAGTGCAGAAATTATAGTTCATATTGATGGTTGGGCAGCTAGTGCCGCGTCTGTAATTGCAATGGCAGGTGATAAAATCATTATGCCTAGTAATACTATGATGATGATTCATCAAGCAAGTACCTTTGAATATGGAAATGCAGATTTATTTGAAAAAACAGCACGAGATTTACGAAAGATTGATTCAGCTTTAGCAGCATCTTATAAAAAACGTTTTGTTGGGACAGACGAAGAATTAAAACAACTTTTAAAAGATGAAACTTGGCTAACAGCAGAAGAAGCGGTCGCTCTTGGTTTAGCTGATGAAATTGCTGATGAAATTGAAATTGATGATACGCAAGAAGATGAAGAAGTGGAAGTTGTAGAAAATTTTAAAGAAGATTTAGTAGCTAAGTATATGAAACAACCAAATAATCAAAATCCCAAAGAGCCTATTCAAGAGCCTGTTCATACAAAACAGAATCTGAGTACGCTCTTTTTAACTTTAGGAGGAAAATAAAATATGGTTATTAAGTTTAATAATTTCGAAGATAAAAAACTAGCTTTCGCGAAAGCAACACAAGAAGGTACAGCAGAAGAACAATCAGCAGCATTAAATTCTATGATTGGAGCACTTGCTACGGATGTTCGTTCAGATATTTTAAATCAAGTGAATGAATCCATGGTAGATCGTTCTATTATGCAATCTCGCGGTGCTAATGTACTAACAAGTGAAGAGATGAAGTTCTTTAATGCCGTTGTTGAAGATGGTGGTTTTAAATCTACTGAAACTTTACCTAAAACAACACAAGAGAGAATTTTTGATGATTTAGTTCAAGGTCATCCGTTGCTAGAGCATATCGGCTTAGAGAATTTAGGAGCCGTGACAGAATTTATTTATGGAGATCCAGAGGGTGCAGCTGTATGGGGACCGTTATTTGGTGATATTAAAGGACAATTAAATGCTACATTCCGAAAAGAGTCAATTACTCAACTGAAATTAACTGCGTTTATTCCATTAGCGAATGATATGTTGAAGCTTGGTCCAGTATGGGTGGAACGATATGTTCGTACTATGATTACAGAAGCGATGTCAGTAGGTTTAGAACGTGGTTTTGTAGTAGGGACAGGTAAAGAAGAACCAATTGGGTTATTAAAAGATCCTAGCGGAAGTGTAGTGAATGGAGTATATCCAGATAAAAAGCCAGCAGGAACTTTAACGTTTGAACCGGGTCGTAAAACAATTAATGAATTAAAAGGCGTGGTTAAATTATTGGCTAAAAAATTAAATCCTGATGGTAAAACAGATGCAGATAGACCTAAAAATATAGCTGGTAAAGTAGTTATGGTAACAAATCCATTCGATACTTTTGATATTCAAGCAAATGCTACAACTCAAAATGCGGCAGGTGTATATGTAACGAGCTTACCTTTTAATCCAATCCCAACTGAATCTGTATTTGTACCTCAAGGACAAGTGGTGTTCTTTGTTAAAGGGGAGTACATTGCAGCGATGGGTGGAGCGGAGCCAATCCAAAAGTATAATGAAACACTCGCTTTAGAAGATGCAACACTTTATATTGCTAAACAACACGCTACAGGTAAGCCAAAGGATAAATATACTTCACAAGTTTATACATTGAAACTTGAAGAAGTAACACCACCGACACAAGGGTGATGTAAATGGAAACAGTAATTTCAAATGAAATAGTACAGGAATTTAAAGATAGGATGCACTTAGGGGATGAGGAAGGTGATAACCTAAAGCGCATCCTTTCTACGTCTAACAAGGCATTACTTAGGATTTGTGGGAATTATGATTTAAATAAAGACGAGGAGTTCAAAGAATTAGTTTTTGAACGTTCTCGTTATGTTTATAACGATGCATTAGAGTATTTTGACAAGAATTTTTTAAGTCAGATTAATAGTTTAGGTATCGATAAAGCATTAGAAGAAATTAAATTGGACGGTGATTAATATGCGTCCTTTTCAGTATAAAAAACCAATGAATACAGGTGATTGTAGAAATCGAATTATCATTGAACAACCTGAAGTAATAAAAGATGATTTGAATCAAGAAGTTGAAACAGGTAATTGGCAAGAAGTAAAAAAAGCATGGGCAATGATAAAAACGGTAAAAGGTTCGGAGTACATTGAAGCTTCGGCTTCACAGTCCACGCGAATTTATCGGTTTGTTATTCCTTATACAACAGGTATTACAGAGTTAATGCGAATTAAAATGAAGAATCGTATCTTTGATATTATTGAACCGCCAATGAATGATGATGAAATGTATCAAACATTGACTATTATCGCAAAGGAGCATATTTGATATGAATGATTTTGCGAGTGAGATTGCTAGGGAATTACAAAGATATGCAAATGTTGTGGAAGAAGAGTTACTGACAGCAGAAGAAGACGTTGCTGATGTTGCTGTAGAAAAATTAAAGCAAGGTAGTCCTAAAAAAACAGGGGCATATCGTAAAGGATGGTGTAAGAAAAAAGAAGGTAATAGTGTTGTCGTCCACAATTCACAAGGACAACTAACACACCTTTTAGAAAAAGGACATGCGAAAGTTGGCGGTGGACGTGTTCCAGCACAGGTGCATATCCGCCCAGTTGAAGAGTATGTAATTGATGAATTGCCAAGACGTATCGAAAGGGCGGTTCAACAATGACATTAGTTGAATTAACAAAAATTCTTGAAGCTACAGGTTATCCTGTGGCTTATTCGCATTTCACAGCAACGCCAGGTAATCCTGTACCAAGTCCTCCGTATATGTGTTTTCTTGCTGATGGATCAGCAAACCTAATGGCAGACAACAAAGTGTATCACAAAATAAATGATGTAATTATTGAACTTTACACAACAAGAAAAAACTTAGTTGCAGAAGCCAAACTTGAAAAAGTCCTAGACGATCATGAGATTCCTTATGACTCACCAATTGAAGGGATTATTGAATCAGAAAATATGTATCAGAAAATATACGAAATGAGGTTGATATAAATGAGTAAAGAAAATAAAGTTACGTTTGGTTTGAAGAATGTACATTATGTCCCATTTGATATTCAAGATTTTTTAGTAAAGTTTGCGACACCGATTCCATTACCTGGTGGGGTTGAACTAACATTTGAACCACGTGGTGATTTGATTGAATTCTATGCAGATGACATGCTTTATTACGCAGCAAGCAATAACCAAGGTTACGATGGAACATTGAGCATTGCTACTATCCCAGAACAATTTGCTATTGATGCATTAGGTGAGCAGTTAGATGAAACCGACGGTGTATTAAATGAATTAGCTGATGCGAAAGGGAAACCATTTGCACTACTATTTGAATTCGATGGCGATGTAAACGCGACTCGACATGTTATGTATAACTGTGCAGCAAGCCGTCCAACAATTGCATCTAAAACAAAAACAAATTCAGCTGAACCAAATACAAATGAATTGAAGTTTGTTTCTAGTCCAATTGTTTTAGCACCAGGAGGAAGACCTATGGTTAAAACAAAAACAACGTCTAAAACAACTCAAGCTATTTATGATAATTGGTACAAAGAAGTGTACGTTAAAAAACCAGCAGCACCAAAAGGAGCGTAATAGTAAATGGAAAAGACAATTACAGTAGATGGTCAAGATATTCGTTTAAAAAGTACAGGAGGGACACCAGTCCGATTTAAAGCACAATTTGGAAAGGATTATTTTGCACAACTTCTCAAGTTAGCACCACTTGGGAAAATTGATATGGAGAATCTAGATCCAAGTAAGTTAGATAGTGTGGATTTTGAAGTATTTTATAATCTTGTTTGGACTATGGCGAAAACGGCTGATCCAAAGATACCAGAGCCGATGGTATGGTTAGATTCATTTGATGAATTTCCAATCATAGAAATCTTAGAAGATATTCAAGATATGATAGCTTCCACAATTCAATCTAAAAAAAAGTTGTAGAAAGCAATAATAATAGTCAACAAGGAGCGAATCAGGGTGATGTATTCACCACTGAGACGTTCCTTGTTTTGTGTTATAAATGCAAACTTACAAAAGCAGATTTAGAAGATATGACAATTGGTATGTGCCTTGATTATATCGATGAATATTTAGAAATGCAGAAGCCACCACAAGAAAAAACACGGAAAGCAACGCAAGCAGACTTTAATAGTTTCTAAAGAAGAGAGATAATATGAAGTGACCTCCTAGATTATCAAGTCAGGGATTTTAACCCATAATAATGAATGAAAACATTATGAATGGGGTTATACCCTATGATAATAGGAGGCCACTATGGAAAATATAATATATATTGGGATGGATGTCCACAAGGAAAGTTTTAGCTTATGTGCACTACACGGAACAACTGGGGAAATTGTAAGAGAAGCACGATGTGCTTCAAATGTATCTCTCGTAAAAAAATTCGTTGAGAAACTGAAAACAAAATATGGTGAAGATATAAAAATTAAAGCTGGATATGAGGCTGGTTGTTTAGGGTATTCACTTCATAATCTTCTTGAACAAAATGGAATTGATTGTGATATTTTAGCTCCCACAACAATGTACAGTTCATCAAAAAACAAAATGGTGAAAAATGATAAATTCGATGCCAAAATGATTGCTCTTAATTTAGCAAATGGCACCTATAAAGAAGTATATGTTCCAGAAGAAGAGGATGTTGCCGTGAAAGAGTATATCCGCATGTTAGGTGATTTTAAAACATCTTTGAAAAAAATAAAACAACAGATAAAAGCATTCCTTTTAAGACATGGCTATGTGTATGAAGGGAAATCAAGCTGGACAATCGCTTATATGAAATGGTTAAAGAATCTTGATCTACAAGGATTATTCAAAGAAACGTTAGGCGAATACCTATTACAGTATGATGTTCTAGTCGATAAAATTGAGCGGTTCAGTTTGAGATTAGAAGAATTATCTCATCGTGAAAGGTACGAAGAACCAATCGCAAAGTTAAGATGCTTAAAAGGTATAGATACAACATCGGCAATGACTGTTCATGTGGAAATTGCAGACTTCACTCGTTTTCCCACGGCTAAAGCATTTATGGCTTATGTAGGATTGACGCCAAGCGAAAGCTCAAGTGGAGAGAAAATCAGTCGACGTTCGATTACAAAACAAGGAAATTCGACCGTTAGGTCTACTCTTGTAGAATGTGCAAATGCGTTGGTAAAAGGAGCAATCGGATTAAAATCGAAGCGAGTGAAAGCAAGACAAAAAGGGCAACGAAGCGAAGTGATTGCTTATGCGGATCAGGCTGTAGAAAGGTTACAAAGAAAATATTATCGCATGATATATCAAGGGAAGCCTAGAAATGTTGCCGTTACAGCTATCGCAAGAGAACTGGGGTGTTTTATATGGGGATTAGAAACAGGTAAAATTCACCGAAAATAAAGAGGGAAGGATATGAAGTTGATTGATTCATAGTTAGAAATCAAAGGTATCAATTGATGGCATAGATGAGCTTCAGAGATAGTGAATTACAGGTCTGGCTATCTATGACTCACCTCTTCTGGCATGGCTGAAATTCTGATAAACAAGCTATTTATTAGAATTTGAAAAGGTGTGATCCACGCAGTGAGATTATAAGAGCCTAACGACGAACCATTAACCTGAGGTAACCAATCCACGAATAACAGAGTGGTTAACTGTCGATAGATCTTATTTCTGAAGCTTTTGTATGCCATCAAGAAAAATATTATGGGTGAAAAACTATTGACAAAGGTCACTTCATAACAGGTGATTCAATGCAGAAAAAAATAAAATTTTTAATAATGATTACACTTATTATATATATAAATAATTTTACTTTTGCTTATATTAATGGATATAAAACTTTAATTGGTGTTAGCGCATTATGGGCTATTTCACCTTTCCTGTTGTTAACGATTGCATCTTTTATACTAGCGAGTGATTACAAAAAAGACTATTCAATAGTAAAGAAAGAAGCAAGAATAAGTTTTATTTTAAAAGTTATTTCATGTATTGTTGCATTTTACAATTATAAATTTGAAATAGGTTCTCTAGAATATATTATGAGATTTGTAATCATAGCTATTTTATGTATTATAAATTTAAATTTGGAATATAAAATGTATAGAATAGTAAAAAAATATATTCCTAAATTAGATGAAGAGGAAGTTAAACCTGTATCTGAGAAAGAGAAATGGAATATCAAAAATTATGGAAGAGCAGCGACATTAGGGGTAGGATCGTTCATTTTAGTCGTGACAGGCGGCATGAATATTGTATTCATTGCTCAAATGAGTAGGTATTATGGGTTAATTTGTATTTGTATATTCATTGTTTTTCTAAAGATGAATTATGATAAAAATATGTTATTTTATCAAGATAAGGTCATAGGAAAGCGTATTTTTTTGAAAGATGCATTTTATGCAAGTTTAGGATTTGGATATAATTGTGCAGTAGCTTTTAATTTTATCTCGGGGAATGATTTTATTGAGAATACGGCATTAATTGTTGGGATTTGCTTCTTATATCCTACTATTGTAACGAACAGAAAGATTGCTTTAAGACAAAGAGAAGTGTCGAAAGTCATTAGAGATAATTTTGAGTACTACTATAATGACGAAAATAATCCTTATAAATAAGGTTAATTTGAGAACAAATATTTAAGTAGTACGTTTAAAAATCCATCTTTTAGGAAGAGGTGTAAAAGTAGTCTACGGCACTTCTAAAAGATGGATTTATTTTTGTTGATATAAGATAAGGACAGTAAATTCAACCTACGTGTATGTGAAGTGAAAAAGAATTGTCTTTTAAATGAGGCCATTGAAAAATTCATTACTTTGAAAAAACATGCATTTTATTGGTATCTAGAAATGGGAAAGAGTCTGATATCTCTATATAGTAAGTGGACTTTTTCAGTGACCACGTTTTAAATAGACGTTTTTTTATTTCTACGTAATTAAAATTAACATAGAAATAAATGCTTTTAATATAGGATTGATGATTTTATTCAACAAACGAAATAAGTTAAATATTGAACGAATAACTGTTATAAATTTAGAGTTCTTCTTCATTTCATATATCTTTCCTTTACCTCCAATTATAGTTCGGATATTTTTTTAACTTCTTTTTCCTTTGCTTTAAATTCTTTTTTGTATTGTCTGAAATCTTGCTTATTAACCCTGAATTTCTCTCCAGTAGCATCATGTTTTACTACATATGTTGTACGCTTGAATTCTCTAATGTAATAGATGACTAATCCAACTAAAAGGGATATACACATTGTTGCTGGGATAGCGATAATACAAAGAACGATAATGAAAGCTGAAATTTTATCTGATTCATAAACTCTTTTTAGAACTAAACGTTTTCCAGTTGCAGCCTGTGCTTGTTCTAATTGTTGCATACGTTGTAGCGATGCTATCGTATCATAACTCATGAAAACCCCTCCTTAAAATAACACCTAAATCATACCAATTTCATGTAATACCTGTAAATGTGCGGTTCTAATTTATTGATGAATTAGAACAATCGTTCTATAATTATGCAAACAAACGTTCTTTCAGAGGTCATCACATGAATAATTTGCTTACATGCTCTTTTAATCAAAAAATACCAATTGAATTAATATATTTAAACGGTTCAGGAGATTTCTCTCAAAGAACTGTTATTGTTAGAAAAATATATGAGGATCGTATATTGGTGTATTGCATGGAAAAACAACAAGTTAGAATGTTGAAATTAACTAATATACTATCTATTGATAAAGTAAGAATAAAATATCAATATGCTTAAAACGCTCAATGAGGTGATATTATATGACAAACGGAGTACCAAAACCACCAAAGAAGAAAAGTGGTTCAAAAAAGGAACCTAGACCATACATGGATGAATTTGAACAACAAGCAGCTGCTGAATTAATTCAATTAGCAATGCAAGATGATATGGGATTAGTGTTTACAGTGTATCGAAAAGATAAAGAACCAGATATCATTCAAGGCAAGATCGTTAAACTTGAACAACAAATGGGTAGAATTGTAGTGAGTGATGGCCCAAATATAATATATAAAATGCAATTCATGGATATTTTAAAAATCGAAACGCCTAGTTAATTTAGCTAGGTGTTTTTTATATGGCCATAAATTCTTTATCAAAGTAGAACTTGTCCATTAATTTATTTACAATCCCGTTGAAATAAGCGAATTTACCCTTTTTCATTTTTGTGCCCGCTTTAATTTTCATAATAAACTCTTTAATAGCTTTTAAGCCAATAGTAAGTTCCTGGTCTTTAGTAAATGCTTTATCACCTGTTGTATGGTTAACGATTTTATTACACTGTCTTACGACCTTCCACAGTTCTTGAATTGTTTTAGATTCATTGTAAAAAGAGTTAACTAAAGAAATAAAACGTTCTGGTACCCAATGAGCAACGAAATCAGCTTGTTCAATATTCTCTCCTAGAGCATTACTATTCTCATTACTATTACGTTTGTTTATATCTTTTATATTTTGTTTTAAGGAAACAGGTTTTGTTTTAATGGTAGGACACTTTGTAGGACTTTTTGCATCTACCTTGTTGGACACTTCTTCCACAATTGGTTGAATGATAATAGCGTTAGAAGTTTGAAGCATATCTTTTTTACGTTTCATCGATACTTGCTGAATCATCTCTAGATCCACAAGTTTCTTCATTAAACGTTGTACAGTTTTATATGAAACTCCTATCATGTCAGCAATTGAATTTTTGCAAAGGAAACTAACGCCTACATATTTGCAGCTGTGGCGCTTTAAAATTTCAAGTAATTCAATTAGTTTAGATTGTACATCGGTACGCTTAATAGACATACGGATAATGTCTCTATATGTACGTATAGTTTTGTTCAATTCTTCTAATTCTATAAATGGTGATAAGTTACGGAATGATTCTTCACTTGCTATAACATCTATGCATTTCTTTTCCATATTATATGTCTCCTTCTTGGAAACAAAAAAGCAACGTCACCAATAATTTGGTAAACGTTGCTTAATAGACCCTGCATGATGTACAATAACTCATGAGAGTATAGCAAGTGTTTACCTGGTCAGCTCAGGTGAATGGTATAAGAGTGTTGGTAGCACTACTTATACACGCTGTGCTCTTTTGTTTTGTAATTTTTCGTATTTACGTGAACTTTATATGTTTATATTTAAATACAAAAAATCAAGTTCTACATAGGCAAACGATTTTTATTGGAAGTTTAAACACGTCAATTGTACACCCCAGGGAAGTTTTTAAAGAAGCCTTCCGTCGTGCAGCAGCCTCTATTATATGTCTTCATAACCATCCCTCAGGAGATCCCACGCCGAGCCGTGAAGATATTGAAGTAACAAAACGTTTAGTAGAATGCGGCCAGATTATCGGAATTGAAGTGCTAGATCATATTATAATAGGTGACCATAAATTCGTGAGTTTAAAGGAAAAAGGTCATATTTAAGACTATGCTTTTTACTTATTTTGTTTTATAATGTGATTTATGAGTTTTTTGTAGAAATTTATCTACAAAAAGGATAAAGATATAAAAAACGTACTGTTTTTATAATATAAAGTAAGAAAAAATGAGTCCGTGAAAACAAGAAAGGAAGATAAATAATATGTTTGGATTTGGTGGATTTACTCGCGATCTTGGAATAGACTTAGGAACTGCGAACACGCTTGTATATGTAAAAGGAAAAGGTGTAGTTTTACGTGAACCTTCAGTAGTTGCGTTACAAACTGATACGAAACAAATCGTTGCTGTAGGTAGCGACGCAAAACAAATGATTGGTCGTACACCAGGGAACGTTGTGGCACTTCGCCCGATGAAAGACGGTGTAATTGCTGATTATGAAACAACTGCAACAATGATGAAATATTACATTCAACAAGCTCAAAAATCAAACGGTTTCTTCTCACGTAAGCCGTATGTAATGGTATGTGTACCATCTGGTATTACAGCTGTAGAAAGACGTGCAGTAATCGATGCGACTCGTCAAGCGGGTGCTCGTGATGCTTATCCTATCGAAGAGCCATTTGCAGCAGCAATTGGTGCAAACTTACCTGTTTGGGAACCAACTGGTAGTATGGTAGTTGATATCGGTGGTGGTACAACAGAAGTTGCAATTATTTCTTTAGGAGGTATTGTAACAAGTCAGTCAGTTCGTGTTGCTGGTGATGATATGGACGATTCAATCATTCAGTACATTAAGAAAAGCTATAACTTAATGATCGGTGAAAGAACAGCTGAAGCATTAAAATTAGAAATCGGTTCTGCAGGCGAGCCAGAAGGTATCGAGCCTATGGAAATTCGCGGTCGTGATTTAGTAAGTGGTTTACCAAAAACAGTACTAATTCAGCCAGAAGAAATTGCAGATGCATTAAAAGATACAGTAGATGCGATTGTAGAATCAGTTAAAAATACACTAGAAAAAACTCCACCTGAATTAGCAGCTGATATTATGGACCGCGGTATTGTATTAACAGGTGGCGGGGCATTACTACGTAATTTAGATAAAGTAATTAGTGAAGAAACAAAAATGCCAGTTCTTGTTGCAGAAGACCCATTAGATTGCGTAGCAATTGGAACAGGTAAAGCATTAGACAATATCGATCTTTTCAAAACTGCTGCTCGATAATATTGCAAAATAAAAATCAGTGAAATTAAGAGGGTGTGAACGTGCCACAGTTTTTCTTAAACAAAAGATTAATTGTTTTGTTAGTTAGTATTATTCTTCTCGTGGCATTGATTGGAATCTCATTGAAAGAACGGAACAGTTTAACATGGCCAGAGCAGTTTGTTAAAGACACTGTCGGTGTTGTAGAACGTGTATTCCAAAAGCCAGCGAAATACGTAGCTGGATTCTTCGAAAATGTAGAGGATGTAAAGCGCACGTATGAAGAGAATAAAGAATTAAAAGCAAAATTAGATAATTATGCAGGTCTATCAGGGAAAGTAAAACAATTAGAAGATGATAACAAGAAGTTACAAGAGTTAACTGGAAAAAAGGAGTTGCTGAGCGATTATACTGAGATTCCAGCTACTGTTGTTTCTCGTAGTTCAGATAAATGGTACGATTTAATTGGAATTGATAAAGGGGCACAGCAAGGAATTAAAAAAGATATGGCTGTTATGACTTCACAAGGTTTAGTTGGACGTGTGAAAAGTGTATCTCAGTTTACATCATCAGTAGAGTTATTAAGCTCTATGAGCCGAACAAATCGTGTATCTGCTATTGTACAAGGGCAAGAAAATATCTTTGGTTTAATTGAAGGTTACGACAAAGAAAAACACTTACTTCTTTTCACAAAGATTGGTTCTGATGCAAAAGTAGAAAAAGATCAAATGGTTGTAACATCTGGACTAGGTGATATTTTCCCGAAAGGTCTTGTAATTGGGAAAATCGTTGATGTACAACCAGATGCATACGGCTTAACAAAAACAGCTTATGTAAAACCTGCCGCTGATTTAAATGACGTAGAGCATATTATGGTTGCTAAACGTAAAAAGCCTTCAGCGCCATTAGAATAGGAGGGAGAGAAGAGATGATGAAGATTTTAAAAAGAGCAGCTCTTCCTCTTTTGCTCCTTTTTGTGTTTCTATTTGAAAATATGTTTGCTACCATTGTTCCAACAAATGTGTTTTGGAAAGAGAGTATAGCAGCACCGCATTTCTTTATAATCGTCTTATGTTTTATTACAGTGTATTATAGTCCGGTCCAAGGGATTTATTACGGACTATTATTTGGTTTCTTATTTGATACCGTATACACAGAACTTGTCGGTATATATATTTTTGCTTATCCGATTTTAGCTTATTTAGTTTATAGTGTGATGAAAGTACTGCAATTGAATTTATTTATTGTTGTTTCCATCATATTAGCTAGCGTTGTAGCACTAGAGTATTATGTGTATGGATTTTTAACTTTGTTGGGACGTACTCATATGCCAGCGTATGTCTTTTTCACAGATCGTCTCCTTGCTACTTTATTGTTAAATGCTATTTTCTTGTTGATAGTTTGTTTCCCACTGAGACGATATATATTGCGTCTTTCAAAAGCGATGGAAGAAAAAGAAAAAAGGATTTTCTAATTTTATGTCGAATTGAATCGGTGGGGTGAACTTTAGTGGAAGAAAAAAAGCAACAAAATGTAACGATAAAAGGGACAAAAGATGGGATAACGCTTCATTTAGATGATTGTTGTTCATTCTCTGAATTGTTGATAGAATTAGACGAAAAACTTTCTACACATTACTACGATGGTGATGGACGCTCTTTAATTGAAGTGCATGTGAAAGTAGGAAATCGTTATTTAACAGAAGTCCAACAAGAAGAGATTCGTACGTTAATTCGTAATAAAAAGAATCTTGTTGTGGATTCAATTAAAAGTGATGTTATCACTAAAGCAGAAGCAATAGCTTGGAAAGAAGAAACAGAAATTGTCCCTATTTCCAAAATTGTTCGCTCTGGACAAGTTTTACATGTAAAAGGAAATTTGTTGTTAATTGGAGATGTTAATCCAGGCGGAACGGTTATCGCTGGGGGGAATATTTTTGTTGTAGGATCATTAAGAGGAATTGCACATGCTGGGTATTATGGGGATTCGGATGCTGTAATCGCTGCATCTGTTATGAACCCGATGCAACTTCGAATTAGTGATGTGGCAATGCGGGCTCCGGAAGAGAAAGAAGACGGAGCGGAGGCGGCAGAATGTGCGTATATTAATGAGAACAATCACATTGTTGTCGATCGCCTGCAACTTCTCACTCATCTTAGACCTAATTTAACAAAGTTAGAAAGGGGAATTGTATAGCTGTGGGAGAGGCAATAGTAATTACATCTGGAAAAGGCGGAGTAGGTAAAACTACAACGTCTGCGAACATTGGTACGGCCCTAGCGTTATCTGGAAAGAAAGTGTGCTTAATTGACACAGATATCGGTCTTCGAAATTTAGACGTAGTAATGGGGCTGGAAAATCGTATTGTATTTGATCTTGTTGATGTCGTTGAAGGGCGTTGCCGTTTACCTCAGGCTCTTATTAAAGATAAACGTTTTGATGATCTTTATTTATTACCTGCAGCACAAACGAGTGATAAATCAGCGGTAACACCTGAACAAATGGATGAATTAATACAAGTATTACGTCAAGATTATGATTACATATTAATTGATTGTCCTGCGGGGATTGAGCAGGGATTTAAAAATGCGGTAGCTGGTGCGGATAAAGCAATCGTTGTTACGACGCCAGAAGTATCCTCAATGCGCGATGCGGATCGTATTATTGGGCTTTTAGAAAAAGAGGATATTGAACCACCAAAACTTGTTATTAACCGTGTACGTAGTCATATGCTTCATGAACAGGATATGTTAGATGTTGATGAAATTGTACGTACATTGTCAATCGAGCTTCTTGGTGTTGTCGAAGATGACGATGAAGTTATTCGAGCTACAAATACAGGTGAACCTGTGGCGTTGCAACCAAGCGGAAAAGCAGCGTTGGCTTATCGTAATATCGCAAGACGCTTGTTGGGTGAGAATGTACCATTACAAGCATTTGAACAAGAAAAGGTATCGGTATTTGCAAAGGTAAAAAACTTCTTTGGAATCCGTTAAAAGCACTTCGCACATATGCGAAGTGCTTTCTTTTTTCTTCACACGAATATCTTTCTTTCTTAGCTCATACACATGTACAAACTGTATACAACTGTTTCTATTGAAATTAGCTTACGGAAAGAAAGGAGACAGTATGAAGAATAGACGCGTAGAAGAAATTAAAAAGCGGATTGCGAAAAGGAAGGCCGAGCAAGAAAGGATGGAGGAAGAGCAGTATTTTACCGGAGGGAATTTTGGTAGCGAAACAGTATTTATTGAAGAAGGAGAAAAGGAAATTCACCCTTTATTTCGAAAGGAAGTCTTTTTCTTCAAAGTTTTATTATCAGCAATATTAGTTCTTTCGGTTGCTATTTTATATAAGAATGCCCCGTCTTCGTTCGATGGTGCTAAAGCTGTTACAGAAAAAGTGATGAAAGAGGAATTTCAGTTTGCTACTGTAGCGAAATGGTATGAAAAGCAATTTGGAAAACCGCTTGTATTTTATTCACCGAATGAGAAAAAAGAAGGAAGTATTCAGCAAAAAAATTATGCAATTCCTGCTTCTGGAAAAGTAATGCAAGGGTTTCAAAAAAATGGCCAAGGTGTATTTGTCCAAACAGCTACAAATGCAACAGTTGAGTCAGTGAATGAAGGATTAGTTGTTTTTGCGGGTAAGAAAGAGGAACTTGGAAATACAGTTCAAATTCAACATGCAGATGGTACGGAGTCATGGTATGCAAATTTAAACGATATGTCAGTGAAATTATATGATTACGTTTCAAAGAAACAAAAAATTGGAACGGTGAGTAATGATACAAATGATAAAAATGGAAAGTTTTATTTCGCGATAAAAAAGAATGAAAAATTTATTGATCCGATCCAGGTGATATCATTTGATTAAATATAGGGACGTCTTAACGAAAATTTCCGTGCATCCATTATTTTGGGTTATCATTGTCATTGGTATTTTTACTGCACGTTTTAAAGAATTAATACTGTTATTTTGTATTGTTCTTATTCATGAACTTGGGCATGCTCTTGCAGCAGCGCACTATAATTGGCGTATAAAAAAAATTCAGCTTTTGCCGTTTGGTGGCGTGGCTGAGCTTGAGGAACATGGTAATAAGTCGTTGAAAGAGGAACTTGTTGTTGTAATTGCAGGACCGATTCAACATGTTTGGATGATGCTAGTAGGTTATATATTATTTGAAGCCGGTTGGCTGAACGCGGATTTATATTATTTCTTTATGTGGAATAATATAATTATTTTAGCGTTTAATTTACTCCCTATTTGGCCGTTAGATGGCGGGAAAGTATTGTTTAATATACTATCATATCGTTTTCCTTATTTACAAGCACATGGAAAGATGATGAAATTGTCATGTGTTTTTTTTGGTGTAATATTAGGATGGCAGTTACTCTGGAATAGCAATAATATTATGATGTGGGTACTACTCATGTTTTTGGCAGTGTCGTTATATCAAGAGTGGAAACAAAGACGGTATGCCTTTATGCGTTTTTTATTAGAACGTTATTATGGGAACAAAAGAGGAATTGAAAAGATTGCACCTATTGAAGTGCAATCAGAAGATCATTTATATAAGATATTCACAAAATTTCGTAGAGGATATAAGCACTCTATTATCGTCCATGGAAAATATAAAGAACATTACACATTAGATGAAAATGAACTGCTCTATGCATATTTTACTGAAAAACGAACAACTTCATCAGTTGAAGAATTAATCGGTTAGTGTTGACGATAGCACTAACCTTTTATTATTGTAAAAGCAAAGAAGATTATAAAGTGAGGAAATAATTTTGAAAACGTTATATGTGAATTACGCTGGATCGGAAAAGCGCGTTGCAATTGAAGAGAAGAAAAAAATTGTTGAGTTTTTATGGAAACGTAATGAAGAGCAAGAGATTGTTGGGCATATTTATGCCGGACGTATCGTAAGAACAATCGCTGGAATGAACGCAGCATTTGTAAACATCGGTTTAGAAAAACATGCGTATCTTTCATACGATGATGTACCATCTTGTTATCGTATACATGAAGGGCAAGCGATTCTCGTACAAGTTGTAAAAGAGGCAATTGATACGAAAGGGCCTAAATTGACAGCGAATATAGAATTTACCGGGAAATATGTCGTTTATATGCCGTTTGATGAGATGCGCGCTGTTTCTCGGAAAATAAAAAATAATAAAAAAAGACAACAGTTACTCCAAATTGAGGTAGAAGGAACAGGGGGTTACATTTTCCGCTCTGCTTCTGAAAAAGGAGCGATTGAAGAAATACAAGCTGAAATGCAAATGTTACAGCAGTTATATGAAGAGCTAAAAAGAAAAGAGGGCCAAGGAAAGGCGCCGTTATTACTTCATCGACCGGCCACCTTTTTAGATCGTGTATTCCAAGAGAATCCGATTGAAACAATTGAAAAAGTAGTTGTAGATACAAGAAGTATAGTAAAAGAATTAGAGGGAAAGATTGGAAAAGAAAAAGTATCTTTTTATAATGAAAAATCTTCAATGTTTAACCATTTTGGAATAGAGCGTGAAATCGAGAAAGCACTTCAAAAAATTGTATGGCTCCCGAATGGTGCTTATTTAATTGTGGAACAAATGGAGACGATGACTGTAATTGATGTGAATACGGGCAAGTTTACTGGAAAACAGAATTTACAAGATACAGTCCTTCGTACAAATGAAGTGGCAGCTGAAGAGATTGCACGTCAATTAAGACTGCGTGATATCGGTGGTATGATATTAATTGATTTTATTAATATGAAAAGAAGAGAAGATAAAGAAATGGTAAGAGAATGTCTCATGGCTGCTATGCAAAATGATCGCACATATACAAGAGTGCTTGGGTTTACAGAGTTAGGGATTTTAGAGATGACACGTAAACGTAAGAAACATTCTTTACGCGACGTATTACTAGAAGAATGTGTACCGTGCAAAGCGACGGGGTATATGATGTCATATGAGACAATTGCGTATGAGTTAGAGAGAGAGCTAATTACATATGGCAATATAGAGGATGAGGCAGTATTAATCGCTGCACCTAAAGACTTGCAAAAACAATTTTTGCAAAAAGAATTACAAAAAAATATTCCATTTGAAATTTATTTCAAAGATGATATGATCGAAAAGTATGCAATTGTCCGTTTTGGAAGTAAAACAGAAATTGTAGAGCGGAAAAAATAGTTAGCAGAACATTTATTGACAACCGTCTATGATTCATGATAACATCTTTATGTTATAGTTTATAGCACCTAAACGGCTATATGCTACAACCGCACAAGACAGGTTCCCTAAAGGCATATATGTCTACCTCGTTTTTGGCGAGTCTTAGTAATTAAGAGGAGGTGCAAGTATGTACGCAATTATCGAAACAGGTGGAAAACAAATTAAAGTTGAAGCTGGTCAAGCAATCTACATTGAAAAATTAGATGTTGAAGCTGGTGAAACTGTTACTTTTGACAAAGTTCTTTTCGTTGGTGGCGAAAACGTTAAAGTTGGTAGCCCAGTTGTAGAAGGTGCAACAGTTACTGCGAAAGTTGAAAAACAAGGTCGCGCTAAGAAAATTATCGTTTTCAAATACAAAGCGAAAAAGAACAATCGTAAGAAACAAGGTCATCGTCAACCTTACACTAAGCTAGTTGTTGAAGCTATCAACGCTTAATCCAGGTTAACATGATTAAAATTACGATAAGTCGCACGAAATTAGGAAGTATCCAATCATTTAAAATGACTGGACATGCCGATTATGCGCCACATGGACAAGACCTTGTCTGTGCTGGAACTACAGCGGTTGTGTTTGGTTCTATAAATGCAGTGGAAGAACTTTGTAATGTGCAGGCAACTATTGAACTCGGAAGTGATGGCGGATTCTTAACGTATGAATTGCCTAATGATTTAGACGTTCATACAGTAGAAAAAGCACAGATACTTTTGGAAGGATTGGTTGTTTCGCTTAAGACGATCGAACTTGATTACGGAAAGTATATCCGTTTAATAGAAAAAGTGCAGGAGGTGTAACGTATGTTAAGATTAGATCTTCAGTTTTTCGCATCTAAGAAAGGTGTAGGTAGTACAAAGAACGGTCGTGACTCTCAGTCAAAACGTCTTGGTGCTAAACGCGCAGATGGTCAAACGGTTTCAGGTGGTTCAATTCTTTACCGTCAACGCGGTACAAAAATTTATCCAGGTGTTAACGTTGGTCGTGGTGGCGATGACACTTTATACGCGAAAGTTGACGGCGTAGTACGCTTTGAGCGTCTTGGCCGTGACCGCAAACAAGTGAGCGTATATCCTGTTGCTCAAGAAGCATAAGAACTCACGGAAAACTCTAACCTGAGTGCAGGTTAGAGTTTTTCTATATTAAGGGGTATCTAAATGAATGAAAAATGGACAATTATAGATGCATTGCGCCATTCAAGACATGATTGGCTCAATCGTATGCAGATGGTGAAAGGAAACCTTTCCCTTGGAAAAGTGGAAGAAATTCATAGTCTCATCGATCGTTTTGTCCAAGAAGCGAGACAAGAATCCAATCTGATGGGGCTATCAATGCCTTTATTTTCAGAGTGGATTTTAACATATAATTGGAAACAGCAGCCGTGCTTATTGGAGTACGAAGTATTAGGGAAATTACATAACTTATCTCACTTAGATGAGACTGTATGTACATGGACGAATCAATTTTTCTCGATGCTTCAGCATAGTTTAGACGTATATGTTGAAAATTATGTTTGTATCACAATTGAATGTGACGCGGATAATGCTCGTTTCTTTTTTGATTTTCGTGGTAAGCTAACGAGTGTAGAAGAACTACAGAATTGGCTTGCGACCCAAAACAATAAATGGTATTCCATTTCTTATACAGTGCGAGACGAAGAAGTCTCAGTTATATTACAACCAATTGAAAAAGTGTGGTGAAATAATGTTTGTAGATCAGGTCAAGATATATGTAAAAGGCGGCGACGGTGGTAACGGTATGGTTGCGTATCGTCGTGAGAAGTATGTTCCTAAAGGTGGCCCAGCAGGTGGCGACGGCGGTAAAGGTGCAGATGTTGTTTTCGTAGTTGAGGAAGGCTTACGTACATTAATGGACTTCCGCTACCAACGTCATTTCAAAGCTGATCGCGGTCAGCACGGAATGAGTAAAGGTCAGCACGGACGTAAATCTGAAGATTTAATCGTAAAGGTTCCACCAGGAACAATAGTAAAAGATGAAAAAACTGGTCAAATTCTTGCCGATTTAGTAACGCATGAACAAACTGCTGTAATCGCAAGAGGTGGCCGTGGTGGCCGTGGTAACTCACGTTTCGCAACAGCTACGAACCCAGCACCAGAAATCGCTGAAAACGGAGAACCAGGTCAAGAACGTGATGTCATTCTAGAACTTAAAGTACTAGCAGATGTTGGACTTGTTGGATTCCCAAGTGTAGGTAAATCTACATTATTATCTGTTGTATCATCAGCACGTCCGAAAATTGCAGAGTATCACTTTACAACAATCGTTCCGAATCTTGGTGTTGTTGAAACTGGTGATAACCGCAGCTTCGTGATGGCTGACCTTCCTGGACTAATTGAAGGCGCACATGCTGGCGTTGGACTTGGACACCAATTCTTACGTCATATCGAGCGTACACGTGTAATTGTACATGTTATTGATATGTCTGGTTTAGAAGGCCGTGAGCCATATGAAGATTATGTTACAATTAATAATGAATTAAAAGAATACAATATGCGTTTAACAGAGCGTCCGCAAGTTGTTGTAGCAAACAAAATGGATATGCCAGATGCAGAAGAGAACTTACAAGCATTTAAAGAGAAAGTGGGAGACGAAGTAAAAATCTTCCCAATTTCAGCTGTAACGAAACAAGGTGTTCGTGATTTACTATTTGAAGTAGCGAACTTATTAGAAACAACACCAGAATTCCCAATGTACGATGTTGTCGAAGAGTCTGAAGCAAGTGTAATGTATAAATTTGATGCTGAAAGTCTTAAATTTGAAATTACACGTGAAAGTGACGGCACATTTGTTATTTCTGGTTACGATATCGAGAAGACATTCAAAATGACAGACTTCTCACGTGATGAATCTATACGTCGTTTCGCTCGCCAAATGCGCGGAATGGGTATTGATGAAGCGCTTCGTGCACGTGGTGCAAAAGACGGAGATATTGTAAAAATTCTTGAATATGAATTTGAATTTATCGATTAAGACTGCCGAAATATGGCAGTCTTTTTTTTATCCCACTATTTGCCCGTAGAACCTCCACTGATTAAAGTATCACTTTATATTGCAATAGTTAGATTATTATAGGGAAAAATCCCCACTAATTAAATTTTCAATTTATAATGGAAAAAGGAGTAAATGTAGAAGAATTCTTTTATGGGGAGAAAAAGAACATGTATAAAATATTAATTGTAGAAGATGATGAGAAAATTGCGGGAATATTAGAGGAGCATTTAGAAAGGTATGGCTATCAATCATTTAGAGCAAGTGATTTACGTCATATAAAAGATGAGTTTGTAAAAATAAATCCTCATCTTGTGTTACTTGATATTAACTTACCGTACTTTGACGGTTTTTATTGGTGTCGTCAAATTCGTACTGTATCGAATGCGCCGATTATTTTTGTTTCTGCAAGAACAGGGGAAATGGATCAAGTGATGGCGATTGAAAATGGCGGCGATGATTATATTACGAAGCCATTCCATTTAGATATCGTAATGGCAAAGGTGAAGAGTGCGCTTCGCCGTGGCTATGGAGAGTATGCCTCTGCTGCTGAGAGTGATTGTTTAGGTGTAAATGGACTGTTGTTATTCCCGTCCCAGCATATCGTTGAGTGGCAGGGACAACAAACTGAACTGACAAAAAATGAGTTTTACTTATTAGAGTGTTTAATGAAACAGGTGAATCAATATGTAACGCGTGAAGAACTGTTAGAAGCTCTATGGGATGAAGTAGCATTTGTGGATGATAATACATTAACCGTAAATGTAAAACGTGTAAGGAAGAAACTAGAAGAGCTAGGCATTAAAAATGCAATTGTAACGAAACGTGGATATGGTTATGCGCTTCTTACGGAGTGGGGCGAAGGGCATGAAGGTTAAAAATTACCTCGTGGATCGCTTTCCTTTAATTCTTTCTTATATTGTTAGCCTTTGTTTATTTGGGCTCGTTTTGCAGTTGCAAAGTCTTTTAGAAAAGAAATCCATTGATTGGAGTACGTGGTTATATGGACTTTTATTAGGAACAGTTGTGTTTACTGTATACCTCATTTACGATTATCGAAAACGGAGTGTGTTTTTAAAGAGGATCGAAAAGTACGTTACTGGCGGAAATACATTACATGACTCTTTACTTATTGATGAATCTTATACATCAGAGCAAGAAATGGTCGTTGAATCTTTTACGTTATTAAGACAGCAATATATGAATGAAATTCATAAACAGCATGCGAAAGAGCAACAGCAAATGATATTTATGAACCAATGGATTCACCAAATGAAAACACCAGTATCTGTTATTGAATTATTGTTGCAGAAGTTTGGCAAAGAGCATCGTGAGGCAAGAGTAACAGTTGAAAGTATCCGTGAAGAAAATAACCGTATACTAAATGGGTTAGATTTAGCGTTACATATGGCAAGACTAGAGCAGTTTGCGAAAGATTATAAGGTAGAAGTAGTAAATGTTATAGATATCGTGCGAGGTATTATTAATGAAAACCGAAAATCCTTCATTCAATCGTCTGTATTCCCGAAAGTGATGTTTGAAGAAGATACTTGTATGGTTGCATCTGATAGAAAATGGCTGAGCATTGCTATAGGTCAAATTGTTGTAAACGCAATCAAGTATACCAAAATTTCAGCGGTAGAGAAAAAAGAAATTCAATTTCAAATTGAAGAGAAAAATCAAAAGGTGTTATTACATATTAAGGACAATGGAATTGGTATTCCAGAGCAAGACGTAAAGCGCATATTTGACCCATTCTTTACGGGAATAAATGGACGTAAAACGAGAGAAGCGACTGGGATGGGCTTATATATTACGAAGGAAATTTGCGATAATTTACATCATGGAATGTATGTTCAATCGGCTGAAGGAGAAGGGACAACATTCACGTTCCAATTTGTAAAAGATGAAGAATATCATACATTGATGAGAAAAATGACAAAACTGTAAGATAACAAAACGTTTTGTAAGGGAAATCACTCGTTTCTTTTTCTTATTTTTCTTATAGTAAATGTAAGAAGAAAACACATAGGGGGATTAGAAATGAGTGTTCTTGAAGTAAAAGGATTAACGAAGGTGTACCAATCAAAAGGTTCAGTAGCGACGACTGCTTTAAACGATATAAATTTTAAAATAGAAGAAGGCGAATTTGTAGGGATTATGGGTCCTTCGGGAAGCGGGAAAACAACGCTTTTAAATTTATTGGCGACAATTGATAAGCAAACTTCAGGTCATGTGCTTGTAAATGGGGAAGAAATTAATCAAATGCGTGCTGCAAAATTAGCGGAGTTTCGCCGTACACATTTAGGGTTCATCTTCCAAGATTTTAACTTACTTGATACGTTATCTATTAAAGAAAACATTATTTTACCACTTGTAATGGCGAAGAAATCTGTAAATGAAATCGATGCGAAAGTACTGGAAATTGCGAAGTTTTTAAACATCGAAGAAATTTTAAATAAAAAAGTATACGAAGTATCAGGCGGACAACAGCAACGTGCAGCAGCTGCGAGAGCGATTATTCATGAGCCTACGTTAATTTTAGCAGATGAGCCGACTGGAAACTTAGATTCGAAGTCAGCAAAATCATTAATGAGCGCGTTGCAAGACTTACATGAACAAAAGAAAGTGACAATTGCAATGGTAACGCATGATCCAGTAGCAGCGAGTTATTGCGAACGTATTCTATTCATTCGCGACGGAGAAATTTTCTCAGAAATACATAAAGGAAGAACGAAACAAGCCTTTTTCCAAGAAATTCTGGACGTACTTGCGATGCTAGGAGGAGAATATCATGAACTTTCGCCAGCTCGCGCTTAATAACGTAAAAGGGAATTGGCGTAACTATAAAGCGTTTCTTATAAGTAGTTGTTTATCGATTGTCGTATTTTTCATGTATGCTTCTTTTATTTATCATCCAGATGTCGTAAGCGGTAATATTAGTATGAGAAAGATGATTACAAAAGGATTAGAATCGATGAATTATATTGTGGTCATCTTCTCGGCACTCTTTATTTTATATGCAAATTCAACGTTTTTACGAGCAAGAAAAAAAGAGTTTGGTCTACTAACATTAATAGGCGGAACGAAATCGCAGCTCGGCCGAATGATTATATTAGAACAACTGATGTTAGGTGGTATTGCAATTGTAGTTGGTATTGGGGTTGGAATGCTTTGTTCAAAATTATTTTTCCAAGCGTTAAGCGTATTATTGAAAATAGATAAGACACTTCCACTCGTTTGGAATAGTAAAGCAGTTCTTATTACAGCTGGTGTATACTTTATTCTATTTTTAATCCTATCATTATTTAGTGTTTGGACAGTAGGACGCTTGCAAATTATTGATTTATTAAGAGAAGCAAGAAAGCAAAAAGTAGAGCCGTTTGCATTTACATGGTTAAGTGTAGTTGGTATAGGATGTATTATTGCTGCATATGTACTTAGCTTCCAAGTAACGTTTCTGAATTTCATCATCCTCTTTTTACCGGTGGTAGGACTGACAATTGGCGGAACGTATTTACTATTTACACAAGGTAGTACAGTTGTATTAAAAGCATTACAAAAAAGAAAGCAATCTTTCTATACGTATCCAAATATGTTTGTTCTTAGCAACCTTATTTATAAAATGAAAGATAATGCTCGTTTTCTATTTGTAATTTCTATTATTACGGCGATTGTATCCTCGGCAGTTGGCACGCTTTACGTATATTTTGAAAATTTGAGTGCGAAAACGGTAGAACTTACACCACATGCTATCTCATATGAGGAAAAGGGGTTAAATACATATAGCCTTATTAATGAAGAAAAGGTACAGGAGCTTGTGAAGAGACACGGGTTTGAAGATGCGCGAAAAGTAACATACATAAAACTACCAGCAACACAGAAAATAACGTTGTTTAATAGTGAACATGAAGTACCGATGACGATTATTTCAGAAAAAGAATATAATGCGGAAGTGCGTAAACAAAAGAGAGAGCAACCTTCAGAAATTCATAATGCAATGGGTAGTGCAACGATGGTTATGGTTGATATGTCAAATGAACTGATGAAGATAGATCGTACGAAACCGTATGAATTTACAATTAACGGACAAAAGCAGTCTGTTCAATTAAATGCCCCAACGCAGTATTCTGTTTTTAATGATAGTGAATATCTCGTTGTAAATGATCAAGATTTTGAGAAATATGCAAAACTCGTACCAGATGAAGAAAAGAGGAAATATTACGGTTATTATATTGAGGATTGGAAAAGTACAGAAGATCTTGTATTAGATTTGAAAAATGAAATTGCACCAGAAAAGCAAGGAGAATTGAGAAATTCAGTGTTTGCGTATAAGGATATAAGAGAAGGTGGAGCAATTACAATGTTCATCGGTTTCTTCGTAGCAGTACTGTTCTTCTTCTTCGCTTGTAGTATGACATACTTTAAATGGTTTAACGATAAAGAACAAGATCGTATTCAATTTAAATCGTTAAAGAGAATCGGTATGACAGATAAAGAAATTCGCAAAATTGCGATTCGACAAATGGGAGTTATCTTCTTTATCCCAATTTTAATCGGTTCCATTCATAGTGGAGTTGCTCTTCATACGTTAGGGAAAATGCTTTATATTGATTTGTGGAAATCAGGTGCGCTTGTAATTGGAGCATACATTTTAGCTTCTGCCATTTACTTTATGATCGCGCAAAGAGGATATTTAAAACACGTAAAAAGCTAGGGGAATCTCTAGCTTTTTGCCTATGTAGTAAGTTACAGGAGGACGATAGATGAACATTCGGCAACTAGCGCTGCAAAATATAAAAGGAAATTGGCGTAATTATAAAGTGTTTTTCTTAAGTAGTTGTTTTGCAATATTTGCTTCTTACGCATATATGTCTGTCATTGTGCATCCATATATGCAAGAGACGATGTGGTATCAAAACGTACGCTGGGGACTTATCATATGTAATGTTATAATCATTTCTTTTTTCGTCATATTTATTTTGTACTCTACTTCTATTTTCATAGAAGCACGTAAGAAAGAATTAGGGTTATATATGTTAATGGGAGCAACGAAGTCTAACGTAATAGGAGTGATTATGACCGAGCAAATTTTAATTGGGGTCTTCGCGAATATTTTCGGTATTGGGCTTGGTATGATATTTTTAAAACTCTTTTTTATGGTATTTAGTATGTTACTGGGGCTTCCGAAAGAACTGCCTGTCATATTTGACGTAAGGGCGATTGGTGTAACATTTATTACATATATAGTCGTTTTTATTCTATTATCTTTTATAAGTGCTTTACGTATATGGAATATAAAAATCATTCGGTTATTGAAAGAATTTCGAACAGATAAAAAAGAGAAGAAAACATCAAAGTGGCTCTGTTTATTCGGTTTTGCTTGTTTAGTGGGCGGGTATGCGTTGGCGCTACAAGTGACGATGGCTACGATAGCGATATACTTTTTCCCTGTGTCTATACTTGTCTTTTTTGGAACGTACTTTTCTTTCGCGCATGGTGCTACCCAAGTGTTAGAAATGATAAAGCGAAATAAAAAGATTATGTATACATATCCGTATTTATTTATAGTGAATCAATTGTCACATCGAATGAAGGAAAATGGTCGCTTTTTCTTTCTGATGTCTATGGCAACGACGTTTGTAGTTACAGCAACAGGTACGGTGTTCTTATATTTTTCTAGCATGCAAGATATGTGGCGAACTGGAGGGATACACTCGTTTTCGTACATAGAAAAAGGTATTTCTACTCATGAAGTCTTTGAAGAAGGTGCGGTTGAAAAATTACTGCATCAATATGAGTATGATGATTTTCAATATATGAGTTTTATTGGAGTGTATGCATCCTTTCAGTCTAATAAGGGAGAAACAACAATAGCACCGCTTATAAAAGAAAGTGAATATAACCAAGAAGCGAGGAAACAAAAACAGAAAACGTATCGTCCTAAAAAAGGTACAGTGACACTCGTTTATTATAATAAATACAATAATTCGAATGTATATAATCAAAAAGAGATTCAATTGCGAGTAATGAATCAACCATATCAATTCGTATTTAACGGTCAGAAAGAAGGTGTTCAATTTAACCATCATCCCTCGTACATTAATGGTCTGTTCTTCGTTATGAATGATGAAGATTTTGACAGTATAGCAAATCAGGTTCCTGATTCTGAAAAAATGATATATAGAGGCTACACATTACCAAATATCGAAAAGACGAAGAAATTAAATGAAGATTTACGGAAACATATGAAACAAGATAATAATGCATTTCGAAGCAATATGGAGTTATATGTAAATATGAAAGAAGGCGGCGATATTACTCTATTTGTAGGCTCATTTATTAGTATATTATTTTTTCTTACTTCATGTAGTATCGTGTATTTTAAATGGTTCCATAATATTGCATCGGACCGAAAGCAGTATGGTGCACTCTCTAAACTTGGAATGACGAAGGAAGAAGTATGGAAAATTTCTCGTTGGCAATTATGTATGCTATTTTTTGCGCCAATTATAGTAGGGAGTATGCATAGTGCAGTTGCGTTATATACGTTTCATAATACGCTTTTTATGGATGGATCATTAAGAAAAGTAGGTTTGTTCATTCTGTTTTATATCGCAGCATGTATCATTTATTTCTTCTTCGCTCAAAGAGAATATAAGAAACATTTAGACTAGCGAAAGCTAGTCTTTTTTTAATATTCGAAATTTGCATAGAAGAATATAAAAAAGTATGGTATAACAGTAAGAAAACGAAAAAGAGGGGAAAAGACGATGATTCGAGTAGGATATTTAGGACCAGAAGCAACATTTACAAATATGGCGGTGAGTCGTTTTTTTCCGGAAGCAGAGCATGTACCGTATCGAACGATTCCAGATTGTATAGATGCAGCTGCAAATGAAAATGTAGACTTCGCAGTTGTACCGTTAGAAAATGCAATAGAAGGTTCAGTGAATATAACGGTTGATTACCTTGTACATGAGCAGCCGCTTTCCATTGTAGGAGAAATTACAGTACCAATTCAGCAGCATTTACTTGTACATCCGCAGTATGCAGAAGTGTGGGATGAAGTATATGCGGTGCATTCTCATCCGCATGCCATTGCACAGTGCCATAAATTTTTAAATGAAGAATTAAAAGGAGTAACTGTTCGAGATATGACATCCACAAGTGCCGCTGCGCAATATGTGAAAGAACATCCTGAAGAGAAAATTGCCGCTATTGCAAATGAAGCAGCTGCAGAAAAATATGGATTAACAATTGTGAGGCGTAGCATTCATACGCATAAAAATAATCACACACGTTTCCTAGTACTCCATAAGAAAAAGAAAGCAGTACTCCCGAATAACGGAGAGAACCGCGGAGAGAAAACGACGCTTATGATAACGTTACCTGCAGATTATGCAGGTGCCCTATATCAAGTGTTATCAGCTTTCGCATGGAGAAAATTAAACTTATCAAAAATCGAATCGCGTCCGATGAAAACAGGTCTTGGAAATTACTTTTTCTTAATCGATGTCGATAAAGCGTATGATGACGTATTATTGCCAGGCGTAACGATGGAACTTGAAGCACTCGGTTTTTCTGTTACTGTGCTGGGGAGTTATTCTTCTTATTGGTTGTAAAGGGAGCTGTTGTTAAACTTGTTTGAAATGAAAAGTTGTTTATCGGTTTGAGGCAGAGTAAGCTATCGATTCTATTGGAGTAAGTGATGTAATTAAGCTAGCAAAATAAAGAAGCCGTCCTAAAAGATATTTTAGGACGGCTTTCTGTTAGGAATAGGTCACTCTTTTGTCGTGTTTTTAGTACGCATCATTACAACTATTATAATAATAGGATTCATCATTGTTCGAATTACCGCAGCAAATACAATTCGTTTGTTGTATTAATAGATTAAGTGTAGATGGAGCTACAGTATCTGAGAAAGTAATACTCAAAACATCTTCTACTAAAAATGTTTTAATATCTCCTGGTGTTAAGGTAAATGTAAGTGGAGAGCGATGGTTTAATCTTGCAATTGTTAATCTAATCGTTGTTGCAAATGCAGGACTGAAACTAAATTTAATAAGTGTCTTATTATGATTTTTAGTGAAGTTTTCAAATACAGTTCGAGGAATTCCAGTTGTTATATCAAGATCTTGAGGGGTATCTTCCGTACCGAAAATAGTATAGTTCTGTATAAAACAGTTAGTTGAATCTGAATTTGAAGAATTACATGGATGATCATTTTTCTTATAATATTTTTTTCCATTTTTTAAGAAGTAATCTGCCATAACTAATCACTCCCTTCATATATAAGGGTTAAAGGTTGTCCATATATAATATGAAATATATTTTTATATGTTTGGACGTGAAGGAAGAGAAAATAAAAATACTCCCATTAGATAAACAGATTTTTATTTTTTATCTGTCTACCTAATGGGGAGCATATCAGAACTTAATACTGTTTTACCTGGTGGGATTCTTTATTTTAACTTCACAAGACGCTCTTCTAACTGACCACGCCAAATATCAGCTAGTTCTGGAACAGCAAGAATTTTTTCTATGCCATCTTTATCTTTTCTATTATGAAAATAGATTTCGTTAGAGAACAACACAGAAATATTGCTCGGTTGACGTTCTAGTAATGTAATTTTAGAATCTTTACGTACAGTACCTTCTTGAAGAACACGGCATAGGTAGCCAGTAAATCCAGTTGCTACAATGCGCGGCAAAATGCCAGGAATACCGAGGCGTTTTGAAATAGTGCTACAAGGTACTCTTGCTTGTGTCACTTGAATGATTGCTTCACCTAGTTGATATGTATCTCCGATGCAAACATCACGCTCTAACATATTTGTTACGGTAATGTTTTCGCCAAATGTGGAAGCTGGAAGCGTAGTTTGAAATTCCTCTTCCCATAGTGCGTAATGCTCGTGTGGGTATACACAAACAGCTCGATCAGGACCGCCATGATGTTTTAAATCTGCTACGTCATCGCCGAGGAATCCATCTTTTGAGAGGAAAGCTTCTTCTGTAAGTTCCTTACATATACCAGTAATCATTTCTTTATCTTCGCTATATTTCATTTGTTTCGGTTTGCCAATGCTAAAGTGAACGAGTTTAATTCCCATAAGTGATCTCCTTTACGATTGATTACAATATTATAGCATTAAAAAAGCACAGAGAATTATAAAAACTCTGTGCTTTACATTAATAAACGAGAAATCCTGCTTTATCCAGTGCCTTGCAAGCAGCATCTAACTTTTCTTTAGAATCGGCCTCAATTGTATGTAAGTGAATACCATCTGTTAGTTGCGAAAGGTAAGAAGCATTTGTGTTTTCTATTTTTTGTAAATATTGTTCTACATCAAAGCGATTACTTACCATAATAGATGCTGTTAAATCGCCGTATACAGGATGCTCAACTTTTACGTCTTTAATCGTAACACCGTGATCAACAAGCATTGTAAGTTCTTGACGTACTTCTGCTGGTTTGTGCTGGCATACGATTACGCGTTCAAAAGCTTGTTGTTTCTCTTGTGGCTTTAAATATAAATAGCCTTGAGCAGTCGCAATAATTGGTTCGTTTCGTGCTTTAAGTAAGGAAATATCTTGCACGATAACTTGCCTACTTACGTTTGTCTTCTTCGATAGTTCATTTCCAGATAACGGCTCATTTGCAGCGAGAAGCCACTGGAGGATAAGCTGTCGTCTTTCTTCACCTAAAATCTTTTTTTGTTCATTTTGTTTCATTATGATTTAACACCTCTATAAAATTGATTTCCAATTGTGTGTAGTGCATGAATAGTAGTATCAATTTGATCTTTCGTTGTTTGTTGTCCGAAAGAGAAGCGGACATATTGTTTGGCCTCTTCATACGTTTTTCCAATTGCAAGCATGGTTTTCGAAGGTTCTTGTTTACCGACTTGGCAAGCACTTCCGGTGGAAATGGCAATACCATGACGATTACATTCTAGCATAGTATATTGACCTTCTATTCCTTTTATTGTAACCCCAACAATATGTGGTAAACAAGAAGTAGAATGACCTTCTACTTCAATTTCTAGCGGAAGTGTTTGTATTTGCTCTAAAAAGTAGGATCGTAACTCTTTAAAACGTAAACTTTCTTCCCATTGAGTTTTTAATATATTTTCAGCAGCTGTTAAAAAAGATGCGATGCCGGGAACGTTAACTGTACCTGGGCGAAATCCTTTTTCGTGAGAAGTTCCTGGAAATACTTGTTCCCAGCGAGATTGCGGATTTATGTAGCAAGCGCCGACACCTTTTGGTCCGTATATTTTATGTGCTGAAACAGAAAGACTATCAATCCCCATCTCAAAAACATGGATAGGCAGTTTACCAAACGTTTGCACACAATCCGTATGAAATAAAACATTATATTTTTTCAAAATTGCCCCGATTTCTGTAATGTTTTGAACGGTTCCGATTTCAGAGTTTCCATGCTGTATACTTGCTAGCACAGTATCTTCTGTAATAGATGCCTCTAAATCTACTAAACAAATGAGTCCGCTTTTATCAACAGGAATTTCAGTGATCGTATAGCCTTTTGATTTTAGAGATTGAAAATAACTTCGAATGGATGCATGTTCCATAGGTGTCGTAATAATATGCTTCTTATTTCGGGCATTTAGAAGTGATTGGATCGCAAGATAGTTTGATTCTGAGCCACCGCTTGTGAAGAATACTCCTTGTTCTTTTCCACCAATCATTTCCGCGAATGTTTTTCGGCAAACTTGTAATAAAGAAGAAGCCGTTCCTCCAATGTCATGTAAACTTTGTTCATTTCCGAAGTATTGAGAAGCTGCTTTCATATATGTTTGTAACGCTTCCTCGCTCATAGGTGTAGTAGCTGCATAGTCAAGATATATCATCATGTAAGTTCCTCTCTCTAGTAAGAGTTACATTTCTTTTACTTTTTAAATGGTAGTGAAAATAAGAATTATAAAAAAACTCTTGTCATTATTTTAAAACTATGTAAATATAGGTGTCAAGACAGTTGAAAAGTGTAAAGTAGGAGGCAACAATTATGCCAAGTGCAGATGTCTTAATTATTGGAAGTGGCGTTGCGGCACTTCGTGTTGCAAAAGAGATTTGTCACGAAAAGAATGTGATTATTATCACAAAGGAGACGAAACGTAATAATAATACACATTTAGCTCAAGGTGGAATTGCCGCAGCGGTAGCTACATATGACAATCCTAATGATCATTTTGAAGATACGTTAGTAGCAGGGTGTCATTATAATAATGAAGAAGTGGTCCGTTATTTAGTCGAGGAAGGGCCGAAAGAAATTAATAACCTTATTGAAAGAGGAATGAAATTTGATGGAGATGAAACAGGTCCTCATCTTGGAAAAGAAGGAGCGCATCGAAAACGTCGTATTTTACATGCAGGTGGCGATGCAACAGGAAAGAATTTATTAGAGCATCTTATTCAAGAAGTAGCTCCATACGTTACGGTAGTGGAACAGGAAATGGTGCTCGATTTTATTATAGAAAAAGATAAATGTGTTGGGGCTTTAACTCGTAACAATAAAGGAGAACTGAAACGTTACAATGCAGATTATACGGTGTTAGCTTCAGGGGGTATTGGCGGTTTATACGCCTTTACTTCTAATGATGAGACAATTACAGGCGATGGACTTGCAATGGTGTACCGTGCAGGCGGAGAGCTTGTAGATTTAGAGTTTATACAATTTCATCCGACGATGTTATACGCGGGTGGGCGTTGTTCCGGCCTCGTGTCCGAAGCTGTTCGCGGAGAAGGAGCTGTTCTTATAAATGGAAAAGGGCAGCGTTTTATGATGGATATACATTCCGAACAGGATCTAGCGCCTCGTGATGTAGTCGCAAGGGCTATTCATGAACAGCTACTTGCGGGTGAAAAAGTGTACTTAAACATCGAAATGATTCAAAACTTTGAACAACGCTTTCCGACCGTGTCATCGATATGTAAAACAAATGGAGTCGATATAAATAAAAAACTTATTCCAGTCGTGCCCGGTACTCATTTTCACATGGGCGGCGTGAAAACGAACTGTGATGGAGAGACGTCTATTCCGAACCTATACGCAGTCGGTGAAGTAGCTTGTAATGGGGTTCATGGTGCAAATAGATTAGCGAGTAATTCATTATTAGAAGGTCTTGTGTTTGGAAAAAGAATCGGACGACACATTTTATCTAGAGAGACAAAAGAAAAGGTGAGCATGCTAGCCGAAAAGGAAGCGAAGTTTATCGTTCTGAATCATTTACCGACGAAAGAAGAAATACAAAAATGCATGATGAAATATGTTGGGATTGTGCGAACAGAGCAAAGTTTATCTTATGCGAAGAGATGGCTTAGTAAGTACGGTGTTCGAAATATGATATTACAACATGATGTTCTTACGAATGAAGAGATAACACTTATTAATATGTTAACGGTTTGTGAGCTTATAGTTGTGTCAGCTCTGCAAAGAGAAGAAAGTATTGGTGGGCATTACCGGAGTGATTATCCAGATAGAAATGTAGGAAAGAAAGAGATTGTTCGAGTAAAGAGAAAACTACAACTTGTGTGATGAGGGGAAGAGGGGCTTTATGAACACGATAAAAGTGAAAGAAGCATTAAATCGATTTTTTTTAGAAGATATAGGAGAAAGAGATGTAACATCTCAGCTTATTTTTCCAGATAACTTGCTTTCAAAAGGAACGTTTCTTTCGAAGGATACAGGGGTCTTTGCAGGACGTTTAGTAATTGAATCGGGATTTAAATTAATAGATGAGAGAATTGAAGTAGAGCTTCATAAAAAAGATGGGGATCTTGTAGAAAAAGGCGAAATCATTGCAACTGTGCAAGGTCCAATTGCATCGTTATTAACAGCAGAGCGCGTTATATTAAATGTTATCCAGCGTATGAGCGGAATAGCGACGATGACGCGTAAAGCGGTTCTTGCTTTAGATAGCAGCCATACACGTATTTGTGATACGCGAAAAACAATGCCGGGGCTACGTATGTTTGATAAGTATGCAGTCGTGTGCGGAGGAGGATTTAATCACCGTTTCGGTTTATATGATGGTGTCATGATCAAAGACAATCATATTGCCTTTGCGGGTTCTATTACGAAAGCTGTTACATCGCTGAAAGAAAAATTAGGACATATGGTGAAAGTAGAAGTGGAAACAGAAACGGAGGAGCAAGTGAGAGAGGCTGTAGCGGCTGGTGCGGATATTATTATGTTTGATAACCGTACGCCAGATGAGATTAGAGAGTTTTCAAAGATTGTACCAAGTGCCATCGTTACGGAAGCATCAGGAGGCATTACAATTGAAGATTTATCGAAATACGGAAAAACAGGGGTAGATTATATTTCACTTGGAGCGTTAACACATTCAGTGAAAGCACTTGATATTAGTTTCAATATTGAAGGATAAGGAAAGTGGCTTAGAGGGGGGGAGAAAGGAATATGAGTATTTTAGAAAAAGTGCAACCAATTGAAACGATGTTACCGGAGCGTTATCACAAGATGTCAAAAGAAGATATGGAAAAGCGTGTTCATGAAATTAAAGAAAAAATGGGAAAAATGTTATTCATTCCAGGACATCATTACCAAAAAGATGAAGTGGTACAATTTTCAGATGCAGCAGGGGATTCACTTCAGCTTGCGCAAGTTGCAGCGAGCAATAAAGACGCAAAGTATATTGTGTTTTGCGGGGTGCACTTTATGGCGGAAACAGCAGATATGTTAACGACAGATGATCAAATCGTTATTTTGCCAGATATGCGTGCAGGATGTTCGATGGCAGATATGGCAGATATTGAACAAACAGAAAGAGCGTGGAAAGAGCTCACGAAATTATTTGGAGATACGATGATTCCGTTAACGTATGTGAACTCTACAGCTGCAATTAAAGCGTTTTGTGGTCGTAACGGAGGAGCAACAGTAACTTCTTCTAATGCAAAGCAAATGGTATCTTGGGCGTTTACTCAAAAAGAACGTCTCGTCTTTTTACCGGATCAACATTTAGGAAGAAATACAGCGTACGACTTAGGTATCCCGTTAGATAAAATGGCAGTATGGGATCCGCATACGGATTCTTTAGAGTACGATGGAGATATAGAAGAAATTCAAGTGATTTTATGGAAAGGTCATTGTTCAGTTCATCAAAACTTTACAGTGAAAAACATAGAGAATGTACGAAAAAATCATCCGGATATGAATATTATTGTACATCCAGAATGTTGCTATGAAGTTGTAGCTGCTTCAGATTATGCAGGGTCAACGAAATATATTATTGATATGATTGAATCAGCGCCATCTGGTAGCAAATGGGCGATTGGTACAGAAATGAATTTAGTGAATCGAATTATTCAGCAACATCCAGATAAAGAAATTGTTTCGCTTAATCCATTTATGTGTCCATGTTTAACGATGAACCGAATTGATCTGCCTCACTTATTATGGGCACTTGAAACGATAGAAAGAGGAGAAGAAATTAATGTTATTAGTGTAGATAAACAAGTAACGGCAGAAGCGGTTCTTGCATTAAATCGTATGTTAGAGCGTGTGTAAAGCAACGGTATTCCCGTTGCTTTTTTTCATGCACATAATCATAACGAGAACGAAATGGGCATACATTGTTGTGAAGAAATCATTGCGATTTTTTTATGCTTATTCCACTTCAAATGATATTGAAAATCGAAGAAGTGATGAAAGTGAAAAGAAGTTAACGTTATTTAGAAAGAGTTACTTCATGAGATTTGTTACTTATAGATAAGTTATACAGGAGGGGGAAAATTTGAAAATTCATATCGTGCAAAAAGGGGATACCCTTTGGAAAATTGCGAAAAAGTACGGAGTGGATTTTGATACGCTGAAACAAACAAATACACAACTTAGTAATCCTGATCTAATCATGCCAGGTATGAAAATTAAAGTGCCATCAAAGAGTGTTCATATGAAACAACAGGCTGGAGCAGGCTCAGCGCCTCCAAAGCAATACGTAAAAGAAGTGCAGCAAAAAGAATTTGCAGCAACACCAACTCCGCTTGGAATAGAAGATGAAGAAGAAGTTACGTATCAATCAGCACCAATTACACAGCAGCCAGCTATGCAACAAACACAAAAAGAAGTGCAAGTAAAACCGCAGAAGGAGATGCAAGTAAAGCCGCAAAAAGAAGTACAGGTGAAACCACAGAAGGAGATGCAGGTAAAGCCGCAAAAAGAGATGCAAAAAGAACAGCCAATTCAAAAAGAAAAACCAGTTGAAAAACCGTCTGTTATTCAAAAACCACCTGTGATAGAAAAACAAAAACCGGCGGAAAAAGAAAACACGAAGTTTTCGGTAAATGTATTACCGCAGCCGCCACAACCACCAATAAAACCAAAAAAGGAATATAAAATTTCAGATGTAATAAAAAAAGGAAGCGAGTTAATTGCTCCTCAAATTAGTAAAATGAAACCTAACAATATCATTTCTCCGCAAACGAAAAAAAACAATATAGTATCGCCGCAAGTGAAGAAAGAGAATGTAGGGAATATAATATCGCCGCAAGTGAAAAAAGAAAATGTAGGGAATATAATATCACCGCAAGTGAAGAAAGAAAATGTAGGGAATATAGTGTCACCGCAAGTGAAAAAAGAAAATGTAGGGAATATAGTGTCACCACAAGTGAAGAAAGAGAATGTAGGGAATATAATATCGCCGCAAGTGAAGAAAGAGAATGTAGGGAATATAGTGTCACCACAAGTGAAGAAAGAAAACGTAGGGAATATAGTATCACCAAATGTATCGAAAGAAAATGTAGTTATTCCACAAGTCATACCGCCAAATATTCAAATGCCAAATATAATGCCAATTATGGATAACAACCAACCACCAAATATGATGCCGATTATGGATAACAACCAACCACCGAATATGATGCCAATTATGGATAATAATCAAATGCCGAATATGATGCCAATTATGGATAATAATCAAATGCCGAATATGATGCCAATTATGGATAATAATCAAATGCCGAATATGATGCCGATCATGGATAACAATCAAATGCCGAATATGATGCCAATTATGGATAATAATCAAATGCCGAATATGATGCCAATCATGGATAACAATCAACCACCAAATATGATGCCAATTATGGATAATAATCAAATGCCGAATATGATGCCAATTATGGATAATAATCAAATGCCGAATATGATGCCAATCATGGATAACAATCAAATGCCGAATATGATGCCAATTATGGATAACAATCAACCACCGAATATGATGCCATATCAAATGCCGTATCAACAGCCTATGATGCCGCCGAATCCATATTATCAACAACCAAATCCATATCAAATGCCATATCAGCAAGGGGCGCCGTTTGGACCGCAATATACGTCTATGCCAAACACGAATATGATGCCAATGGATAATCAAATGCCGCCGCTTGTGCAGGGTGAGGAAGATTGTGGATGCGGAGGAGAAAGTAGACTATATAGTCCACAACCAGGCGGTCCGCAATATGCGAATCCTTTATATTATCAACCAACTCAATCTGCATATGCACCACAGCCAGGAACGATGTATTATCAACCAGATCCACCAAATGTATTTGGAGAGCCCATTTCAGAAGAAGAGGCCGAAGAAGAAGTTTAAAAAGGCGGGAGTATTTCCGCCTTTTTTGCATGCGTGTTAATTAAGGAAATGAAGGGTTTTTATGAAGTGCTAGAAAATTCCCAGTGAAATATTAACAGTGTAAAAACCCTCTCTGTTACTCATCATAAGAGGGAGCTTTTCAGAAGAGAAGCTCATTCTAACAGAGGGGGTTTTTGTATTGAATACGAAAGTAAAAGTGATTGCTGCTTCTTTGTTAGTTACCAGTGCATTAGCTGCATGTGGTACACCAAAAGATAACAATGCAATGGATGGACGTAACTACAATTACGAGCGTACATCTTATAATGATACACACCAGTATCGTGATAATGTAACGCGTAATGATCGCTATACAGATTATGTAACATATAGAAATGGTCGTAACGATACAGGATATAACAATTATTACCGAGATGTAAATTACAACGGTCAAATTGCTAATCCACATCCAACACGTAATATTACAATGAACAATTCATACATTAACAATGATGGTAAAACAGCAGAAAAAATTACAAATCGTGTGAAACGTATGAATAACGTGGACCGTGTGTCTACAGTTGTATATGGAAACGATGTGGCGATTGCGGTAAAACCGCGTAATACAGTGACAAATGAAACGGCGATGGCGAACGAAATTCGTCAAGCTGTTGTAAATGAAGTTGGAAACAGAAATGTCTATGTTTCTGTAAGAAATGATATGTTTACTCGTGTCGATGCAATGAGCACACGCCTACGTAACGGTACAGTTACAAACGATTTTAATCGTGATATAGGAAATATGTTCCGAGACATTCGTTACGGTTTAACTGGTACTATGCGATAGCAAAACAAAAGAGGAAGGGATAGCCCTTCCTCTTCATTCATCGTTGTCTTGTAAACGACGTTTTTTAATAAAATAACTAACGGAGTAAGAAACTAAAAAGCATATGAGGAAAACACTACCTGTTAGAATAGCTTCAAATAGAGGTCTTTCAGGACTGAAAATGAGATAAATAATAGTAATAATAATTCCAATAAGAAGAGAGCGTAAAACAAGCTTGTAATAAGGGGGTAATTTTATTTCCTTTTCGCCTTCTTCTACATCGATTGAAACACTTAACTGTAAATAAGCAAGTAAAATACTCGTAAGCATAAATAATAGCCATAATGGAGATTTCGTAATTTGATCAATTCCTTCAGTGGATCCGATATAGCCTAAAATCCCAACTACCCCAATGTATTGAAAAAGAAAGGCCATACGTATGTTTTTTAATGTTTGAAGAATGAGACGTTCATCCTTTATTTTTTCACAATATTCATCCCCTACTTATTATGATTTCGCTTTTATATCTATTGTAATATATATTACAATTATCAGTTTGTAATTTACATAAAATAATTTGGATGAAACAGGAAATAAGATATTTTTATAAACATGTTGCACTTATACTTTATTAATGTTATATTAACAAAGCGATGAGCTAATTTACGTAAGACGAGAGATATGCTTAAGTGCTAAACACGCGAATGTGGTCGCCTGGTCTCTCGCCGTAAACGCATCAAGACGCCTGCTTTGCAGGCGTCTTTCATTTTATATAAAAGTAAATGATACATGCAGATGAGGTAAATGCCTATCTGCATTTTTTATTTTTTCGAAAGAAATGTAATATGGATAAAACCCCCATTTCCGGAAAAACTACTAATGAAAGTTTGATTTTGCCTAGAAGAGGTGAACGGAAATGAAATGGATACTGATTGCGGTGCAAGCTTTCGTTATGATGTTTTGTTTCGTTTATGAAACGAATGTGAAGGCGGAAGGGCCAGTACCAGAAGTAACGAAAAAAGAACCCGAAGTTACAATTTTATTAGAGCGTATGTATGTTGATGGAGAAGTAAGTGAGGAAATACTTACAGAAAAAGTGGTGGATTTAGAAAAGTTTTTACAGCAGTATAAAGAATGGCAGCTCGTTGATCGTGATGATGTACAAATTGTATTGCAAAAGAAAGTTGATGATATTTCTCCGTTATTGAAAACGAGCGGTTATTTTGGCGTGTCAGAGGAAGGGATATTACAAATTTTCAAAGGTGTACCGAAAAGTGATAATGCGATTCACTCCTTCTTCCAAATTGATATGAAAAAGCTTGAGAGTTATGAGCGTGCGAAATTGAAGCGTGGTATTCGGATTAAATCAAAAGAAGGTTTTGTGAGAACGATTGAAAAAATGAAGCAATACGCAGTGCAAAATAAGAAAAAAAGCAGCTCATGGTGAGCTGCTTTTTCTTACTTATTCTTAGCTAAAATTTCTTTTGCGATTTCATCGATTAGCATATCTTTTCCGATTGGATTGAATGCTTTCGTATTGAAGATTTCGTTTGATACTTCATATACATGATTGTTTTTCACAGCTTTATTGTCTTTCCAAACGGCACTGTTTTTGTAGTCTTCGTAAACTTTATCAGCTTCGCCGCCAAAGTTTACAATAAACATTTGATCAGGTTGGAATGCAACAAGACCTTCTAGCGATACTTGCGCCATTGTTTGTTTTAAATCTGTACCTTTTGTTGCTGGAAGTTTTAAGTCATTAAAGATGATGTCACCGTATCCGAAGCTGCCGTATACGCGGAAGTTTTGTGGTGTAACTGCAACGAACATAAAGTTCTCATCTTTTGTTTTCTCTTTAATTTTTTTAGATAAAGAGTCTGCTTTCTTATCGTAGTCTGCAATCCATTTGTCTGCTTTCTTCTCTTCGCCAAATAGCTTACCTACTTCTTTAAATTTACCACGCCAGTCTTCTAAGTTTGTTTCTAGAACAACTGTAGGTGCAACCTTTTCTAGTTGATCATAAATTTTTAATTGACGGTTGTTTAAAATAATTAAGTCTGGTTTTAAAGCAGTAACAGCTTCTAAATCAACTTTAGGTGCCCAGTACCAACCTACTGCTTTTACTCCATCTAACTTATCTGTTAAGTGATTTTGGATTTTATCTTTATATGTATTTGCTGTACCAACAGGTTTGTGTCCAAGAAGTAATAGTTCTTCTGTTGATCCAGATAAGTCAACAATTCTCTTTGGATTTACTGGAATTGTTGCTTCACCTTTAGCATGTTTTACAACTTTTGTTTTCGGTTGTTCTTTTGCTTTCGATTCTTCTTTTTGAGAAGAGCAGCCAACGATAGAAAGAACAACAAGCATAATAGTAAATAAAATAAATAGCTTACGTTTCATCCTGATGTAACCCCTTTAATTAGTATTGATAATCATTATCGACCTCTGTATATTAAGGTGCTTTAACCTTTCTGTCAATGGAAAATAACAGAAGTTTCAAGTGGAGAACATTTGTTGGGGCAGTCTCGCTTTTCTATCATTAAATATGTTAAAATGGAATACATGATTTAAGAGGGAGAGATCGTATTTTGTTTGAATATGTTACAGGTTACGTGGAGTATGTAGGGCCGGAATATGTCGTAATTGATCATAATGGAATTGGTTATCAAATTTTCACACCGAATCCGTATGTATTTCAAAGAAGTAAGCAAGAAATCCGTGTCTATACATATCATTATGTGAGAGAAGATATTATGGCACTTTACGGGTTTAAAACACGTGAAGAGCGTTTATTATTTACAAAGTTGTTAGGCGTGTCTGGCATTGGGCCAAAAGGCGCTCTTGCAATTTTAGCTTCTGGTCAAACAGGACAGGTCGTTCAAGCGATTGAGCATGAAGATGAGAAGTTTTTAGTGAAATTCCCAGGCGTCGGAAAGAAAACAGCACGCCAAATGATTTTAGATTTAAAAGGAAAACTAGCAGATGTCGTACCAGATGCATTTGTTGATTTATTCTCAGACACAGAACGTTTTGATGAGAAGAAAGGTACATCAGCTGAGCTTGATGAGGCACTGGAAGCTCTGCGCGCACTTGGATACGCAGAACGCGAAGTTTCTCGCGTTGTACCAGAGTTATTAAAAGAATCATTAACGACGGATCAGTATATTAAAAAGGCACTTAGTCTTTTACTAAATGGTAAGAGGTGAGTATAATGGACGAACGTCTCCTTTCAGGGGAATCTGCATATGAAGATTCGGATTTAGAATATTCATTACGGCCACAGACGCTCCGTCAGTATATTGGCCAAGATAAAGCGAAACATAATTTAGAAGTATTTATTGAAGCGGCGAAAATGCGTGAAGAAACGTTAGATCATGTGCTTTTATATGGACCACCAGGTCTTGGTAAAACGACGCTTGCGAATATTATTGCTAATGAAATGGGCGTTAATGTTAGAACAACTTCAGGTCCGGCAATTGAAAGACCAGGAGATTTAGCTGCTGTATTAACAGCGCTTCAGCCAGGAGATGTATTATTTATTGATGAAATTCATCGTTTGCATAGATCAATTGAAGAAGTATTGTATCCTGCAATGGAAGACTTTTGCCTTGATATCGTAATTGGAAAAGGGCCTTCAGCACGTTCTGTACGCCTAGATTTACCGCCATTTACATTAGTTGGAGCAACGACACGCGCCGGAGCATTATCAGCGCCGCTTCGTGACCGATTCGGTGTACTTTCAAGGTTAGAGTATTACACAGTAGATCAGCTTTCTGCGATTGTTGAACGTACAGCAGAAGTATTCGAAGTTGAAATTGATTCGTTAGCTGCGCTAGAAATTGCAAGGCGTGCTCGTGGTACACCTCGTATTGCAAATCGTCTTTTAAGACGTGTACGTGATTTCGCGCAAGTTCGTGGTAACGGAACGGTTACGATGGAAATTACACAAATGGCATTAGAGCTACTGCAAGTAGATAAATTAGGTTTAGATCATATTGATCATAAATTACTGCTTGGTATTATTGAGAAATTCCGTGGTGGTCCAGTTGGATTAGAAACGGTTTCAGCAACAATTGGAGAAGAATCTCATACGATTGAAGATGTGTATGAGCCGTATTTATTACAAATTGGCTTTTTACAACGAACGCCAAGGGGCCGAATTGTAACGCCGCTTGCGTATGAACATTTCGGAATGGAGATACCAAAAGTATGACGGAGATGCCAAAGCTGCTTATTACAGCGGGGATCTTACTCATTGTTGTTGGATTAGCTTGGAAGTTCATTGGAAGGCTTCCAGGCGATATTTTTGTTAAAAAAGGAAACGTTACCTTTTATTTTCCTATCATTACATGTATTGTGTTAAGTATTGTATTATCTTTTATTATGTATATAATAAATCGATTCAAATAAGAAATAGGTGGATATAGCTATGGATATAAATCTGTTTGATTTTCATTTACCAGAAGAACTTATTGCACAAGTCCCGTTAGAAGATCGTGAAACATCAAGATTAATGGTGTTAGACCGTGAAACAGGTGATATTGAGCATAAACATTTTACGGACATTCTTTCCTACTTACATGAGGGGGATTGTTTAGTTTTAAATGAAACGAAAGTTATGCCTGCTCGTTTGCATGGTGTGAAAGAAGATACAGGCGCACACATTGAAGTACTTCTTTTAAAACAAGAAGAGGGCGATAAGTGGGAAACGCTTGTAAAGCCAGCGAAACGTGTAAAAGAAGGAACTGTTATCTCTTTTGGCGAAGGAAAATTAAAAGCAACTTGCACAGGAACTGCAGATCAAGGTGGACGTCAGCTTGAATTTTCATATGACGGCATCTTCTATGAAATTTTAGATGAACTTGGGGAAATGCCACTTCCTCCATATATTAAAGAGACGCTAGAAGATCGCGATCGCTATCAAACAGTATATGCGAAAGAAATTGGTTCAGCAGCAGCGCCGACTGCGGGACTTCACTTTACAGAAGAGTTACTTGAGAAGTTAAAGCAAAAAGGCGTTCAGTTAGCATTCATTACACTTCACGTAGGACTTGGAACATTTAGACCAGTTTCTGCAGATACGATTGAAGAACACCATATGCACGCAGAATATTACCATATGTCTGAAGAGACAGCGGCATTATTAAATCGTGTAAAAGAGAATGGTGGACGTATTATTACTGTAGGTACGACATCAACTCGTACGTTAGAAACAATTGCAACAGATCATAACGGTAAGCTTTGCGCCGCTTCTGGATGGACAGATATTTTCATGTATCCGGGATATGAATTTAAAGCAATTGATGGTTTAATTACAAACTTCCACTTGCCGAAATCAACATTAATCATGCTTGTAAGTGCATTTGCAAATAGAGATAATGTACTTCATGCTTACAATGAAGCAGTAAAAGAAAAATATCGTTTCTTTAGCTTCGGTGATGCAATGTTCGTTGCATCTCACGCTAAAATGAGAAACAAATAAAAGGAGTAAGTTATGACAGCAATTCGTTATGAATTTATTAAGACATGTAAACAAACGGGTGCCCGTTTAGGTCGTGTGCATACACCGCACGGTTCATTTGATACACCAACATTTATGCCAGTTGGTACACTTGCGACAGTTAAGACAATGTCACCAGAAGAATTAAAAGCAATGGATTCTGGCATTATTTTAAGTAATACGTATCATTTATGGCTACGTCCAGGTCATGAAATTATTCGTGAAGCAGGCGGCTTGCATAAATTTATGAACTGGGATCGTGCAATCTTAACAGACTCTGGTGGTTTCCAAGTATTCAGTTTAAGTGACTTCCGTCGTATTGAAGAGGAAGGCGTTCACTTCCGTAACCACTTAAATGGAGATAAATTATTCTTATCACCAGAAAAAGCGATGGAAATTCAAAATGCATTAGGTTCAGATATTATGATGGCATTTGATGAGTGTCCACCATTCCCAGCTACTTTTGAATATATGAAGAAGTCTGTAGAACGTACAAGCCGTTGGGCAGAACGTTGCTTAAAAGCGCATGAACGTCCACAAGATCAAGGTTTATTCGGTATTGTACAGGGCGGGGAGTACGAAGAGCTTCGTCGTCAAAGTGCAAAAGACCTTGTTTCAATGGACTTCCCTGGTTACGCTGTAGGTGGTTTATCTGTAGGTGAGCCGAAAGATATTATGAACCGTGTACTTGAGTTTACAACACCACTTCTTCCAGATAATAAGCCACGTTACTTAATGGGAGTAGGTTCTCCTGACTCATTAATCGATGGTGCAATTCGTGGTATTGATATGTTTGACTGCGTACTTCCAACTCGTATCGCTCGAAATGGTACATGTATGACAAGTGAAGGTCGTCTAGTTGTAAAAAATGCGAAATTTGCAAGAGACTTCGGTCCGCTTGATCCAAATTGTGATTGCTATACATGTAAAAATTACTCTCGTGCGTACATTCGTCACTTAATGAAATGTGATGAAACGTTCGGAATTCGTTTAACGTCTTATCACAACCTTCATTTTCTGTTAAACTTAATGGAGCAGGTGAGACAAGCTATTCGTGAAGACCGTCTTGGCGATTTCCGCGAAGAATTCTTTGAACAGTATGGCTTTAATAAACCGAATGCTAAAAACTTCTAATACATAATTTAAAAGGAGGAACAAAAGATGAATGCAGGTATGATGAATATCGTTATGATTGTTGCGATGTTTGCGATTTTCTATTTCTTATTAATTCGCCCGCAACAAAAGCGTCAAAAAGCAGTTGCTCAAATGCAAAACGAATTAGCAAAAGGTGATGCTATCATAACAATTGGTGGCTTACACGGTACAATCGAATCAGTAGATGACACGAAAATTGTTATTAAATCTGGTGGTTCACACTTAACTTTCGATCGCAATGCGATTCGTGAAGTTGTGAAAAACTAATGTGGAAGGCCCTGCATGAAATGTGCAGGGCCTTTTTTAGTTACTTTGCTTTGACATATTTACACCGAAAATACCACCGAGTGTACTCGCCCCCATTAATGCTAATTGATAAAGTAATTGTGAGTTCGATAAAGTTTGAGAAAAGCCTAAATAGTTAACTAGAAAAACGAGTATAGTGAACGTGAGACCTGTTGTGAGACCTACCAGCCACCCTTTCCCCTGTGCTTTGTTGCCAGCAATAAAACCAGACATAAGCATAGATAAAAGAGCGAGTATAAAAATAGTAACGGCTAATGTCCCTTCGTTTATATTCGTAAACTTTAATAAAAGAGCCATAATCATGCTAGTAAGAGATGCGAGAATTAATAGTGTAGTAATACCGAATCCGATTGCAGTGGATAATTTTTTCGTTCCATCCATTTATACATTCCCCCTTTTTAATACAAGCATATTTTCCTTTTGTCTAAGTTAGACTAGTTTCTTTTTTATAGGGGAGTCTATACGTAAAAAAGGAGATGTAGAAATGGAATGGATATCAATAATTGGACGGACAATGCTTTTGTATACCATCATCTTAATTATTTTTCGTCTTATGGGTAAACGTGAGATAGGAGAGCTAAGTGTATTAGATTTAGTCGTATTTATTATGCTTGGAGAAATGGCTGTAGTAGCAATTGAAAATACCGATAAATCACTTTGGCATCAATTAATTCCGATGACTTTTCTTATGTGCATCCAAATTATTTTGTCAGTCATTTCCCTAAAGTATCAACGCTTTCGGCATTTAATAGAAGGTGAGCCGGCTATTCTTGTAAACGCGGGGAAGATTGATGAAAAGAAGATGAGAAAGCAACGTTATAATATAGATGATTTAATGATGCAATTAAGGGAGCAAGGAGTTGGAGATATTCGGGATGTAGAATATGCTATTTTGGAACCGTCTGGGAAGTTATCTGTCTTTCAAAAACAAAAAAATAAACAGGATGTATTGCAGTTTACTCTTCCTCTTATTATTGATGGAGAAATTCAATCTAGTCATTTACAAATGATTGAACATACAGATGAATGGCTTATTGAGAAATTAAAAAACTTAGGTTATAACGATGTGACACAAATTTTATACTGTAGTTTTCAAAACGGAAAATTTTTTGTTGATGTAAAAGAAAATTAGAGATTTATTCTTTGAAAGAGTAAGAATGATTAGTTTAACTAATAATCAGTGGAGATTACCCCACTGATTAAAGTTTCAACTTATTTCAAAAATGAAAGTTTACGAATGATAGGGAGACGACTTAACTCTTCTTTTCGAATGAGTTTGAAGGTGAAGAGAAGTACGATATAAACAATTGTTGTTAAAGTGATTTCCCATAATGTTTGTATGCCGAGGGAATGAGAGAAAATAATATATTTATGAATATAAAAACCGAAGGCGCCTGCGATACCGATGGCAAGTCCGCCGAAAATATAGTCTTTTGCGTAAATGGTAAATGTAATCTTTTTTAAAACAGTAGCGTAGTGAAGAAATGTTACTGTTACAATATTTGCAGCGATAGCGAGAGCAACTCCCATCATTTGAAATTCTGGCCTTGAGGCTAGTACAAAAATAACAATTAATTTCACGGTGGCGCCAATAAATGTATTCATCATTGCAGCTCTTGCTAAGTTTAAAGCTTGCAAAACAGAGGTCAGTGGACTTTGGAAATAATGAAATAAAAAGCAAGGTGCAAGAAGTTGAATGAATGCTGTTGCGCTGTCTGATCCGTACATAAGAGTTAAAACAGGAGAAGCGAATACATATAATATAACGACAGACCATCCCCCGGTAATTAATGAAATTCGAAGTGCTTGTTGTAAGCGGTGCTCCACTAATTTATGTTGTCTTTTTGCCATCGCTTCACTAATAGAAGGGACGAGCGCTGTAGAAAGAGCGTATGTAATAAAGGCGGGTAGTGATAGGAGCGGGAATGCATAACCGTTTAACATGCCGTATTGCTGGGTTGCAACAGAAGCAGCGACACCAGCGATTGCTAAGCTTTGCATAACGACAATAGGTTCAAAAAAATATGAAACGGAGCCGATTAAACGACTTCCTGTAGTGGGAAGAGCTATATCCATAAGGGAATAAAATGTTCCTTTGCTCTCCTTTACAGTAGTGAAAAATCCAGAGCGTATTGATAAATGTTTTTCGCGCTGAAATAACGTGAGTAAAAATAATAAGGATGCAACTTCACCGAGAACAGCTGATAACATAGCACCGGCTGCAGCATATTCTACGCCGTAAGGTAAAAATAATTGAATGCATATAGCGATAATGGTAATGCGGACAACTTGTTCTAGAACTTGTGCATAAGCGCTAGGTTTCATATTTTGTTTCCCTTGAAAGTAACCGCGCAAAACAGAAGAAATGGCAATAACAGGAACGACGGGCAAAATGGCTATTAATGGATAGTACGTTCTTTCGTCGGTTAATAATGTTTTTGCTAAAATAGGTGTGAGGAACATAATTCCGATTGTTAATATGATACTAATAACGGATGTAACAGCTAGTGATACAGTTAATATTTTTTTAACTCTTTGTTTATCGTTCACAGCTTCCGCTTCTGCTACAAATTTTGCGATTGCGACAGGAAGACCGATTTGTGTTAATGTAATTGCTAAAATGAATGTAGGAACGGCCATCATATAAAGACCAACGCCTTCTTCACCTAAAATACGTGCCATTACTATACGATTGATGAAACCGAGTATTTTTGTAATAAATCCGGCTATCATTAAAATAAATGCGCCTTTTAAAAAGCTTTGTCTCGTCATGTTCTTCTCCTACCTTCTCAAAATCAATGGAATGATTTACAATAATTTATATGCACGTACGAGACAAGAATGACAAGCATTTAAGAGAGTGAACTATGATAGCGCTCTTGAAAGTAGTTATTGCTGTCCATTAGAGCGGGATTAAAGCGACTTTTTCGTGCTGAAATAAGAAGGAGATGTTATAGATGTTAGATAAAGAGGCTTTGGTAGAATCATACCGCGGACAGTTACAAGTCGTTTTAGAAAGTAAAGTAGAAGAGTTTCACATGTTCGGTTACGACCGAGTGACAGATGATGATATTTGGAAGTTTCTCAAAGTGAAAAAGTGGAAAAAGATAGACAGTGATGTTAGATTATATGAATTGGTAAATGATGTATTAAGAGTAAGTGCTAATGAGTATATGACATATTTAACTGTTGAAGCGTACCAAGCGCCACTTTGGTCATTTGATGAGTACGAAAATAAATAACCGACTGCAATTGGTTTGTTCTTCCTTTTGCAGTATAATGATATGTATTGATAAAGAGGAAATAATTATGTCTAAGATTATATATAAAGGAGGTAGTGAAGAGGAAAATAAATGATGAAAGTCTAGGTAGTGTAAAAGCTTACCTATACAGCTAGTGATGAACTAGCAAAAATTATAGAAAGGAAGTCTACTAACTAGGCGTATGCACACGTATAAAAGTGAATCGTAAGAGATTTATTTAAAGTGTTAGTAGCAGAAAGAGGGTACATATGGCAAAGCGTGGTACGAGAATTGCCGCCTTTTTCCTCATCGTCTTATTAATCGGTGGAGTAATTGGTGCGGCGGGAAAAGACATAGCAAAAGGAATTAGTCTAGGACTAGACCTTCGCGGTGGTTTTGAAATTCTGTATGAAGTAAAACCAGCCAAAAAAGGTGATAAAATCGATCGAGACGTACTTGTAAGTACAGTAGGTGCTCTTGAAAATCGTGTCAATGTTCTCGGTGTAAGTGAGCCGAACATTCAAATCGAAGGGCAAGATCGAATTCGTGTACAGCTTGCTGGTGTACAAGATCAGCAAAAAGCACGTGAAATGTTATCAACACAAGCGAAATTAACATTCCGTGATGTGGATGATAACCTTCTTATGGATGGAACGGATTTAAAAGGCGGCGGAGCGAAGCAAACATTTGATGAGCAAGGCCGTGCGAGCGTAGGTCTTACACTGAAAAGCGCTGAAAAATTCCGTGCAGTAACTGAAAAAATTTCTAAAATGCCACCACCAACGAATTTAATGGTAATTTGGCTTGACTTTGAAGAAGGAAAAGATTCGTATAAAGCAGAATCTGCAAAACCGAATCCGAAGTTCTTATCAGCGGCAACAGTAAGCCAAGTATTTAACCAAGCTGAAGTATCTATCGTAGGTGGAAACTTCACAGTTGAAAGTGCGAAACAACTTTCATCTTTATTAAATGCAGGTGCACTTCCTGTTGATTTAAAAGAAATGTATTCAACATCTGTTGGAGCGAAATTTGGTCAACAAGCGTTAGAGCAAACGATTTTCGCTAGTGCGATTGGTATCGCTCTTATTTTCTTATTTATGCTTGTATTCTACCGTTTACCAGGACTTGTAGCGGTTATTATGTTAGGTCTATACATTTTCGTTACATTACTTGTCTTTAACTGGATGCATGCAGTTCTTACGTTGCCAGGTATTGCGGCGTTAGTGCTCGGGGTAGGTATCGCAGTTGATGCGAATATTATTACGTACGAGAGATTGAAAGAAGAGCTGAAAATTGGTAAGTCCATGATGTCGGCATTTCGTGCTGGTAACCATCGTTCATTAGCAACAATTCTAGATGCAAACGTTACGACTCTTGCAGCAGCTGGTGTGTTATTCGTTTATGGTAATAGCTCTGTAAAAGGATTCGCAACAAGTTTAATCGTAAGTATTTTAGTTGGTTTTATTACGAACGTATTCGGTACTCGTTTCTTACTAGGTTTACTTGTAAAGAGCCGTTACTTTGATAAAAAACCAGGATATTTTGGTGTGAAACAAAAGGATATTATTCCATTAACAAAAGGTGTAGTACATCCGCCAACGAGATTTGATCGTATTAACTTTGTAAATATCGGTCATAAATTCCTTATCTTCTCGATTGTAGTTGTGATTGCGGGTGCAATTATCTTACCAATTTTCAAATTGAATCTTGGTATTGACTTTGCAAGTGGTACACGTATTGACTTGCAATCAAAACAAGCCGTTACGGTGTCTGATGTTCATAAAGATTTTAAAGAATTGAACATTGATGTGAAGGAAGAAAATATTGTACCGACTGGAGATGACAATAAAGGTTTCGCAGTTCGTACATTAGGTGTTTTATCAAAAGATGAAATTGCGAAAACAAAAACATTCTTCCACGATAAATATGGTACAGATCCAAACATAAGTACAGTTTCACCGACAATCGGGAAAGAAATTGCACGAAATGCATTTATCGCTGTACTGATTGCTTCTGCAGTTATCATTTTATACGTAAGTATTCGATTCCGATTTACGTATGCGTTATCTGCAGTGCTTGCGTTACTACATGACGCATTCGTTATGGTTGTTATGTTTAGTATTTTCCAATTGGAGGTAGACTTAACGTTTATCGCTGCAGTACTAACAATCATCGGTTATTCTATTAATGACTCGATTGTTACATTTGATAGAAACCGTGAATTATACAAACAGAAAAAACGAGTTCGCGATATAAAAGACTTAGAAGAAATCGTAAATGCAAGTATTCGCCAAACGCTTGGTCGTTCGATTAACACAGTATTAACAGTGTTATTCCCAGTAATTGCACTGCTTATCTTCGGTAGTGAGTCATTACGTAACTTCTCGTTTGCGTTACTTGTTGGATTAATTGTAGGTACGTACTCTTCTGTTTTCGTTGCTTCTCAAATTTGGTTAATGCTTGAAAACCGTCGTTTGAAAAGAGGTAAAAACAAGAAGAAGGTTGAGAAAGTAGAATCTGAACCGCAAGTATAGAAAAGATGATGTCTCTTTATGAGGCATCTCTTTTTTCGTTTGTGGATACAATAAGATAGCAACTTTTTAATGGGAATAATATGGAAGAAAGTGGTGGTTTTATCGCTGTTTTTGTTAAAATAAAATGATAGGTTAAGAAAAGAAGGGATTTTAATTATGGAAAAAGATGAACGTTTTAAACAGGCCGAGTTTGGTGCTATTGTCGGGATCGTTGGTAATATTATATTAGCAATTGTAAAGGCGGTAATTGGTTATATCGGGAACAGTAAAGCACTGTTAGCAGATGCGGTGCATTCTGCATCAGATGTAATTGGTTCGCTAGCTGTACTTTTTGGATTGCGAGCGGCAAAGCAGCCACCTGATGAAGATCATCCGTATGGTCATGGTAAAGCGGAATCGATTTCAGCGATTATTGTTGCGGTATTATTATTTATTGTGGGACTCGAGATAGCGATTTCGTCTATAAAAGCTTTTTCGCAGGAACTAGAACCACCGAAAGGAATTACGATTTTTGCTGTTGTTCTTTCGATTATCGTGAAAGAAGGAATGTTCCAATATAAATTCCGATTAGGGAAGAGGGTAAATAGTGATGCAATTATTGCAAATGCATATGAGCACCGTTCGGATGTATTTTCTTCAATTGCAGCTTTAATCGGTATTTGTGCAGCTATAATCGGTGGTAGGCTTGGTGTAGACTGGCTTGTATACGCTGATCCGATTGCAGGATTAGCTGTTTCACTTCTTGTTGTAAAAATGGCATGGAGCATTGGAGCGGAAGCAATTCATGCAACGCTTGACCATGTTCTTCATGAGGAGGATGTTATTCCGCTTAGAGAAGCAGTTCTTCAAGTAGATGGTGTGAAAAAAATTGGTTCTTTATATGCACGGGAGCATGGTCATTATGTTATTGTCGATATTAAAGTGTCTGTAGATCCATACATTACTGTAGAAGAAGGACACCGCATTGGAAAACATGTGAAAGAAATACTTATGAAACAAGAGAATGTACAAAATGTATTCGTACATATAAATCCGTATTCTCCAAATTAAACATCATTAACATTTTTGTATATAGATATTGCATCGTAGTTTGCATTATATTGTCACCCCTTAATCTGTCTTGTATAATAAACAGGTTAAGGGGTGATTTCGTGTTACAACCGAAGACGCGTTGGAAAGAAAAAGAATATAATGACGAGCGAGTGAGTGAATTAGCAAGTAAATTACAGTTATCGCCACTTGTCGTTTCATTATTCCTCGGTAGAGGACTAGATACAGAAGATAAGATTTTAGATTTTTTAAATACAGAAAATCAAGAATTTCATGATCCATTTTTATTAGAAGGAATGGATAGAACGGTAGAACGTGTAAATAAGGCGATTCAAAATGGAGAGCAAATATTAATATTTGGTGATTACGATGCGGACGGAGTAAGTAGTACGACGGTTTTATATCTTGCTCTTCAAGAATTAGGTGTAGAAGTAGAATTTTACATTCCAAATCGTTTTACAGAAGGGTATGGACCGAACGAAGAAGCGTTTCGTTGGGCGCATAGCGCAGGGTTCTCACTGATTATTACTGTCGACACTGGCATCGCAGCAGTACATGAAGCGAATGTAGCAAAGGAGCTTGGAATAGATCTAATTATTACAGATCACCATGAGCCACCGCCAGAATTGCCAGAAGCACTTGCGATTATACATCCGAAATTAGATGGCGGTGTATATCCGTTTCACTATTTAGCTGGTGTAGGTGTTGCGTTTAAAGTTGCGCATGCACTATTAGGCCGTGTACCAGAACATTTATTAGAGATTGCAGTAATCGGTACAGTAGCCGATTTAGTATCACTTCATGGTGAAAATAGGTTGCTAGTGAAACGCGGTTTAAAACATATGCGTATGACGAAAAATATCGGACTAAAGGCGCTATTTAAAGTTGCTAACGTTTCGCAAAGTGAAATTACAGAAGAGAGTATTGGCTTCTCACTCGCACCGCGTATTAATGCGGTCGGACGTTTAGAAGATGCAGCGCCGGCTGTACACCTTTTATTATCAGATGATCCAGAGGAAGCGAAAGAGTTGGCCGAAGAAATTGATGAGCTGAACAAACTGCGAAAAGATATTGTAAAGCAAATTACAGAAGAGGCTATCGCTGAAGTTGAAAATAACTTCCCACCAGAAGAAAACAAAGTATTAGTACTTGCAAAAGAAGGCTGGAACCCAGGGGTAATTGGAATTGTTGCTTCTAAATTAGTTGAACGTTTTTATCGTCCGACGATTGTATTAAGCATTGATCCTATTAAAGAAACAGCAAAAGGCTCAGCGCGTAGTATTGCAGGATTTGATTTGTTTGCAAACTTATCAGATTGTAGAGAGTTATTGCCACACTTCGGAGGGCATCCGATGGCAGCCGGAATGACGCTACATATGAATGATGTAGATGAATTACGTCGCCGCTTAAATGAACAAGCAGATGCAATTTTAACAGAAGAAGATTTTATTCCAATTACAGCAGTTGATGTTTTTTGCAAAGTAGAGGATGTAACGCTAGCGGCAATTGAAGATATGCAAAAACTAGCACCGTTTGGTATTGGAAATCCGAAACCACGTATTGCAGTGAAAGATGCAGAGTTAGAAAGTATTCGCGCAATCGGATCAGATGGCTCTCATTTAAAAATGGCTCTTCGTGATGGACAAGCAACACTGGATACAATTGGATTCGGTTTCGGTGCATATGCGAAAGAAATCTCTCCAGTTGCAAAGGTATCTGTAATAGGGGAAGCATCCATCAATGAATGGAATAATTTTAAGAAGCCACAACTAATGGTACAAGATATTGCTGTAGAGGCGTGGCAATTATTTGATTGGCGTAGTATGCGTAATGCAGAAGCAAATTTAGCAGAACTTCCGAAAGAAAAAATAACAATGGTGTATTTTTCTGAAGAGGTATTGAATAAATTTTCTTTAGAGGACTATAAAGAAAAGCTTATGCATGCGTCAGAAGTAACGCATTTAGATGATCAATACATCGTGTTACTCGATTTGCCAAAAGGAACAGATGAATTACGTGAGTTATTTAAAGTAGGATTCCCAGCGCGAATTTATACGCTGTTTTATCAAGAGAATAACCATTTATTTAGTACAGTTCCTACGAGAGAACATTTTAAATGGTACTATTCTTTCTTAAACCAAAAAACACCATTTTCTTTAAGACAATATGGAGAACAACTATGTCGTCATAAAGGTTGGTCAAAAGATACAGTAAATTTCATGACACAGGTGTTTTTTGAGTTAGAATTTGTTACAATAAAAGATGGCGTCATTTTTATGGCAGACAAAAAACAAAAGCGTGATTTAATTGAATCGAACACATATCGTGAGAAAATGAACCACTTACAATTAGAAAAAGAATTGGTTTATAGCACATATCAGCAACTATATACATGGTTTGAAACGATTCGTAATCATAAAGAAGTAGAACAGTTAGGGTAAAGGATTTGTATTTACAAACCTTTTAGATCTGAGGAGGATTCAGAAATATGGATTTCAAGCAACATATCGCAATTGTACCGGATTATCCGAAAGAAGGTATTGTGTTCAAAGACATTACACCTTTAATGAATGACGGTAAAGCATACAAAGCAGCAACAGATGCAATCGTTGAGTACGCAAAAGAAAGAGATATCCATGTTGTAGTAGGACCAGAAGCTCGTGGTTTCATTATCGGTTGCCCAGTTTCTTATGCGTTAGAAGTAGGATTTGCACCAGTTCGTAAATTAGGGAAATTACCACGTGAAGTAATTACAGTTGACTACGGTAAAGAATATGGTAAAGATGTTTTAACAATCCATAAAGATGCAATTAAGCCAGGTCAACGCGTATTAATTACAGATGATCTATTAGCTACAGGTGGAACAATCGAAGCGACAATTAAGTTAGTTGAAGAGCTAGGCGGAGTTGTAGCAGGAATTGCATTCTTAGTAGAGCTTACTTACTTAGATGGTCGTAAAATGTTAGATGGTTACGATGTATTAGTATTAGAAAAATACTAATCACTATATAGGTAAAACTACGGTGATAAAAAGTACCCGTGAATCTCTTGGAGAGGAGCGGGTACTTTTGTATAATTGAACAAAAAATCATGGTGAAATGTCAGTAAAATCTTTTCCTTTTCACAATTCACAATCATTGGGTTATAATGATAGAATATAATTTATTCTATTAAATAAAGATAAAGTCAATTTTCAATAAAAGGTGATTCGATGGCAAATGAGCAGGTACTAACAGCTGAACAGGTACTCGAGAAAGCAAGTCAATATTTAGCGGATGAAGATATTGAGCTAGTGGCACGTGCCTATGAATATGCACGTGATGCGCATAGCGAACAATATAGAAAATCGGGTGAACCGTATATTATTCATCCGATTCAAGTTGCAGGTATTTTAGTTGATTTACACATGGATCCAGCTACGGTATCAGCAGGTTTCTTACATGATGTAGTGGAAGATACAGAGATTACGTTAGAAGATATTGAACGGGAATTTAACAAAGAAATTGCTATGCTTGTTGATGGTGTTACAAAGCTTGGGAAAATCAAATATAAATCTCACGAACAACAACAAGCAGAAAACCATCGCAAAATGTTTATTGCAATGGCTCAAGATATTAGAGTTATTTTAATTAAACTAGCTGATCGTCTTCATAACATGCGTACATTGAAACATTTGCCTCAAGAGAAGCAGCGTCGCATAGCGAATGAAACGTTAGAAATCTTTGCACCTTTAGCACATAGACTCGGAATTAGTACTATTAAATGGGAGCTAGAGGATACGTCACTTCGCTATTTAAATCCACAGCAATATTATCGTATTGTAAATTTAATGAAGCGTAAACGTGCAGAACGTGAAGAATATTTAGACGAAGTAATGACTGGTATTCGTGAGAAATTAAAAGAAGTTGCAATTCAACCTGAGATTTCTGGAAGACCGAAACATATTTACAGTATCTATCGTAAAATGGCACTGCAAAATAAGCAGTTCAATGAAATTTACGATTTATTAGCTGTACGTGTTGTTGTAAATAGTATTAAAGATTGTTATGCGGTGCTTGGAATTATTCATACGTGCTGGAAGCCGATGCCAGGTCGTTTTAAAGATTATATTGCAATGCCAAAAGCAAATCTATATCAATCTCTTCATACGACCGTAATTGGACCGAAAGGTGACCCACTTGAAGTGCAAATTCGTACGAAAGAAATGCACGAAATTGCAGAATTCGGGATTGCGGCACACTGGGCGTATAAAGAAGGAAAAACAGCAGAAACAACAGGTACATTAGAGAAGAAACTCACATGGTTCCGTCAAATATTAGAATGGCAAAATGAAGCTTCTAATGCAGAAGAATTTATGGAGTCATTAAAAATTGATTTATTCTCTGACATGGTATTCGTCTTTACACCGAAAGGCGATGTAATGGAATTACCACTTGGATCGGTTCCGATTGATTTCGCGTATCGTGTCCATTCGGAAATTGGGAATAAAACAATTGGTGCAAAAGTAAACGGTAAAATGGTGACGCTGGATTATAAATTAAAAACAGGCGACATCATTGAAATTTTAACGTCGAAACATTCCTATGGCCCAAGTCAAGATTGGGTAAAACTTGCTCAAACATCTCATGCAAAAAATAAAATTCGTCAATTCTTTAAGAAACAACGTAGAGACGAAAATATTGAAAAAGGCCGTGAACTTGTTGAAAAGGAAGTACGTGGTCTAGAGTATGAGATGAAAGAAGTATTAGCGCCTGATAACTTAAAACGCGTCGCTGAGAAATTTAACTTTGCAAATGAAGAAGATATGTTTGCAGCAGTTGGATATAGCGGAATTACAGCTTCGCAAATTGTTACGCGACTAACGGACAAGTTCCGCAAACAACGCGAAGAAGAAGAGATTGTTGAAGTTAAAGAAGTTCGTAAACCGATGAAAATTCGAAAATGGGATTCTGGTGTAAAAGTAAGCGGTGCTGATAATTTATTAATCCGTTTATCGAAATGCTGTAACCCAGTTCCGGGCGATGATATCGTTGGATATATTACAAAAGGCCGAGGCGTATCGATTCACCGCCGTGATTGTGTAAATGTTCATACAGAAGAAGCTGTAGAAAGATTATTAGAAGTAGAGTGGGAAGGTAGCCCTGAAAAAGAAATTGAGTATAACGTTGATATTGAAATTTCAGGTTACGATCGCCGTGGTTTATTAAATGAAGTACTGCAAGCTGTTACAGAGACGAAAACGTACATTTCAGCTGTTTCTGGTAGAAGTGACCGTAATAAGATGGCGACAATTAATATGTCAATCTCAATTCGTAACTTACAACATTTGAAAAAAGTAGTAGAACGCATTAAACGTGTTCCGGAAATTTATGCAGTACGACGCATGATGCATTAATAGGGAGTGTAGAAAGATGAGAGTTGTTTTACAACGATCAAAGAAAGCGTCTGTCACGGTAGACGGTGAGATCGTAGGACAAATTCCGTTCGGTTTAACATTACTAGTTGGCATTACGCACGAAGATACAGAAAAAGATGCAACTTACATTGCGGAAAAAATTTCAAACTTACGTATTTTTGAAGATGAGAGCGGAAAGATGAATCATTCTGTACTTGATGTAGAAGGACAAGTTCTATCTATTTCGCAATTCACATTATACGGAGATTGTCGCAAGGGGAGACGTCCAAACTTTATGGATGCTGCGAAACCTGACTATGCAGAGCGTTTATACGATTTCTTTAATGAAGAAGTTCGCAAACAAGGATTGCATGTAGAAACAGGGAAATTCGGAGCAATGATGGACGTTTCTTTAATCAATGATGGTCCGGTGACCTTAATTGTAGAAAGTAAATAGTGTTGATAAAAAAGAGAGGGTTATATAATCCTCTCTTTTTTATACATTGTTGTATGTTTTGTTCATTTATCATACGATTAATTTGAAGGGGAATAAAAGGAAAAGAAGGTGTAGTATGCTTCAAGAATTTAATATAGCTTTACGTTTTATGCTAGAGTTATGTATTCTTGGGATTGTTGGATACTGGGGGTTTCGAGTAGGAACAACAACAGCTATAAAAATTACACTTGCTATTATTATTCCGATTGTTGTTGCTGCCATTTGGGGGTTATTTGGAGCTCCACATGCAGAATGGGAAGTAAAAGGTATATTACATGTATTATTAGAAATTATCGTATTTGGAGTAGGTGTTGCAGCATTATATCATTTGAAGCATCATATGCTAGCAAGTGGACTGGCTATTGTTATTGTTATAAATCGAATACTAATGTTTATTTGGAATCAATAGCAGTTTCGGTTATGTATAACTCTCTCATCAATATGGAACAATAAAAAGTAAAACATCCATATTGAATGTGAGGGATATACGTATGCGCATGAATGAAAAAGGGCATTCTGTTACAAATGGTGCAAATCAACTATTTAACGTGAATTTTCATGATTTTATTTCAAAAGAGCAAAACAATACTTCAATGGAGCTTGCTTCCGAGTTTGGGATTTCTCTTCAAGATGTAAAGCGTCTAAAGAAGCAGATTGAACGTTCTTAGAGCACTTGACAATCCTACTTAACAAACGTATAGTAATTTTATATTTACATATGAATATAACCGTTGATAGAGAAGAGTAAATGAGACACACATGGAAAGAGAAGGAATGTCTTAGGCTGAAAACATTTCTGCATGATGACTGATTGAATGACACTCTAGAGGTTTCAACTTGAACGGCATATATGCTTAGTAGGGATGAACGCATATTTAAGCGTTATTAAAAAAGTGGAAGCATACGTGCTTCAATTAGGGTGGCACCACGGGTATAATACTCTCGTCCCTACTGTTTAAACAGTAGAGGCGGGAGTTTTTTTATTTTTATTAAGATTAAAACAATTTGAGGAGGAACTGAATATGTCTATTCAAATCCCACGCGGAACGCAAGATATTCTTCCCGGCACTGTTGAGTTATGGCAGTATATCGAAGGGCAAGCACGCGAAATTTGCCGTCGTTACAATTATAAAGAAATTCGTACACCAATTTTTGAGCACACGGAGCTATTTTTACGTGGTGTTGGTGATACGACAGATATCGTACAAAAAGAAATGTACTCATTCCAAGATCGTGGAGAGCGCAGCTTAACATTACGTCCAGAAGGTACTGCACCTGTTGTACGTTCTTACGTTGAAAATAAAATGTTTGGTGATGCAACACAACCAACGAAATTATACTATATCGGTCAAATGTTCCGTTATGAAAGACCACAAGCAGGTCGCTATCGTCAATTCGTACAATTCGGTATCGAAGCAATCGGCAGTAATGATCCTGCAATTGATGCAGAAGTAATTGCACTTGCTGTTGAATTTTACCGCGGCATGGGCTTAAAAAATATTAAAGTTGTATTAAACAGTTTAGGTGATGCAGCGAGCCGTCAAGCACACCGTGATGCATTAATCGCACACTTTGAGCCACGTATCGGCGAATTCTGCTCTGACTGTCAATCTCGCTTAGAAAAGAACCCACTTCGAATTTTAGACTGTAAGAAAGACCGTAACCATGAATTAATGGGAACAGCACCATCTATTACAGAATACTTAAACGAAGATTCAGCAGTATACTACGACAAAGTTCAAGAACTATTAACGATGATGGATGTTCCATTTGAAAAAGATCCGAACTTAGTACGTGGTTTAGACTACTATCAACACACTGTTTTTGAAATTATGAGTGAGGCAGAAGGTTTCGGTGCGATCACTACATTAAGCGGTGGTGGCCGTTATAACGGACTTGTACAAGAAATCGGTGGACCAGAAATGCCAGGTATCGGTTTTGCAATGAGTATTGAACGTTTAATTATGGCGCTAAAAGCTGAAAATATTGAATTACCACTTGAACATAGCATTGATTGTTACGTTGTAGCGCTCGGTGAAAAAGCGAAAGACCATGCTGCAAAAGTTGCGTTCAATCTTCGTAAAGCTGGATTGTCAGTTGAAAAAGATTATTTAGATCGCAAAATGAAAGCACAATTTAAATCAGCAGATCGTCTAAAGGCGAAATTTGTAGCTGTATTAGGAGAAGATGAGCTGGATAAAGGTATCATTAACTTAAAAGATATGGCAACAGGTGAACAAGAAGAAGTAGCGTTAGATGTATTTGCTTCATACGTAGCAGAGAAATTAATATAGGGGGAACTTACAGTGGCTGAAAGAACACATGCATGTGGAAAAGTAACAGTAGAAGCTGTTGGACAAACAGTTCAATTAAAAGGTTGGGTACAAAAACGCCGTGACTTAGGTGGATTAATCTTTATCGATTTACGTGACCGCACAGGTATCGTACAAGTTGTATTTAACCCAGAAACATCAAAAGAAGCGTTAGAAGTAGCAGAAACAATTCGTAGTGAATACGTATTACACGTAGAAGGTACAGTTGTTGAACGTGGTGAAGGCGCAATTAATGACAATATGGCAACTGGTCGTATTGAAGTACAAGCAACAAAAGTAAATGTACTAAATGCAGCGAAAACAACGCCAATTATCATTGCTGATGATACAGATGCATCAGAAGATGTGCGTTTAAAATATCGTTATTTAGACTTACGTCGTCCTGTAATGTTCAACACATTCAAAATGCGTCACGACGTAACAAAAACAATTCGTAATTTCTTAGATACAGAAGAGTTTTTAGAAGTCGAAACACCAATTTTAACGAAAAGCACGCCAGAAGGAGCTCGTGACTATTTAGTACCAAGTCGTGTACATGATGGTGAATTCTATGCATTACCACAGTCACCACAGTTATTTAAACAGCTTCTTATGGTCGGCGGATTTGAGCGTTACTATCAAGTAGCACGTTGTTTCCGTGACGAAGATTTACGTGCGGATCGTCAACCAGAATTCACGCAAATCGATATCGAAGCTTCATTCTTAACACAAGATGAAATTTTAGATATGATGGAGCGTATGATGACGAAAGTTATGAAGGATGCAAAAGGTGTAGAAGTTAGTGCACCATTCCCTCGTATGAAATATGCTGATGCAATGGCTCGCTACGGTTCTGATAAGCCAGATACACGCTTTGAAATGGAACTAACAGACTTATCTGAGTTTGCAGCAGGTTGTGGATTTAAAGTGTTTACAAGTGCTGTAGAAAGCGGCGGACAAGTAAAAGCAATTAATGCAAAAGGTGCTGCAAGTAAATACTCTCGTAAAGACATCGATGCATTAACTGAATTTGTGAAAGTATACGGTGCAAAAGGTCTAGCTTGGCTTAAAGTTGAAGAAGACGGCCTAAAAGGACCGATTGCGAAATTCTTCGGTGAAGAAGATGCAAACGTGTTAATGACTACATTAGAAGCTACTGCTGGCGACTTATTACTATTTGTAGCAGATAAGAAGAGCGTTGTTGCAGATAGCTTAGGCGCACTTCGTTTACGTCTAGGTAAAGAGCTTGAGTTAATTGACGAAAGTAAATTTAACTTCCTATGGGTAACTGATTGGCCACTACTTGAGTACGATGAAGATGCAGATCGTTACTTCGCAGCTCACCACCCATTCACAATGCCATTCCGTGAAGATGTTGAGCTACTAGAAACAGCACCAGAAAAAGCACGTGCACAAGCATATGACCTTGTATTAAACGGTTATGAGCTTGGTGGCGGATCACTTCGTATTTACGAGCGTGACGTACAAGAAAAAATGTTCAAAGCACTTGGATTCTCACAAGAAGAAGCGCAAGAGCAATTCGGATTCTTATTAGAAGCATTCGAATACGGTACACCACCACACGGCGGAATCGCATTAGGTTTAGACCGTCTTGTTATGTTACTTGCAGGCCGTACGAACCTTCGTGATACAATTGCATTCCCGAAAACAGCAAGCGCAAGCTGCTTATTAACAGAAGCTCCAAGCCCAGTTGCAGAAGCACAGCTTGAAGAATTGAACTTAAAATTAAGCTTGAAAGAAGAGAAGTAAGAATAGGGTCTAGATGGTTATACTATAACCGTCTAGACTTTTTTTGAGAGGAAGTTTAAAAAAGTCCGGTTCAGATGGAGGTCGCATCTCGTCGTTACTTCGCCAGTCCGGTGCTCGAGTAGTTAAAGCTACACTGCGCTCCTCCTGGCATAAGCGCCTCGAGCTGCTCGTCCCTCTGAATCCTCCTTTTTAAACATGTATTGGAGAGGAAGTTTAAAAAAGTCCGGTTCAGATGGAGGTCGCATCTCGTCGTTGCTTCGCTAGTCCGGTGCTCGAGTAGTTAAAGCTACACTGCGCTCCTCCTGGCATAAGCGCCTCGAGCTGCTCGTCCCTCTGAATCCTCCTTTTTAAACATGTATTGAAAGGGAAGTTTAAAAAGTCCGGTGTACACTATGTTTTCATTTTCGAAATATGTATTTTTAGGAATTCTATAACTTTTTCTATACAAATAGTCGGAAAAACGCTAGAATACATGGTAGACCATTTTTGTAATAGGAGTGTAGAGCTGAATGTTACATCAATTTTCACGTAATGAATTAGCCTTCGGTAAAGAAGGACTTGAAATATTAAAAAATAGTACAGTCGGTATTTTAGGAATTGGTGGCGTAGGGTCATTTTCGGCAGAAGCGTTAGCACGTTCTGGCGTAGGACGTCTCGTATTAGTTGATAAAGACGTTGTAGATATTACAAACGTAAACCGTCAAATTCATGCTTTAGTATCTACTGTAGGACGTTCAAAAGTAGAATTAATGAAAGAGCGTATTGCAGACATTAATCCGGAATGTGAAGTAATTGGACTAGAAATGTTTTATACAGATGAAACATATGAAGAGTTCTTTAAACACGGTTTAGATTTCGTAGTGGATGCATCTGATACAATTACGTTCAAAATCCATTTAATTAAACAATGTTTACGTCGTAAAATTAAAATTATCTCATGTATGGGTGCAGCAAATAAAATGGACCCAACTCGTTTCCGTATTGCGGATATCTCTAAAACACATACAGATCCAATTGCGAAAGTAATTCGTACGAAGCTTCGTAAAGAGGGTATTAAAAAAGGTGTAAAAGTTGTCTTCTCTGACGAGAATCCAATCGTAATTCGTGAAGAAGTACGTAAAGAGATCGTACCAGACGAAAATGCAAAAATTCGTAAAGCGAAATTACCACCTTCATCAAATGCATTCGTACCATCTGTGGCAGGCTTAATTATGGCAAGTCACGTTGTACGTGAACGTATTAAAAACGTAGAAGTGAAACGTGTGGGGCAAGAATAAAGTGAAAGCATATATCCATTTTGGATATATGCTTTTTTATATGTATTAAAGAAATAAAAATATTTGCATTACTACTAGTTCAAATGTGAGCAAGGCTAGTAAGTAATGATTATATTTACCCAATCTATTTTGGGCGTTTCTTTGTATGACAGGGAGGAATGTTATTGTCAATCTTTGTCGTTAAATCGATATCCTTTGTCGAATCGTTGATATATTGCAAGTTGTGATAGATATATTTGAAAAATCGTTGATATATTGCAAGTTACGATAGATATATTTGAAAAATCGTTGATATAATTTCAATTACCGATATATATGGTTCACCGAAAACAAACAAGGATGTCACTTTTTTAACTAAGTGACATCCTTGTTTTTAATTCTCTGCAGAATAAATAATATCTAAATTCCCGTTTTGATCGGTTTTGAAAATCGGGGCAATTTGATCTTCTTGCTCTTCGACTGAAACAAGTTTTCGAGCACGATCCATAATTCTAACAAGCATCGCGTAATCTTCTTCGATTGCTTGTTGTTTTTTTGTGAGTACCGCTAATTTTGCTTCAAGTTCATTATTCGTTTTTTGTAGGGAAGTGAGCTGATTTTGTAATACATCATTTTCAGTTTGCAACTTTGCGATTGAAGGGTTATTATGTTCCATGTTTTGCAAAAATGAGATGACATTTTGCATTGTAAGTTCCTGTTTACTTGGCGTAATATCTTCTGAAAACTCAGCATCGATTACGAGTTGTTTCGTTTTCGTGAACTGATCTTTTTCTATTTTAGCTTCAGAACGTTTTAATTCTTTACGTTGTTTTTTTGCAATCTGCACTGCATCTTCGTAATTCGCTCGTACTTCAGCATTCCATCTAAAGCCACAAGCTGCTGAAGTGCGGTTCAACGCATCGCCGACTTCATCAAATGCTTTTATTTGTGTACTTCCGCTGCGAATATGTCGTAAAACAGTTTCTGCTAAAAGGAGATCATCTTCTTTTGTCCATGCATCTTGACGTGTTTTCATAAGCGAAGCCTCCATAATGGTGACGTTTTCGTTTATGTTACCCTTTATTTTTCGTTTTATTCGAAGTTTGTAATCTTTCATAAACAGTAGAAAGTGCTTGCTCAAATTTTCCTGTCGTTTTCGGTTTATAATATTGCTTGTTTTTTATTTTATCAGGTAAGTATTGTTGCCTTACCCAGCCGTTTGGATGGTCGTGTGGATATAAATATCCAATGCCTCTTCCAAGTGATTCTGCGCCTTTGTAATGACTATCTTTTAAATGGCTTGGAATATCACCTGTTTGATCGTTACGTAAATCATGTAGTGCAGCATCCAGTGCTTTATAAGCTGAATTTGATTTTGGTGATAAGCATAGCTCGATAACGGCATTTGCAAGTGGGATGCGTGCTTCTGGGAATCCGACTCGTTCAGCTGATTCAATTGCAGCTAGTGTACGCGGTCCAGCTTGTGGGCTAGCAAGTCCAATATCTTCATAAGCCATAATAAGAAGGCGTCTGCCAATACTTTGTAAATCACCTGCTTCAATAAGGCGTGCTAAATAATGGAGCGCTGCATTTACATCACTTCCGCGCACTGATTTTTGAAATGCTGATAATACGTCATAATGAGCATCGCCGCCTTTGTCGTGAACGAAGCTCTTCTTTTGTAAGCATTCTTCTGCAATCTCGAGTGTGATTTCAGCCGCTTGATCGTCTGTAGTAAAGCTGGATAATACAGCAAGCTCAAGTGCGTTATAAGCGGAACGCATATCACCACCAGAGGCGTTTGTAAAGTGATGTAGTGCTTCATCTGTTATCGTTACAGCATATTCTCCAAGGCCTTTTTCTTTATCTTCTAAAGCTCTTTTTAACCCAATTAAAATATCATCTTCTGTTAGTGCGTGTAATTCGAAAATTTGACATCTGCTTCGAATAGCGGAGTTTATTGCATGGAATGGATTACTTGTCGTTGCACCAATTAAAGTAAGAAGTCCGCTTTCTAAATGAGGTAATAGAAAGTCTTGCTTTGCTTTATCTAGACGGTGAACTTCATCTAAAATTAAAACGAGGTGTCGATGCATCTTCGCTTCTTGTACGACAACTTCCATATCTTTTTTATTGTGAGTAACAGCGTTTAATAGACGAAACGGGGTACCGGTACTTCCTGCAATTGCACTGGCAATGGATGTTTTTCCTGTACCTGGAGGACCGTATAAAATCATAGATTGAAAATGATTTGCTTGGACCATTCGCCATAAAATCTTTCCTTCACCAACTAAATGCTGTTGCCCAATAATTTCTTGAATATTTGTAGGGCGCATTCGATGTGCGAGTGGTTGTTTCATTTAGACCGTCTCCCTTAACATATAATCTCGTTCTATCGTATCATTTTTTTCTACGGAATTTGAAATAGTATGCTGTTTTATGGGAAAAATGAAGATGAATATTTTCATTTTTCTTTCAATTGTAATAATTCCCGAGTTTTTCAATGTGATTTTATGTTATCATTTTGATACACAAGTTGAAATTTCTTATAATACTATATTATGCTATAATTTCATAGGATTTTAAATTGTGTTCTTTTTATAAATAAGATATAACCAATAGAAGTGAAAATTTGAAAAGAGGTGCAAAATAGATGAAGATTTCAACAAAGGGCCGCTATGGCTTAACAATTATGATCGATCTTGCAAAAAAGTTTGGTGAAGGTCCGATTTCATTAAAATCAATTGCGCAGGCGCATGACTTATCGGAGCATTACTTAGAGCAATTAATTTCACCACTTCGTAACGCTCGTCTAGTGAAGAGTACGCGAGGTGCATATGGCGGATATGTATTATCTGATCAACCAGCTAACATTACAGCTGGGGATGTGATCCGTGTATTAGAGGGACCGATTAGTGTTGTAGAAATGATAGAAGAAGAAGAGCCAGCACAGCGCCAGTTATGGATGCGTGTTCGTGATGCGGTGCAAGAAGTGTTAGATAGTACAACGTTAGAAGATTTAGTACGTTATGAGGAAGAAAATCACGGGGGCTATATGTTTTACATTTAATTCCTTGTGAAACGATTTGGAAAGAAGGAGATTTAATGGAACGCATTTACTTAGATCATGCTGCGACATCTCCGACTCACCCAGAAGTGGTCGAAAAGATGATTCCATATATGACAGAAATATTCGGGAACCCGTCTAGTATTCACTTTTATGGACGTCAAACTCGTCACACAGTAGATGAGGCGAGACGAGTGTGTGCACGCAGTATTCATGCGAATCCGAATGAAATTATATTTACGAGCGGTGGTACAGAAGCTGATAATTTAGCGCTTATAGGTGTAGCACGTGCGAACCGTCATAAAGGTAATCACATTATAACGACGCAAATTGAACATCATGCGATTTTGCATACGTGCGAATTGTTAGAGCGTGAAGGGTTTGAAGTGACATATTTACCTGTCGATGAAACAGGGCGCATTCAAGTTTCTGACATACAAAAGGCATTAACCGAAGAGACGATTCTTGTATCTGTTATGTTTGGGAATAATGAAGTAGGGACAATGCAACCAATTGTAGAAATAGGAAAGCTACTAAAGGAGCATCAAGCTTATTTCCATACAGATGCGGTACAAGCTTATGGTTTGGTAGAAATTGATGTGAAAGAGTTTGGTATTGATTTATTATCCATTTCAGCCCATAAAATTAACGGACCAAAAGGTGTAGGGTTCTTATACGCTGGTGCAAATGTGAAATTTGAGCCGTTATTAATAGGCGGAGAGCAAGAAAGAAAACGCCGTGCTGGTACGGAAAATGTGCCTAGTATTGCTGGGCTTCAGCATGCAATTCTTATTGCTGAAAAAACTCGTGAGCAAAAAAATGCCCAATATGAAGAGTTTAAAGATATAATGGTATCTGTCTTCAAAAATGAAGGCATTACTTTCGAGGTAAACGGAAACTTAGAACATCGCTTACCGCATGTGCTTAATGTAAGTTTTACAGGAATGAACATTGAACCGTTTCTTGTGAACTTAGACCTAGCTGGCATTGCAGTATCAAGTGGTTCTGCTTGTACAGCTGGTTCGATTGATCCATCACATGTATTAGTAGCGATGTTTGGAAAAGACTCCGATCAAATACGTTCATCCGTACGCTTTAGTTTTGGGCTTGGAAATACGAAAGAGCAAATTGAAAAAGCGGCGTACGAAACAGTGAAAATCGTGAAGCGATTAACACAAAATTAGCATGGGAGGTGACATGATGAACAAACTACCTCACGAAACACGCGTTGTCATCGGAATGTCCGGTGGCGTCGATTCATCTGTAGCAGCACTTTTATTAAAAGAGCAAGGTTATGATGTAATCGGAATTTTTATGAAAAACTGGGATGATACAGATGAGAATGGTGTCTGCACAGCAACTGAAGATTACAATGATGTAATTGAAGTGTGTAACCAAATCGGTATTCCGTATTATGCAGTAAACTTTGAAAAACAATACTGGGATAAAGTATTTACGTACTTCTTAGATGAGTACCGAGCTGGTCGTACACCAAATCCAGATGTAATGTGTAATAAAGAAATTAAATTTAAAGCATTTTTAGAGCATGCAATTGCGCTTGGTGCTGATTATGTAGCAACAGGCCATTATGCACGCGTTGCTTATATGGACGGCGAATATAAAATGCTTCGCGGCGTTGATGACAATAAAGATCAAACATACTTCTTAAATCAATTAAGCCAAGAGCAATTATCAAAAACAATGTTCCCGTTAGGTGAATTAAAGAAACCGCAAATTCGTGAAATGGCGAAAGAAGCTGGCTTAGCGACAGCGGCGAAAAAAGATAGTACAGGTATTTGCTTCATTGGTGAGCGTAACTTTAAAGATTTCTTAAGTAACTACTTACCAGCGCAACCAGGTGTAATGCAAACATTATCTGGTGAAGTGAAAGGAAAGCATGACGGTTTAATGTACTATACAATTGGACAACGTCATGGACTTGGAATTGGTGGTAACGGTGATCCGTGGTTTGCTGTTGGGAAAAACTTGAAAGAAAACATTTTATATGTTGATCAAGGATTCCATAACGAACTTCTATATGGTGATGAAGTTATTGCTATGAATGTAGGATGGGTAAGTAACAAAGTAAAAGAAACAGAATTTAAGTGCACGGCGAAATTCCGTTATCGTCAAGAAGACAATAAAGTAACGGTTCAAATCGTTGATGAAAATACAGTTCGTATTCTTTGTGATGAGCCAATTCGTGCAATTACACCAGGACAAGCAGTTGTGTTCTATGATGGAGATGAGTGCTTAGGCGGTGCTACAATTGATGAAGTATACCGTAGTGGTAAGAAATTGGATTATTTAGGATAAATGAGAAGCCTCTGCCGATTAGCGGTTAGAGGTTTCTTTTACATAAAGCGAATTTTCGTTCGCTTGGAAAATACATTCTTTGTTATAATTTGTTGTAGAGGTGAAGGACATGTCAAACAAACTTGAAACAGGTATTCAATATATGCAAGAAGGAAATTGGGAAGAAGCAGCTAAAAATTTTACAGAAGCAATCGAAGAAAATCCGAAAGATGCGCTTGGATACATTAATTTTGCAAATTTATTAGACGTATTAGGTGATAGCGAACGAGCGATTTTATTTTATAAACGTGCACTAGAGTTAGATGATAAATCTGCAGCTGCCTATTATGGTTTAGGAAATGTATATTATGGCCAAGAGCAATTTACTGAGGCGAAAGCTGTATTTGAACAAGCAATGCAAGCTGGATTACAATCAGCTGATGTAACATTTATGTTAGGTATCACACATGTACAGCTTGGAAATGATCGTCTTGCACTACCATTCTTACAAAGAGCAACAGAATTAGATGAAAACGATGTGGAAGCTGTATTCCAGTGCGGACTTTGCTTCGCTCGACTAGAACACATTCAAGAGGCGAAACCTTATTTTGAAAAGGTATTAGAAATGGATGAAGAGCATGCAGATGCGTATTACAATTTAGGTGTTGCGTACGTATTTGAGGAAAATAATGAGAAGGCTCTCGCTTTATTTAAGAAAGCAACTGAAATTCAGCCAGATCACTTTTTAGCGGGTAATGGCGTTCGTTTATTAGAGCAAGAAGCTGAATAAGATAAAAATATAGTTTAATGGGTAGTTATCCCTCATCTAAAGAGGTGGGGGATGTACTGCTCATTAAAGTGAAAATATCGGAAAGGAGAGGAAAGATGGGAAATCAACATGCAATGGATTTGTTTGAGGAAGAGAAAAAGTTTATAAAAGCGCAAGTTCTTCATACCATTTTCCACAACGAAGAAAACCTCTATTCCGTTGTCAGTATGAAAGTCATTGAAACGAATGAAACATATGACGAAAAGAAAGTAATGATAAACGGTCATTTTCCCCGCATGCATGAAGATGAAGTGTTTACATTGACAGGTCACTTTAAGGACCATCCAAAGTATGGAAAACAATATATGGTTGAAACATTTAAAAAAGAATTGCCGCAAACAAAAGCAGGTATGGTGCAATATTTAGCGAGTGATTTATTTAAAGGGATAGGAAAGCGTACAGCGGAAAAAATTGTGGATCATCTCGGGGAACATGCTATTTCTAAAATTATGGATGACCCTGAGGCGTTAAATGGTGTTGTTAACAAACAAAAGGCTCAGGAAATATATGAGACAATTGTTGAACATCAAGGATTAGAGAAAGTAATGAGCTTTTTAAATGGTTACGGTTTTGGAACGAAACTTTCTATTAAGATTTACCAGCAATATAAAGAGATGACATTAGAAGTGATTCGTAATAATCCGTATCAACTTATTGAAGAAGTGGACGGGATTGGTTTTGGACGAGCGGATGATATAGGGCGTGCGTTAGGAATATCGGGTAATCACGACGACCGTGTACGAGCGGGATGTTTTTACACATTAGAGAATGTCTCATTGCAACTTGGTCACGTTTATATGAGGAAAGATCAACTTGTAAGAGAAACGATGTCACTTTTAAACAATCAAGAAGGAAGAGTGACTGAGGAAGATATTATAGGTTGTATTGAAACGATGCAAAGTGAAGGGAAAGTCATCATAGAAGAAGAACGAGTGTATTTAGCAACTTTATTCTACTCTGAAAAAGGTGTTGTAAAGTCTATTCGTCGATTGATGAATCAAGAGGAAACACCTTCATTTCCTGAAGCAGAAGTGTTAAAAACATTAGGTGAAATTGAAGAACAGTTAAACGTGCAGTATGCACCGTTTCAGCAAGAAGCGATTCAAACGGCACTTCATAAGCCAATGATGTTATTAACAGGTGGACCAGGAACGGGGAAAACAACTGTTATTAAAGGGATTGTTGAAATGTATGCGTCACTTCACGGATTATCGTTAAATCCGAATGAATACAGTGATGATAATCCATTTCCAATACTATTAACAGCTCCAACAGGAAGAGCAGCGAAGCGGATGAGTGAATCGACAGGACTTCCAGCTTGCACAATTCACCGTTTGCTTGGCTGGACGCCAGAAGGATCTTTCCAGCGTAATGAAACGGATCCTGTCCAAGGTAAGCTCCTTATTATTGATGAATTTTCAATGGTTGATATTTGGCTTGCGAATCAGCTATTTAAGTCGCTACCGACGAACATTCAAGTTATCGTTGTAGGTGATGAAGATCAGTTGCCATCTGTAGGACCTGGACAAGTATTAAAAGATTTATTAAATGCAGGCGCAGTTCCGACAGTGAAGCTTACTGAAATTTATCGTCAAGCAGAAGGCTCATCTGTTATTCAACTTGCCCATGCAATCAAAGACGGCACGCTCCCGCCAGATTTAGCACAAAATAAAAAAGATCGTTCATTTATCAGCTGTACAGGGGCTCAAATTGTTGAGGTTGTGAAAAAAGTTTGTGAAAATGCTAAAACAAAAGGATTTAGTGCAAGGGATGTCCAAGTATTAGCGCCGATGTACCGCGGGCCTGCTGGTATTAATGTATTAAACGAAGCATTGCAACAAGTATTTAATCCGAAGAGGGAAAAGAGTAAAGAAATTGCTTACGGTGATGTTGTATACCGAAGAGGCGATAAAGTACTGCAACTCGTTAATCAGCCAGAGAGCCAGGTGTTTAATGGTGATATTGGAGAAATTGTTTCGGTGTTTTATGCGAAAGAAAACGTTGAGCAACAAGATATGATTATCGTTTCATTTGATGGAATTGAGGTAACGTATACAAAGCCCGATTTAAATCAAATTACGCATGCATATTGTTGTTCCATTCATAAATCACAAGGTAGTGAATTTCCGATTGTTATTATGCCGATCGTGAAAAGTTACAACCGTATGTTACGTCGTAATTTAATTTACACGGGCATTACAAGAAGTAAGAAGTTCCTTATTATTTGCGGGGAGGAAGCAGCTTTCAAATCCGGTGTAAATCGCCTTGATGATGCAATGCGTCAAACAACTTTGGCTAGTCGCTTGCAGGAATCACAAGGAGAAGTACAGATGGTCACAGTTAATGGCGAAGAAATGGACGTGGAAAACATTTCACCGTATGATTTCATGTAACAAGGTGAAATTATATAGTGAAACTTTCAAACGCATAGCGTTGAAAGGCTCCAGCGATGTATAAACGAATGCAGTTTGGACATAATGGCGAATAGAATCTGGGAGTCTGTAAGGAGATGAAAGCCATATGTTCATTTGTCCAAATTGCAAAGGGAAAGACATTGGAAAAATAGGTGTCAACCAATTTTATTGCTGGAATTGTTATATCGAATTATCGGTTTCAAAGGGGAAAATCCATACGCATCAAGTTGAGGAAGATGGTTCATTAAGCTCTCTTGATGATTTATTTGATGAGAATGAAAGAACGATCGGATAACGAAAAGGGGGATTTACTTTGAATCTACGCAATTCATTAATCGCATTAGGTGTTGGAGCTGCAGCATATCAATATGCTCGTAAGCAAGATGTATTTTCAAAACGCAATATGAAAAAAGCACGTAAGATGATTAAGTCTTACTTATAATCATTTCGATAAAGTGAAAAACTCCCTTATTGACGAGGGAGTTTTTTTATGCGCTCATATGCAAATAAAAAAGTCCGATTTCTGAGAAAAGATAAGATAGACCGTAGCAGCCAACGCCGAGTATTCCATACTGCCATAATTGCTTCGCTTTTTCTTTACGTGAGGAACGAATAAAGAACCCCTTCCAAATACCAAACCCGATACAAATCCATTCAAGAATCATAAAAAGTGCTGATAATCCAAGCATAAACAAAACCATAATTAGCCCTCCTGATTATATTAATTCATGCTGTATTCTCAGGGGTGGTTGTCCTTGTTATGTTATTTATATGTACGTCTTTAAAAAACAGTATGGTCCGTATGAAAAGATTTTAAAAGTTTCGCACATAACCTACCCCATTTATTTTCAAAATAAAGGTGGAGGAGGTTTTTCATGTGAAGAATCTTAAAATCATTTGGATATATCGTTTAGGATTATTATTACTTGTTTTTCTTTGTTTGCTCGTCTTTTTAAAAATTAAGCCACTATGGGCACCGATTATTTTTGTATTTAAAGTAGCAATCACGCCATTTCTTATCGCTTGTTTTATTGCGTATTTATTGCATCCTTTAATTGAAAAAATCCATAAGGAAGGGATGCCCCGTACACTTGCCATTTTGCTTATTTATATCCTTTTCTTTGGCGGAATTGGTTATGGGATTTATAAAGGAACGCCAGTCGTTATTAAACAGTTACAAGAGATTAATGAACAATTTCCGCAGTTTACAAAGATGTACGATTCGTGGATGGATGGCGTTACAGAACAAACAGCGAATTTCCCTTCGTTCATTCATGAAAAGGTGAAACAACTTTTTGTGGGTGTGGAAACGAAGATTCAAGCGCTTTTAAATAAAGTGATGAGTACAGCTCGTGGTGTACTCGATTCATTGCTCATTATTTTCTTAATACCGTTCATTGTATTTTACATATTAAAAGATTATGGTGAGTTTTATCATATCTTTTGGAAACTAGTCCCAAGTAAATGGCGAGGTACGGGGCAAATGCTTGCGAAAGAAATTGATAAGTCACTTGGAAGTTATATTCGAGGACAGTTATTTGTTTGTTTGGTATTAGGGGGAGTATCAGCTCTTTCTTTTTGGTTTATCGGTATGAAATATCCATTATTGCTTGGTATTATTATTGGGGTAACGGATATAATCCCGTACTTCGGCCCTATTTTAGGAGCGATCCCGACGTTAATGATTGCAGCAACAGTATCAACGAGCTTACTTATTAAGGCGGGTATTACGATTGCTATTTTGCAATTTGTGGAAAGTAACATTTTATCGCCTTACATTGTTGGTAAGTCACTTCGTATGCATCCCGTTATTATTATGCTTGCATTACTAGTTGGAGGGGAAGTAGCTGGTATTGTAGGGTTACTAATATCGGTTCCCATCTTAGCAGTTATTCGCACCGTCATTGTTCATGTGAAGCCTCTCTTGAAAAAAGAAGATGTGTAAGTATAGAAGCCCTCTATGTAAGAAATAGAGGGCTAATCGTATATTTATTTAGAAATCTGCTCGTGTATCTTTTGAACGAGGGAGCTCACATCATTTGTTTGAATATGTTTTATTTTTTTCCATTCGTTATCATACATAAATACAATTTGATTGTTGAAAAGACGCTTTTGTTCTTTTAGATTAGAAATTTTTGCGAAAGAGTACTCTTCAAATATTGGATTGTTACTTACATCTGGTCCATAAAAGAATAGCCTTTTGTTCGTTAAAATCAATAGGCCTGGTCTCGCGACGGAACGATAAATAAATATGTCTAATGAACATGCTGCGTAAAGTAATATTGTTTCGTTAGTCGCTAATATGTTTTTAGCTTTGCTAAGTAAGGTTGTCATTGTGATCGCTCCTTTATTTTATTAACAATAATTTAATTATAGCAAAAAAGGTAATATTTATAATTTTTTATAAATTATTCTTGTAAGGAGATTCCGATTTGTTAATAAACGCATAATATATGAAAAGGCTGTTAAGAATGAATAGTAGAATACCTATGATAAATAAGCAATTAATACAATATAAATGATTATCTACATTGACAAACTTAAGAGAATTCTATTATATTTAGTCATATAATACATTAAATCAATGACGGAACAAGTACGTTACAGTCCATTTATAGAGAGAAGCTTCCATATGGCTGAAAGAAGCTTTAAATGAAGGGTAACAGAAAGCTAATCCTGAGAGCAGCTAATCACTGCCGTCTTGCCACGTTACGGCACCATGAGGTGATGAATTGATTGTTATTGTAATCAATTCATAATTAGGGTGGTATCGCGAGTTAACTCTCGTCCCTTTTATAGGGACGGGAGTTTTTTATATTTAAGGAGGAAAATACAATGAAACAACTAACAGGCGCACAAATTCGTCAAATGTTTTTAGACTTTTTCCAAGAAAAAGGACATGCAGTAGAACCTAGTGCATCACTAGTTCCACATGAAGATCCATCTCTTCTATGGATTAATAGTGGTGTAGCTACATTAAAAAAATATTTTGATGGACGTGTAATCCCACAAAATCCACGTATTACAAATGCTCAAAAATCAATTCGTACAAACGATATTGAAAACGTAGGGAAAACAGCTCGTCACCATACATTCTTTGAAATGTTAGGAAACTTCTCAATCGGTGATTACTTCAAAGAAGAAGCAATTACATGGGCTTGGGAATTCTTAACGAGCGACAAATGGATCGGATTCGATAAAGAATTACTATCAGTTACAATCCATCCAGAAGATGAAGAAGCATTCACAATTTGGAATGAAAAAATGGGCGTTCCAAAAGAGCGTATTATCCGCTTAGAAGAAAACTTCTGGGATATTGGTGAAGGACCAAGTGGACCGAATACAGAGATTTTCTATGACCGCGGGGAAGCTTACGGTAATGACTTTAGTGACCCAGAATTATATCCAGGCGGAGAGAACGAGCGTTACTTAGAAGTATGGAACCTTGTATTCTCTCAATTTAACCATAATCCAGACGGTTCATATACACCACTTCCTAAGAAAAACATTGATACAGGGATGGGTCTAGAACGTATGACATCTATCGTTCAAGATGTGCCTACAAACTTTGATACAGACCTATTCATGCCGATGATTGGTGCAACAGAATCAATTTCTGGTGAGAAATATCGTAATGGCGATTTAGAAAAAGATATGGCATTCAAAGTAATTGCTGACCATATCCGTACAGTAACATTCGCTGTTGGTGACGGTGCTCTTCCATCTAACGAAGGTCGTGGTTATGTATTACGTCGCTTATTACGCCGCGCTGTTCGTTATTCGAAGAAATTAAACATTAACCGTCCATTCATGTTTGAATTGGTACCGGTTGTTGGAGAAGTAATGAAAGACTTCTATCCAGAAGTACTTGAAAAGAAAGATTTCATTGCGAAAGTTGTGAAAAATGAAGAAGAGCGTTTCCATGAAACACTTCATGATGGTGAAGCAATTTTAGCTGAAGTTATTGCAAAAGCAAAAGAAGAAAAAACAACTGTTATTTCTGGAGTAGATGCGTTCCGTCTATATGACACATACGGTTTCCCAATCGAATTAACAGAAGAATATGCAGAAGAAGCTGGTATGACAGTTGACCAAGAAGGCTTCGAAAATGAAATGGAAAAACAACGTGAGCGTGCACGTGCTGCTCGTCAAGACGTTGACTCAATGCAAGTTCAAGGCGGTGTACTTGGAGAAGTTAAAGTAGCGAGTGAGTTCGTTGGTTACGGTACAGTTGCAACGGAAAGTAACGTTGTTGCACTTGTGAAAAACGGTGAGTACACAGATAGCTTACAAGCAGGGGAAGAAGGACAGTTAATTCTTGACGTAACACCATTCTACGCTGAGAGCGGTGGACAAATTGCTGACCGTGGTTACCTTCTTGCTGACGGCGTGAAAGTTCTTGTAAAAGACGTACAAAAAGCACCAAATGGTCAAAACTTACACAAAGTAGCTGTGGAAGAAGGCACGTTAACGAAAGATGCAGCTGTGAAAGCTGTTATCGATACGAAAAACCGTAGTAGCGTTGTGAAAAATCATACAGCAACTCACTTACTACACCAAGCATTAAAAGACGTACTTGGAACGCATGTTAATCAAGCAGGTTCTCTTGTAACTTCTGAACGTCTACGCTTTGACTTCTCTCACTTCGGTCAAGTGCAAGCTGACGAATTAGAAAAAATTGAGCGTATGGTAAACGAGAAAATTTGGGAAAGTATTAACGTTGAGATTTCTCAAAAATCAATCGGAGAAGCAAAAGAAATGGGCGCAATGGCATTATTCGGTGAAAAATACGGTGATGTTGTACGCGTTGTACAAGTTGGCGATTACAGCTTAGAGCTTTGCGGTGGTTGTCACGTTGATAATACAGCTTCTATCGGTATTTTCAAAATCGTTGCTGAGTCTGGTATCGGTGCAGGAACTCGTCGTATTGAGGCGGTAACTGGTAAGTCTGCATACGAATTAATGAACGATCAAGTAGGTTTATTAAAAGAAGCAGCAGGAAAAATGAAAACAAATCCGAAAGATATTTTAACAAGAGTTGATGGTCTATTTGCTGAAGTGAAACAACTTCAAAAAGAAAACGAATCTCTTGCTGCGAAATTAAGCAATATTGAAGCTGGAAACTTAACTGATTCTGTAATGACAGTTGATGGTGTGAATGTATTAGCAGCGAAAGTAAATGTTGCAGATATGAACAACTTACGTACGATGATGGATGATCTAAAAAATAAATTAGAGTCAGCAGTTGTTGTATTAGCGTCTGTTAATGACGATAAAGTAAACATCCTAGCAGGTGTAACGAAAGACTTAATTAGCCAAGGTTACCATGCTGGTAAACTTGTGAAAGAAGTAGCTTCTCGTTGCGGCGGTGGCGGTGGTGGCCGTCCTGATATGGCACAAGCAGGTGGTAAAAACCCAGCTCAAGTCGAAGAAGCTTTAGCATTTGTACAAGAGTACGTTAAATCTGTTTCAAAATAAAGAGATAGTAGTGTACAATGGTAGGGAGAGGAGAAGTTCTTCTCCCTATACTTACTATATAAGTGAGGTGCTTGAAATGGACGGTTTTGATAAAACAATGAAGTTTAGCATTCAAGATGAAAAACAGAGTGTCCATGTAAATGATGTACTTTTAACTGTGTATGATGCACTTCAAGAAAAAGGCTATAATCCGATTAACCAAATCGTCGGTTATTTATTAAGTGGAGACCCAGCATACATACCTCGCCATAAAGATGCACGAAGCATCGTTCGTAAGCTTGAACGTGATGAGATCATTGAAGAGCTTGTGAAGTCTTACTTGAAACATCATCGTGAGGAGTAGTTTATGCGGATATTAGGTTTAGATGTAGGTACAAAAACAGTCGGAGTTGCAATGAGCGACGAAATGGGCTGGACAGCACAAGGATTAGAAACAATTAAGATTAACGAAGAACGAGGTCACTTTGGTTTTGATCGTATTTCTGAGTTAGTAAAGCAGTACAATGTGGACAAAATAGTAGTAGGTTTACCTAAAAATATGAATGGTACAATTGGCCCACGTGGTGAAGCGTGCCAACAATTTGCAGAAAACCTACGAGAGCTGTTACAATTAGACGTTGTAATGTGGGACGAGCGTTTGTCGACGATGGCAGCGGAACGTCTACTCATTTCAGCGGATGTAAGCCGTAAGAAGCGAAAACAAGTAATCGATAAGATGGCTGCAGTCGTAATCTTACAAGGATTTTTAGATAGTAAATAAGAGGTGACCAAAATGGAAGAAAATCAAATTACAATTGTAGACGAAAAAGGTAACGAACATTTATGTGAAATTATTTTCACTTTTGATGCTGAAAAATTTGGTAAAAAATCATACGTAGTCTTCTCTCCAATCGGTGAAGTAGACGAAGATGGAGACCAAATTTATGATGCAATGGCTTATGAGCAAAATGAAGAAGAGGGCGGAAGTTTACTTCCAATCGAATCTGAAGAAGAGTGGGAAATGGTACAAGAAATGTTCAACACTCTTGCTGATGAGCAAGAAGCTGAATAATAAGTACTGAAAAGATGGACGACATACAGTCCATCTTTTTTTTGTATTTATATGTAAAATGAAAGATTTTTTGTCGAAACTGTGTAATCCTTTGTAGTATAATGAGACGGATTGTAGAAAAATAAAATGGATACTAAAAAAGATAGGCGAATTTGTTGTGGCTTTCCATCATGCTGTATAGAAACATATACATATGGTCTACAATTGAATAAGGAGGAAGAGTTTTGATAGAGAATCAAGTGAAAAAGAAGCGTAGACGCATCTTTTTATTTTCGATTATTGCACTGCTTTTAGTTTGTGGTTCAGTCTATGCGTATATTTCATCCGCATTAGGACCAGTTGATAGCGGGAATAAAAAAGAGATTGAAGTAGAAATTCCGAAAGGATCATCTACAAGTAAAATTGGAGAAATTTTAGAAGAAAAAGGCGCTGTGAAAAACGGTACAGTTTTTAGTTTTTATACAAAGGCTAAATCGAAAAGTTTACAAGCAGGTACATATTTATTAAATCCTTCGATGAATGCTAAAGATGTTATCGAACAAATGTCATCTGGCAACGTGCATCGTCCAGCTCTTTATAAAGTGACGATCAAAGAAGGAGCTCAAGTAACTGAAATTGCAGAAACGATTGCGGCAGAACTAAAGTGGAATAAAGATGATGTTACGCGTCAATTAAACGATAAAGCATTTATTCAAAAAATGCAGCAAAAGTATCCGAAGTTATTAACGGATAAAATCTTTGATAGTAATATTAAATACCCATTAGAAGGTTATTTATATCCTGCGACGTATTCATTTTATAAGAAAGATACGACGTTAGAAGAAATCGTAATTCCGATGCTTGAGAAAACAAATGCAATCATTGTTCAAAATGAGGCAAAAATGAAAGCAAAGAACTGGGATGTTCATCAGCTTTTAACATTATCTTCACTTATTGAAGAAGAGGCAACTGGTTTTACAGATCGTCAAAAGATCTCTAGTGTCTTTTATAATCGTTTAGAGAAAGGTATGCCGCTTCAAACGGATCCAACGGTATTATATGCACTTGGAAAGCATAAACAACGTGTATTATACGAAGATTTAAAGGTCAACTCACCGTACAATACGTATGTTGTAAAAGGATTGCCGGTAGGGCCGATCGCAAACTCTGGTAAACATTCAGTGGAAGCTGCGTTAGAACCTGCGCAAACAGATTATTATTATTTCTTAGCTGCACCAAGTGGTGAAGTGTACTATGCGAAAACATTAGAAGAGCATAATGCATTAAAGCAAAAATACATTACGAAAAAACAGTGAAATGGGGAGGGATAGCGAAAAAAGTCGCACATCCCTCTTTTTTGTGGTAAAATATATCGGGTTAAAAACTGGCAGAAGAATCGTTTTTAATATCAAAACGGGACGTACAAGCTAAGGGTAAAACTGGCTTGTATTTTTATTGCATTCTATGTGGGAAAAGACGTCATAGAGGCACTTCTCCATGTAAATAAGGAGGACCATTTATGGAGGATGCAGTTAACGAGTACCTATTATCATTTATTGATCCGAAAGATAAATTAATTCTTGAAATGGAAGAATATGCAACAGAAAATCATGTGCCGATTATGGATCGACTTGGAATGGAATTTATGCTGCAATTTTTACGTTTAATTGGACCGAAAAGCATTTTAGAACTTGGAACAGCAATCGGTTATTCTAGTATTCGTATGATGCAAGCTATTCCAAATTCACGTATTGTGACAGTTGAGCGCAATCGTGAGCGATATGAAAAAGCACTTGAATATATAGAACGTTCCCCAGTAACAGATCGTATTTCAGTTATTTACGGTGATGCGTTAGAGACAGGTGAACAAGTAAAAGAACACGGGACATTTGACGTTATTTTTATTGATGCAGCAAAAGGACAGTATCGTCGCTTTTTTGACTTATATGAACCGTTATTAAATCCTGGTGGCGTAATTATTTCAGATAATGTTATGTACCATGGTCTTGTAACGACAAAAGAGAAGATTGAAAACAGACGTACACGTGGTTTAATCCGTCGTATTAAGACGTACAATGAGTGGCTTATGAACCATGAAGGATATGATACAACGATTTTCCCAATTGGTGATGGAGTAGCTGTTAGTAAAAAGAGAGGGTGACCAAGGTATGAAGAAACCTGAATTGTTAGTAACGCCAAGAGCGGTGGCGGATATCGAACTTCTTGCGAAAGCAGGAGCAGATGCGGTAATGATCGGTGAGCAAAAGTTTGGTTTACGTTTAGCAGGGGAGTTTTCACGTGAAGATGTAAAACAAACTGTGAAGATTGCGCATGAAAATGGTGTGAAAGTATACGTAGCAATGAACGCTATGTTCCACAACGATAAAGTAGAAGAATTAACAGATTACGTTTCATTTTTAAATGAAGTAAATGTAGATGCAATTGTTTTCGGAGATCCAGCAGTATTAATGGCTGTTCGCGAAGTAGCGCCAAATATGCAGTTGCACTGGAATACAGAAACGACAGCAACAAACTGGTTCACTTGTAATTACTGGGGACAAAGAGGAGCGAAGCGCGCTGTATTAGCTCGTGAGCTGAGCTTAGATGAAATTGTTGATTTAAAAGAAAATGCTGAAGTGGAACTAGAAGTACAAATTCACGGTATGACTTGTATGTTCCAATCGAAGCGTTCATTAGTAGGAAATTACTTTGAGTATCAAGGACGTAATCTTGACATTGAAAAGAAAAAATATGAAGAGAATATGTTCTTATATGACCCAGAGCGTAACAATAAATATCCAATTTATGAAGATGAAAATGGTACTCATATTATGAGTCCGAACGATATTTGTTTCATCGATGAATTAGAGGAACTAATCGAAGCTGAAGTTGACAGCTTAAAAATCGATGGTGTACTAAAAAGCTCTGAATACATTATTGAAGTAACGAAGAAATATCGTCAAGCGATTGATTTATGTGTGGAAGATCGTGATGCATATTATGACTTGAAAGATGCTCTATATAAAGAAATAGAAGAAATGCAACCAGTAAATCGTCCGTTAGACACAGGATTCTTCTTTAAAGAAACGGTTTACTAAACGAGGAGGGTGTAGGAAATGACTGTACAAGAAATTTCACGAGTGATCGATGGCAAACGTGTTATTGTGAAGAAACCTGAACTGTTAATCCCTGCGGGTAACTTAGAAAAATTAAAAGTAGCTATCCATTACGGGGCAGATGCTGTATATTTAGGTGGACAAGAATTTGGTCTTCGTTCGAATGCAGGTAATTTTACGCTAGAAGAAATGGCAGAAGGCGTTGAGTTTGCAAAGAAGTATGGAGCAAAAATATACGTAACAACAAATATCTTTGCACATAATGAAAATATGGACGGGCTAGAGGAATATTTAAAAGGGATTGAAAAAGCTGGCGTAACGGGGATTATCGTTGCTGATCCGCTTATCATTGAGACGTGTAAACGTGTAGCGCCTTCTGTTGAGGTGCATTTAAGCACACAGCAATCACTATCCAACTGGAAAGCAGCACAGTATTGGAAAGAAGAGGGTTTACATCGTCTTGTATTAGCTCGTGAAGCAAGCTATGAAGAAATGAAAGAAATCAAAGAAAAAGTGGATATTGAAATTGAAGCATTCGTCCATGGTGCAATGTGTATCGCATATTCAGGAAGATGTACATTAAGTAACCATATGACAGCGCGTGACTCTAATCGTGGCGGTTGTTGCCAATCTTGCCGCTGGGATTATGATTTAGTTCAAACAGTATCACAACATAAAGATGCAAAAGAGCTTCCTCTATTCCAAGAAGAAGATGCTCACTTTGCGATGAGTCCAAAAGATCTAAATTTAATTTTATCAATTCCGAAAATGATTGAAATTGGAATCGATAGCTTAAAGGTAGAAGGACGTATGAAATCAATCCATTACGTAGCGACTGTAGCAACCGTATATCGTAAAGTAATTGATGCTTATTGTGCGGATCCAGATAACTTTGAGTTTAAACAAGAATGGTTAGATGAGCTTGATAAATGTGCAAATCGTGATACAGCTCCTGCATTCTTTGAAGGGGTTCCAGGACATCAAGAGCAAATGTTTGGAAATCATAGTAAGAAAACAACGTATGATTTTGCTGGTTTAGTGTTAGATTATAATGAAGAAACGGGCATCGTAACGATTGAGCAACGTAATCATTTCAAACCAGGACATGAAGTGGAGTTCTTTGGACCAGAAATAGAAAACTTTACGCAAACGGTGGAGAAAATTTGGGATGAGGATGGAAACGAATTAGATGCAGCGAGACATCCGTTGCAAATCGTGAAATTCAAAGTGGATCAACGAGTGTATGTGAATAATATGATGCGCAAAAGCATACTTCAATAAGAAAGAGTGATAGTCGAATGGGGACGAATAAGCCTGTTGTAATTGGAATTGCTGGTGGTTCGGGATCAGGTAAAACGAGTGTAACGAAAGCGATTTTTGACCATTTTAAAGGTCATTCTATTTTAATCTTAGAGCAAGATTATTATTACAAAGATCAAAGCCATTTACCAATGGAAGAGCGTTTAAAAACAAATTATGATCATCCGCTTGCGTTTGATAATGATCTGTTAATTGAACATTTGCAGCAGTTGCTTGCATATGAGCAAATTGATAAGCCTGTATATGACTATACATTGCATACACGTTCAGAAGAAATTATTCCAGTTGAGCCGAAAGATGTAATTATTTTAGAAGGAATTCTTATTTTAGAAGACCCACGTCTTTGCGAGTTAATGGACATTAAATTATTCGTTGATACGGATGCTGACCTTCGTATTCTGCGCCGCATGCAGCGTGATATTAAAGAGCGCGGTCGTACGATGGATTCAGTTATTGATCAGTACGTAACTGTTGTACGTCCAATGCACAATCAATTTATTGAGCCTTCTAAGAAATTTGCGGATATTATTATCCCTGAAGGTGGACAAAACCATGTTGCAATTGATATTATGGTGACAAAAATTGCAACAATTCTTGAACAAAAAGTAAATTTGTAATAGCATAGTAAAAGATATACGGTAGGAAGGGATTTTTTCCCTTCCCATCGAATACAATGAAACATGCAACCTCATCTATATATAGGTGAGGGCATATTTATATCAACTTTCCATACATATCTTCTTTATATAAAGAAGAATTGGAAATACGGGGTTGTATGTGACAACTCCGCTAGTGCAAGGGTACTAGAAACCTCCGCTAACAATGGAAGCGGAGGAGTTTTCATATGGAACTCCTCTTTTTTTCGGGGGATTGGTATATAAAAGGAGTGGAAAATATGTCAACAGAAAAAACATACCCTATGACACAAGAGGGTAAGCAAAAACTAGAGAACGAACTTGAGCAATTAAAAACAGTAAGACGTAAAGAAGTAGTAGAACGTATTAAAATCGCACGTAGCTTCGGGGACCTTTCTGAGAACTCTGAGTACGATGCAGCAAAAGATGAGCAAGCGTTCGTAGAAGGACGTATTACACAATTAGAAAATATGATTCGTAACGCAGTTATCATTAAAGATAATGGCGAAGTATCTACTGTTGTTACATTAGGTAAAACAGTAACATTTAAAGAATTACCAAACGGAGATGAAGAAGCGTACACAATCGTAGGTAGCGCGGAAGCTGACCCATTTGAAGGAAGAATTTCTAACGATTCTCCAATCGCAAAAAGCTTATTAGGTAAGCAAATTGGTGAGAAAGTAACAATCCAAACACCAGGCGGAGAAATGCAAGTAGAGATTGTCTCTGTAAAATAAAAAAAAGATTCTCCTATCGGGAGAATCTTTTTTTTGTAGAATGAAAAAAATTGTGTAAACCTTAGAGTAATTCGACAAAAAATGTCAAAAAAACACTTTAAGCTTTGATATCATAATTGGAGAATATAGGTTTTAAAAGGGAAAAGGGGCTAATTATGAAACATAAAATTTTTACAGGATTGGTGTGTAGTATATCCATATTAGGACTTGCTGCATGCGGAACGAATGTAGAAACTACATCATCAAAGGGAGAAAAAGTGAAGCAAGAAGAAAAAAAGGATATTAAAGCAACTGAGAGTTCAAAAGCCTTAGAAAATCCACAAGATAAAAAGGAATTTAATGATTTTGATGTAGCGTATCAATTAGCTATTGTCATGAAAATATTTCAAGATGTAACGATTAAGTATGATTACGCAATTGGAAATCCAGATTATTTATTGCGAGATTCGATGGATCAAAAAACAATAGATGATATGAAGAATATGTTACAAGAACAGGCGAAGAATAATGATAAAATTTTAAAAGATGAAGTGAATCAAGCGTATACATATTTAAAACAATCGAAAGTAAGTAATAAAGATGATATTCAAAAAATAATAGATGCACAAAATAATTATTTACATATTGTAGATAAGATGATTACTTGTATTGATTCTGTAACAGTTGAGAATGCAAAAGAAAAAAGAAATGAAATGGATAATCTTAGTAAGGATTATTTAAAAATAGCGGCTAATGTAACAACCACTGTAATTGAAGTTGCTAAAAACACTGGAGTGAATGAAACTGAATTTAGATCGCTTCTTATGAAATTTTTAGAGAAGCCAAAGAAACAATAATAACCTTATATAATATCTGTTTTTGTTTTGGGGATTGTATAAATAAAATAGTACCTCGTCTAAACTATAATAGACGAGGTGTTTTTTTATGAAAATAAAACGGAGAATTACAATTGTTTTAATTTGTTTTATGGGCATTATGTTTTTATTGCTTTGTCGTTTAATTCAAATCCAAATTATAGATACAGAATCATTTACTAATCGCAAAATAAATTTAATTGAAAAAAGTGTTACGCAACGTACGCAATCCATTGCAGTAGACGATGGACGTGGGCAGTTTATAGATCGTAATGGTAAAGAAATAGGTGAGGAAAAGTATCCTGTTTTAATTGTTTTTCCATTTTTACAAATAAAAAATGACATGTTAGAGAAAATCGCGCATATCATTGGTGTGTCGAGACAAGAGATCAGAAGACAAATGAAAAATAAAAAAAATGCATTTATACTGCAAGGGGAAACTGCTCCATTTCGAGTGACACGAGAGCAGATGGAGAAGGTGAATCAATTACATGTATTAGGTATTGTAGCAGCTGAAGTGCGATTAAAACAAACTGGGGAGATAAATCATTTAATTGGTGATGTAGGGGAGAACGAAAGAGAATTTCAAAAGCGATATGGAGAAGTGAAAAAAATTTCAAAACAAACGCCGATAGGTATTTCAGGATTACAGCAATCATTTGATGAATTTTTATTGACTGATGGAGAGGCAAAAGTATTGTATCAAGTAGATCGGCAAGGAGAACCAATTTTCGGAAAGCAAGCAAAATATACTTCACCAGGAAATCCATTTTACCCAGTTAGGATTCAAACTACTTTACATAAAGGGTTGCAGCAAAAAGCAGAAGAAGTGATTGAAGCAAATGAAATAAAGAAGGGGGGATTAGTATTACTTGATGTAAAGACAAATGAAATATTAGCGATGGTCAGTAAGCCGTCTTTACAAGTAAGAGATAAGAATTTATATGAGACTACACTTGAAAATCAAATGTTAACGCCGCATTTTCCAGGCTCTGTTTTTAAAACAGTAGTTGCAGCTGCAGTCATTGATCAAAAAGTAAATTTGTTTAATCGGACATTTAATTGTAATAAAGATTTATATGGTGAAAACGACCCACAAGTTATGATGGGTACACTTAACTTCAAAGAGAGCTTTGCTAGGAGCTGTAACAGGACATTTTCCGAGTTAGGTAACGAGCTATTACAAAAGGATAGGACGGTGCTAGAAACATACGTAGCAGCTTTAGGAGCAAATGAAAAGGTCGGATGGAAAGGTTCTGTATTTCATACACCTCATTTCGAGCAAATGCCAGAAGAAAAAGGCTCTACTATTTGGGGGAATGAAGAAAACAAAAATAGTAAAAAAGCGGTAGAGCAAACAGCGATTGGACAGAAAGATGTACGTATATCACCTCTAGCAATTGCTAATATGATGGCGACGATTGCGAGGAATGGAAAAAAGATGGAAGTGAAAGCTGTTGAAAAAATAGTATATAAAAATGGAGCGGATTTTTTTACATTTGAGAACCATACGTTACATGGAAAACAGCTTTCGTATGAAACAGTGAAAACATTACAAGAGTTATTAAGAGGCGTTGTAACAAGGGAGAAAGGAACAGGAACGGCATTCCACTCGTTGCCGCTCAGTGTCGCTGGAAAATCCGGGACAGCGCAAACAGGGAAAGGGACGAGGGTGAATCGCTGGTTTGCAGGTTATTTTCCGTATGAGAATCCAAGATATGCTTTAGTTGTTGTTGATCTAGAGACTGATAACAAAGTGAATAAAGTCACACCTATTTTTAAAGATATGGTAGGAGCAATCTATCAATTGGAGAATGAAAAGTAATCTTGCAATTTATAGTGAATTGTTTTCATTTCATGAAAATATCATTGTAAATGTTCAACCTTTCTAGATTTAATGTTACAATAGCAATTAGGAAAAACTGCATGGAGGTTTGGAGAATGGCAGGAGGATCAAGATTCCAACAGAAACAACAAAAACGTCGTCAAAACGGTGTTTTAAATATTGCAATCGCTATTGTATTACTATTAGTAGCTATTGTAGCATATCAATTGTTCGTTCCTAGTACGAAAGAGCAAGCATCTTCTACTGATAAGAAAGTCTCTCAACAAACAACAAAGAATGAGAAAGCTGGAAAATCAGAAGATAAAGAATCTGCTAAGAAAAAAGAAAAAGAAAAAGAGCAAGCAGAAGCTAAGCAAAAAGCTGAAGAAGAGAAGTTAAAGGCTGAGGAAGAAAAGAAAAAAGCTGAAGAAGAAGCGAAAGCTAACGAGAAAGTATCAGCTGAAAAAACTGTATCCAAGGCAAAAGAGGCTTATACAAAACCTTCTTGGAAAGCTGTAGGAACAGAACAAGGTTCATCACCAGCGATGACGTTTAAACAGGGGTCATCAGATTGGAATGAGATGCAAAGTGCAATTGCTGCAGGTATTGAAGTACCGAAGGAGCAATTAGTATTCCATTTTGTTGGAAGAGACAAAACTGGAAAGAGTAAAGCTTATGGTGACGTTCAAGATAAGCAAAGTGGAAAAAGATATTACGTAAATATTGATTGGGTAGATAATGAGGGCTGGAAACCAGTACTTGTTCAAACTCTAAACTAAAAAAGAGAAGCTCCTTATGAACTGCACCCCAATTGTTAGACACAGTCTAACAATTGGAGGTGCAGTTTTTCTATGGCTAAATTTACAGCTGATGAAAAAATACAAATCGTTCTACGTTATTTGAACGGAAATGAAAGTTATCGAGAAATGGGTAGATCGCTCGGTATAAGTGACACAATCATTTTGAATTGGGTAAACCAATATAAACAGAATGGTCTGGAAGCTTTTCTAAAACGATGTACAAATTACACACAACAATTTAAACTAGACGTACTAAACTTTATGATTGAAAACGGTATGTCCTTATTTGAGACGGCAGCTATCTTTAATATTCCTGCCCCTTCAACGATTTCTGTTTGGAAAAAACAGCTCGAAACACAAGGAATTGATGCCCTTCAATCTAAGAAAAAGGGGCGTCCATCCATGAAAAAAGATTCAAATAAACAATTAAAACAACATTTAGCTGAAGGGTCAGTCGAAGCACTTGAAGCACGCATTAAACAGCTTGAGATGGAAAATGAGTACTTAAAAAAGTTAAATGCCTTAGTTCAAAACAAGGAAAAATCACAAAACAAGACAAAGCGCAAGTAATCTATGAATTAAGGCATAAATATTCGGTGAAGGCACTCGTGGAGCTAGCTACTATTCCTCGAAGCACGTATTATGATTTAGTAAAGAAAATGAATCGTCCAGATGTAGATGCCGATTTGAAAGCTGAGATTAAAGCGATTTATGAGGAAAATGAAGGTCGTTATGGTTACCGTCGCATTCGTGATGAATTAACGAATCGTGGCCAGAAAGTGAACCACAAGAAGGTTCAGCGCATTATGAAAGAGCTTGGGTTAAAGTGTGTTGTGCGTATGAAGAAATATAAATCCTATAAAGGAAAAGTCGGTAGAATTGCACCTAATATTTTAGAGCGTAATTTTCATACAGATGCACCGAATCAAAAGTGGGTAACAGACATCACAGAGTTTAAATTGTTTGGAGAAAAACTGTATGTATCACCTGTATTAGATTTGTATAATGGTGAAATTATTACCTATACAATTGGTTCTAGACCGACGTATTCGCTTGTTTCAGACATGTTAGAGAAAGCATTGGAACGTTTACCTGAAACGCACCAGCTACTGATGCATTCGGATCAAGGATGGCATTATCAAATGAGACAATACGTCCGTACACTAGAATCAAGAGCTATCGTCCAGAGTATGTCTCGAAAAGGCAACTGTTACGACAACGCAGTAATAGAAAATTTCTTTGGGATTATGAAATCGGAGTTCCTCTACATAAAAGAATTTGAAAATGTAGAGCACTTTAAAATAGAATTAGAAAAATATATAGATTATTATAATACGAAACGGATTAAGGCAAAATTAAAAATGAGCCCGGTACAATACCGGACTCACTTTTATCAAGCTGCCTAATCAAATAACCGTGTCTAACTTTTAGGGGTCACTTCATTAGGAGCTTCTCTTTTTTAGTTAACGCAATTTCTTTAATTTAAAATGAACAACCGCGCTATAATACGGTCTTTTGCTTTCAGGATCCATAACCATTTGATGTGAGATGTGATGAACTTCAAGCATAAGTGCTTTATTATTATCGATTTGTTCACTAATTTTTCGTTCTAAAGAAGCTAAGTCTCCCGCTTCAAAAAATTCTACTTTATCTTCTAACATTTCAAAGGTAAATGACATGAAGACGGCCCCTCTCCTATGTAATCAACTATAGTGTAACAAAGAAAAGAAGGAAATACCATGTACATTTCAATTGACATTTTTAGAAAGAGGGAATATCATACTGATAAAACCGATAAGAAAAAGGGGAATTTTTATGGGCACAGAATTTAATGGTTTATTTGATGAGTGGGCTCATACGTACGACTCATTCGTACAAGGCGAAGATATACAATATAAAGAAGTTTTCGCCCATTATGAGGATATTCTAGAGGATGTAGTTAACAAGTCATTTGGTAATGTATTAGAATTTGGTGTCGGTACAGGTAATTTAACAAATAAATTATTACTTGCTGGCCGTACAGTTTACGGTATAGAACCGTCGCGTGAAATGCGTATGATTGCAAAAGAGAAATTGCCAAAAGAATTTTCGATTACAGAAGGTGATTTTCTTTCGTTTGAAGTCCCAAATTCAATTGATACCATTGTAAGCACCTATGCATTTCATCATTTAACAGATGATGAAAAAAATGTAGCGGTTGCGAAGTATAGTCAATTGCTAAACAAAGGTGGTAAAATAGTGTTTGCTGATACGATATTTGCAGATCAAGATGCATATGATAAAACTGTTGAAACAGCAAAACAAAGAGGTTTTCACCAGTTAGCAAACGATTTGCAAACGGAATACTATACACGTATTCCAGTTATGCAGACTATTTTTGAAAACAATGGCTTCCATGTAACGTTTACGAGATTAAATCATTTCGTTTGGGTAATGGAGGCAACTAAGCAATAGAAAGAGGGATTAGATTGAGAATTGCTGTAATTGGAGCAATGGAAGAAGAAGTACGTATTTTACGTGACAAATTAGAACAAGCAGAGACAGAAACGGTTGCAGGTTGTGAATTTACGAAAGGACTATTAGCAGGACATGAAGTAATCTTGTTAAAGTCTGGTATTGGTAAAGTAAACGCAGCGATGTCAACGACAATTTTATTAGAAAAATATAAGCCTGAAAAAGTAATTAATACTGGTTCAGCTGGTGGATTCCATCATTCTCTAAACGTTGGTGATGTAGTTATTTCCACTGAAGTTCGTCACCATGACGTAGATGTAACAGCATTTAACTATGAATATGGTCAAGTACCAGGAATGCCGCCTGGATTTAAAGCTGATGAGGCGTTAGTTGCATTAGCTGAGAAATGTATGCAAACTGAAGAAAATATTCAAGTTGTAAAAGGCATGATTGCAACAGGCGATTCATTTATGAGTGATCCGAACCGCGTTGCAGCCATCCGTGATAAATTTGAAAATCTTTATGCGGTAGAAATGGAAGCAGCAGCTGTCGCACAAGTATGCCACCAATATGAAGTTCCGTTTGTTATCATTCGCGCACTTTCTGATATTGCTGGTAAAGAATCAAATGTTTCATTTGATCAGTTTTTAGATCAAGCAGCTCTTCATTCTACAAACTTTATCGTAAAAGTGTTAGAAGAGTTAAAGTAATGTAACAAAAAGGCAACTGTCTCATATAAAGAAAATACATACAGTTGCCTTTTCTTTATTGGCAAACAAGGGGGAGAACACGATGAATGTATATCGTGGAGTTCATGAGTTAATTGGTCATACACCAATTGTAGAAATTACTCGTTTTTCACTTCCGAAAGGGGTCCGCTTATTTGCAAAGCTTGAATTTTATAACCCAGGCGGAAGCGTTAAGGATCGTTTAGGAAGAGAATTAATCGAAGATGCGCTAGAAAAAGGGCTTGTTACCCAAGGTGGAACAATTATTGAACCGACTGCTGGGAATACTGGTATTGGACTGGCACTTGCAGCATTAGAACATGATTTACGTGTTATCGTTTGTGTACCAGAGAAATTTAGTATTGAAAAACAAGAATTAATGAAAGCACTAGGTGCAACGGTCGTGCATACACCGACTGAGCAAGGAATGACCGGTGCAATTGCAAAAGCAAAAGAATTAGTAAATGAAATACCGAATTCATACTCTCCAAGTCAGTTTGCGAATGAAGCAAACCCGCGTGCTTATTTCAAAACACTAGGTCCTGAACTTTGGGATGCACTGAATGGAGAGATTAACATATTTGTTGCTGGAGCAGGAACTGGCGGTACGTTTATGGGGACTGCATCTTATTTGAAAGAAAAAAATATAGATATTAAAACAGTTATCGTAGAGCCAGAAGGATCTATTTTAAATGGTGGTAAGGCTGGTTCACATGAGACCGAAGGAATTGGACTGGAATTTATCCCGCCATTTTTGAAGACATCTTATTTTGATGAAATTCATACGATTTCTGATCGAAATGCATTTTTACGAGTGAAAGAATTAGCGCAAAAAGAAGGACTTCTCGTTGGGAGCTCTTCAGGAGCAGCATTTCATGCGAGCTTACTTGAGGCAGAGAAGGCAGCACCAGGTACAAATATTGTAACCATTTTTCCTGATAGTAGTGAGCGCTATTTAAGTAAAGACATATACAAAGGATGGGAATAAAAAATGAGAGCAAAGACAAAGTTAATTCATGGTATTCGCATAGGAGAACCTTCAACTGGATCTGTAAACGTACCGATCTATCAAACAAGTACGTACAAACAAGAAGCGGTTGGTAAGCATCAAGGATATGAATATTCACGTACAGGTAACCCAACACGTGCAGCTTTAGAAGAAATGATTGCCGTATTAGAAAATGGTCATGCTGGATTTGCATTCGGTTCTGGAATGGCTGCTATTACAGCGACAATTATGTTGTTCTCAAAAGGTGACCACGTTATTTTAACAGATGATGTTTATGGTGGAACGTATCGTGTTATTACGAAAGTATTAAACCGCTTCGGTATTGAACATACATTTGTAGACACAACAAACTTAGAGGAAGTTGTAGAAGCAATTCGTCCAAATACGAAAGCGATCTATGTGGAAACACCAACGAACCCATTACTAAAAATTACTGATATTAAGAAAATATCTACTCTTGCTAAAGAGAAAGATTTATTAACAATTATTGATAATACATTCATGACGCCATATTGGCAGTCGCCGATTTCTTTAGGAGCAGACATTGTACTTCATAGTGCAACGAAATATTTAGGAGGTCATAGTGACGTAGTTGCAGGTCTAGTAGTGGTAAATAGCCCACAACTAGCAGAAGACCTTCACTTTGTACAAAACTCAACAGGAGGTATTCTTGGACCACAAGATAGCTTCTTACTACTTCGCGGTTTAAAAACATTAGGAATTCGTATGGAAGAACATGAAACGAATTCACGCGCTATTGCTGAATTTTTAAATAATCATCCAAAAGTAAATAAAGTATATTACCCAGGTCTTGAATCACATCAAAACCACGAATTAGCAACAGAACAAGCAAATGGATTTGGTGCTATTATTTCGTTTGATGTAGATAGTGAGGAAACATTAAATAAAGTACTTGAGAAACTGCAATACTTTACACTTGCTGAAAGCTTAGGAGCAGTAGAAAGTTTAATTTCTATCCCATCTCAAATGACACATGCATCAATCCCAGCAGATCGCCGTAAAGAATTAGGAATTACAGATACATTAATTCGTATTTCTGTCGGTATTGAAGATGGTGAAGATTTAATTGAAGATTTAGCGCAAGCGCTAGCGTAATAAAAAATGCACTGCTAATGTGGAGCAGTGCATTTTTTATTATGTTAATTTGTGAAATATTTCACAAATTATACATACACAAATGAAATGATTTCATGTATATTGAATTCATGAAATGTTATTCACGAGTAAACTTGTGAAGTGTTTCACAAACAATGGGATTCATGTAGGACGGTAACTCTATTTTTTTTCGCTAATCGGGACTTATTATGACCTATAGGGACTTATAAAGACCGTGATAACAGAATAGGAGGAAATTTACATGGTAGTCAAAGAGAAAGTTGTAAATGAAATGCAAGAGGTAAAAGAGATGATTGATACGTTAGTAAATAACGGTCAACAAGCTTTACAAGCATTAGAAAGTTTTACACAAGAGCAGATTGACAACATTGTTCATGAAATGGCATTAGCAGGTGTTGATCAACATATGCCACTTGCAAAATTGGCTGTTGAAGAAACAGGCCGTGGTGTCTATGAAGACAAATGCATTAAAAATATTTTTGCCACTGAATATATTTGGCATAGTATAAAGCAAGATAAAACGGTAGGAATTATTTACGAAGATCCTCATGAAGAAATAATAGAAATTGCAGAACCTGTCGGTGTAGTAGCTGGGGTAACACCAGTAACGAATCCAACGTCGACAACAATGTTTAAAGCGTTGATTGCGATAAAAACGAGAAATCCAATTATTTTCGCATTTCATCCTTCTGCACAAAATTGTTCGGTGGCAGCAGCGAAAACCGTATATGATGCAGCAATGAAAGCTGGTGCACCAAAACATTGTATTCAATGGATTGAAAGACCGTCTGTCGAAGCGACGAAACAATTAATGAACCATGATGGTGTGGCACTCGTTCTAGCAACTGGAGGCGCTGGTATGGTGAAATCAGCTTACTCTACTGGAAAACCAGCGCTAGGTGTAGGTCCTGGTAATGTACCGTGTTATATAGAAAAATCAGCACATGTAAAACGAGCTGTTAATGATTTAATTTTATCGAAAACATTTGATAACGGTATGATTTGTGCATCGGAACAAGCAATCATTGTCGATAAAGAAATCTATGATGATGTTAAAACAGAAATGATCGAAAACAATTGTTACTTTGTAACAGAAGAAGAAAGAAAAAAATTAGAAAAGCTCGTTATAAATGAAAATACATGTGCAGTAAATAGTGATATTGTAGGAAAATCAGCACAGTATATTGCCGAATTAGTTGGGATTACTGTTCCTGAACATACAAAAATGCTTGTAGCTGAAATTCAAGGTATCGGAGCAGCATACCCGTTATCTCGTGAGAAACTGAGCCCAGTATTAGCCTGTGTGAAGGCGAATTCATTAGAAAAAGGATTTACATATTGCGAAGAAATGTTGAACCTCGGTGGTTTAGGACATTCAGCAGTTATTCATTCTACAAATAAAGAAGTGCAAAAGCAATTTGGATTACGTATGAAAGCTTGCCGTCTCATTGTAAATGCACCTTCATCACAAGGTGGAATAGGGGATATATATAACGGATTTATTCCATCACTTACACTTGGTTGTGGTTCTTACGGAAAAAATTCAGTTTCCCAAAATGTAACAGCGACTCATTTATTAAATATAAAAAGGCTGGCAAATAGAAAAAAGAATATGCAGTGGTTCAAATTGCCACCAAAAATTTATTTTGAAAAACATGCTACAGCGTATTTAGCAAATATGCCTAACATTTCACGTGCATTTATTGTAACGGATCCTGGAATGGTTGAACATGGCTATGTGGATACAGTCACGCACTATTTAAACAAGCATGCAAATGATGTGAAAATTGAAGTTTTCTTTGAGGTCGAACCAGATCCATCAGATGAAACTGTCTTTAAAGGTGCGGAAATGATGAGAAGCTTTAAGCCAGATGTAATTATCGCACTTGGTGGTGGTTCAGCTATGGATGCAGCAAAAGGAATGTGGTTATTCTATGAGCATCCAGAAACGACATTCTATGGCATTAAACAGAAGTTTTTAGATATAAGAAAACGTACATGTAAATATCCGGAATTAGGAAATAAGGCACAGTTTGTTGCGATTCCAACAACATCAGGAACAGGATCAGAAGTGACACCATTTGCGGTTATTACAGATAAGAAAAATAATATAAAGTATCCGCTCGCAGATTATGAATTAACACCAGATGTAGCAATTGTTGATCCACAATTTGTAATGACAGTACCACCACATGTAACAGCAGATACTGGTATGGATGTTTTAACACATGCAATTGAGGCGTATGTTTCTGTTATGGCAAATGACTATACAGATGGATTAGCATTAAAAGCTATTGATCTCGTATTCAAATATTTACCAAGAGCATATAAAGATGGAAATGATGAAGAAGCACGAGAAAAAATGCATAACGCTTCTGCAATTGCAGGGATGGCATTTGCAAATGCTTTCCTCGGTATTAATCACAGCTTAGCACATAAGATTGGACCAGAATTCCATATTCCGCACGGACGTGCAAATGCCATTCTAATGCCGCACGTAGTCCGCTATAATGCTATTAAGCCAAGAAAACACGCATTGTTCCCAAAATATGAGCACTTTGTAGCAGATGAACGCTATGCACATATTGCGAGAATGCTCGGGCTTCCAGCAAGCTCAATAGCAGAAGGTGTGGAATCACTCGTCAAAGCAATTACTGAGCTTGGAAAAAGCTTAAATATTAATATGAGTATTGCAGGACAAGGGGTAGATAAAGAGCAATTTGAAGAGGTTGTTGGAGTATTAGCAGAAAGAGCTTTTGAAGATCAATGTACAACTGCTAATCCAAAGTTACCGCTTATTTCGGAGCTGAAAGAAATTTATATGGAAGCATATAAAGGTGAATAATGATTAAAAAAGAGCCGCAGTAAAGCGGCTCTTTTTTTGTTGGAAAACATCTCCCAGAATGGCTGTATTTACTGGTCTTTCAGTTTCATAGAATATGATAAAGTGAAATGGAGGAGTGAGAATATAATGAAAGAATTACAAGGGAAAATAGAAGATTATACTAGGTTCGGACAAATTCTTCTCGCTGTAAGTACATTGTTAATGGTTGGCTTGTTGATTCCGGATGGAGCAAAAGAGACAATCCAATTTTTTGTTATGATGGGGAGTATCGTTATATTTTTAAGTTTATCGTTCTTTTTCTTTCAGCGTGTGAAAGTGATGCGTGACCAGTTAGAGGGAAATGAATGTGAATAATATTGTTAACTAGAGCGCGGCGAAAAGAAAGAATCTTTTTGTCGCGCTTTTTGTTTTTTGTAGAAAAATGTATGCGTTTCATGTTGACAATGATAATCCTTATCAATTAAAGTAGAATAGTAGTTAATGATTATCATTATCAATTAGAGGTGAAGGAATGAAAAAATCTATTACGCTATTTACAGCGATTTTATCTATTTTTTTCTTGTTAATAGGTTGCAGTGCCAAAGGGGACGAAAAAGCGTCTGCAACCAAAACAGAAAAAGGAAAAGAAAAAATCGAAATTACCGACCTGTCAGGGAGAAAGGTAACATTCGATAAAGTACCAGAAAGTTTTGCAACATTAAGTATGGGAGACATGGATATTATTCATGCTTTAGGTGGAAAAGTAGTAGGTCGTCCGGATACGAAATTAACTCTTCCAGAGGAGTTAAAGAAAGCAAAAGTAATCGGGAATGCACATCAACCGAACTTTGAGCAAATTGCTAGTTTAAAGTCCGATGTACTTGTTGCTAACAATGGATTCCAAAAGAATGTGCCAACGGTTGAAGGACAGGGAACGAAAGTAATCATTTCTTCTGCGAATTCTGTACAAGATATTCAAAAGAATATTGAATTATATGGAACGGCAATGAAGAAAGAAGATAAAGCAAAAGAACTTAATCAAAAAATCAATAATCAAATGAAGAAATATGAGAAAAAGAGCGATGTGAAAGCATTGCTAGTGTATGGCGCACCAGGTACTTATTTAGCGGCATTACCAACATCTTTATCAGGTGATATTTTAGAAAAAACAGGCGGAAAAAATATTGCTTCTGATTTTCCAGAAATGAAAGAATATCCGCAATATGCACAGCTAAGTGTAGAACGTATTATTGAGGCGAATCCAGATGTGATTTATTTAATTACACACGGAGATCCAACAAGTGTGAAAAAAGCATTCGAAGGCGAAATGATGAAAAATGAAGCGTGGAAAAATTTAGATGCAGTAAAACAAAACCGCGTAGTTATTTTGCCACCTGATTTATTTGGATCTAATCCTGGGACAAAAGTTACAGAAGCAATGGACTTTATGTATAAAAGTATACAAGATGTAAGGAAATGATACGTATGGAAAGTAGTGAAGTAGTAAGAGAAAAGGAACATCCTTTTGCGAAAAAAAGATGGATAATAGCAGTTACTTTAGTTGTATTAACAATTCTAGGCCTCTTTTACGGACTTTTCGCAGGAAGTTTATCTTTTTCTGTAAGAGACATTCTAACAGGTATACAAGATGAGGGTTCGACAGTTCATCGAATTGTATGGGATCTTCGCATACCGAGAGTTCTCGTTGGGTTTATAGTAGGAACATGTTTAGCTGCATCTGGTACACTGCTGCAAGGGGTTATGAGAAACCCTCTTGCAGATCCTGGTATTATCGGAGTTTCATCTGGGGCAGGCCTTGTAGCAATTGTCATCATGATTTTATTCCCACAGCATCTAGCTTTTTTACCACTAGGGGCGTTTTTAGGAGCTTTCATAACAGCGATGGTTATTTATGCTTTATCATGGCAAAAAGGGGCACCACCTTTAAGAATCGTCTTAGTAGGGGTGTCGATCAATGCATTAATTGGTGCAGCAACGTCAGCATTAATGTTATTACATAGTGACAAAGTACAATCCGTGTTACCGTGGCTAGCGGGTGGTATTGGTGGTGTAAGTTGGGCACATTTAAACATGATTATTTATTATGCAATATTCGCCATTATATTAGCTTTCTTTGGCATTAAGCATATTCGAGTGTTAATGCTTGGAGATGAAATGGCAAAGTTATTAGGACATAACGTGGAAAAAAGTCGGTTTTATTTAATCGTAGTAAGTACATTATTAGCTGGAATTGCAGTAAGTGTATCTGGTCTTATTGGATTTGTCGGTCTTGTCGTACCACATATGCTACGTTTATTAGTTGGAAATGATTATAGATATTTGCTACCTTTATCATGCCTTGGCGGCGGTGTATTACTTGTTTTTGCGGATGCAATAGCTCGAAGTTGGTTCGATCCAATCGAATTGCCTGTTGGTATTTTACTGTCCTTCTTAGGTGGTCCGTTCTTCTTATATTTAATTCATAGAGGAGGAAAACAACGTGATTTCCGTTAACAAAGTGTTTTATGCACACTCTGAAAGATTTCAAATGCAAAATATGAATGTACATATTAAGGCTGGAGAAATCGTTAGTTTAATTGGTCCGAATGGATCGGGAAAATCTACTTTGCTTCGTTTAATAGCAAGGCTACTGAAACAAAGCGAAGGGGACATCATTTTAGATGGGAAAAACATTCATATGATGAAGAGTGCTGATGTAGCGAAGCAATTAGCAATGTTACCACAAATGCATGATCATCAATTAGATTTAACAGTGAAAGAACTAATTGAGTTCGGAAGAGGTCCACATAAATCATGGAGTAGCCGCTTAAATAAAGAAGATGAAGAAATTGTTGATTGGGCATTGTCTGTTACAAATCTTGAAGGGTATGAATATCGTCTTTTACATTCTTTATCAGGAGGGGAACGGCAACGTGCTTGGATTGCCATGACGCTAGCGCAACGTACAAATGTCTTACTATTGGATGAACCAACAACCTTTTTAGATATCGTTCACCAGTTGGAAGTAATGGAACTTGTGAAACGATTAAATGAGGAGTATGGAATGACAATTATAATGGTTTTACATGACATTAACCAAGCTGCTCAATATAGCGATCGTTTACTCGTATTAAAGCGAGGAAAGATTCAGTATGATGGTATACCAGAAGAAGTGCTATGCCATGAAATGTTTCAACATGTATTTGGCATAGATGTAGATATCTTTCAAGGAAGTGACAAGCCGTTTTTTACACCGAAACGAATTTCTAAAAGGGGAGAAGAGCGATGCAAACAGAAGAGCGTATTACCACTGAATTAGTAAGAGAATTTGTTATGGCAGCTCACGGGGATTTAGAGAAAGTACAAGAGCTATTGGTTGAATCGCCAAGCTTACTTCACGCCTCTTATAATTGGGGTGGATCAGATTGGGAAAGTGCGTTAGGGGCATCGGCACATGTAGGTCGTAAAGATATTGCTCTTTATTTACTAGAAAAGGGTGCTCGGATGGATATTTTTGCAGCAGCTATGCTTGGTGAATTAGAAGTTGTACAAGCTATTTTAGTAGCTCAACCAGAAGCATTGCGTGCATCTGGTCCTCATGGCATTTCTCTTCTTCAGCATGCACGAATGGGTGGAGAGAAATCTAAGCGTGTATATGATTATTTAGCAATACTATCTTAATGAACGAAGGAAGTTCTTATGTGCGGTAAACTTTTCACTTGAAACAATTGGAAAGTTTACCGCCCGTTAGAACGGGATAAGTATCTAGTATATTTGAAAATCCTACACCCCCTCAACTGTAGTTTTCTTAATACTAGTTATGATATGGATGCAGTAGACGAAATTTGTCTACTGCTTTTTTTAGTCGTTAAGAATGAATATTCTGTATTTTATTGTAGGTTCATTTATCCCGCTATTTGCGGGCAGTAAGTCTCCCGCCTCAAAATTCAGCTAGAGCAAAGAAGTTAGATGGGAGATCCACTGCCCGTAAACGCTCGATTGGTGAGGGCTGATAATCAGTGGGGGTGAACAAAATTCCCCACTGATTAAAGTTTCACTTTATAATTAATAGTAACATTTCGTATGCATACAAAACATGATCGTGAAATTAAGAATAAATTAGTGGAAAGGAGTGCAGGCATGTTTCATACAGATTGTTTACAAATTCGCAAATATACAATGGATGATTTACAGTTCTATGCTTCACTATGGGGGAACGAGAAGGTAATGCGCTATATTGGAAATGGGACGTTAAAAACATATATACAGTGTAAAAAAAGTTTGGAGGAGTGGGTCATTCCTAGCTATAAAAACGGTCTCGGTTTATTTGTATTGATTGAAAAGGAAACGGGAACAAGAATTGGTCATGCAGGGCTGGTAAAGCAGCAGATTGATGGAAAAGAGGAAATTGAAATTGGTTATTGGTTACTTCCTCAGTATTGGGGAAAAGGGTATGCAAAAGAAGCGGCGGCAGCATTTCGAGACTACGGTTTCCAAGCATTACGAATGAATAAATTAATTTCTCTCATTAACCCGAATCATCCCGCCTCAATATTTGTTGCTAGAAAGACAGGGCTCAGCTATGAGAAAACAACTTTATTTCATGGGATGGATGTTCTTGTTTATTCCATTAAACGTGTTGGATGAAAAATTACTTTTTTAAAGGTAAATTGCATTTTTTGAAGAATGGTATATGAAAATAAAGGGGGGATTACATGTACATTTATCATAATGGACTTATTATTCGTGAGGGAACGAGTAGCGTACCAGCATATGCAATTAAAGCATTGTTTGAAGATGCCGGTTGGAGTAATGATAATATCCCTTCTTGGCAAATTGAAAAATTTACGATAGCATTCGAAAATTCAACATGGGCTTTCACAATTTGGGATGAGGAAGAGATGGTTGCGATGGTTAGAGTCATTTCTGATGGAATTATGATTGCGAACATAGTAAATTTAGTTGTGAAGTGTGAATATAGAGGGAAGGGATTAGGTAAGAAGCTTGTAGCTCTTTGCCTGCAAAAACTTCCCCACGGTGATTGGTTTGCGCATACATCAGCGAACAATTTTGATTTTTATAGAAGTTGTGGATTTGAAGTTAGAGAGCTATCGAGAAATGGAACATGTGCGTATTATGGATACCAAGTCGCGAAAAGAGATGGTCACCGATAAATGAATGGAAAGTAAAAAAGTATAGCGAGGTAATTTTGAGACTTTTGATAATAGAGAATGGATTGAGGCTCGTTTTATGATAAAATAAAAGAAAATTCTGTTTATTATTAGGGGGATAAAAATGAGTGTAAAAGCTGGGGATGTATTTAAATATGAAAGAAGATTTACTGAGGAAGAAGTTTTTGAATTTGCAAATATTACCGGTGATAAAGGTAGACACCATATGGAATACGATGAAAATGGAAGATTAATGGTTCATGGTTTATTGACTGCTAGCATTGGGACGAAAGTGGGAGAAGAGTTACATTACATAGCAAGAGAATTAGTAAGTGAGTTTATTAGACCAGTTTTCACAGGAGATACGATCACTTGTGAACTAACTTTAACAAATGTTGAGCAAATGGAAGGCTATAAAAAAGTTTCAATCGAGTCAGTTTATCGCAATCAGCATGAAAAGACTGTACTAGTTGGGACAAGTTATGGAATTATAAGGGGATAAAAAAGAAGCCTGTTTAACAGGCTTCTTTTTTTATTATTTAATAAACACGTTTTCGATTTTCCGCATAACTCGAGATGAGTAATAATGCAGTTTCTTCTCCTATATTACGAACAATATGAGGAACGCATGCATTCCATGAGAAAGAATCACCTTCTTCTACAATTGCAATATCTTCACCGTGCTGAACTTCTAGTTTTCCGCGTAATACAAGGTGACATTCTTCCCCTTCATGGGCATTTGGTGAGTTTTCTTTCGGGAATCCAGTAGGGATTTCTACTAAAGATAGGCGAAGGCCCCCTTGCTCCGCAACATGTTCAATTCTTTGCTCATCTTTGCCGTATACACTGTATTTCCGTTCTTCTTTTTTGACAATTTTTAATCGATCTTTTTGCTCTAACAATAAATAGGGAAGGGGAACGTTTAAAAAATTGGAGATCGTTTCTAAAGTTGAGATAGATGGTGATGTTTTATTATTTTCAACCTGACTCATAAATCCTTTAGAAAGACCTGTTCCCTCGCAAATTTGTGCAATTGTTATGCCTCTACGTTGACGAATTTCACGTATTGCAGAACCAATATTCATAAAATCAAGCTCCTTTTTGTAAACAACTATTTGTATCATAGCAAAAAAAATATATTTTTTCCCAGTGAAAATGAATTGACGAATAAAAAAAATTAGTGTATGTTTTGTAATGTAAATAAAAGTTTTGTATAAGAAAACTATAAAGGAGAGAATGAAATGAATCAACATATTGGTAACTTAATTATTCGTATCGTGTTAGGGGTAACATTCTTCATGCACGGTTTAACAAAATTCCAATCAGGAATTGACAATATTGCAGGATGGTTTACAAGTATTGGTTTACCAGGAGGACTTGCATACGGTGTAGCAACGTTTGAATTAGTTGGAGGTCTATTATTAATTCTAGGTTTAGGTGTAAGATATATTGGATTATTATTTGCACTTGTTATGGTTGGAGCAATCGTAAAAGTGAAATGGTCAGCTGGTTTATTGGGAGATGGAAAAAATCCTGGTTTCGAATTAGAACTTGCATTATTAGCAATGGGTGCATACTTATTTGTTGCAAAAGCTGATGGTTTTGTAGATAATTTCTTAAAAGAAAAAATGTCAAAGAAGAACTAATTTAAATGGGGGGGCTAACAAGATGAGTTTTCAACTTCATCCCGATACAACACTTGATGTTGTTCATTTATACGTATCTAATGTAAAGAAATCACTAGAGTTTTATACGGAAGTACTAAGTATGAAGGTGCTAAAAGAAGAAGAAGCAGTCGTTACATTTGGGAATGAAAATGATGAACCACTTCTTATCATTGAAGAAAAGAAAGAAGCTTTTCCGAAGCAAAGAGGAAGAACAGGGTTATATCATTACGCAATTTTATTACCAAGTAGACAGGATTTAGCGAATGTTCTTCGTCATCTTGTAGAGATGGTATATCCACTACATGGCGGAGCCGATCATTACTTTAGTGAAGCTCTTTATTTAGCTGATCCAGATGGAAACGGGATTGAAATTTATCATGATCGACAAAAAGAAGTTTGGCGTGATGAGAATGGAGAACTCCCATTTGTTAGTAACCCGTTAGCTGGTGAAGAATTATTACAGCAAGGAAGTACATGGAATGGCTTTCCAGCTGGTACTGTGATGGGGCATATTCATTTCCATGTAGCTGATTTAGAGGAAGCGAAACGTTTCTATGTTGATGGTCTTGGTTTTGAAGTAACGATCCCAGCTCGTAATGGAGCATTGTTCGTATCTGCAGGTGGTTATCATCACCATATCGGTTTAAATACATGGCAAGGTGAAGGGGTACCACCGCAAATGCCAGGTTCTGTTGGTTTAAAATATTTCACAGTTGTACTAGCGAATGAAAAACAAAAAGAGCAAGTATGTGAAAGCTTAAAAAATATTGGCAAGATTGCTACGTACAAAGATGGAATATTACAAGTCGAGGATCCATTTGGACATTGTATCCATTTCAAAATAAAAGGAGAAGCCTAAAAAGGCTTCTCCTTTTATTTTCTTATAATTGCTTTTTCGTTTTGTAAAAATAGTTCATCAAATTGTTTTGCAAGCTCAAAATCTAGTTTCGTTAAACCTTTTGCATTCCAAGATGACAAAGTAATAATAACTGCTTTATACTGGATAAGGATAAATGGATGGTGATTATGTTCTTCTGATAGTTTGGCGGCTTCAGAGACAAATTCGACTCCTTTTAAGTAGTCGGAAAACATATATTTTCGTTCAATCCATTTCTCATCTTTTACCATCCATTTATCTACCTTCAATAATTCTTCGTGAACTTCTTCTTCAGTTAATCTTAGCATCATTTTTCACATCCTTTACTGGAAGTAACGCAAGACCATTGTTAATAAGGCGTGTTACAGCTTCGTCAGTTGTGAAAGTAGAAAGTTGATGTAGTAATGCTGCCGATGTTTCATGCCCTTTGTTATGCTCTAAAAGTAACTCTAATACTTCAAGGCGCAGCAACCATTCTTTCGCATAAAATTTATTTAATACTTCTTGAATTGCTACTAATTGATCGATATGCGCGTCGTGTAAAATCCCCTCACTTCGAATATCTCGCACTGTTTGATACATACGTTCAAGTTCATTCAGTACAAGTGGAGCAGGAATTTCGTGAACTTCTTCATCCATTGGGAAAAATGCTGCGGCATCTGCGGCACCTGGGAATACTGAAGTGATTTGTGAGCCAACAGCCATATCAAATGCGCCCCATGAAGCATCAAATAAAACGCGGGCGTTATAAGTAACTGTGCAATCGATAAAGGAAATAAGAGCAATTTTCTTATCGTTTTTTACAATATCTGTTACTGTTCCTTTTACATGAATACCACTTGCAAAAGTAAACTCAGCGATAGTTCCAATTGTAATTCCTAATGATTGTAGTTGTTCGTCTGTACAATTTTCTAATGCAATATTTTCAGTGAGTAATCCAATCGGTGTTCCAAATCCGTCACTGTGTACAGAAGTAGAATGATTTGCTAACTGTTTATTATGAAGCGCTAATGCCGTTGGCGAATTTGTTCGCATGTAAATTAATTCACCTGCATCGTTTTCAATTGTCTCGCTAAATGTACCTGTAATTTGTAATCCACTATTTAGCTCAGCTGTTGCATAGTTCTCAGAGCGAATTGCTTTTTCTAAACCTTCTTTTCCACCTGTTTTAAAGGCCATTGTTTTAGAAAATGTTTCAAGCGCATCTGTTAATTCTTCAAAGGATTCACAAACAAATAGTTGTGGTTGCATTTTTGTTACGTCATAAGTTGTCCCTGTACATGCTTCGATAGAAAATGGAACCTTTTCTACAGCGTCTGTTAAGCAATGTTTGCTTTCGCCAACAGAAGAAAGGAGACCAGCACCATATATTTTTGGATCATCTATATTTCCGATTAATCCATATTCTACTGTCCACCAGAAAAGACGTGAAATTTGTTCAGCTTCTGATAAACCAGAAACTAAGTTTTGTTTTTCAATTACAGCATTTTCAGCAGCCTTAACTTCATCAGGAGTAGAAGTAGGGCTTTCTTTTACTATCGTTAATGTACGAACAGCTTCAAATGCATCATGTTCTTCTTTTGTAGAGAAAGCTTTTGCACCAATTTGCCCAAAACGTTTCACATATTTTGCATATGTAGGATCAAGTAAAATCGGTGCGTGTCCTGCGGCTTCGTGTACGATATCTGGAGCTGGTGTGTACTCGATATTTTCTACTTTCCGAATATCTGTTGCGATCGGTAGTAATCCGTGTCCTTGAAAATCGAAGAATGCTACGCCGGGAATAAGTCCGTCAATCGTTACAGCGCCCCAGCCACTTGGTGCCAAACACTCATTCATTTCTTCTACTTTTGGAATTGCATCTATATTAATACCAGATGATTGTAGTCCGTTCACATAGGCTGGATGAGCAACGTCTTTTAAGAAGCTATGATTTTGTCTCATAATGTAACGCCACACAGCGTGATTCACCGGTGTGTATTGATCATAATGTTGTGTGGATACGAATGGTTTTAAATGCGATGGAATTTCTGTTTTCTTTGTCATTTAGACATCCTCCTTTTTTTCTATAAAATTGAATATCAATTTCGTATAGCTTGTATCACCTCCCTTCATTATTTGTAAGCGCTTATAAAATTTTATCATAAGATTCGGAATTATTTAACATCTGTTTCTATGAGAAATAGAAAAAGCCCCTATCGGAAAATCCGATAGGGGCGAAAGAATCGCGGTACCACCCTATTTGTAAGTGAAAATATACTTACATCTCAATTAATGATAACGGAAAAATTCCGTCTTTTCCTTCATGCATAAAAGCACTACGAAAAAGAAGCTCCAGAATTGTAATTCATACTTATATATGTGCTAATTTCCACCGACCATTAGCTCTCTGTAACAGGGATATAAGATACTACTGCGATTCTTTCAACGCGTATATATGAAATTGTGTAAGAGGATGGACGCAAAAAAGTCCCTATCGGAAAATCCGATAGGGACGATAAAAATCGCGGTACCACCCTATTTGTAAACAACTAATTGTTTACCACTCACTTTACGATAACGGAAAGATCCGTCTTTCTCTTCATGCATAAAAAGCATTACGGGAAAGAAGCTCCAGAATTGTAATTCACGCTTGTATATGTACTGATTCGCACCAACCATCAGTTCTCTGAGACAGTGATATAAGTCGCTACTAGTATTCCTTCAAAGCCGATATATAATTCGTTTAACTAAACTATGTTTTGTATTATAAAACTATATTAAAAAAATTGTCAACAAAAATTTTTTATCCCGTGTTAATGAGCAGTAAAATTCCTACCTCAAAATTCGGTTGGAGCAAAGAAGTGAGATGGGAGATTAACTGCCCGTAACTCCCGATTGGTGAAGGGTAATAATCAGTGGGGATGAACGAAATCTCTACTGATTAAAGTTTCACTTTATTTCACTTCTAAATTAACAGTTAAATTAGAGGTATTGCCAGCTGCATCAGTTGCTACAATGTGAATAGTATTTTTTCCTTCTTGTAATTGAGTACGGTCGAAATAAATGTCATAGCTTTTCTCCCAAGGGTTCAGGAATGCCTGGTCCCATACACCATTTCCGTTAATTTCATATTGCATTCTCACTGGAATACCAGGTGCTATCCAACCAGATTCTGACATCCAATCTAGTAGAATATCATCAACTTTTCCTCTAATTACGAGATTTTCTTGGTCAACTTCGTATGTTAACTTAGGTGCAGTTCGATCAAGAAATACAGCAGCTGTTTGTTTTGTTTCTCCGCCAGAATTAGAAGCAACTGCTTCGATTTGATATAGCCCGTCAGCTAAAGGAGTGCCATCTGCTTTTGTACCATTCCATTTGAAAGGTTTGTATCCAGGAGTTGCATTTTTAGCTTGATGGATAATCCCTTGATACGTTACACGTTCTTTCGTAACTAAATTTGCATGCAATGTTACATCATCCACAGGCGCAACTAAATAGTAGTTGATGAGATTATCATCTAGTACGTGGTCGCCATTTGGGCTAAAAGTAGAATTAATAATTTCAAGTCCATCGATACGTTTATAATCTTTAGGCTCGATACTAAATGTGAATGGAATTCGAATTTCTTCTTTTGCCCCTTGTTCTTTTACATATACATTTCCAGTATACACACCTTGTGGTAGTGAGCTATCTACAGTGATAGTAAATGGTTTTTCGGTACTACTATTCGGTTGAATGCTAATCGATGAAGGGACAGAAGCTTTTACTTTTGTGTTTGTGTTTGCATCTAGTAACTCCACACGAGTTGAAAAACTTTTCTTTTTACTAGAAAGGTTTTGTAATGTAACATTTTGCGTCAGTTTTACTTTTCCGCTATTTGGCTTAATAAGACCAAAGCTGACATTGTTAGGTTTTACTAATACATTTGTTTGAGCTGCTTTCGGAATGTTAATTAAACCTGATCCTTGTGCCATAACAGGGTATGTATTTTCATTGACATCATGTAATGTTTTTGCATTGTTAGCAAGAGCCGCTTTCAATTGTTCTGTCGTCCAATCAGGATGCATTTGACGCAAGAGGGCAACCGCTCCAGCTACTTGCGGAGCAGCCATACTTGTTCCGTTATGCGATTCATAGCCGCCTCGCGGTACTGTACTAGTAATTTGTACTCCAGGTGCAACAACATCAGGCTTTATTAGCCAACTTCCTTGTGATGGTCCTCTTGAACTAAAGTTACCGATAAGTTCTGTTTGCTTTGGTTGTCCAATTTTTATATTTTTCTTTCGTTTTGTAATTAAAGTTTTTAATTCTTCCCCATTTGTATTTGATAATTGCATTACTGGGACAGCTAGATGTTCACGTGAAAAATATTCCGGCATCATATTAATTTCTTTTTCGCTAGAGATTAATAACACACCAAGTGCACCAGCTTGTTTCGCTTGTTCTGCCTTTACTAATGTACTAGAAGTACCTTGTAAAATAAGTGCGAATTTCCCTTTCACATCTTGTTTTGCATAATCACTTGGATTGCCATAACCAACGTATACAAGAGGGGAATCATTTCCTATTGGAAAATCGGATTTTGATAACGGTAACCCTTGATATGTTTTGCTGGAACCAGCTACTTGGAATGTTGGAAACGGGATAGAAACCGTAGATGCTCCAACAGAAATGACACTACTTGCGTTACCGGGAGCATCAACAGACCAAGGTTTTGGTCCGTCATTTCCATTTGAAACGACAGTAGTAACACCAAGTTTCGCTGCTCGTTCTAACGTTAATGTTACAGGCTGATCAGGTACATTTAAATCCTGCCCAAGGGAGAGGTTTAACACATCCGCACCATCTTGAATCGCTCGCTCAATTCCTTGGATAATATCATCTGTTGTACCAGTTCCACCGTCATTCATTACACGATAGGCTAGAATAGAAGCGTTTGGAGCAACGCCTTTAATTTTTCCATTACCCGCAATAATTCCAGCTACATGAGTACCATGTACGTTACCATCCATTGGATCGCTATCTTCATCAACCGTGTCATATCCACCGATATAATTTGCCTTTAAGTCAGGGTGTGTATAGTCTACGCCAGAGTCGATAATGGCTACTTTCATGCCTTTTCCATCAAGCGGTTTGCCAGATGGATCTTTTAAATTCCACGCGTCAGGTGCACCAATTGTCGGTCCACCGATATTTGGTGCTTCTTCGTTAGTAGTACTTTTTGATGTTTCATGCAATTTATATGTTAAGTTCGGATAGACTGCTTTTACTTCAGGTAAAGAGGCAAGAGAGGTAATTTGATCTCCAGGAACTGAAATAGAGAATCCGGAAAATAACGTATTATACACTTCTTTAATTTTTGCACCAGGTGCTTTTTCTTTTATTTTCTTAGTCGTATCTTCTTGTGCTTTTTTTAGCTCAGCATGATAAGACTGCGCATTACTATTTTGTAAATCTGGAGCATGCTGAATATTACTTTGAGCAGCGAGAGGTGCATGTTGCAATTCTACAATTACTGATATTTCTTTTGTTGTTTTCGTTTCAACATTTTGAGCAATTTTATGTTCTCCCCACTGTTCAATCGTTGTTTTTAATTGTGGACTAAATTGCTTCTCCTTTTGTAGTGATTCAGCATGAGCGCTTAAAGCTCCAAAACTAGAAAAGACAAGCGCCATGCTTAATAGTGTAGATGTAGTTTTTTTCATTGATACTCCCCCTAATAAAAAAGTGCCAATATTCAGAAATGTAATCTTACATTTTAGTTAGAACTTATAAATATAAATGTTGGCTAAACTATACTTTCGACATAATTCATACCAATCCTCTATGAATTGAAAATTTCTTGGGGAATTTTTTCTGATTATGTCGAATCGATATTTTTCACATATTGTAGGAAGAAAGTGAGGAATGCTATGAGGGAAATGGAGTGATGGTATGAAAAGGCTAATGGTAAGTGGTAGTGTAGTGTTGTTTATGTTTTTATGTTCTATCACTATTACTAGTGCAGAAAATAATAGTGTGAAAGTTGCTTTTATTCGTCATCATAACCTTTGGATTAAAGTTGATGGGAAAGAAATACAGATTACAAAAGGAGAGTACATAACAGGGCCGAAGTGGTCATATGACGGGGAGTGGCTAGCATATGTAAAAGGGAAGAAACAAAGTATTCTTGAGTTATATCGGCTGAAAGATGGAAAAAAAGTTACGCCGTTTCACTCAGAAGCATCGAATTATCAATGGTCACCAACAGAAAATATAATTGCATTTATATTTACAGGTACATTAAATACATTTGATGTAGAAAAAAAGAATGCAGATTTTGAAAATGTATCGGCTGGTGTAGGGGATTATGCATGGTACCCCGATGGAAAGAACTTTCTTGTATCCTCTGAAGCGAACTTACTTCCAACAGGATGGACAGGGGCTCAGCTATATGAAGTGCAAAAAGATGCACATATGAATCCTCACAAAATGAAGCATTTGTATGCATTGCCAAATGAACATGATGATTTTCTAGCGCTAGTAGCAAGTGGCTTTAAGTGGTCACCAGATCAAAAGTGGATTTCATTTTTAGCGGTACCGACAGCTTCATGGTCAGCTGATAGTAATACGCTTTGCTTAGTTCGTGCAGATGGAAGTCGGTTTGAAAAAGTAGATCAAATGTTATTAAACGAACAATGGTTTCAATGGGCACCATCAAAAAATATATTAGCTTATATTGAAGGGAGCGGAAGAGTTACATTAGAAAATAAACATTTAAAAGTAAAGGAATTGCCAGCACTTCAGCAGAACATATTTACGCCGAAAGGATATGTTGATTGGGATTTTGTATGGAAGAACGATAGAGTAATTATCGTTTCACGAGCAAAAGAGGCAGGAATAGAAACTCCACCAGAAAAAAGGCCACTACCATCTTTATATGAGGTCGATAGTACAAGTAATGCACAGCATCAAATCACAAAGAAAACGAACAAGCAAGGGGATTACCACCCGATCTTCATGAAGAAGAGTAATCAATTAATTTGGATACGTTCAGACCGTAAGAAAGCGGATGTATGGCTTGCTCATAAAGATGGGAAACAGGAAAAGAAGTGGATTGAAAATATAGATGTACCAGCGTGGTATTATGAGAAATGGAATTGGGGAAATGTTATCTCGGTGAAATAACAATAAAAAAACTGCCTAAAAAATCATTTTAGGCAGTTTTTTATTGTTATTTATGTGTTTTATTTGGCTTTTTTTTCGCTGGGTTTCCGTTCCCTTGTCGCTTTCTATTTTGTTCATCTTTTGCTTGTTTTTCATGTAGTGTATCTAAAAATTCATTCGAGTTACTCATGTTTATATCTCTCCTTTCATTTTGTCATGATTACTATAACCATTTAGGAGGATAATCATGAGTTAGAAATTAGGCACTTAATTTTCTTCGATAATGTAAGTAAAATATTCCATACATAACAAATAGCATGAGTAAAACTTGTATCTCTACATTTTCTTTTAAAAAAGCTGCGATAGGGTCTGGTAAGTACGGTGATTTATCGTTTGTGCTTAAACCTAACCATTTATTTAAGAGGCTAATGGTACAAAACATAAAAACACCGGACCAGCTTGCCGTAATTGCTTTTTGTTTAATTTTTGTTTCACGTTCATCATCTGCAATCCAAGGATTAGCAGTTTTATCACTACTAAAGAAGCCGTTTATATATCCCCATACAATCATTCCAATAAAGACAATTATCCATTTCATATATGTAATTCTCCTTTCGGTGTAAAAAGTATTTTACATGTAATATTGTAATATTTTACAAACCTTCGTGTCAAACCTTTTTTACATATCGGTTTTTATACAGCAGGAATAAAGAATGCAATAGGGAAGAAATATGTGTGAGGATTTTATAGTAAGAGGAGACTGAATATGAAAATCGTTTTTGTTCGGCATGGTGAAGGTGAACATACAACGGATTTACCAGAAAGTTTACAAGTGTTTGACCCACCATTGACGAGAGTAGGAAAGGCTCAAGCTAAGTTACTTCAACGTGATGTATCATTACAAGAAGCGGATATATTAATTGTTAGTCCTACACTTAGAACTTTACAAACGGCGACAATATGGAGTGCGAAAGTAGCTTGTCAAAAAATAGTCCATCCATATGTATCTCCACGTATTTTTCCTTATCGAGAAGGAGCGAAAACATTACCGTGCGATTATATAGTAGATCAGGGAATGATAACAAAGTTATTTCCGCATTTTTCGATAGAGAAAAGCTCAAATAATCAGTTATGGAAGGAAGGTATAAACACTATTTCAGAGAATAGTTTTCAGCAAATAGTAGATGAATTTCTTCTTTGGTGTTATGGACTGGGTGCTGAAAGAATTTGCATTGTATCTCACGATGGAACAATTACAGCATATAGACAATATTTACAGAAAGTCGTTTTAACTAGATCAGATTTTTTGAAAGAAACAGGTATATATGAAATGGATTTATCCCATAAAAGTCTGATTGATAAGGGCTGATTATAGGATGGGGTTGTATGTTGAATATTGCATTAGTAATTGGTTTTAATTCGGATTTAGAGGCGCAATTAATCCGAGCATCTCTTGAATATTTTGGTGCAAGGGTTGTGACATATTGGATTGGTAGACCGAAAGATTTTGTGGAAGTTCTTTCTGTAAAGAACTTATTTAACAATATTAATTATATTATTTTTTGCTTTCATGGTGAAGAAGGGAAGTTTGTCATGGAAGAGTTAGGCGAAGAAGTATATGAACAAGATGAACCGAGAGGGTATTTTGGTGCAGCAGAAATTTATAAATATGCAAAATTGCATAATACACATATTGTAAATAGCGGGTGCACGTTAGGGGAGCAAAATCTTTTTTACATAGTGGTGCGAAATCATATATTGGATCGATTAATTATGTAGATGGAAATGCAGCACTTATGTTTACTATACGCTTATTTTATGGGGTTATTAACCATGGGAAAACGTTAGAAGAAGCGAGTTTAATTGATGAGGAGACACATACATTTCGATTCTATAATTAGTGTGAAACACGTTTATTCTATATTCGAATAAACGTGTTTCACATTTAACTCACAATTTTTTTACATTTTTTTCAATGAAAATGATTATCACCTGTGGTATGATATGTTCAAGTTTTTACAGGTAATAAAAGTTACTATATAAACGTTAGTTTTTAATGTTTCATACACATGTCATGAATTATTCATAATTAACGTTTGAAAAATAAGTAACTAATGTTATTATATTATCTGTAACTAACTTAATTACAACTTTAGGAGGAAGATATGGTTATTCAATTTTTAAGAGAAAACAAAGCAGTTTCTTTTGCATTAGCAGTAATTCGAGTATATCTTGGTTACACATGGTTAATGGCTGGAATCGGTAAACTACAAGGAAAAGGATTCGATGCAACAGGTTATTTGCAAGGCGCAATTGAAAAATCTAAAGGCGCACAACCGGCTGTTCAATCTTGGTGGGCATCATTCTTACAAGAGTTTGCAATTCCAAATGTAGATTTGTTTAATACGCTTGTAACATGGGGAGAAATTTTAGTCGGAATTGGTTTAATTGTAGGCTGTTTAACAAAAACAGCGGTCTTTTTTGGTCTTGTAATGAACTTTTCCTATATGTTTAGTGGGTCAATTGGTGTGAATCCTGAGATGGTTATCTTATCTATGTTTGTTCTTGTTGCCGGTATGAACGCTGGGAAATTTGGAATGGATGGCTTCGTTATCCCGAAAGTATTAGGATCAAAAACTCAAAAACGCCAAAAGCAAGCTGCTTAATATATGAAAATGGGTATCTCACAATGAGATACCCGTTTATGTTATTTTTCAATTTTGATCGGATTGTTCTTAAAGAAGTCTTGTACATACCCGACAAATTCTTGTGGTTCTTGGCGAAATGGTGCATGATAACCTTTTTCAATAATATGTAAAGTGCTATTTTTTAAGAATTGATGATACGTTTCTCCTTCTTTCCAAGAAACGCTACTATCATTTCTGCCCCATATAATTAAAGTTGGCTGTTTCATTTCATTCGCATTAATTTTAAGACGTCTAGGCCATAGTTTCATTTTGTTATAATGTTCTTCATCATTACGTTTGAATTTCACTTTGCTCTCATCATAATCTGTAATAGAAGAAACGGCATTTAAATCAGTCGACAATTGTGGTTTTGGTGAGCCTTGTTTATTAACGAATGTATGAGGGCCACCTGTAGCATCAGTTAAAATAAGGTGAGTAACTGCTTCAGGATATAAATATGTTAAATTTAGAGAAATTTCTCCCCCCATGGAATGCCCCAGTATTGCGAATGAATCATATCCTAGTTTTTTCATTAATTTATAATACAAATTTGCATGAGTTGGAAAAGAATAATAAAAATCCATTGGCTTAGATGAGCGCCCGAATCCCAAAGCATCTACAGAAATAATTGTATGATCTTTTGCTAAATCGGAGTAGATCTTTTGAAAACCATCTGATGACCCTCCAAAGCCATGAATCATAAGTAAAGGTGGTTTTTCATTACCAATCTTTTTAAAGTAAATGGTTTGACCATCTATTTCTACCATTTTTTCCTCGGTAGCTAGTTTCGCTGTAATTGTATTTTTAACTTGCTTTACTTGTTCTACTGGCTTTTCTGCTGCACTACATCCTACTAATAGTGTAAGAGTAAGACAACCTACCATAAAATAGCTAAATCGCTTCAATTAGGTGTCTCCTTTCTAACATAACGCTGTATCTATCATAGCAAATAGCATATTACGATTTCCAGGAAGTTGGCTACCATTTTTTATCATAAGAGGTGAAAGGAGCGTTTCTTGGAAATTTTCTGTTTGAAGAAATTGACGAAATGTAAATTGTGAGTGTGGGACATCAATTCGTACTATACCATTCCAACATTCACATATCTTTTTTAATAATTGAATAGAATCTTCTTCTTGCTTGGCGATAAGTGGATTGATACATAATATATTGCCCTTTCGTATGCATAATGAAAAAGCTTCTATACAGTTATTTCTTTCAATTTTAAAAGAGTGTACGGCCCTTGGTAATAGCAAAGAGTAAAGTAGAGAACGATTCATACCAGTTGCAATTTGATCGAGAGAAGTAAGAGATATAAGGTCTTCTTCTTGTACTTGTTGTAAGTGAGAAGGGTACGTCTTAATAGTTTGCTTTTCAAAACGATGAATCGTTGTTGCTGTTTGAAATCCGCATGATGTGTATAGAGGTTCGCCAGCTTTTGTCGCAATAAGTGCAATGGGTTGTTTTGGATGAATTTGTTCCAAGCAATGATTTAGCAACATGCGCCCGATTCCGCGTCCTTGAAAATTAGGGTGAACGATTAACATACCAATGGAAGTGAAGTTACTTGTAAAGGGAAATACTCCTCCAGTCGCAATGAGTTTGTTTTCATGAATGTAACCTACAAGTGTGCCGATAGAAAGATACATTTCGAATTGTTTTTTCATAAAAATTTCATCGTGTAACCATCCAACAGATTTGCAAAGATTAAGTAATTCAAAAATAAAAGATTCATTTAGCTTTACTATTTTCATAAAGGCTCACCGCATTTCTATTTATTTTCATAAACATAGAGTCAAAATGTAAAAAAAGAGATTTACGTTAAATGAAATCCAACTTGTTTATATTTAAATTGTAAAGGGCAGGATAGTTGATACGAAAAGACAAAGTTATACAAATTATAACTGATATTTACATAAGTTAACAAAAAATTTACATACAGCTAATTTTCTCTTAATAGTCTTCCATTAAATTTGATAGTGGGAAATGAATAACCTAATTAGGGGGACAAGACAGTGAAAAAGTTTGTGAAAAAAGCATGGCCATTTGCAGTTGTGGCATCATTAGCAGTTACTTCGGTAGCAACATGGAATTTTACTCGTTCTAGTGAGGTTAATGCAGATGAGAACGGAAGCAATGCAAAGATTAAAAATGTTATCGTATTAATTGGGGATGGTATGGGCCCTTCATATATGACGGCTCACCGGTATATGAAAGATAATCCAAAAACTTTTGAAATGGAATCTACAGAATTTGATAAGCATCTTGTAGGAACACAAAAAACATACCCAGAAGATGAACATGAAAATATTACAGACTCTGCATCAGCAGCAACAGCTATGTCAGCAGGGATTAAAACATATAATGCTGCAATTGCAGTTGATAATGATAAAGCGGAAGTGAAAACGGTTCTTGAGCAAGCGAAAGAAAAAGGGAAATCAACGGGACTTGTTGCAACTTCTGAAATTACACATGCAACACCAGCTGCTTTCGGTGCGCATGACATTAGCCGTAAAAATATGGACGCAATTGCAAATGATTATTTTGATGAGAAAATTAAAGGGAAGCATAAAGTAGATGTTATGCTTGGCGGCGGCGTAAAGAACTTTGTTAGAAAAGATCGTAATCTTACAGAAGAGTTTAAGAAATCTGGTTATAGCTATGTAACGGATCGAGATCAATTGTTAAATGATAAAAATGATCAAATTCTTGGTTTATTTGCACCAGGTGGATTAGATAAAATGATTGACCGTAATGATAAAACACCTTCATTAGAAGAAATGACTAATGCAGCAATTGAGCGTTTGAACAAAAATAAAAATGGTTTCTTCTTAATGGTGGAAGGAAGTCAAATCGACTGGGCTGGACATGATAATGATATCGTTGGTGCAATGAGTGAAATGGAAGACTTCGAAAAAGCTTTCAAAGCAGCGATTGAGTTTGCGAAAAAAGATAAAAATACGTTAGTTGTTGCAACGGCAGACCACGCTACAGGTGGATTATCTTTAGGTGCCAATGGCGAGTATAACTTTAAAGTAGATCCAATTAAAGCTGCAAAACGCACACCAGACTTTATGGCAAATGAGATTGCAAAAGGTGCAAATGTAGAAGAAACATTAAAAAAATATATTGATTTACAATTAACTCCAGAAGAAATTCAAGCTGTAAATGATATAGCTCCGTCAAAAGATGTAACAAAGATTGATAATGCAATTGAAGATATTTTCAATAAACGCTCGGTTACAGGCTGGACAACAGGCGGGCATACAGGGGAAGATGTAAACGTGTATGCATTTGGTCCAGGTAAATACTTATTCTCTGGCGTTCAAGAGAATACAAATATAGCGAAACGTGTCTTTGATATTGTTGGCGGCGGCGATCCGAATAAAGGAAGACGATAATTAAGAGCGAAAGTGAGGCGAACTGCCTCACTTTTCTTTTTAGGAGTTGGGAATATGAAAAAATTATTTAGGGAATTAAGATTCCTTCTAGTATTTGTAGTATTACTAGTTGGATGTCAACAAGAAGAGAATAACGTAGAACAAAAATCTATTATTAAAAAAACTGAGGAAAAGGTACAAATAACAAAAGAAGAAGAGAGATCTATTCAAGATGTTATGAATACATTTGTGCGAACGACGAATGAAAAAAATCTTGCAGAACATATGGAGTTATTTTCAAAGAAGATGCCTAGTGCTGAAGACTTAAAAACACAAAAAGAAGCCGCATTTCAAAAGGGAAATAAGAAAATTGAATTGGAACATATAGATATGAAAGCTAGTAAAGTAGGGTATGTTATTGTTGAAACGAAAGAAAAGGAAGTAGATGACAGTATCACTCTTCAAAAGAAAGTACAGTATGCTCTTGGAAAAGAAGATGATAAATGGAAGATTGAAGAGGTTCGAACAATAGAGAAAAAATAACGTGAAACTTTCATAAGTGTGGGGGTCGTACTTCCCAAACTGGTAGAAAAAAGGTTCTCATTGGCGAGAACCTTTTTTTATAGTGGTAGCATAATTTGATTTGAGCATGCCTCAATATCATCAATATCTTGACGAATTGTGGCCATTTTATTATCAAGATCTTCAGCTTTCATTGCTGCATCATGTAGTTCATCTTTTAAATACTCCGGTATTTTCCCTTCATATTTATAATAAAGTTTGTGTTCTAAACTTGCCCAAAAGTCCATTGCCAGTGTACGTAACTGAATTTCTGCAAATACATCTTTTGTACCAGAATTTAGTGATAAAGGATATTTAATAATCATGTGTAAACTTTTATATCCGTTTCGTTTTGGGTTAGCGATATAATCTTTTACTTCAATGACTTCCATATCTTCGCGTTTTTGAATGACTTCTTTCAAATGATAAATATCTTCTACGAAGCAACATGTAATACGAATACCAATAATATCTTGTAAATGTGTTTGAGCGTTTTCAACTGTTGGTAATAAGCTTTTGCGTTCTAGCTTTTTAATAATACTTTCAGGTTGTTTTAGTCTTGTTTTTATATGTTCAAACGGGTTGTAATCCTCTAGGAATTGAGCTTCCCGGTTCATAATTTCAAATTTAGTTTTTAACTCTTCTAAAGCAAATGTATATGGTAATACAAAAGCTTTCCAGTAGTTAACTGTTGATTGATTATATTCCATTTATATACACACCTTTTCCTATTTACAAGTGAGGTTGTTATTATACTAAATACCAAATCATATAAGCACAAGCAGCAAATGATGAGATCATAAAGCGATATTTAGTTTTCATACTTTCAACTCCTTTCGAGTAAGATTCTATATAAATAAACGTGATTGTTAATAAGTTCACTATGTACAATTTCTATAGTAATAGATTCGTGTGAATTTCGTATGAACTAATTGTTTCAGCTTTTTGTCTTTTTTGCTGTTAATCATAATTATTATTCGGATTTAAAGTGTTTTCATTTGATTTATCCATTTGTATAAATTAATGTATATTTAAATTTATAGTTATTAAGGAGGATATATGGTGAACTTTGAAGAATTAGCAATTGCTAGACGTTCTGCAATGAAATTTATACAAGGTATAGAAATCCCTGATGAGGATTTTAAAAAAATATTTGAGTTAACTAAGCTTTCTCCATCTTGCTATAATTTGCAGCACACACATTATGTTGTAATTCGTGATCAAGAGCGAAAAGAAAGATTAAAAGAATTAGCGTTCGGTCAATATAAAGTATCGAGTGCATCAGCGGTAGTGCTCGTTTGTGGTGATAAAAGAGCATACCAAAATGTTGAAAATATTTACTTCGGTATGAAAGTTTTAAAAATGATTGATGAATGCGAATATGAAGATACCATTAGGCAAACGAAAGGTTTATATGAAGGAAAAGGAGAGCGTTTCATGGAGGATGAAGCGATTAGAAATGCTTCGTTAAGTGCGATGACTTTTATGTACGCAGCTAAATATTATGGCTATGATACATGTCCAATGATTGGTTTCGATGAAAAAGCAGTACAAAGTGAATTAAATATGCCAGAGCATGTAATACCTGTTTTAATGATTACGATAGGGAAAAGTGATACGACTAAAGTTCGTCCAAGAGGATATCGAAAGCCAATTAGTGAGTTTGTTACATACGAATCGTTTTAATAAAATTTATTTAACTATAAAAACAAGGGGATTCTAAATAGAATCTTCTTGTTTTTGCAATTGACAAATAGAATGAAGTTTTATAATATATAAATCGTAATCATTACGTTTTAGTTTGCAATCTTTGAAAGAAAGGAGAATTACCTATGCGTGTAAATATTACATTAGCTTGTACGGAGTGCGGTGATCGTAATTATATTTCTAAAAAAAATAAACGAAACAATCCAGAACGTATCGAATTAAAAAAATATTGTCCACGATTAAAGCGAGTAACGTTACATCGTGAGACGAAGTAGAAGACTAGAGATATCTCTAGTCTTTTTTTGTTAATAAGTTTTGGTTTTCTTTGTTATAATTACCTTAAATTGTAACGAAGGAGAGGGTATGGTGAATCAAAAAGATAAAGAAAGAAAAGAGCACGTAGCTCATATTATTGAAATTCCAGATGAATATAGGCTTGTTGTAGATGATCAAGAAGGGGTTGATGACCCGTATCATCTATTATGGTGGGGACATAAAGATGATGAGGAGAAACAGATACAAATTACATTAAATAGACATACTGGTAATTTAATTGAATTTAGGATAGATGATGGAAATTCTTTTTCGAGTGATAAGGGAGCGATAGAGGAGAATAAAGCAAGAGAGGTTGCAAATACATTCTTAAAAAAATATACAAAAGAAGGATATGAATTCTATACATATGTAACGGTTAAGGACGACAGGCGCGGTTGGAAAGAAGTAAATTATATGCAAGAAGTGAATAGCTATCCATTGCCGAATACTGGGTGTGTTGTGCAAGTGCACCCTTCAGGTAATGTTGTGCATTTTCATTACAATGGACAAAAAGCCATAGAGAAAAAGCCGTTATGGCCAAGTGAAATTGTTGGGGAGAATATCGTTTTAGAAAATTTGAAAGCTAGACAAGATATGAGACTTGTATTTGTAGATTTAACATACTCTTCATGTGAGTATGAAAACGGGGAAGAAGTAAAAGGGTACCATCTTGTATATGAACCAGAGCCTAGTCATGCGTTTATTGATGCAAGTACAGGTAAAGATTTATATGGGCCAGAACACTATAAATTACCTTCTACAGTACTTGTTGATAAACCGCTAAAGAGTAATCAAAAAAAAGATGTGTTTGATTTATTTGATTGGGACAAGGGGAAGTTTGTCAAAATAGATGAAAAAGTAGATGAGGATGAAGTCCGGATAAAATTTGTATTAAAAGAAGAATTACAAAAAGAAATAGAAGAGAAGGATTCATATTCAATGGATGAGTTTTATAAAAAACATTTTCCAATGTTGAAACATGATGAATTCGTAGTAATTACTCTAGATAAAGAAACAAATCAATTGCTTTCTTTTTTTATGTGGAAGGATGAGAAAAAAAGGAAAACAATCTTATCAAGAGAGCAATGTTTAAGCAAGGCACTTCAATTTTTAGAGCATATTATCCGAGATGCGACAAAGTATGTTCAACTTTGGGATAATTATGAGGAGGAAGAGGGGATAGAGAGGTTTTCCTTTTCAATCTATGTAAATGACATTCATGTAGAGCGGAAATATATTATGATCAACATCAATGCAGAAAATGGTGCTGTGATGCACTACTCTGGAGAGTGTGGAGAATTACTTACATATGAAACAACACCAAAAGTAACAAAAGAAAAAGCGTTAGAAATATACAGAGAGGCTATCCGAGTTAAATTAGAATGGTTTGTAGATCATGATGCAGAGGAAACGAAATACAAACTACTGTACAAACAAACGACAGATGAAAAACATAAAGAACCTTTTTATTGTAGTCGGGAAATTCGTTATATTGATGCTCAAACTGGGAGAAAGATTTGGAGTAAGTAAAATAAAAAGAGTTATTTTTCAAAGAATATAAAAATAACTCTTTTTATTTTTATAATTTGCCTGTTCGTTTTTCAAAAGTAAATGTGATAGGAAGATCGGAATGAGAACTATCATTTTTAAATGTTACTTTCCATTCTTTAGTATGGGCTTTAATTTCAAAATTAAGAAGATTCATTGCTCTACGTTTATCTATTTCTAAAAACATATTATGAATTTCCGGTTCTTGCTGTAAATTAAGAGCCTTTAGTGTGACTGTAAATGTGAAAAAATTCTGCCCTTCATATACTATCCTTGCTATTTTTGTTTTTGGTGTATTTAACACTACATAAAAACGGTCTGATTGAGTTAATTGTACAGAGTCATCGGTAATTTCATTCTCGCTATTATAAAGTTCAACTAAGAAAGATGTACTACGGGAAGAATCTGTTTTGCTTGTAATATGTAATTCAGTAGGAATCATGGGTATTTCATAAAACTCATTTTTTATTATAGTATTGTAGTCTTCTGAAAATTTACGAACTTCTTTTGGAAAAGAGTCTTCTTCTTGTGTATTTAAAAAGGTTTTATGTTGCTTTGGAAATTTTTTATTAAACTTTAATGTTTCTTTAAAGTAATAATTGGATCCAGTCAAAAATAAACAACTACAAATTAATAAAAAAATTCGATACGGATTTTGAAAGTGAAAGAAAAATAGTATACATGTAATAATTCCAATTACATAGAGAATAAAGATAAGTAGTTCTAGTTTTGAGTGAAAGGAAAAACCATAGTTATGAAAAAATTTCATTCCAGTTATAATTTGAGCTCCAAAAAATAAAGAAATTCCAAATTGAAAAAATAATAAATCAGGCCCTCTTTTAATAACAAAAGTAATGAACGAAATGAAAAGTAAAAATCCCCCTAAATAAATTGTTACATTTAATAATCGATCTAATGTAATCATGAATAGTGTCCCCTTTAATAGCATATTCATATATAAATAACAATTTCTTTTAATTATAATATAACAATAAAATATTTTAAATGTTAGAAGTGTTGAGTTTTATAAATAAACTGTACAGACACAAACAACCTCACGCCTACATACACATAATAAAGACCACTATTTTGGCGGAGGTGAAAGGTTTGAGTCTATTCGCCGCAATTGGATATATGGTTCGAGAAGTGTTTGTCTTTGTTTCTTATGTAAAGAATAATGCGTTCCCGCAGCCGTTATCATCAGATGATGAGAGAAAGTACTTAGAGTTAATGGAGCAAGGTGATGCTCAAGCGAGAAATCTTTTGATTGAACATAATTTACGGCTTGTAGCTCATATCGTTAAAAAATTTGAGAACACAGGAGAAGATGCAGAAGATTTAATTTCAATTGGTACGATCGGGCTCATTAAAGCGATCGAGAGCTATTCTGCAGGAAAGGGAACAAAGCTTGCGACGTATGCAGCACGCTGTATTGAAAATGAAATTTTGATGCATTTACGTGTACTAAAGAAAACGAAAAAAGATGTTTCACTTCATGATCCGATTGGGCAAGATAAAGAGGGCAATGAAATATCGCTTATTGATATATTAAAATCAGAGTCTGAAGATGTAATTGATATGATTCAGCTTAGTATGGAGTTAGAAAAAATTAAAGAGTATATCGATATTTTAGACGAAAGAGAAAAAGAAGTGATTGTGAAACGTTTTGGACTTGGGCTAGATAAGGAGAAAACACAGCGGGAAATCGCTAAGGCGCTTGGTATTTCTAGAAGCTACGTATCAAGGATTGAAAAGCGTGCTTTAATGAAGATGTTCCACGAGTTTGTAAGGGCAGAGAAAGAGAAAAAAGCGAAAGAGTAAAGTGTATTAGAAGCAGCCATATTTTAAAAGGGGCTGCTTTTCTTATTGTAAATAAGAAAAGAAAACGCGTTATGCTAAGAAGAAATACATGTTCACTGTTGAAAATGACGGATTCTATCTGTAATATTAGAAGGTGCTAAATAATTTAAGAATAATACCATACTTAGTTTTCTGTATGTATAATAAGGCTGCTTTATATGATATGTGGGAATAAGAACCAATTTTACATATGATATAGAAAGAAAAGAAGGGAAAACTAAAGTTATAGACTGATTAGGGGGTTTCGCAATTTGCGACGTACATTATATCGACTTATGATAGAACTTACAAATGGTCGCTTTACTTCTTATATATTACGTAAATTTGCACAATCTCGTTTGAGCTCTATCATTATTCCATCGTATGCGAAAGTTTTTCAAATTAATCAAGATGAGATGGAAAAGGGCTTGAAGGAATATAGAACATTGCATGAATTATTTACGCGTAAGCTAAAAGAAGGAAAGCGTAGTATTGATACAGATGCATCGAGTATCGTTAGTCCTGTTGATGGTGTTTTTGCAGATCATGGTCCTATTGAGGATACAAAAACATTTGATATTAAAGGAAAGCGCTATTCAATTGTGGATATGCTAGGTAATGAAGAACGTGCAACGCGATATGCAGGCGGTACATATATGGTAATTTATTTGAGTCCAAGTCACTATCATCGCATTCATAGTCCGCTTTCTGGTTCTGTGACTGAAAGGTTTGTACTCGGTAGAAAATCATATCCGGTAAATGCAGCTGGTATGGAATACGGGAAAGAACCGCTGTCAAAAAATTATCGTTCTGTTACAGAAATAAGCAGTGATGGTGAGCATATGGCTCTTGTAAAAGTAGGTGCCATGTTTGTTAATAGTATCGAGCTTTTGCATGAGAGAGATACTGTTCAAAAAGGTGAAGAAATGGCATACTTTACATTTGGTTCAACAGTTGTGTTATTGTTTGAAAAAGATATGATAGAAGTAGTGCAGGAATTAAAGAGTGGACAAGAGCTTCGTCTTGGTGAAAAAATAGCTACTCGATTAGCTCATAAATAAAGAAAAGCTTTTATAACCGTAAGTAAGAGTTATGGGCAAAGATACTTAATGATGAAATCCCCTAGATGGGAGTACTTGTTTATTCGAGAGCCATCGTAGGATGGCTCTTTTTACAGGGCATCCAATAATTTATCCTGTAACTGTTTGATTGGTACGGGCTAATTAAACCTTTCACTTTATATGTAATCAAGAAGATTTGACAAGCTTGTCCTCTAATGAGCGTCTAATGATTTCTTGTTTTATAAGTAAAATGAAGTCGGGATTTAATTTTAGTTCTTTTGCTTTATAATAAGACTCAGTGAGTAACTCAGTGGATAACTGTTCCATATGTTTTGTTTTCAAGGTGAGTCACCTCCTAATAATATAAGGATTGATTCGTTGATGCATTTAATGTACCAAAAAAATATGACAGTCACAAACGGGTGGTTATCCACATACCTAGGTGGATAAAGTGTGTATAGTTTGTTAGTAAATTCCAAATTAACTGAAAAATTAATGTGGAAAATGTGTACAATTTTATCCACAGGTTATATATCGAAAAATGTTGTCGAAAAATTTTATGAAAAATCCTCAAAGAGGTGAAAGAAATTGAAACTATTTTTACCAAATGAATATGTGAAAAATGTATATCATGTTCAACCAGAAGATTTAAAAAAACGTGGGATTAAAGGTGTTATTACTGATTTAGATAACACTTTAATTGAATGGGATCGTCCAAATGCAACCCCGCAACTTGAAAAATGGTTCTTGAAAATGAAAGAGCACGGCATCCAAGTAACGGTTGTTTCAAATAATAATGAGCAACGTGTAAAAGATTTTGCTGACCCATTAGGCATTCCATTTATTCATAGTGCACGTAAACCATTTGTTCGAGCGTTTAAGCGTGCGATACAAGAGATGCATTTACAGGCAGAGGAAGTTGTGGTAATTGGAGATCAGTTACTGACTGACGTGCTTGGTGGAAACCGAGTAGGGCTTCATACAATTTTAGTTGTACCGGTAGCACAAACGGACGGATTAGTGACGCGCTTTAATCGAAAAATTGAACGCAGAATTATGAAAAATATGAAGAAAAAAGGTTTAATTAACTGGGAGGAATAAAGTTTGACTGAAACAATTAAATGTATTGGTTGCGGTGTAGAAATTCAAACAGAAAATAAAAACGAAGTGGGGTATGCTCCTACCTCATCTTTAGAGAAAGAACAAGTTATTTGTCAACGTTGTTTTCGCTTGAAGCATTACAATGAAATTCAAGATGTATCGTTAACAGATGATGATTTCCTACGCATTTTAAATGGAATTGGAAAATCAGATGCATTAGTAGTCAAAATTGTAGATATTTTTGATTTTAATGGTAGCTGGTTACCTGGTTTACATCGTTTCGTAGGAAATAATAAAGTATTACTTGTTGGAAATAAAGCTGATTTAATTCCAAAGTCAGTAAAACATGATAAAGTAAAGCATTGGATGCGCTATAGTGCAAAGCAACTAGGATTAAAACCAGAAGATGTCTTTTTAATTAGTGCAGCGAAGGGACAAGGAATTGCTGAACTAGCAGATGCTATTGAGTATTATCGCGGCGGCAAAGATGTTTACGTTGTTGGATGTACGAATGTAGGGAAATCGACATTTATTAATCGTATGATTAAAGAATTTAGTGATGAGACTGAAAATGTAATTACAACATCTCATTTCCCAGGAACAACACTTGATTTAATTGATATTCCATTAGACGAAGAATCTTCTTTATATGATACGCCAGGTATTATTAACCACCACCAAATGGCTCATTATGTTGGAAAGCAAAGCTTAAAGCTTATTACACCAACAAAAGAAATTAAGCCGATGGTATTCCAATTAAACGAAGAACAAACGTTATTCTTTAGTGGATTGGCACGTTTTGATTATGTAAGTGGTGGTCGTCGTGCGTTTACTTGTCACTTCTCGAATCGCTTAACAATTCATCGTACAAAGCTTGAGAAAGCAGATGAATTATATAAAAATCATGCTGGGGATTTACTAAGCCCACCAACGCCAGAAGAATTAGCAAATATGCCTGAGCTAGTGAAATACGAATTTAATATTCGTGAACCTAAAACGGATGTTGTATTCTCTGGATTAGGATGGGTTACTGTGAACGAACCAGGAGCAAAAATTGTTGCACACGTACCAAAAGGAGTAAGTGTTTCACTACGTAAATCTTTAATTTAATATGGAGAGGGATTTATGAAACAATTATATGGTGTAATCGGAAATCCAATTGGACATTCATTATCACCCGTTATGCATAACAATGCATTTGAACACTTGAATATGGATGCCCATTATCATGCGTTTCTTGTTGAAGAGGAAGTGCTAGGGGAAGCAGTAAGAGGTTTAAAAGCATTAGGTATTTCAGGATTTAATGTAACAACTCCGCACAAGGTTGCTATTATGGAGTATTTGGATGAGATTGACCCATTGGCAAGGAAAATCGGTGCAGTAAATACAGTGGTTCATAAGAATGGAAGGTTAATTGGCTACAACACAGATGGGATTGGTTTTGTTCGAGCGTTGCAGTCAATTAGTCATGAACCACTTCAAGGGAAACGTATTTTGTTACTTGGTGCAGGTGGTGCTAGCCGAGCTATTTATTTTTCTCTTGCTGATGTAGGTGTAAAAGAGGTTGATGTAGCCAATCGTACAGTAGATAAGGCGAAAGAACTTATTGCTGCACGTACGGCCGATGTTAATTCTGTTGCTTTGTCGTTAGAAAAAGCGACAGAAGAACAAGGGAATTATGATATTATCATTCAGACGACAACAATAGGTATGCATCCACACGTCGAACATACGCCATTACAAATTTGTTCGTTAAAAAAAGGAACGATTGTATCAGATATAATTTATAATCCATTTGAAACGAAAATTTTATGTGAGGCAAAAGAGCAAGGTGCAATCATTCAAAATGGTATTGATATGTTTGTGTATCAAGGAGCACTTGCATTTGAAATGTGGACAGGAAGTGTACCGAATATCGGGAGAATGAAACAATTAGTTATAGAAAAGCTTGGAGGCTAACATATATGTTAACAGGAAAACAAAAAAGATTTTTACGTGCACAAGCACATCATTTAACACCAATTTTTCAAGTAGGAAAAGGCGGAGTAAATGAAAATATGATTAAACAAATCGCAGATACTTTAGAAGCTCGTGAGTTATTTAAAGTAAGTGTATTACAAAACTGTGAATTTGATCGCCGTGAGGTTGCGGAAGAACTTGCAAAAGGTGCACGTGCTGAAATCGTTCAAGTAATTGGAAGCACAATCGTTTTATACAAAGAATCAAGAGAAAATAAACAAATTAAGCTTCCTCGATAAAAAGATTAGCATGCGCTATTTTTATCGCTGATGCGTAATGATGTAGAGAGCGAAACCAATTGAACTTTTATTAATAGCAACTCTCTTCATTCCTAACCAAGGAGAGTTGCTGTATGTAAAAGGAAGGGGCGTTTCTTTTGAGGAAAATTGGCATCATTGGCGGTACATTTGATCCGCCTCACTATGGACATTTGCTAATTGCAAATGAAGTATATCACGCTTTGGATTTGGAAGAAGTATGGTTCTTGCCAAACCAGATTCCGCCACATAAACAAGGACGTAATATTACAAGTATAGAAAGACGTTTACATATGTTAGAGCTCGCGACTGAGGCAGAAGAACACTTTTCTATTTGTTTAGAAGAGTTAAGCAGGAAGGGCCCATCTTATACGTATGACACTATGTTGCAATTGACGAAGAAGTATCCGGATGTGCAGTTTCACTTTATTATTGGTGGGGATATGGTTGAGTATTTACCGAAGTGGTATAACATTGAAGCTTTACTTAATCTTGTAACGTTTGTTGGAGTTGCGAGACCTGGGTACACATTGCATACGCCGTATCAGATTACTACAGTGGAAATTCCGGAATTTGCAGTTTCTTCATCCTTATTACGTGAGAGATATAAGGAGAAGAAAACGTGTAAATACTTACTTCCTGAAAAAGTACAGGTATATATCGAGAGGAATGGGTTGTATGAATCGTGAGAATGCACTTCATATTGTTAAACAACAAATGCATGAAAAACGTTATACACACACAATTGGTGTAATGGAGACAGCGATTGAGCTGGCTAAGTTATACGGTGTGGACGAGAAAAAAGCAGAGATGGCAGCTATATTCCATGATTATGCGAAATGTAGAGCGATTTCAGAGATGGAAGAGATTATTAAACGTGAAGAATTGCCGAAAGATTTACTTTGCTATAATAAAGAGTTGTGGCATGCGCCTGTTGGGGCATACTTAGTAGAAAAAGAGGTAGGCATTACGGATTCTGAAATTTTGCAAGCTATTACATATCATACAAGTGGTCATGAGAACATGACAATGTTAGATAAAGTGATTTATGTAGCTGATTACATTGAGCCAGGGCGAAAGTTTCCAGGTGTGGAAGAGGCTCGTAAACTCGCATATACGGATATAAATCAAGCTTTATTATTTGCGTTAAAGAAAACAATTCAATTTTTAATGGAAAAAAATCAGACGATTTATCCATTAACATTCCAAACATACAATGCAGTTATCAAGGAGGAAATGAGTAAATGAACGATAAAGATTTATTAGTATTAGCGGCAAAAGCAGCTGATGATAAAAGAGCAGAAGATATGGTTGTCCTAAATATGCAAGGTATTTCACCAATTGCAGATTATTTCATTATTTGTCACGGTAATTCAGATAAACAAGTGCAAGCAATTGCACGTGAAATTAAATCAAAAGCACATGAGTTCCAAATCGACGTACAACGTATGGAAGGTTTTGACGAAGCACGTTGGGTATTAGTTGATCTTGGAGATGTAGTTGCTCATGTATTCCATAAAGATGAGCGTAATCACTATAATTTAGAGCGTTTATGGGGCGATGTGCCACGTGAAGATATTACAGAAGAGCTAGGCCAATGAAATACGAACAATTTGCATTGTTGTACGACGAACTAATGAATGATGTCCCTTATGATAAATGGGTGGAATTCACAGAGGAAAGCCTGCAGCAAGCAGATATGAAAGAGGCAAAAATTCTTGATGTAGCATGCGGTACGGGTAATGTAACCCTTCCGCTTGTGCAAAAGGGTTACGATTTAATAGGTGTCGATCTTTCAGAAGAAATGTTAACAGTCGCTCAGCAAAAACTGGGAGCAGAGGGATACTTTATTCCTTTTTATCAACAAGACATGCGAGAGCTTGATGTTCCAGGTGAGTTTGATTGTGTAACCATCTTTTGTGATTCATTAAATTATGTATTGCAAGAAGATGGAGTGCAAGAAACATTTAGAAGAGTATTTCACCATTTACGCCAAGATGGCTTGTTTTTATTTGATGTACATTCTTTATATAAAATACATCATGTATTTCAAAATGAAACGTATACAGTGAATGGAGAAGAAATATCTCTTATTTGGAATTGCTTCCCTGGTGAAGAATCAAATAGTGTAGAGCATGATTTAACATTCTTTGTTCAAGATCCAGAAGAAGATGTGTACCATCGGTTTGACGAATGTCACGTGCAACGTGCATATCAAGTGGAAGAGTTAACGAAATGGCTTGAAGAAGCAGGTTTTACAGTGCTTCGTGTAACAGGTGATTTTGAGCGACTTGAAGTTACAGAACAAACAGAGCGTATTTTCTTCATGGCGAAGAAAAACGGATAAAGTGAAACTTTAATCAGCGGGGTACGAAGCTCCCCGCTGATTATTAGTTGAACCAATCGGGCTTTTACGGGCAGCCCGACCCCCTCCTAACTTCTTTGCTTTCGCTGAGTTTTAAGGTGGGGATCTTACTGGCCGTTAATGCGGGATAAAACAAAAGCAACCGAGAAGGTTGCTTTTGTTTTATAAAGAAGATGTATTTTTAGTTCTAGCATAATCTGAAGATCGTATGCGTAAAGTGTGGGAATAGTAGTTGAAGTGAAAATGTATTGTAAAAAAGTAATTATTTATAAAAAGGATTTGGAATGTAAATGACGTATTTATTATGTGTGTTTATTGAATTGCTGATCAACGCATTCTAAATCTTCATCAAATTTTTCATGTGTTCGCTCGATTAACTTATGGAACATATCTCCAACGTGTTCTTCTAAAACCCGAATGCCTTCCCCAGTAACGCCGCCTTTCACGCAAACCTTTTCTTGTAAGGTAGGTAATGTGAAGATTTCTTTTTCAAGTAATTTCCCCATCCCCACGACCATTTCACTTACTAAAGTAGTAGCCTCTTCGTGTGTAATATTTGTTTTATCTACAGCAGCGTTAATGAAGCATTGTAGTAAATAACTAAAGAAAGCAGGACCGCAACTTGCTATATCAGATGAAACGCGCGTTATATCTTCTTCTATTACAAGAGGTGTAGAAATGTTTTTGAATAGACGAAGTAATTTTTGTTGCCATTCTTCAGAGCAATTATCTCCAAATGTAAATAGTGAGGCGCCAGAGAGGGCGCGGTTTGTGATACTTGGAATGATACGCGCGACGTGACAAGGTACGAGAGTCTCTAATTGTGATGGAGATATTGGACTCGTAATAGAAACTAAGCACGTTTCGTCAGAAAAATGTTCAGCGTATTTTTTTAGGATAGGGTATATATCTATCGGCTTAACGCAAATAAAAATAAGTTGTGATTGTTCGATTACTTCCGGGATTGTTTTTGCTATATGAACAGAAGGGTATTTTTCTTTTATATGATATGCTTTGGCAGGCGTCCGATTAATGATTGTAAGGCACGAAGGTTTGACAGCACGGGTTTCTAAAAATGCATCGATTAGTATATTCCCCATGTTTCCTGTCCCTATAATTCCTATGTTCAAAGTTTCATCCCTCCTTCGTAACAGCTTTCTCCTAAACAATATGAATGATGTTATAAATTTATGATTAGAGGTGTAAAATGATGTGGGATTTTCCGAAAAAGTGGTTAGGTTTAGTAGCTATTATTGGAACTTTACTTTTTCTTGTTTTTTGGAAAACGAATCAGAGTGTAGAACGAACGCCTATTACAATGAATGTGCAAGAGAAGGAGATAGAAAAAAAGGGTAAACCGAAAATATCGGATACAAAGGAACAGAAAAGAACAATTATAATTGATGTGAAAGGAGCGGTTAATAAAGAAGACCTGCGGTAGTATGTCAACTGAAAAATAATATATTTTGAAGTTATCAAAGGACAAATTGCTTAAAAAAGACATCACGAAACTAGACCAGCACCGCATGTAAAATACTGGAATTGATTGAAAGGTAGCGATGACAAGTTTTATGTCACACTTTCACACACCTTTCAGGCGTAAAGAGTTGGTGATTACGTAGTAGCGCATCCACCAATCGCACAAATTTTCTTGCGGTTAGAACGAGTGCACGTTTGTGTTGATGTTTTGGTACTTCATTATACTTTTTTGCGTAATATTCTTGGTATTCCAATACATGCTTTCTTACAGAGTTGGCGGCTTCAACTAAGTAATACCGCAAGTAATGATTCCCATTACGAGATAATGAAGTATTTTCAGCGGTGAACCGGCCAGACTGGTATGTACGCCAATATAACCCGGCATATTTTGCGATTTTGGTTTCATCGTCAAATCTTTCGATTTGGCCAATTTCAGCGATAATACCAGCGGCATATATAGGCCCGATTCCAGGAATGGATTCTAATGTTTGCGTTAATCCAGCCATGATCCGCTTAATAGATTTTTCTAGTTCTTTAATTTGTCTTTGATAGGTACGAATGATTTCGATTGATGTTCCTAAAAGAATATCGATTGAGTCTTCTACCACCTTATCTAAACGGTACGACGTGCGAACAGCCTTTTGAATGGTTGATGCGACACATTTCGGGTCACCAAATCGATTTTTACTCTTTTCCTGTAGGAACTCAGCGAGTTCCTCTAAAGGCATGTCAGCTAGCTCTTCTAGACTGAATTTTTCAAGGAACAATTCCATCATGGCGTTACCAAATATAGAAGAATCGACTTCTTGTGAGAACGTATTACATTTATAACTTAGGTGTTGTAGAAAATGTTGTTTCTCCTTTGTCAACATTCTAACGAGTTGATAACGAGCTCTTGTTAATTGCTGTAATGCCACGTATTGACTTTCTTTCACGATGGACATTTGATTTCGCCCAAATCGTAAATAATCAGCGATGACAAAGGCATCAATTTCGTCAGTCTTATTCATGTCTGAATAACTTTTCTTGAAGTTTGCGACTTGTTTTGGATTTAGAAGAAATACCTTTGTGCCAAATCTTTTTAAGTCTTCGTCATGATGGAGAAACATGGATGGGTGAAAACTGTAAACAGATGTAGATTCTAAGCCGATTTTTAAAGTTTCAACCTCTTGATTGGTTGTGCACTGTAATAATCGTTCTTTAAGTACCTGTGCACCTGGTAAGTCATTACTGACTGAAAAAGAATCTAGCTTTTCTCCTTCACCATTTAAAAAGCAAACTTTCATATCAAACGAACTTACATCTAGACCAACAAATAATCTCACGTAAGAGACCTCCTTTCGATTTAGAATCATTGCTTGGACGTCTCGAGATATCTCTAGTGTGTACGCCGACCAACAACCTCGTGTATAAGAGCTAGTCCTGAATCGAAAGCCGCCCTAGAGCTACTAACATCTAGGTTCGAGGATCAGGCTGCTCAGCCTGCGAGTAGGGAGCCCCGCGCGTTCACTGAGAAACACTCTTTTCGTGTGGTAAATCCACAGGGGAATACAGAATTGTCCCAAATGATCCTAAGACCATTATCTAGAAATATCTTGAGACGTCCAAGTATTTTCTTTATTACTGGACTCTTATTAGAGAGAAAAACTAAGCCTGAGATAGGGCTTAAATATTAATATACGAGGGGTATATGAAATGAAGGAAGGAGATCGCGTAAAGGATGCGGTTCAAAAGGCTGGTGGTTTTTTATCAGAAGTAGATATCAAAAAAGTGAATTTAGCACAAATTGTACAAGATCAAATGCTTCTTTATATACCGAGTAAAAATGAGTCAGAACAAGGGATGTTTACTTCTTCTAAGGAAGATGGCAAGATTCGAATAAATACAGCAGCGAAGGAGCAATTGGAAAAGATTACAGGAATTGGCTCTCGAAAGGCAGAAAGTATTTTGAAATATCGAGAAGAACATGGTCCGTTTCAGAAAATAGAAGATTTATTAGAGATTGATGGGATTGGTGCGAAGTCTCTTGAAAAGATAAAAGATCAAATTATTATTCCGTAAAAGATTGACGAAGTTTTTCTTCTTTCGCTACACTACAAGTAGACAAAAAAGTAGGTGAAAAATATGGAACGAATTTCATGGGATCAATATTTTATGACGCAAAGCCATCTACTATCGTTACGTAGTACATGTACAAGGCTTGCGGTAGGAGCGACAATCGTTCGCGATAAACGAATTATTGCTGGTGGATATAATGGTTCGATTAAAGGTGGCGTACATTGTATAGATGATGGTTGTTACGTAATCGATAATCATTGTGTTCGGACAATTCATGCCGAAATGAATGCTTTATTACAATGTGCCAAGTTTGGTGCGAAAACAGAGGAAGCAGAAATTTACGTTACGCATTTCCCTTGTTTACAATGTTGTAAGGCAATTATTCAAAGTGGTATTACAGCGGTTTATTATGCGCAGGATTATAAAAATCATCCATACGCCATAGAGTTATTTGAACAAGCGAATGTAACAGTGAAGCACGTTCCGTTAGAATATGATATCGCTGCATTAGAGGAGCAAAAACGTTATACGGAGTTAAAAAAATTATTTGCGTCTTTAGAAAAAGATAATTTATCAATGGAAGAATTACAGCATGTATTCACGAAAGCAAAAATGATGCTATAAGGAGTGAGTATAAGTTGCAGGAACAATGGGGGTATGTTGCAATCTCGTTTATAATAGGGATTGCAATTGCCTTTTCCTCGTCACTTTTATTGATAGTTTTTTGCCTCTTTTTAAATATTTTCTTCTGTTTATATCGCACTTCGCGTAAAACCTTCTTTTTTTGCATTGTAGCGTGCTTTAGTGGCGCTATATACACTTCCTATGTTCAAGGGTGGAATGAGTCTCTAGGAGAGTCCTATGGAGTTACAAGAGGGGTTATACAAAATACACCGCTTGTTAATGGGGATCGCCTATCTTTTCAGTTTGAAGATCACAATAAAAATATAGTGCAGTTAAGTTATAGAATAAAATCAGCCTTGGAAAAGGAAAAAATGCAACAATTATACGCAGGGATATCATGTGTATTCGAGGGTGAGAGGAAAGAACCACAAACAGCTCGGAATTTTCATGGTTTTAATTACCGTGATTATTTATACAAGCAACATATTCATTTCACATTTGAGGCTACATATATTTCTGAATGCTATAAAACATCACTGTCGCTTATGCAATGGATTCTCCTTTTGAGGCAACAAGCAATCTCGAAAGTTACAGAAATGTTTCCAGAGCAATCAGGTGCTTTTATGAATGCGTTACTATTTGGTGATAGACAACAAATGATGTTTGAAGTGGAAGAGCAATATCAACAGTTTGGTCTTATACATTTGTTAGCAATTTCAGGTTCGCACATTGTATTGTTAATGGGGATAGTATATTTTATTTTGCTAAGAAGTGGTGCGACGAGGGAGGTAGGTAGCAACAATTTGCCTTATCGTCTGTATTCCTTTGTATATGGTTTTAGCAGGGGCGTCACCATCTGTTATAAGGGCTTCTATAGCAGGAGTTTTGATGTTGATTGCTTTTATGTGCTCGATTCGTTTATCTAGTTTAGATGCTTTAAGTGTAACAGCTATATGTATGCTTATATATGACCCTTATCTTGTTTTTAATATTGGATTTCAGTTTTCTTTTGTAGGTAGCTTCGCTTTACTTTTGTCTGCTCCGTTCTTATTAGGGAGTAGCAACGGAGTAATCCGAAATTCTATTTATATTTCTATCATTTCACAGCTCGTTAGTACTCCGATCTTGTTATATCACTTTGGTTATTTTTCTCCATATAGCATTTTCCTCAATCTTTTATACGTTCCGTTTTTATCTATCATTGTATTACCATGTAGCATTATTATTTTACTGTGTATGCCAATTGTCCCGTTTCTCGCAAAAGGATTTGCGGATGTGTTATCAATAGGCTTGAGTATGTCTAATGTTCTTCTAAGTTATTGTGAAAGTTTACCATTTAACCAGCTTATTTTCGGGAAAACGTCCTTCAATCTTGTAGCTGTATATTGCGCGAGTATTGTCAGTATATTGATAGTTTGGGAAAGGAGAGCGCCGAAAAAAATGGTTTGTATAGTTGTGAGTATATTTCTTTTTATTAGCACGTGTCATTATGTATATCCATATTTTAGAGGAAGCGGAAGTGTAACATTTATTGATGTTGGACAAGGTGATGCAATATTAATTCGCCTTCCGTATGATAAAGGGGTTTATCTTATTGATACAGGTGGAACGCTTCGTGTTAATAAGGAAGAGTGGCAACAAAAAAAGCATGAATTTTCTGTTGGAACTGATGTTTTAATACCCTATTTACAAAAAGAAGGTATTAAAACAATTGATAAATTAATCGTAACGCATGGAGATGCAGATCATATAGGTGCTGCGCAAGAATTATTATCATATATACCTGTAAAAGAAGTTGTATTTGGCCGGAAGGGAAAAGATGCAGTATTAGAAAAAGTAGTAAAGAAACAGGCATTAGAAAAGGAAATGAAAATAACTGAAGTGGGGGAAGGGGAAAGTTGGAGTGTAAATGAAGCTGAGTTTTTCGTTTTAGCTCCAAAAGGAAAAGAAAAAAGTGAAAATAATGCTTCAATTGTAATATGGGCAAAATTTGGAGGATTGACGTGGCTATTTACAGGCGATTTAGAAGAAGAAGGAGAGCAGTTTTTAGTATCTGCGTATCCAGATTTGCGAGTGGATGTTTTAAAAGTTGCTCATCATGGAAGTAATACGTCATCTATAGAGTCTTTTTTGAACGTTATACAGCCCCGTGTAGCGATTATATCTGTTGGTAAGCAGAATAGATATGGACACCCGCATAAAGAAGTAATAGAACGTTTGGAGAAGATGGGGAGTGCGATATGGCGCACGGACAAGCAAGGTGCTATTTCCTATGTTTTTAAAGGGGAAAATGGAACCTTTCAAAGTAAAATCACATATGATAAGACATATAATAGGTGAAAAAGAGAAGACTGCCATGAAGTGGCAGTCTTTAAGAACCGATAAATTTAATAACAGTTGCAATGATGAAAAGTGTTGCGAAAAAACCAAATGAGACGATAAATCCTACCCCTGAATCAATAGCGTCATTGCGTTTACTTTGAACGTTTTGTTCAAAATCATTCATTTAGAATCCCTCCCCAACATTCCACTTTAGTATAAAATATTGTCAGAAAAAAATCTACAATTTCAATGTGAAGAGAAAATGAGCTTTTTGCGAATTTTAGATTATGAAGTAACGTGAGTTTTTTGTTTCCAAGCATGTTAACAGTTGGCACTTATACTGGAATTTTTATTGTGAATAATAAAGGGAAGGTGATTACCGCACACCAATAAGAAACCCGGGGCTTATTGCGTGGCGTTTAATATAAATAAAGGGACGGGTTATAAAGCCTGTTCCTTTGTACTTGTAAAACAAAAGCTAGGGCATTAGTATAAATATATATTGCCAAGTTAGGGAGTAGGAAAAAGTATGAGTGATATACATAAAAAAATTAAAAAGAAACAGTTTGCTCCGTTATATTTACTATATGGGACGGAAGCTTTTTTTATAAATGAAACGATAAAGCTTATTACGACAGAAGCACTTGAAGAAGAAGATCGAGAGTTTAATGTTGTGACATACGATTTGGAAGAAGCGTATTTAGAAGATGTGGTTGAGGATGCGCGTACGCTCCCTTTCTTTGGAGAGCGGAAAGTACTGTTAATAAAATCACCGCTATTTTTGACTTCGCAAAAAGAAAAGTTAGAGCAAAATATAAAAATTTTAGAAGAATACATTGGTGAACCTTCTCCATTTTCTATTCTTGTTTTTGTTGCGCCTTACGAAAAACTTGATGAGCGAAAAAAAATTACAAAACTATTAAAGAAAACAGCAGATGTAGTAGAAGCGAATGCGATGCAAGTGCAGGATGTTCAGAAGTGGATTGTTGCTCGGGCAGATGAAGTGCATGTGCACATTGATAACGCGGCTGTTAGTTTGTTGCTAGAGCTTGTGGGAAGTAATGTAACGATGTTGGCGAAGGAAATGGACAAGTTAACGTTATACGTTGGTATGGGCGGAGAGATTACGACGAAACTTGTTGCAGAGCTTGTGCCAAAATCAGTTGAGCAAAATGTATTTACTTTGACAGAAAAAGTGGTGAAAAAAGATATTGCAGGTGCAATGCAAATTTTGGATGGATTATTTACGCAGCAGGAAGAACCGATTAAATTGCTTGCGTTATTAGTGAGTCAATTCCGTTTGTTGTATCAAGTGAAAGAGTTACAGCAACGTGGTTATGGGCAAAATCAAATTGCATCTCATATTGGTGTACATCCGTATCGTGTAAAATTGGCGATGAATCAAACGAAATTTTTCTCTTTTGAAGAATTAAAAAAAGTGATTATAGAATTAGCGGAAGCTGATTATAGTATGAAGACGGGAAAGATGGATAAGAAACTTGTGCTCGAGTTTTTCTTAATGCGATTAAATCATATGTGATGACACAAAAAAAGTTCATGTACCTAGTGCATGAACTTTTTTTGTATATAAAAAAACGATCCAAATGGATCGTTTTTTAAACGCCTTACGCGTTTACTTGTTTCGCTAAGCGAGATTTTTGACGAGATGCAGCGTTTTGGTGGATAAGACCTTTACGAGCTGCTTTGTCAAGTTTTTTAGAAGCAGTTTTGAAAGCTTCTTTAGCATTTTCAAGATCGTTATTAGTAACTAAAGCTTCTACAGTTTTAACAGCAGAACGCATGTCAGACTTGATAGAAGCGTTATGTGCACGACGCTCTTCGCTAAGTTTAGCGCGTTTGATAGCAGATTTGATGTTTGCCATACTTTTCACCTCCCTGGTGCAATCGAATGACTCGATTCTTACATAGAACAAGTGATATTCTATCAAACGGTGAAGAGAATTGCAATAGTATATCCATGAAATTTCACGTAAAGGAAAGAATGACCTTATATAACTTTGGGAAATCTAACGATATTTACTATGAATTACGGAGGAGATACGATGAAAGAACCATTGGATTTAAGTAAATATAGCGTTAGAACTGACCTTGCTGTAGAAGCTCATCAAATGTTGCAAGAAAGCCAAGAAGAACAAAAAGGGATACAGGGGGTAATTGTAAAAGAGAGGGAAGAAGAAGGTACTATAATTACAAAAGTAACAATTGATGAAGCTGCCTCTGAAGCGATGGGTAAAAAACCTGGAAATTATTTAACGCTTGAAGTACAAGGTATACGTCAGCAAGATACAGAACTTCAACAAAAAGTGGAGCGTATTTTTGCAAAAGAATTTTCTTATTTCTTAGAAGAGGTTGGTGTTACAAAAGAAGCGAGCTGTTTAATTGTAGGCCTTGGGAATTGGAATGTAACACCGGATGCTCTTGGGCCAATAGTTGTAGAAAATGTATTAGTAACGAGACATTTGTTTCAATTGCAGCCTGAAAGTGTAGAAGAAGGATTCAGACCTGTTAGTGCAATTCGGCCGGGGGTAATGGGGATTACAGGCATCGAAACGAGCGATGTTATTTATGGGATTATTGAGAAGACAAATCCAGACTTTGTAATTGCGATTGACGCATTAGCTGCCCGTTCTATTGAACGAGTAAATAGCACGATACAAATTTCTGATACTGGAATCCATCCTGGATCAGGGGTTGGGAATAAACGTAAGGAACTAAGTAAAGAGACATTAGGTATCCCTGTTATCGCAATTGGTGTTCCGACTGTGGTCGATGCCGTTTCGATTACAAGTGATACGATTGATTTTATTTTGAAACATTTTGGTCGAGAGATGAAAGAAGGAAACAAACCTTCAAGATCTTTGTTACCAGCGGGATTTTCATTTGGAGAAAAGAAAAAATTAACAGAAGAAGATATGCCAGATGAAAAGAGCCGAAATATGTTTTTAGGTGCTGTTGGTACGTTAGAAGAAGAAGAAAAAAGAAGGTTGATTTATGAAGTGCTATCGCCTCTTGGTCATAACTTAATGGTGACCCCAAAAGAAGTAGATACTTTTATTGAGGATATGGCGAATGTAATAGCGAGTGGTTTAAATGCAGCGCTGCATCATCAAATTGATCAAGATAATACGGGAGCGTATACACATTGAGGGAGAAAGATGATAATAGTTTGAGTCGTTTTGCGCTTTTGTGTATATGTAGTGTAGCTTTATGTTTACTTATGATGATAGCAGGAGTGTCACTTGCTAATCATGGTTTGAAAAGTATGAAAGGTTATCGGCAATTGTCGTATGAACAAATAGCTCATATGACAGGGACAGAGAGTACAGGTGCTGAATCAGAAATTTTGGGTAGTTCGTTTTCAGCTTCAGAAAAACAACAACAATTAGAACGTTTAAGAAGTTTTAATGTTGTAGAAGGAATTGGGATGGCGTTAGCAAGTGTAGCTTATGAAATGACGAAGTTCGGAACGGATATAGTTGTTGGGAAAATAAAGGGGATTTTTAGCTAAGAGTAGCATGGGAGATGGTTGTTTTACTGATTTGTAAGACAACCGTTTTAAAATTTGAAAAGGGTTTGTCTCTTATGGTTTATTCGCATAAGATATAGATAGAATGATTTGTATCGTAAGCAGCACGAGTTTTCATTGAATCTTTGTTGCTCTATTGATATAATCAGTGCTAGTGTATATTGGCGAGACTATTAGGAGTTGAGAACATAGATGAACAAAGAAGAAAGAGCAAAAAGACAGTCCAAAATTCGTAATTTCTCTATTATTGCTCATATTGACCACGGAAAATCAACGTTAGCAGACCGTATTTTAGAGAAAACAAATGCGTTAACACAACGCGAAATGAAAGCTCAGTTGCTTGACTCTATGGATTTAGAGCGTGAGCGTGGTATTACAATCAAATTAAACGCAGTACAATTAAACTATAAAGCAAAAGATGGTGAAGAGTATATTCTTCATTTAATTGATACACCAGGACACGTCGACTTTACGTACGAAGTATCTCGTAGTTTAGCGGCTTGTGAAGGCGCGATTCTTGTAGTAGATGCAGCGCAAGGTATTGAAGCGCAAACGTTAGCGAACGTATACTTAGCGCTTGATAACAACTTGGAAATTTTACCAGTTATCAATAAAATCGACTTACCAAGTGCGGATCCAGAACGTGTACGTCAAGAGGTAGAAGATGTAATTGGTTTAGATGCATCAGAAGCGGTACTTGCTTCTGCAAAAGCTGGAATTGGTATTGAAGAAATTTTAGAACAAATTGTTGAAAAAGTACCAGCTCCGGCAGGTGATTCAGAAGAGCCGTTACAATGTATGATTTTCGACTCTTTATATGATCCGTACCGTGGTGTAATTGCTTATATCCGTGTTGTAAATGGAACGGTAAAAGTTGGCGATAAAGTACGTATGATGGCAACGGGTAAAGAATTTGAAGTAACAGAAGTAGGTGTATTTACACCGAAAACTACGCAACGTGACGAGTTAACAGTAGGTGATGTAGGTTTCTTAGCAGCATCTATTAAAAACGTAGGTGATACACGTGTTGGTGATACGATTACACATGCGAAACGTCCAGCTGCAGAGGCGTTACCAGGTTACCGTAAATTAAACCCGATGGTATTCTGTGGGCTGTATCCAATTGATTCTGCTCGTTATAACGATTTACGTGATGCGTTAGAAAAATTAGAGTTAAACGATTCTGCTCTTGAGTTTGAACCAGAAACATCTCAAGCGTTAGGATTTGGTTTCCGTTGTGGATTCTTAGGACTTCTTCACATGGAAATCATTCAAGAACGTATTGAACGTGAATTTAAGATTGACTTAATTACAACAGCGCCAAGCGTTATTTATAAAGTTTATTTAACAAACGGTGAAGATGTTATTGTTGATAATCCATCTAATATGCCAGACCCACAGTCTATCGATCGTGTAGAAGAGCCGTTTGTGAAGGCTTCAATTATGGTTCCGAATGACTATGTTGGAGCTGTAATGGAAATTTGCCAAGGTAAACGTGGAACGTTTATTGATATGCAATATTTAGATGAAACGCGTGTTACATTAACATATGAAATCCCGTTATCAGAAATCGTATATGACTTCTTCGATCAATTGAAATCAAATACGAAAGGGTATGCATCATTTGATTATGAGTTAATTGGTTATAAACCATCTAAACTTGTGAAAATGGATATTCTTTTAAATAATGAACAAGTGGATGCTTTATCATTTATCGTACACCGTGATTCAGCGTATGACCGTGGTAAAGTAATTGTAGAGAAATTAAAAGAATTAATTCCGAGACAACAGTTCGAAGTGCCAATTCAGGCGACTATCGGAAATAAAGTTGTAGCACGTTCTACAATTAAGGCGATGCGTAAAAACGTACTTGCAAAATGTTACGGCGGTGACATTTCTCGTAAGCGTAAACTTCTTGATAAGCAAAAAGAAGGTAAAAAACGTATGAAGTCTGTTGGTTCTGTAGAAGTGCCGCAAGAGGCATTCATGGCTGTACTGAAAATGGATGACAACTAATATTTGAAATAAAAAAGAAGTCGTTTGTACGGCTTCTTTTTTCTGTATAATTACTTTTTAGACATCTGAGCAGCTCTCATTTACAATAATGAGAGAGCTTTTTAGTTCATATAGAGTTAGGAGATTGTTAATGTCCGAAAATATTCGAAAAGATATTCAAGATAAAATACAAAATGGCAATTTTAATTGTGAAAAGGAATTGACGCTTTCTATTATTAGTGGAAAGTGGAAAGTTGTGATACTGTGGCATCTTGGTGTGGAAGGGCCTCATCGTTTTAGTGAATTACAACGGTTATTCCCAAGCATTTCTCATAAAGTTTTGTCGAACCAATTAAAAGAGTTAATGGAAGATGGGATTGTTGATCGAACAGTATATCCCGAAATTCCTCCTCGTGTTGAGTATTATATGACGGAACTAGGCATGTCACTTTTACCGATCGTTGAAATGATGTATGATTGGGGAAAAATGCGAATGGAACAAATTCGTAATACGTTAGAGAAGTAGAGAATCCTCCGGAGTGCGGAGGTTTTCTTTTTAGAAAGGTAGGAGTTATATTTGGTACAAGCTGCATATATTCATATCCCATTTTGTCAGCACATTTGTCACTATTGTGATTTTAATAAAGTGTTTATTGAACGCCAACCGGTTGATCAATATTTAGATTATTTAGAGAAGGAAATAATAAATACGGTTCAAAGAGTTCCGTTTGATAGTATGAAAACGATTTTTGTGGGCGGTGGAACTCCGACAGCGTTAAATATGGAACAGACAAAAAAATTACTCGAGATTATTAATCGTCATTTGCGCCCGTTTGCTCCGAATTGTGAATTGACATTTGAAGCGAATCCAGGAGATCTACCGAAAGAGAAGTTGAATGTACTACTAGAAGGTGGAGTGAATCGAATTAGTTTTGGTGTGCAAACGTTCCGTGATGAACTGCTTGAGAAAATCGGGCGCAAGCATACGAGGGAAGATGCATTCCTAGCGATTCGAGAAGCTCAGGAAGTAGGCTTTAAAAATATTAATGTAGATATTATTTATGCTTTGCCAGGACAAACGATAGAAGATGTGAAGGAAACATTAGACATTGCTTTTACGCTTGGTGTACAACATTTCTCGGCATATTCATTAATTGTGGAACCTAAAACAGTGTTTTATAACTTAATGAATAAAGGGAAATTGCGTCTTCCGGGTGAAGACCATGAAGCGAAAATGTATGAAATGGTAATGGATGAAATGGAGAAACACGGTTATAACCAGTATGAAATTAGTAATTTCTCAAAAGGTGACAATAAAAGTAGACATAATCTCACATACTGGAATAATGAAGAGTATTATGGCTTTGGAGCTGGAGCTCATAGTTATGTGAATGGGGAACGTATTCAAAATGTAGGTCCGCTGAAGCAATATTTTAATAAAATTGATGAAACAGGATTTCCGTATTTAGATGTTCACGTGGTGACGGAGAAAGAAAAGATGGAAGAAGAGTTGTTCTTAGGACTTCGAAAAACAAAAGGTGTATCTAAAATAGCATTTCAAAAGAAATTTAATATGGAGATGGATCAAGTTTTCGCGAAGCAGTTACAAAACAACCAAGAACAAGGATTGCTTGAAGAGAGCGATGGATATGTTCGTTTAACGCGAAAAGGAAAATTATTAGGGAATGAAGTATTCCAATCATTTTTAATTGACTAATTAAATGTTCCATTAACGTGAAAAAGTTTCATTATTTCGTGACGTTTCCGTTGACAATTGAATGTCAATTTTGGTAAGTTATTAATAGATTTAGCACTCAAAGACAAAGAGTGCTAACAGAGGTGATGATGAGATGCTTACGGAACGTCAGCTCTTAATTTTACAAACAATTATTGATGACTTTATTGGATCAGCGCAGCCTGTTGGGTCTAGAACGTTGGCTAAAAAAGATGAAATTACATTTAGTTCAGCTACTATTCGAAATGAAATGGCGGACTTAGAAGAATTAGGTTTTATTGAAAAAACGCACAGTTCTTCTGGACGTGTTCCTTCTGAGAAAGGCTACCGATTTTATGTAGACCATCTTTTAGCGCCGCAAAACTTACCGAACGCTGAAATTGTACAAATTAAAGATTTATTTGCTGAAAGAATTTTTGAAGCGGAAAAAATTGCACAGCAATCTGCTCAAATTTTATCAGAACTTACGAATTATACGGCCATTGTTCTTGGACCGAAGTTAAGCACAAATAAACTTAAAAATGTACAAATTGTGCCGCTTGATCGTCAAACTGCAGTCGCTATTATTGTAACTGATACAGGGCATGTACAAAGTAAAACGATTACCGTTCCGGAATCTGTTGATTTATCAGATTTAGAAAAAATGGTTAATGTTTTAAATGAAAAGCTATCTGGCGTACCGATGGAAGAACTTCATAATAAAATCTTTAAGGAAATTGTTACAGTTTTACGTGGGTATGTTCATAATTATGATAGTGCAATAAGAATGTTAGATGGTACATTTCAAGTTCCGTTATCGGAAAAGATATACTTTGGAGGAAAAGCAAATATGCTTTCGCAGCCAGAGTTCCATGACATTCAAAAGGTTAGATCTTTGCTTACCATGATTGATAATGAAGCTGAATTTTATGACATTTTGCGTCATAAACAAGTCGGGATTCAAGTGAAAATTGGTAGGGAAAACACTTCGACGGCTATGGAGGATTGCAGTTTAATTTCTGCAACATATTCGATCGGCGAAGAGCAACTTGGAACAATTGCTATTTTAGGTCCGACAAGAATGCAATATTCTCGTGTAATTAGTTTGTTACAGTTATTTACGAGACAATTTACAGATGGACTTAAAAAGTAAATGAGAGTAATACATTCGCTCAAGTGATGAAATTTTCATTGCTGTGTGTAATATATAATGCTTAGGTAATCATGCTATGCATGATACCTAATACCTTTTAAGGAGGTGAATATTGTGGAAGAGCGTAACGAACAAGTGGTAGAAGAAGTAAAAGAAGCGCAAGTTGAAGAAGCTGTCACGCCAGAAAACAGTGAAGAAACTGTAGAAGAAAAAAGTGAGGCTGCTCTTTTACAAGAAAAAGTAGATGAGTTACAAGCGAAACTAACGGAAACGGAAGGTCGCACATTACGTCTACAAGCTGATTTTGAAAATTATAAGCGCCGCGTCCAAATGGATAAACAGGCTGCTGAAAAATATAGAGCACAAAGTCTAGTTTCAGACATTTTGCCAGCTCTTGATAATTTTGAAAGAGCAATGCAAGTGGAAGCGACTGATGAGCAAACGAAATCCTTGTTACAAGGCATGGAAATGGTGCATCGTCAATTGTTAGAAGCGCTGACTAAAGAAGGTGTGGAAGTGATTGAAGCTGTTGGTAAACAGTTTGATCCTAATGAACACCAAGCTATTATGCAAGTGGAAGATAGTGAATTTGAATCAAACGCGGTTGTGGAAGAATTCCAAAAAGGTTATAAATTAAAAGACCGTGTGATTCGCCCATCAATGGTAAAAGTAAATCAATAATTTACATAAAACTAGGAGGATTCGCCATGAGTAAAATTATAGGTATTGACTTAGGTACAACAAACTCTTGTGTAGCTGTTATGGAAGGTGGAGAACCAAAGGTTATTCCAAATCCAGAAGGAAACCGTACAACACCTTCTGTTGTAGCTTTCAAAAATGAAGAACGTCAAGTTGGGGAAGTTGCAAAGCGCCAAGCAATTACAAACCCAAATACAATCATGTCTGTTAAACGTCATATGGGTACAGACTACAAAGTAGAAGTTGAAGGTAAAGATTATACACCTCAAGAAATTTCTGCAATCATTTTACAAAACTTAAAAGCTTCTGCTGAAGCATACTTAGGTGAAACAGTAACGAAAGCTGTTATTACAGTACCTGCATACTTCAACGATGCAGAGCGTCAAGCAACGAAAGATGCTGGTCGTATCGCTGGTTTAGAAGTTGAGCGTATCATTAACGAGCCAACAGCAGCAGCACTTGCTTACGGTTTAGAAAAACAAGACGAAGAACAAAAAATCTTAGTATATGACTTAGGTGGCGGTACATTTGACGTATCTATCCTTGAGTTAGCAGACGGCACATTCGAAGTTATTTCAACTGCTGGTGACAACCGTCTTGGTGGCGATGACTTTGACCAAGTTATCATCGATCACTTAGTAGCTGAGTTCAAAAAAGAAAATAACATCGATTTAAGCCAAGATAAAATGGCGCTTCAACGCTTGAAAGATGCAGCTGAAAAAGCGAAAAAAGATCTTTCTGGTGTAACACAAACTCAAATTTCATTACCATTCATTAGTGCTGGAGCTGCTGGTCCATTACACCTAGAATTAACGTTAACAAGAGCGAAATTCGAAGAGCTTTCAGCAGGTCTTGTTGAAAGAACATTAGAGCCAACTCGTCGTGCATTAAAAGACGCTGGTTTTGCTCCAAGCGAATTAGATAAAGTTATTCTTGTTGGTGGATCTACTCGTATCCCAGCTGTACAAGAAGCTATTAAACGTGAAACTGGTAAAGAGCCATATAAAGGTGTAAACCCTGATGAAGTTGTAGCATTAGGTGCTGCAGTTCAAGGTGGCGTACTTACTGGTGATGTAGAAGGCGTTCTATTATTAGACGTAACTCCACTTTCTTTAGGTATTGAAACTATGGGTGGCGTGTTCACGAAATTAATCGAGCGTAACACTACAATTCCAACAAGTAAGTCACAAGTATTCTCGACAGCTGCTGATAATCAACCAGCAGTAGACATTCACGTATTACAAGGTGAGCGTCCAATGTCAGCTGACAACAAAACGTTAGGTCGTTTCCAATTAACTGACCTTCCACCAGCACCACGTGGTATTCCACAAATCGAAGTAACATTCGATATTGATGCGAACGGTATCGTTAACGTACGTGCGAAAGACTTAGGAACAAGCAAAGAGCAAGCTATTACAATCCAATCTTCTTCAGGTCTTTCTGATGAAGAAGTAGAACGTATGGTACAAGAAGCGGAAGCAAATGCTGACGCTGACCAAAAACGTAAGGAAGAAGTTGAACTTCGTAACGAAGCTGACCAACTTGTATTCCAAACAGACAAAGTTGTAAAAGATTTAGAAGGTAAAGTAGATGCAGCTGAAGTTGCAAAAGCAACAGAAGCGAAAGAAGCATTACAAGCTGCAATTGAGAAAAACGAGCTTGAAGAAATTCGTGCGAAAAAAGATGCTTTACAAGAAATCGTACAACAATTAACTGTTAAATTATACGAGCAAGCTCAAGCAGCTGCTGGTCAAGCAGAAGGTGCGCAAGACGCTGGCACGAAGAAAGACAATGTAGTTGACGCTGAGTTTGAAGAAGTAAAAGAAGACAAGTAATTCAACTGTAAACATAATAAGTAAGATGACAAAAAGTCAAAGTCAAGCGTGCCTTGACTTTGGCTTTTTTCACGAATGAGAAGTGATGTGTGAGGATCTTAAGTTTTTCGCTTTGCATACTGTAAGTGAGGAAACTTTGTTGCAAAGCACTTTCTTTCGGTGTTAAAATTACGTTTATGTGAAAGATTCGGGGGTTGTAAATTTATGAGTAAACGAGACTATTATGAGGTCCTTGGACTTAGCAAGGGCGCTTCAACAGATGAAATAAAAAAAGCGTATCGTCGTTTGGCTAAAAAATACCATCCAGACGTAAGCAAAGAAGAAAATGCAATTGAAAAGTTTAAAGAAGTACAAGAAGCATACGAAGTGTTAAGTGATGATCAAAAGCGTGCGCAGTACGATCAATTTGGTCATGCTGGTGCAAATCAAGGATTCGGTGGATTTGGCGGCGGAGGAGACTTCGGCGGTGGCTTCGGTTTTGAAGATATATTTAGTTCTTTCTTTGGCGGTGGCGGCGGCAGACGCCGTGATCCAAATGCTCCGCGCCAAGGTGCTGACTTACAATATCAAGTCACTTTAGATTTTGAAGAAGCTATTTTTGGTAAGGAATTAAATGTGGAAATTCCAGTAGAAGATCCATGTGATACTTGTAAAGGTAGTGGAGCAAAACCAGGAACTTCAAAAGAAACATGTAAACATTGTTCAGGCTCTGGTCAAGTGAGTGTAGAGCAAAACACACCGTTTGGTCGTATCGTAAACCGTCAAGCTTGTGGTCATTGTTCAGGAACTGGACAAATTATTAAAGAAAAATGTACGACATGTCACGGTTCAGGTAAAGTTCGTAAACGTAAAAAAATCAATGTTAAAATTCCAGCGGGTATCGATAATGGTCAACAAATTCGTGTGTCTGGAAAAGGTGAAGCCGGCGTAAATGGCGGACCAGCAGGAGACTTATATGTAGTCGTTCATGTAAGAAATCATGAATTCTTCGAGCGTGAAGGAGATCATATTATTTGCGAAATGCCATTAACATTTGCGCAAATGGCGCTTGGTGATGAAGTGGAAGTTCCTACTGTTCATGGTAAAGTGAAGCTGAAAATTCCAGCAGGAACACAAACAGGAACAGAATTCCGCCTAAAAGGAAAAGGTGCTCCGAACGTACGTGGATACGGTCAAGGAGATCAATATGTAGTCGTTCGCGTTGTTGTACCGACGAAATTGACTTCACAGCAAAAAGATTTATTACGTGAATTTGCAGGACAAGAAGAGCAGGATGATAGTTTATTCGGAAAGCTTAAACGTGCTTTCAAAGGGGAATAATGGAAATAAAAAATGGAGTTGGTAAATTGTGAAATGGTCAGAAATTAGTATTCATACAACAGAAGAAGCAGTAGAAGCTGTCTCTTATATTTTACATGAAGCTGGTGCTAGCGGAGTTGCGATTGAGGATCCAGCGGAGTTAACGAAAGAGCGCGAGCAACAATATGGTGAAATTTATGCATTGAATCCAGATGAATATCCGGCGGAAGGTGTATTAATAAAAGCATATTTCCCGCAAACGGATTCTTTACATGAAACGATTGCAGGTGTAAAATCATCTATTGATGTGCTTCCATCTTACGACATTGAAATTGGTACTGGAAATATTACCGTTAACGAAGTCAATGAAGAAGATTGGGCTACTGCTTGGAAAAAATATTACCATCCAGTACAAATTTCTGATACATTCACAATCGTACCGACGTGGGAAGAATATACACCATCTTCTCCTGATGAAAAAATCATTGAATTAGACCCAGGTATGGCGTTTGGTACAGGAACTCATCCAACAACAACGATGTGTATTCGTGCTTTAGAAAAAACAGTACAGCCAGGTGACGCTATCATTGATGTAGGAACAGGTTCTGGTGTGCTTAGTATTGCAGCGGCAAAATTAGGTGCGTCTTCTGTTCAAGCATATGATTTAGATCCGGTTGCAGTTGAAAGTGCAGAAATGAATGTGCGTTTAAATAAAACAGATGATATCGTGTCTGTTGGGCAAAATAGTCTTTTAGAAGGTATTGAAGGTCCTGTTGATTTAATCGTAGCTAACTTATTAGCAGAAATTATTCTTTTATTCCCTGAAGATGCAGCGAGAGTTGTGAAGTCAGGTGGATTATTTATTACATCGGGCATTATTGCTGCGAAGGAAAAAGTAATTTCTGAGGCGTTAGAACAAGCTGGATTTACAATTGAAGAAGTGTTACGAATGGAAGATTGGGTAGCAATTATTGCACGAAATGCGTAATATAGATTTTAGTCTATAATGAAAAGGGGAGTCTCTCACTATAAGGTGAGGGACTTGCCGTTTGTTATATGAAAAATGATAATGTTTCGTTCTTTTCGTAAGTGTTGACTTACGAAAGGAACGAAACTCTACTAAGGTGATTATATGCAACGTTATTTTGTAGAAGAAAAACATGTAAGTGAAGCAAAAATTCGCATTGTAGGTGATGATGTACATCACATTGCGAGAGTAATGCGTATGACAGCTGGCGATCAAATTTATTGCTGTGTAAACGGAAAAACAGCAGTATGTTCAATTGATGAAATTACCAGTGAATTTATTAATACGGCTATTGTAGAATGGGTAGAGGCGTCAAGTGAACTTCCTGTTTTCGTGACGATTGCAAGTGGACTGCCAAAAGGAGACAAGCTAGAGTTGATTTTTCAAAAAGGAACTGAGCTTGGGGCAGCTGCATTCTTAACATTTCAAGCATCTCGCTCTATCGTAAAATGGGATGCGAAAAAAGCTGATAAAAAAGTTGAGCGTTTAAGAAAAATTGTGAAAGAAGCTGCGGAACAATCACATAGAAGTGAAATTCCGGAAGTACATGCTCCGGCATCATTTAAGCAACTGCTTACAATGAGTGGTGAGTATGATGTTTGTCTTGTTGCTTACGAAGAGGAAGCAAAACAAGGCGAGAAATCTAATTTTGCGAAAGCTTTAACGACAATGAAACCAGGTCAAAAGCTATTGATTGTATTTGGCCCAGAAGGCGGTTTAGCTGAGGAAGAGATTACAGCGCTTCGTGAACATAAATTTGTACCATGTAGTTTAGGACCAAGAATTTTAAGAACAGAAACGGCGCCGTTATACGCGTTAAGTGCTGCTTCGTATCATTTTGAATTGATGGGGTGATGATCAATGTCAACTGTTGCGTTCCATACGTTAGGTTGTAAAGTAAACCACTATGAAACAGAAGCCATTTGGCAATTGTTTAAACAAGGTGGTTATGAAAGAACAGAATATGAAAAGAAAGCTGATGTTTATGTTATTAACACATGTACAGTAACGAATACTGGGGACAAAAAAAGCCGTCAAGTAATCAGACGTGCTGTGCGTCAAAATCCAGATGCAGTTATTTGCGTAACGGGATGTTATGCACAAACATCTCCAGCTGAAATTATGGCGATTCCAGGTGTAGATATTGTAGTTGGTACACAGGATCGTGAAAAGATGTTAGGTTACATCGAAGAATTCCGTAAAGAGCGTCAACCAATTAATGCTGTCCGCAATATTATGAAAACACGTGTGTACGAAGAACTTGATGTACCTTATTTCACGGATCGTACACGTGCGTCTTTAAAAATACAAGAGGGTTGCAATAACTTCTGTACATTCTGTATCATTCCTTGGGCGCGTGGTTTAATGCGTTCTCGTGATGGAAAAGAGGTTATTAAACAAGCACAACAATTAGTGGATGCAGGCTATAAAGAAATCGTATTAACGGGTATTCATACAGGTGGATACGGCGAAGATATAAAAGATTATAACTTAGCTGGATTACTTCGTGATATGGAAGCGGAAGTAGGCGGATTAAAACGTCTTCGTATTTCTTCTATTGAAGCGAGTCAAATTTCAGATGAAGTAATTGAAGTGTTAGATAAATCTGAAGTAGTTGTACGTCACTTGCATATTCCGTTGCAATCTGGTTCTAATACTGTATTAAAACGTATGCGTCGTAAATATACGATGGAATTCTTCCAAGAGCGTTTAGATCGTTTGAAAGAAGCGTTACCAGGCCTTGCGATTACATCTGACGTAATCGTTGGTTTCCCAGGTGAAACAGAAGAAGAATTCATGGAAACATACAATTTCATTAAAGAGAACCGCTTCTCTGAGTTACACGTGTTCCCTTATTCAAAACGTACAGGAACACCTGCAGCACGCATGGAAGATCAAGTTCCTGAAGATGTGAAGAACGATCGTGTTCATCGTTTAATTGAGCTATCTAATCAATTAGCGAAAGAATATGCATCAGCGTTTGAAGGTGAAGTGCTTGAAATCATTCCAGAAGAGCAATTTAAAGACGGCGACCGTGAAGGGTTATATGTAGGGTATACAGATAACTACTTGAAAATTGTATTTGAAGGATCAGAAGAATTAATTGGTAAGCTAGTGAAAGTGAAAATTACGAAGGCTGGCTATCCATATAACGAAGCGCAATTTGTTCGTGTTCTTGAAGATGATGTGAAAAAAGAATCAGCAAGCGCATAAAAAAGAGCGTGCAACCGGAAATGGTTTGCATGCTTTCTTTATTTGAAGCGGTTAAGTACTAGAAGGTAGGGAGGCGTTTCGTGCATCCCTGTATGAAAAAAGTTGAAATGATAAAAATATAGTTGTCTTCATGAAAGAAGGATACTAGATATTTGTATAACTTTTGAAAAGGAAATGCTTCTATTCTTCTTTTATTCTGCCAAATAGTTGACCTGAAGTGATAAAATGTATTATAATCGTAAAAGACATGCTGAAGAAGTGTTTCTTTTTGCATGCTGAAGTTAGTATGTAAGTGTGATGTTTCGGAGGGAGGGAAAGAGAATGTCAAAAACAGTCGTTCGTAAAAACGAGTCTTTGGAGGATGCACTTCGCCGTTTTAAAAGATCGGTTTCTAAAACTGGTACACTTGCTGAAGCAAGAAAGCGCGAGTTTTATGAAAAACCAAGTGTAAAACGTAAGAAGAAATCTGAAGCGGCAAGAAAGCGTAAATTCTAAGAGAGGGTGTAAGTTATGAGTCTTCTCGGTCGTTTAAACGATGATATGAAACAAGCGATGAAGAATAAACAAAAAGAAAAATTAACCGTTATTCGTATGGTTAAGGCTGCTTTACAAAATGAAGGTATTAAACTGCAACATACTCTTACTGAAGAAGAGGAAGTAACAGTTTTAGCTCGTGAAGTAAAACAGTATAAGGACTCCCTCCTTGAATTTAAAAAAGCTGGTCGTGAAGACCTTGTTAATAAACTGCAAAGTGAAATTCAGATTTTAAGCGCATATTTGCCAGAGCAATTAACTGAAGAAGAACTAGTTGATGTAATCAAACAAGTTATTTCTGAAGTTGGTGCGACTTCTAAAGCAGATATGGGTAAGGTGATGACTGCTGTTATGCCGAAAGTAAAAGGTAAAACAGACGGATCACTTGTGAATAAGTTGGTTATCCAGCTATTAGCATAAAAAAACGTCTCATTTCGTATGAGACGTTTTTTTATTGTTCTTATTAAGGAAAAACACTATATTGCTTAAAAAGCGTTTCTGTAAGTGATAGAAACGCCTCTGGTATGTAAAAAAGGGTAACGGCCTTAGTTATGATTAATCCCACCATAAAAAAAGCTTTTTCGTTTTCTTAATTTCTTCGACGTCTGTAGGTAACACGCTAAAAATGGTATCAACCCAGTCATAATCTGCACTGATTATGATAAAAGGATAGCGATCATTCCATTTTCTTAGTTTAAAAATAACATCTTTATTGCTAACTTCGTAATTAACGCCATTTGTTGGTTGGATTGCAAGGATATCAAATTGGCCATTTCCTTGTATACTTCCAATGCTACACTTACTCTTACTTCCTTGACTAAAACTTCTTTCACAAATAAAAGCTAAGTATGGGGGCTGAAGCTCAGATTGAAGTTTTATAACTTGCTGTTTAGCATAATCTTCAAAGGTAACGACAGAGACTCCAGCTATTTTAGATTTTGAATCAGTTGCATAGAAGGGCTAGATGCTACTGTCAGTGACTTGTTTTATAACATTCAAAATTTCTTGACTAAATCCAATTTCCTTTCGTATTTCCTCGCTTATTAATTCATTTTTTTGTTTTTTAGTGAATCCTAATATTTTTTGAAATTCATATAACAACTACCTATAAAGTATTCTTACTTACAACGTAAAATTTAGAGTGGAGCAATTTCTTTTTCGAATTTTATTTCATTTGTCTAATGAATGACAACTACTTATTCTATGGTCAGTATGTCACGCCCAGAACAAATTGTAACAGGGTTTTTCAAGTTTCTAACTTCTCACTAGGCTCAATTTCTTCATGCAACTTGTACTGATATCCCCTAGGGGCGCATATTCTTGTATTAATACTTCTATTATTAAGGATCACATCCTCTGATCCATCATTGTCCCGATAAATATGATTTCATATAGCGACTGTTTTATTAACATGATATGAACTCTTACAGAATATAGTTATGTTAGTGAAGTCGTTATAACACGATAGGCACTTGTGAAGAAATACATATATGGGATGAGAGGGGGGTCTTTCGAGATGAAGAAATTAGAACAAATGAAAAATTGGTTAACAAAACAAGTAGACCTACCAGTGGATGTATTAATGGATCTACCTCGGATTACTCTTGTTGGGCAAATACATATTTATATAGAAAATCATCGGGGACTATTAGTGTTTTCAGATAAAGAAGTGCGATTGCTTTTAAAACACGGTCAATTACTAATTAAAGGACAATCCTTTGTTATTAAAACGATTCTTCCAGAAGAGCTTTTGCTCGAAGGGATAATTGAGCAAGTAACATTTTTAGAAAATGAAAAAAAAGGTGATTGAAGTGAAACTTCCATTAGTGAAGTTTTTCTTCTTTATCCTGTAAAAGTTTCGTTGATAGAGATCGATTACAGTTTTACTTTGTTTCATTTTAGTACGAGCTATTTTAATGCTTCAAATCTACTTTTAGAAAGGTAGTGAAGGTGGTAAATGAAAAATAAATGGTTTATAAAGTGGCTTGGATATGTAAAAGTGCGAATTGAAGGTAGAGGAGCGGAACGGTTTGTTAATGAATGTGTACGGAGGAATTTATTAGTTTGGGATGTTAAGAAGATAGCTGATGAAACGTTAGTTTTTTGTATGTTGTTACGCGATGTGAAAAAAATAAAACCAATTTATAGAAAAAATGAATGTAAATTATATTTTATTGGACGTTATGGTTTTCCTTTTTGGAATAAGCGTTTAATTAAAAACAGTGGATTTTTAATTGGGTTTTTAATTTTCTTTTTTGGCGTGATTGCAATGTCCAATATGGTTTGGAAAATTGAAATTACAGGAGCAAAACCTGAAACAGAATATATATTGATGAAAGAATTGGATAAAATGGGTATTAAAAAAGGAAAACTGCAGTTTCAAATGCCGAATGTAGAAGATGTACAACGCCATTTGACAGATAATATTAATGCCATTACTTGGGCGGGATTAGAAGTAAGAGGAACGACGTATCATTTTAAAATTGTTGAAAAAAACGAACCGAAAAAAGAAAAGGAACAAATGCCGCAAAATTTAGTAGCAAAAAAAGAAGCGATTATTACAAAAACGTTTGTAGAAGTTGGAAAGCCGGTTGTACTGAAAAATGATCATGTAGAAAAAGGGCAGATTCTCGTATCGGGAATATATGGTAATGAGGAAAGTCCAACGATTGTTTCAGCGAAAGGTATTGTGTATGGCGAAACGTGGTATACATCTAAGGTGGATGTCCCGTTAAAGACGCAATTCCAAGTGTATACTGGTAATGTATACAATGAACATTTTCTTAAATTTGGGGGTACGAAAATAAAAATATGGGGATTTCAACATGATAAGTATAAACGCTCTCGTACTGAAAGCGTAAAGCATGATGTGAAATTATTTGGTTTTACACTGCCGATTGCATATGAAAAAGATGTTGTGAGAGAAGAGGAAGAAGCGAACCGAGAATATACAGAAAAGCAAGCGCTGAAAGTAGCGAAAGAGATGGCCGAAAAAGAACTAAAGAAAAAATTGGATGAACATGCTATGATTGTAAGTGATAAGATTTTGAGTAAAGAGGTTGAGGCGGATCAACTAAAAGTCACATTGCATTATACTGTGATTGAAAATATTGCAGAGCCACAACCAATATCCGAATCCGATATTCAAGGAGACTGAGTAATGGCAGAACAATTAGTAGAAATGAACCAACAATTGGAAAATACTAACGAAGCAATCGCTCTTTTTGGAGTCAATGATGCGCATTTAAAAGTAATTGAACGAGAACTGAATGTATCGATCGTAACTAGAGGAGAAACTGTTCATGTATCTGGGGCAGTTGAAACGGTGACACTCGTAGAAAAAATCTTACAGCAATTACTTGTTGTAATTCGTAAAAGTATATCAATTTCAGAGAGAGATGTTGCGTATGCAATTCAGCTCGCACAACAAGGGAAAGTTGCTCAATTTGAAGAGTTATATGAAGAAGAAATTTTCAAGACTGCAAAAGGTAAATCCATTCGTGTAAAAACAATGGGGCAAAGACGATATATTCATGCAATGAAGAAGAATGATATTGTCTTTGGGATAGGGCCTGCAGGAACTGGAAAAACATACTTAGCCGTAGTAATGGCTGTGAGAGCTTTAAAACAAGGATATGTAAAGAAAATCATTCTAACAAGACCTGCTGTAGAAGCTGGAGAAAATTTAGGTTTTTTACCAGGGGATTTGAAAGAGAAGGTAGATCCATACTTACGCCCATTATATGATGCCTTACATGATATTCTTGGACAAGAATATACGCAGCGTATGATGGAACGAGGAGTAATTGAAATCGCGCCGCTTGCTTATATGAGGGGGCGTACGCTTGATGATTCATTTGTTATTTTAGATGAGGCTCAAAATACAACGGGTGCTCAAATAAAAATGTTTTTAACAAGATTAGGTTTTAGTTCTAAAATGGTTATTACAGGCGACCCTTCACAAGTAGACTTGCCAAAAGGGGTAAAATCAGGGCTATCTATAGCTGCTAATATTTTATCTGGTGTATCAGGTCTGTCATTTATTACATTAGAACAAACAGACGTTGTCAGACATCCATTGGTGCAACGTATTATTGAGGCATATGATAAAATGGAATGATCCTATTTGTCAGGATCATTTCTTTTTGTATGATAAGGTTGGCGAACGGCATATTTTTTACTATCATGAAAGATAAGGAAAATAAACTATAGGTACTGGTGTATAAAATGTTACCTCAAAGTATCGTTGGGTAGAAGAAATGAAAGCTATAAATAGTTTCACTTTATTTCTGGAGAGGAGAAGGTATTGAAATCATGTCAAGATCTCAAGAAATTTCTAAGTGGTTTCGTAATTTACAACATTCGAAAAAACTAAGTTGGATTTCTTACGTTGTATTAGGAGCAGTGCTGTTTTTTGCGCTTATGAATAATGTAAAACCAGAGCAATTAGATGTTAACATGTATTCTATTGCGAAAAAGACAATCCATTCTCCTATAAAAATTGAAGATAAAGTTACAACGGATAAAAAGAAAAAAGAAGCCTCTACAAAAGTTGAAGATCAATATACATATAAAAGTGAGTATAAACAAAATAAAGTTGATATTGTGAATGACGTCTTTGCTAAAGTGGATGAAGTGGTGCAAGAGATTAAAGCTGTTGGACCGGATGATCAAAAAAAGATGACTGATGCTGAGAAAGTGGACAAGTTAAAAAAGAAACTACCCGCTGACTTAACGAAAGAATTATCTGATTCAAACTTACTAAATTTGATTAATGCAGATTCGAGCCAATTAGTATTAGCGAAAGATGCTGCGGTCACAGCGATTAATAGTATCATGACTGAGCACATTAAAATGGACGAATTGAAAGATGCGAAAGAACGATATGTAAGTGAGATGAATAGTGTTAATGTTGATAATGGTTTAAAAGAGTCAATTAAGGCGCTAGGAAGATATGCAATTTCAGCGAATTATTTTTATGACCCGATCTTAACGAAAGAGAAGAGAAAAGCAGAGGAAGATTTAGTTCCACCTGTTTATATTCTTCAAGGACAAGTTCTCGTTAGAGAAGGTGAAACAATTTCAAGTGATGTGTATAATCAGTTGAAATTAGTTGGCTTGTTAGAAAAAGGGAACGGTTTTCAACCTTATGTTGGATTAGCGGTACTCATTGGTGTGTTACTATACTTTATGCATAAACAATTTGAATTATTTTTAAAGAGAAAAAGAGAAGATAGACCGTATGTTTTAGCGTATATCACAATTTTGTCTATCACAATCGTTTTAATGAAAATCATTAGTTTGTTTCAAAAACTTGAATATGCAGGGATTGCATATGTTGTCCCGGTTGCGATGGGAACAATACTTGTGAAATTAATGATTGGTGATCGATTTGTCTTTTTAACGAGTATGATTTTTTCTGTATGCGGAAGTATTATGTTTAATGAAGGAGTAACGAGTACATTAAATTATAGTGTAGGGATTTACGTATTGTTAAGTTCATTATCGGTTAGTATTTTCTTGAGAGAAAAAAATCGTCGTACAATGATTTTACAAGCTGGTATACTCGTTTCTGTATTAAATGTAGTCGTATTGGCGGCGCTCTTATTATTACGTAATGGGAATTTTTCGCCTCTTGAAATTGGTACGCAATTATTAATGGCTTCACTTTCAGGGATTATATCATCCGTTTTGGCTATGGGGATTTTACCATATTTAGAAAGTGGACTTGGAATCGTATCAAGTATGAAGCTTATGGAACTATCAAGTCCAAATCATCCGCTTTTACGCAGAATTTTGTTAGAAGCGCCAGGGACATATCATCATAGTGTAATGGTAGCGAATCTTTCTGAAGCTGCTTGCGAAGCAGTCGGGGCAAATGGTGTATTAGCGCGTGTAGGGGCATATTATCATGATGTAGGAAAAACAGTACAACCACAATTCTTTATTGAAAACCAAATGGGGATTGAAAACCCGCATGATAAATTAGATCCTGTAACGAGTAAAGATATTATAATTGCTCACGTAACGGATGGAGTAAGAATGCTCGAAAAATATCATATTCCACAAGAAATTATTGATATCGCTGGGCAACATCACGGTACAACGTTACTGAAATATTTTTATTATAAAGCGATTAAAGAAGATAAAGAAAAATATACAGAAGAGATGTTCCGTTATCCGGGTTCAAAAGCAACTTCGAAGGAATCGGCAATTGTTGGTATTGCTGATAGTGTAGAAGCTGCGGTACGTTCTATGAATCACCCAACGCCAGAACAAATTAATAATTTAGTGCAAAGCATTATTAAAGATCGATTGCAAGACGGTCAATTTAGTGAATGTGATTTGACGTTTAAGGAACTACAAATCGTTGGGAAAACGTTATGTGAAACGTTAAATGGTATTTTCCATTCGCGTATTACATATCCGGAAATTCCGGAAGAAAAGGAGAAAGAATGAGTTTGTTAATTGATTTTATTGATGAAACAGAAGAAGTAAAAGAAGCGTATATGAGTTTAATTCGTGAAGTGTTAGAAAAGGCAGCTCAAATGGAAAATATCGAGGATGGCGCGGAGGTATCGGTGACATTTGTAGATAATGAGCGCATTAGAGAAATTAATCGTGATTACCGAGATAAAGATCAACCTACAGATGTAATATCCTTTGCCATGGAAGAGATGGGAGAAGGGGAAATGGAGATTGTTGGTGCAGAGATGCCGCGCATGTTAGGTGATCTTATTATCTCTATTCCAAGGGCGAAAGAGCAGGCTGAAGAGTACGGCCATTCTTTCGATCGTGAACTTGGATTTTTGGCGTTACATGGCTTTTTACATTTGCTTGGTTATGATCACATGACAGAAGAAGAAGAAAAAGAAATGTTCGGAAGACAAAAAGAAATTTTAGAAGCTTTTGGATTAGGACGATGAAAAAAGGAAAACTTATAGATAGTTTTGGATATGCTATAGCTGGTATGTTCTTTTGTCTTCGTCATGAACGAAATATGAAAATTCATTATTTAGCCGCAGTCATTGTTATATGCTGCGGCTTTTATTTCCATATTACGAAAATAGAGTGGATGATATTACTTATTGTAATAGGGAGTGTAATGAGTTTAGAAATGGTAAATACGGCTGTAGAAAAAACAGTAGATTTAGCGACTGCTGATATTCATCCGTTTGCAAAAATTGCAAAGGATGTTGCAGCAGGAGCGGTTTTATTGTTTGCAATTATAGCTGTTATAATTGGTGCTATTATCTTTTTACCGTATATGGTATAGTTGCATTCCGAAGCTTTTATTAAGCTTTGGAAGTGCCGTAAGGGCCTTTAATGAGAGAGTGTATCTCTTCATAGCTGTGAACAGGAAGGATGCGGGAATATGAATAGTAAACAATTAATTTTAGAAGCAATCGAAGCGCGTAAACAAGCGTACGTACCATATTCTAAATTTCAAGTAGGTGCAGCATTATTAACGAGCGATGGAAAAGTATATCGTGGATGTAATGTTGAGAATGCATCATATGGCTTATGTAATTGTGCTGAAAGAACAGCTTTATTTAAGGCGGTTTCTGAAGGAGATAAAGAATTTGTAGCCATTGCGGTTGTAGCAGATACAAAGCGTCCAGTACCTCCTTGTGGAGCATGTCGACAAGTTATGGTAGAATTATGTAAACAGGATACGAAAGTATACTTATCAAATTTACATGGTGACGTTCAAGAGACGACAGTCGGAGAATTGTTACCAGGAGCATTTTTAGCGGAGGATTTACATGAATAGAAAAGGTTATAAATCAGGTTTTGTCTCTATTATTGGCAGACCGAATGTTGGAAAATCTACATTTTTAAACCGTATTATCGGCCAGAAAATTGCTATTATGAGTGATAAGCCACAAACAACTCGTAATAAAATTCAAGGTGTATATACAGAAAATGATTCACAAGTTATTTTCATTGATACACCAGGAATACATAAACCTAAACATAAATTAGGCGACTTCATGGTAAAGATGGCTCAAACGACATTGAAAGAAGTTGATATTGTTCTGTTTATGGTCAATGCAGTTGAAGGATTTGGTCGTGGTGAGGAATTCATCATTGAGAAATTAAAAGAAACGAAACAACCAGTATTTTTAGTAATTAATAAAATTGACCAACTTCATCCAGAACAATTACTAGAGTTAATTGATCAATATCGTAAACTACATGAGTTTGCAGAGATTGTACCAATTTCTGCGTTAGACGGTAATAATGTGGATGCTTTAATTGGAACAATTAAAAAGTATTTACCAGAAGGACCACAATACTATCCAGATAATCAAGTAACGGATCATCCGGAGAGATTTATTATTGCGGAGCTTATTCGTGAGAAAGTACTACATTTAACACGTGAAGAAGTGCCGCATTCTGTGGCTGTTGTTATCGATGCGATTCAAAAGCGTGAGGGCGGCGCAGTTTATATAAATGCAACGATTGTTGTTGAACGTGCATCGCAAAAAGGAATCATCATCGGAAAACAAGGGAAAATGTTAAAAGAAGTTGGTAAGCGAGCTCGTTTTGATATTGAAGCGCTACTTGGTTCTAAAGTATTTTTAGAAGTATGGGTAAAAGTGCAAAAAGATTGGCGTAACAAGCTGTCACAGCTTCGAGACCTTGGTTTCCGTGAAGACGAGTATTAAAATATAGTAAAGCTGTAATCAGTGGATGGTTTGTTCATCCGCTGATTATTGGTTTTTATGAACTTTGATAAATTAGGAAAAATTTTTCTCACATGAAAATGGACAAAATGGGTCAATTTAATAACAACAAAGGAAATTGGTTTATAGGCTACGCTTATTGAGAAAGGTGGATTCTTATGCTAGATTTTACCTGGAAGTTTTTCTCCAAAACAGGAAGCATTGAAACGTACTTGCTTTTGAAAGAAATGGAAAAAGACGTAAACGATGAGATGGATCAACATGAAGAGGAGCTAGCACATCTAGACTCTCCAATTTCTTGACCCGTTTTGTTCAAACCTTGGATGGTGACGAACATGTTTCAAAAAGTTGAGGGCATCGTTATCCGTACGACAGATTACGGAGAAACGAACAAGATTGTTACAATATTCTCAAGAGAACTTGGTAAGATAAGTGCAATGGCAAGAGGGGCAAAAAAACCGAAAAGCCGGTTAGCATCTGTGTCGCAATTAATGACACATGGCCATTTTCTTATTCAAATGGGATCAGGGCTTGGAACATTGCAACAAGGCGAGATTATTTCAACTATGAAAGAAATTCGCGAGGATATATTTTTAACTGCTTATGCATCATTTATTGTTGAGTTAACTGATAAAGCAACAGAAGATAAAAAACATAATCCGTATTTATTTGAAATGTTATATCAAACGTTGCATTATATGTGTGAGGGTGTTGATTCAGAAGTATTATCATTAATTTATCAAACGAAAATGCTTCCGGTATTAGGGATGCGCCCGTACTTTGATACATGTGCGATTTGTCATCAAGAAACAGACTTTGTCGCCTTCTCCGTCAGGGAAGGCGGTTTTCTGTGCTCACGTCATGCAGAGCAAGACCCATATCGTATACCGGTAGGAGAAGCTGTTCATAAATTATTACGTCTTTTCTTCCATTTCGATTTACATAGGCTCGGAAATGTATCGGTAAAGGATAGCACAAAAAAACAAATGCGTTTAGTATTGAATACATATTATGATGAATATTGCGGAATTTATTTGAAATCAAGACGTTTCTTAGAACAACTTGATAAGTTTCAAATATAATTTTGGGCCGTATACGGTCCTTTTTACATACTTTCTTTTTCGAATAGCATATTTAGTATATAATATTTAAGAGATAGTATAACTTTTTTCGTTGTGCATTAAAGGTGGTGATTATCATAGAGCTGAATAAACGGCAAGAACATATCATTCAGATTGTAAAAGATCACGGTCCTATTACAGGGGAATCAATTGCAGCGCAATTGGGTCTAACACGTGCGACGCTAAGACCAGACTTAGCAATTTTAACGATGGCTGGTTATTTAGAAGCACGTCCACGTGTAGGTTATTTTTATACGGGTAAAACTGGGGGACAGCTATTATCTGAAGCTGTTAAGAAAATTAAAGTACAAGATTATCAATCTAGACCGGTTGTAATTGATAAAAATGTTTCCGTATACGATGCAATTTGTACGATGTTTTTAGAGGACGTTGGTACATTGTTCGTTGTAGATCAGATGACTCTATTAGTTGGGGTTGTGTCTCGTAAAGATTTATTAAGAGCGAGCTTAGGAAAGCAGGATTTAACCTCTCTTCCGGTTAATATTATCATGACAAGGATGCCAAACATTGCGATGTGTCGTAGAGAGGATTCTTTATATGATATTGCGATGGAATTAATAGAAAGACAGATTGATGCAATGCCAGTTGTAAAAGATACGAAACAAGGTTTAGAAGTGATTGGGCGAATTACAAAAACAAATATTACACGTGCGTTTGTAAATTTAGTAAATAACGAATAAGTGTAATTTGTTTAAAGTGAGGTAATGTAATGGATAATAAAATCGTATATGTCGTATCTGACTCTGTAGGGGAAACGGCTGATTTGGTTGTTCGAGCAGCAATGGGGCAATTCCCGTTTGCTCCTGATATTAGACGTGTACCGTATGTAGAAGATACAGGGACATTAAAAGAAGTGATTTCGATTGCTAAGAGTAATCAAGCACTTATATGTTTTACGTTAGTTAAGCCTGATATGCGCCAGTATTTAGTGACGGAGGCTGCAAGAGAAGGGGTAGAGGCATACGATATTATCGGCCCTCTTATTGATCAAATTGAAGAAATTACGGGGCAAGTGCCGAGGTATGAGCCAGGTGTTGTCCGTAGGTTAGATGAAGAATACTTTAAAAAAATTGAAGCGATTGAGTTTGCTGTGAAGTATGATGACGGCAGAGATGCAAGAGGTATTTTAAAAGCAGATATCGTGTTGATTGGTGTTTCGCGTACATCAAAAACACCACTTTCTCAATATTTAGCTCATAACAAACGCTTGAAAGTTGCGAATGTACCACTCGTACCAGAAGTTGACCCACCTGAAGAACTATATCAAGTGGCAAAAGAAAAATGTTTCGGTTTGAAAATTACGCCAGATAAGTTAAATCATATTCGAAAAGAACGATTAAAATCACTTGGATTAAGTGATGGAGCAACGTATGCAAATATTAATCGTATTCAAGAAGAAATTGATCACTTTGAGGAAGTAATTAGTAAAATAAATTGCCAAGTAATCGATGTATCCAATAAAGCGATTGAAGAAACAGCAAATATTATTGTGAATGCAGTGCAAAACCAAAAAATGTTTTAGCACATTTACCAAAGGTGAATGTGCTTTTTTCGCTCTGGTGAAATATGATATCTATGGATTTTGTAATAGATTGTAGTGTAATGGTTATACTTATACTCCTTTGTCTTTTAGTATATTCAAGGTGTGAGTTTGTCATCCTGAAATGTAAGATGAAAAAATAAAGGGATATGTAGCGTAGTTGAAGAAAATATATTATAATAAAAAATTGTGATAAAAACCTATATTTTACGTTTAGACTTTAATTTTTCAGAATAAACTAGGGATAGGATTTACGAAAAAGACATGTAATTACGTTAAATCGACAAAATCTATACAAGAAAACGCACATTATGGAAGGATTCACAGAAGGGATGTAGAATACAGAAATATGCAAAACATCAACAACATATTAGTTGGTATAGATGCATGTCCCGTGAAGAATGAAATTGTGCAAGTTGGAGCGGAATTTCATGTCGGAATTTTGTTTGTCGCATCATATGCTCATCCTTTAAGGAAATAGCAAGGCAATTGGATCTTTGTAGATACTGAACAAAATGGAGTTGATTGTTATATGGATCAACATGAAAAAGCTACAGATCTCAAGATCAAACAGTATATGTGACTTGCTACTCTTCTTGTAAAAAGGTGTATATGTATTGTTTCTAAGAGGTACATTTGTAACAGATGAGCAAATGTATACAATTTTATATAGCAGGTATGTATCTGCGATTTATGCAGATAAAGGACCTATAGGAAAGGTTCAAAACCGTTTATACAATGTAATCGGCAACACTTTCTAACAAGTTTAGAAAAATATTGTCGAATTATAAAGGAATTTTTTAATTTATATCGAATACAAAATACGACACGGAGATGGAGTTATGGGGAACAGAATTCCCGAAGAAGTTGTTGAACAGATTCGGACATCATCCGATATTGTAGAAGTAATTGGTGAATACGTTCAACTTAGAAAACAGGGGCGTAACTATTTCGGCCTTTGTCCATTTCATGGTGAGAATTCTCCTTCATTCTCTGTTTCATCTGATAAGCAAATTTTTCATTGCTTCGGATGTGGAGAAGGCGGAAATGTATTTTCATTTCTAATGAAAATGGAAGGACTGGCTTTTACCGAGGCTGTTCAAAAGCTAGGCGAAAGAAATGGAATTGCGGTTGCAGAGTACACATCAGGGCAAGGACAACAAGAAGACATATCTGATGACACTGTCATCATGCAACAAGCTCATGAATTATTGAAAAAGTATTATCATCATTTATTAGTAAATACGGAAGAGGGAAATGAAGCACTTTCATATTTATTAAACCGTGGTATTACGAAAGAGATGATTGAGAAGTTTGAAATTGGTTATGCATCACCTGCTTGGGATGCAGCGACGAAAATTTTACAAAAAAGAGGTTTATCGCTGTCTAGTATGGAACAAGCTGGCCTTCTAATAAGAAGTGAGAAGGATGGTAGTCATTACGATCGCTTCCGTGGAAGAGTTATGTTCCCGATCTATACGTTACAAGGTAAGGTGATAGCGTTTAGTGGAAGGGCGTTAGGAGATGACACTCCAAAATATTTAAATAGCCCGGAAACGCCAATTTTTCACAAAAGTAAATTGTTGTATAACTTCCACCAAGCAAGACCGTTTATTAGAAAGCGTGGGCAAGTGGTTCTTTTTGAAGGATATGCCGATGTACTAGCTGCGGTAAAAAGTGGCGTGGAAGAAGCCGTTGCGACAATGGGAACGGCTTTAACTGAAGAACAAGCAAAACTTCTGCGACGTAACGTTGAAACTGTTGTTCTTTGCTATGATGGTGATAAAGCAGGGCGAGAAGCGACGATGAAAGCAGGGCAATTATTGCTAAAAGTTGGTTGCCAAGTGAAAGTCACATCCTTGCCAGATAAGCTTGATCCTGATGAATATGTGCAACAATATGGGACTACCGCTTTTGAAAATCTTGTGAAATCAAGTGTGAGTTTTGTTGGTTTTAAAATAAATTATTTGCGTTTAGGGAAAAATTTGCAAGATGAGTCTGGCAAAGAAGAATATGTGAAAAGTGTTTTAAAAGAGTTATCGTTGTTACAAGATGCGATGCAGGCAGAGTCATATTTGAAGTCATTATCGCAAGAATTTTCGTATTCAATGGAAACACTTTTGAATCAATTGCACCAATATCGCAAAGAACAAAAGGTACAGCAAAAACAAATAAAGCAGGTTGCTAAACCGTCTCAAGTCGTTCAAACAAAACCGAAGTTAACAGGTTTTGAAAGAGCGGAAAGAGAAATTATTTACCATATGTTGCAAAGTGCAGAAGTAGCTGTTCGTATGGAATCCCATATAGAAGATTTTCATACAGAAGAACATAAAGGGATTTTATATGAACTATACGCATATTATGAAAAGGGAAATGAACCTTCAGTCGGAACATTTTTAAGTTGGCTCTCTGATGAAAAGTTGAAAAATATTATCACTGATATTTCGACGGATGAATTTATTAATCCAGAATACACAGAAGAAGTGTTGCAAGGCCATTTGGAGACGCTTAGACGCCATCAGGAAAAACTTGAAAAGATGGAGATCATCTTTAAAGTGAAACAAATGGAAAAAACAGATCCTGTAGAGGCTGCTAAATATTATGTAGCATATTTACAAAATCAAAAAGCGAGAAAATAGCTTTTTTGATAAAGTTTTAGTATAATGAATGTTTGTATCTCGCGTAAGGAGGGGAACAGATGGCTGACAAACCAGCTCGTTCTAAACAAATTGAAACTGAAATGACCCTTGAGCAAGTGAAAGAGCAACTCACTGAGCTCGGAAAAAAACGTGGCGTTCTTACATATGAAGAGATTGCAGAACGCATGAATGGATTTGAAATTGAATCCGATCAAATGGATGAATACTATGAATATTTAGGTGAACAAGGCATTGACTTAGTTGGTGATAATGACAACGAAGAAGGCCCTAATAATCGCCAAATTACAAAAACAGAAGAAGAGTTTGACCTCAATGATTTAAGTGTACCACCTGGGGTTAAAATCAACGATCCTGTTCGTATGTATTTAAAAGAAATTGGTCGTGTAGACTTACTATCTGCAGAAGAAGAAATTCGACTTGCAACGCGTATTGAAGAAGGCGATGAAGAAGCGAAACGTCGTCTTGCAGAAGCAAACTTACGTCTTGTAGTAAGTATTGCAAAGCGCTACGTAGGTCGTGGTATGCTTTTCTTAGACTTAATTCAAGAAGGTAATATGGGTCTAATTAAAGCTGTTGAAAAGTTCGATTATCGTAAAGGTTTCAAATTTAGTACGTATGCAACTTGGTGGATTCGCCAAGCTATTACACGTGCCATTGCAGACCAAGCGCGAACAATTCGTATTCCAGTTCATATGGTTGAAACGATTAATAAGTTAATTCGTGTACAACGTCAATTATTACAAGATTTAGGTCGCGAACCGTCTCCTGAAGAGATTGGTGAAGAAATGGATCTTGCTCCAGAAAAAGTACGTGAAATCTTAAAAATTGCACAGGAGCCAGTTTCTCTTGAAACACCAATTGGTGAAGAAGATGACTCCCATTTAGGTGACTTTATTGAAGACCAAGAAGCAACATCGCCTGCGGACCATGCAGCCTATGAATTGCTAAAAGAACAATTAGAAGATGTGTTAGATACACTAACAGATCGTGAAGAAAATGTTCTGCGTCTTCGTTTCGGTTTAGATGATGGACGAACTCGTACGCTTGAAGAAGTTGGGAAAGTATTCGGCGTAACGAGAGAGCGTATCCGTCAAATTGAAGCAAAAGCACTTCGCAAATTAAGACATCCAAGTCGTAGTAAGCGTCTTAAGGATTTCTTAGAATAGGTTATTTTTTAAGTTTACTTCACCTTTGTGAAGTAAACTTTTTTATTTTGTTAATTTTTGTTAAAATTTAGCTATCGGCAACGATTACAATTTCTTGTAATTTATTTTACAGAATTGTCTTTTGATTTGCAAATGCTCATTTTTCGATTTTTCGATTAATTTTGTTTATTCTATACAAAAATATATGTAGAAAAGCGAAAAATATGATGAGAAACGTTAATAATTATCGAAATAATAAGCTATATGACAATAAAAAACAATAAACTGAATTTATGGAATATTTTTAACAAGTAGTAGTTTACTCTTTTCTGATAGAGCGTTTTCAAGTACAATAGAAATGACTGAATCATCTAACTATTTAGGGGTATAGAGGGGGGAGAAGAGATATGAAACGTAATCCGCTGATTCCGTTCGCTCTTATTGCAGCATTAGGTATTATCGTTATGTTTGTATTTTCATTTCAGGGGCTAAATAAATCTAAAGAGTTAGCTGATGCAAAAAATGGCGGGAAGCCAGCACAAACAGCATCAAAACCAGAGGATATTGTGAAGCAAAGCTGTACGAGCTGCCACGGTGATCAGTTACAAGGGGCGGTAGGACCTAACTTACAAAAAATTGGTGGGAAACTTTCAAAGGATGAAATTAAAGAAATTCTTTCGAAAGGAAAGGGCAATATGCCTGCCAATATAGTTCCAGCTGATCAAGCCACTAAAGTAGCTGATTGGTTATCGAAGAAAAAATAAAGTCCCGTATGACAAGCCTTTTGCTTATGCAAAGGGCTTGTTTTTCTATATTTTCTAAAATACGATGAATGATATAGAAGTGAATTGTTGTTATGGGCTTGCAACAACTACTATAAATTCATTATCATGGAGACAGACTGACAAGAGAAGGAGTAATGGAAATACATGAATGAAGTAAAGCTTTCAAAACGATTAGAAGAAGTTGTGCGTGAAATACCAGTAGGATCTACAGTTGCTGATATTGGATCGGATCATGCGTATTTACCGTGTTATACAATTATAAATAATATTGCTACAAAAGCAGTTGCAGGAGAAGTTGTAGATGGACCATTTCGTTCTGCACAAGCAACTGTAGCTGAAAGTGGCTTACAAGATAAAGTAGATGTACGTAAAGGGAATGGATTAGCTGTTATCGCGCCAGGAGAAGTAGATGTTATTACGGTTGCTGGAATGGGCGGAGCGTTAATTCGTGACATTTTAGAAAGTGGTAAAGAAAAATTAGAAGGTGTAACACGTTTAATTTTACAGCCGAATATTGCAGCACATCATATTCGTGAATGGTTTGTTGAAAATGGTTGGGAGCTTATCCATGAAAAAATCGTAAAAGAAGATGGGAAAATTTACGAGATTTTAGTAGGAGAGCGAGGAAATGTCGAAGCACCTTACTCGGAAAATAAACAAGCGGGATTGTTTATGGGGCCATTTCTAATAAAAGAGAAAAATGAAGCTTTTGGTGAGAAATGGGAAGGGGAATTGAAAAACTTCCAAAATATTTTAAAACAGTTAGAACGTGCGGCTAATTCTGAAGAAACAAAAGCGAAACGTGCAGAAGTAGAAGCGAAAATGAAAATGATAGGGGAGATTTTATCATGAGTAAAATTCCAAACGGCCATGAAATTATTTCTTTATTTGAAAGTATGTATCCGAAGCATTTGGCGATGGAAGGAGATAAAATTGGTCTGCAGATTGGAGCGCTTAATAAATCTGTACAACACGTATTGATTGCGTTAGATGTAACGAAGGAAGTTGTGGAGGAAGCGATTCAATTAGGAGCGAATGTCATTATCGCGCATCATCCTTTAATTTTTAATCCGTTAAAAGCGATTCATACAGATAAAGCGTACGGAAGAATTATTGAAACGTGTATTAAAAATGATATTGCCATTTATGCAGCGCATACAAATGTGGATGTTGCCAAGGGCGGAGTAAATGATTTACTTGCTGAGGCGTTAGGGTTGCAAAATACAGAAGTTCTAGCACCAACATATGCGGAAGAAATGAAAAAAGTTGTTGTGTTTGTGCCAGTAACTCATGCAGAAGAAGTACGAAAAGCATTAGGAGACGCAGGTGCTGGTCATATCGGCAATTATAGCCACTGTACGTTTAGTAGCGAGGGTACAGGTACGTTTGTACCTCAAGAGGGGACAAATCCTTATGTAGGGGAAACTGGACAGTTAGAGCGCGTAGAAGAAGTGCGAATCGAAACGATTATTCCAGTTTCACTACAACGAAAAGTGATTAAAGCGATGGTAACGGCACATCCATATGAAGAAGTAGCGTATGATGTGTATCCACTTGATAACAAAGGCGAAACATTAGGGCTTGGGAAAATAGGATACTTAAAAGAAGAAATGACACTTGGACAGTTTGCAGAACATGTAAAGCAATCATTAGATGTAAAGGGTGCACGAGTTGTTGGGAAATTAGATGATAAAGTGCGCAAAGTAGCTGTACTTGGTGGTGATGGTAACAAATACATCAATCAAGCTAAATTTAAAGGAGCGGATGTATATGTAACAGGTGACATGTATTATCATGTTGCTCATGATGCGATGATGCTCGGTTTAAATATAGTTGACCCAGGACATAACGTTGAAAAAGTAATGAAGCAAGGTGTGCGAAAGCAATTACAAGAAAAAGTGGATGCAAAGAAACTCAATGTACACATTCATGCTTCGCAATTACATACAGATCCATTTACATTTGTATAAGAAAAATAAAAACCGTTGCTCATATAGGCAACGGTTTTTATTATTGTTCTTTTTTCACTTTTACACGAGGTAATATTTTTTGTAACGGTACTTTTCGAACTCTCTCCCATGTAGCGGGATTCATTGGGTCATATTGATCTAAGAAAGCGATAACTTCTTTTGTAATTGGAGTTGGAGTAGAAGCGCCTGCTGTAACAGCTACGTTTTCTACACCTTGTAGCCACTCTAATTGGATTTCGCTTACATCAGCAACTCGATATGCTTTTGTACCTGCGATTTCTTGTGATACTTGTGCTAAGCGATTTGAATTGTTACTTTTCGGATCACCAACAACAATTGTTAAGTCTGCAACATCAGCTTGTTTAGCGACAGCTTCTTGGCGAACTTGGGTTGCTAAACAAATTTCTTTATGGAATTCTGCTGTTGGGAATTTTTTTTGAATGTCCTCCATCAAATGTTGAACATCCCATTGACTCATTGTTGTTTGATTCGTTACTAAAATTTTATTTGTTGGGATTTCTAATGTTTTTAAATCATCGGCTCTTTCGATAAGGTGAACGATGTCAGGTGCAATACCGACTGCGCCTTCTGGCTCTGGATGATTTTTTTTACCGATATAAATGACATGATACCCTTCCGCTTTCTTAGCTTCGATAAGGTCATGCGTCTTGGTAACATCTGGACAAGTGGCATCGATTGTTGTTAAACCTTTTTCTTTTGCACGTTGTTTAACTTCTGGAGAAACACCGTGTGCAGTGAAAATAACAGTACCAGAATCAATTTTATCTAAAATTTCTAAGCGACTTGGACCGTCTAATGTGATGATTCCATCTTCTTCAAAAGCGTCTGTAACATGTTTATTGTGAACAATCATACCTAAAATATAAATGGGTCTCGGCAATGATTTATCTAATGCGGCGTTACGTGCAATTACCATTGCATCGACAACACCGTAGCAATAACCACGAGGGGAAATTTTAACAATTTTCATATGAGTAATCCTCTCCTTCTAAACAAGGGATACTTTTGTGCATAGTCTTTTACATTATAAAGGAGGAGTGGATAGAAAACAAAGGATTGTTACACATATAGTTTTGGTTTTGTTGCTGTTTGTTGAACTGGTTCTTTCGGTAACTCTTTTTCTATTACAGGTTCAATCACTATTTTCTTTCGTTTTCGTTTCTTTTTTTGAGGTGTAGGAGGCGGACTTTTTACCTCAACTGGCTCTGTTACATTTTCCGTTTGATTTTCTTCCGTACTTTTTCCAGAGGTGAGGATTTTAACAATGCTTGGTAGACTACGCATAATAGGACCGTACTGTTCGACGACAGGACCTACAGATTGAACGACTTGGGATACTTTTTCGATGTTATTTATCATATTAGTTGGATTCGAAATTAAATTCGAAAAAAAACTGCCGATGCCACTGCTTGCTGCAGCTGTAGTTGCTGCCCCGCCGCGCGTTTCATTTGATTCATACATTTGAGGCGGTATCATTTGCTCAGGATGTTGCTGCATGTATGGTTGATATTGTGGATGTTGCTGAGGATATTGCTGCTGATATTGCTGTTGATATTGCTGCGGCGGTGGTTGCTGATGCATCATCGGTGGGCCTTCCATTTGTCGGTAAGGCGGAACCATTTGCATAAAAGGCTCGGTTGGATCGTGTTTTTTAAAAAGCTTAGCAAGAAAACCTTTCTTTTTTTGCGCCATTGGTGGTAGTTGTGGAATGGGATATGGTGTATAAGGTTGTTGCCCTTGATTCGGATACATTTGCCTTGTAGGGGATTTCGGAAACATGTGAGAAATCCTCCTTTCTTCAGTTAGGTATATACACATACAATATGCAATAAAAGGGAAGAAGGTTAGTTTTTGAAGTGAAAACCTAAACTAAAGATGGATTTTACTTGTAGATTTCGATATAATGTAGACTTGACTGATTTGTGCGCGCAGTAGAAATTTTAGAAAGAAGGTGTAACTTATGACACAAAAAACTTTTACACAGTATGATTTTAAACCATTTTTAATAGATGCAGTTCGTGAACTACGCTTTACAGAGCCGACAGGAATTCAGCAGAAAATTTTCCCGGTCGTGAAAAAAGGTGTAAGTGTAATTGGGCAATCCCAAACAGGTTCTGGGAAAACACATGCATACTTACTTCCTACATTAAACAGAATTAATGCAAGCCGTGAAGAAGTACAACTTGTTATTACAGCACCTACTCGTGAGTTAGCACAACAAATTTACGAAGAGATTGTGAAATTAACAAAATTCTGTGCGGAAGATCAAATGATTACAGCGCGTTGTTTAATTGGTGGAACTGATAAACAACGTTCAATTGAAAAATTGAAAAAACAACCTCATATCGTAGTTGGGACACCAGGGCGTATTAAAGACTTAGTTGAAGAACAAGCATTATTTGTTCATAAAGCAAATACGATTATTGTCGATGAAGCAGACTTAATGCTTGATATGGGATTTATTCATGATGTAGATAAAATTGCAGCACGTATGCCTAAAAACTTGCAAATGCTAGTTTTCTCTGCAACAATTCCTCAAAAACTAAAACCGTTTCTGAAGAAATATATGGAGAATCCAGAGCATATTCATATCAATCCAAAACAAGTTGCAGCTGGAAACATTGAACACTATTTAGTGCCTTCTAAACATCGTAATAAAATTGATTTAGTGAATAAAATGCTACTTCAATTTAAACCGTATTTAGCAGTTGTTTTCACGAATACGAAAAAGATGGCGGATCAAGTTGCTGATGGATTAATGGAACGCGGCTTAAAAGTTGGACGAATTCACGGGGATTTATCACCACGTGATCGTAAAAAAATGATGAAACAAATTCGTGACCTTGAATTCCAATATATTGTTGCGACTGATTTAGCAGCACGTGGTATTGATATTGAAGGGATTAGCCATGTTATTAACTATGAGCTACCATCAGATTTAGATTTCTTCGTTCACCGCGTTGGAAGAACAGCACGTGCGGGGCATTCTGGTATTGCAGTGACGATTTATGATCCAGCAAACGAAGAAGCGTTAGATAGCTTAGAAAAACAACGTCATATCGAGTTTAAACATGTAGATTTACGTGGAGATGAGTGGGCGGATTTAGGTGAGCGTCGTCGTCGTAAGAGCCGTAAAAAACCAAATGACGAACTTGATGTTATGGCAACAAAAGTTATTAAAAAACCGAAAAAAGTAAAACCAAACTATAAACGTAAACTTGCAACAGAACGTGACAAAGTGAAGAGAAAATATAGCAATAAAAAAAGATAAGGGGTTTCCCTTATCTTTTTTTAATCCCGCTAATTTAAATGAAGAGTATAGTCTGTTTAAATAGTCAAATAAATTTGTGTAGTGCGTCTTTTGTGAACAAACAATTCACTACATATTTCTACAAATTATGCTATCATTATATCTATTGTATATTGAAGAGGTGATTGTATGTTAAAGATTGGATCTCATGTTTCCATGAGTGGTAAGAAAATGTTATTAGCAGCAAGTGAAGAGGCTGTTTCATATGGTGCAACGACGTTTATGATTTATACAGGTGCACCGCAAAATACACGAAGAAAACCAATTGAAGAATTGAACATAGAAGCAGGAAGAAAACATATGGAGCTGAATGGAATTGAGGAGATTATCGTCCATGCACCGTATATTATTAATGTTGGGAATACGACAAAGCCAGAAACATTCCAATTAGGTGTAGACTTCCTTCGTATGGAAATTGAAAGAACATCGGCATTAGGTGTAGCGAAACAAATTGTTCTTCACCCAGGAGCGCACGTTGGTGCTGGAGCAGATGCTGGTATTCAACAAATTATTAAAGGGCTTAATGAAGTATTAACGCCAGAACAGACGGTTAACATTGCATTAGAGACGATGGCAGGAAAAGGAACAGAATGCGGTCGTAGCTTTGAAGAAATTGCAAAGATTATTGATGGTGTAAAATATAATGAAAAGCTATCTGTATGCTTTGATACGTGCCATACGCACGATGCAGGATATGATATTGTAAATGACTTTGACGGCGTGTTAAACGAATTTGATAAGATCGTTGGTATAGATCGTTTACAAGTACTTCATATTAACGATAGTAAAAATGTACGCGGAGCAGGAAAAGACCGTCATGAAAATATTGGATTTGGTCACATTGGGTATAAAGCATTGCATCACATTGTACATCATCCACAGTTAATGCATGTACCAAAAATTCTTGAAACACCGTATGTAGGGGAAGATAAAAAAGATAAGAAACCACCATACAAATTGGAAATCGAAATGCTGAAAAACGGTAATTTTGATGAAGGGATTCTTGAAAAAATTAAAGCACAATAAGGAGGGGAAATCCCCTCCTTATTTTAGTAGTTGCTGAAATAATGTATTTACTTGTTGGGCAGTGGCAGGGGAAGTTACTCTTGCGATCTGTTTTAAGAGCTCTAGTCGCTCGTTGTTATCGTAAATATTAATATTTTTACCTTTCATAAGTAAAACGATTTGGTCAGCTTGTGCAGTCGTAATAGAAACTTCATATTCTTTGCTATATTTTAATAACTCTTTTGTAGAAATATGATTTAATTTTTTATTAACAATTTGTTTTATGAGGTTCATCTTGTTATCCTCCTTCACGCGTTCTTCTATCGAAATATATGAGCATATAGCTTGTACATATTCGTATGGAGTTTCTTTTTTCATGAGGAAAAGAAGCGTATGTTATAATATAAGGACAAAACTACAGAAAAAGAGTAAAGGGAGGACCTATGGAGCAAAAGCAACATCGAAAAGAAAGTGTTATTCATCTCATTTATCGTTTAGTTATGATTATTTTTGGAGCAGCATGCGCGGCGGTAGCGATTGAACTATTTTTAATGCCAAATAAAATTATTGATGGTGGAATTATTGGTATTTCTCTTATATTAGATTATCTTACTCCTAACATTTGGTGGTTAAGTTTTTCTACTTTAGTCGTTGTTCTCAATATCCCATTTATGTATTCGGGTTATAAGCAAATTGGAAAAACATTTATGTTATCTTCGACATTTGGTATTGTAGCGTTAGCTTTCATTGAGTCAACGTTACATGCGGTGCCACCATTTACAACAGAACCTATTTTAGCGACAGTGTTTGGTGGGCTTATTTTAGGTCTTGGTGTAGGACTTGTAATTCGTCATGGTGGGTCGTTAGATGGAACTGAAATTATGGGGATTTTATTAACGAAGAAATTACCGTTCTCTGTTGGTGAATTCGTAATGTTTGTGAACTTATTTATTTTTGCATGGGCAGCATTTGTGTTTGGTGTGGAACAAGCGATGTATTCTGTTATGACCTACTATATTGCATTTAAAACGATCGATACAGTAATTCAAGGGCTAGATGAAACGAAGGCGGTTTTAATTGTATCTGATCAATACGAGGAAGTATCAAACGCGATTTTGCATCGTCTTGGCCGTGGAACTACAAAGCTGGTAGCAAAAGGTGGTTACACGGATAAAGAAAAAGAAGTTATTTATGCAGTTGTAACGCGTCTAGAAGTGACGAAGTTAAAATCAATTGTGCATGAAATTGATGAAAATGCGTTTGTGACGATTATGAACACGCAAGAGACAAATGGTGGTAAGTTTAAATCGGCTATTCACTAAAAATTTATAGGAATATTTTTCGAAAGCAGAGAATTTTTCTCTGCTTTTTGTTATAATAGTAAGGTTTCTTGAAAAAATAGATATATTTTAGGCAGATTGGTTTACAACTATAATAAGCTGTACTATAATTCAAATAGATATAAATCGGAATCATTCTGAATTAAAATAGGTGAGATGCTATGAATAATATATTAGAGATTGAAGGTTTAACATTCCGATACGAAGATCGGAATGTGTTAGAAAATATTAATTTGCAAGTTCCGAAGGGAGCTTTTTTAGGTTTAGTGGGACCGAATGGTTCAGGTAAATCAACTTTACTTAAGTGTTTATTAGGGGTTTTAAAGCCAAAAGAAGGAAGCGTTCGCGTGTTTGGCGTTGATAGTAAGAAGTTTAAGGAATGGAACAAAGTTGGTTATGTATCCCAAAAGGCAAATAGTTTCAATTCTGGTTTTCCAGCAACTGTTTCTGAAGTTGTGTCAATGGGACTTGTTTCGAAAAAAGGGCTTTTTCGCTTTTTCACAAAAGAAGATAAGAAAAAGGTAGAAAAAGCAATTGCTGATGTAGGGATGAGTGAGTTTCAAGGTCGTAACATTGGAGAGCTTTCTGGTGGACAGCAACAGCGTGTATTTATTGCTCGTGCGCTCGTTAGTGATCCTGAATTGCTTATTTTAGACGAGCCTACTGTTGGAATTGATGTAAAAAATGTGGAAAGTTTTTACGAAATATTAGAGGATTTAAACAAAAGGTTGGGAATCACATTAATTCTTGTTACTCATGATATGGGAGCTGTTACCGAAAAAGTAACACATGTTGCATGCCTAAACCAACATCTACATTTCCATGGAAATGTAGAGAAGTTCCGAGAGTTAGAAGATGCAGAAATGTCCGTCTTATATGGACATCATGTTCATCGTTTAGAACACGAACATGAGCATCACGGGAGGATATAATGATACAAGATTTTTTACAATATGACTTTTTACGTAATTCTTTATACGCAGGTATTTTAATTGGACTTGTTGCACCGCTAATTGGTGTGTTTGTTGTTATTCGTCGTTTATCTCTTATTGCGGATGCATTAAGTCACGTGACGTTATCAGGTATTGCAGCAAGTTTATTACTTGAAAAAACCATTTTTACAGGTGGATTTTTAAACCCCTTATATATGGGGATGATTTTTTCAATTGGTGGAGCGCTACTAATCGAAAAGTTAAGAACTGTATATAAGCACTATCAAGAATTAGCAATTCCGATTATCCTTTCGGCAGGGATGGGAGTTGGAGTTATTTTCATTTCACTTGCAAATGGATTTAACACAGACTTATTTAGTTATTTATTTGGTAGTGTTAGTGCTGTAACAAGTACGGATTTAATTATTATTGGGATTGTAGCAATTGTTGTTGTTGCGACAATTATTTTATTATATAAAGAGCTGTTTCTACTATCATTTGATGAGGAATACGCAGTATCAACTGGTTTAAGAGCGAAATGGATTCACTTTATTTTCATTATATTAGTTGCTCTTGTCATTGCAGTATCAATGCGTGTAGTAGGGGTTCTTCTCGTATCATCATTAATGACGTTGCCAGTTGCAGCGAGTATTCGTATTGCTAAAGGATTTAAACAAACAATTTTCTTTTCCGTTTTATTTGGTGAAATTGCAGTTATTGGTGGAATGTTTGCTTCGTATCAACTTGATTTAGCGCCAGGTGGTACAATTGTTATGATAGCAGTTCTTATTTTAATCGGTGCGATTTTATGGAAGAAGAAAAAAACTGCATAAAGTAGGGATAGGTATGAATCTAACGGAAGCTTTACGCCTAATGAAAGAAAAAGGATACAAACATACTGGAAAAAGAGAAGAGATGCTCAGATTATTTGCAGCACATAATCGTTATTTAACTGCGAAAGACGTTTTAGAGCATATGAAAGACGACTATCCAGGGCTTAGTTTTGATACGATTTATCGTAACTTAACAGTTTTTGCTGAGATTGGTGTTTTAGAACAAACGGAATTAAATGGTGAAAAACATTTTCGTTTTACTTGTTCTATTATGGAACATCATCATCATTTTATTTGTTTGGATTGTGGGGGGACGAAAGAGATTACTTCCTGCCCAATGGATTTTATGAATAAAGATTTTACTGGTTATGAAGTAACGGGTCATAAGTTTGAAATATATGGTCGTTGTCCAAAATGTGCAAAGTAAAAGCTCGTCGGTTATATAACTGACGAGCTTTTTTACGTAGAAAAGAAGGTTGCTCACAAATATTGTGGCAACCTTCTTTTTATTGTTCTTGTGTCTCTTTTTCTTTTTCTCGTTCAACAGCCATTTCAGCAGCAATTACGTCGATTTCTTTTTTCAGTTCTTCTACCATTGTTTCTTCTGGTACTTTACGAACGACTTGCCCTTTACGGAATAATAATCCCTCTCCACGTGCACCAGCAATACCGATATCAGCTTCACGAGCTTCACCAGGGCCATTTACAGCGCAACCAAGTACTGCAACTTTAATTGGTACTTGAAGTGTAGAGATGTATTCTTCCACTTCGTTAGCGATGCTAATTAAATCGATTTCAATACGACCACAAGTTGGACAAGAGATAAGTGTCGCTGCGTTAGACGCAAGACCGAATGATTTTAATAATTCACGAGCAACTTTTACTTCTTCAACTGGATCAGCACTTAATGAAATACGTAGTGTATTTCCGATGCCTTTACTTAAGATTGCTCCAAGACCAGCGGCACTTTTTACAGTTCCAGCAAACAATGTTCCAGATTCTGTAATACCTAAATGTAATGGGTAATCAAAAGCGCGAGCAGCTTTCTCGTATGCTTCGATTGCTAAGTTAACATCAGAGGCTTTCATAGATACGATAATATCGTGGAAATCTAAGTCCTCTAAAATTTTAATATGATGTAGCGCGCTCTCAACCATACCATCTGCAGTTGGGTACCCGTACTTTTCTAAAATGTGACGCTCTAATGAACCGGCGTTTACACCAATACGGATTGGAATACCGCGCTCTTTTGCTGCATTTACAACAGCTTCTACTTTATGGCGACGACCAATATTACCTGGATTGATACGTACTTTATCAATGCCACCTTCAATTGCTTTTAAAGCAAGGCGATAATCAAAATGAATATCAGCAACAAGTGGAATGTTGATTTGTTTTTTTATATCAGCAATAGCATCTGCTGCGCGTTCATCTGGAACGGCAACGCGGACGACTTGACAGCCGGCTTCTTCTAAACGCTTGATTTCAGCAACTGTTGCTTCAACATCATGTGTTTTTGTTGTTGTCATACTTTGTATAATTAATTCATTATTACCGCCGATTGTTAAATTACCGACTTTAACTGGACGTGTTTTTGTACGATGAGTCATTTCATTCACGAATAGATCGCTCTCCTTATAAAAGAAGTTTCTTATTTAGTCCCTCATATCAATGATAGTATACGTGATATAGGGCTATAGAAACCGAAGTGCTCGGTTTCACTTTTACTATTGTATCAGCGCCTTTATGTAATTGACAAGGATTAAGTGATAGCTTATTGATATAACGGGAATTTATAAGACTTTCCAATTTGGATTTTTGTAGCAGATGTACTTTTGTTTAATAGTTTAAAGTCGTCAATGACTTTTTCTATGGAAGGAATTTTTTTCTTGTTAATTTGTTCTGTAATAGAAAGAACTGTCTCACCAGTTTTTACTTCAATTGTTTTATAAGATGTATCCGTTTCTTTTTCTGTTTTATTCTCTTTATTTTGTTGGCTGTCTGCGTTCTCTTTTTTAATCGTTTGGGCAGAGGTTGTTTTTTTATATGAACTTAACATCGGTAAAGTACCGATTTTTATATCGTAATAAAATACATAACCGAGAACAAGCACGAATAGGAATATACCTAACCTCTTCATATTCTTCACTCCTTTGCTAGGAATATATGCTTGTCCAAAAAAAAAATGCCTATTTAGGCATTTTTTTATTTTTCTTTCGGTTGGGGTACCTCTTTAATCGTTAAGTATAGAACGATTAAAACAACAGCGATATAAATGAATGTTGCCCCAGGTACGACGATTTTGAATAAATCCATAATCATGAAGAAAATGGTTGGGATTGTGTAGCTGTATGCAGTTAGTGTCCAAACTTGTTTATAGGATAGTTTACGTTGACCGCTCATAGCAGAACCGATGAACGCAAGTAAGGTCACGCCTACAAAAGTGATGAATAATTGGAATAGGTACACTAAGAATCCGATAACGAATAATAAAATTGGATAAATATTATCGAATAAAGAAATAAATTCTTGTAGATCTTTTTTCTCAAGAGATGCACCTAACAAATCGTTATAAGAATACGTTTGTGTTTGACCATTTCCCATAGAGACTACTTTATCTTTTAAAACAAATAAACCTGTTTTATTTTGATATTTTTCTAGGTCTGTTGAATTTGGATCAAATACGAAAAGTGCATTTCCTTCTTCTTTTTCAATGGGTTGATCAATATCGGCTTTTAGTTCGCCATTTTCAATCTTAAAGTCAGGTAAATCTTTATCGATGACTTGATTTACCATGCCTACACCATCTTGGATAAAACTACCGTACAAAAAAGTTCTTGGAATAGTAGTAATTAAGCAAAGTAGCATAATATACAAAATGGTTTTACCGATTTTTTGAAAACGGAATAGCGCCATATCTTTAGGCGAGTATATGCTTTTTACGAATTGGGTAAATATGGACATAGATTCACTTCCTTTATGTATGTATAAAATCATTGTAACGTAGGAATCTAGAGAATCTCAAGATATATTATATTTACATATAGTGGAGATAACTAAATTTCTTTTTATTAACTTTCTTCTTTTAAATAAGAAAAATACAATTGACACTTTTCTTTTCTATATGGTAAATTTATCTTACCTTTCTTAAAGGGCATATCCGATAGGAATTCCTTTATTTGATATGTTGTTACATACATAATTGTGGACCCTTAGCTCAGCTGGTTAGAGCAGACGGCTCATAACCGTCCGGTCGTAGGTTCGAGTCCTACAGGGTCCATATCCATTTCGCATGTTTATTATGTTAGCAGGAAGCTTCCTTGTAGAAGGAAGCTTTTTTTACGGAATATATGAGCATTTTAATTGAAAAGAAGTGGGAATTTTGCTACTTTAATGATAGCAAGACAATGTGATTTATTTGTTTGCACCCTATGGCAATTAGGGTAGAATGAAGTTGTATGTCACTAAGTGGCAATACATAAACTGGGAGGAATATAACAATGGCAAAACACGAATTACCAAATTTACCTTATGCGTATGATGCTTTAGAGCCTCACTTTGACAAAGAAACAATGAACATCCATCATACAAAACATCACAACACGTATATTACAAACTTAAACGCTGCTTTAGAAGGTCATGCAGAATTAGCTGACAAAAGCGTAGAAGAATTAGTTGCAAACTTAAACGAAGTACCAGAAGCGATCCGTACAGCAGTACGTAACAATGGTGGCGGACATGCTAACCATACATTCTTCTGGACAATCTTATCTCCAAACGGCGGAGGACAACCTGTAGGTGAACTTGCAACTGCAATTGAAGCGAAATTCGGTAGCTTCGATGCATTCAAAGAAGAATTCGCAAAAGCTGGCGCAACTCGCTTCGGTTCTGGTTGGGCTTGGTTAGTAGTAAACAATGGTGAGTTAGAAGTAACAAGCACTCCAAACCAAGATTCTCCTTTAACTGAAGGTAAAACTCCAGTTATCGGTTTAGATGTTTGGGAGCACGCTTACTACTTAAACTACCAAAACCGTCGTCCAGACTACATCGGCGCATTTTGGAACGTTGTAGATTGGAACGCTGCTGAAAAACGTTACCAACAAGCAAAATAATCGTAATAAATATAGAAAAAGCTAGGGAAGAGCCCCTAGCTTTTTTCTATGCTTTCCTTTTACATAATTGGGCTTGTCTTTGGAAGACTAGAACATGAAGTAAAGGAGAGTTGTGTATGAAGTGGAAACATATAATTGGTGACGTTGAAGTGAATCGGGATTTAGTGTTATTGCTCCTTATAGGAGGTTTATACACGCTCGCAATTTCTTTATCGAATACGTTTGTAAATATTTATTTATGGAAGCAAACACAAAATTATGTGAATCTTGGCTTGTATAATTTGGCCAGCGTTGTATTACAGCCTCTCACATTTCTTGTAGGGGGGAAATTAGCGAAACGTATCGATCGCTCGATTTTATTACGAATAGGAGTAGGAACGCTCGCAATTTTTTTTATCGTTGTTTTAGTGGCTGGAAAAAGTGCTTCTCAGTATATTTTATTAATGGGGGCTCTTTTAGGAGTAGGATACGGTTTTTACTGGTTGGCTTTTAACTTATTGACATTTGAAATTACAGAACCAGAAACAAGAGATTTCTTTAATGGATTTCTTGGACTTCTTACATCTTTCTCTGGGATGATTGGACCAATAGCAGCAGGATACACAATTTCACGCATGGAGAAATGGAGTGGTTATACTGTTATATTCTTTCTTTCATTAGTTTTATTTGCAATTGCTGTCGTCTTAAGTTTCTTTTTATCTAAAAGAGAATGTGAAGGGCGTTATGAAATTGTGCAAGTATTGAAAGAACGAAGAGTTGATAAAAATTGGGGAAAGATTACACGAGCTCATTTTTTCCAAGGATTGAGAGAAGGAACGTTTATTTTTGTCATTTCAGTATATGTGTATTTAGCAACTAATAGTGAGTTCGCATTAGGGAAATATAGTTTAGTGAACTCTGCTGTATCCTTTGTATGTTATTACTTGGTCGCTCGCATGTTAAAGAAAGAGTGGCGAAAAAAAGCAATTTTACTTGGGGGCATTATTTTATATGCTGTCGTCTTTTTAGTTATTTTCAATGTTACATACACGAAATTACTTATTTATGCGGCATGTATTGCGGTTGCATATCCTATTTTACTTGTTCCATACGGGTCAATGACATATGACGTAATTGGTAGAGCTAAAAATGCGAGAGAATGGCGTGTGGAATATGTCGTTGTCCGGGAGTTATGGTTAAATGCCGGAAGAATCTGTTCCATTTTAAGTTTTTTATGTGCTGTACTATTCTTTCCACCTGAAAAAAGTTTACCTTACTTATTATGTATTTTAGGTGCTGGACATTTTCTTATTTATTTTGCAGTTAAAAATGTCAAATATGATGGGGAAAATGCAGATAAAACAAGTGTTGTAACGCAAGGAACTACGCAGAATCAAACTGAACCAGAAGGTTAACTTCTCGTTTGTTTTATGCTAGAATAGAAAAAGATGTAAAACAGCAGTGAGGACACCTGTATGAAGGTGTCCCTTTCACATTACATAGCTGTTGGTAGAGGGGGTTTGTATGAGCAAGAAGCAGAAGCAAAATAAGAAAAAGACCCACGTTCCTTTTCGGTTAAACGTGCTGTTTTTCTGCGTGTTTTTAATGTTCTCCGCGGTTATTGTAAGGCTCGGATATGTACAAATTGTTCGCGGTGAAGAATATAAGAATGAAGTGGAGAAGAAAGAAAACTCAACGATAAGTAATCCTGTACCGCGTGGGAAAATATTTGACCGTTATGGGCGACCTGTAGTAGATAATGCAGCCATTCGTACTATTACATTTACAAAAATGAAAGGATCAACTGCAGAGGATCGCTTAGAAACAGCGAAAAAGCTAGCAGATTTGATTGAAGTACCGACAGATAAATTAACAGATCGCGATAAAAAAGATTATTGGCTTGCTATGCATAAAGAGGAAGCTAAAGAAAAAATTACGAATAAAGATCGTCAAGAGTTTAAAGATAAAAAAATTGATGATAAAGAATTAGACGAGCGTCAGCGCAGTCGTGTAACAGAAGAAGAGATTAATCAATTATCCGCAAAAGATCTAGAAATACTAGCGATTAAGAGTAAGATGGATGGCGGATATGCAATGACACCTCAAGTTATTAAAAAGGATGCTACAGAAAAGGAATATTCGATTATTAGTGAAAACCTAGCAGCATTACCAGGTGTAGATACGAATGTTGATTGGGATCGAAAATATACGTACGATGATTTATTCCGAAGTGTACTTGGTGGGGTGTCGACATCTGATGAAGGCTTACCGAGAGAAAGACTAGATTACTATCTTGTCCGTGATTATAATCGAAATGACCGAGTAGGAAAAAGTTATCTTGAACAACAGTATGAAGATAGCCTGCACGGTACGAAAGCAGAAGTTAGAAATGTTACAGATAAAAACGGTAATATTTTAGAAACGATTAATGTATCAAAAGGGCAAAGTGGTAATGACTTGAACTTAACAATTGATATGGAATTACAAAAGCGTGTGGAAGATATTCTTGCGAATAATTTAATGAGATTTAAAGGAAGCGAACCTCTTTTAGATCGCGCATTCGTTGTAATGATGAATCCGAAAAATGGTGAAGTTTTATCCATGGCTGGGAAACAATTAGTTAATGAAGATGGTCAAACGAAAGTAAATGACTTTGCATTAGGTACCATGACAAGTTCTTATCCGATGGGGTCAACTGTAAAAGGTGCAACAGTACTTACTGGATATCAAACTGGTGCGATTCAACCAGGGGCAGTACAATTGGATGAACCAATTAAATTAAAAGGTACACCTACGAAGTCGTCTTGGAAAACGATGGGATATATTAATGACCTTACAGCTTTAAAAATGTCTTCTAACGTTTATATGTTTAAAACAGCGATGAATATCGCTGGTGTTCCATATGTGAGAGGTGGTACGTTAGATATACCTCAAAAAGCATTTGATACGATGCGTTATTATTTCGGACAGTTTGGACTGGGTGTAAAAACAGGAATTGATTTACCCAATGAATCTGCTGGTCAGATGGGTAGAAGTAGTCAACCAGGTTTCTTACTAGATTTATCAATTGGACAGTATGATACGTATACACCGCTTCAATTAGCGCAATATATTTCGACGATTGCCAATGGCGGATATCGTATGCAACCACAAGTTGTAAAAGAAATTCGTCAACCAGCAGTGAAACCAGATGAAGTTGGGAAAGTTGTTCAATCTATGGAACCGAAAGTATTAAATCGTGTTGATATGCCAGAATCGCAAATTAAACGTGTTCAAGAAGGATTTAGACAAGTGTATAATGATTCAGGTGGTACAGCTACAAAATACTTTACAGGTGCAAAATATAAAGCGGCAGGGAAGACAGGTACCGCGCAAACTGTGTATGGCGGAGATAAAGAGATTGGTAGAAAGGCAAACGGTGAACGTGTGGAAACATATAACCTAACATTAGTAGGTTATGCGCCACTTGAAGATCCAGAAGTAGCATTCTCTGTTGTCGTTCCGTGGGTACATGATGATAAGACTGGTATTAATGGATATATTGGTCGTGAAATTATGGACGCTTACTTTGATTTGAAAAACAAAGAAGTAAATGGTGAAACTCCAAAAGATGACAAAGACAATAAAAATAAAGATCAAGATGATGAATAAAAAAATTGTAAAAAAGCACACTATCTGAAAAGATAGTGTGCTTTTTTTTATGGTTTATGCATATCGTGTAATAAATGTGGACAAGTATACAACACTGAAAAACACGCGGCCGTATAAATGATACTTGTATATGATGAGATAGGGGATAACTGTTTTATAGGGAAATCATCAGAGAAAATGAATAGCTACTACTGATTAAAATTGTATCGTATGTTGATCTTTGTGGAACTTTACAAAACTTTTACAAACAATTAAAACCGAATTAATAGTTTAGCAGTATTCTTATATCTGTAATCCTGTTATTTCCGGTTACTTCTAGGAGGAAGAACACGTGAAATGGATGCGTACACCGATTAAAATTTTCGTACTATCAATATGGTTCCTCTGTTTTGAAATGTCTACTGCATTTGCTTTAAATAATACGGGAGAAGTGAGAGTTGATGGATCCTCAACGGTTTTTCCTATTATAGAAGCAGTAGCGGAGGAATATACAAAGGTGCATCCAGACGTGAAAATTTCCATCAGTATTTCTGGAACTGGGGGAGGATTTAATCGTTTCGGTAAAGGAGAAGTAGATATAAATAATGCTTCGAGAGTAATGAAACAAGTCGAGAAAAATGAAATGAAGAAAAATTCTATTCAATTCACACCTTTTGAGGTGGCTAACGATGGTCTTACAATTGTTGTGAATTGGCACAATACATGGGTAGACGATATGTCAGTAGACGAGTTACGTCTACTGTGGAGTGAAGATGGAAGTGAGAAGCGATGGTCACAAATTCATTCAACATGGCCACGTGAACAAGTGAACTTTTATGCACCAGGCGTAGACTCTGGTACGTATGATTATTTTCAAAATGTCATCTTACAAAATCATCGCATTGTAAAAAAAGTCTCTTTGTCTGAAGACGATCAAGTTATTATGCAAGGGGTAATGAATGATAAACATGCCATTGCTTTTGTAGGATATGCTTATTATATGGCTAATCGAGATAAGGTGAAAGCAATAAAAGTAAATGGTGTATTTCCGACGAAAGAGACCATTCAATCAGGTAAATATAAGCCGTTATCTAGGCCGCTACTTACTTATGTGAATAATGCATCTATCCGAAATAAAATGAATGTAGCAAACTATGTTGAGTTTATGATTCAGCATGTTGGTAACCTCGCTGAAGAGGTCGGTTATGTAAAATTGCGAAAAGAAAAATACAATGAACAGCTGCGTATGTTAACAGAAATAAAAAGGTAATGTCAGGGTGGAAAGGGGTTTTCATCTTTGGCTCATAATGACAAAAATCAAATTACATTTTCTGTACAACATTTGATTGAAAGAAATAAAAAGCAAAGAAAAAAAACGCAGCGAATCAATCGAATAGTACCTTTATTACTAAAAATAATTGCTAGCGTTTCTATTGTGACGACACTTGGAATTGTTTTTACGCTCTCTAATGAAACAATCATGTTTTTTCAAAAAATATCACTATACTCCTTTTTGACGGAGAAAGAATGGTTACCATTTTTTGAAGATCCTAAATTTGGTATAGTATCACTTATATGTGGAACGTTCCTTGTAACAGCGCTTGCTATGTTTGTGGCAATTCCTATCGGTTTAGCGTGTGCTGTATTTTTAAGCGAATATGCTTCAAATAGTGCACGGAAAATATTAAAGCCGATGTTAGAGCTATTAGCAGGTATCCCGACAATTGTATACGGTTTTTTTGCATTAACAATTGTTACACCGCTTTTACAAAGGATTATACCAGATTTACAGTTTTTTAATGCGATTAGTCCAGGAATCGTTATCGGATTTATGATGATGCCTACAGTTGCATCTCTATCTGAAGACGCGATGAGATCTGTGGCGAAAGGGACGAAAGAAGCTTCATTAGCACTCGGAGCGACGCGGTTTGAAATGGTAAAACAAGTGGTGTTTCCGTCCGCTTTTACAGGGATTATGGCAGCAATTATATTAGCGGCTTCTCGTGCAATTGGTGAAACGATGATCGTTGTAATTGCAGCAGGATCCACACCAAATGTATCGCTTGATCCGACACATTCTATTCAAACGTTAACAGCCTATATTGTGCAAGTAAGTTTAGGTGATGCTCCGCATGGAACGGTTACGTATTACAGCATGTATGCTGTAGGTGCAACTTTATTTATGTTTACTTTTATTATGAACATCATTTCGCAGTCTATTATGCGCCGTTTTAGGAGGATGACATAATATGCGAATGTTGAATCATAATAAAATACAAAAAAACATGGCATCACGCTTTTTAAAAGATCGAATTTACAAATTGTTATTTTATATAGCAATTTTATTTTCAATCGTAATTTTGTCTGTGTTACTGTTTCAAATTGTTGAAAAAGGCATAAGTTATCTTTCAATAGATTTCTTTACAAATTTCGCTTCACGTAATCCGAAAGAAGCTGGTATTGCTGCAGCTTTGTCAGGGACAATATTATTTATGAGTATTGTTATACCTGTTTCTTTTATATTTGGAGTTGGAACAGCTCTTTATTTAGAGCAATATGCGAAGGAATCTCTATTTAAAAAAATAGTAGAGATTAATAATCAAACGTTAGCAGGAGTACCATCCGTTGTATTTGGATTGCTTGGTTTAACTATTTTTGTATATGCTCTTCATTTAGGAGAGAGTATAGTTGCAGCAGCACTGACGATGAGTTTACTCGTCTTACCAACAGTTGTTGTGGCGAGTCAAGAAGCAATCCGATCAGTACCAAGTGTATTATTAGAGGGTTCTTACGGATTAGGTGCTACGAAGTGGCAAACGATGTATCAAATTGTATTGCCATATGCTTTCCCGGGGATTATAACGGGCTGTACGTTAGCGATATCAAGAGCAATTGGAGAAGCAGCACCACTATTAGTGATCGGGGCACTTGCGTTTGCGAATTATGTTCCATTTAGTATGTTTGATAGATTTACAGTTTTACCAATTCAAATTTTTAATTGGATGAGTAGGCCACAAGAAGAATTTCAGTATGTAGCAGCAGCTGGGATGATTGTTTTGTTAGGTTTGTTGCTATTTATCAATATATTTGTTTTATGGTTACGAAATCGAAAATAAGTTGGAAGTGGATGAAAGGGGAATTCAAATGGTAGCAACAGTAGTAAATGTACAGGTGAAAAACGAAGAGAAAATCGAGACTGCGCCAAAGAAAGTAGTATTTGATACGAAAAACTTAAATTTATGGTACGGGGAAGACCATGCTTTAAAAGATATTAATTTAAGTATTCATGAGAATGAAGTTACAGCCATTATCGGTCCAAGTGGCTGTGGTAAATCAACGTACTTAAAAACGTTAAATCGCATGGTAGAGTTAGTACCGATCGTTCGAACTACAGGTGTAATTGAATATAGAGAACGCAATATATTTGATAAATCATATCCAGTTGAAGAATTAAGAACACATGTAGGAATGGTGTTCCAAAAGCCAAATCCATTTCCAAAATCTATTTATGAGAATGTAGCATACGGTCCAAAAATCCATGGTATTCGTGACAAAAAGACATTAGATGAAATTGTTGAAAAAAGTTTACGTGGAGCAGCGATTTGGGATGAATTAAAAGATCGTTTGCACGATAATGCATACGGTTTATCTGGTGGACAGCAACAGCGTCTATGCATCGCACGCTGCTTAGCTATTGAGCCAGACGTTATTTTAATGGATGAGCCAACATCGGCATTAGATCCAATTTCAACATTAAAAGTAGAAGAATTAATTCAAGAGTTAAAGAAAGACTTTAGTATTGTTATCGTAACGCATAATATGCAACAAGCAGCGCGTATTTCAGACAAAACTGCTTTCTTCTTAAGCGGGGAAGTTGTGGAGTATACAGATACAAACAAATTATTTACGACTCCTTCAGATAAGCGTACAGAAGATTATATTACAGGTCGCTTTGGCTGATATCGTCGCAAAGCTAAGAGAAAATGCCCTCTTAACAGAGGGCATTTCTTATTTTTATCTCACTTTAATAGGGAAGTAATACTTCCTTTATTTTAAGTTTTATTACAAGTGTAAGAGGCTATGTAGGAGATTTATCCCGCTATTTGCGGGCAGTAAGACCGGATTTCAAAATTCAACAAAAGCAAAGAAGTTAGATGGCGGGCCGCCTGTAAAAGCCCGATTGATGAGGGTTGATTAAAGTTTCACTTTATATATAATGGCACATAATATTGAGGGGGAAGAAAAAATGGTAAGAGAACAGTTTCAAGGTGATTTAAAAGTGTTACAGCAAAAGGTAATCGAGCTTGGAGAATTAGCAAATGCGGCTTTATTGATTGCTATGGAAGGTCTGCATACAAGGGATGTAGAGAAAGCGTTAGAGGTCATTGATGGTGATTACCGCATGGATAATTTAGAAGAGGAAATAAACGATCTTGCACTTATGCTTATTACGAAGCAGCAACCTGTAGCAAGTGACTTAAGAAGGATCTTTATTTCAATTAAAACAGCGACAGATTTAGAGCGTATTGCAGATCATGCTGTTAATATTGCAAAGGCTACAATTCGTCTTGGGGAAAAAGAAGTGGCTGTTAGTTTGCACAACCTGGATGAAATGTTTGCGATTGCAAATGAGATGTTGCATTTAGCGTTAGAAGCATATGAACAAGAAAATTTAACTTTTGCGAAACAAATCGCTGAAATGGATGATTCTGTTGATGAAATATATGGAAAATCAATTCGTGAGTTTATATCTTCAGTTCCGGAACAACCAGAAGCAATTACGCAAATTACACAATTATCATTTGTGGCGAGATATATTGAGCGTGTAGCAGATCATATTACAAATATTGCTGAAAATGTCTTTTATTTAGTAAAAGGAAAGCATTATTTATTGAATGAGTAGGAATTAAAGCGGGTGATGAGAAATCACCTGCTTTTTTTAGTCAAAACATGACAAAAAAAGCTCGTTGTTTCCTTTAGTTTATGATGATAAGATGTATCATAATGTAATGGGAAAATTAGTATATATGTTGTTCGTTAATAAGTATTATTTATCAATTAATAGTAAGCGCTTTCTTTGAGTTTGAACCGTACGTTTTTATAGGTGGGACATTTAATTATAGGGTCTTTTAAATGAGGATTCGTTTAACTAATCAAGTTTATGCTGCTAGTTCATGTGGGATAGAGAATATACATATGGTATATGGAGCTACTGAACATTATATAAGTGGAGGCTGAAGTATATGAAGGGGGTTATTTTAGCTGGAGGAAAAGGAAGACGCCTTAGACCATTAACATGTAATACTCCAAAGCCGATGTTACCGTTATTAGAAAAACCAGTTTTAGAATACAATATTGAGTTATTACGCCAGCATGGTATTCGTGAAATTGCAATTACTGTTCAATATATGAGTACGACCATTAAGCAATATTTTGGTGATGGTAGTAAATGGGGAGTTAACTTGTATTATTTTGAAGACTCTCCTCCGCTTGGTACAGCAGGGAGTATTAAACAAGCAGAACAATTTTTAGATGAAACATTTGTTGTGATAAGTGGGGATGCATTAACTGACTTTCAATTATCAGAAGGAATTAGGTTTCATGAACAAAAGAAAAGAATAGTAACAATGTTTGTGAAAGAAGTAGAAAATCCACTCTCATTTGGATTGGTTGTAATGAATAAAGACCAGGAGGTTACACGATATATAGAAAAGCCGGGCTGGAATGAGGTAGTCTCTAATGTTGTGAATACAGGCATATATATTATGGAGCCAGAAATCTTTTCTTACATACCGCCTAGGCAATTTTTTGATTTTAGTCATGATGTGTTTCCGTTATTGGCAAATAAAAATGTGTTATTCGCATATTTGTCAGAAGGTTATTGGTTAGATATCGGCACATTTAATCAATATCGACAAGCACAATTTGATTTGTTAACGAAAAAGTTACAAGTACCTATTCCTTATACGGAAGTATTACCGATGGTATGGATGGGAGAAGGGGTGACGATTGGCAAAGGGACGAAAATTCATGGCCCCTCTTTTATTGGAGAAGGAGCAAAGATTGGTACAGGAGCTGTAATTGAGCCATATTCTATTATTGGGAAAAATAGTATCGTTTCAAATTATTCTCATCTTCAAAAAAGTATTGTTTTTGCAAATGCCCACATTGGGAAGTATTGTGAACTATTAGAAACGACAATAGGAGAGCGTACAATAGTTGAAGATGACGTTACACTGTTTCAAAAAAGCGTTGTAGCGGATCACTGTCATATTGGGAGAAGCACGGTAATTAAGCAAAAAGGAAAACTATGGCCTTATAAGGCCATTGATAGTCATTCGATAGTAGGAGCAGCTGGTATTCAAGAGAGTGAAATGAGTGCAGGTTGGTTACAAAAAAGCCGCATTGTAGGAAGAGGGAATGTTGAAATTACTCCCCAGTTTATCGTGAAGATTGCGATGGCGTATGGATCTCTTTTTACAAAAGGAGAGAGTATATTAATTGGAAGTCAAGAAAATATAGAAACAACCTCTTATAAAAATTTATTTTTACATGCTATTCATGGTATAGGGATTCATACGATGGAATGTAAAGAAATGAACGAGTCACTTTTTCAATATAGTGTTCATCATTTGCAATGTGCAGGTGGTGTTTTCATTCAAGTGGAGAATGAGAATGAGATTGTTATAAAGTTATACAGTCAAGCTGGCATGCCGTTAACGTATAAGCAGCAAAAAGAGATAGAACAAGTATATATGTCCGAATTGTTTTATTACGTACATGAGAAAGAAATGGGGCGTAATGAGCTGGTTCATGTTTCTATAAATGAGTATATAGAAGTTATATTGGAGCATATTGATATCGAGAAAATACAGATGCAGAAGTTTCATCTTCTTATTAATAAGAGAAATGATACGTTGCAACATTTACTTATGCTCTTTCTGCAAAGACTTGGTTGTACAGTTACATGGATTTATGCAAGCGAACAAAAAGATCATGTGAAAGCTTTGATGAAATCAAGTAAAGCGAATATGGCTCTTATGTTTTCTGAGCAAGGAAATCATTTCGAGTTATACGATAAACATAGTAATATTTACCAGGGTACAGATTTGGAAGAGGTAGATATTCCGGATTTTTTACTCGAATCGACAGGAAATATTTACCCGATGTCTTTGAAGTTAGGAGAATGTTATCTTCTATTTTATACGCAGGATGAAAGAAAGTCGTTTCAAGTAAGGTGGAAGCGAGATATTTTATATCGAATTGGAAAATTATTCGAGCTAATAGCATTGCAAGGAAAAACGTTTCTCAGCATAGTAGAGCAATCACCGCCGCTCTATTTACTTTATGATGAAGTGGTATGTTCATGGAATGAAAAAGGGGAAATTATGAGGAAATTATTGGATGATATAGAAAGGAAGGGAGAAGGTATATTTGAAGGAGTACAGTTCAAATATACTGAAAAAGAGTGGTCTTATATCGTTTCTGACACAAAACAACCAAAATTTTTAGTGTATTCACATGCTAGAAACCCAGTAATAGCAAGGGAAAACATGGAAAATCTTATAGAAAAAATTAGACAATATCAAAAGGTGTAGAATTTTTATTTTAAAAGTGGTATTATAGTATAGTCTGATTTAAGTTATTAGTACTGGAGGGAAATAAGAATGCGTGTGAATATTACTCTAGCATGTACAGAATGCGGAGATCGTAACTATATCTCAAAGAAAAATAAACGTAACAACGCTGAGCGTATCGAGCTTAAAAAGTATTGCAAGCGTGACAAGAAGTCTACGTTACACCGTGAAACAAAGTAAGCAGTAGGAATATTTTCCTACTGTTTCTTTTTTTATTCGATTCCTATGTTAAAAGTGATACACTATCATCATAGAGAAAAGTGTCACTGTAGGGGGGAAATGTGTGAAAGAAGAGAAAGTGCGTTTGCGTAAACAAATAATAGAACACATGAATTCTTTATCAGAAGAACAGTATACAACTTTATCAGAACAGATTGCATTTTTGCTGTATGCGCAAAAAGAGTGGGTTGAAGCTAAAACAATTGGAATTACTCTTTCAATGGAAAATGAAGTGAATACATATCCTATTATTGAAAAAGCTTGGGAAGAAGGAAAGAAAGTTGTAGTTCCTAAGTGTAATAAAGGAACAAGAACGATGTCCTTCCGGCAAATTAATAATTTTGATCAATTAGAAACGGTGTATATGAATTTACGCGAACCGATTCCCGGGCTTACGGAAGAAGTGAATGTGGATGGAATTGATCTTCAAATTGTGCCGGGCGTAGCTTATACAGAACGAGGAGAGCGAATTGGGTACGGCGGTGGCTATTATGATCGTTATCTCGTGCATTATAAAGGGAAAACGCTATCATTAGCGTATGGTTTTCAAATGGTAAAACACATTCCGGTAGAGCCATTTGATAAAAATATAGAAAAAATTATTACAGAAAAAGGAACAATGCTCATAAATGAGCTTGTCTAGACAAATAAAAATTGACGAGACTTTTTCTTCTTGATTATAATAAAATATGTGAACGTTTTCTTATTATAATTTTTTATAGTAAGCGAGCATAGAGGGTGATGAAATGGTATCTATTTATGATATTCAGCAATTGCTAAAGAAATTTGGTACGATTATTTATACGGGAGATCGAATTGCAGATTTACAATTAATGCAAGATGAATTGCGTGAATTAAATCAATCACAGCTAATCGATCCACAAGACTATCAAACAGCTTTATTTTTATTGAAGCAAGAAATTCAAAAAGAGCTAAATAAGAATTAGATAAAGGTAGGTAAGCAACATGGAAGAGAAATGGTTAGTTGGTGTTGACCTTGGTGGTACAACGATTAAATTAGCATTTATTAATGTATACGGTGAAATTTTACATAAGTGGGAAATCCCTACGAATACAGGTGAGCAAGGAAAACATATTACACTTGATGTTGCGAAAGCAATTGATAAAAAGCTAGAAGAATTAGGCGAATTGAAGAGCAAGTTAATTGGTATTGGTATGGGAGCTCCTGGCCCTGTACATGTGGCATCTGGAATGATTTATGAAGCGGTTAATTTAGGGTGGAAAAACTATCCGCTAAAAGATTTATTAGAAGTAGAAACAGGATTACCTGTTGTTATTGATAATGATGCAAACTTAGCAGCGCTTGGTGAAATGTGGAAAGGTGCTGGTGAAGGTGCAAAAGATTTAATCTGCATGACACTTGGTACGGGCGTTGGTGGTGGTGTAATCGCCAATGGTGAGATTGTACACGGCGTGAGTGGTGCTGCTGGTGAGATTGGACATATTACAGTAGTTACAGAAAATGCTTTCCCATGTAATTGCGGGAAGTCTGGTTGCTTAGAAACAGTAGCATCTGCAACAGGTATTGTACGTGTTGCTATGCAAAAAATACAAGAGACTAATAAAGAAAGCATGTTGCGTTCTATGTTAGCTGAAGAAGGACGTATTACATCAAAAGATGTCTTTGAAGCACTTGGACAAGGTGATGAATTAGCAGGCGAAGTAGTAGAAAAAGTAGCTTCTTATTTAGGATTAGCTGTAGCGAACCTTTCTAGTACGTTGAACCCAGAGAAAATTGTTATTGGTGGAGGCGTGTCTAAAGCTGGAGATGCGCTATTAGAACCAATTCAACGCTATTTCGAGCAATACGCTTTCTCACGTGCTGTAAAGAGCACGAAGTTAGCTATTGCAACACTTGGTAATGATGCAGGTGTTATCGGAGGAGCTTGGCTTGTAAAAAAGCACAAATACGAAGCGAAGATGATATAAGATGTGAAATATGAAAAGAGGAAGGGGGAACCCTTCCTCTTTTTGTGTGAAATCTCGATGAAGAATAAAGTGTAAACGAATTAAGCTGCTGGTGGATACCCGTTATATAGAACAGTCATGATCGTAAACCATCCGAAAACGAGTACAGTTGCAATTGCAAAGCCGCTCGCGAAAAAGTTTTTTTCACGAAGTGTTCTAAGCGTAGCAAATACAGCTAACAGAGTGACAAGTGTAAAAATAATAACAAGGCCCATACAATATCCTCCTCTGTCTACCCATTTCTTATTATGAGTTTTTGGAATATTTACTCTTTTATATTGTACATGTTTTAAAAATGATTGTCGAGATAGCATCCTTTCTTTTCCTCAGAGAAAGAAATGTTGTATCATTAAAAGTAAGTTTAATAATTGGAGGAGATTTCATATGAAATGGATACAAATGCCGTTAGGCCCATTGCAAACCAATGCTTATATTTTAATGAACGATCAAAAAGAGTGCATTATCTTTGACCCTGGTCATGAAGGTGAAAAGCTCGTTACATATTTACAAGAAGAACAATTAAAACCATTGGCGGTTTTATTAACACATGCTCACTTTGATCATATCGGTGCTGTTGATGCGGTAAGAGACGCTTTTTATATTCCTGTATACGTACATAAAGAAGAAGCAGATTGGTTAGGAGATGCAACTGTAAACGGCTCTCAAATTTTTATGATCAACCGCAGTATTACAGCAAAACCAGCGGATCATATTATTGATGCAGAAGGTACATTAACAATTGGATCATTTAATTTTGAAATTTTTGAGACGCCGGGACATTCTCCAGGAAGTATTTCTTATTATAGTAAAGAGGCGAATGCTGTATTCTCAGGAGATGTATTGTTCCAAATGAGCATTGGAAGAACAGATTTGCCTGGTGGAAGTTTTGCTGAATTAATTGGAAGTATTGAAGAGAAATTATTTGTATTACCAGATGAAACAGCGGTGTTATGTGGACATGGTCCAGAAACAAGCATTGGCTTTGAAAAAGAAAATAATCCGTTTTTACAATAAGGAGTCATTATGGGAATGGAGCTCATTTTAAGAGAATGGATGGGGAAAGAAAAGGATTATTCAATTTCATATAGTACGTATATGAACCTTGTATTGTATACAGAAGGTCATGGATATTATATGAAAGAACGTGAAAAGATTGGAAGAAAAGGGGATTTTTTTACAAGTAGCAATGTATCCTCTGTTTTTGCAAAAACTTTTGCTAAACTTTTTATTCGTCTTGTTGAAAATGGTGAAGTTGCTTCGAATATTTGTGAGGTTGGTGGGGGAACTGGAAAGTTTGCCTATGATGTTTTACAAGAATGGAAGCAATTATCTCCAAAAACCTTTATTGATTTAAACTATTCAATGATTGAAGTGAGCCCTTTTCATAGGAAATTACAGCAGGAGCAACTTGGCTCATTTTCTAATGTATCGTACTATACCTCCTATAGTGAAATGGGAGATTCTTTCGAGGGAATTCTTTTTTCGAATGAGTTGTTTGATGCATTTCCTGTTGAAATAATTGAGAAAAGAAATGGTATGTTGTATGAAGTACGTATTACATATACAGAGGAAGGAAACCTTTCAGAAGTATGTAGGCCGTTAGATAAAAGAATTGGTCGATATTTATTGAAATATAATATTCATATTGCTGAAGGGCAACGTTTTGAAGTACCAATTGTGATGGAGGAGTATATAAAAGAAATTGCGAAATGGTTTCAAAAAGGTATATGTATTACAGTTGATTACGGATACACAAAAGAAGAATGGATGCATCCAGCACACCGTGAAGGAAGTTTGCGAGGGTATTATCAGCATAAGCTAATACGAAACCCACTAGCGTATCCAGGTGAAATGGATCTTACTACTCATATTCATTGGGACGAGCTAACTGAGATGTTTAGTCTGCAGGGAATGAGTGCAGTATGGCATAAGAAACAATCTGAGTTCTTGTTAGCTGCAGGAATATTAGAACAGCTTACGAGCCATCAAGATACGAATCCTTTTTCTGAAACGCAAAAAAAAAATCGAGCAGTTCGTTCTATGATTTTGAATGGAGGAGTAGGGAGTGCGTTTGATGTTGTTATACATACAAAAGATATGCAACATTTGCATTTGGAGCAGTATGTAACAATATAAAAAAACAAGACACAGTATATACTGTGTCTTGTTTTTTAATACGACTTATGTAGTATTATATATTTCCTCTCATGATATATATTTATATTAAAGATATGAGATGAAAAATATAGAATACGTTCTTTTTCTTCGATTATTAGTCCCTAACCTAATAATACGCGAACGAGTTGAATTATTGTTTCGTTCTCTACTTTGTAATAAATTTCTAATCCTTTTCTTTCACTAGAAACGATTTTAGCGCTTTTTAATTTTGCTAAATGCTGTGAAATTGTAGATTGTGGCATGTTTAAGCCAGTATACATTGTAGAAACGTTGCTTGGACCGCGCTCAATTAATCCTTTTACGATACATAAACGAACAGGATGAGCTAGTACTTTTAATAATTCTGCATTACTTTCATATAGTTCTAATTCTTTTTGAAAGGTTTCTAACATGTTCTTTTCCACCTCCGTGTGAGCTATTATACCATACTATACATACCAAAAATTTAAAGAAAAGAAAATAGTTGTTGCAGAAAAAAAGTCCTAAAGTAAAGAAATTGTAAGAAAAGAGACCCTGATGTAAATAAAATAGGTAAATTAGCACGTTTTTGTAAAATAAAATTTTTGGGTGAAAATTTCGATGCGTTTTAAAAATTGAAAGATATAGATATATTTGTAACACAATTTTATCATGATTTTCTTATTCTTTCAAATGAATATACAAAATTTTTAAAATAATATGACAAAGGAATTGTAATGATATATATAGAATATAAAACAGTTTAAAAGAAAAGAAGCTGAATGTAATTCGCTTCTTTATGATGATAACGAAATATTTGATTACAGCTGATAAATCTTAGGATAATCAAGTCATTAGTCATTTATTCTAAAATTCATCTTTTAGCAACGTTAAAAACCTGTGATTCCATATGTTCTCGTAAAAATCAATCGTCTCTTTTGCGGACATAAAAGGATTCTTCAACGTAGAGGTTGTTTTCTGTGCCATAAAGTTTTCGTATCCCAGTCCGTGGGCAAACTTAATCGTAGCATCCATACAGTACTCTGTTTGGGCACCACAAAATTCAATGCGCTTTACAGATAATTGATCTAAAATTTCTTTTAAGTTTGTTTTATAAAATGAATTTGCATGTGTTTTTCTTACAAAAAAATCTTGTTCTTGAACATCTAGATCGGTATGAATAGCCCAATTTTCTTTCTCGGGTACTAAATCATCATCACAATGTTGAACAAAAAGGATTGGTTTATTTAATTTTCTGTATGAAGAAATTCTTTGATTTACTTTTGTTAGTAAGTTCTGTAAATCAAATAAATGCTCTCCGCTATAACATACTCCATTTTGTAAATCGATAACGATTAAAATATCTGTACAAGTATCCATTATTTTTGCTCCTTTTTATTTCTTAATATATCAATTAATCCATTACTTGGAAATAGATAAAAATTTTATTTTTTAATGAACTATATAGACAGAAAAGCACTAAAACGAGTATGGTAGACAGCATAAAAAAAGATATGAAAACTTAATTTCATATCTTCTATTCATTCTATACATTTACAGGTTCTTCTACATAAGAAAGGGCATTTTCAAAATCGGATATTAAATCGTCAACATTTTCAAGGCCAACTGATAACCGAAGTAATGAATTAGAGATCCCTCTTTCATCACGAGCTTCTTGCGACAGTGCTGCATGTGACATTTTTGCTGGGTAAGAAAGAATTGACTCTACCGCTCCTAAACTAACTGCAAAAACGGGTAATTTTACTTTTGACAAAAATTGGCGGAGTGCATCTTCTGACTGCAAAGTAAACGATAAGACCGCTCCAGCTGATGTTGCTTGAGATTGTTGAATATCAAATCCGAGATGCGTTTGTAATCCAGGATAATAGACATTTTGTACTTTAGTGTGCTCTTGTAAATAATGTGCAATTTTATTGGCATTTTTAGCTGAATGCTCGAGGCGTACATGCAATGTTTTTAGGCCACGAAGTACGAGAGAACAATCTTGAGGCCCTAAAATAGCACCGAATGCATTTTGTAAAAATCCAAGCTTTTGAGCGAGTTCTGCATCTTTTACTACTGCTAATCCGGCAGTAACATCACTATGACCAGCAATAAATTTTGTAGCACTATGAAGAACGACATCAGCTCCAAGTTCAAGTGGTTTCTGGAATAGTGGTGTCAAAAAAGTATTATCAACAAAAGTAAGAGCGCCAATAGATTTTGCAAGTTTAGAAACTTCGCGGATATCTGTCACTTTTAAAAGTGGGTTAGAAGGTGTTTCTACATAAAAGAGCTTTGTATTTGGTTTAATGTTTTGTTTTATTTCTTCTAAATTGGTCATATCAACAAATGTATGTGAAACACCGTAACGGGAGAGTACCTCAGTTATCACTCTGTAAGTGCCTCCGTATACATCTTCTGAAATGAGTACGTGATCACCTTGTGAAAGAAGGAGGAATGCAGTGGAAATCGCTGCAATGCCTGATGCAAAGGCGAACCCCTTTGTTCCACCTTCTAATAAAGCAATGATATCTTCAAGAGCTTCACGAGTTGGATTTCCTGACCTGCTATAGTCATATTTTCCGAACGTATCTACATCAAACTGGTGAAAAGTTGATGTGTTATAAATGGGAACGTTCACAGCGCCCGTTTGTGAGTCATGTTTATATTGGTTGTGTAGTAAGAGTGTATCTATAGAATAGCTCATATTTTTACACCTTCTTTTACGAGTTTAATGGCTTGCTTTAAGTCTTGAATTAAATCGTTACTATTTTCAATGCCAACGGAGAATCGAAGAAGACGATTGCATACACCGTTTGCTGTTCTAATATCTTCAGGAATATCAGCATGTGTTTGCGTTGCTGGATAAGTCATTAAACTTTCTACACCACCAAGACTTTCTGCAAATGTAATTAAGGATAAAGATTGTAAGAATGGATTAATCCAAGCTTCATCTTTAAGGCGGAATGAAATCATGCCGCCTCTTCCTGGATAAAATACATCTGTCACCCCGTTTTCATCATTTAAATATGCAACAACTGCTTTCGCATTTTCTTCATGTTGTCTCATGCGAAGCGCTAACGTTTTCATACCGCGAATTAATAACCATGAGTCAAATGGGCTTAAAACCGCGCCTGATGCATTATGATAATGAGCGATTTCCTCGCAAAGTTCCATTCCTTTTGCAACGACAAGTCCGCTTAGTACATCGTTATGTCCCCCTAAATATTTCGTTGCGCTATGGAGTACAATGTCAGCACCTTCTGTTAATGGTTGCTGTATATAAGGTGTGTAGAATGTGTTGTCTACAATAAGAAGTAGTCCGTGCCTTTTCGCTACAGTTGCGACAGCAGCAATATCAGTAACTTGCATTAATGGATTAGTTGGAGTTTCTATGAAAATAGCCTTCGTTTCAGTTGTGATAGCTTGCTCAATTTGTTTAATAGATTGTGTATTTACGTATCTACATCGAACATTCCACTTTTTTTCGTGCTCAGAAAATAATCGATACGTTCCTCCGTATAAATCTTCAGATACAATAAGTTCGTCTCCAGAGTGGAATAGAGAAAGGACGAGGAGAACAGCCGCCATCCCTGAACTACAGGCATAACCTTGTTCGCCATATTCTAAGTCTGCGATCGCCTGTTCTAAAAGACCGCGAGTTGGATTGCCAGTTCGTGAATAGTCAAAGCCAGTAGATTTACCAATTCCTTCGTGACGATAAGCGGTTGAGAAATAAACCGGTGGATTAACCGTTCCTGTTGTAGTTTCACTGCGATTTCCGATTTGTGCTAGTTTCGTTTCGATTGTTGACATGTGAAAATTCCTCCTTTTTAAATTGAAACATTAAGTGAATATAAAATAAAAAAAGCCTTCTAAGAAGAAGGCTTTCGGTTTGAATAGAGTCTTCTTCTCATCTGTCAAATCTTTCACAATTTGCTGGAATTAGCACCTTATTAACAAACTGTTAATGGTTGCTGAGGCGTCATAGGGCCAGTCCCTCTACCTCTCTAGATAAGAATGTTCGTATGAAATTTTTATTATGTTTTTAACTTTACAACAAAAGATAATTGAATTGCAAGTTTATTTTAAATAATTTTTATTTTTACGCAAGTATCATTGACTTTTACTTTTGTGCATGCTAAATTTATTAAAAAATTAACAAACATTGTTAAAAGGGGAACGCATTTCCTTTTAGCTACATAAATAAAATAATAAAGACAACTCTTATTGAGAGCGGTGGAGGGAAAGGCCCTGTGAAACCCGGCAACCTTCAAACGAAATGTTTGAAACGGTGCTAATACCTGCAAAACGAATGTTTTGCATAATAAGAGGAGGAACGATTATGTTCCCCTCTTCAAAGTGAAGAGGGGGTTTTTATATTGATAGAAATGAGGGAGATTCGTGAAATTACTAGATTTATTATCAAAAGGAATTGTAATAGGTGATGGTGCGGTTGGGACGTTATTGCATTCACATGGTTTGCAAAGTAGCTTTGAAGAATTGAATGTATCTGATCCAGACTTAATTATATCGATTCATAAACAATATGTAGCTGCTGGAGCAGATGTAATTCAAACGAATACGTATGGGGCAAATGAGACGAAATTACGTATGTATGGTTTAGAAAATCAAGTTACAGAAATTAATAGAGCGGCAGTAAAACTGGCGAAAGCATCTGTTACAGACAGAAATGCAATTTTAGGAACAATTGGTGGTATGAAACACATCGGAGCCGTTACAACGACTGATATGGAAAGGGAGTTTATGCTACTTGAACAGGCAGGGGCTTTACTAGAAGAACAGGTTGATGGATTACTATTAGAAACTTTTTACGATGAATTTGAATTACTTCATGCCGTTAAAGTATTGCGTAAGCAAACGAATATTCCAATTGTTGCTCAATTAGCGTTACATGAAGCAGGTACGACTCAAAATGGAAATGATGTCAATGAAATATTAAAGCAACTTATAGATTGCGGTGCAAATGTTGTTGGATTGAATTGTCAACTAGGGCCGCTTCATATGACGGAAGCTTTCAAAATGATATCGATTCCGCAAAATGGCTATTTATCAGCATACCCAAATGCAGGTCTCCCGAATTATGTGGAGGGACGTTATGTATATGAGGGAAGCCCAGCTTATTTTGAAGCGATGACACCGAGATTTATTGAGCAAGGTATTCGAGTATTGGGTGGTTGTTGTGGTACGACTCCAGAACATATTCAAAGTATGAAGCGCGCTGTTGCGAATATTACCCCTGTAATAGAAAAAGACACGATTCAAAGGCCGAAAGTCGTTCATACGCATGAGAAACGTTCGAAGGCTCACGTCACTCTAGCAGAGAAAGCGAAAAAACAAACGACAGTTGTAGTGGAATTAGATCCACCGAAAACGTTAGATACACAGCGTTTTTTTGAAGGAGCAAGAGCGTTAAAAAGAGCGGGAGCAGATGCTATTACTCTAGCAGATAATTCATTAGCATCGCCTCGCATCTCGAATATGGCAATGGGTGCGTTATTAACCAAGCATGATATCCCAGTATTGACACATTTAACGTGTAGAGATCATAACGTCATTGGACTACAATCTCATTTGTTAGGTTTATCGGCGTTAGGGATGGAAGAAGTGCTAGCTTTAACTGGTGATCCAGCGCGCGTTGGTGATTTTCCCGGTGCAACTTCTGTATATGATTTATCCTCTATTGAGCTCATTAAAATGATTAAAGAAATGAACGATGGACGTTCAATTTTAGGGAAATCAATTGGACCGGCGACAAGGTTTTCTGTAGGCGGCGCATTTAATCCTCACGTGAGGCACTTAAAAGCAGCGGTTAAGCGAATGGAACGAAAAATAGATGCTGGAGCGGAGTATTTTTTAACTCAGCCAATTTACGATATCGCGCTAATTGAAGAAGTGTATGAAGCGACAAAGCATTTGGAACAACCTATTTTTATTGGAATTATGCCGTTAGTAAGTAAGCGGAATGCAGATTTTCTTCATTTTGAGGTGCCGGGTATTACTCTTCCTGAAGAAATAAGAGAGAGAATGGATGGACACGAAACGAAAGAGGCAGCAATTGAGGAAGGGATTCGCATTTCGCAAGAATTAATCGACATAGCGATGAAATATTTTAATGGTATTTATCTTATTACACCATTTTTAAAGTATGAAATTACAGAACATCTTGTTAAATATGTAAGAGAAAAGCAAGAAGTGAAAGAAGGTATTAATTGATGAAGTGTATAGAAGAAAAATTACAGAATAGCATTTTAATATTAGATGGGGCAATGGGGACAATGATTCAGCAAGAGGATTTAACTGCTGAAGATTTCGGAGGAGAAGAGTACGAGGGCTGTAATGAATATTTAGTAGAAACAAGACCAGACGTTATTTTAAAAATTCATAAAGCTTATATTGAAGCTGGAGCGGATATTATTGAAACAAATACATTTGGGGCAACGAATATTGTACTAAGTGATTATGAGCTGTCTCATTTAGATGAAGAACTAAATGAAAAGGCAGCACTTTTGGCGAAGCAAGCTGTTAAAGAAAGCGGGAAGGAAGTATATGTTGCGGGAGCAATGGGACCAACAACGAAAGCAATTAGTGTTACAGGTGGTGTGACTTTTGAAGAATTGATTGAGGCTTATACAAGGCAGGCACGAGGATTGTTAAAAGGAGAAGTTGATGTATTACTCGTTGAGACGAGTCAAGATATGCGTAACGTGAAAGCAGCTTATATTGGAATTCAAGCTGCTTTTGAAGAAATGAAAAAAACGGTTCCTATTATGATTTCAGGAACGATTGAGCCAATGGGAACGACTCTGGCTGGGCAAACAATTGAAGCTTTTTATTTATCAGTAGAACATATGAAACCATTATCTGTTGGATTAAACTGTGCGACTGGTCCGGAGTTTATGAGGGACCATATTCGTTCACTATCTGATTTATCGGAGTGTTACATTTCTTGTTATCCAAATGCAGGTCTTCCTGATGAAGATGGACATTACCATGAATCTCCATCTTCTCTTGCTGAAAAGGTGAAGCGATTTGCTGAAGAAGGATGGGTTAATATTATCGGTGGTTGTTGTGGCACGACACCAGAACATATAAAAGCAATGAAATCCGCGCTAGCATCTCTTAAGCCTCGTGACCATCATGAGAGAGAAGGACATGGAATTAGTGGATTGGAGGCACTGCAATACGATGAGTCTATGAGACCGTTATTTGTAGGTGAAAGAACGAATGTTATTGGATCACGTAAATTTAAACGATTAGTAGCAGAAGGGAAATTTGAAGAGGCTGCTGAAGTGGCAAGGGCGCAAGTGAAGAAAAATGCTCATATTATTGATATTTGTATGGCAGATCCTGATCGTGATGAAATAGAAGATATGGAGAAATTTTTGACAGAAGTTACGAAAGTGTTAAAAGTACCGATTATGATTGATTCAACGGATGAAAATGTTATGGCAAGAGCACTTACTTATATTCAAGGAAAAGCTGTTATCAACTCTATTAATTTAGAAGATGGAGAAGAGCGTTTTGAAAAGGTAACACCGCTTCTTCGTAAGTATGGTGCTGCAATTGTAGTTGGTACAATCGATGAAGATGGTATGGCAGTAAGTGCTGAAAGAAAATTAGAAATTGCAAAAAGAAGTTACGAATTATTAACGACGAAATATGGAATACGTCCGTCAGATATTATTTTTGATGCACTTGTGTTTCCAGTAGGGACAGGTGATGAAGAATATATTGGTTCAGCGGCAGCGACTATAGAAGGAATTCGTCTTATTAAAGAAGCGTTACCAGAGTGTTTAACGATTTTAGGTGTAAGTAACATATCATTTGGTTTACCACCAGCTGGACGTGAAGTATTGAATTCCGTCTTTTTATATCATGCTACGAAGGCTGGATTAGATTACGCGATTGTTAATACGGAAAAATTAGAACGCTATGCGTCGATTCCAGAGGAAGAAAAACACCTTGCAGATGCATTACTGTTTGAAACGACTAAAGAGACGTTAGAAGAATTTACAAACTTTTACCGAGTCGCTAAAAAGAAAGATGTCGTTGTGCAAGAAACGTTAACGCTTGATGAAAGACTAGCAAATTATATTGTAGAAGGTACGAAACAAGGATTACACGAGGATTTAAGTCTTGCACTTGAAGAAGGAAGAAAACCTCTTGATATTATTAACGGTCCGCTTATGACAGGGATGGACGAGGTAGGACGACTATTTAATAATAATGAACTTATTGTTGCTGAAGTATTGCAAAGTGCCGAAAGTATGAAAGCTGCTGTAAGTTATTTAGAGCCATATATGGAATCTAGTGATAGTGCGAAAAAAGGGAAAGTATTATTAGCAACTGTAAAAGGTGACGTGCATGATATTGGGAAAAATCTCGTTGAAATTATTTTAGCGAATAACGGATATGAGATTATTAATTTAGGAATTAATGTACGTTCAGATCGAATTGTTCAAGAAGTACAAGAAAAGAATCCGGACATTATAGGACTTTCAGGTTTATTAGTAAAATCAGCGCAACAAATGGTAACGACTGCTGAAGATTTAAAAGCTGCAAATATTGATGTTCCCATTGTTGTAGGTGGTGCAGCATTAACGAGAAAGTTTACAGATAATCGGATTTCACCATCATATAAAGGGCTCGTTTGTTATGCGAGTGATGCGATGACGGGGCTCGATATTATTAATAAGCTTCAAAAAGAAGAAGAGCGTGAGAAGATGAAACAGGATAAGAAAGAACGGCATCTTCATATCGTAAAAAAAGAGGAGAAGAAAGTAGAAATTCCAGCAGTAATTGAGCCATTACCAAAGGCTGAGGTTATCGTGCCTGATTCAACAAAACGAATTGTATTACGCGATATTCCCGCCCTTCATCTCGCTCCATTTTTAAATAGACAAATGCTACTTGGGCATCACCTTGGATTAAAAGGAAATGTGAAGAAGCTTTTGAAAGAGGGAGATAAGAGAGCGCATGAATTAAATGATTTAATAGATGAATTATTGCAAGAAGGACAATCTTGGTTAAAGCCAAAAGCAGTGTATCAATTTTTCCCAGCGCAAAGCGATGGACAAAACATTGTAATATATGATCCAGAAGATCATACGCGTGTTATAGAGCGTTTCACGTTCCCTAGACAAGGAAAGGCCCCCTATCGTACTTTAGGCGATTATTTGCGCCCAATTGGAGATGAGATGGACTATGTTGCTTTCTTATCTGTTACGGTTGGGGAAGGAGTTCGGGACATTGCTGAAGAGTGGAAGGCGAAAGGTGATTACTTACGTAGTCATGCCATTCAATCGTTAGCGCTTGAATTAGCAGAAGGACTTGCTGAAAAAACACATATGCTCATTCGTGACCGCTGGGGCATTTCAGACTCACCTGAACTGACGATGGAAGAACGTTTCCGTACGAAATATAGAGGAATACGCGTGTCATTTGGTTATCCGGCGTGTCCAGAACTTGCAGATCAAGAAAAGCTATTTCGCTTAATTCATCCAGAGGAAATAGGTATTTCATTAACAGAAGGATTCATGATGGAGCCAGAAGCTTCCGTAACGGCTATGGTATTTTCTCACCCTGAGGCAAGATATTTTAGTGTATTATAGTCTAGAAGGGGGAGACGTATGAAGAAAATAGTCTTTACAGGTGGCGGTTCGGCAGGACATGTAACACCTAATTTAGCCATTATCCCACATTTACAGGAAGACAACTGGGATATCTCTTATATTGGTTCTCATCAAGGTATTGAGAAAACGATTATAGAAAAGGAAGGCATTCCCTACTATAGTATTTCGAGTGGAAAGCTACGTCGTTATTTTGATTTGAAAAATATAAAAGATCCTTTTCTTGTAATGAAGGGTGTTATGGATGCGTATGTAAGGATTCGAAAACTAAAACCAGATGTGATTTTTTCAAAAGGCGGTTTCGTATCTGTACCAGTCGTAATTGGAGGATGGCTAAATAGAGTACCAGTTTTATTACATGAATCTGATATGACGCCAGGACTAGCAAATAAAATTGCGCTTCGTTTTGCTTCGAAAATATTTGTTACATTTGAAGAAGCAGCGAAGCATTTACCGAAAGGAAAAGTAATATATACGGGATCTCCTGTACGTGAAGAAGTGCTGAAGGGAAATCCTGAAACAGGTTTAGCATTTTTAGGTTTTTCACGTAAAAAGCCAGTTATTACGATTATGGGAGGCAGCTTGGGCGCGAAGAAAATTAATGATACGGCTCGAGAAGCATTACCAGAACTTCTTAAAAAGTATCAAATTGTTCACCTTTGCGGAAAAGGTAACCTTGATGAAAGTTTACAAAATAAAGAAGGATATAGACAATTTGAATATGTACATGGAGAACTGCCGGATATATTAGCGGTAACAGATTTTGTTATTTCACGCGCGGGCTCCAACGCAATTTTTGAATTTTTAACATTACAAAAGCCGATGGTTTTAATTCCATTATCGAAATTTGCAAGCCGTGGAGATCAAATATTAAATGCAGAGTCCTTTGAAAGGCAAGGGTATGCCTCCGTATTATATGAAGAAGATGTAACTGTAAAATCTCTGATAAAGTATGTCGAAGAATTGAATCAAAATAATGAGAAGTATAAAACAGCACTAAAAAAATATAATGGAAAAGAAGCAATTCAAACAATCATTCAAAATATTTCAGAGGCATGATGAAACAATCATGCCTCTTTTAGTAGGGTGAAAGATTCCAAGAATTGATATGTTTATGTTACAATAAAGTGAAACTTTAATCAGTTGGGTGCATCCCACATCTAACTTCTTTACTTTTACTGAAATTTGAGGAGGGAGTCTTACTGCCCTCAAATAGCGGGATAATAACTGGGTTAATAGAGAAATTCCAATTAATGAGGCGTGAAAATACGAATGGATTAGGAGTGACTGTGTTGGAGCTAAGTCTCTATGAAAATACTGCACTTATTATATGCTTTGTGTTGTACGTTGGTAGTGTTATTGTTTATATTTCAAGGAAATTTTCGCAAGAAAGAGAGCTTGAAAAGTCAGAGATAACAGCTGAACTAGAAATGTTAGCTGATGAAAGTTATAAAAAACAAAAAATAAAAGAAGACCATGAAGCATCCCATCATTTAAACGCAAATAAGTTTTAAAGATGGGGATTTTTTTTGAAGTTGTTCTTTATTATAGCTATAACAAATAACGCTAAAAAGGAGTTTCCCCATACATAATGAAGGAGTGTATATAAATGAATTTTTATATCGCCTCAGGTTTCCAAAATAAACATCTTGTACGTTCCGTAGCAAATGAACTGAAACATGCAGGATGGCACCATACATATGATTGGGCCAAAAACGAAAGAGTAGCGAATCAAGAACAATTAAGAGAAATTGGTCAGGCAGAACAAAATGCTGTAAAAGAAGCGGATGTGTTTTTACTTATATTAGATGGCGGAAACGGGAGCCATACAGAGTTTGGAATGGCGATTGCGCTAGAGAAAACGATATATGTATATCATGCAGGAAATCCGCTCCAAACAACGTTCTATCACTTGCCAGAAATAAATATTTTTGAAGGAGATGTAGCTGAGTTTGCATCTTATGTTATGAATCATGTGAAATAATGTAACTACCTAAAAGGTTATAAAAGTGATCTTTTGGGTACAGTGATGATAAGAAACGTATATAAAGGAGTACATAATATGAAATTAGAAAATGGATGGGAAACGAGCTTTTTAGAAGTCGTACAAAATAGTGAATTTAAGAAAGAGGCACTTCTTAGTCAATTGCTTTGTCAGGATAGTGAAGAAGTAGAAGAGCTTGTGGATGATTACGGCTACGAAGAACTTGTTGAACGTGAACATGATGATGAGTTAGCTGAAATCTTAGGAGAAGAACTTTTTAGTGAGATGGAACGCCAAGTATTCTTATCTTCAAACCCAGAAGAAAAACTTATTGCATTCGTCAATGGATTAGGTTTTCATGTGTTAGATTGGATCGTTCTTCTTGAAACAGAATTTGGAATTGATAGTGCAAACTTTACATCAGATGCTGTAAAGGTGTTAGAAAAGCGTTTCAGACAGTTTCCGTACATAGAGGACAATACAATTTTTGATATGACATTTGGAGAATCGATGGATGTATTAGAATCTGTTACAGGATTACAACTAAAGGAAAAGATGAACATATAATGAAAAAAGAACGTGATTGGATCACGTTCTTTTTTTACATAATAATAATTTTATCATCTAGTTTTGTCTGCCCGGTAAGAAGTGCGTTTAAATATTCCACTTTTCTTATACAAGCTTGTATATGTCTTTCAACCTCTTGTAACTCTGCTTGGTGATGTGTTTCAATTGGATGAATTTGTACGTTGAATTTTTCAAATTGACTACTATATGTTATTTCTGCATAGCCGCTCATAATATCGGTTTCGTTATGAAATAAAAATTGCCTCGTTTTGTCACAGAATGATACATCCTGAAAGCCATATACTTTTAATGCTTCAATTACTTTTTTTATCATTTTTGTATTCATTTTTTTAACCCTCTTTACGAAGTTCTACTTTTATATTATAACACAAAAAATTACATAGAAAGCGCTTCCAAGTGTATTTTATTATAAACTTTACGTTTCAATCACAAAAATGAAACAAAGAAAAAATAATTGTAAAGAAGGAAGGACTCTTTTATTGTTTCGTCATATATATAGAGAAATAGTGCAATGAAAGGAAATTTTCCGAGGTGGAGATCGTATTTCCAATTTGAGCGCAGTAAAAGAGGTGAAAATCTTGAACTTTGATATTGTAGGACAAAAAGCATATATAAAAGATGGACCGCATCGGAACCGAATTGGAATTGTAAAGAAAAACGAGACAAAATTAGCATCGCAGTTTGCTATTGTAATTGGAGAACAAATCATTGATGTAGAGCTAAAGGATATCGTGTTAGTTGGGGTGGACGTAGGACAATTTCATAAATGGTGCGAACAAAATGGTTATTTGTGAAAAGGACGGGCTGTGAGATAATGAAATATATTTGAGAGAAGAGAATATGTTATTATATTCTCTTTTTCTATGTGTAAGGAGGCGGAGATGAAGTATACAGAACGAGATTTTACACTGGAATTGAAAGAGAAAATTCAATGCATGGAGAAGGAAATAGAACGGATATCACTTAAACTTTATAAAGAGTATTCGCATTTATACATAGAAAAAAACATGGAATTAGATATGGGACTTGTTAAAGATAAAGAGCATCCTTTTGAGGTGGGATATGGTTCATCAGTTGCTATAGCTATATTAGATGAAGAAAAAGAGATGATTGGATTTTACAATATACCAATTTGGAAATGCGAAAGAATCTTTTTAGGAATGCCAATTCAATTAAACATTTTGGGTAGTAAGAAAGTAGGGGAACTCGCTGATGAATCTTGTTATGAGATTGAGGAAGAGTTAAAAGAGCAATTAAAAGAATACTTGGAGTGATAATTCTCAAGATAAGATCTATAAAGAGGGAACGGAATAAAAAAGACGCTAACAATTGTATGTTAGCGTCTTTCTTTCATTATGAAGCAATTTCACCAGTTTTTGTATCGTCTTGATTGTACGTATCTTGATCTAATTCACCAAGCCATTTACTTGAAATAAGACCTGCTGTCATAGAACCACTTACGTTAAGAGCTGTACGACCCATATCGATTAATGGCTCAACTGAGATAACTAGAGCAACAATACCGATTGGTAAGTTCATTGTAGATAGTACGATTAAAGCTGCGAATGTTGCACCGCCACCAACTCCGGCAACACCGAATGAGCTAATAGCAACAACAGCGATTAAAGTTAAAATAAATTGTGGTTGTAATGGATCAATTCCTACAGTTGGAGCGACCATCATTGCAAGCATTGCTGGATAAATACCTGCGCAACCGTTTTGTCCGATAGATACCCCAAATGAAGCTGCGAAGTTTGCAATTCCTTCGGAGATACCAAGCTTTTCTTTTTGAGCTTCAATATTTAATGGCATCGCACCAGCACTAGAGCGAGATGTGAATGCAAAAGTTAGTACAGGGAACACTTTTTTCAAATATTGAATTGGATTTAAACCAGACAATGCAATTAATAATAAGTGAATGATAAACATTACGATAAGTGCTACATAAGAGGCTAACACGAAGTTACCAAGCTTTAAAATAGCATTTATATCGCTACCAGCAACTGTTTTTGCCATAAGAGCTAATACGCCGTATGGAGTAAGGCGTAAAATTAATGTTACCATACGCATTACGATTGCATATACAGCATCAAGCATTTTCTTAAATAGCTCTGCTTGTTCTGGATATTTTCGTTTTACACCTATAAAGGCAATGCCGATAAAGGCTGCAAATATTACGACAGAAATTGTTGATGTTGGACGAGCGCCTGTTAAATCAAGAAACGGATTTGTAGGCAATAGCTCTAATAATTTATCTGGAATTGTTGTCTTTTCAATAGAAGTAAATCTTTCTTCAACTAGTTTCAGACGAGCAGATTCTGCATCACCTTGTTGCAAGCCTGTTGCAGATACATCAAATCCTGCACTTGCAGCGATTCCTGTAGTAAGAATTAAAATTCCGATAATAAGACCACTAATTTTACCAAGGTTTTTCGTTAACTGTAATTTTGTAAATGCTGAAATAATAGATACTAAAATAAGTGGCATAACGATCATTTGAAGTAATTTCACATAACCGTTACCAATTAAGCCAAACCAAGTATTTGATTCAATAATTACTTTAGAAGTTGGCTCATAAATGAATTGTAATATAAGACCGAATAAAATTCCGACTCCTAAAGCGGTAAATACACGTTTATTAAAAGATACATGCTTACGTTGCATATAATATAATACGCCAACTAAGATGAGCATGACTGCAACGTTAATTCCGACAAGCAGTGTATTCATGTTGATTCCCCCTAATTCCAATCTGTTATATAGAATATAAGGTAATAAAACCTATAAGTCAACTAGGAAATTCCGGGATTAAAAAAAAGATGGCAAAATGCCATCTTTTAATGTCCAGCCCCAGGGACAAGTAAAAATGTCGTGTAGTATGTAAATCCTATGAAGAAAACAGTTAAATATGCCCCGAATACGTATATATACATACGCTCTGTTAATTTTAAATAGCTTAAAAGTACGAAGAAACCTGTTTGTCCTAAAAATAGTAGTGCAGCCTGTTGCATATCTCCTACGTAAAACATAACCGAGAAAATTCCAGTCCAAAAGCCGAGAACGCGAAACATGCGATCCATGCTATTTCCCTCCTTTTCTAGAAAAAGTAAAACCTCTTTTCATTATAGTTTATTTTTCTTACTATTGTAAATATTCATTCATATAAAAAGAAGCCAATTATTATTGGCTTCTTTTTATATGAGAAATTAAATTGTTAGTTTATAATTACAAGATTTACATCCATCTAATAGACTATCATTTCGAGTTAATTCCATGTTAGGGAATAGGATTTCAAAAATTCCTTTCATCATATCTCCGTGCATGTTACAAATTTCAGTTGGATGATGAACAGCCACTTCTTTAAATGGACAATTGTGTACATCATAGAAAATTTTTGTTCCATCTGCACTTAATTCAAATGCAGGTGATAAGCCGGCTGTTGAGAAAGCTTCTTTTGCAATTTGAACTTTTTGTTCTACTGTTAAAGCACCTTCACTCACATTTAAACGTTGCATATGTTGTTGCATTAATTCGGCCCCGAATTGTTTTCCTGTTTCGTATAGCGCTTTCTCACCAGCAGCGCCAAGGCTAAGTAAAGAATTAAATGCTATTCTTGCTAACAATTGATAATCACGGAATGGAAATTGCAATTGAATAACATCTTCAGATAAGACATATAATCTGCTTGGTCTTCCGCCTTTTCCAGTTTTCTTTGTTTCCGATTTAAGCATATGAACATCTTCTAATTTAGATAAATGTAAACGTGCTACGTTTGGATGAATATCGAATTCATCTGCAATTTCTTGTACAGTTACGTAACTATGTTTTTGCGAAATATATTTATAAATGTAATAACGAGTTGGGTCAGCTAAAACACCTGTAATTTTTAAAGCTTGTTCCATGAGGATCTCCACCTTTATCACTTTATCCAAGATAATAACATTATAATACAGATAAACATGAGTATAGGTAATTTCAGACAATAATTCGGAAATTGTTCATAATTTCACAAACATATTTTTCCTTTTTCCTCTATTGAAAATACAAAAATCCAAATTTCTATTGTGCATGTTTTCATGCTATATACATAGTGAGGAGGGAAAAGTGATGAATGGGATTGAAATTTTTGCGAATACAATTTTAAAAGAAGCGTGTAGGGTACAAGCGTCAGATTTACATATTGTGCCCCGGCAGAAGGATGTAGCGGTGCAACTACGTATAGGAAAAGATTTAATGACGAGACAATGTATTGAAAAGGAGTTTGGAGAAAAACTTGTCTCACATTTTAAATTTTTAGCATCTATGGATATAGGAGAGAAACGGAAGCCACAGAATGGTTCGTTGTATTTGCAAATTGATGGACAAGAAGTATATTTACGCCTTTCAACACTTCCAACAGTATATCAAGAAAGTCTCGTTATTCGCCTTCATTTACAAGCATCTGTTCAGCCCTTATCACATCTTTCGTTATTTCCAAGTACGGCAGCAAAACTACTCTCGTTTTTACGCTATTCACAGGGGCTACTCGTGTTTACTGGACCGACTGGTTCTGGGAAGACAACGACAATGTATGCATTATTAGAGGTAATTAGAAAAAAGAAAACACGTCGTATCATTACACTTGAAGATCCGGTTGAAAAAAGAAGTGACGATGTATTACAAATTCAAATAAATGAAAAAGCGGGTCTTACATATGAAACAGGATTAAAGGCTATTTTACGTCATGATCCAGATATTATTTTAGTCGGTGAAATCCGTGATGAAGAAACAGCAAAAATAGCTATAAGAGCAAGTTTGACAGGACATTTAGTAATGACAACGCTGCATACGAATGATGCGAAAGGAGCAATCATTCGTTTCATGGATTATGGTATAACGAGGCAAGAGATTGAACAGTCTTTATTGGCTGTAGCTGCACAGCGACTTGTCGAATTGAAATGTCCGTTTTGCAGAGGGAAGTGCTCAACTTTATGTAAATCAATGAGGCAAGTAAGGCAAGCAAGCATTTATGAGCTGCTATATGGGTATGAGTTAAAACAAGCGCTTAAAGAAGCGAATGGAGAATGTGTTACTTACAAACATGAGACTTTAGAATCGTCAATACGAAAAGGATATGCTTTAGGGTTTTTAGAAGATGATGTTTATGTTTAAGAAAACTTGGAGTTTAAGTAATCAAGTAGTATTGTTGAAACGTTTAGGAGAATTATTAGAAAAAGGCTACTCTCTTTTACAAGCATTAGAATTTTTACAGTTTCAATTACCTGTAGAAAAGAAAGTACAATTGCAACGCATGGTTGAGGGATTAAAAGATGGGAAAAGTCTACACGATTCTTTTCATCAGTTAAGGTTTCATCAGGACATGTTAAGTTATTTATTTTATGCCGAGCAACATGGTGATATTTCTTTCGCTTTGCAACAAGGAAGTGCACTTCTTTATAAGAAAGATAAGTATAGGAGAGACATGATGAAAATAATGCAGTATCCTATGTTTTTGGTGTTTTTTCTACTAATCATGCTTTTTATTTTCAACCTCATCTTATTACCTCAGGTTGAAATGGTTTATAGTTCGTTCGGTTCTAATACACCACTACTTACAGAACAAATTTTAAGTGCAATAAAAATGCTACCTTACATTATTTTAACCGCTATTGTAACTGTTATTATTGGATGTAGTTTATATATGTTGTATTTTAGGAAACTTCCACATATTAGACAGGTAAAAATCATGCATCGTATTCCCTTCATCAAAACATTTCTTATTTTAAAGCATTCACATTATTTTGCTACTCAGTTGAGTGGTTTATTAAATGGTGGACTATCAGTATGCGAAGCTTTAACAATAATGATGGAGCAAAGATATCATCCGTTCTTTCAATATGAAGCGAGCCGAATTGAAAGACAATTAATTGGAGGAGAACAGTTACAATCTATCATTGCTAAAAGTGGGTATTACGAGAAAGAACTTTCTTATGTTATTACGCATGGACAAGCAAACGGTAATTTAGCGATTGAATTAGGTGACTATAGCGATCTTATTATGGAAAAGATGGAACGGAAAATTAAACATATGGTAGTTATCATTCAGCCTATTTTATTTACATGTATTGGAGGAATCGTTGTCCTTATGTATTTAGCGATGATTATGCCGATGTTTCAAATGATGAATTCTATTTAGGAGGCATTTGTATGCAGAATGAGGAAGGATTTACTCTGTTAGAGATGCTATTAGTAATGGTTGTCATAACTATATTATTACTATTAATTATTCCGAATGTAGTTACACAGCGCTCATCGATCCAAGGAAAAGGGTGTGCAGCTTACGTGAAATCTATAGAAGCGCAAATACAAGTATATCAATTACAACATAATAAAATTCCATCGTTAAAAGAACTGATAGATGAAAAGTATATTACAATTGATAAGTGTCCGAATGGCGAATCTATTCATATTTCAGATGATGGCACAGTATCAATTAGGACATTGTGAAACAACAGGGGTTTACTTTTTTAGAGATGTTACTCGTTTTATTTGCTATTTCTGTATTGAGTATAGTTACGTATTTTAGTGTTCATTCCTTATACGAGCGACAAAAAGTTGAACAATTTTTGAGACAGTTTTCAAATGATGTTTTGTATATGCAGCAATTAGCGATAAACCGTCAAAAGCACTATACATTACGTTGGTATAAAGATAGAAATTTGTATGCTATAAAAGAGTTAGGTACAAAGTATTATATCGTCAAGCGGGAGTATGAAGAAGATATACAAATTGATTTGCATACGTTTCCAAACCCGATGACATATAATCCAAGTGGAAATATTAATAGAGGTGGTACGATTATAATTTCGTATCGAAATTATAAATATGAAATTGTATTTCAGCTTGGAAGAGGGAGATTTACGTATCGTGAAATGTCAAAAAGGGTCCATAATGGCTGAAATGATTGTGTCGTTAAGTGTTTTAATGATGGCTGTATCGTTACTACTACCGCAAACAGTATTAGTTATGCAAGAAAGAAAAAATATACAAATTCGTTATAAGGCATCTGGGTTATTAAAAAAAGAAGCAGCTATATATATGTATGGAAATGAAGAAAAGCGAATAATAGAAAAGAATATGAATGGAATTGTGTATTACACATATTGGGGAGGCAATGAAGTTTGTACCATGTGGAGAGATGTGAAAGAAAGAATGGTGGAACAATGCTTTTATGTAGGAGAAAAAGTAAATTAGAATTTGGTTTTTCATTAATAGAAATGATTGTATGTCTGTTTCTATTATCAATATTTTTTTTGCTCTTTCCCCGCCTACATTTCATTGAAATGGAAAATAAACAGTCAAAAGGATTAAATGATTGGGAGTGGGATGTGTTTTTAGGTCAAACGCAATTGGAGTTTCGTGAAGTATCATCTGGAGAACAGCTAGCATTTGAAAATGGAGAAAGTATTTTAAGATTCCGATCGCGTAATGGGAGTGAAGTATCATATGAAAAAGAGAATAGTCGTCTTATAAGAAAGGTAAATAGGCGTGGGAGAGAAGTTGTTTTACAAAATATTGGAACGGTTTCTTACAAACTAACACCTCATGTACTCATTATAAATGTGAAAGATACTAGTGGGAAAATATATGAAGGGGTAGTTATGCGATATAGTGAAATGGAAATGAATGTATGAGAGGGCAAAATGGGTTTACAATGCCTGGAACGATCATCTTTCTTATTTTATTAACTTCTTTTTTTATATACGAAACCAATATGCTGCTTACAGATAAAAATTTTTATATGGAAATAGAACAAAAGTTTTTACTGGATGAACTACTTAACCGATCTATTACAGATATAAAAAAAGACTTACAGCAAAAAGAAAAAGAAGGTGCATTTTTCTTTCAGTATGAAAAGGGAGAAGCGAGTGGGAATTATGTTTTTGAAAATGATTCAATTTTCGTTGCGTTGCAGTGCAAACTCAAACAGGAAGCTTTCTATACGGTGAGCTTTCGGTATAGAAAAAAGGATGGAAAAATAGTCGATTGGATAGAAGGATAATATGTAAAAAATACGAAGAAAAACCAGGGATTTCTATTGTGAATTGAATTGATTTTTTAGAAGAAATGGATAAATATAATGATTAAAAGTTTAAATTTTCTCAAAAAAGAGAAAGGTAGAAAGAATGTGATATATTCATGCTATCCAATCATTATTTTTAGGGAGAATAGGGAAAAGACAAACAACAATCAAATAGGTGAAAATAAGGAACAAACTATTTTTGATCATAAAGGAAATACGATTATGACAGAAGATAGAGAAATACACATTATTTCAAAATTCGAAGAACCTCTTATTGTCGTATTAGCAAATGTACTAAGTGATGAAGAGTGTGATAAATTGATTGAAATGTCTAAAAATAAAATGAAGCGTTCTAAAGTTGGTTCATCACGTGATGTAAATGATATTCGAACAAGTAGCGGTGCATTTTTGGAAGACAATGAACTTACTTCAAAGATTGAAAAACGAATTTCATCTATCATGAATGTTCCTGCGTCGCATGGTGAAGGATTGCACATTTTAAATTATGAAGTGGATCAACAATATAAAGCACACTATGATTATTTTGCGGAACATAGTAGATCAGCTGCTAACAATCGTATTAGTACGCTTGTAATGTACTTAAATGATGTAGAAGAAGGCGGGGAAACGTACTTCCCGAAATTAAATCTTTCTGTACATCCTAGAAAGGGAATGGCAGTATACTTTGAGTATTTTTATCAAGATCAATCACTAAATGAGCTTACGTTACATGGAGGGGCACCTGTAACGAAAGGCGAGAAATGGATTGCAACGCAGTGGGTGAGAAGAGGTACTTATAAGTAAAAGCGAGTGTTACGTTTTGTTCTTCATAGTATAAGAACAAAACGTTTTTTTATTAAACAAAGTAGCATCTTTCGTTATAATAACAATTAATAAATGACGATTGAGAGGACAGAAAATGAAATCTATATACATAACCGGCTACATGGGAGCAGGGAAAACAACAATTGGAAAAGCGTTAAGTAAAGAACTTCATATGGATGTTGTAGATACTGATCAAAAAATCGAAGAGAAGCAAGAGAAGGCAATTCGAAATATTTTTGCCGAAGAAGGCGAAATGGCTTTTCGGGAATATGAAAGCGAAATGTTGCGTTCGCTACCAGTCCATAATGTCATTATTACAACTGGTGGGGGAATTATTGAACGAGCGGAAAATCGCAAGTGGATGAAAGAGAACGGAACTGTCGTGTATTTATATTGTGATCCGCATGTAATTGCAGAAAGGCTTCGTGAAGATACGACACGTCCACTATTTCAAAAGAAAGATATAGATGCATTCGTAACGAAATTTGAATCACGCCGAGCTTATTATGAAGAGGCTCACATTCATATCGATACGACAAATAAGTCTGTAAAGCAAATTATGAATGAATTAAAGGAAAAGATTAATGTATAAAAAAGTGGACATACTAATCAAGTAGAGGTGATGATAATATGTCTACTAATGATTATGTTCGCTTTGTGACGCAGCAGTTTGTGTCGTATATGGATGCTCCAAAAGAAGATCGAAAACAAAAGAAAGAACAACGCCGTGCTGAAAAAGAGCCATTTATGAATAAGTGGTTTGGTGTTATGCCGCTGAGTGCTGCTTTGTTTTACCGAAATGTAAAAAGTAAAAGAAAAAAATCAAGTTGAATTTTAGTCATATGTTTAGCAAACCAAAAATCCCCTAGTGTCGTATTACACTAGGGGATTTTTATTTACTGCACGGATTCTTGTTCTTCCGTAACGGCATGTATTTTATTGTTCACCCATACAAATCCTATTCCGATACAAATAGAAATGCCCCAGCCTACAGCGGTCATAATCGCTCTCATTTCACCATAGCCATCTACACCAAAAACAGAGATGAAATAAATTTTTAAAAAGCTTTTTAATATAAATTGTAGCCCGAAAAATAACGTTAAATATTGCAGTGCTGGATATATACGACTATCACGATAAAGCTCACGACTTTTATCGCGATCATGGCCTTGCAGCGCTGCAATATCCGCAGCGAAATATAACATGAGTGGTTTTTTTATGAAAATTGTACATATGACGATAATACCGAGTACGATGTGATAATACGCATCGTTCCATAACATTCGTTCAGCTGACCCAGATAATAGATCTACCGTTGTATTAGAAATGAGTGTAATTAAAATAAAGAATCCTGTCACGTTAAACTGTTTTTCTTTTTTAAAGGTATACAGTGTATAAATAATCCCCGGAACAGAGGAAAGTAACATCGCGTAATAAGGATCGATATAAGGTTTTGCAAATTTCCAAATGAGGAATGGGATTACGAGATAAAAGACAAGATCTAATATAGCTTTTTTATTTTGATTCATACAAAGCCTCCTTAAGTCATACATATATTTTATAATATAATTTCTGAAAATTGTATAAGGTTTAATGGGAAAAGAAAAAATATATCAATTTTTGAGGGATTAGTAGATTGAAAAAAATTGCCCCTAGCGTAGTAAGTTTTTTTAGTATATAATAAAGGAAACGCTTTCATTTTTAGTTTGTTCACAAAATGGACGGAAAATCACATATTTACTATCGATATGTTGCTTTATAATGAAACTAATTAAATATACATGCATACAATATTGTGAAATAAATAACATAAATAATCTATATAAATGTAAACGTTATCAAAAGAGAGAGGTGGAGACAATGAGTAAATTTTTCTTCAATCATAATCCAGCAACAGTAGAGGATGGAAGGCTTGTTAAATATGCTGAAATTATTTATGGAGAAGGTGGCCGTTCTGTATTAGAAAATTTAATGGTGAAGGCATCTATCAGATTGCGTGATCGTTATCCGAATAAATCTGACGAGCAGATCTCGAACCTAGTAAATAAAGGCATCCATGATATGTTTCAAAAATATGTGAGCGAGTAAGAGTAGCCAATGGCTGCTCTTATTTTTTTGTATAAGGATTGAAACTCTAGCTGAAAATAAACATGTATTTTGAAAAACGCAAAAAGGAGTGGGAAAGATGAGCAATGGAATTGGACGTTCGAAAGAAAATCTTCCAACTGATGCAAATCATGTGAGCGCAAAGGATCGTGCACAGCAGAAACGTATGGCACAGAAAAAACAGCAAGAGCGTAGTGGCGATAGCGAGTAGGGTAGAAAATAGCTCAAAAGAGGCTCCTTCTAAAGCAGAAGGAGCTTCTTCAAGATAGAAAATGATTCGCGGTAACATAAAAAAGGCCACCGTTAATAATTTGCACTGTAATACGTGGTTCATACTGTTCTTGCAGAGCTTGTTTTTCAATTTCATAGCTCTCAGGAAGTTCGTCACTTTCTTCATAAAAACGGTTTAAAAGGTCTAGATCATGATTCCAACGCACTCTTGCTTCTTTTGCCCACGTATGGTCATCTTCTGCAATTATATTTTTTAAAGCGTCTTCTATGCGTTGTAAACCACTTTGAGGTTTAATGATGGGCGAGAGCGTAAAACAAAAATCAGGTATTTTTGGTGTAAGTTTAATGTTTGTTAATGTTTCATGAAAGTTTGCCATCATTGTCCCAGAAATGAGATGAATGCCAATCGAGTGAAGGATGTCTTTTTTTCGATCACATTGATAGGAAACTTTTATATTAATACCGAGCCAAGGGTGGAGCGGTGTATGTGTTGCCCCATTATGTCTTACATCCTCATATAAACGTATGTAAGAGCCTAATTCTTTTGTCGTTTGGAAAATTTGATGTAGACGTGGTGAACCGTAGTGAATAAGCTCACCATCATTTTCTTCATTTTCTGGATTTGTAATAAGAGTAAGGCGCATCGGATTCGGTACGCCTCCTGTTTTCTCAAGATAGTGCCAATAAAAAGGGCGATTCATTAATAATTTATCCATCTCAATTGTTAACTGTACATCTAATAAATGAGGAGAACGTTCTAAAATTTCACAGTTATTCGCCTCAAAGAAATTGTATAAGTAATTATGAATTTCATGTTGCTGCATAGCCTTGCACCTCAGCTTCATTTCGTTTCGCAAAGTCGATAATAGATGTTAAGTTTTCCATCTTAATTCTAATTTCACCTTCGCTTTTTGATTGCGCGAAAATTTCTTGAATGTGCGCGTCGATGTTTTTCATATTAATTCTCGTTAAAATTTCATCGAGTTCACCGATAACACGCTCGAATAAGTTGATTTTTTCATATAACAGTTTCAAAATATGTTCTTCAACAGTATGCTTTGTAGCTAAGTTATAAATATGAACATCATTCTTTTGACCGAGACGGTGAATACGTCCGATTCTTTGCTCAAGACGCATTGGATTCCATGGCAAATCATAATTGATCATATGGCTACAAAACTGTAAGTTAATGCCTTCTCCGCCAGCTTCCGTTGCAATTAACACTTGGGCACGATTTTGGAAAAGTTCTTTCATCCAATCTTTCTTCCCGCGTTTAAATCCGCCGCGGAATGGGACAGAAGAAATACCGTGTTGTTGTAAAAACCATTGTAAGTACATCTGTGATGCTCGGTATTCCGTGAAAATGACGACTTTATCGTCAATTTCTTTTATAAGCTCTAGAGCTTTAGTTGCTTTCGAGTTGAAAGGAATATGATTAATTTTGTCCATTAGCACATCGATATGTGGATCTTTTATATAATGTTCATTTTCTTTCTGTCTTTTTTCTACATGCTTTTTCAATGAATAGTAAACAGCCTCACGACTACTACACGCTTCCCGTTTTAAAGTTAACGATGAGAAAGCAGATGTGAAGGCGTCTTGTCCTCGCCAATTTTCGATATCATTATATAGAGCTTGTTCTTGTTCATTAAACTCAACAAAAATTGTACGTACATGTCTCTTCGGCCAATCGATACCGGTATTATGTCGTCTATTTCGCACCATTACTTTGTTAATGAGAGCTTTTAAGTCTTCATCTGATTCGGCTGAGCGATTTTTGGAAGCGTAATATTCTTCAAAGTTGGATTGATTGCCTAAATGTCCTGGCTTTAATAAAGAAACAAGGTTAAAAATTTCATCAATCTTATTTTGAACAGGAGTAGCGGTTAGTAATAAACAAAACTTCTTTTTTAATCGTTGTGCAAATTCATAGTTTTTTGTTTTATTATTTTTCAGTTTATGTGCTTCATCGATAATAATAAGGTCATATTCTAAGTTCAACACGATATCGCGATGTGGTGAACGTTTCGCAGTATCAATTGATGATACGATTACGTCAGCTTGTTCCCACGAGTAGCTTTTCTTTTGTGCTACAGCGGGAATGAAAAACTTTGTATTCAGCTCGTATGCCCATTGTGATACGAGAGAGGCTGGGACAAGTATAAGTACCTTTTTCACAAGCCCGCGGACCATGTATTCTTTCAAAATAAGTCCAGCTTCGATTGTTTTTCCAAGACCTACTTCATCTGCTAGAATCGCTTTACCATTCATTTGTTCAATCACATTTTGAGCGACTTCTAATTGATGCGGAAGCGGCGTGAAATGGGATAAATGTTTCGGTGCTTGTAGTCCATCAAAAGTAGGAACAAGTAACGATTTTTCTGTTTCATAAGCTAAGTGATATAAATCCCAGTTTGTCCAAGGACCATCTTCATCAATTCTATTTAAAAAATTGTTTTGCCACGTCCGATCTACGGAAATATCGACATTCATTACGACTCTCCCACCTTTTATAAACTAAAGTAATTATTTTTTAATGTATGATGATTTGCCTCAAAAGAAGGCATAATTATCGTTATTAAAGGCTATATGATAGACAATAATAAAGTATTAAATCTCAAAAGCTGTATTTATTGTGTTTTAACATAAAAAATTCTAAATTATTTTTTATGCTAGAATATTGATGAAATATAGCGAATGATGTTAGGATAATGGTGTGAAATGTGTGGAATCTTTCGTATTTTATCCAAGAAAGTGATTTTTTATTTACGCTTTCATAAAAAAATATAATGAGATTCCGTATATCCTATCTTTTCAGAATGAAAATGTTTAGAAAAAGGAAGCAACTTTTATTGATTTGTCAAAGCATAAGGGGGAGAGAGCATGATTACATTACAACGTACACCGTTATTTGATGTATACGCGAAGTATGGTGGGAAAACAATCGACTTCGGTGGTTGGGAATTACCAGTTCAATTTTCAAGCATTAAAGAAGAACACGAAGCTGTACGTACAGCTGCAGGTTTGTTCGACGTGTCTCATATGGGAGAAGTTGAAGTAAAAGGTGTAGATAGTTTAGCATTTTTACAACGTGTTGTTACAAATGACGTATCTACCTTAAAGGTAGGGGGCGCACAATATACAGCTATGTGCTACGAAAATGGTGGTACAGTAGATGATTTATTAATCTACAAACGTGGTGAAGAAGACTATTTATTAGTAATCAATGCATCAAATATCGAGAAAGATTACGAATGGTTAGCAAGTCATGTAATTGGCGATGCGACAGTAGTCAATGTTTCTAGTGAAGTTGCACAGCTTGCAATTCAAGGACCAAAAGCAGAAGGCATTTTACAAAAAGTTGTGTCAGAAGATTTGAAAGAAATTAAGTTCTTTAAATTTAAAAACAATATTCTTGTAGATGGAATTCCAGCACTTGTATCTCGTACAGGTTACACAGGTGAAGATGGATTCGAAATTTACTGTAAGAGTGAAGATGCTGCAAAACTTTGGGAGAAACTTCTTGAAGTTGGAGCAGAAGAGGGCTTAAAAGCATGTGGTTTAGGTGCTCGTGATACACTTCGATTCGAAGCAACATTACCACTTTATGGACAAGAATTATCAAAAGATATTACACCGATTGAGGCTGGAATTGGCTTTGCGGTAAAAACAAATAAAGAAGCAGACTTCTTTGGAAAAGCAACGTTAAAAGAGCAAAAAGAAAACGGTGCGCCTCGTAAATTAGTCGGCATCGAAGTAATCGAACGTGGAATTCCTCGTACGCATTACCCTGTATTTATTGGTGAAGAAAAAATTGGGGAAGTAACGAGTGGTACACAATCTCCAACGTTAAAGAAAAGCATTGGTTTAGCACTAATTGATGTAAAATACGCAGCAGTTGATACAGAAGTAGAAATTGAAATTCGTAATAAACGCGTCAAAGCAGTAGTTGTTCCAACACCATTTTACAAACGTTCAAAGTAACGGGGAGAGGGGTAGATTTCATGTTGCATCGTTATCTTCCAATGACAGAAGAAGACAAAAAAGAAATGTTACAAACGATCGGCGTTCAAACGATCGATGAATTATTCTCTGATATTCCAGAGAGTGTTCGTTTTAAAGGGGATTTAAAAATTAAAGAAGCAAAATCAGAGCCAGAGCTTTTAAAAGAGCTATCTCAAATGGCTAGTAAAAATGCTAACTTAAAAGAATACGCTTCTTTCTTAGGAGCAGGCGTATACGATCATTATGCTCCAGTAATTGTAGATCATGTTATTTCTCGCTCAGAATTTTATACAGCTTACACACCATACCAACCGGAAATTTCACAAGGGGAATTACAAGCAATCTTTGAATTCCAAACAATGATTTGTGAATTAACAGGAATGGATGTAGCAAACTCTTCTATGTATGACGGAGGTACAGCTTTAGCTGAAGCGGCAATGTTAGCAGCTGGCCATACTCGCAAAAAGAAAATTCTTGTATCTAGCGCGGTTCATCCAGAATCAAGAGCAGTACTTGAAACGTATGCAAAAGGTCAAAATCTTGAAGTTGTTGAAATTAATCATAAAGATGGTGTAACAGATTTAGACGTATTACAAAGTGAAGTAGATGATACAGTTGCTTGTGTAATCGTTCAATATCCAAACTTCTTTGGACAAGTTGAAAAATTAGCTGATATTGAAAAAATCGTTCATCAACAAAAATCATTATTTATCGTTTCTTCAAATCCATTATCATTAGGCGCATTAACACCACCAGGGAAATTTGGTGCTGATATTGTAATCGGTGATGCACAACCATTTGGTATCCCAACGCAGTTTGGTGGACCGCATTGTGGTTACTTTGCAACAACGAAAGCATTTATGCGTAAAATTCCAGGACGTCTTGTTGGACAAACTGTAGATTCAGATGGTAAACGTGGATTTGTATTAACGTTACAAGCACGTGAACAGCATATTCGCCGTGATAAAGCGACATCTAACATTTGTTCAAACCAAGCGTTAAATGCATTAGCAGCTTCTGTTGCAATGACGGCACTTGGCAAACAAGGTGTGAAAGAAATGGCACGTCAAAACATTTCTAAAGCACAATATGCAAAACGTCAATTTGAAGCGAAAGGCTTTACTGTAACATTTGCTGGACCATTCTTCAATGAGTTTGTTGTAGATTGCAAACGTCCAGTGAAAGAAGTAAACGATGCATTATTACAAAAGAATATTATCGGCGGTTACGATCTAGGCCGTGATTATAAAGAGCATGAAAACCATATGCTTGTAGCGGTAACTGAGCTTCGTACGAAAGAGGAAATTGACACACTTGTAAACGAAATGGGGGCTATCCAATGAAGAACCAAGACCAAGCACTTATCTTTGAAGTGACTAAAGAAGGACGCGTAGGATATAGCTTACCCAAATTAGATGTAGAAGAAGTGAAACTAGAAGATGTGTTTGAGAGCGATTATATTCGAGTAGAAGATGCAGAGCTACCAGAAGTATCTGAACTTGATATTATGCGCCACTATACAGCACTTTCAAACCGTAACCACGGTGTTGATTCTGGATTCTATCCACTTGGATCTTGTACGATGAAATATAATCCGAAAATTAATGAGAGTGTAGCTCGTTTCGCAGGATTTGCAAATATTCATCCACTGCAAGATGAAAAGACAGTACAAGGTGCAATGGAATTAATGTACGACTTACAAGAGCATTTAATCGAAATTACAGGTATGGATACTGTTACTTTACAACCAGCAGCTGGTGCACACGGAGAATGGACAGGTTTAATGTTAATTCGTGCATACCATGAAGCAAATGGTGACTTTAACCGTACGAAAGTAATTGTGCCTGACTCTGCTCACGGAACGAATCCAGCATCTGCAACTGTAGCTGGTTTTGAAACAATTACAGTAAAATCAAATGAAAATGGCCTTGTTGATTTAGAAGACTTAAAACGTGTTGTCAATGAAGAAACAGCAGCACTTATGTTAACAAATCCTAATACATTAGGTCTATTCGAAGAAAATATTTTAGAAATGGCAGAAATCGTCCATAATGCAGGCGGTAAGTTATACTATGATGGTGCAAACTTAAATGCGGTATTAAGCCAAGCACGCCCAGGAGATATGGGGTTTGACGTTGTGCATTTAAACCTTCATAAAACATTTACAGGTCCTCACGGCGGTGGTGGCCCAGGTTCTGGTCCAGTAGGTGTGAAAGCTGATTTAATTCCGTACTTACCAAAACCGATTTTAGAAAAAACGGAAAATGGTTATCACTTCAACTACGACCGTCCAGAAGCAATTGGTCGTGTGAAACCATTCTATGGTAACTTCGGAATTAACGTTCGTGCATACACGTATATTCGCTCTATGGGTCCAGATGGCTTGCGTGCAGTAACTGAGTATGCTGTATTAAATGCGAACTATATGATGAGAAGATTAGCGCCATTCTACGATCTTCCATTCGATAGACATTGTAAGCATGAATTTGTATTATCAGGTCGTCGTCAAAAGAAACTTGGCGTACGTACATTAGATATTGCAAAACGTCTGCTTGATTTCGGTTACCATCCACCAACAATTTACTTCCCATTAAATGTGGAAGAATGTATTATGATTGAGCCGACAGAAACAGAATCAAAAGAAACATTAGATGGTTTCATTGATAAGATGATTCAAATCGCTAAAGAAGTAGAAGAAAATCCAGAAGTTGTACAAGAAGCACCGCATACGACAGTCATTAAACGTTTAGACGAAACGATGGCTGCACGTAAACCAGTTTTACGTTATGCAAAGCCAGCTCCTGTACAAGTTTGATTAGAATAACAAAAAAAGAACTCGCTGCGGCGGGTTCTTTTTTTGTATGGAGAATTTGTGCAGAAATAGTGAAGAAAATGTTAAAAAATTATATTTTTTGTTTCCTAATGGTGTAAAGGTGTAGTTTTATAGGTAGTTTTGTTGAAAAAGTCGGTTTGATAAAAGTATTTATTTTTGTTAGAATTTTATTGAAATTAAGAAGATGTGATGAGGCAAAAATTACTCATTTTTATGTATATGTGAAAAAACGAGCAAGACGGGGGTGAAAGTGTGGGATATCGATGTTATAGAATGGTATACCATTTAGAAAATGGAGAAACAATTAAAGATGTAAAAGAATTTTGCTATCGAGACCAAGGGAAAGTGTTAGAAAGAGTAGCAAATCGTGTAATGGATAATAGAGAAGTGACGGCAATTGATAAACAAGGAACAATCATTTCAATAGCATGTGAGGACATTGTAAAGGTGGAACTTGATTACATAACAGAAAGTTAACCTTGAGTCATATCGAATTATTCGATAAAATAAACTGTTGAATGGTGAAGTGAGAAGAGAGGAGTTTATCATGGGTAGTACAAGACACTTTTATATGTTTATCTTAGCGTTTGTTCTTGTTGTGGCATTAACGATTTACTTAATCGTTGACAGCAGCTGGTACAACACAGTTCATCCGGCATTCCTTCTGTTTATGTATATAGGAATTGCAGTAGTAAGTTTCGGAATGAGAGACGAGATGTTAGATCGCTTTGAAAAGTGATACATATACGAAAGACCAACAGGAAAATGTTGGTCTTTTTTTCTTGGGGAAATTTCAAAAGGCACGTTCTTCAATAACGACAATACGAGAGCAGTAGTTTATAAAAAGAAACGCTATTTGGCACATCTTTTGGAGTATGTAATATAAAGCTGAAAATGATAACGAGAATGAGAAAGAAGAAAAATAAAAATAGGATCTGCTTATGTATAGAATTTTGCATATTATTCACTCCTTTTTTAGGTAGTATGTCCAAAAGAAAGGAGTGTATGAAGAATTTTAGGAGGGGAGAATGATGAACAAAAGAAAATGGTTATATAGAATAGGGGTACTTTTCGTTTCAATTGGTCTCATATTAGGGAATGTTTATTCCGATATACCATCACCATTTCCTAATTTGCATAAAGGGATTGGTATAAGTATTGTCATCGTTGGTCTTCTTTGTCTTATCATATCAAACTTCTACAGAAAGTCTGAATGAATATAAAAAAGGACAGTTACTCTTTTTCAGAAGTACTGTCCTTTTTAAATAATGTATTCCACAGTTTGGCGATACCCCATATAATGACGATTGCAATGGAGGCGATAATGGACCAAACAATCGATATAATTTCAAGTGTCATGTTAGGAAAGAATGTGAGAATGGATAATACTTTATGAAACAATGATTCTATTATATGAAAACTTATTTGTAATAGAATGACAATCCCGAGTGTAATCCATGCTAACAGTTGATTCCCTTTTTCTTTCCACATGACATTCACCTCACGTTAGCTTAATAGTTTTAAGCCAACAGCGCCGCATAAAATGCAGCTTAAGAAAGCAAGACGACGCCAATCCGCTGATTCTCGGAAAATGAGAATGCCTAGAAGTGCACTTCCAGCAGTTCCGATTCCAGTCCAAATCGCGTAAGCAGTTCCCATCGGTAACGTGTTCATCGCAAGAGATAAGAAGAAGAAGCTTACGCCGAAGTTAGCGATTAAAATAACTTTTGGTGCCCAGCCTTTCTTTTCAGTGGCTACTTTCATAAAGAGTACACCAATAATTTCACAAATACCAGCTAGAATTAAAAATACCCAAGCCATTTTATGCAGCCTCCTTCGTTTCTTTTTCTTCTGTTACTCGTTTTAGACCAATTACTCCGAAGAAGATTAAACCGATTAATAAAACTTTTACAATAGAGAAAGGTTCTCCGAAGATGAAAATCTCTGTAAGAACGATTCCGCCAGCTCCGATTCCTGTGAAGACTGCATATACAGTGCCGACAGGTAAATCTTTATAAGCTCTAAATAATAAGACGAAACTAATTGTAATTAATAGAGCAACACCAGCCCACTCAAGTGGTGCCTCCGCTTTTTTTAGTCCAATCACCCAAAAGATTTCAATAATACCAGCGATGATTACATAAATCCATGCCATATGTCATTTCTCCTTCCTACCAGTCGTTAGGTAAAGTGCTTAAAAACGACGCATTGCAAAGGAGCAATCCGTCAGTTTGAAAGTCCGCGCCAAAATACTTTCCAAGAAGCGTCTAAACGTGTCTCAAAACGATTTAAACCTGCGTATAATAGTTCAACCATAAGACCATCGAGTAAGCATAGAAAAGCCTCTAAGGCGTCTTTTACTTCAATGTTATGCAGCTCATCTTGTTCGCTTGCTCTTTTAAATACAGGGAATAAAAGTTTTCCGACGTTTTCAATGTGTACATTTGCTTTATCAATAATTTGTTCGCGAAATGCATCAGGCGGAAAATAAGAAGTTCGTAACCAAAACATTGATTCTTCACTTTCACCAAATCGTTTTGCATAGCCTTTTAATAATTTTAAAAGCAATTCTTCAGTGGACGAATTGGAAAAGCTTTCGATATCGCCTGTGAAGCTCTGCAAATCTTTTTGAAGAGCAGATTCTAAGCATATGAAATATAGCTCTTCTTTTCCTTTAAAGTGTGCGTAAATCGATGGTTTTTTAATCCCAACTTCTTGAGCAATATTTGCCAATGAAGTTCCTTCATAGCCGTAGCGTGCGAAATGAGAAAGTGCTACAGCTTTAATGCGGTTTGCTGTCATTTTCATCCCCTACCTACCGTTCGTTAGGTTAATTATATGAGATGAAAAATATAATGTCAATAGGTGAAGAGCTGAAAAAGAGCGTTATAGGTAACGCTCTTTTTAGACAGTCTCTCGCTTAATTAAATGGAATGAAAGCTCTTTTGGACTGCCGACAATTTGCTCGCTTTGAATCTGCTTATGGAATAAAGAAAAAGCATGTGAGCCCATTGCGAGACCGGGATGTTCAATTGTGGAAATTTCTAATGCCTTTGAAATTTCATGATTATCAAATCCAAGGATAGCAAGGTCTTCAGGTACTCGGATGCCATGTTTTCGAGCCTCTGTTAATAAACCAGCTGCAACTTGATCGTTCGCTGTGAAAATAGCAGTTGGACGATTTTTCATATTTAAAATACGATGGAGTATTTGTGCTCCGTCCTGCATTGTATAGCATTGGTGGAAAATCCATTCAGGATGCAACGTCTTCCCTTCATTACAAAGTGTATCGGCGAACGCCTTTTCACGCTCCATGGAATTTACACTTGTTTTTCTCGCTAAACAAATTCCGATCTTTTCATGGCCTTTACTTAGTAAATAGGTAGTACCGAGACGAAAGCCTTCATAATGATCTACGTAGATGGATGAAATGAGGGGATGGTTCATTTTTTCACATGAAATAATAGGGGCAAATTTTGCGAAAGGTTCGATTTGTTCCCAAGAGCTCGTCCGGGAGCAAATAATCATCCCATCAAATTGTTTCATTTTCATCATTTCAAGAACACGAATTTCTTCAAGGCTATCGTAATTTGTTTGGCATAAATTAATGTGATACCCAGCTAATAATGCTTCGTTACCAATTCCTTCAATAATGGTACTGAAGTAGGGGAGGTTAATGAAAGGGAGCATAACGCCAATTGTATATGTTTTCCCTCTTATTAAATGGACAGCATTTATATTTTTTGCGTAGTTTAATTCTTCAACAGCATCTAGAACACGCTTACGCTTTTCTTCTTTTACGTAAGGGTGATTATTCAGGACACGAGAAACAGTTGATATCGATACACCAGCAGTTTTAGCAATTTGTTTTATATTGGCCATATGTATCACCTCTTTCTCTTATTATAAAGGGAAAATAATAAGAAAGAAAAAATCTTGACCTGAAAAGCTTTTCACAAACTATGGTATTAATAAGACTTCTTTTTATTCGCGTAACCTTTTCACTTGGGCGTAAGAATGATAGGGGTCTTTTTTGTTTGCAAAAAGTGTTGTCAAAATGTGTGAGAATAACGTGGAAAGTTTTCAAAGGTGTAGTTTGGTGACAAAGCGAATATGAAGAGCATATAAAGTGAAACTTTAATCAGTGGGCGCCATCCCCCACTGATTATTAGCCGGCACTAATCGGGCCGTTAGTGCGGGATCAACGCTTCGTTCGTTAAGAGAGCGGTATGAAAGGGCGGAAACAAATTGAAAAAAAGAATCATTTGTTTCGTGTTTTCTAGTTTTGTACTTAGTTCGTGTTCGTTTCAGCAAACGATGCAAGAAGAAAAACACTTTGTGGGAACAACAGGAGGAGCTATGGATCGTGTTACGGATCCTATTCCGCTAAAGGAAATTCCAAAATATTTTCCGGTGAAGTTTAAAGTTCCAACGTTTTTACCGTACGACATTATAAGTGATGTAAAGGGTGAAGTAAGAACGCTTGGGAAAAAGAAGGCTGTCTTAACGATTAAATATAAACAGCAGGAGCAAGGTAGAAATGAGTATATTGAGTTAAATGTCGCGAACTTTCCTTATAGTTTTCCGGATTTCGTGGCAGAGAAGCGATTTCAAGAACAAATGAAACTAAATAATGGAACGTCTGCTTATTTTAAAAATAAAGATGATTATGAACGTGGTGACGAATTTGCTACGCTTCTATGGAAAGAGAAAGGAATTGAATATCAGCTATTGTATCGGAATGTAGAAGAGAGCGATAAAGACACGATTAAGCAAAATTTATTATACATTGCGAATAAGATGAAATGAAAAAACTAGCTGATTTATTCAGCTAGTTTTTTGTATGTTATTATTTCTTTTTAATTTTGCCTGTCCAAGATTTAAATCCACCTTGTAATTGGTAGAAATCTTTGTAGCCTTGTTTTTTTAAGTATTGCGCTGCACGACCTGTACGGAATCCGCTTTGGCAATATAAGTAAACAGGTTGATCTTGACGAAGTTCTTTATGGCGAAGGCGAATTTGTGATAACGGAATGTTACGTGCACCTAAAATGTGCCCTGCGTTATATTCATCTGTTTCACGAATATCGATAAGCTGTGCTTTACGGTAGCCAGCGCGAAATTCTTCTTCTGTAAGAGTTTTAATTAATTTTTTCTGATAGAAGTACATCCATACAGTGTAGCCGATGAATGCTACGATTACGGCTAATAAAATAATCCAAGTTGTTGACACGATTCTATCGCTCCCTTTTTTCTTATCCTACTTTCAATATTATAATGCCCATATGTATTTATGCAACAGATTCATTTGCATATAAGAAGAAATTTCGTATTCTTTCACAAATTTTGTCGAATTTGGTAGACTAGAGAATGTGAAAAATACTTGGTTATATGAGGTGCAGGATGGGAAAAGAAAAATGGTGTTATATTAACTCTGGTCAATGTTCACCGGCATTTAATATGGCGTTAGATGAATGTTTATTAAATTGGCAAAGTGAAAAGAAAATGCCACCAACAATTCGTTTTTATGAATGGGAAGTACCAACATTAACAGTTGGATATTTTCAACGTGTTGAAAAAGATATTAATATGGATGTAGTTAACGAAAAGAAATATGGATTCGTTCGTCGTCAAACAGGCGGCAGGGGTGTACTACATGACAAAGAGTTAACGTATAGTGTTATTGTGTCTGAAGATCATCCGAATATGCCGAAAACAGTTACAGAAGCGTATCGTGTTATTTCGCAAGGCTTATTAGATGGTTTTAAGGCATTAGGGCTAGAAGCATATTATGCAGTTCCAAAAACAGAAGCAGATCGTGAAAATTTAAAAAATCCACGTTCAGGCGTATGTTTTGATGCACCATCTTGGTATGAAATTGTAGTGGAAGGAAGAAAAATTGCTGGTAGTGCTCAAACACGTCAAAAAGGTGTTATTTTACAGCATGGATCGATTCCATTAGAAATTGATTTAGATGAACTATATGATCTATTTTTATTCCCAAATGAACGTGTGAAGGAACGTATGAAAAGTATGTTTTCTTCTAAAGCGGTAGCAATTAATGAATTAACAGACCGTACATTTACGATAGAACAGTTAATTAAAGCGTTTGAAATTGGGTTTGAAAAAGGATTGGATGCAGAACTTGTTCCATATGAATTAACAGAAGAACAGTTACATGAAGTTCAAACGTTAGCGAAAGAGAAGTATGAAAGTAATGAGTGGAATTATAAAAAATAAGAGATGGCAATTGCCACCTCTTATTTTTTTATAGTAAATTAAGTACTTTTTCTACTTTGATTCCTTTATCTTGTAAAGAACGAAGGCGACTTACAACGTCCATAATTTCTTTGTCAAATGTAACGCTAATACCTTGGCTTTGTAGTTCTTCTTTTAAGCTTTCAATAGAATCATCTATGTCGATGCCAAGCTCGTAATCTTGACAAACTTCAATTGTCTTTTTCACGAGTTTAACATAATTTTCTTGTAGTTTTGAATTTGTTTCAGTCAAAGCAGGCTGCTTCGGTTTTGCAGGAGCAACCGGTGCTGTTTCTTGCTTTGTAACTGGAGTAGGGACTACTTTTTTCACAGGTGCTGGAGTAGTTAGTTCTACAGCCGCTTCTACACTTACTGGCTTCGGTGTCGGTACCGGAGTAGGCTTAGGTGCCATAGCAGGTGTTTCCACACGCGTAACAGGCTTAGGAGCGGGTGGAATTGCTTTTGGAGCTTCTACAACTACTTCTTTTTTCGGCGCTGCTTCTACCTGTGTTTCTTCTTGCTCGGCAGCGTCTTTATTTTCTTTACTCCACATAACGCGTTCAATTTCTAGAGAAACATTGTTTTTGTTCATCGCTGTTAATGTAACTTTACCAACTTCAGCGTTTCCAGTGAAATCAACAATTTTATAAATAACACTCTTGTTCCAATCCACGTTTCCGCTCAAAAATAATTCTTCGTTACATTTCGGCGTTAAGCCCTCGATTTTAATTTCTGCGTTTACACCGTTTTCACTATATACCATAATTAGCGAAGCATTTACATCTTCGTCTGCTAACATTAGTTCACGTACCATTTTGCCGGTGCGTACTTGCGTTTTCTTCTTAACTGACATCTAATTTCTCCTCTCAAAAATTCAGTAATAATAAAAAAATCGTATAACGAAAAATAATTGCTCACGAAGATTTATGATACCGATAATAAAAGCATCACGTCAACAATTAACTTTAATTATTTTGCATTTTTCTTATTTTCTTTATGAAATTTTTCAATTTGTAAAATTAGACAGAAGAAAAACAGCCTTTTGAAGGGCTGTTAAAAATTTGATTTTTTGTATAGTAATTTATATAAAATAAAAAATAAGATAGCAATTAAGGCACTTTGCCAAAAGTTTAGATGGTAAATGAGATAAGGTTGCTTTTGGAAATAAATATTTAAGAATACAGCGGAACAAAATGGAGTAGCAAATGCGAATCCAAATAGAATTCTTCTTTTCCAATTCATTTTCTGATCAAAGGAGTAACGCTTTAATAAATATAAAATAAATAGTATACCTAGTATAATTATTGAAACAGACAAAGTAGTTCCAAGGATGCTAAAAGGCGGACTTGATAATGTATTGTTTTTTTCAAAGAGAAACATAAAAAATGAAATAATTGCATTTATGCCAAACTGTATAGCAAGAAGTAAGCTAATAGAAAATCCAATTAAAGAAGTTTTTTCTAACTTTGTTTGAGTTGGTAAAGCTGATATAAGTTCATCGCAATAAGATTGTAAATTATCTCCAAAGATGTCATAAGCGTTTTTATTTTCTGCTTGTGCTTCGATGAGGTGATCTAATATTTCTAGTAACAGTTCCTCCATTTGTTGCTCGGGTACGTTTGATATTCGAAGATATACTAACATATCACCATAAGCAGCCTCGTTTTCGGAAGTTAGAAGCTCACGTTTTTTATTATTCAATTCAATCATGTCTTGTGCATTCATCCCTATCACTCCCCCTGTAATAAGTTATTTACCGTAGTAGAAACCATTCCCCAGCTTTGTTTAAATTCTTCAAGTTGTTCTAACCCTTTATCGGTTACGTGATAATATTTTCGCTTTGGACCGAGTGAGGAAGCTTTTAATGTTCCTTCAATCAATTTTTCTTTTTGCATACGTAACAATAACGGATATATGCTTCCTTCGCTTACGAATGTAAAGCCGTGCTTATTTAATTTTGTACTCAGTTCATATCCGTACACTTCTTCTTGTGAAATAATGTATAGGATGCAACCTTCGAGCACACCTTTTAACATTTGGCTGTGCATGATTTCACCACCTTTTATTTAGGTAACTTGCTGTGCAAGGTAGCTGTTATCCAAATTATAACATTCAGTAACTTGCAAAGCAAGTTACTGAAGTGGAAAACTTTAATGAGTGTTAATTTTTCAATGCTTCCCATACTAACGAGAGGAGGGAAGCATATGAAACCATTTATGCCAAAACTCGTTTACTTTGAACCAAAGGCACTTGAATATCCACTTGGAAAAGAGCTTTATGAGAAGTTTACGAAGATGGGATTAGAAATTCGTGAAACGACATCACATAATCAAATTAGAAATTTGCCAGGAGAAAATGATTTGCAAAAGTATCGTAATGCAAAGGCTACACTTGTCGTTGGAGTGAGGAAGACGCTAAAGTTTGATACGTCAAAACCGTCAGCTGAATATGCAATTCCGCTCGCAACAGGGTGTATGGGACATTGTCATTATTGCTATTTGCAAACGACACTTGGGAGTAAGCCTTACGTTCGTGTGTATGTCAATCTTGATGAAATATTTGAGAAGGCAAAGCAATATATGGATGAAAGGGCACCTGAAATAACAAGATTTGAAGCAGCGTGTACATCAGACATTGTTGGAATTGATCATTTAACACATGCATTAAAGCGGGCGATTGAATTCATTGGAGAAAGTGAATATGGGCGCTTACGTTTCGTCACGAAATATTCGCACGTTGATCATTTATTAGATGCAAAGCATAATGGGAAAACTCGTTTTCGATTTAGTATAAATTCACGATATGTAATTAAAAATTTTGAACCAGGGACATCGCCGTTTGAGGAGCGAATAGAGGCTGCACGTAAAGTAGCAGGTGCGGGTTATCCACTTGGATTTATAGTTGCGCCGCTTTATATGCATGAAGGGTGGGAAGAAGGATACCGTGAACTATTTGAGCGACTGTACAATGCACTAAAAGATTTGTCGATACCAAATTTAACATTTGAATTAATTCAACATCGCTTTACAAAACCGGCAAAAAAGGTCATTCAAGAGCGTTATCCGAAGACGAAACTTGAAATGGATGAAGAGAAGCGTAAATATAAATGGGGACGATACGGCATCGGAAAATACGTATATAAAAAAGATGAAGCAGCAGTATTGGAAGAAACGATAAGAGGTTATATAAATGAGTTTTTTCCTAATGCAGAAATACAATACTTTACTTAAGGGGAGTCTGTATGCAAATACAGATTCTTTTTTGTTTTATATATTTAGGCTCGTTTCCACCTTGTCACGTTATTCTTTCTGGTGTATCATTTTATTGATTGCTTCGTACGGAATAAGCAAAATGAACTTGGATGGAGGAAACCGATGCCTACCCCTAGTATGGAAGATTATATTGAACAAATTTATTTGTTGATTGATGAAAAGGGTTATGCCCGCGTATCTGATATTGCTGAAGCGCTTAGTGTACATCCATCCTCTGTAACAAAAATGGTGCAAAAATTAGACAAAGATGAATATCTAATTTATGAAAAATATAGAGGGCTTGTATTAACAACAAAAGGTAAAAAAATCGGAGAACGTCTCGTATATCGTCATGACTTGCTAGAGCAATTTATGCGTATTATCGGTGTGGATGAAGGTAAAATTTACAATGATGTAGAAGGAATTGAGCATCATTTAAGTTGGGAAGCGATTGATCGCATTGGTGATTTAGTGGAATACTTTGAACAAGATGCAGTCCGAGTGGAAACACTTCGCGGTGTTCAAAGAGCAAATGAAGAGAAAAGTAATTAAGGGGAACGTATGGCGTTTCCTTTTTTATTTCAATTCGAAAAGGATGGGAGAATTATGAAAGCAATTATTTTTGATTTTGATGGATTAATTGTGGACACAGAAACGATATGGTTTCACTCTTTCAGAGATGCTGTTCGTGAATACGGCGAAGAACTACCTTTAGAGGAATTTGCGAAATGCATTGGAACAACAGATGAGGTACTTTATGCATATTTAAATGATCAATTAAAAGAGAAGTTTAACAAAAGTGCATTAAAAGAAAAAGTGGCAACTTTACATAAAGAGAAAATGAAAATACCAAAAGCTCGTGACGGGGTAAAAGAATATTTAGAAGAAGCGAAAGAAATGGGATTAAAAATCGCACTAGCTTCTAGTTCGTCTAGAGAATGGGTTATTCATTTTTTAGAAGAGCTACAGATTCGAGATTATTTTGAAGTTATTAAAACGAGAGAAGATGTTGAGAAGGTAAAACCAGATCCAGCTCTTTATCGAATTGCAATAGAAGAATTAGGAATTAAGCCGTCTGAAGCTGTTGTGTTTGAAGATTCATTAAATGGATTGAGAGCAGCAATTGCAGCGGGATTAACGTGCGTTGTGGTACCTAATGATGTGACACGGAATTTACCATTTGAAAATCATCATCTTCGAATTGAAAGTATGAGAGAGAAAAGTTTAAAAGAAGTGCTTCAAAGTATAAAAAAAGACCGTATTTCCTAAAAGGAAGCACGGTCTTTCTTTTTGCTTTTTTTGCCTTCAATGACAGTTAAATGAGACTGTTTTCTTTTTCGTTTCAAAGTGGAAGAATTCCCTTTTTTACTTTTGTCATTAGAAGTATTTGACTTAAAGAAAGAATTGCCTAGGGGTGCTACATTTTGTTTCCCATGTTTGCGGTTCGATTGTTTTGCCGCACGCTTATATGAGCTTTGCGAATTTGCAGAACCACTGGAATTTGTAAACATCTTGTATAGCAAGTAAAAGATACCGACAACAAGTAACATGTACCCGATATTTCTTAATACACCCATGGGATTTGTAATAACAGATGAAACAAGGCCGAATATTGCCAATCCGATAATAAGCACAAATATAGCGAAAGTAAACGAACGACCGTTCATAAGGGACACCTCCTAAAAACGTATATTAAAATTAGTATATTAACGATGAGGAAAGGAGTTGAACACCATTTTTAAATAATTATTGTTTGTTCTCTAAACGTAATAATTCTTCAAACGATGCAATTGCTACTTCCACTTGATCATCTGTTGGTTCTTTCGTTGTTAATAGTTGTAGCCATAATCCAGGATATCCAAGTACGCGTAATACGGGAATATCTCGTAATCGATTTGTAAATTGCAATACTTCAAAAGAAATACCAAGTACAACTGGAATTAATAAAATTCTGTTTATAACTCGTGCCCAAAGAGGATCTGTAGGGACTAGGAAATAAACGAACATTCCAATAATGACTGTAAATATAATAAAGCTACTGCCGCATCTATAATGGAGACGAGTTTGCTTTTGAACGTTTTCTACAGTCAGAGGAAGGTTATTCTCATAAGCATTGATTACCTTATGCTCTGCACCGTGATACTGAAATACCCGCTTAATAAGTGGGGTTAAAGAAATAAAGTATATATAGCTCAATAATAGCATGAGCTTAATGACACTTTCGACAATGATTTGCCCAGTATGAGATGGGAAAATCGGTCTTGTTAATTCAGCTAATAGTGCAGGAACTGCTGTGAAAATGACTTTACCGAATATGAAGGATAAAACGCCAACAGCTGCAACTCCTAATACCATCGTTAATTTTGATTGTTCTTCTTTTTTATTAGCAATTTGTTCATCATCTTCTGGGTGGACGTCAAATCGTTCAGAAGCGAAGTTTAAATGCTTTGCTCCATTCGCACTTGCATCCACAATAGCGGCAATCCCTCGTAAAAATGGAATTTTTTTTAGGATAGATAATACTTTATTACGAACGCGTGGTAATCGATAAAATTCGATCGATTTATCTTTACGACGAACCGCTGTAACAGTATATTCTCTACCGCCAAACATAACTCCTTCTATGACCGCTTGCCCGCCATATATTTGTTTTGACTCTTCTGCCATGTTAACACCAACCTGTATTTGTTTCTCTCTTATGTAGAAAAAGAGGCAATTGTCATACTGGGTTCTGTCGTTTTGAAATAAGACAATCACCGAGTTTCCTTTATTTTATCGGCAAATACAAGTAGATGACAAGGGAAAATATTATGAGAGTCGGACATTTCTTATTCTTTTTATAGACAAATTTCGCAGGATTTAAACATGCTTCAAAATAGTTTCGGGCATACTATTGAGCGGAGGTGTCGATGTGAGTCAAGAACAATTAGGAACAAGGAATTTTGTGCAGATCGGTTTGTTTGGTGGAATCTTTTGGGGCGGGATATGGTATTTCCTTCATATATTTTCATTCACGGAGGCGGGACCGAATTATTTCCTTTTACCATTTGCGTTTGGAAGTTGGAAAGAGGGGGTATGGGGCAATGTGTCCGGAATAGTGTGTATGGGACTTCTTTCAATTTTGATTGCCTTTTTATATAAAGCATTTTTTGCAAAGTTTGAAGGGATTATTGCGGGAATTATTTATGGGCTATTTTGGTGGGCATTACTGTTTTTGGGGATGGGTTTAATGGCTCCTGTTATTAAAAGTGCGCTCCATTTGCCAAAAGAGACAATTGTAACGACAATATGTATTTTTATATTATATGGTGTGTTTATAGCATATTCTGTTTCTTATGCAGTAAATAGCAATAAAGTAGAACAAGAAGGGCAAGAGAAGACGAACTATTCAAATAAGTGACTCCTATGTTAAAATATTGTATAGATATTAATATTAAGGAGTTTTAAGAATATGAAAAAGTTACTCCTCGTAAACGGTCCTAACCTAAATCGCCTCGGTGTTCGTGAGGTAAATGTATATGGAAAGGGCACGCTAGCGACACTTGAAGCAGATATGAAGCAAGAAGCAGAAACAATGGGAGTGGAGTTAGAATGTTTCCAATCGAATCATGAAGGTGCCATTATCGACATTATTCATGAAGCGGAAGATATATATGAAGGGATCATTTTAAACCCGGGAGCATTTACGCATTATAGCTATGCGATTCGTGATGCCATTGCGAGCATTTCGATTCCTGTTATTGAAGTACATATTTCTAACATTCATCAGCGTGAATCGTTCCGTCATGAATCTGTGACGGCAGCTGTTTGTGCAGGTCAAATTGTAGGATTTGGTTTTTATGGCTATAAGTTAGCGTTATTTGCATTAATGGAGAAATTGAGGGAGGCATAGAGTAATGGAGAAAATTGAAAGATTACGAAGTGCATTTGATGAGGCTGGCATTGACGGTATTTTGTTAACAAATGAACATAGTCGTAGATATATGGCTAACTTCACAGGAACAGCAGGCGTTGTTCTTATTTCAAAAGATCGTGCTCAATTTATTACAGATTTCCGTTACGTCGAGCAGGCAAGTAAACAAGCGGTTGGATATGAGGTTGTACAGCACGCAGGATTGATCATTGATGAAGTGGCAAAGCAAGTGAAAGGGCTTGGAATTCAAAAACTTGGTTTTGAGCAAGATACTCTTACATATAGTTCTTATTCAGTGCATAAGGAAGCGATTGATGCTGAATTTATCCCGACTTCTGGACTTGTAGAAAAGTTACGCTTGATAAAGACTGATTCAGAGATTAAGATATTAAAGGAAGCTGCACAGATTGCAGATGCTGCCTTTGAGCATATTCTATCATTCATTCGCCCGGGAGTATCTGAAATTGAAGTGTCAAATGAACTTGAATTTTTCATGAGAAAACAAGGAGCAACATCTTCTTCGTTTGATATTATCGTTGCTTCAGGTCTTCGTTCGGCATTACCGCACGGCGTGGCATCTGAAAAAGTGATAGAAACAGGAGATTTCGTTACATTAGACTTCGGCGCTTATTACAAAGGATATTGCTCTGATATTACTCGTACGATTGCAGTCGGTGAACCATCTGATAAATTAAAAGAAATTTATAATATCGTTTTAGAAGCACAACTACGTGGTGTGAACGGTATTAAAGCTGGTTTAACAGGTCGCGAGGCTGATGCGCTAACGCGTGACTACATAACGGAAAAAGGATATGGTGAATACTTTGGACACACTACTGGTCATGGAATAGGTCTTGAACTCCATGAAGCACCAGGTTTAGCGTTCCGTTCTGATACAGTACTTGAACCAGGTATGGCTGTAACAGTAGAGCCAGGTATTTATATTCCAGGTATTGGCGGCGTACGTATTGAAGATGATATCATTGTGACAAGTGAAGGTAATGAAGTAATTACGAAATCACCAAAAGAACTTATTATTTTGTAATACACAGGAGGATTTTTTTACATGATTTCAGTAAACGATTTTCGTACAGGTTTAACAATTTCAGTGGACAATGCCCTTTGGCAAGTACTTGATTTCCAACACGTAAAGCCAGGTAAAGGTGCTGCATTCGTTCGTTCTAAACTACGTAACATTCGCACAGGTTCTGTTCAAGAGAAAACATTCCGTGCAGGTGAGAAAGTAGAAAAAGCACACATCGAAAACCGTCGTATGCAATACTTATACGCAAGCGGTGAGGCTCACGTATTTATGGATAACGGAACTTATGAGCAAATCGAACTTGGTGAAAAACAAATCGAGCGCGAGCTTAAATTCCTAAAAGAAAACATGGAAGTAGCAATTATGACTTACCAAGGCGAAGTACTTGGTGTTGAACTTCCAAACACAGTTGAATTACAAGTTACAGAAACAGAGCCTGGTATTAAAGGTGATACTGCTTCTAACGTAACAAAACCAGCTACATTAGAAACTGGTCTTGTTGTACAAGTACCAATCTTCATTAACGAAGGCGAAATGCTTATCATCAACACTGGTGAAGGTAAATACGTTTCTCGTGCATAGTAAAAAAGCACTCGTGATAATTCACGAGTGCTTTTTTTATAGGAAATAGGGTAGATAGTAAATAACTGTTATTATAAAACTGACTAAAACAAGTGAAAGAGTACCCATAATAGATGGAGTCAAAACAATTTGAAATGGCTTTATTTCGCCAGTCTCAACGCCAGTTAATGTTTTACTTATTGCGTGATCTGTAATGTTATTTCTATGGTTACTCATAATAATTAACCACATAATTGCAAATATTGCTAAACTACCAAGGAAAAAGGTCTCTATAAATGACCAACCGACCAATAATGAAAAAAGATAAATAAGAGCTAATTCTACTACAACGGTTAAACTAACTTTCAATACCTTCATATTTTGCCTCCTCATTCTGTAATTTCAACCAGTTTAAAAAATTTTCACGTGACACGACATGCAGAGAGCAAGGTGACTTTACTTCTTTCTCTAGTGCAGCGTGTTCGTCTGGAAACTTGTTTTCCACATGCAATGAAATATAAGGTAGTTTTTCTTGTGCTTTTAAAGAGCGGATATTATTCGTTTTAGCACCAGCAAATACGTAGGAAAGTTGTAAGTCTAAAAAGGCGATTTTAAAGATTTCTTTTTTAGCAGCCTCGTTATAGCCTTTTCCCCAGTACGGATAGCCGAGCCAACTACCAATGTGAGATTGCTTTTTCTCATTATTAATATGTTTAAGTGTGGTGAGGCCAATTATTTCATTTTCTTCATTCACAATCATTCTCGATAAGGATTTCTTTTGACGCTCTTCTTCTATTGCGAAAAGAAGAAATGTTTTCGTGTCTTCGATGTTTTCTACCGTTATCCCCAATGCATTTTTTATATGTGGATCACTTGATAGCTCGAAAATCACATTTGTATAGCATAAATCTAGTGGTAATAAAGTGACGTGCTGCATGGTTTAAACCCCTTTTAAACTAAATATACCATAATATACCATGAAATAATATGAATATTCAGATTGTAATTCAGACTTTAGAGAAAAATTATGTTTTTACTTCTGAAATAGACAACCTCTGCATATGGTTGTACAAATATATTCTTTTTTAGAATACGAAGTTAGTAACTGTTACGGGAGAAGGTGGAAGAATGAAACAGTGGCTAGCGGCAATGGAAACATCCGTGCTTGTTATGGGGGCACTTCGATTATTTTCAGGTAGTGCGGAGATATTTGCTGCTTTGCTTATGCTTTATGTGAATGATGCGAAGAAAGCGTTGTTTATAAATGGTATGTTGGCGTTTGTTGGACCTACCGTATTAATTTTAACAATGACAATTGGGATAGCGAGTGTAGCAAGTGAAATTTCTTTCTTGAAGCTCTTTTTTCTAGCGCTTGGAATTTGCTGTATTTTTATCGCATTACTGAAATAGTAAGTCGAGTATAGTGGGGAGAAGCCGATGAAAGAGGTATTAGAAGTTTTACCAAAAACGATGAAGTACTTAATTGAAGAATGTGAGCAATACGATGCTTTAGAGGAAATTCGTGTTCGAATTGGAAGACCGCTAGAGTGTATTGCACACGGAAAGGTGTTTTTTTATGACTATATCACTACTGCAGAGGATGCTATTTACTTATTGAATAAGTTAAGTCAATTCTCAATTTATACGATGGAAGAGGAATTAAAACGTGGGTATGTGACGCTTCGCGGGGGGCATAGAATCGGGTTAGCGGGAAAAGTCATTACAGAAAAAAGCGCAGTGAAAATGATTCGTGATGTCTCTTCCTTTAATATTCGTATTGCTCGTCAAAAAATAGGGATTGCTGAACCGCTTTTGCCATATTTGTATGAAAAAAGATGGTTAAACACGATGGTAATTGGCCCTCCGCAAACGGGAAAAACGACGCTTTTAAGAGATGTAGCACGTTGCATGAGTCAAGGGGTAAGTGCTTCGGAAATTCCTTCCTGTAAAGTGGGGATCGTTGATGAACGGTCAGAAATTGCCGGCTGTGTGAAAGGGATCCCGCAATATGATTTTGGTACCCGAGTCGATGTGTTAGACGCATGTCCAAAGGCAGAAGGAATGATGATGATGATTCGTTCTATGAGTCCTGATATTTTGATCGTAGATGAAATTGGTCGTAAAGAAGATAGTGAAGCAATTATGGAGGCAGTGCATGCAGGTGTTCAGCTTTTTATAAGCGCACACGGATTTTCCTATGAGGATGTTGTGAGACGTCCATCGCTCAAGGCAGTGCTAGAGCTTCGTATATTTGATAGGTTTGTGGAGTTGTCAAAAGCGAGGGGTCCAGGAACGGTTATGCAGGTGAAAGATAAATATGGAAAACCAGTGTTATCAAATAGAAAGGCTGAGGGCGTATGGTGAAAATATTTGGTGCAGTGTTAATCGTTGCGGTCAGCACCTTTTTCGGGTTTTCATACGCTAAAAGATACAGTGAAAGGCCGAGGCAACTTAGATTATTAAAATCAGCACTTCAATCATTAGAGGCAGAAATTATGTATGGACACACACCTTTATCAGAGGCTGCCGAGCGATTAGTTAAACAAATGCCGAAGCCATTAAATTGGATATTTCAAAGTTTCGCTAAAAAACTAGAAAGTGGAGAACAAACAGTAAGGGAAGCTTGGATAGATAGTTTGAAAGAGAATTGGAAGTTGACGGCGTTTCAACAAACCGAGTTTGAAATACTGCAGCAATTTGGTGAAACGCTCGGGCAACATGATCGTGAATCACAACAAAAACATATTCGCTTATGTATTACACATTTGGAGAGAGAAGAAGAGGAAGCAAAAGCTTTACAACTGCAATACGAGAAAATGATCAAGAGCTTAGGGGTACTAGCAGGGCTACTTATTGTAATTTTACTGCTATAGGGGGGAGAAAGGCGATGTCCATTGATGTTGGATTAATATTTCAAATCGCCGGAATCGGCATTGTTTTAGCTTTCATTCATACTGTACTAAAAGAATTGAAGCGTGAGGATATTGCAAATTGGGTTATCCTTGTCGGTTTTGTCGTCATTTTATTTCATGTCGCATTTTTAATTAATACGCTATTCGACAAGATTAAAAGTGTCTTTCTCTTCCAGTAAAGGAGGCGGTTCGAATCGAAATTATACAAATTGTCGGATTAGGCCTCGTTGCTACGTTTTTAGCTGCTGTTTTGAACCAGCATAAATCTAGCATTACATCTTTATTTATTGTGTTCGTAGGTAGCGTGATGTTTCTTATTTTAATTGATCAAATTCATGCTATTTTACAAATGATTGAGAGAGTAGCGAGTGAAGCGAAAGTTAGTAACGTCTATGTGGAAACGTTACTAAAGATTATTGGAATTGCTTATATTGCTGAGTTTGGAGCCCAAATTACAAAAGATGCTGGTCAAGGTGCCATCGCTTCGAAAATTGAACTTGCTGGGAAAATCCTCATTCTCGTTATGGCAATTCCTATTTTGACGGTTGTAATTGAAACTATTCTCGGATTTTTACCGACGGGATAAGGGGGAGTGAATGTTGAGGAGGTTTGGAGCTAAGCTGCTATTTGCTTGCTTCCTTTTCTTTTCTTTACCGGTTGTTGTACAAGCTTCTCCTGTAGAAACAAACGTCGTTGATCAACAATTGGATAAGCTCGGAATTGAAGATGTGAAGCAATTTTGGGACGGGCTTGTTACAAAATATGGAGGCTATTTGCCAGAGAGTCAAAAAGGGAGTTTTATGGAGTTTGTAAAGGGAGAAAAAGAATTCTCTCTAAAAGAGTGGATGATAGGGTTATTAAAATATTTATTTCATGAGCTTGCAGCTAATGGAAAACTGCTTGGCACACTTATTATGCTCACAATCTTTAGTGCATTGTTGCAATCACTGCAATCCGCTTTTTCAAAAAGTAGCGTAAGTAAAATTGCTGATGCTGTTGTATATATGGTACTTATTATTTTTGCTTTAAATAGTTTTTATGTCGTTATGACATATGCAAGAGAAACGATACAAACAATGGTAGATTTTATATTAGCATTATTGCCAATTTTGCTGGCGCTTATAGCAACTGGCGGGGGGGTTGTATCTGTATCGTTTTTTCATCCGGTTATCATTTTCTTAATGAATACGAGTGGGCTTCTTATGAATTATATCGTTCTACCACTTTTATTACTGGCAACGATATTAAGTATTGTAAGTACAATGAGTGATCAATATAAAGTGACGAAATTGTCCAAGCTTCTGCAAAATGTTAGCGTTGGGATTATCGGTATTTTTTTAACGATTTTTTTAGGAGTATTATCTGTACAAGGAACAGCAACAGCTGTTGCTGATGGAATAGCTGTGAAAACTGCTAAATTTGTAACAGGAAACTTCATTCCAGTAGTTGGAAGGATGTTTACAGAAGCGGCAGATACTGTTATTAGCGCATCAGGATTATTGAAAAACACAGTCGGAATTATTGGGCTCGTCATTTTATGCTTAATTGTTGCCTTTCCAGCGATTCAAATTTTCTGTATCGCATTTATTTATAAATTCGCAGCAGCAGTATTGCAACCGGTTGGCAGCGGAGCAATTATTCAATGCTTAGACATTATTGGACGAAGCATCATTTACGTATTTGCTTGCTTAGCTATCGTATCATTTATGTTCTTTTTAAGTATTACAATTATTATTGCTGCGGGGAATATTACACTTATGATGCGGTAGGAGGTGAAGAGTATGCAATTTGTTACAGAGTGGATTAGAAATATTATCGTTTTTTTGCTCTTAGCGACAATGCTTCATCTTATTCTTCCAAATTCGAATTTGCAAAAATACGTTAAATTTGTTGTAAGTCTTTTGTTAGTTGTATTAATTTTAACGCCTCTTTTTAAATTATTGCAGACAGATGTAAATGAAGTAATTGCAAATTTTAATGAAGAAAAGTACGTAGCAGAAGGATCTGTAAAAAATTCAATAGATTCGAAGAAAAAAGAAATACAAGCTCTAACACGTGCATATAGTTTAGAAGAGATGGCTACCAAAATGAAAAAAGAAGTAGGAAAAGAGTTTGAGAAAAAGTATGGTATGACTATCTCTGAAATACAAATAGTCGCAGCAGAAAATACAGAAGAAGTAAAGTCGGCGAAAGATATTCAATCTGTTGTTGTGACGTTGAAAGAAAAAGAACGCAGTAAAAATGATGCAATCGAAACAGTAAAGCCAATTGAAATTAATACGAAAGAGCCTCCAAAAAAAGTGGAAGAAACGAATGTGGAAATGAAAGATTTCTTTTCAAGCAGGTGGCAACTAGAGGGTAAACAAATCCAAGTTCAAATGGAAGGGAGGACAGGTAGAGTAAATGGACAATAAAGATAAAAATTCGAAGTTCTCATTTTTTCGAAACTTATTGAATGGGGATCAAAAAGAAAGCAACGAGAAGGGTAAAAAGGTAACACCTAAGTTTTTACTTGTCCTACTCATACTTGGAATTTTGCTTATGTTTTCTAGTAGTCTATTTTCAAGTAAAAAAGAAGAAGTACCTGTATTTAAAGAACAAAAAACTCAAAACCAAGAAAAAGACTTACCAACTTTCGGACAAAAAAATAATGATAGTATGTCAAATGTAGAAAAATATGAAAAAGCGTATGAACAAGAATTAAAAGCTGCTTTAGAAGAAATAGCAGGAGTAAAAGACGTAACGATTAAAGTGAATTTAGATTCATCTGAAGAAAAAATTTTAGAAAAAAATACAGTGAAACGCTCACAAACAACAGGTGAAACAGATAAAACAGGCGGTAAGAGAGAAGTAGAGGACGAGTCTCTTGATGAAAAGACTGTCATTATACGTGAAGGGGATAAAGAAACTCCTGTTGTTTTACGAACAGAGAAGCCGAAAGTACGTGGTGTTCTTGTCGTAGCAAAGGGAGTGGATAATATACAAGTTAAAGCAATGGTAAAAGAAGCTGTGATAAGGCTGCTAGATGTACCAGCCCATCGCGTTTCAGTTTCACCGAAAAATTGATAGGGAGGAAATAAAGTGTTAAAAAAACAAACAGTTTGGCTATTAACGATGTTAAGTTTAGTTGTTGTACTATCTGTGTATTACGTGACAACTCCTGACAAAATGAATACAGCATCGCCGGCAACAGGTGAAAAGATTGGACAAGAAAAACAAGGTACTGATAAAGCAGTAACAAACGAAGCACCTAAAGAAACCCCGAAAAAAGAAAATACAAGCAAGGAAACAACAAATAAAGAAACAGACAAAAAAGAAAATACTAAAAAAGAAACAAGTAAAAAAGAGGGTAATGTATCAGTTCAATCAAGTGATGAGAATTTCACAGCCTTACGTATGCAAATGGAAGATCAACGTAGTGAAGCGAAAGCAAAATTACAAGAAGTGATGAATTCTTCGAAATCTTCAGCAACAGAAAAGAGTAAAGCGAAAGATAACTTTGATGCAATCACTACAATGGAAACGAAGCAAGAATTACTTGAGACAGTAATTAAATCTCAAGGAGGATATCCAGATGCTCTTGTAAGAGCTGATGGTACAGATATTAGAGTAACGGTTAAAGCGGCAAAACATTCACAGAAAGAAGCAAATAAAATTATTCAACTTGTAAGAAGTGAAGGCGGATCAAAAGATGTAGGTGTGAAATTTGATCCACCAGCGAAATAAGTGAAACTTTAATCCGTAGGGGGTTTCCCTGCGGATTATTACCTTTTACTAAGCAAAGGGTATGCAAATAGTGGAATAGAGTATGTAAGTACGTGTGAATAGAAAAAAGCTATCATTTTCGATAGCTTTTTTCTATTTTGTCTTTGTAGTTATTTTTACTATGTTCAACTCGGAATGGAGAAACACGTTGTGAGTAAAAGATTAATGGTTCATGGTACTGATGATTACTTTTTCCGGATTTGACGTGGATGCAAAGAACACATGCCCAAACGATTACGGCAGGTAAAAAGAGGATGAGCCATATCATATTTCCACACCTCAGCACAATATATTTTCTACACTTTGAACATACTATTCTTATATGAAGGAATGATGAACGGCGTGTAAACAAAAATTAATATTTGGTAAAAATATGTTATTGACTATAGATGTGGTGAAGAGTGGAGAGGGAATGGCGTGTTTGCTATGTAACGTTTTGCAAAAGTAGTGAATGTTTTTTTTTGAAGTGGTCTTGCCAATTTCGTGTGAAACTTGGTATTATTACTAGGTAATAATTTTTTATTGGAATAATATTTTTTACAGGAGTTTCGATTTATTATAAAGAAATATAAATTGGAATGTTTAAAAAATTTATCGTAAGATGGAAATAGTAAATATTTCTATTAGTTAATGAAATATATTTTCTAATAGAATACATCGTATTTTTACAGTCAATCTAGTTTTGTGACGAGAATCTGTAAAAACGGGACAAACAAGAGTATGGGAGTGGATTTTACATGTTTAAAATTCAAGAAGTTCGTGAATTAATTAAATTAATTGATAGCTCTAATATTGATGAATTTGAATACAAAAAAGACGGTACAACAATCAAAATGAAAAAGCGTGGTAATGAAGTTGTTGCTGTGCAAGCACCTGCAGCAAAACAAGCTATGCAACCAGTAGCGCCTGTTGAAGTTGAAACGACAGTAGCAGCAGCGCAAGCAGAAGCACCGAAGCAAGAAGAGAAGAAAACTGTTCAAGATGAAAACCTACATAAGATTACCTCACCAATGGTAGGTACATTCTATTCTTCATCTTCACCTGATACACCTCCATATGTAAGTATTGGGGATAGAGTATCGAAAGATTCTATCGTATGTATTGTCGAGGCTATGAAGTTATTTAACGAAATTGATGCTGATGTAGAGGGCGAAATTGTTGAAATTCTTGTTAATAACGGACAGCTTGTTGAGTATGGACAACCGCTATTTCTTGTAAAAGCGTAATAAGGGAGTCTTTGTGATGATAAAAAAAGTATTAATAGCCAATCGTGGGGAAATTGCTGTACGAATTATTCGTGCTTGTAAAGAAATGGACATTGAAACAGTTGCAATTTATTCAGAAGCAGATAAAGAGTCACTTCACGTACAGATTGCAGATGAGGCGTATTGTGTAGGACCAACGATTTCGAAAGAAAGCTATTTAAATTTGACGAATATTATTAGCGTTGCGAAGTTAACAGGCTGCGATGCTATTCATCCGGGATACGGATTTTTAGCAGAGAATGCAGATTTCGCAGAGTTATGCCGTGAATGTAACTTGATTTTTATCGGTCCAAGTCCAGAAGCTATTTCAAAGATGGGCACAAAAGACGTTGCTCGTGATACAATGAAAGAAGCAGGGGTTCCGATTGTACCAGGTTCACAAGGGATTATTAAAAATACCGAAGAAGCGATCGAGCTTGCTAATCAAATTGGATATCCAGTCATTATTAAAGCGACTGCAGGTGGCGGCGGAAAAGGTATTCGTGTTGCACGCCATGAAGAAGAGCTTATAAAAGGAATTCAAATTACACAGCAAGAAGCTAGTACCGCTTTTGGGAACCCTGGTGTATACTTAGAAAAGTACGTTGAAGATTTCCGCCATGTTGAGATTCAAATAATGGCAGATACACACGGAAATGCCATTCATTTAGGAGAGCGTGATTGTACAATTCAGCGCCGTTTGCAAAAACTATTAGAAGAAAGTCCATCACCTGCACTTGATGAAGATATTCGCAAGCAGATGGGTGAAGCGGCAGTTAAAGCGGCGGTAGCGGTTGATTATACAGGTGCTGGTACGGTTGAGTTTATTTATGAATATAAAACGAAAACCTTTTATTTCATGGAGATGAATACGAGAATTCAGGTTGAGCATCCAGTTACTGAAATGGTAACGGGAATGGACTTAATTAAAGAACAAATTCTTGTTGCTTCAGGAGAAAAGTTATCGTTACAGCAAGAAGAAGTACAATTTAATGGTTGGGCAATTGAATGTCGAATTAATGCGGAAAACCCTGCCAAAAAATTCATGCCATCTCCAGGTAAAGTAGAAATGTACTTACCACCAGGAGGATTTGGTATTCGCGTCGATTCAGCTGTATATCCGGGATATTCAATCCCACCTTTCTATGATTCGATGGTTGCTAAATTAATTGTTCACGGAAAAACACGTGAAGAGGCAATTGCAAAAATGAAGCGCGCACTTAGTGAATTTGTCATTGAAGGCGTACATACAACAATCCCGTTCCATTTGCAATTGCTAGATCATCCTGATTTTGTAAAAGGTGAGTTTAATACGAAATTTTTGGAAGAGCATGAACTTGTGACGCAGTGATACATTAAAGGAGGTTTTTTTCATGGCTGAACATATGTTAGATATGGGTCAAGATACAACTCTTGGTAAAGTAGAAATTGCACCAGAAGTAATTGAAGTAATTGCAGGTATTGCAGCTGCTGAAGTAGAAGGTGTAGCGGCAATGCGCGGTAATTTTGCTACAGATGTTGTTGAGAAGTTAGGTAAGAAAAATCATGGTAAAGGTGTAAAGGTTGAATTAGCAAACGAAGATATTATCGTTGACCTTTATGTTGTAATGTATTTTGGTGTAGCAATTCCAGTTGTTGCTCAAAAGATTCAAGACAATATTCGCCAAGCGCTCTTTACAATGACAGGACTTGAGCCAAAAGAAGTGAATGTTCACATCGTTGGCGTAACATTCGAAACACAAAAAACAGAAATCGAACCAGTGTAAGAATGAAAAGGTGCCTAGTAACATAGGCATCTTTTTTATCGTTTCATTTCTTCACAAATTACAATCCTCTAATTATTATACTATTTCAAAAAAAAAGAAATAAAAAAGAAAATGTGTCGTTTTTCCAAAAAACGTACATTGTGATAAGATATGGAACTTGAAGTTAATCTTTTTATTATTTTTCAGCCTTGTAACCCGTGTGTGAAACGATAAATTGTGTTATTATCATTGTATTATAAGGTTGGAAAATCAATGAAAACTGTAAGAGTAAGTGAATTGACGGCTTATAAATTATAATAATATAACAAAGTATAAGGAAAGACTTGAAGCATAAAGGAGAGTTACAATGAAACGTAGGACGGCTAGAGAAAGAGCAATGCAAGCATTATACCAAATGGATATTACAGGTGAATTAGAACCGAAAGTAGCAGTGGAAAACACGCTAGATGAAGGCGAAGAAACAAATGAGTTTCTAGAGTCACTTGTAGTAGGTTTTGTAGAAAATAAAGAAGCAATCGATGAAGCGATTCGTCAAAACTTAAAAAAGTGGAAGCTTGAGCGTATTAGTATTGTTGATCGCAGTATTTTACGTGTAGCTGTGTATGAAATGAAATACATGGAAGAAATTCCACACAACGTAACAATTAACGAAGCAATTGAAATTGCTAAAACATTTGGGGATGAGGAATCTCGTCGTTTTATTAACGGCGTTTTATCTAATATAAAAGATACACTGTAAATTCTTTAAGGGGGAATCTTAAAATGGTAGCAGTAATCATCAAAGGAAATGAAGTTGCGGAGAAAAAACGAGCACAATTAACAGAAGAAGTTGTGAAGTTGAAAGAGCAAGGGATTGAACCAGGATTAGCAGTTATTTTAGTTGGAGAAGATCCAGCATCTCGTTCTTATGTAAAAGGAAAAGAAAAAGGCTGTGAACAAGTAGGGATTTACTCAGAGCTAATTGAACTTCCTGAAACAATTACTGAGGAACGCTTGCTTGCTGAAATCGATCGCTTAAATGGCGATGGCCGTATTAATGGCATATTAGTGCAATTACCTTTACCGAAACATATTGAAGAAAAAGCTATCATTGAAAGAATTTCACCAGAAAAGGATGTAGATGGATTTCACCCAATTAGCGTGGGACGTATGATGACGGGACAAGATACATTCCTTCCATGTACACCGCACGGTATTGTAGAATTAGTAAAAGAAACGAATCTTGATATTTCTGGAAAACATGTAGTAGTAATTGGAAGAAGTAATATTGTCGGTAAACCAGTGGGACAATTGTTCTTAAATGAAAATGCAACTGTCACATATTGTCATTCTAAGACGCAAAATATGAAAGAGTTATCGAAGTTAGCGGATATTTTAATCGTAGCTGTTGGACGACCTAAAATGATAACAGCGGATTATATTAAAGAAGGAGCGGTTGTAATTGACGTTGGTGTAAACCGTTTAGAAACAGGGAAACTTTGTGGTGATGTTGATTTTGACAACGTGTTAAATGTTGCGGGTTACATTACACCTGTGCCAAAGGGTGTTGGTCCAATGACAATCACAATGCTTCTTCATAATACTGTTGAATCTGCCAAACGTGCAGGTGTCGTTTGTAAATAATTTGAGTCGGCTATGAGGAGAGAGAAATGGAGAAGCAATATTTAACCGTTACAGCGTTAACACGCTATATAAAAACAAAAATAGAATATGATCCGCATTTGCAGTCTGTTTGGTTAAAAGGTGAAATTTCCAACTTTAAAAATCATAGCCGTGGCCACATGTATTTTACATTGAAAGATGAAAATGCAAGAATCGCAGCGGTTATGTTTGCGGGTCATAATCGTAATATTAAATTCAAACCTGAAAATGGGATGAAGGTACTCGTGAAAGGGAAAATCTCTGTTTACGAGGCGAGTGGTTCTTATCAAATTTATATTCAAGACATGCAGCCTGACGGAGTCGGAAATTTACATTTAGCGTACGAACAGTTAAAAGTTCGTTTAGAAGAAGAAGGACTTTTTTCTCAAGTTTATAAAAAAGCAATTCCTCCTTACGCTAAAACAATAGGTGTGATTACGTCGCCAACAGGAGCAGCGATTCGTGATATTATAACAACGATTAAACGTCGTTATCCAATTGGGAATGTTATTGTATTTCCGGTACTTGTACAAGGGGAGTCAGCGGCTCCCTCGATTGTACAAGCGATTCGTACAGCGAATGAAATGGGAGAGATAGATGTACTAATCGTTGGCCGTGGTGGAGGTTCTATTGAGGAATTATGGGCTTTCAATGAGGAAATGGTTGCAAGAGCAATCTTTAAGAGTGAAATTCCTATTATTTCGGCAGTAGGCCATGAAACGGATTTTACAATCGCAGACTTTGTTGCAGATTTACGCGCGCCAACACCGACTGCAGCAGCTGAGCTGGCAGCACCTAACATTATAGAGTTACAAGAAAAGGTATTGCAAAGAACTCTGAGATTGCAAAGAGCGATGAGAGAGTTAGTACATAAAAAAGAAGAAAAACTACAAGTGTTGCAAAAATCGTATGCGTTCCGTTATCCAAGACAAGTATATGAGCAAAAGGAAGAGCAATTAGATAGAGCGCTAGAACAGCTTGTTTTAGCGAAAGAGCGCTATATTGATAAAAAGGTGAATCAGTTAAAGCAACTTTCATTTTATTTAGAGAAGCACCACCCATCTCAAAAAATTATGCAAACAAAGGTAGCTGTTGAAACGTTGCAAAAGCAATTACAACGTGAAATGCAAACGTTACTTCAAACGAAAGAATTTGCCTTTGTAAGAGCTGCTCAAAAACTTGAAGCGTTAAGTCCGCTTAAAGTAATGATGAGAGGGTACGGGCTTGTATATGATGAAGAGAAGCAAGTGTTAAAAAGTGTGAAAGATGTAAGCCTTGGAGATGCTGTTTCAGTTCAATTACAAGATGGAATACTAGATTGTAGCGTATCAGGCATAGAGGAGCGTGAATTGAATAATGGAAAATAAATTAAGCTTTGAAGAGGCAATTTCGCAACTTGAGCATCTTGTTTCTAAGCTAGAACAAGGTGACGTACCGTTAGAAGAAGCGATTTCTTATTTTAAAGAGGGCATGGAATTATCTAAGCTTTGTGATGAGAAGTTGAAGAATGTACAAGAACAAATGGCAGTTATTCTTGGGGAAGATGGAGAGCTTGAACCGTTTACTGCTGTAGGAGATGAAGCATAGTGACGATTGCTTTTGATACTTTTTTGAAAGAAAGTAAAACTTTCGTAGAAGAGAAACTTGTAAGCTATGCAAATGAATTACAATGTCCAAATGTACTTCGTGAAGCGATGGCATATTCTTTGGAAGCGGGTGGAAAACGTCTCCGCCCGTTACTTTTGTTTGCAACATTACAAGCGTTTGGGAAAGAAAGAAATCTTGGAGTAGGTGCAGCTTGTGCTCTTGAAATGATTCATACATATTCTTTAGTTCATGATGATTTACCTTGTATGGATGATGATGATTTAAGAAGAGGAAAACCCACAAATCACAAAGTATTTGGTGAAGCGATGGCAGTTTTAGCAGGAGATGGCTTATTGACGTATGCTTTTCAAGTAATTATGGCATATGAGCAAAAAGAAATTTCTGCCGAAAAAAAAGTAAGACTTGTACTTGAACTTGCAAAAGCAGCAGGACCAGAAGGAATGGTTGGCGGACAAGTGGCAGATATGGAAGCTGAAGGGAAACGCCTTACGATTGATGAATTGGAGTACATCCATAAACATAAGACGGGAAAACTGCTTGAATTTGCTGTGCTTGCGGGTGCGATACTTTCTGATGCGACAGAAGAGCAAGAAGAAAAGTTGCTTACGTTTGCCAAATATATCGGTCTAGCTTTCCAAATTCGAGATGATATTTTAGATGTCGAAGGAACCGAAGAAGAGATTGGGAAACCGATTGGTAGTGATCTTTCTAACGAAAAGAGTACATATACGACGTTGTTTACTGTAGATAGAGCAAAGGATATTTTAGAAGAAACAATTGCAGAAGCAAAAGGTGCGATTAGCTCCTTGCAATTACAAGATGAATATTTACTATCTATTTGCGATTTAATTGCAAAACGTAATAACTAATATAACAGCGTTTTCATTTGTTGAGTCATTTATCATTTTATGATATAACTGTAGGAAAAGGTTTTTCTTTTCTTGTTATTGGCAAAAATATATGTAGATTACATTGCCGTTATCACTTCGTGTTAGCGGCTATTTTTTTCATCGCCTAAAGAAATATGGTTTATAATAGGATTAGGGCGCAATAGACTGGTTAATAGCGGGACAAGACGAAAAATAGAAAAGAGAATTTCTTGTTTTGTGTAAATGTTTTTTATAATATTTGACATGTTGACAGATTATGAAATGAAAGTGAGTGATCCATGTGGATCTAACGCAAATTCAAAACCCTAGTTTTTTGAAAGATATGTCTATCAGTGAACTAGAGGGATTGAGTGAGGATATTCGTAAGTTTTTAATTGAAGAGCTCTCTCAAACAGGTGGACATATTGCGCCTAATTTAGGTGTAGTAGAACTCACAATTGCTCTGCATAAATTATTTGATAGCCCGCAAGATAAATTTTTATGGGATGTAGGACATCAATCCTATGTACATAAAATTTTAACTGGACGCGCGAAAGAGTTTGGTACATTAAGGCAATATCAAGGCCTATGTGGTTTTCCGAAACGTTGTGAGAGTGAGCACGACGTATGGGAAACTGGTCATAGCTCGACATCGTTATCGGCTGCAATGGGAATGGCTCTGGCACGTGATTTAAAGAAAACGAAAGAATATGTTATACCAATTATTGGAGATGGTGCTTTAACAGGCGGAATGGCTTTAGAGGCATTGAACCATATTGGACATGAAAAGACAGATATGATTGTTATTTTGAATGATAATGAAATGTCAATTGCACCAAACGTTGGTGCGCTCCATAATGTACTTGGTCGTTTACGTACCGCAGGAAAATATCACTGGGTAAAAGATGAATTAGAGTATATATTAAAGAAAATCCCAGCAGTTGGCGGGAAAGTGGCTGCGACAGCAGAGAAAATAAAAGATAGTCTTAAATATTTACTAGTATCTGGTGTCTTTTTCGAAGAGTTAGGCTTTACATATTTAGGTCCAGTCGATGGGCATGATTATGAAAAGCTATTCGAAACGTTGCAATATGCAAAGAAAACAAAAGGCCCAGTGCTTGTTCACGTTATTACGAAAAAAGGAAAAGGTTATAAACCGGCCGAGAGTGACGTTATTGGAACTTGGCATGGAACAGGACCTTATAAAATTGAATCAGGTGACTTTGTTAAGCCGAAAGAAGTTGCACCAGCATGGAGTGCTGTTGTTAGTGAAACAGTACTTAAGCTAGCGAGAGCGGATGAGCGTATCGTAGCAATTACACCTGCAATGCCTGTTGGATCAAAACTTGAGAAATTCCAAAAAGAATTCCCAAATCGTATGATTGATGTAGGTATTGCAGAACAGCATGCTACAACGATGGCAGCAGGTATGGCAACGCAAGGAATGAAGCCATTCTTAGCAATTTATTCGACATTTCTACAAAGAGCATATGACCAAGTTGTTCATGATATATGCCGCCAAAATTTAAATGTTTTCATTGGAATAGATCGCTCAGGATTAGTAGGAGCAGATGGTGAAACGCATCAAGGCGTATTTGATATCTCATTCTTACGTCACTTGCCAAATATGGTGCTTATGATGCCGAAAGATGAAAATGAAGGGCAACATTTAGTTTATACGGCGATGCAATATGAAGATGGACCAATCGCATTGCGTTATGCGCGCGGTAATGGACTTGGCGTTCATATGGATGAAGAATTAAAGGCGATTCCGATCGGTACGTGGGAGACGTTAAAAGAGGGTACACAAGCAGCTATTTTAACGTTTGGTACGACAATACCAATGGCGATGGAAGCCGCTGAGCGTCTTGAAAAAGCTGGAGTTTCAGTGAAAGTAGTGAATGCTCGCTTTATTAAACCAATGGATGAAGCATATTTACATGATCTTCTAGGAAAGAATATACCGATTTTAACGATTGAAGAAGCTTGTTTAATTGGTGGTTTTGGAACAGGAGTAGTTGAATTTGCATCTGAAAATGGTTACCATAGTGCATTAGTTGAACGAATGGGTATTCCAGACCGCTTCATAGAGCACGGAAGTGTAACAAAATTATTAGAAGAAATTGGTTTAACGACAGATGCTGTCGTAGACCGTATTCATACAATGATTCCATCAAAACAAAAAAGGGCGTAACAAATGAGCGTAAAAAAAGAAAGAGTAGATGTACTATTAGTAGAGCGAGGACTTATAGAAACGCGTGAGAAAGCAAAGCGCGCCATTATGGCGGGACTCGTATATGCAAATGAAATGAGACTTGATAAGCCAGGAGAGAAAATCTCGCAAGATACTGAGATTACGGTGAAGGGACAAGTTATGCCGTATGTAAGTCGTGGTGGTTATAAACTTGAAAAGGCATTAGAGACATTTCATCTTGATTTACAAGATAAAGTTATGATAGATATTGGTTCATCAACTGGTGGCTTTACAGATTGTGCGCTTCAAAATGGAGCGAAATTATCTTATGCATTAGATGTAGGATACAATCAACTAGCGTGGAAATTACGTCAAGATGAGCGTGTTGTTGTAATGGAACGAACAAATTTCCGTTACGTGACACCAGCAGACTTAGAACGTGGTTTACCTCAATTTGCAAGTATTGATGTTTCATTTATATCATTAAAGCTTATACTGCCAGTTTTAAAAACAATGCTTATGCCTAACGGAGATGTAGCGGCGTTAATTAAACCACAGTTTGAAGCTGGAAGAGAGCAAGTTGGGAAAAAAGGTATCGTTCGTGATAGAAAAGTACATGAAGCTGTTGTAGAAATGATTGTCGAGTTTGCTTTAAAAGAAGGCTATGATGTGGAAGGTTTAACATTTTCACCAATTACGGGTGGAGACGGTAATATTGAATTTTTAATTCATCTGAAATGGCATGGTGAACGTGAGAATGGCGAAAATCATTCTCCGATTTCTATAGAGCAAGTTGTTACAGAAGCGCATGACGTTCTAAAACAAAAAGGGAAAGGGGAATAACATATGTTGTTCCTCTTTTTGCTGTAATTGTATAATGATTGTAAAAACAATTGTGTACAAGAAACGAATTATAAGTTAACATAAATAAGTGAAGTATACCAATGTTTAAACTATGGTAAGAGATAGTGTGAGGTGCAAATGTATGAATAAAGGTCAGCGCCATATTAAAATCAGGGAAATTATTGCAAACAAAGAAATTGAAACACAAGATGAATTAGTTGATATTTTACGTAATGAGGGATTTAATGTAACGCAAGCAACAGTATCGCGCGATATTAAAGAACTGCACTTAGTGAAGGTGCCATTACATGATGGGCGCTATAAATATAGCTTGCCAGCAGATCAACGATTTAACCCGTTACAAAAATTAAAACGAAATCTAGTGGATTCATTTGTAAAATTAGACACGGCAGGACATATGCTTGTGCTAAAAACATTGCCTGGTAACGCTCATTCACTTGGAGCACTTATTGATCATTTAGAGTGGGATGAGATCATCGGAACCATCTGTGGTGATGATACTTGCTTAATTATTTGCCGTACACCTGACGATACAGGTGTTGTCTCTGATCGTTTCTTAAATATGTTGTAACAAAAAATCTTGTTTGCTTTCCATCGTAAAGTGGAAAGTGAACAAGATATTTTTATTGGTTAAAAATATGAATTTTCAATTGTAATATAATATTTTGTTTGCATAAAGTTAGAAAATAGATGGATTGACCCGTAAAACAAATGTTTGGTACAATGAAGCGGGTTAGAAGAGTATATACATACAAATATATAACATGATTATTTGAATGAAGAACTGAGAAAATCCTTTAGTAAGGGATTATTTTATAACGAGGTGAATGGGGCATTGTTATCGGAATTATCGATTAGAAACTTTGCTATTATTGAAGCATTAAATATTTCTTTTCAAAAAGGTTTAACGGTTTTAAGCGGTGAAACAGGGGCCGGAAAATCGATTATTATTGATGCGATTAGTTTACTTGTAGGTGGCCGTGGATCAGCAGAATTTGTTCGATATGGAACAGAAAAGGCTGAGATTGAAGGGCTATTTTATGTTGAAGATGAGAAGCATCCATGTATTGAAAAGGCAGAAGAGTTAGATATAGAAATAGAAGATGGCATGATTATTTTAAAGCGTGATATTGCTGCGAACGGAAAGAGTGTATGTCGTGTAAATGGGAAGCTTGTTACACTTAGCATATTAAAAGAAATTGGGAAATCACTTGTTGATATTCATGGACAGCACGAAACACAAGATTTAATGAATGAAGAACGACATCTGTTTATGCTTGATCACTTTGATGGGGATCGAATCGTTAAACAATTAGACATATATCAAAATGTATACGCTGACTATGAAAAATTAAAAAAACAATTGAAATCGTTAAGTGAAAATGAACAACAAATGGCACATCGCTTAGATTTAATTCAATTTCAGCATGAAGAAATTCGCAAGGCAGATTTAAAGATGGATGAAGAAAATGAATTAACTGAGGAACGATTGCAAATTTCTAATTTTGAAAAGATTTATAAAGCGTTAGGTGATGCATATCGTTCGTTAAGTGCCGACGGACAAGGGTTAGATAATGTAAGAAGTGCAATGGGACAAATGGAAAGTATTACACATTTAGATGAAATGTATCAAGAGAATTATGATTCAATTGCAAATAGCTATTACTTATTAGAAGAGGTTGCCTATCAACTGAGAGAAAAGCTCGATATGATGGAATATGATCCAAATCGTTTAGATGAAATCGAAACACGTTTGAATGAAATTCGTATGCTAAAGAGAAAATATGGAAATACTGTAGAAGAGATTTTAGCGTATGCAGATAAAATTGAACAGGAAATTTTTACAATTGAAAATAAAGACGTTCATATTGAAACGACGAAGAAACAGTTGAAGGAATTAGAGAGTGTTATTCTGAAAGAAGCAACGTTGTTAAGTAATATGCGTCATGAGCTTGCAGAACATCTTACAAATGCAATTCATCAGGAATTAAAAGAATTATATATGGAAAAAACGAAATTTGAAGTGCGAATTATGAAGAGAGCAGGAAATGCAGAAGAACCCCTTGTGGAAGGTGCACCGGTAAGACTTACGGTGGATGGTTACGATCATGTGGAATTTTATATTTCAACGAACCCAGGAGAGCCGCTAAAACCACTTTCAAAGGTTGCTTCTGGCGGAGAGTTATCTCGTATTATTTTAGCTTTAAAAAGCATTTTTTCTAAGCATCAAGGGGTTGCATCTGTTATTTTTGATGAAGTGGATACGGGTGTAAGTGGCCGAGTCGCACAGGCTATTGCGGAAAAAATTTATCGAGTATCAGTAAACTCGCAAGTACTTTGTATTACGCACTTACCTCAAGTAGCTTCAATGGCGGATTCACATTTATTTATTCGAAAACAAGTAGCGAATGATCGGACAATTACATCAGTTACTGTTTTAACTATGGAGGATAAAGTAACAGAAATAGCTCGAATGATTTCTGGTGTAGAAATCACAGATTTAACGACAGAGCATGCGAAAGAATTACTTACGCAAGCGCATCATTTTAAACAGACAGCAGAGGCTATCCAGTAATGGATAGCTTTTTTTCTCAAATGACGATTTCTTAATTCTTCCGGTTATAAATAATGCACTGCAAGGAGAGATTAAAAAGTGAAGCCAAGAGGCTGAATGTGGGGTAGGAGCGAGGAGAGTGAACAAGTTGAAATTAGAAAAATTTCGAAAAATAATAGGTCTTTGTCTCCTTGTTTCTTTAGTTTTTATTGGATGTTTTAAACCGCTTCGAACGTTTATTTCATCACCGAAACAACTTGTTGTTTTTGAAGGACAACAATCAGAAATATCATCATTACCAGTTTTCAAAGCTTCATCCACAAATCGTCATGTATTTACAGTGAGTTCGAATGAACAAAAACAAGGACTTATGGTAAATTCTCATCAAAATGGTGAAGCTGATATGGTATTTCAGCTTGCTGGTTTTCCAGTGAAAAAAGTAAATGTGAAAGTGTTAAAAGATTTTAAAGTAATTCCAGGTGGACAATCAATTGGTGTGAAATTAAATACAAAAGGTGTACTTGTTGTAGGCCATCATTTAATTCAAACTGAAAAGGGTAAAATATCTCCTGGTGAAACAGCAGGTGTACAAATTGGAGATATGATTACTGAAATTAATGGTAAAACAATTGAAAGAATGAGTGATGTAGCACCGTTTATTCATAATAGTGGAGAAACAGGTGAACCGCTTAATCTTGTATTGTTAAGAGATGGAAAATATATTCGTACGAAGCTAACTCCACAAAAAGACAACGGTGAATCGTCTTATCGAATTGGCTTGTATATCCGTGATTCGGCAGCTGGAATTGGAACGATGACATTTGTTCATCCAGATTCTATGAAATACGGGGCACTTGGTCATGTTATTTCTGATAATGATACGAAAAAGCCGATTCAAGTCGAAGATGGACAAATTATGCGCTCGACAGTCACATCAATTGAAAGAGGTAGTCATGGGAATCCAGGGGAGAAATTAGCAAGATTCTCACCAGATCGTGAAGTGATTGGCAATATTACAATTAATAGTCCATATGGTATTTTTGGCAAATTAAATACGAATATGAAAAACGGTATAATGGATAAAGCGATGCCTATCGCATTATCTCATCAAGTAAAAGAAGGACCGGCAAAAATATTAACAGTTATTGATCAAGATAAAGTAGAAGCGTTTGATATTGAAGTTGTTAGTACAGTGCAACAAAAATTCCCAGCCACAAAGGGTATGGTAATAAAAGTAACAGATAAACGTCTATTAGCGAAAACGGGCGGTATCGTACAAGGGATGAGCGGAAGTCCAATTGTACAAAATGGAAAAGTAATTGGTGCTGTTACGCATGTATTTGTAAATGATCCAACATCAGGATATGGTGTTCATATTGAATGGATGTTACATCAAGCTGGAATTAATATTTATGATCAAGAGAAAAAAGCGAGCTAATATATATATTAGCTCGCTTTTTCTGTTGAAAAATTCGTTGAAATTTTGTAAAAGCTCCGCAAGAGGTGTTTTTTGTTGTAAAATAAAAGAAAAGGGTTGAACGTTTCGTTGTATTTCTATGATGGAATGTGTTGCGAAAGGGAATAAATGAACGATAAACATATTTTTTTGTGATTTTATCGGAAAGTAAGAAACTTTAAAAGGGAATTTTCACACAATTGTCGAACAATTCATGTAGCCTAGAAGGATACACATGTCGGAGAATCGATTCGGTAAGGGAGGAAAAGCTGTGGAGAAAATTAAAGTATGTCTTGTGGATGATAATAAAGAACTAGTATCAATGTTAGAGAGCTATGTAGCTGCTCAAGATGATATGGAAGTAATCGGTACTGCTTATAATGGTCAAGAGTGTTTAAACTTATTAGCAGATAAGCAACCTGATGTACTCGTTTTAGACATTATTATGCCACACTTAGATGGTTTAGCTGTATTGGAAAAAATGCGACATATTGAAAGGTTAAAACAGCCTAGCGTAATTATGTTGACAGCATTCGGGCAAGAAGATGTGACGAAAAAAGCAGTTGACTTAGGTGCCTCATATTTCATATTAAAACCATTTGATATGGAGAATTTAACGAGTCATATTCGTCAAGTGAGTGGTAAAGCAAACGCTATGATTAAACGTCCACTACCATCATTCCGATCAGCAACAACAGTAGATGGAAAACCGAAAAACTTAGATGCGAGTATTACGAGTATCATTCATGAAATTGGTGTACCCGCTCATATTAAAGGATATATGTATTTACGAGAAGCAATCTCCATGGTATACAACGATATCGAATTATTAGGATCGATTACGAAAGTATTGTATCCAGATATCGCAAAGAAATATAATACAACAGCAAGCCGTGTGGAGCGCGCAATTCGTCACGCGATTGAAGTAGCGTGGAGCCGTGGGAATATTGATTCTATTTCGTCCTTATTCGGTTATACAGTATCCATGTCAAAAGCAAAACCTACGAATTCTGAGTTTATCGCAATGGTTGCGGATAAGCTGAGACTTGAACATAAAGCTAGCTGAGAGTAGAAGTAGAAAAGGGTTTTTGTTTTAGTAAAACCGATGCATGCTGGAACTCTATACTCGACAGTAATTTTAAAACTAATAAACTTTTTAATGAAAGACCAATGAATGTTATAATTCGTTGGTTTTTTTATTTTGTTTAGAAAAAGAGATTATTTGATATTATGGAAAATAAAACCTATTTTTAGTAATATTACATGTAAGTGAGTTTTTTATAAGACAATTAAATAGATATAGATAGGGGGAAGGGGAATGAAAAATAAAATTTCAACTTGGCTAGGAATAGTAGCAGCTATGGGAGTTCTTGCTATTGCAGTTACATTTGGGATGTTAGAACTTGCCGATAATCCAGTAGATAAAGAAGTGAGCGCTCAAATAGATAAAAAAGAAGACCAAACAATAGTAGGTAGAGAGGTAGATGGGGTCTTTGTTGATGTGTATGTTACTGAAAATTCTACTGAAAGAGAAGTCATTACAGCGATGCATCGCATGACTCATCAAAAAGTGGTGGCAGAACGAAAATCGGGCTCTATCCCAATGATTCAAAATAATGCTAAAAAATTAAAAGAAATCATAAATAAGAGTAGCTTTTCGAAGAAAAATGAGCTATTAGCAATTGCTAATAGATGGGCACAAAAAGATTTTAGTAAAATTGTAGAAGATCACAATTATTTCTCGGATGTTCAAGAAGATAACGTTTGTAAAGCAACTAGAGCGATGGATGCGGTAGAAGAGCAACATTATATTTTAACTACATTCGGGGAGGAAAAAGCGAAAGAACTATACGAATCAGGGGATGCTCCGCACGTTCAATAAAAAATAATATAAAGGGCTTCTAGTTTTTTATGATCGTGTTTAAGGACGCAATGGGGGCTTATAAATAAATAGTCTGCTTTCTTTATGATTTGTAACAAAAATAATAAAGGAACGGCTAAATCGCATCGTAGCACATCTGTTAAAGGATTTTAGCAGGGAAGTCATCCGTGATATAATAGAAAATAATAAAAAGCCCTGCAAAACAGGACTGTATTATTCTTCGTCTTTATTTTGTTTTTCTAATTCAACTAGCTTTTGAATTAAAATGTGTTGCGGCATATGCATGAGTTGTTCAAGTGGAACACCTAGTGCTTTTGATAAGCGGACTGCAGTATCTGGAGAAATTTGCAATGGTCTCATAGAAGTACCTCCTTTTTCGTATAGTATAGCATAAGATTGGGGGAGTGAGGATGACTCTTATATTTGCGCATCGTGGTGCGGCTGGAACGTACCCAGAAAATACAATGCTTTCATTTGAAGCGGCTGAGTCTTTTAGAGCGGATGGAATTGAACTTGATGTTCAATTAACGAAAGATGGAAAAGTTGTCGTCATTCATGATGAAACGGTGGACCGGACTACAAATGGAAAAGGTGCGGTTCGGAATTATGTATATGAGGACTTATGTAAGTTAGATGCAAGTTATAAATTTGGTGATAAAGTAGGTTTTTGTAAAATACCACTTTTAGAAGAGGTATTAGAGTGGCTTGAACAAACGAGTTTGCTACTTAATATTGAACTTAAAAATAATAAAATTCCATATAGAGGTTTAGAGGAAGAAGTTATAACGCTTGTACGGAAATTTAGTTTAGAGGATCGCGTTGTATTTTCTTCGTTTAATCACTACAGTATGAAACGGTGCCATATGATGGCTCCTGATATTCAAACTGCAATTTTATATCGCGAAGGTTTGCATAGTCCGTGGGCATACGCGAAAAAAATGGGGGCTACAGCAGTACATCCGAATTATCGTTACCTTCAAGATGCTATTGCTGAACTAACGATGGAAAGTGGTGTAGAGGTTCGCCCTTATACAATTAATGAAGAAACGCTTATGCGTAAATATTTTGATATGAATATATCGGCGATTATTACTGATTACCCTGAAACGGCAAGAACGTTATTGCCGATAAAAAAATGAGACCGCGTGTAACGGTCTCATTTTTTTATTTATAAATAGTGGGGCATTCCTATCTTCTGAAGCGAGCTTGTACTTTATTTCGTTTACGATCTCGGTGTACGACGAAGCCACCAAAAATATAAAACCCGAGCCCGAAGCAGAGAGCGCCGATTAAAAATTGTAACCACAGTATAGAGATTGGTGGGAATAGAATCCCGAATACAGTATCTCTCATTAACTTTATACCAAACACAGCTAATGAAATAGGGATGAGTGCTAATGATAGAGCAAGGTAACGCTGCATATAAACGCCCCTTTTCAGATTATTTTGTTTATTTTAATGATGTTATATGAAAAGGGGGTTTGTCAAGAGGGGGTTGAACGAGTAAGATAAGGGTGTGAAAAAATTTGCAGAGTTACTTCGAGAGGAAGTGTAATATATGAAACAAAAAGTATTAATTGTTGGTGCAGGTGAAGGCGGGAGCGCACTGCTGAATCTGTTATATAGTTCGAATATATTTCAAATTATAGGGATTATTGATATAAATCCGTTGGCAAAAGGATTACAAATTGCTAAGGAATATGGAATTGCAATTGGAGAAAGTGTAACTCCATTTCTTTCTATGCATATCGATGTAATATTTGATATGACAGGTGAAGATGATGTACATAAAGTTTTATTGGAAAAAAAGAAAAAAGACACTCTTCTTATACCAGGTGATATTGCAAAAATTGTTACAGGATTAGCGCATGAGAAGGAAGGGTTAATTGGGCGGTTAGAGGAACAAACGCAACAAGGAGAATTAATTTTAAATTCTACGCATGACGGCATGATCGTAATTGATCAAGAGGGACAAGTTCGTCTTTTTAATAAAAGTGCAGAGCGTATTATCGGATATAAAAAAGAAGAGGCGATAGGAAAATATATTTTAGAAGTTATTCCGACTAGTAAATTACTTCGCATTATACGTACGAAACAAATAGAAGTAAATTATGAACTAACATTAGAGAATGGAAAGAAAATTATTACAACGCGTATACCGATATTAAAAGAGGGCGGAGAGGTACAAGGGGCATTTGCAATTTTTAAAGATATAACAGAAGTTGTAGATTTAGCGGAAGAAGTTACAGACTTAAAAGAAATTCAAACACTATTAGAGGCGATTATTAACTCATCTGAAGAAGCGATTTCGGTTGTGGATGAAAAAGGAAGAGGTTTAGTCATTAACCCGGCATATACGAAATTAACGGGTTTAACAGAAGAAGATATTATTGGGAAGCCTGCTACAACTGATATTGTAGAAGGCGAAAGTATGCATATGAAAGTACTTCGAACGCGTCGTGCGGTGCGCGGAATACATATGAAGATTGGGCAAAAAAAGCGCGATGTAATTGTAAACGTAGCGCCAGTTATTGTGGATGGAATATTGAAAGGAAGCGTCGGCGTTATCCGTGACGTGTCGGAAATTCAAAAGTTAACAAATGAATTGAATAGAGCGAGGCAAATCATTCGCACATTAGAAGCGAAATATTCTTTTGATGATATTGTCGGAAATTCAGATGAAACAACTGCAGCTATCGAACAGGCGAAGCTAGGAGCGAATACACCGGCAACGGTACTGTTACGCGGTGAATCTGGGACTGGTAAAGAATTGTTTGCCCATGCAATCCATAATGGAAGTAATCGAAAATACAATAAGTTCGTCCGTGTAAACTGTGCGGCCATTTCGGAGACGTTGTTAGAAAGTGAATTATTTGGTTATGAGGAAGGGGCGTTTTCTGGAGCGAAAAGAGGCGGGAAACGTGGGTTCTTTGAGGAAGCGAATAACGGTAGTATTTTTTTAGATGAAATAGGGGAGTTATCTGCAAATACACAAGCGAAACTCCTTCGTGTATTGCAGGAAAAAGAAATTGTAAAAGTTGGTGGAACGAAAGCGATACCTATTAATGTTCGAGTAATTGCAGCGACACATGTGAATTTAGAAAAGGCTATTCTAGAAGGGAAGTTTAGGGAGGATTTATATTATCGATTAAATAAAATTCCAATTCAAATTCCATCTCTTCGTCAACGTAAAGGAGATATACCGAAAATTGCGGACAGGTTGATTCAAAAAATTAATCAAGATTATGGTCGTAATGTAGAAGGGCTCACTGATTCAGCTATTTTATATTTACAATCATACGAATGGCCAGGGAATGTGAGAGAACTTGAAAATATTTTAGGACGAGCGATTATTTTTATGAATTATAACGAGATATATATTGATGTACAACATTTACCACCATTACATAACGAAGAGCAGGTGGAGTCAAAGCAATCTCATTTATTACCTGAATTAGAAGAAAAGCCACTTGAACATTTAGTGACAGAGTTTGAAGGGAATATTATTCATGAATATTTGGAGAGATTTGATGGGAATAAAACACAAACTGCAAAAGCGTTAGGAATTTCCGTACGAAATTTATATTATAAGTTAGAAAAGTATGACCATGCAAAAAATAGCATGCAATAAATTGCGTACTGTGCAATTTATTGCATGGTATACAAAAAGCGACAAAATAAGACAGAATCTTTTGTTATTTTCCAAAGTATTGATTTTACTGCATTTTGAATGCGTTTTCATTATTGGTAAGACCACTTTTAAAAGTTGGCACGGTATTTGCTTTATAAATAGACGAGGGACGACGGAAAGGGTTGATTACAAAATATGAAGTTAGAATACTTAATTGATCAAGCAGCGGGACAGCCTAAAAAAACTGTAGCTGTAGCAGTAGCTGAAGATCATGAAGTAATTGAAGCTGTAGCGAAAGCAATTAAATTACAGCTAGCTCAATTTCGTCTATATGGAAATCAAGAAAAAATAATGGGGATGCTACAAGAACATGGTTTACAAACTTCAGAACATGTTGAAGTGATTGCAGCAATGTCTAATGCAGAGGCTGCAGAACTTTCTGTTAAAGCTGTGAGAAATGGTGAGGCAGACGTGCTTATGAAGGGGAACATCCCAACAGCGAATATTTTGAAGGCTGTGTTAAACAAAGAGTGGGGCCTACGTAAAGGTAGCGTACTTTCACATGTAGCAGCATTTGAAGTTCCAAATTATGATCGTCTTATTTTCGTTACAGATGCAGCGATGAACATCGCACCTGATGTAACACAAAAAGCTGCTATTATACAAAATACTGTAGAAGTTGCCCAGGCAATAGGAATCGACTTGCCAAAAGTGGCACCAATTGCAGCAGTAGAAGTTGTGAATCCAGCGATGCAGGCGACAATTGATGCAGCGATGTTAACACAAATGAATCGCCGCGGACAAATTAAAGATTGTATCGTTGATGGACCACTTGCTTTAGATAATGCAGTATCACAAATTGCAGCAGAGCATAAAGGCATAGTAAGTGATGTAGCAGGTAAGGCAGATATTTTACTCGTCCCAACGATTGAAGCTGGAAATGTGCTATATAAATCACTCGTATACTTTGCGGATGCAAAAGTAGGAGCAATGATTGCTGGCGCAAAAGCACCGATTGTTTTAACATCTCGTGCTGATTCAGCAGAAACAAAAGTATATTCATTAGCATTGGCAGTTGCGACTGCTTCAAAATAAACCAAAAAGGGTAAAACATTAGGGGGAAACGACAATGACATTAGAAATCTTCGAATACTTAGAAAAATATGATTATGAGCAAGTGGTATTTTGTCAAGATAAAGAATCTGGTTTAAAAGCAATTATTGCAATTCATGATACAACACTTGGACCGGCTCTTGGTGGAACAAGAATGTGGACATATGATTCTGAAGAAGCGGCGATTGAAGATGCATTGCGTCTTGCAAAAGGGATGACATACAAAAACGCAGCAGCTGGTTTAAACTTAGGTGGTGCGAAAACAGTAATTATCGGTGATCCTCGTAAAGATAAGAGTGAAGCAATGTTCCGTGCACTAGGACGTTATATCCAAGGACTAAACGGACGATACATTACAGCTGAAGATGTTGGTACAACAGTAGATGATATGGATATTATCCACGAAGAAACTGACTTTGTAACAGGTATCTCACCATCATTCGGTTCTTCTGGTAACCCATCTCCAGTAACTGCATACGGTGTTTATCGTGGTATGAAAGCAGCTGCAAAAGAAGCTTTCGGTACTGACAATTTAGAAGGAAAAGTAATTGCTGTTCAAGGCGTTGGTAACGTAGCATATCATCTATGCAAACATTTACACGCTGAAGGAGCAAAATTAATCGTTACAGATATTAATAAAGAAGCTGTACAACGTGCTGTAGAAGAATTCGGTGCATCAGCAGTTGAACCAAATGAAATTTACGGTGTTGAATGCGATATTTACGCACCATGTGCATTAGGCGCAACAGTTAATGATGAAACTATTCCACAACTTAAAGCAAAAGTAATCGCAGGTTCTGCAAATAACCAATTAAAAGAAGATCGTCACGGTGACATCATTCATGAAATGGGTATTGTATACGCACCAGATTATGTAATTAATGCAGGTGGCGTAATTAACGTAGCAGACGAATTATATGGATACAATAGAGAACGTGCACTAAAACGTGTTGAGTCTATTTATGACACGATTGCAAAAGTAATCGAAATTTCAAAACGCGATGGCATAGCAACTTATGTAGCGGCAGATCGTCTAGCTGAAGAGCGCATTGCAAGCTTGAAAAATTCTCGTAGCACTTACTTACGCAACGGTCACGATATTATTAGCCGTCGCTAATCATTCATATATAACTTTTACAAAAGGTGTGGTTACCTCTTATGAGGTTTCCGCTTCCTTTTGAATTTATTAGTGGAGGTAGCAACATTGTCTGTAAATCGAATTCTTGTTATTAACCCAGGTAGTACATCCACAAAAATTGGTGTTTTTGATAATGAAAGACCCGTTCTAGAAGAAACGATTCGTCATGACGTAGAACAGATTGGAAAATATAAGCGAATTATCGACCAATATGAGTTTCGAAAAGAAACGATTTTAGAAGTTCTACATTCTCATGGTATTAACATTTCAAAATTAAACGCTGTTTGTGGACGTGGTGGATTACTTCGTCCAATCGAAGGCGGTACTTATACAGTAAACGATGCGATGTTAGAAGATTTGAAAAATGGCTTTAGCGGTCATCACGCTTCAAACCTTGGAGGCATTTTGGCATATGAAATTGCTTCTGGATTAAATATCCCTGCATTCATTGTGGATCCTGTCGTTGTAGATGAGATGGAGCCGGTTGCTCGTATAAGTGGCATTGCTGGTATGGAACGCAAAAGTATCTTCCATGCATTAAATCAAAAAGCAGTTGCTCGTAAAGTAGCTGAACAGTTAAATCACAAATACGAGGATTTAAATTTATTAGTTACACATATGGGCGGTGGCATTACAGTTGGTGCTCATAAAAAAGGAAGAGTAGTCGATGTGAATAACGGTTTAAACGGAGAAGGACCATTTAGTCCAGAGCGCGCTGGTACAGTACCAGTAGGGCAACTAGTAGAAATGTGTTTCTCTGGTGAGTATTACCGTGATGAAATGATTAAAAAACTTGTCGGACAAGGTGGACTTGTAAGTTTAATCGGTACAAATGATGCGATTAAAGTAGAGAAAATGGTTGAAAAAGGTGATCCTGAAGCAACTCTTATTTATAAGGCAATGGCATATCAAGTTGCAAAAGAGATTGGCGGAGCTAGCGCTGTACTTCACGGGAAAATCGATGCAATCGTATTAACTGGTGGACTGGCATACAGTAAAATTCTTGTCGATGAAATAAAAGAGCGAGTGGACTGGATTGCAGATGTTATCGTACATCCAGGCGAAGATGAGTTAGAAGCGTTAGCAGAAGGAGCACTTCGTGTGTTACGTGAAGAAGAAGCTCCAAAAGAATACGTTGTACGTGAAAAAGAAACGGTAGCTAGGGGTTGAGATAATGGCAAAAGAATATGATTTAGTCATCGTTGGCGGCGGTACTGGTGGATATGTTGCTGCAATTCGTGCATCACAATTAGGATTAAAAACAGCACTAGTCGAAAAAGAAAATCTTGGTGGTACTTGTTTACACAAAGGATGTATTCCTAGTAAAGCTCTTTTACGTAGTGCGGAAGTATATGCAACTGCTAAAAAAAGCGAAGAGTTCGGAGTTATTGCAAGCAATGTAGAACTAAACTTTGCGAAAGTACAAGAGCGTAAAGAGAAGATTGTAACGCAGCTTCATAAAGGCGTTCAACATTTAATGAAACAAGGTAAAATTGATGTGTTTGAAGGTATTGGTCGTATTCTTGGCCCGTCTATTTTCTCTCCTATGCCAGGGACAATTTCAGTTGAACTTGCAAGTGGAGAAGAGAATGAAATGTTAATTCCAAAAAATGTACTTGTTGCAACAGGTTCTCGTCCAAATTCATTACCAGGTTTAGAATTAGATGGAGAATACGTAATGTCTTCGGATCATGCCCTAAAAATGGAAACGCTTCCTAGTTCGATTATTATCGTTGGTGGCGGTGTAATCGGTATTGAGTGGGCATCTATGCTTGCTGACTTCGGTGTAGAAGTTACAGTATTAGAGTATGCAAAAACGATATTACCACTAGAAGATCAAGACGTTTCAAAAGAAATGCAACGTCTATTCAAGAAAAAAGGTATTAAAGTGGTAACTGGTGCAAAAGTATTACCAGAAACATTGGTAAAAGATAATGGAGTAACAATCCAAGCTGAACATAACGGTGAGAATAAAGAATTTAAAGCTGAAAAAATGCTTGTATCTGTTGGAAGACAAGCGAATACGCAAAATATTGGCTTAGAGAACACAGATATCGTTGTGGAAAAAGGATACATTCAAACAAATGAGTTTTATCAAACGAAAGAATCGCATATTTACGCAATTGGAGATGTAATCGGTGGTTTGCAACTTGCTCACGTTGCTTCTCATGAAGGAATTGCTGCAGTAGAACATATTGCAGGGAAAGAAGTTACACCAATTGATTACTCTATGGTATCAAAATGCGTATATAGCAGTCCAGAAGTTGCTTCTGTTGGCTTAACAGAACAAGAAGCGAAAGAAAAAGGCTATAAGTTAAAAGTAGGTAAGTTCTCATTCCGCGCAATCGGAAAAGCACTTGTATACGGAGAATCAGATGGTTTCGTAAAACTTGTAGTTGATGAAGAGACAAATGACATTCTTGGTGTTCATATGATTGGACCACATGTAACAGATATGATTTCTGAAGCTGGTCTTGCAAGAGTACTTGATGCAACACCTTGGGAAGTAGCACATACAATTCATCCGCATCCATCATTATCTGAGGCGATTGGTGAAGCAGCACTTGCTGTAGATGGAAGAGCGTTACACGCATAAAAATGTGGATTTAGGAGGTTATGAAAAATGGCAGAAGTAAAAGAAAAGCGCCATGAAGAGCTTGGCTTAAGTGATGAGCAAGTATTAGAAATGTTCCGTACGATGTTACTTGCACGTAAAATCGACGAACGTATGTGGTTATTAAACCGCGCTGGTAAAATTCCATTCGTAATTTCTTGTCAAGGACAAGAGGCTGCACAAGTTGGAGCGGCGTTCGCTCTTGATAGAGAGAAAGATTATGCATTACCATACTATCGTGATATGGGTGTTGTACTAGCATTTGGTATGACAGCTAAAGAGCTTATGTTGTCTGCTTTCGCGAAAGCTGGAGATCCAAACTCTGGTGGTCGTCAAATGCCTGGTCACTTCGGTCAAAAGAAAAATCGTATTGTTACAGGTTCATCTCCAGTAACAACGCAAGTACCACATGCAGTTGGTATTGCACTAGCTGGAAAAATGGAGAAGAAAGATTTAGTAACGTTCGTTACATTTGGAGAAGGTTCTTCAAACCAAGGTGACTTCCATGAAGGGGCAAACTTTGCTGGTGTACACAAACTACCTGTTATTTTTATGTGTGAAAATAACAAATATGCAATCTCTATTCCGGTTGAAAAACAATTAGCATGTAAAAACGTATCAGATCGTGCAATTGGTTATGGTATGCCTGGATATACAATAGACGGAAACGATCCGCTTGCAGTATATAAAGCTGTAAAAGAAGCAGCAGATCGCGGTCGTCGTGGTGAAGGCCCAACTTTAATTGAAACAGTATCATATCGTTTAACAGCACATTCTAGTGACGATGATGATCGTGTTTATCGTGATAAAGAAGAAGTAGAAGAAGCAAAGAAAAAAGATTCAATTATAACATTCGCGGCTTATTTAAAAGAAGCTGGTGTGTTAACTGAGGAATCGGAAAAACAAATGTTAGACGAAATTATGCATATCGTAAATGAAGCAACAGAATATGCAGAAAATGCTCCGTATGCAGCACCTGAAGATGCATTGAAGCACGTATACGCAGAATAGGGGGGAACGTTTCATGGCTGTAATGTCTTATATTGATGCTATTACATTAGCAATGCGCGAAGAAATGGAACGCGATGAAAAAGTATTCGTTTTAGGAGAAGATGTTGGTAAAAAAGGTGGCGTATTTAAAGCGACACACGGTTTGTATGATCAATTTGGTGAAGAGCGTGCGCTTGATGCACCGCTTGCAGAATCTGCAATTGCTGGGGTAGCAATTGGTGCAGCAATGTATGGTATGCGTCCAATCGCTGAAATGCAGTTTGCTGATTTCATCATGCCAGCAGTAAACCAAATTGTTTCTGAGGCAGCAAAAATTCGTTATCGTTCTAATAATGATTGGACTTGTCCAGTTACAATCCGTGCACCATTTGGCGGGGGTGTTCACGGTGCATTGTATCATTCACAATCTGTAGAAGCGATGTTTGCAAACCAACCAGGTTTAAAAATCGTTATCCCTTCTACACCATATGATGCAAAAGGCTTATTAAAAGCAGCCATTCGTGATGAAGATCCAGTATTATTCTTCGAACATAAACGTGCATATCGTTTAATTAAAGGTGAAGTGCCGGAGGATGACTACGTATTACCAATCGGAAAAGCAGATGTAAAACGTGAAGGTGATGATATTACAGTTATCACGTACGGATTATGTGTTCATTTTGCTCTTCAAGCAGCTGAAAAGTTAGCACAAGATGGCATCTCTGCACACATTCTTGATTTACGTACTGTATATCCATTAGATAAAGAAGCAATCATTGAAGCAGCTTCTAAAACAGGTAAAGTTCTTCTTGTAACAGAAGACAATAAAGAAGGAAGCATTATGAGTGAAGTGGCAGCAATTATTGCTGAAAACTGTCTATTTGATTTAGATGCGCCAATCGCACGTCTTGCAGGTCCAGACGTTCCAGCAATGCCATATGCACCAACAATGGAAAAATTCTTTATGGTAAATCCAGATAAAGTTGAAAAAGCAATGCGTGAACTTGCGGAATTTTAATCGGGGGGACTATACATGGCTGTAGAAAATATTACAATGCCTCAGCTCGGGGAGAGCGTTACAGAGGGCACAATTAGTAAATGGCTCGTTAATGTTGGCGATCACGTAAACAAGTATGATCCGCTTGCAGAAGTAATGACTGATAAAGTAAATGCTGAAGTACCATCTTCTTTCACTGGTATTGTGAAAGAGTTAATCGCTGGTGAAGGTGATACGTTAGCTGTAGGTGAAGTAGTTTGTGTGATTCAAGTAGAAGGCGCAGACGAAGTAGCAGCAACAGCTGTTGAGGAAAAAACGAAAGAAGAACCAAAGGCAGCAGCAATTACGCCTGAAAAAGCACCGAAAGTAAAACAACCAACTGATGGAAAACCACGTTTTTCACCAGCTGTGTTAAAACTTGCGGGTGAGCATAACGTTGATTTAGATCTAGTAGAGGGTACGGGAGCAAACGGCCGTATCACTCGTAAAGATATTTTAAAGCTAGTGGAATCTGGAAATATTCCGCAAGCAGGTGCGGCGAAGAAAGATGAAGCTGTAGCGGCGGTAGTAGAAGCTCGCCCAGAAGCACCAAAAGCAGCACTAGTAGCGCAAAAAGTAGAAGCTGCGAAACCAGTTTCTGTACCTACAATGCCTGGAGATATCGAAATTCCAGTCACAGGTGTGCGTAAAGCAATCGCAGCAAACATGTTACGTAGTAAACACGAAGCACCACATGCTTGGATGATGATTGAAGTAGATGTGACAAACCTTGTGTCATACCGTAACTCAATTAAAGGTGACTTTAAGAAGCGTGAAGGCTTTAACTTAACGTTCTTTGCTTTCTTCGTAAAAGCAGTAGCACAAGCGTTAAAAGAGTATCCTCAAATTAATTCAATGTGGGCTGGCGATAAAATTGTTCAGAAGAAAGATATTAACCTTTCTATCGCTGTTGCAACAGAGGAAGAACTATTTGTACCAGTAATTAAGCAAGCGGACGAGAAAACAATTAAAGGTATCGCTCGTGAAATTACAGAACTTGCAGGAAAAGTACGCACGAAATCGCTAAAAGCAGACGAAATGCAAGGTGGAACATTTACAATTAATAACACAGGATCATTCGGTTCTGTTCAATCTATGGGTATTATTAATTACCCACAAGCGGCTATTTTACAAGTTGAATCAATTGTAAAACGCCCAGTAATTATGGATAATGGTATGTTCGGTGCTCGTGACATGGTTAACTTATGTTTATCACTTGATCACCGCGTACTTGATGGTTTAATCTGTGGTAAGTTCTTAGGACGTGTTAAAGAAATTTTAGAAAACATGTCAGAAAACAATACATCTGTATATTAATAAAAAGCTCGCTTATGCGAGCTTTTTATCGTCTTATTTCTTCATCTACATCCTACTATATGTATAAATACCTTTCCCAGTAATCTTACAATAAACGATTATGTATTAGGAATTTACGAAAATACATTGCTGATATATGGTATATGGATATAAAATAAGAAAAGAATAATTTTTTTGGCAAATCTTACTGATGAAACTGTAGTATAATATATTGTATTGTATGAAAAAGAGAGTTATTCTATATAAGTGTTTTATAGATAATGTGTAATCAGTCGTCAAAACATGAAGAATGTTGACTCCTGGTTTTTTATTTTGCTGTAACAATGTTTCAGGAGGATGTCATGAAAAGAAGTACCGAGTTTCTAAAAAGTTTAGATGTAAAATTAATTTTAATTTTGTGTGCACTATGTGTGACGAGTATAGCTGCTATATATAGCAGTCAGCAAACGGGACAGTATGGAGCTGCAAACTTTGCTATGAAGCAGGGGATTAACTACATAATTGGGGTTGTATTGTTACTTCTTATTGCTAGCATTGACTTAGATCAGTTGCAAAAATTGTCTTGGCCGCTTTATATTGCTGGGTTTGCTTCACTTATTCTTTTGAAAGTATTACCACCATCAGGTTTTACACCTGAAAAATTAGGTGCAAAAAGATGGTTTGTTTTCCCAGTATTTGGACAAATTCAGCCGTCTGAGTTTTTCAAAATTGCATTGCTTCTTGTAGTAGCAAGTATAGCAGTGAAACATAATGCACAGTATATGGCAAGGACATTCCAAACAGATTTAAAGCTAGTAGGTAAAATTATGCTAGTGTCACTTCCGCCTATGGCGGTTGTATATAGTCAACCGGATACAGGTATGGTGTTCTTATATGCTGCTGCAATTGCATGTATTTTATTTATGTCGGGTATACAAAAGAAATTGATAGCATTATGTACAGTTATTCCGTTGACCATATTATCTGCTTTAATATTTATTTTCTTTAAGTATCAAGATTTTTTCTATAATAATTTAGTTACTTTACTAAAACCTCACCAACAGTCGCGTATTGTAGGTTGGTTAAATCCATTTGAAAATGCAGATCAAGGTTACCAAACGCAACAATCGATTTTAGCTGTAGGTAGTGGAGGAATGGAAGGTAAAGGGTTTGGGGGAGGAAGCGTCTATATCCCAGAGAAGCATACTGACTTTATTTTCGCTACAATTGCCGAAGAAGGTGGGTTTATCGTAGCAGCGTTAGTTGTCTTCTTGTTCCTATTACTACTATATCGAACAATTATTATTGGTTATTCCGCTGATAATTTATTTGGTACATTATTATGCGCTGGATCGATTGGTATATTAACAGTTCAAATATTCCAAAACATCGGTATGATCGTTGGATTAATGCCTGTAAAAGGGATTGCATTACCTTTCTTATCGTATGGGGGAAGTTCCTTATTCTCGAATATGATTATGATGGGGCTCATACTATCGGTACGGAAAACTTATAAAAAATATATGTTTTCAGTTAAGTAAAAAAAGCTGGTTCGTTTTTAAACGAATCAGCTTTTTTACATATATGCTCATAAACGTTGCAAACTAAAACAGGATAGCAGTTTGAGACGGGTAAGGAGTGCAAATTGATGCATATGCATATTTTTGAAGGAGCACGGCATCTTTCTACTAGTGAATGGGTTATTCGGGCTATTATAGCATACATATTTTTAATATTAGTTGCGAAAGCGATGGGGCAAAGGTCTATCGCACAACTTCGTTTTTTAGATGTTGTATTAGTGTTATTGCTTGGTGGGAATATTTCTAACGCATTGTCTGATGAAAAAGTAGGGTTACTGGGCTCGATGATTACAACGTTCATACTCGTTGTACTTCATATTATAAGCTCAGTTTTAATGCTGAAATGGGATAGATGGAGACGCTTTTTAGAGCCAGCACCTATCATTCTTATACACAATGGTTCCATTGATTTTAGCAATTTGAAAAAGGCGAGAATTACGGCGGAATATTTATTTTCGGAACTTCGCATGCGAAATGTGAGCGATATTCAAACGGTTAAATTAGCATTATGGGAAGCGAGTGGCGTTGTTTCTATATTTCAGTATCCAGAATATGAAGCAGCTTCTCGGCGGGATCTAAAAGTGGCGGGGAGAAGGTCTCCAGTTTCTTTCATTTTAGTGAAAAATGGAAGGATTCAACAGGACGTTCTCGCTTTAATAGGAAAAACAGAAGAGTGGGCAAAAGAGTTTTTAGAGAAGAGTGCGGAAATTGAATCCATTATGTTAGCTACAGTAGATGAATCACATAAAATAAATATTTTGTTAAAAAAATGAAAAATATACGCATTTTGTCGTTTTGTACATATGATACAATAGTGTGGACAACGAAAAAGGAGGCGATACGGTGGGATATGTAGAAGAATTACGAAAAATAGTTGGTCATCGCCCTTTAATTTTAGTTGGTGCTGTTGTACTCGTTATAAATGAAAATGGTTATGTTTTATTGCAGCAGCGGACAGAGCCGTACGGAAAATGGGGGCTACCTGGCGGGCTAATGGAGCTTAGTGAATCACCAGAAGAAACAGCTTATCGTGAAGTATATGAAGAGACAGGAATAAAAGTGAAGAACTTGCGACTAATCAATGTATTTTCTGGAGCGAACTACTTTACAAAATTAGCAAACGGTGATGAATTTCAATCTGTAACAACCGCCTATTATACGGATGAATACGAAGGGGATTTTGTTATGAATAAAGAAGAAGCAGTTCAGCTTAAATTCTTTTCAGTAACAGAACTACCTGACTATATTGTGGGATCGCATAAAAAAATGATTGCTGAATATATGAAGATTATGGAAAAAAAGATATAATAAAAGTGAAAGAAATACAAAAACACAGCTCTGGTTGGTAGTCCAGACGCATGATTTCATGTCAGTAACCTTCCCCTCCGGGATGTCCCGTATTTCTAATTTTTTAAAGGAGGGGCTGTCAATGGAGTTGACAGTATATCATGATGGCCAATTTTTTGTTGGAATTATTACATGCAAAGAACAAGGGAAATTGTATGGAGCGAGGTATATTTTTGGAGCGGAACCGTCAGATGAAGAAGTGCTTATGTTTGTGAATGGTTCACTTTTAGAGCATTTTCAGCATTTTGCAAAATGTGGTGTAGAAGTTAAAGAAAAACAGCGTCCTAAAAATATAAAGCGTATCATACGACAAACAGCAAAAGAAACAAATGTTAAACGTTTTACTAAGGCGCAAGAGGCGATTAGTTTATCTTATGAATTGCATAAACAAGAAAAGAAAGTGCAGTCTAAGGAGAAGCGAGAAGCTGAAAAAGAAAGAAGACGTTTAATTAAAGTACAAAAAGCAAAGCAAAAACATCGTGGTCATTAAAGAAAAGGTGTTAGAGCAAGTGCTCTAACACCTTTTCTATACTTAAATACAAGTAAACTTACTTGTATTTCATAAACATTAACTGGTAAGATACAAATAGGTAGTTTTAGAGGAGGGAAAAGAGTGATTAATTTTAACTTTTTTATGAATGATGTTGTCCGCCAAGCGCGTGAAGAGATTGTCTCTGCTGGATATACAGAATTGACGACGCCAGAAGCGGTAGAAGAAGCGTTTAAAAGAAATGGAACAACACTTGTAATGGTAAACTCTGTATGTGGTTGTGCAGGTGGTATCGCTCGTCCTGCTGCTGCGCATTCCGTACATTATGATAAACGTCCTAACCACCTTGTAACGGTGTTTGCAGGTCAAGATAAAGAAGCGACAGCAAGAGCGCGTGAATATTTCGAAGGGTACCCACCTTCTTCTCCATCATTTGCTTTATTAAAAGATGGAAAAATTGTAACGATGGTAGAGCGTCATGAAATTGAAGGTCATGAACCGATGCAAGTTATTGCAAAACTACAATCGTATTTCGAAGAGAATTGTGAAGAACTATAAAAAATAATAAAAAAGGCGGCACGTCCACAATCAAGTGGATGTGCCGCCTTTTTTATTTATTATTTTAATTTCTGAGATATGCATAGTTATGTTATTTTATGCATTATTTTATACACGACAAAAAGCGTTTATATTGTTATTTTATTTATTTTTATTTTATATATTGCATAAAAATAAAAGTGCTGATACAATACAAACATCGAATAAATATTCTATTAAACTTTTAAATATACATTATTAGGGGGAAGAAAGATGAAGAAGTTATTATCAATATCGTTTGCACTTATTTTAATTGTAAGTATATTCAGCGCTTGTAGTAATGGGGAATCGAAAGAAACAAAAGGAAATAAGAAAGTACTCGTAATGGGGACTTCAGCAGATTATAAACCATATGAATACGTGGAAGCTTCAAAAAGTGATGAAATTATTGGTTTTGATGTTGATGTTGCTAAATATATCGGAAAAGAACTTGGGTATGAAGTGAAAGTGAAAGATATGGACTTTGGTGGTTTATTAGCATCTCTTAGTTCAGGAAAAGTTGATTTCGTAATGGCAGGTATGACGCCAACTGCAGAGCGTAAAAATAATGTTGATTTTACAGATATTTATTTTGTTGCGAAAAATATGGTCGTTTCTAAAAAGGATTCTAATATTAAATCTGTAGAGGATTTAAAAGGGAAAAAAGTAGGAGTACAAACAGGATCTATTCAAGAAGAGAAAGCAGCAGAATTTAAAAAACAAGTAGATTTCCAAGTTGAGGGACGTGACCGTATACCAGAAATCGTACAAGAAATTAAAGCTGGTCGTTTTGACGCTGCAATTATAGAAGACACAGTTGCTAAAAATTATTTAGAGAAAATGAAAGATTTAAAAGGAATTGAAATTAAAGAAGCGCCAGAAGAAGTTGGCGCAGCAATTGCCCTTCCGAAAAATAGTGATAAAACAGCTGAATTTAATAAAGTAATTAAAAAAATGCAAGAAAATGGAGAAATGGATAAATTAGTGAAGAAATGGTTTGGCAGCGAAAAATAAGCTGCCTTTCACTTTTCTTTGAGGGGAATGAAAAGGATGAACTTAGATTTTTCGGCGATTACGCCTTCGATACCATATATACTAAAAGGTTTAGAAGTTACTTTGAAAATTGTAGCAGTATCAGCTTTAGCAGGATTTATTTTAGGAACATTATTAGCACTTTGTAAAATTGCTAGAATACGAGCGTTAAATATAGCAGCAGATTTTTATACATCAATTTTTCGTGGTACACCACTTGTATTGCAATTAATGATTATTTATTTCGGCGTCCCGCAAATAATTGGTTATGAAATACCAGCATTCTTAGCAGCTGTACTTGCATTTAGCTTGAATTCAGGTGCATACATGTCAGAAGTGATTCGTGCTGGTATTCAAGCAGTTGATAAAGGACAAACAGAAGCAGCGATGGCTTTAGGGATACCGTACGGAAAAATGATGAGAAATATTATTTTCCCTCAAGCATTAAAAAATATATTACCAGCTCTTGTGAACGAATTTGCGACACTTACGAAAGAATCGGCTGTAGTAACAGTAATAGGCGCGACTGATTTAATGCGTCGTGCTTACATCGTAGGCGGTGAGACATTTAAATATCTTGAACCATTACTTTTTGTTGGACTCATTTATTATATGTTAGTCATTATTCTTACATTAGTCGGGAAGGCAATTGAAGGGAGAATGAAGAAAAGTGATTAAAATTGAAAACCTTCATAAATCATTTGGTAAAAACGAAGTATTAAAAGGAATTACAACAACGATTGAAAAAGGGGAAGTAGTTGCAATTATAGGACCTTCTGGATCAGGAAAATCAACATTTTTACGTTGTATGAATATGTTAGAAGCACCAACGGATGGTCACATTTGGATTGGAACGGAAGAAGTAACGAATTCGAAAACGAATGTTATGCATGTTCGTGAAAATGTCGGTATGGTATTTCAGCATTTTCACTTATTTCCTCATATGACTGTATTAGAAAATATTACGTATGCTCCTATCAATGTAAAAGGGGTAACGAAGCAAGAAGCTGAAAAGAAAGCGGAGAAACTTTTAGAAAAGGTTGGATTAGTAGATAAAAAAGATACGTATCCGAATCGTCTTTCGGGAGGACAAAAGCAACGTGTAGCAATTGCAAGAGCGTTAGCGATGGAACCGGAAGTTATGTTATTTGATGAACCGACATCGGCGCTAGATCCAGAGATGGTGAAAGAAGTGTTAGAAGTTATGAAATCGTTAGTTACGACAGGAATGACGATGGCTATCGTTACACATGAAATGGGCTTTGCAAAAGAAGTGGCAGATCGTGTTCTTTTCTTGGACGGAGGAAAGCTTGTAGAAGATAGTGTGCCAGAAGAATTTTTTGCAGCGCCGAAAAGTGAACGTGCGCAACAATTTTTACAAAAAATATTGTAATATGAAAAGGTTATGTGAATAATAAGTAGAAAAGGATGACATTGTGTCATCCTTTTTTTATACTAACTGTAAATACGTTTATACATATAGGAGTAATGATATGTTTAAAATTGGATATCGTACAGTAAAAACAGCAATTGGGACAGGCGCGGCAGTTTTTATTGCTCAGTTATTAGGATTAGAATTTTATAGTTCAGCAGGTATTTTAGTTATTTTATGTGTACAAAATACGAAGCGCAAATCGCTTCAAGTGTCGTTACATCGTTTTCTAGCGTGTGTATTATCAATGGTATTCGCGTTTTGTATTTTTGAAACGATCGGCTATACACCACTTGCAATTAGCATATTGTTACTTACATTTATTCCGACTGCAGTAATGCTTAAAATTCAAGAAGGTATTGTCACGAGTTCAGTTATTGTTATGCATCTATATTCATTGAAGCAAATTACATGGCTTATAGTTGGAAATGAAATTGCTATATTAACGATAGGGATTAGCGTGGCTCTATTAGTGAATATGTATATGCCGAGTAGTGAAAATAAGCTAAAAGAGTATCAAGATAAAATAGAGAGTAATTTTAAAACGATTTTGTTTGAAATGGTTGTGTATTTACGAAATCGAGAAAGTAGTTGGAGTGGAGCAGAACTCATTGAAACCGAGAATATGTTAAATGAGGCAAGAGATTTATCGTTTAAAAAACTTGAGAATGCATTTATGCGAGAAGATGATTATTACTATCGTTATTTTAATATGCGTATGCAACAATTCGAAATTTTAGAGCGAATGATACCACTAGCAGCTTCTTTATCGTGGACATATGAACAAGCTGACATGATTGCAGATGTTGTTGAAAACATTGGTAATGCTATTAGCCCTGAGAGTACTGGCGTTATTTCCTTAAGGCAGCTTCAAGAAATGAGGGAATTATTTAGAGACATGCCATTGCCAGCTACACGCGAAGAATTTGAGATACGTGCGAAACTTGTTCAACTTGTGTATGAAATGGAACAATATTTACTCATTAAAAGTCGCTTTAAGGGAAAGGATAATATAAAAGAACTTATATAGAAGGTAGGAATTATCTATGCCGTATCTTCTCTCTATCATATTATGTCTTTCTTTATCGCCGCTTTGGCCTCTTGGGGAGAATCCACGTGCCGGAGATCCTTTTATTATTGTAAATAAAGCAACGAATAAATTAGCTTACATTGACGATGGAAAGATTCAAAAGGTTTCTCCAGTAGCGACAGGGAAAACGAATGAATTAACTCCAGAAGGAACTTTTGATGTTGTAATGAAAGCGAAGGATCCATATTACATTGCAAAGGATATTCCAGGTGGATCGCCAAAAAATCCACTTGGATCAAGGTGGATTGGATTTAATGCAAGAGGAACTGATGGAAGTAAATATGGAATACATGGAACAAACCAACCGAGTTCAATTGGAAAGTATATTTCACAAGGATGTATAAGAATGAAGAAAAACGATGTGGAATATTTGTTTGATCGTATTCCAATTGGAACGAAAGTATGGATTGTGAAATCGAAAAAATCATTTCAGCAATTGGCAAAAGAAAAAGGAGCCGTTGCATATGAAAAAGCCAACGAAAATGATGTGCACCCCAATTGTTAGACACAATTAACAATTGGAGGTGTATTTTTTTATGGGAAAGTTTTCTCCTAAAGAAAAGATACAGATAGTAAAACAATATTTTAATGGAATAGATGGTGGAAAAAGGCTTGCTAAATCTCTAGGGATTCATTCTAGTGTAATTTATCAGTGGATCAAACAATATGAGGCATTTGGAGAAAAAGCTTTTGAAAAACGCTATACAACTTATTCGCTTCAGTATAAACTAGATGTGCTTAAATATATGGATACGCAAGGGACATCTATTAGAGAAACAGCGGCAATTTTTAATATTTCCTCTCCTGAAATAATTCGTAGATGGAAAGTAGCTTATGATTCAAATGGTGTGGATGCCCTACGTTCAAAGCGGAAGGGACGTCCAGCTATGAAAAATAAGAAGGTTAAGGTGCAACCCAAAAAAGATACAGTGCTAGTTGAGGGGTCTATAGAAGCACTACAAGCAGAAAATGAACTTTTACGTATGGAAAATGATTATTTAAAAAAGTTAAATGCCTTAGTTCAGAAAAAGAACAAATCATAGATCAAGACAGAGCACAGGTAATTTATGAATTAAGGCACGAATACAAAATCATCGATCTTGTGAAAATCGCTGGTATTGCCCGCAGTACGTACTATTACTGGATTAAACAAATGGAACGTCCAGATAAATATAAGAACATTAAAGAATTAATCCAAGAGATTTTTGAAGAGAATTATGGTAGATACGGTTATCGTCGTATCACATTAGAATTACGTAACCGTGGATATATATTAAACCATAAAACAGTTCGTCGTTTAATGAATATTATTGGATTAAAATGCATGGTTCGTATAAAAAAATACCGTTCATATAAGGGAGAAGTAGGGAAATTCGCAAAGAATATTTTGAAGCGTGAATTTAATGCATCTAAGCCTAATGAAAAGTGGGTAACAGATGTCACTGAATTTCATCTCCATGGTAAAAAACTATATTTATCTCCTGTTTTAGACTTATATAACGGGGAGATTATAGCTTACAATATAGAAAATAAACCTGTGTATTCACTTGTATCAAAAATGCTTAATAAAGCCTTTACACGCTTAAATGATGGAGAAACTCCTATTCTTCATTCAGATCAAGGATGGCATTATCAGATGAAGATATATCAACAATCACTAAAAAAACATAAGGTTATCCAAAGTATGTCCCGTAAGGGAAACTGTTTGGACAATGCAGTCATAGAAAACTTCTTTGGCTTATTAAAATCTGAATTATTCTATCTTAAAGATTTTGAAAGTATGGAGCATTTTAAGATAGAATTAGAGAATTATATTCATTATTATAATCACAAAAGAATTAAAGTGAAGTTAAATGGAATGAGTCCAGTACAATACCGGACTCACATCCAATCAGTCGCTTAACTTCTTTGTCTAACTTTTTGGGGTCAGTTCAAAAGGTTGGCTTTTTCTATTGTAATAAGTTGTCTTGACATGTGTACATAACCATGCGTTAATGAAAGTATAGAAAGATAAAATTAGATAAAGGGGTTGCTCATATGTACTTGAATCCAAAACTTTCGTATATGCAGTTTTTTATGGGATTTCTATTTGTTATTACATTCATATTGGCAACTTTTAATATATGTTCTTATCTTGTAGCGATTGTATGTATGGCATTACTTAATCTCACTTTTGTTATTGGAGCATTTCAGCAGAAACAATATACAAGTTTTGTAATAGCACTTGTAATGTCATTTTCCTTTAGTATTGTAGCGATTGTGTTTTATATAAAATAAACCATCTCGATGTCGAGATGGTTTATTTTTTCATGTGTAAAAAGTAAAAAAAGGACGAACACATCGCCCTTTTTACCAAAACATACTCGCGCCAGCAAGTAATGTTGTTACAAGCATAGAAATTAGCATCACATAAACCATAATTTTTTGAGCTTTTTTATGCATCGTTATACCTCCTTGCAAATCAGTACAATTTCATTGTAACGAGAAATGAAATTATGGACAAGGGGAGAGTGAGGACAAAATTCGGGAGGGGATTGCAAAATATAACAGGAAATTTGAGTGTGTATAGAGAATATAGTTAAAGGATATATTGTTAATTTTTAGTTGGGCAAGCTGAAGAATGGAGATACGATGATGAAAATATACGAAACAGATCGTTTATACTTAAGGGAAATAGATGAGTCGTATGCTGAAACAGTTCTTCAATATTACGACAGAAATCGTGAATTTTTAAAAGCTTGGGAAGAGTATAGACCGGATGATTTTTTTACGCTAGATTATCAAAAGAAAAAGTTGCAAAAGGATAGAAAAGAGTTCGAAGACGGGAAAATCATCAGACTATGGATTTTTAAAAAGGGTGATGATACAAAAATAATTGGGTGTATTTCATTTAATTTAATCGTTCGTGGCATTTATCAATCTTGTGTACTCGGTTATAAATTAGATAAAGCAGAGTTAAACAAAGGGTATACGACAGAAGCACTTAGAAAAGCAATTCAAGTTGCTTTTGAGGAATTTCAGTTACATCGTATAGAAGCTCCGATTATGCCTCGTAATTTAGCATCTATACAAGTGGTGACGAAGATAGGTTTTCAATATGAAGGCGTGTCTAGGAAGATGTTAATGGTAAATGGCGTGTGGGAGGATCATATGCGCTGGGTATTGTTAAATGAGTAATAGAAAGCAGATGGTTATCTAGACATGTAAACCATCTGTTTTTTGTCTTGTATTTCGAAACTTTTGCGAAATTCTGTTATAATTAGTAGTGTTACATACATAATGGTAGTGCAGGAGGCGCAGTCTTATGATTAATCAAGAACGTTTAGTAAATGAATTTATGGAATTAGTACAAGTAGATTCTGAAACGAAATTTGAAGCAGAAATCTGCAAAGTATTAACGAAGAAATTTACAGATTTAGGTGTAGAAGTATTTGAAGATGACACAATGGCTGTAACTGGTCATGGTGCAGGCAACTTAATTTGTACTTTACCAGCAACAAAAGATGGTGTTGATACAATTTACTTTACTTCTCATATGGATACAGTAGTTCCTGGTAATGGAATTAAGCCTTCTATTAAAGATGGATATATCGTATCAGATGGTACAACAATTTTAGGTGCGGATGATAAAGCTGGATTAGCATCAATGTTCGAAGCAATCCGTGTTTTAAAAGAGAAAAATATCCCTCACGGTAAAATTGAATTTATTATTACAGTCGGAGAAGAATCAGGTCTTGTTGGTGCAAAAGCTTTAGATCGTGAGCGTATTACAGCGAAATATGGCTACGCATTAGATAGCGATGGAAAAGTTGGTGAAATCGTTGTTGCAGCTCCAACACAAGCGAAAGTGAACGCAATTATTCGCGGGAAAACAGCTCACGCTGGTGTAGCGCCGGAGAAAGGTGTATCTGCAATTACTATCGCAGCGAAAGCAATTGCGAAGATGCCACTTGGTCGCATTGACTCTGAAACGACTGCAAATATTGGACGTTTTGAAGGTGGTACACAAACGAATATCGTTTGCGATCATGTACAAATCTTTGCAGAAGCTCGTTCGTTAATCAATGAGAAAATGGAAGCACAAGTTGCGAAAATGAAAGAAGCATTTGAAACAACTGCAAAAGAAATGGGCGGTCATGCAGACGTTGAAGTAAACGTTATGTACCCAGGATTTAAATTTGCTGATGGCGATCACGTTGTAGAAGTTGCAAAACGTGCAGCTGAAAAAATTGGTCGTACACCTTCTCTTCACCAAAGTGGTGGCGGAAGTGATGCAAACGTAATTGCAGGACACGGTATTCCAACAGTTAACTTGGCAGTTGGTTATGAAGAAATTCATACAACAAACGAGAAAATTCCTGTTGAAGAGTTAGCAAAAACAGCAGAATTAGTTGTTGCAATTATTGAAGAAGTAGCGAAGTAATGGAATAGAAAAAGCGTGTAAATCAATTGTGATTTACACGCTTTTTATTTTGACTCGATTGCTTTGACAAGACGTATAAGCCAATATAAGAAAAACTATGGAAGTATATACGTTGTTGCTATATGTACTAGACGAGGGAATAATCCTAACGTATTCATATTGAAAATCGGAAGTAGTAAATAATTAATTGCAATGATTAATATAACTACAAGGAACATATAGTTAATTTCATCATAATCAGCCTCTTTCACATGTGTATCCTCTTTATATCGATTATAAAAAAGAACAAGTAATTATTATAACTATTGTGCAAAATTTGATATAATAAAAGAACGAACGTTCTGATCAGGGGGTGAGTACTATGCGAGAAATGTATCCGAAAAATGGTCGTGTTATTTTACATGTAGATATGAATTGCTTTTTCGCATCTGTTGAAATTGCTCATGATCCATCATTACAAGGAAAGCCATTAGCGGTTGCTGGAAATGAAAAAGAGAGAAAAGGAATTATAATAACATGTAGTTATGAGGCGAGAGAATACGGAATACGTACGACGATGCCCCTTTGGGAAGCGAAAAGATTATGCCCGCAATTAGTTGTAAGGCGTCCTAATTTCACATTATATCGCGAAGCTTCATTTCAAATGTTTCAAGTCCTTTCCCGTTTTACAGAAAAGATACAACCAGTCTCAATAGATGAAGGATATTTAGATATTACAGATTGCTATGCACTTGGTTCGCCTCTTGAAATAGCAAAGATGATGCAACAAGCACTATTAACAGAGTTACAGCTTCCGTGTAGTATCGGAATCGCTCCAAATCTTTTCCTAGCAAAAACAGCTTCTGATATGAAAAAACCTCTCGGTATTACCGTGCTTCGAAAACGTGATATTCCAGAAATGATTTGGCCACTTCCAGTTGAAGCAATGCATGGGATTGGAGAAAAAACAGCTGAAAAATTAAATGAAATTCATATACATACAATTGAACAGTTAGCGAAGGGAGACGAGCATATCATTCGCGCTAAAATTGGCAAGCACGGTATTGATTTACAAAAGCGTGCAAAAGGTACGGATGATAGGGAAGTGGATCCGAGTCAAATGGGCCAACATAAAAGTGTCGGTAACTCGATGACTTTTTCAAAGGATATGGATGAAGAGAAAGAATTACTTGATATGTTAGAACGGTTATCAAAATCAGTGAGTAAAAGATTACAAAAGCGAACCCTTGTCAGCTATAATATTCAAATTATGATTAAATACCATGATAGGCGAACAGTAACACGGAGTAAGCAATTGAAAAATGCGATTTGGGAAGAACGTGATATTTTTCAAGCAGCATCCCGTTTATGGAAGCAACATTGGGATGGTGATTCCGTTCGTTTACTAGGTGTTACAGCTACTGAAATAGAGTGGAAGACAGAATCGGTGAAACAATTAGATTTGTTTTCATTTGAAGAGGATGCGAAAAAAGAACCACTACTTGCTGTCATTGATCAAATTAATGATAAGTATGGAACACCGATTTTACAACGAGGTAGTCAACTACTACGTAAGCAAGAGAAGTCGTTTCAACAAAAGTTAGAAAATAAGTTTATGTAGAAGGTGTCATGAAGTAGTAAAATCATGACACCTTTCATTTTTAACTTGCTTCTAAATCTAATGAAGTTTTCCAACCAGCTGCAGTAACGCCAGATTCTAATAGCATTCTACTTACTATTTTTTCAATTAAGATAGCCGCATTTGTCTTGCAATGTAATGTAGCCTGTATACACACCTTTCGATTAGAATCTACATCTTCGCTATACAACTCTTTTAAACCGAGCCCTTCTGTACTTACCATATGCATAAGTAAAAAACGAATATGTGCTTCATTTTCTTCTGAACAAGTAAGGGAAAGTAAGTAGTTTGTTTGTTCTGGTGATTCTTTTTTTGATTTTTTATTCATAAAAAGAGCAATTGGGCGAAGGAGTATATTTGCTAGTAACACGCCGGCTGTACCTAATATAGCTGCAACGAGGAAACCGGCGCCTGTAAGAGTACCGACAGCAGCTGCACACCATAAAGTAGCTGCCGTATTTAGCCCTCTAATACTAAAACCATCGCGGATAATAACGCCACCCCCTAAAAAGCCAATGCCACTAACGACTTGAGCAGCAATGCGGGATGGGCTAGCATCATGATCAAGCATGACGGATAATAAAACAAATATACAGGCACCAAGTGATACGAGAGCATTTGTCCGTAACCCAGCCATTCTGTGTCTCCATTGTCTTTCCATTCCAATGCAAGCTCCTACAATAATTGCTATAACTAATCTGAATACAATGTCGTACCATACCATCATGGTCACCTCCATATATAAATATGTGTTATGTCTTTTAGAATGAGCGGGGAATATCCACTCATTCTTATTTTTACAACCAGCTACGAAACTTTTTAATATAAAGCTTTTTTAGGAATTGTGTTAAAAAAGCGTAGCCTAATAGTATTCCTACTAACCAAGGAAAGTAGTTAAGTGGCAATGCTTGTAAACCAACGGCTGCACCAAGTGGTGAGAATGGAATATAAATCCCGATTGCCATAATAAGAGCGGTTAATAAAACGACTGGTGTTGATGCAGTGCTTTGAATAAATGGAATCTTTTGTGTTCTTATCATGTGAACAATTAAAGTTTGTGTTAACAATCCAACGACAAACCAACCGGACTGGAATAATGATTGCTCGCTCGGTGTATTTGCACCAAATACATTCCACATGACTACGTATGTGATAATATCAAATACGGAACTAATTGGGCCGATACAAATAATGAAGTTTCGTAAGTTTGCAGTATCCCATTTTCGTGGTTTTTCTAGAAACTCTTTATCCATTTTGTCCCATGGAATAGAAAGTTGTGAAATATCATAAAGTAAGTTTTGAATTAAAAGATGAATGGCAAGCATCGGTAAAAAAGGAATGAAAGCACTTGCTACTAACACGCTAAACACATTACCGAAGTTAGAGCTAGCTGTCATCTTAATATATTTTAAAATATTTCCGAATGTAGTACGTCCTTCTAAAATACCTGCTTCTAATATAGTTAAACTTTTTTCGAGTAGAATAATATCGGAAGCTTCTTTCGCAATATCAGTAGCAGTATTAACAGATATTCCGACATCAGCTTCACGTAATGCTACAGCATCGTTAATGCCGTCTCCCATGTAACCTACAGTGTGTCCATTTCCTTGTAATGCGTGTATAATACGAGATTTTTGCATTGGATTAAGCTTCGCAAATACAGTCGTTTCTTCAGCAAGTTTTGCTAATGCTTTATCTGGTAAAGAATCAATCTCGTAACCGAGGATTGGTTCGCCGATATCTAATCCAACTTCTTTACAAACCTTTCTTGTAACAATTTCGTTATCGCCAGTTAAAATTTTCACTTGTACACCATGTTTTTGTAATGCTTGAATTGCAGCTGCTGCAGATGGTTTCGGTGGATCTAAAAAGCCGATATATCCACTGAGAATCATATCTGTTTCGTCTTTTACTGCGTACTCTTTATTATTTATTCTTCTATCTTTTTTATAAGCCACAGCAATAACCCGCATACCTTCACTATTTAATGTCTCACTTAGTTTTTTGACATTTGAACGTATTTCCTCGGTGAGTGGAACGACTTTTTCATCCACTTCGGTGTAATTACAAATTGATAAAATTTCTTCTACGGCACCTTTACAAACCATTGTATGTTCACCTGAAATATCTTTTACGATGACTGACATACGCCGGCGGGCGAAATCGAATGGAATTTCATCTAGCTTTTGAAAAGCTGATGGATTAAATTTATTGTTTTCCTCTGTATGCTTAATAACAGCTTTATCTATTAAATTTTTCAATCCAGTTTGATAGAAACTATTTAAATAGGCAAATTGTAAGACGCGATTGCATTCATTTCCCTTGGGATCTAAGTGACGAACAAGGACAACTTTATCTTCTGTTAAAGTTCCGGTTTTATCTGTACAAAGAATGTTCATAGCACCTAAGTTTTGAATAGAATTTAGCTGTTTTACAATTACTTTTTGTTTAGACATGTTAACGGCACCTTTAGCTAAATTAGCAGTTACAATCATTGGTAACATTTCAGGTGTAAGACCAACAGCGACGGCAATAGCGAAGAAGAAAGCTTCTTGCCAATCTCCTTTTGTGAATCCATTAATGAGAAGGACAATAGGCGCCATAATAAGCATGAATGTAATTAAGAGCCAGCTTACTTTGTTTACACCTTTATCAAAGCTTGTTTCTACACGCTTTCCAATTACCTTATTTGCTAAAGAGCCGAAATACGTATCGGTACTTGTTGAGATGACAACAGCTTTTGCGCTACCACTTACAATATTTGTTCCCATGAAGCAAAGGTTTTCCATATCGAGTGGATTGTAATTTTTTTTCATGTTTTTCGGTAAGATATGCTTATTTTCTGTATGGTAGCAGTGTTCGTATTTTTCTACAGGAAGTGCTTCCCCTGTCAAAGAAGATTGATTAACAAATAAATCTTTAGCGGATACAACACGCACATCAGCTGGAACGATATCACCAGCTGAAAGGGAAATAATATCGCCAGGTACAAGTTCCTCAATTGGAATTTCTGTTGTGTAATTTCGGTTTAAATTCTTTACATTTTTTGTTTCATGTACAAATCCATTTATTCTAAATACGCTCGCAGTTGTTCGAACCATAGCTTTTAACTTATCGGCAGCTTTTTGAGAACGAAATTCTTGGGAAAACCGAATCGTTGCACTAAGTAGGACCATTACAGATACGACAATCGTTCCTTGCATATCATCTGTGAAAAAGGAGAGTGCTCCAAGAGCTAATAAAACGAAAATAAATGGATTTTTAAATGCCAATAGAAATTGAATGTACCACGGCGCCATTTTATTATGAGCTATTTCGTTCGGACCATATAAAGAAAGTCTACGAGACGCTTCTTGTTTAGATAATCCATCTTGTGTTGTTTCTAAAAGTTTTAACGCAGAGCTTACATCTTGTGTTGCAACCTCCACTAATAATTCGTTATTTGTTTTCATGCTATCTTGCTCATAAGCATGCTTTGTTTCTTGTCTTTGTAAATTAAACATCGGTAGTTCCTCCTCTGTCATGAAGGAGGAAACAATCTGTTACCTAACTATTTGAAATGGTGAGGAACAGTTTCTTTCCTACCTACATGATGAAATACGAATGTAAAACGTATGGGTATCTGGGCCGAATCATCAATTGCCAACTGTTCCTCACCTCCGTACAATTTAGTAGTTTCTGAATATGCTATGTTTGTTTCATAGTAAGGTGCATATAGACGTAAAAAGACCTTTACTCAAAACGAGTAAAGGTCTGAATTCGCAGTTAAAAGAGTCCACAACAAAGACTGTTAGTAGACATAAATAAAAACAGTTTTTGTGTATGACAAAATACATGCACCTCTCCCTCGTTGAGTTTTAGCACTGTATAGCATAGGTACTGAAACCAGCTACGTTAAAAAAGGCCTTCATTCCGACCTTTCCTGTTGACCCATTGGCGTCTCTCGACATTTTTGGGCAGCAGCGTTTCTCTATACAGGAGCCTCACCTAACAGAGACCATATTCAATTACATGTTGAATGTTAGCACTGTAAAATCGTAGTGTCAATATCTTTTTTATCTGTGTTTTTAAAATATTAAACGGATTTATAATAGATATGTGGGATGAAATGCATGATATTGATTATGAATAATATGGAAAATAAATATTTTTATAAAAGGGGAATTTGTAAGGGTACCACAAAATTTTATTATAAATATTGAGAATCAAAAATGGTTGTTTAATGAGCAGGAAGATTTATGTTCACACGGAGAAATATATCCCGCATTAACGGGCAGTAAGACTCCCACCTCAAAATTCGGCTAGAGCAAAGGAGCTAGGTGGGAGAGATCAAACTGCCCGTAAAAGCCCGATTGGTTCAACTAATAATCAGTGGGGACGGTGCCCCCCCACTGATTAAAGTTTCACTTTATTTAAATGTGGATGGAACGATTATTACGCGGACAGGTATGGATGAGGAATGGGGAATAAGTGAATCAGCTTTAGCTTTGTTACGAACTTTAGATAAAGAATATATTTGTGATATTGAAAATGAAGAGGGGGTTATTTTGCACGGATGTGGCACTATCCTAATGTTAGGATGCCCAATTTCAATTCATTGGACTATAAACCATATAGGTAAAAATGTGATTTTAAAGGACTTTGTCAAAGTTATTTCTACTGATCAAAAGGCTATATACTATGAAGGGCTTCATATAGAATTGAATGAAAATGAATATAGAAAACAAATTGTTTCTTTTGCACTACAAGCAAAAGAATTATTTAATAAATCAAGTGAAAAGATAATTTTAAATGAGCTTGAGCGAAGTATGTATACCGACTTTTGGACGGAATATGATCATTTGTTAAATAAGTATAAATAAAAAAGCACTGTAACCAGTGCTTTTTTATTATAGATTACGAGATTGTAGGGTTTTCAAAAATAACAATCTCTGAACTGTTTGTAGTTGAAACGCGTTGGGCGTAATATGTTAAAGCTGAAGAAATATATGCTGGTAACGTATCATTTGTATGTGATGTTGTATATTCATGGATTAATTCCTTTAAAGTTGTCCATTCTAATTGTGCTGGGTGATCAGACACGAAAGAACTTACCCAGCGATCAAATGAAGATGAAAAATCAGTTTGTAAACGAAATACTTCTTTCATAATAAAACGCTCCCTTAAAATGTAGTATAATTATTTTACCACAAAACACGAACGATTGGTAAATTTTTTAAGTATAACGTTCGTGTTATATAGTTGTCTAGATGATTGGTTATGTAAATTCGATTTGCCATTTGAAATAACATTCCGTAAGATGAGAGATAGAGTATATTTAGAGCTGGAGGAAAGAAAGTGGAATTTGTATTTTTAGGAACTGGTGCAGGTGTTCCTTCAAAAGGAAGGAACGTTTCAGCAATTGCTTTACAATTGTTAGAAGAACGAGGACAGACTTGGTTATTTGATTGTGGCGAGGCCACGCAACATCAAATATTACATACATCGGTACGTCCGCGCCGCATTGAAAAAATATTTATTACGCATTTACATGGCGATCATATTTTTGGATTGCCTGGTTTATTAGGTAGCCGTTCATTTCAAGGAGGAACTACGCCTTTAACGGTGTATGGACCGAAAGGAATTAAACAATTTATTGAAGTGGCATTATCGGTAAGTACGACACATGTGAAATATCCACTTGAAGTTGTGGAGATAACAGAAGAAGGTACCGTATTTGAAGATAATGAATTTTATGTAGAAACGAAAAGATTGTCACACGGTATAGAATGTTTTGGATATCGTATTGTAGAGAAAGATATACAAGGTGCTCTTTTAGTTGATAAATTGCTTGAGATGGGTGTGAAACCAGGTCCAATCTTTAAACGTTTAAAAGATGGAGAAGTAGTTGAATTAGAGGATGGCACGATATTAAATGGAAATGAGTTTATCGGCCCACCTCAAAAAGGAAGAATTATTACTATCTTAGGTGATACGCGATATTGCGAAGCGAGTAGGGAGCTTGCGCAAGATGCAGATGTACTTGTCCATGAAGCGACTTTCGCAGCAGAAGATGAGCAACAAGCGCATGATTATTTTCATTCCACATCTAAGCAAGCTGCGAGCATTGCACTTCAGGCAAATGCGAAGCGATTAATCTTAACTCACATTAGTTCTCGCTATCAAGGAGATACATATAAGGAATTATTGAAAGAGGCAAGAGAGTTGTTTTCTAATACAGAAATAGCGACAGATTTGAAATCATTCCCAGTAGAAAAATGATAATTTTGTAAAAAATGGTAACGATGGGTTGCCATTTTTTTATGTCTAAAAAAATTTAAAAATAAAACTGTTATTATTTTATGCTTATACTTGGATGATACAGAAAATTAGAATGGTTTGAATATATACGATAAAAATACGAAATAATGATTATTTAGAAAAACTGTTATATAAGTCAGATGACATACAAGTGATACAAATAGCAGGAATGGACTTTTATTCAGAACTTTTAAAATTCAACAAAAGTAAGCGTTTTATAAAAAACAAGCTATAATGAGGGCAGATTATAATTTATGATAAGTCACATGCTTTTTAGTTATTATCGTAACAAGTGAAGTTGACTAAACCATGAGAGAGTAACATGAGAATTATAATAGGAAAGATATCACTTGTTTATGCTATGCTTGCAATGGCTTCTGTGTTAAACTTTGGATTGCTACCAGACTTTATTGTGGATTATCTTATATCATTTTTTTAATGAAAATAATACTAAGATTCTTATGTATTATGATAACTGGTATTATTTCAGGTTATATTGGATTACTTTTATTCAAAAATTATCCAATTCATACAGCAGAACAAATTCGTGGTACAACTGGAAAAGCGACAGATGTAGCAGCTTAATAGAATAGTAGAATAAATTTTTTTCATAGAGGTTTAGGGGGAGTTATGATGAAGTATCGCTCAGTATTTGATATTATCGGTCCAGTTATGATTGGACCATCAAGTTCACATACAGCAGGCGCGGCAAGAATGGGGCAAGTTGCTCGCCAGCTGTTTCGTCATGAACCAGAAAGAGTAAGCATTTCGTTATATGGATCATTTGCAAAGACGTATCGAGGGCATGGTACCGATGTAGCACTAATCGGTGGAATATTGGGATTTGAAACAGATGACTTACGTATTCCAGAGGCGCTAGAAATAGCAAAAGAGCGCGGAATTGAAGTGGAATTCATTGAAGAAGATGCCAATGCACCTCACCCAAATACAGCAAGAATTCGTTTGTATAAAGGTGAAGAAGAAATTGAAGTTGTTGCTTGCTCAATTGGTGGCGGTAAAATTGAAGTTGTAGAATTAAACGGATTCGATCTTCAATTATCAGGCACAAGTCCAGCACTACTTATTGTAAATAACGATCGCTTTGGTGCTATTGCAGCGGTGGCTTCAATCCTTGCTACACACGAGATTAACATTAGTACAATGAGTGTTTCTCGTAAAGAAAAAGGAAGAAGAGCGCTTATGGTTATTGAAACAGATGAATTATTAGCAGATGAAGTGATTGAAGAAATAAAAGCGCAACAAAATATTTGTCAAGTAACTATTATGGATTAATTGCAGGGGGGACACACCATGTTTCGGAACGCAGCGGAACTAGTGGCGCAAGCTAAAGAACAAAATGTAAAAATCGCAGAAATTATGATTCAATGTGAAATGGAAACAAGACGTATTTCACGTGAAGAAGTAATTGCTGGTATGGAAAAGAACTTAGTCGTGATGGAACAAGCAGTAGAACGTGGTATTCGCGGCGTGAAATCACCAACTGGTTTAACTGGTGGAGATGCTGTAAAAGTTCAAGCGTATATGAAGAGTGGAAAAGGCTTATCTGGAGATACGATTTTGGATGCAGTAAGCAAAGCTGTTGCAACAAATGAAGTAAACGCAGCGATGGGAATTATTTGTGCAACACCAACAGCAGGGTCTGCTGGAACAGTGCCAGGTGTACTATTTGCACTAAGAGAAAAATTGCAGCCTACACGTGAAGAAATGATTGAGTTCTTATTTACAGCAGGAGCTTTCGGTATGGTTGTTGCGAATAATGCTTGTATTTCTGGTGCGGCAGGAGGATGCCAAGCTGAAGTTGGTTCAGCAAGTGGAATGGCGGCTGCAGCTGCAGTTGAGATGGCTGGTGGAACACAAGATCAAGCAGCTACAGCGATGGCAATTTCATTAAAGAACATGCTTGGTTTAGTGTGCGATCCTGTTGCAGGACTTGTAGAAGTGCCTTGTGTAAAACGTAATGCAGCAGGAGCTGCGAATGCGATGATTTCAGCAGATTTAGCATTAGCTGGTGTAACGAGTACAATTCCATGTGATGAAGTAATTGAGGCAATGTTTAGAATTGGACAAACGATGCCAGTAGCACTTCGTGAAACAGCAGAAGGTGGACTTGCAGCAACGCCGACTGGTCGTCGCCTGCAAGAAGAGATTTTTGGGAAGAACAATAACTAAGTGTAAAAATAGAAAAAGGAGCTCAAGTTTATTTGAGCTCCTTTTTCTATTTTTCTTTTGTTAGTTGTTCTAATGTTTTTCCAAGATTATGTGATCGTTCCGTTGCCTGTGTAATACAAGAAATAAGTGCTTGTTGAAATTCATGTTCTTGTAATACTTCAATACCTGCTTCGGTAGTTCCACCAGGAGAAGTAATTTCCTTTCGCAAAATAGAAGGGTGCTTGTCACTTGCTTTTAGCATTTCAGCAGCACCAATCATCGTTTGAAGAATAAGTGATTTTGCAACATCTTCTTTTAAACCAATTTTTTTTGCAGCTTCTTCCATAGCTTCCACTACGTAATAAATATAAGCAGGTCCACTTCCGGATAATGCAGTGACAGCATGCATATCATCTTCCTCTACAACAGAGACGAGACCGATCGTTTCAAATAAAGATGTTGCAGTGCGAATATGTTCCGCTGTTGCATGTTTTGAAGGGGAGATAGCGGTAGCTGATTTTAGAATGGCTGCGGATGTATTTGGCATTGCACGAATAATTGGAACGTCTTTTTGAAGTAGTTTTCTAATTGAGTGAGTAGAAACACCTGCTAGTAATGAAATAATAAGCACGTTATTATTTATGTATTCTTTAAAAGGGGTAAGCGCCTCTGCAACATCCTTTGGTTTCATTGCTAGAAAAAGAATATTTGCATCAGTAAGTAATTCTTTTTTATTATGAGTACCTTTGACACCGTATTTTTTATGTAGCTCTTGTAATCTCGTCTCGTTAGAACGATTACTTACAGTAATTTGTTCACCTTTAACAACATTTGCATGTAACAAGCCACCAATAATAGCTTCAGCAATAGAGCCTGCACCGAGAAAGGAAATGTTTTGAATAGACATGATGTTCCTCCTTTAATTTTGGTTAGAAATTCTTATAAATGTACATACATTCGTTTTCTTATAGGAAACACCTCTTTTTATCTGAAAATAATGACAAATATATATAGAAGTTGTAAACTGAAGAAGTATTCATTTTTGAACCGGAAAGAGACAGGGGGGGCTAAGCATGACGGCGATTCACCGAATGGAGATTCCTGTACCATTTGCAGTGGAAACTGTGAATGTGTTTTTAGTTGAGGGGGAGACATTAACATTAATTGATACAGGGACGAATACAGAAGAGGCAAGGAATGCGTTAGAAAGTCAATTAGGTGCATTAGGATATACGATAGAAGATATTGAAACAGTAGTCATTACGCATCATCATGCAGATCATTGTGGACTTTTAAATATATTTTCTGAGAAGACGAATATTATTGGACATCCTTGGAATGAGCCTTGGATCACACAAAATCCAGAATTTTTAAAGCGGTATCATGAATTTTTTAGAGAGACGGCCTTACAGTTTGGTGTGCCAGCAGCATTTTTGAAAGACGAGTCGTTATTGACGACGAGGACACTTAAATATTCTTGTAATAGATCGTTAACGCATACTGTGAGAGAAGGAGATCGTATTAATTCTTTGCCTGGATTTACAGTGCTTGAAACACCAGGCCATGCTTCTACTCATATTTCTTTATATAGAGAATCTGATGGAATATTAATTGGTGGAGATGCTCTCATTAGTCATATTTCTTCGAATCCAATACTAGAACCACCATATGAAGGGCAAACAGAACGGGCACGCCCATTACTACAATATAATCAAACATTACAGCGTTTAAGCGAAATGAATATTTCACGCATTTTATCAGGGCATGGGGAAGATGTTCTAAATGTGAAACAACTTATTGAAACGAGATTACAAAAGCAAGAAACACGTGCTTTTAAAGTACTTGAGTTATTAAAGGAAAAACCAATGACAGCATTTGAAGTATGTGTAAAACTATTTCCGGTATTATATAAAGAACAATTACCACTTACTATTTCAGAAACGGTTGGACAATTGGACTATTTAGCATATAATCAACAAGTGATGATTGATGAGTCATCGCAACAATTGATTTATTATGCAAAGTAGGTGACAGCAATGACAGGACGTTTACAAAATAAAGTAATCGTCATTACAGGTGCTTCTAGTGGGATTGGTGAGCAAGTTGCAATGCAAGTTGCAGCACAGGGAGCGACTCCAGTATTAATGGCTCGAACAGAAGAGAAACTACAAGCGTTAGTAGACAAAATTAAAGAAACTTATAATACGCCTTGCTATTATTATGTATTAGATGTAAGTGATGAGATGGAAGTACAGTCTGTTTTTTCAAAGGTATTACAAGAAGTGGGACGTATTGATATATTAGTAAACAATGCGGGATTTGGTATTTTTAAAACGTTTGAAGATGCGTCAATGGGTGAAGTAAAAGATATGTTCCAAGTAAATGTATTTGGATTAGTAGCATGTACGAAAGCGGTACTACCTTATATGGTAAACAAGAATGAAGGACATATTATTAATATTGCTTCACTTGCTGGAAAAATTGCAACTCCGAAATCGAGTGCTTATGCAGCAACGAAACATGCCGTATTAGGATTTACGAATAGTTTACGCATGGAATTAGCGAATACAGATATTTATGTTACAGCAATTAATCCAGGTCCGATAGATACAAACTTTTTTGAAATAGCGGATCAATCTGGTACATATGTAAAGAATATGGGACGTTACATGTTAAAACCAACATACGTAGCAGAACAAATCGTAAAGTCGATGCACACGAAAAAACGTGAAGTAAACTTACCGAAGTGGATGGGCATTGGTCCGAAACTTTATGCTTTATTCCCAGGTTTATTTGAGCGTGTTGCAGGTAAATCATTAAGTAAAAAATAGGAGATTTCCATATGGAAATCTCCTATTTTTTATTGTTTTCCAGTTACATAATCATAAACAATATCCTCAATTTCCTCGTATAAATCAATTTCAATATTTGAATGAGTCACCGTTTGAATATGTTTCACTAGCATTTCCTGATCTTCTTTTGATATTGGACTGCATTGATATTGTTGAAAACTTTTTATAATCATTTTCTCAATTAATTTTTCGTTCATATTTTTCCCCGCCTGTATGTACGTATGTATTGTTTTATTGTACTTGAAGTGAAATAAAAAAACTACTATGCACTATTTTTGTATAAAAATTCGGTTGAGTATATTATTTTTCTAATAAAATTAAGTTTTTTTAGATTTAAAAATTTATAAATATTTAATTGACTCTATAAATATACAATATTATAATCATACTTAATTTAAAGAATCGATATGAGGAGGAACTTATGAAAGTCGCAATTATTGGAGCCACTGGATATGGGGGCATTGAGTTAATTCGTTTATTAGAACAACATCCATATTTTTCGATAGCATCTCTCCATTCTTTTTCACAAGTTGGTGAGTGTATAACAAATGTATATCCTCATCTTCGAAATGTCCTTTTTCATACGTTACAAGAAATTGATGTGGAGACGATAGGAAAAGAAGCAGAAATCGTATTTCTAGCAACCCCAGCAGGAGTATCGGCGGAGTTAACTCCTAAGTTATTAGCAGAAGGTTTAAAAGTAATTGACCTATCTGGAGACTTTCGTATGATAGATCCTTCGTCATATGAACTGTGGTATAAAAGGCCAGCAGCGAAAGAAGAAATTCTTAGAAAAGCAGTGTATGGGTTAAGTGAATGGAAAAGGACTGGGATTCAAAAGGCAAGTTTAATTGCAAACCCAGGATGTTTTGCTACAGCCACATTGCTAGCGATAGCGCCGTTAGTACGTAGCGGCATGATTGAAGAAGATTCGATTATTATTGATGCGAAATCAGGGGTATCAGGAGCAGGTAAAACACCAACAACAATGACTCACTTTCCTGAGCTATATGATAACTTGCACATTTATAAAGTGAATGAGCATCAGCACGTTCCAGAGATTGAGCAAATGCTTACAGAATGGAATAGTGAATCACAGCCAATTACATTTAGCACACATTTAATACCGATATCACGAGGAATCATGATTACACTTTATGCAAAAGTAAAACAAAAGATGGAAATAAAGCAACTTCAAAAATTGTATGAAGAAACGTATGAACAATCGCCTTTCATCCGAATTTGTACGCAAGGGAAATTTCCAAGTCCAAAAGAAGTGAGAGGCTCAAATTATTGTGATATTGGCATAGCTTACGATGAAAGAGCTGAAAGAGTTACGGTCGTTTCTGTTATAGACAATATGATGAAAGGCGCGGCTGGGCAAGCGATTCAAAATGCAAACATAATAGCGGGACTAGAAGAGACAACAGGTTTACAACATATGCCGCTTTATGTATAAGGGGGACATGGTGATTAAAGTAGCGTCTATTACAAAATTAGAAAATGGTTCAATTGTAACGCCGAAAGGCTTTTCGGCAATTGGTACTGCAAATGGTTTAAAAAAGGAGAAAAAGGATTTAGGTGCCATCGTTTGTGATGTACCAGCATCATGTGCCGCTGTGTATACAACGAATCAAATACAAGCAGCTCCTTTACAAGTAACGAAGGATAGTATAACGGCAGAAGGGAAGTTACAAGCAATTATCGTTAATAGTGGAAATGCAAATGCTTGTACTGGAATGAAAGGATTACAAGACGCATACGAGATGCGCGCATTAGGGGCGGAACATTTTGGGATGAAAGAAAATTACGTTGCAGTAGCTTCAACAGGTGTAATTGGTGTTCCACTGCCGATGGATATAATCCGAAAGGGAGTTGCAACTCTTATACCGACGAAGGAAGAAAGTGAAGCATATTGTTTTTCTGAAGCAATTTTAACGACGGATCTTATAACGAAAGAAACTTGCTATGAAATGATTATTGATGGGAAGAAAGTGGCGATTGCGGGTGTTGCAAAAGGTTCAGGGATGATTCATCCGAATATGGCAACGATGCTTAGTTTTATTACGACAGATGCTCATATAGAGCATGACGTATTGCAAACAGCGTTATCCGAAATTACGAATCATACATTTAATCAAATTACGGTAGATGGAGATACTTCTACGAATGATATGGTCATCGTTATGGCAAGTGGATTATCAGAAACAAGGCCGATAAATATGGAACATACAGATTGGGAAACTTTCGGGTTCTGGTGCAAAAAGATGATAAATAAAAAAGAATCAAGGATTCCTAACGGAATTACCTGCTAAGCAGTTAATCCAAACAGCTGGTTGATAAAAATATTCTGATTTCGGACAGACTGGTCCTGTAAATCAATTTGTTCTTTTTTGACCATATGCATGGCTTCAACACCACTCAATATAGAGGCGGATGTTTTGTATGATTTAAATCCCAACATAGAGCGTATACGTTTTTTAATGAAACGATGGTCTTGTTCTACTATGTTATTTAAATATTTTATCCTTCGGATTTTAGTGCCTATTGGAATCCTTTTTTCTTTCTTCAACTGTTCGATAGCAATTGGATAAGCAGGGTTCTTATCAACCGTGATGATACGAGGTTTTGAGACATGAAAAGACCACAAAGCTTTCTTGAAGAATTGTTTTGCAGCCTTATGATTTCTCGATTTACTTAGATAAAAGTCAATTGTGTTCCCCTCAGAATCAACAGCACGATATAAGTACATCCACTGTCCTTTTACTTTTATATACGTTTCATCTACTCTCCAGGAGTCATTCGTTTGTTTGAGGTAACGTCGAATTCGCTTATCTAACTCCGGTCCATATTGATGTACCCATCGCATAATAGTTGTATGAGCCAGGAATAACCCTCGTTCCTCCATCATTTCCACTAAATCACGAAAGCTGAGGTTGTACCGTAGGTACCAACGTACAGTTAATAAAATGATGTCTGGTTGATAATGTTTCCACTTAAATAAATTCTCCTTTTCCATACTGATCACACACCTTTTATAGAGTAATACTATCAGTATTTCCAAGTTTGATAGACCATTTTCATCTACTTCAAAGTTTTTGCACCAGAACCAACTTTCGTATGTGCTTTACAGCAAGTATGTGAAGATTTAGCGAAAAAAATTGCGCAAGATGGTGAAGGAGCTACGAAGTTAATAGAAGTAAATGTGCTAGGAGCTCAAACGAATGAAGAGGCAAAAAAAATTGCAAAGCAAATAGTCGGTTCGAGTCTTGTGAAAACAGCAATACATGGTGAAGACCCAAACTGGGGGCGAATTATTAGCAGTATTGGACAAAGTGAAGTAGCTATTCATCCGAACACAATTGACATTACTCTTCAATCTATATCGGTATTAAAAAATAGTGAGCCTCAAATATTTTCTGAAGAAGAAATGAAAGAGAGATTACAAGAAGATGAAATAGTCATTAATGTGTACTTACACTTAGGTGAAGAGACAGGATCAGCTTGGGGCTGTGACTTAAGCTATGAATATGTGAAAATAAATGCTTGTTATCGTACATAAGGAGAGAGAAGATGAGCGATTATATTGTAGTGAAATGCGGCGGTAGTATGTTGAATCAATTAAATGCTGTGTTTTTTGATTGTATAAAGAAATTGCAACAGAAGTATAAAGTGGTGATTGTTCATGGTGGTGGGCCAGAAATTGATGCCAAATTAAAAGATTGTAACATCAACGTAGAAAAAAGAGATGGATTACGCGTAACACCAAAAGAAGTTATGGATGTTGTTCAAATGGTGCTATGCGGAAGTACGAATAAAAAACTCGTAATGAATTTACAAAAGCATAATTTACTTGCTGTAGGTTGTTCAGGGTGTGACGGTAATTTACTTCAAGTTCAACCTGTCAGCGAGGAGATAGGATATGTGGGAGAAGTAAGTTATGTAGAAACAGCCTTATTAAAAGGATTAATAAATATGGGGTATATTCCTGTTATTGCTCCAATCGGGGTAAATGGTAATGAAATTTATAACATAAATGCGGACAATGCTGCAGCTGGGATTGCGGCCGCGTTAGGGGCAAAAGAGCTGATTTTTATTACGGATGTAGATGGAATATTACATGAAGGGAATTTGGTAAAGGAAACGGATGAATCTGAAATTGCAACTTTTATAGAAACAGGTGTTATTACAGGTGGGATGATTCCGAAAGTACAGGCGGCACTAGCATCATTAAAAATGGGAGTGCAAAAGATAAGTATTGTGAATGGTACAAAAGATTTTACTGAGGTTACGGGAGAGTGTATTGGAACGACGGTAACGAAAGGTGTGAGTATTGCATGACGAGTCATCTTTTTCAAACGTATGGCAGAAGAACTATTGAGTTTGTAAAGGGAACTGGAACGAAAGTTATTGATAATAAAGGTAAGCAATATTTAGATTTTACATCAGGAATTGGCGTATGTAATTTAGGACATTGTCACCCTACTGTTCTCAAAGGTGTACAAGAGCAACTTGATGATATATGGCATATATCTAACCTGTTTACAAACAGCTTACAAGAAGAAGTTGCGTCATTATTAACAGAAAATAGAGCATTAGATTATGTGTTTTTCTGTAATAGTGGGGCAGAGGCAAATGAAGCGGCTTTAAAGTTAGCACGTAAGCATACTGGAAAATCTCTCGTCGTAACATGCCAGCAGTCTTTTCACGGTAGAACATTTGGAACGATGAGTGCAACAGGCCAAGATAAGGTAAAAGAAGGATTTGGTCCATTACTTCCATCTTTTTTACATATCCCTTTTAACGATATTAAAGCATTAGAGGAAGTAATGAATGAAGAAGTTGCGGCGGTAATGGTAGAAGTAGTTCAAGGAGAGGGAGGAGTAATACCTGCTGATTTATCTTTTTTGAAAGAGATTGAAACATTATGTAATAAGTTCGGTTCCTTATTTATTATAGACGAAGTACAAACGGGGATAGGAAGAACTGGAACACTATTCGCTTATGAACAAGTGCGAATAGAGCCTGATATCGTTACCGTTGCAAAAGCACTTGGGAATGGGATTCCTGTCGGAGCAATGATTGGCCGGAAAGAGCTCGGAACGTCGTTTACTGCAGGATCACACGGTTCAACTTTTGGCGGGAATTACATCGCGATGGCTGCAGCGAAAGAAGTATTGCAAGTAAGTAAAAGACCATTGTTTTTAAAAGAAGTACAAGAAAAAGGCGAGTATGTATTAGAGAAGTTGCAAGAGGAATTACAGCATGTCGAATGTATTCAAAATATACGTGGTAAGGGGCTTATGATTGGGATTGAGTGTAAGCATGAAGTTGCAAGTTTTATAGAACAACTAGAAAACGAAGGACTTCTCGTATTACAAGCAGGCCCTAATGTTATAAGACTATTACCGCCACTCATTGTCACGAATGAAGAGTTAGAACAGGCAGTATATATAATAAAAAAAGTAGTTTGTACAAAAAACGTATCAATCATATAAGGGGGAAGTTTCATGTCAACTGTACAAGTACCGAAATTAAATACGAAAGATCTTTTAACACTAGAAGAATTAACGAAAGAAGAAATTATTTCTTTAATTGAGTTCGCTATATATTTAAAAAAGAATAAGCAAGAGCCTTTATTACAAGGCAAAATATTAGGGCTTATTTTTGATAAGCATTCAACTCGTACTCGTGTATCTTTTGAAGCGGGAATGGTACAACTCGGGGGACATGGTATGTTTTTAAGTGGGAAAGAGATGCAAATGGGAAGAGGAGAAACCGTTTCAGATACTGCGAAAGTATTATCGCAGTATATTGACGGGATCATGATACGTACATTCTCACACGCGGATGTAGAAGAGCTTGCAAAAGAATCTAGTATTCCTGTTATTAACGGTTTAACGGATGATCATCATCCTTGTCAAGCATTGGCAGACCTAATGACAATATATGAAGAAACAAATACATTTAAAGGAATAAAATTGGCTTACGTAGGTGACGGAAATAATGTATGTCATTCATTGTTGCTAGCGAGTGCAAAAGTCGGAATGCATATGACTGTTGCAACGCCTGTAGGATATGAACCGAATGAAGAGATTGTAAAAAAAGCGTTAGCGATTGCCAAGGAAACAGGAGCTGAAATTGAAGTTTTGCATGATCCTGAATTAGCGGTGAATGAAGCAGATTTCATTTATACTGACGTTTGGATGAGCATGGGGCAAGAGGGCGAAGAAGAGAAATATTCTTTATTTCAACCTTACCAAATCAATAACGAACTTGTTAAGCATGCGAAACAAACATATCGTTTCTTACACTGTTTACCTGCCCATCGTGAAGAAGAAGTAACAGGAGAAATTATAGATGGACCACAGTCTATCGTCTTCGAGCAAGCTGGTAATCGATTGCATGCTCAAAAAGCGTTATTAGTGAGTTTATTTAAAAATGTAGAAGAGCCTTCCTAAAAGGGAGGTTTTTTTATATTAAAATGTCGGATGTATATTTGGTTAACCATTTCGATATCATTTATAATAAAAGAGAAAACTAAATTTGTTTTTCAGAGTGTGTAAGGACATACTACATATAAAAATATAGTTAAAGAGATGATGAGGGTGAAAACAACTAAGAAAACATATTCGTTTTTTCAGCGGATGTGGAGAATATTAAAGTTTCAATATTATAAGTTGCTTCGATCGCCAGAAGGCGCAAAGAAAGTATCGTTAGGGTTTGCTATAGGATTCGGCTTAGAAATGTTAGTCATTTATACGGCATCGCTCGTATATGTAATATTTTATCCAATCGTCAGGTTAGCAAAGGGATCTTTTCCTGCGGCAGTTATTGGCAATATTATTGGGAAAATATCGTTTCTCCCAGTATTTTTATTTCCGCTTGCGTATACGCTAGGAAAAATGATTTATCCATTCCATGTACAGAAAATTCATCATGAACCATTTACGATATCGGACTTGTTTTCAAGTCACATTTTTACGATATTAAAGAGCTTATTACAAAGTGAAGTGTATGTATTAATTGGAATGACGATTTTAGGAGTTGTGTTTGGTCTCATTTCGTATTTCGTTGTGCATTATTTATACGAAAAGAACCGTAAGTTACGCTTGAAGAAAAGGAAGAAACGAGTGAGAGAACCACTTGTACAATTATAAACAATGTCACATTCATTTTCTCCTTTGAATATGTTTAAGAAAAAGGAGGAGAGGATAATGTATTATTATTACGTACCTCAAGTATATCCATATGTAAATTATTATCCGGTTTATGATACGAGTAGACAATACGAATTATATCGGCAACAACAATTACAGCAATTATCACAAATACCACAAATACCACAACAACAGCCTACACAGGAAAAAAAACCATATTTAACAACATGGCCATATTCCAATGTATACTATGGTAACTATTACGAATCATAAAGCTGCTTCTATTTAGAAGCAGCTTTATACGTTTGTTTTCAAAATTAAATTTTGAATGGTTTGAAGAGAATGAATGAGCTTTTCGCGCTCTTCCTCAGATAATGTTTGGAAATTTTCTTTTAGTTTGTCTAAAATGAATTGCTGATACTGATTTACTAATAATTTCCCTTCAGCTGTTAGGGAAATTAAAATGACCCGTCGATCTTTTTCGCTATAATGACGCTCTATTAGTTCTTCTTGAATAAGTTTGTTTAATAGAGGTGTCATGTTAGGCCGTGAAATCGCTAGCCGCTTGCCGATTTCGGAAACTGCTAATGTGCCGTTTTCATGCAAAAGCAGTAATACTTGTGTATGTGATGGCGGCATATGTCTTTGAGAAGAAAATTCTCCAGGAAGCATAAATTTGCGATAAAAAAGAGGCACTAGCGAAAGAAGATGATCAACAATACGTTCCCACTCGCGTGATTCCATATAAAGGCCCCCTTCCACTATCATTGTAACAAAAAAGACATGTTATAAAAATAGAATTGTTTCATGGTCGCTTTAATATTTGTAGGATAACACTTGCTTTGTAAATGTATTGGCAATAATCGCATAGCCGTTATCATTTGGGTGTACTTGGTCAAATAATAACTCTTTTTTATCATTCGATATTAATTTACGAATTGGTAAAACGATAGATGGTTGATTTGCTTTGGAAATGGAATAAACAGATTCATTCCAGCCATCTAAAAACATATCTGCATAACTTGCGATGGAGTCATCGAGTTGTAACGGGTTATAGAGTTCTGAGAGAATGAGTAAAGCATCCGGATTTTGATCTCGAACTGTCTTTACAATACTTTTTATATCCGCTTCAAAATGGGCTTTTTCTTTATTTAACATTTTTATACCATCTATAACACCAACATCACGATTTAAACGAAATAAATTATTTCCTCCAATATTAATTGTAATTATATTTGCTGCTCTAATTTTTTCCTTTACATCTTCTGATTGAACTTTTTTAGCGAGACGATCTGTTGTAAGACCGTTTACCCCAAGGTTTTCTACTGTAATTGGTTTATGAATTTGTGCTTCTATTTGCTTAGAAGCTAATTCAGCAAATCCACCTTGTGTCGATCCATATCCTTTAGCGAGTGAATCACCTAATACAAGATGATAAAAAGATTCATTTGTTTGCTTATCAATCCAATTTGGGGCAGATGTTTTTTCTGTTTTTTCTTCAGATTCATTTTGTTTTGTCTCGTCGTTCTTTTCAAAATAAGAATAAGAAATGATCAGAAGGAGGAGACAAACAATTGTTAAGATGACTTTTTTCATAAATTCATCCTCCTTGTAATTGGTAATTGTATCATATTCAGCAGTATTAGCAATGTAAGGGCATATTATATGTTTATGAAAAGTTTATAATAACTTTACAGAAAATTTGTTGAAGTTTGTCAAAAAATATTGACGATAGGAAAGAACTTTATATATGATAATGTCAGATAAGGTGAAACTTTAATTAGTGGGAGCTTTATTTCCGATTAATTAATGGTCTTCATCAATCGGGCGTTTAAGGGGACTACTCGTTAGCGCAGGGTGAAATGAAAATTGTGTCTCTAATAGAAGAAAAAAGGTATGTGGTTAGAGACAGATAGGGATTCATTTCATTATTTTTGGTAATTGTATAAGGGGGATTTTTTGTGAAAAAGTCAAAAAAAATGCTAGCTGGAGCAACTCTTGCGATTGGTGTTATAGCGCCGCAAGTAATGCCAGCAACAGCTCATGCAGATGAGAACACTGGGGAGAGTACAGTTAACTTACGAATTCTAGAAACATCAGATATTCACGTTAACTTAATGAATTACGATTATTATCAAACGAAAACAGATAATAAAGTAGGACTTGTACAAACGGCAACACTCGTTAATAAAGCACGTGAAGAAGTGAAAAACTCTGTCCTATTTGATGATGGGGATGCATTACAAGGGACACCGCTTGGGGATTACGTAGCGAATAAAATAAAAGATCCGAAGAATCGTGTGGATCCTAGTTATACACATCCATTATATCGTGTAATGAATTTAATGAAGTATGACGTCATCTCTCTTGGGAATCATGAATTTAACTATGGTTTAGATTATTTAAACAAAGTGATTGAAAAAACGGATTTCCCGGTTATTAACTCGAATGTATATAAAGTTGACCATGATGATAAGGAAGAGAACGATGAAAATTATTTTAAACCATATCATATTTTAAAGAAAGAAGTAGTGGATGAAGCAGGCCAAAAACAAATAGTGAAAATTGGTGTAATGGGATTTGTTCCACCACAAATCATGAACTGGGATAAAGCGAACTTAGAAGGAAAAGTAAAAGCGAAAGACATCGTCGCAACAGCAAGAATAATGGTGAAAAAAATGCAAAATGAGGGTGCGGATATTATCGTTGCATTGGCTCATTCAGGCGTCGATAAGAGCGAATATAAAGAAGTGAATAAAATGGAAAATGCATCATATCATTTAGCAACACAAGTTCCTGGCGTAGATGCAGTATTAATGGGACATTCACATACTGAAGTGGAGGATGTATTTAATGGTGTTCCAGTTGTAATGCCTGGTGTTTTTGGTAGTAACTTAGGTATTATTGATATGCAATTGAAAAAGGTAAACGGAACATGGGAAGTACAAAAAGATCAATCTAAGCCACAACTTCGCCCGATTGCTAATAGTAAAGGTACCCCATTAGTAGAATCTGATCAAAAATTAGTTAATGAAATTAAAGATGAGCATCAAGCGACAATCGACTATGTAAATACACCTGTAGGTGAAACGAAAGCACCAATTAATAGTTATTTTTCATTAGTACAAGATGATCCTTCCGTACAAATTGTGACAAATGCACAAAAATGGTATGTAGAACAAGAACTTAAAAAACCAGAGTACGAAAAGATTAAAGATATTCCGGTTTTATCTGCAGGCGCACCATTTAAAGCAGGTGGCCGAAACGGTGCGACATATTATACTGATATTCCAGCTGGAACGTTAGCAATTAAAAACGTTGCAGATTTATACGTGTATCCAAATACGTTATATGCTGTAAAAGTAAATGGGGCACAAGTGAAAGAATGGCTTGAAATGTCTGCAGGTCAGTTTAATCAAATTGATCCAAAGAAAACAGAAGAACAGCCGTTAGTAAATATAGGCTATCCTACATATAACTTCGATATTTTAGATGGCTTAAAATACGAAATTGATGTAACACAACCGGCGAAATACGATAAAGATGGAAAAGTTGTAAATGCAAATGCTAATCGTATTGTAAATATGACATATGAAGGTAAGCTAGTAGCTGACAAGCAAGAGTTCATCGTCGCTACAAATAACTATCGTGGAAGTAGCCAAACGTTCCCAGGTGTAAGTAAAGGGGAAGTTGTATACCAATCACAAGATGAAACACGTCAAATCATTGTGAAGTATATGCAAAAAATAAAAGATATTGATCCAGCAGCTGATCAAAATTGGACATTTAAACCGATTGTTGCAGATAAATTAAATACAACATTTGATTCTTCACCAAATGCACAAAAGTATATAAAGAAAGATGGAAAGATTTCATATGTTGGACCATCTGAAAATGAATTTGCGAAATATGCAATTGATATAACGAAGAAAAATGATGATAAAGAAACTGGTGAAGGAAATCCAACGACACCGCCAACAGGTGGTGGAGAAAATCCAACAACACCGCCAACAGGTAATGGAGAAAACCCAACACCACCAACAGAAGAAGGTAATAATGGTAATGAACCAAAACAAGATGGAAATAATACCGGATCTGGACAAACTACAACAGATGATCAAAATACAAAAGAAACAACAACAACTGTAAGTGAAAATAAAGAAGCTGAAAAAGATGAACGTGATTTACCGAAAACAGGTGCAAGTATTGCTTCTACAATTGGAGCTGGTCTTGCGTTTGTTGGAGCGGGATTACTTATGTTATTTAGAAAAAAGAAAGCGAATAGATAGTAGAGAAATATAAAAAGGATTACCAATTTGGTAATCCTTTTTGTTATATTATGAAACTGGTACTGCTTTTTCTTTTTTCCATGAAAGACCGAATCCAGTAAAGCCGACGATAATGGTTACGACTGGACACGCTAAACAGAAGATTGCGTATGGCAAGTAATCGAATGTTGGAACGCTAAGAACGTTTGTTAAGAATACGCCACTTACACCCCATGGTACGAGTGGATTAATTACTGTACCAGCATCTTCTAATACTCGTGATAAATTACGACGTTCTAAACCGACTTCATCGTATTTATTAGCAAATGCTTGTCCTGTTAAAACGATGGATAAGTACTGCTCACCGAGTAAGAAGTTTACACCAATTGCAGTTGAAGCAGTAGAAATAATTAAGCGTGTACTAGTTTTTACGAAGCTAGAGATAATATTCATCAGCTGCGCTATAATACCCATTCCTTGTAATAATCCTCCCATACAAAGAGCTAGGAAAATAAGAGCAATTGACATCATCATACTTTGCAGGCCACCGCGAGATAATAAGCTATCAATATCTTTGATACCAGTTTTAGAAACGTAACCGTCTTGCATAATTTTTATTAAATCAGCTAAAGAAGTGCTAGGTTTAAAAATAAAGAGAATAATAATCCCTACCACAATTCCTGCAAGTAATGTTGGAACTGCGGGTACCTTTTTAAATGCGAATAGGAACAGTAATAAAATAGGAATCAGTGTAACGATAGAAATCGTTGCATTTTTTTCTAATGTGTTAATAAATGCTGAGAAATCAACGTTTCCACCAGATCCGCTTCCTAAAATGAAAAATGCGATAAAAGCAATAATGAAAGCTGGCACTGTTGTCCAAAGCATGTTACGAATATGTTCAAATAAATCTACACCCGTTACAGCAGGCGCTAAGTTTGTTGTATCAGATAAAGGAGACATTTTATCTCCGAAGAATGCCCCAGAAATAATTGCCCCAGCAATAAGAGCTGGATCGTATCCAAGGGCAGTACCCATTCCCATAAAGGCAAGTCCTACAGTTGCAGCAGTTGTAAATGCACTACCGATACTCGTTCCAACAATTGCACAAACAACAAAAACAGTTGGAACGAAAATTTTTGGAGATACAAGTTGGAAGCCGTATACCATTAAAGTCGGAATAGTTCCAGCTGCGATCCAAACGCTAATTAATACGCCTACAAGTAAGAAAATAAATATAGATGGAATACCAGCTGAAATACTACTAATCATCCCTTTCTCCATAGTAGACCAAGAGATTTTCTTCAGGAATCCAAATGCTAATAAAAGAACGATACCAAATAAAATTGGGATGTGTGGTGAAACTTCTAATTGAATAACACTAAAACCAATACAGAAAAAGATAAAAATTGTTAAAAGAACAGACTCAATTTTTGAAACCATTGTTTTCCCCTCCTAAGTAATGTGAAATAGCTCTTTTTTATATAAAATTCGCCAATATTGTATATTTCCTTCTAAATTTTAGAATTTTGTGACAAATTACCGGTAATTGTTGGTTCTTCTATATGATGCGGAAATGATTGGATAAAAAAACGTCCCTGCATATAATTATGCAGGGACGAAGAAATCGCGGTACCACCCTAGCTTGTGAAATGAATGTATCACAAAATAAAGGGTCATATGATATGCGCTTATAAAATAAAAAACGCCCCTGCAATATATGCAGGGACGAAAAATTCGCGGTACCACCCTAAATTGTGAAACAGTGTCGTTTCACCACTCTTTAGACATAACGGTCTATAACCGTCTTTCACTACTCCTCACGTTTCGTAAAAGAAGCTCCAGGGGGTAATTCATAATTCGCTCTGTACTGGTTCGCACCGACCACCAGCTCTCTGAAATCAGAAATCGAAATACTACTAAATCCTATCATCGCCGATTCATATGATGTTAGTTAAATTTTTATCACATTTTCATCTTAAATGTCAATAAAAATATTAAATGTTTTTTTAGGGAAATAAAGGAGAATTGTTTTAAAGCTCTAATTTTGTACGTTATAATGAATTTGAAAGGGGAGGAAAGAGTGAAGAAAAAAATAATTCTTTTTACCACCTTACTAGTCGTTGGCGGAAGTGCTGGAATTTACACAGCTTTTGCGGCTGAATCAGAGCAGTTGAAACAAAAACAAATACAACAGTCAGAAGTGAAGAAAGTAAAAGAAATAGAAGAGAAGAAATCAATGGAAAAAGCAGCAGAGAAACTAGGAGTTTCTACTGAGGGGAAAACAAAAGAAGAGGTTACGAAAGAAGTAAATACCGCTAGGTTTGAGAAGCGTCATGATTTATTAATTGAGCACGCTAAACAACTTGGAATTGATACAGAGGGAAAAAAAGATGAAGAAATTATTTTAGAAATTGGAAAGATACAGCATGGAAAGTAGAACAACTTATCGTATGATAAGTTGTTCTTTTTTAAGAACTATTTGATTTTAAAATAATTGACAGTCATTCGGATTTAATGTTAACTATATTTATAAACAAGTTAACATTAGGAGTGACAGTTGTGACAATAAATAGTAGAACGATTGAAAAATCATCTTATACATATGAAGAATTAGCAGAGAAAAATAAAGCTTACGTATGGCACCCATTTACACAAATGAAAGATTATTTAGAAGAAGATCCTGTCATTATTGAACGTGGAGAGGGAAGAAAGCTATACGATGTAAATGGTAATGAATATTGGGATGGTGTTTCATCTATATGGTTAAATGTTCACGGACATCAAGTACCGGAATTAGATGAAGCAATTCGTGAGCAATTAAATAAAATTGCTCATTCTACTATGTTAGGACTTGCTAACGTTCCATCTATTTTATTAGCAGAAAAAATTATTGAGGTTGTACCAGATGGATTGAAGAAGGTATTCTATTCTGATTCAGGTTCTACCGCTGTTGAAATTGCAATTAAGATGGCTTTCCAATATTGGCAGCATAAAGGGAAACCAAAGAAACAAAGATTCGTTACATTAAAAGAAGCATATCACGGTGATACAATTGGAGCTGTTTCAGTAGGGGCAATAGACTTGTTTCACCAAGTGTATAGTTCGCTCTTATTTGATGCGATTAAAATGCCGTATCCATATACATATCGTTCTCCTTACGGAAATAATAAGGAGGAAATTGTAAAAAGCCATTTAGCAGAAATGGAAGAATTGTTGAAAGAAAAGCATGAAGAAGTAGCTGCCATCATTGTAGAGCCATTAATGCAAGGTGCTGGTGGAATGATTACAATGCCAAAAGGATATTTAAAAGGACTGCGCGATTTATGTACAAAGTACAATGTATTATTTATTACAGATGAGGTAGCGACTGGATTTGGGCGTACAGGGAAAATGTTTGCGTGTGAACATGAAAATGTGACGCCAGACATTTTAACTGCTGGTAAAGGTTTAACAGGTGGATATTTACCAATTGCAGTTACCGTAACGACAGATGAAATATATAATGCCTTCTTAGGAGAATATGAAGAACAAAAAACATTTTTCCATGGACATAGCTATACAGGCAATCCGTTAGGGTGTGCCGTAGCAATCGCGAATCTAGAACTATATGAAAAAACAAATTTAATAGAAGAAGTGGCACGTAAAACGGATTATGTGGCAGCGCAATTAGAAAAGCTCTTTGCGTATAAACATGTAGGTGATATTCGTCAGTGCGGATTAATGGTTGGTATCGAGCTTGTGAAGAATAAGGAAACGAAAGAAGCTTTTGACTGGACAGAAAGAGTCGGTGTTCAAGTATGTAAACGCTCAAGAGAGCTAGGTATGATTTTACGACCGCTAGGTAACACGATTGTATTTATGCCGCCACTTGCTTCTACTTTTGAAGAGATTGATGATATGTTACGCATCTTATATAAGGCAATCTCGGATGTTACGGAGGGAGAATAATGAGTGGTTTTTTCATAACAGCAACTGATACTGAAGTTGGAAAAACAGTAGTTGCAGGTGCTATAGCAGGTGTATTTAGAGAATTAGGATATAACGTAGGGGTATATAAACCGTTGCAAAGTGGGCATGTTGCATCAAACCCTGAGGGAGATGCGGCAAGGTTAAAAGTATTATCAGGTGTACCGACACAAGAAAATGAAATTTGCCCTTATTCTATTGAAGAACCACTTGCTCCGAGACTTGCCATGAAAAGAGCTGGAAGAGTAGTAAAGTTAAAAGAAATTACTGATTACTATAATGAACTATTAAAAGAGTTTAATAGCGTATTTGTAGAAGGAGCAGGTGGGCTTGCTGTCCCATATACAGAAGATGCTTTAGTAATTGATTTTGCAAAAGAATTACAGTTGCCTCTTATTGTAGTAGCTCGTCCTACATTAGGAACAGTAAATCATACAGTGTTAACGATTGCTTACGCAAAGGCGCATGGCTTAACCGTAGCGGGTGTCATTTTATCAGGTTGCAAAGAATGTGAAATGGAAAGAGTGCAAGAAAATAAAGAGATGATTGAAGAGTTGAGCGGGGTACCAGTTTTAGGATTATTACCATTCTTTGAAGGTGAGTTTACGAAAGAAGAAGTATTGGAATCTGCAAAAGAATATATTATGATTTCAAAATTAGAGGAGTTTATCCAAAATGAATCAAACGTGGCGGGCGCACCTTCAATCTAAATTACAACAATTACATAAGCAAGGGCAGTATCGAAATTTATATGTAACAGAGCAGGCAGAAGAGACTTGGCTTATTCGAGATAAAAAAAGGATGTTAAATTTAGCGTCAAATAATTATTTAGGGTTAGCTGGAGATGAAAGGTTAAAAGAAGCTGCTATTGCCTGTACAAAAAGATATGGAACTGGAGCGACTGCCTCTCGTCTCGTTGTAGGAAATCATCCATTATATGAAGAGGTTGAGAGAAGCATATGTGACTGGAAAGGTACTGAAAGAGCTTTAATTGTAAATAGTGGGTATACGGCAAATATAGGTGCCATATCTTCTTTAGCCTCTCGGCACGATATTGTTTTTAGTGATAAGTTAAATCACGCAAGTATTGTTGATGGAATCATATTAAGCGGGGCAGAGCATAAAAGGTATCGTCATAATGATTTGGATCATTTAGAGAAGCTTTTGAAAATGGCTTCGCCTGAAAAGAGGAAATTAATCGTAACAGATACCGTTTTTAGTATGGATGGTGATACTGCGTATTTGAGAGATTTAGTACAACTGAAAGAGAAATACGGAGCAATCATTATAGTCGATGAAGCACATGCGAGTGGAATATATGGAATCGGCGGAGCTGGATTATCTCACATAGAAAAAAATCTTTCTCAAAAAATTGATATACATATGGGGACGTTTAGCAAGGCTTTAGGGTGTTATGGTGCGTATTTGACAGGTGATGAAATTTATATAGAGTATTTACAAAATATGATGAGAAGCTTTATTTTTACTACAGCTTTACCACCAAGTACGTTAGGAGCGGTGCAAAAAGCAATTGAAATTGTAAAAGAAGATAACGAAAGAAGAGAGAACCTTATAGCAAATGGAGAATACTTCAGAACTAAATTAAGGGATGCTGGTTTTGATATTGGGAATAGTTCAACTCATATTGTACCGATTGTAGTCGGTTCAAATGAACATGCTTTACGGTTTAGTAAAAGGTTGCAAGAGGCAGGGATTGCGGCTATTGCAATTCGTCCGCCAACTGTGCCGGTTCATAGTTCTCGAATTCGCTTTGCAGTTACATCGCAACATACAATAGCTGATTTAAAATGGGCTATTGATCGAATTATTCACATTGCGAAAGAAGAGGAGATTTTCGTATGAACGAGCTAAAGATTATTTTTATTCCCGGATGGGGAATGGAAGAGAATATTTGGGATTTAGTAATTCCGTATTTTAAAGGATATCCTGTTCAATGCATAGATTGGCGTAATGTGAAAGAACGAAGTGAATTTGCGGAACGAATTATAGATGTAGCGCATAATGACAACGTAATTTTAGTTGGATGGTCACTAGGAGCGTTAGCAGCAGTTGAAGCTTATAAAAAGATTAAGGCAAAAGGCATCGTATTAATTGGTGGTACTGCTAAATTTACAAGTACGAGCGATTACAGTAACGGATGGAATGCTTTGCATGTAGAACGGCTGAAAAGAAATTTGGCGAGAAGGAAAGAAGATACGCTCAAGCGGTTTTATGAAAATATGTTTACGAAAGATGAGCTAAAAGAGAATAAAAACTTTGAAGACATTGTAGACCGTTTTAAAGGTGATTCTATTCAGTCTTTACAACTAGGTTTAGATTATTTAATAGAAACAGATATGAGAGAAGAACTAAAAGAAATTAAAGTACCTATACTACTTATTCACGGAGAACAGGATGTAATATGCCCATTGTCTGCGGCACGTAGTATGACGGAGAATAGCAGCAGCGAGCTGAAAGTAGTAAGTGAAGCAGGGCATGCATTATGTGTAACGAATTTTGAATATTGTGCAAATGAGATAATTCAATTTGTAGAGGGGATACGACATGATCAACAAAACGTTACTACAAAAACGGTTTAATGGGGCAGCCGTATCTTACGATCGATATGCAAATGTACAAAAAAAGATGGCACATTCATTACTTTCAATCTTAAAGGAACGATATAGTGAAACGGCATCAATACGTATTTTAGAACTGGGATGCGGGACGGGGTATGTAACAGAACAATTATCAAAGTTATTTCCGAAAGCACATATTACAGCAGTTGATTTTGCTGAAAGTATGATTGCGATTGCGCAAACTAGACAAAATGTAAAAAATGTAACGTTTCACTGTGAAGATATTGAGCGATTACGATTAGAAGAATCATATGATGTCATTATTTCAAATGCTACATTTCAATGGTTAAATAATTTACAACAAGTGTTAAGAAATTTATTTCAACATTTGTCTATAGATGGCATATTACTCTTTTCAACGTTTGGACATGAAACATTTCAAGAATTGCATGCTTCGTTCCAACGTGCGAAAGAAGAAAGAAATATAAAAAATGAAACATCGATTGGTCAACGTTTTTATTCAAAAGATCAGTTGCTTCATATATGTAAGATAGAAACAGGGGATGTGCATGTTTCTGAAACATGTTACATAGAGAGTTTTACAGAAGTTAAGGAGTTTCTGCATTCTATTCGAAAAGTAGGAGCAACTAATAGCAATGAAGGATCATATTGTCAAAGTCCCTCACTCTTTCGTGCGATGCTGCGCATATACGAAAGAGACTTCACGGGAAATGAAGGGATAATGGCAACGTATCATGCTTTATTTATGCATATAACAAAAGAGGGGAAGAGATGAAATGAAACAAGTACAAACAAAAAAGGATTGGAAAAAACTTGCATACGACGTAGTGGAAGAAAAGATGATTACGAAAGAAGATGCAATAGCGATATTAGAAGCTGATGATACAGAAGTTTTAGAAATTATGAATGCAGCTTACATTATTCGCCATCATCACTTTGGTAAGAAAGTAAAATTGAATATGATTATTAATACGAAATCTGGATTATGTCCTGAAGATTGTGGATATTGCTCACAGTCTATTATTTCAGAAGCACCAATTGATAAATATGCATGGTTAACGCAGGAGAAAATTGTAGAAGGGGCACATGAAGCAATACGCCGTAAAGCAGGTACATATTGTATTGTAGCGTCTGGTCGTCGTCCGACGGATAAAGAGGTAAATCACGTAATTGGAGCAGTTAAGGAAATTCGTGAAACGACAGACTTGAAGATTTGTTGTTGTTTAGGTTTCTTAAATGAAGATCAAGCAGGACGTTTAGCGGAAGCAGGCGTGCATCGTTATAACCACAACTTAAATACACATGCAAATAATTACGATAGTATTTGTTCAACGCATACGTATGATGATCGTGTTGATACAGTTCAAAAAGCGAAACAAGCTGGTATTTCACCATGCTCTGGAGCGATTTTTGGCATGGGAGAAACAATTGAAGAGCGTGCTGAAATTGCATTTGAATTACAACGTATAGATGCAGATTCTATCCCTTGTAATTTCCTTGTTGCTGTAAAGGGGACACCTCTTGAAGGGCAAAAAGAGTTAACGCCAGTAGAATGTTTAAAAGTACTGGCAATGATGCGTTTTGTAAACCCAACAAAAGAAATTCGTATTTCAGGAGGACGTGAAATCAATTTACGTTCTGTACAGCCAATCGGTTTATTTGCAGCAAATTCTATTTTTGTCGGGGACTACTTAACGACAGCTGGACAAGAGCCGACTGCGGACTGGGGTATGATTGCAGATTTAGGATTTGAGATTGAAGAATGTGCATTATAAGATAGATGAAAAAGCAAACTTGTAAAAGGGTTTGCTTTTTTTGTAAATAAAATGTAATAAATAGTTGTGAACGCTTGGTATTATTGGTTTTTGAGCGAAAAAAAGAATTTTTGTGGACGAATTTTCCAAGCCCTAGTTGTACATAGTAAATATGTAATTTATATTGGGTTGGAGGATTTTACATGTACAAATACATATTAGCGATTATGACTTGTTTAATTTTAATAAAAGCAATAAGTTCTGATCCAGTTAAGGCTGCTGAAAATCCTGAACAAAAAGAGATGCAACAAAGAATCGAACAACACTTTCGAACGAAAGCTGAACATTTTGGATTGAAAACGGAAGGAAAAGATTTAAAGGAAGTTAGAAAAGAAATTACTATTATAGAAGAAGCGAAAAAAAGAGAGAATGTATGGAGAACAGCACAAGCTCTTCATATAAAAACAGAAGGAAAAACGATGAATGAATTAATAAAAGATGTACAAAAAAAGGTGAAAAAATAAAAAGAGGCCGCAGCCTCTTTTTTTATGCCCATTGTTTTGATAAGTGAGCCATTTCAATTGCAGCAACAGCTGATTCATATCCTTTATTACCAGCTTTCGTACCTGCGCGTTCAATCGCTTGTTCAATTGTTTCTGTCGTTAATACGCCGAAAATAACTGGGATGTCCATTTGTAGTGATAAAGACGCAACACCTTTTGCTACTTCATTACAAACGTAATCGTAGTGAGTTGTAGCACCTCGGATTACAGTACCTAATGTAATAACAGCATCATACTTTCCGCTACTAGCCATCTTTTTAGCGATTAAAGGAATTTCAAATGCACCAGGAACCCAAGCAACATCAATATCATTTTCTTCTACACCGTGACGCTTTAATCCGTCTAAAGCGCCGCCAAGTAACTTACTTGTAATAAATTCATTAAAACGTCCAACAACAACTCCAACTTTTAATCCTGTACCAACCAAATGACCTTCGAATACCATAATAAATCTCTCCTTTAATTATAAGTTTAGTAAGTGTCCTAATTTGTTTACTTTCGTTTGTAAATACGATTTATTCTCTTCTTTTGCTGGCGTTTGCAACGGTACACGCTCGACTACTTCTAAATCGTAACCTTCTAAGCCAGCAATTTTTCTTGGGTTATTCGTTAATAATCGTAAACTTTGTAAACCTAAATCTTTTAATATTTGTGCACCGATACCGTAATCACGAAGATCAGCAGGGAAGCCGAGTTTTTCATTTGCTTCTACAGTATCGAATCCTTCTTCTTGTAATTTATAAGCACGAAGCTTATTAAGAAGCCCAATGCCTCTTCCTTCTTGTCTCATGTAAAGAAGAACACCTTTTCCTTCACGCTCAATTTGAGCAAGTGCTGCATGGAGTTGTGGTCCGCAATCGCAGCGATGTGAACTGAATACATCTCCTGTTAAGCATTCAGAATGAACACGCACAAGTACCGGTTCACCTATTGAAATATCACCTTTTACAAGTGCGATATGTTCTTTCGTATCTAATGAGTTAGAATAGCCAATTGCGTGGAAAGTACCGAAATCTGTAGGTAATGTAATTTCCACCTCTCTCGTCACAAGTGTTTCATGATGGCGGCGGTAAGCAATTAAATCTTCTATTGTAATCATTTTTATATCAAATTGTTTTGCGCATTCTATTAAATCAGGTACACGTGCCATCGTGCCGTCCTCATTTATAATCTCGCAAATAACTCCAGCTGGTTCGGCACCGCATAGCTTTGCTAAATCAACAGCAGCTTCTGTATGACCTGCACGACGCAGGACACCGCCTTCTTTCGCAATTAATGGAAAGATATGTCCAGGTCGATTGAAATCAGTGCCTTTTGATGCGGGATTTAACAATTCTTGTATCGTAGTTGCACGTTCGTGAGCGCTAATCCCTGTTGTTGTAGAAACATGGTCAATGCTCACTGTAAACGCAGTATGATGTGAATCTGTATTATGAGATACCATTGGTTCTAATTGTAGACGTTCTGCGTATCCTTCCGTAATCGGTACACAAACGAGACCACGACCATGTGTAATCATAAAATTAATTGTTTCCGGTGTAATGTACTCTGCTAAAGCAATAAAGTCGCCTTCATTTTCTCGGTTTTCATCATCACATACGATAACGACTTTACCTTGTTTTAAATCTTCTAGAGCTTCTTCAATACGATGAAACATTGTGCTTCCCCCTTATAGAAATCCGTTTTCTTGTAAAAAACTTTCGGTCATGGAACCTACTCGTTTTGCAGGTTTAGTAATAAAGCGTTCGATATATTTACCAATCATGTCACACTCAATATTTACGATATCTCCGGCATTTTTTTCTCCAATGACAGATTCGCTTACTGTGTGCGGGATGAGTGAAATCGTTATGGAAGCTTCGTCTATATCAAATATCGTTAAACTCGTTCCATCAACAGCAATGGACCCTTTATGCAAACAATAGTGTAGCAATTTATCAGAAATTGCTATTTTATAATAGACGGCATTGTAATGTTGTTTTTTAGTTAAAATCGTTCCGATGCCATCAATATGTCCTGAAACGAAATGTCCACCGAATCTTCCATTTGCAGACATTGCCCGCTCTAAATTTACTTTAGAGTGGGGTTTAAGCATGCGAAGCGATGTCGACTGCATCGTTTCAGGCATTGCATCAACTGTAAATGAAGTAGTTGTAAAGTTTGTTACAGTTAAGCAAATACCGTTAACTGCGATACTATCACCTAAGTGAACATCTGATAAAATTTTCTTTGCATGAATCGTTAATTTCATCGCTTCTCCGCTTTGTTGCATGTTTGCTATCGTTCCTAATTCTTCTACAATTCCTGTAAACATTCCGTCACCTCGTTTCGGGCATTCGCAACGATTTTTATATCATCACCAATTTGTTTCATCTCTTGAATTTTCAAGGAAAGCGCATCTTGTAATTTTGAAAAACCATTTCCTCCAAATAAAGTAGGAGCATCTTTTCCACCAATTAATTTCGGGCTTATATAGGTTACAATTTCATTGAAATTGTTTGTTTTTAAGAAACTTGCATGAATTGATTGGCCACCTTCAACGAATAGAGAAAGAATTTGTTTCTCTCCAAGAAAGGAAAGAAGGTCCTCGATTTCTATATGCTTCGTTTCCATTTGGAATATAGCTATATTTTTAGAATTATAAGAAGATATCTTCTCTTTCTTTACATCCTTACCGATAATAATCCATGTCGGTGCTAAACCATCTGTTATAACATGAGAAGATGGTGGCGTTCGTAAATGGGTATCTAAAACAACGCGAATAGGATGTTTCCCACCATTTGGAATTCTTGTTGTTAAATGAGGATTATCAGCTATAACTGTATTCACTCCAACAAGAATTGCATCATGTGTATGGCGATATTGGTGAACATCAGCACGTGCTTCTTCACCTGTAATCCACTTACTTTCACCAGTTACAGTTGCTGTTTTTCCATCTAAGCTCATCGCTGTTTTGATTGTTACAAAAGGGCGTTTCGTTTTCATGTAGTGAAAAAAGTAGCGATTTAATAAAACTGCTTCTGCTTCAAGAACACCGGTAGTTACTTCAATTCTAGCTTCCTCTAATCTTCTTTTTCCGTTACCAGAAACGAGCGGATTACAATCGAGAGTAGCAATTACCACACGCTTAACTCCTTTTTCGATGAGCAATTCACAACAAGGTGGTGTTTTTCCAAAGTGGCTACACGGTTCCAGTGTTACATAAACGGTAGCGTCTTTGGCGTTCTGACCAGCCATTTGAAGGGCATGAACTTCTGCGTGTTCTTCACCAGCTCGTAAATGAGCCCCCATACCAACGATGTTTCCATCTTTTACAACAACAGCACCAACCATAGGATTTGGACTTGTTTGTCCTGATGTTCCTTCTGCTAACTGCAGGGCAATCCTCATATATTCTTGATCTGTCATTTTCTTCACCTCTCCTAAAAAAATCAAAAAACCCCAAGGATTTAATATCCTTGGGGTTTGGGAGACGTGATTTCTAGAAATATAGTTTGAATACGAAAGCATAGGAAAGAAACCTAACGATAATTGATATTTCTGCATAAGGAAAAAACCTAGCAAAATATCGAATTTTTAAACGCTAGTTGTCTCTTTTTATTTCAGTATAAAAAATAAGTATAGAAAATTAAACATATATAAAGAATCAAAATGAATCTTTAAAAATATGCATACTGAAATAAAAGTGTATTCACTATATAAAAAACTAGAAACATATCCTTCTCCCATCCAGACTATACTGTCGGCCCTAGAGTTTCACTAGATCCACCGTTTTCGAGTTGAAAACGGGTCACGGACTTAGAAGTTTTCACTTCATCACCGCCGGTTGGGAATTTCACCCGACCCCGAAGGATGCTGTTTGCTCAAATTATAGCACAAAAAAAATAAAAGGCTAGTAAAAAATATTCGAATGTGAAGAATTGTGTGAAAATATATGTGGGCTGGAATGGAAATAAAAGTATTAGAAATGTTGTAAGGAGAAGGGATACAACGGAGTTGCTAAAAAGAAAAAAACATGCACAAAAAAATGTGCATGTCACATGTAAAATTATTCTGCCTCTGGTGCTCTAACAACGGACTCGAATTTACCTTTATGCGAAGCGTCGCAATAAGGCATATTTTTTGATAAACCACAACGGCATAAAGAAAATGCCGGTTTTGCTGGGAATACATTCCCTTGTGAGTCGACTAATTCCACGTCCCCTGTAACGCGAAAAGAGCCATTATCATTTACTTTAATTTGTACTTTTGCCAACGTTATCCCTCCTTCCCAAACGCTTAATTTCATCATATAATCAAGGGAAGTGCTTGACAATATAAAAAGAGCACTTTGTTTGAGAAAGAAGAGAGTGTTATAATAGTTTTCATAACTGACTAGAGTAAGGTGACGAGAGATGGATAAACAATTACATACATTACGAAACATTGCAAATGAGCGCACGTGGGCATCATTTTTGAATGATAATCATCCATATAGTTTGTTACATTGGTCCATTGCAGGTGTAGGGCAAGAGGCAAAGGATGTTTGGTTACTTCAAGATGAAGTAACATTTCAAACGACAGAATTCCCAACGTTAGATGATGCAATGCAATGGATTTCTGAAAATATGGAACAAGTTACAGACGTTTTAGCGCAATAAAAAAACAGGCTTATGCAAGCCTGTTTTTTGTTTCTTTCACATATGTGTTTAAAAATTGATCGATGGCTGCTTCGTACTCTTCTTTATTTTCGTTATAAGAGCAAGCGTGTGCACCACGTTCTGCAATATAAAGTTGTTTATTGTTTTCTTTTGCTTCATATAGTGATTTCGTCATATCAGCTAAAATATAATCATCATCTTTACTATGAATAAAGAGGACGGGATTGTTAATATTTTTTATACAATCAATTGGTGAAACTTCGCGAATCGTATAACCGTCACGCACTTTTAAAAAAGCATTTGCTAAAGGTAATAAAGGCCATTTTGGTAAATGGAATTCAACCTTTAAACGGTGCTGTAATTGTCCGTGAAAATCAGAGAAAGGACAATCTGCAATATAGAAATCAGCACCATCTTCTACAAGTCCTGCGTATTGAAGAAGTGTTGCAGCTCCCATAGATTCACCATGAATACCGAGTGTTATATTTGTTCCAAAGCGACTTTTTAGCCAGTCAACTACAGATTTTAAATCATGTTTTTCATAGTATCCATAGCTTGTTGTTTTTCCGCCAGTTTTACCATGACGACGATGATCATAAATAACGACATTATACCCTCTGTTTAAAAATAACCTTGCATATTTTACAGAGTTCATTTTATTTACAGTTACGCCGTGACAAAAAATCATAAACTTATTGGAATGACCAGCAGGAATGTAATAGCCGTGAAGATCATATCCGAATTGTGAAGGAATATGAATTTCTTCTTTATGAAGAGCATCAAAATCTTCTATACGAAAATGTTTTTTCGTTTCTCTTTCGAGTACTTCTTCCTCTGTTTTTTTCTTTAAATACATCACTTTATTTGTAAAGAAAATCCCAAGGGCTGTTATCGCACCTAGTACAGTAAACAATGCTGCAAAAAAACGTTTCATACTTTACCTCATCCTCCAAATACCGTTACATGTGATACACTTATATTGTATCACAATGATATAAAAGGGGAGAAATAGGAAATGGTGCATATACAAAAAATTACGCCAACGATGAAAGAAACAATTCGAATGTTTATGTGTGAGAACTGGGGAAGTTCATTGATGGTTTCACGTGGTAAGGGGCATCAATTAGAAGAGTTGCCAGGATTTGTTGCGTTTTCTAATGACAGAATAATCGGAATTATAACGTATGAAGTGACTGGAAATATGTGTGAAATTATATCGTTAGATAGTATTGAAGAAAGAAAAGGAATAGGGAAGAAGCTTGTGGATTGTGTATTGCAAGTTGCAGAAGAAGAACGGTGCAGGCAGGTTTGTCTTATTACAACAAATGATAATATGAATGCGTTACGATTTTACCAAAAACGTAATTTTGTAATGACTAATTTATATGTGAATGCGGTAGAGGAGGCACGAAAAATAAAGAAAGAAATTCCACGTATTGGATATGATAATATCCCAATTTTACATGAAATTCAGTTGGAGTATCGTTTAGTGAAATGATGTAACAATTTTCAGAAATATGAGTTATTAATCTTGACGGATAGTGTAATTTAGGTTACCGTAAAATTGTAATCTATTACCATATTAAGGGGTGACGATGTGGCAACTATACGTGATGTTGCAAAATTGGCAGGTGTTTCAGTCGCAACCGTTTCACGAGTTATTAATGAAAAAGGATATGTTCATGAGGACACAGTAAAACAAGTAAAGGAAGCAATTGAAGAATTACGTTATAGGCCAAACAGTGCAGCGAAGCCACTATTTAAAGAGAATTCAACGATAATTGCATTACTTGTAGATAATCTATATGACCCATCAAACATCACTTTGCTACATTGTATTGAGGAAATAGCATATAAAGAAGGATATCAAATCATTGTTTGTAATATAGAGAATAAAGATAGATACATATATATGTTGAAGGAGAATAACGTTGCAGGTGTTATTTTAACAAAATCCGTTTTTAAAAGTATAGGAGAAATTCCATTTCCGTTTGTTGTGATTGATGAGCAACAATCACATGGAAATTATTATGAAAGTGGACAGAGGGCTGTTTCTTTATTAAAAGAGAAAGGGTGTCACTTTCTTGCATATTTCGGTGAGGGAGAAGAAAGTGAAGAAATGGAAGATCATATAGCAGGTTTTTTAGATACTGTTTGGGATGAAGGAATCTCTTATCGAGAAGAATGTGTACAAGGGTATACAAATAAACAGTTTATTACATTATTGCGAAACAATCCGTATATAGATGGAATTGTAACCTCAAGTGATCAGATTGCTATTGAGTTAATTCGGTCAGCAAGATTTGTAAATATACATGTACCAGATAAATTAAAAATTGTTGGACCGAATGGGAGCATAGAGTGTGAATGGATAGGTTCATCACTACCGGCAATTGAAAGCTATGTCAAAGATAACGGAAAAGTAGCTTTTCAACAATTAAAAGGAAAAATAAAAAAGTAAAAGGTGCGTTTTATACGCACCTTTTTATAATGTAATTGCGGCAATAAAGCCAAATATAAGTAACGGTATATTGTAATGTAGAAAAGTGGGTACACATGTATCCCATATATGATGGTGCTGACCATCAGCATTTAAACCGGATGTTGGTCCGAGGGTACTATCTGATGCTGGAGATCCTGCGTCACCTAGCGCTCCGGCTGTACCAATAATTGCAATTGTAGCCATCGGACTAAATCCAAGCTGAATGCACAGAGGTACAAAAATTGTTGTTAAGATAGGGATGGTTGAAAAGGATGAACCAATTCCCATCGTAACGAGAAGTCCAATAACAAGCATAAGAAATGCAGCGAGTGGTTTGTTATTTCCGATTATATGTGCACTCGTTTGCACCAGAGATTCAACATGTCCTGTTTTTCGAAGAACAGCGCCGAATCCAGCGGCAGCAATCATAACAAAGCCAATAAAGGACATCATACGCATTCCGCTTGTTAATATCGCATCTGCTTCTTTAAGTGGTAGACTACCACTTACTGATAAGACGATAATACCTGCTAAAGCACCGAAAATCATTGATTCTGTTGTTAATTGAACAGTTAATGTAGCAATGATAGATAATAACCCGAAAGTAATGCTACGTTTTGTATAGGGAACGATCTCATTTTCGGTAGTATGAATTTGTTCTGTTTCATACGTACGAGGTTTTCGGTACGTAATGAATACCGCTACACATAATCCAATAATCATACCGAGTGCTGGAATAGTCATTGCTTTTGGAATAAGTGTGACATCAAATGTAAGACCGCTTTGCGCAGCGTTGGTTTGCAATACGTCATGATAAATTTTTCCGAACCCTGCAGGGATCCACATATAAGGAGTAATTAATCCAAATGTAATAATACACGTGACAAGTCTTCGATCCACTTTCAGCTCATTTAATACTTTTAAAAGTGCTGGAATTAAGATGGGGATGAAAGCAATGTGAACAGGAATCACATTTTGTGAGAAACAAGCCATCGTTAAAATAATGAATAAAATAAGTATTTTAGAATAAACTTGTTTTTTCGTGTCTTGTTCATTGCCAATCCATTTTAATGCAGTTTGAATCATAGCATCTGGAAGTCCTGTTTTGGAAAGGGAAATAGCGAAACCACCAAGCATTGCATAACTTAAAGCGATTGGAGCACTGTTTCCAAGACCAGTTGTAAAAGTGTTAATCGTTTCTGAAATACCGAGTCCGCCGATAATTCCGCCTGTTAAAGCTCCAACAATGATGGCGACAATGACCTGGACACGTAACAAACTAAGCAATAGCATAATTGCTACTGCGACGAGTACAGCGTTCATAATAAATGTAATCTCCCTAAATTTTTATTCTGTTAAGACAAGTAAATATGAAACATTTTGCTATGTTTATACATACTTGCGACATATTATTATAAAATGTTTTCTATGAAATGTAAAAGAGCCTTTTGTTACTAATGCTGAAAAGCTAGCTCTTGTTTAATTGATTGCAAAGAATTGGCGAATAATTCTGGTTCTTCTAGATCAGGAGAATGTGCTGAATTTGGGAACCAAATCATTTTTTTTATAGGCGCTTCAATAATATCGCAATATTCCTGAACGAGTGCATAAGGAGTTTGATAATCATAGCGACCAGAACAAAAATAAACTGGAATAGATAAACTTGAGATAGAAGAAAAGAAATCGATTGTCAGCATTTCTTCCCATAAAACGCCAGATTTTAAATTTCCTGCGAGAAACTTGAACCAATCTAATAGCGTATATTCAGGAGAAAAGAAACCTTTTCGTATGAAAGAAAAGGAAGATCCGTTTTGGATTGCTCCTCCGAATGTGCCAAGCCACTTTCTTTGAATAATAAGACGTCTCATATCTAAAAATGGTGGTTTTCCTAATTTTAAAAGGGAAGCTAATGCTTTTTTATGATCATGTTTTTTTGCAGAACTAATTAAATGTTGATATAGCAATTCTTCATTTTGTTTCATATGTACAATTTGCCCAATACCGATGTAAGCCTCGATATACTTTGGATATTGATGTGCTATGTTAAGCCCAATAATACTTCCCCAAGAATGACCAGCGAGAAATAGTTTTTGTTTGTTGAACCTTTTAAGTGCATATTGAATCACTTCTTTTGCATCGGAAACGAATTGTTCGATTGTAAAATTTGCTCCGAAATCTTTCATTGAAAAAGATTTACCTGCCCCGCGCTGATCCCAATTAATAACAATAAAGTGCTTCTCTAATTCTTTTTGAAAATGACGAATAAATCCGATTTGTGCCATGCCGGGTCCACCATGGCAGCATAATAAAATAGGCTGCTCTACGTTTTGCCCACGCATAAGGAGAGTTTGTTTTCGATTATTAATCATAACGCTTTCTATCGTAGCGATACTATTAGGAATGAGTTGTTTGTTTTCAGTATAGAACTGAGGGGTATAGCTACGCAAAAGCATATTGAAAACCTCCTTTTGTGAAATCGTATGAATCGCACAGGCTATTCATTTTGCATATACTGTTAGAAAATCATTGTAACATACCATACTAGTGTCATTTCAACACGGGAGGAGGGAAATTGTGACGATTGGAGAAATTATAGATGGTTTAAATAGGCGTGAATCCATCGCTATTATAGCAAAACGTCTTGAAATAAGCCCGTATACATTATCGAAGAAATTAAGATTGATTGGATACGAATATGATGGAGAGCAGAAGAAACGTATTTTTGTAGGAGATGGAGAAGAACCACGTCACTTACAACTCCAAGAAGCGACCGCCCTTCAATATGAGAAAACAGATTATCAATTATTAATTTATGAGCAATTACAAAGTATTTATGAATTATTAAGAAGAAGAGAAGAAGTAATTGCACCAATTATGAGTAAAAGTACAGAGAAAAAGAGACGCACCTTTTCTATTAATACAGAAATATTAGCAAGATTGGACCTTATATCAGAATCGAAAGGAATTCAAAAATCTAAAATTGTAGAAGAGGCGTTGCAACAATTTTTACAGCAATATGAATTTAACAAAACATCACATTTTGATAACTAAAGAAAAGGATACTATGTTCATTGGAAGAACGAGTATCCTTTTTATGATGCATATTACGTATAAATACAGGATTAGTGCAAATCTTTTATGGCGTGAAAAATGAAATTTCTTATTAGAGAAACACTTAATTTACTTTTTGGATTCTTCCATCAATAACTGGCTGAATTGGTTCTTTTAATTGTTTTACGTAATCGACTAACGCTTCAAAGTCGTTTGGACCAGTTTCTGCATTTTTACCATTTTTAAATGATATGAATCCGTCACCGCCAGAAGCTAAGAAAGCATTTGCAACTACGCTATACGTTTTAGATGGAGATAATTCTTCTCCGTTTGTTAAACGTATATTTGTAACTTTTTCACCGTTTGGTTTATTTGCATCCCACGCATATTGAATACCTGAAATTTGAAGCATTCTTGTTGTTCCTTTTTGCCATTGCTGATTTAAAATATCGCGAATGTCTTGACCTGTTAAATCTACTTTAATCAATTGATTTCCAAAAGGTTGAATGCCGTATAACTCACCCCACGTAATATCACCAGCATCTAAGTCATTACGAATGCCACCAGGATTCATGAGGGCGATTTGAGTTTGCATCGTTTGACGCTGAGCATCGGCAACTAAATTTCCAAGAGTGGACTCACCAGCATCATTTTGTTTACGGTCGATAGATGCTGTAGATTTTCCGACCACTTCATTTACAAGTGGTGCGATTTTTTCTTTATATTGATCTAGTTTTTTCTTTACTTGTTTATCAGGTTCTACACCTTCATGATACGTTGTAACAACTTCAGCTTTTTTCTTTATAATATCCTTTGTTTTACGATCAATTGTTACATCCACGTCTGAGAAAGCCGTGCCGTAAGAATTTGCTTGGACAATTAGCTTATTATTTACTGTACCATTTACATACGTATGACTATGTCCACCGAAAATAACATCAACTTCTGGGTCTGTTTCATTTGCAATTCGAGTAAGGTCGCCATTTGTTACCCCAGACTCATCGGTTGTTCCACCGACATGAGCAAGAACGACGATAGATTTAACGCCGAGGCGTTTTAATTGTTGTGTTGATTTATTAATTGCTTCTACTTCATCAGTAATTTGTACATTTTTAAGCATCGTAGGCATAACGACATTTGGTGTATCAGTTGTAACAACACCAATGAATCCTACAGGAACACCATCTACCATTTTTACAGTAAATGGTGGTAAAAATAAGCGGCCAGTTGATTTGTTATAGAAGTTAGCAGCTACATAGGGGAAGTTAGCCCCTTTGAAATTCCCTGTTTTTTCATGATATCCACCGTAAATGAGGCGTTTCATTTCATCAATGCCTTCATCAAATTCATGGTTTCCGATTGTACCAACATCAAATTTTAAATCATTTAAAAATTCAATCGTCGGTTCATCCTGTAATAATGCTGAAACTGGTGGACTAGCTCCGACGATATCACCAGCATGTACGAGAAGTGTATTAGGGTTTTGTTTTTTACGTTCTTTTAAATAAGTAGCTAAGTAATCAGCGCCACCAGCTTCTTTATTATTAATTTTTTTAACAGTATCTAGTTGTCCATGGAAATCATTAATACCAAGCATTTGTACGTCTATGTAGCGGTTTTGTTCAGCTGGATTCTGAGATGGGGGAGCGGCAAATACGCTTGAAAAAGTAATAGTGCTTAAAACAGCAACGGCAGGAATAATTTTTTTCCACATAGTTCATTTCTCCTTTTTTATAATCTGACATCATACGACATAATTTTAATAGATTCATAGGATTATAGCTACATAAAAATTTAGTCTTTTCGAAAAATTAACATATTTACAAAAAAATGGATAATAGAGTAAAGACCCTTTTTTATTGTCGATTGCATCGTGTATCTACTATAATGGAGAAAAAAGTAAAAGGTGAGTAGCATGAAGAAAAAGAAACAAAGACAAATGCAAAGACAATCGCAAGTGAATCCACCAAAGAAAGAAACACTTACATTAGGCGATCAATTAAATGATTCACTCATGCAACAATTAAAGAGTAAGAAGAAAGAGTTGCAAGTGAGAGAAGAGGAAAAAGAGGCAGCTGAACTGGAAAGAAAGCGCAAAGAACAAAAAGAACGTGAAAAGAATAAATCATTTGAAGAACTGCTAAGTGAAAGTAACCTTACTTGGAAAGACTTTAAATAATAAAAAAATGATCAGTGAAATTCACTGATCATTTTTTGACGAGCTTGTAAGAAAAGGGGAGTTATTATGAGGAAAATTGTAGTTGTTCCGCATGAAAATCATTGGAGTGAAAAATTTCAAATGGAGGCTGAAAGATTAAAAACAGCGATGCCAGAAACGGTGAAAATTCATCATATTGGAAGTACGTCAGTGCCAGGACTGGCAGCTAAACCTATTATTGATATGATCATGGAAGTAGAAAGTATTGAAAGGGTAGATAGGTGGAATGAACGATTTATAGAGCTTGGTTACATCGTAAAAGGGGAAAATGGTATTTCAGGACGCCGATTTTTTATCCATGGAACGGAAGAAAAACGTTTGTATCATTTACACGTGTTTGAAAAAGGAAATCCAGAGATAGTAAGGCATTTAGCATTTCGTGATTATATGATGGCTCATTGTGAAGAAGCAGAGGCATATGCAACCTTAAAGAAAGAATTGGCCGAAAAGTATACATATGATGGCACGTTATATACGGAAGGGAAAAATGAGTTTGTGCGCAATGTGGATGAAAAAGCGAAAGAATGGAGAGAAAATAACGTGAATAAATGAGTTCACGTTATTTTTTAGCTATATAAAAGTGTTATGTAAACTGTACGTATGTTTTGACTTTTGGGATGAATCTTGTTGAAATAAAGTTGTGGCTTATAAAAAAATGTAACAATGAAAGGGAGACGACTGTGTATATTCCAACAACTACACTTCATAATGGGGTGAAAATGCCGATGATTGGTCTAGGCGTTTATAAAGCAAAAGAAGGCGACGAAGTAAAACAAGCAGTAAAAACAGCGTTAGAAGTTGGATACCGTTCGATTGATACAGCAACTGTGTATGAAAATGAAAGCGGTGTCGGAGAAGCGATTCGTGAATCAGGAATTCCAAGAGAAGACCTATTTATTACAACAAAAGTTTGGAATGACGATCAAGGATACGAGGAGACACTCGAGGCGTTTGAAAAAAGCTTAAAGAAATTACAAATGGACTATGTAGATTTATATTTAATACATTGGCCAGTAAGAGGGAAGTATGTGGATACGTACCGAGCGTTAGAAAAATTATATGAAGAAGGTAAAGTGCGTGCGATTGGTGTTTCTAATTTTCATAAACATCATTTAGAATTGTTATTACCAAATTGCAAAGTGAAGCCGATGGTGAACCAAGTAGAACTTCATCCGATGTTAACGCAATTTGAATTGCGTAATCATTGTCAAGGTGAGCAAATCCAAATGGAAGCGTGGAGTCCGTTAATGAGGGGCGGAGAAGTATTTCAGCATCCAATCATTCAGGCTATTGCTAACAAATATGAAAAAACACCTGCGCAAGTTATATTAAGATGGGATATTCAAAGCGGGATTGTTACAATTCCTAAATCCGTTACACCATCTCGTATTAAAGAAAACTTTACTATTTTTGATTTCTCACTAACTGAAGAAGAGATAAATCAAATTAACACGTTGAATCGCGATTTACATGTAGGCACAAATCCTGATAAATATGATACGTTATAAAAAAGACTGTCTCCTAATAAAGGAGACAGTCTTCTGTTTATCGGTAATTCGATATTTTTAACGATGCAAAGCATATGTGTCATATTTAACAATTTTTTGAAGTTGTACATATTCTTCTTTAGTTAAAGGTAACTGTTGGCTAGCTCGTATATTTTCCTGCAATTGTTGAAGAGAGCTTGCGCCAGGTATAACAGCTGCAACAGTCTTATTATGTAAGCAATATTGAATAGCTGTTCCTGTTAAAGAGCTTTCTCCAATCGTTTCTTTTACACTCGCTAGAGTTGTATGTAATTCATCGTAAGAATAAGAGAGGTAATCCTTTTCCTTTACTCTTTCTATTTTTCTTGCATTGTTATCAGTTAAAATTCCTTTTGCAAGTGGTCCGCGAGCAATGATGCTAATTTGGTATTCATTCAGAAGCGGGAACCATTCTTCTGGACGACGATTTAAAAGGCTATATTCCATTAGTACACTAACGATGTTTGAGCGTTTTGCATATTCACGGATTACATTTGGACGTATAGAAGAAATACCGTAATGGCGGATAATACCTTCTTTTTTCAATTCTTCAAAAGCTTCAATTGTTTCATCTATTGGATCTTCAATCGTTCCGCCATGAAGTTGGTAAAGGTCAATATAATCAGTTTGAAGTCTACGTAAACTTTCTTTTACTTCAGCCTTTATGTAAGCTTTAGAAGGGTCCCAAGACCAGCCGTTTTTTTCTTCTGTCCAACGATTTCCAACCTTCGTTGTAAGAACAATTTTGTCTCGTTTCCCCTTCAAGGCTTTTCCAACAAATTCTTCATTTAATCCGTAATCATATAAATCTGCTGTATCAAAAAAATTAATTCCTAAATCGATTGCTTCATCGACAATACGCATAGCCTCTGTTTCAGATGTACCGAGAGACATACAGCCAAGGCCCATTTCTGTAACAAATAAATCTGAGTTTCCTAATTGACGTTTTTTCATAGGTCAACCTCCTTACCTTTATTGTACGAGAGGGAAAAGAGGTTGACAAACGTTTCCTTTTCGCTTTGCATTAACTGCCCGTAAAAGCATAATTAATGTGAGCTTAATGGATTAATGTTTCATTTTATTTGCTGTAATCCACTCTTGTACAGTTGTATACTCTTTGCTATATTGTTTTAGCTTATGGCGAATTTGCCATGCTTTTCCGACTAACGTGATGCGATTTGGTAAAATATAAACTTTCATTTCTATCACGCTCCTTTCAATGTGGTAAAATGTATGAAGAAAGAATAGGAAATAGAACAGGGAGATGAAGTAGTATGAGTAATCTTACAGAGAGAACAGTAAAAACTGAGCCGATTTTTGATGGTAGAGTTATAAAAGTTCGTGTTGATGATGTAGTATTACCAAATGGAGAAATGAGTAAACGTGAAATTGTAAATCACCCTGGTGCAGTTGCGATTATTGCTATTACAGATGAGGGGAAAATTGTGCTTGTTGAGCAGTATCGTAAAGCGCTTGAAAAGGCGATTATAGAAATTCCAGCCGGCAAGTTAGAGCCTGGTGAAAAACCAGAGGTAACAGCAGTTCGTGAATTAGAAGAGGAAACAGGATATGTATGTGAAAATATGGAGCTTATTACTTCTTTCTATACATCTCCAGGATTCGCAGATGAAATTTTATATGTATATAAAGCGACAGGTTTGACAAAAAAAGAAAATAAAGCTGAGTTAGATGAAGATGAGTTTGTGGAATTAATGGAAGTATCGTTAGAAGAAGCGATTACTCTTATGAAAAATCTTCGTATTCATGATGCGAAGACGATGTTTGCAGTACAATATTTACAACTACAAAAATAAACACTCGCCAAAGGCGAGTGTTTTTAATTGATTTTTGCATATACACGTGCATCACGTAAGCTACCGTCTGGTGCTAGGAAATCATTTTCCATTGTACCTTCTAGAATGAATTCTAAACGTTCTGCTAAGCTACATGCATTTATATTTGTTGCATCAGTACGAATTTCAATTCTTCTAGCGCCTAGTTTATCAAAGGCGAATTGGATAGCGCCTTTAACAGCTTCAGTCATATAGCCTTGTTTTGTATAATCGCTATGCAACCAGAAGTGAAGTGAAAACTTTGGAATATCCCAGTTTTCAGGTTTTAGTGTAATTGCTCCGATGAATGTACCAGATACTTTATCGTATAAGTGAAAATCAAGTGTTTCACGAAGTAAAAACTGTCCGTGAGCTTCGCGAACAATTTCTTCAGCACTCTCTTCTGTTTCAGCGTTAATTGGTACCCACGGTACTAAGTCTTCTAGAGAAGCTTGGATTGCTTCATATACTTCTGCACCATCACCTGGAAATGGTTTACGAACTTGTAAGCGTTCAGTTTGAAATAATGTTGGAAAATCTAATAATAATGGTTTCAAGAGAAATCCCTCCTATTCTCTACTTTTTAGTTTAGCAAAGTAGAGCGGAATTTCAATGTTAATTCGTCATACTTTTTTCTTTCTTTCATACATTTTTAATAAGAGTGTGAACGGAGGGAAGAAAAATGTGGCGAAAAAATTGGCAAGACCGTGTAATGTCTCACATACAGGAAAACTCTTCATTATATATATTTAACGCTGTTTTATTATTGATGGGAGTAATATTTGGAGCCATTCTTGTGAATAGTTTACAAATCAATCAAAAACAAGATTTATCATTTTATTTACAACGTTTTTTTGGACAAGTCTCTAAAGGAGAATTTGCCATTGCGGGCGAAATGTTTCGAGAAAGTTACTTTTCGCAATTAAAATACATCGGATTTATTTGGATTTTAGGGATTTCAATTATTGGATTACCACTTATTTTTATTTTATTATTTGTAAAAGGAGTTGTTGTTGGATTTACAGTTGGTTTTTTAGTAAGTCAGCATGGATGGAATGGACTATTATTAGCATTTGTATCTGTTTTGCCACAAAATTTAATTATCATTCCAGTCTTTCTCATTATGACAACCATTGCTGCAAGTTTTTCTTTACGGATGATTAGGCATCAATTTATTAGAAAAATAACCGAGCCACTATTACCATTATTAATCCGGTATACATGTTTCTTTCTTGTAATTGGAGCGGTATTAGCAATGGCTTGTAGTGTGGAGGCTTACGCATCACCAGTTTTAATGAAAGAAGTTGTTGAGGCTATTAATAAAAAATAAATATTTTTTGAGAATAATTATCAATTTGTTTTTATTGTTTTTCTTTTGACAGAAGCCCTTCTTCTGATATAATGGTGTAAGAGTGGCGAGGAGGGAGTAGTACCGAATGGAAGAAAGAATTGAACGAATTAAGAAGCAATTACATGCAGCGAGCTATAAATTAACACCGCAACGTGAAGCAACAGTTCGTGTGCTGCTAGAAAATGAAGAAGATCATTTAAGCGCAGAAGATGTTTACCTCCTTGTAAAAGAAAAGTCGCCAGAGATCGGATTAGCAACCGTCTATCGAACTTTAGAACTATTATCTGAGTTAAAAGTTGTCGATAAGATTAACTTCGGAGACGGTGTTTCACGCTATGACTTACGCCAAGAAGGTGCGCAGCGTTTTCACCATCATTTGATTTGTACACAATGTGGTGCTGTACAAGAAATACAAGAAGATTTACTTGGTGAAGTGGAAAGGAAAGTAGAACGAGACTGGAGCTTTAAGGTGAAAGATCATCGTTTAACATTCCATGGGATTTGTAAAAATTGTCAAGAAAATGAAACGGATGAAAAATAACCTTTTCCTATTTATCTAGGAAGAGGTTTTTTATTTGAATAAGGTATAAATTGGTGAAAGCTTGGCATATGTTGTAATAACTTATATTTTGGAGGAATTTACAATGCGCCGAGCTTTAAAATTAACTTTTGATGGAATAAAAGTATTTTTATTATTTACAAGTTGTACGATTTTGTTTTATTTCGCTATACTATGGATAAATGAAGAATATGAAAGCTATCATCGTTATGAAAAACCTAAAGAAGAGACTGTAGAAAAAGTATCAGGGAATGAAGAACCGGCAAAGGATGCTTTCGTAAATAGAATGATGTTTTTCTATGAAAATGGGGAGTAGTGTAGAGTGGAAGATCAATTAAAAGATTTTATTCATTATATGGTTGTCGAAAAAGGATTAGCAAAGAATACAGTAGTATCTTATGAACGGGATTTAAAAAGCTACGTAAAGTATTTGCAAAATGTGGAACAGACGAAAACTTTTCATGAAGTGACCCGTTTACACATTGTTAACTTTTTGCAGTATTTAAAAGAAAACGGAAAATCTTCGAAAACATTGGCGCGTCATATTGCATCAATTCGTTCGTTCCACCAATTTTTACTTCGTGAACGAGCGGTAGAACACGATCCATCCGTACATATTGAAACGCCGCAAGGGGAACGGAAATTACCAAAAGTATTATCAGTTGATGAAGTAGAGGCGTTACTTCAAACACCAAAAATGACAAGTGCTTTTGGGATACGTGATAAGGCGATGCTAGAGTTACTGTATGCGACAGGACTTCGTGTTTCAGAATTGATTGCACTCAATTTAGAAGATGTACATTTAACGATGGGATTTGTTCGTTGCATAGGGAAAGGGAATAAAGAAAGAATTATTCCACTAGGAAGTTTAGCAACGGAAGCGATTCAAAAGTATATTGAAAAAGGAAGAAGAGAATTAATGGGGAAAAAAGTAGTAGATGCACTCTTTTTAAACCATCATGGTAATCGATTATCAAGACAAGGATTTTGGAAAATATTAAAACGATTAGCGAAAGAAGCAAATATTGAAAAAGAGCTTACACCTCATACGTTGCGTCACTCGTTTGCTACGCACTTATTAGAAAATGGAGCAGATTTACGTGCTGTACAAGAAATGCTTGGTCATGCAGATATTTCAACGACGCAAATCTATACGCACGTTTCAAAAACTAGATTAAAAGATGTATATAAACAGTTTCATCCAAGAGCATAGTTACTATGCTCTTTTTTCATAGATTCAGAAGGGAAGACCGTTTCACAGAAACTTCACAAACATTTCGTATATTGTTTTCAGCAGAAGACTGGAATATTACAATGTATTTCCTCTATACTAAATAAAGTATAAAGGAGGAAATGATGATGAAAAAACTGATTATAACTTTATTTATCGCGATGCTAGCGTTGGCTGGCTGTAATACAAACAAAGAAGAACCGAAAAAAGAACAGAAACTTGAAGCTGTAAAAGTAGCAGTCCAAACAAATCCGAAAGAAATTAAACCAGGTGAAAAAACAGAAGTACAAGCACTTGTTACACAAGGGAAAGAAAAAGTAACGGATGCCGATGATGTAAAGTTTGAAATTTGGAAAGATGGCGACGAAAAGCACGAGATGTTAGATGGTAAGCATAAAGGAAAAGGTGTTTATGCAGTAGAGAAAACATTCGAAACGGATGGAGTATACCATATTATCGCTCACACAAATGCACGTGAAATGCACGTTATGCCGGAAGTGAAAGTTGCTGTAGGAAATGCGAAAGTAGAAGATGCGAAAAAAGAAAATAGTGATCACAGTGCAGGACATGGAGATCATAAAAGTGACACAATGATCCATCTTATGGCTGGAGACATAAAGGCAAATGCTGAATCTACAATGAAAGTTCATTTAAAGCAAAAAGAAGAAGCATTAGCTGGTGCTGAAGTACAACTAGAGATTTGGAAAGATGGTGTTGAAAAACACGAATTTATTCCAGCGAAAGAAGGGAATAAAGGAGAGTATGAAACGAAACATACTTTCAAAGAGAACGGTGCTTACAAAGTGAAAGTGCATGTAAGAAAAGGCGAATTGCATGAACATAAAGAAGAAACAATAGAAGTAAAATAAAAAGTAGCTCTTTAGAGCTACTTTTTATTTTTAATATGAAGAAATAAATCATAAAAAAATTAGCACTTCGTTGCAGAATGAATTACAATAGAAGTGTGAAGAAAATGAGAAATTCTACGAAAATGTATTAAAAAGAAAGCGTAAACATGTTATGATATCAGTATCAGATGTCTGACATCTGACTTAGAAAAAACTAGAAATGTTTTTGAGTCGTTTCAAGTAAAACGAAATAGGTTAGAGAATGGTTTAAAGAAGTACTGTTTGACAATGAGAATTCTTATGGATAACAGTTTCACTTTATAGCGTTTTGAACATACTACAAGAAGTAGAACTGAACTTATAGGAGGTCGCAGTTATGAATAAATATAAACGTATATTCCTAGTCGTAATGGACTCTGTGGGAATCGGTGAAGCACCAGATGCTGAGCAATTTGGTGATTTGGGATCTGACACAATTGGTCACATTGCTGAACATATGAATGGTTTACAAATGCCTAACATGGTGAAATTGGGTCTTGGTAACATTCGTGAAATGAAAGGTATCTCTAAAGTAGAGAAACCACTTGGATATTACACAAAAATGCAAGAGAAATCTACTGGTAAAGATACAATGACAGGTCACTGGGAAATCATGGGCCTTTACATTGATACACCATTCCAAGTGTTCCCGGAAGGATTCCCGAAAGAATTACTTGATGAATTAGAAGAAAAAACAGGCCGTAAAATTATCGGTAATAAGCCAGCTTCTGGAACTGAAATTCTTGATGAACTTGGCCAAGAGCAAATGGAAACCGGCTCTTTAATCGTTTATACTTCTGCTGATAGCGTATTGCAAATTGCAGCACACGAAGAAGTAGTGCCACTTGATGAGTTATATAAAATCTGTAAAATTGCACGTGAATTAACATTAGATGAGAAATACATGGTAGGTCGTGTTATTGCTCGTCCATTCGTTGGTGAACCTGGAAACTTTACACGTACACCAAACCGTCATGATTATGCATTAAAACCATTCGGCCGTACAGTAATGAATGAATTAAAAGATAGTGACTACGATGTAATTGCTATCGGTAAAATCTCTGACATCTATGATGGTGAAGGGGTAACGGAATCACTTCGTACGAAGTCTAACATGGATGGAATGGATAAGCTTGTAGATACATTAAATATGGACTTTACAGGTCTTAGCTTCTTAAACTTAGTTGACTTTGATGCATTATTCGGCCACCGCCGTGATCCACAAGGATACGGAGAGGCTCTGCAAGAATATGATGCACGTCTTCCAGAAGTATTCGCAAAACTACAAGAAGATGATCTATTATTAATTACAGCAGACCACGGTAATGATCCAATTCACCCTGGTACTGACCATACACGTGAATATGTACCATTATTAGCATATAGCCCAAGTATGAAAGAAGGCGGACAAGAGTTACCACTTCGTCAAACATTTGCTGATATTGGTGCAACAGTAGCAGAAAACTTCGGTGTGAAAATGCCAGAATACGGAACAAGCTTCTTAAACGAGCTAAAGAAATAGGGGGATAAACAAATGAATCGTGAACTTATTACAAAATCAGCTTCATACTTAAAAGAGAAATTTCAAGAGACACCACAAGTAGGACTAATCCTTGGATCAGGACTTGGTGTATTAGCAGACGAAATTGAGAACGCAGTAACAGTACCTTACAGTGAAATCCCTGAGTTCCCAGTATCAACTGTAGAAGGCCATGCAGGTCAACTAGTATTTGGCACACTTCAAGGTGTAACAGTAGTAGCAATGCAAGGACGTTTCCACTTCTATGAAGGATACGACATGCAAAAAGTAACATTCCCAGTTCGTGTTATGAAAGAACTAGGTGTAGAAACGGTTGTTGTAACAAACGCAGCTGGTGGTGTAAATACATCATTCGAGCCAGGCGATCTTATGTTAATTTCAGACCACATTAACTTCATGGGTACGAATCCATTAATCGGACCAAATGATTCTGAAATGGGCGTACGTTTCCCTGATATGTCTACATCATATACAGTAGAACTTCGTGAAATGGCGAAACAAGTTGCAGCAGACTTAAATATTAAAGTACAAGAAGGTGTATACGTTGGAATGACAGGTCCTGTATATGAAACACCTGCTGAAATTCGTATGCTTCGTACACTTGGCGGAGATGCAGTTGGTATGTCAACAGTACCTGAAGTAATTGTAGCACGTCATGCTGGAATGAAAGTATTAGGTATTTCTTGTATTTCAAATATGGCAGCTGGTATTTTAGATCAGCCACTTCATCACGATGAAGTAATTGAAACGACAGAACGTGTTAAAGCTAACTTCTTAGCATTAGTAAAAGCAATCGTAAAACAAATGAAGGGGTGACTTCACAATGAGAATGGTGGACCTAATTGCAAAAAAACGTGACGGACATGCATTAACGACAGAAGAAATTAACTTTATTGTTGAAGGATATACAAATGGTGATATTCCTGATTATCAAGTAAGTTCACTTGCAATGGCAATTTTCTTCCAAGATATGAACGATCAAGAGCGTGCTGATTTAACGATGGCAATGGTAAATAGCGGCGATACAATTGACTTATCAGCTATTGAAGGTGTAAAAGTAGATAAGCATTCGACAGGTGGTGTTGGTGATACAACGACACTTGTATTAGGTCCATTAGTAGCTGCTTTAGACGTACCAGTAGCGAAAATGTCTGGACGCGGTTTAGGACATACTGGTGGTACAATTGATAAATTAGAAGCAGTTCCAGGATTCCATGTGGAAATTGAAAACGATGAATTCATGCGACTTGTAAATGAAAACAAAATCGCTGTTATCGGCCAAAGTGGTAACTTAACACCTGCTGATAAAAAGTTATATGCACTTCGTGACGTAACAGCAACAGTAAACTCAATTCCGCTTATTGCAAGTTCGATTATGAGTAAAAAAATTGCTGCTGGTGCAGATGCAATTGTTCTTGATGTAAAAACTGGAGCAGGTGCATTTATGAAAACGGATGAAGATGCAAAACGTTTAGCAGAAGCAATGGTACGCATCGGTAATAACGTTGGTCGTAATACGATGGCAGTTATTTCTGATATGAGTCAACCACTCGGTGAAGCTATCGGTAACGCACTAGAAGTACAAGAAGCAATTGATACATTACAAGGTAAAGGGCCAAAAGATTTAGAAGAGCTATGTTTAACACTTGGAAGCCAAATGGTGTACCTTGCTGGACAAGCTTCATCTTTAGAAGATGCACGTGAAAAGCTAATTGAAGTAATGAACAACGGAAAAGCGCTAGAATCATTTAAAACGTTCTTATCAGCGCAAGGCGGCGACGCATCTGTTGTTGATGACCCTTCTAAATTGCCACAAGCACAATTTAAAATTGAAGTGGAAGCGAAAGAAGACGGATATGTATCAGAAATCGTTGCAGACGAAATCGGAACAGCAGCAATGCTTTTAGGAGCAGGACGTGCAACGAAAGAGTCAGAAATTGATTTAGCAGTTGGTCTAATGCTGCGCAAAAAAGTAGGCGATAGCGTGAAGCAAGGTGAATCCCTTGTTACAATTTACGCGAACCGCGAAAATGTTGAAGATGTAAAAGCGAAAATTTATGAGAACATGAAGATCTCTAAAGAACACGTAGATGCACCAACTTTAGTACACGGTATCGTAACGAAGTAATAAAAAAAAGCTGAGGAGATTTCTCCTTGGCTTTTTTTACTATTTTTTGTTTATAATAATAATGGGTGAAATTATGATTAGAATTTGTGCAGTAACAAAAACAGATGAAGTATTATATGATGTTTCTCTAGAAGAAACAAAGAAAGACCATATTGTATGGTATTGGCTAGATTTATATAAGCCAACGAAAGAAGAGTATACATATATTCTGCAAGACCATTTTAAGTTCCATCCCCTTGCAATTGAAGACTGTCTAGAATATGTACAGAGACCAAAAGTTGATTTTTATGATGGATATAACTTTTTAGTTCTTCACGCGTTTGGAGAAGATGGGCTAGAACCACATGAAATTGATTTGTTTGTTAGTGATCGCTATATTGTTTCTTTCCATTTTTCTCATAATAATGCAATTGAAAGAGTATGGAAAACACTTGGTGAGAAGAGGCGGATTAAGAAAGGACCTTTACATGTAGCACATACAATCACTGATCAAATTGTAGATGATTATTTCGCACCTGTATATTACATTGAAGATCATTTAAATGCGATTGATGATAATTTAACAGGTGAGACAGCAGGAGCCGTGCTAGAAGAAGTATTTGATATTAGGGCAGATTTATCTAAGTTAAGACGTACAATTATTCCAATGCGTGATTTATTGTATCGTATTTTGAATTCCACTCGTTTTTACGGTATAAGTGATCATGAGATTTATTTTAAAGATATACATGATCATTTACTTAAACTTACGGAAATGATTGAGGCAAGTCGAGAGTTAACGGCGGATATTCGGGATAGTTATTTTTCATTAAACTCACATCATATGAATAACATTATGAAAACATTAACTGTATTCTCGACTATTTTCATGCCATTAACATTTATTGCGGGAGTATATGGAATGAACTTTACGCATATGCCAGAGCTTGGTGGACAATATAGTTATTTTATTTGTCTTCTTCTAATGGCATTAATTGGCGGCGGAATGATGGCATGGTTTTATAAAAAAGGATGGTTTAAGTAAAAAACACCGAGGATTTCCTCGGTGTTTTTTCTTAACCAATAGCATGTAATACAAACATAGCTAAGAATAAGCATGTAATGATATACATAGATGGTGCGACTTCTTTACGCTTTCCAAGAGCAACTTTTAAGATAGGGTAAGCAATAAATCCGAACGCAATGCCATCAGCGATACTATATGTGAGCGGGATCATAACGATAATTAAGAATGCTGGAAATCCTTCTGAAAAGTCGTTCAGAGGAATTTGTTGAATGCTTGTAATCATCAGACCGCCAATAATAATTAAGATTGGTGCAATGGCACTATCAGGAATTAATTTGACAAATGGAAGAGCAAACAGTGATGCAAAGAATAGCAACCCAGTAACGATAGACGTCAGACCTGTCTTACCACCTGCAGTAATACCTGCGGCACTTTCTACTGTTGAAACGGTAGGGCTTGTGCCAAATAGACCACATGTCATTGCTGAAATTGCATTGGCTTGGTAAGCACGTGGGAATTTACGATCATCTTCTAATAAACCGTGCAGAAGTCCCATGTTCTCAAAAATAAGCACCATGCTTAAAGAGAATGTTGCAATCCAAAATGGTAAGGAAGAAAGTTTCCCAAATGACATAGCTCCAAACACATCACCGTAATTAGCGAATGAGAATGAACTATTTCCCATTTGACTCGTATCCACAAGACCAAATAACCATGAGATACCAGTTCCTATTGCAATCGTCCATAAAAAGTTTCCACGTACGTTACGAATAAATAATACAAGTGCAATGATAAGAGTAAGTAATGTCGCAAGAACGACAGGATTACTTAATTTCCCCATTGCCACAGCAGTATTTGGGTTCGAAACGACTAAACCACCTTTTTGCAATCCGATAAACGCTAAAAATAATCCAATGCCGACAGTAATCGCTTCCTTTAATGACTTTGGAATTGATACTGATAGCACGCGAGCGATTGGTGTAAAAGCGGCAATTGCAAAAATAATACCAGAGATAAAGACAGCAGCTAATGCTTCTTGCCAAGTTAGTCCAAGCGTATGCACAGCTGTGTACGTGAAGAATGCATTTACACCCATACCAGGGACAAGAATAGCAGGTGCATTTGCCCAAAATGCCATGAGTAGACATCCGACAAATGAACTAAAAACAGTTGCTAAAATTCCAGCTTCAAGAGGAATGCCAGCATCTGATAAGATGGACGCATTTACAATCATAATATATACGATTGTGAAAAATGACGTAACTCCAGCTAAAACTTCTTGTTTTGGTGATGTTTCGTGTAAACCTAATTTAAATGTTCTTTCAAGTATTCCTTTCATGTTAAACCTTCTTTTTCATATCCCTCTCCCACCCGTGATATCTCTTTTGTAAGAGCTCACCGTCCTTTATTATATCAGAACATCATGTTTTTACAACAAGTAAAATGATAACGTTTACTTGTAAAGAGAATTCGTTATAAATACGTAAAAATAGCCCGTATGGATGAAATGATTTCTAATTCACCAGATTGAATGGGCGGGGCTGCTTGTGCATGTAAAGTAGCATAAGACGTAACTTCCCGTGGTAATTGGGCAGATTCTTCAACGAATGAGAGGGGAACAGGATTAATATTTAGATTATATGTACTCGCAATAGCACGAGCTTTTTCTACTGCCTGGTGCAGAGCTTGAATGAGAGCCTTCTCATAATATTTATTTGGATGAGATACTCGGAAACGTAAACCTTTTGCTACATTTGCGCCATTTGATACGGCTATATCATATACTTCCCCAGCTTTTTGTACATTTAAAACGGTAATTTCATACAAATGCTCCACACGGTATCCTTGGAGCAATGCTTTATCATTTACATATTCGTATTGAGGAGTGATCGTATAAGAAATCGTTTCTATATCTTTATCGGCAATACCAAGCTGTTTAAGTGCATCCAGTAATTGTTTTGATTGTACTGCATTTTCTTCCTGCGCTTGTTTTACATTTTTACTATCAGTTCGAATGCCAAGCGTTAATATAACAACGTTTGGTTTTGCTTTGACAACGCCTTCGCCTTGTACAGTAATAGTAGCTTCTTTACCAGTATTAGCTGTGCGTACGTTGTGTAAATAAGGATTTATTCCACCCTGCATTTTCCATCACCATCCTTTTTATATGTATATGTGTGAACAAAAAAGAAATTTATATGAAAAAAGTTACATAAATGAGAATGTTGAGGAAAGAAATCATATACAATATAGGTATTTATAGATTATAATATGTGTAAATATGATAAAAAAGGGACGAGGCTATTGAACGAAAAAAGAGAAACGCTGATTTTAGATTTATCTGCATCATTTCGAAAAATGATACGTTTATTACAAAATGATATTAATACACGTTTTGCAGAACATATGCCATATAATGAATTTTCTGTATTACGTGCGTTATTTTTAAACAGTCCACAGATGGCTTCGCAAATTGCGAGTGAAGTAAACGTAACCTCCAGTCATATTACAGCTGTTACAGATCGACTTGTACGAAAAGGATTAGTAGAAAGAAAACGTTCTAATTCAGATCGTCGTATCGTGTACTTAGAAATTACAGAGCACGGAAGAGAAGTAACTGAAAAACTTGAAGCTGTGCGTAAAGAATATTATAAAGAGAGATTTAAAGGTTGGAGCGACCAAGAAATAGAAATGGTCTTAGAACTATTTGGCCGCGTATTATAATAAATGAGGATAGGAAGCGAAAGCATTCCTATCCTTTTTCTTTTGAATAAAAATATTTTGAAACTCCGATACTTTAATTAAAAGATCGGAGGAAAGATTATGAAATATATTGCTGCACTTACCATTTTATTTGGTAGTTTTTTCTATTTTAAAACATTCACGTACGCAGATACGCCTATCCAAGTGGTGCGAAAAGAAGTGAAGTACATTGAAACTGATAATACAGTTTTATATTCGAAATTATGGGTTCGTTCTATGCAAAACGCAGTATTATTTCACCATAGCGATAATATTCGTAATCGGGACACATTACGTAATGTAACAAGTTCATCGTTTGTTAAAGCGAAGCAACTATCTTTTCAGAAAGCAGCACTTTATATACCGAGACTATCGCAATACGTATCAAAAATAGGGAAAGAAAACATTCAAGTGTACTACATTGCGATTCACTATAATGTGAAAAAAGAAAATGCATATCAATTAGATGGTATGAACTATTTTCTACAAGTATTTGTAAAAGAGCGTGGGGAATGGAAAATTGCCGAAAGTGTAGTTGCACCGACAGAGCAAATTGTGCAAAATGGTGATGGATTTGGGATGAAAGAAGAGATGGTGTATGGGGATAGGAGAGAGAATGTGAAATAACCTCCTCTTTAAGAGGAGGTTATTTCACACGCCAAGAAAATTTAAATTTTAATAAGCGAGATAATAGTAGGTAGACTATCGTACTGGTTCCTATAAAACCAATATAATAATTTAAGATAGAATGACTTCCTCCCGTTGCCATTCCTCCAAACATTCCAATAAAGATTACACAACATATCATACATAGTGTTTTGAGTTTCGGATATAATAGAAAATTCCCATTTTGTTCATTAGGTGATCTTGTATATAAGTACATTCCTAAAGGTAATAGAATAAGTACATTTGCGATTGGGCCGATAAGTTTTGTTGCTGAGGGAATATACGTAAAATTAGGTTCATCATGACGTACGCCTTGTTCATCAGTATAAGCACGTTGAGGATCGTAATTAAAATTAATATTGAATCCGCGAACTGGCGCTAAAATACTCACTTTTTCTATTACTGAACCATAACGATCTACATTCTCCTCCGTATAGACGGGATGATTAGAAATAAGTCCAACCGTATGAATAGAAATAGCTCCGGCAATTAGAGTCGGCAAAATAAAAGGGAATCCAAGTATAGCAACACTGAAGAATCCTTGTGAAATCATATTACCAGCAATTGTTCCTATGCATAATGCAAGTGTATATATAGCAATTAAGATGATAACCATGTATAAGAAATAGGTATGAAATGGTGAAAATATTTGATACTTATTATGAAAAGTTGCCTTTTTCATAATAGCAAAAAGTCCCCAATTCAATATAACGATAGCTAAAATATTACACACACCAAAAAGCCATTTCGTCATGAAGAGATGTTTCCGTTTAAATGGCATAGACCATAGAATGTCACTTGATTGATTTTGACGCTCCCATCCAATAAGGATGCAGGCTAATGCAATAAGGAGTCCTCCTTGAACCATGATAGCATCGGGAAGTGAAAGTTGATAATAGTATCGGTATATATATTTCCATTCATTATGTTCATGAAAATATTTTAATTGCTCGGCAGATGCTAAGTAGTATTTATAGGATAGTACATAAAAACTTACTAACCAAAATAGCCAAACAATATATTTACTTTGCTTGTAGGTATGCATCCATAATACTTTTTGAAACATAGGATCTCTCCTTTAAAAAACTTTATAGTTTGTAAGACGTGATAATATAAAATAAGTGACGATTCCAAATAAAAAGAACCCAACATAGTAACTAAATAATAAATCAAAACGCTTCAACATTTGCCCACCTATTAATGCAAAATAAAAGGTAGTACACGACATCCAGAGTGAGTTGTATTTTGGAAAAAGGAAAATTTTCTTATTATGTTCATTAGGTGACCTTGCATAGAGAAACATCCCAATAAGCAAACTGAAAATTGTATAGAAGATAGGAACAAGTATTATTTTTGCAGAGTAATAACTATGAAAAGTGGGTCCCCTTTGTATTACTTTTCCATGATCTTCATCTGATTGGGCAGTAGGGTGGTAATTATAACTAATTGAAAAGTCTAATATAGCGCTTGAAATGTTGGTCTTTTTATTGAATTCATAAATGTTTTCGAAATTCGTATAACTTTTATTCCCCTGTATTGCCTCAGCATGAGCTGTAAAGAATAGGAGTAAGAGTGAAAAGGTTCCCATTCCCATGATGCAAAAAGTAATGCTAAAGATGCTTTGTGAAATAATACTGCCAGTAAATGTACCAATACATAAAGAGACAGTATAGATCGCTATATATGTGAAAATTGCATACAGGAAATATCGATGAAACGGTTCGAAAGATTGATATTCAAAGTGAATCGTAGATTTATAAATAAAATACATAAGACCCCAATTGATTAGAAGTGATAGTACAATGAAAAATCCACCGAAAACCCACTTCGATAAGAACATATCACGTCTTTTAAATGGAAATGTCATAAGTGAATCTCCACTTTGATTACTTCGCTCCCAACCAATCAATATACAGGATAGGATAATTGTAATAATACCTAACCAAAAGCTATTAGAAGAATAAAAAGAATAATGATAGTAGAACTTTTCTTCACCTATTTTTTCTGGATGGAGAAAGAGAGACTGTTGAGTTTCTGCTGCTTGATAGTATTCGAAAGATAAAAAATAAAGCGAACTAAAGAAAAACAGTAACGCAGCATATTTCCCGCGCTTCCAATTCCACATCCACAACGCTTTATGAAACATACCCATCCTCCTCCAGTGTCGTAACGAAGACATCTTCAAGTGACATTGTTAGTTCTTCAATGAGTATAGGTTGCTCTTTATAAAACTTCTCCAGTGTTGTAGCTACATTTCCCTCAATTAAGATTGTATATACTTTTCCCGTTTGGTTTAATATTTTAATATTGCTTAAGTTTTCTAGTTTTTGAGGTAATGAGCGTTCATAGGCTACTTGGATTTTAGCAAATTGTGATTTTGCATCGTCTAGTGATGTAATAGAAGATACAGTATGTCCTTTTAAAATAATGATTGTATCTGCAATTTGTTCAACTTCATCTAAATGATGGGTAGATATGAAAATGGTAATCTCTTTTTCTGCAACTTCTCCAACGAGAAACTGTAAAATCTGTCTTTTAACGATAGGATCAAGTCCGTTTGTTGGTTCATCTAAAATAATATATTCTGCCTGTGCAGCAACAGCTAAAATGATGGCAAGCAGTGCTTTCATTCCTTTTGAATAACTACGAATTCGTTTGTTTGGTAAATTGAAACGTTCTAGTAGTTCGTAGAAATATGGTTCATCAAATGCTGTATAAACTGCTTTATAAAACTTCACGATTTCTTTTACTGTATAACCGTTCAGTATGTTAGTAGAATCCGGAACATATACGATTTTTTGTTTCGTTTCAGGATTTTTATGAATGTCGATATCCTCATATGTAACAGTTCCCTCATCTGGGTCTAAAATACCGACTATCGTTCGTAATAAAGTTGTTTTCCCCGCACCATTTCTTCCAAGTAATCCGACGATACTACCTTTTTGTAATGTGAAAGAAACATCGTCTAAAATTGTTTGATTATCAATTGTTTTCTTCAAGCTTGTCACTTTCAACATCCGTATTTTCTCCAATCTCTTTATAGTATGAATCTATCCAATCATGAATTTTATCTTTCGTAATACCAAGATAAGAGGCTTCTAATAGTAATTGATGAAATTGCTTTTCAACCATAGCGATTTTCCTTTCGTCTAATGTTGGGGTAATCGATTGGGATACAAATGTTCCTTTTCCTCGTAACGTTTCAATAATTCCTTGTCGCTCTAACTCTTGATACGCTTTACTCACTGTATTTGGATTTATAACGAGTAAAGAAGCGAGCTCGCGTACAGAAGGAAGTTTATCACTTGGAGCCAACATGTTTTTCAATACGAGTTCTTTTATATTTTGAACAATTTGTTCCCATATCGGAGTGTTGCTTCTTGGGTCAAGTTGAATATGCAAGAGCAATGTCTCCTTCCTCATATGTATTAAGTGTACTACTGTATGTAATACACTTAATACAATATAGGGGACGAATGTATTTGTCAAATGAAAATAATAGAAAAAATTGGTATTAAAAAAAGAGAAATTGGAAAAAATAGGTCTGATATAGAATGGAGGGTTAGTCATGAAGCGAGTTTTTGGAATACTTGTTTGTTTCATGTTATTGCTTTCTGGAACTTCAGTGAGTTTTGCGCAATCTGAGAAAACGAAGCAGGAGAAAACAGAAGAAACAACGCCGAAGTTAGCGGAACAAGCGTCGTCAGCAATCGTAATTGAGCAAGATACAGGTAAAGTTTTATTTGATAAAAACCCAAATGAAAAATTACCACCTGCTAGTATGACAAAGATTATGACAATGCTTTTAATTATGGAACAAGTTGAAAAAGGAAAACTAAAACTGACCGATAAAGTTAGAGCGAGCGAACATGCAGCTTCAATGGGTGGATCGCAAATCTTTTTAGAACCTGGGGAAGAGATGACTGTAAATGAGATGTTAAAGGGTATTGCAATTGCATCTGGAAATGACGCATCTGTTGCAGTAGCTGAGCATATCGCAGGTTCAGAAGAAGGATTTGTAAATATGATGAACAAAAAGGCGAAAGATCTAGGGTTGAAAAATACACATTTTCAAAACCCAACAGGTCTTCCGGCCAAAGACCATTATTCGACAGCAAATGATATGGCTATAATGGCGAGAGAATTGATGAAGTATCCACTTATTCGTAAATACACAGGTAAGTACGAAGATTATTTACGTGAAGATACGGATAAAAAGTTTTGGCTCGTTAATACGAATAAGCTAGTACGTTTTTATCCTGGCGTAGATGGAGTAAAAACAGGTTTTACGACAGAAGCGAAATATTGTTTAACAGCATCGGCTCAAAAAAATGGCATGCGTGTCATTTCAGTTGTCATGGGAGCACCAACATCAAAAGAACGGAACAACGAAGTGACGAAGCTTCTTGACTATGCATTTGGACAATATATGACAAAGAAATTGTATACGCGCGGCGAAAAAATTAAGACAGTTCAAGTAGGAAAAGGGAAAAAAGAAAAAATAGATTTAGTTGCGTCAGATAATGTTTCTCTTCTTATGAAGAAGGGCGAGAGTATGGACAAGGTAAAACAAGAAGTAATTGCTGAAAAGAAAGTAAAAGCACCGATTAAAAAAGGTGACGCGCTTGGCACACTTGTTATTAAAAAAGATAAAGATGTTTTATTAAAACAAACAATTGTAGCAAAAGAAGATGTTGCTGCAGCGAGCTGGTGGGAGTTATTTAAAAGAAGTTTTGGGATGTTTTCAACATCAAAATAGCGGCAAATAGTTTGCCGCTTTTCTATTCGTATGCCAGTGAATAATGCTGAAAGGTTTCACTTTATGACGAAATAGTTCTTCTTTTGTCAGCAGGAAGGATTCTTATTTTATATCACGAAAATCTTTATGTATGTGAATAAGTAAAGTTTGAGCATAAGGAGGAAATCGTGTGAGTCTTTCCATGCAATTAGAAGTAAAACGTGACGTCCTATGTGTGAGACTAGAGGGTGAATTAGATCATCATACGGCTGAAGAGTTGCGAACGAAAGTAACAGATATGATTGAGACACATGGTGTTCATCATATTGTTTTGAGCCTAGAGAACTTATCGTTTATGGATAGTTCTGGTCTAGGTGTTATATTAGGCCGATATAAACACGTAAAGGGATTAGGTGGAGAAATGGTTGTTTGTGCAATTTCACCGCCTGTTAAGCGTTTATTTGAAATGTCGGGCTTATTCAAAATCGTTCGCTTAGAAGAAAGTGAAGCGCACGCGCTCGCGACGTTGGGGGTGGCATAGATGAGAAATGAAATGAACCTTCAATTTTCAGCATTAAGTCAAAATGAATCATTCGCTCGCGTTACAGTGGCGGCTTTCATTGCACAACTAGATCCAACGATGGAAGAATTAACGGAGATCAAAACAGTTGTGTCAGAAGCGGTTACAAATGCAATTATTCATGGATACGAAGGAAATGCAGAAGGTATTGTTTATATTTCTGTAATTTTGGAAGAAGCAATGGTGAAACTCACGATTCGAGATGAAGGGATTGGAATCTTTAACTTAGATGAAGCGAGACAACCCCTTTTTACAACTAAACCTGAATTAGAGCGTTCCGGAATGGGATTTACTATCATGGAAAATTTTATGGATGAAGTAGAAGTTATTTCAAACGAATCTTTCGGGACAACAATCCATTTGACAAAATACTTATCAAATAGTAACGCTCTATGCAATTAAGGAGAATAGCCTATGGACATAGAGGTCAAAAATGAGAAGAAGAAACCTCAGTTAAAGGACCACGAGCTAAAAGCGTTAATTCAAAAAAGTCAAGATGGAGATCAACAGGCGAGAGATACAATCGTTCAAAGTAATATGCGTCTCGTTTGGTCGGTTGTACAGCGGTTTCTTAATCGAGGATACGAACCAGACGATCTATTTCAAATTGGATGTATTGGGCTCTTGAAATCGGTAGATAAATTTGATTTATCTTTCGACGTGAAATTTTCAACATATGCAGTTCCAATGATTATTGGAGAAATACAACGTTTTTTACGTGATGATGGATCAGTGAAAGTTAGTAGGTCTTTAAAAGAAACAGGGAACAAAATTCGAAAGATGAGAGATGAGCTTTCGAAAGAGTTCGGAAGGGCTCCAACGATTAATGAGGTGGCAGAGGCGCTAGAACTAACGCCAGAGGAAGTTGTTCTAGCACAAGAAGCGAGCCGGGCGCCTTCATCTATACATGAAACTGTATATGAAAACGACGGTGATCCAATCACTATTTTAGATCAAATTGCAGATCAATCTGAAACGAAATGGTTCGATAAAATTGCTTTAAAAGAAGCGATTAGAGAACTAGATGAACGAGAGCGCTTAATTGTATACTTGCGTTACTATAAAGATCAAACACAGTCAGAAGTAGCAGAGCGCATAGGTATTTCGCAAGTACAAGTTTCAAGACTTGAAAAGAAAATATTAAAACAGATGAAAGATCGAATAGACGAATAATTGTCTATTCGATTTTTTTATGAAGTTAATAGGAGAGAGATGTTAATTTTCGAAAAAATTAACAGAATTTATTGATAATTTAGTTAATTTAAAATATAATCCAAGTATGAACTTGTCATAAAGGGGGGAAGGAAACATGGAAACGAGGCAACAATGGGGAACGAGAGCTGGATTTATTTTCGCAGCGGTCGGATCTGCCGTTGGATTAGGAAACATATGGCGTTTTCCTTATACAGCGTATGAAAATGGCGGCGGGGCATTCTTTTTACCGTACTTATTTGCATTATTAACGACGGGTATTTCATTGTTAGCATTTGAGTTTGCTCTTGGTCATCGTCATCGTGGCTCAGCACCACTTACATTTTTCCGTATTAGCCCGCGTGCCGAATTTATTGGATGGTGGCAAATGTGCGTAACATTTATTGTTTCAACATATTATGCAGTGATTATTGCTTGGTCTATATCGTATACATACTTTGCAATTACTGGAGCATGGGGAAAAGACACGCAATCATTTTTATTTAAAGAGTACTTACATGTTGCAGATAAGCCAGGACAATTTGGAGGACTTGTACCGGAAGTATTAATTCCGTTAGCTCTCGTTTGGATTATTGTGCTTGGCGTTGCATTTAAAGGAGTTAAAAAAGGAATCGAAGTTGTTAACCGTATATTTATTCCTTTATTAGTTGTTATGTTCCTTATTATCGTCGTTCGTGCAGTGACGATGGAAGGTGCTATGCAAGGACTAGATGCATTCTTTAAACCAGATTGGAGTCGTATTTTTGATGGGAAAGTATGGCTTGCTGCTTATGGTCAAATATTCTTTAGTTTATCTTTAGCATTTGGAATTATGATTACGTATTCTAGTTATTTACCGAAAAACTCTGATACAACAAATAATGCCTTTATTACTGGATTCGCAAACTCAGGATTTGAATTATTAGCAGGTATTGGAGTCTTTGCAGCTCTTGGATTTATGGCAAATAATATGGGAGTACCGGTTGATAAAGTAGCAAGTGCTGGCGTTGGACTTGCGTTCGTAGTATTTCCGCAAATTATTAATGAGTTGCCGATGTCACCGTTGTTTGGTGTATTATTTTTCTTATCGTTAACGGTTGCTGGAATCACATCACTTATTTCACTTGCGGAAGTATGCTTTGCCGCTGTATCTGAAAAATTCAGTTTAAGTCGTGAAAAAACCATTGGAATTATGGGAACCCTTCTCGTGTTAGTTTCTCTTGTTTTTGCAACACGTGGTGGACTTATGTTCTTAGATGTTGTCGACTATTTCGCTAATAATTTCGGATTAATTACAATTGCACTTGCGGAAGTAGTTACGATAGGGCTCATTTTACGTCGTTTACCAGTTTATCAAAATCATGCAAACTTTGTATCTGATATTAAATTAGGAACGTTTTGGAGAGTGAGTTTACTCGTTATTACTCCGCTTATGTTAGGGTATATGCTAATTGATGGTACAATCCAAAATATTAAAAAGAACTATGGAGATTATCCGACTGAGTTTGTTGTAACGTATGGTTGGTCGATAGCAGCAGCATTCCTCATAGTTGCAATAATCATTGGTCTGAAAAAATGGGATGCACAAATTCATTCGGACTCTGCCAAACTTGAAAAAGAATGGAAAGATCGAGGTGTTTCATAATGAGTGGATCAGCGATTATGATGATGGTTATTGGAATCGTAGTCATTTGGGGAGGGCTTGCATTAAGTATTGCAAACTTATTTAAGAAAAAGGCATAAGTAAAAAACATCTGCACCAAAATGGTGCAGATGTTTTTTTATGAAAAAATTGTATTAGAAAAAAATTCAATAACCATACTACAACTACGAGGAAGAGTGAAGGGGTGAATGAAAGTTGGAACAAACGATTTATATTAAAATGCGCAATCGTTTAAAAGTTTCTCCTACTTATGAAGTAAAGCTGGGCGATGTTGCTCAACTTGCCGGAGATTCTTCTGTAGTTGAGTTGTTACAAAATGAGATAGTTTACAAAATAACAGCGCATGATAAGACGCATGTTGTAATTGATGTTATGAAAGTAATTGAGATTATTCAACAGAAAGCATCTCATGTACAAATTAATTTACTCGGTTCTGGACAAACTCTTGTTGAAATTATATACGAAAAAAAGAAGGCGCATCCAGTTTTTTTCGGGCTTGTATGGCTGTTACTTTTCATTGGAGCGGCCCTTGCGATCATTTATTTCCATGAAGATGTAAGTATGCAACAAGTACATCAACGGTTATATTACATGATTACTGGAGAATTTAATGCGCAACCACTTTTATTTCAAATTCCTTATTCTTTAGGTCTTGGCTTAGGGATGGTTTTATTCTTTAATCATGTATTTCAAAAGCGAATTAATGAAGAGCCAAGTCCGCTAGAAGTTGAGATGTTTCAATACCAACAGTCGCTTGATCAATATGTAATCGTTAATGAAAACAAGGATAATATGAAACAACTTGCCGATGATTGAGTCTGGATTTGTTATTTTAATTGGTTTAGCTGGAGGGATTGCGGTAGGTAGCGGGTATGTCGCATTTTTAGCTGTACTTGGTATAATCCCCCGTTTAGCTCAATTAACGAGAAGTGGAAAGCATATTCAATATTTTGAGTGGGCAGTCATTGCAGGTACTTTAACAGGGGCTTGGTGTAGTTTGAAAAACATTACATTTCAAACATCGCAATATTGGCTCGTTATATTAGGGATGTTTTGTGGCACGTTCATTGGAATGCTTGCTGCGGCATTAACAGAGGTGTTAAATGTTCTACCTATTTTAGCGAAACGAGTAGGGGTAGAGGGGAAGATTGTTGTTTTACTCATTGCTATTGTACTTGGGAAAGTAATAGGATCGTTGTTTCACTGGATTTATTTCGTAAAGTAGGAGGCAGTATATAAATGACAAGTCAGAAATTGAAGGATGATTACATAAATAAAGTGAAGGAGTATCATCCAAAGCCAAACTATTTACTAAATTGTATCAAAGCATTTCTTGTAGGTGGACTCATTTGTACAGTTGGAGAAGTATTGATGAAATTTTATATACATTATTTTCACTTCAGTGAACAAGAGGCAGGAAACCCAACTGTTGCAACGCTTGTTTTATTATCCGCGATTTTAACAGGATGTGGTGTATATGATAAAATCGGTCAATTTGCTGGAGCAGGATCAGCGGTGCCGGTGACAGGATTTGCAAATTCTATGGCGAGCGCTGCCTTAGAGCATAAGAGTGAAGGGATTGTTCTAGGGATTGCTACAAATATGTTTAAACTGGCAGGAAGTGTAATTGTATTTGGGGTTGTTGGTGCATATATCATTGGGTTAATAAGGTATACCTTTAAAGTTTTTATGTCTTAAAGGAGGGGCTAGTATGAGGTTGACCGGAAAACAAACGTGGGTATTTCAAAATGATATATATGTGAATGCAACGGGTACTGCTGTCGGTCCGAAAGAAGCTGAGGGCCCTCTTGGAAAAGATTTTGATATTTCATACGATGACTTGCATTGTGGAGAGGAAAATTGGGAGCTCGCCGAACGAAGATTAATGTCAGACTCAATTCAACAAGCAGTGCAAAAAGGGAATATAAAAACATCGCAAATTGATTTCTTTTTAGCGGGAGATTTATTAAATCAAACAGTGACAGCAAATTATGTTGCGCGTAAGTGGGGCATTCCTTTTTTAGGAATGTTTAGCGCTTGTGCGACGTCTATGGAGACTTTAGCAGTTGGCTCAGCTTTTATAGACGGTGGATTTGCAAATCGTGTCTTAGCTACAGTAAGTAGTCATAATGCAACGGCTGAAAGACAATTTCGCTATCCAACAGAGTATGGTGGGCAAAAGCCAGGGACAGCAAATTCAACTGTGACTGGTGCAGGATCTATATTAATTAGCAATGAAAAAAGTGCGATTAAAATTACGGCGGCTACAATCGGAAAAGTGCAAGATTTAGGAATCACAAATCCTTTGGATATGGGGGCAGCGATGGCTCCAGCAGCAGCTCATACAATTCAACAGCATTTTGAAGATTTAAGAAGAAGTGCCGATGATTATGATTTAATTGTTACGGGTGATTTATCAGCTGTTGGGACGCCGATTGCAAAACAACTTTTACTTGAGGAAGGTTACGATCTTGGGCATATATACAATGATTGCGGATTGATGATTTATGAATCAAGTCAAGAAGAAGTGTTTGCAGGTGGTAGTGGTTGCGCTTGTTCAGCAGTTGTCACATATGGCCATTTATTACACGAGATGCAAAAAGGGAATTTACAACGAATTTTTGTCGTTGCCACTGGCGCATTATTAAGCCCGATGATGATGCAACAGAAAGAAACGATTCCAACAATTGCACATGGTGTCGTATTTGAAAGAGTTAAAGGAGAGTGAATTGTGGATTTTATATATGCATTTCTTGTAGGTGGAGCTATTTGTGTAATTGGGCAACTATTGTTAGATTTCGCAAAGTTAACACCAGCTCATTTAATGGCAACTTTTGTAGTCATCGGAGCAATTTTAGATGGATTTGGATTGTACGATAAACTAATAAAGTTTGCAGGTGCTGGAGCAACAGTCCCTATTACAAGTTTTGGACATTCACTATTGCACGGAGCAATGCATGCAGCAGAAAAACATGGATATTTAGGAATTGGTATTGGCATGTTTAGTTTAACGTCTGCGGGCATTTCCGCAGCGATATTGTTTTCGTTTTTTATAGCACTTATATGTAAACCGAAAGGATAAATCAAATGAGACGAAGGGTTGTTTTGGTCACAGATGGAGATGAATATGCAAAGCGGACAATTGAGCTTTTAACAAAGGAATTTGGGGGAAGGTGTATTTCAGCATCACAAAGTAATCCAACCAAATTGACAGGGAAAAAAGTTGTTGAGCTTATTATGCAAACGCCATATGACCCTGTATTTGTCATGTTTGATGACAGTGGATTTATTGGAGAAGGATCTGGTGAGAAGGCTTTAAAATATGTGGCTACCCATAAACAAATTGATGTGCTCGGAATTTTAGCAGTAGCGTCTAATACGCATCATTGGGAATGGGCACGTGTAGATGTAAGTGTAGATCGGAATGGGAATTTAACCGAATACGGTGTTGATAAATTTGGACTTCCAGATGGTGAAATTGGCAGGATTAGTGGAGATACAATATATTGCTTAGACGATTTAAATGTTCCTGTCATTGTTGGAGTTGGTGATATTGGTAAAATGTGCGGGAATGATGAATGGGAGAGAGGGTCACCTATTACTAGAAAAGCGATTCAATTAATTTTGGAAAGGAGTGGTTTTTATGACGAAGCCTAAAAAGGTGGATATCCCTATATCAACTTTCATAAGTGACAATGAAAATTATTTAAAGCAGACAGTTGGACTAGGCGTTACATACGATGTTGGCATTCGTAAATTTCAAATTTTGAATAAAGAAATTGGTGTGTTATTTGTAAACGGACTTTGTGATACAAATTATATTATCCCTATTTTAGAAGAAGCGGTGGATACAAATGAGATAAGGGATGTAGAAGAAGATACAGTGAAGCTTTTAGAGAATCGCTTAATCCATCAACAAGTAAGCAAAGTGAAAACGATGGATGAGGTAATGCTCCAAGTATTATCAGGACTCATTGTGATATTTGTGGAAGGTGAAACGGAAGCGTTCGCGATCGATGTTCGTAGTTATCCAGGGCGAACACCGACAGAACCAGATACCGAAAAGGTAGTACGCGGTGCGAGGGATGGGTTTGTTGAAAATATCGTTGTAAATACAGCATTAATTCGTAGAAGAATTCGAGATCCACGTCTTCGAAATGAAATTATTCGAGTAGGAGATAGATCACAAACGGATATTTGTATTACATACGTTCAAGATGTTGCAAATCCAGACTTAGTAAAGATTATAAAACAAGAATTAAATAACATCGATGTAGATGGAATTACGATGGCGGATAAAACAGTAGAAGAATTTGTTGTAAAGCAAAGCTATAACCCATTCCCACTTATTCGATATACAGAAAGGCCAGATGTAGCAGCAAATCATCTACTAGAAGGGCATGTGTTAGTGCTCGTTGACACATCACCAAGTGCTATGATTACACCGACAACATATTTTCATCATTTACAGCATGCGGAAGAATTTAGACAAAATCCAGCTGTCGGTACATTTTTACGCTGGGTGCGCTTTTTAGGTGTTATATTCTCGTTATTTTTATTACCATTTTGGCTAGTGTTTGTATTTGATCCAACTCTTTTGCCAGCAAATCTTGCTTTTATTGGACCGACTAAGATGACGCATTTACCAATTTTATTACAGGTGTTAATGGCAGAGGTCGGACTTGAGTTTTTAAGGATGGCAGCCATTCATACTCCAACGCCGTTATCGTCTGCAGCAGGGTTGATTTCCGCTATATTAATTGGTCAAATTGCAATTGATGTAGGTTTGTTTGTGCCAGAAGTAATTTTGTATGTAGCGGTTTCGATGATTGGTGCATATGCAACACCGAGTTATGAATTAGGATTAGGGAATAAGGTTGGGAAATTGTTTGTTATTATTTTAACAGGTCTCTTCCATGAGATGGGATTTGTAATTGGTATGACGATATTAATTTTATTTTTAACGTCTATAAAAAGTTTACAAACACCTTATTTATGGCCGTTTTTACCATTTGATTGGGGCGCGTTAACAAAAATTTTACTCCGTCCAACAATGTCTAGTTTAAAAGTACGACCAAGTATTGTAAGACCTCAAAATGTAAAAAGACAAAAATAAACGGGATTATACACCCGTTTATTTTTTTTAGCAAAAATTTATTGTTTTTTAACAAAAATCACACATTTTTTGTGTACACTTAGAGTAGATATTGTGTATGGAAGGGGAAGAGGACATGATTAAATTATTTGTAAGTGATTTAGATGACACGCTCGTTTACGATGTGAATCATATGCAAAAAGAAGATGAACGTGCGCTGTGTTGGTTAGCTGAGAAAGGGACAAATATTTGTTTTGCCTCTGGCCGCTTTACACATAGAATTGATGAAGTTGTAAAAAGGTTTTCATTCCCATATTACACAACAGGCTTAAATGGAGCGACAATGTTACTTCCGGATGGGGATTTATTCCATGAATCGAGTTTTGAAAATACGGTTGCCCAGGAAATATATCGATATATACATAAAAAAGGACTAGCGGATATTGTTTGTGCAAATGAGCAGCGATATACAAAAAGGAAAAATGAACAACACCATAATTTTGAAGCGTATATGGGTGTGCATATCGCTGAAATTGAAGCGTTAGAAGAAGAGTTTGGTAAGACTGTGCACCCTGCAAAATTGTTTGTTTTTGGAGAAGAAGAGAAAATTGTGACGTTAGATCAAGAGCTACGAGATACGTTTCAAGGCGAAGCGGAAGTTTTTATATCAGGTAAACGCTATGTTGATATTATGCCAAGAGGCGTGAGTAAGGGTAGTGCTCTAAAGCGACTAATGGACCATTTGCAAATTGAAGCAAATGAAGTTGCTTGTATTGGAGATTCTTTCAATGATATTTCTATGTTTGAAGTAACCCCGCATTCATTTACTCTTCATCATGCCCATCCATATGTAAAGGAGAAAGCAAATCATATAGTGCGTTCGGTTGAAGAGGCTGTTATGAAATTACCGTTACTTGTATAAAAAAGAAGCCCGTCACTGGCGGGCTTCTTTTTTACTTGAATAAAGATTTAACAAAATCAATGATACTTGAGAAGAAATCTTTCACTTTATCTAGAAAACTTTGTCCTTCTTCAGATCCTAAAAAGGCAGAAACGTGTTCTTTTGCTTTGTTTAATTGACTACCAACTTGATTCCAATCGATATTAAGATTTTTCATTTTATCAAATAACGATACTAAGTTATCTAACTGTTCATCTGTTAATGTAATGCCTAATTGATCAGCAATTTTTTTAATTAATGAACGTAAATCTTCTGTTGTTTTTGGCTGTTCTTTTGCAATTTCTTCTTTAATTTTTGCAACAAGTTGAACTGCTTTTTCTTCACCAATTTTATCACCAAGCTGGGCTGTTTGTACCATTTCTTCATTCGCTACTTTTTTAACTTCTTCAGGAATTTGTTTATTGGACGCAGTTTCATATGCTTTCATTAATCCAGTTAAAGCTGCAGTTCCTGAAACTTTAAAAGGTGCGTTAATTTGAATTTCTGCATCTTTTACACCTGCTGTAATCAAAGCGTTAGTGTACATTGCATCTGTTACCCAGTTAATGTTCTTTGATCGTACAATAAGACCAGATCCTGGTTTAGTGTATGTAATCATAGAAGAAGAAATTGCTCTCGTACCAATTTGTGCTTTTGGAACAATGCCTTCTAGAAATTTATGTTCTTCCGCATTAGATACAGTAATAATTGTAGCATCTTTCGGTGCTTTCATTTCTTTTAACAGATCTTGTTTTTGTTGTTCGGATAAGTTCTCTCCTAGTGTAACAATTGATTCTCCCTCGATGATGTCTGCAAATGAAGCTGTTGGCATCATAAATACCGTTACAGCTAATAGCAGAGCTAATAATTTCGTTCTCACGAAAAATCGCTCCCTTTCTCTTTCTAAAATTTTCGGGCAACAAAGTTATTATAGTATATATTTCTTATTTGTCACCTAGCTTTTTCCACATTTCAAAAAAGAAGTATCTAGATTGTCGGATTCTTTTTGTTTCTAGTCATGAATGTGGTAATATAGTGCTGAGATAGTTGAAAGGAGACATATACATATGAAAACTTTAGGATACATATTAATGGAAAACGGTGAAAAAATCGACTTGGAATTTTTCCCAGAAGAAGCACCGAAAACAGTAGAAAACTTTAAAAAATTAGCAGAGCAAGGATTTTATGATGGTGTTACATTCCACCGTGTTATTCCTGGCTTCGTAAGCCAAGGTGGAGACCCAACAGGTACAGGTGCAGGTGGCCCAGGTTACTCTATTCCATGTGAAACTGATGGAAACCCTCATAGACACCTTGTCGGATCACTTTCTATGGCTCATGCTGGCCGTAACACAGGCGGTAGCCAATTCTTTGTTGTTCATGAGCCACAGCCACATTTAGATGGCGTTCATACTGTATTTGGTAAAGCAACAAGCGGTATTGAAACAGTATTAAAAATGCGTCAAGGCGATGTAATGAAAGAAGTTAAAGTTTGGGAAGAATAAGGTAAGGGAAAAGAGAGCTTTTGCTCTCTTTTTTTACTTTTAAATGGGACGGGGTACTTCTTCTGCAGCTCATCATACAAGTAGTATTGTTGCTAAAATATATTGCTTGTGAGAACAAACCTTTAACAAATTACATAGAATACATTACATTATATGTTTCAATAAATATTTTTTGTTATATTAATTTTGCTAGAAGTGTGCTGCTTTAGGGTAACTATTAATGAAGTGATATTGAATGATATGTTTCTTTCCATTCCATATAAAATTTTCTTTTTTTAACTCTATTTATTAAAGGAATAGTGCTGAAACATAGATTTGACTTTCTTCTTTTCGCTTTGTATGATTATCAAGTTGTTTTAGGCTCTTCTCACTCTGTTGAAAATATTGTAAAATGAATATGATATGAAAAGAGTGATTGAGGGGATTACTAGTTTGTAACTTTTGTAAGAAGGGATAAGGGTTATGTTAATTCGTTTTAAAAAAAGTTATGAAAAAATTGCAATGGGGCTTCTTTCGTTTATGCCAACTGAAAAAGATGTGAAAACATTACAATTGACAATGAAAGAATATGAAGCAAAAGATGATTGGCAATTGTATTTGTGGAAAGAGAATGAAGATTTTGTTGGAATAATGGGGATTGTAAAAAAAGAGAATCAAGTATTAGAAATTCAGCATTTGAGTGTCAACCCATCTCACCGTCATGTAGGGATTGGGACAAAGATGGTTCAAGAGTTAAAGAGTAAATTTCTTGAGTTTACAATTTGCGGAAATGAGCAAACAGCAAGTTTTTGCGAAAAATGTAAAGGGCTAGAACAAAATATACATTCGTGAAAGCAGGGATAAGTAGTTTATTATCTCTGCTTTCTTTTTTGTAATTGTTCATTTCGTTCAGTAATGACTTCTGTGCGATCACGCATAGTATGCTTGTTTATAATATATTCACTTGGGATAGCATTCAAATCTTTCCAAGGGAGGTTTTGTTTTTGACATAACTCTGTGCACTGCTTCTCTAACGATGGATCTGATAAGGGTAAAAATAAAGGTACAAAACGTTCTTTTTTATGGATAGATTGCAATCTTTCATTGAGCAAGGAAAGAAGTTGTACTTGATTAATTCCTAAACGTTGTAAAGACACACCGCTTTTTTCTAAAATTGTGATTGCGCTTTTCATCATTTTTGTAGAACCATTCCAGTTATCACGTCTTTGGTGGTATAAAGAAACTGCAATTTGAATGAGACCAACTAAGTAATGATCACGATTTCCTCGTGGTTTTGTCTTCCAGTACTCTTCTAGTATTTCGTGGCATTCAAAATAGTCGTAATCTCCTTGGAAATGAATTAAAAATTGTATGTATTCGGTAGGATACATGTTTTCTCGCCCCTATCTAACGGTTATACATATAAGTGTATCATAGAAATATGAACAATAAACGACTAGGAGATTTCCCCCTAGCCGTTATTGTTCATATTAGCAGAAGCAAGCTGCTCCTACAATAATTAGTAAAATAAACAGTACAACAAGTAATGCGAACCCACCGCTAAAACCACAATCAACGTGACCCATAGTTTTTTGACCTCCTACATTGTTCTTACTACACTGTTATCATATGAAGTGGTGGGCATGATGACATAGGCATCGGTCTATTTTTAATTAAATTTCTTAAAAAGGTTGGATAGAACATGAGTATGCTCTATACTTATGTTGTTATAGAAAAAATGTGGTGGGATGCTTTGTGCAATATAATTTTAAAGTAGAGGCTTTTGAAGGGCCTTTAGATCTATTGTTACATTTAATACATCGTTATGAAATTGATATATATAATATTCCTGTAGCAGATATTACAGAGCAATATTTATCTTATGTGCATACGATGAAAGAACTTCAATTAGATGTTGCAAGTGAGTATTTAGTAATGGCCGCAACGTTATTACAAATTAAAAGTAAAATGTTGTTGCCGAAACATGAAGAAGATGTACTTGATAACGGTGATGATTTTATAGATGATCCTCGTCAAGAATTGATGGAGAGGTTAATTGAATATAAGAAATATAAGCAAGTTGCTACTGAGTTAAAAGAAAGAGAACAAGAAAGAGCACAGCTATATACACGTCCACCAATTGACTTTACATCGTTGCAACAAGAAGAGGAGACAAGCTTGCCTCTTGATGTTACGTTATATGATATGCTAGCGGCATTTCAAAAATTAATGCGCCGTAAAAAGGCAAAAAAACCTGTAACAACACGTATTACTCGTCAAGAAATACCAATTGAACAGCGAATGACTGATATTTTAAAGCAGTTAAAAATAAAGGGTGGTCGCCAAAGTTTTTATGATTTATTTGTTGATGATGAACGTGAAATAATGGTCGTAACATTTTTAGCAGTTCTGGAACTTATGAAAAATCAACAAATCATAATTGAGCAAGAACATAATTTTGATGAAATTTTCGTATCAAGCTCTAATAAATCTGCATAGGGCAAGTATGTAAAATTGGGATAAAAACACTTTATCTCATGCTATGTTTTAATGTATCGTTTGGAACAAGAGAAAAAATATTGAACCGAACGCATTGATTGTGATTCGGTTTTTTGATGTGTATTTTTATGGGAAAATAGAAGGAAGGAGCTCGTGAAATGGATAGGAAAGAACAAAAGTCAATTATTGAAGGCCTTTTATTTGTTTCTGGTGATGAAGGGATTTATCCAGAACAAATAGCGAAAGTTCTTGAAATTGAAATGAATGAAGTAATGAATATTTTAGAAGAAATGCAACAAGAATGTGAAGGTGCAAACCGTGGTTTGCAAATTGTACAGTATGCAAAAGTATATCGTTTTGCTACAAAGAAAGAACATGCTTCATATTATCAAAAACTAATAGATACACCAACAGCTGCTTCGCTCTCACAAGCTGCCCTTGAAACGTTAGCGATTGTTGCATATCGTCAACCAATCACAAGGACTGAAATGGAAGAGATTAGAGGAGTTAAAACCGATAAGGCGTTACAAACGTTGGTTTCCCATTTACTTATAAAAGAAATGGGAAGGGCGGAAGGACCAGGGCGTCCTATTTTATACGGAACAACAAAAGAATTTTTGGACACATTTGGATTGAAAACATTAGATGATTTACCCCCGCTTTCTGAAGAGAATGAACAAATGAATGAAGCAGATTTATTCTTCGGTTCCTTACAAGAGATATCGAAATAAAAGCTTAGCATTTTGCTAAGCTTTTTTTGTATATCAATTATTTACAGTGCCATACTAAATGAAAAAAGGAGACGAGTTATGAGAGGTATGCGGATTATTCTATTATTAGTTTCTGTTTTATTATGTTTTTCTTTAAATAGCGCATCAGCTAAAAGGTATATGATGTCCATTCATACTACGTCTCCTTTACATATGCATCGGCAACATCTTAGTAAAATGAAAGTGAGCTTTTTAAAAGTGGGGCAAGGTGATGCAACACTTATCATAATGCCAAACGGACAAACAATGTTAATTGATGGAGGACCTTATGAAGCAGGAGAGGTTATTATTCAGAAATTAATTGAGAAAGGGATTAATCATTTAGATGTAATTGTCAGTACGCATCCCGATATGGATCATATAGGGGGGCTAATTCCAATTGTAGAGCAAATGCCGGTATCGCTTATATTAGATAGCGGAAAAACATATAGTTCTCTTACTTATCATACATATCGGAATAATATTAAAAAAAGAGGGATACCTTTCGTTTCAGTAAAGGAAGGGCAATATATACCGCTGGATCCACATGTTTCTATACAAGTATTAAACAATGGGAAATCAAAAGATGAAAATAATGAATCCTCAATTGTTTTGAAGGTACGATATGGAAAAGCGGATTTTTTATTAATGGGTGACGCGGATGTACGGACAGAACATGAAATATTAAAACAATTTGATGTACATGCAGATGTTTTAAAAGTGGGGCATCACGGCTCGTATACTTCAACAAGTGAAACGTTTATAAAAAAAGTGGAACCGCAGTTTGCTATTCTGTCTTATGGGAGTAGTAATCCGTATGGACATCCTCACCAAAGTGTAGTAAAACGCTTAAAAAGGCACGGTATAATGGTATATAGAACGAATAAACGTACAGTAGAAATAGAAACAGATGGTGAACATGTTATGTTAGAGTCTAGCGGGTTAATGCCATTGTTGAAGTGACTTCTATATTAGGGGTGGATACTGTCCCTTTTTGGAAAAATGAATACTATATATTATAATTATAATGGACGTAAGAAATTTCCTTTTTTGTTGAATAAAAAGGAAATTTCATTAGAATGTATAGACAACTACTCGTGCATATATTAAGATGGAACTAGGCGAATAAGGTAATAATAACAAGTAGGTATTTCATGGGAAAGGATCGATGAAAATGAAAACGCAAATTGTCATCAATGCCAAAATTTACACAGGTCAAGAAATAGTGGAAAACGGATTTATTCGTTACGCAGAAACCATTAAAGAAATTGGTTTGATGGCTCAATATGTACCACAAGAAAATGAAACTGTTTTTGATGCTACAGGGAAGATTGTAATTCCAGGTATGATCGATGTTCATATTCATGGTGGATACGATATTGATGCGATGGATGCAAATAGCGATGGGTTAGTAACTCTAGGTAAAGAAATGTTAAAAGAAGGGGTTACAACTTACTTCCCAACAACAATGACACAAGCTCCAGAGGCAATTGAAGCAGCGCTAACTGCTGCGAAAGAAGCAAAAGAAAAAGGAGCACATTTCGAATATATTCACTTAGAAGGACCTTATGTTTCAAAGAAACGTGCAGGTGCACAACCACTTGAACATATCGTTCCTGCAAATATTGAGCAATTTAAACAATGGCAAGAAGCAAGTGGGAATTTAATTAAATTAGTAACATATGCACCAGAAGAAGAGGGAGCATTAGAGTTTGAACAATATCTTACTGAAACTGGTGTAGTTGGCACAATGGGGCATACAGATGCAATTGATGCGCAACTAAAAAATAGAAAGATTACACATGCGACACATTTATACAATCAAATGCGTGGATTACATCACCGTGAGCCAGGAGTTGTTGGTCATGTGTTATTAAATCCAGATGTAATGGTTGAAGTAATTACAGATGGTATTCATATTCACCCTGATATGGTGAAATTAGCATATAAGTTAAAAGGACCGAAAAAAGTAAGTGTTATTACTGACGCAATGCGCGCAAAAGGTCTTGAAGATGGATTATATGAGCTTGGCGGACAGCCGGTACATGTAAAAGATGGTAGTGCTCGATTAGAAGATGGAACGTTAGCTGGTAGTATTCTAAAAATGGATCAAGCTTTCCGAAATGTAATTGAATTTACAGGTTGTTCAATCGAAGATGCAGTACTGATGACATCAGTTAACCAAGCAGAAGAGTTTGGATTAAATAATAAAGGTGCATTAGCGGTAGGAAAAGATGCAGACTTTGTTGTGATGAATGAAGATTTACATGTATATGATACGGTTCGTTTAGGAATTCATATGAAGGAAGGGAAGTAATTAAATGAATATTCTTGTTGTAAAAACTCCAGAAGAACTAGCAGAAGTAGGTTATAAATTAATTGAAGAAGTTGTAAAAACAAAAGAAAATCCAACATTAGGAATGGCTACAGGAAGCTCTCCATTAGGTATTTATGCAGAAATGCGAAAAAATAAACTTGATACAAGCCGTGTAACCACTGTAAACTTAGATGAGTACGTAAATTTACCACATGAAGATAAAAACAGCTATCACTATTTCATGCAAGAACAGTTGTTTGATCATCTTCCATTTAAACAAACTTATGTACCAAACGGGATGGCAAGTGATTTAGAGGAAGAATGCAAACGTTACGAGGGCATTCTAGCTGCTAACCCAGTTGACCTACAGATTCTTGGAATCGGTGAAAACGGTCACATCGGATTTAACGAGCCAGGAACACCGTTTAATTCTCCAACGAACATTGTTGAATTAACAGAATCTACACGCCAAGCAAACCTTCGCTTCTTCGAAAAAGAAGAAGATGTGCCAACTCATGCGATTACAATGGGAATTGGAAGCATTATGAAAGCGAAACAAGTTCTACTTGTAGCTATGGGTGCTAAAAAGGCAGAAGCTGTTAAAGAATTATTGCAAGGTGAATATAGTGAAGAGTGTCCGGCTACAGTTTTACAACGTCATCCGAATGTAACCGTAATCGCAGATCAAGAAGCTCTATCTTTATGCAGTGAGGCGATTGCTGATGAACATCGACAAGTATTCACCATTTCCGATCTATTATCAGATTCAAGAGTGGGTGAAACAGCTAATTGAGGACGGCGAATGGAAGCCGGGAGATAAAATCCCATCTGAGAATGAACTTTGTGATAAGTTCGAAGTGAGTCGTATGACAATCAGACAGGCGATTAATAATTTAGTGGAACAAGGCTATTTATATCGGAAGCGTGGAATTGGAACATTTGTCCAACTTCCGAAAGTGGAACAAAAATTGCAAGGAATGACGGGATTCACAGAAGACATGATTTCTCGTGGGATGAACCCAAGTAGTCAATTACTTAGTTTCCGCCTAGTTCCAGCTACTGCTAAAATAGCAGACCGGTTGAGAATACAGGAGGGGGAATCGGTTTATGAAGTGAGGCGTATTCGCTTAGCTGATGATGAACCGATTGCTTTTGAGACGACATATTTGTCGCCAGCTCTTGTAAAAGATATTAACGAAGAGATATTGCAACAATCTTTATATGAACATTTAGAGAAAAAACTGGGCTTTAAACTTGTTAGCGCTACTCAGTCAATTGAAGCTTCTGTTGCAACGGAAAATGAAGCTGAACATCTGCATATTCCTAAAAAGGCGCCTGTACTTGTAATGCGTCAATGGTCATATTCAGAAGGTGAGATACCGCTAGAGTACGTGAAATGTATTTATCGTGGAGATCGTTATAAATTTATTACGAATATCGCACGTAACAAATAGTATATTTCAGTTTGTGAAGTACAGTGGAAATGAAAATGGATAACATGTAAAGAAATAAAAATACGACTCATCCTTATAAGGAATGAGTCGTATTTTTATTATGAGCAATTACGTGGTTAACAGCATCTTTGACGTGATTTACTACATAGTGAGCGTGTTTTTTTACTGCATCATCTGCTTGCGACATAGCAAAACTGTGAGGAGTTAAAGAAAACATAGGAATATCATTGTAAGAATCCCCTATACAAGCAATTTCCTCAGGTTTTATTTGAAACTCATTTAATAAAACAGAAATGGCAGAGCCTTTACTAACATTCGGTGGCATTACATCTAAACATTGTTCTGCTGAGATGAAAGTACTAACTTTCCCGTGGAATTTTTCATCAATTTTTTTCTGAAGGAGTTGCAAGCTCTCCTTTGTTCCACCGACAGAAATTTTATTTGGGAAAATTGTATCATCAATCTTCTGTAGTAAGTTTGGTTCTTCAACAGAAGTCATAGTTACTTGTTGTTCAAGTTCTTGAATAAAAGGTGTTTTCTCTTCAATGTAATAATTATGCTCATCACTTACATAACGGAAATAAGGATTTTCATTCGTCATAGCTAACAAATCGGGAAGTATGCTGGAATCAAAAGTTGCAGATAATAGTTGTTTATTTTCATGTGTATATACAAAAACACCATTTACACTAATACGATGAAAATTTGTATTTACAGCTTTCATTAAGTCTGCAATTTCATTATCAAGTCTTCCGGAAGCGAAGCAAAGAATAACATTTTGCTCGGCGAGGCTGCGTAGTGCCGCAACATCTTGCTCATCAATAAGACCTCCGTGTTGCATCATTGTACCATCGATATCACTTACAAACATTTTAATCATGTTGTTATCTCCTTTCTATGTACAGTTGCTCTTACATTATATGCATCATATATAAACATGTCTAAAAAATGAATTTTTATTAAATGGCAGATGTTTTACATTGACGACAAAGAAGAATATTCTGTAACATAAAAGTAGGCTATTTAAGTACGAGGGTGGTGTTATATGAATAATTATCTGGAAATTAAAAAAGTCTTAAATAATAATGTCATCATTGCTAGCCATCCTGAACACGAGGAAGTAGTAGTGATTGGTAAAGGAATTGGATTTGGGAAAAAAGCGAAAGATGTATTGGAGCAAGAACAAATCGAAAAAATGTTTGTCTTAAAAAATGAACGTGATCGTGAACAATATAAATTATTAGTGCCGCATGTTAGTGAAAAATTAATTGAATTGATGAACGATATTATGCTGTACATTCAAGAAAAAGCAAAATCTCCACTAAATGAACATATTCATATTGCGTTAACAGATCATATTTCATTTGCAATTAAAAGGTTAAAACAAGGACTTACAATTGATAATCCTTTTTTAGTTGAAACAAAAATGCTCTATCCAGAGGAATATGAAATTGCTGAAGGTGTTGTAGAACTTTTAAATTCTCGTTTGCAAATTACATTGCCAGAAGGAGAAATTGGTTTTATTGCACTTCACATTTACAGTTCGCTTACAAATTCTGATTTATCTTCAGTTAATCAAAACTCCCGTCTCATTGCACAACTTGTATCTTTAATTGAGACAAACTTACAAATTACATTAGATCAAGAGAGCATTCATTATTTACGCCTTATTCGTCATCTTCAATATGCTATTGAGAGGGTGAAAAAAGGAGAAAAAGTAGAGGAATCGCAAAGTTTTGCTGATTTATTAAAGGCGGAGTATCCAGTTTGCTATAACGTGGCTTGGAAGCTAGTTAAGGTCATGCAAAAAGAGTTGCAACTACCTGTATATGAAGCTGAAAGTATTTATTTAACGATGCACTTGCAACGCTTAGTAAAGGCAGAGCATGTGTAAAAAGTCATATATTTTTGTCTAAAATGAAAACGTTAAAAAAAATGATTGAATCGCTTACAATAGTTATGTATAATAACTATTGCAAAGTTATACAAATTTCGACAAACAGATTAAGGAGAGTAACGAAAACGTTTGCCTTAATTATAGTGAACTTATACGTAAACCTATTTTTGACACGTGTTACTGATTCGATCAGGCATGAGTGGAGAAAAGTAAGGAATGTAAGCTAGAGAAAGGGATATACTACCCTTTGTATAGCTATCGTTCTATCTTTTTTTCCTCATGTCTTTTTGGCGTTTGTCGGAAGGTATCAATATAGATAAGAGAGGAAGGGTTTCCATGTTTAAGAAGATCTTTGGTGTTCTTCAAAAAGTCGGAAAAGCGTTAATGCTTCCAGTAGCGATTTTACCGGCGGCAGGTATTTTACTTGGATTTGGTAATGCATTTCAAAATCCACAGTTAACAAATGTTATTCCTGCTTTAAAAGCAGATTGGTTCGTAATGGTTGCAAAAATTATGGAACAATCTGGTGATATTATTTTCGCTAACCTTGCATTATTATTCGCAGTTGGGGTAGCAATTGGTTTAGCTGGTGGAGACGGAGTAGCTGGTTTAGCAGCATTCGTCGGCTACTTAATTATGAACAAAACGATGAGTGTGTTCTTAGAAGTAGATAAGCTAGTGAAAGTAACAAGTTCTGGAGCAGACCCAGTAAAAATTGGATTTGCAGATCCAGCGTATGCAAACGTATTAGGTATTCCGACGCTACAAACAGGGGTATTTGGTGGTATTATCGTCGGTATAGTAGCGGCATATTGCTATAATAAATACTTCAACATTGAATTACCATCATACTTAGGTTTCTTTGCAGGTAAGCGTTTCGTACCGATCGCAACTGCAACATTCTCTTTAATAGTAGGTATTATCATGTGCTTCGTTTGGCCATACATTCAAGGTGGCTTAAACACGTTCTCACATCAAATGATTGATGCGAATAGAACAATCGCAGCATTTATATTCGGTTTAATTGAACGTTCATTAATTCCATTTGGACTACACCACATTTTTTATTCGCCGTTCTGGTTCGAATTCGGTCAGTATACAAATGCAGCTGGCGAATTAATCCGTGGTGACCAAAAAATCTTTATGGCACAGTTAAAAGACGGTGTAGAATTAACGGCAGGTACATTTACAACTGGTAAGTATCCGTTCATGATGTTCGGTCTTCCAGCAGCAGCTTTAGCAATGTATCATGAAGCACGTCCAGAAAATAAAAAATTAGCAGCAGGTATTTTAGGTTCTGCAGCATTAACATCTTTCTTAACAGGTATTACAGAGCCACTTGAATTTTCATTCTTATTCGTAGCGCCAGTATTATTCGGAATTCATGCTGTATTTGCTGGTCTATCATTTATGACAATGCAAATTTTAGGTGTTAAAATTGGTATGACATTCTCTGGTGGTTTAATTGACTTCCTATTATTCGGTGTACTACCAGGCCGTACAGCATGGTGGTGGGTAATTATTGTTGGTCTTGTACTAGCAGTTATTTACTACTTCGGATTCCGCTTTGCAATCCGTAAATGGAATCTAAAAACACCTGGTCGTGAAGAGGCAAATGCGAATGACGGTGCAGGAAAAGCAGAAGCAGGCGAACTTCCTCGTGAAGTATTAGTAGCACTTGGGGGTAAAGAAAACATTGCTTCTTTAGATGCTTGTATTACTCGTTTACGTGTTCAAGTTAACGAACAAAAGAATGTAAATAAAGACCGCTTAAAAGAACTTGGAGCAGCTGGTGTACTTGAAGTTGGAAATAACATTCAAGCTATTTTCGGACCGAAATCTGACACGTTAAAATCACAAATTCATGATATTATGTCAGGTCGTACACCTCATGCTGAAAAAGAAGAACCTGTAAAAGTGGAAGAAACTCCTCAAAAAGTTGATGAAAATGAAACAATTGTATCACCAATTGAAGGGAAAATCTTACCAATTACAGAAGTACCTGACCAAGTATTCTCAGGAAAAATGATGGGAGATGGATTTGCAATTGAGCCAACTGAAGGAACAGTAGTTTCTCCAGTTAACGGTGAGATCGTTAATGTATTCCCTACAAAACATGCGATTGGTATTCAATCTGAAGGCGGAAAAGAAATTTTGATCCACTTCGGTATTGATACTGTAAAATTAAATGGTGAAGGTTTTGAAGCGCTTGTAGCACAAGGCGACAAGGTGAAACAAGGCCAACCATTATTAAAAGTAGATCTTGCATTTGTAAAAGAAAATGCACCATCTATCATTACACCAATTGTCTTTACAAACTTACAACAAGGGCAACAAGTCGAATTGAAAAAAGATGGAAATGTTAAGAAGGGCGAAACCGCTATTATTGACATTCAGTAGGAATTTGACGCAAAATGTTTATAATTATAATAGGCGATGTGGTTGACCGAACATCGCCTATTATATACAATAGATGATGTAGTACTCACGTCTATACAACTAAAAAATACTGTAATTTAAAGGAGATAAATTATCATGGAAAAAATCTTTAAAGTAACTAGCGACTCAGGAATTCATGCTCGTCCAGCAACTCTACTTGTAAACACTGCAAGCAAATTCGGTTCTGACATTAACTTAGAGTATAACGGAAAGAATGTTAACTTAAAATCAATCATGGGCGTAATGTCTTTAGGTATTCAACAAAACGCAGAAATTAAAATCACTGCAAATGGTGATGATGCAGCTCAAGCACTAGCAGCTATCGAAGAAACTATGAAAAACGAAGGATTAGGAGAATAATGACTCTTAACATTCAAGGGATCGCTGCATCAAGTGGGATTGCTATTGCAAAGGCTTTCAGACTTGAAAATCCTGAATTTAACATCGAAAAGAAATCAATTACAAACGAAGCTGCAGAAATTGCACGCTTAGACGCTGCGCTTGAGAAAGCAAAAACTGAATTAGAAGCTATTAAAGACCACGCATTTGCTGAGCTAGGTGCTGACAAAGCTGCGATCTTTGAAGCACATTTATTAGTGTTAAATGATCCAGAACTAGTAAACCCAGTAAAAGATAAAGTGAATAGCGAAAAAGTAAATGCTGAATTTGCAATGGATGAAGTTGCATCAATGTTTATTTCTATGTTTGAAAACATGGATAACGAATATATGAAAGAACGTGCTGCAGACATTCGTGACGTAACAAAACGCGTTCTTGCACATTTACTAGGAATTAACTTCTCAAATCCTGGTACAATTTCTGAAGAGGTAATCATCATTGCTGAAGATTTAACACCATCTGATACAGCTCAGTTAAACCGTAAGTATGCAAAAGGTTTCACTACTGATATCGGTGGACGTACATCTCACTCTGCAATTATGGCTCGTTCTATGGAAATTCCAGCTGTTGTTGGTACAAAAGTTGTTATGGAGAAAATCCAAAACGGCGATATCGTTATCATTGACGGTTTAGATGGAGAAGTAATTGTAAACCCATCAGAAGAAACTCTTCGTTCGTTTGAAGAAAAGAAAGCGAAATTTGAAGAGCAAAAAAATGAATGGGCAAAATTAAAAGACCAAGCTACTGTAACAAGTGATGGACATCACGTTGAGCTTGTTGCAAATATCGGAACACCAAATGATGTACAAGGTATTATCGATAATGGTGGAGAAGGCGTTGGTTTATACCGTACAGAATTCTTATACATGGGCCGTGACAATCTTCCAACAGAAGAAGAGCAGTTCGAAGCGTATAAAGCAGTTCTTGAAGGTGTAAAAGAAGGTCAACCGGTCGTTGTTCGTACACTTGACATCGGTGGAGATAAAGAGCTTCCATACTTACATTTACCAAAAGAAATGAACCCATTCTTAGGATACCGTGCAATTCGCTTATGTCTTGATGAGCAAGATGTGTTCCGTACACAACTTCGTGCATTACTTCGTGCTAGCGTATACGGCAACTTAAAAATTATGTTCCCAATGATTGCAACTCTTGATGAGTTCCGTCAAGCGAAAGCGATTTTATTAGAAGAGAAAGCGAAACTTGTAGAAGCGGGTACAACTGTTTCTGATTCTATTGAAGTTGGTATGATGGTTGAAATCCCAGCTTCAGCAGTATTAGCAGATCAATTCGCGAAAGAAGTTGATTTCTTCTCTATCGGAACGAATGATTTAATCCAATACACAATGGCTGCAGACCGTATGAACGAACAAGTATCATACTTATACCAACCATATAACCCATCTATTTTACGTCTTGTAAAAATGGTTATCGATGCTGCTCATAAAGAAGGCAAATGGGCTGGCATGTGTGGTGAGATGGCGGGAGATTCACTTGCTATCCCATTATTATTAGGATTAGGTTTAGATGAGTTCAGTATGAGTGCAACATCTATTCTTCCTGCAAGAACACAACTAAGCAAGTTGTCAAAAGCAGAAATGGAAACATTAGCAGAAAAAGCATTAATGATGTCAACTGCTGAAGAAGTTGTTGAACTAGTTAAAAGCATATAATTAATAAAAAAACCTGAGTCGATTTGAAATCGGTCTCAGGTTTTTTCTATGAGAAAAGTAAATCTTGTTTTCTTACTATAGAGGATAAGACACAGAACTAGATAGCGATAGCAACGATATCAGTTGGGCATACACGTAAAATACCATTAAAAGTATTACGTTGACGGTTCTTATCATCTTTGTTGTCGTCTTTATTATCTTTATCATTATTGTTACGAGCTAAAGCGGAGAAAAGAGCAACACCGTTAGCGAAACCTTCAAAAATTACATCGTTGAAAGATCCGATACCTTTAATGCTTAAAAGAGAAAGCTCTGTTCCAACTGAAATGCTAGCAAGTACGTTACATACAGCTGGTTGTTGTGGTTTTACCTCTCTCTCTTTCTCGCGATGGTCACGATGGTCGCACTCTCTTTCACGATGATGACAGTCTCTAAAGTTATCACAGCATCCAAATGATCCAAACATAATCCTCATCACCCCCTTCACACTTATAATCTATGTAAGTTCGGTAGTTAGTGACTGGACAGAGAGTGGAATTTTTTCTAGGGGATTTTCTCATTTTAAATGACTAGCTGGGTGTTTAGTATGGAATGATGTTTAAAATAGGGGTAATATAACAAAAAAATGTAAAAACCACCAAAATAAACGAAATGGGTAGCCTTTACACTTTTTTACTTTTATATAAAACGACGATATATACAGGAAGAGCTAGGAGTAGTGGTACGATGGATCGTGCAGTATGTTTTTCTGATTCTAATTGAAATGCTTCTTCTTTTGGGAATTGTAAAATGGAGATGTTTGCGGCATCACCAATAAAATATAGAAGCAGTACAGTTACTATGTGACATAAAAGTGCGATCAAGCTTCCGTATGAACTCAATGAAAATCCCTCTCTTGTTATCTATTTGTTATCATTGTATCACAATTGTAATAAAAACACACGGGTATATTTCAATACCTTAACAAAATTCGACACAAAACGTCACGTTTATTTATGATAAAGGAATAGAATATACTTTTCTATAAGTATAAATGTCGAATGATTTGTAGTAATATTACAAAAGTATGACAGGAAATAAAAAACGAAGGTAATGTAGTTACCTTCGTTTTTTATTATTTTGCCCACTCACTCACTTGCTCTACGCTCATACGTGGTGCAGGGTGACCTTTTAAAGTTGATTCACCAATTGTAATAAGCATAATTGGAACGTAACGAGATGAAACGTTAAATTCGTCTGTCAGTGCTTGTGGATTGAAGCCACCAATAGCACAAGTATCCCAACCAGTTGCTTTAGCTGCAAGCATAAGTTGCATTGCTGCTAAAGATGCATTTGAAAAGGCAGCATCTCTCGGGAATTGTTCACGAGCATATGCAGATTCAATATTTTTAGCTAAGCGTTCTTTTGCTTCTTCTTTCATAAATCCTTGTTCTACAATTGGACCATATACTGGCTCAACATTTTTATAAGCTTCTAAATCACCTAAAATAGCGACTACTGCAGAAGCATCAAGAATTTGTTGTTGGTTATAAGCTATTGGGTGTAATCGTTTTTGTACATCTTCACCTTGAAAAACAAGGAATTTCCAGTGTTGTAAGTTCCAAGCGGAAGGTGCTTGTGCTGCGGCTTTTAAAATCTCATGCAATTCTGTAGATGAGATTTCTTTATTTGGGTTGAATGCACGTGTAGATGTGCGTTCATATAAAACGTTAAAAAAGTTGTCGTTTGTCATTATATATCCTCCAAATTGTATATAAAATTATCAAGAAAACGCAATGTATATTACTTACATTTTGTAAGTTGTCGAATTTAAGAATATAATATCTTTATTTTAATTGTCAAGTTTTAAGAAATAAGCTAGGGCATTCATACAAACGATATAATTCCTATAATCATACACTAAAAAAGGAATTTATAGAGTGAAAAGGGAAGATAACATTCTCAATTAGCTTGTTAATATGTATCTCTCGCAAATTAAAGTTTATTAGAGAACAGTCTTTTAAAAATGTTTGTGAGGAATTCAGTAGAACAAGATATATGAAGTGAGTGAAGACTAGTGATGAACATACTACATTTTTTATTAGAGAATACGGTTTTCCAAAATGTGTTACAAGATTTGCAGTTAAATGTCCTTTATATAGAAAATGGATGTAAGCATCAACAAACGATAGAAAATATCCATCCAAAATGTATGTTTATAGCAAATAATTTTGAAGAGGGCGAACTATTATTTCAAAGAACGAAACCGCACATTATAATTATGTATGTAACAGATTATTCTCAAATCAAATATATAAAGAATATGTATACCCCGCAAAGTACATTCATTGTCATTTGGGATCAACAAATAACAAAAGAATTTACAGATGTACTTGCATTAGGAATACGTAATATTGTAATAGCCCCTGTAACTCCACAAGCAGTATTAGAAGAAGTGAATAAGAGTTTGTATCAACTTTCTTTAGTAAGGCAAGTTAGTTTGCAACAGGAACTGCTTCAAACGATGTTTGATTTTCAAAATGATTTATTATTTATAGTAGAAGATGATGAGATTGTTGATTGTAATACAAATTTTTTAACTTTTTTCGGATATGAAAATTTGTTTGCCTATCGTGAGCAACATTTAGTATTTGCTGAACATTTTATTAGAGAAAATGGATACTACTCGACGACGCATGATATAACATGGCTAGACGATACTTTATCAAGTGGTAGAAGAATTAAGATGTCAAATTATGAAGGGGAATTATCTACTTTTCTATTACGTGCGACACCATTGCCAGAAGATTTATCAAGATTTATTGTAAAATGTACGGAAATTACAGAATTAGATGAAATCTATCAAGAACAAGAAAGACTTGCTATGGTAGATTCATTGACAGAGATTTATAATCGTTTAAAGTTTCAACAAATACTAGAGGTAGAGTGGGAAAAGGTAATACGTAGTGATGAGAAAATAGCAATCATTTTATTTGATATAGATAATTTTAAAACAGTTAATGACACATATGGTCATGATTTTGGTGATTTGGCATTAATACAACTTGCAGAGCTTATGAAATCTAAAGTGGAGCAGCAACACGTATTTGCAAGATGGGGAGGAGAAGAATTCATTATATTAGTGACAAATACAGTAGAAAAGGAAGCATTTCAAGTTGCGGAGTCATTACGATTCTTCATTGAAACAAAGCAATTCACTGGAATTTCGAAGCTAACAGCTAGCTTTGGAGTTGCGTTATATGAACAAGGAACTACAAGAGAAGAATTAATGCAACGAGCGGACATTGCTTTATATGAAGCGAAAAAAAATGGAAAGAATCAAGTATGTGTGTACAGAAAAGAAAAAATGTAATTTTTCGCAACAAATTGTTGCGATTTTTTTTTATTGTTTGATAATAGAATAGGGGGACAATTTTTAGCGAAGGAATTATGGAGGATCGACATGATAAAAAAAGTAATGATAATGGCTTCACTGTCTGCTATAGTTGGCGGCGGAGTATACTATTTTCTTGTTAGCCCCAATATAAAGGAAAACACAGTATTAACAACTAAGGTGAATCCTACTATTGAACCAGAAGTGCAAGGGAATATAGAAGAAAAAGAAGAGCAACAAATTGATTATGCTAGCATATCTCAAAAATTAGATCAATATTTAGTCGGAAAGCAATTTAATGGAACAGTTTTGGTAACAGATAAAGAGCATGTTATATTGAATAAAGGATATGGGTATGCTGATGTTCAAAATAAAATAGAAAATACGCCTCAAACAAAATATCGTATCGGTTCTATTACGAAAACAGTTGTTGCCACATCTATTTTACAGTTGCAAGAACAAGGTAAATTGAATATTCAAGATAATGTAAATAAATATATTCCTTCATTTCCGGAGAATAAAAATATTACACTATATCATTTGTTAACCCATACCTCTGGTTTACCTGAACACGCAAAAGGCAATGTTAATGCTGCTTCCCGTTTACAGTTAATTAATTGGATCGGACGTCAAAATTTAGAATTTCCTGCAGGAACAGGTTGGAGATATACAGATTATAATTATATGGTTCTTGCTTATATAATAGAACATATCTCGAAAAAACCTTTAGGAGATTACATAAAAGAAAACATATTTGTAAAAGCAGATATGCATGAATCCGGTATGGGAAATATGGTACCTGGCGATAAAAATTTTACAAAGGGTTATGTGAAAAAAAATCAAGAGCTTGTACCAGCGCAGAAGTTAGGCATGGATTGGCTATATGGTTGTGGTGAGATGTATACGACAGTTGGAGATATGAAGAAGTTAGACGAAGCAATTATAAATGGAAAACTTCTTTCTGAACAAAGTATACAAGCAATGTTTTCACCTTCAGCAGAACGGAAATATGCATTTAGTTTTTATATATATGCAGATTATTTTCATAATCATGGTGTATTATCTGGTTGGAACACTTTCAATAATTTTAATAAAGAAAAAGGAATTTTTGTTATGTTATTTTCAAATGTAAAAAATAGTATGGATGATGACTTTAATAAAGAGTTCCGAAAGATGGTAAATGATTTATTAGAACAAAGGGGATGAGAAAATGGAACATAAAACTTTATCAATAGGTTTCATTGGTATTGGCGTAATGGGAAAAAGTATGGTTTATCACTTAATGCAAGATGGTCATAAAGTATATGTATATAATAGAACGAAAGCAAAAACAGATTCTTTAGTGCAAGATGGTGCACAATGGTGTGATACGCCAAAAGAGTTAGTGAAGCAAGTTGATATTGTAATGACAATGGTTGGATATCCACATGATGTAGAAGAAGTGTATTTTGGTATAGAAGGAATTATAGAACATGCAAAAGAAGGTACGATAGCAATTGACTTTACGACATCTACACCTACTTTAGCAAAACGTATTAATGAAGTTGCAAAAAGCAAAAATATATATACGTTAGATGCACCTGTCTCAGGAGGAGATGTTGGTGCGAAAGAAGCAAAACTCGCAATTATGGTAGGTGGAGAGAAAGAAATATATGATAGATGCTTACCTTTACTTGAAAAGTTAGGAACAAACATTCAATTACAAGGACCAGCTGGGAGTGGACAACATACAAAAATGTGCAATCAAATTGCGATTGCTTCCAATATGATTGGAGTATGTGAGGCTGTTGCTTACGCGAAGAAGGCTGGACTGAATCCAGATAAAGTGTTAGAGAGCATTTCAACAGGGGCAGCAGGTAGCTGGTCATTAAGTAATTTAGCTCCTCGAATGTTAAAAGGAGACTTTGAGCCGGGATTTTATGTAAAGCATTTTATGAAAGATATTAAAATTGCTTTAGAGGAAGCAGAAAAATTACAATTATCAGTCCCGGGCTTAAGTATGGCGAAAGAATTGTATGAAGAGTTAATTAAGGATGGAGAAGAAAATAGTGGAACACAAGTATTATTTAAAAAATATATAAGGGGGTAAACGAGGTGGACCTTCAAAAGTTTGATGAGATGATTGATACTGTACAGCGAGCTACTTGTATAAAAATTAATGAAAAACAAAAAGAAGCTTTTAAACAAAAATATGATTTTGAACCAGAATTTGAATATGGAAGAGATGAGAAGGGGCATTATGTAATTCGAACCTCAAAAAAGATGTTAGAAGAAATGGAGTTTTATTTGGCATTGAAATATGATCGTGATGGAGTGGATCTTTATATGCAAGCTGAGATTGACGGTATATTTCATGTATCTGTTAGCTATGGTGAAGATGCCCTACATCTACAAGAATTGTTTCAATTTCTAGAAGAAAATAAATAAAAGTCCTCATTTGAGGACTTTTATTTATTTAGTCATCTTTAATTTTTATAATTATAAGTTAGAAGCGCGGCGGCATCGTTCAACCGGGAATGGGATAATTTGTGCGATGTGATTAGGACCCAATTGTTTTGTACGAGCATGGCGTATTATATAAAAAGCACACAGAATTGAAACAGGAATAGCGCCGAATAAACCAAACAATAAAGCGCTTACACAAGATGCGACAAATCCTAAAACACCAATTTCTAACTCTTCCATAATAGCTCCTAAAATAACTGGAAATGCTCCACATGTAACCCCAAGTATAAGTGCGATAAGTAAGCTCATGATTATCCCCCTCTGTTTGCGATATTATTTTCCTTCTTAATTAATTGTAGTATATCATATACAAAACAGAATTTTCAGAAAAAATTCAATAAATATTCAAAAAATGTTCAAAAAATATACTTGGAAAATCAAGGTGTTAAATTTGTGATGAAGTGGTACTTTTGAGTAAATAAAAAATCAGGCTTATTTCAAAAATGAAATAAGCCTGTTCCATAGGAGGATGTATATATGTAGAGTGAATAAAAGTTTGGAAAAGGGGGTCCAAGTCCTTTTATTCAACTAACTACCTTAATAGATTGGAACCCAGCCTTCAGTTGTCACAAAAATACGAATAGCTACAACTTGACGATCATCTTGCAAGGTAAAATAATGTCTTGCATTTTCAGGAACAGATATGAGATCGCCTGGCTCAAGTTCAACATCAAAGAATTTCCCATCTTTGCCTTCAATAGCGAAAATGCCATGACCACTGACGATAAAGCGAACTTCGTCATCTGTATGATGATGTTCTTTTTGGAAATTAATTAATAATTCGTCAAGGTTAGGTGTGCTATTTGAAAGTGAAATTACATCATGTGCTTTATAACCTCGACTTGCTGAAACATCAGCGATTTCTTTTGAAAAAACAGCTAATATTTCAGCTTTGTTTTCATCTGTTAACGAATAATTTTCATTTAAATGAGTAGGAAGTTTAGAAATGTTCCATTTCTCATATAAAACGCCTTCCTCTTGTAGAAATTTAGATACTTCCACTTCATTTTCAATACGAGTATTTACTTCATGAATACGAATTTGCGCCATTAGAAACGCCTCCTTGAATTGATAATAGTTTTATATGAAATTGGAATAAAAACTCATAAGCTTCTAATCTTTTCTTTGCATCAAAGCTATCTCGGCCCCATACGGTAATACCGTGGTTACGGATTAATACTGCTCCTGAATCACCTTTTATATGCTTTCGGAAGTTTTCTCCAAGCGTTGGGATATGGGCATGGTTTTCGATAATAGGAATGTGAATTGTTGCACCTTCTTCCCAAATATCGAGAGCTTTAATAATTTCTTGATTTTGAAGGGTGACTGCATCATTATATAAATTTGTGATGACATTGTTATCAGTTGTATGAACATGAAGTACGCACCCGGCATTTGTATTGTTATAAATATGTGTATGCAATACTGTTTCTGCTGACGGGCGTAATTCAGTCTCTAATACGGGAACCCCTAAATGATCTACTAATAGAAAATCATCTGGAGTAGTTTTTGTTTTATCTTTACCACTTGCTGTAATGAGAAAAGTAAGGGGCTCATGACTAACCTTTATAGAAATATTACCACTCGTTGCCGGAAACCAATTTCGTGTTGTTAATTCTTTTTTTATCTCGCTTAAGTCATACCATTGACGAAAAAGTTGTTTCATAATTTCACCTCCAACAAATGTTTTAATTCATTTTGAATATCATGGAATGTTTCAAACGGTGTATAAGCAATATAATTCTCTTCACACTTTGTAATAAGGAAGTCACGAGCAAATACTTTATCTGCTTGTTTCGCAGCTTGTAAATCAGTAATTGAATCTCCAATCACAATATGGAAGTCATTCGTATCACTCAATTTACGGATGAGTGATGATTTACATAATCCGCAATGATTTTGACAATGATGATCACAAGGATGAGGCCAATTCACCGTAATGTATTCATTTGAAAAATCTGTTTCATTACAGTAAATTTGCTCTTTTGGAATGAGTCCTTGTAAGAGTGGATAGACGAAGAAATCCATTCCACCTGATATAACGTAAAAAGAAATGTTATTTTCATTTATAAATTGTATAAATTCATGAAAACCATTACGAATTTCAGCAGTTTCTATTAAAAATTGAATAATTTCATCGTGCAGATGAGTAGGTATTAATTGAAATAATTGAGAAACACCTTCTTGAATAGATAGCTCTTGTGATAAAATTCTATTCTTTACTTCTTCAGCTTCTGGTGGTGCGAATTTTTCCATAATGGACATAATGTTATCATTATTTGTAATCGTGCCATCGAAATCACAAAATACTTGAATACTCATAATTTCACCTCATGAGAGGGATTTCCCCATATTTGTAGTGCACTATGCAAATTTATGTCATCTACTTCATGGAGTGGTTTATTTTGCAAAGTAGCATCAATTGCAGTACGGAAAGCTTTACCACCGCCTTGCGCTCCATTTGGATGTCCATGTATCCCGCCGCCAGCATTAATAACAACATCTTTACCGAAATCTCGTACAATAAAGGGAACGAAACCAGGGTGAATACCAGCAGACGGAACAGAAAAGCTCTTCTTGAAAAATGCATCGTCTTCAGTTAAATATTTTGAGATAGCAAGAGCTTCCTCTTTTTCTAGCGCAACACTTCCGTATGGAGATGGGAATAATGAAAAGTCAGCCCCAGCATAGCGTAGTAGCTTTCCGAGTAATAATGGAGATGAAATTCCATATAACTTAGATGCTGAATAAGCACCACTTACAGCAGGGTGTGCCATAATAGGAACTGGGATTTCATCATCTTCTGCAAGTGATTGTAGTACATCTAGTCCGTAAGCAAATACGTTAAATAATAGAATATCAGCTCCAGCTTGCACTGCACGTTTCGCATTTTCTTTTAAATCAAAAGTTCGTCCTGTTAAATTTACGGCATATAACGTTTTATGTCCGTATGTTTCATATACGGATTGTAAAACTTCTTTTCCAGATACAATGCGTTTCGTAAGTGGTGTTAATGCATTTTCAAATAATATTTCATCATCTTTTACTATATCTACACCACCAATTGCTTGATCGCGTAATTGCGTTTTTAAATACCCAATATTTCGTCCAATCATTCCTTTAAAAATACTCATTAAAAGGGGACGATCATGCACTTGTAAAAGATTTCGAATACCATCTATCCCGAATTTTGGCCCAGGAAAATGTTTTTTTAACTCGTCTGAAAAAGTTAAGTCAATTAATTTTACTTCGCCATCAAGGGATAGCTTTCCAAATGTAGTCGTTAAAATTGCTGGTAAATCTGGACTGAAGTTTAATAACGGATATTCGATTTTAATAATTCCGCGTTTTACTTTTTTACGTAAATACGAATTTGTATGTTCATGTTCAGCTAATTCCACAATATGAATGACGTTGCCTTTATGTTGCTTTAATTGTTCTTGCAATAATTGTGGCAAATGAGTCCAAGAGCCAATTGTTAAACCAAGTGCAATTTGCTCAGCCTTTTTTTCTAAGTTATGTGAATCATCATGGATTAAATACGTCGCTATAATTCCGCTCATTGTTATAACCTCCTAGTTAAATAAAAAAACCTCTCAGCTAAGGAGAGGTTTTTTTACAACCAGCTCCTTATCTGTCAGCGTAATGCTGCGAGAATTAGCACCGTGTCTACAATTGTAGATCGGTTGCCGGGTTTCGTCGGGCTCGTCCCTCCACCTGCTCTTGATAAGAAGTATTTAGAAATGTTTAAATTTTTAAGATAACTGAATTTTGTCAGATATTTTTCATGTTGTCAATTACTTTTTGAAAAAATTTAATTTATCAATTCGATTAATGGCTTCCCGTAATCTATCTTCTGTATGCAAGAGACCAACACGGATATACCCTTCGCCATGTTCACCAAATCCAACACCAGGAGCAACTGCAACATGTGCTTTTTCTAGTAAAATATCAGCAAATTGCTCAGAGGTATATCCTTTTGGAACAGGAAGCCATGCAAAGAATGACCCTGTTGGAATGTCTACATTCCAACCAATTGATTGACAAGCCGAAATAAGAGCGTTTCGTCGAGATTCGTAACTATTTACAAGGTCTATTACGCAAGACTGTGAACTTAATAGTGCTTCGCGGGCAGCATCTTGAACTGCACCAAAAATACTAACATACATATGATCTTGTAATAAGTTAATGGTTTCAATGACACTTTCATTCCCTACTGCAAAAGCAATACGCCAGCCAGCCATATTGAAAGTTTTCGATAGAGTGTAAATTTCAATACCTGTATTTTTAGCACCGTCTGCTTGCAAGAAACTAACAGGTTTTTGACCATCGAATCCAATCGCACCGTAAGCAAAATCATGAACCACTAATATATTATGTTTATTAGCAAAATGAATAGTTGCATCAAAAAAATCTTTTGATGCAGTAGCACCTGTAGGATTATTTGGATAGTTTAAAAACATTAATTTTGCACGCTCGGCAATAGAGTTATTAATTTTTGTGTAATCTGGTAAAAAGTTATTTTCTGCAATAAGCGGCATTGTTTCAAATTGTGCTTTTGCTAAAGCAACTCCTGATAAATAATCTGGATAGCCTGGATCTGGAACGAGAATCGAATCACCAGGGTTTGTAAAACAAACTGGTAATTCTACTAATCCAGCCTTTCCACCAAACAATATAGCAACTTCAGTTTTCGGATTTACTACTACATCATATTCACGTTGATAGAATGTTGCCACGGCTTCTTTTAAACTTTCATGTCCGCGAAATGGCGGATATTTATGATGAATGGTCTTTTCTGCAGCATCTTGTAAAGCTTTTACGATATGCTGCGGTGTTGGTTGATCTGGATTACCTTGACCTAGATTAATAACATCGTGACCAGCTGCAACGAATTTGTTAACTTTTGCAACAAGTGAAGCGAAAAATTGTGTTGGCAATGATGTTACTATCTCAGAAGGTTGAAATAATTTCATACTTTCCACCTCTTTTGAAAGTTGTTACAATTCTAGTGACAAATGATATAATCTTTCCAGTATTTTGTAAAGAGAAAAATAAGAATGGGGCTGAAAAAATGAAAGTCGCATGTATTCAAATGGATATTGTTTTTGGAGATGTAGAAAAAAATATTGAGAATGCTAAAAATAAAATAAGCGAAGCGATGAAGGAGAGACCGGATGTTATTGTCTTACCAGAATTATGGACAACAGGATATGATTTAGCAAGACTTTCTGAAATTGCAGATAGGGATGGATTGGAAACGAAAGAAAAGTTGAAAGAATGGTCGAAACAATATGGTGTACATATTGTTGGTGGTTCCATAGCGAAGCAAACAGAGCAAGGTGTTACAAATACAATGTATGTGGTAAACAAGGAAGGAGAACTAGTCAATGAATATAGTAAAGTGCATTTATTTCAGCTTATGGATGAACATAAATATTTAATCGCTGGAAATAGTACAGGTGAATTTAAGTTAGATGATGTAGAGTGCGCCGGCACAATTTGTTATGACATTCGTTTTCCAGAGTGGATGCGCGTTCATACTGCAAAAGGTTCAAAAGTTTTATTTGTTGTAGCAGAATGGCCATTAGTTCGTTTAGCACATTGGCGTTTGCTATTGCAAGCAAGAGCAGTTGAAAATCAATGTTATGTTGTTGCCTGTAATAGGGCAGGAAAGGATCCGAATAATGAGTTTGCCGGTCATTCTTTAATTGTCGATCCTTGGGGCGAGGTTGTTGTAGAAGCAAATGAAGAAGAATCAATTTTATTTGGAGAGCTTGTATTCGAGAAAATTAAAGAAGTACGTAAAGGAATTCCAGTTTTTGCGGATCGTCGTCCAGAATTATACAAATAAAATGTTGACAAGTGATTTTTATTCTTGGTATAGTCTTCAACATAAAGTTAAAAATTCAAAAAATTATACAACTCTTATCAAGAGCAGGTGGAGGGATTTGGCCCGATGAAGCCCAGCAACCGACCGTAATACCATTGTGAAATGGGGCGTTTATTACGCCAAAAGGCACGGTGCTAATTCCAGCAGAAAGTAAAACTTTCTGGCAGATAAGAGGGGAGAAGATAAACTTCAAACCTCTTTCTTAGTGGAAAGAGGTTTTTCTATGTTAGAAAAACCTCTGAATTTAAAAAGGGGGAGAAGACGATGGGATATTATTCATTAACAGAAATAACAGCTGTACAATATGCGAAAGATCATGGCTATTTTGAAGCGAAGGCAAATGTCGTTTGTCATGAAATTGGAGACGGAAACTTAAATTACGTGTTCAAATTAGATGATGGAGAGAAATCAATTATAATAAAACAAGCACTGCCTTATGCGAAAGTAGTTGGTGAAAGCTGGCCATTGTCTATAAAAAGAGCAACGATTGAAAGCAAGGCACTGCAAATTTTTGCGCAGTATGTACCGGATTATGTTCCGGTAGTGTACAGTCATGATGAAGAGTTAGCGATAACGGTAATAGAAGACTTATCAAGACTAACAATTACAAGAAAAGGATTAATAGACGGAGAAGAATATCCGCTTTTATCCCAGCATATCGGCCGTTTTCTAGCACATGTTTTATTTTATACTTCAGATTTTGGTTTACAGTCAGAAGAGAAGAGGGTACTAGAAGGTACCTTTGTAAATCCGGACCTTTGTAAAATTACAGAGGATTTAGTGTTTACAGATCCGTTTGGACATTATGATACAAATGATTATGAGCCAGATTTACAGCTCGTGGTTGATGAACTTTGGAGTGATAAAACTTTAAAACTAAAAGTAGCACAATATAAATATAAGTTCTTAACAAGAAAAGAAACTCTTATTCATGGTGATTTACATACTGGTAGTATTTTTTCGTCACCTTCTGAAACGAAAGTGATTGATCCAGAATTTGCGACATATGGCCCATTTGGATTTGACATAGGTCAATTTATTGCAAATCTATTATTAAATGCTTTATCTAGAGAAGAAGAAAAAAGAAGTGTACTATTTTTCCATATAGAAAAGACGTGGAGTTATTTTGTAGAGACTTTTACAAAGTTATGGATTGGAGAAGGTGTAGAAGTATATACGAAAGAAAAACAATGGTTACCAATTATTTTGCAAAATATCTTTACTGATGCAGTTGGATTTGCCGGATGTGAACTGATTCGTAGAACAATTGGTTTAGCTCATGTAGCAGATTTAGATGAAATAGAAAATAAAGAAACAAGAATTCAAGCTAAGAAGCAAGCGCTATCCTTAGGTAAAGAACTAATAAAATATGAATCTAAAAGTGCAGATATTCAACTGTTTCGAACATTATTTCAACAGACAGTTTCAGGGGGCGTAAAAGCGTGAGTACAATTGTTACTGTTCCGAGATCTGTAAGCTGGAAAGGTGATGCAATTGCGGTATTAAATCAAACGAAATTGCCGCATAGCACAGAATACAAAACATTGACGACTATTGAAGAGGTTTGGAAAAGCATCGTAATGTTAGAAGTACGAGGAGCGCCTGCAATTGGAATTGTAGCTGCATTTGGCTTGGCGCTTGCATCAAAAAAATATAACACTGTACATATTGAAGAATTTCAAAAGAAGTTTAATAGAGATTGTAATTATTTAGGAACGTCACGCCCGACAGCAGTAAATTTATTTTGGGCAATTGATCGTATGAGAGAATCTATTCGAGAGATTACTACAATAAAAGAAGCACAAAAAACATTAGAAGAAGAAGCGCTTCGCATTCAGCAGGAAGATGAAGAGGTGTGCCGAAATATTGGGGAATATGCGTTAACATGTTTTAAAGATGGCGATAATATTTTAACAATCTGTAACGCTGGAAGTATCGCAACTGCCAGATATGGAACTGCATTAGCTCCCTTTTATATTGGAAAAGAGAAAGGTGTGCGTTTACATGCATATGCGTGTGAAACGAGACCAGTTTTACAAGGTGGTCGCTTAACGACCTGGGAATTGAAGCAAGCAAATATTGATGTGACCCTTATTACAGATAATACTGCAGCTCATGCTATTCAAACGAAAGAAATAAATGCAATTATTGTAGGGGCGGATCGAATTGTTGCAAATGGAGATACGGCAAATAAAATAGGGACAATGAATTTAGCTATTTTAGCAAAGCACTTTGATATCCCATTTTATGTTGCTGCGCCACTGTCAACATTTGATGTTAGGAAAGAAACTGGAGCCGAAATAATTATTGAAGAAAGAGATGAAACAGAAGTTACGAAAATCTTTGGAAAACAAGTAGCACCAATCGGAACGAATGTTTATAACCCTGCATTTGACGTAACACCGAACGAATTAATTACAGGAATTATTACTGAGAAAGGTATTATAAGCGGGGATTATAAACGAGAAATTGCATCATTATTTGAAAAACAGGCTAATACATAATAGCTTGTTTTTTTATGCCTAAATGCATTGTTTTCTCTTACTTATATAATGAAAGGAGGAGAAGAGGATGGAAGAGTGGATCAAGATGATAGGTAATGTAGGGTTTCCAATTGTTGTAACATTATATTTACTCCACCGTATTGAAAGTAAATTAGAGGGGGTAATTGTTGCAATTGAGAAGCTCCCGCGGCAATTACTAAAGTACGAAGATCCTCGCGATAAAAAATAAAGTTTGCTCTTCTTGAGCAAACTTTATTTTTTATTGAGCAGTATAGCCACCATCGATAACGACAGCTTGACCAGTTATACCTTTCGCTTTTTCACTCGCTAAAAACATAGCATAATCAGCGATTTCTTGTACTTGTAGCAAACGCTTCTGTGGTACAAGTGGATAAATGACATCTTCTAAAACATTTTCAAGTGGTACATTTCGTGTAGTGGCTAAGTCCTGCAGTTGATTACGTACAAGAGGGGTATCGACATAGCCAGGACAAAGGGCATTCACAGTAATCCCGTGGGTAGCACCTTCTAAAGCAGCAACTTTTGTCAATCCAATTACACCATGTTTTGCACTATTGTAGGCAGCTTTTCCAGCAAACCCGACCAGGCCGTTAATAGAAGCGACATTAATAATACGACCATATTTTTGTTGTTTCATAATCGGAAAGGCATGCTTAATTGCGATAAACGGAGCAATTTGCATAATTTGAATTAGCAGCTCGAACTTTTCAGTTGGAAAGTCTTCAATGGGTGAAACGTGTTGCATTCCTGCGTTGTTAATTAATATATCTAATGAACCGAAATGATCAACTGTTTGAGAAATTGCTGCTGTAATTTCCTCTTCAGATGTAACGTCACATTTTAAACCGATAGCTTGAAAACCTTCATTTTGTAATTGTTCAGCAGCTTCTTTCGCACGTTCTTCAAGGCGATCAGTAATCACAACTTTTGCACCTTCTTTTGCAAAAGTACTTCCCACTTCATATCCAATACCACTCGCAGCACCTGTTAAAAAGACAACTCGATTTGTAACCATGATGAAAAACATCCCTTCATAATAAAGTTTTCATAGTGCTCTATTTAGAGAGGTTATAATGAAATTCCTGCAAACATTTGGAAAAAATATCGCTAGCTATCTTGTTTTGCAAAATAGTCTTTGCTATACTATTTTGTAAAGCAAGATACTTACGCTTATCTATCTTGTAAAACAAGATAGTAGGAGGATTTGAATTATGTCGACAAGTCAAATGCTGAAAGGGATCTTAGAAGGATGCTTACTTGCTATTATTTCTGAAGGCGAAATATACGGTTATGAAATGAGTGAGAAGCTAGCAAAGTATGGTTTTACAATGGCGAGTGAGGGAAGTATTTATCCGTTATTAATACGAATGCAAAAAGAAGGATTAATAACAAGCGTAATGAAGGAATCTCCATCTGGTCCAAAGAGAAAATATTACACATTAACAGAAAAAGGCGAGGAAGCACTTGATGAATTTATGGATCGCTGGGAAGCGATGCAAAGTAGTGTAGAACGTTTACTTGAAGGGAAGGGAAGGAGAAAATAATGTTATCAAGTGAAGCACAAAAGTTTTTGTTAGATATGAGATTATTTTTGACGGCAAAGAGTGTGAAAGAAAGTGATATTGAAAACTTTTTAGAAGACGCAGAACTTCATTTAATAGAAGGTGAGAGTGAGGGGAAGAGTGTAGAAGGTATTTTCGGAAGCTCACCGAAAGAATATGCAAATGAACTTGTAAAAGTGATGGAAAGAGATAGACAGGAAACGTGGAAGCAAATTGGTTTTACAGTAATGAATATCGTATCTTTTTGGATTATTGCTTCTATCTTAATAGTGAGTAATGGAATGTTACAGATTTCACTTATTCAGTGTATCGGTTACAGTTTTTCATTGATTTTAGTTGTCATGGGTCCTAATTTTCTACTTCGCAAAATGACCTTCGTCACAAGCTTTACAAAAACATGGTTTTCTATGTGGTCTTTAGTTATGATTGCTCCATTGTTTTTATTAGGAGCTGTTACGATATTAGATGTGATATATCCTACAAAAATGCTCACATTCACCGAAGTCCAAAGTTATATACTAGCTGGTGGGATTTTTATCATCACAGTAGCTATAAATATATATTTTGAAGGATGGTTTAAAAACTTATATTTAATCATTCCACTTTCTATTATGTTACTGTTTAAAACATTTACATCGGAAGATCTTATGCCAATGTTATTTCAAATTATATGTTTATACGGAAGTTTGTTTATTTTGATTTTCCTTGAAATTATGATGAAGACGAATAGAAGAGAAATGGTTAAATAAGGGAGTGATAAAAGTGCTATCGAATGAAGGGCAAAAGTTTTTAGATGATACTCAAGGGTATTTACGAACGAAGGGCATTAGAGAAGCTGATATTATTTCCTTTATAGAAGATGCGGAAGTTCATTTAATAGAAGGAGAAAAGAGAGGAAAGAGTGTAAATGATATATTCGGTCATGCTCCAAAAGAGTATGCAAATCAACTTGCCAAAGAGATGGAAGTTGATAAAAAAGGGAATTATAAATTATTGCTTTACTTTATTATAAATTTATTAGCATTCACGATGATGAAGAGTGTATTTTTTAGTGAAGCCGACCATCGTTTGTCTTATTCTTTAATTGAATTAATCGGATATCCGATTATGATTTTTGTAGGAATTAGTGTATTAATATGGGGCATGAGAACAGCCTCATTTAAGCGTAAAAGAACTGAATTTTTAATTATGTATATAACAGGTGCGATATGGTTTTTATCAATTTTCAGTATTGCATTATTAAATAATTTTTATGGTACAACATTTATTAAATTTACTGCGACAGAAAGCTTCATTCTTGTTGGAATAGTAGTTCTATTTGCAGCTATTGTAAATATTAAATTTGGTGGTTGGTTTACTTTGGCGTATTTACTAGTTCCAATTGCATTGGAATATGTATTCGTAATGATAGATTTATCAAGTATTATTGGAATGTATGTACAACAAATAATTCTTTTCATTGTTATTTATATGCTTTTGAAAATTCATATAAAATTAGAAAAAGGAAAGTATACGAATAAAAAGAGAGACAGTATTATTTATAGGTAAATTGAGTAGTAGTTTTCTAAGGTTAACCTAACAATAACTCTTTTATAAAAAGGATATATGTTGACTATTTTATTAATATATTAGATTACACATCAGGATATATTCTGTTTTTCGGTTTAATAGGAAAGCGGCTGCTCTGGATATGCAAAAAATTATTTCCAAAGAAATATTATATAGGGATTTTTAGAGGGATTACATTTACATTTAGTTGTCTATTTTTATTTCTAGCAGCCGGGATTTGGTTTGTTGATTGGAACAAGTTGTTTTAAACAGTAACATGAGGGTTACTGTTTTTTTCTTTGTAGTAAAGAGCTTTGTAAAGAGAGCGCTTTTTGTTCTGTTGTTAATAAGGAATGAATATGAACGTTTTCTGGACGAGGGACTATCGGATACATAAGATTTGTTGGAGAAGGGTGATGCTCCGAGCCGGTTGGAGAATGAGGATCTGCATGAGTAAGTTTTCCATGAATACGTCTTGTAAATAAAATATGACCGATTTCGTGAGCGAGCGTATATATATTTTTCATAGGGGCAGCCGAATTTGTTAAAACGATATAGCCAGTAAGTTGCTGTTGTTTTGCTAAAGAATAAGCGCAGGCAATTACTGCTGTTTCTTTGAAATAATCACTGCCAATATAACAAATATAAAGGTCGCATTCAGGAGCTTCATTTACACATGTTTGGAAAAAGGATGCCAACTTTTCTTGACTTTGAATGGGATTTTTATAACTGATTTCACGGTCAAAAAAACGGAAAAGTTCATTTAATACAATTACTTCTTGAATTTGAAATGTAATGGGGTGCCAAATTGATTCTGCAACAGCTAAATCTTTTGCGATGCGGTCATCAGAAATATCGGCGCCGGGAGTAATGCAAATACATATATTGACGTATGGATCCATAAGGAACACCTCAAATGAAAAAAGTTCTTCCTATAATATATGTGGGAAAAAGATGTCATGTATGGATAAACGCCTTCTTTATTGAATATATAGATGACAAGTCGAAAAAATTTCATAGTTCTATAACATGGTATGGTCGTCTTTTTGATATAGTAAAGGAAAGGGGGAGAATATATGTATACATTAAAAATCGTTTCAGACAGAGAAGCACTTTATCAATTTGCGAGTTATGTAAGAGTTGTACAAGGGGTTGAAGATGTATATGTAGAGGTGGGAGAACCTTTATATGAACATCCTTTAATGAAGTTTTATGTACATATTAAGCTGAAAGAAACATATGAGCAGCATAAAGCGTTACAGGAAATAGCAAGATTAGTAGAATTGGGTCGTTTTACATATGTCCATTATCGTAATGATGAAATTGAGGAAGCTTTTGAAGCTGTAAAATATGAAAGTTTTAAGAAATAAAGATGAAAAAACGGAGGCGAAAGCTTCCTTTTTTTCTTTAAAATTACATGAACAAAAAGAGAGAAATTTTGTTATGATAAGGGAGGTTAGGGAAAGGGGAATTTACATATGGGGTATATTGAAGAGTTACGAAAAGTCGTTGGTACAAGACCGCTTATTCTCGTAGGATCAGCAATCATTATATTAAATGATAAACAAGAAGTATTGCTTCAATATCGTTCAGATACATATGATTGGGGTGTACCTGGCGGGGCGATGGAACTGGGTGAAACGACAGAAGAAACGGCACGTAGAGAGTTATTTGAGGAAACGGGGTTAACTGCAAAAATAATGCAATTTCTTGGTGTTCTATCAGGAAAAGAAGTATATTTCCGTTATCCGAATGGCGATGAAATTTTCAATGTCATTCATCTGTATCAGGCACATCATGTGAGCGGGGAATTAAAGCTCGATCATGAAGGGTTGAAACTTCAATATTTTCCAGTAGATAAGTTGCCAAAATTGAATGAAACGACAGAGAAAATTTTGCAAAAGTTTTTATATGCACTGACAGAATAGAAGGTTAATTCCTTCTATTTTTATTATATGAAATATTTTGATTTTTTAGTATGTTTATAGTATGATAGTTATAGATATACATCTTATGGAATTTCACCTAAAAACTTACTAGGGTACATAAGAGAGGGGCAAGTACAAAATGCATAATGTTGTTATTACAGCTGCAGTTCGTTCGCCAATTGGAACTTTTGGAGGAGCGCTAAAAAATGTAACGCCAGTAGAATTAGCTGTTCCTGTACTTCAGGAAGCTGTAAAACGAGGCGGGGTAGAACCACATGAAGTTGATGAAGTAATTTTAGGTCATTGTATTCAAAGAACTGATGAAGCAAATACGGCGAGAACAGCTGCATTAGCGGCAGGATTTCCTGACACAGTTACGGGATATACAATCCAACGTCAATGTTCTTCAGGTATGCAAGCAATTATGTCAGCTGCAATGCAAATCCAATTAGGTGTAAGTGATGTTGTTGTTGCAGGTGGAGTAGAAGCGATGAGTTCGAGCCCTTATGCATTGAAACAGCACCGCTGGGGACAACGTCTACAGCACGGAGAAATTCGTGATACGGTGTGGGAAGTGTTAGAAGATCCGATTCACCATATTATGATGGGTGAAACAGCGGAAAATTTAGTTGAACAATATGAAATTACAAGAGAGGAACAAGATGAAGTTGCTCTTCGCAGTCATACATTGGCACTGAAGGCAATCGAGTCTGGACACTTTGACGATCAAATTGTTCCTATTACAATAAAAGAACGTAGAAAAGAAGTAGTATTTTCGAAGGATGAGCATCCACGTGCAGATATTACAGCGGAAAAATTAGCAGGGTTAAAACCAGCATTCCGTAAAGATGGGTCTGTAACTGCAGGTAATGCATCTGGCCTGAATGACGGAAGTGCAGTTCTAGTATTAATGAGCGAAGAAAAAGCAAAAGAAAAAGGCTTACAACCGTTAGCTAGAATTGTTGGATATTCAGTAGCTGGAGTAGACCCGAAAATTATGGGTATTGGACCAGCACCAGCAATCCGAAAAGGATTAGAGAAAGTAGATTGGTCATTAGAAGATGCAGATTTACTGGAAATTAATGAAGCTTTCGCGGCTCAATATTTAGCTGTAGAGAAAGAGTTAGGCTTAGACCGTGAAAAAGTGAACGTAAACGGTAGTGGCGTAGGACTTGGGCATCCAATTGGTTGTACAGGGGCTCGTATTACAGTAAGTTTAATTCACGAATTAAAAAGACGTGGTTTAGAAAAAGGAATTGCCTCTTTATGCGTTGGTGGCGGTATCGGGGTTGCCTTATTTATAGAAGCACTATAAAAAAGAAGCAGCTATTGCTGCTTCTTTTTTATGACTCAAATAGATGATGGAATAATCGATCGCGATTTTCAAAGAAAAGTTTCGTCGTTTGATAATGCTCGGTTTCTTCTAATGTGGATTCGTGAATCCCCTCTTGTGTTAAAGAGTATATAGTAGATTCAGGGTAAGCCATTAAAATAGGAGAATGCGTCGCAATAACAAATTGTGAACCTTGTTCAGCTAGTTCGTGCATTCGAATGAGCATGGAAAGTTGTCTCATCGGTGATAGAGCTGCCTCAGGCTCATCTAAAATGTATAAACCTTGTCCTGAAAAACGATTCATAAATAAGGAAAAGAATGATTCACCGTGTGATTGTTCGTGTAGTGAAACGCCGCCGTAAGATTTTATAGCATCTATTTCATCAATATAAGAAGCGACGTTATAAAATGATTCAGCGCGAAGAAAGAAACCGTCGCTTGGTGTATTGAAACTTTTTGAAATTCGAAGGTATTCATGTAAAGATGAATGTGAATCGTTTGTGCTAAAGCGGAAATTCTTCGTTCCACCTTCTGCATTAAAACCTAACGCAATTGCAATTCCTTCAAGTAATGTTGATTTACCCGTTCCGTTTTCTCCAATAATGAATGTTACATTTGGATGGAAAGCTAGTGATTGTAATGTTCGGATAGCGGGTAAGCAGTAAGGATATGCGGAAAAACTAGGGATATTTTCTTTTTTTAATGTGACATTTTGTAAAAAGGGTACGTCAATCAATATATAAACCTCAATTCATAACGGATTTTGAATCTAAAAAGGTAGCAAATACAAGTGTTAATGACACCTGAATCCCTTCCTTATTTTCTGAATATTTTATGTGGATTATATCATTTAAACTATCATATTCCAATGTGAAAATAAATATTGCATGAAGTTCCATTCTCTCGTTATGATAGATGGTATTCTATTGAAAATGTGAGAAGGAGTTAAAGTATGCCGTTTACATTTGCACATCCAGTAGCAGTTCTCCCTTTTACGAAAAAGCATTCTAAACATATTTCAGTAACGGCTCTTATATTAGGTAGTATGTCGCCTGACTTTGAATATTTCTTACACTTTAGACCGTATGGTGTAATTGGGCATACGTGGCTGGGGTTCTTATATTTAAATTTACCACTTGTCTTCTTATTAGCATACATATATCATTACATTTTAAAAAAGTCTTTTATAACACATTTACCTAAGCCATTTGCTGGCTACTATACATATGCAGTAGACAAGGGGTGGGGTCTTCATACATGGAAGGATCTTTTTGTATTTTGTTATTCAGCATTATTCGGTATGTTAACGCATGTTGTTTGGGATGCATTCACTCATAAGACAGGCTATTTTGTTATGAAAATACCATTATTGCAAAGAGAATGGTACGGTATCTCTGTTTATAAATATATGCAACATGGAAGTACATGTATTGGTTTTCTATTATTAGCATACGTTTTATAGAAGCATAGAAATGAAATGGGTAAAGACTTTATTTTAGCTTCGGAAAAAAGAAAGTATTGGATTTCAGTAATTGTTGTGGCAACTATTATATTTATCGTGTATGTGTTCCTAGATCCCTATTTTCATATTTTCCAAATTGGAGGTATAATAGTATCTGGACTGACAAGTTCATTTTGTGGACTTTTCATTGTTTCTATAGTTTACAAAGCAAGGGATTAATTTTATATTCATGAATGATAGCGTTAGGAGAAATGAAATGATGAAAGCATGGAAAAGTATTTTTGTTTTATGTAGTTTTCTTCTTATGTTAAGTGGTTGCTTCCATCAAGAAGAAAAGAAAGCTGAACCGAAGAAGAAAGAATCTATTCCTGAAACAAAAGAATATGGTGGGCGTGAGCTGAAAAAAGTAGGACAAAAAGTGAAAGAAACAGGCTGGGGTACTTTCATGTTAGAGCAGATGCATTCTGTGAATCAAACATTTGAAGTAGCGCCAATGAAAATTCACGTACAAGATGTGAAAGTAATCTCTTTATCACAGATGAGTGAAAAGGCAAAAAATACATTGAAAGTATACACTGCACTAACTCCTGAAGAAGTAAAACGTAGATTAGGGGATAAAGTAAGCCAAGAAGATGCAGAATTATATGCATCGCTAAGTGGAACAGAGATTAGTAATACAATTCGTTACGTTGAGATTACATATAAAGTGGAGAATAGCGGAAATAAAAATATGCAATTTTTCTCTATGAATGATGTTATAATTAATGGTAAGCAACATTTTAAAGTAGCGACTCAAAACTTTTTATATGACGAAGATACGTTAGTTGGTACAAAAAATGTATCAAGAGAAGACTATAAGCCTGGTGAAACAAGAGATGGGATTATTGGTTTAATACTTGACGATGGAAAAGACAAGGTAAAGGATATTCAGTTTATAACTGATGATTTACTTGCAGGAGATTCAGAAACACAAGATGTTGTAAAAGAGCCACAAACGTTTAATATCTCACTTTCGGAGTAATGTGTTTTTAAAATAATGTAAGACAAAACAGTCAGCACTCAAAAGATTATGCTGACTGTTTTTTTATTTCTTTTATGTATGAATCTACATTTTGAAAAGGTACCTTAATTTTAAACGCATCTTTTTGTTTATTAAATTGCTTTTCATTATAGGGACCGAAACGTTTATTGTGCTTTACGTCAATAATCCAATAATGTTCACTTTTTTTATTTGCAATTGCTGCGTCAGGGTTATTTGGATCTGATTTTTCCTCAGTTTGTTTTGCAATAATGTATTTATCATCCCAAGCAATGTCTGTAATTTTTGCAGGGATGTATTGTGTGGCATATACAGCATCTTGCGAGGGGAAAAGTTCAAATGCATCTCCAGAAGTACGTATGAGCTCGTATTCATCGTTAACCGTATAAGTTAAGTGACTTGTGTTTCCTGTACAACCAGTTAATAGGAAGGCGACGAATAGGATTATCCATTTTTTCAATATGGGAACCTCCTTTATAATGCTATTGTAACAAATTGTACAAGAAAAGTAAGAGAAACGCTAGTTTACAATGTTTTTTAGAAGTGGTACGATGAGACGGGTAAAGAAGGATATGAAGGAGTCGACATAAAATGAAGTTAAAGATGCATCGTCCAGCGCTTGTAATGAATCGCATAGGTGCTTCCCTAATTGACATGTTTTTAATCTCGGTTATGTATGGTGCAGTAGTAGCTATTATGACCGGAAACTATAGTGCTATGTTTAAGCGCTTTAATATAAGTTTAGGTGATTTTAGATATGATTTCGCAGTAGTTTTCATATTAATGGCGATATATTTTATTGTGTTACCCTTTATTTGGAACGGTGTTACACTTGGCAAAAAGGTAACGAGAATAAAATTAATTTCATTGAAGAGTGAAAAGCTAACGTTGCAAACATTAATTATAAGATTTTTTGTATTGTTATTGCCGAACGTATTGCTATTAGGAATTCCATTAATATGTAACGTATATATGATGTTGTTCCGCAAAGACAATTGCGGTTTTCAGGACTTAATTACAAAGACGAAAGTAATAAGTCTTGTATAATGAAAAAAGACCTTTTTATCCATAAAATAAGAAGGTCTTTTTTTGTTATACTACAATTTATGTAATAATATCATTTTGGGTTTTAATAGATTGAAAATTAAGAAAATGTTATAATGATTAAAATAATATCTTTATATAATAAGGGGGAAATTGAAATGACTGGAGGTAGTGTAATCTTTTGGGGGATTTTAATTTTCATCGGTTTAGTTTTCGATCAGCGTAATAGTAGGAAAAAAGAAGGAGTAAAAAAGTAATCGCTTACAAACGAATGAGCAATTTTTCTTGCTTGCAGATTAATCTTATAAAGGAGTATACTGAATGACGGTAAGACTTATAGAAGGGGTAATGAAAATGAAGCTTGCAGGAAAAGTTGCTATCGTAACTGGCGGTGGCATCGGTATTGGACGTAATACAGCTCTTTTGTTGGCTAAACAAGGCGCAAAAGTTATTGTGACGGACATTGATCAAGAGAGTGGACAAGCAACAGTGGAGGAAATTATGAATCTAGGCGGAGAGGCACTTTTTGTATCCTATGATATGGGAAAGCAAGGAGATTGGCAACGCGTTATTAGCATTACTTTGAATGCATTCAGTCGCATTGATATGCTTTTTCAAAATGGTGGTTTATATAAAATAGATTCTATTTTTTCTCGCCAACAAGAGAACGATTCCAATGTACTTTGTATTAATGACGTTTGGATAGAGATAAAACAATTAACGTCATCTTTTATGAAACAGCAAGAAGAAGTGGTGCTTAGTGATTTACCGATTTTCGGTATTATTAGCACGAAAGGACAATCATTTCATACAGTAGAAGCCCTAGTATAATAATGAAAACCGCCCTCAATATATGTGGACGGTTTTTTTGTATGTTATATAGAAGGAAATTTCTTTAGCGAATACGTTGTTCTGTTTGGCTGTCAAAGAAATGCGCTTTATTTAAATCAAATGCCAATTTAATTTGATCTCCAGGTGAGAATATATGTCGTGCATCAACACGTGCTGCAAAATCTTGATTTCCAAGTTTCATATATAAAATAGATTCAGCACCTAACAATTCAGCAACTTCAATTTTTGTTGTGAAAGTAGTAGATTGTGAAGCTTCTAAAAATAGTAGTTCATCATGAATGTCTTCCGGGCGAATACCTAAAACAATTTCCTTATTTACATAGCCTTGTTCACGTAGCATCTTCATTTTTCCTTCAGATACTTTGATTTTTATGGTATTGTCTATAACGAAATCGGTTTCAGTCAATTTACCACGAAAGAAGTTCATCGCTGGTGACCCGATAAATCCACCCACGAAAATGTTTTCTGGTGTTTCATATACTTCTTTTGGAGTTCCAATTTGTTGAATCTTTCCATCCTTCATAACGACAAGACGCGAAGCCATAGTCATTGCTTCTGTTTGGTCATGTGTTACATAAATTGTTGTTGTTCCAAGGCGATGATGTAGCTTAGAAATTTCTGAGCGCATTGCAACACGGAGTTTAGCATCTAAGTTTGATAATGGTTCATCCATTAAGAAAACTTTTGCATCTCGAACGATTGCTCTACCTAACGCAACACGTTGGCGTTGTCCACCTGATAATGCTTTCGGTTTTCTATCTAAATATTGTTCAAGCCCTAAAATTTTTGCTGCATCTTTCACACGACGATCGATTTCATCTTTTGGTATTTTTCGAAGTTTTAATCCAAATGCCATATTATCATATACACTCATATGTGGATAAAGAGCGTAGTTTTGGAAGACCATTGCGATATCTCGATCTTTTGGAGGAACATCATTCATTAGTTTACCATCAATTGAAAACTCGCCTTTTGAAATATCTTCGAGTCCAGCTACCATTCGTAATGTTGTAGATTTTCCGCATCCAGAAGGACCGACAAATACGATAAATTCTTTATCTTGAATGTGTAAATTAAAATCGGTTACAGCTGTTACGTTATTATCATATATCTTATAAATATTTTCTAATTTAAGTTCTGCCATGGTATTTCCCCCTAGAAATAATTATGCAAACGTTTTCTTTGAGTTCATTATAAACGAATAGATTCAAAAAATAAATAAAAAAATAAAACGTTTTCATTTATTGAAGAGTTATTAGTAATTTTCGTATGTTTTCTTAGAAAAAGAACAATAAAAATTGTAAGCGCTATTTTAAATTGAGATAGAATCTGTTATCATTCATTAATGAAAACGTTTGCGCCTTAAAAAAGAGAAAAATGAATTATGAATGAAATGGGGTAGCATAATGGAAAAACAATGGTGGAAAGAAAGCGTAGTATATCAAATTTATCCTCGTAGCTTTATGGATAGTAACGGTGATGGTATAGGAGATCTTCAAGGGATTATTTCAAAGCTAGATTATTTAAAAGAGTTAGGGATTGATGTGATTTGGTTATCACCAGTCTATGAATCTCCAAATGATGATAATGGTTATGATATAAGCGATTATTGTAAGATTATGAACGAGTTCGGAACAATGGAAGATTGGGATGAGCTATTACATGAAATGCATGAACGTAATATGAAATTGATGATGGATTTAGTTGTTAATCATACATCTGATGAACATAAGTGGTTTATTGAATCACGTAAATCAAAAGATAATAAATATAGAGATTACTATATATGGCGTCCTGGAAAAGAAGGGAAAGAACCGAACAACTGGGGAGCTGCTTTTAGTGGGTCTGCATGGAAGTACGATGAAATGACGGATGAATATTATTTACATCTGTTTTCTAAAAAACAGCCGGATTTAAACTGGGATAATGAAAAGGTAAGACAAGATGTTTATGAGATGATGAAGTTTTGGTTAGAAAAAGGAATTGATGGATTCCGCATGGATGTGATCAATTTTATTTCTAAAGAAGAAGGATTACCAACTGTTGAAACAGATGAAGATGGCTATGTTTCAGGTCATAAACATTTTATGAACGGTCCAAACATTCATAAATATTTGCATGAAATGAATGAGGAAGTATTATCGCATTATGATATTATGACGGTTGGTGAGATGCCAGGTGTAACGACAGAAGAAGCCAAATTGTATACTGGAGAAGAACGAAAAGAGTTGCAAATGGTATTCCAATTTGAACATATGGATTTAGATTCAGGAGAAGGTGGAAAGTGGGATGTAAAACCATGCTCACTTCTTACTTTAAAAGAGAATTTGACAAAGTGGCAAAAAGCATTAGAGCATACCGGATGGAATAGCCTTTATTGGAATAACCATGATCAGCCTCGCGTTGTATCTCGTTTTGGTAACGATGGAATGTATCGCATTGAATCAGCAAAAATGTTAGCGACAGTTCTTCATATGATGAAGGGAACGCCATATATTTATCAAGGTGAAGAAATCGGAATGACGAACGTTCGATTCCAATCAATTGATGAATATCGAGATATTGAAACGTTAAATATGTATAAAGAAAAAGTGATAGACCATGGTGAAGATATAGAAAAAGTAATGGAGTCTATTTATATAAAGGGTCGTGATAATGCTAGAACTCCGATGCAGTGGGATGATCAGAATCACGCTGGATTTACAACAGGTGAACCTTGGATTACTGTAAATCCTAACTATAAAGAGATTAATGTGAAACAAGCAATCCAAGATGAAGGTTCAATTTTTTATTACTATAAGAAATTAATTGAGCTACGCAAAAATAATGAAATAGTTGTATATGGATCATATGATTTAATATTAGAGAATAATCCTTCTGTTTTTGCTTATGTAAGAACATATGGAGACGAAAAACTACTTGTTATTGCAAACTTTACTGCGGATGAAAGTGTATTTGAAATGCCTGAGGATATTAGTTATAGTGAATCAGAATTATTTATACACAATTACGATGTAGAAATCGGATCGATAGATAACATTACATTACGTCCGTATGAAGCGATAGTATTCAAATTGAAATAAGAAAAATCCTTATGCCACCTTGGCATAAGGATTTTTTGGATTACCATTTTAATATGGAGAATCCATATGGAGGAAGTGTAACTTGTAATACACTTGCTTCCGCTGAAAATTCTTCATTTGTATAAATGTTAATTATTTTCTTACCAGTAACATGAAGAGGGAGTGAAACTGTAACTTCACTATTAGTAGGGTTTAAAACGAAAAAGATAGTTTCATCCTCATATGTTTTCGTATAAGAAATATAATTATGTTCATCATTTGCTTCGATGAATTGAAAAGTACCATGTCCTCCAAAAGCTTCATGTTGTTTTCGTAATGAAATCAATGTTTGTATATGTGTAAATAATGCATGATCTTGTTCTTTAGTATCCCAAATCATACATTTACGGCAATCGGGGTCCATACCACCATCCATGCCGATTTCATCTCCGTAATAAATGCATGGAGAACCGATGAAAGAAAGATGGAATACATAGAGCAATTTCAACTTATTTTTATCTCCGTTGCATGTTGTTAAAATTCTTGGAGTATCATGGCTATCTAATAAATGAAAGGCTGCTTCATTTACATTCATAGAGTAGGAATGTAGAGATTCTGTAATTTGCTTCATGAACTCACTTGCTTTAATGGAATCGTTAGCAAAGTAAGAAAGTAGAGCGTTTGTAACAGGGTAGCTCATGACAGCATCAAATTGATCGCCTTGTAGCCATGGAAGGGCATCGTGCCAAATTTCTCCCAAAATATATACTTCAGGATTTAATGTCTTTATTTCAGTTCGGAATTCTCTCCAAAAATTGTGATCGACTTCATTTGCGACATCAAGGCGCCAGCCATCTATATTAAATTCTCGTACCCAATAACGTCCTACTTCAAGTAAGTATTCTTTTACATCTGGATGAGCTGTATTTAATTTAGGCATATACGGTGTAAAGGCGAAAGTATCATAATTTGGAAGTGGCTCGGTTATAATTGGGAATTCATGAATGTGGAACCACTCTTTATATGCGGACTTCTCACCGTTCTCTAGTACGTCTTGAAATTTCTCGAAAAAGTATCCACTATGATTAAACACAGCATCGAGCATTACTTTTATACCGTGCTTATGACATTCTTCAACGAGCTCTTTGAAAGTTTCTTTCGTCCCAAATTGTGGATCAATTTCCATATAGTCAATTGTGTCATATTTATGGTTTGAATGAGCTTTGAAAATAGGTGTGAAATATATTCCGGAAATGCCAAGCTTAACAAGGTAATCAAGGTTTTGAATAACACCAGCAAAATCTCCGCCGAAAAAATTAGTTGGAGTTGGATTCGCACTTCCCCAAGGAAGGGTGTTTTCTGGATTCAGCGTACTATCGCCATTAGCGAATCGCTCAGGGAAAATCTGATACCAAATGGTGTCTTTAATCCAAGATGGTGCTTTGAATACATCATCTGCATGAATAAATGGAAAACAGAAAAAGTTACCAACATCATCATTTGGAATGTTAGAAAAGAATCCTCGCTCTGTATAAATAAGAGTGTCTGTTTCAGATTTTAATTCAAACCCATAACGTAAGCGCTTAAATTTGGGTTCGATTGAAATGGACCAATAATCAAATAATGCAGTAGAACCCGTTTTTTTCATGGGTGTACTTGATGATATCCATTTCCCGTCTTTCCATTCGTAAGGATCACCGTAAATAAGATCGGCGCTTTGAATATCATCTCTCTTAGTACGTACTCGGATGTGAATTGTTTGTTCATCATAAGCGTATGCATAATTATCTTTCGGCCTATGATAAATGGCTTCTTTAAACATATAGAAAATCCCCCTTCAATATCTCTATACATAGTATTCCCTTAAGTGTAATAATAAAGCCTATATTGCAAACGATTGCCTTTCTCGTAGCTTTAATATTGCTTATAAGAGTAGTATTCATTTCATATAAAGTCAATGTATAAAGAGTATAATGACATAATTTTTAAATTAATATTTGCAAAATGAATAAAAGAATGTATAATGATAGACAAATAGCGCAAACGTTTTCATAGACTTGGGATATTGTTTGCGCTTCAATTAAACTATTAAATGCAAACGTTTTCAGTTACTGAGGTACATAGACAATTTAGGGAGGTTTTTGGGATGAAGAAAGCATTATCATTATTAACGGTTTCAGCATTATCTATTGGTATGTTATCTGCATGTGGACCGAAAGATTCAGGGAAAAAGGAGGAAAGTAAAGCGAAAAAAGACTATGACCTTCTTGTTTGGGAAGATGAGAAAAAAGGTGTGGGTCTAGAGCCAGCGGTGAAAAGTTTTGAAAAGAAATATAATGTGAAAGTAAAAGTTGAAGAGGTTCAGATGACGAAACAAATAGAAAAACTTCGTCTCGACGGTCCAGCTGGCACAGGGCCAGATGTTGTAACATTGCCACATGATCATATTGGTAATGCGGTAACAGAAGGGCTACTTTCAGAAGTGAAAGTAGATGATACAGTAAAAAGTAAATTTACAGATTTATCAATAGAAGCACAAACATATAACGGAAAAATATACGGTTTACCAAAAGCGATTGAAACACCAATCTTTATTTATAATAAAAAAATGATGCAAAAAGCACCCGAAACGATGGATGAACTGTTTAACTTCTCAAAAGACTTTACGAAAGATGGAAAATACGGATTTTTAGCATTAGGAGATAACTTCTACTTTGCTAATGCATTTATGGCAGGTATGGGTGGTTATGTATTTGGTGAAAAAGATGGAAAGCCAAATGCAAATGATATTGGATTAAATAATAGCGGTGCGGTACAAGGTGCTGAATATATTCAAAAATGGTACAAAGAAAAGTTATTCCCGAAAGGTATTATCGGTGAATCTGGTGGTTCAGCTGCAGATGGATTGTTTAATGAAGGAAAAGCAGCATCTATTATGAATGGTCCATGGGCATTCCAAGCGATGGAAAAGGCTGGAATAGATTATGGTGTTGCTCCAATGCCGAAATTACCAAATGGTCAACCGATGAAAACGTTCGTTGGTGTAAAAGGATGGCATGTAACAAGCTTCTCTAAACAAAATGATTTAGCTACAAAATTTACTGAGTGGGTTACAAATGAAGAAAATGCTAAAATTCGCTTTGAGAAAACGAAAGAAATTCCACCAGTAAAATCAGTAATGGAAGATCCAATCATTAAAGAAAATGAGGCTGCAAAAGCGGTTGCGACGCAATCGGAAAATGGAATTCCAATGCCGAATATTCCAGAAATGCAGGAAGTTTGGAAACCAGCTGGGGATGCGCTTCAATTAGTTGTATCAGATAAAGAAGCACCAAAATCCGCACTTGATAGTGCAGTGAAACAAATTAAAGGTAATATTGAGGCAAATCATAGTAAGAAAAAATAAGGTGAAATTCGTGCCTCTAATATGAGGGGCACGAATTCTCTCCCTTCCATGTGGGAAGAAAAAAGGGGGAAGGAACATGCAAACATCTATGGAACCTGCAAAGGGGTTAAACCATTCAAAGCATAGGAAAATGGCAACCGTGTTATCAATCATTCCGGGCATGGGCCAAATATATAATAAACAATTTGTAAAAGGTCTTATTTTTCTAGTATTAACAGGTTCATTTATTGTAGCCTTTGCTGATTTATTAAATATGGGATTATGGGGCATTGTAACGCTCGGTACAGAAGTTCCACGTGACCATTCTGTCTTTCTATTAGTAGAAGGGATCTTGGCACTTATCGTTATCGCGTTTGGGCTCGGCATATATGCATTTAACTTATATGATGCATATCAAAATGGAAAGAAACGTGATATAGGAACACCGTTAAATTCTGTAAAAGAGCAATACCGTAATTTGTTAGATCAAGGCTTTCCTTATTTAATGGTTTCACCAGGTTTTCTACTACTTATCTTTGTTGTCGTATTTCCAATCATCTTCGTAATTTTAATTGGATTTACAAACTATGATTTATATCATTCTCCTCCAGCTAAATTAGTAGATTGGGTGGGTTTTAAAAACTTTATTGATATTTTCACATTACCGATGTGGAGAGATACATTTTTAAGTGTATTTTCTTGGACTGTCATTTGGACATTCGTTGCAACAACATTACAAGTTGCACTTGGTATTTTTTTAGCGATTATCGTAAATCAGCCTGGTATTAAAGGTAAGGCAATTATTCGAACAATCTTTATTTTACCGTGGGCTGTTCCAGCATTCGTATCTATTCTTGTATTTGCTGGTATGTTTAATGAAACATTTGGAGCAATTAATAACCAAGTATTAGCTTTATTCGGGATTGAAAAGATTGCTTGGATGACAGACCCGTTTTGGTCAAAGATTGCTTTAATTATGATTCAAACATGGCTTGGTTTCCCGTTCGTCTTTGCAATGACAACAGGTATATTGCAATCGATTCCAGGAGAATTATATGAAGCGGCTACAGTAGATGGAGCAACTGCTTGGCAACAGTTCCGCAAAATTACATTGCCACTTGTGTTATATGCAACAGCGCCAATATTAATTACGCAATATACGTTTAACTTTAATAATTTTAGTATTATTTATCTATTTAATAACGGAGGACCTGCTGTGTCTGGACAAAATGCAGGTGGAACGGATATTTTAATTTCATGGATCTATAAGTTAACGATGACTTCGGCTCAGTACGGAAAAGCAGCAGCTCTTACAATGATTTTATCGTTAATTGTTATTACAGTTGCGTTATGGCAATTTAAGAGAACAAAATCATTCCAAGAAGAGGATATGATGTAAATGAATATTAAACGACAAAAGATGCTACGTCTTTCATTAAGTTATTTAGTTATCTTCATAATGTGTGCGATTATTTTCTATCCATTACTATGGATAATTGGCTCATCGTTTAATCCAGGGGATAGTTTATCTGGGTCAAGTATTATTCCGAAAAATGCCACATTAGATCATTATCGCAAGCTACTTGATCTCGATTCAAGTAATTACTTACTTTGGTATAAAAATACTTTGAAAGTTAGCGTAATGACGATGATTTTCTCTGTACTAGCCATTAGTTTTACTGCTTATGCATTTTCGAGATATCGTTTTGTTGGAAGAAAGAATGGTTTATTAACATTTTTAATTTTGCAAATGATCCCGAATTTTGCAGCGTTAATCGCACTATATATATTAGCTCAGTTAACAGGATTACTTGATACACATCTTGCATTAATTTTAATTTATGTGGGCGGAGCAATTCCGATGAATACATGGCTTATGAAAGGGTATTTTGATACGATTCCGAAAGAGTTGGATGAATCAGCTCGAATGGATGGAGCAGGGCATTTCCGTATTTTCTGGCAAATCATTATGCCACTTGCAAAGCCAATCGTAGCGGTTGTAGCGTTATTTACTTTCATTGGTCCATTTACAGATTTCATTTTAGCGAGTATTATTTTGCGAACACCAGAAAATTATACTTTGGCAGTTGGATTATATGAAATGGTTGCGAAGAAATTCGGTAATGAATTTACAACGTTTGCAGCGGGTTCTGTGTTAATTGCGATCCCGATTTCAATTTTATTCCTATCACTACAAAAATATTTTGTTTCCGGTTTAACAGCTGGAGGTACGAAAGGATGAAAAATGGGACATTACGTCCCATTTTTCTTTTCATCTCCCTATAAATAACTTTATAGGGAGATGAAAAGAGATTTGACATCACATGTGAAAAGATGTCAAATAAATAGTATATTATAGTATAGGAAAAAATAGCTATATCCCTTACAATACATGAAGAGGGAGAATAGGATTAGTTTTGCAAGATATAAGAAATAAAAGTTTATGACTTGCAATGAGTGCGAGATAAAATATATGAAAAATGGCAGAGAAATGAGAGGAGGGGGATTTTTATGACAGTTACAATTAAAGATGTGGCGAAGCAAGCGAATGTTGCACCATCAACAGTTTCTCGTGTAATTGCTGATAATCCAAGTATAAGTGAAAAGACAAAGCGCCGTGTTAGGAAAGTAATGAGTGAATTAGGGTATCATCCTAATTTAAATGCGAGAAATCTTGCGAACCAAACGACGAAAACACTTGGTCTTGTTATGCCAAGTTCTGCAAGTAAAGCTTTTCAAAATCCATTTTTCCCAGAAGTTATAAGAGGGATTAGTTCATTTGCACACGTAGAAGGTTATGCGCTTTACATGTCGACAGGTGAAACGGAAGAAGAAATTTTTAATGGTGTCGTAAAGATGGTACAGGGACGCCAAATTGGTGGCATTATTCTTTTATATTCAAGAGAGAATGATCGGATTATTCAATATTTACATGAACAAAATTTCCCGTTTGTTTTAATAGGAAAACCATATGATCGAAAAGATGAAATTACATATGTAGATAATGACAATTATACAGCTGCAAGAGAAGTGGCAGAATATTTAATTTCATTAGGGCATAAGCAAATCGCGTTCATTGGTGGTGGTTCAGATTTACTTGTAACGAGAGATCGTTTAGCTGGTATGAGTGATGCCTTGAAATTAGCAGACATTGTATTACCAAAAGAATATATTTTACATTTTGATTTTTCGAGGGAAAGTGGTCAACAAGCGGTTGAGGAATTAATGGGACTGCAGCAACCGCCGACGGCAATTATGGCAACGGATGACTTAATTGGACTTGGTGTGTTAAGTGCTCTTTCTAAAAAAGGATTCGTTGTACCGAAGGATGTTTCTATTGTAAGCTTTAATAATGCTTTATTATCAGAAATTGCGAGCCCTCCACTTTCGACAGTTGATGTGAATATTTATCAGCTGGGATATGAGGGAGCAAAAGCTTTAGTTGATAAAGTAGAGAATGCAGAATCCACTGCAAAGTGTATCATTATTCCTCATAAATTACTAAAACGTCAAACTTGTGATCATTATGCATAAAAAAGCTAAGAGTTTAACTCTTAGCTTTTTTCTTTAGAAAGGCTTCTAATCGGTCGCAGCCTTCTTTTAAAGTTTCAATACTATACGCATAGGACAAGCGAAGGTAGCCTTCACCGTATTCAGAGAATGCTGTTCCAGGAACTACAGCTAGTCCAGCTTCTTTGACAAGATCAAGTGCAAAATCAAATGATGAAGATGTCAAATGACCAACATATGGGAATAAGTAAAATGCACCTGTTGGCTTTTCAACTGTTAATCCCATTTGAGTGAGTCTATTATATACGTAATCACGGCGTTTTTTATATTGGTGGCGCATCATTTTGGGTGCGTCTTTAGCTGCTGTTAATGCTTCAATTGCAGCGTATTGAGCGATTGAAGTAGCACACGTTACATTGTATTGATGAACTTTTAATATGTGTCCAGCTAAATAGCTTGGTGCAAATAAAAGTCCAACACGCCAGCCAGTCATAGAATGTGATTTAGATAAACCGTTAATGACAATTGTCTTTTCACGCATTTCTGGGAAATGAGCGATAGATGTGTGCTTTTGTTCATATACCAGCTCGCTATAAATTTCATCTGAAAGGACGAAAATATTTTTGTCTTTTAAAACATCTACAATATCTTTTAGATCTTCTGTTGATAAAGTTACACCGGTCGGGTTAGAAGGATACGGTAGTACGATACATCTTGTTTTTTCTGTAATAGCATTTTTAAGCGCTTCAGCTGTTAAACGGAATCCAGTTTTACGAACATCTACAAAAATAGGTGTTGCACCGCATAATCGAATAATAGGTTCGTAACCTGGATAAATAGGAGCAGGTAAAATTACTTCTGTTCCTGGCTCTAAAATCGTTCGAAATGTAACATCAATTGCTTCGCTAGCACCGATTGTAACGATGGTTTCGTTTTCAGGTGAGTAATGTAAATCGTAGTTATCTTTTACGAAGTTACAAGCTGCCTTGCGTAATTCTAGTAAACCAGCGTTATGTGTATAGCTTGTATAGTTTTCTGTAATAGCCCGTTTTGCAGCTTCTTTTACGAGAGAAGGTGTAGGGAAATCGGGTTGTCCGATTGTTAAAGAAATCAAATTATCATAGTTTTGAATCATGTTAGAGAATTGACGGATTCCAGAAATTTGGATGTCCTTCACTCTAGGGTTAATGAATTGTTCCATTGTATCTCCCTTTCTTCCGTTTGAAAATTAAGTTCATTTTATCATATTTTCTATGATCGCGCTTTGTATATGTAATTTAGAAAGAGAGAGAAAAGAGAAAAAAGCCGCTATAAGCGACTTTTTAATATCCGTATTCCCAATCTATCTCATCTTCATTCCAGAGTACAGAGGATACCTTGCCAAGGTGAACAACTGATTCGTTTACAGCACATGTGCAATTTTCATCTCCTGCTTTATGCTGTAATTCTTCATATACTGATTTTTCAACATTTTCTAGAACAACCAAATTTTCTTCTTTTAAAACAAGCGTAGTACCCGCCATATTTATCTTCCTCCTACTAAAGTAATGATCACTTATTTGTAAACATAGATAGTATGGATTATATGCTGTATTTTGCTATAGTTGTCCGTCTAAAAAAGTATTTTTATATTTTCTTTGTAATCCGTATTCATTGTATACTGCACGAAGGAAATTTGGTACAGGGTTTACAATCATTTCGAAAATCTGTAACAATTATGATGAGTTGTTAACAAAGAATTAACAAATATGTTAAGAAAAATCAAAATTTTAAAACAAATACACCTATAAAATGATATAATCATATCAAAATACATATAGGGGATGAGAGGTTATGGAGCTTATCCGTGATTTATTGATTCAAATTGCCATCATAATTTTGCCACTATTTTTATATGAAGCGATTCGTTTAAATCGCTATCAAGAAATGCCTCCGAAGCCAAATCGTTACTTTATTATGTTTTTATCTAGCGTTACGCTCGTTCTCTCCATGACATACTCTATTTGTTTTGGCAATGTGTGTGGGTATAACTTTCACCCCATTCCAATTGTCAGTGGTTTTTTATATGGTGGGATTGTTGGTTTAATCCCAGCGGTTATTTTTGTTGCATATGAATGGTTACTAAAGGGAATGAGCTTTCTTCCAGTTTTAGAAGTAATATTTTTATTGATAGTTCCGCTGTTTTTATCAAAGAAATGGTCTCTTTTTTCAAGGGATAAGAAATTAATTTTAGCATTTATGATTTCATCATTTTATGTGCTTGTTTCTTTAGTATTAGGCATGATTAATGTTCTTTTGGAAACAGGATTTACACCGTATATTTCGCAAATATATAGCGGATTTATATTTGCCTCGCTTATCATGGTCATGACAATGGTATTTCAGGTGTATTTAACTGAATATTTAAACGAAAATGCATTGCTACGTACAGAGATGCAAAAATCAGAAAAGCTTAATATTGTAAGTGAGTTAGCAGCAAGTGTGGCACATGAAGTTCGAAATCCACTTACTGTTGTTCGTGGATTTATCCAATTGTTAGAAAGTACGGAAGATGTGAAGAATAAGGATTATATGCGCCTCGTATTAGCTGAATTGGATCGGGCGGAACAAATTATTTCAGATTACTTGAATTTAGCAAGGCCGCAAATTGAGAAAAAAGAACACATTTGTTTATCAGCCCAATTAATAGAAATGACCACTCTCATGTCGTCATTTGCAGCGATGCAAGGTGTATATTTACAAGTTGAAATTTCAGAAAGTCTTTATACGATTGGTGATAAGACAAAGTTGAAGCAAGCTATTATGAATGTTGTTAAAAATGGTATTGAAGCAATTCAAGGAAATAAAGGATATTTAAAAGTAACAGCCATTCAAAAAGACGAAACAATCATAATAAGAGTTAAAGATAGTGGTGTTGGTATGACGAAAGAACAGTTAGCAAGGCTGGGGCAACCATATTATTCTTTAAAAGAAAAAGGGACAGGATTAGGGCTTATGGTAACATTTAGTATTTTACAAGCGCATAATGGTACATTGGAATATAAGAGTGAAAGTGGAAAAGGCACTGAAGCAATTATTATATTACCAGCTGTACAAAATAAGGAATAAAAGTTACCGATGGAAGGTAACTTTTTATTTTATATTGCTTATTCATTTGTTTTTTCTTGTTTTGCTCGGCTAAATAAACTTTTAAATGTTTGAAAGAAACTTTGCTCTTTTGAGGCAGCAACCATTCTTTTTGTTTCTTGAATTTCTCGAATAACTTGCATAAGCTGTGCATCACGATTACTGTCCTTGTTATAAATTTGACTAACAAGTTTATTCATTTTTTCTTCCTGTTTGGATTCTCGTTTATACATATGATTCATTAATAAGTCCATCTTTTCTTTTTGTAATGCATCTGTTTGAGCGGCGTGCTCGACTAACTCTTGAAGCATTTTTTCTTGAGAGCCTTCTTTTACATAAACTTGTTGCATCAATTCATCTAGTTTCTCATCCTTTAAACGATTTTGTGTAATTAGAGTAGAATTTTGATGAATAATTGCTTCATTTAATTGAGCTAGCATTTCAAGTTTCAACATGAATTCCTCAAAGTTACGTCCATCTTCCTTTTCTTTCGGTTGTATCTCTTGCTTATCTTGTATAACTGGTACAGGTGGGGCCTCTTTTTCTTTTAAAATAATCGGTATCGTTTCTGAAATATCTTCTTGTAATGTAGCAGCTCTTTCATGTATAGATTTCAATAGTTTTAAATCATCAAGTTTATAAATACGAGCATCAGCTGTTTTAGAAATCATATAGCCATGTTCCTCTAACAGTTGACTATATTTGCGGACTATATGTTTTGGGATGCCTGTTTTATTCGTGACATCTTTCGTTTTATAGGTAGCTTCCATGATATTTCCTCCCCAAAAAGTATCGTATATATCATTTCAATCTTTTATGAGGACTTCCTTTGAAAAAGAATGTCGGAAGGCTATTAGTTTTCTACAGCATTAGTGAAAAAATGAAAGTTTTTGGCGGAATGGCAAGGAATAACTAAAATAATGTCTGAAAACATATACAGGAGAAGTTTGTTATAATAACGGAGGAAAAAAGAAACTGGTAGAAACATGGAGGTATACATGAAGCAATTAAAAGGTATTATCATTTCAATTATCGCAATTCTGTCTATTTTAGTAGCAGTTTATGAAGTACTTGTGCCAGAGGAAACAAGTGTAAAGAAAACGAATACGTATGATCAAGTGTTAGAATTTCCGAAAGAACGTTATCCAGAGACAGGAAAACATATTACGGATGCTATAAAAGAAGGGCATTCAGAAGTTTGTACAATCGATCGTGGTGGTGCTGCAGATAGAAGGAAATTGTCGTTAGCACCATATCCTTCAAAAAAAGGGTATGATCGTGATGAATGGCCAATGGCGATGTGCAAGGAAGGCGGAAAAGGAGCACATATTGAATATATAAGTCCGGCGGATAACCGCGGAGCAGGCTCTTGGGTAGGGAATAAGTTAGATAAATATCCAGATGGTACGCGTGTGAAATTTGAAGTGAAGTAGTAGTTGTACATTTCATAATGAAGGAGAACGGGAACTATGGAGTTAACAATTTCTTATTCGCAATTAATGTTGATGAACTATGACGGTGAGCAGCCTTATGTAGACTGGACGGATGAAGATTTTGAAAGAGGTTATGCTGAGGCAGAGGGAACTGTTATTTTTGAAGCACTTTCTGATTATACTTGTGAAGTGAAAGTGACCCCAGGGAAACATATTGAAAAAGAAGAAGTGATTAGAACGATTACGGTTCCTTTTACAGTTGAAAATGAAAGTATCGTTATAACGAGTATTCTTTCAAATAAATTTCAAATACCTATTCCAAATGGTGAGTATACAGTGGTCTTACAAGCAATTCCTCTTGAAGAGCCAACGGATGATGAATTATATAAAATACAATACGAATTCTTTTTTGAAAGTAAAGAATAAAAAATGGGTTATCCTCAATAAGGATAACCCATTTTCGTTATGCGTTTGTTTTTAGCAGGGAGCGAGCATCTTTTGCTGCTTGCACCATGTGCTCTAAAGCTGGAATAACTTCTTCTGTTCTTCTCGTTTTTAAACCACAATCAGGATTAATCCAGAAATATTTAGGATCGCATACTTCTAAAGATTGTTCTACGATTTTATACATTTCATCTTTACTCGGTACACGTCGGCTATGAATATCATATACACCTAGACCGATGCCTTTTTCATATGTTGTATGTTTTAATGTATCAATAAATTCACCGTGACTTCTTGATGTTTCGATAGAAATCACATCTGCATCTAATGCGCGAATCGCATCAACAATATCTTCGAAGTTACTGTAACACATATGAGTATGAATTTGTGTTTCATTTGCTACAGAAGAAGTTGCTAAAAGGAAGGATTGAACTGCCCATGTAATATAAGCGTCCCAATCTTTTTCTTTTAGTGGCATTCCTTCACGAAGTGCTGGCTCATCGACTTGGATTACTCGAATTCCGGAAGATTCAAGTAGTTCAATTTCGTGACGAAGAGCTAATGCAATTTGATACGAAACTTCTTTTCTTGGAATGTCATTTCGAACGAAGGACCAATTTAAAATTGTAACAGGTCCGGTTAACATTCCTTTTACAACTTTCTCTGTTAAGCTTTGTGCATAAACAGTTTCCTTAATAGTCATTCCGTTAATAAAGGCTACATCACCATAAATAACAGGTGGTTTTACGCAGCGGGAACCGTATGATTGTACCCAACCGTTTTTAGTGAATGAGAAACCAGCAAGACGCTCACCGAAATATTCGACCATGTCAGTTCTTTCAAACTCACCATGTACAAGGACATCAAGACCAATTTCTTCTTGGTAACGAATCCATTTTTCTGTCTCTTTTTCAATAAATTTTTCATATTGTTCATTTGAAATAACACCGTTACGCCATTCTTTTCGCGCTTGACGAACTTCAGTTGTTTGCGGGAAGCTACCGATAGTTGTTGTTGGTAACAATGGTAACTCTAGGGCAACTTGTTGTAATTCGTATCGCTTTTCAAATGGAAGAGGACGTGAAAAATCTTCTTCTTTTAGTGCTGTTCGTGCTGCTTTGACATCTTCACGGTTACGTACAGCAGATGAACGAATTGTATGATGTACATTTCGATATGTTTCCAGCTCATTACTAATACTTTCTGTACCTTTAGTGAGAGCAGAATGAATAAGAACTAACTCTTCTAATTTTTGATTTGCAAATGCTAACGCATCAAATAGCTCAGTCGATAAGTGAGTTTCTTCTGTTTTATCGATTGGTGTATGCAATAAGCTACAAGAAGGCTGAACAATGAAGTCTTTCGTTTGGACTTGTTTTTGTAGCGTTGTAAATAACGTAAGAACTTCATCAAGGTCAGCTCTCCAAATGTTACGGCCATCTATACAACCGACAGCTAAAGTTTTATCAGCTGGGAATCCATATTTTGAAATAGCATGTAGATTACCTTCTTTACCATGAACGAAATCTAATCCAATACCGGATACAGGGAATGTAATAATTTCTTCATAGTTTTCTTCTACACTATCAAAATATGTTTGTAAAAGAAGGTTCGCATTTGGAACTTCTTTACGAATAGCTTCATAAATTTCTTTTGCTTGTTGAACTTCTTCTTTCGTTAAAGAAGCGAAAATCGGTTCATCAACTTGAATGACTTGTGCACCAGCTGCATGTAGTTCTGAAAGCAGTTGTACGTATGGTGCAACTAATTGTTTTAAAATCGTAGCGAATTGTTCTTGTGTATAACCTTTAGCTAATTTTAAGAAAGTATATGGTCCTAAAATAACAGGTTTTCCATCTACTCCTAATTCTTGTTTTGCCTCTTCGTATAAGCGAAGTGGACGATTATCTTTTAAAGAGATTTGTAATCCCTCTTCATATTCAGGAACGATATAATGATAGTTTGTGTTAAACCATTTTGTCATTTCAGAAGCTACGTGATCTTTAGAGCCACGCGCCATTGCGAAATATACATCAAGGTAAGATGTAAACTCAGAAAAACGTGATGGGATAAATCCTAGCATATAAGCAGTATCCAAAACGTGATCATAATATGTAAAGTCGCCAATTGGAATGAGTTCAATCCCTTTTTCTTGCTGTACTTTTACGTGTTGAAGGCGAATTTCTTTCATTGTTGTTAAAAATTGTTCTTCATCGATTTTATTGGACCAAAAAGCTTCCAATGTTTTTTTCCACTCTCGTTGTAGTCCGATACGTGGATAACCTAAGTTACTTGTTTGAATTGCCATTTTAAATTCCTCCCTAATTGAAAGTAAGCATTTCCGTTTACTAGGAAATACCTATAACAAAAAGTACAAAGACATAGAAAATAAGCCTTCCTTTTTGTTTTAACACCTCATCATCATCCGTGAATCTATCAGTGTTGTTAAAACAGGCAGGTCTCCTGACTTATGCTTCATATAATTTCTTTCACCTTCCCGTTTTCACAGTGGCACTAAAAAGAAATCTCAGCATTTACAGTGGCGGGACCGTGTTGGAGTTTCACCAAGCTTCCCTTTTAAACACGAAACGAAACTTTCGTGTACCTATTTTCCTTTTGAAAGGAATTTAACAAGCGATATGATATTGAAACAAATTCTAACACAATTTTTGGAATTTTGTCTACTGTTTTAAAATAAGAAAATTCCAAAGTTTTTATTTCTTATTATTCTGACTTTTACATTCTGAAGTAACTAATAATATTACATTATAAAAAGAGAAATTGAGCTATGAAAGAAGTAGGGATGTCTTCTTTCATAGCTCAATTTTCATCTATAGCAACTTCTGAAAGCCGGCCTGCTATAGCATCTTTAAGGAGGGTGTTTAGCCATTGTAGTTCAACTGTAATATGCTCAATTACACTTTGTAAAATATATAGTTGTGCACGTGGAACTTTTCCTTTATTACAATCATATATCGTTTGCATAGTATATAAATATTGAAGAGTATCGTTTTTCTTTTTTTCTAAAATAGGAACTAATTCGTGATCATTGCTAAAGTGAGCGAAAGATAAGGCTGAATAAATAGGTTTATATATTTGGTTTTTTGCTTCGAATTGTTTTAATAGTAAAGTGTGGAATAGTTTTTTGCCTTCTTCTGTTATATGAAAAATCGTTTTGTCAGGTCGATTTGTGTCTCTAATTACATTTGTAATATGAATTGCGCCTTGCTTTTCTAATTGCTCGAAGGCGTAATAAAGTGATCCTTTAGCATATTTAATGTAACAATCCATTTGTCGTTCTTTCATAATATGCTGCACTTCATATGGATGTTTATCTCCTTCGAGTAGCAAGCCGAGAATGACTAATTTCATGCTCATGCTGTCTCAACTCCTGTATATAAAAACTTTATCCGGCATTAACGGGCAGTAAGACACCCATCCAAAAATTCAGCGGAACCAAAGAAGTTAGGTGGGGGCGGGCTGTCCGTAAAAGCCCGATTGGTTCAATTAATAATCAGTGGGGGATGAACAAAACCGCCACTGATTAAAGATTAACTTTATACATATTATAAACGGCATATCCTTTTTCATAAAGGGATATGCCGCTTCTTTTTTATATTAACTGACTTGCTTTTGTTTTTCTTTCTTTTTAGGGCCTGTAAAGAGGCGTTCATTTCCCATAAGTAAAATACAAATAATACTTAGTACAGCCGGAATAAGTGCCCAGAAGAATGTGTTCGCAATAGATGTAGCGAGAGCTTCTTTAATACCCGCTAATATTTCAGCAGGAATTTTTGCGGTAGCGCCTGGCGATAATAAGAAACTTGTGTCTCCACCTTTTGGAGCTAATTTTGCTAGTTCAGGGGGGAACACAGAGTTTAGTTTATCTGTAAAAATATGATTTTGAATTGTACCGAAAATCGTTACACCAAGAGTCATACCGAGTGATCGGAAGAATGAGTTTGTTGATGTTGCCGAACCACGGTCTCGCATTTCTAATTTGTGAATAGAAGACATACTTAATACTGAGAATGAGAAGCCAACACCAAGCCCAGCGAGAATCATAAATAGTGTTACGAGTAAACGAGGTGTATCCATTGTTAAAGTACTTAATAAATAAATACCAAGAACGAAGAAGACGCCAGATACCATCATAATGTTACGATAGCTTGTTCGAGAAGCTAATTGTCCTCCTGTTTGACTTCCAATTACAGAACCAACCATCATTGGTGTTAAAATTAATCCGGCATTAGAGGCGGAACCTCCAAGAACGCCTTGAATGAAGATTGGAATATAAACTGTACAGATAATAAAAGCGGCACCATAGAAAAAGGCAACTCCTTGACTAGCTGCGAATAAAGGTTTTTTAAATAGATGGAACGAAATAATAGGCTCGGTTGCTTTTCGTTCTACAAAGAAGAAAATAATAAGCGTAATAACTACTGTTGTAAATAAGCCAATAATTACAGTGGAATTCCAGGCATATTCCTTACCACCAAGTTCTAATGCGAACATTAAGCAAACGATACTTATGACAAGTGTAATAGCACCAGCCCAATCAATTTTTTGTTTTCTAAATTCTAGAGACTCACTGTAGTATTTAGTAATGAAGAAAAAGGAGATAAGTCCTAATGGAATATTGATATAGAAGACCCAATGCCAACTTATATAGTCTGTAATATAAGCGCCTAATAAAGGACCGAATACACTAGAGGTCCCGAAAACAGCACCGAATAGTCCTGTCATCTTCCCACGTTTTTCTGGTGGGAAGATATCGTACATAATTGTGAAGGCGATAGGCATAAGGGCACCACCACCGATACCTTGAATAGCTCTATAAATACTTAATTGCTCAATACTTGAAGCTGTTCCGCAGAGCGCAGAACCGAATAAGAAAAGAATGAGGCCACCAATATAAAAACGTTTCCGCCCGTACATATCAGAAAGTTTCCCGAAGATAGGCATCCCTGCCATTGTTGCTACCATATAAGCTGATGTGACCCAAACAAACTTATCAAATCCTCCTAAGTCTCCAACAATTGTTGCCATTGCGGTTGCAACGATTGTATTGTCCATTGCGGCCATTAATATACCAAGCAGTAAACCAGCAACAACAAATTTTGTCTTGTTGGCGTCTTTTTTTAATGGTTGAGTTTCCAAATATAACCCTCCTTTAGAAATAAGTAAACTATATTAAGTTTTGAGTGCAGTGGATAAAAAATTTAAATGTATAGGTGATTTTAATTTCTTTTCCATAAGTGCACTGATATGCCATAAAGAATATTATAGTCAAATTTGACTATAAGGCAAACTTTTTCTTCCGTCAAAATATTCTTTCGTATGAGTAGAGAACGAGTGAGCCATATTGAATATTGCCATAAAGTAAATTGTAAAAAAATTTCATTAAGAACACCTTCTGTTAATAGATGAAAAATGGTTTTTTCTTCATATTGTCGAATAGGATAAAAGGAAGAGAAATATTAAACATTGCTTGTAGTAAGCTTTAGTAATTTGGGGAATTCATTGTGTGTATGATACATCTGAAATGAGGTGAATATATATTATGAAAATATGGGGACGAATTTCGGATACAGGAAAGTATTCAATACCGCTACAACCAGTATTGTGGATTGACGGATCGAAAAAGGAAAATGAATTTCCTCAAGTAGCCGTTACATTAAAAATTGGTAGTATGTATACAGAACAATTTTCGTATGAATTGACCTACGATGTAAACGACATACTTATTATGAGAATTGAAGTGGAAAATAAAGGGGTAGAAATGATTTCGAGAGTTGTTGTAAGTCATATGATTCGAGATTACTTTGCTTATATTCCTAATTCTTTAAAAGTTGATAAGGGGATAAGTGAGTTTTTATTCCAGCTTGTAAGGTGGCGAATTGATGATTTGTTACCGAATGAAAAGGTGGAACTACGTTGTAAAATAAAAGCTAATAAAGATAAAGCTCTTAAACAAGCATTCTTTCAGGCTACATATACATTTCAAGATAAAGAGATATCATATGGTCCACTGCAAACAAATGAAGTTGTTGTGCGTCAATAATAAAAAGGAACCTGTACAAAAGGTTCCTTTTTTTAGTGAAGGTTGTGTTTTTTGAGTATTTTCTTTTGCTCCATTCCTTTTTTTCCTACATAGTTATTTTTGTAGCCAAAGTATAGAATAAATAAAAATGAAACAACATTAACAATAGCGTCAATTTGATCGTTTGTAATAAAGTGTATGCCGAAAGAGGTAAATAATAATTTTAATGATAATAGAAAACCAGCTAGTAACCGCATAGCATCTGATAGATTCTCTTTTTGTAGCATATAGATTACTCCTTTCTATAAAAGTTATATATTATATATATGAAATAGAGTAGAAAAGGTATACAAGCTTAAGCAGAAATGTACATTGGATATGTACATTTTTTATTTGGTAGAAAAACATTATTGATATAGAAACATATATTGGTATAAAAGGGGGAGAAGTATGAAACATAAAGGGAAAATTAGTGGATTATTACTTGGAAATACAGTGGCAGTTACAGAATGGATTGCACTTCAGGATGTAATTGCAAAACTGGATTCACGATCATTTTATACCGTCTTTATTATTTATATATTGCAAATGATACTAAGTTATTATTTTGGACATTGGTACGATAAAAGAGCGAACAAGCGTATGAATGAAGAAGTAGGAGGAATGGCAAGCAACGATTTTGTTGTTGATTTTTTTGGGAAAGTAGCCGCTTTATCTGAAAGAGCTTCCCGTAATATTACAGTTTACATTCTTTCTGTAAAAGAATGGGAAGGATTAAAAGACACGTTGCAAGAAAAAAAATTGGGAGTGTTAGTACAAAAATTAGAGAGTACCATTGTAAAGTCAATTCGGAAGGGAGATGTTGTTACAAAGTGGGATGAAAATAAGTATGTTATTGTAGCAATTGATAATGGTCATGAAACATCAACAATAACAAACAGATTAATGAAAAATATTGAAAGTGAAATAGAAGGTGATTTACTCAGTGTCACTCTTTTATTTGGAGCAGCTAGCTATCCAGTAGAAGGAAAAACGTTTGAAGAACTGTTGAGAAAGTCGCAAAATCAATTGTACCAGTATAGAAATTTGCAAGAAAATGAGTGAAGCTTTGATTTGAAGATATTTGATAGGAAGAAGTTTTATTTGTAACATTTTTTTGACTTTTATTACAAAAAAACGCTACGTTTGTAATAAAAGTCTTTAAAAATATATGAAATAAGCATATAATTATGATGGTAGTGTCAATGCAATTTGCACAATGTGTTTTATTTTAAAAGTGTAGAGGAAAGCAAGCTCTACACTTTTCCTTTTTAGGAAATGAAAAGAATATTTGTAAGTTGTTGCGAGATATCGATTGTACTGTGTAAAATGAACAAAGAGATTATTTGATAGAAAGCTGGAAAGGGAATGATAGACGTGAGAGCGGAACGATCACCTTTTATCAGGTGAACTATTATAGTCTTATTAAGACTGAGGTGAAATTCTGTGGCCATTAAGGTAATACATAGTGTGAACAGATTTTAAAGAACACGAAGTACTATACTTAAAGATGGATATGGAACTGCTAAATACTTCAAAAAGAATAATGTAATATTAAGTAATAATTTGTACAAACAATATTAATGATCTTCGTAAAAAAGATGCGAGTGTATAGAACAATTACATATTTTATAACTTTTTTATATTACACGATGGTCGTTTATAAGTAGGAGGAAGAGATGTTGAAATATAGTAAATTAGCAATTATAACTGCATTATCAATGACTTTATTAGCCGGTTGTTTTGGACCGAAACCAGAAGAAGAATTATATGTAGCGTTTGAAAACGCTGCTAAACAAGAAAAAACAATGTTTGAAGATGCAAAAAAACTTGAGACTTTAGAGAAAGAAGGACAAGAATTATATAACCAGATTGTGCAAGAAGGAAAAGATAATAATCAAACTGTTAAAGAAAAACTGAATCAAGCAGCAAAGAATACAACTGAACGAGAAAAAGTACTTACAAAAGAAAAAGAGGCCTTAAATAAAGCGCAAGAAGAAGTGAAGTCAGCTGATAAGTATGTGAAGAAAATTGAAGATAATAAGTTGAAAGATCAAGCTGATAAAGTGAAAAGCATGTATGAGAAACGACACGATTCATTTAATAAAATGTATGACAGCTATAATAAATCTTTAAAACAAGAAAAAGAGTTATATACAATGTTACAAGATAAAGGTACTAAATTAAAAGATATTAGTGAAAAAGTAAAAGTAGTAAATCAATCTTATAAGGATATTGAGTCAGAAAAAGATAAATTTAATGAATTCACAAAGTCTTATAATACAGAAAAAGTAGCTTTTTATAAACAAGCAAATATTAAAATTAAAGAAGAGAAAAAATAAAACAGTTTGGCCTACACTTGGCCAAACTGTTTTATTTTTTTGTATAAGTACGACTATACCATGGAACCGGTTCACTTAATTTTTTTTCTTGTTTCAATGCTTCAGGCCCAATATAATCTTGAAGTGTTTTTTTTGCTACTGTTAAAGATAAGGTTGTTTTCGGATTTCGATAGGAGGATTCAAGATGACCAAGATGCGGTAGAATTCGAAAATCTTCTTTCGTAGGAGGGATGTGGAAAAAATAATCGCCTAAACGTATAAGGACATCAGATTGTTGTTGGCTAAAACGTGGGTTTCTAGAAAAATGTAATCCTTCTTTAATTGCTTTTTTTTCAGCAATCAAACGCTCTAAAGCTGTCTTTTTTAACCAGTATAAATATTTAGGATTAGTAGCTGCTTTAGCATGACGATTCACAACGAAAATAGATTGAGCTAGTCGATTAATAGAATGTTGGTTTTGTAATTGAGATTGTGGTTGTGAAGGTTTCATATTGAATCTCCTTTCAATTTTTCATTATTATAGCATAAATAAAATAGGTTTTTATTATATGCAAAAAGTGATTGTATATATTTTCAATATTAAAGCAATATTGTTACAAAAAACAACTATTTTGTATAATAGTAATAGAATATGTTTTTGAAATTTGATAATGAAAGAGTGAGAAGTTTGAAAGAAATATTAAAACAACAGTATGCCATTATAGATATTGGATCTAATACAATGCGTTTAGTTATTTATGAAAAGCAAAATGGAGGTTTTTATAAAGAGATTGAAAATACGAAAGTGGTTGCTAGGTTAAGGAATTACTTAATTGATGGTGTGTTGAATGAAGAGGGAATAGAAGTATTATTACAGACATTATTTCAATTTCAAGAAAGTACAAGGTTCCATCAGTTGCATCATGTACTTTGTGTTGCAACAGCAACAATTAGACAGTCTGAGAATCAAGAGGAAATTAAAAAGCTTATTGAAGGACAAACGGACTTTACTCTTAGAGTATTATCAGAATATGAGGAAGCGCGTTACGGATACTTGGCGGTTATGAATTCTACATCGTTTTCAGAAGGAATAACGGTAGATATTGGTGGGGGAAGTACGGAAGTTACATACTTTAGAAATAGAGAGATTTTAGAGTACCATAGTTTTCCTTTTGGGGCACTTTCTTTAAAGCAACAATTTATTAAAGGTGATATTCCTACTAAAGATGAGTTAGAGGGAATGCAACAGTATTTAGAATTTCAATTTCAAACGTTACCATGGTTCATCAATAAGAAATTGCCTCTTATTGCAATTGGTGGTAGTGCGAGGAACTTAGTAAAAATCCATCAAAATTTAATATGTTATCCTATAGCAGGATTACATTTATACAAGATGAAAGAAGAAGATATTGAAAATGTAAAAGATGAGTTGGAAAAATTGTCGTTCATAGAACTTCAGAAATTGGAAGGATTGGCAAAAGATCGAGCGGATACGATTATTCCAGCGGTTGAAGTATTTCATACACTTGTTAATGTTATAGAGGCACCGGCATTTGTATTAAGTAGAAAAGGATTAAGAGAAGGTGTTTTCTATGAAGAGTTGACAAAAGATTTGGGGATTTCATATTATCCGAACGTAGTTGAAGAAAGTTTGCATTTACTATCACATGAATACGAAATGGACATGGAATTTGTTATTCAACTTATTAAACATGGAAGACTAATTTGCAAACAACTTGAGGAAATAGGGCTTATTTCTATGTCAGTAAAAGACTGGGAAGTATTCCATCAAGCAGCGAAAGTATTTAATATAGGCAAATATATAGACGAAGAAGCGAGCCGTTTACATATGTTTTATTTATTGGCGAATAAGACAATTGATGGCATGATGCATAAAGATAGAGTGAGGTTAGCGCTTATTGCATCTTATAAATCAAAAATGCTATTTAAACAACATTTATCTCCATTTGAAGGTTGGTTTGATAAAAGTGAACAAAAAAAAATCCGTCTATTAGGAGCTGTTTTACAATTTTCAGCTGCTTTAAATGCAAGGCAACGATCGCTTGTTGAAACCATATCTATAACAGAAAGCAAAGAGGCATTAACGTTTAAAGTTTTATGTGAACAGTCTGCATTAGCAGAAAAAGTGCAAGCTGAAAAACAAAAAAAACAGTTAGAAAGAGTATTAAAAACGAATATTAACTTGTTATTTGAACTAAAACATTAGGTCGTACGGATGTCTTTACGAAAAATTTACACTTTGTAATATTGTAATTTGATAAAATAAAATTAACTAAATTATAGTAAAAAAGTTTCAAGGGGAAGTGTGAAGAGAATGGAATTATCGAAGGGGAATGCAGTAAATTTAAATGATACAGCTTATTACAATAATCGAGAGTTAAGCTGGCTAGCATTTAATGAACGTGTACTACAAGAAGCGCAAGATGGAAAAAATCCACTTTTGGAAAGATTGAAATTTATTAGTATTTTTAGTTCGAATTTAGATGAATTCTTTATGGTACGTGTAGCGGGATTAAAGGATCAAGTGAGTGCTGGATTTAATCAGCCAGAAAATAAAGCTGGCTTAACACCAAAAAAGCAACTAAATAAAATTGCGATAAAAGCCCATGAACTAATGACAGTACAATATGATACATTTAAAAATTATGTATTGCCAGCGCTTGAGTTAGAGGGAATTGAACGTTTAACATTCCATGATTTGACGAAAGAGCAGCGAGAATTTATAGAAGAGTATTTTGATGAGCAAATTTTTCCGGTGTTAACCCCTGTAGCTATTGATGCATATCGCCCATTTCCAATGTTATTAAATAAAAGTTTGAATTTAGCTACTCTTTTATATGATGAGAAGCAAGCGGAGGAAGAGAATCGGACGAAGCTAGGAATTGTACAAGTTCCTTCATTACTTGAGCGCTTCATATTTTTACCGAGCGAAGGGCAAAAGCATAAATTTATTTTATTAGAAGACGTAATTAGTAGCTTTACTCATAAATTATTTACGGGATATACAGTATCATCTGTTACTCGTTTCCGTATTACACGCAATGCAGATTTAACGATTCATGAAGAAGGTGCGAGAGATTTATTAAAGGTAATTGAAAAAGAATTAAAAAAACGTAAGTGGGGGGGGGGCTGTACGTTTAGAAGTTGGGAAAGAACACATTGATGAAAGAGTATTAGCGTTATTATATGAGGTTCTGGAAGTAAAAGATGAAGATGTATATATAATGGATGGGCCATTAGATTTAACATGTTTGTTTTCTTTATATAAAAAACTAGCTCCTTTATATGAACATCTTGTATATCCGGCTCTTATTCCGCAACCGCCTCAAGATTTAGGTGATGAAGAAGATGTATTTGAAAAAGCAATTGAGCATGATATTTTATTACATCATCCTTTTGAATCATTTCAGCCGGTAGTTGATTTTGTCCGTGATGCGGCAGACGATCCAAATGTACTTGCGATTAAACAAACGTTATATCGAGTAAGTGGTGATTCACCAATTATTCAGGCGTTAAAGATAGCGGCTGAAAAGGGAAAACAAGTGACGGTATTAGTTGAATTAAAGGCAAGATTTGATGAAGAAAACAATGTTCATTGGGCTAAAGAATTGGAACAGGCAGGCTGTCATGTTATTTACGGTGTAAGTCACTTGAAAACACATAGTAAAATTACGTTAGTTGTAAGAAGAAAAAACGGAAAAATCGAAAGGTTCGTACATCTTGGAACTGGAAACTATAATGATGCAACAGCGAAGTTATATACTGATTTTGGATATATTACATCAAGAAAAGACTTTGGGGTTGATGCAACCAATTTCTTTAATTATTTAAGTGGTTATACAACAAAGCCACATTTTCATCATTTATCTGTTGCTCCATTTGATATAAGAGAACAATTTATGGATTTAATAGATGAAGAAATCCGTTATCATAGGCAATATGGAAATGGATATATTATCGCTAAGATGAATTCATTAACAGATAAACCATTAATTAAAAAAATGTACGAAGCATCACAAGCTGGAGTAAAGGTAGAGCTCATTGTTCGAGGAACATGTTGCCTACGACCTGGTATTCCAAATGTAAGTGAAAATATTCGTGTAGTTAGTGTTGTTGGAAGATATTTAGAACATAGCCGTATTTATTATTTCCATCATAATGGGGAGGAGAAAATATATTTATCTTCAGCTGATTGGATGACGCGAAATATGGAGAAGCGAGTGGAAATATCTTTCCCGATATTAGATATTGAAATGAAGGCACGAATTAAGGCGATTTTACAGCTTACATTAGCTGATAATGTGAAAACACGTGAACAAAATAAAGATGGTGATTACTATTATGTTATTAATGGTAGTACAGAAGAAATTGATAGCCAAGTGAAGTTGTTTAAGATGGCGTATCAAAATACAGATGCTGAATAATGAAAAAAGTAAAAACCTCTTATGTCTATAAGAGGTTTTTACTTTTTTCTACTCATATGCTCCCAAAATGGGAGGATGAGTAGAAACAATAGTTTTATTATAAGCGTGTAATAAGGTGGCTCGTTGAGAGAATAACATTTGAAATAATCGTTATTTTAACTTAGTAATAGTATGGTTGTTGACATGGTCCACCGTAACAAGGATAAGGTGCTGGCGGCGGGAAAGGTGGTGGATAAGGTGGGTAAAATGGTCGAGGGCCGAAAGCTAATGCTCCGCCGAGTAATCCACCAGCAATTCCAGCTAGAAAGGGAACGCCAAAAAACGGGAAGAAGCGTGAGTCGCCTACTGGACCAATAGGTGCTGAACGGACTAGGATTGGTTGATAATATGGATACATGAACATACCTCCTTTATTGGACTCACTTTCATCATATGGTAAATGAAACGTGGATGAGCGCGTACAAGAAAGGATATGCAAGAAAATAGGCGAATTATTACGAATGTTGGAGTGTAAAAAGTGTAATTTCAGGTTTTGACATAAAACGGAATGGAACACGCGTTCTTCCTAGGCCTCGATTAACATAGAGAGTTAAATCTTGAATTGTATAGAAGCCTTCAATATAGTCTTTGGCGAGTGATGGTGTAATAATAGCTCCTAAAAAAGGAATTTGTACTTGTCCGCCGTGGCTATGACCAGAAAGTTGCAAGTTGATTGGATATCTGGAAACTTTGGGCGCGATATCTGGTTCGTGAACAAGAACAATGTTATAAGTATTTTGTCGTGCATGCTCTAATGTTTTCTCTATTTTGGGTTTGCCTAGTAGTATATCATCGAGACCGAAAATAGAAATCTCACTATTATCCATTAGACGAATTCTTTTTTCATTATTTAGCAATAGTTCAAATCCAGATTCACGCATGATGTGCTCATAGTATTCAGTTCCATATCCACCGTGATCATGGTTACCATAAATAGCGAATTTACCGAAGGGGGCTTGTATATTTTTTAAAATGGATGCAACGAAAGGAGTGTCAGTATACGTTTGGTAATTATCAATGAGATCTCCAGTAAAAAGGACAATATCTGGATTTACAGCATTAATTTTAGAAACAACTTGAGATAAATGTTGAAGCGAGAAATAGTATCCAAGATGTAAATCGCTGAATTGAAGAATTTTCATACCATGAAAACTTTTTGGGATGAGTTGTGATTTTAATGTGTGCTGTGTAAAAGAAATGAAATGGGGTTCTATATATTTAGCATAGTAGTATCCAATGCCACTGGTTATAAATGAATAGAGACAAGTGCGCATACCAATTTTTAAAAAATTTCTTCTTGTAATGTGCTTCATAAAAATATGAGTATACCTCAATGTTTTTATTCCATTTATAGGCTACTCGAATCTCCTTTCAGTTTATTTAAAATATACTTTACATAATAAAAATTTAGTATAGATTACGAAAAAAAATGAATGAAAAGAAAATTCTTTACATTAAAATATCAGAAAAGTTTAAAAATATAAAGATTTCTATTAAATAAAGTGATAAAATGAATGTGTATTCATTTTTTGGAGGGGATGTATGTGAAAGAGAAGGTAGTTATTATAACAGGTGGATCGAGTGGAATGGGAAAAGGAATGGCGACTCGTTTTGCAAAAGAAGGGGCACGAGTTGTTATTACAGGACGTACAAAGGAAAAACTAGAGGAAACAAAGCTGGAAATTGAACAATTTCCGGGGCAAGTATTACCTGTACAAATGGATGTAAGAAATACGGATGACATTCAGAAAATGATTGAACAGATTGATGAGAAGTTTGGTCGAATTGATGTTTTAATAAATAATGCAGCTGGAAACTTTATTTGTCCAGCAGAAGATTTATCTGTGAATGGTTGGAATTCAGTCATTAATATTGTGTTAAACGGTACATTTTACTGTAGCCATGCTGTCGGAAAATCTTGGATTGAAAAAGGTATAAAAGGGAATATCATTAACATGGTAGCAACATATGCATGGGATGCAGGTCCAGGAGTTATTCATTCGGCTGCAGCGAAGGCAGGGGTATTAGCGATGACGAAGACGCTCGCTGTTGAGTGGGGACGTAAATATGGAATACGAGTTAACGCTATCGCGCCAGGACCAATTGAACGTACGGGCGGTGCTGATAAATTATGGATTTCAGAAGAAATGGCTAAGCGTACGATACAAAGTGTTCCGCTTGGAAGGCTGGGTACGCCAGAAGAAATCGCTGGTCTAGCTTATTATTTATGCTCAGATGAAGCTGCGTACATAAATGGAACTTGCATGACAATGGATGGAGGACAACATTTACATCAATATCCATTTTAAAAGGGATAAAAAAATGAATGTTTGATTCATTTTTTTATGGTTAAATGTGACGGAATTGTGACATATGAAAGAAAAGTGTTTACAAGAGGTCATATATACGTTATATTTAAGACCTCTTTTTTCTTCATAGTAGAATTGCTAATTCCCCTTAGCATTTTACCCCTCTAATCCCTTCAGGAAAACTGAAGGGATTTTTTATTATTTTTCCGTAAATATCATGTTATAATTTTTGAAAAGTAAAGGGAGGGAAGCACGTTGATAGATGCATTAGATGTAATGAGTAACTTGGATAAAGTCCTTCCTTATTATCAAGCTATTTTTAGTGCTGATGAGCATACTGTAATTGGATATGAAGTAGTAGGACGTATTCAAACAGAAGAGGGCATACAAAGTTTAGCTTCTTTCTTTCACGATGATTCGATTCCAAGTGAATTTCAACTGGAAGCGGATAATATTATAGTAGAAAAAGCTTTAAATCGTTATTTAGAAAGCGATCAAAAATTATTATTATTTATACATCGGAATGCTAATGTATTAATGAATGATGATGATGAAAGCTTGCTTCAACTTTTATTGAGGTATGAAGAACAAGGTTTAAATTTAAAACAAATTGTTTTAGAGATTACAGAACATGAATGTAAAGAAGATATAGAGCAATTTAATCATTTGCTTATGTATTATCGTACATATGGTATTCAAATTTCGATTAATAAAGTCGGAACGGGCACAAGTAATTTAGAGCGTATTAGCGTGTTAGCACCTGATATTTTAAAAGTAGATTTAACGAATTTAAGGCAAACAGCACTTTTACAATCTTATCAAGATATTTTATATTCTTTATCATTACTTGCTAGAAGAATTGGTGCAACTTTGTTATATGAAGAAATAGATGCTTTTTATCAACTGCAATATGCTTGGAAGAACGGCGGAAGATATTATCAAGGTAATTATTTGAAAGAATGTTTACCTGATTTTATTGAAACGAATGTTTTGAAAGAGCGACTTGGTAATGAATGTCATCAGTTTATTCAGCATGAAAAGAAGAAGTTACAAAAAATTTATAATTTGACAGAGATGTTACGCGATCGCATTGGCGATGTTTTATCAAAACAAAAAAAGAATGAAGATATAAATGATTGGTTATTACAATTTAGTCAAAGTGTATCACAGTGTAGTTTTCGTATATTTATTTGTAATGAAGATGGTTTCCAACAATCAGGAAATGTTATGAAAAAAGATGGAGAATGGATTGTGATGCCGGATTATTATATGAAGAACTGGAGTTGGCGCCCGTATTTTCTCGAGAATATCATGAAAATGCGTTTTGAGAATAAGGCAAGGCTTTCAGATTTATATGCAGATATCGAAACGGGCGAAATGGTACGAACATTTTCTTTCCCAATAGATGATGACAACTTTTTATTTATAGATTTATCTTATGAATATTTATATGAAGAAGATGTTTTATTTTAATGCACGAAGAGATTCGTGCATTTTTTGTTTGTTTTTATCATAAATTGGTAATAGTGAAAATGGTGATGAAAATGCTGTCTATCGTTGTAAAGATTTTACGAACGAAATCTGTCCTTTCTTTGCATAATCATTGTTACAATGAATACTACAAAGACAAGTTCTTTTAAAAGGAAGGTGAAAAAATGAGGAAATATGGAATATGGCTTGTTCTATTTGTATGTGTTGCCTTTCTAGTTGGTTATAGTGTTACGACTGTTTTAGGGAAAGAGGAAGTGAAAGTTGATCGGAAAGAAGTATTTACAACGATACAAAAAGGCTATGAAACCCAGTTTTCAATTCGTGGGAAGCATTTGCCGATGAATAAGATGATAGAGACGTTATCACCGTATTTTACAGATAATTTCCTTCAAGTGTTTACAGATGAAAATAGCAGAAGTGATAAACAAAGTGGTGAATATTTACTTCCGGCAAAAGAAGCACCGTTTTCTTTTAATTCAGAAACGAAAATATCGTATGATGAAGAACATAAAAATTTATATGTATATGAGCGGACAAAAAGTGGACAATATCAAATTGTAACATTGAAAAGGGATCAAGATAAATGGAAGTTAGCAGGATATCATGAAAGTCAGGAACTCTTAACTGAAATAAAAAGGTTGCAACAATTATAAAGTGAAACTTTTAATCAGTGGGAGGGATTACTAGCCCATCTAACTCCTTTGCTTTAGCTAAATTTTTTGGGTTTTACTACCTACAAATAGCGGGATAAGAATAGGAATAGGTATTTACCTATTCCTATTCTATATTGAGTAGTTTTTGTAACTTTTCAATTTGAAAACCTGCAACTACTTCGCCATCAATTACGACTGTTGGAGTTGAATAAGAATCATAGTCGTTTAAAAGACGATTGCGAGCAGCAGCGTCTTTTTTTACGTCAAATTCTTCATATGCAACGTTATTATGCTTCAAAAATTCTTTAACAATAACACATGGCGGACAATCAGGTTGTGTATAAACCTCAATTTTTTTCATTGTAATTCCTCCTTTTTTCTGTTTTTTATTATATTCTTCCAGTATAAAAACCGCAATAAAGAAGGGGAAATATGTTCTTTCTGTTTTTTCCTTCGCATTTCGACAAATTTTTAGTTGAGTTTCTGGCCAATAACCTTTATCCTAGAGTGTGGAACATTTTTTCTGTTATGACGGATAGAATGAGTATAGCTGTAAAACCTATTGGTAGGAAGATCAGAGAAAGGAGAGATTTCATGTCTCTACTCCAAGGAATTTTAACTCGACTTGTTAGTCTACAAGAACAAGCTGAAAGCGGTGAAGTAGCACAACGCTATTTTGAAGTGAACGGTGAGCGCAAATGTAGCGTGAAATTTTTCGATAAAAGTGAAATGTATGAGTTAGAAGTGTATCAACAAGGTGAAAAACCTCAAGTGTACCAATTCGATAATATCGACATGGTTGCAATTGAGATTTACGATATCATTTCTTGATACATATAAAAAAGGTACTGCCATATGGCAGTACCTTTTTTAGTTCTATTACTTTCCAGCGTAATGTATAGAATTTTTTTATTTTTCCTACAATGGTATTAAAATGAAAATTTAATCTGTGTAAGTTTGCCTATCCATGTGGATAAGTAGTCCCGCCAACCGGATGAATATGTGAAGCTAAACTTCTCACAATTGCTGGGTTCTGCAAATAGTGGGAGAAATATAACTAGGAGGTTATCGTATGGAACATTTACCAGTTGTGATTTGTCCTAATTGTCAAAGCTCTGCTGAGATTACTCATGTATTAACGGCTCAATCTAATCAAAATGTAATTTATACGTGCCAAGTTTGTCACTTTGTAATTCGAAATATTGAAACGAATAAAGGATAGGAAGTTATAATTTTAGTTTTTGTCCCATACAATGAGAATACGAAAAGTCTGTCTAATTGAAAGGACGTGACTCTGTGGACGGTGCACATAAATTTTACAATGTTTCAGAGAGACATTTAAATTTTGATATGGTCTTTAGCCGTATTTGTAGTTTCATTGAAAAGGATCCACGAAATTTATATCGATTATCCATTGGGACAGACTCGCAAGCACATCAAAAGGATACGAGGTTTATTACAGCAATCCATATTCATCGTGTTGGAAAAGGTGCCTGGGGTTGTTTACACCATAGATCAGTAAAAGATAAGCCAGCAACCTTACGTGAGAAAATATATTTAGAAACGCAGTTTAGTCAAGAAATCGCATGTCTATTTACACCTACTCATATACAAACAATATGGGAGTTATTGCATCCTTATGCTCAAGATGGGGCTGGATTCATAATGGAAATTCATTTAGACATTGGGAATGATGGTTTAACAAAGGAATTTATTTTAGATATGACAGAAAAAATTCGAGCGATGGGATTAACTGCAAAAATTAAGCCGGATGCTTATGCGGCGTTTAGCTATGCAAATCGATATACGAAATGACTTTTTGTATGTTTACAATTGCTACATATCTTTTGGTAAAAACTGAATATTACATCTATTAAATAGGTTAAATTTTTTATATAATAAGAGTAACGATGCGATTGTAAGGAGAGGGGTATATGCAAAGGGAAGTTGTTTTAACGAAGGAAGAAGAAAGTTTACTACTAGATATTTTATTTCAGCAAAATTATGCAAGTGAAATTTTAGCTGTGGAACTTACAGATATTGAGAATGGTTTGAAACAGACGGATGTGATGCAATATAAAAAAATCACAAGGTTATTTTACAGATTAAAAAATAAAGGGTATTAAGCGCTACCGGAATGGTAGTCTTTTTTTTGTGCTGTATGCTAAAATAGCTGTGTGATTGTATTTTTATTGAAATAAATTTAGGACAAAATAATAATATGAAAACGCTGTCATAAAATGTGAATAGAGTTATGAACATAAGCAGGAAAAAGGGAAAATGGGGGATGTAATATGATTAGTATTCCGAAAGACGAATTTCAACAAATTCTTGTGAAGGATTTAATGATTTCATCGGAAAAAGTAGCTCATGTCCAAATTGGAAATGGTTTAGAACATGCTTTACTCGTTCTTGTGAAATCTGGATATTCGGCGATACCTGTCTTAGATCCAATGTATAAATTACATGGTTTGATTAGTACTGCCATGATATTAGATGGTATGTTAGGATTAGAGCGTATTGAGTTTGAAAGACTTGATGATATGAAAGTAGAGCAGGTGATGAAGGAAGATATACCTTTTCTTAAATTAGAAGATTCATTTGCAAAAGCTTTAGAAATGACAATTGATCATCCTTTTATTTGTGCTGTTAATGAAGAAGGCTATTTTGAGGGGATTTTAACACGTCGTGCTATTTTAAAATTGTTGAATAAGAAAGTAAGGCAACATAATCGATAACGTGAGAAAAGTGACTTCATAGAAACGAAGAAGTCACTTTTTTTCGTGCATATCACTTGTGTATGTATTATATTTAAAAAGACATAAAACATAAGGAAAGTTTGCGCTGGAAAATTGTATTTTCTGAATGAAAGCTTGTTGAAATAAGGTGTATGGAAGCTAAGGAAAGAGGGAGAAAGTTGCAAATTGATGATTTTCAAATGATGGTTGTGTTAGCTCAGGAATCAAATATGAGAAAAGCGGCGGAACGTTTATTTGTTTCCCAACCTGCGCTGAGTCAACGATTACAATCTATGGAGAAACAATGGGGAATGAAGTTTTTTATTCGCTCACAAAAAGGATTGACAATTACACCTGAAGGGGAAAAAGTTGCAAATTATGCCAAAGAAATGTTGCAAAAGGAAGAGGATATAAAAAGTGAGCTAGCTGTTTTTAGAACGGAAACTCATGGAACGTTAAAAATAGCTGTTGCATCAGTTATTGGTCAATATTGGCTTCCTCCTGTTTTGAAAAAGTTTGTGCATAAATATCCTTCTGTAAAGATATCGCTGTTTACTGGATGGAGTAGTGAAGTGCAAAAGCAGTTTTATGAAGGAGACGTTCATGTTGCTATACTGAGGGGAACACAAGAATATAAAGGTCAAAAGCAAAAATTATTTGAAGATGAACTGTATTTAGTTGATAAAGAAATAAAAGATATTTCGATGCTAAAAGAAACAAATAGGCCGTTCATTCAATTTAAAAGTGACTCGACTTATTATGGACAAATACAAAATTGGTGGTATGGTTTATTTTCTAATCCGCCTAAGCGAACGATTGTAGTTGACCAAATTGAAACATGCAAACAACTTGTTTTAAATGGTATAGGTTATGCCCTTTTACCTTCTACTGTTTTAAAGGAAGTACAGGAAAATATGTATAAAACACCTGTTCAATTGACGAGAGAAACATGGTTGTTAACAAGTGACTCAGCAAGGCAGTTGAAGCAAGTACAAGCATTTTTAGAAATTATAGAAGAAATTCAAAGGGAAAAATAAGATTATTATCTTGCTACTCGCTCTTTCGTTTGGTAGAGTAACATTATAAATGGATTTAGGAGGCAACAAGAATGAAAATGATGGACGCTAACGAAATTATTTCGTTTATTCAAAAAAGTGAAAAGAAAACTCCTGTAAAGGTATACATAAAAGGGGATTTAAAAGAAGTAACATTCCCTGAAACAGTACAAGCATTTGTGAATAAAAAATCAGGTGTATTATTCGGAGAATGGTCTGAAATTAAGACAATTCTTGATGAGAATAATAAGCACATCGTTGACTACGTTGTAGAAAACGATCGTCGTAATTCTGCAATCCCAATGCTTGATTTAAAAGGTATTAAAGCTCGCATCGAGCCCGGTGCTATTATTCGTGACCATGTTGAAATTGGTGACAACGCTGTAATTATGATGAATGCAACAATTAACATTGGTGCTGTAATTGGTGAAGGTTCTATGATCGACATGAACGCAGTACTTGGTGGACGTGCAACAGTCGGTAAAAACTGTCACGTAGGTGCAGGTGCTGTACTTGCAGGTGTTATTGAGCCACCTTCTGCAAAACCAGTTATCGTTGAAGATGATGTAGTAATCGGTGCAAACGTAGTTGTTTTAGAGGGTGTTACAGTAGGTAAAGGTGCAGTTGTAGCAGCGGGAGCTGTTGTAACAGAAGATGTGCCTCCATACACAGTTGTTGCAGGTACTCCAGCACGTGTAATTAAAGAAATTGATGAGAAGACAAAAGCAAAAACAGAAATTAAACAAGAGCTTCGTCAATTAAACCCAGAGAAATAAAAAGAAAAAAAGCGTAAGAGCGTAAATGGGCTCTTACGCTTTTTATAGATAGAGGTGCAAAAATGACAGTAAGCAAATTTGTCCAAATTCGTAGAGATCTACATAGAATTCCAGAAATCGGATTTAAGGAATGGAAAACACAACAGTATATTTTAGATTATATAGGAACGCTTTCTCATGAATTTGTGGAAGTGAAGACATGGAAAACGGGTGTAATCGTTAAAGTAAATGGAAAAAATCCAGAAAAAATAATAGGTTATCGTGCAGATATAGACGGTTTACCAATTACAGAGGAAACTGGATATGAGTTTGCTTCTATTCATGAAGGAATGATGCATGCATGTGGCCATGATGTACATACAACAATCGGTTTAGGCCTTCTAACGAAAGCTGTGAGCGAAAGAATAGATGATGACCTTGTATTTCTATTCCAGCCAGCAGAAGAAGGACCAGGCGGTGCTCTTCCTATGTTAGAAAGTGAAGAGTTAAAAGAATGGAAACCAAATATAATTCTTGGTCTTCATATTGCACCAGAATACGCTGTAGGGACAATTGCAACGAAAGAAGGACTGTTATTTGCCAATACTTCAGAATTATATATCGATTTAAAAGGGAAAGGTGGCCATGCTGCCTATCCGCATACTGCAAATGATATGATTGTTGCAGCGAGTCATCTTGTTACACAGCTTCAATCCGTTATTAGTCGCAATGTAAATCCTCTTGATAGTGCAGTAATTACAATCGGAAAAATTACAGGTGGTACGGTTCAAAATATTATTGCAGAAAAATCTCGTTTAGAAGGAACGATTCGAACATTATCAGTAGAATCAATGAAGCGTGTGAAAAGCAGAATTGAGGCAATTGTTGCAGGTATCGAAGCTTCTTTCCAGTGTGAGGCGATTATAGATTACGGAGCAATGTATCATCAAGTATATAACCATGAAGAGTTAACGAGAGAGTTTATGCAATTTGTACATAAACAAACAGATATGAATGTTATTACATGTACTGAGGCAATGACAGGTGAAGATTTTGGTTATATGCTTCGAGAAATCCCTGGATTTATGTTTTGGCTTGGAGTAAATTCAGAATATGGTTTACATCATGCGAAATTAAAGCCAGACGAAGAAGTGATTGAAAAGGCAATTACATTTTTAAGCCAATATGTAAAGTGGAAAGGGAATAGAAAATAAAACTTCCGCTTTCTTGAAGTTTCCAAAAAAAATTTTGTTCTGAGGTGTAAGTAACGCTCGTATAGATTGATTTTAGGCGTTTATATACAAATGAAAGAATAAAGTTAATTGGACTGTTTTAATAATGAGCAGGGGGTTTTTAGCCACTGCTCATTATTAATTATTTGACTAACTTATATATGTTTACTTTTAGTATGAAAAGTGTGTAAAATCAATGTGAAACATAGAAAAAAGGGTGGGGAATTACGTGCAAATTAGCAGTGCGATTTTATGTTTCGTCTTATATGCGTATGTTATTATTGCGGCGGTTTATTTTGGGATAAGTTTTTATGCCTATCGTCTAGTAGATAATAATGAATATGACGAAACATACAAATGGGTGAAGAGATATTTATCACCTGTACTAGAAATTATGAATGGGTTTGTGCTCTTTTTATTTATTGGATTAATTGCTTTCTCAACGAGTTTAGTAGGGAATAAAACTACGTTATTTGTATTGGGTATCATTATTTTTATGCTGTTAGGAATAAGGATTGGTAATACGGTCTTTTGGAATGAAAGAAAAGTAGATGGTTGGACGGGAATGTTAATTCCGTGTATGTTAGCTGCAATCGTGACAAATATAGAACATGAATATTATCAATTACATTTTTGGCTCATTATCGTTTTAACAATTCTTTCTGTTTTGTATATAAGCACAGTAGTACTAACATATATTGCACATGAAAAAGGAGATGTTAAAGGCACTCGTTTCTTTAGAGGACGGGCATTATTTTGGAGTGTGCCGACGATGGCAGTTATCGCGCTTATTGCGATATTAGTAAATGGATATCAATTTTCTAATTGGCAACTATTTTTAGAAAATTGGTGGATCTTTATCTTTTCGTTTATTGCTTTTTTAGGTGCAACGCATTATTTATTTCATCAACATCATTACATATGGGCGTTGTTATTTGCATTCATACAGCTGCTATTTGCCTTTTTTGGTCAAGAAACATTATTATTCGTTTTTGAAACATTTAGTTCGTTTGGAAATATATTTGTATTTGCTATGTTACTTGTTGGTATCGCTTTTTACTTGCAACAATATTTTTATATACAAAAACAAAAATAAGAGCTAATTACAGTTTTTGTGACGCATATAAAGTGTGTTACACTGAAAATAAATAGTACTTGAAGTTATTGGAGGAATTCCTGTGGGTGAGAAAGAAAAAGAGTTTGCTGTCATTGGACTTGGTCGCTTTGGTGGAAGTATTTGCCGAGAACTAGCTCAATTAGGTATGGAAGTAATGGCAATCGATTCAGATGAGGATAAAATTAATGAATTTGCAAATATAGCTTCGCATGCTGTAATTGCAGATTCAACAGATGAGATGGTATTAAAAAGCCTTGGTATTCGAAATTTTGATCACGTAGTCGTTGCTATTGGAGATAATTTAAATTCAAGTATTTTAACTACTTTGATTTTGAAAGAATTGGGTGTAAAAAATATTACTGTAAAAGCTCAAAATGATTATCATGAAAAAGTGTTAAGTAAAATAGGTGCAGATCATATTGTGCATCCAGAACGTGATATGGGAAAAAGGATTGCTAATAATATTGCATCAAGCAATGTGTTAGACTACCTTGAGCTTTCAGATGAGCATAGTATTGTAGAGATTATTGCGAATAAAAAAATTGATGGGCACTCTTTAATTGAATTAGATATTCGTGCGAAGTTTGGATTGAATATTGTAGCAATTAAACGAGGTAAAGAAGTTATCGTATCCCCTCGGGCTACGGAGAATATTCAAGCAGGAGATATATTAATTGTCATTGGTCATGACGATGAAGTGGATCGATTTAAACACTTTTTAAGATAAGAGAAAAGAAAAGGACAATGCCTTCATAGCATTGTCCTTTTTCTTATATTTCCATAATGATTGGTAAAATCATTGGACGGCGTTTCGTTTTCTCATATAGGAATGGAGCTAATGTGTCTGTAATTTCATTTTTAATTTCAGACCATTGTGTTGTTTTACGCTCCATTACTTTTTCTAAATGAGTTGTAATTAATGTTTGTGCATCATTGATTAAATCGCTGCTTTCACGCATGTAAACGAAACCGCGTGAGATGATATCAGGTCCTGCTGCAACTTTAAATTCTTTCATATCAATGCTTACAACTACAATTACAAGTCCTTCTTCAGAAAGGATACGACGATCTCGTAATACGATATTGCCGATATCCCCAATACCGTTTCCATCAATGTAGACCGAACCAGATGGGATTTTTCCAGCTACGCTAGCTTCATCAGAACGTAAAGCAAGAACATCGCCATTATCCATAATGAAGCAATTTTCTTCAGGGATACCACAATCATTTGCTATGTTCATGTGCATACGCTGCATACGATATTCACCATGAATTGGCATGAAGTACTTCGGTTTAATTAGACGTAACATTAACTTTTGTTCTTCTTGCCCACCGTGTCCACTTGTATGGATATTTGAAAGTTTCCCGTGAATTACATCAGCGCCAGCGCGGTACAACATGTTAATTGTACGACTTACGCTAATTGTATTTCCTGGAATTGGTGAAGAAGAGAAAACAACTGTATCTCCAGGAATAATTTGAATTTGGCGGTGTGTACCGTTTGCAATACGTGAAAGTGCTGCCATCGGTTCACCTTGACTACCTGTACATAAAATAACAACTTTATTAGCTGGTAAGCGGTTTAGTTGAGATGCATCTATGAATGTATCTTTCGGGCAACGAATATAACCAAGGTTTTGTCCGATTTCAATCGCTGCTTCCATACTTCGACCAAACACAGCTACTTTACGGTTGTTTTCAACAGCAGCTTCAATAACTTGTTGTAAGCGGTGAATATTTGATGCAAAGGTTGCGAATATAATCCGTCCGTCTACTTTACGGAAAATGTCTTGAATGCTATCACCAACGCGACGCTCAGACATAGTAAAGTTTGGAACTTCACTGTTCGTACTATCAGATAATAGACATAGCACGCCATCTTTACCGATTTCAGCCATTTTTGTTAAATCAGCTGGTTCACCAACTGGTGTGAAATCAAATTTGAAATCACCTGTATGAACAACTTGACCTTGAGGTGTTTTCACAACAACGCCGTACGAATCTGGAATACTGTGAGTTGTACGGAAGAAGGATACAGACGTTTTTTTGAATTTAATAACGTCATCTTCTTGAATTTCGTAAAGTTTTGCTTTACGAAGTAAGCCGTGTTCTTCTAATTTGTTTTTGATGAGTGCAATTGCTAATTTTCCGCCGTAAATCGGGATGTTCACTTGACGTAATAGGTAAGGGATTCCGCCGATATGATCTTCGTGACCATGTGTAATGAATAACCCTTTAATTTTATCTTCGTTTCGCACAAAATAAGTGTAGTCTGGTATTACATAATCGATTCCGAGAAGTTCGTCCTCTGGAAATTTAATTCCAGCATCAATTATAATAATTTCATCTTGAAATTGAACAGCGTATGTATTTTTACCGATTTCACCAAGCCCACCGAGAGCAAATACAGCAACTTGGTCGTTTTTTAGAAATTTCATATCGCTATACGATTTCCGCTAATGTTAAATCAGCGTTTTCTTTTTCATATTCAAGATGAGCGCCAGTAACAGACTGAACAAACTCGATATTATATGCGAACTTATTTAATTTTGTACGAACATCCTTTTCAGACGTAGCCTCTAAATATAAAACTTTTGTATTTTCACGTACTGGAACCTCAGTTAATTTTTCTTGATAAAATACTTTAAAAATCATTTGGAAAACCTCTCCTTGTCTATGTTTTGCATTATCTGTTACTTATTATAAAGCAAACAGTCACGATTTTCATGTTTTTTCGAATGAGAATGAAGAAAAAGCCCGAAATGGGCACAATTTAAGCGATTGTCTTTTTACGGACTAGACCGTTTAAATAACGCTTGAGCTTTTTCTTCAGCTTCTTCAGCATGATTACTCCTTCCTTTCCTTATTTTAAACATGCATATTACTAGTGAAAATTCTATCTCTGATATAAGAGATAGGACAAAAGTGAATGGTGAGTCTTGTCCTTTCCCATACAGTGAAAGTTATTCTATAGTAACGATTAGTAGCCGTTAGTTATAGGTATAGTATGAGGAAGAATGGAAAAGAAAATTCATCCGAACAAGTATCCACATGTTTTACTAATATATATATGCAAAGTTTACAAATAAGGTCAGAAAGGGAACGCTTTCTTCACAGATGTTTAATATGTTATACTTTTTTTTAGAATTTGAAAAGTGATATTCAAAATAGGAATATAGAGTGCCAGAAAGGATTTTGACAAATGAATGATAAAATTGTCTTTTTTGATATTGATGGAACATTATTAGATCATGATAAAAAAATTCCACAATCTACACGAGATGCAGTAAAACAGTTACAAGAAAAAGGTGTACATGTAGCAATTGCGACAGGGCGCGCGCCATTTATGTTCGAAGATATTCGTAAGGAACTTGATATACATAATTATGTTAGTTTTAATGGACAATACGTTGTCTTTGAAGATGAGGTAATATTTAATAATCCGTTACATCCAGATTCTTTACATAAGTTTACTCAGTTTGCAAAACAAGAAGGATATCCACTTGTATATCTTGACCATCAAGATATGAGAGCATCAGTGGAATATCATGATTATGTGAAAGAAGGCTTTGGAAGCTTAAACTTTGAGCATCCACCATATGAGCCTAATTTTTATGAGGAACGTAATATTTATCAAACACTACTTTTTTGTGAAGTAAATGAAGAGGAAAAGTTTATTAATCATTATCCAGATTTTCATTTTATTCGTTGGCATGCATATTCAATGGATATCATTCCGAATGGTGGTTCTAAGGCAAAAGGAATTGAGAAATACATTGAAAAGTTAGGTTTTAATCGTGATCAAGTGTATGCATTTGGAGATGGTTTAAATGATTTAGAAATGATCGAAGCCGTTGGCACAGGTATTGTGATGGGAAATGGCCATGAAGACTTGAAAAAACTTGCAAATCATGTGACAAAGGATGTTAGTGAAGACGGTATATATCATGGACTAAAGTGGGCTGGATTGCTATAAGTGAATATGGAACCCATTTCATAATAAAGAGGCGGAAGATTAATGAACTGACCCCAAAAAGTTAGACAAAGAAGTTAAGCGACTGATTGGATGTGAGTCCGGTATTGTACTGGACTCATTCCATTTAACTTCACTTTAATTCTTTTGTGATTATAATAATGAATATAATTCTCTAATTCTATCTTAAAATGCTCCATACTTTCAAAATCTTTAAGATAGAATAATTCAGATTTTAATAAGCCAAAGAAGTTTTCTATGACTGCATTGTCCAAACAGTTTCCCTTACGGGACATACTTTGGATAACCTTATGTTTTTTTAGTGATTGTTGATATATCTTCATCTGATAATGCCATCCTTGATCTGAATGAAGAATAGGAGTTTCTCCATCATTTAAGCGTGTAAAGGCTTTATTAAGCATTTTTGATACAAGTGAATACACAGGTTTATTTTCTATATTGTAAGCTATAATCTCCCCGTTATATAAGTCTAAAACAGGAGATAAATATAGTTTTTTACCATGGAGATGAAATTCAGTGACATCTGTTACCCACTTTTCATTAGGCTTAGATGCATTAAATTCACGCTTCAAAATATTCTTTGCGAATTTCCCTACTTCTCCCTTATATGAACGGTATTTTTTTATACGAACCATGCATTTTAATCCAATAATATTCATTAAACGACGAACTGTTTTATGGTTTAATATATATCCACGGTTACGTAATTCTAATGTGATACGACGATAACCGTATCTACCATAATTCTCTTCAAAAATCTCTTGGATTAATTCTTTAATGTTCTTATATTTATCTGGACGTTCCATTTGTTTAATCCAGTAATAGTACGTACTGCGGGCAATACCAGCGATTTTCACAAGATCGATGATTTTGTATTCGTGCCTTAATTCATAAATTACCTGTGCTCTGTCTTGATCTATGATTTGTTCTTTTTCTGAACTAAGGCATTTAACTTTTTTAAATAATCATTTTCCATACGTAAAAGTTCATTTTCTGCTTGTAGTGCTTCTATAGACCCCTCAACTAGCACTGTATCTTTTTTGGGTTGCACCTTAACCTTCTTATTTTTCATAGCTGGACGTCCCTTCCGCTTTGAACGTAGGGCATCCACACCATTTGAATCATAAGCTACTTTCCATCTACGAATTATTTCAGGAGAGGAAATATTAAAAATTGCCGCTGTTTCTCTAATAGATGTCCCTTGCGTATCCATATATTTAAGCACATCTAGTTTATACTGAAGCGAATAAGTTGTATAGCGTTTTTCAAAAGCTTTTTCTCCAAATGCCTCATATTGTTTGATCCACTGATAAATTACACTAGAATGAATCCCTAGAGATTTAGCAAGCCTTTTTCCACCATCTATTCCATTAAAATATTGTTTTACTATCTGTATCTTTTCTTTAGGAGAAAACTTTCCCATAAAAAAATACACCTCCAATTGTTAATTGTGTCTAACAATTGGGGTGCACATCATAACTTCCGCCTCTTTATTATTATCGCTCTAGAGGTTTGGAATCATCAGGAGCGGCAAAAGGATTTTCTTTATTGATATGGTCATAGAACATAACGCCATTTAAATGGTCAATCTCGTGTTGGAATACGATTGCTGGTAAACCTTTTAAACGTAATTTTACTTCTTCCCCGTTAATAGAAGTTGCTTTTACTGTAATTCTTGTATAACGAGGAACATAACCAGGTACTTCGCGGTCTACAGATAGACAGCCTTCACCGCCCTGTAAATATGTACGTTCAACAGAATGGCTAATGATTTTTGGATTGAATAATGCATGGCTATATAATGTACCGTCCGCATCGGTTACATGAACTGCAATCATTTTTTTTGAAACACCGATTTGCGGAGCCGCTAATCCGATTCCAGGGCGTAAACTATATTTTTCAGCCATTTCAGGATCTTGGCTATTTATTACAAATTCAATCATTTCTTTTAGGGTAGTTGTATCTTTTTCGCTTGCCGGTAATGAAACATCTTCTGCAACGTTGCGCAAAATAGGATCTCCTTCGCGAATAACATCTTTCATTGTAAGCATATGTAATCTCTCCTTTTCTCTTTAGTCTACCAAAGGAGATGGAAAAAGTCATCGGCAAGAAAGGGAAGGTATTTTGGAAATCGTTCTATTATAGAGTATTTATGTATGTGATAAACAGAAAAAGACGGCAAAGCCGTCTTTTTCTTTCCATAGTTGTTTCGTTTTACATTAGCGAATGCAAGCAGCACCAACGATAATTAAAAGAATAAACAACACAACGATTAAGGCGAAGCCGCGTCCAGACCCGCCACAAGAACCGCCATAACCGTAGGAAGGATATGAACAAGTTGGATAGCAATATGAGTATCCGTACATGAGATGACCTCCTTTATCATTTCCCGCTAATACTGCGGTTACTATAATGTATGGAAGAGAGGGTAGAAATGTATAGGTATTTACCTAAAAAAGGAAGGATAGTTTGTATATTTTTGTTACGAAGAGAGAAAAACTAAAGAGAATTAAATCGTTTACATATTATTCTAAGAGAAAAAATAAGTGAAAAAGGGAATAATATAACAGTAGGTCAATGCTTACTAATACAGATGTAAAAAATAAAAACACGTTTGTGTAGTAGAAACCTGCATATTATTTATAAAAAAACGTATTCAAAGTAATTGACATCGTAATTAGAATAGTTGTAAACTAAAAAACGTGATCAAGATTGTATTAATATGTTTCTGAAAAAACATTAGTACAGATTGTTAGGTACACAAAATTATTCTCAACCGACAGATAAACATGTTGGTTTACATCGTTGCGCTTTTTAAACTGGAAAATAGCCAGTGAAAGCGTTTCAGAATATGGTTCAAGAGAGGAAGAGGTGAACGGAATGGGTACTAAAACAAAAAAGACCCTATTTAATGTTGATGAGCAAATGAAAGCTATCGCAGCTCAATTTGAAACATTACAAATTTTAAATGAAAACGGTGAAGTTGTGAATGAAGCAGCTATGCCTGAATTATCTGATGATCAATTAAAAGAATTAATGCGTCGTATGGTGTATACTCGCGTATTAGATCAACGTTCTATTTCTTTAAACCGTCAAGGACGTTTAGGTTTCTACGCACCTACAGCTGGACAAGAAGCTTCTCAATTAGCGAGTCATTTCGCACTTGAAGCAGAAGACTTCATCTTACCAGGATACCGTGATGTACCACAATTAGTATGGCACGGACTTCCATTATATCAAGCATTCTTATTCTCTCGTGGACACTTCATGGGTAACCAAATGCCTGAGAATGTAAATGCATTAGCTCCACAAATCATTATCGGTGCGCAAATCATCCAAACTGCTGGTGTTGCGTTAGGTATGAAACTACGTGGTAAAAAATCTGTTGCAATTACTTACACTGGTGACGGTGGTGCTTCACAAGGTGACTTCTACGAAGGTATGAACTTTGCAGGTGCATTCAAAGCTCCAGCAATCTTCGTTGTTCAAAACAACCGTTATGCAATCTCTACTCCAGTAGAAAAGCAATCTGCAGCTAAAACTGTAGCACAAAAAGCAGTAGCAGCAGGTATTTACGGAATTCAAGTAGACGGTATGGATCCATTAGCTGTATACGCAGCAACTGCTTTCGCTCGTGAGCGCGCAGTAAATGGCGAAGGTCCTACTTTAATCGAGACTTTAACATTCCGTTACGGTCCACATACAATGGCTGGTGATGACCCAACTCGTTACCGTACAAAAGATATCGAAAACGAATGGGAACAAAAAGACCCAATCGTACGCTTCCGTAAGTTCTTAGAAGCTAAAGGCCTATGGTCTCAAGAAGTTGAAGAGACAGTAATCGAAGAAGCAAAAGAAGATATCAAACAAGCAATTGCTAAGGCTGACCAAGCTCCAAAACAAAAAGTAACTGATTTAATGGAAATCATGTACGAAAAAATGCCTTACAACTTAGCTGAACAATATGAAATCTACAAAGAAAAGGAGTCGAAGTAAGCCATGGCTCAAATGACAATGATTCAAGCAATCACTGATGCTTTACGCGTTGAAATGAAAAATGATCCTAACGTACTTGTATTTGGTGAAGACGTTGGTGTAAACGGCGGTGTATTCCGTGCTACTGAAGGTTTACAAGCTGAATTTGGTGAAGATCGTGTAATGGATACTCCACTTGCAGAGTCTGGTATTGGTGGACTTGCAGTTGGTCTTGCACTTGAAGGATTCCGTCCAGTTCCAGAAATCCAATTCTTCGGTTTCGTTTTTGAAGTAATGGATTCAATTTCTGGTCAATTGGCTCGTATGCGTTACCGTTCTGGTGGACGTTGGACTGCTCCAGTAACAGTTCGTTCTCCATTCGGTGGTGGTGTTCATACTCCTGAACTACATGCTGATAGCTTAGAAGGATTAGTGGCTCAACAACCTGGTCTAAAAGTTGTTATTCCATCTACTCCATACGATGCTAAAGGTCTTTTAATCTCTGCGATTCGTGACAACGATCCAGTTATCTACTTAGAGCATATGAAATTGTACCGTTCATTCCGTCAAGATGTACCAGAAGGCGAATACACAATTGATTTAGGTAAAGCTGATATCAAACGTGAAGGTACAGATGTATCTGTTATCGCTTACGGTGCTATGGTTCACGCTGCATTAAAAGCTGCTGAAGAACTTGAAAAAGAAGGTATCTCTTTAGAGGTTGTTGACTTACGTACAGTTCAACCATTAGATATCGAAACAATCATCGCTTCTGTTGAAAAAACAGGTCGCGTAGTTGTAGTTCAAGAAGCTCAAAAACAAGCTGGTATTGCAGCTAACGTTGTAGCGGAAATTAACGACCGTGCAATCTTAAACTTAGAAGCTCCAGTTGTACGTGTTGCAGCTGCTGATACAGTATTCCCATTCTCTCAAGCAGAGAGCGTATGGTTACCAAACCACAAGGATATTGTTGAAGCTGTAAACAAAGTAATGAACTTCTAATTTTTAGTTTTTCATGTGCAAAAGAAATCAGCACATGCTGGTTTCTTTTGTACATATTCCATAATAATGAAATGAATCAGGGGGCTGAATTCCGTGGCATTTGAATTTAAACTACCAGATATCGGTGAAGGTATCCACGAAGGTGAAATCGTAAAATGGTTTATTAAACCAGGCGATGAAGTAAATGAAGACGATGTACTTCTTGAAGTACAAAATGATAAAGCAGTAGTAGAAATCCCTTCTCCTGTTAAAGGTAAAGTACTTGAAGTACTTGTAGAAGAAGGAACAGTTGCAATCGTAGGAGATACATTAATTAAATTTGATGCTCCTGGATACGAAAACCTTAAATTTAAAGGTGACGATCATGATGAAGCTCCAAAAGCTGAAGAAGCAGCAGTAGAAGCTCCAGCAGCGGAAGCTACTCCAGCAGCAACTGCAGAAGTAGTAAATGAGCGCGTAATCGCTATGCCATCTGTTCGTAAATACGCTCGTGAAAAAGGTGTAGACATTCATAAAGTAGCTGGTACTGGTAAGAACGGCCGTATCGTAAAAGCTGACATCGATGCATTTGCAAATGGTGGACAAACTGTAGCAGCAACTGAGGCTCCAGCAGCAGTAGAAGCTACTCCAGCAGCAGCGAAAGAAGAAGCACCAAAAGCACAACCAATTCCAGCTGGTGAATATCCAGAAACTCGTGAGAAAATGAGTGGTATCCGTAAAGCGATTGCGAAAGCAATGGTTAACTCTAAACACACAGCTCCTCACGTAACATTAATGGATGAAGTTGATGTAACTGAGCTTGTTGCTCACCGTAAGAAGTTCAAAGCAGTAGCAGCTGACAAAGGTATTAAATTAACTTACCTTCCATACGTTGTTAAAGCTTTAACATCTGCATTACGTGAATACCCAATGTTAAACACTTCTTTAGACGATGCATCTCAAGAAGTAGTTCATAAACATTACTTCAACATCGGTATCGCAGCTGATACAGACAAAGGTCTATTAGTACCAGTTGTTAAAGATACAGATCGTAAGTCTATCTTCACTATTTCTAACGAGATCAACGATCTTGCTGGTAAAGCACGTGAAGGTCGTCTAGCTTCAACTGAAATGAAAGGTGCTTCTTGCACAATTACAAACATTGGTTCTGCAGGTGGACAATGGTTCACTCCAGTTATCAATCACCCAGAAGTAGCAATCCTTGGTATCGGCCGTATCGCTGAAAAACCAGTTGTGAAAAATGGCGAGATCGTTGCAGCTCCAGTATTAGCATTATCTCTAAGCTTTGACCATCGTTTAATTGACGGCGCAACAGCTCAAAAAGCGTTAAACCAAATTAAACGTCTATTGAATGACCCACAATTATTAGTAATGGAGGCGTAATAACAATGGTAGTAGGAGATTTCCCAATTGAATTAGATACAGTCGTTGTTGGTGCAGGTCCTGGTGGATACGTTGCGGCAATTCGTGCAGCACAATTAGGTCAAAAGGTAGCAATTATTGAAAAAGCTAACCTTGGTGGCGTATGCTTAAACGTTGGATGTATTCCTTCAAAAGCGTTAATCAATGCAGGTCATCGTTATGAGAATGCAATGCATTCTGATGACATGGGTATCACTGCAGAGAACGTAAAAGTTGACTTTACAAAAGTTCAAGAATGGAAAAACGGCGTAGTTAAGAAATTAACTGGCGGTGTTGAAGGCCTTCTTAAAGGTAACAAAGTTGAAATCATTCGCGGTGAAGCTTACTTCGTAGATGCTAACACATTACGCGTTATGACTGAAGATGCAGCTCAAACTTATACGTTTAAAAATGCTGTTCTTGCAACTGGTTCTACACCAATCGAAATTCCAGGATTCAAATACTCTAAACGTGTTATCAACTCTACAGGTGCTTTAAGCTTACCTGAAATTCCTAAAAAACTTGTTGTAATCGGCGGCGGTTACATCGGTATGGAATTAGGTACTGCATATGCTAACTTCGGTACAGAAGTTACTGTAGTAGAAGCTGGCGACGAAATCTTAGCTGGTTTCGAAAAAGCTATGAGCTCTGTTGTTAAACGTGCTCTACAGAAAAAAGGTAACGTAAATATCCATACAAAAGCTATGGCTAAAGGCGTTGAAGAAACAGAAACTGGCGTAAAAGTTAGCTTTGAAGTTAAAGGTGAAATCCAAACTGTAGAAGCAGATTACGTATTAGTAACTGTAGGTCGTCGTCCAAACACTCAAGAAATCGGTCTTGAGCAAGTTGGAGTTAAAATGACTGACCGCGGCATCATCGAAATCGATGAGCAATGTCGTACAAATGTACCAAACATCTATGCAATCGGTGATATCGTTCCTGGACCACCATTAGCTCACAAAGCTTCTTACGAAGGTAAAGTAGCTGTAGAAGCAATTAGTGGCCATGCATCAGCTATCGATTACATCGGAATTCCTGCAGTATGCTTCACTGATCCAGAATTAGCATCTGTTGGTTACACTAAAAAACAAGCTGAAGAAGCTGGAATGACTGTAACTGTATCTAAGTTCCCATTCGCTGCTAACGGTCGTGCATTATCATTAAACAGCACTGACGGTTTCCTACAACTTGTAACACGTAAAGAAGATGGTCTTCTTGTAGGTGCTCAAGTTGCAGGTGCAGGTGCTTCTGATATTATCTCTGAGATTGGTTTAGCTATCGAAGCTGGAATGACAGCTGAAGATATCGCTCAAACAATCCATGCTCACCCAACATTAGGTGAAATCACAATGGAAGCAGCTGAAGTTGCTCTTGGAATGCCAATTCACATTGTAAAATAATTTAAGTAATGTAAATAGCCCCTCTCTTATTGTAAGAGAGGGGCTATTTTTATTTTCATCAAATGACTTGCAAGGTCTTTAAACGTACTTGTCGAATGAATATATAATACTTTAACAAATGATTTAGGCGTAACTTACTTCAAAGGTAATATATATCATCCTATAATATGTAATTGATTCAAACTTAACCCCATATATTAATAAAATAGAGCATGTCAAAGGAGAAGGTTCCATGAAAATATTACATGTTATATTTTATCATTTACTACTATGGAGTGGCTTTTCCACTGTATTAACATTATCGAATGGTGATAAGTTTCATTATAAAGTTATTCTTTTTTTCGTATTCCTGTATTTAGCCTATGTAATAGCATATTTTGTATTACACGTAAGAAAGCAAGCTTTATTTCTTACATGTTCGAATTGTATACTATTTTTAATCATATTATCTATTTTTTAAATTAACGTTTATAAAAATACATTGTTCTTCCATTAAATAATTGTAACTCTCCTTCTAATTTCTTCGCTAAAAAACGGCAAAATTCATTCGCTTTCCCTTTGTCACCATATGTTGCATTAGGTGGTAAAGAAACTTGGATGAAAGATTGTTCATTTTCTATACCAACACCAATATAAATTGAGTCATACCGGTCGTGATTGGATTGAAGTTTTAATGTTGTTGTAGATGTATCTAAAATTTCATAAGGAAAAGCGGTATTTGTATACGTGTAATTAATTTGGGCCCCAGTTTTAGAAGTAACTGTTTTATAATAATGAAAAAGTTGTTTTATATCATCTACTGAAACAGATTGTTGATTGGATTTAGGTACAAGCGTAATAAAGGCATGTTGCATATAACTTCCCCCCTAACTTAGTAGAATACTATCATTCTACATCCTACTGAATTTTTTGACAATTAAAAGGAGTATTACATGTTTTGTTTAATATACTAGTAATGAAACGTGATGTAGAAAGGTGGAAACCAATGTTTGAAAAATTGTATGATGAGCATGAAAGTGTGAAGGTACGATTTTTAGGGTTTATGACACATGATACACGTTATGATTTTGGTGTTATTTATACAAATATGTTTTTTGGAAAGCCGCTCATTGTTTGTATGCAAACAGGAAGGTCTACTTTACTCGGACGAGATGATGTAGAGAATGTTCAATATATACAGGAGATTTTTAAATTAGGATCAGAAGAGGAAGCGAAGGAGTTAGCTCAGTTTTTCAAATTTCTTGTTCCGTCAACTTCTTTACATGCGGAATATGAAGAATAATTAGTGTGAAACAGTCGTACTTATAAATATGGCTGTTTTTTTATTTGAATATCGCATACTAATTTAAATTTAAAATATTTAATGTGTTATACTAAAAACCTATTGACGTAAAAAGTATAACATATTAAAATAAAGACAGAAAGTTAAGCGGTTACAAAAAGTTTTTGGGATTATAAACTTAGGGGGAAATGAAAAATGGGAACAATCGTATGTCAAGATTGTGAAGGTACAATTGCACACTTCGAAGATGAGAAAGTAACGGTACTTTACGGGAAATGTGGATCTTGCGGATGTGATCACACAGAGCATACAAAAGCCCAATAATTGATAGGAAATGGACAGCTAAAAGTTTTTAGGACCATAAACTTAGGGGGAAATGAAAAATGGGAACAATCGTATGCCAAGTATGTGAAGGAACAATCGGACATTTTGAAGATGAGAAAACGACGGTACTTTACGGAAAATGTGGAACAAATTGTGACTGTGCTAGAAAAGATAATGCGAAAGCTTAATGATAAATAAATAGATTACTATTAAAACTCAGGGGGAAATGAAAATGGGAACAATCGTATGCCAAGTATGTGAAGGAACAATTGGACATTTTGAAGATGAAAAATCAACAGTACTATACGGGAAATGTGGATCTCATTGCGAATGTGACCATAAAGAACATACAAAAGCTTAATAATAAGAAAAAGCGCCTACATGTGTAGGCGCTTTTTTAATAAATTGTAGTTGTATGGCCAACTGTTGCAACGATTGCATCATCTCTAATTGGAATAAAGCTTATGGATGTCTGTGGTGTACTAGAAGAAGCGTATTGGCTCATTATACGGCTATCGATACGGGTAATAGTATCGGTCAAGAAAGCTGAAATAAAAGCGTAAGGGACTCGTCGTTCATTTAATGAATAAATAATTTCTTCTTTTGTTTTTACACCTACGCCATGTCCGTAAAAAAAGAAATTTCCTAAATAGATTGTGTTTTCTCCTTGCCACTCAATCGTAGCTGGATTCACTTGTGGGTTTTTAAAGTAAACGAGGTCACCTGGAACAAGATCGCCACCGGTTTTTGTTATGAGCCTTAGATCTTGATCGTAGTCCCATGTATAAAGTAAAAGGTTTGCAAATAGACGATTGAAAGTTTCTTCCTCATACAATGATAATAAAGCTTTATAAAAAATAATGATCATAGCGGTTGCACATTCAGTTCCATATAGTTTTCCGTTTTTGAAAATATCTTGTATGGCAATAGAAGGTGGTATGTTTGGAAGAAGCTCGAATCCTCCAAGGGATGTTCTTTTCCAATACTGGGGGTTGCAAAAGGATTGTTGAAATGTGCGAAACTGAAATCCACTTTGAAAAAGTTCTAGTGCAGAGATAATAATATTAACTCGTAAATTGAGATCAAAGCTGAGTTCATCAGCTGTTCGGAAGGAATAAACTTCTTGATTTCCTGCCATTATTGATAAAATTTGTTGTTTCTCTGCTGCAAATGGCTCATATTCATTTGTAATATAAGGATGTACAATAGAACGGCCTATTACAATCATAATAGTATCCCCACCTATACGTTACATTCTTTAGTATCGTATGAAGAATAGGAAAAAAGGTGAAAAAAAAGCCTATCAACTGATAGGCTTGTACTCTTTAATAACACGTAATGTTTGTAATGTCATATCTTCAGGACCTTGTACAGGTAAACCTGCTTCTAAGTTTTTACGAATATACTCTAAGTTTTCTTGTGTAATAATTTCCCCCGGAGTAAAGATTGGAATCCCTGGCGGATAAACCATAACAAAATCAGCTATAATACGACCCGCTGCATTTTCAAATGGAATGACTTCTGTTTCCGAATAAAAAGCATCTCGAGGAGAAAGTGCTAGCACTGGAATTTCTGGAATCTCTACTTGTACTTGAACACCTTTATCTGCCCTATTTCTAAATGTTGCTGCTAAATCTTGTAATGCTGCAATAAGTGTATTTGTATCACTTTCTGTATCTCCCAAAGTGATAAGACATAGTATGTTGTATAAATCTGAGAGTTCTACTTCAATGTTATATTTCTCTCTAAGCCATACTTCAGCTTGGTGGCCGGTAATACCTAAATCTTTTACAGATACAATTATCTTTGTAGGATCATAGTTAAAGGTAGCATCTGTACCTAACATTTCTTTTCCAGGACAGTAAAGATGCTCAATAGAATTTATAGCATCACGAACATGTTCAGCTAATTGTATTGTTTGTTCTATGAGTGCTGTTCCTTCTGTGGCAAGACGTTTTCTGGCAACATCAAGTGATGCTAACAAGATGTAAGAAGTTGATGTAGTCGTAAGCATGCTAATAATAGATTGGACATGCTTTACATTCACCAAGCCTTCTTTCACATTAAGAATAGAACTTTGAGTTAAAGAGCCTCCTAATTTGTGGACACTTGTTGCTGCCATGTCTGCACCAGCTTGCATCGCCGACATCGGCAATTTATCGTGAAAATGAATATGAACACCATGAGCCTCGTCGACTAGTACAGGGATGTCATAAGAATGTGCTAATTGTACAATCTGTTCTAAGTCTGCAGCAAACCCAAAGTACGTTGGATTAATAACAAGTAAGCCCTTTGCATCTGAGTGCTCTTCAAGTGCTTTTTTGACAGATTGAATTGTGATTCCATGAGAAATACCGAGCTTCGGATCGATTTCAGGATGCATGAAAATCGGTTTTGCACCTGAGAAAATAATAGCTGACATTACTGATTTATGCACGTTTCGTGGTACTAGGATTTTGTCACCAGGACCGCAAACGCTCATCACCATTGTCATAATAGCGCCACTTGTACCTTGAATAGAAAAGAAAGTATGATCTGCACCGAATGCAGCGGCTGCTAAATCCTGTGCTTCTTTAATCATACCTTTTGGATGATGTAAATCATCGAGTGGCGCAATATTAATTAAGTCAATTGCTAATGCATTATGCCCAATAAATTCGCGAAATGTAGGATCCATGCCCTGTCCTTTTTTATGACCAGGAATATGGAATTGAATTGGATTTCGCTTACTGTGCTCAACTAAAGCGGTAAACAATGGTGTTTCGTATTGGGACAATCTATACACCCCTTCTTCTTCATAATATTTAGTATAATTTGTTTTATATAATCCTGCTCTAAAAAAGGTAAGTCTTTTTTAGAATGAGGCTTGTTTTTCTGCCATTCAAAAAATCGTTTTTGAGATGGTAGCTTCACTTTATTTTCTATAAAACAAAAGCATTATATCACCAATAATTATAGATGTATAGAAAAAAATGTTTTTAAGGTGAGTATGTTTAATAGTTAGCCTCAACTAATGAATAGAGGAAGACAATTCCATTAAAATGAATAAATAGTGTATAATGCAGAGTGGCTATAATGAATAATAAAATATTCTCTTTAAGATAGCATAATGAAACAAGAAGAAATGATAAATGAGGTGCGAAATGGAATATCAATATCCGTTAGATTATGATTGGTCAAATGAGGAAATGGTTACAATTGTGAAGTTTTATGAAGCGATTGAGAAAGCTTATGAAAAAGGAATTATAAGAGAAGAATTAATGGGTTTATATCGTCGTTTTAAAGAGATTGTTCCATCGAAAGCAGAAGAAAAGAAAATTGATAAAGAGTTTCAAGAAGTAAGTGGATACTCTATATATCGTGCTATTCAAAGGGCAAAGGAAGTTGAAGAACAAAAGGTTGTAAAAATATAAAAATATTTTGAAAAATAAAAACTGAAGTGATATAATGTGATAACAACTAAAAACGGACAATATAAATTGTCCGTTTTCTACTATCGATTACAAAGTGCATATAAAGGAAGGAGTGGTTGCATCGTAGATTCAATCTTAGCAAGGAATTGTTCGTTGGTCATTGCTGAAAACTCCTCTGGTGATATATGAATACCAACTAATAATTCTGCTTTTTTTACAGTAGCTAGTCGTTCAATCATCTTTTGTAAGTCTTCGGTTTCAAGTGTTTTATGTAATTTCACACTTGGTTTAGTATGGTCAATGGACCAAACGAAGTCATTTGGAATATTTGTTTTTAAATCATTTAAATGTTCTAAGAAGGCATGAGCCGTCTCAACTTTTTGTGGACACTCATAGATTAAACCAAAGTATATGAAGGCATGAGTACCCCATAAGCCGATTTGGAAATGCGGTAGCATTTTATATCCTCGTTTATTTGTTGAAAAAGCAACCCAAGTATCGTTTGGTGGATTGACTTTCCGTCGTGCGTGTTTTGCAACATGATAAAAAAAGTTCTCATCAGTGTGTTTGGATAAGTATTCTGCAAATTGTTCCCCTAAAGCTTCTAGCTTAGGATGAATGTTCGTTTTAATTGCACTCATTCGTTCTTCGAGACCATCAACTGTAAAGACATCAAAATCAGTTGACTTGAATGTTTGTATTGTCATGATTGTTCCTCCAACTCCTATTTTGCTTTTATTTTAGCATAGCTTGTACTATTCATAAAAAAAACAGCACAAAAAAATTAAAATAAAAAATATAATTTTGTTGCATAGATGATTTATCCAACATAGTATAGTATAAAACAAAAAATCAGAAAATTTAATTAATTCTAGTCCGAGGGCAGACGAATATTGGGAGGAGGCAAATAATATGAGACAGGTGATTAATGCGTTAAAGAGAACAGATGCCGAAAAGAGAATACCGGTGCTACGTTTGGAGCTAGATTATGAATTAGCAACTTTATATGATGCGATGATGGAAGATGATAAACAGAAAAAAGAAGAGTGTGTACAAAAGTTAGAAGTGTTAAGACTTGAAATGATTCGTTTAGAAGCGTAATAATAGTATATGTATAAAAAATTAGTTGGTGCGAACCTTATAAAGGGTTCGTTTTTTCTGTGAACAGTATAGATCGGAGTGTTTAAACATGCAAGAAGTATGGAAAGACATCGATGCACACGCCAAACGGTGGATTCGGGATGCAGGAGAGCATTTGATGGCATCAATGAAAAAAGCACTTATTATAGAAACAAAATCAAATGCAGCTGACTTAGTTACAAATATGGACCGAGAGATAGAACGGTTTTTAATTGGGAAAATTAAAGAAACATTCCCGAATCATAATATTTTAGGAGAAGAGGGTTATGGAGACGAGATAACGTCTTCTGGCGGGGTTGTTTGGTTAATTGATCCAATTGACGGTACGATGAACTTTGTTCATCAAAAAAGAAATTTTGCGATTTCAATTGGTATTTATGAGAACGGTATCGGAAAGATTGGACTTATTTATGATCCAGTGCACGATGAACTATATCATGCAGTCAAGGGATCCGGAGCTTTTTGTAATGATATATCAATTCCTCCATTGGAAAAAGGAACTGTAGAGCAAGGTATTGTAGCTTTAAATGCGATATGGCTTACAGATAATCCATTGCTTAATATGGAAAGTATGATGGCACTTGTTAAGAAAGCAAGGGGCACGAGATCATATGGCTGTGCAGCACTAGAGATGATATACGTTGCAACAGGAAGAATAGATGCATATGTAACGCCGAGATTATCACCATGGGATTTTGGCGGAGGACAGATAATTGTAGAAGAAGTTGGAGGTAAGGTGACGACATTCTCTGGAGCGCCACTTTCTATCATAGAGAAGAGCAGTGTGTTAGTTGCAAAACCAGGAGTGTATGAAGAAGTGTTATCGTTTATATTAGAGCAACAAAAAAAGTAAGAGGCTGTGTATAAGCTTCTTACTTTTTAGCGTTATTGTGATTTGCGCATTTTTCTTTTTGTTACAAAACCGTACCCAACTGCAACAAATGTGCCGATAATGCAAATAATAATACCGATTGGACTATTTTCAGCAATCATAATGCCGATACCGATTAAGAAAATAACACCGATAATTGCGGTTAATAAAAAGCGATATTGAATGTGTTCCATTTCTTCACCCTCCAATCTCATTTTACTTTCACAAAAGTAAGAATACAACTATATTTTCATTCTTGCTTTTATTTTAATTGCTATTGTATCCCCTTCGCTCTTATAATAGAGAAGGATTAAAAAGACATTAGGAGTTGGACATGTTGAAAAAACGACAAGATTTACGTAATATAGCAATTATTGCCCACGTTGACCATGGTAAAACAACACTTGTTGACCAGTTATTACGTCAAGCGGGGACTTTCCGTGCGAACGAACACGTTGAAGAACGCGCAATGGATTCAAATGATCTAGAAAGAGAACGCGGTATTACAATTTTAGCAAAAAATACAGCGATTCACTATGAAGATAAAAGAATTAACATTTTAGATACACCAGGTCACGCTGACTTCGGTGGAGAAGTAGAACGTATCATGAAAATGGTTGATGGTGTTTTACTTGTTGTTGATGCATATGAAGGTTGTATGCCACAAACACGATTTGTTTTAAAGAAAGCTCTTGAGCAAAACTTAACTCCAATCGTAGTTGTAAACAAAATTGACCGTGACTTCGCTCGTCCTGATGAAGTAGTTGATGAAGTAATCGACTTATTCATTGAGCTTGGTGCAAACGAAGATCAATTAGAGTTCCCAGTTGTATTTGCATCAGCAATGAACGGAACAGCAAGCTTAGATTCAAACCCAGCAAATCAAGAAGAGAATATGAAATCATTATTCGATACAATTATCGAACATATTCCAGCACCGATTGATAACAGTGAAGAGCCACTTCAATTCCAAGTAGCACTTCTTGATTACAACGACTATGTTGGACGTATTGGAGTTGGACGCGTATTCCGCGGTACAATGAAGGTTGGACAACAAGTTGCTTTAATGAAAGTTGACGGAAGTGTAAAACAATTCCGCGTAACGAAATTATTCGGTTACATTGGATTAAAACGTCAAGAAATCGAAGAAGCAAAAGCTGGGGACTTAGTAGCCGTTTCTGGTATGGAAGACATTAACGTTGGTGAAACGGTATGTCCGGTTGAGCATGAAGATGCGTTACCATTACTACGTATTGATGAGCCAACACTACAAATGACGTTCCTTGTAAATAACAGCCCATTTGCAGGTCGTGAAGGTAAATACATTACATCTCGTAAAATTGAAGAGCGTCTTCGTTCACAATTAGAAACAGATGTAAGTTTACGTGTAGATAATACAGAGTCTCCTGATGCGTGGATCGTATCTGGACGTGGGGAACTACATTTATCTATCTTAATCGAAAACATGCGTCGTGAAGGTTATGAATTACAAGTATCTAAGCCAGAGGTAATCATTAAAGAAGTTGATGGCGTAAGATGTGAACCTGTAGAGCGCGTACAAATCGATGTACCTGAAGAATACACTGGTTCTATTATGGAATCTATGGGTGCACGTAAAGGTGAAATGTTAGATATGGTGAATAACGGAAACGGTCAAGTGCGCCTTACTTTCATGGTTCCAGCACGTGGTTTAATTGGTTACACAACAGAATTCTTAACATTAACTCGTGGTTACGGTATTTTAAACCATACATTCGATTGCTACCAACCAGTACACGCTGGACAAGTTGGTGGACGTCGCCAAGGTGTTCTAGTTTCACTTGAAACAGGAAAAGCATCACAATACGGTATTATGCAAGTTGAAGACCGTGGTGTAATCTTCGTTGAACCAGGTACAGAAGTATATGCTGGTATGATTGTTGGAGAACACACTCGTGAGAACGACTTAACAGTTAACGTTGTGAAAATGAAACAACAAACTAACATTCGTTCTGCGACGAAAGATCAAACTTCAACAATGAAGAAACCACGCCTAATGACTTTAGAAGAATCATTAGAGTACTTAAACGATGATGAGTTCTGTGAAGTAACTCCAGAATCAATTCGTCTGCGTAAAAAGATTCTTGATAAGAGTGAGCGCGAAAGAGCTGCTAAGAAAAAGAAATCGGTTGAAGCGTAAAAACAAAAAAACAACGACCTTTATAAAAGGTCGTTGTTTTTTATTTTGTTTATTTTTTAGAATATTTACTCTTTTTTGTGGACAGTATTTTTTTTGCGAGTTACTCTTGTATTAAGTGTATAAAGAAAATTGTATTTTACTGCTAGGGGGGAAGAGTGTGTTAGAAAGGATGTCTTTTTTTGCAAAATTGTGTAAGGTAGATGAAAATCCAGAGTTAGGAATGTGGTTACTTTATGGGACGATTATTATATTAAGTGCTCTCGTCTATAATTTAGGGTTTGCTAGAAAGTTGTCTGTACTTAAAAATATTGTGATATACATATCATTAGCAATTGGATGTACAGTATTAACCTTTTTTGCTGTATTTTTACCCGTTGGAGAAGGACTTGTTGTAGCAGCAATTGTACTTGGGATTTATAGATTACGTTTGCGTCAAGCGAAACAACAAAAAGCAGGATGAGGAAGGGGGAGTTTTTATGCGTTCAGTACAAGATGCACTATATAATTGGTTAACAATTAAAACAGTTGCTGAAGCACGTCCAGATGATAGTGCTGCAAAAGAAACGTATTTGTTATTTCAAAATATGATATATGAAGAACATAAATTAAAAAATGTGGAAGTCGAAAAGAACGAGGAGATGTATTTAATTACATACGAAATAAATGGAGAACGGAAATCTGCAAGGTTTCCGTTAGAAGCCATTGATTGTTTTTTGGATCAGATGAATCGTGAACCAGAAAAATATAAATAAGTCCTTATCTATATGAGTAAGGACTTATTTACATTTTACCAATCATCTTCGATTTTTTTATCACGATATAATCGGAAATTACCACTTGCATGACGTTCCATTGTACGCTCTGCAATTCGTTCCGAACATTCCATGCACATATATGTATGAATAGGGCGATTACGCAGTTTTTTTGCCATAGGATTTTCATCATCTAACATATCTTTTTTATCACAAATCATACATTTGACTCTCATTTCGTCACCTCAATACGAATTCTATCAGTATAAGTATATCATGGAAGTATAATGTTTTTGAATAATAGTGGGAAAAAATAATATTTTCGCAATTCAAAAAATAAGTTATGATAAGGATATACCAAGTATGTTTGGAGGTGAAAATATGGCGAATGTAGTAGAGCCTACCTTAACAGAGGGTTTAGTACAAACGTTGCGTAAAGAGTGTATTGTTATGATAGCAACGACAGATTTCGAAAAACAAGTTCCTAACGTAAGTGCTATTTCTTGGGTGTATGCAGTGAGTAAAACTAGTATTCGATTTGCAGTAGATCAACGTTCACGTATTGTGGAAAATATACGGCATAATACAGGTGTGGTATTGACTATAATGGCGAATGAATCCGTATTTTCCATAAGTGGTGCAGGTGAAATTTTGACAGATAGAATGGAAGGTATTTCTTTAAAATTAACTGTAATAGAAGTAAATGTGCAAGAAGTGCGTGATGTTATGTTTTATGGAGCGAAACTTGCAATTGAACCAACATATGAAAAAACATATGATCTTCGGGCAGCGAAAAAGCTGGATAACGAAGTGCTAGTAGGGATAAGAGAATTATAAAGATGCTAAATAAGAAATTCGTTTATTCACTTTTGTAATCGGTTATTGTGATTTAACGTTAATAATTATAATAAAAGGTAATATATTGAATAGAAATGAATAAAGAATAAATAAAAGGTTTAATGACTATGATTTTCGATTCTACCTCGTTTACACGGTACATATAATTATAACAATGGTTCGTCCATATTTTATGGATGAAACCCTTGTTCTACAAATTTAAAAGTGGAGTCAGGGGGTAACAGGTTGGATAAAATTTATGTGTTAGATACGAATGTACTTTTGCAGGATCCTTTATCTATTTTTTCATTTGAAACCAATGAAGTAGTGATTCCAGCAGTTGTATTAGAAGAGGTTGATTCGAAAAAACGTTATATGGATGAAGTAGGACGAAACGCTCGTTATGTATCTAAGTTAATAGATAAATTTCGTGAAATAGGAAAGTTGCATGAAAGTATCCCGCTAGAAAACGGCGGAACATTTCGTATTGAATTGAACCATCGTTCATTTGTGCAACTACAAGATATTTTTGTAGAAAAAACAAATGATAATCGAATTTTAGCTGTAGCAAAAAATCTATCTTTAGAAGAACAGGAAAAAGAGGACGGGAAGTCTGTTATTTTAGTAAGTAAAGATGTACTCGTAAGGGTAAAAGCTGATGCAATTGGTTTGAAGGCTGAAGATTATTTAAGTGATCGCGTAATTGAAGTAGAAAATATATATTCTGGCTTTTTAGAAGGATATATATCAAAAGAACAATTGGATTATTTTTATGAGAAAGGTGAATTGCCTCTATCTGAAATTGCGAATCATCCTTTTTATCCAAATCAATTTGTAGTAATGAAAGATGCATTGGGGGGCTCTAGTTCTGCGCTTGGCATCGTGGATCACTTAGGTAAGAAGGTAAAGAAACTTATTTTTCACAATGAACAAGTGTGGGGGATACGACCACGAAACGTGCAGCAAATCATGGGATTAGAATTGTTGCTTCGTGAAGATATTCCGCTTGTAACGTTAACAGGGAAAGCCGGCACAGGAAAAACGTTACTTGCATTAGCTTCGGGACTTATGCAAACAGAAGACTTAGGGTTATATAAAAAATTACTCGTTGCAAGACCAATTGTCCCAGTCGGAAAAGATATCGGTTATTTACCAGGAGAAAAAGAAGAAAAGTTAAGACCATGGATGCAGCCAATTTTTGATAACCTAGAGTATTTATTTAATACGAAAAAGCCAGGAGAGTTAGATGCTATTTTAGCTGGAATGGGTTCAATTGAAGTAGAAGCCCTTACTTATATACGCGGGAGAAGTATTCCAGATCAGTTCATTATCATTGACGAAGCACAAAATTTAACAAAGCATGAAGTGAAAACGATACTAACTAGGGTAGGGGAAAAGAGTAAGATTGTATTGATGGGAGATCCTCAGCAAATTGATCACCCATACTTAGATGAATATAATAATGGCTTAACGTATGTTGTAGAGAAGTTTAAAGAACAGCGCATTAGTGGTCATGTGAAGTTTGTTAAAGGGGAGCGATCTAATTTAGCTCAACTAGCAGCAGATTTATTGTAAAAAGGAGTGAGCTTAAGCTCACTCCTTTTCTTTAAATAATTGTAAATTTACGGATGTTCCGGATTGGATTTTGTCGATTAGATCCATCATTGAAATAGAGATGAACAGGTCCGTCTTCTTTTAATGGTTTTCCTTCTTTTGAAAAGCCTAGTATAGCATTTTTGACAGTTTCTAATGGAAGTGTCATTGTATGATCTACCGTTTCAATTTCAACTTGCGTAGTGCCCTCTAAAATTTCAGCGTTAGCAAGGAATGGATGAAATGGTATACCAAATGTTCCAGTAATCAGCTGTTCTTTTTTATATTTCTTCACACTTTGTTGTATCGGCGGGAAGGCAGCACCATTACGAATTTCGCGATCCCAATGTTCTGAAGTGTTTTTTAAATAAGTTTCTAGTTCAGACGTGTTTTCTCTAGTTTCATCAAAGTAAGTTGTCAAATCTACTTTTCGATCATCAAAAATCCAAACAGTTGGATCAATAGTGATTGGAAAACGTACTTTTCCGTTAATAAATAAAATTTCGCTCATTGTTCTTCCCCCATTTGTGTTATACTCCCACTTTTCAGTATAATAGTATTAGACACTGTTGTCACAAAAAATGTTTCTATTGCAATTTATGAAAACTATCGCTAATATTAATAGATAGGATAGAGGAGAGTAGGACGGAAACGGAGGGAATCAATTTGGCGTCTGAGACAGTAGCAAATCATCAGGAAAAGGCACTAGCCCTTCTACAAGCGGATGCAGAGAAGATTTTAAGACTTATTAAGGTGCAAATGGACCATCTTACAATGCCGCAATGTCCATTATATGAAGAAGTGTTAGACACACAAATGTTTGGACTATCCCGCGAGGTCGATTTTGCAGTTCGCCTTGGTCTTATTGCAGAAGAACAAGGGAAAGCAATGTTAGGTGAGCTCGAACGTGAGTTATCTGCACTTCATGAAGCGTTTACAAACAAACAACAATAACGGGTTCAAATAAGGGGGCTCAAACTAAATTAGTTTGAGCTTTTTATTTGTATAATAAAGCAGGAAGAATCAATGTACATATGGAATACAACAATAATTAAATTGAAACAGAAAGAGGAAATGAAATGAAAAAAGTATGGAAATCAATGGATTATTCATTGGTACTTCCTCTTGTTATCTTATGTGTGCTGGGAGTTATAATGGTATATAGTTCTAGTTCCATTGTTGCGATTTCGAGATTTGATAAACCAGCAAATTTCTTTTTTAAAAGACAATTAATTACTTTAGTTGTTGGGACAATAGTATTAATAATTATTGCTACTATCCCATATAAAGTTTGGAGAAAACGAATTTTTTTGTTGGGGAGTTACGGTGCTAGTGTTGCCTTATTAGCTGCAGCTGCTTTTTTCACTAAGAAAGTAAACGGTGCAAACGGGTGGATATTTGGAATACAGCCTGCAGAATTTGTTAAGATAACAGTTATTCTCGTCTTAGCTCATTTCTTTGCCAAAAGACAAGAAACGAATACACCTGTTTCCAAAGGGTCAGGTCCAGTACTTATTGGTGTTGGTATAATCATGTTTTTAATATTAAAGCAAAATGATTTAGGTACTGATTTGTTAATTGCAGGAACAGTAGGAATTATGTTTCTTTGTTCGGGAGTACAGGTTAACTTATGGATTAAACGAATTGCTTTAACTTCTATAGTATGGATTCCAGCACTATATCTGCTTGGTAATTATGCATTAAATCCATATCAAAAGGCACGTTTTTCTGTTTTCCTTGATCCGTTTAATGATCCTCAAAAGGATGGATTTCAATTAGTGAATTCATTTATTGGAATCGCTTCTGGAGGGCTTAATGGTAGAGGATTAGGGAATAGTGTACAAAAATATGGTTATTTACCAGAACCGCAAACGGATTTTATAATGGCAATTATATCTGAAGAACTTGGTTTTATAGGTGTAGCTATCATTTTAATCTGTTTATTACTAATTATTATTCGGTCATTTAGAGTTGCACAAAAGTGTACAGATCCATTTGGAAGTTTAATAGCTATCGGAATTGCAAGCTTGTTTGGAGTTCAAACGTTTATTAATGTTGGTGGTATGTCTGGGGTAATACCACTTACCGGAGTACCATTACCGTTTGTCAGTTACGGTGGTAGTTCTTTATTAGCTAATCTACTTGCGATGGGGATACTACTCAATATTGCTAGTCACGTGAAACGACAAGAGAAACAACAGAATGGATTAATGAAAGAAAAAGAACAAAATGGACCACATCTTGTAGTTGTAAAATAAAAAACACATTGTGCTTTAGAGCATAATGTGTTTTTTATTTTTAAGTAGTTTTAAATGTGATGTATTAATATATATTTCAGTTAAAAGATATATCACATTAAGTTGAATGTGATATACAATTAAGTTGTTAGAAAAGGAAGAGGTATGCTATACTATTTTTGTGAAACAAATTGCACAGAAAACTTATCATTTGTTAAAAAATAAGGTATGATGGATAAAAATAAAGTGAAGCTTTCTAAGTATAATATAATGTGGAAAGTGAAGAACTTCACGCTTTTTAAGGTGTGTATATATTTTATCTCTAGAGTGGTAGGAAAGTAGAGGGGGAAAATCATGACAAAGCTGCAACGTATTCAAAAAGTATTGGTAGCTAACCGTGGAGAGATTGCAATTCGTGTGTTTCGAGCTTGTTCGGAACTAGGATTAAAAACAGTTGCAATCTATTCTAAAGAGGATAGTGGTTCTTATCATCGCTATAAAGCCGATGAGTCCTATTTAGTTGGGGAAGGAAAAAAACCAATTGATGCTTATCTAGATATTGAAGGCATTATTGAGATTGCAAAAAGTAATCATGTAGATGCAATCCACCCTGGATATGGTTTCTTGTCAGAAAATATTCAATTCGCGAAACGTTGCGAAGAAGAAGGAATTATCTTTATCGGTCCGAAAAGTAAGCATTTAGATATGTTTGGAGATAAAGTGAAAGCAAGAACACAAGCGCAGCTAGCACAAATTCCAGTTATACCTGGTAGTGATGGTCCAGTAGATTCATTAGAAGAAGTCGAAAAATTTGCTGAAAAGTATGATTACCCGATTATTATTAAAGCGTCCCTTGGTGGTGGCGGTCGTGGTATGCGTATTGTGCGTACTAGTGAGGAATTAGGAGAATCATATAATCGAGCGAAATCAGAAGCGAAAGCAGCCTTTGGTAATGATGAAGTTTACGTCGAAAAATTCGTTGAAAAACCTAAACATATAGAAGTACAAATTTTAGCAGATGAAGAAGGCAATGTTGTTCATTTATACGAGCGTGACTGTTCTGTACAACGTCGTCATCAAAAAGTTGTAGAAATCGCACCGAGTGTATCACTTTCAGATGATTTGCGTCAGCGTATTTGTGATGCTGCTGTGAAGTTAACGAAAAATGTAAACTATTTAAATGCAGGAACAGTAGAATTCCTTGTAAAAGATGATGAGTTTTACTTCATTGAAGTAAATCCACGTGTTCAAGTAGAACATACGATTACAGAAATGATTACAGGAGTAGATATCGTTCAATCACAAATTTTAATAGCTGATGGACATTCATTACATAGCAAAATGGTAGGTGTGCCGAAGCAAGAGGAAGTAGTTGTGCATGGATTTGCAATTCAATCTCGTGTAACAACTGAAGATCCGCTAAATAATTTTATGCCGGATACAGGAAAAATTATGGCGTATCGATCAGGCGGTGGTTTTGGTGTGCGTCTTGATACAGGAAATAGCTTCCAAGGTGCAGTTATTACACCGTACTACGATTCTTTACTTGTAAAAGTTACAACTTGGGCACTTACTTTTGAGCAAGCAGCTGCAAAAATGGAACGTAACTTAAAAGAATTCCGTATTCGTGGTATTAAAACAAATATTCCATTCCTAGAGAATGTAGTAAAACATAAAAACTTTTTATCAGGAGAATATGATACTTCGTTTATTGATGTGTCACCTGAACTATTCTTGTTCCCGAAACGTAAAGACCGCGGAACGAAAATGTTAAATTATATTGGTTCAGTAACAGTAAATGGCTTCCCAGGAGTAGGGAAAAAAGAGAAACCAATTTTTCCAGATGCTCGTATACCGAATGTATTACACTCAGAGCCAATCCAAAATGGCACGAAACAAATTTTGGATGAGCGTGGAGCGGACGGATTAGTAAAGTGGGTACAGGATCAAAAGCGTGTACTTTTGACGGATACAACATTCCGTGATGCACATCAGTCATTACTTGCAACTCGTATTCGTACAAAAGATTTACATCAAATTGCAGAGCCAACAGCGAGAATGTTACCGAACCTATTCTCAGCGGAAATGTGGGGCGGTGCAACGTTTGATGTTGCGTATCGTTTCTTAAAAGAAGATCCATGGGAACGATTACTAGATCTTCGTGAAAAAATGCCGAACGTGTTATTCCAAATGTTACTTCGTTCTTCAAACGCAGTTGGATACAAAAACTATCCAGATAATTTAATCCAAAAATTTGTAGAATGTTCTGCTCAAGCTGGCATTGATGTATTCCGTATTTTTGATAGTTTAAACTGGGTAGAAGGCATGAGAGTTGCAATTGATGCTGTACGAGATACTGGTAAAATTGCAGAAGCAACAATGTGCTACACAGGAGATATTCATGATCCATTACGTAGTAAATATGATTTGAATTATTATAAAAACTTAGCAAAAGAGTTGGAAGCATCGGGAGCTCACATTTTAGGTATTAAAGATATGGCTGGCTTACTAAAACCAAACGCAGCATATGATTTAGTTTCAGCATTAAAAGAGACGGTATCAATTCCGATTCACCTGCATACGCACGATACGAGTGGAAATGGTATATTAACGTATACGAAGGCAATTGAAGCAGGTGTTGATATTGTCGATGTAGCGGTGAGTTCTATGGCTGGTCAAACGTCACAACCGAGTGCGAACACATTATTCTATGCACTAGGTGGAAATGAAAGACAACCAGATGTTAATATCGATTCTTTAGAAAAGCTATCTCATTATTGGGAAGATGTACGCAAATACTATGCACCGTTTGAAAGTGGTATGAATGCACCTCACACAGAGGTATATATGCATGAAATGCCAGGTGGACAGTATAGTAATCTTCAACAACAAGCGAAGGCGGTTGGTTTAGGAGATCGCTTTGATGAAGTGAAAGTAATGTACCGTCGTGTGAATGACATGTTTGGAGATATTGTAAAAGTAACACCGTCATCAAAAGTTGTTGGCGATATGGCATTATTTATGGTTCAAAACCACCTGACAGAACAAGATGTTTTAGAGCGTGGACATGCGTTGGACTTCCCGGGATCTGTTGTTGAAATGTTCTCTGGTGATTTAGGTCAACCGTACGGTGGTTTCCCGAAAGAATTGCAAAAGATTATTTTAAAAGGGAAAGAGCCGTTAACAGTAAGACCAGGTGAACTACTAGAGCCAGTAGATTTCGACGCGTTAAAAGAAGAATTATTCCATAAACTTGGACGCGAAGTAACAATTTTTGATGTAGTTGCATATGCATTATATCCAAAAGTATTTATGGACTATGAAAAAGTTGCTGAGCTTTATGGAAATGTATCTGTACTTGATACACCGACGTTCTTCTATGGTATGAGACTAGGTGAAGAAATTGATGTGGAGATTGAACAAGGTAAGACATTGATGGTTAAACTTGTATCAATTGGAGAACCACAGCCGGATGGAAATCGTGTCCTTTACTTGGAATTTAATGGTCAACCACGTGAAATTGTCGTGAAAGACGAGAATGTGAAAGCAACAGTTGCACAACGTGTGAAAGGAAACCGTGAAAATCCAAATCACATTAGTGCAACAATGCCAGGAACGGTAATTAAAGTAGTTGTAAAAGAAGGCGATGAAGTGAAAAAAGGCGATTCTATGGCAATTACAGAGGCAATGAAAATGGAAACGACAGTTCAAGCGCCGTTTAATGGTAAAGTGAAAAAAGTATATGTTAACGATGGTGATGCAATTCAAACGGGTGATTTACTTATTGAATTAGATCACTAAAATAAAGAAAAGAGCTGTGTAAATATGAAGTGACCCCTAAAAGTTAGACACGGTTATTTGATTAGGCAGCTTGATAAAAGTGAGTCCGGTATTGTACCGGGCTCATTTTTAATTTTGCCTTAATCCGTTTCGTATTATAATAATCTATATATTTTTCTAATTCTATTTTAAAGTGCTCTACATTTTCAAATTCTTTTATGTAGAGGAACTCCGATTTCATAATCCCAAAGAAATTTTCTATTACTGCGTTGTCGTAACAGTTGCCTTTTCGAGACATACTCTGGACGATAGCTCTTGATTCTAGTGTACGGACGTATTGTCTCATTTGATAATGCCATCCTTGATCCGAATGCATCAGTAGCTGGTGCGTTTCAGGTAAACGTTCCAATGCTTTCTCTAACATGTCTGAAACAAGCGAATACGTCGGTCTAGAACCAATTGTATAGGTAATAATTTCACCATTATACAAATCTAATACAGGTGATACATACAGTTTTTCTCCAAACAATTTAAACTCTGTGATGTCTGTTACCCACTTTTGATTCGGTGCATCTGTATGAAAATTACGCTCTAAAATATTAGGTGCAATTCTACCGACTTTTCCTTTATAGGATTTATATTTCTTCATACGCACAACACACTTTAACCCAAGCTCTTTCATAATGCGCTGAACCTTCTTGTGGTTCACTTTCTGGCCACGATTCGTTAATTCATCACGAATGCGACGGTAACCATAACGACCTTCATTTTCCTCATAAATCGCTTTAATCTCAGCTTTCAAATCGGCATCTACATCTGGACGATTCATTTTCTTTACTAAATCATAATACGTGCTTCGAGGAATAGTAGCTAGCTCCACGAGTGCCTTCACCGAATATTTATGCCTTAATTCATAGATTACTTGCGCTTTGTCTTGTTTTGTGATTTTTCCTTGTTTTGAACTAAGGCATTTAACTTTTTTAAGTACTCATTTTCCATCTCAAGCTGTTTAATGCGTGCTTCAAGTGCTTCGACTGACCCTTCAGCTAAATGTTGTTTTAATTGTTTATTTGAATCTTTTTTCATGGATGGACGCCCCTTTTTCTTAGATTGAAGGGCATCAATTCCTTGTGTTTCGAGCTGTTTTTTCCAAACAGAAATCGTTGAAGGGGCAGGAATATTAAAGATAGCTGCCGTCTCAAATAAGGACATACCGTTTTCAATCATAAAGTTTAGTACGTCTAGTTTAAATTGTTGTGTGTAATTTGTACATCGTTTTAGAAAAGCTTCCAGACCATTCTGTTTATATTGGTTTACCCAATTCAAAATGATTGTGTCACTTATACCGAGCGATCTACCCATTTCTCGATAACTTTCATTTCCGTTCAAATAACGTAGAACGATTTGTATTTTTTCATCAGCTGTAAATTTAGCCATAGAAAAACTGCACCTCCAATTGTTAGACTGTGTCTAACAATTGGGGTGCAGTTCAATACAGCTCTTTTCTTTATTGCAAAAAATCCCTTGCCTAATTGGCAAGGGATTTTAGTTTTAAATTATTTTGTTTGTTTAGAAGTTGATCCGGCTTCTTTTGCATTCACTTTACTTCTTGTTCCTAACATAACTAAATAGCATAGTACGGCAAACAAGCAAGAAATGAATAGAGAATGTAACAATGCCATCGCTAAACTAGCGTTTGTAAATACAACTAAAACTCCTACTACAGCTTGAAGTGTAACAAGGATAAATGAAATGATCCATCCCCAATATACTACAGGTTGCTGCTTGTAATGGCGAATAGCGAGAATCATCGCGTATAGTATCCAAGCGAAAATTAACATCGCTGCAACTCTATGGCCCATTTGAACCCATTCATGTAGTTGAGTTGGCATAGGTCTGTTTTTGCTACATAAAGGAAAATCTGGACAAGCTAAGCTAGCTCGTTCGTGACGTACTAAAGCACCTGTGTAGACGACGATATAACTGTAAATTGTTACACCATAAATATGAAATTTCATTTTTTTGTCCATAATAAGTGAACGTGCATCAAATTTTTGGTCAATTTCAAAGATAAGACACGTTAATAAAATGACAGAAGCAAATGAAATTAAGGAAATACCGAAATGGATAGCAAGTACAGCTGGCATTTGTCCCCAAACAACTGCTGCTGCTCCCATTAATGCTTGTGCAACTAAAAATACGAAGGATAAAATTGCTAACGTTTTTGTTTCACGCACATGTTTATAATATTTCCAGGACAAAATACAAAGGAGAGTGACAAGAATTCCAGCTGATCCTGATGTTAATCGGTGGCTAAGTTCAATAATAGTTTCCATTGATAAATTAGATGGAACAAATTCACCGTTACAAAGTGGCCATGATTTACCACAACCTTGACCAGAACCTGTTTTTGTAACTAAAGCGCCTCCTAATAAAACTATTAATAAATCAAGGCTTGTAATGACTGCTAACCATTTAATAAAGCGTTGCAATCTCTTTCACCATCTTTCTGCTATGAAGTTATTGCGAAATATTTTCATTCCATTATGTATAGAATAAAACGCGCTAGTTCCTATGATATATAAAAAATAATAAAATAGCAAAGAAATGGAGGGGGAAGACAAGGGAGAGAAAATAGGTGTGAAAACAGGGTTCGTAAGGAAAAATTTAGGTGAAAAATAGGCTATTTTGAAAAGAAATGGGGAGAATACGTGTTAAATAGGAGAAAATAGTTTATTATAGAATGTAACATCATGTTATGATAAGGACAAGTCAGAATGAAGTTTTTTATATTCGACACAAAAAGTTCATGTTTTCTTCACAAAATGTTCGGGAAATATGATTTAATATATTGGAGTATGGGCGTAGATTAGTAGTAGAATGGGTTAACAATGTTTCTACTGTAATAATATTGCTATATAGAAGCGAATTATTTCATTTGAAATAGGCGCAAAAAGAAAGATGAAAGTTTTAAGAGGGGGTTAGAGTGATGAACCATGCAACAAGTGAGCTGCATGATGAGTCCGCTGTTACAAGTGTACCGGAAACAACTCGGTTACAAGATTTATCAGCACTCGTTAAAATGGGGATTGTAAACTCAAATACACTTACTGTATTTACAGGATTTTGGTTGGCGTTACACTTTAATGGATTAAGTGTGATGGACAATCTGGATAAGCTATTTTTTACAATCGTTGGTTCTGGATTAATTATGGCGGGGGTATGTTGTTTAAATAACTACATCGATAGAGACATCGATCCGTTAATGGAGAGAACAAAGACTCGTCCAACGGTTACTGGAAAGTATAAACCAGGATTTGCACTTACATTTGGACTAGTTATATTACTTCTTGGATTTGTATTCTTATTATTAACGACACCAATGGCAGTTTTAATGGGATTTATTGGTGCTTTCACATATGTTGTCCTATATACTTTATGGACAAAGAGAAAGTATACACTAAATACTGTTGTAGGTAGTATATCTGGAGCAGTTCCACCTTTAATTGGATGGGCAGCAATCGATCCATCTTTAGGTCATCCAATTGCTTGGATGTTATTTTTAATTATGTTTATTTGGCAAATCCCACATTTCCTTGCATTAGCGATGAAACGTGTTGATGAATATCGAAATGCAGGAATTCCAATGCTTCCTGTAGTTCATGGATTTGAAATTACGAAACGCCAAATTATGATTTGGACAGTATGTTTATTACCACTACCATTTTATATGAGTGGACTAGGGATAACATTTATGGTAATTGCAACACTGCTTAACATCGGATGGATCGCTTTAGGATTTTATGGCTTCCGTAAGAAAGATGACATAAAATGGTCCGTGCAAATGTTTGTTTATTCCCTAAATTATTTAACAATCTTATTTGTATCAATGATTGTAGTTACATTCTTCTAAGACAACGACATAATTGGATTTCTTTACGTTGAGATTTACTTTACTTAACTATAAAGTACAATCTAATTCACAAGGAAAGTGGGGGTTGTTTGTATGAAGAAACAGTGGCGACTGCTTTCGTTCGTTTCACTGCTGGCTTTACTGTTAGGGGGATGCGGTAAAGCCTTTCAATCTACTTTAATTCCGCAAGGAGAAGTAGCAAAAATGCAATATGATTTACTTCTACTGGCGAGTGCAATCATGGTAGGAGTAGTACTAGTAGTTACTATTATTTTCTTGTATGTAATTGTGCGTTTCCGACAAAAGAAAGGTCAGGAAGATTATATTCCAGAGCAAGTTGAAGGAAATCACAAGCTAGAAATTATATGGACAGTTATTCCGATTATTCTTTTACTAATCTTAGCTGTTCCAACGGTTACATATACATTCAAACTTGCTGATGTAAGTGCGATGGAGAAAAAGAATATTGATAAAGATACTATCGTTGTTGATGTAACAGCGAATCTTTATTGGTGGGAATTTTCTTACAAATCAGAAAAGATAGTAACTTCGCAAGATTTAGTCATCCCCACAGGTAAGAAAGTGTATTTAAATTTGAAGGGTGCCGATATTAAACACTCATTTTGGGTTCCATCTTTAGCTGGGAAAATGGATACAAATACAGACAATGTGAACAAAATGTGGTTAAAGGCAGATAAATCGGGCACTTATAATGGTTTTTGTACAGAATTTTGCGGCCCATCACATTCTTTAATGCAATTTAAAGTGAAAGCTTTAGATGAAAGCGAGTACAAAAATTGGCTTGCTGATATGAAGAAGATTGATGGGAAGAAAGAAGTAGCTTCAACAAAGGCGCAAGAGGGCCAAGAAATATTTAATAAAAGCTGTATTGGTTGTCACGCAGTTGGATCTAATGATAGTAGACCACCTTCCGCTCGTATCGCACCAAACTTAGCAAACTTTGCGGATCGCGATATGGTTGCCGGTATTGCCGAAAACAATGAAGAAAACTTAAAAAAATGGCTGAAAGATCCTGAAAATATGAAGCCAGGAAACAAAATGACTGGCAAATATGGCAACTTAACGGATGATCAAATTGATGCATTAAATGCATACTTACAAACGTTAAAAGTTGAAAAGTAAAGAGGGATTATTCGTGAAGGGGAGGTTGAAAACGTGAGTTCTGTAGCAAAAAAACAGGGGATGGGTGCTGTCATATGGGATTATTTAACGACAGTAGACCATAAAAAGATTGCCATTCTCTATTTAATTGCAGGTGGATTGTTTTTTGTAATAGGCGGAATAGAAGCTCTATTTATTCGCCTTCAATTAGCGATTCCTAACAACGCTTTTCTTGTTGGGGATGCTTATAATCAAGTATTGACGATGCACGGTACAACAATGATTTTCCTCGCAGCTATGCCACTCGTGTTTGCATTTATGAACGCCGCTGTACCACTTCAAATTGGTGCACGTGATGTAGCGTTCCCGTTTTTGAATTCACTCGGATTTTGGTTGTTTTTCTTTGGTGGAGTATTTTTAAATTTAAGTTGGTTTTTAGGTGGAGCACCTGATGCAGGATGGACATCTTATGCATCTTTAGCTTTAGCCTCTAAGGGTCATGGTGTTGATTTCTATGTACTCGGTTTGCAAATCTCAGGTATTGGTACATTAATTGGAGGTATTAACTTCCTTGTAACCATTATTAATATGCGTGCGCCAGGAATGACGTATATGCGTATGCCGATGTTTACATGGACGACATTTGTAACATCTTCGCTTATATTATTCGCTTTTCCACCGTTAACTGTAGGATTAGGACTTTTAATGTTAGATCGTTTATTTGGAACAAGTTTCTTTAATCCAGCATTGGGCGGGAATACAATTATATGGGAGCATTTATTCTGGATTTTCGGTCATCCAGAAGTATACATTCTTATACTCCCAGCTTTCGGAATATTCTCAGAAATCTTCGCGACATTTTCGAAAAAACGATTGTTTGGTTATTCATCGATGGTGTTTGCGACTGTATTAATTGGATTTTTAGGATTTATGGTATGGGCCCATCATATGTTTACTGTTGGACTTGGTCCAGTTGCTAATGCTATTTTCTCAGTTGCAACAATGGCGATTGCGGTTCCGACTGGTATCAAAATATTCAACTGGCTCTTTACAATGTGGGGCGGAAGTATTCGTTTTACGACACCAATGATGTGGGCAGTAGCTTTCATTCCATCATTCGTAATGGGTGGAGTTACAGGGGTTATGCTAGCATCTGCACCAGCTGATTATCAATTTCATGATAACTATTTCGTAGTAGCACATTTTCATTATGTAATCGTTGGCGGTGTTGTATTTGGTTTACTTGCAGGAGCTCATTATTATTGGCCACTGATGTTTAATAAAGTATTAAATGAAACATTAGGAAAGATAACGTTTTGGCTATTCTTTATTGGTTTCCATTTAACGTTCTTTATTCAGCATTTCCTTGGCTTGATTGGTATGCCACGCCGTTACTACACATATCTTGAAGGGCAAGGGTTGGAAATGGGGAATATGATTAGTTCTATTGGAGCGGTGTTTATGGCTCTTGGGACTATTGTTCTTCTATTCAATGTAATTAAAACGACAGTATCAAAAGAAAAAGCTGGTCGTGATCCGTGGGATGCACGTACATTAGAATGGACAATGCCAGCACCGACACCAGAATATAACTTTAAACAATTACCATTTGTTCGCGGATTAGATCCGTTTTGGATTGAAAAACGTGAAGGTAATAAAGAGATGACAGCAGCGGAACCAGTTGGTGATATTCATATGCCAAATCCTTCGTTTTCACCATTTGTCATTTCTTTTGGATTGTTTATAGCGGCATTTGGTGCAATGTATATGCAGGGTGGAAAAGATAAGTTCTGGTTATTGGTAGCAATTATTGGTTTAATCATTACATTTGGCGCAATGTTCCTACGTTCAGTAATCGATGATCATGGATATCATATTCATAAAGAAGATTTAGATGATAAGGGGGGCAAGGCATAATGCATGTAGATGAAAAATTAACGAATGAAACATTTCCAGCAGAGCCTGAAAAAGCAACCCTTGAAGGGAAAAATAAGTTTGTCGGTTTTTGGTTATTTCTTGGAGGCGAAACAGTATTGTTCGCTTCCTTATTTGGCACATATTTAGCGTTAAAGAATTCTACAAATGGTGGACCAACATCTCAAGAGATGTTCCAAATGCCACTCGTTTTCATTATGACGATGCTTTTATTAACGAGTAGCTTAACGAGTGTATATGCGATGTATCACATGAAAAACTTTAACTTTAAGAAAATGCAACTTTGGTTACTAGTAACTGTATTGCTAGGTTTAGGGTTTTTAGGGTTTGAGATATATGAGTTTTATCATTATACACATGAATTTAAGCATACTATGAGAAGTAGTGCGTTTGGCTCTGCGTTTTATGCTCTTGTTGGTACACATGGACTCCACGTATTGTTTGGGTTATGTTGGATTTTAACATTAATCTTTAGAAATGCGAAGAGAGGTCTAAATTTATACAATGCACCAAAGTTTTATGTTGCATCGATTTATTGGCACTTTATTGACGTAGTTTGGGTGTTTATTTTCACTGTAGTATATTTAATGGGAATGGTGGGATAAACAATGGCGATAAAGCAAACGAATAATCCTAAAGTTGATCTTGTTTATCGGAAGAGAAAAAGTGCGGAGGAAATGAAGCATCAAGTTATTACGTTTGCATTAATGATTTTTTTAACATTAGTTGCATTTGTAGCAGTGGCGTATCCAAAAACTTTTAGTCCGACTTTCTCTGTTCCATTTATTTTACTATTAGCAGTGGTACAAGTAATTTTTCAATTGTATTATTTTATGCATATGAGTCATAAAGGACATGAAGCAGTAAGTTTCTTTCTATACTCTGGTCTGCTAATAGGGTTAATTACAATTTTAGCATTTATGACAATCGTCTGGATTTGAAAAGTGAAAAATAAGGGAGCTTGTGTTGTCACAGCTCCCTCTTCATATTATGGATAACCTTACGAAGGTAGGTGTGAAAATGAGTAACTTGTGGATATTTGGATTTCAGGCTTTATGGAGTCCAATCTTTTTAATATTTATGCTGTCGATTCTTATTGGGTACTTCTTAATTATTGGTCCATATAGAATGCGATTTGAAAATGCGACGAAGGTAAGTAAGAAGCAAATTTTTTATTTTACGACTGGTATTGTTCTTTTGTATTTTGTAAAGGGAGGGCCTATTGATTTAATTGGCCATATTATATTTAGTGCTCATATGTTTGAAATGGCAGTCATGTATATTGCAGTTCCACCGTTACTGTTGCTTGGTATACCGATTTGGTTATATCGTTACATTACTTCTTTTAAGTTCGTTCAAATTATATTAAAGGTATTTGCTAAACCACTTATTGCGTTGTTTGTATTTAACGGCCTGTTTTCTTTTTATCATTTACCAGTTGTTTTTGATACGGTAAAACAAAGTCAAATAGCTCATCCTATTTGTTTAGCTATATTGTTTTTTACAGCAATTATGATGTGGTGGCCGATGTTAAATCCATTACCAGAATATCAAACGTTAAGTGATATAAAGAAACTTGGTTATATGTTTGCTAACGGTATATTATTAACGCCTGCTTGTGCGTTAATCATTTTTGCGACAGCCCCGTTATTTGCAACGTATACGGATCCGGCTGCTTGGATGAAAGCGATGGAACTATGTGTACCAGCGGGCACTTTATCAGATTTAAATATAACGGGACCAGAATTTTTGCACTGGATGCCAGTTGTACAAGACCAGCAAACTGGTGGTATCATAATGAAAATTGTCCAGGAAATAGTGTACGGTACAATTATAGGCTATGTATTCTTTAGGTGGGCACGTAGAGAACGTGAAAAGGATAAGGAGCAGTTGCAACAATTGCCGCCGTATTTACAGACTAAGTGAAAAAGTGTATGGGATTCCATGCGCTTTTTCTTTTTAGTTTTAGCTCTTTTCAATAAGGTTGAATTTTCTGACTTTTTATGTTAAGTTAGTGTAGGCGTGTACTAAAAGTGGATATAAAATTTACTACTAGCTTTCATGCGTAATAATTCCATATGTAGTGCAAGTTTTTTAGAGAGTTACAAATATATATTGTTATCTTTAATAAACACGAACTATTTTAAGGGGGAATTTTAATGGGTAGTAGTGGAAGTATGGTAAAGCCGATTAGTGGTTTTTTGACAGCACTAATTCAATATCCAGTACCAGTAGTAGAGTCACGTGCGGACATTGATAAACAAATTCAACAAATCATAAAAACAATTCATTCGACCAAATCAGGTTATCCTGGATTAGAATTAATAGTATTTCCTGAATATAGTACACAAGGGCTCAATACAAAAAAATGGACCACAGAAGAATTTTTATGTACAGTGCCTGGGCCAGAAACCGACTTATTTGCTGAGGCATGTAAAGAATCTAAAGTATATGGTGTTTTTTCGATAATGGAAAAAAATCCTGGTGGTGGAGAGCCATATAATACAGCAGTTATTATTGATCCACAAGGTGAAATGATTTTGAAGTATCGTAAGCTAAATCCTTGGGTACCAGTCGAGCCTTGGAAAGCTGGAGATTTAGGCTTACCTGTTTGTGTTGGACCTGGAGGAAGTAAATTAGCTGTTTGTATTTGTCATGATGGCATGTTCCCTGAAGTAGCTCGTGAAGCGGCCTATAAAGGTGCAAATGTCTTGGTTCGTATTTCTGGATATAGCACACAAGTTAGTGAACAATGGATGCTAACCAATCGTTCAAATGCATGGCAGAATTTAATGTATACATTGTCGGTAAACTTAGCGGGTTATGATGGTGTATTTTATTACTTTGGTGAAGGACAAGTATGTAATTTTGATGGGACTACTTTAGTACAGGGGCATCGAAATCCTTGGGAGATTGTTACTGCTGAAGTATATCCAGAACTAGCAGATCAGGCTAGATTAGGATGGGGATTAGAAAATAATATATATAATCTAGGTTCAAGAGGATATGTAGCAACTCCTGGTGGGGTGAAAGAAAACCCATATACGTTTATAAAAGATTTAGCTGAAGGTAAATATAAGGTTCCTTGGGAAGATGAGATTAAAGTAAAAGATGGATCTATTTATGGATATCCAGTAAAAAAAACGATTCATTCTTAGGGAAGGGAAATAAAACAAGCGCATCATATTGATGCGCTTGTTTTTGTTAATCAATAATTTGAAGTTCTTTTAACTCTTTTTCGACATTTTGTAGGAGTTGTTCACTTTTTTGAAGTACATTCGTTGGGAAAGTCTCATCATCGCCATATTCAACGCCGTGAGGATAATAATGTTTTCCTAATAAGGGGGGGAGTAGTTTTACTTCAGCGTGTCTACTGCCGATGTCACCTTCAACAGCAACTCCTTGCACTCGTAAATAATAAATATCCTTTAATATTTCAAATTTATAATCGTATGTAACCCGTTCATAATCCCACTGTCCAGCAAGTACGAAGTGGTTGTTTTCCATGATTTCAGTTAAAAGAGTTAATTCAACGACGGCTCCATTAAATTTCGTATTTGTAAATTGCATATAATACCTCCTTTTTTAATGTTACACCATTATTTTTATAATAGTATGAATAATAAGAAAGTGCAATTCATATTGAGAGAAAAGGGATAATCCAGACTTTTTTCACGAAAATATGATATAGTGAAAAGAGTACGGTACACACAAAAAGAAAGAAAAGGATTTGTGTATATCTCAATTTTATGTTTTGTTCAGGAGGTATATCGTTTGAAGAAATTATTGCGTATCGTAATGATTACATTTTTAATTTTAGCTGTTGATTTATACGGAAAATTACTCGTTTCACAATATATATTAACCCCATCTCAATCAAAGCAAGAAAATAAAATTGTGAAAAAGAAAAAGCAAATTAAGGAAGACTCCTCAGACACTGTTTTAAATATGATTGGTGAAGACTCTGAAAATTTATTGGCGAAGTGGGGAGAACCCTCTCGAATAGAGCCGTCTGCATACGGATATGAATGGTGGGTATACAATCAGGATTTAACTCAGTATGCTCAATTTGGAGTTTCTGAACGTAAAGTTGTAACGGCGTATGCTGCTGGTGAACAAGTTAAGGTTCCACCTTATTATATAAATGAAAAATATGAAGAAGTATATAAAAAAAGTCCGCCTTCGCATGAAATTGCGTTAAAAAGAGGGAAAAATAGTTATCAATTTGAACTATCTGATACCGAAGTCATGGAACAACCGTTAATACCTGTAGAAGATGGATGGGCGCAATTGTATTTTGATCAATTTACACATGAGCTTGTGGGTGTTCGTTATATGGATGATGAAACATTATTACGCCAAAGACCGTATCAGCTCGTTTATTCAGGTGAATTAATAGCAGAACAACCATTGACTCCAGAAAAAATAAAACAAGTAGAAAATGGGAATATGCAACAAATTTTTGATTTAACAAATATCATTCGAAGTCGTCATAAATTATCATTATTAACATGGGATCAGGAAACAGCAGATGTTGCTGTTGGTCACAGTAAAGATATGAAAGACAATAATTATTTTTCTCATGACTCACCTACATTAGGTACGCTAGGAGATCGATTGCAGCGCGGGAAAGTAGGATTTCAACTTGCTGGTGAGAACATAGCGGCGCAACATAGTGATGGAATTGCGGCAGTGCAAGGTTGGTTAAATAGTGAGGGGCATAGAAAGAATTTATTAAATGAACAATTTACAGGATTAGGTGTTGGTGTATACGATAAATTGTATACACAAAACTTTATTCGAAAATAAAGCGAAACTGTAAGCGGTGGGGTGTTACATCACCTAATTAGTTACTTCGTATTCACTGAATTGTAGGTGGGAATCTGACCGTATGCAAATAGCAGAAAAAAAGGTGCATGAATCGTCTGAAAATAGGCGAACCATGTGCCTTTTTTTTCTTACTATATAGTAGATATACATGGAGAGGTGAGGATTATGCCAACAACAAAAGGGCCGTTACATCCATCGGTTCAACAGTTTAAAGAATTTGTAAACCATCACCCTAAAATGGTTCATGAGGTTAGAAATGGTCACAAAACTTGGCAACAATTTTATGAAGAATGGTACTTACTTGGTGAAGAAGATCCAATATGGGCAACTTATAGACCGGATGGAGCGCCTGCGTTTTCTTCGGTAAAAGAAAATAAAAAAGAAAAAGATAATCGAACTGAAGAGGAAAAAACTGCTGATGTGATGGGGCAAATGCTTTCTTTTTTTAAAAAGTTGGACGTGGAACAAATGCAGAACCATTTAGCCAATGTGACGAGTGCTATTGGGAGCGTGCAACAAGTTATTCAGCAATTTCAAGGTAACCGTACGCAGCAAGAACAAAGTACTTCAGAAAATAACCCTTTTTTCTTTCAAAAGGATTAGGGGGGAAAGATGATGAGAGCAGAAATTATGGAGTTTATAAAGGCTGATGAGGATTTATCTCGCTATATTAGAGAGCAACCGTACTGGTATAGAAAATTAACACGAAATCCTGAAGAAAAAGAGGCTTTTGAGTTAGCGGCGATGCAACATTTCAAAAAAACAATACCAGATAAAGTGGAAAAATTTCAAAATCAATTGGCTGTTGCTTCGATCATGATTGATATGTTTCAGTATATGAAGCAACAAAATGCAACCTAATTGCAAGTGAAAAATATGTCCGTCATGCAGAACTTTTGTTACAATAGAGATTGATTATTTAAAAAGGAGTTGCAGCATGACGGAAATTTGTTTAGTACGACATGGACAAACTGATTGGAATTTTCAAGAAATTATTCAGGGGCGAGAAGATATTCCGCTTAATGAAGTTGGTAAGAAGCAAGCGAGTCAAAGTGCAGCTGCTTTACAAGAAGAAACGTGGGATATCATTATAAGTAGCCCGTTAATTAGAGCGCAAGAAACGGCTAATGAAATCGCAAAGGCGGCTGGATTACAATCGATTTTATTAGATGATCGATTTGTTGAACGGAATTTTGGAGAAGCTTCAGGGAAGCCAGTTGCGACTGTTAGAGAGTTGATTGCTGAGGGTAAAGTAGAAGGTATGGAGCAAGATGAAGAGATTGTAGCTCGTTGCTTTGCTGCTTTAGAAGATGTTGCAACAACTCATTTTGGCAAACGTATTATTATTGTTGCTCACTCACACGCGATAAAAGCAATTTTACATGCCATTGAACCAGATGAAATTACATTTAAGACACCATTAAAAAATGCGTGTATTAGTTATGTGAAACAAAATAGTGGGAAATGGGATGTTCTTAAATATAATATAGCGGAACATATTAATGTATAAGTGTGTACGGATATAGTGTGAAAATAGTTTCATTATATCTTTCTTTTGAGTAAGTCACTTCAATTAGTAGTTCTAATCTAAATGTGGTATGATGGATACTCGGAGGTGTCTCTCATGATTGTAGCGACGCTAGAAAGCGTATTAATATTAGATAAGGCAGAGCAGCTTGCAAAAGCGATTATCTGTTCAGATATAGCAGAAGATTATCGTAAGTATTATAGAGAATTACATGAAGATATAGAACTTCAGACGTTAATTCAGCAATTTACAGCGATGAAAGAACGGTATGAGGAAGTACAGCGTTTTGGAAAATACCATCCTGACTACACTACCGTATCAATGAAAATGAGAGAATTAAAGCGTTCTGTGGACTTACATGATAAGGTTGCAGCTTTTAAAAGAGCAGAAACTGCTTTGCAGAAGTTATTAGATGAAGTTAGTGTAGCAATCGGTTCGGAAGTGTCTTCTTCCATTAAAGTACCAACAGGAAATCCATTCTTTGATGCTGGTGGCTGTGGTGGAGGTTGTGGTACTGGCGGAGGTTGTGGTTGTAAAAAAACGGGGTGATGTACCCCGTTTTTTAGAAGTTGGAAGAAAACGTATACAGAGTTTGTCCTGTAATGTTATAAATTTCTGATTGGTTTTCATAGAATATAAAATATATGTTTTTAAAAGGAGAAGATGGAGAAGATTATGTTCGGGCAACGACAAAGTATGATTGTTTATTTACATTCATTGAAACATGCCAAGATTTTAAGGAAATATGGTAACATACATTACATATCAAAACGATTAAAATATGCTGTAGTATATTGTGACATGGAACAAATTGAGCATATGATGCATAAGTTGAACAAACTTCCTTTTGTGAAAAAGATAGAACAGTCGTATCGCCCGTATTTAAAAACGGAATTTGAAAATTCCCGTCCTGATCGAGCAAAAGAATACGATTATAGCTAATAGAAAAAATCCCCTGCTAAGTTTAGCGGGGGATTTTTTAATTGAAATAAAGTGTTATTTCATCGGAGGAATGAAATTGTTCATTCGTAAAATGCCAATTAAATGATTAAAAAATAGTTCTTTTTCTGGGAAAGTTGTAGATGGCTTTACAGTAAAAGTAGCCACTTTTTTTCCGAGTTGCTCTGCCGTTTCTTCAAATAAAATGACACGTTTACTTTTTTTATTTTCAAATACAGGAATGCCTTCACGACATATGTATAATGGTTGGAAATCACCAGTAGTAGTTGGTTTTAATATTACAACAAGCGAACACACTTTTTTATCGTTTTTTATCGTTTCAAATTGTAACATATGTGCTATACGTTCTTGATTTGTTTTGGCAATTTCAAGTAATTCATATAAATCAGAGTAGCCTTCTCCGAGTTCTATAAAGCGTTGAATCATATTTTTTCCTCCTCTTTCTTTTACTGTACCATTTCACTTTTTAAATGAAAAGCACACAAAGAAAAAAAACCCTGCATAGCAGGGCCCTTCTTATACTAGCATGTACTAGTAAGAAGGAAAAGGGAGAGGAGAAACCGGAGGAAGAACTTATGGGGAAACGTAAGTCTTCTCCGCGGTTGGCAACAACATCGAAGGTGATGTTGTTATAATTATTTATGTCCAATCTAAATGAAGATATACATAATGAAATTAAATTTTATGTTGGGCTTTTTATTTTTCTTTTTTTTATTTTGTGATAGGATAAAAAAGATAAAGTGGAACTAATATACATATTGGATTCATATTAGTGAATGATGAGATGAATACATAAAAATAATGAGCGGTTATTTGATGGTGAGTTTTCCGATATTTAGGTGAATGTAATTTGTTAACGGTTACCGAAGTGGGAATGGCTTTGTATAATCGCTCGATAGATTGAAATAAAGGTAGTGACAACAGATGAGAGTAGTTTCAGGAAAATGTAAAGGACACCCACTTAAAGCGGTTCCTGGTAATACAACACGTCCAACGACAGATAAAGTAAAAGAATCTATTTTTAATATGATAGGTCCTTATTTTGATGGTGGTATTGCCCTTGATTTATTTGGTGGTAGTGGTGGTCTTGGAATTGAGGCTTTGAGCAGAGGGATCGATAAAGCGATTTTTGTTGATAGGGATAGTAAAGCGATAAAAGTAATTCATCAAAATTTAGAAAGTTGTAGAATACAGGAACAAGCTGAAGTATATCGAAATGATGCGGAACGTGCAGTAAAGGCGCTAATAAAACGTGAAATGTCATTCGATCTTATATTAATAGATCCTCCATATAAAGAGCAAAAAATTGTATCTTTAATTAGTGTAATGGATCAACATGGATTGCTGCATAGTGATGGATTAATTATGGCAGAGCATGGTAATGATGTGGTTTTACCTAATTCAATAGGCAGGCTTGTGAAAGTACGAGCTGAGAATTATGGGATTACTGCAATATCGATTTATAAGTATGAAGGTGAGGGGACAGAATGACAAGTATAGCTATTTCTTCAGGAAGTTTTGATCCAATTACCCTTGGGCATCTGGATATTATTAAAAGGGGAGCAAAAGTATTTGATGAGGTGTACGTAGTCGTTTTAAACAATTCATCAAAAAAACCATTCTTTTCAGTTGAAGAGCGATTAGAACTAATTCGAGAAGCGACAAAGGATATCCCGAATGTAAAAGTAGATTCGCATAGTGGGCTGTTAGTAGAGTATGCAAAAATGCGTAATGCAAATGCAATATTACGTGGTTTACGAGCAGTTTCTGATTTTGAATATGAGATGCAAATTACTTCTATGAATCGAAAATTAGATGAAAATATTGAAACATTTTTTATTATGACAAACAACCAATATTCATTTTTAAGCTCGAGTATTGTGAAAGAAGTTGCGAGGTATGGAGGAAGTGTAGTAGATCTTGTACCTCCTATTGTGGAGCGTGCTTTAAAAGAAAAGTTTCAAACCCCGTTAAAGTGAACGGGGTTTTTCTTTATACGTGCGCAAAAATAATAAAATAATATATAAGTATAGACAAAATAATGTAAAAATTGGTCCGTAATGTATAAAAGATGTCCAAATTTCATGTAGTATAGAAGGATGCTTGGATAAAAATACAGGAATATCTTTTGGTATAGGTGAGAAAGAACTCACTTTCTCATAAAATGGTGTCCAAAATACAAATGTAAAAATAGGGGCAAGAATACTTTGAATAATTCGTGCGAAAAAATAGGGTTTAAATCGGATATCTGTTTCAGCTAATATGCTAGCAACTTGTGCCTGAATAGAAAGACCGCTAAATGCTAAAATGAAGCTTGTTACCATAGCTTGTTGTAAGAGCGGTGTTTCATTTATTTGACTAATCATTTGGCTTCCGAGTGTCATTTCGAAAATACCTGATAATATAGGTATACTAAAATCCGTACTTAGTTGGAAGAATGATAAAATATGTTGCATAATAAAAGAAAGAGCTGCTGTAATGTGGAATACAGTAATCATTTTATTTAACACAGAGAATAAAATAATAAATCCGCCAATCATAAGTAATGTTTGAATAGAAGAAACGATAGCATCCCCAAGTAATTTACCGATTGGCCTTTTTTCTTGTAAGCGCGTCTCGTGAAGAATTAAAAAAGGGTTTTGAAAGCGGCGTTTTTTTGTAGTGTGTGTATTATTTTTGTAAGCGGTATTATGTCCGTAAAAACGCATAATTAATCCGACGGCAAAGTTACTGAAATAATGGGCAGCCGCTAATATAATTCCTAATTTCGGATTATTAAAAAAACCGATAGACACAGCACCGAAAATAAAAAGTGGATTAGAAGAATTTGTGAAAGAAACGAGGCGCTCCGCTTCAATCTGAGTTAAAAGATTGCTTTTTCGTAGTCTAGCGCTTAATTTGGCGCCTGCAGGGAAACCAGAAGCCATTCCCATGGCCCAAACAAATCCACCTATCCCTGGAACGCGAAAAAGTGGGCGCATGAGTGGTTCTAATATAACGCCAATAAATTTTACAACACCGATACTAATTAGAAGTTCTGCAATGATGAAAAACGGTAGTAGTGAAGGGAATACAACTTCCCACCATATATTTAACCCGCGAATAGAAGCTTGCAAAGCGGCTTGGGGGTGGAGTACAAGAGAAAAGGTTAAAAATAGCGTTGATATGGTAAGGAAAGCGGTTTTCCATTTTTCATACATGTAAGTAAATCCCCCTTTGTCCCAAAAAACGTTCATTTCAGTATACGTGGATACGTAGTGAATTTAGACCATAAGTATGAAAAAGGAATGAAAAAAATTAAAGGGTGAGAAAAATGAAAGAACCAAAGATTGGTTTAGCGCTTGGGTCTGGAGGAGCGAAAGGGTTTGCTCATATTGGTGTAATAAAGGTTTTAAGGGAAGCGGATATCCCTATTCATATGATTGCAGGAAGTAGTATGGGGGCGCTAATAGGTACGTTTTATGCGGCAAGTAGTAACGTTGAAAGATTGTATAAATTGGCATCTGTTTTTAAGCGGAAGTATTATTTAGATTTCACGGTACCAAAAATGGGATTTATTGCTGGAAAACGTGTCAAAGATATGATTAAAATGTTTACATATAATAAAAATTTAGAAGAGTTAGATATCCCGACGGCTGTTGTGGCTACTGACATACTGAAGGGGGAAAAAGTGGTTTTTACAAGTGGGCCAGTTGCAGATGCGGTGAGGGCTAGCATATCTGTTCCTGGAGTGTTTGTACCAGAAAAAATAGATGGACGATTATTAGTGGATGGTGGAGTTATTGATCGCATCCCAGTATCGGTTGTAAAAGAGTTAGGGGCCGATATTGTTATCGCTGTTGATGTATCTCCAATTAAGGTGAATGGAGATGTTACGTCCATTTATGACGTAATCATGCAAAGTATTGAAATTATGCAGCATGAGCTTGTAATGAATCGGCAAATTGCATCGGATTTAATGATGCGACCAGCTGTAGAGCAATTTAGTTCACGTGCTTTTACGAACATTGAAGACATTATTCGAGTTGGAGAAGTAGAAGCGGAAAAACATGTTTCAAATATTTATTTATTAATTGAGCAGTGGAAGGAGAAACATAATGTTTAAGCGTTTTCGGTTTATATATGCAATCTTAATAGGGGTTATATTGGCGATGTTACTTGTTTACGTACGTTTACCGTATTATGTAACAAAACCAGGAATGGCTGCCAAATTAGAGCCTTACGTTCAAGTTGAGGGTGGAACGAAAGAATCTGGTGATTTTATGCTTGTTACGGTTTCAATGGGGCCAGCAAATGTGGTGAATTTAATAGCGGCACAGTTTAATAAATATACACATATTTCGAAAGCGGAAGAAATATTGCAAAAAGGTGAGAGTGATGAAGAATATCAATTTCGCCAAAATTATGCGATGAAAGATTCACAAAATGCCGCAATTTATAATGCATATAAACGTGCAAATCGCTCTGTTTCTTTTGAAAATAAAGGTGTATTAGTTGCTGGTGTGGCAAAAGGAATGCCGTCAGAAGGAAAGCTTAAGCTTGGTGATGTTATTATAGCTGTTGACGGAAAAACATTTGAAAAGACGGAGCAATTTATTGAATATATGACTGGGAAAAAAGAAAGCGATGCTGTAAGTATTGAGTACATGAGAAATGGAAAACAATTGAAAGAAAATTTAAATGTAAAGACGATTCCTAATGGAAATGGACGTGTCGGTATAGGTGTTTCTATCGTTACGGAAAGAGAATTAGTGGTCGATCCGAAAGTGAAAATTAATTCTCATGAAATTGGTGGACCATCCGCAGGTTTAATGTTTACATTAGAAATATATAATCAACTTGTGGAAGAAGACTTAACAAAAGGACATGAGATAGCTGGAACAGGTACAATTAATGAAAAAGGAGAAGTGGGCCCAATTGGTGGTATAAATCAAAAAGTGGTGGCTGCTAGCGATGCCGGGGCTGAAGTGTTCTTTGCGCCAAATGAAAAAGGTGCGGAGAAATCGAACTATAAAGATGCACTTGAGACTGCAAAGGATATTAAAACAAAAATGAAAATTATACCAGTGGATACGCTGGATGATGCGTTAACATATTTAGAAAAGATGGATAAGGAAAAAACCTCTCTGAAATAGAGAGGTTTTTTTATAGGAATTTTGTAGTTGTTTCATCATAGCGAATAGGATGGTGTGTTATATCCTGTTTTAATAGTTGCGTGCGTAACGGTTCGTGCATGATGGAGAAATATACAGAGTTTGCTTTTTTCTCTATATCTAAAGCGGCATGGTCAAATGTTTTTGTATGAGTAAGGATTGGAAGTTCGATTTTTTTCTTGTTTTTTGAAAGATAAGTTTGTCCTTTTTGTGACATGCCTAACAGGCGGATATATGGTGCGTGTTGTTCTATATTTGCGCTACGTATTTCCTCTTTTGTTGTGTTTGTTAAAATGTGTGTACAAGCTCTTTGTAATCTAGTCCATGTATAACGTTTTGTTTTTAATGCTTCCATGAATGAATAGAAGGAGGAACTGTTTTGTATTTTTGATAAAATACGATGCTCTAAACCTTCTTCTATTTCATATATATGTCGTAAGTCCCCTGGAGACATCGTCATGAGTTTATATTTAAAAAATGAAAAGTATTGTTCCCAATTATGTAATATCCCGTAGTTTTGTTTGTAATTTGCTAAAAGCGAAGTGGTTGCCTGTGGGAGAAAAGGTTCAATTGTTGTAAATGATCCTTCTTCGCTAAAGAGTTGTTTTCGGATGCTTGTCGCGCTTGCAATATATTGGTCATTAAATGTTTCATCATGATAATGAGAGGCAAATCTTTGTATAGTTTGAGCTTGTATAGAACTATTCTGTGACAGAATTGCTTTCATATATTGGAAGCCTAAAATATTATTTGGTTGTGACATATCAATGTTGTTTTCGGATGTTAAAATGTGTGAGAAAGCATCTGATGTTGCTTTTGCATAACTATTACCAGCGTCCATGAATTGTTTTACAAGGCAGTTAAAAGTCTCTTCTTCGTTTTTTTGTACGGAGATGGTATTATAAAAGTTTTTGATTTGTCCATCCTCACTACCGAAACAAATTTCAGAAACACGTAGGGCATTTAAAATGGAAATAGCACCATTTGCGAAGGTTTCAGCCTTTTGTGTTGCAAAGACGTATGGAAGCTCTACAACAAGGTCTACGCCGTTTGCTAAGGCCATTTTAGTGCGATACCATTTGGAAATGAGTGCGGGCTCACCACGCTGTAAAAAAGGACCACTCATAACGGCAATTATTATATCGGATTGTGTTAACTTTTTTGTCTGTTGCACATGATAAAGATGACCGTTATGAAAAGGGTTATATTCAACAACAATACCACCAGCTTTTATGGTAATCTCTCCTTTCGATGTAGCATCTTTTTGAAAAACGTGATACTCTATATATTATTTACTATGATGACTTCATTATATTGTAAAGAAAAAACATTGACAAATATAAAATGGCTAGCTATAATTTTGTTTGTTGCCTTGAGGTGATATGATATGAAATGGTCCATCCATCAATTGAATAAATTGAGAAATAAAGGATTGACATTGGATGAGATGGTAGATGTAAGTGAGCTAAAAGAGGTCGAGAAAGATATTCGTGAAATTAATCCTGTGCATGTAATGGGAAGAGTTGATTTTGGCTCCGGTAAGTTTACGTTTCATCTACATATAACTGGAAGCATGGTTTTACCATGTTCTCGCTCTTTAGTAGATGTGACATTACCATTTGACATTAAAACAACTGAGGTGTTCCAAACTTCACAAGAAGAATTTGAAACTGAAGCTGAAATTCATTCTTTAGAAGGAGAAGTACTTGACTTACTGCCCGTAATCAAGGAAAATATACTTTTGGAGATTCCAATGCAAATTTTCAGTGATGATGTTTCTGGTGGAGCACCGACGCAAGGTCAAGACTGGCAAGTGATTTCGGAAGAAGACAAAGAAAAGACTGTTGATCCAAGATTGGCAGGACTTGCAAAGTTTTTTGACAAATAATCGGAAGACTGGTTCAGGCCTTCATATGAAAATAACTATTTCTTTTAAGGAGGTGGGAAGAATGGCTGTACCTTTTAGAAGAACTTCTAAAACAGTAAAAAGAAAGCGTCGTACGCATTTCAAATTATCAGTACCTGGTATGGTAGAGTGCCCAAGCTGTGGTGAAGCGAAATTAGCTCACCGTGTATGTAAAGCATGCGGTACTTACAAAGGTAAAGAAGTAATCAGCAAGTAATTGCGGGAAAATAAACGCAGAAGATATCTTCTGCGTTTATTTTTTTTTGTCTTAATCTTTAGTTGTTGTATTCTATCTCTTCTAGTAACTGCATATGCTTAATAAAAAATGCATAGGGAGGACTAGAGAGATGGCGACAACAAGACAAGATGCTTGGACTGATGATGAAGATTTGCTTCTGGCAGAAGTAGTACTCCGGCATATTCGAGAAGGTGGAACACAACTTTCTGCCTTTAAGGAAGTGGGAAAAAATTTATCACGTACACCAGCAGCATGTGGATTTAGATGGAATTCTTACGTAAGAAAGCAATATAAAGAACGTATTGAGGAAGCAAAGCAACTTCGTAAAGTAGAAAATTATGAAGTGAAAGAGACGAAGGTGTTAGAACCTACGTCAATTACGTTGAATGATGTTATTGACTTCTTGCAAAATTATAAAGATGAAAACTCTTTAACGGTGTTGCAACAACAAGTTGAATCATTACAAACAGAAAGAGAGCGTCTTCTGGAGCGATTATCAGTATATGAGGAAGAGTATAGAACATTACTTGATTATATCGATCAAAAAAGAAGTGTAATGGTAGTGGAAAGAAACAACGCTCGCTCGAATGAAAAGTTAGAGAAGCTTAAGAAATAAAAAACAGCTGTTATACAGCTGTTTTTTTTATTTATTTATTTATTAAGCCGATTCTTCGTTTGTAACCGCATTCAAATTTGTTTCTGGATGCCAAATATAAAAATCTCCATCAGTTACTGATACGGGGTTGAAACTTAATTTATCCCAAAAACCAGATGAATGAATACGCGCTATCGTTTTAATAGGAAATTGCATTTGTTTCGCATGATTTACAAGCATTTGCCCGAATCCTTGTTTTTGAAAAGTTGGTAATACTTCAAGTTTATAAAGTTCTAGGTAAGGACCTGTAATTTCGAATGGTTCTCCGCCGTTTCTTTTCATATATAGACTCATACGTGCAATTAGTGATCCGCCATAATAAATACCGTAAAATGGAGATTCACTGTCGTTTTCAATAATGTTTGCTTGCAATTCTTCCAGCATAGATAGTTCTTGGGCTCCGCACCCTTTAAATTTTTTAAATTCATCTAACGTTTTATAATTGATGAGCAAGCGCTCAACTTTTGGGAATCCCATTACATCACATCCTTTTCTTATCTCGTTGAATGCAGAAAAGTAAAAATATTTACAATAATAGTATAACTCATTTTTTTATTTTTATGAAGAAGATAGTATATTTCTTTTATTATTTTTTTGAGGATTTGCTAAACTAAGAGTATAAGTGTATTAATAGGCAGTATATACGTAGTGAAAAATGAGAGTGTATTTGTTTGGCAGAGGACAACGAAATTATAGGGCGTGCTCATGTACTTTAAAAAGATATAAAAAAAGGGGGGCGGCAAGGGCGCTTAATGTGAATCCCTTGTGTGAAAATGAAAATTGGAATTGTCGGACCAGGTGCTATTGGTCTATTGTATACATTTTATTTACAAAAAAGTAACCAAAATGTTACGTTGTTTACAAGAACAGCTAAGCAGGCTGAAGAGTTAAATGAAACAGGTGTAACTTGTATTAGAGATAGAACATGTGAAACAGTATATCCATCTGTTTTACCGATAGAAAGTATGGTAGCGCAAAATTTAGATTATATATTTATTGCTGTGAAGCAATATCATATAGATGACATACTACCGTTTGTGGAAGGGGCAGCATCATTAATCTTTTTGCAAAACGGAATGTCACATCTTCAAAAGATGCTGAACATAGGGTGTGAAAATATAGCTGTTGGTATTGTAGAACATGGTGCGAAAAAAGAGGGAGGGCATATCGTTCATCATACTGGAGTTGGGGTAACGAAATTTGGAGTGGTTTGTGGTCAATCTATACATTTCGAAAGTGTATTCCATTCTTTTCCCGTGTCTTATTTTCCAGTTCAAATAGAAACGGATTGGAAAGAGATTATGCATAAAAAATTAGTGGTAAATGTATGTATCAATCCGTTGACGGCGTTATTGGGAGTTAAGAATGGTGAATTAACCAAGAATCGTTTTTTTTATCAAATGATGGAGCAAGTGTTTCAGGAGGTCGCCTTTCTTATTAGAGGAGAAAAAGAGATGGTATGGCAAATGGTACGCAATGTGTGTGAAGGAACGTCTCGTAATACATCCTCTATGTTAGCCGATGTAAGAGCGAATAGACAGACGGAAATTAATGCGATTGTTGGATATGTATTAGAAGAGGCTAAGAAACAGCAACGACCAGTTCCGACACTTCAATTTTTGTTCGATGCAATAAAAGGGTTAGAAACAAGAGTATAAGTGTTATTCTTTGCTTTTACGTGAAACATTGACTACAATGTGGATTGGTGAGAGAACTGGATACGAAAGGAAGAATTATATGGAGATAAAAGAAATCTCTGTTCCGCAACAAGGTGTTGTAGCGGACTATATGAACGGTAAAAAAGAGATACAGTCATGTTTTGATTATATGTTAACAGAAGATGCTTTTAAACAGCGTTTACATGATTTGCGTGAAAGGGAGTTTTTCCGCCAAGATGTAGTAGCGCATTTATTAGAATATAATACAAAATTACAAGCGGGAGAATCTACACTTCAAAATGTAAAAGCGCTTGGAGATGAAAATACATATGTTGTAATAGCTGGACAACAAGCGGGGTTATTAACTGGACCGCTTTATACAATTCATAAAGTTATTTCAATTTTAAAGCTTGCAAAGGAAAAAGAAGAAAGTTTAGGGGTGAAAGTTGTCCCTGTCTTCTGGATTGCGGGTGAAGACCATGATATGGATGAGATTAACCATACTTTTTTAGCGAAAAATAAAAAGATGAAAAAAACTATTTTTTATGATCGTAATCCGAAAAAGGCGAGTGCTTCTGAGTCTGAACTTTCTGTTGAAGATTGTAGAAATTGGATTGAAGAGATTTTTAAAACATATCCAGAAACAAATTTTACAAAGGATGTATTAAAATTTGTTGATGATGCTTTGGAAAAATCGAATACGTATGTAGATTTCTTTGCTCATCTTATTACGAAAATCTTTGCTAATTCTGGTTTAATCCTTGTTGATTCACATCATCCTGAATTAAGAAAGTTAGAAATTCCATTTTTTAAGCGAATTATAAGTAAGTATAAAGAGGTACAAGAGGGCCTTCGTAATCAGCAGGAAGTAATTAAAGAACTAGGATACAAACCGATTATTGAAACGAAGTCTCATGCAGTGCATATATTTATGGAAATAGATAATGAACGAGTATTGCTTGAAGAGCATCAAGGTAAGTTTGTTGGAAAGGATGGGGCGCATTCATTTTCATACGAAGAGTTGATTGAAGAGATGGAGAGAAATCCGGCACGTTTTAGTAATAATGTTGTAACACGTCCTCTTATGCAAGAGTATGTATTTCCTACGCTCGCATTTATTGGAGGTCCAGGGGAATTAGCTTATTGGAGTGAATTACAACAAGTATTCCATACTGTCGGTTTTCAAATGCCACCTGTCGTTCCTCGTCTTACAATTACTTATGTGGAGAGATGTATAGCGACAGATTTATTCGATCTGCAATTGAGAGAAAGTGATCCGTTTTTAAATGATGTCGATAAACTGCGTGAAAACTGGTTGTCTAATCAAATAGAGGAACCGATTGATAATCATTTTGAAAAGGCGAAAAAAGAAATTGCCGATATTCATACATCTTTACAGCAATTTGTAAAGAAAATAGAGCCGGGGTTAAGTGCGTTTGCAGGGAAAAACGAATTGAAAATTAATGAACAAATTGAACTGTTGGAAAGAATGTTGAAAAGAAATGTTGAGAAAAAGTATGAGGTTCAGCTAAATAAATTTCGCCGTATACAATTCGCACTTCGTCCATTAGGTGCGCCGCAAGAACGTGTGTGGAATGTATGTTATTATTTAAATCAGTTTGGTTTGGATTTCGTTGATCGTGTAATGGAAAACCCTTTTTCTTGGGACGGAAAACATCATGTTATAAAACTATAAAATCTTGCTCCTTGGAGCAGGATTTTATTTTTATTCCGTTGAATTTACTGTGAAGTGATTTTTTTCTGAATTATCAATCAAAAAAATAGATGTGATAATTGTGTTGGATACTTAAATATATGACAAAATAGCACAAAATGTAAACGTATTATTCGCTTTTTCGACAGTTTTTTATTTAAATTCCCGCAAAAGATGATAAAATTTAGTATATAATAAAAGAAAATAGCGATTTGTATAGTATGTTGCCTTTATTGGTAAGTTAAATGAGTCGTTCTTTCGTATTATTTCATTCTCTAAGCGTGAAAGATGTGTTTAGAGGAAGGGATACATTCAACATAATTAATTGGAAAAAGAGTAGGTGCAACAATGTTTAAACACGTAACAGTGCTTTTAAAGGAAACAGTAGACGGCTTAGATATAAAGCCAGATGGTACATATGTAGATTGTACACTGGGGGGAGGAGGACATAGTTCTTATTTATTATCCCAATTAACTGAAGGTGGAAAATTAATAGCGTTTGATCAAGATGAGATAGCGATTCAAAACGCGAAAGAAAAGTTCTCTTCATACGGTGAACAGTTTATAACAGTAAAGAGTAACTTCCGCTATTTAGCTGAAAAACTGCAGGAAATAGGTATAACAGAAGTAGACGGTATTTTATTTGATTTAGGTGTTTCATCCCCACAATTAGATACACCAGAGCGAGGCTTTAGTTATCATCATGATGCACCGTTAGATATGCGGATGGATCAAGATGCCCCATTAACAGCATATGATGTTGTAAATAGTTGGTCATATGAACAACTTGTAAGGATTTTCTTCCAATACGGTGAAGAGAAATTTTCAAAACAAATTGCAAGAAAAATTGAAGCTTATCGTGAGAATAAAGCTATTGAAACGACAGGAGAATTAGTAGAGCTAATTAAAGAAGGTATTCCGGCTCCTGCTCGTAGAACTGGTGGGCATCCTGCTAAGCGAGTGTTTCAGGCAATTCGTATAGCTGTAAATGATGAATTAAAAGTATTTGAAGAAGCATTGGAATCTGCTATTGAGATGGTTAAGCCAGGTGGAAGAGTTAGTGTTATAACATTCCATTCATTAGAAGATCGTATTTGTAAAACAACGTTTAAGCGAAATAGTACAACGCCACAATTGCCGCCAGGATTACCGATTATTCCTGATGAATTTAAGCCAAAATTAAAGCTTATTACAAGAAAACCGATTTTACCTTCTGATATAGAGCTAGAAGAAAATAATCGTGCGCGTTCTGCGAAGTTGAGAATCGCTGAAAAACGATAAAAGGGAGAGAGAGGTATGACTAATTTAGCTGTAAAGTACAAACAACAAGCGCAAGAAGAGGTGCAAATTCAAACGCCCCCACAGCAGATGGTTAAGCCGAAAGTTAAAGCGAAAATTACAAGAATCGAAAAACTGTTGTATGTAGCGTTTATTGGCTTTTTATTGTATGCCTGTGTCGCGTTTATTGGAAATAAAGCAGGCCTTTATCAAGTTAATGTAGAAGCAGCGACGATAGAAGAAAAAATTGTACAGCAGCAAAAAGAAAATCAAGAATTACAAGCTGAAGTAGAGAAGTTAAGTCGCTATGAACGAATCGCTGAAGTTGCAAAAAAACACGGGCTAGAAATTAATGCGAATAATGTGAAAGGCCTCAAATAAGGCAATAGGTGTGAAGGAACGATGAAGAAGAATATGACTAAATTTCATACCAATAAGGGAGCAGGTTATTTTATGATATTTTTCCTCCTGCTCTTTTTGCTGTTATTAGCCCGATTTTTTTACATACAATCAACAGGAACAGTTCATAATCAAGATTTAGATGCACTTGCTAAACAAAAGCATAGTAAAACAGGAGTTCTTGAAGCGAACAGAGGAACCATTTATGATCAAAACGGTCATGTGTTAGCGCAAGACGCAAACTCTTATAAAATAGTAGCCGCCCTAAAAGGTGCTAACTCTGTTGAGAATAAAGAAGATACTGCAAAGAAAATTGCAGGAGTACTTGGAAAAGGCGAAGAGGATATTTTAGCTTCTTTAAATAAGGAAGGTAGAAGTCAAGTCGAATTTGGAACGTTAGGTAAGGATTTGACGAAAGAAAAGAAGGAACAAATAGAAGCGTTGAAGTTGCCGGGAATATCTTTTATTACAGAAAATGCAAGGGTGTATCCAAACGGTGATTTCGCATCTTACGTTATAGGTCATGCAAAACCAAATGAGAATGGAACCTCGGTAGGTCAATTTGGCATAGAGAAAAGCTTGGATAAATATTTAAGTGCTTCTAACGGAGAAGTAGCATATACAGGTGACCGTAAAGGTGTGTCTCTTGATGGTGGAAAAGTTAATGTAAAGGCACCTAAAAATGGAGATAACGCGTATTTAACAATTGATCACCGTGTCCAAAGTTATTTAGAAGACGCGATGAAAGCAGCAAGTAAGCAATATGAACCAGAAAGTTTAATAGGGATTGTTGCAGATCCGAAAACTGGAAAAATATTAGCGACGTCTACTAAACCTAGTTATGACCCTAATGATCGTCAAATTAAATATTTCTTCAATGACGCAATTGCCAATGCATTTGAACCTGGATCAACAATGAAAATTTTCACGTTAGCGGCAGCTATTAATGAAGGTGTGTACAAAGGGCAAGATTATTATCAGTCCGGGACATATCAAGTCGGAAATAGGAAAATAAAAGATCATAACGGCGGTGCTGGTTGGGGCTCTATCACGTTTGATGAAGGGGTAGAACGTTCTTCAAACGTAGCGTTTGCAATTTTAGGAGATCAAAAACTTGGTCCAGAACGTTTCCGAAAATATATTCATAGTTTTGGATTAGATGAAAAAACGAACATTGATTTATCAGGTGAAGGATCGAATACAATTTTATTTGATCAGCAAATACAACAAGTGACAACAGCTTTTGGACAAGGTTCCACTGTAACACCAATTCAGCTTGTACAAGCTGCAACAGCTATTGCAAATGATGGGAAAATGATGAAACCTTATGCAATTGATAAAATTGTAGATCCGATAACAGGGAAAGTAAAATTAGAACATAAGCCAGAAGAAGTAGGAAAACCTGTTACAAAGGAAACAGCAGCGCAAGTAAGACAGTTATTAGAACGTGTTGTTACATCTCCGAAAGGTACAGGGACAGCTTATAAAATTGATGGATATTCAGTTGGTGGTAAAACAGGTACAGCGCAAATTCCGGATGGAAAAGGCGGCTATATGACAGGAAGACAGAATTATATATTCTCATTCTTAGGTATGGCACCAATGGACGACCCACAACTTGTTGTTTATGTAGCTGTAAAACAGCCGAAATTAAAAGATGATGAGAACGGTGCACAGCCTTTAGCTGATATTTTTAAATATGTAACAAAAAATAGTTTAGAGTATTTAAAGATTAAGCCAAATGAAGTGAAAGATCCGAAAAAACATCTGAAAGAGCAACAAACTACTGTTCCAGATGTAACTGGTAAAACGATGGCTGAAGCGGGGAAAGCAATTGATAAAGCAAAACTTCGTCCAATCGTATTAGGTGAAGGGAAAGTACAGCAACAAGTACCAAAAGCGACTGAACAAACATTGAAAGGCGACCGAGTCTTCTTGGTAGGAGATAAGCCTACAATGCCAAATATACAAGGATGGGCACTGCGTGATGTTATGAATTTAGCGAAGACATTACAGCTTAACTTGAAGCCTTCTGGTACAGGATACGTAACAGAACAAAGTGTGGCGGAAGGAACATTATTACAACCTGGTACAGAATTAGGTGTCACACTCGTACCGCCACTCGAACCACAACAAGAAGCAGAAAAGCCGTAATGGTAAAAGAGAAGAAGTTCTAATTAAATAAGTACAAGCATATATTGGAACAAGCTAGGCGTAAGGGAGGCTTGTTCCGATATGCGTGTATCAAATGTAACAGTTAGAAAACGACTTATTTTTATACTTATATCAGGTATACTTATCTTCACTATTATCGATATTCGTCTTGGATATGTGCAATTTTTTCTTGGGAATATGTTAACGGATCGTGCGAAAGATTCATGGAGTCGTAATATTACTTTTGAACCCGAACGTGGGAAAATTTTAGACCGAAATGGTGTGGAACTTGCCACGAATAAAAGTGCTCCAACTGTCTTTGTTGTACCGAGGCAAATTGAAAAACCAGCAGAGACTGCAGAGAAGTTAGCTGCAGTATTAGGTGTGGAAAAAGATGAGATTTATAAGAGGATTACAAAAAAAGAATCGATTGTAAGGTTAGATAAAGGCGGAAGGAAAATATCACATGACAAAGCGAAAGAGGTACGAGGCTTAAGTTTGAAGGGCGTGTATATCGCAGAGGATTCTATCCGGTACTACCCATTTGGGAATTTTTTATCACATGTATTAGGTTTTGCAGGTAGCGATAACCAAGGTCTTATGGGACTAGAAAAATATTATGATAAGGAGCTAAATGGGGACAAAGGTCATGTGCGTTTTTTTGCAGATGCGAAAGGACAAAGGATGCCTAATGTTGGTGATGATTTCAAAAAACCAGAAGCTGGTTTAAATTTAGGATTAACAATCGATGCGCGTATTACAAGGATTATGGAAAGAGAAATGAATATTGCGGAGTCAACTTATAATCCAGACGGTATGATTGCGATTGCAATGAATCCTAAAAATGGTGAAATTTTAGGTATGTCTAGTCGGCCGAGTTTTGATCCAGCGGATTTTCAAAGTGTCTCTCCAGAAGTGTATAACAGAAATCTACCTGTGTGGAGTACGTATGAGCCTGGTTCAACATTTAAGATCATTACATTAGCTGCAGCATTGAATGAAAATTTAGTAGACTTAGAGAAGGATACGTTTTATGATGATGGAGCAGCTGAAGTCGGTGGAGCTAGATTGAAATGCTGGAAAGCAGGAGGTCATGGCAGTCAAACGTTTTTAGAAGTCGTTCAAAACTCATGTAATCCGGGATTTATTGAACTTGGTGATCGCCTTGGTAAAGACCGATTATTTAAATACATTCGTAATTTTGGTTTTGGGCAGAAGACTGGAATTGACTTGCAAGGTGAAGGCAGTGGGATTTTATTTAATTTAGATAAAGTTGGTCCAGTAGAGCAAGCAACAACTTCATTCGGCCAAGGGGTTTCTGTTACACCAATTCAACAAGTAGCAGCTGTAGCGGCGGCTGTAAATGGTGGAACATTGTATCAGCCGTATATAGCTAAGGAGTTTATTGATCCAAAAAATAATCAAGTTGTTAGTAAAAAGACACCTGTTGAGAAAAGAAAAGTTATTTCCAAGGAAACTTCAGAAAAAGTTCGTTATGCATTAGAGAATGTTGTAGCGAAAGGTTCTGGTAAAGGAGCTTATATTGATGGATATCGTGTAGGTGGAAAAACGGGTACTGCTCAAAAGGTGAAAGATGGTAAATATTTAGAGAATAATTATATTGTATCTTTTATCGGATTTGCTCCAGCGGATGATCCAGAGATTGTTGTGTATGTTGCTGTGGATAATCCAAAAGGGGTTACACAGTTTGGTGGAGTGGTAGCAGCTCCAATTGTCGGGAATATCCTTCGAGATGCTCTTCCTGTTATGGGAGTGAAACCGAGAAAAGAACAAGTTGAGAAAGAATATAAATGGGGCGATACACCAACTGTGGAAGTTCCGAATTTAATTGGAATGAAAAAGAAAGACTTACAAACACAACTCGTCGATTTGCAGCTTGATATAAGTGGAGATGGAGAGAAAGTAATTAAGCAATCACCAGAAGCGGGAGCTAAAGTAAAAGAAGGCTCAAAAATTAGAATTTACTTCGGGAATTAAAGGTAACATAGTACGTTTTATGGTACAATTGGTGGAAGTGAGTTCTTTATAGAACAGTTACTTAATGTGAGACAATAAGTGTCTCATTCATAAATAGGCCAGTAGCACTTACCTCCTTATATAGGAGGTAATGTGTTGCTTACTGAAAAAAAGATAAATAAACAATGTAGAGAGGGTTTAGTGAAATGAAGTTGCATACACTTTTATCATGTTTGCATGATTTTCCAGTTGTTCCAAAAGAAAATCCAGAAATCACATCTATAGAAGCTGATTCACGTAAAGTGAAAGAAGGAAGCTTATTTGTATGTATGAAAGGATATACGGTTGATAGCCATGATTTTGCTAAGCAAGCAGCGGCACAAGGAGCGGCTGCTATTGTTGCGGAAAGACCAATTGATGTTGACGTTCCAGTTGTACTTGTGAAAAATACTTTTCGTTCGTTAGCGGTTTTAGCTGATTATTTTTATGGTCAACCGACACACAAGTTACATTTAATCGGAATTACAGGTACAAATGGAAAGACAACAACATCGCATATTATGGATGAGATTATGCGAGCACATGGTCATAAAACAGGGCTAATTGGGACGATTAATATGAAAATCGGTGATGAAACATTTGAGGTGAAAAATACAACACCAGATGCACTAACACTTCAACAGACGTTTTCAAAAATGGTTGAACAAGGTGTGGACAGCACGGTAATGGAAGTTTCGTCACATGCGTTAGATCTTGGTCGTGTACACGGATGTGATTACGATGTAGCGGTGTTTACGAATTTAACACAAGATCATTTAGATTATCATAAAACGATGGAAGAATATAAACATGCAAAAGGGTTACTATTTGCACAGCTTGGCAATAGTTATAATCATAATCGTGAAAAGTACGCTGTGCTGAATAGCGATGATAATGTAACAGAAGAGTATATGAGAAGTACTGCAGCAACAGTTGTAACATATGGTATTGATACAACAAGTGACATTATGGCAAAAAATATCGTTATGACGAGTGGCGGGACTACATTTACGCTTGTCACACCGTATGAAAGTGTAAATGTTACGATGAAATTAATAGGTAAATTCAATGTATATAACGTACTTGCAGCAACAGCAGCAGGACTTGTTTCGGGTGTGAAATTACAAACAATCATTGCTGTTATAAAAGAACTAGCTGGGGTTCCAGGACGTTTTGAAGTTGTTGATGGCGGACAAAATTATACAGTTATTGTTGATTACGCGCATACGCCGGATAGTTTAGAAAATGTATTAAAAACTGCAAAACAATTTGCAAAAGGTGATGTGTATTGTATCGTTGGTTGTGGCGGCGATAGGGATCGAACAAAGAGACCGATAATGGCAAGTGTTGCAACAAAATATGCAACTCATGCAATTTATACATCAGATAATCCAAGAAGTGAAGATCCAGCGGCTATTTTAGATGATATGGTACAGGGTGCAAGTGGGAATAATTATGAAGTGATTATTGATAGAAAAGAAGCGATACACCATGCGATCGCTAATGTGAAAGCAGATGATATCATTATTATTGCTGGTAAGGGTCATGAAACGTATCAAATTATTGGTAAAGAAGTTCATCATTTTGATGATCGTGAAGTTGCGAAAGAAGCAATTACAGGGCGTTTAAACAACCAAGAGTAACAACGTGAGAGGAGGACTACATGTGCTTGAGCAAGGTTTATTAGTAACGGCTGGGGTAGCATTCTTAATTTCTGTTGCCCTTTCGCCATTGTTTATTCCATTTTTAAGAAAATTAAAGTTCGGACAGAGTATTCGTGATGAGGGACCAAAGTCACATCAAAAAAAATCAGGGACACCGACAATGGGCGGTATTGTCATATATGTATCTATGATGGTCACTTCACTTATTATGGCGATTAAGTTTAATCATTTAGGTGCAGAGGTTTCGTTATTATTATTAGTGACATTTGGTTATGGATTGATTGGATTTTTAGATGACTACATAAAGGTAGTTAAGAAGAGAAATCTTGGTTTAACATCAAAACAAAAATTAGTAGGTCAGCTTGTTATTGCTATTGCGTTCTTTTTAATTGGAAAAGGGCAAGCATTTCACACATATATCATGATTCCAGGTACGGATGTTAAGTTTGAATTAGGTTGGGCGTATTTTGTACTTGTGCTATTTATGCTAATCGGTGGCTCGAATGCGGTTAACTTAACTGATGGTTTAGATGGTTTATTATCAGGAACAGCGGCTATTGCATTTGGAGCATTTAGTATTATTGCAGTAGCGCAAGAACAATTTGGAGTTGCGATATTCTGTATGGCAGTTGTCGGAGCAGTACTGGGATTTTTAGTATTCAACGCGAATCCAGCAAAAGTATTTATGGGGGATACAGGTTCCTTAGCTTTAGGTGGAGCTATCGCAGCTGTAGCAATTTTATTAAAACAAGAATTACTACTTGTAATTATTGGTGGAGTATTCGTAATGGAAACTTTATCTGTTATTATTCAAGTTATTTCGTTTAAAACAACAGGAAAACGTGTCTTTAAAATGAGTCCATTACACCACCATTATGAATTATGTGGTTGGTCAGAATGGCGCGTTGTTGTAACGTTTTGGTCTGTAGGATTTTTATTAGCTGTGTTAGGAATTTATATCGGGGTGTGGATGTAATTGAAAACTGTAACTGAATTTCAAAATAAAAATATTCTTGTATTAGGCATTGCAAAGAGTGGTTATGCAGCAGCTACTTTGTTGCAAAAATTAGGGGCGAATGTCATTGTAAATGACGGAAAGCCTTTAGCAGACAATGTACTTGCTGCAGAATTACAAGCAAAAGGAATGGACGTTGTATGCGGTGGCCATCCTTTAGAATTATTAGAGAGAAATATTTCTCTTGTCGTTAAAAATCCAGGAATCCCGTATTCTAATCCAATATTAGTTGCTGCGAAAGAAAAAGAAATTCCAATTGTTACGGAAGTTGAATTAGCATATCGTATTTCAAAAGCACCATTTGTTGGAATTACAGGGTCTAATGGTAAAACGACGACAACAATGCTGACATTTGAAATGTTAAAAGAAGGGCAAAAGCATCCTGTTATTGCAGGGAATATAGGAACTGTAGCTTGTGAAGTAGCACAGGATGCAAAAGAAAATGAAGTTGTAGTTACAGAGCTTTCATCGTTCCAATTGATGGGAGTAGAATCGTTCCAACCTAAAATTGCAGCGTTCTTAAACTTATTTGAAGCCCACTTAGATTACCATGGGACGAAGAAGGAATATGGTTTAGCAAAAGCAAATGTTTTTAAAAACCAAACAGAAAACGATTATAGTGTAATAAATGCGGATGATGCAGATGTGATGGAGTTATCTGCGAATACTAAAGGTCAAAAAATCCTGTTTTCGACAACGAAAGAAATTGAAGATGGTGCGTGTATAAAAGATAACGCTCTTTATTTCAAAGGTGAAAAAGTTGTTGAAGTAAGTGATATCGTTTTACCTGGTCAACATAATCTAGAAAATATTTTAGCTGCGATGAGTATTGCGAAATTATTAGGTACTTCTAATGAAGCGATTACGGTCGTGTTAAAACGTTTTACTGGTGTAAAACATCGTTTAGAATATGTAACAACGATTAACAACCGTAAGTTTTATAATGATTCAAAAGCAACGAATATGTTAGCGACTGAGAAAGCACTATCTGCGTTTACACAACCGATTGTGTTACTAGCAGGTGGGCTTGATCGCGGAAATGAATTCGATGATTTAATTCCGTATTTCAAAAATGTAAAAGCGATTGTAACATTTGGACAAACAGCTCCCAAACTAGTAAGAGCGGCAGAAAAAGCGGGATTAGATATAATTGAAAGTGTCGATACTTTAGATGAAGCAGTGGTGAAAGCTTATGCTCATTCTAAAGAAGATGATGTTGTTCTTCTTTCTCCAGCGTGTGCAAGCTGGGATCAATTTAAAACATTTGAAGAAAGAGGAGACATTTTTATACAAGCTGTGCATAAACTTATATAAAGTAAATCAAAACATCAGTAGGCTAACACCTACTGATGTTTTGTTACATAGGGCAAAAGGTTCTGCCTAAAGAGGTGGTGTTTGTGGGTAATGAAGAAAACGCCTGATTTTATTCTCATCATCGTAACACTTTCATTGTTGACAATCGGAATGATTATGGTTTATAGTGCGAGTGCAGTTTGGGCCTCTTATAAAATGGGGGACTCATTCTTTTTTGCCAAAAGACAATTACTGTTTGCGGGTCTTGGTGTAGTAGCTATGTTTTTTATTATGAAAATTGATTATTGGGTGTGGCGTACGTATTCAAAAGTAATTTTGCTAGTTTGCTTCATTCTTCTTATTCTCGTTCTTATTCCTGGAGTAGGTCTTGTTCGAGGAGGAGCACGAAGTTGGATTGGGATCGGAGCATTTTCGATTCAACCGTCAGAATTTATGAAGTTTGCGATGATTATTTTCTTGGCAAAGTTTTTAGCGGAACGGCAAAAATTGATTACATCTTTTAAACGTGGTTTATTACCGGCTCTTAGTTTTGTGTTTCTTGCTTTTGGGATGATTATGTTACAGCCAGACCTTGGGACAGGAACGGTAATGGTTGGGACATGTATCATTATGATATTTATTTCGGGAGCGAGGGTCTTTCACTTTGCGATGTTTGGTTTGCTTGGTGTAGCAGGGTTTGTAGGGTTAATCGCATCAGCACCGTATCGAATGAAGCGCATTACATCATATTTAGACCCGTGGGCAGATCCGCTTGGAAGTGGATTTCAAATTATCCAATCATTACTCGCAATTGGACCCGGTGGATTATTTGGACTTGGGCTTGGACAAAGTAGACAAAAATTTCTTTATTTACCTGAACCACAAACTGACTTTATATTTGCAATCTTATCCGAGGAATTAGGTTTTATTGGTGGTTCATTTGTGTTATTATTATTTAGTCTATTATTATGGCGCGGGATTCGTATCGCATTAGGAGCGCCAGATTTATATGGTACGTTTTTAGCAGTAGGTATTGTGGCGATGATTGCGATTCAAGTAATGATTAATGTTGGTGTTGTAACAGGACTGATGCCCGTTACGGGTATTACCTTGCCGTTTTTAAGTTATGGTGGATCAAGTTTGACATTAATGTTAATGGCAGTAGGTGTATTATTAAATATAAGTCGCCATTCTCGCTACTAAACCCTGTTTATAAGACAGGGTTTTTCGTATGTGTGTAAAAATGCAATATGTATATAGAAATAAATATAATGGAAATAAGAAAAGAGAAGCGGAGGAGTTAGTAGTGCGTGTATTAGTGAGTGGTGGGGGGACTGGTGGTCATATTTATCCAGCTCTTGCTTTAATTAGAGAAATAAAAAAGTTAAATCCAGAAGCAAGATTTTTATATATTGGTACGGAAAATGGACTAGAGAGTACAATCGTTCCAAAAGCAGGTATACCATTTCAATCTATTGTTATAAGCGGATTTAAACGAAAAATATCATTAGATAATGTGAAAACAGTAATGCGTTTTCTAAAAGGTGTACAGGATAGTAAACGATATATTCGTCGTTTTAATCCGGATATCGTAATTGGAACGGGTGGATATGTATGTGGACCAGTTGTATACGCTGCAGCCAAATTAGGTATTCCGACTATTGTACATGAACAAAATAGTGTACCAGGTGTAACGAACAAATTTTTAAGTCGTTATGTTGATAAAGTTGCTGTTTGTTTTGAAGCAGCTACAGAGCATTTTCCAGAGTCAAAAGTGGTAATGACAGGTAATCCGCGAGCATCAGAGGTAATGGATCAAAATGGAATGAAAGGGAAACGTTCAGTTGGGCTTTCTCTTCCTAAAAAGTCTGTACTTATATTTGGTGGAAGTCGTGGGGCTAGACCGATTAACGATGCCTTCGTTGAAGCAATTGAACAGTTTGGGAACAAAAGCTACGAAATACTATATGTAACAGGTGAAGTACATTATGACAAAGTGATGGAAGCCGTGAAGCAAAAAGGGAACCCGAACAATGTTATTATTAAGCCGTTCATTCATAATATGCCAGAGGTACTAACTGGTGTAGACCTTGTTGTTTCAAGGGCTGGGGCAACAACACTTGCAGAATTAACAGCGTTAGGAAAACCAAGTGTGTTAATACCGAGTCCGTACGTAACAAATAATCATCAGGAAAAGAATGCACGTTCAGTTGTTGATAAAGGAGCGGCAAAAATGTTACTTGAAAAAGATTTAACAGCTGAAACACTTATTCGTGATATTGATGAGATTTTATTGGATGCACAAACATTACAAAATATGAAGCTAGCTGCTAAGAAACTAGGTATTCCAGATGCAGCAAATAAGCTGTATGAAGTAATGAATAAGCTTGTAAAAAAATAAAGTGAGGCTTTAATCAGTGGGGAGTGATTCTCTCTCGTTGATTATTACCTTTCACTAATCGGATGTTTACTGGCATCCCGATACCGCCTAACTTCTTTGTTACCGCCGAATTTTGATTTAGGAGCTGTAATGCCCGTAAATAGAGGGATAACGTTAGGTGAACGCCCTGCATATTATTGTCATAAGGAGACTTAATATGGGGGAGATTGTCTATGGAACAATTAGTAAATGAGCTTATAGAAGCAGACGTTGGTCGTGTTTTAGTTAACGAGTCGTTAGCGCGTTATACAACTATGAAAATAGGTGGACCAGCGGATATTTTAATTGTGCCTAAGCATGTAGCCGGTATTGAAAAAACATTACAGTTAGTAAAGCAATACAAAACGAAGTGGACTGTAATTGGGCGCGGTTCAAACCTTCTTGTATCTGATCGAGGCATAGAAGGTGTTGTTATTCGTTTAGGAGAAGGATTAGATCACTTAGAGGTCGAAAAACATAAGGTAAGAGTTGGTAGTGGATATTCTCTTATTAAATTGTCAACTTTACTTAGTCGTCAAGGGTTAGCTGGATTGGAGTTTGCAAGCGGCATTCCAGGAAGTGTCGGTGGTGCAGTATATATGAATGCAGGTGCACATAAATCGGATATATCGAGTGTATTATCGAAGGCTCTCATTCTGTTTGAAGACGGTACAATTGACTGGTTAACGAATAAAGAATTGGAGTTTTCTTATCGGGCATCTGTATTGCAAACGAAACGGCCTGGTATTGTTTTAGAGGCGGAGTTTCAATTACAGGCGGGAAAACGTGAAGAAATTGTACGTAGCATGCAAAATAATAAAGATTACCGCCGTGAAACGCAACCATGGAATCACCCGTGTGCAGGAAGTATATTTCGGAATCCAATCCCACATTTTGCAGGCGATTTAGTAGAAAAAGCAGGGCTTCGTGGTTATAGGATTGGTGGAGCTCAAATTTCTCAAATGCATGGCAATTTTATTGTTAATACCGGGGGAGCTTCAGCGCAAGATGTATTGTCCTTAATTGAATTAATAAAACATACAATTAAGGATAAATTTGATGTAGATATGCACACAGAAGTAGAAATCATTGGAAGATAACGGTTATTCGTTCCGCTCATTATCATTTATGTTATAATAAGAAGATAAGAACGGCATGAGGAACATGCCGTTCTTTATGTTACATAGGGGGATCGTACATGAATAATAGTAAAGTGATTAAACTACAAGATCGTGTACCAAAATTGAAAAATCAAAAGAAAAAAAACAAAAAAAATGTTAATCATCGATTGATTTTATACATATCAATTTTATTTTTATTAGTGCTCTTTTTAATTTATTTTCGGTCTCCGCTTAGTAATATAAAAAAGATTAGTGTGTTTGGAAATCATTATATGACGGATGAGCAAGTAATGAAGGATTCAGGCGTGACATATGATACAAGTTATTTCCGAGTGACAGCACATAAAGCTGAAGAAAACTTAACGAAGCGAAAAGAAATTAAAGCAGTAAATGTAAAAAAACGTTTTCCAAACAAGATTGATGTTCATATTGAAGAATATTTAACGATTGGTTATATAAATAAAGAGGGAAAATTACAACCGTTATTAGAGAATGGAAAAACACTTGATGTACTACCTAATGGAAAACTTCCTGTTGCAGCACCGATTTTCGAACCTTTTAAAGAAGAGAAAATGAAGGAGTTAATCGCTGAACTAGAAAAATTAACACCAGCTATTTTAAAATCTATTTCGGAGATTCGCTATTCTCCAACGAATGCGAATGAAGATCATCTTACTTTATATATGAATGAAGGTTATGAAGTGAGCACTACGATTCAAAATTTCGCAAAACGTATGGAAGCCTATCCGCTTATTTTAAAAACAATTGAGCCAGGTAAGAAGGTATTAATTGATTTAGAAGTAGGTGCATATACGAAAGAATTAGGTGCGGAAGAAAAAAAAGAATAGAATGGTAGTTTTCGTTGCTTATAGCAGAAAAAAACAAAACAAACGTTCTGTTATATGCATACGAATTTAGAAGAATGGTTCATTTGATGAAAAATATGTAAAAATTCTTAGATTCATACTAGTATTGGTACAAGTTTCACTTTTCTATGAGTACATCTTAGTGTAGACTTATACTTGGCGGTAAACTTTACACTCGAAATAGAATTATTTCAAGATAAGCAGTTATTCATAGTTTACTGCGATATTCTTAATTGAATGCTAAATAAAAATAAGAAAAATATAGGGTTAAAAAAGGGAAACGTATAAAGACGTTGAATATTTTTCTTATAAATAGTAAAGTTGCGATTGTTGTTCCATATATTGAGTTGTATGGTATAAATAAAGAAGGAGGTGCCAAAGAATGAACAGCAATGAAATATATGTTAGTCTTGACATCGGTACATCCAATGTTAAAGTCATCATTGGTGAAATGGTTAATGACAGCTTAAACATTATTGGTGTTGGAAATGTAAAATCAAATGGTTTAAAGAAGGGATCGATAGTTGATATAGACGAGACTGTTCGATCAATTAAAAAAGCAATTGAACAAGCTGAGCGTATGGTGGGAATCCATATTGAGCAAGTTGTAGTAGGTGTCAATGCAAACCAGGTACAGCTACTTCCTTGTCACGGAGTAGTCGCTGTTTCAAATGAAGATCGTGAAATCGGGAATGAAGATGTCTTACGCGTTCTAGATGCAGCACAAGTTGTGTCAATTGCTCCAGAACGTGAGTTTATTGATGTGGTACCTCGACAGTTCATCGTAGACGGTCTTGACGAGATTAACGATCCACGCGGGATGATCGGTGTAAGATTAGAAATGGAAGGTACACTTATTACAGGCTCGAGAACTTTACTACATAACCTACTTCGTTGTGTAGAAAAAGCAGGTCTTGAAATTGTTGATATTTGTCTTCAACCTTTAGCGGCTGCAACAGTTGCTATATCTTCAGATGAAAAAAATAGAGGAGTAGCCCTTGTTGATATGGGGGGAGGATCTACAACTTTATCTATTTTTAAAGACGGAGAGTTACAAGCGACGAGCGTATTACCATTAGGTGGAGACCATATAACGAAGGATATTGCAATTGGGTTGAAAACTTCAACAGAAAATGCAGATCAAATTAAGTTGAAATATGGACATGCTTTTTATGATACAGCATCTGAAGAAGAGATGTTTACGGTTCCTATTATGGGAAGTGATCAAACAGAACAATATTCTCAGTTGGAATTATCGGATATAATAGAGGCTCGTGTAGAGGAAATTTTAATGTTTGTTCAAGATGAAGTGCGTAAGTTAGGAGTAAAGCAAGTGGCTTCTGGTTATGTACTAACTGGCGGAATTGCTTCTATGCCAGGTGTTCTTGATCTTGCATATGATATTTTACATGAAAATGTTCGTGTAGCAACTCCTGATTATATTGGTGTGCGTGAGCCCCAATATACAAGCGGAGTTGGATTAATTAAACATTCTTATCAAAAAGCTAAATTACGTGGGAAAAATGTGCAGGAAAAGCAAGAGCATTTTGAAACAGTACCAGCACCAGCACCAACGCCGGTACAACAGCAACCTGCGAAACAAAAAACTCGTAATCAAAACAATAATAATCAAAATGATGACCGTATGATGTCAAAAGTAAAACGTGTATTCCGTTATTTATGGGATTAAAATTGGACACGAAAAATGAGGTTCTAGGGGGATTTCGACATGTTAGAGTTTGATACTACTCAAGATCAATTAGCGAATATAAAAGTTATCGGTGTCGGCGGTGGCGGAAACAATGCTGTAAACCGTATGATTGAACACGGTGTACAAGGTGTAGACTTTATCGCTGTGAACACTGATGCACAAGCATTAAATCTATCAAAAGCTGAAACAAAAATGCAAATTGGTGGAAAATTAACGCGTGGACTTGGTGCAGGCGCAAACCCTGAAGTAGGGAAAAAAGCTGCAGAAGAAAGTAAAGAACAGATCCAAGAAGCACTTCGTGGTGCGGATATGGTCTTCGTAACTGCTGGTATGGGCGGTGGAACTGGAACTGGTGCAGCTCCAGTTGTTGCTCAAGTTGCAAAAGAATTAGGTGCTTTAACAGTTGGTGTTGTAACACGTCCATTTACTTTTGAAGGACGTAAACGTGCAACGCAAGCAGCATCTGGTATTGCAGCATTTAAAGAAAATGTAGATACTCTTATTGTAATTCCAAACGATCGCTTATTAGAGATCGTTGATAAAAATACGCCAATGTTAGAAGCATTCCGTGAAGCTGATAACGTATTACGTCAAGGTGTTCAAGGTATTTCGGATTTAATTGCAACGCCAGGTTTAATTAATTTAGACTTTGCAGACGTAAAGACAATTATGTCTAATAGAGGTTCTGCTTTAATGGGTATTGGTTCTGGTAACGGGGAAAATCGTGCTGCAGAAGCTGCGAAAAAAGCGATTTCTAGTCCATTACTAGAAACATCTATTGATGGAGCTCAAGGTGTTATCATGAATATTACGGGTGGCGCTAACTTAAGCTTATATGAAGTACAAGAAGCGGCAGATATCGTAGCCTCAGCTTCAGATCCAGAAGTAAATATGATCTTCGGTTCTGTTATTAACGAAGGATTAAAAGATGATATCGTTGTAACTGTAATTGCAACTGGTTTTGATGATAGCATTGCAACTCAACCACCAAAACCAATTATTCGTCCGAATGCGAACCACACGCAACAACAGCAACAACCAGTAGCTCAACCTTCAAAACAACGTGAAGTAAAACGTGAAATGAAGCGTGAAGAGCCAGTTGTACATGAACGTCATTCAGATTCAGATGATATCGATATTCCAGCATTTTTACGTAACCGTCGTAGACGATAAAAAAAGGAGCTTTCATGCTCCTTTTTTGTTTTTTAAATGGAAAAGACCTGCTAAGCAGGTCTTTTTTTATTTCGTATATTTCAATATATTTTGTTGGTGAAAATAAGAGTATATCATTCTATGAATTTGTACTTTTATTCTTTACCGACAGATTATGTCTAGAAATCACAAAATAACAAAAAAACACCTCCGCAAATTGACACACTTTCCTATTGGATATGCATTATACTAGTCTCAACTTGAAAAAAGAGGTGAATTGTTTGGTTGTTTACGCCGACGTTGTTTGGTTGTTAAACGCCTGCATTGATTTTCTTTTGCTTTTATTAACAGCTACCGTGTTAAAAAAGAAAATCAAAAGATGGAGGCTTGTGTTAGGGGCATTTATAGGTTCAACTATTGTTATTTTTGCCTTTACTCCTTTTGCTTCTATGATGACACATCCAATTATGAAACTACTGTACTCGTTACTTATTGTGTATACAGCATTTGGGTTTACAACATTTAGAAATTATGCACAGACTGTTTTTACTTTTTACTTTGTAACCTTTATGGTTGGCGGAGGATTAATTGGAACTCATTTCTTTTTGCAAACGAATGAAATGGTAAATGGATTGGTTCAATCTCAGTCAATTTCTTACGGCGATCCAATTAGTTGGTTATTTGTTATTTTTGGCTTTCCGGTAATTTATTATTTTTCTAAAAAGCGTATTGAAAGCGTAGAGGTCACGAAAATACACTATGACCAAATTGTGAAAGTAAAAATTCAATTGGCCGAAGAAGAACTAGAACTGGCAGGTCTTATTGACAGTGGGAACCAACTTTACGATCCATTAACAAAAACACCCGTTATGATTATGCATGTTTCATCATTAGAACATTGCTTACCATCTTGGTTAACAGAACAAATTTATTCCAAAACAGAAATTCCTCAAATACCAGAAAATGATTCTGGTTGGGCGACAAAATTACGTTTAATTCCTTTCCGTGCAGTAGGAGTAGAAAGTCAATTTTTGTGGGCAATTAAGCCTGACAGTGTGCAAGTTGATCATGAAGGTAGTTCTATTGTTGTAAACAAAGTATTAATTGGATTAAATACACAACAACTGTCTACAAATGGGGAGTATCAATGTATTGTGCATCCAAAAATGTTGATTTCACAAAAAATGGTGATCGCTTAATAATGAGAGGCGGGATAATATGATGAAATTAAAATTTTATTTAGTATACCTTTGGTATAAAGTATTGCTGAAATTAGGAATTAAGACCGATGAAATTTATTATATTGGTGGAAGTGAAGCGTTGCCACCACCGTTAACGAAAGAAGAAGAGGAAGTTCTTTTGAATAAATTGCCAAAGGGAGATCAGGCAGCAAGGTCATTACTTATTGAACGTAACTTAAGGCTCGTTGTATATATAGCAAGAAAGTTTGAAAATACAGGGATAAATATTGAAGATTTGATTAGTATAGGAACAATCGGCCTTATTAAAGCGGTAAATACATTTAATCCAGAAAAGAAAATAAAATTAGCAACATATGCATCGCGTTGTATAGAAAATGAAATTTTAATGCATTTACGTCGAAATAACAAAAATCGTTCAGAAGTTTCTTTTGATGAACCGCTAAATATTGATTGGGATGGGAATGAACTGTTGTTGTCTGACGTGTTAGGTACAGATGATGATATTATTACAAAAGATTTAGAAGCTACTGTAGATCGTCACCTTTTAATGAAAGCATTACACCAATTAAATGATCGTGAAAAACAAATTATGGAACTTCGGTTTGGTCTTGCCGGAGGAGAGGAAAAGACGCAAAAAGATGTGGCGGATATGCTTGGGATTTCACAGTCATACATTTCGCGTTTAGAAAAAAGAATTATAAAAAGATTACGAAAAGAATTTAATAAAATGGTGTGAAGAATAAGACCAGCCGTTATGTAGGCTGGTCTTATTCTATTTAGTTGTATTAGGAAAGATAATTTAAATAAAAAATCGTGAAAAAACCATATGCATAAAATCCCCTTCAAAGGAAATACTTTACACTGTACAGCAACTCCCGATAGGAGGGAACACTTTGACGAGAAACAAAGTAGAAATTTGCGGTGTTGATACAGCTAAACTTCCAGTATTAAAAAATGAAGAGATGCGTAAATTATTTCGTGAAATGCAAAGTGGAGAGATAAGCGCAAGAGAAAAATTAGTGAATGGAAACTTACGTCTTGTACTGAGCGTCATCCAAAGATTTAATAACAGAGGAGAATATGTTGACGATTTATTTCAAGTTGGTTGCATTGGACTTATGAAATCAATTGATAATTTTGATTTAGGCCAAAATGTAAAATTTTCAACGTATGCTGTGCCGATGATTATTGGGGAAATACGCAGATATTTGCGTGATAATAATCCAATTCGCGTATCGCGCTCATTGCGAGATATTGCGTATAAAGCTTTGCAAGTAAGAGAAAAGTTGATTGCAGAAAATTCAAAAGAACCAACAGCAATGGATATTGCAAAAGTGCTAGAAGTAACTCATGAAGAGATAGTATTTGCTTTAGATGCGATTCAAGACCCAGTTTCATTATTTGAACCGATTTATAATGATGGAGGAGATCCTATCTTTGTTATGGATCAGTTAAGTGATGAAAAACAAAAGGACGAGCAGTGGGTTGAAGAATTAGCATTAAAAGAAGGAATGAAGCGTTTAAATGATCGAGAGAAAATGATTATTAGAAAACGTTTCTTCCAAGGAAAGACACAGATGGAAGTTGCAGAAGAAATTGGGATTTCCCAAGCGCAAGTATCACGTTTAGAGAAGTCAGCCATTAAACAAATGAATAAAACGATTCAAGGATAAGGTCTCACCAATTATGGTGAGACCTTTTTATATGTAATATGGTTTGTGCTCATAGTAGGGGATTAGTGTTCATATAATGAAACTAGCATGGTGTTTCGTATAGGTGGCTTCCTGTAAATATGAGAAACAGTTTCCAATTCGTCATATAAGGGAGAGGATAAAAATGGTGATACGAATTTCAGAGTTACAGATGAAGGATGTTATAAATATTTCAGATGGAAAAAGGATTGGGAATATTGGAGATATTGAAATTGATATGAACACAGGGAAAATTTGTTCTGTTATTATTTCCAAACAGACACGTATGCTAGGTATTTTTGGAAAAGATGTTGAGATTGTAATTCCTTGGAAGGAAATTGTGAAAATTGGGGAAGATGTCATACTTGTAAGAGTAAATCCTGTTAATTCTGTAACAGAATCAATACAAACACCGACAATTTCATAAAGAATATTACAAATTCCTCTTTTTTTTCTGTTAGGATTATGAAAAAATAAAAGTATGGTAAAATAGACAGGAAGTACCATGCTTTTTTCTGTTATTTTAATTAAAAGGAGCCGCTTTATTATGAGAGAACCATTTAAATATGTGGACGGTATACTGTATTTACAAGCGTGGAAAGAACTTGGAAACATTACTGCTGGATTTACGACAAAAGATGGTGGGATAAGTACGGGCTCCTTTCATGCGATGAATTTAGGATTACATGTGAATGATATCGTGGAGAACGTTCATGAAAACAGACGCATTTTAGCAAATAAGTTACAAAAACCATTAGAAAACTGGATTTGCTCTGAACAAGTTCATGCTCATCATGTTAAAAAAGTAGGGCAACAGGAAAAAGGAAGTGGCGTCTATTCATATGAGGACGGCATTTCAAAAACAGATGGCATTTATACGAGTAATGAAGATGTTCTGTTAACGTCTTGTTACGCGGATTGTGTTCCGCTCTATTTTTATGCACCATCACATGGTATGATAGGACTTGCGCATGCTGGATGGAAAGGCACTGTACAAGAGATTGCAAAGGAAATGATTCAAAAGTGGAATGCAGAAGGTATTTCAAGTGATGAAATTCATGTTGCAATTGGGCCGTCGATCGGATCTTGTTGTTATGTTGTGGATGATCGTGTATTAACAGCAGCACAGGAAGTAGTTAGCGGTGCTGTTCCTCATCAAAAAATTTCTGACGGGCAGTACGCAATTAATTTAAAAGAAATTAATCGTATATTATGTGTACAAGCAGGCATAAAAGAAGAGCATATTGTAATGTCATCTCTTTGTACAAGCTGTGAAGAGCAACTATTTTTCTCTCATCGTCGTGATCAAGGTAAGACAGGAAGAATGTTGAGTTTCATAGGTTTTAAGGAGGAAGGAAGCAAGTGACAGTACAAGAAAATTTAGTGATTGTAAACGAAGCTATTAAAGAATCTTGCGCTCGAGCTGGACGTTCGTTGCAAGATATTAAACTTGTTGCAGTGACAAAAACTGTAGGGATTGAAAAAACAAACGAAGTAATTGAAGCTGGAATTATCGATTTAGGTGAAAATAGAAATGAAGGTTTCTTACAGAAATACGAGCATTTCGGTTCAAAAGTTAATTGGCACTTTATTGGCTCATTACAAACGAGAAAAGTAAAAGAAATCATTAATGAAATTGATTATTTACATTCGTTAGATCGTCTTTCCCTGGCGAAAGAAATTCAGAAACGTGCTGATAAGAAAGTGAAATGCTTTATTCAAGTGAAAACCTCATCTGAAGAATCGAAGCAAGGATTGGCAATAGAAGAGGTTGTTTCTTTTATTCAAAGTTTGCAAGAATTCGATAAAATTGAAGTGGTTGGACTAATGACGATGGCTCCATTTACAGAAGAAGAGGAAGAAATCAGACGCTGTTTTAAGGAATTACGTATGCTACAAACAGAGGTGCAGGAGCTAGAGTTATTACATGCGCCATGTAAAGAATTATCAATGGGAATGTCCAACGATTACACGATTGCAATTGAAGAAGGGGCTACATATATTCGTTTGGGAACGATTTTAGTAGGAAAAGCGTAAAAGGAAGGAGAATCTTATTATGAGTTGGTCAAAAGTAAAATACTTCTTTTTTGATACACCGGAAGAAAAAGAAGCAGCTCAATATGGTTATGAAAAGGAGCAAACAGACATGAAAAAGCAGCAAGATCCACCAGAACAACAAGATGTTACGTTTCCGAAAGCGCAACCGAAGCAAAATGTTGTGAGTATTGAAACAGCAAAACAATCTTCAAAAGTTGTTTTATTAGAACCACGCACATATTCGGAAGCGCAAGGGATTGCGGACCACCTAAAAGGTAGACGAGCTGTTGTAATTAATTTGCAGAGAATGTCTACTGATCAAGCGGTACGTATCGTTGACTTTTTAAGTGGTACTGTATACGCTATAGGCGGGGACATTCAAAAAATAGGACCGAAAACATTTATGTGTACACCTGAAAATGTTGATATTGTTGGTGCAATTTCAGAGTTATTCGGTGAAGAAGAAGAAACAAATATAAAGAGGTGGTAATACGCCATGACAACAGTTTTAATGGTGTTAAGTTCTGCTATCGAGATTTACTCGTGGGCACTGATTATTTACATTCTCCTATCATGGTTTCCTGGTGCAAAGGAATCATCTTTTGGAGAGTTCTTGGCGCGAATTTGTGAACCGTATTTAGAACCATTCCGCAGATTTATTCCGCCGCTGGGTATGATTGATATTTCTCCACTCGTTGCGATTTTTGCGTTAAAACTTGCTAAAAGTGGTTTGTTCAGCTTGTTCGGCTATTTCTTATAGTAAGAGGTTAAATACATGAGCATTTACGAACATTTTAGGCCTGATGAAGAGGTCTTTGTAGATAAAGTGCTAGAGTGGAAGCGAACGGCGGAGTACCATCAAGTGAAATTAACAGATTTCCTTGATCCAAGACAGCAACAAATTGTTTCTATGGTAATTGGACAAGGAGATGTTGCTGTGCAATTTGGTGGTGCAACGCCTAATGCAGAGCGTAAAAGAGCACTCATTTATCCAGACTATCTAGAATTAAATGAAGAAGAATTTCAAGTAGAAGTATTAGAAATTGACTATCCTTCCAAGTTTTATACGCTAGAACATAGGCAAATATTAGGTACATTTATGTCTCTTGGTTTAACGAGAGAAAAATGTGGTGATATTTTGCTGCAAGAAAATCGTGCCCAAATTGTAGTTGCGAAAGAAATCGTATCGTACATTGAGATGAACTTACAAGCAATAGGAAAAGTAAAAGTCTCCTTATCAGCAGTACAAGGAGAACAAATTCTACAGATACATGAAACGTGGGGGGAGAAATCTGGAACGGTTTCTTCACTTCGTTTAGATGTTATGTTAGCTGAAATGTTACATTTATCTAGACAGAAAGTACAACCTTTCATTAAAAATGGTTTAGTAAAAGTTAATTGGAAAATAGTGGAACAAACTTCTTATGAATGTTATCCAGGAGACGTTTTCTCTGTTAGAGGATATGGCCGAAGTAAATTATTTTCTGTAGAAGGTAGAACAAAACGCGACAAATGGAGAATTTTGTATGGTATACTAAAATGATTGGTTTTTTAGAAGGAAATCCTCCTATTTTGTCGAAGAAAAGATATAATTGAAAGAGGAAATTTAGATAACTACTTGGAGGTGGCGTTGTGCCGTTAACACCATTAGATATTCATAACAAAGAATTTGGTCGCGGATTCCGTGGCTATGATGAAGATCAAGTAAATGAGTTTCTTGATCAAATTATCAAAGATTATGAATTGGTCATTCGTGAGAAAAAAGCTTTAGAAGAAAAAGTTGCGCAGTTAGAAGGGAAGTTAGATCATTTCTCTAATATTGAAGATACGTTAAACAAATCTATCGTTGTTGCGCAAGAAGCAGCGGAAGAAGTAAAACGTAATGCGCAAAAAGAAGCGAAATTAATTGTGCGTGAAGCTGAAAAGAATGCTGATCGTATTATTAACGAAGCATTAGTAAAATCAAGAAAAGTTGCTTTTGATATTGAAGAGTTAAAGAAACAAGCGAAAGTATTCCGAACTCGTTTCCGTATGTTATTAGAAACACAGCTTGAAATGTTAAACAACGATGATTGGGATAAACTAATTGAGTTAGAAGACGAAGTAGATGAACTGTTGAAAAAAGAAGAAACAGTGTAAGCTTGACGTTTTTCTCATTATTACATATAATTTTAAACAACATATTTATTAAGAAAAACGAAGATAGGGATAAGTACCTTTTCAAACCTTATATAGCGAACTGAGGACGGTGTAAGCTCAGGATAAGGAGATAGTGGGAATATCACCCTGGAGTTCCGCGCTGAACAAATAGAGTAAGCGTAGGCGTGTATTCGCGTTAAGAATATAAGAGGATTCTATACATATGTATATGATCTACTAGGGTGGTACCGCGGGAGACTTTCTCGTCCCTTTTTGGGATGAGAAAGTCTCTTTTTTATTCCGTTTTTTAAGTATTTCTTATATACATGTAAGGAGGAATTGAGCATGGAGTACAAAAATACATTACTGATGCCGAAAACAGAGTTCCCAATGCGTGGGAACTTACCAAAACGTGAGCCTGCAATGCAAGAAAAATGGGCTGAAATGAATATTTACGAAAAAGTACAAGAACATACAAAAGGTCGTCCTTTATTTGTATTGCATGATGGACCTCCATATGCGAATGGTGACATTCATATGGGACATGCATTAAATAAAGTATTAAAAGACTTTATTGTTCGTTATAAATCAATGACTGGTTTTAGTGCGCCATATGTTCCAGGATGGGATACGCACGGTTTACCAATTGAACAAGCTTTAACAAATAAAGGTGTAAAGCGTAAAGAAATGACAGTTGCTGAGTTCCGTAAGTTATGTGCAGAGTATGCATATGAACAAGTAGAACGTCAACGTGAACAATTTAAGCGTCTAGGTGTACGTGCAGATTGGGATAATCCATATATTACTTTAGAGCCCGCTTATGAAGCACAACAAATTAAAGTGTTTGGTGACATGGCGAAAAAAGGTTATATCTATAAAGGTCAAAAACCAGTTTACTGGTCTCCAACGAGTGAATCTGCTTTAGCAGAAGCTGAAATTGAATATCAAGATAAAAAATCAGCATCTATTTACGTAGCATTCCCTGTAAAAGATGGAAAGAACGTATTAGAAGGTGATGAAAAGTACATCATTTGGACAACAACACCTTGGACATTACCTGCAAACTTAGGTATTTCTGTTCACCCAGAGCTTGAATATAGCATTGTAAAAGTAAATGATGAGAAATATATCATTGCTTCTGAGCTGTTTGAGACAGTTGCAAAAACGTTAGAGTGGGAAAATGCTGAAGTTGTGAAAACAGTAAAAGGTAGCGAACTGGAGTACACAGTTGCAAAACATCCATTCTACGATCGTGATTCATTAGTAATGCTAGGAGATCACGTAACAACAGATGCAGGTACAGGTTGTGTTCATACAGCACCAGGACACGGGGAAGATGACTTCGTTGTTGGTAAAAAGTATGGATTAGAAGTACTTTGCCCAGTTGATGATAAAGGTGTATTAACAAATGAAGCACCTGGATTTGAAGGCTTATTCTATGATAAAGCTAACAAGCCAATTACAGAAAAATTAGAAGAAGTAGGCGCGTTACTGAAACTAACATTCATTACGCATTCATACCCACATGATTGGAGAACGAAAAAACCAATTATTTTCCGTGCGACAGCACAGTGGTTTGCATCTATTGAAGCATTCCGTAAAGAATTAATAGAAGCTGTAGCGGAAACAAAATGGGTACCAGCATGGGGAGAAACTCGTCTTCATAATATGGTTCGTGACCGTGGTGACTGGTGTATTTCTCGTCAGCGTGCATGGGGTGTGCCAATTCCGGTATTCTATGCTGAGAATGGCGATCCAATTATTACAGATGAAACAATTAACCATGTAGCAGATTTATTCCGTGAACACGGTTCTAACGTATGGTTTGAGCGTGAAGCGAAAGATCTATTACCAGAAGGATTTACACATCCAGGTAGCCCAAATGGCGAATTCCGTAAAGAAACAGACATCATGGATGTATGGTTCGATTCAGGTTCTTCTCACCAAGCTGTATTAGAAGAGCGCGAAGATTTACAGCGTCCAGCTGATTTATATTTAGAAGGATCTGACCAGTATCGTGGTTGGTTTAACTCTTCATTATCAACAGCAGTTGCTGTAACAGGTAAAGCTCCATATAAAGGCGTACTAAGCCACGGTTTCGTACTAGATGGTGAAGGACGTAAAATGAGTAAGTCGATTGGAAACATCGTCGTACCGAAGAAAATCATGGATCAATTAGGCGGAGACATCTTACGCTTATGGGTATCTTCTGTTGACTATCAATCTGACGTACGTATTTCAGATGATATTTTAAAACAAGTAGCAGAAGTGTATCGTAAAATCCGTAACACATTCCGTTTCTTATTAGGAAACTTAGACGACTTTAAGCCAAGTGAAAATGCAGTAGCTGTAGCTGAGCTTCGTGAAGTAGATCGTTACATGTTAGTGAAATTAAATGACTTAATTACAAAAGTTAAAGAAGCATATGAGACATACGATTTCGCTGCTGTGTATCATGCAATTCATAACTTCTGTACAATTGATTTAAGTTCATTCTACTTAGATTTTGCAAAAGATATTTTATACATTGAAGGTGCAAACCACGAAGATCGTCGTGCAATTCAAACTGTATTATATGATGTTCTTGTTGCGTTAACGAAACTTGTAACACCAATCTTACCGCATACAGCTGATGAAGTATGGCCATACATTCCAGGCGTAACAGAAGAAAGTGTACAATTAACTGATATGCCAGAAGCTGTACAATTAGATGACGCGGAAGCATTAAAAACAAAATGGGATGCATTTATGACATTACGTGATGACGTGTTAAAAGCACTAGAAGTAGCTCGTAATGAAAAAGTAATCGGTAAGTCATTAAATGCAAGCATTACGCTATATCCAACTGCAGAAATGAAAGCTATGTTAGAGTCTATTAGCGAAGACTTAAAGCAATTATTCATCGTTTCTGAGTATAAACTTGGTGGTATGATGGAAGAAGCGCCAGCAGATGCACCGAAGTATGAACATACAGCGGTTGTTGTTGCTCAAGCAACTGGTGAAACATGTGAACGTTGTTGGGTAGTTTCAGAAACAATTGGTAAAGATGCTGAACATGAAACATTATGTGAGCGTTGTGCAACAGTTGTGAAAGAAAACTATGTAAAATAATAAAAAACTGACTGCTATTTATGCAGTCAGTTTTTTATTTTGATGATATATCAAAATAACTTTCAGGCTCTTTCCTGTGAAGGAAAAATGTGTGTGAGGTAAGCAAATAAATTTCGGACACACTAACTGTACATTACAGCTAGGAGGAATGTACACGTGAATGAAATCTACATGGAAATAAAAGAAGAATTGCAATTGATGAGAAAAGAGTTGCAAGAGAGACTAGCTAAAGAAGTAATGCACAAATATGATGTCGAGTTCAGCCAAGAGCTTGGATATGAAATTAAGGAAGAGATAAAGAAAAAATTGCTATTACATGATATAAAAGAGGATTTAAAGGATGTAGAACGTGCATTATTTAAAATGGAAATAGACATGTACGGTATTTGTGAAGAGACCGGGAGATTAATTTCGACAAAGCAAATGAAAACAATGCCGACTGCCCGAACAATTCATGAATTTTTCTATGAAAAGGTAAATGTATGAATACGCACAACGATATTATATTACCTTTTTTTAATTTATTTTATTCTTCTATAAAGGTTCATTGTGAAAAGGTAGCAGCTATGCTAAAATTTTGAGGTACACTGTCTTTGTGGGGGAAATGAAAATGATATATTATGTAATAGCGTTATTTGTCATTGCTATCGATCAAATATCGAAGTGGTTAATTGTAAAGAACATGGAATTGGGTACGAGTATTCCGATTATCGACAATGTATTATACATAACATCACATCGAAATAGAGGCGCTGCCTGGGGTATTTTAGAAAATAAAATGTGGTTCTTCTACATTATTACAGTTGTTTTTGTAGTGTTTATCGTATTTTATATGAAAAAGTATGCGAAAACAGATAAGCTTCTAGGTATTTCGTTAGGCCTAATTTTAGGCGGGGCAATTGGTAACTTTATTGATCGTGTATTTAGACAAGAAGTAGTGGATTTCATTCACGTGTATATTTTCTCGTACAACTATCCAGTATTCAATATAGCTGATTCAGCGTTATGTATTGGTGTTGTATTAATTATTATTCAAACATTATTAGAAGGCAAGAAAGCGAAGGAGTAATTGAATGAGTGAAGTAGTACAAGTAACAGTTGTAGAAGAGCAAAAAAATGAGCGAATTGATAAATTCGTTGCAGGAATAAATAACGAATGGTCACGTTCACAAGTACAGCAATGGATTAAAGATGATGTTGTGACAGTAAACGGGAAAGCAGTAAAAGTGAATTATAAAGTAAAAGAAGAAGATGAAATTACAGTAACGATTCCTGATCCAGAAGCGTTAGATATTCAACCAGAAGATATGAATTTAGAAATTTATTATGAAGATGCAGATGTGCTTGTTGTAAATAAACCACGTGGTATGGTTGTACATCCAGCGCCAGGACATACAAGTGGTACGCTTGTAAACGGCCTTATGCACCATTGTACAGATTTATCAGGTATCAACGGTGTAATGCGTCCAGGTATTGTGCATCGTATTGATAAAGATACATCTGGATTATTAATGGTTGCTAAGAATGATATGGCGCATGAATCACTTGTAAATCAACTTGTAGCAAAAACAGTAACAAGACGTTACAAAGCAATTGTGTACGGTGTTATCCCGCATGATAAGGGGACTATCGATGCACCAATTGGTCGTGATAAGAAAGAGCGTCAAAGTATGACAGTTGATGAAAATGGTAAAAACGCTGTTACTCACTTCCAAGTGTTAGAACGCTTTAAAGACTTTACACTTGTAGAATGTCGCTTAGAAACGGGACGTACGCACCAAATTCGTGTTCATATGAAATATATTGGCTATCCACTTGCAGGAGATCCGAAGTATGGTCCCAAGAAAACGTTAGATATGAATGGACAAGCACTTCATGCAGGTATTTTAGGCTTTGATCATCCTCGTACTGGTGAATATATTCAGTTTGAGGCACCGATTCCAGAAGTATTTGAAGAAGCATTAAATATTTTACGGAAATAGTATTGACAAATCACAAGAAAACTGAGATACTGACAACAGTTAAATAATGATCCTTTAACACAGCCCCGTGAGGTTGAGAAGGTAACGGTTTGAAATACTTAGGGTATGTTGTACCCTTTTTTCAAAAGTCCTCTCGCACACGCTGAGAGGACTTTTTTTATACCATTACTCTCACGCAAGAAAAAAAGCTTGGAGGTGTAGAGCATGCAAGAGAAAGCTGTCGTTTTAGATGACCAAATGATTCGCCGTGCTTTAACACGAATTAGTCATGAAATCGTGGAACGAAATAAAGGTGTCGATAATTGTGTTCTTGTCGGAATTAAAACTCGTGGAATTTTTATTGCACAACGTTTGGCAGAACGAATTGGTCAAATTGAAGGAAAAGAAATGGAAGTTGGAGAGTTAGACATTACGTTATATCGTGATGATTTAACACTGCAATCCAAAAATAAAGAACCACTTGTAAAAGGTTCTGATATCCCTGTAGATATTACGAAGAAAAAAGTTATCCTTGTGGATGACGTGTTATATACAGGAAGAACAGTTCGAGCAGCAATGGATGCTCTTATGGATTTAGGTAGACCATCTCAAATCCAACTGGCGGTTCTTGTTGATAGAGGTCATCGTGAACTACCAATTCGCGCTGATTATGTAGGAAAGAACATCCCAACATCAAGTGAAGAGCGTATCGAAGTTGATTTGCAAGAGACAGATCAACAAGATCGAGTAAGCATATACGATAAGTAAAGCCCTTTTAAATGTAGTCCTGTGAGGCTGCCAAAGGGTCTTGGCTTTCATATGTCAAATTTGGCATACGAAAGTGTAGGACTCTTTGTGCACAGGCACAAAGAGTTTTTTTATTGCAAAGATTTAAACTGAAGGAGGATGTAACAATGGAACAAAAGCCAGTGTTAGACGTTAATGAAGTACCGAAACCGGGAAAATGGTTATTTTTGAGTATACAACATTTGTTCGCGATGTTTGGATCAACAGTGCTTGTTCCGTTTTTAACAGGATTGAATCCATCAGTAGCATTAATATCAAGTGGATTAGGAACGTTAGCGTTTCTTCTTATAACGAAAGGTCAAGTACCTGCCTATCTAGGATCATCATTCGCCTTTATCGCACCGATTATAACAGCGAAAACGGCAGGTGGACCGGGAGCAGCAATGCTTGGTGGTTTGCTAGCAGGGCTTGTGTACATCTTAATCTCACTCGGAATTAAGAAATCAGGATCAGAGTGGATTATGAAATTACTTCCGCCAATCGTAGTTGGACCGGTAGTAATGGTAATCGGTTTAGCGTTAGCACATACAGCAGTTAATATGGCGATGAACGGTGCGGATGGCAAATATAGCTTTATACACTTTTCAGTAGCATTAGTAACATTAGCAATTACAATTATATGCTCGATATTCGGAAGAGGATTTTTCAGTATCATACCAGTGTTACTTGGCATTATCGGCGGATATATCTTCGCTTACTTCCAAGGGCTAGTAGACTTAAAGCCGGTAGCTGAGGCAAAATGGTTTGTTGTACCAGATTTCACAGTACCATTTGTCACATACACACCAGAGTTTTCATGGAAGATTGTACTCTTGATGGTACCAGTTGCACTAGTAACAATATCAGAACATATCGGACATCAAATTGTACTTGGAAATGTTATTAAAAGAGATTTAATTGAAAAACCAGGTTTACACCGTTCGATCTTCGGTGACGGAGTAGCAACATTAATCGCATCACTAATCGGCGGGCCACCGAATACAACGTATGGTGAAAACATCGGTGTGCTAGCAATTACGAGAGCATACAGTGTATACTTATTCATCGGTTCAGCAGTATTCGCAATCATGTTCGGATTTATCGGTAAGATTTCTGCGCTGATTCATTCGATCCCAACACCAGTTATGGGTGGGGTATCAATCTTACTATTCGGTGTAATTGCATCAAGCGGATTACGCATGATGGTAGATGATAAAACAGATTTAAGTGACAAACGAAACTTAATGATTGCATCAGTAATACTAGTAATCGGTATTGGTGGAGCGGTACTTCACGTAGGAGAATCGTTCCAAGTAGAAGGAATGGCACTAGCAGCAATTGTAGGTGTACTGTTAAATCTACTACTACCGGAAACGAAACAAATAAAACAACCTAAGCAGATTGCTTCATAATAATAACCTTTTAATTCAGTCCTGTGAGACAGAAAAGGGTGGCTTCTTCCTTGCACCCTAGTCTTACATGACTAGGGTATTTTTATACAAATGTTGTTATAAAAATACAAAAGTGGTAACATAAAAATCAGAAAGATGAGGGATGACGATGAGCCATTTGTTAACGATGAGTGAATTATCGGAAGTAGAAATTTCAGAAATCCTAAAAGACGCAGAAGATTTCGCGAATGGAAAAGAGAGCAAAACGACAGAGCAAACTTTTGTTGCGAACTTGTTCTTTGAGAATAGTACGAGAACGAGATTTAGCTTTGAAGTTGCTGAGAAGAGATTAGGACTAGATGTTTTAAACTTTTCAGCGGATGCATCTAGCGTACAAAAAGGAGAAACTCTATACGATACGATAAGAACACTAGAATCAATCGGAACAAAAGCGGTGATCGTCCGCCATGAGCAAGATCGCTACTTCGATGAACTAAAAGATCAGGTAAATATCCCAATCTTAAACGCTGGAGATGGATGTGGAAACCACCCAACGCAGTGCCTACTCGATCTTCTTACAATTAAACAAGAGTTTGGAAGATTTGAAGGATTAAAGATTGCGATAGTAGGAGATGTTCGTCATAGCCGAGTAGCACGTTCTAATGCAGAAGCATTAACGAAACTGGGTGCAACAATTTACTTTGCAAGTCCAGAAGAGTGGAAAGATGAAGACAGCACATTTGGAACATACAAACCATTGGATGAACTTGTTCCAGAAGTGGATGTAATGATGTTACTTCGTGTACAACATGAGCGTCATGATCATTATGAAACAGACATTATGAAAGAGTATCATGAGAGACACGGATTAACAGTGGAAAGAGAAAAGCGTATGAAAGAAGGAAGCATTATTATGCATCCAGCTCCTGTAAACCGTGATGTTGAAGTTGCAAGTGAACTTGTTGAGTGTGAGCGTTCACGCATATTTAAACAAATGGAAAATGGAGTTTACGTAAGAATGGCTGTACTAAAACGCGCCTTACCAAATGTATTAGGAGGAATGAAACATGAATTACTTGTTTAAAAATGGTCGTTATATGAATGAAGAAGGAAAAATCGTAGCAACAGATCTTCTCGTACAAGACGGTAAAATCGCTAAGGTAGCAGAAAATATTACGGCAGATAATGCTGAAGTAATCGAAGTGAACGGAAATTTAATCGCACCTGGATTAGTAGATGTACACGTACATCTTCGTGAACCAGGTGGTGAACATAAAGAAACAATTGAAACAGGTACACTAGCAGCGGCAAAAGGTGGATTCACTACAATTTGCTCAATGCCAAATACACGCCCAGTACCAGATTGCAGAGAACATATGGAAGACCTGCAAAAACGTATTAAAGAAAAAGCGCATGTCAACGTACTACCATACGGAGCAATTACAGTACGTCAAGCTGGTTCTGAAATGACAGATTTCGAAACATTAAAAGAACTTGGAGCATTTGCTTTCACAGATGACGGCGTAGGCGTACAAGATGCTAGCATGATGTTAGCGGCTATGAAACGTGCAGCGAAATTAAATATGGCAGTAGTTGCGCACTGTGAAGAGAATACGCTTATTAATAAAGGTTGTGTACATGAAGGGAAGTTTTCTGAGAAACACGGATTAAACGGTATCCCATCAGTATGTGAATCTGTACATATTGCAAGGGATATACTGCTTGCTGAAGCAGCAGATTGTCACTATCACGTATGTCACGTAAGTACAAAAGGTTCTGTACGTGTAATCCGTGATGCGAAACGAGCTGGAATTAAAGTAACAGCAGAAGTAACACCACATCACCTAGTGTTATGTGAAGATGATATCCCATCAGTTGATCCTAACTTTAAAATGAACCCACCGCTTCGTGGAAAAGAAGACCATGCAGCATTAATTGAAGGATTACTAGATGGAACGATCGATATGATCGCAACTGACCATGCACCGCATACAGCGGAAGAGAAAGCACAAGGAATTGAAAGAGCGCCATTCGGAATTACTGGTTTTGAAACAGCATTCCCACTTCTATACACAAACCTTGTGAAAAAAGGAATTATTACATTAGAGCAGTTAATTCAATTCTTAACAGAAAAGCCAGCTGATACATTCGGCTTAGAAGCAGGTCGCCTGAAAGAAGGTAGAACAGCTGATATTACAATCATTGATTTAGAACAAGAAGAAGAGATTGACCCAACAACATTCTTATCAAAAGGAAAAAATACACCATTCGCAGGTTGGAAATGCCAAGGATGGCCGGTAATGACAATCGTTGGTGGTAAGATCGCATGGCAAAAGGAGAGTGCATTAGTATGAAAAGACAACTTATCTTAGAAGATGGAACAGTATTAATTGGAAAAGGTTTCGGAGGCGAAATTGAAAAGTCAGGTGAGGTTGTATTTACAACAGGAATGACTGGATATCAAGAAACATTATCTGATCCATCATATTGCGGTCAAATCGTAACATTCACGTACCCATTAATCGGAAACTACGGCATTAACCGTGACGATTTTGAATCGATTCACCCATCTGTAAATGGCTTAATCGTAAACGAAATTTGTGATCACCCATCAAACTTCCGTAATGAAATTTCGTTAAATGATTACTTAAAAGAAAGAAATATCCCAGGGTTAGCAGGAATTGATACAAGAAAATTAACGAGAAAAATTCGTCAATACGGTACATTACGTGGACGTCTATGTAACATGGATGCAGATGTAGAATACATCGTGAGCCAATTAAAAGCGACAGTATTTACAGATCACGTGAAACGCGTATCAACGAAAGATCCATACCCAAGCCCAGGCCGTGGACACCGAGTTGTACTTGTAGACTTCGGAATGAAACATGGTATTTTACGAGAATTAAACAAACGTGACTGTGATGTAATTGTAGTACCTTACAATACAACAGCAGAAGAAATTTTACGCCTTAGCCCAGATGGAATTATGTTAAGTAACGGACCTGGAGATCCGAAAGATGTACCAGAAGCAATTGAAATGTTAAAAGACATTATCGGTAAAGTTCCTTTATTCGGAATTTGCTTAGGACATCAACTATTCGCTCTAGCATCTGGTGCGAATACAAGTAAGTTAAAATTCGGTCACCGTGGTTTAAACCATCCAGTAAAACATCTTGCAACTGGAAAAGTAGCAATTACATCTCAAAATCATGGTTACGCAGTAGAAGAAGAATCAGTTAAAAATACAGAACTTGAAATTACACATGTCGCTTTAAATGATGGAACAGTAGAAGGTCTTCGTCATACGAAGTTCCCAGCATTTACAGTGCAATACCATCCAGAAGCTTCAGCAGGACCAGAAGATGCAAATGATTTATTCGAAGATTTCTTAGAAATGATTGAAAACTTCAAGAAAGAAGGGGAAGAGTTATGCCAAAACGCCTAGACATTAACACAATTTTAGTAATCGGATCAGGACCAATTGTAATTGGGCAAGCAGCAGAGTTTGACTACTCTGGTACACAAGCTTGTCAATCTCTTAGAGAAGAAGGTTACAAAGTAATCCTTGTTAACTCTAACCCAGCAACAATTATGACAGATACTGCAACAGCAGATAAAGTATATATAGAACCATTAACACTAGAATTCGTAAGCCGTATCATTCGTAAAGAACGTCCAGATGCAATCTTACCAACATTAGGTGGTCAAACAGGTTTAAACATGGCTGTTGAACTTGCGAAATCAGGCATACTTGAAGAGTGTGGAGTTGAAATTTTAGGAACGAAATTATCAGCAATTGAGCAAGCGGAGGATCGCGATTTATTCCGTACATTAATGCAGGAATTAAATGAACCAATTCCATCTAGTACCATCATTCATACGCTAGAAGAAGCACATGAATTTGTAAAAGAAATTGGATATCCAGTTATTGTTCGCCCAGCATTTACAATGGGGGGAACAGGTGGCGGAATCTGTAGTAATGAAGAAGAACTAATTGAAATCGTATCAGGTGGATTAAAACATAGTCCAGTAACACAATGTTTATTAGAAAAGAGCATTGCTGGTTGTAAGGAAATTGAATATGAAGTAATGCGTGATTCAAATGATAACGCGATTGTAGTATGTAATATGGAAAATATCGATCCAGTTGGAGTTCACACAGGTGATTCTATCGTAGTAGCACCGAGCCAAACATTAAGTGACCGTGAATATCAAATGTTACGAAACACTTCATTACGAATTATTCGTGCATTAGGAATTGAAGGTGGATGTAACGTTCAGCTTGCACTTGATCCACATAGCTTCCAATACTATGTAATCGAAGTAAACCCGCGTGTAAGTCGTTCATCTGCACTAGCATCTAAAGCAACTGGATATCCAATTGCGAAGCTAGCGGCAAAAATTGCAGTCGGTCTAACATTAGATGAAATTATAAACCCAGTAACGCAAAAAACATACGCTTGCTTCGAGCCAGCATTAGACTATGTCGTTTCAAAAATTCCGCGCTGGCCATTTGATAAGTTTGAATCAGCAAACAGAACACTGGGTACACAAATGAAGGCAACTGGTGAAGTTATGTCAATCGGACGTAACTTAGAGCAATCATTATTAAAAGCGGTTCGTTCTTTAGAACTTGGCGTTTATCACTTAGAGTTAGAGCATTTAAAAGAACTTGATAAAGAAACAATGAAAAAACGCATTATAAAAGCTGATGATGAGCGACTGTTTATTGTAGCAGAAGCAATTCGTCAAGGTGTAACGAAAGAAGAAATCAACGAATGGTGTGAAATGGACTTCTTCTTCTTACAAAAAGTTGAAAACATCGTAAATATGGAACGTGAAGTAAAAGCGAATGTAGGAAATATGGAAGTACTACAAACTGCGAAAGAAATGGGCTTCAGCGATCACTACGTTGCAGCAGCTTGGAATAAAACAGAGCGTGAAATTTACGATATGCGTAAAGAAAGCAATATAACTCCTGTTTATAAAATGGTAGATACTTGTGCGGCAGAGTTTGAATCTGCAACACCATACTACTACAGCACATATGGTGACGAGAATGAATCGGTTAGAACAGATCGTAAGAGTGTAGTAGTTCTAGGATCTGGTCCAATCCGTATCGGTCAAGGTGTTGAGTTTGACTACGCAACTGTTCACTCTGTATGGGCAATTAAAGAAGCTGGATATGAGGCAATCATTGTTAATAACAATCCAGAAACAGTTTCAACAGACTTCAGTATTTCTGACAAATTATATTTTGAACCATTAACAATCGAAGATGTAATGCACATTATCGATTTAGAAAAGCCAGAAGGTGTTATCGTTCAGTTCGGTGGACAAACGGCAATTAACTTAGCGGCGAAATTAGAAGAACACGGTGTGAAAATTTTAGGAACATCACTTGAAGATTTAGACCGCGCAGAAGATCGTGATAAGTTTGAAGCAGCTCTAACACAGCTTGGTATCCCGCAACCAGTTGGTAAAACAGCAACAACTGTAGAACAAGCAGTAGCAATCGCTGAAGAAATTGGATATCCAGTATTAGTAAGACCGTCTTACGTACTAGGTGGACGTGCGATGGAAATCGTATATCGTCAAGAAGAATTACTGCACTACATGAAAAATGCAGTTAAAGTTCATGCAGAGCATCCGGTATTAATTGACCGTTACATGGTTGGTAAAGAAATTGAAGTAGATGCAATTTCAGACGGTGAGAATGTATTCATTCCAGGTATTATGGAACATATTGAACGCGCTGGAGTTCACTCTGGTGACTCAATTGGAGTATACCCACCACAAAGCTTATCTGAAAAACTAAAAGAACAAATCATTGAACATACAATTGCACTTGGAAAAGGTTTAAACATTGTTGGATTACTAAATATCCAGTTCGTAGTATTCAAAGATCAAGTGTACGTAATTGAAGTAAACCCACGTGCGAGTCGTACAGTACCGTTCTTAAGTAAAATTACGGGCGTACCGATGGCGAATGTTGCAACGAAAGTTATTTTAGGTCAAGACTTAGTAGAGCAAGGATACGGAACTGGTTATCACCCAGAAGAGAAAGAAGTATATGTAAAAGCGCCGGTATTCTCGTTTGCGAAACTACGCTCAGTTGATACAACATTAGGACCTGAAATGAAGTCAACAGGGGAAGTAATGGGTAAAGACTTAACGCTTGAAAAAGCATTATACAAAGGATTAGTTGCTTCTGGAATTAACATCCCAACGCACGGATCAGTAATCATCACAGTAGCGGATAAAGATAAAGAAGAGGCAATGGAAATTGCAAAACGTTTCCACGAAATCGGTTATAACTTATTAGCAACAGCTGGAACAGCACAATCGTTAGCAGAGCAAAATATTCCAGTGCAAGTGGTAAACAAAATTGATTCTGAAGACTATAACTTACTTGATATTATCCGTCAAGGAAAAGCACAGTTTGTAATCAATACATTAACAAAAGGCAAACAACCAGCGCGTGATGGTTTCCGCATTCGCCGTGAATCAGTAGAAAATGGTGTGGCTTGCTTAACATCACTTGATACAACGAGAGCAATCTTACGAGTATTGGAATCTATGACATTCTCAGCTCATTCAATGAAAGAAATTACGCAAACAAAGCGTCACGAGGTGGTACATGCATGATGCAAAAGCAAAATATGATTGTCGTTAACCAAAAAGAAATCGCAAAAAACATTTACGAATTAGTGCTTCAAGGAACGTTAGTACAGCAAATGAACGAACCAGGGCAGTTTGTACACATTAAGGTAGCAGAGGGCATTGCGCCCCTTCTGCGCCGCCCAATTAGTATTTGTAATGTAGATCAAGAGAAGAACGAATTTACAATGCTATATCGTGCCGAAGGACAAGGGACAAAAACATTAGCAACTAGAAAACAAGGTGAAATGATAGATGTACTAGGACCATTAGGACACGGTTTTCCTGTAGAAGAAGCAGAAGCTGGTCAAACAGCTTTACTAGTAGGCGGGGGAATTGGTGTACCACCACTTTATGAATTATCACAGCGCCTCGTTGCAAAGGGTGTACGTGTGATTCACATCTTAGGTTTTCAAACGAAAGATGTTGTTTTCTATGAAGAAAAATTTGCAGAACTTGGTGATACGTACGTTGCGACAGTAGACGGTACACACGGTACAAAAGGATTTGTCACAGATGTAATTGATAATTACGGAATCGAATTTGACATTCTTTATTCATGTGGCCCGTTAGCGATGCTTCGTGCATTAGAAGGACGTTACAAAGAGAAAAAAGCATATATTTCATTAGAAGAGCGTATGGGCTGTGGTATTGGAGCTTGTTTCGCATGTGTATGCCACTTACAAGAAGATCCAAGTGGACATTCTTACAAGAAGGTGTGTAGCGACGGACCAGTATTTCCAATCGGGGAGGTTGTACTATGAACAGATTGCAAGTTGAATTACCAGGATTATCATTAAAAAATCCAATTATACCGGCATCTGGATGCTTTGGATTTGGTCGTGAATATGCACAGTTTTACGATTTAAGTGTACTAGGATCAATCATGATTAAAGCGACGACAGAACAACCACGTTATGGAAATCCAACGCCTCGTGTTGCTGAAACACCAGGCGGCATGTTAAATGCAATCGGACTTCAAAACCCGGGATTAGACAAAGTAATGAATTCGGAATTACCATGGTTAGAACAATTTGACCTTCCAATTATTGCAAACGTTGCAGGCTCACAGGCTGAGGATTACGTAGCGGTTGCGAAGGAAATTTCTAAAGCGCCTAATGTCCATGCACTAGAATTAAATATTTCTTGTCCAAACGTAAAAACAGGTGGTATCGCCTTTGGTACAAATCCTGAAATTGCTGCTGATTTAACGAAGCGAGTAAAAGAGGTTTCTGAAGTACCTGTATACGTGAAATTGTCACCGAACGTGGCAAACATAGTGGAAATTGCAAAAGCGATTGAAAATGCAGGTGCAGATGGTTTAACGATGATTAATACATTGCTTGGTATGCGTCTAGATTTAAAAACAGCTAAACCAATTTTAGCAAACCGTACAGGCGGATTATCAGGTCCTGCGATTAAGCCAGTAGCAATTCGCATGGTACATGAAGTAAGCCAAGCGGTTAACATTCCAATTATCGGAATGGGCGGTATTGAAACAGCGGAAGATGTAATTGAATTCTTCTACGCTGGCGCAAGCGCAGTTGCAGTAGGTACAGCGAACTTTATCGATCCGTTCGTATGTCCGACAATTATTGAAGAGTTACCAGCATTACTAGATGAATTAGGATTTGATCATATTTCGGAATGTCAAGGAAGGAGCTGGAAGCAAACATGTCACAGTCGTTAATCGTTGCACTAGATTTTCCAGGGAAACAAGAAGTAGAACAATTCTTACACCACTTTGAAGGGGAAGAGTTATTTGTCAAAGTAGGTATGGAGTTATTTTACAAAGAAGGCCCTGCAATTATTACGTACTTAAAAGAAAAAGGACATAAGATTTTCCTAGATTTAAAACTTCATGATATTCCGAATACAGTAAAAAGCGCTATGCGTAGCCTAGCTAGTCTAGATGTTGATATGGTAAATGTTCATGCTGCTGGGGGAAGTAGCATGATGAAAGCTGCGATTGAGGGATTAGAGGAAGGTAAGCAAGAAGGAAAAGAGAGACCGATTTGTATTGCAGTTACACAACTAACAAGCACTTCGGAAGCTATGATGAAAAAAGAGATTGGCATTGAGAAAACGTTAGAAGAAGCGGTTGCTCATTATGCAAAATTAACGAAAGACAGTGGACTTGATGGCGTTGTTTGTTCAACACTTGAAGTTCCAAAATTACGTGAAGTATGCGGAAATGAATTTGTAACAGTAACACCGGGGATTCGTCTTGCAAGTGATGATGTTAATGACCAAGTGCGCGTAGCAACACCGAAACGTGCGAGGGAACTTGGCTCAAGCTACATCGTAGTTGGGCGCAGTATTACGAAAGCAGAAAATCCGCTTGAAGCGTATAAAACAGTAAAACAACAGTGGGAAGGTGTAACAGTATGAAAAAAGAAATCGCATCGCATTTATTAGAAATTGGAGCAGTATTTTTACAACCGAATGATCCATTCACTTGGTCTTCAGGTATGAAATCACCAATTTATTGTGATAACCGTTTAACTTTATCTTATCCAAAAGTACGTCAAGCGATTGCAGCTGGATTAGAAGAGTTAATTAAAGAGCACTTCCCAACTGTAGAAGTTATTGCAGGAACAGCAACTGCTGGTATTGCGCACGCTGCATGGGTAAGCGGTCGTATGGATTTACCAATGTGCTACGTACGTAGTAAAGCAAAAGGTCACGGTAAAGGGAACCAAATTGAAGGAAAAGCTGAAAAAGGTCAAAAAGTAGTAGTAGTAGAAGACTTAATTTCAACTGGTGGTAGTGCAATTACGTGTGTAGAAGCACTTCGCGAAGCTGGCTGTGAAGTATTAGGAATCGTATCAATCTTCACATACGAGCTAGAGTCAGGAAAAGAAAAATTAGAAGCAGCTAACGTAGCATCATATTCTTTAAGTGATTACAGTGCATTAACTGAAGTTGCAGCAGAAAAAGGTATGATCGGACAAGCTGAAACGAAAAAATTACAAGAGTGGCGTAAAAATCCAGCTGACGAAGCTTGGATCACAGCGTAACATAAAAAAAGACGACTGCGGGGGAACGCAGTCGTCTTTTTTATCATTGTTAAAAATTCAAGTAAAGTCCTATCGATATCAAAGAAAATTCATATTATAATCTTTCTACTAAAAACTACTTAGCGCTTTCTGCAAGCTCATATCCTCTTACAAACAATAGAGTCATATAAGAAACAATAAATGAGAAGATGCTGTACATGCCAACCCAAAAGAAGAATTTTGGAGTGAAGGCGATAACACCTATTATTAAAAAACTAGCAAACGTTACAATCGGCATTACGTAATACGTTTTCGTCTTGCGTGTTCCAATAACAGAAACGATAAAGATAAGTAATGGACAAATTAATAAGACGAAAATCAATTCATTCATAGTTATGTCCCCTTTTCTAATGGAAGTAATCTGTACCTCGTAAACGTTTTTTAAATAAATATTCTCTTAATATAACTTCGCTAACATGTAGATAATCCCTTTAGAAAGTCACTGGATTTCATAATAAAAAGCGTAAGCAAGAGAAAACTTGCTTACACTATAGAATAAACATCGCAACGATCGTGGTGACAATTAAGCCAATCACAACTGGTAAAAAGTTTCGGCGTGCGAGTTCAAATGGATCCACTTTACAAATGGCAGCGGCAGGAATAAGCGCCCAAGGAATTAAAGTCCCGCCTCCGGTCCATATGGCAGCAATTTGCCCGAGTGCTGTTAATGTAGCTGTTCCATGCCCAAGTGCTGTTCCAAAAAGATTGGCAATTGAACCAGCAAGTGATATACCAGAAAAGCCAGATCCATCTAATCCTGTTATGACACCAACGATAGTTAATGTTCCCGCCGATACGTATTGATTTAAAGGAACAGTTTGAGATAAGGCAATCCCTAAGTCGTTAATGATTCCATGTGAACCTTTCGGTAAATAGTCTCCGATAATTTTCACAAAACCGCTATCTCCTAAATAAAAGAGTGCAGCAATTGGAATAACTGGACCAAAGATTTTAAATCCAAATTGGAGCCCTTCTATAAAATAATCGGTTGTTTTATTTAGTCCATTACCTTTGTAGGCGATGAGGGAAATGATGATAATCATAATAACAGTCGTTCCGCCGATAAGTGCTGTTGCATCGCTTCCTTGTAGTTTAAATTGAATCATGCAAAGGATATCGATGATATATACGATAGGGATACATATAGCGAGCCATTTCTTTATGCGAGGAGATAATAAAATAGTAGTTTTAGATGGTTCCGTTGATGCAGGGGAGTTTTGCAAGGATAATCCTGTATCAAATTCTTTTCGTAAGAAGAAAAAAGCGACAGAAGTTGTAACAACGCCCATCACGATAACGAGGGGAACACTGGCAGAAACGACGCTGGAAACAGGAAGACCAGCCGCGTCTGCAGTTAATTTCGGTGCACCTTGAATAACGAAGTCGCCAGATAAGGCGATGCCGTGTCCGAATAAGTTCATAGCAATGGCAACCCCAATTGGAGGAAGACCGACGCGTACAGCGACGGGGAATAAAATAGCTCCCATTAAGGCGACAGCTGGAGAAGGCCAAAAAAAGAAAGAAATTGTCATCATTAAAAGGCCGATAATCCAGTAGGCGAGGGTAGGGGTACGAATCATCTTTGTAAATGGTGAAATCATCGTATCATTTATGCCAGTATGAACGAGTAGATTGCTCATTGATACGATAATAGAGATGATTAATATAGTTGGTAAAAGTTCAGTAATAGCGTAAATGAAACTTTGAAAAATACCGCTAACGGCAAGAGGGATAGAACTTGTAGCGGTTAATGCTAATAAAAAGATAAAAACGATACAAATAATCGTCGTATCTTTCCGGAGAATAAAAAAGGTAATAATAGTGAGTAAGCAAATAACATAGAGAGCGTGTAATAGCGTTAATTCAACTCCCATAACATTCACATCCTTAGGCATTCGTGTAGTTTATTGTATGAAAGCAGTGAAAGTATGTGAGTATAGGAAAAGAAAAAAAGTGAAATTTCATGTACTGTAATGGTAAGAATAAAAAATGGATGATGCAATACAATTAATCCTAAAAATGGAATTAGAGGAGGGCGTATGTGCAAAAAATTGGTTTTTGGGGATTTATTATTTCTTGTAGTCTATTAATCATTTTAAATCTATTTACAAACAATGAATGGATAAGTATCAACCCTCTTTTTGGGTTTGTTTTTATACTGTTATACCGATGGGATGACATGAAACAACATAGTAAGAAAAGCATTGGAATTATGATAGGTATCATTGTTGTTTGCTCATTTTTCATAGGGTTTATTTTAATAGAAGGACAGAAACAGATGGAGAAAATGTCTATTTTTCAAGAATGGATGTCTTCTGCAAAAGGTCTTTATATTGTAATTGTAGTTGTTATTTTTCTTAGGTTCACGATAAGAATATGGAGTTACATATTAAAGAGAGGATAGAATGGAGGTAGTAAGAATGAGAGAAAAAATAGGATATTATGGTATGCTCGTTTGTTTACTATTATCAGTTATTTCAGGGCAATTTTTAAAAAGTGAATGGGTACCAGTTATATTATGTATAGGAGTATTGATTTTTGCACCTATGTATCGCTGGAATGGAAAGCATATAGTCGAAAAAAGAAAATGGTTTTCAGCATCGAATTTGTCATTATAATCAGCACAATTCCGTTTTTGTTATGGAAAGGAAATGAGATAATAGATGGAATTGTAATGTTTCAAGGGTGGTTGTTTATTGCGAAAATGCTATATTTAATATGCATTTTAATGTTGGTAGTGGTAGTCACTAAAATAATAAACGAAAAGCTATTCGTTAATGAATAAAAGAAAATGCCACCTTATTCGGTGGCATTTCCTCATTTTACTGCATGAGCTTTTTGCATCTTTTTAATTAAACGAATTTGTCCACGATGATTGATTTCATCTTCAAAAACGTGAAACCACTTAAAATAGTTATTTGCTGGTTTGTCATACCAAAAGTCTGTCGTTTTAAATAACCATTCATCAGGTAACGATTGAAAAGTCTCGATTGTTTTGGAACGTAATTCTTGTAATGTATTTATGTAAAATTCTATAGCGTTTCCTTTTATTTTCTCACGTCCAAGATCGCCTAATTCAATGCCAGGTAACCAGCGTTCTAATTCAGCCTCCGTTGGTTCACGGTCTTCAAAAGTATGAATCTGGTAGTAAAATTCAATAGCAGCCATATGATACAATAACATGCCAATTGAATTTGCTTCCTTATCATATAAATAATCAAGTTCTTCAATTGTTAAACTTTCCACTGCTTGCATTGTTGTATAGCGAGCGTAATTCATCATGGAAACAAGCTTTGAAAATTCTACATGTAAACCCTCCAATTTATCAATTACAAAATTCAATTAAAATTCCCCCTCTTTAAATGAATACTCCAGAGAAGGAATTCTATGTGCAAAAAAAGTTTTGTTTAAACCTTCATAATATTAACAAGGGATTACAATTAGTTCTCTATTTGATTTTGTAATAACGTCATAACCACCTTTGGTGATGACAATATCATCTTCAATTCTACAACCGCCCCAGTTCGGTATGTAAATGCCCGGCTCAACTGTAACAACCATACCTTCTTGTAAAGTTGTCTTGCTTTCTTAGGATAGGCGAAGTGGTTCATGTATTTCTAACCCAAGACCGTGCCCGGTAGAGTGTCCAAAGTATTGACCGTATCCATGTTCTGTAATGTAATTCCTCGTTATATCATCGATACTTTTCGCAGTTTCTCCAGGCTTAATTGCTTCAGTCCCACGCTTTAACGCTTCTCGTACAACATTGTATATTTTTTGGAATTCTTCCGATGGTTCCCCAATTGCTACGGTACGTGTTATATCGGAACAATATCCGTCGTAAAGTGCACCGAAGTCTAATGTAACGATATCGCCTCGTTCGATTATTTTATTTGATGCAACTCCACGGGGAAGTGAAGAACGAACGCCTGAGGCTACAATGATTTGGAATGAAGAAGATGTAGCCCCTTTTTTTCGCATGAAAAATTCTAACTCATCTCGAACGTCAGTCTCGCTTATTCCAGGCTTTAGAAATGTAACAATATGGTGAAATACTTCGTCAGCGATTGTAGCTGCGATTTTCATTGTTTCTATTTCAGATGTGTCTTTAATAAGTCGAATATCTTCAATGATCTCACACACTGGAACCATTTCTGTATGTATATATTTTTGTAGTTTCTTAAATTGTTGCAAAGTCATATTATTGTCTTCTATACCAAGTTTTTGAATGTTTAATTTTGATACTTGATTTGCAACTTCTTCTTCTAAATTTCCTTTATGCATAATAATTTCTGCTGCTTTTATTTCCGTTTTTGCTTGATCTACGTAACGGAAATCAGTAATGAAAATAGCTTTATGCGCAGCAATTAAGACAACGCCTGCGCTACCTGTAAAGTTTGTTGCGTATTGACGGTTTTTTTTTTGTAATCAGTAATCCGTCAATTTCATAGTTTTGTAGTTGATTTTGGATTTTATTAATTTTTAAAGTCATGTTAATTCCCCCTATTCACAGTATTGAATAAAGCAAATAGTGTGCCAAAATGTATATTTGAAGAAAGGATAGTAGGGAAAACATATATTTTAAGGGAGATAAGAAAATAGCCCGCCATTTGTGGGAGACGGTTTGTTTATGAAATTCAGATTGCTTCAATAAATAGCAGGGGGATGAAAAAATATTGATTGGAGTTACACTTGTACTTTATTTACATGCTTTAAAAAATTTATACAAATGTAAAATGACACTGTCAATTTTTTTGACAATATTAAATGGATATAGCAACTAAATTGAAAATAAATAAAAAATGCGTTGCTTATAAGCAACGCATTTTTTATTTACGCTTTTAATTTCATTACAATATCAGCATCTGGTGTTACATATACGGTTTGCTGATTGTCGTACGTAACAAAACCAAGTTTTGCACCACTCGGTTTTTTGACATGGCGTATTTTGGTGAAATCAACAGGTACAGAGCTAGACTCTTTCGCTTTACTGTAATACGCAGCAATTTTGGCAGCTTCTAGTAAAGTTTCTTCAGCAGGCTCTAAAGAACGAATGACAACGTGAGAGCCAGGTATGTCTTTCGTATGTAACCAAATTTCATCACGGCGGGCAAACTTCGTTGTTAAATAATCATTTTGTTTATTGTTTTTACCAACGAAAATCTCTGTACCATCACTTGCTAAATATTTATCTAATACTGGTTTAGTAGGTTTTTTCTTTGTGTTTTTCTTTTTGCGATTGCGCACATAACCTTCTTCAGCTAATTCTTCACGAATTTCTTCAATATCTTTTGAAGAAGCAGCTTCCATTTGTTGAAGTAAGCTATCAAAATAAAGAATTTCTTCATTTGTTTTTTCGATTTGTTCTTCTACAATAACAACTGAATTTTTCGCTTTTTGGTACTTTTGGAAATAGCGTTGCGCATTGTCAGATGGTGTTTTTAAAGGATCTAATGTAATTTTTACAGTTCCGCTATTTTCGTCGTAATAGTTAACGACTTCAATATCTTTATCCCCTTTTTTCAAAGCGTACATATTGGCTGTAAGTAGTTCTCCAAATAGTTGATATTTATCTGCCTTTCCGGCATCTTGCAGTGTTTTTTCGAGTTTAATGAGTTTTTTCTCGTTTTTATTTTTTTCGTTTTGCATAAAGCGTTCTAAATCATGAGCTTGTTGTTTTACACGATCACGTTCTGCTTTGCCAAAGAAGAAACGATCTAACAATTCGCTCACTGATGAGAATGTTTTTTCTTCTCCTTGCAAGTGTGTAAGAGGGAAAAGATAAAAGAATTCTTTTCCATTTGCAGTAATCATTGCTGGTGTATATGCATGAGATAGTAATGGTGTTTGTATAGAGAAAAATGCTTCTGATAATGCTTTCTCATTTACCATACCGGCTTTCTTTACTACTTCTTTTGCAAATAATGGGGATATTCCCATGAAAGCCCCGACGAGTTGTTTATCCATATTTCCAGATAGAAAGTCTAGCGGTCTAATAAAATCATCTGCGGTTTCAATTTGCAGAGGATTGATTTTATGTTGGGCTGGTGGCGCGACGTACTCAGCACCAGCATATACAGTTCGGTGACGGTTTACGGCTAATGAAACGTGTTTTAAGCTATCTAAAATCACGTTTGTTTTCGTATCTAATAAGATAATGTTGCTATGTCTTCCCATTATTTCAATTACTAATGTTTTTAATGATTCGTCTCCGATTTCATTACGACTGCGAACTGTAATTTGGATAATCCGTTCTAAGTCGATTTGTTCAATTTTTTCAATAAATCCACCTTCTAAATGTTTACGAAGAAGCATACAAAACATCGGCGGTATTGCTGGCGAATCGTAGTTTTGATTCGTTAAGTGCATACGCGCATATGTAGGATGAGATGAAAGAATTAGTTTTTGGTTCTTTCCATTCGCTCGAATATGTAATAAAATCTCGTATTTTGAAGGTTGGTATATTTTGGAAATCCTTCCCGTGTAAAGAGAATTTTCAATTTCATGTGTAATCGCTCTTGTAAATAATCCATCGAATGCCATTAATGAACACTCCTTTCTAACTAAAAGTTAATTATAGCATTTTTTTGGACGAGGCTGAATAAGCTTTCAATAGAGTATGTCTGGAATCAGGAGGTCGATGGCAGGATGAACTGGTATGGAATGCGAGCACATGAAGTGGAAGAAAGAACGAATACGAATGTAAAGGTTGGACTTACGGAGAAAGAAGCAGAAGGGCGAATTAAGAAATTTGGTACAAATGAATTAGAAGAAGCAAAAAGGCCTTCTGCACTAATGGTATTTTTAGCGCAATTTAAAGATTTCATGGTACTCGTTTTGTTTGGAGCAACAATTGTTTCTGCGTTTTTAGGTGAATACATTGATTCTATTGCTATTGTTGCCATTGTTATTATCAATGGTATTCTCGGCTTTTTTCAAGAAAGAAAAGCTGAAAAATCATTGGAAGCTTTAAAGGAACTAGCTGCTCCACAAGTTACTGTAATGCGGAATGGAAAGTGGGTAAAAGCACCATCTAAAGCACTTGTTTTAGGTGATATTATTAAGTTTTCCAGTGGTGATCGTATTGGGGCTGATGTGCGTCTTGTTGAGGCATCAAGTTTATATATTGAAGAGTCTGCTTTGACAGGGGAGTCCGTACCTGTGCAAAAGAAGGTAGAAGCATTGCAAGGGCAAGAGGTTGCAATTGGTGATCAAAAAAATATGGCTTTTATGGGGACAATGATTACGCGAGGATCTGGAACAGGTGTCGTTGTAGCAACTGGTATGAATACAGCGATGGGTCAAATTGCAAATATGTTACAAAATGCAGAGCAAATGGAAACACCACTGCAAAGAAGGTTAGAACAGCTCGGAAAAATATTAATTATTGTAGCTCTTATTTTGACAGCGCTCGTTGTATTGGCTGGTGTGTATCAAGGGAATGAAGTATATCATATGTTTTTAGCTGGCGTATCGCTAGCTGTTGCGGCTATTCCAGAAGGGTTGCCAGCAATTGTTACAGTAGCTTTATCACTTGGTGTACAGCGTATGATAAAAAAGAGAGCAATTGTACGAAAGTTACCAGCCGTAGAAACGTTAGGTTGTGCTTCCGTTATATGTTCTGATAAAACGGGGACAATGACGCAAAACAAAATGATGGTAACACATATGTGGTCAGGCGGAGAATTGTGGAAAGTGACAGGGCAAGGATATGAACCTAATGGCTCTTTTATGAAAGGTGAAATAGAAGTGAATCCAGCTAAGACAAAAGCACTTTATCAGCTACTTACATTTGGTTCACTATGTAACAATGCAAATATTATTCAAAAGAAAAAGGCGTACGTATTAGATGGAGATCCAACAGAGGGAGCGCTTGTAGCTGCAGCAATGAAAGCTGGGATTACACGTGAGGCATTGAAAGGGAAATTTGAAATTATTCGTGAATTTCCATTTGATTCAACTCGAAAAATGATGAGTGTTATTGTACGAGATCGAGAGGGGAAGAAGTTTATTGTTACGAAGGGAGCACCGGACGTTCTTTTGCAAATGAGTCAAACGATTTTATGGGGGGATAAGCAGCAGCCGTTAAGTGAGTTATATAGAAGAGAAGTACAGGCGGCTATTCATAGCTTAGGTAGTCAAGCGCTTCGAACAATTGCAGTTGCGTTTAAACCTTTAAAAGTCACGGATTCTATTGAACATGAAAGAGACGTTGAAAAAGATTTTATGTTGGTTGGGATACAAGGTATGATTGACCCGCCAAGGCCAGAAGTGGCGCAGGCGGTAAAAGAGTGTAAAGAAGCTGGTATTCGAACGGTAATGATTACAGGTGATCATAAAGTGACAGCAATGGCGATTGCTGAACAATTAGGAGTTTTGCCACCAGATGGACGCGTTGTTGAAGGCGTAGAACTCGCGAATATGGATGTGGAGGAATTAGAAAATGTTGTAGAAGATACGTATGTATTCGCTCGTGTATCACCTGAGCATAAATTAAAAATTGTTAAGGCACTGCAAAATCAAGGACATATAGTAGCCATGACAGGCGATGGAGTGAACGATGCTCCAGCTATAAAAACAGCGGATATTGGGATAGCGATGGGAATTACAGGGACAGATGTTGCGAAAGAGGCCTCTTCACTTGTTTTACTAGACGATAATTTTGCTACAATTAAATCAGCAATTAAAGAAGGAAGAAATATATACGAGAACATACGTAAGTTTATTCGCTACTTATTGGCGTCAAACGTTGGAGAAATTTTAGTCATGTTATTTGCGATGTTACTTGCATTACCACTGCCGATGGTTCCTATTCAAATTTTATGGGTGAACTTAGTTACTGATGGTTTACCAGCGATGGCATTAGGTTTGGATAAGGCTGAAGGAGATGTGATGAAGAGAACGCCGCGCCACCCGAAAGAAGGGGTATTCGCTAGAGGGCTTGCGTGGAAAATAATAAGTCGAGGGTTTTTAATTGGGGCAGTGACGTTAGTAGCGTTTATTATTGCGTATAACCAACATCCAAATGAACTGAAATATGCACAAACTGTAGCGTTCGCGACGTTGGTACTTGCTCAGCTTATTCATGTATTTGATTGTCGTAGTGAGCATTCTGTCTTTCACCGCAATCCATTTGGGAACGTGTATTTAGTAGGGGCGGTTATCATTTCGTTACTACTCATGCTAGTGGTTATATATTATCCACCGTTACAACCGATCTTTAGCACAATGCCGATACAAGCAAGAGATTGGTTATTAATTGGAGGTTTGTCATCAATTCCGACTTTCTTACTAGTAGGTTCTTTATTAACAGGGAAAAAGGCGAAAAAGAAAAAGCCAATGTTATATAAGAAGGGATTAAACTTGAAATAGTCAATGTTATGAAAATGTGATATAATTTACAGAAGGTAGTAGAGCCTTGTCTCTATTACCTTTTTCATTGAGTTATTTTATGGCTTGGATGTGATAAAAATGATTTCTAGTATGACAGGGTTTGGAAGATCGAAAGTAGAAAGTGATACTTTTCAAATTACAGTAGAAATGAAATCGGTGAACCACCGTTTTTTAGAGATGAGTATTCGACTTCCTAAGCAAATGATGGTATTTGAGGACAAAATTCGTAAAATAATTGCACAGCAAGTTCGACGTGGACGCATTGAGGTGTCTATTAGTATAGCAGGTGAAGGACTTGTTGAAAGAAAATTAAGTGTGAATTGGTCACTTCTTGAGCAGTACCAATCGATGATGGAAGATATAAAAGGAAAGTTTCAATTACAAGATTCTATTACACTCGAGCAATTAATGGCAATGCCAGAAGTAACAGCAATTGAAGAAATAGAAAATGTAAATGAACATTTTGAGAACAGTTTATATGAGGCTGTTCGTCAAGCTGCTCATATGTTGAAAACGATGAGAGATGGCGAAGGAGAACGATTACATAAAGATATAGCGTATCGTTTACAAGAGATTAGCAATTGTGTAAATGCAATTATTCCACATGCACCAATTGTTACACAAAAATATCGTGAACGATTAGAAAATCGCTTAAAAGAATTACATAATCAAGAGTTAGATGAACAAAGATTGCTAACAGAAGTCGCAATCTTTGCAGAGCGTTGTGATATTCATGAAGAGTTAGTTCGTTTGCAAAGTCATTTAGAGCAATTTCATGAAACATTGCAGATTGAAGAGCCTGTTGGAAGAAAAATGGATTTCATCGTGCAAGAGATGCATAGAGAAATTAATACGATTGGTTCTAAGGCAAATGACTTAACAATTTCAAAATATGTTGTAGAAATGAAAAATAACCTTGAAAAAATTCGTGAACAAGTACAAAATATTGAGTAGCTTTCAAAAAATATATAAAGTTATACGTGGTGGAGAAATCGGATAGACTTACTAGGAGGCGCAAACTATGGCCATGCGGTTTTTAAATATTGGATACGGAAATATTGTATCTGCTCATCGAATTATTGCTATTGTAAGTCCGGAGTCAGCTCCTATTAAACGAACAGTACAGGAAGCACGCGAACATAATGCTTTGCTTGATGCTACGTATGGGAGAAAAACAAGGGCGGTTATTGTTATGGATGATGGGCATGTTGTATTAAGTCCAATTCAACCAGAGACGATTGCACATCGTTTGAATAATAAAGAAGATTTAAGTGAGGAAGGGTAGGTTTTACATATTTATGAGAAGTAGAAGAGGATTGCTCATCGTTCTTTCAGGGCCTTCTGGGGTTGGAAAAGGAACGGTTCGTAAAGAGCTGTTTAGCCATGAGGATACACGTTTTCAGTACTCTATTTCAGTAACGACACGTAAGCCGCGTGAAGGTGAAGTAGATGGTGTGGATTATTTCTTTAAAGAAAGAGAAGAATTCGAGGAAATGATTCGTAATGAAAGATTACTTGAGTGGGCTGAGTTCGTAGGTAATTATTACGGAACACCGATTGACTATGTTGAAAAAACATTACAAGAAGGAAAAGATGTATTCTTAGAAATTGAAGTGCAAGGAGCAATTCAAGTTAAGAAAGCTTTCCCAGAAGGTGTATTTATTTTCTTAGCACCTCCAAGTTTATCTGAACTAAAGAGCCGTATTGTCGGCCGTGGTACAGAGACTGAAGATGTTATTGAAAATCGTTTAACTGTAGCGAAAGAAGAAATCGAGATGATGGACGCTTACGACTATGTAGTAGAAAACGATCAAGTTGAATTAGCTTGTGATAGAATTAAAGCAATTGTGGTTGGCGAACATTGCCGCCGCGAAAGGGTAGCAAAATATTATAAAGAAATGACGGAGGGTCTATAATTATGTTAAATCCATCAATTGACTCATTACTACAAAAAATCGATTCTAAATACACACTAGTAACAGTGGCTGCAAAGCGTGCACGTGAAATGCAACTTGCTAATAACTGTGTTGTAGAGCAACCGGTTTCTCATAAGTGTGTAGGTAAAGCATTAGAAGAAATCGATGCGGAAGTATTAAGCTACGTACCAAGTGAAGATAAAGTTGCTGAATAAGCCTTTGCCTTCGACAAAATAAAACATAGACTTTATAATTTTCTATGTAACGGTAACAACCTATTTACAAGTAGGTTGTTATTTTTTTACGAAAGGAATGAAATATTGGTACTGACGAGCTGGGAATTCTATTTCAGTATTATAAGTTTGAAAAAGAAAGAGGACGAGTCATATGCTAAAAGGGAAAAAGATACTTCTATGTGTAACAGGAGGCATTGCGGTTTTTAAAGCAGCTGCGTTAACGAGTAAATTGACACAATCTGGCGCGATTGTAAAAGTAATGATGAGTGAGTCGGCAATGAAGTTTGTTACGCCTCTTACATTCCAAGCACTTTCTCGCCATGATGTATATACGGATACATTTGATGAGAAAGACTCGGCTGTTATTGCTCATATTGATTTAGCAGATTGGGCGGATGTTGTACTTGTCGCACCTGCTACTGCCAATTGTATTGGAAAGTTAGCTGGTGGTATTGCAGATGATATGATTACAACTACTTTGTTAGCTACTGCAGCTCCGGTATGGATTGCGCCTGCTATGAATGTGCATATGTATGAAAATAAAATTGTTCAAAAAAATATGATGACATTGAAAACGCTAGGATATACGTTTATTGAGCCTGGGGAAGGCTTTTTAGCATGTGGATATGTAGCAAAGGGACGACTAGAAGAACCTGAAGCGATTATCGCACGGTTAGAGGAAGCTTTCTCAGAACACAAACCATTGCAGGGAAAAAGAATATTAATAACTGCTGGCCCAACACGTGAAAAGGTTGATCCAGTTCGTTTTATGACGAATTTTTCTTCTGGAAAAATGGGGTATGCGATTGCAGAAGTGGCGGCGAATTTAGGCGCTGATGTTATACTCGTTTCAGGACCGACAGCATTAAATCCACCGTTACATGTAACGACAGTGCAAGTGGAATCTGCACAAGATATGTTAGAAGCAGTTCTTCAACATTATCAAAACGTAGACGTTGTCATTAAAACAGCAGCAGTTGCAGATTATCGTCCGAAATATGTTCATGATAATAAAATGAAAAAGCAAAATGGTGATGCTGTCATTGAACTCGAAAGAACGGTGGATATTTTAAAAACGTTAGGTCAGAAAAAGGATAAACAGTTACTTATCGGTTTTGCTGCTGAAACGACAAATGTAGAGGAATATGCAACGAAAAAACTACGTGAGAAAAATGCAGATATGATTGTCGCGAATGATGTAAAAGCGCAAGGAGCTGGATTTGGCACGGATACGAATATTGTAACGATGTATAGAAAAGATGGAAAAGTTATTGAGTTGCCACTTTTAATGAAAAAAGAGGTAGCTCGTGAAATATTAAAGCAAATTGAAATGATGTTAGAAGATGATCGTTTATGAAATTTGCAAGTGTAATTGTTGATGTACCTGCCCGTCAGACAGATCGACCATTTGATTACATTATCCCTAAAAAATGGGAAGATATTGTACAGACAGGAATGCGGGTAGTAGTTCCGTTTGGGCCAAGAAAATTGCAAGGTTTTATTATTGGGATTAAAGATTCGGTGGATGTAGAAAGTAAGAAGTTAAAGACGATCCATGAAATATTAGATGTAACACCGGTTTTAAATGATGAATTATTAAAACTTGGATATTGGCTTACAAGTGAAACGTTATGCTACATGATTTCAGCTTTTCAAGTGATGCTTCCAACTGCGATAAAAGCAACGTATAAAAAACGTCTACAACTTTGTAAACAGGAAGAAATAGCACCTGAAATACTATATTTATTTCAGGATAAAGAAGCAATTGATTTTGAAGTAATCGAGCAACAGCCACATTTATACCGGACTATTCAACAAGAAATTAAAAATGGTACGGTTGAAGTCGTTTATCAAGTGAAAGATAAAGTACAAAAGAAGAAGCAAAGAGTTGTTCAGCCGGAGTTGCCAGAAGATAAATTAGAATTAGCGGCATTTGAACTGAAAAGTAAAAAACAACAAGATGTACTCTATTATTTTGTGGAAAATTATAAAAGTGTACCGTTGAAAGTAATTACAGAAGAGTTACAAATAACAGATGCTCCAATAAAAGCACTTGTTAAAAAGGGATTCATTTCAGAAAAGTATGTGGAAGTATACCGAAATCCGTATGACGATGATGGTTTTGAACAAACGAAACCATTGCCACTTACGGAGGAACAAAAACAAGTTATTACACCGATTTTATCATCAATTACAAATGAAACTTATAATCCATTTTTACTATATGGTGTTACAGGAAGTGGAAAGACAGAAGTATATTTACAATCTATAGCAGCAGTGCTCGAGAAAGGAAAAGAAGCTATCGTTCTTGTTCCTGAAATTGCACTAACACCCCAAATGGTGGATCGTTTTAAAGGTAGGTTTGGCTCGCAAGTTGCAGTTCTTCATAGTGCGTTGTCTGTTGGAGAAAAGTATGACGAGTGGCGTAAGATTTTAAGAAAAGAAGTGAAAGTTGTAGTTGGTGCGCGTTCAGCCGTTTTTGCGCCTTTTGAGAATTTAGGGATTATTATTATTGATGAAGAGCATGAATCAAGTTACAAACAAGAAGATAATCCAAGGTATCATGCAAGAGATGTGGCTGTCTGGAGAGGGCAATACCATAAATGTCCTATCGTTCTTGGTAGTGCGACACCAACACTTGAATCGTTTGCAAGGGCGAAAAAAGGTGTTTATGAACTACTAACAATGGAAAAACGTATGAATGAACAAGCTTTACCAACGGTAGAGATTGTTGACATGCGAGAAGAACTTCGTGACGGGAATCGATCAATGTTTTCTAAGGCGCTGCATGAAAAAATAGCAGATCGATTAGAAAAGAAAGAACAGATGGTACTCTTCTTAAATAGAAGAGGTCATTCTACATTTGTTATGTGCCGTGATTGTGGGTATGTTGTACAATGTCCGCATTGTGATATTTCATTGACATATCATAAAATGAATCATCGTTTAAAATGTCATTATTGTAGTTACGAAGAAAATATGCCAACTGAGTGTCCAGCTTGTCAAAGTACATACATTCGTTTCTTTGGTACAGGTACACAAAAGGTAGAAGAAGAAATTACAAAACTATTTCCAGAGGCGCGAGTCATTCGAATGGATGTAGATACGACAAGTCGAAAAGGAATGCATGAAAAATTATTAAAGGCGTTTGGGGAAGAAAAAGCAGATATATTACTTGGAACACAAATGATTGCTAAAGGATTAGATTTTCCAAAAGTAACGCTTGTTGGGGTTTTAACTGCAGATACGATGCTTCACTTACCTGATTTTCGTGCAAGTGAAAAGACATATCAGTTATTGACGCAAGTAAGTGGACGAGCGGGTAGACATGAATTGCCAGGGGAAGTTGTGATTCAAACGTATACGCCAGAACATTACAGTATAGAGTTAGCGAAGAACCAACAATATGATGTGTTTTTTGACCAAGAAATGCAAATGAGACGAACAAGACAATATCCTCCATATTACTATGTTGTACTCGTAACCGTATCTCATCCTGAATTATTAAAAGCGGTACAAGTGACGGAAAAAATTGCCTCGTATTTACGAACGCATTGCTCGCAGCAAACAATGGTGTTAGGACCAGTTGCTTCAGCAATTCCAAGGATAAAAGATAGATATCGTTATCAATGCATGATAAAATACAAACGGGAACCAAACTTAAAGAACGTGCTCAAAATGGTAAATGAACATTATCAAGCAGAAATGCAAAAAGAGCTACAAATCTCAATTGATTTTAATCCAACAATGTTAATGTAGCGGAGGGAAATATGGCAGTTTTAGAAATAGTAAAGCATCCAAATGAAGTGTTAGAAACACCATGCGAAAGAGTAATTAACTTTGATAAAAAGTTAGTGAAATTGTTGAAAGATATGCATGAAACAATGTTAATTGCGGACGGAGTCGGTTTAGCTGCGCCTCAAGTAGGTGTAAGCTTGCAAGTAGCGGTTGTTGATGTCGATGATGATACTGGGAAAATCGAGTTAATCAATCCATCAATATTAGAAAAACGTGGTGAACAAGTAGGTCCCGAAGGATGTTTAAGCTTCCCGGGACTTTATGGTGAAGTAGAACGTGCGGATTATATTAAAGTAAGAGCACAAAATCGCCGTGGGAAAGTATTTTTATTAGAAGCGGAAGGATTTTTAGCGCGTGCAATTCAACATGAAATCGATCATTTACACGGTGTTTTATTTACATCGAAAGTGACAAGATATTATGAAGAAAACGAACTAGAATAGGTGTTAAAAGGAGCGGTTTTTAAATGATAAAAGTAGTGTTTATGGGAACACCGGACTTTTCAGTGCCGGTGCTTCGTCGTCTTATTGAAGATGGCTATGAGGTAGTAGGTGTTGTGACGCAACCTGATCGTCCAGTAGGTAGAAAAAAAGTATTAACACCTACACCTGTTAAAGTTGAAGCGGAAAAACATGGTATCCCTGTGTTACAGCCGTTAAAAATTCGTGAAAAAGATGAATATGAAAAAGTATTGGCATTAGAGCCAGATTTAATTGTAACAGCTGCATTTGGTCAGATTGTACCAAATGAAATTTTAGAAGCACCGAAGTATGGATGTATTAATGTCCACGCTTCTTTACTTCCTGAACTTCGTGGTGGTGCACCAATTCATTATGCAATTATGGAAGGTAAAGAAAAAACAGGTATTACAATTATGTATATGGTAGAAAAATTGGATGCTGGTGATATCTTAACGCAAGTGGAAGTGGAAATTGAAGAGCGTGAAACGACAGGCTCATTATTTGATAAATTAAGTGAAGCAGGAGCACATCTTCTATCTAAAACAGTACCTTTATTAATTCAAGGTAAGTTAGAACCGATTAAACAAAACGAAGAAGAAGTAACGTTTGCGTACAATATAAAACGTGAGCAAGAGAAAATTGATTGGACAAAAACAGGTGAAGAAGTATACAATCACATTCGCGGATTGAATCCATGGCCAGTTGCTTATACAACTTTAGCAGGACAAGTTGTTAAAGTATGGTGGGGAGAAAAAGTGCCTGTAACTGAACCGGCTGAAGCAGGTACGATTGTTGCGATCGAAGAAGATGGTTTTGTAGTAGCAACTAGTAATGAAACAGGTGTTAAAATTACTGAATTGCAACCTTCTGGTAAAAAGCGTATGAGTTGTTCACAATTTTTACGTGGAACAAAACCTGAAATTGGAACGAAGTTAGGAGAAAATGCATGAGACAAAATGTTCGTGAATTAGCTCTTGATGGTTTAATTCAAGTGGAAAAAAGTGGTGCATATAGCAACTTACTTTTAAATAATTTAATTGAAAAAAGTGCAATTGATAGAAAAGATATTGGTTTATTAACTGAAATTGTATATGGAACGATTCAACGTCGTGACACATTAGATTATTATTTACAGCCTTTTTTAAAAAAGAAGGTTGAGGCGTGGGTAAGAGTATTGCTTCGCTTATCTTTATATCAAATGATTTATTTAGACCGAGTGCCAGAAAGAGCGGCTATTCATGAAGCGGTTGAGATTGCAAAGCGTCGCGGGCATAAAGGAATTGCTGGTATGGTGAACGGTGTATTACGTTCGATTCAGAGAGAAGGTGTACCTTCTGTAGATGAAATCAAGGATCCAGTAGAACGGCTTGCAATTGCGATGAGTCATCCAGTTTGGCTTGTACAAGAGTGGACTTCTGCATATGGCTTAGAAACTGCAGAGAAAATGTGCGAAGTAAATATGTTACCTCCTGTACCTACAGCGCGTGTGAATGTTGATAAGGTAACGGTAGAAGAAGCGATTGAGTTGTTGGCAAGTGAAGGTATAGAAGCAAAACGTGGTGACTTGTCAGATGATGCAATTCAGATTGAAAGAGGAAATGTAGCGCATACAGAAGCGTTTAAAAAAGGATTTCTTTCTATTCAAGATGAAAGTTCTATGCTTGTAGCACGCGCTTTAGAACCAAATGAGGGAGAGACAGTTCTTGATAGTTGTGCGGCTCCTGGTGGTAAAACTACGCATATAGCTGAGCGTTTAAAGGGAACTGGTAAAGTAATGTCTCTTGATTTACATGCACACAAAGTACGTTTAATTAAACAGCAAGCAGAGCGACTTGGGTTAGAAAATGTCGAAACAAAAGCGCTAGATGCTAGAAAAGTGCAAGAGCACTTTTCAAATGAAACGTTTGATAAAATATTGGTAGATGCACCGTGTTCTGGATTTGGTGTAATTAGACGTAAGCCTGATATTAAGTTAGGAAAAGATAAAGGCGATAGTGAAAGATTATCGACGATTCAACTTGCGATACTAGAAAAAATAGCACCGTTATTAAAACAAGGCGGTCGTCTTGTTTATAGTACGTGCACAATTGAGAAAATAGAAAATGAACAAGTAATAGATAAATTTTTAAAAGAACATCCTGAATTTGAATGGGATACTACGATAAAAGAACGTATGCCAGAAAAATTAAGTCCGTATATTAATGAAGGTCAAGTACAAATTTTACCGCATTATTTTGCAACGGATGGCTTTTATATTGCTTGTTTAAGGAAGAAGGTGTAGCATCATGGAAACGACTGTAAGAAAACAAAAGAAAAATGTAGAAACGAAGAAACCATCAATTTACTCTTTACAAATTCATGAAATGCAAGATTGGTTAAAGGAACAAGGAGAACCGAAGTTCCGCGCTGGACAAATTTTTGACTGGCTATATAAAAAACGTGTAAAAAATTATGAGGATATGTCAAACCTTTCTAAAGGATTGCGTGATAAATTGTCGAATTCCTTTGATATTACTACTTTAAACACGTTAGTAAAACAAACGTCTTCGGATGGAACGATTAAATTCTTATTCCAATTATATGACGGGTATTCTATTGAAACGGTATTAATGCGACATGAATATGGAAATTCCATTTGTGTAACAACGCAAGTTGGTTGTCGTATTGGATGTACGTTCTGTGCTTCGACGCTTGGTGGACTAAAACGAAACCTAGAAGCTGGAGAAATCGTAGCGCAAGTAGTAGAAGTTCAGCGTGCGCTTGATGAAACAGAAGAACGTGTAAGTTCTCTTGTTGTTATGGGAATTGGAGAACCATTTGATAATTACGATAATTTAATGGGATTCTTACGCATCACTAACCATGAAAAAGGACTTCATATTGGTGCTAGACATATGACTGTTTCGACGAGTGGAATTATCCCGAAAATTTATAAGTTTGCTGAAGAAGAACTACAAATTAATTTTGCGATTTCATTGCATGCTCCAAACTCAGAATTACGTTCAAAATTAATGCCGATTAACCGTGCTTATAAATTACCGGATTTAATGGAAGCTATTAAATACTATGTAAATAGAACAGGGCGCCGTATTACTTTTGAATATGGATTATTTGGAGGAGAAAATGACCAAGTTGAGCACGCTGAAGAGCTTGCTGCGCTCTTAAAAGGTGTAAAATGTCATGTAAACTTAATCCCGGTAAACTACGTACCTGAACGTGATTATGTACGTACACCACGTGAGCAAATTTTCTTGTTCGAGAAAACGTTAAAAGATCGTGGAGTGAATGTAACGATTCGCCGTGAACAAGGTCATGATATTGACGCAGCCTGCGGTCAGTTGCGTGCGAAGGAGCGCAAAGAAGAGACGAGGTGACGAGATGAAAGCCGTATTTCTATCGGATAAAGGAAAAGTTCGTCAACATAATGAAGATAGTGCAGGAGTTTTTCACAATTTAGATGGAAATGTTTTAGCGGTAGTAGCAGATGGAATGGGAGGTCATCGAGCTGGTGATGTAGCTAGCTCGATGGCCATTCAATTATTCCATGATTATTGGAAGCAAACGCATAATATGAATGAACCGAAAAAAGTAGAACAATGGTTACATACTAGTGTTGGGATTATTAATGAGCGTATATATGAATACGCTCAGCAAAATGTAGAATGTAATGGTATGGGAACAACGCTTATAATAGCTGTTTGTACAACAAGTTTTGTGACGATAGGGCATATAGGAGATAGTCGTTGCTATATGGTATCAGAAGGAGAAATGACGCTTGTAACGGAAGATCATTCGCTTGTAAATGAGCTTGTGAGACATGGTGAAATTTCAAAGGAAGATGCAGAGTATCATCCGAAAAAGAATGTGTTATTAAGAGCGCTAGGAACAGAAGAAAAAGTTGGATTAGATGTTAAAACGTTGGTGCTTGAGGAAGATGATCAATTACTTCTTTGCTCTGATGGGTTATCAAACAAAGTTTCTATTGATGATATGCAACAAATTTTACAGTTAAATGAACAGCTTGAAGGTAAAGGGCAGCGTCTCATTCAATTGGCGAATGATCGCGGTGGAGAAGATAATATCACACTTGTTCTTATTGATTATGCGGGTTCGACAAACGAAAGTAGGTGAAGTGCAACGTGCTGATTGGAAAACGCTTAAATGACCGTTATAAGCTACTGAAAATGATTGGTGGTGGCGGAATGGCCAATGTATATTTAGCTCATGATGATATACTTGGCCGAGATGTAGCGGTAAAAATATTAAGACTCGACTACTCAAATAACGAAGAGTTTATTAAACGTTTCCATCGAGAAGCGCAGTCTGTTACAACGTTGTCGCATCCAAATATTGTGAATATGTATGATGTCGGAGAAGAAGATGGTATATATTATCTTGTCATGGAATATGTACCCGGGCAAACATTGAAGCAATACATAATTGAGCGAGGTATGTTACCTATAGGAGAAGCTCTTGATATTATGGAGCAGTTAACATCCGCCATGGCACACGCCCATCATTTTGAAATTGTGCATCGTGATATAAAGCCGCACAATATTTTAATTCGAGCTGATGGAATAATAAAAGTAACAGATTTTGGAATTGCGACAGCTACAAGTGCAACAACAATTACACATACAAATTCAGTACTGGGTTCAGTCCATTATTTATCACCAGAACAGGCACGTGGCGGGATAGCAAATAAACAATCGGATATTTATTCTCTTGGAATAGTTATGTTTGAATTGTTAACAGGAAGACAACCGTTTTCTGGCGAATCTGCTGTTGCTATAGCTTTAAAACATTTACAAAGTGAAATCCCATCACCAAAAAGATGGAATGAAAATATTCCGCAAAGTGTTGAAAATATTATATTAAAGGCAACTGCAAAAGATCCTTTCCATCGATATCAATCTGCCAATGCGATGAAGCGAGATATTGAAACTGCGCTATATCCAGAGAGGATAAATGAGCAACCATTTTACATACCAGAAGATATGGAAGCGACGAAAGCGATTCCGATTATTCAACAAGAACAATTATTTGAAAATGTAAGTGATGAAACGATTGTTTTAAAAGGGAGTAAGGTGGAAGAACCGATAAGAGCAGAAGCAGCTGAGTTAGATAAGAAGAAAAAACGGAGTAACAAGTGGCTTAAAGTTTTAATTTCAACATTTTTATTTTTAGCAATAGGAATAACATTAGCGCTTACGGTTATTCCAGGATTATTTATTCCGAAAGATGTGAAAGTGCCTGATGTGGCTGGTATGAAATACACGACAGCTGTAAATACGTTAGTAGAAAAGGGCTTTGAGGTGACGGAGCCTAATATTGTATATACAGATGATGTTGAAGTTGGGGATGTAATAAAAACGGAACCTGTAGCAGGAAGAGTCGTAAAAGAAAACGCTAAAATTACTATCTATCAATCAGGTGGAAAAAAGAAAAGTAAGATGGCGAATTTCACAGGGCAAAACTTTGAGAGTGTAAAAGCTGAGTTAGAAGAAAAATATAAACAAGTTACAGTAAATTGTATTGAAAATGATAAGCCGAAAGGTGAAATTGTAGAGCAAATTCCGACGCCTGATCAAATGGTTATAGAAGCGGAGCAAGAACTGAAAATCTGGGTAAGTAAAGGTCCTTATCAAATTAGACCAGGTGACTTTTCGGGGTGGACTGAAAATAGTGTAACTGGTTATTTGAATGAGAGAAAACTAACGTCAGATATAAAACGAGAGTACTCAGATTCAGTCGAAAAAGGACTTGTAATTTCGCAATTTCCAAAACCAGGTACACCATTAAAAGAGGGAGATAAAGTAACTATTATTATCTCTGATGGTCAAAAGCCTAAAGTGACTAAAACGGTAAAAGTGGACAATATCTCTATCCCATATGAGCCTGCTGTAACAGGTGAAAAAAAGCCGCAAACAATAGAAATTTATAAAGAAGACATGCAGCAAAAAATGGATAGACCGGTTGAAACGAGAACAATTACTGAATCAGCGACTATTTCTTTAGAATTTGTAATTCAAGAAGGTTCAAAGGGACACTATAAAATTGTACGAGATGGAGTAACGATTATTGATAAAGAAGTACCATATCCAACTCAATAATAGTGAAAGTCTACTTATTATTATTGCCTGTTATGCTGTCTACAAAGTGGACGGTATAGCAGGCAAAAATATATGATTCAAAAAGCTAGTAAAGTGATGCAGCTGTAAATATTTTTTTGCATTTAATGGAAGATTTAATGTATATTAGCGAAAGTATATATGGTAGGTTTTGAAATCGTTATTTGGAAAATTTAAATCCATTCATTTTTAAATTCAGCATCACCTTATACAAAAAAAGGAGAATTCTATGCCAGAAGGAAAAATTATAAAAGCTTTAAGTGGGTTTTATTACGTGCAGCATGAAGAAGGGGTTACGCAATGTCGTGGGCGAGGTGTATTTAGAAAAAATAAAATTACACCACTTGTAGGAGACCAAGTTGTTTTTCAGGCAGATAATCCAACTGAAGGTTATGTGCTTGAAGTGTTTGATCGAAAAAATGAACTTGTTAGACCTCCTATTGCTAATGTCGATCAAGCGATCCTTGTGTTCTCTGCAGTAGAACCAGATTTTAATCCTGGACTGTTAGATCGATTTTTAGTGCTGATTGAATATCATAACATTAAGCCAATTATTTGTATTAGCAAGATGGATTTAGTAGATGAAAAGATGAAAGCAACTGTTGAAGCTTATGCGAATGATTATCGTGAGATGGGTTATGATGTTTTATTTACTTCTATTAATACGTCAGAAAGTATTGATATATTAAAACCATACTTAGAAAATTGTGTTTCTGTTGTTGCGGGTCAATCTGGTGTTGGGAAATCTTCAATGCTTAATGTGCTACGTCCAGAATTAGAGCTGAAAACAAATGATATTTCCTCCCATTTAGGACGCGGGAAGCATACGACAAGACACGTAGAATTAATTGCAATTGGGAGTGGACTAGTAGCAGATACACCGGGTTTTAGTTCACTAGATTTCATTGATATAGAAGTAGAAGATCTTACATATTGTTTTCCAGAGTTGAAAGAAGCGAGCCAATACTGTAAATTTAGAGGGTGTACACATCTTTCTGAACCGAAATGTGCTGTGAAAGCTGCGGTTGAAGAAGGGAAGATTACAGAATATCGCTATAAGAACTATAAACAATTCGTAGAAGAAATTAGAGAGAGAAAGCCGAGGTATTAGTTATGATTAAAATTGCACCATCGATTTTATCAGCAGATTTTTCAAAATTAGGGGAAGAGATTAAAGATGTAGAAAAGGGCGGAGCGGATTACATTCACGTTGACGTAATGGATGGACATTTCGTACCAAATATTACGATTGGACCATTAATTGTAGAAGCTATCCGTCCAATTACATCATTACCATTAGATGTACATTTAATGATTGAAAATCCTGATAACTATATCCCGACTTTCGCACAAGCGGGAGCGGATATTATTACTGTTCACGCAGAGGCGTGTCCACATCTGCATCGTACAATTCAGTTAATTAAATCTCACGGTATTAAAGCGGGCGTTGTATTAAATCCACATACGCCAGTTTCAGTGATTGAGCATGTATTAGAAGATATAGATATGGTATTACTTATGACAGTAAATCCTGGATTTGGTGGACAGAAGTTTATCCATTCTGTATTACCGAAAATTAAACAAGTTGCAGACATGGTGAAAGAGCGCAATCTAGAAGTAGAAATTGAAGTTGATGGTGGTGTAAATGCTGAAACAGCAAGACTTTGTGTGGAAGCAGGAGCAAATGTACTTGTAGCTGGATCAGCAGTATACAATCAAAAAGACCGCGGTGAAGCAATTCGCGTAATTCGTGGGTAGTGATGAACTTTTATCCTAGTAAGGTATTCATAGGATAGGGTAAAAATATGTAAAAAGGCAATCTACCGAATGGCAGATTGCCTTTTTACAATGGAAGGGGAAGAAAAAATGATTATTCATATTTTGGCAGGAGGACCTTCGGAATATTGCGCAGATTTTGCTCGATATGAGAATGAGGAAGTAGTGTGGGCTGCGGTTGATAGGGGAGTATACCGTCTATTAAAGAAAGGGATTACCCCGGCTGTTGCGTTTGGAGATTACGATTCAGTTACTGAAGAAGAATTAGTATGGATGGGACAGCAAACGAACGAATTACATATTGTTCCGCGGGAAAAAGATCAAACGGATTTAGAAATTGCAATCAACTGGGCATTAGGACAGAAGCCGGCACTAATTCGTATTTTTGGTGCTACCGGTGGAAGACTTGATCACGGTTTGGCAAATATACAAATGCTTTTAAAAGGGTTAGAAGTAGAGATAGAAATGTGTATTGTGGACAATAAAAATGAAATAACAGTTAAAAAAGTGGGTACACATATAATTGAAGAAAATAAAAATTTTCCTTATGTATCTTTTGTACCAGTTACTGAAATAGTGGAAGGGATTACATTGTTTGGTTTTAAGTACCCTCTTACTAATAAAACAATAGAGTGGGGATCAACACTTTGTATTAGTAACGAACTCGTTGAGGAAAAAGGTACTTTTTCATTTACTTCTGGCATATTAATGTTGATAAGAAGCACTGATTGAAGAAACAATTTTGCTCCTTACATCATATAGTGACCAAGTGGAGTAATGGGGATTAGGAGGGAAACCATGAGATTTTATACAATTAAGTTACCTAAATTTCTTGGTGGAATTGTTCGTGCAATGTTAAATACCTTCAAAAAAGATTAAAAAAGCACCTATCACCGGTGCTTTTTCCATTGTTATAGTAAAAAAAGAGCCTATCGGCTCTTTTTTTTATTATTAAACACGTTCGATTTTGCCAGATTTTAATGCTCTAGCAGAAACGTAAACACGTTGAACTTTTCCGTCGATGCGTACGCGAACTTTTTGAAGGTTAGCGCCCCACTTACGTTTTGTAGCGTTCATTGCGTGAGAACGAGAGTTACCAGAACGAGCTTTTCTTCCAGTAATAGCACAAACACGAGCCATTTATATTTCCCTCCCTTGATACCTTACCATACGTAATTTTTCAATGTTAGTCTTTTATGCGATGCTAAAAACACTACTATAATTTAACACAACTAAAAAGAGAATGCAACACCGTAGAAAAAAGAAATCAAGAAAATTTACTTGACACTATATGTCAATGAAGAAAAGTTAAAATCCATAAAAATTGCTTGACATATTATAGTGGTACATGTTGTATAATAACAATGGACTATTTTGCTCATCATAAAAAAGTGTAATTTAAAACATAAAATATGAGAGTGAAAAGAAAGAACGATGGAATTTTCTTTAAAAAGATTATATGATAGTAACTAAAGTAGTCTAGCTCACTTTCACCATTTATGAAGGGGGAAACGAGATGTCAATTGAAATTAAAACGAAGTACGGTCAAATTGATATTAGTACAGATGTAATTGCAACAATTGCTGGAGGTGCCGCGGTAGATTGCTACGGTATCGTAGGTATGGCATCAAAAAATCAGTTAAAAGATGGATTAACAGACATTTTACGAAAAGAAAACTTCACTAGAGGTGTTATTGTTCGTAAAGATGAAGATGAAGTACATATTGATATGTATATTATTGTGAGCTATGGTACGAAAATTTCAGAAGTGGCACATAATGTGCAGACGAAAGTGAAATATACACTAGATCAAACTGTAGGACTAGCAGTAGATTCTGTAAACATCTACGTACAAGGAGTTAAAGTAATAAACTTGTAATGTGCATTAAGGAGGAAAATCTGTGTCAATTCAAAAAATTGATGGAAAACGTTTATCACAAATGATCATGCAAGGAGCGAATAATTTAACAAATAATGTTCAGCTTGTTGATGCATTAAACGTATTTCCAGTTCCAGATGGCGATACCGGTACAAACATGAACTTATCTATGACTTCAGGTGCGCGTGAAGTGAAAGCAAATCCTTCACAGCATGCTGGTAAAGTCGGCGTAAGTTTAGCCAAAGGATTATTAATGGGAGCTCGTGGTAACTCTGGAGTTATTCTATCTCAGTTGTTCCGTGGTTTCTCTAAATCCATTGAACAAAAAGAAGAATTAACAACAGTTGATTTTGCTGCAGCACTAGAAGCTGGAGTAGAGGCGGCTTATAAAGCGGTTATGAAACCGATTGAAGGAACGATTTTAACGGTTGCAAGAGAAACGGGTAAATATGCAGTAACAGTTGCGAAAAAACAGCGCGACTTTGTTTTGTTTATGGAAGACGTTGTGAAAGAAGCAAACGCATCGTTAAATCGTACGCCAGATTTATTACCTGTATTAAAACAAGTTGGCGTTGTAGATAGCGGTGGTAAAGGTCTTGTAGTGGTATACGAAGGATTTTTAGCTGACTTAAAAGGAGAAACGATTTCTTCTGATGCACCGACGCAAACATCTATGAATGAGATGGTACGCGCAGAACATCACCGTAGTGTACAAAGCCAATTGAGTACAGAAGATATTAAGTATGGATATTGTACGGAGTTCATGGTGAAATTAGAGGCTGAAAAGGTGAAAGAGCATAATTTCTCTGAACAAAAATTCCGTGAAGATATTAGTGTATATGGTGATTCTCTACTAGTTGTGTCTGATGATGAAATTGTAAAAGTTCATATCCACGCAGAACATCCTGGAGACGCTATGAACTACGGGCAAAAATACGGTAGTTTAATTAAGATTAAAGTAGAAAATATGCGTGAACAGCATACTGCTTTATTAGATGAACCTGCTATGGTTCCTGAACAACCAGCTCAATCGAAAGAAAAACAACCATATGGTATCGTAACTGTGGCAATGGGGTCTGGTATTAAAACTTTATTTGAGAGCATCGGCGCAACGAAAGTTATCGAAGGTGGTCAAACGATGAATCCAAGTACGGAGGATATCGTGAAGGCAATTGAAGAAGCAAATGCTGAAAAAATCATTATTTTACCGAATAACGGAAATATTGTAATGGCAGCAGAACAAGCGGCATCAGTTGTAGATCAAGAAGTTATTGTTGTTCGTTCGAAAACAGTTCCTCAAGGTATGGCAGCAATGTTAGCATTTAACCCAGTTGGAACGTTAGAAGAGAATGAAGAAAACATGCAAGAAGCTTTATCTCATGTGAAAACAGGTCAAATTACGTATGCTGTACGTGATACGGAAATTGATGGTGTAGCAATTCAAAAAGATGACTTCATGTGTATTGCAGATGGAAAAATTGTATCTACAAATGCTGAAAAAGTAGGAGCTGCGAAGCAATTACTAGAAGCGCTTATTGATGAAGATTCTGAAATCGTAACGATTCTACAAGGTGAAGATGCAACTGACGAAGAAGTAGCGGAGTTAGTTGAATTTGTAGAAGAGAAATTTGAAGATGCAGAAGTAGAAGTGCATGCTGGAAACCAACCAGTGTATTCTTTCATCTTCTCTGTAGAATAAGATAAGATTCGTTTTGAAAATAAATGGATTACTTACTTGCTAATGGATAAGGAGTAGTAATATGAAGTTTATTACTAGTTTTTATTCAAAAGGCTAGCATATCGAAGAGAGAAAAGAGCCTTGCTGCTAATAGTGAGGCTCTTTTTTACTTGTTTTATATAAGGGATTTGAGTAGTTTCTCTTAGAATGCCTATGATAGAATATATAAGGTGAAAGAGAGCGATTACAGATGCTAATTGGTACTCAAATAAAATGCAATAAAGAAAATAGTGTGACGGGGTGTGAGAATCTTGAATGATGTTGTACAAGTTCCTGTTACGGATGTAAAGGGGATCGGAGGAGAAACATCTGAGTTACTACATGAGATGGGGATTTATACAGTTTCTCATCTATTAGAACATTTTCCGTACCGTTATGAAGATTATGCGATGAAAGATCTTGCTGAAGTAAAGCATGATGAACGTGTAACGGTTGAAGGGAAGGTTCATAGTGCTCCTTTGCTGCAATATTATGGTAAGAAGAAATCGCGTCTAACAGTTCGTGTTCTCGTCGGTCGTTATTTAATTACGGCGGTATGTTTTAATAGGCCTTACTATAAGCAAAAATTAACGTTAGATGAAACGGTAACGATTACTGGTAAATGGGATCAACATCGTCAAACAATTGCTGTATCAGAACTTCATTTTGGGCCAGTTGTACGTCAACAAGAAGTGGAGCCAGTTTACTCAGTAAAGGGGAAACTTACAGTAAAACAGATGCGTCGTTTTATTGCTCAAGCGTTAAAGGAATATGGAGATTCTATAGTCGAAGTGTTACCGGATGGTTTGTTAGGCCGGTATAAATTATTACCAAGATATGAAGCACTTAAGGCTTTGCATTTTCCGGTAGGACAGGAGGATTTAAAGCAAGCGCGTCGCCGTTTTGTATATGAGGAATTTTTCTTATTTCAGCTGAAAATGCAAACGCTGAGGAAAATGGAGAGGGAAAATTCAAAAGGGACGAAGAAAGAGATTCCGTCAGTAGAATTACAAGAATTTATCGATGCACTGCCGTTTCCGTTAACGGGTGCGCAGCGCCGAGTTGTAGATGAAATTTTAAAAGATATGACATCTCCTTATCGGATGAACCGACTATTACAAGGTGACGTTGGTTCTGGGAAAACAGTTGTTGCTGCGATTGGCCTTTATGCATCGAAATTAGCTCATTATCAAGGTGCTTTAATGGTTCCTACAGAAATTTTAGCTGAGCAACATTATCAGTCGCTTGCTGAAACGTTTTCGCATTTTGGTATGAAGGTGGAACTGCTAACAAGTTCTGTTAAAGGTGCGAGACGACGAGACATTTTAGCGAAGTTAGAACAAGGAGAAATAGATATTCTTGTTGGAACGCACGCTTTAATTCAAGATGAAGTTATATTTCATAGGTTGGGTCTCGTTATTACGGATGAACAGCATCGATTTGGTGTAGCGCAGCGCCGAGTTTTACGGGAGAAAGGTGAAAGTCCAGATGTATTATTTATGACAGCGACACCAATTCCGCGTACGCTTGCAATTACTGCATTTGGAGAGATGGATGTTTCAATAATCGATGAGATGCCAGCAGGGAGAAAGGTGATTGAAACATACTGGGCAAAACATGATATGTTAGATCGCGTCCTCGGTTTTGTTGAGAAGGAGATAAAAAAAGGAAGACAGGCATACGTTATTTGTCCTCTAATTGAAGAATCTGAGAAACTTGATGTGCAAAATGCTATCGACTTACATAGTATGCTGACGCATCATTACCAAGGGAAATGCCAAGTTGGATTGATGCATGGGAGATTATCGTCTCAGGAAAAAGAAGAGATAATGGGACAGTTTAGTGAAAATAAAGTGCAAATTCTTGTATCGACAACAGTTGTTGAGGTTGGTGTGAACGTACCGAATGCGACTGTGATGGTTATTTATGATGCAGAACGTTTCGGTTTATCGCAGCTTCATCAGCTTAGAGGGCGTGTCGGGCGTGGTAGTGAACAATCATATTGTTTATTAATAGCAGACCCTAAATCAGAAACAGGAAAAGAAAGAATGCGCATAATGACTGAAACAAATGATGGATTTGTATTGTCAGAAAAAGATTTAGAATTACGAGGTCCTGGAGATTTCTTTGGGAGTAAGCAAAGTGGCTTACCGGAATTTAAGGTTGCTGACATGGTACACGATTATCGAGCGTTAGAAACAGCAAGGCAAGATGCGGCGATACTAGTAGAGTCAGAAGCATTTTGGCACAATGATCAATACGCTGCCTTGCGTACGTATCTTGATGGGACAGGTGTGTTCCAAGGAGAGAAGCTCGATTAAAGGGAGTCAACAAAAAAATTGTTGCATTCTACTTTCAATGATTATATACTACTGTTAGTACCTAGTCATAAAAAATGGATGGTGCGGTATGAAGAAAAGAAGAAGTAAAAAAGAAAGACAAGAATTATTACAACAAACAATCGAATCAAATCCTTTTATTACGGATGAAGATTTAGCGGAAAAATTTCAAGTGAGTATACAAACAGTACGACTGGATCGTATGGAATTGTCTATTCCTGAATTAAGAGAGAGAATTAAACATGTAGCTACAAAGCAACATGAAGAAGATGTGAAATCTTTACCGTTAGAAGAGGTTGTCGGAGAAATTATTGATATTGAATTAGATAGACATGCAATCTCTATCTTTGAAGTAAAGGTAGAACATGTATTTAAAAGAAATCAAATTGCCCGTGGGCATCATCTGTTTGCGCAAGCAAACTCACTAGCTGTTGCGGTTATTGATGAAGAATTAGCTTTAACTGCAAAGTCTACCATTCGATATATTCGCCCTGTAAAATTAGGAGAGCGTGTTGTTGCAAAAGCGCGTGTTGAAGACGTAGAGAATGATAAGGGACGGACGGTTGTCAAAGTGCGTAGCTTCGTTGGAGAAGAACTTGTTTTTACAGGCACTTTTGAAATGTATCGATCTAGTAATTATAGTGAGGAAGGTAACAACTTATGAAAATCGCAATAGATGCAATGGGCGGAGATCACGCTCCGAAGGCTGTAGTATTAGGGGCAATGAAAGCTATTAAGGAATATTCTGATTTACATATTACGTTAGTAGGGAAAGAAGAGGAAATTCGTCAATACTTAACGAGTGATGAACGAATTACTATTCTTCATACAGACGAAAAAATAGAATCGACGGAAGAACCAGTAAGAGCGGTTCGTCGAAAAAAACAAGCTTCAATGGTACTTGCGGCACAGCAAGTAAAGGATGGAGAAGCAGACGCTTGTATATCCGCAGGTAGCACAGGAGCTTTAATGGCAGCTGGATTATTTGTTGTCGGTCGTATGGAAGGAATTGAGCGACCAGCTTTATCGCCTACAATGCCAACTGTAGATGGAAAAGGTTTTGTTATGTTAGATGTTGGAGCAAATGTTGATGCAAAACCAATTCATTTATATCAATATGCAGTAATGGGATCTGTTTATGCTGAGAAGGTAAGAGGAATTGAAAATCCTCGTGTTGGACTATTAAACGTTGGAACAGAGGATGGAAAAGGAAACGAGCTTTCAAAGCAAGTATTTGCAATGCTTAAGGATGCGCCAATTAATTTCGTTGGGAACGTTGAATCGAGAGATTTATTGCAAGGTGTAGCAGATGTTGTTGTATGTGATGGTTTTACAGGGAATGTAGCGTTGAAATCATTAGAAGGAACAGCACTTGCGCTATTCTCTATGTTGAAAGAACAACTAATGAGTTCGTTTACGAGCAAATTAGCAGCGGCGGTATTAAAGCCAAAACTTATGGTATTAAAAGATAAAATGGATTATTCGGAGTATGGGGGAGCTGCATTATTTGGATTGAAAGCACCTGTCATTAAGGCTCACGGTTCTTCTAATGACCAGTCGATATTTAGTGCGATTCGTCAAACGAGAGAAATGGTAGCGAAAGAAGTAATTCCTACAATTTCAAGCGTAATGGAGAAAGAGTCACTCCAATAAGAGGAGGATTTGAAATGGGAAAAATAGCATTTCTTTTTCCGGGCCAAGGTTCACAGGCAGTTGGAATGGGTAAACAATTAGCAGAGAATAATAAAGAGGTTGCAAAAGTGTTTGCAAAAGCAGATGAGGTGTTACAAGATTCACTTTCAGAAGTGATTTTTGAAGGACCGCAGGAAAAGCTTACATTAACAACAAATGCTCAGCCTGCATTATTAACAACGAGTTTTGCTATTTTGACAGCTTTGAAAGAGTATGACATTACACCTAACTTTGTCGCTGGTCATAGTTTAGGTGAATATAGCGCTCTTGTAGCAGCTGGTGCATTAACTTTTGAAGATGCTGTATATGCTGTAAGGAAACGTGGCGAATATATGGAAGAAGCTGTTCCAGACGGGGAAGGTGCGATGGCAGCTATATTAGGTGCTGACCTAGATATGCTGAAACAAGTTACAGAAGAAGTAACAAGTGAAGGATATGCAGTGCAAATCGCTAATATGAATAGTACGAAGCAAATTGTGATTTCTGGAACGAAGCAAGGTGTAGAGGTTGCTTCTCAAAGAGCGAAAGAAAATGGTGCAAAGAGAGCAATTCCACTAAAAGTAAGTGGGCCTTTCCATTCTTCACTTATGAAGCCGGCAGCTGAGAAGTTCCAAAGCGTTTTAAATGAAATTACAATTCATGACACGAATATTCCTGTTATTGCAAATGTTACAGCGGATGTTATTACACGTGGTGCTGACATTCAAGAAAAGTTAATCGAACAGCTTTATTCGCCTGTATTATGGTACCCGTCTATTGAATGTATGGTGCAGCAGGGAGTAGATATATTTATTGAAATTGGACCTGGAAAAGTACTTGCTGGACTTATGAAGTCGATTGATTCATCAGTGAAAGCATATGCGATATATGATGAAGAGACATTAAAAGATACCATTTCAAATTTGAGAGGAGAAAACTGATGTTAAAAGGGCAGGTAGCATTAGTAACTGGCGCTTCACGTGGAATTGGTCGCGCGATTGCGATCGATTTAGCGAAACAAGGGGCAAATGTAGTAGTGAATTATGCAGGTAATGAACAAAAAGCAAATGAAGTAGTAGATGAAATTAAGAAATTAGGTTCTGATGCAATTGCGGTAAGAGCAGATGTTGCAAATGCTGATGATGTTACAAATATGGTGAAACAAACAGTAGATACATTTGGACAAGTTGATATTCTTGTAAATAATGCTGGTGTAACAAAAGATAATTTATTAATGCGTATGAAAGAAGAAGAATGGGATACAGTTATTAATACAAACTTAAAAGGTGTATTCTTATGTACAAAAGCAGTATCTCGCTATATGATGCGTCAACGTCACGGTAGAATTATAAATATCGCTTCGGTTGTTGGTGTTATAGGAAACCCAGGGCAAGCTAATTATGTTGCTGCTAAAGCGGGTGTTATTGGATTAACAAAAACATCTGCAAAAGAGTTAGCAAGTCGAAATATTACAGTGAATGCAATTGCGCCGGGCTTTATTGCGACTGATATGACAGATGTACTAGATGAGAATATTAAAGCAGAAATGTTAAAAGTTATTCCAGCTGCTCAATTTGGTGAAGCGCAAGATATCGCGAATGCTGTAACGTTTTTTGCTTCTGATCAAAGCAAATATGTTACAGGTCAAACGTTAAATGTTGATGGCGGTATGGTAATGTAATAAAAGAATCGATTTCACCTAGTTTTTTTGGTCAATATTTAATATAATATTTGAGGGGAGGTGAATGGAATGGCAGATGTTTTAGAGCGCGTAACAAAAATCATCGTTGATCGTTTAGGAGTAGAAGAGACTGAGGTAGTACCAGCTGCAAGCTTCAAGGAAGATTTAGGAGCAGACTCCCTAGATGTAGTAGAACTTGTAATGCAATTAGAAGATGAATTCGAAATGGAAATTTCTGATGAAGATGCTGAAAAGATTGCTACTGTTGGCGATGCTGTGACTTACATAGAGAGTCATCTATAATGCTTAAGTGAAGTCCCGTTTTTTAGCGGGGCTTTCTGGCTTATATCTGGAGGGACCTATGCCGTACCGAAAATATAGAGAAAAAAAATACGAAACAAAATATCGTGAAGCATTTAAAGTGTTTCAAGAAAAGATAGGTATTACGTTTACAGATGAAAAATTATTGATTCAAGCATTTACGCATTCATCGTATGTGAATGAGCATCGAAAAAAACCGCATGAAGATAACGAGCGTCTTGAATTTCTTGGAGATGCAGTATTGGAACTTACTGTATCGCAGTATCTGTTTCAAAAATATCCGACAATGAGCGAAGGAGAGTTAACAAAACTACGTGCAGCTATTGTATGTGAGCCATCTCTTGTTCGTTTTGCGAACGAATTGTCATTTGGTAGCCTTGTTTTATTAGGAAAAGGTGAAGAAATGACAGGTGGACGTGAACGACCGGCTTTATTAGCGGATGTCTTTGAAGCGTTTATTGGTGCCCTTTATCTTGATCAAGGGTTAGAAACAGTTTGGGAATTCTTAAAAGAAATTGTATATCCGAAAATTAATGAGGGTGCTTTTTCTCATGTGATGGATTATAAGAGTCAGTTACAAGAATTGATTCAGCGTGATGGTAGTGGCAATGTTGAGTATCAAATTTTGCAAGAAAAAGGACCAGCTCACAATCGAGAATTTGTGTCACGTGTTACGTTAAATAACGTAGCTTTAGGTCTTGGTAGTGGTAAGTCGAAAAAAGAAGCAGAGCAACAAGCTGCTGCAGAAGCATTGAAAAAATTAAAAGAACAACTATAAGGAATCCCCCTTTGAATGAGGGGGATTCCTTATGCATAGAATGAAACTTTCTTTTTGTTTGTGAATAAAAGGAAGGGAAATCCGTATGATAGCTCGTTTTTGTATAGATAACAGTTATAGCAACGGAGAATAGGAGGAAGGCCTTTCGTGTTTTTAAAAAGATTAGAAATAGCAGGATTTAAGTCTTTTGCTGAGCGTGTATCTGTTGATTTTGTCCCAGGTGTAACTTCTGTAGTAGGCCCTAATGGAAGCGGGAAAAGTAATATTACTGATGCGATTCGCTGGGTACTTGGTGAACAATCTGCAAAATCATTACGTGGTGCAAAGATGGAGGATATTATTTTTGCAGGCAGTGATACGAGGAGAGCGGTTAATGTTGCTGAAGTAACAATAACTTTAAATAATGAAGATCAACGTTTACCAATTGAATACAATGAGGTGTGTGTAACACGTCGTGTATCTCGTTCAGGTGATAGTGATTTTTATATTAATAAACAATCATGTAGATTGAAAGATATTATCGATTTATTTATGGACTCTGGTATGGGAAGAGAAGCTTTTTCAATTATTAGCCAGGGGAAAGTGGAAGAGATTTTAAGTAGTAAGTCAGAAGAGCGTCGAGGTGTATTTGAAGAAGCGGCAGGCGTACTGAAATACAAACTTCGCAAAAAGAAAGCTGAAGGGAAGTTAGCAGAAACACAAGAAAACTTAAATCGTGTACAAGATATAATTCATGAATTAAGTAGTCAAGTAGAACCTTTAGAAAGACAAGCTTCTATTGCGAAAGATTATCTTGAGAATAAAGAAGAATTAGAGAAAGTAGAAGCTGCGCTTATTGTACATGAAATTGAAGAATTGCATGAGAAATGGGAAGCGCTTCGAAATCAGTTTGGGCATAATAAAGACGAAGAAGCTAAAATGTCAACGGATTTACAAAAAAGTGAAGAAGAGCTTGAGGAATTACGAGGACAATTACAAGCGGTAGATGAGTCTGTAGATTCGTTGCAAGAAGTACTTCTTCTTTCTAGTAAAGAGCTAGAAAAACTAGAAGGACAGCGCGAGTTGTTAAAAGAGAGAAAGCAAAATGCTACGACGCATTGTGCGCAACTTGAGCAGTTAATTGTTGAATTAACAGAGAAAGCTAAAAGTTACGATGGTGAAATTGCGTCAAGTACAGAAGCTTTAATGCAATTTGTGAATGAAGTAAAAGAGTTAGAGCAAAAATTGCATGATAATGAGCAACTGCTTGCTACTTTTGCTGACAATTTAGAGGAACAGATTGAGAATTTAAAAGGTGACTATATTGAACTTTTAAATCAACAAGCTAGTCATCGCAATGAATTATCTATGATTGAAGAACAATCTAAACAGCAAACGTCTAAAAACGAGCGGCTGGATGAAGAGAATGCGAAATATGTAGAAATGCGTATGGAAATTACAGCGAAAAAGACGAAACTTGTAGAAAATTACGAACAAGTGAAAGAAAAAGTAGCTGGCATCCTCTCAAACATACAGAAGACAGAGGCGGCGCTCGGGAAATGTAAGACGCAGTATAGTGAAAATGAAACAAAACTGTATCAAGCATATCAATTTGTGCAACAGGCACGTTCTCGAAAAGAAATGCTTGAAGAGATGCAAGAAGATTATTCTGGCTTCTATCAAGGTGTACGTGAAGTATTGAAAGCTAGAGAAAATAGGTTGCAAGGTATCGAGGGTGCTGTTGCGGAACTGTTAACGGTACCTAAAGAATACGAAGTTGCAATGGAAATCGCTCTAGGTGCAGCGATGCAGCACATTGTTGTACAAACAGAGGAACATGCTCGTAATGCAATTGCATTTTTAAAGCAAAATAAACATGGGCGTGCAACGTTTTTACCGCAAGCTGTTATTAAAAGTAGGTCGTTATCATTTGAGCAATTACGCATTGTAAATCAACACCCATCGTTTGTAGGTGTGGCGGCAGAACTTGTGCAGTACAATAATAAATATGAAAATGTAGTTTCAAATTTATTAGGTACTGTTATTGTTGCGAAAGATTTACGCGGAGCAAATGAGTTGGCGAAACAACTGCAATACCGTTATCGCATTGTAACAATCGAAGGGGACGTAGTGAATCCTGGCGGTTCTATGACTGGTGGAGCGGTAAAACAAGCGAAATCTTCTTTATTAGGACGCCAACGTGAACTGGAAGAGTGGACTCGCAAGTTAACTGATATGGAAGAAAAAACAACGAAGTTAGAAAACTTTGTTAAAGCAGTAAAACAAGAGATTCAAGAAAAAGAAGTGAAAATACGCGAACTAAGGCAAACTGTAGAAGCAGAGCGTGTAGATGAGCAGAAATTAAGAGAAGAGATTAATCGTTTAGAATTAGAAGAACATCGTATTAATGACCGCTTGTCTATTTATGATTTAGAGATTGAAGGTTTTTTACAAGATCGAGTAAAAATACAAGGGCGTAAAGAGGCGTTAGAAGGGATTTTAACGAATCTTCAAGCTGATATCACAGAGTTAGATAGTAAAATTGCAGCTTTAACAAAACAAAAAAGTGAGCAACATTCTTCAAAAGAAAAAGTTCAAAAAGAAATGACTGAGTTAAAAGTGCTGGTAGCTGAAAAGCAACAACGCTTATCTAATCAAAAAGAAAAAGTTGAACGATTTACGAAGGAAAAAGAAGAAACGGATGCGACACTTGTAAAAACGAAAGAGGATTTAGCTTTCTTAAAACAAGAAATGACATCTAATTCAAGTGGTGAAGAGCAAATTACGAATATGATTGAGAAGAAAGCGTATGATCGTAATCAAACTTCAGAATTAATTCGCTCTCGTCGCGAACAACGTGTCTCGTTGCAAGAGAGAGTAGAACATTTAGAGCGTAATTTGAAAGAAACGACAGGTAAACATAAATATATTATTGAAATGTTGAAAGATCAAGAAGTGAAAATAAACCGACTTGATGTAGAGTTGGAAAATAGATTACAACATTTACGTGAAACATATACGATTTCATTTGAAGCGGCAAAACTAAAATATACAATGACAATGCCTGCAGAAGATGCGCGTAAGAAAGTAAAATTAATCAAATTATCCATAGAAGAGTTAGGTACAGTGAACCTAGGGGCAATTGATGAATATGAACGCGTAGCGGAGCGTCATACATTTTTACTAGAGCAGAGAGACGACCTAGAAGAAGCGAAAACGACATTGCACCAGCTTATTACCGAAATGGATGAAGAAATGAAAAAACGCTTTTTTACTACGTTTGAAGGCATTAGAATGGAGTTTCAATCGGTATTCTCTGAGTTATTTGGAGGCGGAAGAGCGGATTTAGTAATGACTAATCCAGAGGATTTACTAAATACGGGTATTGATATTGTAGCACAACCGCCAGGGAAGAAATTGCAGAACTTAGGTTTACTTTCAGGTGGAGAGCGTGCTTTAACGGCAATTGCGCTTTTATTTGGTATTTTAAAAGTGCGCCCAGTACCGTTCTGTGTACTAGATGAGGTAGAGGCCGCCCTTGATGAAGCGAATGTAGCTCGTTTTGCACAGTATTTAAAGAAATTTAGTGATGAGACGCAGTTTATTGTAATTACACATAGAAAAGGTACAATGGAAGAGTCTGATGTGTTGTACGGTGTAACAATGCAAGAATCAGGGGTATCTAAACTTGTTTCGGTTCGTTTAGATGCCGGAGAAGAACTTATTGCAAGTGAATAGGAAGGATGGGAAAGTATGAGTTTTTTTAAAAAACTAAAAGAAAAAATTTCAAAACAAACGGATACAGTTACAGAGAAATTTAAACACGGATTAGAAAAAACTAGAAATTCATTTGCGGATAAAGTGAATGATTTAGTGTATCGTTACCGTAAAGTGGACGAAGATTTCTTCGAAGAGTTAGAAGAAATCTTAATCGGTGCAGACGTTGGCGTCGCAACGGTAATGGAATTAATTGATCAATTGAAAGAAGAAGTACAACGTCGTAACATTCAAGATCCAAAAGAAGTACAAGCTGTTATTTCAGAAAAACTAGTAGGAATTTACAAAGGTGACAGCGATTTTAGTAACGAAATTAATATGCAAGAAGACCAATTAACGGTTGTTTTATTTGTTGGTGTTAACGGTGTAGGAAAAACGACGACAATTGGTAAACTGGCGCATAAGTTTAAATCAGAAGGTAAGTCAGTCTTATTGGCGGCAGGAGACACATTCCGTGCTGGGGCGATTGAACAATTAGAAGTATGGGGCGATCGCGTTGGTGTAGAAGTGATTAAACAAGGATCTGGATCTGATCCAGCGGCGGTTATGTATGACGCTGTACAAGCTGCAAAAGCACGTAAGGTAGATGTATTACTATGTGACACAGCAGGACGCTTGCAAAATAAAGTAAACTTAATGAAAGAGTTAGAGAAGGTGAAGCGTGTAATTGAGCGTGAAGTACCAGGTGCTCCTCATGAAGTATTGCTTGTTATTGATGCAACAACAGGACAAAACGGTTTAAGCCAAGCGAAAACATTCCGTGAAGCAACGAATGTAACAGGTATTGTTTTAACGAAGTTAGATGGAACTGCTAAAGGTGGTATTGTATTAGCGATTCGTAACGAAATTGATGTACCGGTGAAGTTTGTTGGATTAGGAGAGCAAATGGATGACTTGCAGCAGTTTGATCCAGAACAATATGTGTATGGTTTATTTGCGAACTTAGTAGAAACAGAAGAAGCGTAAGCGAAAGAAGCGGTATTTCCGCTTCTTTTTCTATAAAAATATATGATGTTAAGAAAAAAACTTGACACTCTTTTGGACTCCATGTAAACTAACTTATGTAAAGGGAAATCACTTAACAAAGGATGATCCAACATGCTCGAAAAAACAACGAGAATGAACTATTTATTTGATTTTTATCAATCGTTGTTAACGCAAAAACAAAGAAGTTATATGTCGCTTTATTATCTAGATGATTTATCTCTTGGTGAAATTGCGGAAGAATTTGATGTAAGTCGCCAAGCCGTGTATGATAACATTAAACGGACTGAAGCGATGCTTGAAGAATATGAAGAAAAATTAGTATTACTTCAAAAGTTTCAAGAGCGACAGCGACTTGTTGCAAAGCTAAAACAGCTAATCAGCGAAGAAGAGCATGTGAATGAAGAAATGAAACAAGTTGTTGAAGCTATCGAAAAATTAGATTAGGAGGGCGGCAATATGGCATTTGAAGGATTAGCCGACCGACTTCAACAGACAATGCAAAAAATCCGCGGCAAAGGAAAAGTTTCTGAAGCCGATGTGAAAGAAATGATGAGAGAAGTTCGTCTAGCTCTTTTAGAAGCAGATGTTAACTTTAAAGTAGTAAAAGATTTTGTGAAGCGTGTGTCTGAACGTGCTGTCGGACAAGATGTAATGAAAAGTTTGACACCTGGACAACAAGTAATTAAAGTTGTACAGGAAGAACTTACAGAACTTATGGGCGGAGAGCAAAGCAAAATTGCTGTTGCTAATAAGCCACCGACTGTTATTATGATGGTTGGTCTGCAAGGTGCGGGTAAAACAACGACGACAGGTAAGCTTGCGAATTTGCTTCGTAAAAAGCATAATCGTAAACCGATGCTTGTTGCAGCGGATATTTACCGTCCAGCAGCGATTAAACAGCTTGAAACATTAGGGAAGCAATTGGACATGCCTGTATTTTCTTTAGGAGATCAAGTAAGTCCTGTTGAAATTGCGAAACAAGCGATTGCAAAAGCAAAAGAAGATCATCATGATTATGTTTTAATCGATACAGCGGGTCGCCTGCATATTGATGAAGAACTAATGGATGAATTAGCGAAAGTTAAAGAAGTTGCGAAACCGGATGAAATTTTCCTTGTTGTCGATGCGATGACGGGACAAGACGCGGTAAATGTTGCACAAAGTTTCCATGAACAGTTAGGTTTAACAGGTGTTGTATTAACGAAATTAGATGGTGATACCCGCGGTGGTGCTGCATTATCTATTAAGGCTGTAACAAACACACCGATTAAATTTGCTGGTATGGGTGAAAAACTAGATGCAATTGAAGCGTTCCATCCAGAGCGTATGGCATCCCGTATTTTAGGGATGGGCGATGTCTTAACATTGATTGAAAAAGCGCAAGCTACAGTTGATGAAGAGAAAGCAAAAGAACTTGAGCAAAAAATGCGTACGCTTTCGTTTACGCTTGACGATTTCCTAGAACAACTTGGACAAGTGCGTCAACTTGGACCGCTTGATGAATTGTTAGGAATGCTTCCTGGTGCAAATAAAATTAAAGGGCTGAAAAATGCGCAAGTTGATGAAAAACAAATTGGGCATATTGAGGCAATTATTCGTTCTATGACTAAATTAGAACGAGAACAACCGGAAATAATCAATGCTAGTCGCAAAAAGCGCATTGCCAAAGGTAGCGGTACAACTGTACAAGAAATCAATCGTCTAATTAAGCAATTCGATGACATGAAAAAAATGATGAAGACGATGACGGGAATGCAAAAAGGCAAGAAAAAAGGACTAGGTGGATTGAAGTTTCCATTCATGTAAGGAAAAAAAGATGGCTCTGTTAAGAAAAAATACTTTACAAAGCAATAGTCTTTTTGCTAATATAATTATCTGTGTGAAATAAATTCGGAGGTGCTTTATAAATGGCAGTTAAAATTCGTTTAAAACGTATGGGAGCTAAAAAAACTCCTTTCTATCGTGTAGTTGTTGCAGATTCTCGTTCTCCTCGTGACGGACGTTTCATTGAGGAAATCGGAACTTACAATCCAGTTGCTCAACCAGCTGAAGTTAAGATCGACGAAGAAGCAGCATTAAAATGGTTAGGAAATGGTGCTAAACCATCTGATACAGTTCGTAACTTATTCTCTAACCAAGGTATCATGGAGAAATTCCACTTATCTAAACAAGGTAAGTAATTGAGGCAATGACTATGAAGAAGTTAGTCGAGACGATTGTCAAGCCTCTTGTCGATCATCCTGAAGATGTAAAAGTTACACAGGAACTTTGCAACGGAGAGATAAAGTATCGATTAACTGTACATCCTGAGGATGTTGGAAAAGTCATTGGAAAGCAAGGGAGAGTTGCGAAAGCGATTCGAATGCTCTTGTATTCAGTGGGACATCATAATGATGAAAAAGTAACACTGGAAATTCAATAAACGTAAAAAGGGCGAGGAGTTATTCCTCTCCCTTTTTTAACATTTAAATAGAGATTGCATGTTCCATCTATGAAATGGAGATGCTTAATTTATATAGAAACCAGGGGTGACATACTATTTATGACAAAGTGGTTTAACGTAGGGAAAATTGTAAATACTCATGGAGTAAGAGGAGAAATCCGTGTGATTTCTCGTACTGATTTTCCAGAAGAGCGATATAAAGTAGGAAACACGCTATACATATCGAATGAGAAAGACACAGACTATCTTCCAGTGAAGGTAACTTCTCATCGCCAACATAAGACATTCGATTTATTAACATTTGAAGGATATAACAATGTAGATGAAGTAGAGAAGTTTAAAGGTTCTTTAATAAAAGTACCGGAAGAGCAGTTAGGTGAACTTGCTGAAGGTGAATACTACTATCACGAAATTATTGGTTGCAGCGTTGTAACGGAAGAAGGAGAAGCGCTAGGGACAATCAAAGAGATTCTCTCTCCTGGTGCAAATGATGTTTGGGTGATTAAACGTCCGAAGGGTCAAGATCTCTTAATTCCTTATATTGATGACGTTGTACTTCAAGTTAATATTGAAAATAAATTAGTAACCATTCATGTAATGGAAGGATTGCTATAATGAAAATTGATATTTTAACGTTGTTCCCAGACATGTTTACCGGTGTATTTGGATCTTCTATATTAAAGAAGGCACAAGAAAAGGAAGCGGTAAACCTTCGTGTTGTTAACTTTCGTGATTATACAACAAGTAAGCATAATAGCGTAGACGATTATCCTTACGGCGGAGGAGCTGGTATGGTGCTTACTCCTCAGCCTATTTTTGACGCTGTAGAAGATTTGACGAAAGAGACAGAGCGTAAGCCGAGAGTTGTCTTAATGTGTCCGCAGGGCGAAAGATTTACGCAGAAGAAAGCGGAAGAGCTTGCAGGGGAAGAACATTTGATCTTTGTATGTGGGCATTATGAAGGGTATGACGAACGAATTCGTGAGCATCTCGTAACGGATGAGATTTCTATTGGTGACTATGTATTAACGGGCGGAGAATTAGCTTCTATGGTTATTACTGATAGTGTTGTACGTCTCTTGCCAGGCGTGCTAGGAAATCATGCTTCACAAGTAGAGGATTCGTTTAGTACAGGTTTATTAGAGCATCCTCATTATACACGTCCGGCTGATTTTCGTGGTATGAAGGTACCGGATGTATTAATGTCAGGGAATCATAAAAATATTGACGAATGGCGACATAAGGAATCTTTGCGCCGTACGTATACGCGTAGACCTGATTTGTTAGATGATAGAGATCTATCTAAACAAGAGAAAAAATGGCTTGAGGAAATAAAGCGAGAGCAGTAATAACTTCATATATTTGCTATTGCAACAGGCCTAGTAATATGCTATTATAACATTTGTGCTACTGAAATCAGTAGCCGTATTAACGATGTTCCGCTGTAATTTATTAAGACTTTATAAGAGCATCTGTTTAAAGGAGAGAATTTAATATGCAACAATTAATCGCAGAAATTACAAAAGGCCAATTAAAAACTGACCTTCCTTCATTCCGTCCTGGTGACACTTTACGTGTACACGTAAAAGTTGTTGAGGGAACTCGTGAAAGAATTCAGCTTTTCGAAGGTGTTGTAATTAAACGTCGTGGTGGCGGAATTAGTGAAACATTCACAGTTCGTAAGATTTCTTACGGTGTAGGTGTTGAGCGTACATTCCCAGTTCACACGCCAAGAATCGCGAAAATCGAAGTACTTCGCCGTGGTAAAGTACGTCGTGCTAAGTTATACTACTTACGTAACCTTCGCGGTAAAAAAGCACGTATTAAAGAAATTCGATAAGACATGTATGGGAGCTTGTAAATGCACAAGCTCCCTTTTTCCAATCTATATGAAATTTTGGTATAATACGAACAGCTTACATAACCGTGGAGGGGAAATGCATGAAAAAAGAGAAGAGTTCACTTTGGGAATGGATTAAAGCAATTTTGATTGCTGTTGTATTAGCTGGTGTTATTAGACAGTTTTTCTTTGCGCCAATTCTCGTAGACGGGGTATCGATGGCACCTACTTTACATGATCGTGATCGAATGATTGTAAATAAAATTGGTTATCACATTGGAGATCCGAAACGATTTGATATTATCGTATTTCGAGCAACAGAAGATAAAGATTACATTAAGCGCATTATAGGCCTACCGGGCGATGAAATAGAGTATCGTAATGATAAGCTGTATGTTAACGGAAAGGCTTATGAGGAGCCGTATTTAGACAAGCAGAAAAAGCAAATTGCTGACGGACCGCTTACATATGATTTTAATCTTGAAGAAATGACAGGCAAGAAAACCGTTCCAAAAGATCAATTATTTGTTTTAGGTGATAATCGTCGTTTTAGTAAAGATAGCCGTTCAATCGGTACGATTTCAATGGATCAAGTAATTGGTAAAGCTAATATGTTATATTGGCCGTTAGAAGACGCACGTATTGTGAAATAAATGAAAAAGAAGGTGGCAACATGGTAATTCAATGGTTTCCAGGGCATATGGCGAAGGCTAGACGCCAAGTAACGGAGAAATTAAAATTAATTGATGTTGTAATTGAACTTGTAGATGCTCGATTACCATTATCATCTCGAAACCCAATGATTGATGAAATCATTACACATAAGCCAAGGCTTGTTGTTTTAAATAAAGCGGATATGGCAGATGACCGTTTAACAAAACAATGGATCGCATATTTTAAAGAAAAAGGTCATATGGCAATTTCGATTAACGCGCAAGCTGGACAAGGTATGAAAGAAATTGCAGCAGCTTGTAAAGTGCTTGTTAAAGAAAAATTTGATAAAATGGTTGCAAAAGGTATTAGACCGAGAGCGATTCGTGCATTAATTGTAGGTATACCAAATGTTGGTAAATCTACATTAATTAATAAATTGGCAAAGAAAAATATTGCTAAAACAGGAGATCGTCCAGGTGTGACAACAGCTCAACAATGGATTAAAGTTGGGAAGGAAATGGAATTGTTAGATACGCCAGGTATTCTGTGGCCTAAATTTGAAGATCAATTAGTGGGTCTTCGCTTAGCGACGACGGGTGCAATTAAAGATTCAATTTTAAATTTACAAGATGTAGCTGTTTACGCATTACGTTTTATGGAGAAACAATATCCAGAACGCTTGAAAGAACGCTATAATTTAAATGAGATTCCAGAAGATATTGTGGAATTATTCGATGCAATTGGAAAAAATAGAGGCTGCTTAATGGGCGGCGGAATGATTGATTATGATAAGACATCTGAGCTTGTACTTCGTGAGCTTCGTGGTGGCAAACTTGGAAAAATGACGTTTGAAACACCGGAAGAGTTTGCAGAGCAAGTAGAAGATGTGGAAAAAATAGAAGAAGTATAAGACGTGCGTTTGTGCGTCTTTTCTTTTTGGATACGTTTAAAAAGGAGTTTGTATAAATGCAAAAAATGACGATAAAAGAAGCGGAAAATGTATTGAAAGAAATTATGAATGAAGAAGATGATCGCTTTCAACTGTTAATGAAAGATGAGCGAAAAGGCGTTCAAAAGCTCGTTTTGAAGTGGTATAAACAAAAAGAGTTAGAACAGAAAGAAAAAGAGAATTTTTTTGAAATGTCCAAGTATGAAAATGCTTTGCGTGAAAAAGGGGTCACATATATCGCGGGTATTGATGAAGTAGGGCGTGGCCCGTTGGCTGGGCCTGTTGTGACGGCAGCTGTCGTCCTTCCAGAGGATTTTTATATTCCAGGGTTAAATGACTCAAAAAAGCTGAGTGAAGCGAAACGTGAGCGTTTTTATGATGAAATAAAAGTACAAGCAATTGCAATTGGAGTAGGAATTGTATCACCGCAAGTTATTGATGACATTAATATTTACCAAGCAACGAAACAAGCAATGTTAGATGCAGTTGCAAATTTATCTTGTACACCCCAACATTTATTAATTGATGCGATGAAGCTTCCTACACCAATTCCGCAAACCTCAATTATTAAAGGTGATGCGAAAAGTATTTCTATTTCAGCTGCATCTATTATTGCGAAAGTGACGAGAGATCGTATGATGAAAGAACTGGGAGAAAAGTATCCTGAATACGGATTTGAGCAACATATGGGATATGGCACAAAGCAACATTTAGAGGCAATTGAAGTGCATGGAGTATTAGATGAACACCGAAAGTCATTCGCGCCAATTAAAGATATGATTCAAAAATAAGCTGTAAATATACAGCTTATTTTTTATTTTGGCATATAAACATTACTATTTTCGAAAAAGAATAAAGCGATTTCAGTTTTCTGACACTTTATTGTAGACAGCGTGCCAATCATCTTATACAATGGCAATGTAATGTTTTTTAAACATTAAAAAACTTTTCGAGTAAAACAGGAAAACAGGGGAGGATGGGACCATGAATATCCATGAGTACCAAGGTAAGGCAGTCCTTAGAAGCTATGGGGTTAGCGTTCCGAACGGGAAGGTTGCATTTACAGTAGAAGAAGCTGTAGAAGCAGCGAAAGAACTAGGAACAGATGTATGTGTAGTGAAAGCACAAATTCACGCTGGTGGACGCGGCAAAGCTGGCGGAGTAAAAGTTGCAAAAAATTTAGATGAAGTTCGTACATATGCAGAAAGCATTTTAGGAACTACACTTGTGACACATCAAACAGGTCCTGAAGGTAAGGAAGTAAAACGCTTACTTATCGAAGAAGGTTGCGATATTAAAAAAGAATATTATGTAGGTCTAGTTTTAGATCGTGCAACTTCTCAAGTTGTTTTAATGGCGTCTGAAGAAGGCGGAACAGAAATTGAAGAAGTAGCAGAAAAAACACCTGAAAAAATCTTTAAAGAATATATTGATCCAGCAGTAGGCTTACAAGGTTTCCAAGCACGCCGAATTGCATTTAACATCAATATTCCAAAAGAGCTTGTAGGACAAGCTGTGAAGTTTATGATGGGCTTATACCGTGCGTTTATCGAAAAAGATTGCTCTATCGCTGAGATTAACCCACTTGTTACAACAGGTGAAGGTAAAGTTATGGCATTAGATGCAAAATTAAACTTTGATTCTAATGCGTTATATCGCCATAAAGACATTTTAGAGCTTCGTGATCTTGATGAAGAGGATTCAAAAGAAATTGAAGCTTCAAAATACGATTTAAACTACATTCCTTTAGATGGAAATATCGGTTGTATGGTTAATGGTGCAGGTTTAGCGATGGCTACAATGGATATCATTAAACATTACCACGGTGACCCAGCTAACTTCTTAGATGTTGGTGGCGGTGCAACTGCTGAAAAAGTTACAGAAGCATTCAAAATTATCCTTTCTGACAAAAATGTAAAAGGTATCTTCGTTAACATTTTTGGTGGTATTATGAAGTGTGATGTTATTGCAGAAGGTGTTATTGAAGCAACGAAACAAGTAGGTCTTGAGTTACCTTTAGTTGTACGTCTTGAAGGTACAAACGTAGAACTAGGTAAGAAAATTTTAAATGAGTCTGGCTTAAATATTGTTGCAGCAGAATCTATGGCAGACGGTGCACAAAAAATTGTTTCACTAGTGGGCTAATAGAAAGCGGGGGAGAAAAATGAGCGTATTAGTTAATAAAGATACAAAAGTTATTGTTCAAGGTATTACAGGTTCTCAAGGTTTATTCCATACAAAACAAATGATTGAATACGGTACGAAAATTGTCGGTGGTGTAACACCAGGTAAAGGCGGCACTGATATTGAAGGTGTACCAGTATTTGATACAGTAGAAGATGCAGTGAAAGCAACAGGCGCAAACGCTTCAGTTGTATACGTTCCACCCGCTTTTGCGGCAGATGCAATTATGGAAGCAGTTGATGCAGAAATTGATTTAGTAGTATGTATTACTGAAGGAATTCCTGTATTAGATATGGTAAACGTAAAGAGATATATGGCTGGTAAACATACACGTTTACTTGGACCAAACTGCCCAGGTGTAATCACACCAGATGAATGTAAGATTGGTATTATGCCAGGATATATTCATAAAAAAGGTCATGTTGGTATCGTATCTCGCTCTGGTACATTAACGTATGAAGCTGTACATCAATTAACACAAGAAGGTATTGGTCAATCTACTGCTGTAGGTATCGGTGGAGACCCTGTTAACGGTACAGACTTTATTGATGCGTTAAAAGCATTTAATGAAGATGAAGAAACACATGCTGTAATTATGATTGGTGAAATCGGCGGTACAGCAGAAGAAGAGGCAGCTGAATGGGTAAAAGCTAATATGACAAAACCTGTTGTAGGCTTCATTGGTGGTCAAACAGCGCCTGCTGGCAAACGTATGGGCCATGCTGGTGCAATCATTTCTGGTGGTAAAGGAACTGCTGCTGAAAAGATTAAAACAATGGAAGCTTGTGGCATTAAAGTAGCTGAAACTCCAGCAGTTATGGGAGAAACGCTAATCTCTGTTTTAAAAGAAAAAGGTCTATTTGAGACTTGCAAAAACTATTAATCTGTTGAAAGACACCTTCTTACTTGAGGGTGTCTTTTTACACTTTTTTCTGTTTACATAATAAAAATTATGGGTAAGGAGAATCAAGATGAAAAGAGAGCGGTTATTACATCTTCATTACTTGCTAGCAGATTATTGGAAAGCGATGGAGAGGCTACTATATGTCGATCCAGAATTAAAGAACATATATAATTTTAACGAAAAACAAATGGAGCACTACACTGGAATATCCTCGAAAAAATCTTCAGAACTAGTGAAATTTCTTCAAAGTTCAAATCTTCCGCAATATATATCTTATTTAGAGAAAAATCGTATCTTTTATATAACGATATGGGATGAAAATTATCCACAATTATTACGTGAAATACAAGACCCTCCCTTCGTTTTATATGGAAAAGGAGAGAAAAATTTTCTAAATAAAGTAAATAAATTAGCAGTTGTTGGAACGAGAGAACCATCATTATATGGTCATGAGAGCTTGAAATTTATTTTACACCCTTTATTAGAAAGAGAGTGGCTTATTGTCAGTGGGTTTGCAAAAGGGATAGATACAATGTCTCATGAGATTACAGTAAGGCATCATTGTCCCACTATTGGGATATTAGGGCATGGATTGTCGTTTATGTATCCGAAAGAAAATAGACATTTATATGAAATGTGGAAGGAATATATATTGTTATTGACAGAGTATCCTCCGCACTATGCACCGAAAAAATGGTATTTTCCAAAAAGGAACCGGATTATTAGTGGTATAAGTAAAGGTGTTTTAGTTGTAGAAGCGAAATCGAGAAGTGGGACACTTATTACTGCAGACCTTGCGTTAGAGCAAAATAGAGAGGTGTTTGCGCTTCCTGGACCTATATTTATAGAGGGGGCATCGGGAACAAATCATCTTATTCAACAAGGCGCAAAATTAGTAAGAAATGCAGAAGATATCTTGGAAGAGATTTTAAATTAACCTTATATTTTTAAATTTTTATTAAACAATTATTGACAAATGGTAGATTGGCACTGTATGGTATATTCATTCTTGATTGACAAAAACAAGAGAAATCAATAAGATTAATGAAGACTTGAATCCACCTCTTAAGGAGGCACTAGCATGTCAGATTACCTCGTGATCGTGGAGTCGCCTTCTAAGGCGAAGACCATTGAGAAATATTTAGGGAAAAAATACAAAGTTGTCGCGTCTATGGGACATGTTCGCGATTTGCCAAAAAGTCAAATGGGGATAGAAGTAAAGAACAACTTCACCCCGAAGTATATTACCATTCGTGGTAAAGGTCCCGTCTTAAAAGATTTAAAATCAGCGGCGAAAAAAGCAAAGAAAGTCTATCTCGCGGCCGATCCAGACCGCGAAGGGGAAGCAATTGCTTGGCATTTAGCGAATACGTTAAATGTGGACGTTGAATCAGATTGTCGGGTTGTGTTTAATGAGATTACGAAAGATGCAATCAAAGAATCATTTAAACATCCTCGTGCAATTAATATGGATTTAGTAGATGCACAACAAGCAAGACGTATACTTGATCGTCTTGTTGGTTACAATATTAGTCCTTTATTATGGAAGAAAGTAAAAAAAGGATTAAGTGCAGGGCGTGTACAATCTGTAGCAGTTCGTTTAATCATCGAACGTGAAAAGGAAATTCAAAGCTTTGAACCTGAAGAATTCTGGACAATTAAAACAGAATTTGTAAAAGGAAAAGACACATTTGAAGCAAGCTTTTACGGTGTAGATGGGGAAAAGGTTCAATTAACGAATGAAACGCAAGTGAATGAAATAATTGAACAGATGAAAGACAATGCGTTTTCAGTTGAAAATGTAACGCGCAAAGAGCGAAAACGTAATCCTGCATTACCGTTTACAACATCTTCCTTGCAACAAGAAGCAGCACGTAAGTTAAACATGCGAGCAAAGAAAACGATGATGCTTGCACAGCAATTGTATGAAGGGATAGATCTTGGAAAACAAGGAACTGTAGGTCTTATTACGTATATGAGAACTGATTCAACACGTATCTCAGAAACAGCTCAAACAGAGGCTCGTACTTACATCACTGAAGCGTATGGTACGGAATACATAGGAACAGAAAAGAAGAAAGAAACGAAAAAGTCAAATGCACAAGATGCACATGAGGCAATTCGTCCTACTTCGGTAATGAGAAAGCCAGAGGAACTAAAAAGTTTCTTAAGTCGTGATCAACTTCGATTATATAAATTGATTTGGGAGCGATTTGTTGCAAGTCAAATGGCGTCTGCTATAATGGATACTGTGACAGCGAGACTCATTAATAACAATGTTCAGTTCCGTGCAAGTGGATCGGTTGTAAAGTTCCCAGGATTTATGAAAGTGTATGTAGAGTCGAAAGATGATGGTGCTGAAGAAAAGGATAAGATGTTGCCGCCTTTAGAAGTAGGGGAAACTGTATTTTCGAAGGATTTAGAACCGAAGCAACATTTTACACAACCTCCTCCGCGCTATACAGAGGCTCGTCTAGTAAGAACACTTGAAGAACTTGGAATTGGAAGACCGTCGACTTATGTACCTACACTTGAAACGATTCAAAAACGTGGATATGTAGGCTTGGATAATAAACGCTTCGTTCCGACTGAACTTGGTGAAATAGTAATTGAACTTATTTTAGAATTTTTCCCGGAAATTATTAACATTGAATTTACTGCCAATATGGAGCAAAGCCTTGATGAAGTGGAAGAAGGAAATGCCAATTGGGTGAAAATTGTTGATGATTTCTACGTAGGATTTGAACCGCGCTTAGAAAAAGCGGAAAAAGAAATGCGTGAAGTGGAAATTAAAGATGAGCCAGCTGGGGAAGACTGTGAATTATGCGGACATCCAATGGTCTTTAAAATGGGTAAATACGGGAAGTTTATGGCTTGTTCGAATTTCCCTGATTGTCGTAATACAAAACCGATTGTGAAAGAAATCGGTGTAACTTGTCCGAAATGTGAAGAAGGACAAATTATTGAGCGTCGTAGTAACAAAAAGAAACGCCTTTTCTATGGATGCGGTACGTATCCAGAATGTGACTTTGTATCTTGGGATAAGCCGATTGGTCGTAAATGTCCGAAGTGTGAAGGCATGCTTGTAGAGAAGAAGTTGAAAAAAGGCGTGCAAGTACAATGTATTTCGTGCGATTATGAAGAAGAACAACAAATGTGAGCGTAACTGCTCACATTTTTTTCGGGAAGAAAAGGAAAGGTGATATATATGACAACACAAGTAGTAAACGTCATTGGCGCAGGTCTTGCAGGAAGTGAAGCGGCTTACCAAATTGCAAAACGTGGTGTCCAAGTTAGATTATATGAAATGAGGCCGGTAAGGCAAACGCCAGCTCATCACACAGATAAATTTGCTGAATTAGTATGTAGTAACTCACTTCGTGCAAACACTTTAACAAATGCAGTTGGAGTTATTAAAGAGGAAATGCGTTTAATGGATTCTGTAATTATTCGTGCGGCAGATGAGTGCTCTGTACCAGCTGGAGGTGCGTTAGCTGTAGACCGTCATGAGTTCGCAGCTAAAGTAACAGAATACGTAAAAAACCATCCGAATGTAACGGTAGTGAACGAAGAGCTTACTGAAATTCCAGAAGGACCAACAATTATTGCAACAGGTCCACTTACATCTCCTGATCTTGCTGCACAATTAAAAGAACTAACAGGTGAAGATTATTTCTATTTCTACGATGCGGCAGCACCAATCGTAGAAAAAGACAGTATTGACATGAATAAAGTATATTTAAAATCGCGTTATGACAAAGGGGAAGCTGCATATTTAAATTGCCCAATGACAGAAGAAGAGTTTGACCGTTTTTATGAGGCTTTAATTGCTGCTGAGACAGTGCCTTTAAAAGAGTTTGAAAAAGAAATTTTCTTTGAAGGTTGTATGCCAGTAGAAGTTATGGCAAGTAGAGGGAGACAGACGCTAGTATTTGGACCTATGAAACCTGTTGGATTGGAAGATCCAAAAACAGGGAAAACGCCATATGCTGTTGTTCAGTTACGTCAAGATGATGCAGCAGGAACTTTATACAATATCGTAGGTTTCCAAACGCATTTAAAGTGGGGACCACAAAAAGAAGTTCTACAGTTAATACCGGGACTGGAAAATGCAGAGATTGTACGTTATGGTGTAATGCATCGTAATACGTTTATTAATTCACCTAATTTGCTTCGTCCAACATATCAATATAAACAACGTGATGATTTATTCTTTGCTGGTCAAATGACTGGAGTAGAGGGATATGTTGAATCAGCAGCATCAGGATTATTAGCAGGAATTAATGCTGCACGTCTTGTGCAAGGTGAAGAGCCAGTTGTATTACCGTCAGTAACTGCGATGGGCAGCATGGCAAATTACATTACGGCAACGAACGCTAAAAACTTCCAACCGATGAATGCGAACTTCGGTCTATTTGCACCGTTAGAGAAGAAGATCAAAAAGAAAGCGGAACGAAATGAAGCATACGCAACACGCGCTTTAGAAACAATTCAAAATTTTGTGAATATTTAGTTAAATTTCTTGCAAAGGCTACTAAGTTGTGATACGATTTAGTAGCCTTTATTGAGGTGAGTTGTGTGAATGTGAAGAAATTGTTACAATTATTCGTTGGATATTTACAAATTGAAAGAAATTATTCAAAATATACAATTGCAAGTTATCAAAATGATTTAGAACATTTTGTGCAATTTATGGAGCGAGAAGGCATATCCTCTTTTTTAGACGTTACATACGCGGATGTTCGTTTGTACTTAACGACGTTGCACGATGAAAAGTTAGCCCGTAAATCTGTCGCAAGAAAAGTATCAAGCTTACGAAGTTTATATCGTTTTTTGATGCGTGAAGGTTATCGGAAAGATAATCCGTTTGCACTTGCGTCACTCCCCAAAAAAGAATTGTCAATCCCAAAGTTTTTATATGCTGAAGAGTTAGAGGAATTATTTGAAGTTTCTGACACGGGAACGCCATTAGGTCAAAGGAATCAAGCTTTATTAGAGTTGATGTATGCGACTGGAATCCGTGTGAGTGAATGTGTCAATTTACAACTTACCGATATTGACTTTGCGGTGGGAACAATTTTAGTAATGGGAAAAGGAAAAAAACAAAGGTATATTCCGTTCGGAAGCTATGCGCAAGATTCTTTAATTACTTATATAGAGAATGGGAGAAAACAGTTAGTTAATAAGACTGACGAAGACTCTCGTATGGTGTTTTTAAATGCGAAAGGTACACCGCTAACAAGTCGTGGAGTGCGTTATGTTTTAAATGAACTCATTAAAAAGGCTTCACTGACAATGCGAATAAGTCCCCATATGTTAAGGCATACATTTGCTACACATATGTTAGATGAAGGGGCGGATTTACGTACTGTACAGGAGCTATTAGGTCATGAGAATTTGTCGACCACACAAATTTATACGCATGTCTCTAAAGAAAGATTGCGTTCTGTTTACATGAAGCATCACCCGCGGGCATAAATTGCTTTAAAAGCTATAAAAACAAATAAAGGAGTTTTTTCTATGGGGAATTTCCACGCTACAACGATATTTGCAGTTCATCATAATGGAGAATGTGCAATGGCTGGAGATGGTCAGGTGACAATGGGAAATGCTGTTGTAATGAAACATACAGCTCGTAAAGTTCGCAGACTTTTCCAAGGTAAAGTTTTAGCTGGTTTTGCAGGTTCAGTTGCTGATGCATTTACTCTTTTTGAAATGTTTGAAGGAAAATTAGAAGAGTATAATGGCAACTTGCAGCGTGCAGCTGTTGAAATGGCAAAACAATGGCGTGGCGATAAAATGTTACGTCAACTAGAAGCGATGCTCATTGTCATGGATAAAACAACTATGCTCCTTGTTTCAGGTACAGGAGAAGTGATTGAACCGGATGATGGTATTTTAGCAATTGGATCTGGTGGGAATTATGCACTTTCTGCAGGTCGTGCTTTAAAGCAATATGCAAGTGAACACTTAACAGCGAAACAAATTGCGAAAGCGAGTTTAGAGATTGCTGGCGATATTTGTGTTTATACGAATCACAACATAATTGTTGAAGAATTGTAGAATCGTAAGGGAGGCATTTTATATGCATTTACATTTTACTCCGCGCCAAATTGTGGAAAAATTAGATCAATACATCATCGGTCAAAAAGACGCAAAGAAAGCGGTTGCTGTAGCGTTGAGAAATCGATACCGTCGCAGTAAATTAGCTGAAAATTTACGTGATGAAATAGCACCTAAAAACATTTTGATGATTGGACCGACAGGTGTTGGGAAAACAGAGGTAGCACGACGAATGGCGAAACTCGTTGGAGCACCTTTTATTAAGGTTGAGGCTACAAAATTTACAGAAGTTGGATATGTGGGTAGAGATGTAGAGTCGATGGTACGTGACCTTGTGGAAACATCGGTTCGTATTGTAAAAGAAGAAATGGTAGTGAAAGTTCAAGATAAAGCAGAAGAGCAAGCGAATCAACGTCTTGTTGAAATTTTAGTGCCGAGTCCGGAGAAGCAATCTGGATTTAAAAATCCATTAGAGATGCTTTTTGGGGGCGCTCAAAATTCGAGTCAAACGTCTGATACACAAGAAGATGGTGAAATTGAAAAGAAACGTCAAGATGTGGAGAGAAAGCTTGCTGCAGGGCTTCTTGAAGACGAAATTGTATCGATTGAAGTGACTGAGCAACAGTCGTCAATGTTTGATATGTTACAAGGAACTGGCATGGAGCAAATGGGAATGAATTTCCAAGATGCGTTAGGGAGTTTTATGCCGAAAAAAACAAAAAAACGTAAACTTTCTGTAAAAGAAGCAAGAAAACTCTTGACAAATGAAGAGGCACAGCGCTTAATTGATATGGATGAAGTTACACAAGAGGCTGTTTATCGTGCTGAACAGCTCGGGATTATTTTTATCGATGAAATTGACAAAATTGCTGGTAAGCAGTCGAATAGCGTAGATGTATCACGTGAAGGTGTGCAACGTGACATTTTGCCAATTGTAGAAGGGTCGAATGTTGCGACAAAATACGGATCAGTAAAAACGGATTATATTTTATTCGTTGCAGCTGGAGCGTTCCATATGTCTAAACCGTCGGATTTAATTCCGGAATTGCAAGGGAGATTTCCGATTCGAGTAGAATTAACGAAATTATCGACAGACGATTTTGTTAAAATATTAATCGAGCCTGACAATGCGTTAATTAAACAATATATGGCATTATTAGCGACTGAAGGTATAGAAATTGAATTTTCAGACGAAGCTATTCGTAAGATTGCTGAGATTGCTTATCAAGTTAATCAGGATACAGATAATATTGGAGCAAGAAGACTTCATACGATTATGGAGAAGCTCCTTGAAGATTTATCGTTTGAAGCATCTGAAATTACGTTAGAGAAAATAACGATAACCCCTCAATACGTTGAGGAGAAATTAGCATCAATTGCTAAAAATAAAGATGTGAGCCAGTTTATTTTGTAATAGTGTCATCAGGTGACTCGCCCTAGTTTCCAAGTGATGAAAAAATATGTGAGTAACATGTAGGAGGAACTTTTGAAATGGAATTATTAGCAAAAACAAGAAAATTAAATGCGTTATTACAGAGCGCAGCAGGGAAGCCTGTAAACTTTAGAGAAATGTCTGACACAATGTGTGAAGTAATCGAAGCAAACGTATTCGTAGTTAGCCGTCGTGGTAAATTACTAGGTTATGCAATTCACCAACAAATCGAAAACGAACGCATGAAGCAAATGCTTGCAGAACGTCAATTCCCAGAAGAATATACACAAAGCTTATTCAACATTACAGAAACATCTTCAAACTTGGATGTGAACAGTGCTTACACAGCATTCCCAGTAGAAAACAGAGAATTATTTGGTCAAGGTTTAACTACAATCGTACCAATCGTTGGTGGTGGTGAGCGTCTAGGTACATTAGTATTAGCTCGTCTAGGTCAAGAGTTCTTAGATGACGATTTAATCCTTGCTGAGTACAGCTCAACTGTTGTAGGTATGGAAATCTTACGTGAAAAAGCAGAAGAAATCGAAGAGGAAGCACGTAGTAAAGCTGTTGTTCAAATGGCGATCAGCTCATTATCTTACAGTGAGTTAGAAGCAATTGAGCACATCTTCGAAGAATTAAATGGAACAGAAGGTTTACTTGTTGCAAGTAAAATTGCTGATCGCGTAGGAATTACTCGCTCTGTAATCGTAAATGCACTACGTAAATTAGAAAGTGCTGGTGTTATTGAGTCTCGCTCTTTAGGTATGAAAGGAACATACATTAAAGTGCTAAACGACAAGTTTCTACAGGAACTTGCTAAATTAAAAACAAACTAATTTATAAAAAACTCTCCTCGATTGAGGAGAGTTTTTTTGTGCAATGATTGATGGTGCTTGTGAAAAGTGGCATAAGCGTGTTTTCTGGGAAAACTATTAATTGTATTTTGCTTTTTTGCTTAAAAGAAATGAAGGTTGGTAATACTAGAATTCGAGTATGAACAAAGAAAGTTTTACATTGTTCGCATTTTCGACTTGATTGTAATATTTCAGTATGATATAGTAAGCAGTGGTGTCAGTACAAAGTACACACGTTTACTGATTTAAGTGTTGGTGCTACGTTTGTAGTTTCGCTTAGAGATGAAGTAAACGGAGGATATCAAAAACCATTTAGGAGGAACTATATTATGTCAGTAATTTCTATGAAGCAATTGCTTGAAGCTGGTGTTCATTTCGGACATCAAACTCGTCGTTGGAACCCAAAAATGAAGCGTTACATTTTCACAGAGCGTAACGGTATCTACATCATCGACTTACAAAAAACTGTGAAAAAAGTTGAGGAAGCTTACAGAACGATGCGTGACATCGCTGCTGAAGGTGGAGACATTTTATTCGTAGGTACTAAAAAACAAGCACAAGAAGCTATTAAAGAAGAAGCAACTCGTGCGGGTATGTACTTCGTTAACCAACGTTGGTTAGGTGGAACTTTAACAAACTTCCAAACAATCCAAAAGCGTATCAAGCGTCTTAAAGACATCGAAAGAATGCAAGAAGATGGTACTTTCGAAGTACTACCTAAGAAAGAAGTTGTTCAACTTAAAAAAGAGTTAGAGCGTCTTGAGAAATTCTTAGGCGGTATTAAAGATATGAAAGGTCTTCCAAGTGCATTATTCGTAGTAGACCCTCGTAAAGAGCGTATTGCAGTTGCTGAAGCACGCAAATTACACATTCCAATCATCGGTATCGTTGATACAAACTGTGATCCAGACGAAATCGATCACGTTATCCCAGCAAACGATGATGCAATTCGTGCTGTAAAACTTCTTACATCTAAAATGGCAGACGCGATCCTTGAAGCAAAACAAGGTGAAGAAACTGTTACTGCGTAACAAAGTTGGAAAGGTGATAAGGGGTTCGGCCTTTTATCACCTTTTTTAAGGTATAAACACCTTTATAAAAAGTATAAATACATATTTTAGGAGGATGAAAAGTATGGCAATCACTGCTCAAATGGTAAAAGAATTACGTGAAAAAACTGGCGCAGGTATGATGGACTGCAAAAAAGCTTTAACAGAAACTAACGGCGACATGGAGAAGGCAATTGACTTCTTACGTGAAAAAGGTATTGCGAAAGCTGCTAAAAAAGCAGACCGCATTGCTGCTGAAGGTTTAACTTTCATCGAAACAAACGGTAACGACGCTTTAATCTTAGAATTAAACTCTGAAACTGATTTCGTTGCGAAAAACGAAGGTTTCCAAGCATTAATTAAAGAACTAGCTGCTCACTTATTAGCTAACAAACCTGCTAACGTTGAAGAAGCTATGACTCAAACAATTGAAGGCGGCAAAACAGTAGAAGAGCACATCAACGAAGCAATCGCTAAAATTGGTGAAAAACTTACACTTCGTCGTTTCGAAATCGTATCAAAAACTGATGCAGATGCATTCGGCGCTTACCTACACATGGGTGGACGTATTGGTGTATTAACAGTTCTTGAAGGTTCTACTGATGAAGCAGCTGCTAAAGATGTAGCAATGCACATTGCAGCAGTTAACCCTAAATACATCGACCGCGATGCTGTAACAGCTGAAGAAGTTGAGCATGAGCGTCAAGTATTAACACAACAAGCATTAAACGAAGGCAAGCCTGAAAAAATCGTTGCAAAAATGGTTGAAGGCCGTCTAGGCAAATTCTTCGAAGAGATTTGCTTACTTGACCAAGCATTCGTTAAAAACCCTGATATGAAAGTTCGTCAGTTCGTTGAGTCTAAAGGCGGAACATTAAAAGGATTCGTTCGCTACGCTGTTGGCGAAGGTATCGAAAAACGTGAAGACAACTTTGCTGAAGAAGTAATGAACCAAGTAAAAGGTAGTAACTAATACAGATTAGGGAACACATTGTGTTCCCTTTTTTAAAATAAAGATGTAAGCAATTGGAGGTTCATTATGAGTAAACCGAAATATAATCGTGTCGTTTTAAAGTTAAGTGGAGAAGCTTTAGCTGGAGAGCAAGGATTTGGAATTAATCCAACTGTTATTAAGTCAGTTGCAGAACAAGTAAAAGAAATTGCAGAACTTGATGTAGAGGTTGCTGTTGTTGTTGGTGGCGGTAACATTTGGCGTGGGAAAATTGGAAGTGAAATGGGCATGGATCGTGCAGGAGCAGATTACATGGGCATGTTAGCTACAGTTATGAATTCATTAGCTCTTCAAGATAGCTTGGAGAATATTGGAATCCAAACTCGTGTACAAACTTCAATTGAGATGCGTCAAGTGGCAGAGCCTTACATTCGCCGTAAAGCAGTTCGTCACTTAGAGAAAAAACGTGTTGTTATCTTTGCAGCAGGTACAGGTAATCCATACTTCTCTACAGATACAACAGCAGCATTACGTGCAGCGGAAATCGAAGCAGACGTTATTTTAATGGCGAAAAATAATGTGGATGGCGTATATAGCGCAGATCCATCTATTGACCCGACGGCTACGAAATACGAAACGCTTACTTACTTAGATGTATTAAAAGAAGGTTTAGGTGTAATGGATTCTACAGCTTCTTCTCTATGTATGGATAATGATATTCCATTAATTGTATTCTCGGTTATGGAAAAAGGTAATATTAAACGTGCCGTTTTAGGCGAAAATATTGGAACAGTTGTAAGGGGGAAATAAATATGGGACAACAAGTATTGAAGTCTTCAAATGAAAAAATGGAAAAAGCAGTTGCTGCTTATTCTCGTGAATTAGCAACAGTTCGCGCTGGTCGTGCAAGCTCGTCTGTATTAGATAAGGTACAAGTTGATTACTATGGTGCACCAACACCAGTTGTGCAATTAGCGAACATTACAGTTCCAGAAGCACGTTTACTTGTAATTCAACCTTATGATAAAACTTCTATCGGTGATATCGAAAAAGCAATTTTAAAAGCAGATTTAGGCTTAAACCCTTCTAATGATGGAACTGTAATTCGTATTGCATTCCCTGCATTAACAGAAGAGCGTCGTCGTGATCTTGTTAAAGTTGTGAAAAAATATGCTGAAGAAGCAAAAGTTGCTGTTCGTAACGTACGTCGTGACGGAAATGATGATCTTAAGAAGCTTGAAAAAGCTGGCGAGATTACAGAAGATGATTTAAGAGGATATACTGAAGATATCCAAAAAGAAACAGATAAATATATTGCAAAAGTTGACGAAATCGCAAAAAACAAAGAAAAAGAAATCATGGAAGTGTAATAGCGATTACTTCGCAAATATGACCCTCTTCTTAAGGGGGTCTTTTTACACTTTTAGGCATACGTCTGCTTGTTGGAGGGTATGAATGATGTTTAAAAACTTTCCTTTTTTTAAAGGTAAAAAGGACACATCGTTTGATCATCTCGTTGAAGAAGTGAAAAAAGGATATATCCCAGAACATATTGCCATCATTATGGATGGGAATGGAAGATGGGCAAAGAGGAGAGCAATGCCTCGTATTGCGGGACATCATGAAGGTATGCAAGTTGTAAAGAAAATTACAAAATTTGCAAGTAAACTTAATGTGAAAGTGTTAACTCTCTATGCTTTTTCAACTGAGAACTGGAAAAGACCGAAAAAGGAAGTTGATTATTTAATGAAGCTTCCAGAAGAATTTCTAGGTACATTTTTACCAGAATTGATTGAAGAAAACGTACAAGTCCGAGTAATAGGGCAAAAAGATCGTCTTCCTACGCATACACGCAGAGCGATGGAGAAAGCCATGGAAGATACGAAAGAGAATACGGGATTAATTCTTAATTTCGCGTTAAACTATGGAAGTCGAGATGAAATCGTTTCTGCTGTGCAACATATGATGAAAGATAACGAGGAAGGAAAAATTCGTTCTGAAGAGGTAAGTGAAGAAATGCTTTCTTCCTACTTAATGACGAGTTCTTTACCTGATCCAGAGTTGTTAATCCGAACAAGCGGAGAGCTACGTATTAGTAATTTCATGTTATGGCAAATTGCGTATTCGGAGTTTTGGTTTACAGACGTGTATTGGCCAGACTTCAAAGAAGAACATTTGCTAAATGCAATTACTGACTTTCAACATAGAGGGCGCAGATTCGGAGGCGTGTAGAAAGAGAGGGTTTGGTAGTGAAACAGAGAATTATTACTGGAGTGGTTGCTGCCGCGCTATTCATTCCCATCGTAATATACGGTGGCGTGCCTTTTACGGTTTTAGTGTATGCACTTGCTTCTATAGGTTTATATGAATTAATTCGTATGAATAAGCTTACGCTTATTTCAGTACCGACAGTTTTAGCTGCAGTATTATTGTGGATTCTTTTAATTCCAAGTAGTGCATCAGAACTGTTTACATGGATTGGATTAGGTAAATTGGAAATCACATTTGTGATTGTTTTATTACTTTTATCATATACAGTCCTTTCTAAGAATACATTTACTTTTGATAATGCTTCATTTTTACTGATGGCAACGACATATGTGGCAATGGGGTTCTTATATTTAAATGAAACGAGAATATTAGGAATTAAATATGTGTTTTGCGCATTATTTATTATATGGGCTACTGATTCAGGCGCATATTTCGTAGGAAAAGCATTAGGCAAGAGAAAATTGTGGCCAGAAATTAGTCCAAATAAAACGATTGAAGGTTCATTAGGCGGCATCGTTTGCGGAATTATCGTGGCACTTGTTTACAACGCGTTCTTCCCAGTTGAATCGAATGTAGTAATTTTAATTGTGCTGACAATTATCATTTCTATTTTTGGACAAATTGGTGATTTAGTACAATCTGCTTTTAAACGTCATTATGGCGTAAAGGATTCAGGTACAATTTTACCTGGACATGGTGGTATATTAGATCGAACAGATAGTTGGTTATTCGTTTTACCAATTCTCTACTTCTTATTACAATACAATTAATAAATGAACGAGGGGTTGGAGTCATGAAAAACATTAGTTTATTAGGTGCGAGCGGATCAATTGGTACACAAACTTTAGATGTATTACGCTCGCACCCAGACCAATTCCGTCTCGTTGCTTTTTCTGTAGGGAAAAATATTGACTACGCAGTAAAGGTAATTCAAGAATTTTCTCCGCAAATCGTCTCTGTGCAAAGAGAGGAAGATGTTTTAAAATTACAAGCTGTTTCTGGTAATACAAAAATTGTATATGGTAGTGAAGGGCTTTTAGAAGTAGCATTACATCCAGATGCGGAGATTGTAGTAAATGCTGTTGTAGGTAGCGTAGGGTTGTTACCAACACTTCGTGCAATTGAGGCGAAAAAAACAATTGGAATTGCAAATAAAGAAACGTTAGTAACTGCAGGACATCTTGTAATGGAAGCAGCACGAAAACATAATGTTTCGTTACTTCCAGTAGATAGTGAACATTCAGCTATTTTTCAATGCTTGAATGGTGAAAATGAGAAAAGAATTTCTCGTCTTATTATAACGGCTTCTGGTGGAAGTTTCCGTGATAAAACGAGGGATGAATTGCATCATGTGACCGTAGAAGATGCGCTTCGACATCCAAACTGGTCAATGGGTTCGAAAATTACAATTGATTCTGCTACAATGATGAATAAGGGACTAGAAGTAATTGAAGCACATTGGCTTTTTGGTATCCCTTACGAGCAAATCGATGTTGTTTTACATAAAGAAAGTATTATCCATTCTATGGTTGAATTTGAAGATCGTAGTGTAATGGCGCAGCTTGGTTCACCTGATATGCGAGTACCAATTCAATACGCACTTACATATCCTGATAGATTGCCTCTTTCAGACACAAAACAGTTAAACTTATGGGAAATAGGGACGTTGCATTTTGAGAAAATGGACCAAGAAAGATTCCGTTGTCTACGTTTTGCGTATGAAGCTGGAAAAGCAGGTGGAAGTATGCCAGCTGTAATGAACGCAGCGAATGAAGTAGCTGTTGAAGCCTTTTTACAAAAGAGAATTGGTTTCTTAACAGTAGAAGACCTCATTGAAAAAGCAATGAACCATCACAATGTCATTGCACGTCCGAGCTTAGAGGAAATTCTGGAAATTGATGCAGCCACAAGACGGTTTGTGATGGAACAAATTTAGCAAAGGTGGTTATGGAATTGAATACAGCGATTGCCTTTATATTAATTTTCGGTGCACTCGTATTTTTCCATGAGCTAGGACATCTATATTTCGCAAAAAGAGCAGGTATTTTATGCCGCGAGTTTGCGATTGGTTTTGGTCCGAAAATATTCTCATTTGAAAAGAATGAAACGGTGTATACGATTCGATTACTGCCCCTTGGTGGCTATGTAAGAATGGCTGGCGAGGATGCGGACACAGTTGAGTTAAAGCCTGGGAAAAAGGTTGGCCTTGTATTAAATGAAAAAGACGAAGTTGTGAAATTAGTTTTTGATGGATATGAAAAGTATCCAAATGTTCGTGTCATTGAAGTCGAACAAGCTGATTTGGAGCACAATCTAACAATTTCGGGCTATGAGGAGTACGAGGAAGAGCTTCAAACGTTCCGAGTGAATGAAAAAGCTCGTATTATTACTGCGGGGGAAGAAATTCAAATTGCTCCGTATAATAGACAATTTGGTTCAAAAAAATTAGGGCAACGCGCTTTAACAATCTTTGCGGGTCCTGCAATGAACTTCATTTTAGCATTTGTTATTTTTGTGATTCTTGGATTTGTACAAGGGGTTCCTATTGACAAACCAATGGTCGGAAAAGTGATGGATAATAGTGCAGCACAGCAAGCTGGATTGAAAGAGAATGATACAATTCAAGCGATTGATGGAAAAAACACAAGTACATGGAAAGATGTTGTTGACATTGTACGTGAAAATCCGGATAAAGAAATTACGTTACAAGTAAAGCGTGATAATGAACAGTTTAATGTGAAAGTAACGCCAACACTCGATAAAGAAGGAAAAGACGAAGTTGGTAGAATTGGTGTTTATTCCCCTGTAGAGAAAACAGTAATGGGTTCTATTAAATCAGGATTTGAACAAACATACCAATGGACGAAACTAATTTTTGAATCTCTTGTGAAATTAGTAACTGGTCAATTTTCTATTAATGAGTTGTCAGGTCCAGTAGGAATTTATAATCTAACAGATCAAGTTGTAGATTATGGATTTACGCGTGTACTAAGTTTAGCGGCAGTTTTAAGTATTAATCTTGGTTTATTCAATTTATTACCAGTTCCTGCTTTAGACGGTGGCCGTTTATTCTTCTTCTTAATTGAGGCGTTACGAGGAAAACCAATTGACCGTCAAAAAGAAGGAATGGTTCACTTTATTGGTTTTGCATTATTAATGTTATTAATGTTAGTTGTAACATGGAATGACATTCGTAAGTTTTTCTTGTAAAATAGAATGAAACTTATAATGAAATAGAGCCCGTAGAATAAAATCCCTCACCTAATTCGAGGTGAGGGGTTTTACTGCGTGTAAGAGTAAAATGAAGAGGTGCAAATAAATGAAACAAAGTATGGTATTCAGTCCTACATTACGTGAAGTTCCAGCTGATGCTGAAATTAAGAGTCATCAATTATTACTTCGCGCAGGTTTTATGCGTCAAAATGCTTCTGGTATTTATAGTTTTCTACCATTTGGGTTAAAAGTATTACACAAAGTAGAACGTATCGTTCGAGAAGAAATGGAGCGCGCAGGAGCTGTGGAATTATTGATGCCAGCTATGCAAGCTGCAGAATTATGGCAAGAATCAGGTCGTTGGTATTCTTACGGATCTGAATTAATGCGTATGAAAGATCGTAACGCTCGTGAGTTTGCTTTAGGAGCGACGCATGAAGAAGTAATTACTGATCTTGTACGTGATGAAATAAAATCATATAAAAAATTACCGTTAACATTATATCAAATTCAAACGAAATTCCGCGATGAACAAAGACCTCGTTTCGGTTTATTACGTGGAAGAGAGTTTTTAATGAAAGATGCATACTCTTTCCATGCTACACAAGAGAGCTTAGATGAAGTATACGATCGCTTATACAAAGCATATTCTAACATTTTTGCTCGTTGTGGTTTGAACTTCCGTGCAGTTATTGCTGATTCTGGAGCAATGGGCGGAAAAGATACACATGAATTCATGGTATTATCTGATGTTGGTGAAGATACAATTGCATACTCTGATACATCTGATTATGCAGCGAACATTGAAATGGCTCCTGTTGTAGCTACGTATACGAAGAGTGACGAAGCGGAAATGGCACTTGAAAAGGTTGCAACGCCAGATCAAAAAGCGATTGAAGAAGTATCTGCATTCTTAAACATTGAAGCTGACAAGTGTATTAAGTCTATGGTATTTAAAGTAGATGAGAAATTAGTAGTTGTACTTGTTCGTGGTGATCACGAAGTAAACGATGTAAAAGTGAAAAATGTATACGGCGCTTCAGTTGTTGAGCTTGCTTCTCATGAGGAAGTAAAAGAATTATTAAATTGTGAAGTTGGTTCATTAGGACCGATTGGTGTAACAGGTGATATCGAAATTATCGCTGACCATGCTGTAGCATCAATTGTCAACGGATGTTCAGGAGCGAACGAAGAAGGATTCCATTATGTAAATGTAAATCCAGAACGTGACTTTAAAGTAAGTCAGTATACAGATTTACGCTTTATTCAAGAAGGAGACCAATCTCCAGACGGAAACGGAACAATTCTTTTTGCACGTGGAATTGAAGTTGGTCATGTATTCAAATTAGGAACTCGTTATAGTGAAGCAATGAACGCAACATTCCTAGATGAAAATGGGAAAACACAACCACTTATTATGGGTTGTTACGGTATCGGTGTATCTCGTACAGTGGCAGCAATTGCAGAGCAGTTTAATGATGAGAACGGCTTAGTTTGGCCGAAAGCTGTAGCACCGTTCCATGTGCATGTAATTCCAGTAAATATGAAATCTGATGCACAACGTGAAATGGGTGAAAACATCTACAACTCATTACAAGAAAAAGGCTATGAAGTGTTATTAGACGATCGTGCAGAACGTGCAGGTGTTAAATTTGCAGATGCAGATTTATTCGGCCTTCCAGTTCGTGTTACAGTTGGTAAAAAAGCAGACGAAGGTATTGTAGAAGTGAAAGTACGTGCTACAGGTGAGTCTGAAGAAGTAAAAGTAGAAGAACTTCAAACATATATTGCAAATATTTTAAAATAAGAAGAGGTACCTCGTAATGGGGTACCTTCTCTTTCTTTGTAAACGTATTTTGTAAAAGAAGAAGTGAGAAATCTTTCTTTGTAGTACGTTTCAATTTATAATAGCAAATGGAAGGAGAGTGCTTATGTCTTTAACAAATGAACAACAAGAGCGATTTCAAATTTTGCTCCAGCAGTTGCAAATACCAGACGACCTTATAAATCAATATTTACAAGGCGGTGGTATTGAAAGGCTCGTTATTGATAAAGCGAATAAAAGTTGGCATTTTGATTTACAAGTGCCACGTATTTTGCCTACAGAATTATATGAATTGCTAGAAACAAAGCTTAAGCAATCATTTTCTCATATTGCAAGAACAACATTTGCATTAGAAACAGAGAATAAACAATTTACAGAAGAAGAAGTGAGGGCGTATTGGCCGCTTTGTACGGAACGAATTACATTTTCACCTATGTTTGCTTACTTAAAGAAACAGCTTCCGCAGGTGAATGGAGTGAAGTTGCTAATAAATGTGAATAATGAGCTGGAGTCTACTGCTTTAAAGAAAAACGTTGCGAAACCAGTAGGGGATCAATACGAAGCTTTTGGATTTCCACGTTTCCAGTTAGACACACATATACAGCAAAATGCAGAAGAAATGCAAAAGTTTCGTGAGCAAACGCAGCAAGAAGACCGCGAGCGTGTTATACAAGCTATGGAAGAAATGGCGAAGAAGCAAGCTGAAGAAAGTAGCGTTGTGTATGAAGGACCGATTACACTCGGGTATCTTATTAAGCCAGATGAAGAGATTACACCGATGCGAGAAATTCAAGATGAAGAAAGAAGAAAAACGGTTCAAGGATATGTCTTCCATGTAGAGACAAAAGAGCTTCGTAGTGGACGTACGTTATTAACTTTAAAAATAACGGATTATACGGATTCTATTATGATCAAAATGTTCTCGCGTGACAAAGAAGATATTCCAATGCTGCAATCCTTGAAAAAAGGAATGTGGGTGAAAGCCCGTGGTTCAGTTCAAAACGATACATTTGTTCGAGATTTAGTAATGATTGCGAATGATATTAATGAAATAACAGGTCCGTCTCGTAAAGATAAAGCGCCAGAAGGCGAAAAGCGTGTAGAACTTCATCTTCACACTCCCATGAGCCAAATGGATGCTGTTACTCCTGTTTCTAGGCTTGTTGCCCAAGCTGGTAAATGGGGACATGAAGCTATTGCGGTTACAGACCATGCTGTGGCTCAGTCGTTCCCGGAGGCATATTCTGCGGGGAAAAAGGCTGGAGTTAAAGTTATATACGGTGTAGAAGCGAATTTAGTTAATGATGGTGTACCGATAGCGTATAACGAAGCGCATCGTTTACTTGCGGAGGAAACGTATGTTGTTTTCGACGTTGAGACGACAGGTTTATCAGCTGTATACGATACAGTCATTGAGTTGGCTGCCGTAAAAGTAAAGGGTGGCGAAATCATTGATCGTTTTGAATCTTTTGCAAACCCACATCAACCATTATCAGCGACGATTATTGAATTAACAGGTATTACAGATGATATGTTAACTGATGCACCAGAAGTGGACGAAGTGTTTAAAAAGTTTGAGGAATGGATGGGTGACCATACCCTTGTTGCCCATAACGCAAGCTTCGATATGGGATTTATTAACGTAGGTTTTAAAAAGGCTGGGTTAGAAAAAACGAATAACCCTGTTATTGATACGTTAGAACTTGCACGATTCTTATTCCCAGAAATGAAAAATCACCGATTAAATACGATGTGTAAAAAACTTGATATTGAATTAACGCAACATCACCGTGCGATTTATGATACAGAAGCGACGGGATATTTACTTGTGAAAATGTTGAAAGACGTAATTGAAAAGGGATTTGAATATCACGATCAATTAAATGATAGTATGGGGCAAGGGGATGCGTATAAGCGTGGCCGTCCAAGCCATCTGACGTTACTTGCCACATCAGATGTTGGATTGAAAAATTTATATAAACTTGTTTCATATTCTCACCTTAATTACTTTTACCGTGTACCACGAGTACCGAGGTCACTATTAAAAAAATATCGTGAAGGAATTTTAGTAGGAACGGCTTGTGATAAAGGTGAAGTGTTTGAGGCAATGATGCAAAAAGCTCCTGAAGAGGTAGAAGAAATTGCACAGTTTTATGATTACATTGAAGTAATGCCTCCAGAGGTGTTGCGTCATTTAGTAGAGCGTGAACTCGTTCGAGATGAGGGACAATTAAAAACAATTATCTCTAACTTAGTAAAACTAGGCGAGACGTTAGATAAACCAGTTGTTGCTACAGGGAACGTGCATTACTTAGATCCAGAAGATGCAATGTATCGTAAAATTTTAGTCAGTTCGCAGGGCGGAGCCAATCCGTTAAATCGACATTCATTACCGCCAGTACATTTCCGTACAACTGATGAAATGCTAGAGTGTTTTTCATTTTTAGGTGAAGACAAAGCGAAAGAAGTTGTTGTGACGAATACACAAAAGGTTGCGTCATTAATTGGTGATGTTCGTCCAGTAAAAGATGATCTATATACACCGAAAATTGAGGGTGCCGATGATGAAACACGTGATATGAGTTATAAAATGGCACGCAGTATATATGGTGAAGAACTACCAGAAATTGTAGAGGCTCGTTTAGAAAAAGAATTGAAAAGTATTATTGGACATGGATTTGCCGTTATCTATTTAATCTCACATAAGCTTGTGAAAAAATCGTTAGTCGACGGATATCTAGTAGGTTCGCGTGGTTCGGTAGGTTCATCGTTCGTTGCAACGATGATGGAAATTACAGAAGTAAACCCATTACCACCACACTATGTCTGTCCAAAGTGCAAGCAATCTGAATTCTTTAATGATGGTTCCGTAGGCTCTGGTTTCGACTTACCAGATAAAGATTGTCCGACATGTAATGTGGCATATGTGAAAGATGGACATGATATTCCATTCGAAACGTTCCTTGGATTTAAAGGAGATAAGGTACCCGATATCGATTTGAACTTCTCCGGGGAATACCAACCACGTGCCCATAACTATACGAAAGTACTGTTCGGTGAAGACTATGTATACCGTGCTGGAACGATTGGTACAGTTGCGGAAAAAACCGCTTATGGATATGTAAAAGGTTATGCAAATGATCACAATTTAACAATTCGAAATGCAGAGATTGATCGCTTAGTAGCGGGATGTACAGGGGTAAAACGTACAACTGGACAGCATCCAGGTGGTATTATCGTTGTGCCAGATTACATGGATATCTTTGATTTTTCACCAATACAGTTTCCTGCTGATTCAATTGGTGCTGAGTGGAGAACAACGCATTTTGACTTCCACTCGATTCATGATAATTTATTGAAACTTGATATACTAGGACACGATGATCCGACCGTTATTCGTATGTTACAAGATCTAAGTGGTATTGATCCGAAAACAATCCCAACGGATGATCCAGAAGTAATGAAAATTTTCTCTGGTCCAGAAACGTTAGGGGTAACGGAAGAACAAATTAACTGTAAAACAGGTACACTTGGTATCCCGGAATTCGGTACGAAGTTCGTAAGACAGATGTTAGAAGAGACAAAACCAACGACATTTTCAGAATTGGTCCAAATTTCTGGGCTGTCACATGGTACTGACGTATGGCTTGGTAATGCAAATGAGTTAATTTATAACGGTACATGTACGCTGAGTGAAGTTATCGGTTGTCGTGATGACATCATGGTATATTTAATCTATCAAGGTTTAGATCCATCATTAGCCTTCAAAATCATGGAGTCGGTTCGTAAAGGTAAAGGTGTACCAGAAGAATGGGAAGATGACATGAAAGGTAATAATGTGCCAGGTTGGTATATTGATTCATGTAAGAAGATTAAATACATGTTCCCTAAAGCCCATGCGGCTGCTTACGTACTTATGGCTGTGCGTATCGCATACTTTAAAGTACATTTTGCACTTTTATTCTATGCGGCATATTTTACAGTCCGTGCAGATGATTTTGATGTAGAGGCGATGGCGAAAGGTTCAGCATCCATACGTGTAAAAATTGATGAAATTGCTCAAAAAGGATTGGATGCAGCGCCGAAAGAGAAGAGTTTATTAACAGTACTAGAAATGACACTGGAAATGTGTGAGCGTGGATATTCATTCCAAAAGGTCGATTTATACCGCTCGCATGCAACTGAGTTTATTATTGATGGGGATACTTTAATTCCTCCATTTAATGCAGTGCCTGGTCTTGGTACGAACGCAGCCTTAAGTATTGTGGAAGCGCGCAAAAATGGAGACTTCTTATCAAAAGAAGACTTACAGCAGCGAAGTAAGGTTTCGAAAACAATTATTGAGTATTTAGATAGCCAAGGTTGTTTAGGAGATTTGCCAGATCAAAACCAATTATCACTGTTCTAATAGGTAGGAAAAGTCTTTGCAAATCAATATTTGCTATGGTATACTATAAACCGAGATAACCATGTCATGTATATTTTGTGAAAAAGAGAGTGGGGAAACCCACTCTTTCGTGTTACTATCTACATTTTATTCATGTAGATAGTAAAGACATTTCTGTCGTATATACATATTTTGTTACAAGTTTTACTTCTTAAATTTGGTAATACTAAGACAGATATTCCCTGCTTAACGGCAGGGGCTTTTGTTAGCTAACGAGAAAGAATAAGATAGACCGTCTTTGTGAACGGGATCTTTTCTTGTAAATGGTACATGGCGGCAGGAAGGAGGCTGTTTATGGATAAGAAAGTCACAGAAGTTGTAGAAGCATTTGCGCAGCCAATCGTTGAAGAGTTAAATCTTGAACTTGTAGATGTAGAGTATGTGAAAGAAGGACAAGACTGGTTCTTACGCGTATTCATCGATTCTGAAAAGGGAGTCGACATTGAAGAATGCGGTGCGGTAAGTGAACGTTTAAGCGAAGCTTTAGATAAAGAGGATCCAATTCCTCACCTTTACTTTTTGGATGTATCATCTCCTGGAGCAGAACGCCCATTAAAGAAAGAGAAAGACTTCCAGCAAGCGGTAGGAAAACAAGTGGCAATTAAAACATATGAGCCAATTGATGGCGAAAAGATGTTTGAAGGAAAGTTACTTTCCTACGACGGTACTACAATTACACTACTATTAACAATTAAAACACGTAAAAAAGAAATCCAAATTCCAATGGATAAAGTTGCAAATGCGCGACTTGCTGTTACGTTTTAGTAAGAAGGGGGATCTTCATGAGCACTGAGTTGTTAGATGCTTTGCTCGTATTAGAGTCAGAAAAAGGTATTAGTAAAGATATTATTATTGATGCGATTGAAGCAGCATTAATCTCTGCTTATAAACGCAATTTTAACCAAGCACAAAACGTTCGTGTGAGCTTTAACCCAGAAGTGGGAACAATTCAAGTTTTAGCACGTAAGGACGTTGTTGATAATGTGTTTGATCCACGTCTTGAAATCTCTGTAGAAGAGGCAAGACAAATTAATCCAAACTACCAAGATGGCGACGTACTAGAAATTGAAGTAACGCCAAAAGATTTTGGTCGTATTGCAGCGCAAACTGCAAAACAAGTTGTAACACAACGAGTTCGTGAAGCAGAACGTGGTGTTATTTACTCAGAATTTAGTGATCGTGAAGAAGACATTATGGTTGGTATTGTACAACGCCAAGATGCTCGTTTCATCTACGTAAGCTTAGGCAAAGTAGAAGCTTTATTACCTGTAAGTGAGCAAATGCCAAATGAGCAATATAAGCCACATGATCGTATTCGCGTATTTATTACAAAAGTAGAAAAGACAACAAAAGGACCACAAATTTACGTATCACGTACACATCCTGGTCTTTTAAAACGTTTATTCGAAATGGAAGTTCCAGAAATTTATGATGGAACTGTAGAAATTCGCTCTGTAGCGCGCGAAGCAGGAGATCGTTCTAAAATCTCTGTGCATGCAGAAAACATTGATGTTGATCCAGTTGGTTCTTGCGTAGGACCGAAAGGACAACGTGTACAACGTGTTGTAGATGAACTAAAAGGTGAAAAGATTGACATCGTTCGCTGGTCAAATGACCCAGTTGAATATGTTGCAAATGCTTTAAGCCCATCACAAGTTGTTAAAGTACTTGTAGATGAAGATGAAAAAGCAACAACTGTTGTTGTTCCAGACCACCAGCTATCGTTAGCTATCGGTAAGCGTGGACAAAATGCACGTCTTGCAGCTAAATTAACAGGCTGGAAAATTGATATTAAAAGTGAGTCTGATGCGAAACAACTTGGAATTGTTACAGAAGAAGATAGCGTAATCGCATTCGGATTCGATTCAGTTGAAGACGAAATCGAATAGAGGTGATGAGTATGAGCAATCGAAAAGTTCCGTTACGAAAATGTATTGCGACGCAAGAGATGAAATCAAAACGAGAGCTGGTTCGCATTGTTCGTTCCAAAGAGGGCGAAGTGTCTATTGATTTATCTGGAAAAAAATCAGGACGAGGTGCATATTTGTCAAAAGATAAAGAATGCATTATACAAGCCCAAAAGAAAAACATTTTGGAACATCATCTAAAAGCGAAAATCGACAGTTCTCTGTACGAAGAGCTTCTTGAGCTTGTTGAGAAGGAGTCGAAATAAGTGTCCGATTGGAAATCGTTTTTAGGACTAGCAAATCGCGCTCGAAAAATCATTTCGGGTGAAGAACTCGTTTTAAAAGAAGTACGAAGTGGTAAAGCAAAGCTCGTATTGCTTTCTGAAGATGCGTCAGCGAACACTACTAAACGTATCACTGATAAAACGACGTACTACAACGTACCAATGAAAAAAGTCGAAAATCGACAACAATTAGGGCATGCGATTGGGAGAGACGAGCGAGTCGTTGTAGCTGTGTTAGATGAAGGCTTTGCGAAAAAGCTACGTAGCATGCTCGATACAAATTACCGGGGGTGAAGGTATGAGTAAAATTCGAGTACATGAATATGCAAAAAAAAATAATATCTCAAGTAAAGATCTTATGACAAAACTTAAAGAGATGAATATCGAGGTTTCGAATCATATGACAATGTTAGAAGACGAAGTAGTAAATAAATTAGATAATGAATATAACACTGGAGCGGAAAAACCTTCTGTTGCAGATGAGTTTGAAGTAGAAGAGAAAGTTGTTCGCAGTAAAAAGAACAGCAATAAGAAAAAGAAAAAAGGCAAAGGAAATGAAGACAAACGTCAAGATAACTTTGCTGGAAGACAACAAACACAAATAGTAGAAACACCAGATAAAATTACTTTCTCTGGAAGCCTTACAGTAGGTGAACTTGCTAAAAAGTTAAGCAAAGAGCCATCTGAAATTATTAAAAAGCTCTTCATGCTAGGAATTATGGCGACAATTAACCAAGATTTAGATAAAGATACAATTGAGTTAATCGCTACTGATTACGGTATTGAAGTAGAAGAAGAAATAGTGGTAAGTGAAACTGAGTTTGAAACATTCATGGATGAGCAAGATGATGAAGAAAACTTAAAAGAGCGTCCAGCTGTTGTTACGATTATGGGACACGTTGACCATGGTAAAACAACATTACTTGACTCTATTCGTAATTCAAAAGTAACTGCTGGCGAAGCTGGTGGAATTACTCAGCATATTGGTGCATACCAAGTTGAAGTAAATGATAAGAAAATTACATTCTTAGATACGCCTGGTCACGCGGCATTTACAACAATGCGTGCTCGTGGTGCGCAAGTAACTGATATTACAATCCTTGTTGTTGCAGCTGATGACGGTGTTATGCCACAAACAGTTGAAGCGATTAGCCATGCAAAAGCAGCTGGAGTACCAATTATTGTTGCTGTGAATAAAATGGATAAACCAGCGGCGAATCCTGATCGTGTAATGCAAGAATTAACAGAATATGAATTAGTTCCAGAAGCTTGGGGCGGAGACACAATTTTCGTACCAATTTCTGCAATTCAAGGCGAAGGCATTGACAACTTGCTAGAGATGATTCTTCTTGTAAGTGAAGTAGAAGAATATAAAGCAAACCCAAATCGTTATGCAACGGGTACTGTAATTGAAGCACAGCTTGATAAAGGTAAAGGAACTATCGCGACATTATTAGTTCAAAACGGTACGCTTCGAGTTGGAGATCCAATTGTTGTTGGAACTTCATTCGGACGTGTTCGTGCAATGGTAAGTGATATTGGTCGTCGTGTAAAAGTTGCTGGTCCATCAACTCCTGTTGAAATTACAGGTTTAAATGAAGTACCACAGGCTGGAGATCGTTTCATGGCATTCGCTGATGAGAAGAAAGCTCGTCAAATCGGTGAATCACGTGCACAAGAAGCGTTAGTTGCACAACGTGGTGAGAAATCTAAATTAAGCCTTGAAGATTTATTCCAACAAATCCAAGAGAGCGATGTAAAAGAAATCAACTTAATCGTAAAAGCAGACGTACAAGGTTCTGTTGAAGCGATGGCAGCATCACTTCGTAAAATTGATGTTGAAGGCGTAAAAGTTAAAATCATTCACACTGGTGTAGGTGCGATTACAGAATCTGATATTATTTTAGCTTCTGCATCTAATGCAATTGTAATTGGATTTAACGTACGTCCGGATGTGAACGCGAAGCGTACAGCTGAATTAGAGAACGTTGATGTTCGCTTACACCGCATTATCTACAAAGTAATCGAAGAAATTGAATTAGCAATGCAAGGTATGCTTGATCCAGAATTCGAAGAAAAAGTAATCGGTCAAGCGGAAGTTCGTCAAACATTCAAGGTAACAAAAGTTGGAACAATTGCAGGTTGTTACGTAATTGACGGTAAAATTACACGCGATAGTGGCGTTCGTATTATCCGCGATGGTATAGTAATTTTCGAAGGACAACTTGATACGTTAAAACGTTTCAAAGACGACGTAAAAGAAGTTGCACAAAACTATGAGTGTGGTATTACAATTGAGAGATATAATGACCTTAAAGAAGGGGACATCATTGAAGCATACGTTATGGAAGAAGTGAAGCGATGATTGTCGCTTCACTCTCATTCGAGTGTATGATTTACGATGTACATTCTTTAAAAGAGAAACGGGCAATTTTGCAACGAGTGCTAACTCGTGTGAAACAGCGCTATAATGTAGCTGTTTCTGAAGTTGGGCATCAAGATGTATGGCAACGTACAGAAATTGCGATTGTTTCCGTATCCTCAAATCGTGTTATCTGTGAAAAAGAAATGAATCGTGTACTGGAGTACATCGATTCATTTCCTGAAATTGAACGTACGATAACACAATTGGAATGGTATTGAATGAGGTGAAGAGTTATGAAATTACGTGCAAACCGTGTAGGCGAGCAAATGAAAAAAGAATTAGGCGACATCATTAGTCGTAAAATTAAAGACCCACGTATCGGATTTGTTACAGTAACAGATGTACAAGTGAGTGGTGATTTACAAATTGCCAAAGTATATATTTCTGTTTTAGGTGACGAAGAACAGAAAGAAAATACGTTAAAAGGTTTAGCGAAGGCAAAAGGCTTTATTCGTTCAGAAATTGGCCAACGTATTCGTCTTCGTAAAACACCGGAAATTACCTTTGAGTTTGATGAGTCTATCGGATATGGTCATCGAATTGATACACTTTTACATGAAATTAATAAAGACGGTAAACGTGAAGAATAATGGATAGACATTTGTCTATCCATTTTTTCAATGCAAAATAAGTTTTGGATATTTACTACGAAAGAATTATGATGAGGTGAACATATATGGAAGGTGTAGTATTATTACATAAGCCAAAAGGCATGACATCACATGATTGTGTATTTAAATTAAGAAAGGTATTGAGAGAAAAGAGAATTGGTCATACGGGAACATTAGACCCAGATGTAACAGGAGTATTACCAATTTGCGTCGGAAGAGCAACAAAAATTGCACAATTTTTAACAAGTGAAACGAAAACATATGAAGGTGAAGTAACATTAGGATTTTCAACGACAACTGAAGATGCTTCTGGTGAGGTTGTTGAAACGAAAAATATAGATCGTGCTATTACTCGTAAGGAAATAGAAAAAGTTCTTGCTGAATTAACAGGCACGATTGAACAAATGCCACCAATGTTCTCGGCTGTAAAAGTAAACGGGAAAAAATTATACGAATATGCAAGAGCAGGACAAGAGGTGGAACGTCCAGTTCGTACAATTACGATTCATGAGTTCGTATTACTTGATGATCGTGAAGTTTTTGAAGGAGAAAATATTTCATTCCGTTTCCGTGTAACGTGTAGTAAAGGAACATATGTAAGAACGTTAGCGGTAATGATTGGGGAGAAACTTGGTTTCCCATCACATATGTCTCACCTTGTAAGAACGGCATCTGGTGAATTTTTATTAGAAGATTGCATATCATTTGAAGAAATTGAAGAAAACGTGCAAAATGGAACAGTAGAGTCTATCTTCATTTCAATTGATGAAGCATTAAGTAAGTTTCCAAAAATGGTTGTAGATGAAAAGCAAGCAGAGAAAATTAAGAATGGTATGTTCTTAAAGAATGAATTAGAAATAACGGCACCATTTATTACAGTGTTTGATAAAAATGATCGTTGCTTAGCAATTTATGAACATCATCCGAAACATCCTGGCATGTTAAAGCCGATGAAAGTACTTGTGAATAATCAAGAACTAAAGCTATAATGAATTATTGGAAGGATTATTACAGAAAAAGGTGAATTCAAGCGTGAAACTTATTCATTTAACTCATCCACATGAACAAAATAAATTAGAATTACCACCTACTGTAATGGCATTAGGATTTTTTGATGGCATTCATTTAGGACATCAATGTGTAATTCGAACTGCGAAAAAAATAGCGGACGACAGAGGATATAAAAGTGCAGTTATGACATTTCATCCCCACCCATCTGTTGTTTTAGGGAAAAAGGATGCGCATGTGGAGTATATTACACCAATGCGTGATAAAGAAAAAATAGTCGAAAGCTTAGGAATCGATATATTATATGTGATTAAATTTGATGAATCATTTGCAGGGTTATTACCGCAACAATTTGTAGATGATTATATTATTGGTTTAAATGTAAAGCATGTAGTAGCAGGGTTTGATTATTCATATGGACGTTTAGGAAAAGGAAAGATGGAGACTTTACCATTTCATGCAAGAGGGGAGTTTACACAGACTGTGATTGAAAAAGTTGAATTTCAAGAAGAGAAAGTAAGTTCTACAGCATTACGAAAGTTAATTCGAAATGGCGAAATGGAACAAATTCCATCTATTTTAGGTAGAGCCTATACTGTAGCGGGAACAGTTATACACGGCGACAAACGTGGACGCCAAATTGGTTTTCCAACAGCTAATGTAGGTTTAAGTGATGAGTATTTATTGCCACCTGTAGGTGTTTATGCAGTGAGATTAAAAGTTCACGATGAATGGTACGATGGTGTATGTAATATTGGATATAAACCGACTTTTAAAGAAGATGAGCGTCAATTATCAATTGAAGTGCACTTATTTGAATTTAACAAAGATATATACGACCAAAATGTTACAGTAGAGTGGCATATGCGTATAAGAGAAGAGAAGAAATTCAATGGCATTGATGAGTTAGTTGAACAAATCGCAAAAGATAAGAAAACAGCACAAGAATATTTTGCGAGCGAAAAGAATATACTTGCTTTTTCAAATGAAAAGTAGTATTCTATGTTATGTACTTTATGACAACCATTGCTTGGCATTGCGACTCACCGACGCTTGCTAGGTAATTGGGGGTTTAATTAATAGGAGGTGAAATAGGATGGCTTTAACACAAGAGCGTAAAAACGAAATCATTGCACAATTTAGAACTCATGAGACTGATACTGGTTCTCCAGAGGTTCAAATTGCTGTCCTAACGGAGCAAATTAACACTCTAAACGAGCACTTACGTACTCACAAGAAAGATCATCATTCACGTCGTGGTCTATTAAAGATGGTTGGTAAACGTCGTAACTTACTAACTTACCTTCGTAATAGCGATATCACACGTTACCGTGAATTAATCACAAAGCTTGGCTTACGTCGATAGTCAAAGAAGCGGGAATATTCCCGCTTTTTTGTTAGGTAAAAATATATCTTCTACGCTTTATAGCTTACTTAATTTTAGGCAATACTAGAGGTAGAATATTGTGATATACTATCCATTTACATAGAAGAATTGAATACTTTAAATTGAGAGGGGTACTTAAATGAGTCAAGAAAAGCAAGTCTTCTCGATAGATTTAGCTGGTCGCCAGCTAACAGTTGAAACTGGTCAGCTTGCCAAACAAGCGAACGGAGCAGTATTAGTAAGATATGGCGATACAGCGGTTCTATCTACAGCAACTGCATCAAAAGAAGCTAAAAATGTAGATTTTTTCCCACTTACAGTAAACTATGAAGAGCGTTTATATGCAGTCGGAAAAATTCCTGGCGGTTTTATTAAGCGTGAAGGTCGTCCAAGTGAAAAAGCAATTTTGGCAAGTCGTTTAATCGACCGTCCAATTCGTCCGCTATTCGCAGATGGTTTCCGTAACGAAGTGCAAGTTGTCAGCATTGTAATGAGTGTTGATCAAGATTGTTCTTCTGAAATGGCAGCTATGCTTGGTTCTTCATTAGCGTTATCGATTTCAGATATTCCATTTGAAGGTCCAATCGCTGGTGCGACAGTTGGTCGTATTAATGGCGAATTCGTTATTAATCCAACAGTAGAACAGCAAGAACAAAGTGATATCCACTTAGTTGTAGCTGGTACGAAAGATGCGATTAACATGGTTGAAGCAGGAGCAGATCAAGTGCCTGAAGAAACAATGTTAGAAGCAATTATGTTTGGTCATGACGAAATTAAACGTTTAATTGCATTCCAAGAAGAGATTGTACAAGCTGTAGGTAAAGAGAAATCAGAAGTGAAACTTTATGAAGTTGACGCTGATCTTAATCAAGCTGTACGTGAAATGGCTGAGAAGGATATGCATTCTGCAATTCAAGTACATGAGAAACATGCACGTGAAGATGCAATTAACGAAGTGAAAAAGCGTGTAATTGAGCATTACGAAGCTGAAGAAGCTGACGCTGATACATTAGGACAAGTAAATGAGATTTTATATAAAATTGTAAAAGAAGAAGTACGTCGTCTTATTACAGTTGAAAAAATTCGCCCAGATGGCCGTAAAGGTGACGAAATCCGTCCTTTAGCATCAGAGGTTGGTATTTTATCTCGTACACACGGTTCTGGTTTATTCACACGTGGACAAACACAAGCATTAAGTATTTGTACATTAGGTGCATTAGGCGATGTGCAAATTTTAGATGGTCTTGGTGTAGAAGAATCAAAACGCTTTATGCACCATTACAATTTCCCATCATTTAGTGTTGGTGAAACAAGACCGATGCGTGGACCAGGTCGTCGTGAAATTGGTCACGGGGCACTAGGAGAGCGCGCACTTGAGCCTGTAATTCCATCTGAAAAAGATTTCCCATACACAGTACGCCTTGTATCTGAAGTATTAGAATCAAATGGTTCTACTTCACAAGCAAGTATTTGTGGTAGTACTTTAGCAATGATGGATGCGGGTGTTCCACTTAAAGCTCCAGTTGCAGGTATTGCAATGGGTCTGGTTAAATCTGGTGAGCATTACACAATTTTATCTGATATTCAAGGTATGGAAGATCATTTAGGTGATATGGACTTTAAAGTAGCAGGTACAGCACAAGGTGTAACTGCACTGCAAATGGACATTAAAATCGATGGTTTATCACGTGAGATTTTAGAAGAGGCATTACAACAAGCGAAAATTGGTCGTGTGCACATTCTAAATCATATGTTATCTGTTATTGCAGAGCCACGTACTGAATTATCAGCTTACGCTCCAAAGATTATTACAATGACAATTAACCCAGATAAAATCCGTGACGTTATTGGACCAAGCGGTAAACAAATCAATAAAATTATTGAAGAAACTGGTGTTAAAATTGACATCGAGCAAGATGGTACAGTATTCATTTCATCAATAAATCAAGAAATGAACGACAAAGCTAAGAAGATTATCGAAGATATCGTTCGCGAAGTACAAGTAGGTGAGATCTACGAAGGAAAAGTGAAACGTGTTGAGAAATTCGGTGCTTTCGTTGAATTATTCAGCGGTAAAGATGGATTAGTTCATATTTCTGAACTTGCACTTGAGCGTGTAGGTAAAGTAGAAGACGTTGTGAAAATCGGTGATGTAATTACAGTTAAAGTTATCGAGATTGACAAGCAAGGTCGCGTAAATCTATCTAGAAAAGTATTGCTAAAAGAAGAGCAAGAAAAAGAAGCTGCTAAAGAAGAAGACAAACAAGAGCAGCAATAAGTAAAAGCCAGTTAAACTGGCTTTTTTTGTTATGTAAAAAACATGATGTTCATATATTTTTATGTCGGTATAGGTATAGTTTTCATTATAACGCTCAAATTAACAAAGATAAGAAGAAAATGTTTTTATATAGTTAATTTGGGAGGGTTTATATGAAAGTTCGTATATTGGCATACATATGTATATTTTCTTTATATGTCAGTTTAGGCTCTTATTCTGTTTTTGCACAAGATAACTTGCATGAAGAAATTCAAAAGCATGCAAAACAGTATGAGATTGCACCTCAAAATGCGATGATTGATAAAATATGGAAGGCAACACCTGGATATAATGGAAGACAAGTGGATATTGAAGCATCGTATAATAATATGAAGAAGCTAAAGGAATTTGATCAAAAATATCTTGAATTCAAAGAAGTCTCACCGAGTGTTCATTTGGAAGATTTATCACCAGCTCCAATTTATAGAGGGCATCCAAATAAAAAGATGGTAGGATTAACAATAAATGTGGCATGGGGAAATGAGTATTTGCCTCGCATATTAGAAATCTTGAAAAAGCATGATGTGAAGGCCACTTTCTTTTTAGAAGGACGTTGGGTGAAAGAAAATTTGCGGTTTGCAAAAATGATTGTCGATGCAAAACAAGAAGTTGGAAATCACTCATACACACACCCTAATATGAAAACGTTATCCTCAGATGAAATACGAGATCAGTTACAAAAAACAAATCGAATGATAGAAGTAGCAACGAATCAAAAAGTAAGATGGTTTGCCCCGCCGAGTGGAAGCTTTCGAGATGAAGTCGTAAAGATTGCAGATGATTTTCAAATGGGAACGATTATGTGGACTGTAGATACGATTGATTGGCAGCGACCTGAGCCAGATGTACTATTGCAGAGAGTAATGAGAAAAATACATCCAGGTGCTATCATATTAATGCATCCTACTTCGTCTACAGCAGAGGCTTTAGATATAATGATTACAAAATTGAAGGAACAAGGATATAAAGTGGGGAATATAACTGAATTACTGGATGAAAAACGTGTGGATTAAATACATTTGCATGACATTCATCCTTAAACTTGTTATCATTAAATAATAGCGTTTTATTTAGAGAAACTGGCAGTAGGAGGAAAGTTTTTGATTAAAAAATATACTTGTAAAAATGGTGTAAGAATAGTTATGGAGAATATACCAACTGTAAGATCGGTTGCAATTGGTATTTGGATCCATGCGGGATCAAGAAATGAAAATGAAAAAAATAATGGGATTTCTCACTTTTTAGAGCATATGTTCTTTAAAGGGACAGAGACACGTAGTGCACGAGAGATTGCAGAATCATTTGATAGCATTGGTGGTCAAGTGAATGCATTTACTTCAAAAGAATATACTTGTTACTATGCAAAAGTATTAGATGAGCATGCTAAATATGCTTTAGATGTTTTAGCAGATATGTTCTTTAATTCAACATTTGATGAGGAAGAACTGAAAAAAGAGAAGAATGTCGTATGTGAAGAAATTAAAATGTACGAAGATGCGCCAGATGATATTGTGCATGATATGTTAACGAAAGCAACATATGAAACGCATCCACTTGGATATCCTATTTTAGGAACAGAAGAAACGCTTAATACGTTTACAGGTGATACGTTACGTCAATATATAAAAGATCATTACACACCTGAAAATGTAGTTGTATCAGTTGCAGGAAATATTGATGAAGCATTTTTACAAACAGTGGAGCAATATTTCGGTAGTTATGAAGGAACAACAAACCGTGAACAAGTACATAGCCCAATTTTCCATTTTAATAAGGTAGCCCGTAAAAAGGAAACGGAACAAGCTCATTTATGTCTAGGATATAAAGGTTTACAAATGGGACACGAAGATATTTATAACTTAATTGTATTAAATAATGTTTTAGGCGGTAGCATGAGTAGCCGTTTATTCCAAGAAGTACGTGAGCAACGTGGATTAGCTTACTCGGTATTTTCTTACCACTCTTCTTATGAAGATACAGGTATGTTAACACTTTACGGTGGAACAGGTAGCCAACAATTAGATACACTGTATGAAACAATGCAAGAAACATTAGAGACATTGAAAAATACAGGTATTACAGAAAAAGAGCTTATGAATAGTAAAGAGCAATTAAAAGGAAACTTAATGTTAAGTTTAGAAAGTACAAATAGCCGTATGAGCCGTAACGGTAAAAATGAATTGCTTCTTCGTAAACATCGTTCACTTGATGAGATTATTGAAAGTGTAAACACTGTAACAAAAGAAAATGTGGACGGATTAATTCGCAACATGTTTACTGATGAATTCTCTGCGGCACTTATTAGTCCAGATGGAAAACTTCCAAAAGGAATAAAACTATAATCGATTTTTATGATGTATCTGATAATAACCTTCTCTCTTTTTAAATGAGAGAAGGTTATTTTTTTTATACATATAGAATAGGTACTAATTATAGACAATGCAAATGAAAAATTCAGTAGTGGGAGTGGAGTATGTATGCGATTAAGTGAATTAAGTGGTAAAGAGGTTGTAGATATAGAAAAAGCGGAAAAAATGGGAGTCTTAGGTTATATGGATTTAGAGATTAATGAGAAAGACGGACAAATACAAACACTTATAATACCTGTAGGGAAGTGGGGAGGTTTTAAAAAGGAACCACAAGAAGTAAGGGTGGCATGGAGTCAAATAAAGAAAGTCGGACATGATATGCTTCTTTGTGATAGTATAGATCGTTCAAATTCGGAGTGAAGGATGGCCATTTTGGTCATCTTTTTTTGTATCTACATAGAAACCTGATAAATCATATGTGCATTTGGATTTTCAATCACCATAAACTCGTACATTACATATGATGTGGAGGAAAAAGAAAAAGTAGGCACTTTTCTTATAAATGACAGAAAAAGAAGGTGAATTAGGGAATGTTGACTGAGATGCATATTGCTGTCATAGGAGGAGATGCAAGGCAGCTAGAAGTAATTCGTAAGCTAGTTGAATTGGATGCGAAACTTTCTTTGATAGGGTTTGATCAGTTAGATCATGGTTTCACAGGGGCAGCAAAAGAAAGTATACAAAATTTAGATTTCACTTCTGTAGACGCAATTATTTTGCCGGTTGCAGGTACAAATGCTAAAGGAGAAGTAGATACTATTTTTTCAAATGAAAAAGTTTCAATAACGAAAGAACAAATTGAAAATACACCAGAAAACTTTACTATATATTCGGGTATTGGTACACCTTACTTGGAAAATCTCGTATCTACTACGAACCGAAAACTTGTTAAATTATTTGATCGTGATGATGTGGCAATATACAATTCTATTCCAACTGTAGAAGGTACATTAATGATGGTAATTCAACATACCGACTATACAATTCATGGGTCCAATGTAATGGTTCTAGGATTTGGTAGAACAGGAATGAGTGTTGCGAGAGCATTTCAATCATTAGGAGCCCATGTCAAAGTTGGAGCAAGACGATCTGAACATATTGCACGTATTACAGAAATGATGTTTTCTCCTTTTCATATGCAAGACATAGAGAAAGAAGTAGGAAATATCGATATTGTAATCAATACAATTCCGCACCTCGTTGTAACAGCGAATGTTATTGCAAAAATGCCAGCTCATACGTTAGTGATTGATTTAGCTTCTAAACCAGGCGGTACTGACTTTAGATATGCGGAAAAAAGAGGAGTCAAAGCGTTGCTAGCACCTGGATTACCAGGTATTGTTGCTCCCAAAACGGCTGGGCAAATTTTAGCAAATGTTCTTTCTCAGTTATTAGCAGCAGATGCAATTGCAAAGGAGGAGGAAAAGAAATGAGTTTGAAGGGGAAACGAATTGGTTTCGGATTTACGGGTTCACATTGTACGTATGAGGAAGTTATGCCGCACTTAGAAAAATTAATTGCTGAAGGGGCAGAAGTACGTCCCGTTGTTTCATACACTGTTCAATCAACAAATACTAGATTTGGAGAAGGAGCAGAGTGGATTAAGAAAATTGAAGAAATAACAGGTTTTAAAGCAATTAATTCAATTGTTGGAGCAGAGCCACTTGGACCTAAAATTCCATTAGACTGCATGGTAATCGCTCCTTTAACAGGAAATTCTATGAGTAAATTTGCAAATGCAATGACAGACTCTCCAGTACTAATGGCAGCAAAAGCGACGTTAAGAAATGGCAAGCCTGTCGTATTGGCGGTTTCGACGAATGATGCATTAGGATTAAATGGGGTAAATCTCATGCGCCTAATGGCAACAAAAAACATCTACTTCGTTCCATTCGGTCAAGATGCACCAGAGAAAAAACCCAACTCAATGGTAGCTCGCATGGAGCTGCTGGAAGACACAGTATTAGAAGCACTGCAAGGAAAGCAATTGCAACCGGTGGTCGTAGAAAAATTCAGATATATGAATTAAAAAACGAAAAAAAACGGACAATTTTTGATGAAACCATCATTCTTACTGTAGAATATGATAAAATTAACGTTATTAAGATTAGAAGGGGTATTGTATACTCCTTCTGATTCTAAGTTATAGAAGGATTGGTATCTAGAAAGGGGCATAGTGATGGAAAAGCAAAAAACTTTTCATGTCGCTGTAGTTGGAGCAACCGGCGCAGTTGGTGAACAAATGTTAAATACTTTAGAGAAACGAGAATTTCCGATTGGGAAGTTAACGTTACTTTCATCTAAACGATCTGCAGGTAAGAAACTTGTATTTAAAGGCGAAGAATTTACAGTTCAAGAGGCAACTCCTGAAAGCTTTGAAGGAGTAGATATCGCACTATTTAGTGCTGGTGGATCTGTATCGAAACAATTAGCGCCAGAAGCAGCAAAACGCGGTGCGATTGTTGTTGATAATACAAGTGCATTCCGTATGACAGAAAACGTGCCACTTGTTGTACCTGAAGTAAATGAAAATGACTTAAAAGAACATAATGGCATTATTGCAAATCCAAACTGTTCTACAATTCAAATGGTAGTAGCTCTTGAGCCAGTTCGTCAGCAATATGGTTTAAAACGAGTAATCGTTTCCACATATCAAGCTGTATCAGGTGCTGGTGCGGCAGCTATTGAAGAACTTCATGAACAATCACAAGCAATCTTAAATGGCGAAGAAGTTAAGGCAAATGTTCTTCCTGTATCAGGTGATAAGAAGCATTTCCCAATTGCTTTTAATGCGATTCCACAGATTGATAAGTTCCAAGATAATGGATTTACATTTGAAGAAATGAAAATGATTAACGAAACGAAAAAAATTATGCATATGCCTGAATTAGAAGTAGCGGCAACATGTGTACGTTTACCAGTTGTATCAGGACACTCTGAGTCTGTTTACATCGAAGTAGAAAAAGAAGGCGTAACAGTAGCAGAATTAAAGAGCTTACTTGCAAATGCGGAAGGTATTGTTCTGCAAGATAATCCAGAAGAGCAGTTATATCCAATGCCAGCTACTGCAGTAGGTAAAAACGAAGTATTCGTTGGAAGAATCCGTAAAGATTTAAATAACGATAAAGGATTCCATCTTTGGGTCGTATCTGATAACTTATTAAAAGGCGCTGCATGGAATTCTGTTCAAATTGCAGAGCGCTTAGTAAAATTACAATTAGTGTAAACGGCTAAGAGAAGGTGCAAAATATGAAAATAATTGTTCAAAAATTTGGTGGCACATCAGTACGTGATGACAATGGACGTAAGCATGCGCTTCATCATATAAAAAAATCATTAGCTGCTGGTTATAAAGTAGTTACTGTCGTATCTGCTATGGGTCGTAAAGGTGAACCATATGCAACGGATACGTTATTAAGTCTTGTAAATCAAGAGGAATCTACTATTTCTAAACGTGAGCAAGATTTATTATTATCGTGCGGAGAGTTAATCTCTGCAATTGTTTTCTCTAATATGTTGAATGAGAACGGTATAAAAGCAGCAGCATTAAATGGTGCACAAGCTGGTTTTGTAACGAATGATGACTTTACGAATGCAAAGATTATTGAAATGAATTGCGATCGTATACATGAAGAGTTAGAAAATGTAGATGTAATCGTCGTTACAGGATTCCAAGGGCAAACGAAAAAAGGTGATACGACAACACTTGGACGCGGAGGTAGCGATACTTCAGCTTCAGCATTAGGTGTTGCGCTTCATGCTGAATACATCGATATATTCACTGATGTAGAAGGTGTTATGACTGCGGATCCTCGTATTGTAAAAGATGCACGTCATCTTCAAACTGTAACGTATAACGAAATTTGTAACATGGCTTATCAAGGTGCGAAAGTCGTTCATCCACGTGCAGTTGAAATTGCGATGCATGCAAAAGTACCGCTTCGTGTACGTTCTACGTATTCTGAGAGTGAAGGTACGCTTATTTCAGCATATGACGGTGCTACAAGAGGTCGTGATGTAGAAGAACGTCCTGTTACAGGTATTGCCCACGTATCAAACGTAACGCAAATTAAAGTGCTTGCAAAAGAAACGGCATATGATTTGCAGCAACATGTGTTTAAAGAAATGGCGAACGAAGGAATCAGTGTCGATTTAATTAACATTTCACCTACTGGCGTAGCATATACGGTGAGTGATAATGTATCAAGTCATGCAGTTAAATTATTAAAGAACCTTGGATATGAGCCAATTGTGACAGAGCATTGTGCGAAAGTATCTATCGTTGGAGCTGGAATGGCAGGATACCCAGGGGTTACTGCGAAAATCGTTACAGCTTTAGCAGAAAAAGGTATTCAAATTCTGCAATCGGCAGATAGTCATACAACAATTTGGGTTCTTGTAAAAGAAACTGATTTAGTGGAGGCTGTAAATGCATTACATAGTGCGTTTGAGCTTTCAAAAGAAAAGCAACTGGAACAATAAGGAGTGAGACCATGATAGATTTTGGGACAATTGCAACTGCGATGGTAACACCGTTTGATATAAACGGTAATATCGATTTTGCGAAGACAACGAAATTGGTAAATTATTTAATTGATAACGGTACAACAGCAATCGTGGTAGGAGGAACGACAGGCGAATCTCCTACATTAACTTCAGAAGAGAAAGTAGCGTTATATCGCCATGTCGTATCTGTTGTCGATAAAAGAGTGCCCGTAATCGCTGGAACAGGTAGCAATAATACGCATGCTTCTATTGACTTAACTAAAAAGGCAACAGAAGTTGGTGTGGATGCAGTAATGCTAGTAGCACCGTATTATAACAAACCGAGTCAAGAAGGAATGTATCAGCATTTTAAAGCAATTGCTGAAAGCACGCCGCTTCCGGTTATGCTATATAACGTTCCAGGACGATCTATTGTACAAATCTCCGTTGATACAGTTGTTCGTTTATCAGAAATAGAAAACATTGTTGCTATTAAAGATGCCGGCGGCGATGTGTTAACAATGACAGAAATCATTGAAAAAACAGCGGACGACTTTGCGGTATACAGCGGTGATGACGGTTTAACGTTACCGGCTATGGCAGTTGGAGCGAAAGGTATCGTTTCGGTAGCATCTCATGTCATCGGAAACGAAATGCAAGAAATGATTACAGCATTTCAAGCAGGAGAGTTTAAGAAGGCGCAAAAATTACATCAATTACTTGTAAGAGTAACTGATTCGTTATTTATGGCGCCAAGTCCAACTCCAGTAAAAACAGCGTTACAAATGGTTGGATTAGATGTAGGTTCTGTACGTTTACCACTTCTTCCATTAACAGAAGAAGAAAGAGTAACGTTACAATCTGTAATGCAATCTATTCCTCGTTAATAAAAATGACCTAGTGTGGAACTAGGTCATTTTTTTATTGATATGAAAATGTTTGAATCTGTTTTAATGTGAATCTTTTGTAAAATGATTTTAGGCTCGCCTTTCTCGTCTGTATATGACCCTATATAGAAAACATTTTATGTTGAAAACGAGTATATTACGCTATGCGTTCTCTACTGGCTAAAGTATGATATGGTCCTTTCGTTAATTTTGTTTCAACCTCTTGTTCTCGATAGTGACTGTCAAATCCCGCTAAAAATTTAACCTTATTAAATTTTTAGCGGGATTTTGTAATTCATAGCTTTTTGTCATGTAATGCAATGTTTATAAGAAAAGGATCTTACATCTTTAATTTTGTTGAAAAGTAGTTGCTAGTACAGGAAATACTTTCGGTTATGTTTTTAGAGGAATTGCCTCAAATATGACGTAATCTATAAAAAAAGTTTCATTTTATAAGTGTTTTTGTGCAATTCAAGAAAAAAATCTAGGAAATCCATCAAATGAAAGTAATTTAAAGTGTTTAGGGGTTTTTTTTTCAAATAACATGGAGTATAAAAGCAGCGGAAATAAGCCATATACTTTTAGTACTGTTCCTTTCTTTTACTTTTTCTTTCGCACGATTTAACTTGTGTTCTATTTCTTCTATCAGGTATAATATGGCTAAGTAGCTTAGTACGGGTATGCTTAGCAAAATTGGGAAAAATTATAATTTAATTACATTTTCATATCATATCGAATAAGATATTTGATTTATATAATGAAAGAGAGGTGAAACCTGGTTTAAAAAATAAACAAGGACATGATATCGCATAACGGTAAGGACATTCGTCTTGGACGGTGAATATATGGTGGTTGTAGAGTTTCCCCTGGTGTCTCTGCAATTTTAGTGAAATCAGTGTTTGCAAGATTTTTAAACCAGGCAACAACATGAAGAGAAAAGAGAATGAGTCTGTTAAAGTATTTGCTCTTGGTGGAGTAGGTGAAATCGGGAAAAACATGTACTGTGTTGAAATTGATTCTGAAATCTTTATTGTGGATGCAGGGTTAATGTTCCCGGGAGATGAAATGTTTGGAATTGATATCGTTATTCCTGATATTACATATTTAGTGGAAAACCAAGAGCGAGTAAAGGGTTTATTTATTACTCACGGTCATGAAGATCATATTGGTGGTATTGTTTACGTACTTCGTAAATTATCTATTCCAGTGTATGCAACGAAATTAACAGTAGGACTTATACAAGAAAAACTTGGCGAAGCGGGTATGTTAGGTCGTGTAGACTTAAAAACAATCGATTCAAATTCAACAGTAGAGTTTAATACTACAACGGTGTCATTCTTTGGAACGACACATAGTATTCCAGATTCTGTTGGTGTTTGTTTCCATACATCAAAAGGTGCAATCGTATATACAGGAGACTTTAAATTCGATCAAACTCCAATTGGAAATAGTGGAGCAGACCTTGGGAAAATGGCTCAAATTGGAAATGAAGGCGTACTTTGCTTATTATCTGATAGTACAAACGCAGAGCGCCCAGGTTATACAGGTTCTGAAAAAGAAGTTGGTGTAGAAATTTCTAAAGTGTTCTACGGCGCAGAAGGTCGTATTATCGTTGCTTCATTTGCATCGAATGTACATCGTATTCAACAAGTATTTGATGCAGCTGCCGAAACAGGGCGAAAAGTAGCGGTAGTAGGACGTAGTATGGTGAAAGTAGTAGACATTGCAAGACGTCTTGGTTATTTAGATGTTCCAGAAGGTATGGTTATTTCATTACAAGAAGTAGACAACTTCCCAGAGAAAAAGGTAGCTATTTTAACGACAGGTAGTCAAGGTGAACCGATGGCTGCTCTATCTAGAATGGCAAAACAAGCACATAAACAAATTTCAATTCGTAAAGGTGATACTGTTATCATTGCTGCTTCGCCAATTCCGGGTAATGAAATATCTGTATCAAAAATTATTGATTTGTTATTTAGAGCTGGAGCTGAAGTTGTTTATTACGGCGAAAGAAAAGTTCATGTTTCAGGTCACGGTAGCCAAGAAGAATTAAAATTAATGTTAAATTTAATGAAACCGAAGTACTTTGTACCCGTACATGGTGAGTTCCGTATGCAAAAAGCACATGCGTATTTAGCTGAAGATGTAGGTATTACAAGAGAAAATATCTTTATCGTAGAAAAAGGCGATGTAATTGCTTTTGGTGACGATGAAGCGAACTTAGTCGGTAAAGTACAAGCTGGTAATGTTTTAATTGATGGATTAGGTGTAGGTGACGTTGGTAATATCGTTCTTCGAGATAGAAAGATGTTATCTCAAGATGGAATATTAGTAGTAGTTGTAACGCTTGGTAAAGATGAAAAGAAAATTATCTCTGGTCCAGAAATCATTTCACGTGGTTTCGTATATGTTCGTGAGTCAGAAGCGTTAATTGAACGATCTACAGAGATTGTACGTATGATTGTTGAGCAGTCAATTAAAGAATATTCGATTGAATGGTCAATGTTAAAACAAAATATTCGTGAATTATTAGGACAGTTCTTGTACGAAGAGACAAAGAGAAAACCTATGATTTTACCGATTATTATGGAAGTATAAAAAAGATCACCCTTATGGGTGATCTTTTTTTTCTTTTTAACCCTATCGAATGAAATTTATAACTTAAGAAATAATAGTTATATACGAGTGAAAGGGGATGCGAAATGACAGAACGTGATCGATATACAAATGAAGAAAAAGAAACTGAGCCAAAAGAAGCTGGAAAAGAGGCTTCAATAGTAGAAAAAATTCAACAGCTTGGACAGACAAATGTACCACAGATGAATGAATCACGTATTCATTGTTTAACGATTATCGGACAAGTGGAAGGTCATGTTCAATTACCGCCGCAAAATAAAACAACAAAATACGAGCATATCATTCCGCAAATTGTTGCGATTGAACAAAATCCGAAAATTGAAGGTTTGCTTTTAATATTAAATACGGTTGGAGGTGACGTTGAAGCTGGACTAGCAATTTCAGAAATGGTAGCTTCACTTTCAAAACCAACAGTATCTCTAGTTTTAGGTGGGGGACATTCCATCGGTGTACCGATTGCTGTTTCTACTGACTATTCGTTTATTGCGGAAACTGCGACGATGACAATTCATCCAATTCGTTTAACAGGTCTTGTCATAGGTGTGCCGCAAACATTTGAGTATTTGGATAAGATGCAAGAAAGAGTTATTCGTTTTGTGACGAAGCACTCGAAAGTAACAGAGGATCGTTTTAAAGAGCTTATGTTTGCGAAAGGAAATTTAACGCGAGATATTGGGACGAATGTAATTGGTGGAGATGCAGTAAAGTACGGTCTTATAGATGATGTTGGTGGTATTGGAAATGCGATTCGAAAATTAAACGAATTAATAGATGTTCGCGCGGAAGGTAGTGCAGAAGGGACAATGTTACAATGATTTTATATACAATTATGCCAGAGCAACTTGTGTATCCGGCCGATTATTCACAATGTGAAAGTCAAAAAGTTGTAAATATAAATGGTGTGGAATTAATGGTTTCTGAAGAGGAACATGGGTGTTATTCTATTGTACGTGTGCTAAGTACGGACCCACTTCACTATTTAGAGTTTGAGCCCGGTCAGAAAATAACCTTTTAGCAAAAAGAAGGATTTTGTTTAGAAGCTATGGTATAATATAAAAAACAAGACGGTTGAGCAGCCATGAGTAGGCTGCTTTCTTCTGTTTATTTAGCATTTTACAAGAAGTGTAAAAATAGAAGATATAAAGACCTGAAAAATAGAGAAAACAGACATATAAATAGAGCATTTTTAGGGGAGCTTTACTTATATGTAGAACACGAGGTGAAGAAATGGCAAAACAAAAGCAAAGAGGGACGAAGGCAAAGGCAAGACGTACGATAAAGCCAACTTTGTATTATGAAATCGTCGGTTTAACTCTTTTTGCACTTTCAATCATTACGATTTTACAGCTAGGCGTTGTAGGGAAATCGTTTGTGTTATTTTTTCGCTTCTTCTTTGGTGAGTGGTACATAATTGGTGTGTTAGGTGTAATAGCTTTATCGGTTTCCTTTGTTATAAAACGCGGATGGCCGAACCTTTTAAATAAACGGTTAATTGGATTTTATTTAATTGTATTGGCAATATTAATGTTTAGTCATATTACATTATTTAACCTTCTTACAAAAGATGGAGCAGTGCAAAATACTTCTGTTATTGTGAGTACGAAAGATAACTTCTTTCTTGAAATGAAAAAAGGGCCAGATAGCGTTCATTTAGGCGGTGGTATGTTTGGTGCGCTTATGTTCGCGACATGTTACTTCCTATTCGACGAAGTAGGAGCCTATATCATTGGGATTATTTTAGTTATTCTCGGGGTACTTTGTATAACAAATAAACATATTGGAGAAGTGTTAGCTCCAGTTGGTAGAATTCTTAGAAGTCAATTTCAAGTGATGCAAGTGGATTATAAAGATTGGAGATCCAAAAGAACGGCTGAACAAACAGAAAAGAAAAAAACAACAAGAAGTACAAGAAGCAAACGTGCTGCAGAACAAGAAGAAGTGATTGAGCCGATGGAAGAAATCCAAATTGATCCGCCAATTATTTCAAATTTCACTGAGAATTATCCTGCAAATGAAGAAGAGGATAAACGAATTGAAGTAGAGCAAGAAGATTTGATCACTTCACCGTTTATTGAAGAGACTCCACCAATTGAAGAATCAAAGAAAAAGCGTGGAGAAAAAATCGTTGAATCGTTAGAGAGTGAAGCGCAAGCACCTCCTATGCAATTTTCAAATGTAGAAAATAAAGATTACAAGCTTCCTTCACTTGATATATTAAAATTTCCAAAGAATAAGCAAGTTACAAATGAAAATGCGGAAATTTATGAGAATGCTCGTAAATTAGAACGTACATTCCAAAGTTTCGGAGTGAAAGCGAAAGTAACAAAAGTGCATAGAGGTCCTGCAGTTACAAAATATGAAGTGTATCCTGATATGGGGGTAAAGGTAAGCAAAATTGTCAGTTTAAGTGATGATTTAGCCCTTGCATTAGCTGCAAAGGACATTCGTATTGAGGCGCCAATTCCCGGGAAATCAGCTGTAGGGATCGAAGTTCCGAACTCAGAAGTTTCGATGGTAACGCTGAGGGAAGTTCTTGATTCTAAGGCTAACAATCATCCGGAAGAGAAGTTGTTAATTGGTCTTGGCCGAGATATTACAGGTGAAGCTGTATTAGCCCGTTTAAATAAAATGCCCCATTTACTCGTAGCTGGTGCGACAGGGAGCGGGAAAAGTGTATGTATTAACGGTATTATTGTTAGTATTTTAATGCGTGCAAAACCACATGAAGTAAAATTAATGATGATTGACCCGAAAATGGTAGAGTTAAATGTATATAACGGTGTGCCTCATTTGTTAACACCAGTTGTAACTGATCCGAAAAAAGCATCGCAAGCATTGAAAAAAGTTGTGAGTGAGATGGAACGTCGTTATGAATTGTTTGCTCATAGTGGTACACGTAACATTGAAGGATACAACGATTATATAAAAGAGCATAATAGTCAATCAGAAGCGAAACAACCCGAATTACCGTATATTGTAGTAATTGTGGACGAGTTAGCAGATTTAATGATGGTTGCTTCGTCTGATGTAGAGGATGCGATTATGCGTCTAGCGCAAATGGCTCGTGCTGCTGGTATTCATTTAATTATTGCAACGCAACGTCCGTCAGTTGACGTTATTACGGGTGTTATTAAAGCGAATATTCCATCACGTATTGCATTCGCTGTATCTTCTCAAACAGATTCTCGTACAATTCTTGACGGTGGTGGTGCAGAGAAGCTACTAGGTCGTGGCGACATGCTGTTTATACCAATTGGTGCATCGAAACCTGTACGTGTACAAGGTGCATTTTTATCAGATGATGAAGTTGAGAGAGTTGTAGAATATGTTATTGGACAGCAAAAAGCACAATATCAAGAAGATATGATTCCGCAAGATGTTCCTGATACGAAGCAGGAAGTAGAAGATGAATTATATGATGAAGCGGTTCAACTTGTAGTGGAAATGCAAACAGCATCTGTTTCTATGCTACAACGTAGGTTTAGAGTAGGTTATACGCGAGCTGCTCGTCTAATTGATGCAATGGAAATGAATGGTGTAGTAGGTCCATATGAAGGTAGTAAACCGAGAGAAGTACTCATTAATGATGTACAAGAAAAAAGTTCTTAAAAAAAGCCTAATTGTTTTTACAATTAGGCTTTTTTATATAGTGTTTTTGTTATATACTATACTCAGCAATAAAGAAAGGGCTTACATTTAGAGGGTATCTTTAGAATACGAATACTTTGAGTATGTTTTATGTAAATGTTCGATATTTAATGCAGAAAAATGTTGGATTTTGTTGACACGTATGAGAGCAAGTGGTAAGATTACTTCGAAAAGAATCACTGCCTCATATAATCTTGGAGATAAGGTCCATAAGTTTCTACCTGGCAACCATGAATTGCTAGACTATGAGGGGAAAAGTGTGTAACAAAGGATGTAAAGGATCTTTGTGCCGAACTTTTTCTCGAAATGAGGAATGTTTATGGTGCAAAGTTTTTTTTATACAGTAAAGAGTGAAAATTTCATTTTAAAAAATTATTATTATTTATTCGACAATTGTGCTTATTTTTAGTGGTTAGTCATTTGTACTATGTTGTAAGTTGAAAAAAGAGAAAAGAAGTCTTACATCAGAGGTCGAATAATTGAAATGCGGGGGAGTCTTATGTCAGTAAAATCCGATAGTCGTCACCTATATTTACGGGTGATTGATCACATCAAAGAAAAAATTAAAGATGGGGCTTATAAAGAACGACAAAAGTTACCATCAGAGTTTGATTTAGCGAAAGAACTTGGCGTAAGTAGAGCGACTTTAAGGGAAGCGTTACGTATTTTAGAAGAAGAAAATGTTGTCATTCGTAGACATGGTGTAGGGACATTTGTAAATGCAAAGCCATTATTTTCTTCTGGAATAGAACAACTTTCTAGTATTACAGATATGATTTCTAGTGTGGGGAAAACACCAGGAACGATCTTTTTATCATCATCTACTACAACTTTAACAGAAGAGGAAAAAGAGAAGTTTAATAGTGAAGATGGTTTCAATGCAGTGATGATTGAACGCGTGCGTACAGCAGATGGGGAACCTGTTGTATATTGTATCGATAAACTTGCAAAAGAAATATTGCCAGATTTATCGGGTTACAATGAGGAGTCATTATTAACGGTGATACATAATAACACGCATAAGCGCATAACATATGCGGTTGCTCACATTGAGCCAATTGGCTATCACCCTAAAATCTCACCGATTTTAGAATGTGAGCCTGAAACAGCACTGCTTGTATTAAAACAAATGCACTATGATCAAAATGATGAGCCAATCTTATATTCTATCAATTACTTTAGAGCTGATAAGTTTAGCTTCCACGTATTAAGAAAGCGTATGTAGGTAAGTTCCTTTTTAGGGAGGTGACAGCAAGAAGTAAGGGACAGCAGCGAAAGAATAAAAAAATATATATCATTTTTGGAGGGGTTTCTAGTATGAAGAAAAAAGCAGGTCTTTTATTATCATTAACATTAGCAGCAAGTACAGTTTTAGGTGCATGTGGTAACTCGGATAAGGCAAGCAGTGATAAGAAAGACACGAAAGACTTCAAGGTCGGTATGGTAACGGATGTTGGGGGCGTTGATGACAAATCGTTCAACCAATCGTCTTGGGAAGGACTAAAAAAGTTTGGTAAAGATAACGGATTAAAGGAAAAGACAAATTATCGTTACCTACAGTCTGAAAAAGAAGCGGATTATATTCCAAACTTAAAGAAATTTTCAAAAGATAAGTATGATTTATCTTTCGGAATTGGTTATAAATTAGAAGGTGCAATTAAAGAAGTAGCAAAAGAATCTCCAAAACAACAATTTGCAATCGTTGATACTGTAGTAGATGCACCAAACGTAACGAGCATTACATTTAAAGATCATGAAGGTTCATTCCTTGTAGGTGCGGTAGCAGCTATGTCAACAAAATCGAATAAAGTAGGATTTGTTGGTGGGATGAAGAGTGATTTAATTAGTAAATTCGAAAATGGATTTAAAGCGGGTGCAAAAGCAGTAAATCCAAACATTGAAATCGTATCTGAATATGCAGAAGCATTCGATAAACCTGAAAAAGGTACAGTTCTTGCATCAGCAATGTATGGTCAAGGCGTAGACGTAATTTATCATGCTGCTGGTGGTACAGGTAACGGTGTATTCACTGAAGCGAAAAACCGTAAGAAAAAAGGTGAAAATGTTTGGGTAATCGGTGTTGACCGTGATCAAAACCAAGAAGGTATGCCTGAAAACGTAACATTAACTTCAATGGTAAAACGTGTAGATATCGCTGTTGAAAAAGTAGCGCAAGAAGCGAAAGACGGTAAGTTAAAAGGCGGTAAAGTAGAAGCGTTTGGTTTAAAAGATGACGGTATTGGTATTTCAAAAACAACTGATAACGTGAAAAAAGTTAACCCTGAAATTTTAACAAAAGTAGAAGAATTTGAAAAGAAAATTACAGACGGTGAAATTAAAGTACCGGCTACAGATAAAGAGTATAAAGAATATGAAGCTTCTCTAAAAAAATAAATAGAGAAATAGCAAAGGTTAGTTCATAGAACTAACCTTTGTATGTATAAAACTTCCGAATTGCTTAATAAGTTAATAGTGTAATAGGGAATGTTCCCTGTTAAAAGGAGGAACACAATGGAATACGTAATTGAGATGAATAACATTACGAAAGTATTCCCAGGCATTGTAGCGAATGATGATATTACGCTGCAAGTAAAGCAGGGTGAGATACATGCTTTACTTGGAGAAAATGGTGCAGGGAAATCCACATTGATGAATGTACTATTTGGTTTGTACCAACCAGAACAAGGTGAAATTAAAATTAAAGGAAAGTCTGTAAATATTACCAATCCGAATGTGGCAAATGACCTTGGTATTGGAATGGTTCATCAGCACTTTATGCTTGTTCATAATTTTACAGTTACAGAGAATATTATTCTCGGAAATGAACCGAGGAAAAAAGGGAAAATTGCTGTTGAGGAAGCTGCTAAAGAAATTCAAAAACTGTCTGAACAATACGGTTTAGCTGTAGATCCATATGCGAAAATACAGGATATTTCAGTGGGTATGCAACAGCGTGTTGAGATTTTGAAAACTCTTTACCGCGGTGCAGAAATTTTAATATTTGATGAACCGACAGCTGTGTTAACACCACAAGAAATTCATGAGCTAATTCAAATTATGAAAAAGCTTGTGCAAGAAGGAAAATCTATTGTTCTTATTACACATAAGTTGAAAGAAATTATGGAAGTTTGCGATCGTTGTACGATTATTCGTAAAGGAAAAGGAATTGGAACGGTTGACGTTGCAAATACGGATGAAAATAAACTTGCAGAATTAATGGTCGGACGTCAAGTGAATTTTAAAACAGAAAAAATAGACGCGAAACCAAAAGAAGAGGTACTTTCAATTGCAAATCTTGTTGTTCACGATGCACGTCAACTACCTGCTGTAAAAGGCCTTGACTTAACTGTTCGTGCGGGGGAAATTGTTGGGATTGCAGGGATTGATGGAAATGGACAAAGTGAATTAATAGAAGCAATTACTGGTTTACGAAAAGTTGAGTCAGGTTCTATTGCAATTAAAGGGAAAGAAATAACAAATTGGCCTGTTAGAAGAATAACAGAAGAAGGAATTGGTCATATTCCAGAAGATCGTCATAAACACGGACTCGTCCTTGATTTTTCTGTTAGAGATAATATAGTTCTGCAAACGTACTATAAGAATCCGTTTTCAAAGAAAGGGATTTTAAATTTCAGCAAAATTACAGAAAAAGCAAAGGCTCTTATTGAACAGTTTGATGTACGTACACCTAGTGAGCAAACTTTAGCACGCGCTCTATCTGGGGGAAATCAACAAAAAGCAATTATTGCACGTGAAGTAGACCGTGATCCAGATTTATTAATCGCAGCACAGCCAACACGTGGTTTAGATGTAGGAGCAATTGAATTTATTCATAAGAGATTAATAGAGCAAAGGGATAAAGGGAAAGGTGTATTACTTTTATCACTAGAGTTAGATGAAATCTTAAATGTTAGCGATCGAATTGCTGTTATTTATGAAGGGAAAATTGTAGCAATAGTTGATGCGAAAGAAACGAATGAACAACAGCTTGGATTGTTAATGGCTGGGGGAACAAAGAAGGAGCAGGTGGGTACAAATGGCTAAAAAACTTTTAACAGAACGAACGATAAATATTTTAGTCCCAGTACTATCCGTTATTTTTGGCTTACTTGTCGGAGCGATTGTAATGTTAGTTAGTGGTTATGATCCAATTGTAGGTTATAGTGCACTTTGGACAGGGATGTTCGGTAGCGCAAGTGCGATTGGTGAAACGCTTCGTACAATGATACCGCTTATTCTTGCTGGTTTATCAGTGGCGTTTGCATTTCGTACAGGTTTATTTAATATCGGGGTAGAGGGTCAATTGCTAGTTGGTTGGCTTGCAGCGGTTTGGTTCGGTTATGCAGTTTCACTACCAGCTTTCCTTCATATTCCATTATCTATTTTATTCGCAGCATTGGTAGGAGGAATTTGGGGCTTCATTCCTGGATATTTAAAAGGAAAGTTTCAAGTTAATGAGGTTATTGTAACAATTATGATGAACTATATCGCATTATATGTAACATATGACATCATTAAGCGCTTTTTACATGAAGGTAATGATAAAACGTATGACATTAAAGAGAGTGCATCACTATCTTCAGACTGGCTTGCTAGCATTACTGATGGTTCGCGTCTTCACTGGGGAATTATTGTAGCAATATTAATCGCTATTTTAATGTGGTTCTTATTAGATCGAACAACTTTAGGCTACGAATTAAAGTCGGTAGGATTTAATCAGCATGCTTCTCAATATGCAGGTATGAAAGTTTCTCGTAATGTAGTATTCTCCATGACAATTGCTGGTGCATTTGCGGGGATTGGTGGAGCGATGGAAGGATTAGGAACATTCCAGAGTATGACCGCGATGTCTTCGTTTACAGGAGTAGGATTTGATGGGATTGCCGTAGCATTACTTGGAGGGAATAATCCGTTTGGTATAATCCTTTCAGCTTTATTATTTGGTGGTTTGAAAAGTGCTTCCCCTCAAATGAACTTTGAGGCAGATGTACCATCAGAGCTTATTAATGTAATTATTGCATGTATCATCTTCTTTGTTGCATGTAGTTATGTGTTAAGATGGGCGCTTACACGCATGAGCAAGGAGGGGAAATAAATGAGCTTTTTAGATATATTAGCCATTCTTGTGACAGGTACGTTATATACATCGGCACCTATCATTTTCACAGCACTAGGTGGAGTATTTAGTGAACGATCGGGTGTTGTAAATATCGGATTAGAAGGACTAATGCTATTTGGTGCATTTATTGGAGTTGTTACAAACTTATTAATGGGTGATACTTGGGGAACGATGACCCCGTGGATTGCGTTATTATTTGCGGCAATTGGTAGTGGATTATTTGCATTACTTCATGCGGTAGCTTCTATTACATTCCGAGCAGATCAAGTTGTAAGTGGTGTAGCAATTAACTTCTTATCTCTTGGTTTAACGGTATTTGCAATTAAGAAGATTTTTGATAAAGGGCAGACTGACTTTATTCAGTATCGTATTGAAAAGATTGATATTCCAGGCCTTTCGGATATTCCGGTTTTAGGGAAAATATTTTTCTCGAATGTACCAATAACGTCGTATATTGCCATTATTTTAGCATTCGTTGTTTGGTATGTTATTTATAAAACACCGTTCGGTCTTCGTCTACGTGCTGTTGGTGAACACCCAATGGCAGCGGATACGATGGGGATTAACGTATATAAAATGCGCTATATTGGAGTCTGTATTTCAGGAGTGTTTGCTGGAATTGGTGGAGCGATTTTTGCAATGTCAATTTCTAATAACTTCTCAGGGGCAACTATTACAGGACAAGGTTTCTTAGCTTTAGCTGCTATGATTTTTGGAAAGTGGAATCCACTAGGCGCACTAGGTGCAGCTCTATTCTTTGGTTTTGCGCAATCTCTTAGTGTAACGGGCGGAACAATTCCTGTATTAGATCAAATTCCAAGTGTTTTATTAACGATATTACCATATGTATTCACAATATTAGCGCTTGTTGGTTTTGTAGGTCGTTCTGAAGCTCCGAAAGCATTAGGAACTCCTTATGAAAAAGGAAAACGATAAGTATTTTATAAGTATAAAAAAGCTCGCACATTAGTGTGGGCTTTTTTACATAGAATATATTTAATACGGAATTTTACTATGTTCCTTACATATTAAAGTTTTTAGAAAGAATCATATGTAAGCATAATAAGGGAGAAAAGTTGATTTTTTATTTCTAAAAACTGTATATTGAAGAGGAATATTCCTATATACGTAAAGGAGGGCTATAAATGAAACTAATGGAACAACAACTACATGAGTTAGGTGGTTTGCGCGTACATATTATTCCGACTGATAAATATAAAACGAATACCTTTGTATTTCGTTTTAAAGCGCCTTTAAATGAGGAGACGGTGACAGAGCGTGCCCTATTGCCATACGTATTGCAAAGTGCCACAGAAAAATTACCTTCTGTAATTCGTCTTCGTCAATATTTAGAAGAATTATACGGGTCTTCTTTAGCGGTAGATGTAAGTAAAAAAGGGGAAGACCATATTATCTCCATTTATGTAGACATTGCAAATGAAGTTTATTTACATGATGCACCACCGTTATTTGAAAAAGCGCTTTCTATGTTGTCTGATATTGTGTTACATCCAGCAACCGAGGGGAACGGTTTCCTATCTTCTATCGTAGAAAGTGAAAAAAGAGCACTGTTACAGAGAATTGAAGCTACTTATGATGATAAAATGCGTTATGCAAACGAGCGTTTAATTGAAGAAATGTGCAAAGTAGAACCGTATCGTTTAAGTGCAAATGGAAAAAAAGAGAGTGTTACGTCTATTACAAATGAAAGTCTGTATCAATATTATCAAAAGGTGTTAGCAGAAGATGAGATGGATCTATATATTATTGGTGATATTTCAGAAAACGCCGTTGATCTTGTAAGTAAGTATTTTTCTATTTCAGCTCGTCCAGTGAGAGAAAGAAATGTACTCCTTCATAGACGAAATAATGAAGAAAAAGAAGTTGTTGAAAAACAAGAATTAAAACAAAGTAAATTACACATCGGTTATCGTACATTTGTCACATATAAAGATGAAGATTATTTTGCATTGCAATTGTTCAATGGATTGTTTGGTGGTTTTTCTCATTCGAAGTTATTCGTAAATGTGCGTGAAAAAAATAGTTTAGCGTACTATGCAGCATCGCGCTTTGAAAGTCATAAAGGTTTATTATTTGTTATGTCAGGAATCGAAGCGAAAAATTATGAAAAAGCAGTTGAGATTATTAAAGAACAAATGCTTGCGATGCAAAACGGAGAGTTTTCTGAAGAAGAAATACATCAAACAAAAAGTGTCATCCAAAATCAAATATTAGAGGCGATTGATACACCGCGTGGATTTGTAGAAATGCTATATCATGGTATTATTTCAGATCGTACACGTCCAGTTGAAGAATGGCTTACAGGTATAGAAAGTGTAACAAAAGAAGAAATTGTAAAAGTAGCTAAAAATATTGAACTAGATACAATTTACTTTTTACAAGGAACGGAGGGAGAGTAAATGGAAAAAATTGTTTATGGGCAATTAAAAGAAACACTCTATTATGAAAAACTTCCTAATGGATTAGATGTATATGTTTTACCGAAACAAGGATTTAATAAAACATTTGCGACGTTTACGACGAAATATGGTTCAGTAGATAATACATTTGTACCATTGGGGAAAGAAGAAATGATTCGTGTGCCTGATGGGATTGCACATTTTCTTGAGCATAAATTATTTGAAAAAGAAGATCACGATGCTTTCCAATTGTTTAGTAAACAAGGAGCATCGGCAAATGCTTTTACATCCTTCACACGAACAGCTTACCTTTTTTCATGTACTTCAAACGTAGAACAAAATTTAAATACATTGCTAAACTTCGTGCAAGAGCCTTATTTCTCTGAAAAAACAGTTGAAAAAGAGAAGGGGATTATTGGGCAAGAAATTCAAATGTATCAAGATAACCCAGATTGGCGTTTGTACTTTGGGTTAATTGATAGCTTGTTTGTAAAACACCCAATTAAAATTGATATTGCAGGCACAATCGAATCTATTAGTAAAATTACGAAAGATTTATTATATGAATGTTATGAAACATTTTATCATCCGAGCAATATGTTATTATTTGTTGTGGGTGCAATTGATCCAGAGAAAACAATGGATTTAGTACGTGAAAATCAAGCGGAAAAAGATTATAAAAACCAGCCAGAAATTGTGCGTTCATTTGAAGAGGAACCAAATGAGGTAAATGAAAAGAAAAAAATTATTTCAATGCCTGTGCAAACACCGAAATGTTTAGTTGGTATTAAAGCGACTAATTTAAAAGAAAAGGGGCAAGCGCTTTTAAAACAAGAAATTGCGCTTACGTTACTCTTAGATTATTTATTTGGAAAAAGTTCTGTTCATTACGAAGCTTTATATAATGAAGGACTTATTGATGATTCATTCTCGTATGACTATACAGAAGAAAATAACTTCGGTTTTGCAATGGTTGGTGGTGATACGAAACAACCTGATGAATTGGCAGATCGTTTAAAAGATATTTTATTAAAAACAGATTATGATCAATTAGATGCGGCGGCATTAGAACGAGTGAAGAAAAAGAAAATTGGTGGTTTTTTACGCTCGTTGAATTCACCAGAATATATTGCAAATCAATTTACACGATATGCGTTTAATGAATCTAGTCTATTTGATGCATTGACTGTATTAGAAGGGCTGACGGTTCAAGACTTACAAGAAGTAGCAAAATTATTGTTATCAGAAGAAAAAATGAGTGTTTGTCAGGTGTTACCGAAAAAATAACATTTTAAAGATACCCTCATCTTATCATTGAAAAATTGTAAGATGAGGGTATTATTTAGTTGTGTGAAAATTGAACTTGTAGAGATAAGAGAGGGAATTTATGAAAAAGTATGCGTTAGTAACTGGAGGGAGCGGAGGGATTGGCTCTGCTATTTCGAAACAATTAATTCAAGATGGATATACAGTTTATGTTCATTACAATAACAGTGAAGGAAAGGTATTGGAATTGCAGAAAGCATGGGGAGAAGTTATCCCTGTTCAAGCGAATTTGGCTTCTAGTGATGGAGCGGAGCAATTGTGGGGACAAATTGAACACCCTATTGATGTTATTGTATACGCAGCTGGGAAGAGTATTTTTGGACTAGTAACAGATGTAACAAACGAAGAATTGGGTTATATGGTAGAACTTCAAGTGAAGAACGTATATAAATTACTTTCAATGGCACTTCCGCCTATGATCGGGAGGAGAAGTGGTAATATTGTAATTATTTCATCTATATGGGGACAAATAGGGGCTTCTTGTGAAGTGCTGTATTCAATGGTAAAAGGGGCGCAAAATTCATATGTGAAAGCTTTAGCGAAAGAAGTTTCTTTAAGTGGATTACGTGTGAATGCAGTAGCACCAGGAGCAATTGAAACGGAAATGTTAAGTGTTTTTTCTGAAGAAGATAAAATGGGAATTGCTGAAGATATACCATTAGGTAGAATAGGATTACCAGAAGAAGTAGCAAAAACAGTTTCATTCCTCGTATCACCAGGAGCATCATACATAACTGGACAAATCATCGGAGTGAATGGCGGTTGGCACTGCTAAAAATTTCTTACATAAAAAATGAACAGTTGCACAAATTAAGGATGATTTTATTACTCAATAGTGAGGTGCTTAATTATGTCAGTATTAGATAATTTTGATCAGTGGAAGAGCTTTTTAGGAGATCGTTTAGAGCAAGCGCAAGGAAAAGGTTTAGACGGCGGTGCGGTATCAGATATGGCATTTCGTGTTGGCGACTACCTTGCTAATGAAGTAGAAGGGCGCAATGACCAAGAGAAATTATTAGCTGAGCTTTGGAAAGTTGCTGATGAACAGGAGCAACATACAATTGCAAACTTAATGGTTAAGTTTGTACAACATAAGTAAAAGTAGAGAGGAGATTCTCCTCTCTACTTTTTTTGTATAATAATTACACAGGATAGATTATACATTTAGCTTCCCTATTAAGGTGAAATCATATAATATAGTACGTAGGTGTAAAGTAAGCAAGGGGAGTGATCTTGGATGATTGAATGGTATTTTGAATATGAAATACATAAAAACCGACCTGGCTTGCTTGGTGACGTTTCTTCGTTAATCGGTATGCTCGGCATTAATATTGTCACAATTAATGGTGTAGATAATGCACGACGTGGGTTACTTCTTATGTGTGATAATCAAGAGCAAATCTCTAGACTTGAATCAATTTTAAATACGATGGATAACATAACGGTAACGAAATATCGTCCGCCCAAGCTAAGAGATAAGCTAGCGGTTAGGCATGGTAGGTACATACAACGAGATGCAGATGATAAGAAAACATTTCGATTTGTGCGTGATGAATTAGGCTTACTTGTAGACTTTATGGCAGAAATTATGAAAAAAGAAGGCCATAAACTAATTGGGATACGCGGAATGCCTCGTGTCGGAAAAACAGAATCCATTGTTGCTGCAAGTGTTTGTGCAAATAAAAGGTGGTTATTTGTATCATCTACTCTTATTAAGCAAACTGTTCGTAGTCAATTAATTGAAGATGAGTATAGCGATGACAATATTTTCATCCTAGATGGAATTGTGTCAACGAAGCGTGCCAACGAAAGACATTGGCAGCTCGTTCGTGAAATTATGAGATTGCCTGCAACGAAAGTTGTGGAACATCCTGATGTATTTGTGAGTCAGTCAGAATACACATTGGATGATTTTGATTATATTATCGAGTTGCGTAACGATTATGATGAAGAAATTCAATATAATTTAGTAGATGAAATTGAGCAAGGTACGCAAAATAATTTCTCTATGTTTGACTTTTAAAGAAATATTGAGGTGTTAGTAGTGACGGAATTGGGACAAAAGCTGAAAGAAGCAAGAGAAGCGAAAGGCTTGTCTATTGATCAGCTGCATGAAATTACAAAAATTCAAAAACGCCATCTAGTGGCAATTGAAGAAGGCAATTATGATGTATTGCCAGGAGCTTTTTATGCGCGTGCATTCATTAAACAATACGCAGATGCTGTTGGATTAAATGGAGAGGAACTGCTTGTAGAACATCAGAGTACGATACCACAATCTGAAAGGCGTGAAGTTCCACAAGTATCAACGGGACAAAAAACACAAGAAACAATGCAAAAATCTTCATCATGGCCAGTTGCAGATCACATGCCGAAAATCTTAGTTGCGCTGTTAGTAATCGCGGTTGGAGTCGTAATCTGGTTTGTGTTTCAAGCGTTAACTGGAAAAGATGATGAAAAAGTTCCGAGTGCTCAAAGTGAGAAAATTGAAGTTCAAAAAGCGAAAGATTCTCCATTAGATACGAAGAAAGCGGAAGAGCCAAAGAAAGAAGAGCCAAAGAAAGAAGAACTAAAGAAAGAAGAACCAAAGAAAGAGGAGCAGCCAGCACCACCAACTGGACAGCAAGAAGTGAAAGTAGTTGGAACAACTGGTAAGGTATCTACTTTGGAAATTCATAATAATAAAACGTTAGAATTGGAAATTTCAGCGAAGGGTGCAAGTTATGTAGATGTTAAGGATGATGCGGGTAATGAAATTCTAAACACTACAGTACAAAGCGGTCAAACAGAGAAACGCGATGTATCAACATTAAAAGAAGTACGACTTAATATTGGAAGTGCACCGAATGTTGAAATTAAACTGAATGGCCAAGTGCTTGCTTTCCCGTTAGATCCACAAAAAGAATATCACCAAAGATTGGTGATTAAAAACCAAGGGATAGAGCAACCTGCACAATAACAGTCATCGCTTCGATGACTTTTTTTTCGATGAACAAATGTTTTTGATATGATGGAGGAATAGCTGTGAATTTACCAAATAAAATTACAATATCTAGAATCTTCTTAATTCCAATTTTTATGGTAATTATGTTAGCGCCCTTTGATTGGGGTTCATACAAAATTGGTGATGTTGATTTGCCAATTCAACATTTAGTAGGGGCACTTATCTTTATCATTGCTTCAGCTACAGATTGGATTGATGGACATTACGCAAGAAAGTATAATCTTGTAACGAATTTAGGAAAGTTTCTTGACCCATTAGCTGATAAATTACTTGTTTCAGCAGCACTTATTACATTGGTAGAGATGCAATATGTACCGGCTTGGATTGTTATTGTAATTATCAGTCGTGAGTTTGCTGTAACAGGTTTACGTCTTGTACTTGCTGGAACAGGGGAAGTAGTTGCGGCAAATCAGCTAGGGAAAATTAAGACATGGACACAAATTATTGCGATTGCAGCATATTTATTACACAATGTACCTTTAAATTTAATCCATATTCCAGTTGCTGATATCTTCATATGGATTGCATTAATCTTTACTGTTATTTCAGGATGGGATTATTTCTGGAAAAATAGAGCTGCTTTTGTAAACTCAAAATAGAAGTTTATGGGGGAATTAGGATGAATGCTGAGATTATTGCGGTTGGAACTGAATTATTACTTGGACAAATTGCAAATACAAATGCCCAGTTTTTATCTGAAAAGTTAGCTTCAATTGGAATTAACGTGTACTATCATACTGTTGTTGGTGATAATAATAAGCGACTGCAAAAGGCGATTGAAGCTGCGGAAGAACGTGCTGATATACTTATTTTTACAGGTGGATTAGGACCGACAAAAGATGATTTAACGAAAGAAACGATAGCGGCTAGTTTAGATGAAGCGCTTGTGTATGATGAAAAGGCATTAGCCTTAATAAGTAATTACTTTAAGCGTACAGGCCGTGAATTTACGGAGAATAATAAAAAGCAAGCGCTCGTCTTAAATGGAGCAACAGTATTTGCAAATGACCACGGTATGGCGCCTGGTATGGGGGTAAATAAGAACGGAAAAGTTTATATTTTATTACCAGGGCCGCCAAAAGAAATGAAACCAATGTATGTAAGTTACGTGGAGCCTTTTTTACGTAATTTTACAACAGGAGAAAACATTTATTCCCGTGTGCTTCGTTTCTTCGGTATCGGGGAGTCCCAATTAGAGGTGAAAGTTCAAGATTTAATTGATGGACAAACAAACCCAACAATCGCCCCGCTAGCAAATGATGGAGAAGTGACATTACGTTTAACCGCTAAGCATCAAAATGTTAGCGAAGCGGAGAAACTAATTCAACATGTGGAAGATTTGATTTTAGAAAGGGTAGGAGAATTTTTCTACGGATATGACCAAGAATTTTTGCATTATAAGGCAATCGAGTTATTGAAGAGAAAAGGGTTAACTTTAGCATGTGCAGAAAGTTTAACAGGTGGTCTTTTTGGAAATCAAGTAACTGAAAATGCTGGTGTTTCTTCTGTATTTAAAGGCGGTGTCATTTGTTATCATAATGATGTGAAGCAACATGTATTGCGTGTGCCTGAAGAAGTGTTGCATACTGATGGTGCAGTTAGTAAAGAATGTGCTCGTTATCTTGCTGAAAATGTTAAGGATTTATTAAAAGCGGATATCGGAATTAGTTTCACTGGGGTAGCAGGGCCAGATGCTTCAGAACAGAAAGAGCCAGGAACAGTATTTGTTGGATTGGCGATTAAAGGTGAACAAACTGCAGTTTTTCCTCTTAATTTAAGTGGAAGTCGTCAACAAATTAGAGAACGCTCGACAAAATATGGATTTTATCATTTATATAAAAAGCTAGAAGAGATATAAGTTTCTTCTAGCTTTTTTTATAGTTAAATTACGTATTTATGTAATGGAAAATAAAAAAATCGAATAAATGTTCGATTTTTGTTGGCAAATTGAATTGAAAATAGGTATAATAAGATTAGCAATTCAGTTAAGGAGGAATTTTGAATGAGTGATCGTCAAGCGGCATTAGATATGGCGTTAAAACAAATAGAGAAGCAATTTGGTAAAGGTTCAATTATGAAATTAGGAGAACAAGCGGAACGTAGAATTTCTACAATTTCAAGTGGTTCTTTAGCACTTGATGTGGCATTAGGGGTAGGCGGATACCCACGTGGCCGTATTATCGAAATTTACGGACCTGAAAGTTCAGGTAAAACGACAGTTTCATTACATGCAATTGCAGAAGTACAACGTCAAGGTGGACAAGCAGCATTCATCGATGCGGAGCACGCAATGGATCCTGTATATGCACAAAAATTAGGCGTTAACATAGATGAATTACTATTATCACAGCCTGATACAGGGGAGCAAGGATTAGAAATCGCGGAAGCTCTTGTACGAAGTGGTGCGGTTGACATTATCGTAATTGACTCTGTAGCAGCTCTTGTACCGAAAGCAGAGATTGAAGGCGACATGGGTGACTCACACGTAGGTTTACAAGCACGTTTAATGTCACAAGCACTTCGTAAGCTTTCAGGAGCAATCAACAAATCAAAAACAATTGCAATCTTTATTAACCAAATTCGTGAAAAAGTTGGGGTTATGTTCGGAAACCCAGAAACAACTCCAGGTGGTCGTGCGTTGAAATTCTATTCAACTGTCCGTCTTGAAGTGCGTCGTGCGGAGCAATTAAAGCAAGGTAACGACATCGTTGGTAATAAAACAAAAGTAAAAGTAGTGAAAAATAAAGTAGCGCCACCATTCCGTGTTGCTGAAGTTGATATTATGTACGGAGAAGGTATTTCAAGAGAGGGTGAAATCTTGGATATGGCTTCTGAGCTTGATATCGTTCAAAAGAGCGGTGCTTGGTATTCTTATAATGAAGAACGTTTAGGACAAGGTCGTGAAAATTCGAAGCAATTCTTAAAAGAGAATACGGACTTAAGAGAGGAAATTGCCTTCTTTGTTCGTGATCATCACGGAATTGGTGAAGATTCTGGTGTGGAAGACACGGAAGATGCAACTCTTCAAGATTAAAAAATAAAAGACACGGGTCCCGTGTCTTTTATTTTTTTACCTTCTATTAAAGGGGTATCTATCGTAGTGGTTAAAATATTTTTTTGACTCAAATGGGATGTGTAAAGAGGAATATTCATACGTTTTAAGGGAATAAAATGGTATTTACTAAGGTTTTCCAGGATAGTATGCTATCAATTTTTCAAATTCAGATAACATTAAGGACTGAAGGTAAAGAAAGTAAAAGTAGACAACGCTTGACAATGAAAATTACGATAGATACAATGAGAATGTATATTTTTTCTTATATACGATATACTCTTCTCAAGAAGAGAAGTAATATTCGGAGTAAGGTTTAAATCTTACCGAAATAATAATATGACATTTTAATTGTGAAATGAAGAAAGTCCCTTAAAAAAGCGGGACGACGGTCTTTGCTGTATATTGTAATTTAATGTACATGCCGACAGTCTTTTTTCATTCATAGCAAGGGGAGGTGAAATCATGAGTAGTACAGTTTGGATACTCATCTCCATTTTGCTTGCAACAACAGTCGGTGCAGTTGTTGGCTTTTTTGTTCGAAAGTCTATTGCTGAAGCGAAGATTAATGGTGCGGCTAATGAAGCGAAACGTATTTTAGACGAAGCGAATCGTGAGGCTGAAGCACTTAAGAAAGAAGCGCTTTTAGAAGCAAAGGATGAAATTCATACACTTCGTACAGAAGCTGAATTAGAAATTCGTGACCGTAGAAGCGAATTACAAAAACAAGAAAATCGTTTAATGCAAAAAGAAGAGAACCTTGATCGTAAAGACGAAACGCTCGATAAACGCGAGCAGCAGTTAGAGAAGAAAGAGGAATCTCTTGTAGCGAGACAACAACAGATTGAAGAGTTGGAAAGCAAAGTGGGAGAGTTAGTTCAAAAGCAACAAACAGAATTAGAGCGCATTTCCAATCTGACACGCGAACAAGCGAAAGCAATTATTCTTGGTAAAGTAGAAAATGAAGTTTCTCATGAAATCGCTGTTATGGTAAAAGAAAGTGAAGTTCGCGCGAAAGAAGAAGCGGATAAGAAAGCAAAAGAGATTTTATCTCTTGCAATGCAAAGATGTGCAGCTGATCATGTTGCTGAAACAACCGTTTCGGTTGTAAATCTTCCAAATGACGAAATGAAGGGACGTATTATCGGGCGTGAAGGTCGTAATATTCGTACGTTAGAAACGTTAACGGGTATTGACTTAATTATCGATGATACACCAGAGGCGGTAATTCTTTCTGGATTCGATCCAATTCGTCGTGAAACAGCTCGTATCGCTCTTGATAAACTAGTACAGGACGGACGTATTCACCCAGCGCGTATTGAAGAGATGGTCGAAAAATCAAGACGTGAAGTGGACGAGTATATTCGCGAAGTCGGAGAGCAAACAACGTTTGAAGTGGGTGTTCACGGATTACACCCAGATTTAATTAAAATTTTAGGTCGTTTAAAATACCGTACAAGTTATGGACAAAACGTCTTAAAACACTCTATGGAAGTTGCATATTTAACTGGACTTATGGCAGCAGAGCTTGGTGAGGATGAAAAACTAGCAAGACGTGCTGGTCTATTACATGATATCGGAAAAGCGATTGACCATGAAGTAGAAGGTAGCCACGTTGAAATTGGTGTTGAACTCGCAACGAAATATAAAGAGCATCCTGTAGTTATAAACAGTATCGCATCTCACCATGGTGACACAGAACCAACTTCTATCATTGCAGTTTTAGTTGCAGCAGCAGATGCTTTATCAGCTGCAAGACCGGGAGCTCGTAGTGAAACGCTTGAAAACTACATTCGTCGTCTTGAAAAGTTAGAAGAGATTTCAGAGTCTTATGAAGGCGTTGAAAAATCATTTGCAATTCAAGCAGGACGTGAAGTTCGTATTTTGGTAAAACCAGATACAATCGATGACTTAGAAGCTCATCGTTTAGCTCGTGATATCCGAAAACGTATTGAAAATGAACTGGATTACCCAGGACATATTAAAGTAACTGTTATTCGTGAAACACGTGCAGTGGAATACGCAAAATAAAGTGGTGAAACACCACTTTATTTTTTTGTGTTGGAATTGGATAAAATAAAGACAGTTATTTAGCATAAAAGTGAAACAAACTTATAATAAACATATTATAAGGAATTTACTTGATGCTATAGCAATAAAAAATGCAGTACATAGAAAGGGTAAGACATATGAGAATATTATTTGTTGGGGATGTAGTAGGATCTCCTGGTAGAGGTATGATTCAACAGTACGTACCGGCATTAAAGAAAAAATATACACCTACAGTAACAATCATTAATGGAGAAAATGCAGCAGGTGGCCGTGGGATTACAGAAAAAATATATCGAAACTTTTTAGAGTGTGGGGCACAAGCAGTTACACTTGGAAACCATGCTTGGGATAATCGTGAAGTATTTGAATTCATCGATGATGCAAAATATCTTGCAAGACCAGCTAACTTCCCAGAAGGAACTCCAGGAAAAGGACTTATCTTTGTGAACTGTAATGGAACAGAAGTTGCAGTTATTAACTTACAGGGGCGTACTTTCCTTCCTCCGATTGATTGTCCATTCCGTAAAGTGGATGAATTAATTAATATTGCGAAAAAACGTACGAATATTATCTTTATTGATTTCCATGCGGAGACTACAAGTGAAAAACAAGCGCTAGGTTGGTATGTAGATGGACGTGCTACAGCAGTAGTAGGTACGCATACGCATGTCCCTACAGCGGATAACCGTATTTTACCAAGCGGAACGGCATATATTACAGATGTTGGGATGACAGGGCCATATGATGGAATTTTAGGTATGGACCGAGAAGCAGTATTGAAGAAGTTTTTAACGAACTTACCGGTACGATTTGAAGTAACAAGTGGTAGAACGCAATTAAGTGCAGTGTTAATTGATGTGGATCCAAATACAGGAAAAGCAAAGAAAATTGAGCGCATTTTAATTAATGACGATCAACCATTTTTTGAGTAAATTTCCGTTAAATTTTAGATAAGTTATTATATTTTAATTTTTTAGAAAAATTACGAAAATTTAGCAGGAATACGCGCCATTCCTCGTGAATATAAGTTAAAGTGAAATAATTGCTAATACTTTTTAAAGAAACGAGGAGGAAACGCGGAATGGAAATATTAAAAGTTAAAGCAACGTCGGTCCCTAATTCTGTAGCTGGTGCACTTGCAGGTGTTATTCGCGAACGCGGAACAGCAGAAATTCAAGCTATTGGTGCAGGTGCATTAAACCAAGCGGTAAAGGCAGTAGCAATTGCAAGAGGGTTTGTAGCGCCTAGTGGTTTGGACCTAATTTGTATCCCAGCGTTTACAGATATTATGATTGATGGCGAAGAGCGTACAGCAATAAAATTAATTGTAGAACCTCGTTAAGTTTAAACAACCTGTTTGCAGTATGCAAACAGGTTGTTTTTATAATGGAGGAATGAAAATGAAAATTTTTGATGCTCATTGTGATGTGCTCTTTCAGTTATGGAGTGCAAAGGGAAAAAAGAATTTTAAAAACGATCCGCAATTACATATTACATTTCAACAGTTAAAGGAAAGACAAGGAAGTATACAATGTTTTGCAATATATGTGCCAGAAACAGTGACGTATGAAAAACGATTTGAAGCGGCATTACAAATGATAGATATTTTTTATAATGAAATTCTATCGCTACCAGGTGTGAGATTTATCCGAACGAAAGAGGATATAAATAGATTAAAACAAGACGAGGTTGGCGCGCTATTAACGTTAGAAGGGTGCGAAGCAATTGGCAAAGAAGCGATGAAATTACGTTTGTTTTATCGGTTAGGTGTACGTTCTTTCGGATTAACATGGAACTATGCGAATTTGTTAGCTGATGGGGCGCTAGAGACGCGTGGAGCAGGTTTAACTACTGTTGGTAGACAAGTTGTACAAGAGTTGAATACTTTGCAATTATGGACGGATCTATCACATTTAAATGAGAGAAGTTTTTGGGATGTGATAGAAATTGCAAATAACCCAATTGCATCCCACTCAAATTGTTATAAACTGTGTGAGCATCCACGCAATTTAAATGACGAACAAATTAAAGCGCTTATACAGAGAAATAGCATAATCGGTGTTACTTTTGTACCGCAGTTTCTAACAAGTGAAAGACAAGCAAATATAACAGATATAGTAAAACATATCGAATATATTTGCTCGCTAGGTGGAGAAAACAATATAGGGTTTGGTTCAGATTTTGATGGGATTGTAGATACGGTTGTCAATGTATCTGCCTACGGAGATTATGAAAATGTCATGAATGAGCTTTATAAATACTATGCTGCATCTACTGTAGAAAGATTTTTATATGATAATTTTGTTGAACATATGAGTTTTTAAGTTTTTGGTTTAAAATTCAGAATAATTAAAATTAATTCATTTGATTTTATTGCTTTTTTTAAGACCTAATACTAGAATGAAAAACAAAATAGCTTTATACTAAAGATTCAGGGAAATCAGAAGAGGCATAATTTGCGTCCGTTGTAGTTTATTTGCATAAAAAATGCTAAACTATTACTGTAAAAAAATACACTACAATGAATGCAGCCAAAAGGGGTGTAGGAGATGATTAGTCAACTTTCATGGAAAGTTGGAGGCCAACAAGGTGAAGGAATTGAAAGTACAGGAGAAATCTTCTGTATTGCATTAAACCGATTAGGATATTACCTATACGGTTACCGCCACTTCTCATCACGTATAAAAGGCGGCCATACAAATAATAAAATTCGTGTAAGTACAACAGAAGTACGAGCGATCTCAGATGATTTAGATATTTTAATTGCTTTTGACCAAGAAACAATTGATTTTAACTTCCACGAACTACGTCCAGGTGGAATTGTAGTTGCGGATGCGAAATTTAATCCAACAATACCTGATAATACAGATGTAAATCTATATGTGATACCGTTTACAGATATTGCTTCAGAATTAGGCACATCATTAATGAAAAACATGGTTGCTGTTGGAGCATCAAGTGCAGTATTAGGATTAGACGAAACAGCTTATTTAGATGTTGTTGAAGAAATCTTTGGTCGTAAAGGAGAGCAAGTCGTTCAAAAGAATATGGACGCAATTAAACGCGGCTCTCAATATATGAAAGAATTACTAGGTGAGAAAGTAAACATGATGCAGCTTGAAAAAGCTGATGGTAAAAAACGCATGTTTATGATTGGAAACGACGCAATCGCATTTGGTGCGGTAGCTGGTGGTGCTCGTTTTATGTCAGCATACCCAATCACACCTGCATCAGAAATTATGGAATACTTAATTAAAAAATTACCGAAAGTCGGCGGAACAGTAATCCAAACTGAGGATGAAATCGCAGCTTGTACAATGGCAATCGGTGCAAACTATGCTGGTGTTCGTACATTAACTGCATCTGCTGGTCCTGGTCTTTCATTAATGATGGAAGCAATCGGTTTAGCAGGTATTACAGAAACTCCATTAGTAATTGTTGATACACAACGTGGTGGTCCAAGTACGGGATTACCAACGAAACAAGAACAGTCTGACTTAATGGCGATGATTTACGGTACGCATGGTGAAATTCCAAAAATCGTAATGGCGCCAAGTACAGTTGAAGAAGCTTTCTATGACATTGTAGAAGCATTTAACTTATCTGAAGAATATCAAGTTCCTGTTATTTTCTTAACAGATTTACAGCTTTCGTTAGGAAAACAAACAGTAGAACCACTTAAATTAGATAAAGTGGAAATTCGTCGTGGTAAGCTTGATTTAGAAGCGGAATTACCAGAACGTGAAAATAAAGCATACTTCAAGCGTTATGAAGTAACTGAAGACGGCGTTTCACCGCGTGTTTTACCTGGTATGAAAAATGGTGTTCACCATGTTACAGGTGTAGAACATGATGAAACTGGAAAACCATCGGAATCAGCAATAAACCGTAAAGATCAAATGGACAAACGTTTCCGTAAAATGGAAAACTTGAAGTTTAATACCCCTGTTTATAAAAATGTTAAGCATGAAGAAGCAGACGTATTGCTTGTTGGATTTAACTCAACTCGTGGTGCGATCGAAGAGGCAATGACGCGTTTAGAACAAGAGGGTATGAAAGTAAACCATGCTCATGTACGTTTAATTCACCCGTTCCCAACAGCTGAAATCGATCCACTTGTGAAAAAGGCGAAGCGTGTTGTAGTAGTAGAAAACAATGCAACAGGTCAGCTTGCTAACATTATGAAAATGAATCTTGGTAATGGTGAGAAAATTTCTAGTCTTTTAAAATATGATGGAAACCCATTCTTGCCGAAAGAGATTTACAACGAATGCAAAAAAGGGGTTGTATTAAATGGCAACATTTAAGGACTTTCGTAACAGTGTAAAGCCAAACTGGTGCCCAGGTTGCGGAGACTTCTCAGTGCAAGCTGCAATTCAACGTGCGGCAGCTAACGTTGGTTTAAATCCAGATGAACTTGCTGTTATTTCTGGTATTGGCTGTTCAGGCCGTATTTCAGGTTATATTAATTCATATGGTGTGCATAGTATTCATGGTCGTGCCCTTCCGATTGCACAAGGTGTAAAAATGGCAAATCGTGATTTAACAGTCATCGCTTCAGGTGGTGATGGTGATGGATTTGCGATTGGTATGGGACATACAATCCATTCTATTCGTCGTAATATCGATATTACGTACATCGTAATGGATAACCAAATTTACGGGTTAACAAAAGGGCAAACTTCACCACGTAGTGAAGCTGGATTTAAAACGAAAAGCACACCGCAAGGTTCAATTGAACCATCACTAAATGTAATGGAAATGGCTTTAACAGCTGGTGCGACATTTGTGGCGCAAAGCTTTTCGAGTGATTTAAAAGAATTAACACAAATTATTGAAGCTGGTATTAACCATAAAGGATTTTCATTAATTAACGTATTTAGCCCATGTGTTACTTACAATAAAGTAAATACCTACGATTGGTTTAAAGAGAATTTAACGAAACTAAGCACAGTAGAGGGATATGATCCATCTAATCGCATGATGGCTATGCAAACTTTAATGGAAAATAACGGTTTAGTAACAGGTTTAATTTATCAAAATACTAAGCAACCATCATATCAAGAACTTGTTAAAGGCTATAGTGAAGAGCCTTTAGTGAAATCTGATTTAAATATGGATCAGAAAATGTTTGATGAGCTTGTTGCTGAATTTATGTAATATAAGAAGAGGAGGTTGCCATGTGGCAACCTTTTTTTATTAGAAAAATATAGGGTAGTCTTATTTACTTAGAAAATTCAGAATGGTAAAATAATATATAAATCGTTGTATGAAAATGGCAAGTTCATTGCTTATGAAATGTAAGATAATAAAGGGCCTCTGTATTGTTAAAATTGGCGAAACAGGTCATACTATGGTAATGTTTATAGGGATAAAGCAATATGCTTTTGGGTAGGACAACAAGAAATAATAAAAAGGGAATGTCTATTTGCGTGGGGAAGACTTCATTCTTATGAATGATTAGATTGATTACTCAAGTTTCAAAGGACAAGTTATCTCTCAAGCTATCTAACCATTTTTGAGGTGAGTCTAGGCGCATTAAAATGGACTATAGAGTGTGTATAGTTAAGGGTGAAAGGAGATTACCGATGAACGAGCAACAACGATTAGCAAGTCAACAAGCAAATTCCTCTACGAAAAAAGAAGAGAAAGATTATAGTAAATACTTTGAAAGTGTATATCAACCACCTTCCTTAAAGGATGCGAAAAAGCGAGGGAAAGAAGAAGTTAAAATTGAACGGGATTTTGGCTTACCTGAAGAGTTTCGCAATTTTGGTACAGGAAGAAAGTTCTATATTCGTACATATGGTTGTCAAATGAATGAGCATGATACGGAAGTAATGGCAGGTATTTTCACAACGCTTGGATATGAACCAACTTTTTCGACTGAGGATGCAGATGTAGTTTTATTAAATACTTGTGCAATTCGTGAAAATGCTGAAAATAAAGTGTTTGGTGAACTAGGCCATTTAAAGTCACTAAAGCGAAGAAATCCGGACCTTTTAATTGGTGTATGTGGTTGTATGTCTCAAGAAGAATCTGTTGTAAATAAAATTATGCAAAAAAATCAGCATGTAGATATGGTATTTGGAACGCATAATATTCATAGATTACCGTACATTCTAAAAGATGCGATGTTCTCGAAAGAGACGGTAGTTGAAGTATGGTCAAAGGAAGGCGACGTAATTGAAAACCTTCCGAAAGTACGTCGTGGTGATATTAAAGCTTGGGTAAATATTATGTATGGCTGTGATAAGTTCTGTACGTATTGTATTGTACCGTATACGCGCGGAAAAGAGCGGAGCAGACGTCCAGAAGATATTATCCAAGAGATTCGTCATTTAGCTGCGAATGGTTATAAAGAAATTACATTACTTGGACAGAACGTAAATGCATATGGTAAAGACTTTGAAGATGTAGAATACGGTCTTGGTGATTTAATGGACGAACTTCGTAAAGTTGATATTGCCCGTATTCGTTTTACAACGAGCCATCCACGTGATTTCGATGATCACTTAATTGAAGTGCTTGGCAAAGGTGGCAACTTAGTAGAACATATCCATTTACCAGTTCAATCTGGAAGTACAGATATGCTGAAAATTATGGCGCGTAAATATTCACGTGAGCATTATTTAGAACTTGTAAGAAAAATTAAAGAAGCAATTCCAGATGCAGTATTAACAACAGATATTATCGTTGGTTTCCCAAATGAAACAGATGAGCAATTTGAAGAAACGATGTCGTTATATCGTGAAGTAGGATTTGATACTGCCTTTACATTTATTTATTCTCCTCGCGAAGGTACACCAGCTGCAAAAATGAAAGATAATGTACCTATGGAAGTGAAGAAAGAACGTCTTCAACGCTTAAATACACTAGTAAATACGTTGGCAATTGAAAAGAATAGTCGTTACAAAGGTCAAATTGTAGAAGTGTTAGTTGATGGGGAAAGTAAAAATAATCCGGAAGTACTTGCAGGTTATACTCGCACGAATAAACTTGTAAACTTCGTCGCTTCAAAATCTTTAATTGGTCAGCTTGTGAAAGTAAAAGTAACGGAAGCAAAAACTTGGTCTCTTAACGGGGAATTAGTTGAAGAGCCGATTGAGGTGAAATAATAGATGAAAGTATATTCGAAAGATGACATTGTTGAACAAGCAAAAGAATTAGCAAAAATGATTTCTGAAACAGAAGAAGTTGATTTTTTTAAGAAAGCAGAGGCGCAAATTCATAAAAATGAAAATGTAAAGCGCGCAATCGATGAAATTAAAGCACTGCAAAAACAAGCAGTAAACTTGCAGCATTACGGGAAGTGGGAAGCTTTAAAAAAGGTAGAAGCTGAAATTGATGCATTGCAAGATAAGTTAGACAGTATTCCAGTCGTACAAGAATTTAAATCTTCACAAACATATGTAAATGACTTATTACAGTTAGTTGCTAGTACAATTTCTAACAACGTAACAGATGAAATATTAATTTCAACTGGTGGCGATGTACTTAAGGGTGAAACTGGCGCAGCGGTAGAAAGTAAAAAAGGAAATTGTGGTTGTTAAAGAGATGTCATATTGACATCTCTTTTTTTTAGTTGATTAAACGTAAGTTCTTCTCAAAAAAAGAATGACACATTCCGCTATTGTCACGCATATGATTAAGTGAATAGTGATTGAGGAGGGTTACGAATGTCCGAATTTAGAGAGATTATTACAAAAGCAGTGGTTGGAAAAGGACGTAAGTATACAAAGTCAACGCATACATGTGAATCGAATAATGAACCAACAAGTATTTTAGGGTGCTGGGTAATTAACCACTCGTACGAAGCAAGAAAGAATGGGAAGCATGTGGAAATTGAAGGTTTCTATGATGTGAACACTTGGTATTCATTTGATGGAAATACAAAGACTGAAGTTGTAACAGAACGCGTGAACTACACGGACGAAGTAAGCATTGGTTATCGTGATAAAAACTTTTCTGGTGACGATTTAGAAATTATTGCTCGTGTTATTCAGCCACCAAATTGTTTAGAAGCGCTTGTATCACCAAACGGTAATAAAATTGTTGTAACTGTAGAACGTGAATTTGTAACAGAAGTAGTTGGAGAAACGAAAATTTGTGTAAGTGTAAATCCTGAAGGCTGCGTAGAATCAGATGATGATTTCCAAATTGCTGATGATGAATTTGAAGAATTAGATCCGAACTTTATCGTTGATGCAGAAGAAGAGTAATAGAAAGCTAGGGAGAAGTTCTTCCTAGCTTTTTACTTTACATAAGTGGCGCTGAATGAACATGATTCTTTATGAAATATGTTATAATGAAGATAGACTCCTGAAATAGGAGATATGGATGTCCGTGAAATGTGACATATATGAAAATTGATTACTATGTAAGAATTATGGAGGAAAAGTATGACGCAATATACCCCTATGATACAGCAATATTTAAAGGTTAAGGCAGACTATCAAGATGCCTTTTTATTTTTCCGATTAGGCGATTTTTATGAAATGTTCTTTGAAGATGCCGTTAAAGCAGCTCATGAACTTGAGATTACATTAACGAGCCGAGATGGTGGCAGTAGTGATCGTATACCGATGTGCGGTGTACCGCATCATGCAGCTAAAAACTATATTGAACAACTTGTTGAAAAAGGATATAAAGTTGCTGTTTGTGAGCAAGTGGAAGATCCAAAAACAGCTAAAGGTGTAGTGCGCCGTGAAGTAGTACAACTAATTACGCCAGGAACGATGATGGAAGGGCGTACAATTGATGAGAAAGAAAACAACTTCTTAGCCGCATTAACACATTTTGAAGATGGATCATATGCTTTAGCTTGTAATGATTTAACGACTGGACAAAATACAGTAACGTTATTGACTGGTTCAGTAGAAGATATTTTATTGGAAGTGTATGCAACTGGTTCGAAAGAAATTGTTGTAGATTCTTCATTTTCTAAAGATGAATTAAATAAATTAACTGAAACGTTAAAAATGACAATTTCATATGAAGATGCAACGGCAATTCCTGAAGGATTAGAACATCTTGTGAAAAATGTTTCGCAAGCAAAGTTAATTAAAGCAATTGGACGCTTATTTAACTATGTGATAAGAACGCAAAAACGTTCATTAGATCATTTACAACCTGTAGAAATTTATTATACGAATCAATTTATGAAAATTGATGTGCATTCAAAGCGAAATTTAGAGCTGACGGAAACACTTCGAACGAAAGAAAAAACAGGATCATTATTATGGCTATTGGATAAAACAAAAACAGCTATGGGTGGTCGTATGTTAAAACAGTGGATGGAACGTCCACTTATTCAGAAAGAAAAAGTTGAAGAGCGTTTAGAAATGGTTGAAACATTTGTAAATGATTACTTCTTACGTGAAGATTTAAAAGAAAAATTAAAAGAAGTATATGATTTAGAACGTTTAGCAGGAAAAGTTGCATTTGGTAATGTCAATGCACGGGACTTATTACAGTTAAGACGATCTTTACTTCAAGTACCAGCTATTTTAGAAGCGATTAGTTTGTTAGATAATGCTTATGCAGCAAGGTTAATTCAAGGCGCGGATCCATGTGAGAGCTTAACTGAATTACTAGGAAGAAGTATTCAAGAAAACCCACCGCTTTCTATTAAAGATGGAGATATTATTAAAGACGGTTATAATGACAAGCTTGATCAATATCGTTACGTTAGTAAAAACGGAAAAACGTGGATCGCTGAGCTTGAAAAACGAGAGCGTGATATTACAGGAGTTAAATCGTTAAAAATCGGGTACAACCGTATTTTCGGCTACTACATTGAAGTGACGAAGGCGAATCTTGCAGCACTTCCAGAAGGCCGCTACGAACGAAAACAAACGCTTGCTAATGCTGAACGTTTCATTACAGATGAACTGAAAGAAAAAGAAACGTTAATTTTAGAAGCAGAAGAAAAAATTGTACAACTAGAATACGATTTATTTACAGCGCTTCGTGAAGAAGTAAAAGTATTTATTCCGAAATTACAACATTTAGCAAAAGTAATTAGTGAATTAGACGTACTGCAAAGTTTTGCGACAGTTAGTGAAGAAGAACAGTTTGTAAAACCTGTACTAACAACGAAGCGTGAAATCTTTATTAAAGATGGTCGTCATCCTGTCGTTGAAAAAGTATTGAACGGGAAATTGTATGTACCGAATGATTGTATTATGCCAGAGAAGATGGATGTCTTTTTAATTACAGGACCGAACATGTCTGGTAAAAGTACGTATATGAGACAGTTAGCACTTGTAACGGTTATGTCACAAATTGGTTGTTTCGTACCAGCGACAGAAGCAGTATTACCTGTATTTGACCAAATCTTTACGAGAATTGGTGCAGCAGATGATTTGATTTCAGGTCAAAGTACATTTATGGTCGAAATGTTAGAAGCGAAAAATGCAATTGCAAACGCATCAGAAAGAAGTTTAATTTTATTTGATGAAATTGGACGAGGTACATCTACGTATGATGGCATGGCACTTGCACAGGCAATCATTGAACATATTCATGACCAAATTGGGGCAAAAACGTTATTTTCTACACATTATCATGAATTGACTGTGTTAGAAGAGAGTTTAGATCAACTGAAAAATGTACACGTTTCAGCAATTGAAGAGAATGGTAAAGTAGTATTCCTTCATAAAATTCAAGATGGAGCAGCAGATAAAAGTTACGGAATCCACGTTGCGCAACTTGCAGAGCTTCCAGATAGCTTAATTGCCCGTGCGAAAGAAGTGTTAGCACAACTAGAAGGACAAGAAGAAATTATTATTCCAAAGCGTGTAGAAGTGAAAGTGCAGGAGCAAGAAGTTATTCCAGAACCTGTAGTTGTAAAAGAAGAGCCAGTAGAAGTACTAGAGGCGAAAGTAGAGACTGAGGAAGAATCACAACTATCTTTCTTTGGAGGAGAACAGTCTTCGAAGAAACAAGACAAGCTTGCGTTAGATCAAAAAGAAACAGCAGTACTGGCGCAAATTAAAAAAATTGATTTACTTGATATGACGCCTTTAGAAGCGATGAACGAACTGTATCGCTTACAGAAAAAGTTAAAGAAAGGATGAGTAAGTAGATGGGGAAAATTCGCAAACTCGATGACCAACTCTCTAACTTAATTGCGGCAGGAGAAGTAGTAGAGCGTCCTGCTTCAGTCGTAAAAGAACTTGTGGAAAATTCTATCGATGCGAATAGTACATCTATTGAAATCCACTTAGAAGAAGCTGGTTTATCGAAAATTCGCATCATTGATAATGGAGATGGCATTGCAGAAGAAGATTGCATCGTAGCTTTTGAACGACATGCGACAAGTAAAATTAAAGATGAAAACGATCTGTTTCGCATCAGAACACTCGGTTTCCGTGGTGAGGCATTGCCGAGTATCGCCTCAGTTAGTGAATTAGAATTAATCACTAGCACAGGTGATGCACCTGGTACACACCTTATTATTAAAGGTGGAGACATTATAAAGCAAGAGAAAACCGCGAGCCGAAAAGGAACAGATATTACAGTACAAAACTTATTCTTTAATACACCAGCGCGTCTTAAATATATGAAAACCATTCATACAGAGCTTGGTAATATTACAGATATTGTGTATCGTATTGCAATGTCACATCCAGAAGTATCGTTAAAGCTGTTTCATAATGAAAAGAAATTGCTTCATACGTCAGGTAATGGTGATGTAAGACAAGTACTTGCATCGATTTACAGCATTCAAGTTGCGAAGAAACTTGTTCCGATTGAAGCTGAATCTTTAGATTTCACAATTACAGGCTATGTAACATTACCAGAAGTAACGAGAGCATCTCGAAATTATATGTCAACAATCGTAAATGGCCGTTACGTTCGAAACTTTGTATTAATGAAAGCAATTCAGCAAGGATATCATACATTACTGCCAGTCGGACGATATCCAATCGGATTTTTATCGATTGAAATGGATCCAATGCTTGTTGACGTTAACGTACATCCTGCAAAATTAGAAGTTCGTTTTAGTAAAGAACAAGAATTGCTAAAGCTTATCGAAGAAACATTGCAAGCTGCATTTAAAAAAATACAGCTCATTCCAGATGCAGGCGTAACAACGAAGAAAAAAGAAAAAGACGAGAGTGTGCAAGAACAGTTCCAGTTTGAGCATGCGAAGCCGAAAGAACCATCCATGCCGGACATTGTTTTACCAACTGGCATGGATGAAAAACAAGAAGAACCGCTGCCTGTGAAACAGCCAGCACAACTGTGGCAACCGCCGAAACAAGAATGGCAACCACCACAGTCGCTCGTAAGAGAAGAACAAAGTTGGCAGCCATCTACTAGACCGATAATGGAAGAACCAATTCGAGAAGAAAAATCGTGGGACAGTAATGAAGAGGACTTTGAATTAGAGGAATTGGAAGAAGAAGTTCAGGAAATAAAAGAGATTGAAATGAACGGTAATGACTTACCGCCACTTTATCCAATTGGACAAATGCATGGAACATATATTTTCGCTCAAAATGATAAAGGCTTATATATGATTGACCAACATGCCGCGCAGGAACGTATTAATTATGAATACTTCCGTGATAAAGTAGGAAGGGTAGCGCAAGAAGTACAAGAACTGCTTGTACCGTACCGTATCGATTTATCTCTTACTGAATTTTTACGTGTTGAAGAGCAACTAGAAGAACTGAAAAAAGTCGGTCTATTCTTGGAGCAATTTGGCCATCAATCCTTTATCGTCCGCTCACATCCAACGTGGTTCCCGAAAGGACAAGAAACAGAAATTATCGATGAAATGATGGAGCAAGTTGTTAAACTAAAAAAAGTTGATATTAAAAAATTACGTGAAGAAGCAGCCATCATGATGAGCTGTAAAGCATCGATTAAAGCGAATCAATATTTAACGAACGATCAAATATTTGCTTTACTGGAAGAACTACGTACAACAACAAACCCGTATACATGCCCGCACGGAAGACCGATTCTTGTGCATCATTCTACTTATGAGTTGGAGAAGATGTTTAAGAGGGTTATGTAGAGTGAATAAACTACATTTCAAAAGGGGGCAACATTTACTGTTGCTCCCTTTTAATATGTAGATTTAATTGTTAAACGAGAATATGGTGAAGTAATTTTGCAGTTTATTTCTTGGCTGCGTTAGCTTATATTTATCTATGTATAAAAAAGCGCTGTATACAGCACTTTTTAAAAGGTGCATGAATAGTATAATGAAGATTTTTACATTATTAAAGACATAACTATGCATGGCCTAATATTGATTCTTATTTGGTTAATTGTCATAAGGATCTATACGATTATTTATTTTTATTATTATTAATTTTTTCAGTGTATAGAACTTGCTCTTTGTAGTGTTTCTTAATTGGAAAGTTATGTGTACCTGTGCCGTTCTTGAATTTTTTATCAATGGGGTTCTTTAGAGGAACTGTTGTGGTTTCAGTAAATTCATATGGGTAATTTATTTTAGATTTATCTTCAAACATGAAAATGCCTCCTTTTAGGATTTCCTAAATTCTTTACTATAACATGATATGCATATAGATTTTTTTTGGACTAGTTATTTATATAGGTTAATGGAATTTAATTACATAACCACTGAAGCCTTTTAAAGGAAAATAATTTGAGAAAGAAATGGTATGAATAGCCGTTGGCTCCTATTGTTATTTTTTTGTTTGACAGCGCAGTGAATAATGTATATAAATTCAATATAGATTGTTTTTATAATATGATTTATATGAGATTTTCTTGATAATATAATGTGGAATATTATAGTATTATTAGGTTATTAGGAACATTTAATGCTGTTTCATAACTGAAAGGGAATTGAAAAAAAACTGAAACTTTTCTCATAAAAATTCAATCTAACTTGAAAAATGAAAGGAAAATGAAATTTTCCAAAAGATATTCTTTGTTAAGATAAAAAGCATACATACAAAAAGTATTGGTATATCTTAAAAATGTATTTTCAAGATATAGTGGGGGGAAAAGATGAGATTAGAAAAACAATTAATAAAAAAGATGTATTATGAAACATTCCTAATGGAGAATGAAACAAAACCAACTCTTGACGTACTTGGACAAGCTTATGTAAACGATGAAAAAAATGAGATTTCTGATGGGTCTTATATTCGTTTTGCACAAGGTGAATTTTATTATCGTCATCAAGATTTTGAAGCAGCTATTTTTAAATGGGAGAAGGTTAGTAATGAATTAGCACCATGGGCACAAAAAAATATTGCGGATGCTTATTTCGAACTTAATCAATTATCATATGCTGAAAATATTTATACTTCTATTACTACTGATAATAAAATATTGATGATCGAAATTAGACTACAATTACTTTCTCTTTACATTGAGCAAAATAATTTTGACTCAGCTTTCGGTGTTATTAAAGAAGCAGTTTCTTTAAATCCTGATTATCCGAATGTCACAAAAATTGCCCGTTCCTTTTATGAGGAACAGCAAGATTTTGATAGTGCAGTAGAGCTTGCTGTGAATGAGTTAATTCGAATAGAATCGTATCCGTGGTTTGAGGTATTAAAAGGATATATTGATAAAGGGTTTACTAAACATATTTCACCAGATTATTTTTATAATGCATTAGCTACATTAAATAATGTAGATCAAGTACAGTTTACGCAAATGGTTTCATCACTTTGGAACAGTTATAAAGATGAACAAAATTATTTATTATGGCTTAATACAATAAATGAATTTTTCTTACATATTGAAATACATTCGTCCGATATATGGAACAAAGTTTCTGCTCTTTACGAAGAAACTTACTTTGCATTAATTCAAGGTCAATATACGCTTAGACAATTAAACGATATCATACCCAATCTGTTAGCAAATTGGTTAAAAGTAGTTAATCCATCTTATGCTGTATTTCCATCTGCAGCTGTATTGGCATGGGATGAGATTTTCCCTTCCAAAATAGATTCAGCAAATATAGAGCATGCGGAAAACTTACTGTCACATTCTATTAATCATGTAAATGGCTTAGAGTACAGCTTACACCTTTTTGAATCTATTACACAGTGGGCACAAAAGCACAATATAGAAATAGGTCACCGATTTAAATGGTTAGTTGACGAACTCGCAGATTTAAGAACAAATCGTATTTTAGTAACGGGAACTTCAGGAAATGGAAAAACTACATTTATTAACTCTATATTAGGAGAAAACATATTAGAAAAATCAATTTCAAATGTAGTAGTTTTAAAAAATGATGCTCATATAGAAATAAACGCTATAACAGACTCAGCAATTACAACAACGGAAGATGTCTCTGATTACCATAATATGATGTCTCAGCACCATCAAACATATAGAGATAGAGCGTGTGTTGAATTTAAATTACCATGCAGATTTTTAAATGAAAATAAACTTACATTTGTAGTGACACCTGGCTTTAATAGGAATAACGACACTAGAGATGAGATATTCGAATATTTAAATTCTGTAGACGAATTACTGTTCGTATTGAATGCGGATTCACCTTTTACTGACAAAGAACGTGACATTCTATTAAGTATTCAAGAACATACGCCAAATTTACAAATTCATTTCTTATTAAATAAAATCGATAACATTTACAGTGAAGCAGAAGTGAAAAGGGTATTACATGATACGGCAACGAGAATAAACACATATTTCCCGCATGCGAGAATTTTCCCTTATTCCTCGTTATATACAAGTAGTAAACAATTAAATGATTTAACTGAGTTTATTCATTTTAACTTTAATCATAAAAATATCGATGCAGAACGTACTGAAAAGTTATTATTTTTCATTCGAAAAACAATTACATATCTTTTGGATAAACGTGTTGAGAAAGAAAATAATCTAGTAGATGCTATTAATTGGAATGAAGATATGCTAGTGAAACTAAACGGTAGCATTAATAACCTTACTGCATTTGAGAGGGAAAAAATTCATTTCATTACACAATCATATCGTTCAATGAAGACTGAAATTACAAATGATCTTACTGAAAATATTCCGAAGATATTAAAGAGCTGTTCTAATTTAATTAGTGAAGAAAGTGATTTCGGGCACATGGATACGGAACTAAATAAAGCAATGAATGAAAAAGTGCATAAATATTTAGAACAAACTGTATTACCTAATCTCGCTCTTTCTATGCAAAATTGGATTGCAACTTCTAATAATGAGCTTCTTCAAAGTCAAACGTATTTAGAAGAACTTAGTGAAGGGCTTAATTCACTATTTGGAGAAAATAGAATACAATTAGAATGTGATTTTAAAGTGCTTGATGACTGGCGCAGAGATACTGACAGGATGACGACTAGAATACAAATGGATGAAGTAAATATTTTACGTCGATTTACGCCAGCACAATTTTTGTTGAAAAGTGCCGGTAAATTATTTGGAGTTCTTCCTAAAAATAAATCTATGCTATATAACAAATACAAACAGTATGTAGAAAATGAAGATTATACTGAAGTAACGGCTTCTATTATGAAGAAATTTTTCTTGCAATTTGAGCTGTTTGAAAACACACAAGAGCGAGATATTAATATATTCTTTAGGAATCCATTTAACTCCTTAAAGCAAGCTGTAGAAAACACGCATTTAGAAATACAAGAAAAACAAGAGATATTACATAAGATGAAATCAAATCCTGAAATCTATCATGATTCTATCATGCTCTTTGAATTGAGATTGCGTCAATGTGAAGTAATTTTAAATATAGGTGATGATAATACCTATACGGATGTAGCTTTAGAAACAAGCGTAGAATAAAAGTAAACACATCAGATTTTTTATATGAAAAATCTGATGTGTTATAAGAAAGTAAAAAGGAGCAATTGTAATAAGTTGCTCCTTTTTCATATATAGATTATTTTTCTGTTTCTTTAATTTTAGTTTGTACTTCGCCAGTTTTAATTTTATTACTTTCTGAGAAGCGTAATAAATCGCCTTCAATAATTTTGTCAGACATTCGTAATTCATTTTGTGCACGTTTAATGAGGGCTTGAGCTTCTTTTTTTGGTAAATCTACAATTTCCCCTGTTATACGGTCGTAGAAAGTGTTGTTTTTGTATGCATACTTATCTGTAACGAAGCTACCATCGCGTAAAACAACAAAGCCAGTATATTCATCTGAAAACATATCATGGCCAAAACGGATATCATTCGTAGAACCAACACCTAATAAATTTAGAATAGTAGGTTTCATATCGATTTGTCCCGTAGGCTTTGAAATAGTTTGACCTTCTGTTTGTCCAGGAATATGAATATATAAAGGTGTACGTTGTAAATTTAAAGTATCAAATTCTGTTATTTGATCTTTGTCTAAAAACTGTGCCATTGCACGATTATGTTTTTCGGAAATGCCATAATGATCACCGTATAACACAATAATAGAATCATCATACATTCCCTCGGCCTTTAAACGCTCAATAAATTTTTTAATTGATTCGTCTAAGTAACGTGCAGTTACGATGTAACGATCGAATACGCCATTACCAGAGTTGTATGGTTCAATGAATTTTGTATCTTCATCATACGTGAATGGATAATGGTTTGTTAAAGTAAGGAAACGAGCATAGAATGGTTGATCAACAGTTTTTAATATATCTACTGATTGATCAAAGTATTCGATATCTTTTAATCCCCAATTTAAATTTGTTTCTGGCGTAATTTTGTAATCAAGCTCATTATAGTAACGATCATAACCAAGAGCGGAGTACATAATATTACGATTCCAAAATGTTGCGTTATTCGCATGGAATACAGAAGTGAAATAACCTTGCTGACGTAAAATTTCTGGAGTCGCAGTATAATCATTGTTACCGTGTGTGAAGAATACAGCCCCTCGATTTAATGGATACAACGACGTATCGATTAGAAATTCAGAATCGGATGTTTTCCCTTGACCAGTTTGATGGAAAAAGTTATCAAAGTAATAACTTTCATTTATGAATTCATTTAGGAATGGTGTAACTTCTTGCCCATTGACTGATGCGCCTATTAAGAAGGTCTGCAAGGATTCAAGAGTGACGACAATTACGTTTTTTCCTTTCGCTGCACCAAACATATTAGGGTTTGGCTCGCTTTGGTTTGCTTTTACGTAGTTTTCAGTTTCTTGTAATTTACTACTATCAGCAAGTGCTTTTTGTGACCCAGCTTTTACTTGCAGTGTTAAGTCATATACTTGGTGAGTATATAAGCCTAAATTTTTGACAAGCATTACCCGGTCGAATGATCTCGTTAATAATTCAGGGCGCTCTTTTTCTGCAAGCTGTAGATTCGCAAAGAATACACCAATCGTTAAAAGAAAGTATAACAAGCGTGTAGAATGAGTTACACGTTCTGTTTTAAAGACCAATGATTTCTTTTTTAATAAAATAAAGAAGAAAACAATGTCTACGAATGCGAGTATAATTTTGTAGTTTAATATCTCTATAATACTGCCGCCTACTTGGCCAAAGTTTGAGGTTTGTCCAAGTACTGGTAATGTAACGAAATCACTATAAAAATCATAGAACATTACATTTCCAACAAGCACGATCGTTAATAAGAAATTAATACATAGCGCTATATAATTTCGCTTTTCACCAGTTGCAAATAATGCTAATCCAACAAATGCTAATGATGCGGCTAGAGGGCTAATAAACAAAATAAGCTCTTGCGTTGAAGACTCAATTTTTAAATCAAAACTGAATCGCGTAATAAGATATGTTTTTAACCATACTGCTAAAGCCATTATTATAACAAAACTTATATTTTGCATTTGTAAATTTATTTTATTCTTCATTTTTACACCTTCTTTATACAATTTATTTAATTGAAGTTATATATTATGTTTTTATAACTATTAGAGTTTAATGAACCATTTAGATTATGTTTTCTAAAGGGAATAATTTGAAGTATTCATATACATACAATGGGGATTTTTAAAGCGTAGTAGCATAAATATAACTCTTTTTGAGAAACGGGCAGAACAAGTCATAGTTGTAGTGAAATTGACTTATAGACATCCTACCATATTAAACACTATGATGATGTTACAAAATATCGAACAAATGAAAGTGAAAATGGATAGAGACTTTTAAAACTGTTGACATTCAATTTATTAGAATTGAATGTCAATCGTTTTAAATATACAGTTATGTTACATATGTATTTTGTAAAATTCCGTTTCTTTGCCAGTTAATCATTAGCCGGGAAGGATAGGAGGGATTATTAAAACACTTTTACTATATATAAGTAAAAGTGTTTTGGAATTGAAAATATTTGACTGACATCTTAATGATAGAAATTAAATGTCAGATAAGTACTTTCCAACATACAGACCACTTGCAGCAGCTTGAGATAAGGAATGAGTGACGCCGGAACAATCTCCAACTAAAAATAGTCCATGCACACTTGTTTCAAAAGAGTTATTGATTTTTATCGTAGGAGCATAGAACTTTCCGTCAATTCCATATAGTAAAGTATGTTGATCAATAGGCTCTTGTATAAATTGTTCTAAACGTAATAAAAATTCTTTCAGCCCTTCAATATATAATTGAGGAACTTCTTGATTCAAATCTCCATAATCCCCCTGTAGTGTAGGTTGTATACGATTATGTTCCATGCTGTTTTTCGCCGTAGGTTGTTTCTTTAATAAGTCCTCTAAGCGCTGTATAACAATCCGATCTCGTCCTTGGTTAATGCCTTTAATAATTGAACTTGCGTATACATTTGCTTCTTTGAGAGTTGGAAAATAGCGAGGAATAAATAAAGTGAAGTTTAAATTAGAAGTGCCAGTTCCTTGCTCTCGAAAATTTTGACCGTCAGGCATAACTAAACCTTCTTCGTACTTTCGAATGATGCGTCCTTTTGGATTCATACAGTAAGTAGTTGCTGTGAAATGCTCACCTTGATAAGAAAGTTTTGTTTCAAAAGTATCTTTTAATATAGAACGTAATTGATGTTCTTTCATTTCTACTCTAATTCCTAAATCTACACGTGTTTGCTCCTGAGAAATACTTAGAGAACTGCATATTTCTTTTAACCAATCGGCCCCTGAACGCCCAGTTGCAAATACTAGTTGCTTAGTTTGAACTGTTCCTTGATTTGTCTCTATTGTAAAATAATCTTCCTGTTTCAGAATATGTTGTACATCTATTTGAAATTTGATCTTTATTTTCGTCAATAAAAATTCATAGAGCTGCTGAAAAATGTTATTGGAAAGGGGAGTACCAAGATGTCTTACTTCTGTTGTTAGCATTTGTAAACCACACGCTTCAGCTCTTTTAGTGAGACTTGAATTTTCAGTACAATATTTTGAGACAGAACTTCCACCAAACTGACATAGAATTTCATCTACTTCAGCCATGAGCTGTATAAAGCCCTCTTTACCGACTTTTTGCTCAAGTTCTCCGCCAAATCCGTTTGTATAATTAAATTTCCCTTCAGATCTTCCTAAACCACCAAACCCGAAATATTTATCACATGTAGTACAATTACACACTTTTCCTTCGTCTAAAGGACAATGGCGATCTTCTAGCGCTTTACCTTTATCAAGAATTAAAACTTTTTTGTTACTTTTAGCTAGTGAATAAGCCATAAAAATGCTACTTACTCCAGCGCCGATAATTGTAACATCATACATATTCTTTCACCTGCTAACGAATAGTTTGTTTTTTATTTTTCTAGTGTATAACAATTTTATGAAGTTAAGAAATAGCTTTTATTAATAAAGTGGGAGTTTTTGAACTTGATGCTGTATTAACTTCTCCGAGTGGTGGAGTAAATACAAAAATTTTTATTTGAAAGAAGAAATAGTTTGAAAAATCACTATGTCATATGATTAATAACATCTTACATAGAAAAAAAACAGACCTTTTAAGTGAAGAGGTCTGTTAATGATTTTAAATCTTATTTAGCAAACACATGGTTACCAATTACTGCTACTGTTTGACGTGTCGTAATCCACTTGTCTGTTGATGTTTTTGGATTGTAGAAATAAATCCAGTCAGAATGTACTCCATTTGTGGAGATAGCCTCTTCTACAGCCATTTTTGCTTCTGCACTTGCAGGCTGATTAATTCTGCCATCTGTAACAGGAGTAAATGCATATCCGTATTTAATAGGTTCATAAATAACACCTGTTATTGTATTTGGAAAACCTTTTGCATTTACACGATTTAGTATAACTTTTGCTACTGCTACTTTTCCTTTATAGGATTCGCCACCTGCTTCAGCAGTAACTAAGCGTGCCATTAAGTCTTTTTCTTTTTGTGAAATGCTTGAGTTAATTTTTAAATGTTGTCCTGTATAAAGCTTGTTTCCGACTGTATTGTTAATTTGTTTTATAGATTGGACGGTGACATTGTAACGCTTTGCTATCGTTTCTAATGAATCCCCCGGTTGTACTTGATAAATAATTTGTCCAGAAATGCTCGCAGGCTTGGCGTTTTGAGGAACAGTGATTTCATTTGATTTCACGGACCCTGGAATATGTAACTGTTCGCCAATAAAGGTTTTATCGTTTCCTTTATTATTAGCCTGTTTAATGGATTGTATTGAAACTCCGTATTGTTTACTAATGCCCCAAAGTGTATCGTTCTTTTTTACTGTATGAATGGTAGAAGCTTCAGCTGTACTTTGACTACATACGAATGTAATTGCAGCCGCGGATAAAGGGATTATATGTTTTATTTTTAGTAATTTCATTGTAAATCCTCCTAAGAAAAAATTAAGGTGAAACTATTAAGTAATGTAGTTCAAAATGTGTATATGCGTAATATATTAATGTAAGTATATTAGCACATATAAAATAAATAATCACTATAAGTTTCATATTCGTGTAGTGTAGAGTCAGAATATGAAATATTGCATATGAAAATACATTGAAGTTCATATTTCTGATTACTATAATCTATTTAGTAGAAAGGGAATACGTTATAGAAATAAAATCATTATAGATTAATATAATGATTAATAATTAATAATTATTAATAGGAGGATTGATGTAATGAAAATATTTCAAAAAATGTATGCGTCAACTGTAATCATTACAACACTTTTAGGAACAGGAGGTACTATCAATAGTGTACATGCTGATTCTATAGAACAGCAGAGTAAATTAGGGATAGAACAAGAAACAGATAAGCAAATCATTGTAAAATTTAAAGCAGATTTGGATTTTCCATATGAAGATGGTATTGAAAAACAAATACAATCTCAAACGAATGATAAAGTAATAAAAGATCTTTTGACAGAATATCCAGATGTAACATTTACTCGTTTATTCACATCTGTAAGCCCGGAACAAATACAAAACCTTGAAGTGAAAGCACCTAATCATGTATCTACAAGTTTATTAAACTACTATATTCTTCAAAATCAAAATAGTGGGTATGAAGAAGAAATAGTAGATAAGTTAAAGGCATCTTCTTTAATAGAAGATGCGTATATGAAGAAACAAGAGAAAATAATGCCACCTGAAGTGCAATCATCAAGTGTAGCTCTTAATCCTAATAAAAATCCTAGATTTAAAAAACAAGGTTATCTTGAAGCAGCCCCATACGGTATTAATGCGCCTTTCGCCTGGGGAGTTCAAGGCGGTAATGGAAATGGTATCACTTTTGTTGATATGGAATACGGATGGCTATTAAATCATGAGGATTTATTACATCAAAATATTGAATTAATGTCTGGAAGAAATATAAATCAGCATGTCGGTCATGGGACGTCTGTACTAGGAATTGTATCCTCTGAGGACAATGAAGTCGGGAATATTGGGATTGCGCCAAAAGCGAAAGCAAAGGTTATCTCTCAAATAAGAGATAACGGACAGTATAATACGGCTGATGCAATATTAAGCGCTGTAAATCAGTTAGAAGCTGGGGATGTTTTATTGTTAGAGGCGCAAGCATCCTTTGATGGATATGGTGATAAATATTTACCTGTTGAAGTACAACCAGATATTTTTGATGCAATTCGTGCTGGTACAGATAAGGGAATTGTAATTATAGAGGCTGGAGCAAATGGGTGGAATGATTTAGATCAGTTCAAAGATAGAAAGGGTAAGCAAGTCTTAAATCGTAATAGTAAAGATTTTAAAGATTCGGGTGCAATTATGGTAGGAGCTGGCTCTTCATCTTTCCCTCATGAACGTATGTGGTTTTCGAATTATGGAAGCCGTATTGATGTGTACGGATGGGGAGAAAATGTAGATACAACTACAGCCGAGCAAAGTAGAAGTGCTGTAAATCTTTATACTTCAAGCTTTAGCGGAACATCTAGTGCTTCGCCAATTATTGCTGGGGCAGCGACTTTAGTACAAAGCATTGCTAAAGAAAATTTAGGACAACCATATAGACCTAGTGAACTAAGAGCAATATTAAGCAACCAGAGCACAGGAACAAAATCTAAAGATCCATATGCAGATAAAATTGGTGTTTTACCAGATTTGAAGTCTATACTAGTAAACTTAGGCTTAGGCTATGAACAAAGAAAACTAAACGGTGGGAATGAATTACAAGTAACAGAAAATGAACCAAATAATGAGCCTAGACAGGCAAATAAAGTTAACTTTCATACACCGGTGAAAGGAACGCTACATAATAGTGATAGAGTAGATGTATTTACTTTCCAAATTGACTCGCCGGAAAATATTAATATTTCTCTACTAAATGAACAAAATATCGGAATGACATGGGTACTTCATCATGAATCAGATTTAAATAACTATGTAGCATATGGTGAAAATGAAGGAAATGTAGTTAAAGGAACTTATAATGCAAAGCCAGGAAAATATTATTTATACGTCTATAAATATGAGAATAAAGATGGTTCATATGTATTGAACATAAAATAAGCAAAGGGAACTTCAGATGAAGTTCCTTTAAATTTTTCTAATTTAGTATATGTGAATGATTTTTTAACTTTACTTCTATGCAATATTTCATATTGATGAAATGTTATTTATTTTTTATGAACTAGCCTATATTATATTCAATAAGTTTGATATAAAAACAGAAAAAGAGAGTGATAATAATGAGAAATAAGAAGTTAATTTTGAAATTATTCATATGTAGTACAATATTTATCACATTTGTATTTGCTTTACATGATAAGAGAGTAGTTGCAGCTAGCTCTGTTAATGAGCTTGAAAATTGGTCAAAATGGATGCAACCTATACCTGATAATATTCCGTTAGCACGAATTTCAATTCCAGGAACACACGATAGTGGGACGTTCAAGTTGCAAAATCCGATTAAGCAAGTGTGGGGAATGACGCAAGAATATGATTTTCGCTATCAAATGGACCATGGAGCTCGCATTTTTGATATAAGAGGACGTTTAACAGATGATAATACGATAGTTCTTCATCATGGGCCATTATATCTTTACGTAACACTGCATGAATTCATAAATGAAGCGAAACAATTTTTAAAAGATAACCCGAGTGAAACAATTATTATGTCTTTAAAAAAAGAGTATGAGGATATGAAAGGGGCAGAAAATTCATTTAGTAGTACGTTTGAAAAAAATTATTTTGTTGATCCTATCTTTTTAAAAACAGAAGGAAATATAAAACTTGGAGATGCTCGTGGGAAAATTGTACTACTAAAAAGATATAGTGGCAGTAATGAATCTGGAGGATATAATAATTTTTATTGGCCAGATAATGAGACGTTTACCACAACTGTAAACAAAAATGTAAATGTAACAGTACAAGATAAATATAAAGTGAGTTATGATGAGAAAGTAAAATCTATTAAAGATACAATCAATGAAACGATGAACAATAGCGAGGATTTAAATCATCTATATATTAATTTTACAAGCTTGTCTTCGGGTGGTACAGCATGGAATAGTCCATATTATTATGCGTCTTATATAAATCCCGAGATCGCGGCATATATTAAACAAGAGAATCCAAAAAGAGTTGGTTGGGTTATCCAAGATTATATTAGTGATAAGTGGTCACCGATTCTCTATCAAGAAGTTATAAGAACTAATAAGTCGCTTTAATTTTTATCATAATTTCATAGAAACAATATAACTCTATTAAAAGTCTTGTGGAATTCCCATAAGACTTTTTAGTATTTGATAGTATGAGAATCAAGTTCTTCGAATATAATTATAAGATTAATAAAAAAATGTCGATAAATGTCGATTGTTGTTGTAATATAAAACAAGTAAAATATAATATATAGATGGAGTGATTTTGTTGTCTTTTATTAAAAATAGTAAAATTGGAACGAAATTAAATGTGTTAGTCATTATATCGAGTTTGGCTTGTATCATGTTATCTTCACTCGGGTTTTTAGGGCTTCAAAAAGGTGAAAATGCATCTTCTAGTATGTATGAAGAAAGACTATTACCAATTGAATGGATAGGAATTGTAGAATCAAATTTTTACCATGTTAATATGAATTTTATGGAGATTATGATATCGAAAGATGAAAAAAGAATGAAAGAACTCATAATAGAAATGGATAAGACTAGAAAAGAAAATGATGAGCTGTTAAAACAATTTGAAACTAGAATTAGTTCTCATAAAGAAAAAGATTTGTATAATGCGTTTCAAAGTCAATTTAAAGATTTAAGAGTACAAATGAAAAAAGCACAAGATTTGGGACTGACTAATAATGAAGAAGCCTATAGCTATTATTTAAAAGAAATTGACCCTAATATGGAAAAAACAATTCAGTCTATTCGTGAACTTATTTTATATAATAATAATGCTGCTGAACAGCTACAAAAAGAGAATGTTAATAGTGTGAAAAATACAATCATAACATTTGTAATTATTTCATTTGTTGGAATCATAATAATCATTTTTATTGGTTTTATAACAAAAAATGCTATAAAAAAACCAATTGTATTATTACAAAAAGATATGGAACGAGTATCTGCTGGAGATTTAACAATTCGAACTTCTTATAAATCCGAGAACGAATTAGGCCATATTGTACAGTCCTTTAATAGTATGTTAGATAACTTGCAACAATTAGTCGGTCAGGTGAAGGTTACGGCGAAAGAAGTGATTGTTTCAACTGAAAATATGCTACAAGAGACGAAAACGGCAGCACATATATCAAACGAGGTTGTTCGAACTACTTCTGAAATAAATAAAGAAATAGAGGGACAAGTGACTAGTATTCAAGAAAGTTCAACTTCAATGGAAGAAATTGCAACTGGTGTTCAAACAGTAGCTGAATCTTCAGCGATGGTTGCTGAAGTTGCTGTTGCAACAATAGACCAAGCAAACTCTGGTAGTGAAGTTATAAAACAATCTATTCATCAAATGAATAGCGTGAATGAAGTTGTCGAAGAAACTTCTAAGGTCATTGATAGACTTGTTACGCGTACACAACAAATTGAAGAAGTGTTAGATGTTATTACTAATATTGCGGAACAAACGAATTTACTTGCTTTAAATGCTGCAATTGAGGCAGCACGTGCTGGAGAAAATGGAAAAGGATTTGCAGTAGTTGCAGCTGAAGTAAGAGGTCTAGCTGAGAAATCTAAAACATCTGTAAATGATATAAATAATTTAATACGTTTTATACATCAAGATACAGAGGATACAGTTCATGTAATGAAAAAAGGTCAACAACAGGCTAGTGGTGGTAAAGAAGCAGCGCATAAGGCAGAACTCGCATTTTCATCTATTATGCAAGATATTAATAGAATAACGACCCAAATTCAAGAAGTGTCTGCTGCCACAGAAGAAATGTCTGCTGGGACAGAAGAAGTAAATGCCTCTTTGTCAATAGTTTCTGAAACTGCAACACAAGTCGCACAAGAAACGAATCGAACGGTACAATCAATTCAAGCACAAGCCACATTGATTCAAGAAATAACGACGAAATCTAATGAAATGAAAAAGAAAGTCGAAAATTTAGAAATGCTAATTTCACAATTCATTATTGAAGAATAAGTCTATTAACATTTATCCCGCTATTTGCCGGGCAGTAAGACCCCTACCTCAAAATTCAGCGGAAGCAAAGAAGTTAGGTAGGGGCCTGCTGCCCGTAAAAGCCCGATTGGTGAAGACTGATTAAAGTTTCACTTTATCATTAGTATAAACTTTAAGATACTCAACATAGTGCTGTGTTGTATAATTTGAAAAAGGACCTTCATAGGTTCTTTTTTTGTAAATGGTGTGAACGATACTTTTCATTATGAAAAAATCAAACTTTTAAATCGGGTTAATTTCAAGTGGAAAATGGATATAATTAACCTTGCGAAAAAGCAACTGGTCCTAAGTGATCAGTTGCTTTTTATTTTTAAAGTGGATGAGCAAAAAAACGCGAAAGTGGTTGGTCCGCTTTTTACAAACATCTATTATGATAAGAGAAGAAAGGTAGTATGTTATCAGCATTTTAAAGAGGAAGGTTTTTATGTAAGTTCTTTAATTAAAATAGATGGGTCTTAGAGAGGTGAAAAGACAATGAGTTTTGCAATTTCACTAGTCGTTATTATTGTAATTGTATCGCTATTTGGGACTGTACTAGTTGCAAGAAACGTGGAGGAGAATTACGGCAAGTCTACAAAAAGAAATGTGAAAAACTTATCTGCAATCTATATTCTTCTTCTTTTTGTTCTACTGGTTGGGGTAACATGGTATGTGGTAATGATTTGATAGTTTGTGAAAGAACTGAAATGAGAGTATGAAGTTGGAATTTCAGAAGCTATCGAGTAATCAGAAAGAGAACTATTTTGGATATATCCATTTACGGATAAGAAAATGTGACTAATTAATACTATTTTTACGGTGAATACTGTTAGTAAAAAATGAGGATAGTTCGTTTTGAAAGGAGGGAACTAGATGGAATGGAAACCAAATCGTGCAGATAAGACACCTGTATATAAACAAATTGCTGATTATATTGAAAGAGGCATTTCTTCAGGTGAATTTCCTTCTGATAGTAAGTTACCTTCTGAGCGTATATTGGCAAAGGGATTACAGGTGAACCGGAGTACAATAGTAGCTGCGTATGAAGAATTAAAATCACTTGGAGTAGTAGAACGGCAAAAGGGAAGCGGAACACGGGTCAATACAGACATATGGGGTGTCTCACATAAACGAATACCGAACTGGGGTAGGTACGTGGAGGACGGATCATTCTTACCTAACGTACCACTCGTTCAACAAATTCGAACGGAAACACAAAAAGATGATTTAATTAATTTAGCAAGTGGTGAACTGTCACCAGAATTAATTCCAAGTGATAGATTTCGAACAATTTTGTCGGAGAAAACATTTATGGAAAACCTCGGTTATGACCATCCACTTGGAAATGAGATGTTGAGAAAAACAATTTCAGCACATGTTCAGCAATATAAACAAATTGAAGCAGATTCAAGCTCTATTCTTATTACGTCTGGAGCACAACAGGCGCTTAATCTTATCGTTCAATGTTTATTAAAACCTGGCGATGCGATCGCGATTGAAGATCCTTCGTATTGTTTTTCGCTTCCAATGTTTAAATCGGCCGGTTTAAACATATTTCATTTACCTGTTGATGAGCATGGAATGAATCCAGATGACTTAATCGATTTGCACAAAAAGCATCGCATTCGGATGGTATTTTTGAATCCAGATTATCAGAATCCAACGGGTACTGTACTTTCATTAGCGAGACGTAAAAAGATTTTAGAACTGTCTTCTGAGTTCGGTATACCAATTGTAGAAGATGATCCGTATAGTTTAATTTCTTTTAATGGAGAAGTGAATCCGACATTAAAATCAATGGATCAAAATGGAAATGTTCTTTATATAAGTTCATTATCAAAAATTGTTGCATCAGGATTACGTATTGGATGGATAATTGGTCCTATACGAGTAATTGAGCGTTTAGCAGATGCAAAGCAACAAGTTGATTTTGGCCATAGTGTATTTACGCAGTGGGTAGCAAATCAATTTTTAGAATCAAAGGATTTTCATACACATATTACGATACTTCGTGGACAATTAAAGCAAAGAAGAGATGAATTAATTACAGAGCTTGAAGGAACATTGGGAGACCGAGTTGAATGTTTCGTGCCAGAGGGTGGAATACATGTATGGTGTAAAGTGAAAGGAAAGTTTGATGAATATCACTTATTAGGTGAATCTATACGGAATGGTGTCGCATTTGTTCCGGGCAGTGTTTTAGGTTCGAAAAATGAATATATACGATTTACGTTTGGTAGAGCGAATATAGAACAAATTCAACTTGGAATTAAACGGTTTGCTTACACGCTAAATGAGATTTCATAATATGGATGTGTGATAGTGAAATGAGGGAAATAAATGAAGTACGTGACGCTTTTACTTCAAGTAGGCGTGCTATATGTATTTAGCTTAGTGGGTATGTGGATTCAGGAAATATTCCATCTATCAATACCGGGAAGTTTAATAGGGATGTTAATACTGTTCCTGTTTCTTTTCACTCGCGTTCTACCGTTAAAGTGGTTTGAGTTAGGTGCGGAAAAGTTAATCGTATTTTTACCGTTATTTTTAATCCCTTCGACAACAGGGCTCATGGAATACGGATCTTTTCTTTTAAGTAAGGGGAGTATTATATTCCTTTTAGTAGTTGCAAGTACTATAGTAACTTTAATTGTTTCAGGTTATATAAGTCAATTATTAGTAACATCAAAAAAATAAAATCGACAAGGTGCACGATTCAAATGGTCTTAATTATTATTACTGTAGCAATTTATTTCTTGGCGACAAATCTATATAAAAAATTTACGTTTGCATTTACGTTACCGGTGTTAACAGTTACGGCAATTATGATTTGTTTATTTTTGATTTTTGGTATTTCTCATCATGAGTATAGGGAAAATGGGGGAGACATTCTTTCAAGCTTATTGAGCCCTGCAATTGTAGCATTAGCCATACCTCTATTTAAAGAGCGAAAGATACTGATGAAAAATTTTTTATCGATACTTATCGGAGTAGTGATAGGTATAGTGGCTGTAACGAGCATGAATGTAGTGATTGGCGGAATTTTAAATATAGATAAGGAACTTATATTAACTACTTTACCACAGTTAGCAACGATGCCTATTGCCCTTTCATTAGCGGATCAAATTGGTGGTATTCCATCTATGACTTCTAGTTTTGTAGTTGTTGCAGGGATAACAGGTGCTATTGTCGGACCGACAGTACTTAAGTTTTTCAGTATAACAAGTACGATTGGAAAAGGAGTTGGAATGGGCTGTGCATCACATATTATCGGTGTGAGTCGTTTAGTGAAGGAAGGCGAGAAAGAAGCGACTATCGGTTCGGTAACGATGATTGTAACTGGAATACTCATTAGTATACTAATACCGTATGGAACGAAATTTATTTTTTAAATGTAATGGAGATGATAACAATGACAACATGGTTTATAGTTACATTATTTGTTTTTGGAGCTATTAAAGTATTAGTTTCTAGTATGCCCACTTCTGTTGTAGAATCAATTATTAGTAAATTTGAGTTGCATCAAAAACTTGAGGCGGAAAATACTTCTATATCAATAGATGGAAAAAATATAGAGGGAGAAATGAAACTACAAGTTATTCATGAATTTAATGAAGCTTTGTTTTTAGATAAACATTATTTCCCGCCGCACGGAGAAGGGACACCAATAGTCATTGATACGAAGAAAGGGAATAAAGAGATTAGGTTTTCTCTATATAGTTATGAGGAACATATTGATGTCATTAAGCAATATAAGAAGAAAGTCGTTGCCTATCGTTTACGCTCTAAAAGCCTACAAACACTGGCACCATTAGCAATAATGGAAGAGTATGCTTAAGAAGGGACCTATAATGGTCTCTTTATTTTTTTATCCAATTATATATGTTCCAAATAAAAGAATGGAAAATCATATAACCAAATAAAGAATATGTATGGTTCCAATTCGTACTGTGTATAAATAAACCTAAACTTTCAGCAATCTGTTCAAAAAGGCTAGCACAAATACCAATTGAAATAATAAATAGAATTCTAGAAACTTTAGATAATTTTTTTGAAATGTGTATAAAGATAACTGTTAAAATCGGCAGTACGAATAATGTAAAAGCTATATTAACCGAAAATGTGGATGAGAAGGGTCTAGCTGGAAAGGAATATATTTGTTTATGAACAAAAAAAGCATCTAAACAAGTTCCAATAATAGCAGAGAGAAAGATTGTAACTACTAATGCTAGAAACTCATTCTTCTTCTCGGAGGAGGACATTTTTCTTTGCGAGAATTGCGAGTTCAATTTTTTCGAGTGTTTTGCAGTAGTCTTCTGTAATTTGTCCATTTATATTTTCCTCCTTATCAACTAAATAATGTACAACTTGCCAATCGGTAAACCAATCTTCACTGTCAACTTCCTCATGCTTCATATCTCGCCATGCATAGATGAGTGCAGGGCTGTATATGCGATAAGCGTCATTTCGTAACTGGCATTTTTTTATTCGGCGCTTATAAAACTCACGGGAAAAAGATTCATTTACACTTGAAAATAAATGGGGCCAGTAATCTTTCCTTGATCCCGTGTGCGGATGGTGTTGGGCCCAGCTTATTATTTGAGATAAAACATGTGTATCTCGAAATAATAATGAATATAATCTTTTTCCAATTAATATTCGTTCATGTAAGGAAGTGAAATGTTTCATTGTATCACCAAATAGTAACACTTTTTGTTTCTTATCATTTTCGTAGAATGGGAAAAGGATATGATTAAACTGAAAGAAATCAAAGAGTTTAAATCCAATACTATTGAGTACGGTCTTTTTAAATTGTACATTTTGAATCACTCTTTTTTCTAAGTAGTTTTGTTCATTAATAATAGTTGCAATGGCTAATGTTTTTTTGTTGCCTGTTTTCCAAAAATCGTTCCACATCGTTTCCATAAATGTAGAAACATTTAGGTGAGGGAGAAGGTGAAATAACTTTTGTGATTTCTTTACACTTTGTTCGTAAAGTAAAAATTGAGGGTATACATCTTGGAAAATAAGCCAATTCCCTCTTTCTAAAAAAGAAAAAAATATGAATTGATCTTTCTCTGATAAGATTCTCGTATATAAATCGCCCTTTAAATCAGTCATATTCCAACCGCCGTTACGTGATACCATATGTCCAAGCAGTGCCCAATGTATTTCTGGATATTGAATGTAAAATTGGTAGTATGCGCGTGTTCTTGTAACATTATTTTTATTTAGCTGTTCTGTTTGTATTTTTATTTTGTTGATGATGAGTTGCTCTTCTTTCGTTAATTTATACAAGGTATCAGAAGGAATAAGCTTGCTTTTTTGTTTCAATTCATTTTTTACATCGAATAGGGAGAGGGGCAGTGCTTTGGAAGGTCCGTTATATGTATGATTTGAATTGCTTTGGTCCATTCCGTTACCTCCCTTTTTCATAAATTTAAACATGATTATTGGCTATGAATCATTCTATTTATCCCGCTATTTGCCGGGTAGTAAGATCCCCACCTCAAAATTCAGCGGAAGCAAAGATGTTCGGTGGGGGATCAACTGCCCGTAAAAGCCCGATTGGTGAGGGCTGATAATTAGTGGGGGATGAACAATATCCCCACTGATTAAAGTTTCACTTTATTTTATTACGAGTATAAGAAATAAATGAGCGGTGTTTTTTTACAAGGAATTTATTTATCATGCAAACAGTATAAAAAATCTTACTGTTGTGAGGTGAAATGAAAAACAGAAACGTTGTTTAATAGTTTCTGTTTTTTTATTTTGTCAATTAAATGTAACAAACGACGATTATGATTTGAATCAATTGAAAATAATTCAATAAATACTATTTAAATTGAGATGTTTCGTAGGAGGAAAAGGAATGTTAAATAAAATAATTTTAATTACTGGTGGTACAGGTTCGTGGGGGCATGAACTTATAAAACAACTATTAGAAAAATCACCGAAAGAAATTAGAATTTTTTCAAGAAATGAAACGGTTCAGTTTGAAATGCAGCAACAGTTTATAAATGATGAAAGGTTAAAATTTATTATTGGAGATATTCGTGATAAAGATCAACTAGTCTATGCTTGCCAAGGTGTACATTATATATTTCATCTTGCAGCTTTAAAACACGTTCCAGTATGTGAGTATTATCCTTATGAAGCTATAAAAACCAACATACATGGTACGCAAAATGTAATTGAAGCCTCTATACAGATGCGAGTTGAAAAAGTTATATATGTTTCAACGGATAAAGCAGCTGATCCATCAAATACGTATGGGATGACAAAAGCAATTGGTGAAAAATTAATGGTTCATGCGAATATACAAACGAAGAAAACAAAATTCATTTGTGTTCGTGGTGGAAATGTTTTAGGGACGAGTGGAAGTGTAGTACCGCTTTTTAAACAACAAATTAAAAAATCTTCACAAGTAGGGATTACCGATGCGAATATGACTAGATTTTTCTTAACAGTTGAAGATGCTGTTGGATTGTTATTTAAAGCCGTATATCAAGGTAGAGGCGGGGAAATCTTTGTTATGAAAATGCCGGCATGTAAAATAACAGATTTAGCAGAAGTGTTAATTGAAGATTCGGAAAAAAGGAACGTTAAGGTAAAAGAGGTAGGGATAAGACCAGGTGAAAAATTAAGTGAAATGCTTTTATCTGAGGTAGAGAGTAAAACAAGTATAAGTTTTGATCAAAATTATTTTGTGGTACTACCGACCATTCCTATAGAAGGACTTCAAGAATATTATTCTAGCTATCCGCTAGTGGATGTGAAGAGTTTTAGTTCTCAACAAGACTTACTTGCAAAACATGAGGTGAAACAAATGCTATTAAAAGGAGGATTTTTGCGATGAAAAAAAATGCGAGCCTTTTAATAACTGGTGCAAATGGTTTTACAGGACGCCATGCTTGCCAATATTTTTTAGAGCAGGGCTTTCATGTAATTCCTATGTTTCAAAATCGTGCACATAGAGAAAAAATTAGAAATGGTATTACTTGTAATTTAACTAATAAGAGCGAAGTAATAAAGGTAATGAAACAAATAAAGCCAGACTACGTATTGCATTTAGCAGGAAGGAATTCGGTCATAGAATCTTGGACATCTGCTCTTGAATATATAGAGATTAACGTAATAGGAACGTTATATTTATTAGAAGCAATTAAGCAAGAAGCATCGCATTGTAGAACATTAGTTATAGGATCTGCTTTGCAAGCAGATAGTATGGACGAAATGAAAATTTCAAATCCATATAGTTTAAGTAAAACGATGCAAGTCATTATTGCAGAGGCTTGGGGAGAATTAATGGATTCAAATATTATCATTGCAAAGCCTTCAAATTTAATTGGTCCAGGGGTATCGAATGGCATTTGTTCGATTCTCGCAAAGAAAATGATAGATATAGAATCAGGTAGAAGTAAAGCTATTATTGAAGTAAACAGTTTGAAAGATAGTAGAGATTTTCTAGATGTACGTGATGCGGTTAAAGCGTATCATGTGTTATTACGAGATGGAATAAATGGAAAACAATATAACATCGGATCAGGAGTAAAACGATCTTTATTAGATGTACTAGAACAATATAAAGAATTAACACAGCTAAATTTTTTTATAGAGGAAACAGAGAAAAGTGGGAGCGACTCAAATGAGAGTTTAGTAATAGAGGAAATAAAAAGGTTAGGTTGGATCCCAGAAATTGAATTTCATCAATCATTAAAAGATGTACTTGAGTATGCGAAGTGTAGTGACATCTGCATGCAATGAAAAACAAAAAAGGGTGTAAGAAATATATGAATGGTTATGAAGTAATAGATAATCAAAATACGCTATTTCTTTCAATTGTTGATACGCTGGACTGGAAAGATGAAGAAGCGCATGTATTGCGTCTTTATGAGGCAATACATAAATATCAAGCGTATGTAGAAGAAAAAAGGGTTAATCGAATAAAGTCAGCATTAGAGACCGAAACTAGGTATGTGATTCAAATCTTTGCTCAATATGAGTGTAGTGAGTATGGAAATGATTTTTATGAACTCATTAAAGATCTTTTACAAGATATAGAGGTGGAGTTAAAGATTTATATAAAAAATAATAAGTTTATTTACATTTAAAAGGTAAATATAAAGCTAGATTTTTAATAATAAAGGTGGGTATAAGTTATGAGCAAAACGATTCTTTTTACTGGGGGCGGTACAGCCGGACACGTTATGATTAATATTGTATTAATTCCTAAATTTATAGAGCAAGGATGGAGAGTCGAGTATATTGGATCCAAAAATGGAATTGAAAAATCATTAGTGAAAAATGTTAAATACAATAGTGTTTCAACGGGCAAGCTTAGGAGATATTGGGATTGGGAGAATTTTAAAGATCCTTTTAAAATTATAAGCGGTTGTTTACAAAGTTATAAATTAATTAAGAAAACAAAGCCTGACGTTATCTTTTCAGCAGGAGGATTTGTTTCAGTTCCTGTAGCTATAGGAGCATGGTTAAATCGTGTGCCTATAATTATACGTGAACCAGATAGCACATTAGGACTTGCCAATAAAATAGCATTACCTTTTGCTACAAAGCTATGCACAACATTTCCTCAGACAGGAGAAAATGTAAGTAATGAGAAGAAGGTTTATGTAGGACCGATTGTAAGGGAAGAAATTGAGAAGGGTAACGTATTAAGAGGAAGAAGATATTGTGAATTTCAACAAGATAAACCAGTGTTATTAATTATGGGTGGGAGTCAAGGTGCTAAATGGATAAATGATATGGTAAGGAAATGTTTAGATACAATACTATTAAACTTTAATATTATTCATATATGTGGTAAAGGGAAGGTAGACCCATCTATTGGCATGGAGGGGTATATGCAATTTGAATATATAGGAGACGAGTTGCCGCATATACTAAATATGGCAAGTGTTGTAGTTTCCAGAGCGGGTTCTACTGCTATTTCTGAATTGTTATTTTTGAAGAAACCGATGTTGCTTATCCCGTTAACTAACAGTTCCAGTAGGGGAGATCAAGGTTTAAATGCTGAATATTTTTCACGGCAAGGATATGCGGAAGTAATACTCCAAGACAGAGTAAATACGAATACATTTATACATGCAGTAAATAAGTTGTATACAAATCAGGAGAAATATATTCAAAACATGAATGAATATAAAAAAACAAATGATGAGGGGATTCATCAATTAGTAGATATAATAAATGATGTGGTGAAGTAATAGAAATGTAAATGGAAAAACAAAAGGAAAGAAGGTATCTTCTTTCCTTTTTACTATATTTGTTCAAATTTATTGTTAGTTATTCCAATTAGCTATGTAATATGGGTGAATGCCGTTTTCTAATAGCTCAGTAAATGCATCAATATGAATAGGCTTACTGTAATAATAACCTTGAATAAACTGACATTTATTTTTTTGAAGGAAATTTACGTGCTCTTTTGTTTCTACACCTTCAGCAATGACAGACATTCCTAGTGTATTTGCTAATGTGATGATTGTTTTAATAATTTCCATTCCATCATCACATGTTTCAGACATTGTAATAAATTCTCTCGGAATTTTTAATGTATCAATTGGATATAAAGGTAAGTAGGCTAGCGAAGAATAACCTGTACCAAAGTCGTCGATTGAAATGTGAATCCCTAGACTTTTTAGTGTACGCAGTTTTATCAATGTTTCTCGTTCATCCATCATTGCAATTCGCTCTGTTAATTCAAGATCAAGAGAGCTTGCTGGTAAACCTGTATTTGTTAAAGTAGAAGAAATAGACCTTACAAAATCCTCTTGTTCAAATTCTTTAGCAGATAAATTTACACCTATTTTTAAATGTGAATATCCGAGTCCGTGCCAACGTTTCATTTGCTTACAAGCCTGCTCTAATGTCCATTTTCCTATTGAAATAATTTGTAGTGTTTCTTCTGCAATCGGAATAAACTCGTATGGAGAAATAATACCTAATTCAGGATGATTCCACCTAATTAAAGCTTCTGCACCGATGATTTTATTAGATTCACTATCAACTTGAGGTTGATACAAAAGGAACAATTCTTCATTTTGTAGTGCGTTTGGTAAATCTTTTTCTAATCGTAATCGTCTTTCAATTTTTTTAGCGATTACATCGTCATAAATAGAGAGAGAGTTAAGCTCTTTTGCTTTTGCATCATACATTGCAACATTGGCGTTTTTCAGGAGTGTAGCGGTATCGATTCCGGAATGTGGATAAATAGCGATGCCGATACTCAGTGATAAAGTTAATTTATGCTCATGTATGATAAATGATTTTTTCATGCATTCAAATAATTGGTTACATAATTGGAATAAGTAATCTTCGTCAGTATAGTTTTCAATTATGATTGTAAATTCATCGCCACCGATTCTTGAAAGATGAGTATGTGATGGAAGACATGATTGGAATCGCTTTGCTACTTCTTCTAATATGTAATCTCCTGACGAATGTCCAAGTGTATCGTTAATTGCTTTAAAGCGATCTAAATCTAAATATAATAATGCAAACTCGCTTCCTGCTATTTTAGCATTTTTTATAACTCTCTTTAATTTTTTATGAAAAAAGGCACGGTTCCCAATTTTCGTTACTGTGTCATGGAATGCTAAATATTTAATTTCTTCTTGCTGTTTTTTTAGTGCAGTAATATCTTTCACCATAATATAGCTTCCTGAAATTTGTCCGTCTATTATAATAGGAATGATTGTAACGTATAAAAAATAAGTAAAGCCATCTTTATATTGAGAACTAAGTTGTAAGGATGCCGATTCTTGTTGTTTCACTTTCTCTAATGCCAATGCTAGCTTATGCTTATCTTCATCTAAAATAATCGAAAAACAAGTTTCACCTAGTAACTCATCCGTTGGTGCACCAAGTAGTACACTCCCAGCCTTATTTACATTTAAGAATATTCCATTTAAATCAATGGTGAAAATAGGGTCAGGATGATATTCATATAATGATTTAAACTTTTGTTGTTTTTGAGAAAGAGCCTCTGATTTATGAACTAAATCAGACGTCCGTAAAGTAACTTTTTCTTCTAGTTGGGCATTAAATGCCTGCAAACGTTTTGTTAAGGAATTGTTTTGCATACGTACGATAGAATGACGAATGAGTACGAAAATAAAAGTAATACAATTTCCTGTAATGAGAGTTGAAGATGATGTTTGTTCTTTTAATGTAAACCCGATTAGTATTGCAACAGCAAGATAGGGAAATACAACTAAAGCTTTTTTTCCTATTATAGGGTTTACAATGAAATAATTTTTATGGCTATTATGATCTTCTGGAATAGAGCCAGCTATTGCAATAAGTAATATAGGTATTCTATATAAAAGACGTAATAATGTTATCGTTTCAGTTGATAAGTGGTTATTTAAGTAAAAATAAATATAGTTAAAAGTTGCAGAACTTATTAATACAAAAATAAAGATATAAATTTTCCGTTTGGATTTAAAAATTGTTGGACGGAAAAAGAGACTAACACCTAGCAGCAGAAATAATAAATCTGCAATTGGGTATAAAAATGAAAGGAAAACATCTCCTAGTGAAAGAGAGAATATATTTAAACTTGGTTGGTTAAATAAATACCATTCTAATGTAAATATGGAAGTAAGCACTATGCATATATCACAAATAAAGAACGCTTTTTCCCATTTATTGCATTCCTTTAAAATTTTATAGCAGAAAGCGATAAGACAGAAAAATAGAAAAAACATGTAAAATACATCAGAAACAGTAAAACGATGTATTGGAATTTCGAAGAAGCTATCCTGATATGTATATACTATTTTCCCTAATAAAAAACTACCAATTGCTATTGTAATACATATCCAAAACGGATTTGAACTGACTTTTTTAGAATATATAGAGTAAATCAGTGATACAAATGTAATGGCTTCAACGATAAGTGAAGCGAAGCGTACATCTGAATTTGAAAAATGAGTAGGGAACAGATAGAAAAACATAAAATAGATTGAATAGCATATTAATGTTCCAATTAATATACATAATTGTAAATTTTTATTTAATTTCAATGAAATCACCTTCTTTAATTATGTACTATGTTCGTTATATCTATACATAATAATATTATTTAAGAATTGTATCAGATTTCCTTATAAAAATCATGTTTATAAGGAAAGTGTTAAATAGTGTAAGTATTCTTAAAGTTAAAAAAACATTGTGGTTGATAGTATAGACTGTATCAAGATTTTAAATAGAAATTGTATATTTAGTCATCCTTTGAATTGTAAAGTTTTTTTAGTGATTTGTAAGTGGAGATGCAAAATTGCATATAAAATGATGAGGATTTTTTAGGCGAGATTTTTATTTTGAATCTGAAAATTAACATTTGTGAAAATATAGGGAAAGGATATAGAATAAGAACGTGTATTCTTACAGAGTGGATAGTATTGCCACTAAATAGGGAGGTTTTTTATGATATATCGAATTAAAGATGCAGAAATATACTATGAAATTGTGGGAGAGGGTAAACCGGTCATTATCATACATGGCTGCGCCCCTGATCATAGGTTAATGATGAAATGTATGGAATCAGTATTTCAGAAATATGAAGGTTATAAGCGAATATATATTGATTTACCTGGTATGGGGAAATCGAACGCTCCAAATTGGATAAATAGTTCAGATCGTATAGTAGAAGTGCTTATCACATTTATTGAGGAAATCATTTCTACTGAAAAATTTTTATTGGTAGGAGAATCATATGGAGGCTATTTAGCCAAAGGTATACTTACAAAGATGTTTGAGAGAGTTAGCGGATTACTATTAGTATGTCCTGTTGTTGTAGCGGAGCCAGAAAAAAGGATTCTTCCAGATAAACAGGTAATTGTACAAGATGAGGAATATTTAAATACGCTTACTTCCACGGAAAGAGAGAAATTTTGTGAGTTAGCTGTAATAGCAAATGAATATACATATACGCGATTTAAAGAAGAAATTAAGCCTGGGTTAGATGTTGCTAATTATGAATTTATTGAAAGGTTGCAAAAGAATTACTCTCTTACTATGGATTTTCAGCGTGAAAAATATGAAAAGCCCGTTCTTTTACTGACTGGAAGACAAGATATATCAGTAGGTTATCAAAATATTATAGAAATTATTGAAGAATATCCCAGGGCAACATTAGCAGTGTTAGATATGGCAGGGCATAATTTGCAAATTGAGCAGCCTGAATTATTTGAGAGTTTAGTAGGAGAATGGATTAGACGAACAAATCAGCACATTTTATAAAGTATTTTAGTATTACACTTAAGTGTTGAAATGGGATAAATGAACGTGATGTATTAACTAATAAACAATTTTAAGGAGAAATTATGAGCACATATATTTATATGGTTAGACATGGTGAATCACCAAAACTAGAAGGAAATGAAAGAATGCGCGGGTTAACTGAGAAGGGACGTATGGATGCCCGTAGAGTAACTGACATATTAAAAGCGGAGAAAATTCATACTTTTATTTCCAGTCCCTATAATCGGGCTATGTTAACGATAGAGGAGTCAGCTAATTTCCATGAAAAAGAAATAGTAGTATATGAAAATCTTAAAGAGTGTATGTTTTCAAGTGAGGGTCAGGTTATATCAGACAAAGAGGTGTATCCACTTGTACAGAAGATGTTCTCTAATCCGGACTTTTCACGAACGGAAGGAGAGTCATATGCAGACTGCCAGAGAAGAGTAGTGAAAGTATTAAAAGAAATCTTAATAGATTTTCAAGGACGCAAAATTGTAATTGGTACACATGGGCTTGTCATGACATTAATGATGAACTATTTTGATAAACAATATGGTTTTGAATTTTTAATGAATACGTCAAAACCGGATATATATAAGATGGAGTTTAAAGAAGAACAATTAATGAATGTAGAGAGATTATGGAAAGCGGAATAAAATTAGTTGCATGGATTTTGTTGTAAAAGTTACTTTTATAGCAAAGTCTTTTTTTGAATAGAAAGCATCTTTATCAACTATTTTTAGAATGTTAAATCAATAAGTAATTATTCAGTATTTGAATAAATTATGGGGGAATTGGTTTAGGGAAACAATTTTAAATGTGTCAAAACTCCAAACGTTGGATTTATATTCAATAGGAGAAAAAGATGTAGAATTTTGTCTTACAGTCCCCGTTTACTTTTCATTTCATTACATATAGGCTTTGTGGTGTAAGGGGGACATCACCTTTACGCAAAATCTATAAGGAGGTCATTGTAATGAAACAGATTAAAAAGTTTGCGGGAGTTGCTTTAGCGGGGACGATTGGATTAAGTGGACTACTGTTTTTAGAACCAAGTGTAAGCGTTGCGGAAGCACAGCAAGTGAAAGTGGAAAATTTCAATACAATTGATGTAACGATGGATCTAAATGAATTGTATGTATTAAGTGGCAGAAGTATTGATATTCTTTCTGGAGATAAAGAAGCAATTCAGTTAAATAAATACACAATTAGTTTTAATAAACCTGGGAAGTATGTGATTAAAGTAAATGGTTGTATTTATGATGATGTATATACTTTTATTGTGAATGAGTAGTATTATATATTCTTAAATTGCGAGATAAAAACAGAAACACCCTATTTGCGGCGGGAGTCGTAAATAGGGTGAATTTATTTGCATTAAGCAGTACTTTAAATATGTTCACTAATTTTCTTTTTGTTATGTAAAGTATGTAAAAGTGTTTGAAACATCTTAAATGATTGCTGAAAGATTGGACTTTGAATAAAGGTGTACAGAAAAGTTACGATGAAAACAGGACCGCCTAGCATAAATCCAACAACTAGTACAATACATTCTACTATGATTCTAGCACGGCTAATAGAAAGTCCTGTTTTGTCGGAAATAGTAAGCATGAATCCATCACGAGGGCCAGCGCCAATCCCAGCTGCAACGTACATCCCTCCCCCGATACCTGTAATGGCAATACCAGAAAATAAAATGAGTAAGTTTATCCATAAATAATTACTAGCGTCTGGAAGCATGTTTGATTGTAAGAAAAAGTCCATAATGGGACCGATAAGTAGTGCATTCAAAAATGTACCGACATTTATATATTTTCGATCTACTAGTAAAGATATTAGAACGAGACATAACCCACATATGACACTCCACGTACCAATGGTCCATCCAAACTTTTGGTAGAGAGCCATATTTAAAACTTCCCAAGGGTGCAAGCCTAGAAATTTAACTTTGACCGCAAGAGCATTTCCAAGGCCAAAGAAAATTAATCCTAAGAAAAAAAGAAAATAGCGAAAGAGAGTTAGCCTCATCTTTAAAACCTCCCATATTTTATAATTATGTATGTTACCTGTTACGGTTTTAATGTACAAATATTATGTCTTTTTATCATTCGTTTAAAAATGTTAACAATGTAAATGAAATATGTATCTTCACAGTCAAAAAAGTTAAAATATTTCGTTTTAAGGATTATAATGGAGAGAGAAACGTAAAAGGGAGTGAATGAACTTGAAACAAGAACTTATTGAAAGATTTACGAGATATGTAAAAATTGATACGCAATCAAATGAAGAAAGCCATACAGTACCAACAACACCAGGACAAATTGAGTTTGGTAAGTTATTAGTGGAAGAGCTAAAAGAAATTGGGTTAACAGAAGTAATGATGGATGATAATGGCTATGTAATGGCAACACTTCCAGCTAATACGGACAAGGATGTTCCTGTAATCGGATTTTTAGCTCATTTAGATACGGCAACAGACTTTACAGGGAAAAACGTCAAGCCACAAATTCATGAAAATTTTGATGGTAATGCAATTACGTTAAATGAAGAGCTAAATGTTGTGTTAACACCAGAGCAGTTCCCGGAATTACCATCATATAAAGGGCATACCATTATTACAACTGATGGTACAACACTTCTAGGAGCAGATGATAAAGCTGGTCTTACAGAAATTATGGTTGCAATGAACCATTTAATACATAATCCGCAAATTAAGCACGGGAAAATAAGAGTAGCATTTACACCGGATGAAGAAATTGGTCGTGGGCCAGCGCATTTTGATGTAGAAGCGTTTGGTGCATCATTCGCTTATACGATGGATGGAGGTCCATTAGGTGGTTTAGAGTATGAAAGTTTTAATGCTGCAGGTGCTAAGTTAACGTTTAACGGAACGAATACACATCCTGGAACAGCGAAAAATAAAATGCGCAATGCAACTAAACTGGCTATGGAGTTTAATGGGCATTTACCAGTAGAAGAGGCGCCAGAATATACAGAAGGCTATGAAGGATTCTATCATTTACTTTCTTTAAATGGTGATGTTGAGCAAAGTAAAGCGTATTATATTGTTCGAGACTTTGATCGTGAAAATTTTGAGGCACGTAAAAATAACGTTAAAAATATTGTGAAGAATATGCAAGAAAAGTATGGTGAAGATGCAGTTGTCTTAGAAATGAATGATCAATACTATAACATGCTTGAAAAAATTGAACCGGTAAGAGAAATTGTTGATATTGCATATGAAGCAATGAAAAGTTTAGACATTGAACCAAATATTCATCCGATTCGCGGAGGCACAGATGGATCACAATTATCATATATGGGATTACCGACGCCGAATATTTTCACTGGTGGTGAAAACTATCACGGTAAATTTGAGTATGTTTCGGTAGATAATATGGAAAAAGCCGTTCAAGTTATTGTAGAAATTGCAAGACGTTTTGAGGAGCAAGCTTAAAAAAGAACCAAGTAGTACGAATGTGCTACTTGGTTCTTTTAATATAGTACTCGCCATAAATAAAAAGTCGCATAAGACTCCCAATTAGCCCAGTTTGCCGCGAAATCTTTTATTTCATTTTTAGTCGGTTTATTTTCGGAACCTGTTATAAATTTAATTGCATTATGCAGACCAACATCATCAATTGGAAAAGCTGAAGGAAATCTTAAACAACGCATTAAAACATAGTTGGCAGTCCATGGGCCTATACCATGGATAGCGGTTAATTGTTTCTCAGCAACCTTTACATCTTGTGTTTGCAGTAAATCCTCTTTTGATAGTTTTCCCTCTGTGATAAGCTTCGCAATACCGATTAAATATTCACATTTTCTAGTCGTCATTTTTAATTGTTGGAGATCTTCTACATGTAGATTTGCAATTGTTTCAGGTGATGGGAATATCCAATGCTTTCTACCGTCCCATTCTACATAACTTCCAAATTGCTCAACTAATCTTCTTTTTAGCGTATAAGCATATGTTAGGTTAATTTGTTGACCGATAATTCCCCAGGAAAGTGCCTCAAATAAGTCTGGAATACCTAAAGTACGAAGGCCATAATATTGTTCAATTGGTCCTTGAAGGAGTAAATCATGTTTAGCTAATGTATAAAAGGGGGCTAAATCAGTAGTTAAATCAAACCATTCTTTTACATAGTTAGCTACAGCTTCACGTATCGATTTTTCAGATGTGAATGATTCTTCTAAACAAAGTATTTGAATATTGCCATCAGTATTCAAACTAATTTCAACTAAAGGATTTACATCTTGAACAGGGATAACTTTATAAATTTTGTTATCTTCAATATGGAACATACATTCATTGTTAGAACGTGATAGATAACGTAAATTTTCTTGGAAACAAAATTCTTTTGGAACTGCTATAGATAATGCGCTATTATATTCTGCTGTCATATGAATTCCACCTGCAACTTTTCTAATGTAAGCAATTTTTTCTTCATTTCTAATCCACCCCTAAATCCGATTAGTTTCCCATTCTTCCCAATAACGCGGTGACAAGGAATGGTAATAAGAAGAGGGTTAGCAGCAATAGCAGAAGCAACGGCGCGCACAGCTTTAGGTTTTTGAATTCTTTCAGCAATTTCTGTATAAGAATAGGTCTTTCCATAAGGAATTTCACGTACCGCATTCCAAACAGATGATTGAAAATTAGTTCCATAAGCATCGATAGGGAATGTAAAAGTTTCTCGCTTGCTTTCTAAATATTCGATAATTTCTTTCGTATATATTTGCAAGTAATCTGGACTATGGATCAATATATGTTGGGGCAGTTTTTTTCTAGCCCATATATTTAATTCTTCAAAGTTTTCGTCTTGTGATCCAATGAAACATAGTCCATTTTCAGTTGCAGCAATATGAAATCGCCAATTTTTATGTGTAAGTAGCGTCCAATATATATAATTATTTTTGTAGGAATTCATTATCGTATCCCTCTTTCATTTCGTTCTTTTTTCGATATTCAGTAGGAGTAAATCCGGTTTTTTTTTTAAATAAAGTTGCGAAATACTCTGGGTTTTCTATCCCGACAGCAGTACTAATTTCTTTAATAGATTGATTTGTGTGTAAAAGGTATTCGGTTGCTTTAAGAACCCTGAATTGTTGTATATATTCTATAGGAGTTAGCCCTATTATTCTTTTGAAAGTACGCTGTAAATGAAAAGGGCTACCATGACACATTTCCGCAAGCATGTCGAGAGTTAAGGATTCGTCATAATGCTTTTCGATATAGTCTTTAATTTGTTCTACCCACTCTTCATTAGGTAAAGTGATCCCGTTTGGCTTACAACGTTTGCACGGGCGAAAGTTTTCACTTAATGCTTGTTCTGCATGATGAAAAATTCGTACATTGTTTCTATTCGGTATTCTTGATTTGCATGATGGCCTGCAAAAGATTCCAGTTGATTTCACAGCATAAAAGAATTTGCTATCATAGGAAGAATCATTATGAATAATTGCATGCCAATACTCACTCGTTAATGTTAACCCTTCATTGTGCAAAAACATCACCTCTGAAAGTAGTATAACCTGAATAAAGTGCGTATGTACGTATTTACAAATGCAAGAGCAAGATTACAAAGATGAACATATGATTGTTTTTCTATTTTGTGATAGCATGAACTTTGAAAGTGAACATCAAGAGGAGGACTATAAGTGAAGTTAATTTCATGGAATGTAAATGGTTTACGTGCAGTTATTGCAAAGGGTGGATTTTTAGAATATCTCGAAGAATCTAATGCAGATATATTTTGTCTGCAAGAGATTAAATTGCAAAGTGGCCAAATTGATTTAAATCTAGAGGGATATTATACATACTGGAATTACGCTGTGAAAAAAGGGTATTCGGGAACGGCTATTTTTACAAAAAAAGAACCGCTTTCTGTTACATACGGCTTAGAAATTGAAGAGCATGATCAAGAAGGGCGACTTATTACATTAGAATTCGAAGATTTTTACATGATCACGTTATATACACCAAATTCAAAACGTGGATTAGAACGATTAGATTACAGAATGAAATGGGAAGATGATTTCAGATCCTATATCAAACGATTAGATGAGAAAAAACCAGTTATTTTTTGTGGAGACCTAAATGTTGCTCATAAAGAAATCGATTTGAAAAATCCAAAAAGTAATCGTAAAAACCCTGGATTCTCCGATGAGGAACGAGAGAAATTTACATGTATTTTAGAAGAAGGATTTATTGATACGTATCGTTACCTTTATTCTGATCAAGAAGGTGCATACTCGTGGTGGTCGTATCGTATGGGCGCGAGAGCGAAAAATATCGGATGGCGTTTAGATTATTTTGTTGTTTCGGAAAGAATGAAAGACCAAATAACAGAAGCGAAAATTAATAGTGAAGTAATGGGATCAGACCATTGTCCAGTTGAATTACATATAAATTTCTAAAAAAAGAAGTATCTCCCTAAAATCAGGCGGATACTTCTTTTTTTAATTCAGTTTGTTAAAATTTTTCAAATCATTCTTGAAATAATTTCATATTAAATATATACTTAGTAACGATAATCATTATCAGTAGAAACGGTTATCAAGTGATGAAGGTGTAAAAGAATTATAGTCTAGGGGAAGTGAACGTGAATGAGTTCTGGATAAAATTATTAATCTAATGAAATATATATTTGAGACAAGGTTCATATAGTTAAATTTTATTGAGAATATAGTTTGAAAATTCGAGAGGAGACATATAAAGATGAACAAGAAATTATTTACTTTAGGGATGGTTACAGTTTTAAGTGTAGGTTTAGCGGCATGTAATAGTGCGGATAAAACTTCAGGCGAGCAAAAACAACAGACAAAAGCTACGGAAACGAAAAAAGATGAAAAACGAAAAATTACATATTTAGGTAAAGAATATACAGTGCCAGCAAAAGTAGATAAAATTGCGACAGCTAGTTTAGAGTCAATGGAAGATGCGGCGGTACTTGGAATTAAACCAGTTGGTGCCATTACTGTAGGTGGTAAATTACCAAAATACCTTGAAAAAGAGTTAGAAGGTGCGAAATCTGTTGGTGAGAAAATGCAACCAAATTTCGAAACATTACTACAATTAAAACCAGATGTTATTACATCGAGTACGAAATTCCCAGCAGAAACAGCTGAAAAGTTTACGAAAGTAGCTCCTACATTCCCGGTATCACACGTTTCAACAAATTGGGAAGATAACTTAAAGTTAATGGGAGAATTAACTGGTAAAAAAGATAAAGCAGAAAAAATTATTAAAGACTACAATTCGGACGCTGAAAAAGCAAAAGCAAAACTAGGAGATAAGTTAAAAGATAAAAAAGTACTTGTCATTAGATTAAGAGCAAACGAATTATTCTTATATCCAGATGGAGTATACTTCAACCCTGTAATTTATAAAGATCTTGGACTAACTGCTCCAGAACAATTGAAAACTGTAAAAGCACAAGAGAAAATTTCATTTGAAAAACTTGCTGAACTTAACCCAGATTATATTTTCTTACAATATGAGGCAAGTGAAAATAAAAACCCGAAAGTGTTAGAAGAAATTGAAAGTAATCCAATTTGGCAAAGTATGAATGCTGCGAAGGAAAAGAAAGTATTTGTAAATGTTGTAGATCCAATGGCACAAGGTGGTACTGCTTGGAGTAAAACAGCATTCTTAAAAGAAGCAGTGAAAAATTTATCTAAATAATACAATAAGTAAGGTGCGTTGAATGATATGCAGAAAACAAATGCAGTACCAGTAACCATATTATGTATAGCACCCATACTCATCTTATTTACAGTTATACTTTCGATTTTGTATGGGGCGAAAAGTATTGATGCTGAAACAGTGTGGAACGCATTATTTCATTTTGATTCAAGCGATGTAAATCATAATATTATTATTACTTCACGTTTACCAAGGGTAGTTGCAGCTCTTTTAGTCGGAGCATTTCTAGCCATATCAGGAGCACTTATGCAGGGGATGACAAGAAACTATCTTGCATCCCCTTCTATTATGGGTGTGACGGATGGCGCTGCCTTTGTTATTACACTTTGTATGATCTTTCTTCCGGGAATGTCATCAATTGGTATGGTTTTATGTTCAATGATTGGTTCTGCACTAGGAGCCGGTATCGTGTTTGGTTTTGGTTCGCTCCTTCAAAATGGCTTATCACCAGTTAGGTTAGCGATTATAGGGACAGTTATTGGAACATTTTTAAGCAGTGTATCGGCTGCAATGGCTTCATATTTTCAAATTTCTCAAAATGTTAGTTTTTGGTTTAATGCAAAATTAGATCAAGTAGATCCTAATATCATTAAAATCACGATACCGTTTGGGATAATTGGAATAATTTTAGCGCTGTTAATATCAAAATCTATTACCATTCTTTCATTAGGCGAAGAGGTTTCTATTAATTTAGGGCAGCGTACAAAACTAGTTAAAGCGATGGCAATTTTATCAGTTATCTTTTTAACAGGAACAGCAGTTGCTTTAGTGGGGAAAGTTGGTTTTGTAGGTTTAATTATTCCGCACATTACTCGCTTTATAATTGGGGTAGATTATAAGTGGATTTTGCCATGTGCAGGCGTTATTGGTGGCGTTTTCTTAGCGTTATGTGATGTTTTAAGTAGATTTGTAAATTATCCATTTGAAACGCCAATTGGAGTCGTAACATCTTTAATTGGAATTCCTTTCTTCCTTTATTTAATTCGTACAAGAGGAGGAGAGAGACATGCTTAAAAGTTCAAGTCAACGTTTTGGAATGACGATGGGGATTATTGTATTTTTAATACTATGTGCCATTTACATTAGTTTAACGAATGGTACGTTTGATATTACGATTACAGATGTATTTAAAACACTTTTTAGAATTGATCCAGTACCAGAACATGATTTAGTTATTTTTGAGTTTCGCCTTCCGCGTATTGTAATTGCTGGATTAGTAGGATTAGGCCTTGGTGTTGCGGGTGCTGTTATTCAAGGGATTACAAGAAATGGATTGGCAGACCCAGGTATTTTAGGCGTAAACGCCGGAGCAGGAACAGCCATCGTTATTTTTATGTTTTTCTTTCAAGGGCAACTAAAGAGCACAGATTGGATTTCTATAATGATGATGCCTATGTTTGGTTTAATAGGTGGATTAGGTGCAGCGCTAATCATTTATTTGTTTTCTTGGAAAAACGGTAAGTTAGATTCGCAACGACTGTTATTAACAGGGATTGCAATCGGTTCAGGGTTTGGAGCATTCTCTATGTATTTATCACTCAAAATGAAGTCAACCGATTTCGAGATGGCTGCAGTGTGGGTGTCTGGAAGTATATATAGTGCAAACTGGAAGTATATTGTGGCTATGTTACCATGGCTTATTATCTTAATTCCGCTTATACAAAAGAAAGCTTATTTATTAGATTTATTTCAATTGGAAGAAACGAGTATTACAAGTTTAGGTGTTTCAGTAGAAAGAGAGAAATCGATTTTACTGTTAAGTAGTATCGGACTTGTGAGCGCATGTGTTGCTGTTTCAGGGAGTATCGGTTTTATTGGACTAATGGCACCGCATATAGCGAAAAGACTTGTCGGTATTCAACATAAGTATATAATTCCTACGTGCGGCGTAATAGGAATGTTTCTTGTAATTGCTTCAGACTTTATTGCGAAAACAGTTTTCACACCTGTAGAGCTACCAGTTGGAATCGTTATTTCTATTGTCGGTGTACCGTATTTCTTATATTTACTTTATAAGGCGAAAGCGTAAGAGGAGGAATAAAAGTGAGTATTTTAAGTGCAAAAAATTTAGAAACAAGTTATGAAAAGCTTACAGTGTTTCGCGATTTAAATGTGGAAATACAAGAAGGAAAAGTAACGACAATTATAGGTCCAAACGGTTGCGGTAAATCGACATTGTTAAAAACAATGGGAAGAATTTTAAAACAAAAAAGCGGAAAAGTATATTTGCAAGGGCAAGATTTACATACAATTCCAACGAAAGAAATTGCGAAGCAGTTAGCTTTACTCCCGCAAACGCCAATTGCACCAGGTGAACTTAAAGTGGAAGAATTAATTTCTTATGGACGCTATCCACATCGAAATAACGTAAATAAGTTAACGACAAAAGATAAAGAAATGATTGATTGGGCATTAGATATAACGAAAACTTCTGAATTTCGGACGAGACAAATTGCAAATTTATCGGGCGGTCAAAGACAAAAGGTATGGCTAGCGATGGCATTAGCACAAGAGACAGAAGTGTTGCTATTAGATGAGCCAACTACATACCTTGATATGTCTCATCAATTAGATGTATTACAAATTGTGGAGAAGTTAAATAAAGAACATAATTGTACGGTTGTTATGGTATTACATGATATTAATCATGCAGCAAGGTTTTCAGATGAAATTATTGCAATGAAGGAAGGAGAAATTGTTATAACTGGTAGCCCAGAAGAAATCATTACAAATGAAGTGTTAAAAGAAGTATTTCATATTGATGCGCGTGTCATGATTGATCCGTATAACGGGGCTCCTGTTTGTTTCGGTTATGATAGCGTTGTATCTCAAGAAGAAAAAATCGAAATATATGTAACAAGTTAAAAAGGGGGGGATAGGGTGAATACTACAGTTGAAAAACAGCAGATTATAACATCTAATACAGAGCAGTGGAAAATGTATTCAAAATTAAAAGGTAAAGAATATCAAATTCATATTTCAAAGCCGAGGCAACCAGCACCGGATTCAGGATATCCTGTCATTTACGTATTAGATGGCAATGCCTTTTTTCAAACATTTCATGAAGCAGTTAAAATACAATCAGTAAGAGCGGAAAAAACCGGTGTTTCACCAGCTGTTATAGTAGGAGTGGGTTATCCAATTGAAGGCGCATTTTCAGGGGAAGAAAGATGCTATGATTTTACGCCTAGCGTAATTTCAAAAGATGCTCCTTTAAAACCAGATGGTAAACCGTGGCCTAAAACAGGAGGAGCACATAATTTCTTTACTTTTATTGAAGAAGAACTGAAACCACAAATTGAAAAGAATTTTGAGATTGATAAAGGTAAGCAAACGTTATTTGGGCATTCTTTAGGTGGACTATTTGCTCTCCATATACTATTTACAAACTTAAATGCTTTTCAAAATTATTTTATTAGTAGTCCATCTATATGGTGGAATAATAAATCTGTACTTGAAAAAGAAGAGAACCTTATACATGAATTAAACAATGCTAAGTTTGAAACAGGAGTGTTCCTTACAGTTGGGTCACTAGAACGAGAGCATATGGTTGTAGGTGCAAATGAATTATCAGAGCGCCTTCTCCAAGTAAACCACGATAAACTTAAATTTAAGTTTTATGAAGCTGAAGGAGAGAATCATGCATCTGTTGTGCCGACGTCTTTAAGTAAAGGATTGAGATTTATTAGTTACGTATAGGAAAAAAGGTAAGCAATTGCTTACCTTTTTTCCTTATTGTTTAAAGGCAACGTATCCATCAATTAAAAAACTAGTGAAAAAGCGAGTCATTTGAGTAAAGCCACATTCCTCCATAATAGTTAATAAATTAGCTTCGGAAATAGGAAATATTTCTGTTTCAAAAGAATTTTCAAATCGGTCCCAATCTTCTAATGGAATTTGATTTTGCATCATATGATTGCGCCAAGCATGTAATTGTGTAGAAAACATACTTGTATGGGGCACACCATTTATTGAAGCGAGAAAGAATGGCGCACCAGGCTTTAGGCGATTACTAATATCATTAATAAGTTCTTTTTTCTCCTTATTAGTTGGAATGAAGTGCAGGACAAGCATACAGGTGGCAGCGTCAAATAACTGATTTGGTAATAATGTATGGATAGTTCCATGTACAAGATGAACATGGTTTTGTATGCCTTCGTTTTTAATTCTTTTTTTAGCTAACTGTAGCATGCTTTCAGATGGATCGACCCCTGTAAAAGATAAGTTGTTATTTTGTTTGCCTATTGAGAGAATTTCTTGTCCGCCACCAGCACCTATAACTAGTAAATTTGGATTCATGTTTTTTATAGGGAGTGTAGTAAATAAAAAATGGTTCATCATTTCATATAGGTGGTAGTAGCCTGGGATTTTACATGGAATTCTTTGTTCATATGAATTTACGGTAGTATCATTCCAATTCATTTTTAACCTCCTAAGTATGTGTTTTATAGGTTTATTATGAAATGAAATTATGAAGGGGAACAATCCCGTAAATCTGGGGGGGAAGAGGATGCATGAAAAAACAATGAAAGAAATTAAAATGGTAGCGAATCATATAAGTTCTATAAGATCATTTCAAGAGTCATTTCTCCACTTGATACGTAAAGTTATTGATTTTGACGCCGCTTGTTTTACAACTATAGACCCAATTTCTTTTTTATCTACTGGGGCATTTACCGATGAGAGTGTTGAAAAGATTCATCCACAATTGTTTATGAATGAATTTTTAGAAGATGATTTTAATAAATTTAAATGTTTAACAGAACACTCTCCTCATGTTGCTTCTCTAAGTATGGCGACAAATGGTGAACAAAAGAAAAGCTCTAGATACCGAAATATTTTAAAACCAGCAAGTTTTGGAGATGAATTAAGGGGCGTTTGTATGAGTAAGGGGAAATGTTATGGCCATCTTAGTTTATTTCGAGGAAGTATAAGTCCCGCTTTTCATATCGATGATTGTAAGTACTTAGCAACGATAGTCCCAATCGCTGGAGAGGCTTTAAAGAAGACAGTTTCTATACCTTTTTCAGAAGAGAAGGTGATAGGCACAGGTACGATTATAGTAAGTGAGGATTTTAGTGTATTATATTGGAATCAAGGTGGCAGCGAGTGGCTTTCAAATCTTAGAAAGCATGAACAGTTAAATATAAAAGAAATACCAAGGCCAATACGTGCGGTTTGTTCGAAAGTAAAGGCTAACGAGTATAATGTAGGGTGTATGAATAGAGAAGAAAACGTTTGTCTACCTTTAGCCTATGGCCATTTTTTAATCATTCGGGCTAGTAAGTTAGAACGTACAAGTAGTTTTCAAGGTGGTTATATTGTTCTATTCGAAAGAGCAAGACCGGAAGAGATTTTTCCACTTATTATGGAAGCTTATAGTTTTACAATACGTGAGAAGCAAGTAATACGTAAAATTCTTACAGGTATGTCGACAAAGGAATTAGCCCAAGAACTTTGTATATCTATATACACGGTACAAGATCATTTAAAATCCATTTTTGAAAAGACTGGGGTAAGTAGCAGGAATGAACTTGTGTGGGAAGTATTTTCGAAGTTTTGCTTTGATGTCAATGAATGAAAATAAAACAACTCTACAAAGATCACATGAAGTACGGTGGATGAGTTGTAGGATTGGACTTAAAAAGGTTATGGATGAAACGTTCCATAACCTTTTTTGATATGTAGAATTGTCCTTTTTGAACGTTTTGTTTCAACTTTTCGTCTAAAGAGACGAAAAGTTGTCACAATTCGGTCACAATTAGCATAAACATAAAATAGACGAAATGAACTTATTTCCAAAAAGGCTTAGTTCATTCCAATCATGATTCGTAGAGCTGCAAAAGCATGGATTAAAAGTTCACTATATTTTCAAGGAGGTAGATCGTATGAAAACTATTCTTGCTATCGCTGGGCTTATTTGGGTTTTATCACATGGAATTCCAATTTATGAAGGAGAACAAATTCGCAGTGCTCTGAATAAAAATTTTAATGAATATCATGTTATTGATCGGCAAGATAATGTTGTGACAGTTCGTGTAAATGACTGTTTTCATACGGTAACCGTGGAAGGAACTTCAGTAGTGAATGATGAAAAAGTATGTGATCAGCAATAATTATATATAGAAGGAAAAAAGTCTCAATTTATACACGTATAAATTGAGACTTTTGTATTTATGGATGAATAATAAGAGGGGATGGATAATCCCCTTTTATTATTTTTTTGAAAAAAGGAAAGGGTATCATGATAATTGAGGCTGAGAAGCTAATAAGTTGTTAAGAATAGGCATAAAGTGTAAATATACTCTTATGGGGTATCATGCGTAGATATTTAATGCTATAATTGGTATACTCATAAAAACAATTGTTTTATTGGATGAAGAGAAACTTTAAGAAGGTGATAATATGGATCATAAAGAGAATGAAGCAGTAACACATAGATCAGAAAAAGAAAAAGAACAGATTATAAATAGATTAAAGAGAATTGAAGGACAGGTTCGCGGTATTCAAAATATGATTGAAAATGATCGTTATTGCGTGGATATTTTAGTGCAAATTTCAGCGATTAATGCAGCGATGAAAAAAGTAGGAATGGGCGTTCTCAAAAATCATACGAGTCATTGTGTTTCAGGAGCTATTAAAAATGGAAATGGTGACGAAGCAATTGAAGAATTAATGACAGTATTTGAACGTTTTTCAAAAGCGTAAAAACAAGCTAGTATTTAACTGGCTTGTTTTTTTGTTTACCCTTATATTGGATTTTGGTGTATTGTAGTGAAAAAGTGTGTGTAAAATAAACTTTTAGAAAATAATTGAAAAATCATGATATAAAACCATTGATTACCTTAGGGGGGTATGGTAAGATGTAATTGTGATTAACAAACAATGAATAAACAAGAGGAGGATTTTAAATGGAACAGTTAACATTACAAGTTGAAGGTATGTCTTGTGGACATTGTGTAAATGCTATCGAAAGCAGTGTGAAAGAGCTAAACGGTGTTGAACAAGTGAAGGTTCAATTAGCAGAAGGAACTGTTGAAGTTACTATCGATTCGTCTGCTGTAACATTAAAAGATATCGTTGCTGTAATCGAAGATCAAGGATACGATGTTCAATAATTATTTTTAGATATGGAGATAAATCGTACTTTAAATGAAGTACGATTTATTTTGCTAATACTTATACCTCATAAGGGTATATAGAGGTGAGAGACATGAATGAAAAAAAAGAGGCCAATCTTCAAATATCAGGAATGACATGTGCGGCATGTGCAAATAGAATTGAAAAAGGTCTAAAAAAAGTAGAAGGTGTTCATGAGGCAAATGTAAATTTTGCGCTTGAAAAAACAAAAATAATGTACGATCCAACTAAAACAAATCCGCAACAATTTAAAGAAAAAGTTGAATCGTTAGGATATGGAATTGTAAGTGATAAAGCTGAATTTACTGTTTCAGGAATGACATGTGCAGCATGTGCAAATAGAGTTGAAAAGCGTTTAAATAAGTTAGATGGTGTGAACAAGGCGACAGTAAATTTTGCTTTAGAATCAGCCACAGTAGACTTTAATCCTGATGAAGTTAATGTAAATGAAATGAAGAGCGTGATTACGAAGCTAGGATATAAATTAGAAGTGAAACCAGATGATCAAGATGCATCAACTGATCATCGATTACAAGAAATTGAGCGACAAAAGAAGAAGTTTATTATTTCGTTTATTTTATCTTTCCCATTATTGTGGGCAATGGTTAGTCATTTCTCATTTACTTCGTTTATTTATTTACCAGATATGTTAATGAACCCTTGGGTGCAACTAACACTTGCAACTCCTGTTCAATTTATCATTGGTGGACAGTTTTATGTTGGGGCTTATAAAGCGTTACGCAATAAAAGTGCTAATATGGATGTTCTCGTGGCGCTTGGAACGTCGGCCGCCTATTTCTATAGTGTATATTTAAGTATTCAATCTATTGGTTCTTCGGAACATATGACAGATTTATATTTTGAAACGAGTGCGGTACTTATTACATTAATTATTTTAGGTAAATTATTTGAAGCGAAAGCAAAAGGGCGCTCATCAGAAGCGATTAAAAAATTGATGGGTTTACAAGCGAAGACAGCTACAGTTGTGCGAGATGGAACAGAAATAAAAATTTTGATTGAAGAAGTAGTAGCTGGTGATATCGTCTATGTAAAGCCTGGTGAAAAAATCCCAGTAGATGGGGAAATTGTAGAAGGAAAGTCAGCGATAGATGAATCGATGTTAACAGGCGAAAGTATTCCGGTTGATAAAACAATTGGAGATGGAGTAATCGGTTCTACAATAAATAAAAATGGGTTTTTAAAAGTGAAAGCCACTAAGGTAGGCAGAGATACTGCATTAGCTCAAATTATTAAAGTAGTAGAAGAGGCTCAAGGTTCAAAAGCTCCTATTCAAAGGGTAGCAGATCAAATTTCAGGTATTTTCGTACCAGTTGTAGTTGTGATTGCAATTATCACATTTGCAGTGTGGATGCTATTTGTTACACCTGGTGATTTTGGCGGAGCACTTGAGAAAATGATTGCCGTACTTGTTATCGCTTGTCCGTGTGCATTAGGGCTTGCAACGCCTACATCTATTATGGCAGGATCAGGAAGATCGGCTGAGTATGGTATTTTATTTAAGGGCGGGGAGCATTTAGAAGCAACACACCGATTAGATACAGTTATTCTAGATAAAACAGGTACTGTGACAAACGGGAAGCCGGTGTTAACAGATGTAATCGTAGCAGATGGATTCCGTGAAGAAGAAATACTACGTTTAGTAGGGGCAGCAGAAAGAAATTCTGAACATCCACTTGCAGAAGCGATTGTAGAAGGAATTAAAGAAAAGAAAATTGATATCCCAAGTTCAGAAACGTTTGAAGCGATTCCAGGATTCGGTATCGAATCAGTTGTAGAAGGAAAACAATTATTAATTGGCACACGTCGATTAATGAAGGAATTCAATATTGATATTGAAGAAGTTTCTAAATCAATGGAAGCGCTAGAACGAGAAGGAAAAACAGCAATGCTTATTGCAATCGATAAAGAATATGCCGGTATAGTTGCCGTTGCAGATACTGTGAAAGATACTTCAAAAGCAGCTATCGCAAGACTGAAAAAAATGGGTCTAGACGTTGTGATGATTACAGGAGATAATACACAAACTGCTCAGGCGATTGCAAAGCAAGTTGGTATTGATCACGTAATTGCAGAAGTATTGCCAGAAGGAAAAGCAGAAGAAGTGAAAAAACTCCAAGCACAAGGTAAGAAAGTAGCAATGGTTGGAGATGGAATAAATGATGCTCCTGCTCTTGCTACGGCGGATATCGGTATGGCAATTGGAACAGGAACGGATGTAGCGATGGAAGCGGCAGATATTACGTTAATCCGTGGGGATTTAAATAGTATTGCTGATGCGATCTTTATGAGTAAAATGACGATAAGAAATATTAAACAAAATTTATTCTGGGCATTAGCTTATAACGCGTTAGGAATTCCAATCGCGGCATTAGGCTTCTTAGCACCTTGGGTTGCTGGAGCAGCGATGGCATTTAGTTCTGTATCCGTTGTATTAAATGCATTAAGATTACAAAGAGTTAAATTAAAGTCTTAAAAAGCTACATTAAAGTAATTGAATAGAATTAAAAAACAATACTTTGAATAAGTATTGTTTTTTTGTTCGTATAGAAATTAAAACGATATAATAAAGAAGAAATATGGAATCGTATGTAGTAGAAAAGTTAAGAGGTAGTTTGGTAAGGAGACTTATATATGTTAAAAGATATTATAGTTAGAACATTTCAGAAAGAAGATTTAGAGCAAGTATTACAATTGTTCTATGAGACAGTTCATACGGTTAATGCAAAAGATTATAATGAGTTACAGCTACAGGCGTGGGCACCAAATCGACTAGATAGAGAAAGCTGGTTAAAGTCTTTAGAGAAGAATATTAGTTATGTAGCGGATCATAACGGTGTGATATTGGGATTTGGGGATTATAACGATGATCATTACGTAGATCGTTTATTTACACATAAAGATTATCAAGGGAAAAGAGTCGCTTCATACATACTACAGATGTTAGAAAAAGAAGCAGTGAAATTGAGGCATAGGGAGATATATACAGAGGCGAGCATTACCGCAAAACCTTTTTTTAAAAGTAAAGGTTTTATTTGCATAAAAGAACAAAAGAAACAGCATAATGGTCAGATTTTTATTAATTATGTTATGAAAAAAATATCCTTCTCATAAATGAGAAGGATATTTTTCATTATTTTACAGCTTCTTTTAGTTCTTTACCAGCTTTGAAAGCAGGTACTTTAGAAGCTGCGATTTGCATTTCTTCACCAGTTTGTGGGTTACGGCCTGTACGAGCAGCTCTTTCGCGAACTTCGAATGTACCGAATCCGATAAGTTGTACTTTTTCACCAGCAGCTAAAGTGTTAGTGATTGATTCTACTACAGTTTGTACAACTACAGTAGCTTCTTTTTGAGAAATCTCAGCATTTTGTGCTACGTTTTTAATTAATTCTGTTTTGTTCATGTTTTTCACCTCATATGTAAATAATGCTATTTAAGTTGTTATTATAACGTATAAAACATTCGAGAACAAGTGTACGTACATATATTCGCAAAAAAAATGAAATTTGTAATATTTTTTAGGACACTTTATAGACATTCCATTTAAGCGGATAGAGATTTGTTCTTCATTTCAGTCTTCTCTTGATGAGAAGGTAGTTTCTTATTATAAGATATGAAGTAAGGTAGTGCTACAAATAACATACCCCCTACTAAATTTCCAAAGAAAACAAAAATAAAGTTTGGAAAATATTCAGCCCAAGTGAAATGACCGGCAAAAATCGCAGCTGGGATGACAAACATATTGGCTACAACGTGTTGAAATCCAATCGCAACAAAAGTCATAACTGGGAACCAAATACCGATAATCTTTCCGATAAATTCTTTACTTCCCATACTGAGCCAAACAGCTAAACAAACGAGCCAATTACATCCGATTGCAGAAATAAATGCTTGCAATGGTGTATCTTGTAGTTTCGCTTGAGCGATAGAAATAGTTTTCGCTAAAAAAGCTCCTTCAGTTAAGCCGACGATATGACCGAAAAAATAGGCTACGAATACAGCTCCTATGAAATTGCTAAATGTAACAATAACTAAATTTCGTATGAAATAAAATAAAGTAATTTTCTTTTGGAACCAGGCCATAGAAACTGTCATCATGTTACCAGTAACTAGTTCACCGCCTGCAAGAATAACGAGAATAAGACCAATAGGGAATACAGCAGCGCCTAGAAAACTAGAAAATGATCCCCAATATTTTGGCATTGTCCCAATAACATGAATATCGAGTAAATACCCTAATGAGATAAAAGCACCACCAAAAAAACCAAGAATTAGTATAGGGAGCAATGATAAATGACCTTTTTTCCTTCCTGAATTCGCAGCAAGTTTCGTAATTTCTTCTGGTGTAAATACAGACATGAATAACCCCTCCGTAATAAAATGATGGAATGAATAGAAAAAATTCAAAAATCTACGTATTATAAAAATATGTTATGACTTCTGTATAAAATTGTCAAAGTGAATAGAGAGGGAACGACATATTGATAACATTGTTCATGTTGTCACATTAATGTAACAATAAGGATTTAAAGTGTTTCTAGAGGTGAAAACATGAATACGAATCATGTAAAAAAAGAACGAAAAAAATCAATCGTAAAGATATTTATTATTATTTTTATAAGTATATTAATGATACCAGTAAGTTTGTATTATTATGCGACAGAAATAGAACGAAAATTAGTAACAGTTACGTGGAATGAAATAGAAGCTTCTGCAATTCCTAAAGAATTTAATAATAAAAAAATATTACAGTTTTCAGATGTACATTTAGGACCAGAGTTTACACTGAAACAACTTGAACATTTAGTGGAGAAGATGAATGAATTACATCCAGATATAGTAGTTTTTACTGGAGATTTAATAGATAAATTTGGGTCTTATAGTGCGGAAAGAGAAGAAGCGAAGGCTATTTTGCAGAAAATTTACGCTCCCTTAGGGAAATATGCTGTGTTTGGGAATCATGATAGGGGCGGGGGCGGTAGTTTATTTTACAAAAAATATATGGAGGAAGCTGGTTTTTCTGTATTAGTAAATGAAGTGCAGAAAATTAAAGTGGAAAACGGCAAATATATTACAATATCAGGTTTGGATGATTTTCTATTAGGGAAGCCGCAAATAGATTCAACTTTAAAAAACTTGAAACAAAATGATTTCAACATGTTATTAGTACATGAGCCGGATGTTGTAACCAAAATCAATCGTTACCCAGTTGATCTTCAACTGTCAGGACATAGTCACGGAGGACAAGTCCAAATTCCTTTTGTAGGTCCGTTAATTACTACCAAACTAGCTGAGAACTATGTTGAAGGTATGTATGAAGTAGAGGGGAAGAGTAAGCCGTTATATTTATATGTAAATCGTGGCATTGGGACTACTAGGATGCCTGTTAGATTTTGGAGTGTACCTGAACTTTCAATTTTTGTGTTGAAGCAAAATAGTGACTAGAATAGTAGGAGGACTTTTAGAGAAAGTTCTCTTTTTTTAATAGTTAAATACTGAATATTATGTAAGTTTTGTTTAAAGTGTTAAATAAAGAAAGGGGAATTTCTAGGATAGAAACATGGCATAAAGAATTGGAAAGTTTATATAATCAAATAGTTTCATGACGAAGAGATTTTCATCAATATCCAGAGCTAGCGTTTCAAGAAATAGAAACGCCGAGAAAAATAGCTGAAATCTTAAAAAGTTTTCATATTGATGTGAAAACAAATATCGGGAGCAGAGGAGTAATCGGCGTAATTGAAGGTGGAAGACCTGGGAAGACGATAGCGCTACGTGCTGATTTTGATGAACAAGCAATGTTAATTGGTGGTAAATTACTTTTAAGTCTTGTGAATAGTTATGTAAGAGATGAAAAAGAATCTCTTCATCATGTAGAAGTGAAAAAGTAATTTACATAAATAAAAAACAACAATAGGTTATGTAACCTATTGTTGTTTTTTATTATTTTTGCAAGGAAAGATTATCAAAATATGTTCTGTAAGTATTAGAGAATTCAAAGTTGTTTTTTGCATCCCAATTAATAGACCAAGACATTAGGCCGCGGAATGCAGGATAGCCACTCTGATTTGAAAGTTTATACTTTCCTCCGAAAGGAATGCCCTTAATGATATAATCTAAAGCTTTTTTCATTTCAGTTGGAGAAATGTACCCGCCACTTGGAGCGGCCGCTGGAGCTGCAGGAAGTCCAATTATGACTTGATCCGAACGAAGAGCTGGGAAAATGTTATTTGCATTACCACCTACAGGAAAACCATGTAAGAGCATATCCGCCATAGCGACTTCGTAGTCTGCAGTACCTTGATTGTAGTTATTACCGTCCATTCCAATCCCGCTACCAGCATTGTAGTGTTGAACGTGAATGTATGTTAGTTTATCTTTCACTCCATAAATAATTGGTAAATATGCACCCCAGATGCTTCCGTATGCGCTATAACCGCCTTGAACATAAGCTGTTTCAGGAGCCATGCTTAATAGAAAATCTGGACCATAATGATCTGAGATTGTTCGAATAGCTGATATAAGATTTACGATTTGAGGAGTAGTTGGGTTTTTGAAATTAGTGTCATTTCCGTTTAAGTAAATACCCGATTCAAGGTCAATATCTATTCCATCAAAATCATATTTATCAATCAGAGATTGTATGGAATTAATAAAACGTTGCTTAGCGGCATTGTCAGGGAGTAAAACGACCCCATTTTGTCCACCTATTGAAAGAACTACTTTCTTTCCTTTACTTTTTAAATAAGAAATATCTGATTTGAATTCTGCATCTGTACCATATACAGGGGAAAATTCAACAGTGGAACGATCACCACCAGTTTCACCGAAAGATACATTGATTACATCCCATTTTGGTGAAACGTCTCTTAATTTAATAATGCCAGTACCGTTATCGAAGTTATGCCAGTATCCAACGAGTAATTTTGAACCTAAATTGTTTGCTGCTTGTGTTTGGAAAGGGGATAGCGGTAGTAGTAAGAACATTACTAAAATACAACAAAAAAATTTGAACTTGTTTAACATATTAACACTCCTATACAAAAAGTTGTCTAGATGTATAATCTTGTTTATTTAATGATATCTGAAAATTCTTTCTTTTGTAAGAGGACTATAATTTTCTCAACAATTGTGTATGGGAAAGTATTAAACCTAATGAAATAATTTTTGAAGGAGATTGAATTGCAATTGTTAAATTCAGAATATTTTGATATATTTTAAAGTATAGGACAAAATCTTTCGCACAGTACTCTTACATAAATTTCAAATTTAGTTTGGAAGGGGATGTACAAGAGTTGGATAAAAATCTTAAGAAAGACCTCAAAATACGCCACATTACAATGATCTCAATTGGTGGCGTAATAGGAGCTGGTTTGTTTGTTGGAAGTGGTGCGGTTGTGCATTCGGCAGGACCTGGTTCTATCGTTTCATATGCATTAGCAGGGCTTCTAGTTATTTTCGTTATGAGAATGCTGGGGGAAATGGCAGCTATTAATCCGACAAGTGGTTCATTTGCAACATATGCAAGAGAAGCAATTGGTCCATGGGCAGGTTATACAATTGGGTGGCTATATTGGTTTTTCTGGGTAATTGTTATTGCAATAGAAGCTACAGCAGGTGCTGGTATTATTCAATACTGGATTCCGGAAATCCCACTCTGGTTATTAAGCTTAATATTAACGATTTTATTAACGTTGACGAATGTTTTCTCGGTGAAATCATTTGGAGAATTTGAATATTGGTTTTCATTTATTAAAGTAATAAGTATTGTTTTGTTCCTTTGCTTAGGTCTTGCTGTTATTTTAGGATTTGTACCAGGAACGGAAGCACCTGGCACTTCGAATTTAGTAGGGCAAGGAGGATTTATGCCAAATGGTATAAGTTCGGTGTTACTTGGAATTACCGTCGTTATATTTTCATTTATGGGATCAGAGATTGTTGCTGTAGCCGCTGGAGAGTCTGCCGAACCTGTAAAAGCAGTAAAAACAGCAACAAATAGTGTGATTTGGCGTATTCTCGTATTTTTCATTGGATCGATCGCTGTAGTTGTTACACTCCTTCCGTGGAATTCAGCGAACATACTAAAAAGCCCATTTGTGGCGGTATTGGAACATATAGGGATACCAGCGGCAGCACAAATTATGAATTTTATCGTTTTAACAGCTGTACTTTCTTGTTTAAATTCGGGTTTATATACGAACTCAAGAATGCTTTTTTCAATGGCAGAAAGAGGAGATGCACCAAAGGCATTTTTGAAATTGAATAGTAGTGGTGTTCCGGTTCGGGCGGTTTTATTTGGAACTTTCTTTGCTTACATTGGAGTTGTTTTTAGTTACATATCTCCAGATAAAGTATTTTTATTTTTAGTGAATGCATCTGGCGGTATTGCATTACTCGTTTATCTCGTTATAGCAATTTCACATTTCAAGATACGTAAAAAAATGGGGAAAGCAGAACAACAAAATTTGAAAGTGAAGATGTGGCTTTTTCCATATGTAACATATGTTACAATTGCTGCGATTATAGCAGTTTTAGTTGCAATGATCGCAATTGAATCTTTACGTTCACAGGCACTATTAACGATGCTTGTTACTCTTCTTATAATAATTTCTTATTTTATTTTTAATAGAAATAAAAATAGTACAGTATTGAATTCCGAAAGTAAAAATGAGGAATCTGTTCGATTCTAATTTCTTGTTTTAGAAGAGAGTTACACCCAATCATTGCTATAAAAGAATCATATATAATCATAGAAACAAGTAATTACTATTGTCATAGTGAATATAAACTTTTTTCTTGACTTTTTATACGAAGGCGAGCAGAATAGTAAAAAAGGAAGGGGGGGATGATGTTGGAAGAGTACGTATTAGAGCTGTATAACTTGTTATATACGACAGAATGGCAAGATATTGTTTCGTTTCTAGGAATAGTATTTTGCATGAAAATTGTAATTGTATATATGGAAGAGCAAGGTATGTTCTATTCCTTCTCATCTCCGTTCGATGTGCAGCGCGAGCCGTTGCTAAACTATGCCAATGTGAATTACGAACAATTTCCTTTTGTACTATTCTTTATGATTCGATTTATAACAGCAATTGTAAAGAAGAAGGAAAGTGATGATGAAGAGTGCCACGCAACTTGTAAGGTAGCTAACGTTTTTTAAGCTAAATACAAGGAGGAGATTTATATGTGGTTTCGATTTCTTATGATTGGTTTCTTTTCATTAACAGCAATTTCATTAATGGGATATCAAGTGTCTGAAATTTTTCAAGCATATAGCGATACATTTTTTAACAAAAATTAATCGCGTTGCTATTTGAATAATAAAGCGATAAAATCCTTCTTAAGAAGTTTTATTAAGAAGGATTTTTTTCTTTGTCTTGTCTTGCTGTGTCAAACTATTGTCACATTTACACTGTGAATAATATGTTAAAATAGTGAGGTTATGTATACATACTCGAAGGAAGAGGGAGTGACCATTTTGGTGGATCAATCAACAAATCAGAAAAGCTATGCTCCTATTGTGATAACGCTTTCTGTAATTGTAAATGCGATTATTTTATTTTTGTTCTTTGGACCTGTTGGCTATGAAGGAGAAGTACATTTTGATGTAACAATTTTACCAATGTTAAATGCGATTTTTAATAGCTTTACGTTCGTATTCTTATTAGCAGCTTTATACTCTATTATTAAAAAGAATGTGAAAATGCACCGTGGTTTTATCCTCGCAGCATTTACAACGACGTTGCTATTTTGTGTTTCTTATTTATCGTATCATTACTTGGCGCCAGCAACACATTTTGGCGGAGAAGGATTCATTAAATATGTGTATTTCATCATTTTAATTACACATATTATCCTAGCAGCAATTATTGTACCACTTGCATTGTTTGCACTTGTATTTGGTTTTACAAATCAATTAACACGTCACCGTAAAATTGTACGTTGGACGATGCCAATTTGGTTATATGTAAGTTTATCTGGTGTTATTGTTTACTTAATGATCTCACCTTATTATCAATAAAAGTCTCAGCCCTTAGGCTGGGGCTTTTTTGTTAAGCAAATCTTTTTGTGAAATGAAAAAAATATGGTATACAAAAGTATAGTTGCTTTTCATATAGAAGGGATGGTAAAGAAATATGCAAAATTTTGTATTTCGTAATCCAACGAAACTTATTTTCGGTAAAAATCAATTAGAACAGTTAAAAACTGAAATTCCACAGTTTGGTAAGAAGGTTCTTCTCGTATATGGAGGAGGCAGTATTAAAAGAAACGGTATTTATGATAATGTAATTTCTATTTTAAAGGATATTAATGCAGAAGTATTTGAATTGACGGGTGTTGAACCGAATCCTCGTGTATCAACTGTAAAGAAAGGGATTCAAATTTGTAAAGATAATGGAGTTGAATTTATTTTAGCAGTTGGTGGAGGAAGTGTAATCGACTGTACGAAAGCGATTGCTGCTGGTAGCAAATATGATGGAGATGTATGGGATATTGTAACGAAAAAAGCATTTGCTAGTGAGGCATTACCATTTGGCACTGTACTTACTCTTGCTGCGACAGGTTCTGAAATGAATGCAGGCTCGGTAATTACAAATTGGGAAACGAATGAAAAGTATGGATGGGGAAGCCCAGTTACATTCCCGCAGTTTTCAATTTTAGATCCAGTTCATACTGCATCTGTACCGAGAGATCAAACGATTTATGGTATGGTAGATATTATGTCACATGTATTAGAACAATATTTCCATCATGGAACGAATACAGAACTACAAGACCGTTATTGTGAATCTGTTTTAAGAACAGTCATTGAAACAGCACCTAAGCTTTTAAGTGATTTAGAAAATTATGAGCATAGGGAAACAATTTTATATTGCGGAACGATGGCGTTAAATGGCATTTTAGCGATGGGAGTAAGAGGTGACTGGGCAACTCATAATATTGAACATGCAGTTTCTGCTGTTCATGATATACCGCATGGAGGTGGGCTTGCGATTTTATTCCCGAACTGGATGAAACATGTTGTAGAGGAAAATGTAAGTCGTTTTAAACAGTTCGCTATTCGTGTATTTGATATAGAAACAGATGGCAAAACAGATAAAGAAGTGGCGTTAGAAGGAATTGAGGCACTGCGTCAATTTTGGACTTCAATTGAATCACCAGCAACATTAGCTGATTACGGTATTGGAGAAAATGAAATTGATATAATGGCTAATAAAGCGATGGTGTATGGTGAATTTGGTAACTTTAAAAAATTAAATAAAGATGATGTTCTAAGTATATATAAAGCTTCTTTATAAGTGAATTTAGAAAAGAAACCTATTTGATTGTTTGATCGAATAGGTTTCTTTTTTGCTTTTTATAAGCGTTTATGAATGTTTGTGATTATTTTTGACTGTTTATGGTTGATTTTTGTGACCGTTTTCATTATACTGTAATCAAAGAAGAGGTGAATAAAATGTTAACTCCTGAACGTCATCAAATGATATTGCAACTTGTAAAAGAACAGAAAGTTGTAAAATTACAGCAATTAGTTGAAAGAACAGAAAGCTCTGAGTCGACAATTCGCCGTGATTTAGCACAATTGGAAAAGCAAAGGTTATTAAAAAGAGTTCATGGTGGTGCCGCTGTTTTAACAGGAAAAGGGCAAGAACCAACGATGGTTGAAAAATCATCCAAAAACATTCAAATAAAACAACAAATTGCTAATTATGCGGCTAGCGTTGTTGAACAAGGTGATTGTATTTATTTAGATGCAGGGAGTACAACATTTGAAATGATTCCATTTTTAATCAATAAAGATGTTACTGTCGTTACGAATGGACTTATGCATATTGAAGCTTTAGTTGAAAATAATATTCGTGCGTATTTACTAGGCGGAATGATGAAGAGTAGGACGAAAGCTTTAATCGGTGCTATGGCACAGGAAAGTATGCAGAAGTATCGCTTTGATAAATGTTTTTTAGGTGCAAATGGTGTACATGAACAGCTTGGCTTTACAACGCCAGATCCAGAAGAAGCGCTCCTAAAACAAATGGCATTAACATTAGCAAACGAAGGATATTTCTTAATTGATGAAAGTAAGTTTTCAGAAGTTGCGTTTGCGAAAATTGCAAATGTTGAAGATGCAAATATTATTACAAACCATTTAGAAATTGATTTAGAAAAATATAAAAAACAAACCAATGTAATTGAGGCTGATAAACAATGATCTATACAGTTACTTTAAACCCATCTATTGATTATGTAGTGCAAGTTCCTTCTTTTGATTTAGGAACAATAAATCGAGCGGAGAAAGATATGAAGTTTCCTGGAGGAAAAGGAATTAATGTTTCTCGTGTTCTTCAGCGTTTAGGTGTTAAAAATATAGCACTTGGATTTACTGGTGGATTTACTGGTCAATTTATTAAAGAGGTATTACAGACGGAAGGTGTAACAACAAACTTCGTCCAAGTAGATGAAGATACTCGCATTAATGTGAAAATAAAAGGGAAAGAAGAAACAGAATTAAATGGCCAAGGTCCTATTGTAACAAAAGAGCAGTTCGAACAGTTAATGAAAAAAATTGAGAGTATGCAACCTGGAGATTGTGTTGTACTCGCTGGGAGTGTACCAGTCTCTATTCCAAGTACCTTTTACGAATCAATTGCTGCGTTTGGAGCTGAAAAAGGTATTCGTGTAGTAGTAGATGCAAGTGGAAGTGCACTGCAACATGTAATTAAAAATAAGCCGTTTTTAATTAAGCCAAACCACCATGAACTTGGTGAGTTGTTTGGAGTGGAGCTTTCAACAGTAGAAGACATTTTACCTTATGGAAGAAAATTAATTGAACAAGGTGTAAAACACGTTATCGTATCGATGGCTGGAGAGGGAGCTTTATTATTTACGGCAGAAGGTATATATGAAGCGACTGTTCCAAAAGGTGTTGTAATTAATTCAGTTGGGGCCGGAGATTCTCTTGTTGCAGGGTTTGTAGGCAAATATGAACAGACAAAAGATATTGAAATGGCATTTCAATACGGCGTTGCAACAGGGAGTGCAACAGCATTTTCAGCTGATTTATGTAAGAAGGAAAAAGTAGAAGAATTATTGTCGCAAGTAATTGTAGCTAAGCGATAGGGGGAAGCAACATATGAAAATTACAGAACTATTAAAAAGGGATACAGTCATTATGGATATGACAGCTTCAAATAAAGAAGCTGTCATAGATGAATTAGTTGAGAAATTAAACGGGGCAAATCGTTTAAATAGTAAAACGGAATTTAAAGAAGCTATTTTAAAGCGGGAGTCCCAAAGTACGACTGGAATAGGGGAAGGTATTGCAATACCTCATGCGAAGACAAAGGCTGTTAAACAACCATCGATTTGTTTTGGTAGAAGTGTAAGCGGTATCAATTATGAGTCGCTTGATGGACAACCGGCACACTTATTCTTTATGATTGCTGCAAGTGAAGGAGCGAATAATACTCATTTAGAAACGTTGTCTCGTTTATCGACATTATTAATGGATGAAGGGTTTCGCAAGCAACTATTAGAAGCGAAGGATGAAAGTGAGCTTCTTCAACTATTTGATGAAAAAGAGAATGAAAAAGAAAAAGAGAATGAAAAAGAAGAAGAGATTGAAGTTGCAAAACCAGAAGGAAATGAACCGTACGTACTTGCTGTTACAGCTTGCCCAACTGGAATCGCTCACACATATATGGCGGCGGATAGCTTAAAAGCAAAAGCGGCAGAGTTAGGAATAGCGATTAAAGTTGAAACGAACGGATCAACAGGTATTAAAAACGGTTTAACGAAAGAGGATATTGAACGTGCAACAGCTATTATTGTTGCGGCAGATAAACAAGTAGAAATGAATCGTTTTGCTGGTAAACATGTCATTCAAGTGCCAGTTGCTGATGGGATTAGAAAAACGGAAAATCTGCTTAAACGAGCTGTCAAACAAGATGCACCAATCTTTAAAGGTGTAAAAGAGGATGGGAAAACAGAAAGTATTGAGAGAGAAAAAGGATTAGGAATTTATAAGCATTTAATGAGCGGTGTAAGTAATATGCTTCCATTCGTTGTTGGTGGCGGGATTTTAATAGCGCTAGCATTTTCGTTTGGTGGTATAAAGGCGGAAGGTCCTTTAGCTGAATTGTTCATGTCAATTGGTGGAGGAAAAACAGGTGCGTTTTTATTCCTTGTACCAATTTTAGCTGGATTTATTGCAAGCTCTATTGCTGATCGTCCTGGTTTTATGCCTGGTGTTGTAGGTGGATTTTTAGCGGCGAATGCGAATGCTGGATTTTTAGGTGGATTAATTGCTGGTTTCTTAGCTGGATATGTTGTTTTAGGGTTAAAAAGATTATTTTCAGGACTACCAGTACAATTAGAAGGAATTAAACCTGTTTTGTTATATCCAGTCTTTGGATTATTGATTACAGGAGTTGTAATGCAAAAAGTAGTAATTCCGCCTGTAGTAGCATTAAATGAAATGTTGACAGGGTGGTTAAATGGTTTAAATGGTACGAATGCTATATTACTAGGTCTTATTTTAGGTGGTATGATGGCAATTGATATGGGTGGTCCAATTAATAAAGCGGCATTTACGTTTGGTATTGCTGCAATAGAAGCACAGAATTTTGGAGTGCACTCAGCAGTTATGGCTGGTGGTATGGTACCGCCACTTGCGATTGCATTCGCAACTACATTCTTTAAATCAAAGTTTACAGAAGCGGAACGTAAATCTGGTTTAACAAATTATATTATGGGAGCATCGTTCATTACAGAAGGTGCGATTCCGTTGGCAGCTGCAGATCCGGTTCGAGTAATCGTAAGTTGTGTTGTTGGTTCAAGTATTGCAGGTGCGTTATCTATGTTATTCCAAATTACATTACCGGCACCGCATGGTGGATTATTTGTAATAGCATTAGTAAATAAACCGTTACTATATATTTTCTCTATATTAATTGGAACGATTGTCTCGGCTATTATGCTAGGTGTTTGGAAAAAGAAAGTTCAATAACAAATGAAAAGAGAGCAGCTTTTAGTGAAGTGACCCCTAAAAGTTAGACACGGTTATTTGATTAGGCAGCTTGATAAAAGTGAGTCCGGTATTGTACCGGGCTCATTTTTAATTTTGCCTTAATCCGTTTCGTATTATAATAATCTATATATTTTTCTAATTCTATTTTAAAGTGCTCTACATTTTCAAATTCTTTTATGTAGAGGAACTCCGATTTCATAATCCCAAAGAAATTTTCTATTACTGCGTTGTCGTAACAGTTGCCTTTTCGAGACATACTCTGGACGATAGCTCTTGATTCTAGTGTACGGACGTATTGTCTCATTTGATAATGCCATCCTTGATCCGAATGCATCAGTAGCTGGTGCGTTTCAGGTAAACGTTCCAATGCTTTCTCTAACATGTCTGAAACAAGCGAATACGTCGGTCTAGAACCAATTGTATAGGTAATAATTTCACCATTATACAAATCTAATACAGGTGATACATACAGTTTTTCTCCAAACAATTTAAACTCTGTGATGTCTGTTACCCACTTTTGATTCGGTGCATCTGTATGAAAATTACGCTCTAAAATATTAGGTGCAATTCTACCGACTTTTCCTTTATAGGATTTATATTTCTTCATACGCACAACACACTTTAACCCAAGCTCTTTCATAATGCGCTGAACCTTCTTGTGGTTCACTTTCTGGCCACGATTCGTTAATTCATCACGAATGCGACGGTAACCATAACGACCTTCATTTTCCTCATAAATCGCTTTAATCTCAGCTTTCAAATCGGCATCTACATCTGGACGATTCATTTTCTTTACTAAATCATAATACGTGCTTCGAGGAATAGTAGCTAGCTCCACGAGTGCCTTCACCGAATATTTATGCCTTAATTCATAGATTACTTGCGCTTTGTCTTGTTTTGTGATTTTTCCTTGTTTTGAACTAAGGCATTTAACTTTTTTAAGTACTCATTTTCCATCTCAAGCTGTTTAATGCGTGCTTCAAGTGCTTCGACTGACCCTTCAGCTAAATGTTGTTTTAATTGTTTATTTGAATCTTTTTTCATGGATGGACGCCCCTTTTTCTTAGATTGAAGGGCATCAATTCCTTGTGTTTCGAGCTGTTTTTTCCAAACAGAAATCGTTGAAGGGGCAGGAATATTAAAGATAGCTGCCGTCTCAAATAAGGACATACCGTTTTCAATCATAAAGTTTAGTACGTCTAGTTTAAATTGTTGTGTGTAATTTGTACATCGTTTTAGAAAAGCTTCCAGACCATTCTGTTTATATTGGTTTACCCAATTCAAAATGATTGTGTCACTTATACCGAGCGATCTACCCATTTCTCGATAACTTTCATTTCCGTTCAAATAACGTAGAACGATTTGTATTTTTTCATCAGCTGTAAATTTAGCCATAGAAAAACTGCACCTCCAATTGTTAGACTGTGTCTAACAATTGGGGTGCAGTTCATAGTAGCTGCTTTCTTTTTATTACAAAAAAATAGGTTAACAATGGAATATTGATGCTTTTTGGTAAAAGATGTAATGAATTTTGGTTTTTTTGTAACAAAAAAGTAACACTGTAATTTTTTCTGGAAAAAGTTCTTGTGCTCGTATGTAAAAAATATATGAAAACCATTGGAGATTGTATTAAAAATACATTTTATTAATATGGAAATTTATGTTACAGCTCATTAATCGTATATTACGAATGCTTTGTAATTGTGTGATTTCTAAAAATTCTAAAAATCTGTTGCTATAATGAAAATACGAAAACAAAGCAAATGGAGGCTATTCATGAAAAAATTATTAAGTATAGCAACAGCAGCAGTTTTTGGTCTTGGGATTTTTGCAGGTTCTGCTAAAGCGGAAACAATTGTAACAACAGACGTATTAAATGTTAGAGAAAACCCAAATGTAGAGTCAAAGCTTGTAGGTAAAGTGTTAAGTGGGAATACACTAGATGTTATAAATACAGAAAATGGATGGACAAAAATTAAGTTGAACGGTAAGGAAGCGTTTGTAAGTGCTGAGTTTACAAGGAGCACATATTATGTAACGGCGGGCGTATTAAATGTTCGTGCTGGAGCGAATACTGATTCTGAAATTTTAGGTAAACTTAATAAAGATGATGTGATTGAAACGACGAATCAAGTTCAAAATGAATGGTTACAATTCGACTACAATGGAAAAGTCGGATATGTTCACGTGCCATTTTTAACAGGAACGGCACCTGTAATTGAAAAGAAAGAAGTTGTAGCTCAAGAAGAAGCGCCGGTTAAAAATAATACAGCAGTTAAGAATAAAGAGTCTGTTAAGAGTAACGATTCTATTAAGAATGTAGAATCAAGTAAACCTGTGGTAAAAGAAAAGCCGGCTGCAAAACCAGTTGCGAAATCTACTGAAAAAAGTGCGCCTACTGGTGGTCGTGAAATTACAGTAGAAGCGACGGCATATACAGCAGATCCGAGTGAGAATGGTTCGTATGGTGGTCGTGTATTAACTGCAATGGGGCATGATTTGACAGCAAATCCAAATATGAAAGTAATTGCTGTTGATCCGAAAGTAATTCCGCTTGGCTCAAAAGTATGGGTAGAAGGATATGGAGAAGCGATTGCTGGAGACACTGGTGGTGCGATTAAAGGAAATCGTATTGATGTATTAGTCGGTTCAGATGGTAGTGCTAATAGCTGGGGGCGCAAATCTGTAAAAGTGAAAGTTATACAATAGGTTATCGATATTAATATAAAAAGCGGTTGCTTGAAATTATGTAAGCAACCGCTTTTTATGGATTATTGAAAGGGATAAATAGTTTTACCTGTAATAATTTTATATGCACTGCAAAATTGTGTTTGTATATATTCTGTATTTTTATTTTCTGGATGTGATGTTGTTTCATGGAGAGTAGAATGAAAAGCCCGTAGTAAACAATTTAGGGCGAAGTATAATTCCTCTTGTGAACAATTTTGTTCTTTTGTAGAAGTAGCTAAAATGAGGTCTTTTGTCAAAGATGAAAAATTGATGGTGGATTGTTTCATAGTTAACTCATCCTCTCGAAACTATTTTTATCATGTATATGCAGAATTGGACAAACTATGTTCTTTTTTATATGTAATTTCATGTACCGAAATGAAAGAACTTGCAATCATGCCGTTAAAATTGGTAAGATTGGGTATAATCAATAGATGGAGTATATTACATAAAGAGAGTTGAATGCTATGGGAGAAGTGCAACGTGAAAAAGTTGCTGTCATCATTGGACCAACAGCTGTTGGAAAGACGAAGTTAAGTATCGATCTTGCCAAAGCGTTGAACGGTGAAATTATTAGTGGTGATTCCATGCAAATCTATCGAACGATGGATATTGGAACTGCAAAGGTAACACAAGCAGAGATGGACGGAATTCCACATTATATGGTCGATATAAAAAATCCGGAAGATTCATTTTCTGTCGCGGAATTTCAAGAACGTGTTCGCAAACATATTCGAGAAATTACAGAACGTGGTAAATTACCAATTATAGTTGGTGGGACCGGTCTTTATATACAATCTGTTTTATTCGATTATCAGTTTACAGATGATGCTGGTGATGTGATATACCGAGAGCAAATGGAAAAGTTAGCTTTAGAACGCGGTGTGGAATATGTACATAAAAAATTGCAAGAAGTAGATCCAGAAAGTGCAGAGCGTATTCATGCAAATAATGTACGACGTGTCATTCGGGCGTTAGAAATTTTCCACACGACGGGTGAAAAAATGAGTGACCAAATTGAGAAACAAGAAAAAGAGTTACTCTATGATGTTTCATTAATTGGCTTGACAATGGATCGAGAAATGCTATACGATCGCATTAACTTACGAGTGGATTTGATGATGGAACAAGGCCTATTAGAGGAAGTAGAAGGGCTGTATAATAGAGGGATACGAGATTGTCAATCTATTCAAGCGATTGGATATAAAGAAATCTATGATTATTTTGAGAATCGAGCCTCTTTAGAAGATGCGGTATCACAATTAAAGACGAATTCGCGTCGTTATGCAAAGCGTCAATTAACGTGGTTCCGTAATAAAATGGATGTCACGTGGTTTGATGTTACAGACGGTGAAAAAACGTCAGAAATTTTACGATACATAGAAGGAAAGTTACAAGTAAAGTCGAATAATAGTAAGTAGAGAAAAAGAGGAGGATTCGACATGAAGCAATCAATCAATATTCAAGATCAGTTTTTAAATCAACTCCGTAAAGAAAATACGTTTGTTACGCTGTACTTATTAAATGGTTTCCAGCTTCGTGGACTAATTAAAGGATTTGATAATTTTACAGTCCTACTGGAAACAGAAGGTAAGCAACAGCTTATTTATAAACATGCAATTTCTACATTTGTACCACAAAAAAATGTTTCAATTGAATTAGAATAGTAATGAATTATTGTACATAACAAAAAAAGAGCGAGTTTGAACTGCACCCCAATTGTTAGACACAGTCTAACAATTGGAGGTGCAGTTTTTCTATGGCTAAATTTACAGCTGATGAAAAAATACAAATCGTTCTACGTTATTTGAACGGAAATGAAAGTTATCGAGAAATGGGTAGATCGCTCGGTATAAGTGACACAATCATTTTGAATTGGGTAAACCAATATAAACAGAATGGTCTGGAAGCTTTTCTAAAACGATGTACAAATTACACACAACAATTTAAACTAGACGTACTAAACTTTATGATTGAAAACGGTATGTCCTTATTTGAGACGGCAGCTATCTTTAATATTCCTGCCCCTTCAACGATTTCTGTTTGGAAAAAACAGCTCGAAACACAAGGAATTGATGCCCTTCAATCTAAGAAAAAGGGGCGTCCATCCATGAAAAAAGATTCAAATAAACAATTAAAACAACATTTAGCTGAAGGGTCAGTCGAAGCACTTGAAGCACGCATTAAACAGCTTGAGATGGAAAATGAGTACTTAAAAAAGTTAAATGCCTTAGTTCAAAACAAGGAAAAATCACAAAACAAGACAAAGCGCAAGTAATCTATGAATTAAGGCATAAATATTCGGTGAAGGCACTCGTGGAGCTAGCTACTATTCCTCGAAGCACGTATTATGATTTAGTAAAGAAAATGAATCGTCCAGATGTAGATGCCGATTTGAAAGCTGAGATTAAAGCGATTTATGAGGAAAATGAAGGTCGTTATGGTTACCGTCGCATTCGTGATGAATTAACGAATCGTGGCCAGAAAGTGAACCACAAGAAGGTTCAGCGCATTATGAAAGAGCTTGGGTTAAAGTGTGTTGTGCGTATGAAGAAATATAAATCCTATAAAGGAAAAGTCGGTAGAATTGCACCTAATATTTTAGAGCGTAATTTTCATACAGATGCACCGAATCAAAAGTGGGTAACAGACATCACAGAGTTTAAATTGTTTGGAGAAAAACTGTATGTATCACCTGTATTAGATTTGTATAATGGTGAAATTATTACCTATACAATTGGTTCTAGACCGACGTATTCGCTTGTTTCAGACATGTTAGAGAAAGCATTGGAACGTTTACCTGAAACGCACCAGCTACTGATGCATTCGGATCAAGGATGGCATTATCAAATGAGACAATACGTCCGTACACTAGAATCAAGAGCTATCGTCCAGAGTATGTCTCGAAAAGGCAACTGTTACGACAACGCAGTAATAGAAAATTTCTTTGGGATTATGAAATCGGAGTTCCTCTACATAAAAGAATTTGAAAATGTAGAGCACTTTAAAATAGAATTAGAAAAATATATAGATTATTATAATACGAAACGGATTAAGGCAAAATTAAAAATGAGCCCGGTACAATACCGGACTCACTTTTATCAAGCTGCCTAATCAAATAACCGTGTCTAACTTTTAGGGGTCACTTCAGTTTCTCGCTCTTTTTTTATTTGTCATAAACAATATATAGTGAAATTTAAGCGATTCTAAATACAGTAAGGCGGATGTTAGTATTTCCTGTCGCAGGAATCGTAATCTCATTAAGAGTAGATTGGACAGAAATTCTTGCACCAGCTACTAATGTTTCGATTGTAGTAAATGAAAGTGAGTCGCCTATTAAATTTGAAGAGAAATTATCAGTTGCGACTGCTCCATTAATTGAAATTCCTACTCCGAGTGGAGCGCATCCTGGCGCAGTTGTAGAAATGGATACGCTAATTACATAAATACCACCGTTGATAACAGTAACTGTATCTGTGCCGTTGAAGATAATATTGTTTACGTTAATTGCAGTACTAAAAATAAAGTTATTAAATTGCAGTACTGTTTGCTGAATATTGTTTGTTACAACAATTGTTGCTACAGGGAAGCTAGGTCCAGTTGGCCCAGTAGGTCCGGTAGGCCCACCAGAAGGTCCAGTAGGTCCAGTAACTCCTATACCAGTAGCGCCGGTAGCACCCGTTGGTCCTTGAATGCCTTGAGGTCCAGTGGCACCCGTAGCACCTGTGTTACCTTGAACACCTTGAGGTCCAGTAGCACCCGTAGCACCAGTAGCGCCGGTAGCACCAGTAGCGCCGGTAGCACCAGCAGGTCCTTGAACACCTTGAGGTCCAGTAGCGCCAGTAGCACCAGCAGGTCCTTGAACACCTTGAGGTCCAGTGGCACCCGTAGCACCTGTGTTACCTTGAACACCTTGAGGTCCAGTAGCACCCGTAGCACCAGTAGCGCCGGTAGCACCCGTGTTACCTTGAACACCTTGAGGTCCAGTAGCACCAGTAGCGCCGGTAGCACCCGTGTTACCTTGAACGCCTTGAGGTCCAGTAGCACCCGTGTTACCTTGAACGCCTTGAGGTCCAGTGGCACCCGTGTTACCTTGAACACCTTGAGGTCCAGTAGCACCCGTAGCACCAGCAGGTCCTTGAACACCTTGAGGTCCAGTAGCGCCAGTAGCACCAGCAGGTCCTTGAACACCTTGAGGTCCAGTGGCACCCGTAGCACCTGTGTTACCTTGAACACCTTGAGGTCCAGTAGCGCCAGTAGCACCTGTGTTACCTTGAACACCTTGAGGTCCAGTAGCACCAGTAGCACCTGTGTTACCTTGAACACCTTGAGGTCCAGTGGCGCCGGTAGCACCCGTGTTACCTTGAATGCCTTGAGGTCCAGTGGCACCCGTAGCACCTGTGTTACCTTGAACACCTTGAGGTCCAGTAGCACCCGTAGCACCAGTAGCGCCGGTAGCACCAGCAGGTCCTTGAACACCTTGAGGTCCAGTAGCGCCAGTAGCACCAGCAGGTCCTTGAACACCTTGAGGTCCAGTGGCACCCGTAGCACCTGTGTTACCTTGAACACCTTGAGGTCCAGTAGCGCCAGTAGCACCTGTGTTACCTTGAACGCCTTGAGGTCCAGTAGCGCCAGTAGCACCAGCAGGTCCTTGAACACCTTGAGGTCCAGTGGCACCCGTAGCACCTGTGTTACCTTGAACACCTTGAGGTCCAGTAGCACCAGTAGCGCCGGTAGCACCCGTGTTACCTTGAAGACCTTGAGGTCCAGTAGCACCCGTAGCACCTGTGTTACCTTGAACACCTTGAGGTCCAGTAGCACCCGTAGCGCCGGTAGCACCCGTGTTACCTTGAACGCCTTGAGGTCCAGTAGCACCCGTAGCACCCGTGTTACCTTGAAGACCTTGAGGTCCAGTGGCACCCGTAGCACCTGTGTTACCTTGAACACCTTGAGGTCCAGTGGCACCCGTGTTACCTTGAACGCCTTGAGGTCCAGTGGCACCCGTGTTACCTTGAACGCCTTGAGGTCCAGTAGCACCCGTAGCACCCGTGTTACCTTGAAGACCTTGAGGTCCAGTGGCACCCGTAGCACCTGTGTTACCTTGAACACCTTGAGGTCCAGTGGCACCCGTGTTACCTTGAACGCCTTGAGGTCCAGTGGCACCCGTGTTACCTTGAACGCCTTGAGGTCCAGTGGCACCCGTGTTACCTTGAACACCTTGAGGTCCAGTGGCACCAGTAGCGCCTGCTGGTCCAGTAGGCCCAGTAGGTCCGGTAGGTCCTTGAATGAACGAAGCAGAATTAACTAGAGCAGTTTGTAATGCTGCTATTAATTTAAGAAGCTCTTGAAGTGTGCAAGGGTCAATTCGGAATAATTTTGTAATGTATAGTAAATAGTTAATGAGATTTTGAAGCTCAATAAATACAGCGCTTGCTACAAAGGTTGGATTTCTTAATATAGTTATTAAGTTTTTAATAATAGCTAACCCTTGTGCTTTCAGGGAGGAAGTAGCGTCTAGTGAACAAATAAATTTACTTAGTAGGTTCAATGTATCGATTAGATCTTCAATGTTTTGGGGAGATGGATTTGCGAAAAGTTTTGGGATTATTTTTGTTAAATCAATAATAATCGCACGAAATGTTCTAAGTTGAGCTTTAGTAATTGGGATTGATGGAGTATTTGGGATTCGTCCGGCGCTACTTGGAAAGCATGGTTTGGAGAATTTGTTTTGACTGTCGTTATAACGAGACATTAAATCTCTCCTTTCTCATGAAAATGTGAACGAAACTCATCATAGTAGATGCAGAAATTAGTTAAATGGTCATAGTAAAATCGTTTGTTTAAAGAAAAAATAGAAAAAACGCCTTACAATAAGGCGTTTTTTCTATTTTCTGCGTATTGATAATATCGCTTTAATGAAATTTTTGATTTGAATCCAGCGAGTTTTATAATTTCTGATTCAGGAGTTTCTTTTTTTATTAAGTTTAAAATATAGGTGTTACGAAAATGTTGTCCTGAAATTCCTTTACGTAAATTGGCTCTAGCCACTTCGAGGCGAATCATTTTTTGTATAGCAATTTCCGTTAATGCCTTTGGTGCATCATTTTCATATACCCACCTGTATGTTCCGCGGTTAAAATCAAATGCGACAAACAATGAATCATCACTATGATACTTAGGACGAACTGGTTCTGGGATACTTTTGTAATAATTATATAGTTGTTTTTTGTCTTCTTTTGCTAATGTAATTGTTCTTTCTACACCTGCGGTTGCTGGGATTGACAATGTGTTAGTTTCAAAGTGAACGTGATGCATTGTTAATGCTGTAAGTTCCTGTAAGGATAAACCGTAGTCGATCAATAGATTTAAAATAGCAATATTGCGATCCATTAATAAAGGGCGCACAGGAAGTTGTTTTTCTGAAAGTCCTTCTAATGAAGTGACTATATACTTTAATCTTTTTTCTTCATCAGGTGAAATGAAATCTTCGTTACGAAGTGTACGGTCTGGTTGAATAGATATTTCCATATTCTTCAATGGATTGGGAATGTTTAGAAAGTGATGCATTCTATTTAATACAGTAAATACACGATGCATCGTTTTTTCTGAGTAATGTCGATTCGTTTTTAAATCGGAAAAGTAATCTTCGTAGTCTTTTGTACAAAGTGTAGCCCATATATTACTGGAAGGGAGCTTTTTGTTTTTTTCTAACCAATGTCCGAAGTCTTCAACGTCATAAACATAACGTTTAATAGTTGAGGGTTTTCGGCCTTTATTCAATAAAAAAATAGAAAAGGCTTGTATTGTATCATGGAATTCCGTTGTCTCCATAGTCCCACCACCTTAATTATTTCTTATATTATAGCAAACTTTTCTGAAAATAGGCATTTACAAGGGGGACAGGAATAATAATATTTGGTGAGTGGATAAAGTGAAATTATAATCAGTGGGGATTTTGTTCATCCTCTGCGATTATTAGTTGAACCAATCGGGCATTTACGGGCGGTTATCTCCCGCTTAAATACCAAGCGTTTGCTGAATGTCGAGGTGGGAGTCTTACTGCCCGCAAATAGCGGGATAAAATGAGGTGATTGTATGGAACAATCGATGCGAAAGAAAAACAACAATCAAATTAATATTGTGTTAAACCATCGAAAGAAAATTTCTTTGCCAGCCACAGAAAATAAAACGGTAATTTCAAATGAAACTACAATTAAACATGAAATGCTGCAGAGAATTGAAGAAGAGATGGGGAAGCTTGTTGGGATGGATGATATAAAAAAGATAATAAAAGAAATATATGCTTGGATTTATGTGAATAAAAAAAGACAAGAGAAGGGATTGAAGTCTGAGAAGCAAGTACTTCATATGTTGTTTAAAGGGAATCCGGGTACAGGGAAGACAACTGTTGCTAGAATGATAGGGAAATTGCTGTTTGAGATGAATATTCTATCGAAAGGCCACTTGGTTGAAGCTGAACGTGCTGATCTTGTAGGAGAGTATATCGGCCATACAGCTCAAAAAACAAGAGACTTAATAAAAAAAGCAATGGGAGGTATTTTGTTTATTGATGAGGCTTATTCTTTAGCTCGAGGAGGAGAGAAGGACTTTGGAAAAGAAGCAATTGATACGCTTGTAAAACATATGGAAGATAAACAACATGGTTTTGTATTGATTTTAGCTGGATATTCAAGAGAGATGAATCACTTTCTTTCATTAAATCCAGGGCTGCAGTCTCGTTTTCCATTTATTATTGAATTTGCGGATTACTCGGTAAATCAGCTATTGGAAATTGGAAAGAGAATGTATGAAGATCGTGAATATCAGTTATCAAAAGAAGCTGAATGGAAATTTAGGGATCATTTACATGCGGTGAAGTATTCGTCGCAAATTACATCGTTTAGTAATGGGCGGTATGTACGGAATATTGTTGAAAAATCAATTCGTACACAGGCGATGCGGTTGTTGCAAGAAGATACGTATGATAAAAATGATTTAATTGGAATATCGAGTATGGATTTGATGCTCGAAGAGGAGACGCACAGTACATAAACTGTGCGTCTATTTTTGTGTATAAGTTCGTTTACTCTTTTTTTGCTTTTTCTTGGTGCGCTTTATGGAAGCGTTCCATTTTAGCGCTCTTTTCGTGTGCTGAATTAGGGTCGTGTCCAAATTGGTTTACTGAACTTTTTTGAGCTCCTTTATTAACGTGGTTTGTCATTTGTATTCACCTGTTATGAAGTGACCTTTGTCAATAGTTTTTCACCCATAATATTTTTCTTGATGGCATACAAAAGCTTCAGAAATAAGATCTATCGACAGTTAACCACTCTGTTATTCGTGGATTGGTTACCTCAGGTTAATGGTTCGTCGTTAGGCTCTTATAATCTCACTGCGTGGATCACACCTTTTCAAATTCTAATAAATAGCTTGTTTATCAGAATTTCAGCCATGCCAGAAGAGGTGAGTCATAGATAGCCAGACCTGTAATTCACTATCTCTGAAGCTCATCTATGCCATCAATTGATACCTTTGATTTCTAACTATGAATCAATCAACTTCATATCCTTCCCTCTTTATTTTCGGTGAATTTTACCTGTTTCTAATCCCCATATAAAACACCCCAGTTCTCTTGCGATAGCTGTAACGGCAACATTTCTAGGCTTCCCTTGATATATCATGCGATAATATTTTCTTTGTAACCTTTCTACAGCCTGATCCGCATAAGCAATCACTTCGCTTCGTTGCCCTTTTTGTCTTGCTTTCACTCGCTTCGATTTTAATCCGATTGCTCCTTTTACCAACGCATTTGCACATTCTACAAGAGTAGACCTAACGGTCGAATTTCCTTGTTTTGTAATCGAACGTCGACTGATTTTCTCTCCACTTGAGCTTTCGCTTGGCGTCAATCCTACATAAGCCATAAATGCTTTAGCCGTGGGAAAACGAGTGAAGTCTGCAATTTCCACATGAACAGTCATTGCCGATGTTGTATCTATACCTTTTAAGCATCTTAACTTTGCGATTGGTTCTTCGTACCTTTCACGATGAGATAATTCTTCTAATCTCAAACTGAACCGCTCAATTTTATCGACTAGAACATCATACTGTAATAGGTATTCGCCTAACGTTTCTTTGAATAATCCTTGTAGATCAAGATTCTTTAACCATTTCATATAAGCGATTGTCCAGCTTGATTTCCCTTCATACACATAGCCATGTCTTAAAAGGAATGCTTTTATCTGTTGTTTTATTTTTTTCAAAGATGTTTTAAAATCACCTAACATGCGGATATACTCTTTCACGGCAACATCCTCTTCTTCTGGAACATATACTTCTTTATAGGTGCCATTTGCTAAATTAAGAGCAATCATTTTGGCATCGAATTTATCATTTTTCACCATTTTGTTTTTTGATGAACTGTACATTGTTGTGGGAGCTAAAATATCACAATCAATTCCATTTTGTTCAAGAAGATTATGAAGTGAATACCCTAAACAACCAGCCTCATATCCAGCTTTAATTTTTATATCTTCACCATATTTTGTTTTCAGTTTCTCAACGAATTTTTTTACGAGAGATACATTTGAAGCACATCGTGCTTCTCTTACAATTTCCCCAGTTGTTCCGTGTAGTGCACATAAGCTAAAACTTTCCTTGTGGACATCCATCCCAATATATATTATATTTTCCATAGTGGCCTCCTATTATCATAGGGTATAACCCCATTCATAATGTTTTCATTCATTATTATGGGTTAAAATCCCTGACTTGATAATCTAGGAGGTCACTTCATATTATCTCACTTTAAAAATTAGTATAAACATTATATAAAGAAAAAATCGTTAGAAAAGAAAAACCTCTTTACGATATGTAAAGAGGTTAGATTGCTATTTATGCATTGAACGTTCTTTCGTTTCGATACGTCTGTGCGGTAAATGCCATTTGTAATGAATAGAAACCATGCGGAAGCAAACAATTAAAATGAATAAAATGTAAAGAGCCCAATCGCTAACAATAATTTGAGCGCCAATTAAGAAACCTGCTAAAATTGTCCAAAAGGCATATACTTCAGCTCGAAGAACGAGAGGTTTTCTGCGGGCTAAAAGGTCGCGAATGATACCGCCGCCGATACCAGTTAAAACAGCTGCCACGATTGTGGCGCTAATTGGTAAATTTAATTTTTGAGCATATAATGCTCCTTGTACAGCAAATGCTGATAAGCCGATAGCGTCAGTGATATTTTCCCACTTTTTCCAATGTCTAATTAACTTATTTGGAAAAAGAAAAATAATAGTCATTGATAAAAGTGCGATTTGGAATAACATGTCTTGTTGCCAAAACGCGACAATCGGATAACCGATTAATAAATTACGAAGGGCACCTCCCCCAAATGCGGTTGCCATTCCTAAAATATACACCCCGAAAATATCATAATCCTCTTCCATTGCAACAATGGCTCCGCTTAGTGCGAAAGCGATTGTGCCTATGATGCTAAAAATCTCCCATGCCATGAATTTTCTCCCCCGCTAACTAGATGAAATGTGCTTCCTCTGCTATTATATTAGAAGGTTTAAATTTCGAAAAGGATGAGTGAACATATTTGATGGAAGAAAAAGAAAAAGTCATATTAGTAGGCTGTCAATTGCCGCAAGATGATGATGAAAAATTTATGCATTCCATGAAAGAGCTTGCATCACTAGCTAAGACTGCGAGAGCGGAAGTGTTAGTTTCAACAACGCAAAAACGACCAAAGTTTCATCCGGCAACTTACATAGGTAAAGGGAAATTAGAAGAGCTTACAATGCTAACTGAAGAATTAGAGCCGGATGTTATTGTATTTAATAATGAATTAACGCCGAGTCAAATTCGGAATTTATCCTCAGTATTAGATGCGAGAGTAATTGATCGAACGCAACTAATACTAGATATTTTTGCGCAACGTGCGAAGTCGAGGGAAGGTAAGCTTCAAGTAGAATTAGCTCAGTTGCAATATACAATGCCACGTCTTATGGGTCAAGGGTTGTCCTTATCACGTCTTGGTGGTGGTATTGGAACGAGAGGACCGGGTGAGACGAAACTTGAGACGGATCGTCGTCATATTCGATCGCGTATTGATGAAATAAAGAAACAACTTGCAGTTGTTGTGGAACACCGAAAAAGATATCGTGAGAGAAGAAAAGACAATAAAGTATTTCAAGTTTCATTAATAGGCTATACAAATGCAGGGAAATCGACACTGTTTAATAGATTAACGGAAGCTAATACGTTTGAAGAAAACCTTCTGTTTGCAACACTAGACCCAACGACGAGGAAGATGCCGTTACCTTCTGGTTATACAGTATTACTAACTGATACTGTTGGTTTTATACAAGATTTACCCACTTCATTAATTGCTGCTTTTCGTTCAACACTGGAAGAAGCGGGGGAAGCAGATGTTATTTTACATGTAGTTGATTCTGCGGATCCTAACTACATAGGGCATGAAAGAACAGTAAAACGATTATTATCAGAACTTGAAATTAATCATATTCCTATTATTACGTTATATAATAAAAAAGATGAATTACATCAAAACTTTATTCCGTTTCCGAAAAGTGATTTCTTAATGACTAGTGCTTTTGAAGAAAGTGATTTATTGCGTATAAAAGAAGCGATAGAAATGAAAATGAAGAAAGAAATGGATCGTTATCGAGTAGAAATCCCTCCGAGTGAAGGTAAGTTATTAACGCTTTTAAAGACGGAAACGCTATTAGCAAAGATGGAGTTTCTGGAAGATAAATTTGTATATGATTGTGCAGGGTATATTTTTACTCATTCATCGCTTAATGTGCAATTAAAGAGATTTTTAGTGGAAGAAGGAGAAAATAAAAATGTTTGATCGTTTGAAAAATGGAGAAAAAATTGCTCCAATCGTAAAAGAAGTAGAGAGTCAGATTACAGAAGTACATAAACGTGCGGATGAAGTAATTGAAAGTAATCAGTTTCGTGTATTAGAAAGTTTTCGTAAACATAAAATTAGTGACTCGCATTTTATCCCGACGACAGGTTATGGTTATGATGATATTGGCCGTGATTCGTTAGAAAAAGTGTATGCTGATGTGTTTGGAGCGGAAGCTGGACTTGTTCGTCCGCAAATTATTTCAGGTACTCACGCTATTTCTACAGCGTTATTCGGTATTTTACGTCCAGGAGATGAGTTATTGTACATCACTGGAAAACCGTATGATACGTTAGAGGAAATCGTTGGCGTGCGTGGGAAAGGTGTAGGTTCATTTAAAGAATATAATATTGGTTACAATGCAGTTCCGCTAACTGAAGGTGGGCTTGTTGATTTTGAAGCTGTTGCAGCAGCGATTCATAGTAATACGAAAATGATCGGTATTCAGCGTTCGAAAGGTTATGCTACTCGTCCATCGTTTACTATTTCTCAAATTAAAGAGATGATCGCGTTTGTTAAAGAAATTAAACCTGATGTTGTTGTGTTTGTAGATAACTGTTATGGTGAGTTTATTGAAGAGCAAGAGCCGTGTCATGTTGGTGCAGATTTAATGGCGGGTTCGCTTATTAAAAACCCAGGCGGGGGAATTGTAAAAACTGGTGGTTACATTGTCGGTAAAGAACAGTATGTTGAAGCGTGTGCATATCGTTTAACATCTCCGGGAATTGGTGCGGAAGCTGGAGCGTCTTTATACAGTCTGCAAGAAATGTATCAAGGGTTCTTCTTAGCGCCACATGTTGCAGGACAAGCGCTGAAAGGTGCAATTTTTACAGCTGCGTTTTTAGAAAAGTTAGGAATGAACACGTCACCAGCGTGGAATGCACCAAGAACAGACTTAATTCAATCTGTTCAATTTGATGATAAAGACCGTATGATTGCCTTCTGCCAAGCGATTCAATATGCATCTCCAATTAATTCGCATTTTACTCCGTATGCAAACTATATGCCAGGTTATGAAGATGATGTAATTATGGCGGCGGGAACATTTATTCAAGGTGCAAGTATTGAATTGTCTGCTGATGGTCCGATTAGACCACCGTATGTTGCATATGTGCAAGGTGGATTAACGTATTCGCATGTTAAAATTGCGATTTGTTCTGCGATTGATGAATTGATTGAAAAGAATTTATTAACAATTTCTTAAAGGGGAGCTGTCGATATCGGCAGCTTTTTTCGTATAAAAGTAACGATTTATGCGATTAGAAAAAAGAATGAAAAAAATTATAAAAAAACATGTAAGAAAAGCTAACATCTATTGACACTAAACATAACATGTTATAAAATGAGAAGCAGTTAAGGCGAAGGAGGAACTGAAAAATGAAAGAAGATAGACGTTCTGCCCCGCTGTTTCCAATTGGTATTGTTATGGATTTAACACAATTGTCTGCACGTCAAATTCGCTACTATGAAGAGCATAATCTTGTTTCTCCAACCCGTACAAAGGGGAATCGTAGATTATTTTCATTTAACGATGTAGATAAGTTGTTAGAGATTAAAGATTTGTTAGATCAAGGCTTGAATATGGCTGGTATTAAGCAAGTGTTACTAATGAAAGAAAATCAAACAGAAGCAGTGAAAGTAAAAGAAGAAACAAAAGAAATTTCAAAAACTGAGCTTCGCAAAATACTTCGAGATGAACTACAACATACAGGTAGATTCAATCGAACTTCATTGCGACAAGGTGACATTTCAAGATTTTTTCACTAAAGATAACTGATTCTGAAGGCGATTAGAGGGACTAAGGAGGAATTTATAATGTCTAGATACACAAAAGAAGATATTTTCCGTTTGGCGAAAGAAGAGAATGTAAAGTATATCCGTTTACAATTTACGGACCTTTTAGGGGTAATTAAAAACGTAGAGATTCCAGTGAGACAATTAACGAAAGCTCTTGATAACAAAATGATGTTTGATGGATCTTCGATTGAAGGTTTCGTACGTATTGAAGAATCTGATATGTATTTATATCCTGATTTAGACACTTGGGTAATTTTCCCTTGGACAGCTGAAAAAGGTAAAGTAGCTCGACTAATCTGTGATATTTACAATGCAGATGGCACTCCATTTGATGGAGACCCACGTAACAACTTAAAACGTGTGTTAAAAGAAATGGAAGCTTTAGGATTTTCAGACTTCAATCTTGGACCAGAGCCAGAATTCTTCCTATTTAAGGTTGATGAAAAAGGAAATCCAACATTAGAATTAAACGATAACGGTGGATACTTCGACCTTGCGCCGATGGATCTAGGGGAAAACTGTCGTCGTGATATCGTTCTTGAACTTGAAGAAATGGGATTTGAAATTGAAGCATCTCACCATGAGGTTGCTCCAGGGCAGCATGAAATTGACTTTAAATATGCAAATGCAATTCGCTCATGTGATGACATTCAAACATTCAAACTTGTTGTAAAAACAATTGCTCGTAAACATGGTTTACACGCAACATTTATGCCGAAACCACTATACGGTGTGAACGGTTCAGGTATGCACTGTAACTTATCATTATTTAAAAATGGTGAGAACGTATTCTTTGATGCAAACGGTGACTTACAACTAAGTGATGATGCTCGTCACTTCATCGCAGGTATTTTAAAACATGCACCAGCATTTACAGCGATAGCAAATCCAACTGTAAACTCATATAAACGTCTAGTACCTGGATATGAAGCGCCTTGTTACGTAGCATGGTCTGCACAAAACCGTAGCCCGTTAGTACGTATCCCTGCATCTCGTGGTATTAGTACACGCGTAGAAGTACGTAGTGTTGACCCAGCTGCAAACCCATATTTAGTAATGGCTACATTATTAGCTGCAGGTCTTGATGGAATTAAAAACAAATTAACTCCACCAGCTGCAGTAGACCGTAACATCTATGTAATGACAAAAGAAGAGCGCGAAGAAGCAGGTATCGTTGACTTACCAGCAACATTAGCGCAAGCGTTAGTTACATTACAATCTAATGAAGTAGTATGCGGTGCACTAGGAGAACACTTACTTGAGCACTTCATCGAAGCGAAAGAGATTGAGTGGGATATCTTTAGAACACAAGTTCACCAATGGGAACGCGATCAATATATGTCTCTATACTAAGAGGCTTGAACCCTTGATACAACTCGTATCAAGGGTTTTTTAATTCCCTATTATTACAATTTTATATGGTTGCAAAATGAAAAACAGCCACATAAAAGCCAATAATTAATAACAAGTAGTGATATCATAGAAAAATATTATCAGATAAATGTAAGTTTTATATAATTTGTGAAATGAAAAAGCCTTGATACTACGGTATCAGGGCTTTTTTAGTGAAGTTATTGGATATGTTAACTACTAGATAATGGATTGTTTTTGGTTATTTTGAATCATGTTACTAAGAAAATCTTTTCAAAAGAATCGATCTTATCTTTTTTTAAAATCACTTGTGCTATGACTTAATAATTCTTTACTGCCTGTACAACGCGACCAATGATTTTTACATCTTCAGCTGAAAGATCGTAAGTTTTTGGTTCGTGGATAGGGTCATTACTCAATGGTATTAAAGTAATGATGCTTCCAGATTTTGAAATCTTTTTCACGGTAGCATCATAACCATTGACTTTTACAACAGCAATTTGTCCGTTTTCAACATAAGGAGTTTCCTCTACTAAAACATAAGAACCATCAGGGAATTCGAGATTCATGCTAGTGCCTTTTACAGTAAGGTAAAAATACTTTTTACGCTTGTTTAAAAATGTACTTAGCATTGGTAAATAGCCTTCGATATTTTCTTCAGCGAATATAGGTGTACCAGCTGCTACAGAACCAATGATAGGAATATGAATAATATTTGATTGATCGTTTTGGATGGTTTCATAAATAGAAACTTCTTCTTTAACAGTATTGTCCTCTTGGGTTGCGAGTTTTTCTAAATCATCAGTAGTGATTCCTAATCCCTTACAAACTTTTATTACATTATCAACAGATGCTTTACCAATCCCTCTTGATAACATGGATTGCAGTGTTGTGGGGGGGAGACCTATTTTTTCGGCGAAGGCTCTTTTGCTATAGCCAGCTTCTTTTATTAAGCGTGTTACAACCTCTGCTTTTTTCATTACTTTCACCATCTTTCGTATTAAAATGTATACGATATTGCGTATTTCTGTATATATCATAACCTAACTGAATTTGTTAGTAAATAGAAATATATACGAAATTGAGTATTTAAATACGTTTTTTTGTTGACTAAATACGAAATTGAGTTTATATTTAAATAAAAATGAACGCAATATCGTACATAAAATAGGTGGTGAGTCGATGTATCCGAATTTGCGTGCAGAGATGGCGAGAAAAAGAATTATGATTACACAAATTTCTTCGCATCTGAAACTTCGCCACGCAACAGTGAGCGACAAAATAAATGGTAAATTTCGTTTTTATTATGATGAAGCTTTTGAAATTAAGAAAACTTTTTTTCCAGAACATAATTTGGAATATCTTTTTGAATTTGAAGAAAACGAAGCGAATTGAAATCGGAGGAGAATTGCTTAAAATGGATAATCGAATTATTGAATAATGACTTAATAAAAGGGTTTATATTATAGTATTTATATTAAATTTCGATAATTAGTTAATCTGTAAAAAGAAAGCAACGAATTATGCGTAGTGCGAAATTATCTCAATACAATAAAGATAGTTCAAAATTAGTAGTGAGGAGGAGATGAGGATGGGGCAATTAACTGACTCATCAGTACATAGTTCATTAGTATTTGAAGTTAATGGCAAAGTAGTAACGGATAGTTTGGTAATTGCAAAGATATTCAAAAAAGATCACTTCGACGTTTTGAAGGAAGTTCGAAAACAAATTGTATATGTAGATGAAGAGTTTGGAGGAGAAAATTTTCACGAGTCCACTTATGTTAATTCAAAGAACAGGTGGATCCCTAAATATGATTTAACAGAAGAAGCATTCACGTTACTTGTTATGGGATATACCACTAGAGAAGCGGTTGGAATGAAAATTAAATTTATGAAAGAGTTCAAACGAATGAAGCAGTATATACAAAATCAACAAAATGTGCCAAAGGATCCAATGGGGGTTTTAAAGTTAACATTTGCTGCGTTAGAAGGGCATACTCAGGAGATACAAGAGATTAAGTCTGAGGTGAAGGAATTGCGAGAAAATACGCCGCTTTATGCTATTGAGTGTGAAGAGATAATAAGGGCTGTAAAGAGGTTAGGTGTTATGTTATTGGGAGGTAAAAATTCAAATTCTTATCAGGATATCGGCCTTAGAAGAAAGTTATATAGAGATATTTATAGTCAGTTACATCGGGAATTTGGTGTGAATAGTTATAAAGCTATTAAACGTTATCATTTGGATAGAGCGATACAAATTATTAATGAAGAATATTCAATTCCAACTGTTTTAAATGAAGAAATTACAGTTAAAAACTCACAAATAAATATGGCAGAAATTCAGTAGGAGGAAAGAACATGCAAAGAAAGATTTTAGTCATTACTAGCAGTTTAGCAGGACTACCAACTGTCAGTGAATTTAAAACAAAAGAAGATGCAAAAGAGCAGGTTAGAAAGCTTATTCAAAAAGGAGTGAGTCAAAATGTGATTCGTATAACACAAGAAATTCCTATGAATATCGAAATTCAAGTGGATGTTGAATTTGAGGAATAAGAGAGGTTTAGGAGAAAATTGATACGGATAGCATAATTGTTTTGAATGAATGTATAAGAAAAGAATCCGTTGCAGCGGATTCTATAAGAAAAAATATCTCTAGATAAGTATACCATTGAATACCGTTTTTGAGAATTTATGAGGTGGCTAGTATGGGAATTATTCGAGTGAAAAAAGATAGTAATTATTCAGTTATAAATAATACTGGTTTAAAAGATGAAAGGTTGTCTTGGAAAGCGAAAGGAATCTTAGCCTATGCGCTTACATTACCAGACGATTGGACTTTTCATATTAGCGAATTAGCTCGACATGCTAAGGATGGAGAAGATTCGCTCCGTACAGGTTTTAAGGAATTAAAAGAATTAGGTTATGTAAAACGTTATCCTGTTCGTGATGGGAATACCAAAAAAATTACAAGGTGGGATACGGAAATTTACGAAACGCCACAAAGGAACATGCCACAAGTGGAAAACCAAGATGTGGTAAAGCCATATGAGGAAAATCAAGCACTACTAAATACTAATAGAATAACTACTAATAAACGAAATACTAATATACAAAATACTAATCATTATGATGATATTGATAAATTAGATTCTTGTGTATCCAGCAATGAGAAGGTTAAAGTAAGTTGCAACTTTATTAAGGGGACGGGCATTCCGTTAAGTGAAATTGCAATTGCAGAGTTGGGGGATTTTTGTAATTTGTTTAGTGATGAATTAATTCAGCATGCAATTAATAAAGCCGTTGATGAGAATGCACCAAGATGGAACTACATTAAGGCTATATTGAGGAATTGGAAGGAGCAAGAAGTTAAAACATTAGTTGATGTGGCCATACTAGATAGACGTTTCGAAATGAGCAAGAAAAAGAAATATAATGGGATAGGTAGGAAGTATTCAAATAGAAAAGAGATTGTACCTGATTGGTTATACAAAGATGATGAATCAACAAATCAAGAAGAGGAAAGAAAAATCGTGCAATCTACTGATGAAGAGCGTGAGAGATTACAAGAAGTGTTAAATAAATATAAGTCATAAGAAAAAACGTTAGATGATTTTGTTATTTTGAAATATATTACCTTAATAAAAAATAATACATTTATATTCTTTAAAGATTCCCGATGCATAGTGAACAGTACTATAAAGATATTAGTGAATGTTTGGATCAAGTATGAACCATTTGTAATTTCAGTTTATTTCTTAAAGTTCTATGGGAACTGTTAGAAGTTTTTTCAAAAGGATTCAGGAATTAATTACAATATCTGAATTCTAAAGATGTAAGGAACTTATCAATAGAGGGTAAAAAAATGTTAGGAAAGGGTTGTGTTTATAAAATGAAAGATAATTTACAAGTAATAAAGATTGAAAAAGTTAATAAGCATATTCATTCTATTAAATTAGTATTAAGAGACTTTGTAAAAAGAACGGAAGTGGGTGAATCGGTAAGTGTTCGAATGGCTCAAAGATTATAAGAAGTTAGAAGAAGAAATTACTTATTTAGAATACAACTTAGATAAATCAAAAGCCGAATTGAAGCGTTGGATTAGTGGTGATTTGCAAAATGTACGATTAAACGCTGAATCGGAAGGGGCTAAGGTAGAAGGACGAATTGAAGTAATTGAATATGAATTAGCTTATAAGATGAATGAAGAGTATGATTTAAAGCTTTTAATTAATAAGTTTACAGGACTGGATCATCAAATACTTAAAATGAAATATGTTGATGGAATGACTTTAGAACAAATAGCGTTTGAATTACATTATAGTACAGGCTATATCCGCCGAAAACATGCTGAAATAAGAAAGATTGTCAAGTTTTTAGATGGGTTTTAATGTTACCTTTTTGTAGGATACATGCAGTGTACAGAAAGTATTGAAAAAGTGATTTATAGTAGTAATATAAGATTTCGACGAAAGGGCAACTATTTTTATGGTTGCTCTTTTTGTTGTGAAAGAAGGTGAGTAACATGAAGTGATTTTATAGATAAATGGGCATTTGGCTTCCGGTTATATTTAGTAAAGTAGTAGGTTTACAGGCGAAAATAATAGCAAATAAGGAGATGTTTAATGATGAATTTATTAGCTGCTTCAGTCAAAACAAAGAATTTGCCACAACAAGTGTTACGTTGGCAATCAATGGTAGAAAGTGAATGTTCCGCACAAGGAGTACCTGAGTTAGTTCCTTACGTACTTGGAATTATTATGGTGGAAAGTGGAGGGAACTCTGAAACAACCCCCGATATTATGCAGTCCAGTGAATCACAAGGTTGGCCAATGAATACAATTAAAAATCCTAAGGATTCAATTTATTACGGAGTAAAGCATTTAAAGGGAGCTTTTGATGATGCAAAGAAAAATGGTATTACAGATTTAAGTGCCATTGTTCAATCGTATAATTTTGGACGAGCTTACCTTCGCTGGTTAGCTTCTAACAATAAACAGCATTCATTACCGGTAGCAGATTTGTATTCTAAAACAGTTGTTGCTCCATCACTCGGAAATACAACTGGTGCTATGGTGAAATATAGTCACCCTATCGCTGTTGCCTACAATGGTGGTTATCGATATAAAAATGGGGGGAATTTCTTCTACTCTGAAATTGTTAAGCAATATGTTGATTTTAACGGAGGAACTGATGGTGGTGACAATAAACCGTTACAACCAAAAGGACTAGGAATCGCAACGTCTAAATACCCAGAAGGATCGGGTATCAATTTATATAGTGGCCCTGGAAAAGATGCTTGGTTCACAGGTCATGTCATTAATACAAAAATGCCATATTTAATTATAGATGCTGCTTGGTATGGTGGGAATGAAAATATGTTGTGCCTAGGTTGGGAAGCATGGGCGAAAGAAGAACACTTTGAAGTAGAGTGGTTCCATGCTTATTCAAAATATCCAGCAGGTTATGGTATTAACACATATGATGGTCCAAATGGAAATTATAAAGGAAATGTAGATGGATCTTATCCATATGGCGTTTTTGCGAGAAAAGATGGCTATATCGATATTGGACAAAATACATGGGTAAAAGAAGAACATTTTAATGTAAGGTAATAACAAAGGGTTTCTTATTCTGCGATTATAAATATTAAATTTAAATATAAAGAAAAAATGTTATGAAAGGGTGCTTTTTTAAGTGCCTTTTTATATCACTTATAAATAGGAAGGAAGATTATTATGGCGAAATTTATTTATCCAACCGATACAACGAGAGTAACAAGTGGTTTTAGGGGGAGTAGACCAGATCATCATGGGATAGATCTGGCTGAATCGGGTTATCATCCGATTTATGCAGCGGCTAGCGGACGAGTTAGTCGTTCTTATGTTTCATCTAGTTATGGTGAATGTATTATGATTGTGCACACTATTGATGGGGTTACATGGGAAACAGTATATGCTCATATGCGTAGCGGTTCTCGAACGGTGAAAGAAGGTGATTATGTTACGCAAGGACAAACTATTGGAGTTATGGGTAGCACGGGAGAAGTTACTGGTCAACATCTACATTTTGAATTGCATAAAGGGTCTTGGAACGTTAATAAGAGTAATGCTGTGAATCCATTAGATTACTTAGGAAAAGGAGACGGTGGTGGTACAACAGATCCTTCTAATAAACCACTACAACCAAAAGGGCTAGGTATCGCAACGTCTAAATACCCAGAAGGATCGGGTATCAATTTATATAGTGGCCCTGGAAAAGATGCCTGGTTCACAGGTCATGTCATTAATACAAAAATGCCATATTTAATTATAGATGCTGCTTGGTATGGTGGGAATGAAAATATGTTGTGCCTAGGTTGGGAAGCATGGGCAAAAGAAGAACACTTTGAAGTAGAGTGGTTCCATGCTTATTCAAAATATCCAGCAGGTTATGGTATTAACACATATGATGGTCCAAATGGAAATTATAAAGGAAATGTAGATGGATCTTATCCATATGGGATTTTTGCAAGAAAAGATGGTTATATCGATATTGGACAAAATACATGGGTAAAAGAAGAACATTTTAATGTGAGATAAGGATATTAGAGTAGGGTCACTCGTGTGATTCTTTTTAATTTTTGAAAAGGAGATGAGAACGATGGAAGAACAAATCTTCAATTCAATGATTCAACAAGGAGCATTCGCAGCTTTATTTGTGTGGATGCTGTTTACTACGCAAAAAAAGAATGAACAGCGCGAAGAACAATATCAAAAAGTTATTGAAAAAAATCAACAGGTCATTGAAGAACAAGCAAAAGCATTTAGTTCGTTGTCAAAGGATTTATCAGATGTTAAGCAAAAAATATTGGGAAACGGGGATGAGAAATAAAATATGATATTAAATTATTTGTCGCGTATGTAGGTTCTCAAATAGAAATTCAATTAATATATAATAATGAGAAAAAGCCCTAATACCGATAAGTATTGGGGCTTTTTCTCATTAGCTATAGTGAATAAGGTTGTGGTGGATTCTTCAAGAGGAAAGAGTGAATGAAGTCTAATATTTAATGTAAATGAAATGAAACCTTGAAGGATGCTTAGTTATAACACAGTCTTATTCAGGGATTCGTTAGTTCGCTTTCTAAATTTAGGGAATAAATATAGCTTAGTACCTTGCAATAAATAATACTAAGTGGTATATTATGGATAAATCAGGTACCGTGTATTGAACAGTACTGAGATAGGGAAGGAGGATGGCACTTGAACGTTCAGTTTAAAAAAGGTGTGCTTGAACTTTGTGTATTAGCACTTGTAAAACGTAAAGATAGTTACGGTTATGAACTTGTTCAGCAAATCTCTAATAAATTTTTAATATCGGAAGGGTCAGTATACCCTTTGTTACGTCGTTTGACGAAAGAAGGGTATTTTCAAACGTATTTAAAGGAATCTACGGAAGGGCCACCTCGTAAATATTATCAATTAACAGAGCAAGGGGAGACGCAATTTCATTTGTTAGTAACAGAATGGCGTGATTTTGCGAAAGGGGTACAAGAAATTATTGAAGGGGTGGAATGGGATGAGTAAAGAAGGGTTTCTTAAAGAATTATCAAGTTATCTTAGAAAGTTACCAGAGGAAGAGAGGCAAGATATTTTATTGGATTATGAAGAGCACTTTCAGTTTGGACTAGAAGAGGGGAAAACTGAATCAGAAATAATACAGGGCCTTGGTTCTCCGAAAGTAATCGCAAAAGAATTACTTGCGATGTATCGCTTCGATGAAATGAAAAAAAATCCATCGACTTCAAATGTGACAAGAGCTGTTATGGCAGCGATTGGACTTAGTTTGTTTAATTTTATTATTGTGTTAGGCCCGTTAGTCGCAATTATTGCTTTTATATTTTCTTTTTGGATTGGTGGTATTGCTAGTGTAGTAACACCATTTTTCGTTATTGGAAAAGTATTTATGGGTACTTTTATATGGTTGGATCTTTTCGTTAGTATAACGTTTGTTGGAGTAGGTTTGTTGTTATGTATTATCGCTTTTTATAGTACAAAGTGGTTTAAGAGATTGTGTGTACGATACGTAATATGGAACTTCAAAATGATAAAAGGAGAGTAAATGATGAAAAAACTATTTTTAATCGCTATCGCTTGTATCATTATTGGAGTAATAGGAATTTCCCAAACATATGAAAAAGCAGTACAAACTGCTGAAAAAGGCGATAAAGAAGATGTAATTAAAAACGAAACATTAAAAAATATAGAAGTTAAGTTAGATGCCGGAGATATTGTTATCCAAAAATCTCCTGACTCTTCTTTTTATGTAAAGCAATCAGGAGATGTACGTAAACAAGTGATTCGTATTGCAGAAGATGGTGACACATTAAAAATTATTGGGGAAAGAGAAAAAGGTGCTTCATTTGATTTTTCTTTTTACGATTTTAGGTTCCAAACGTCTAAATTGACTCTCCTTGTGCCCGAACGCTCTTATCAAGATGTAAAAGTAAATTCATCTGCTGGACAAATCGAAATGAGTGATGTGAAAAGTGATAGTGTAAGTGTTAGAACACTTGCTGGAGAAGTAGAGCTGAAACAAGTAACGTCTAAGAATGTGGAGGGATCTACAAAAGCTGGTGAGGTGAACTTTAAAAAAGTAATAGGGAAAGTGACCGCAAAAACAACAAGTGGGGAAATAAATATTCAAGATCATGATTCTAAGTATAATCTAGAAGCAAGTTCAACTGCGGGAGATATAGATATTACTTTATCGGAAAAACCACAAGATGCGGTAATTACTGGGCAAAGTGCTGCCGGAGATGTAACAATTTTTAATGAAGAAAATAATAACGTAACAATTGGAAATGGTAGTAAAAAGATTAGCGGTAAAACGGCTGCTGGAGATGTCACGATTGAAACTCGTTAATAAGAAATAGAGTGCATGGAAATCTATCAAAATACAAAAAGAAGATAATTACCGTATATAAATAAGGTAATTATCTTCTTTTTGTTATTTTTAATGTAAATCACGATATACGCCAATTACTTTCCCGATAACTGACACTTGTTTTAAAATGATAGGTTCTAATGAAGAGTTTTCTGGTTGTAGACGGAAATGGTCTTTTTCTTTATAGAAACGTTTAACAGTTGCTTCGTTATCTTCTGTTAAAGCGACTACAATTTCACCATTATATGCAGACTGTTGTTGGCGAACAACAACTAAATCTCCATCGAAAATACCAGCTTCAATCATACTATCTCCAGAAATACGTAACATGAACACTTGGTCTGCTCCGGAAACAATGCTAGCTGGAAGTGGGAAATGTTCCTCTACGCTTTCGACCGCTGTAATTGGTAAACCAGCAGTAACTTTTCCGACAATTGGAACTTGAATAACAGATTGTGTTTCCGTATCCATTCGGTCTTCGCCTAAAATTTCAATGGCACGTGGTTTTGTTGGATCGCGTCGAATGTATCCTTTTTCTTCTAATCGTGATAAATGTCCGTGCACTGTAGAACTAGAAGCGAGGCCGACTGCTTGACCAATTTCACGTACGGAAGGTGGATATCCTTTTTCTTGTACTTTTAGCTTAATAAAGTCGAGAATGTCTTGCTGGCGTTTCGTTAACTTTTCCATGTTTTCTAACACCTCGTTTTCTTTCATTTTTCTTATTAATAAGTATAACATGTGAAAAAACATTCTACAAACATAAGTTCGAACAAATGGCAGATTTATGTTACACTATAGGGAAATGATAGGGAGAAAGAGGGGTTCAAAATGAATGCAATTATTTATGCACGTGTGAGTACAACGAAAGAAGCGCAAGAAACATCATTATTACGTCAAAAAGATGAATTATTGCATTTAGCTGAGCGCTATCAAATGAATGTTACTAAGGTGATTGAAGAGCAGGCTAGTGGGTATACAATTGAACGTGACGGTATATTAGAGGTGTTAGATACAATTCGGGACGAACAAATTGATGTGTTACTTATACAAGATGAAACGCGCCTTGGTAGAGGGAATGCGAAGATTGCATTAATGCATTGTTTACATAAAGAAGGCATAAAAGTATATACACATACACATAATGGTGAATTACAATTGTCGGATTCTGATTCGATGGTATTAGATATTATTGGTATTGTTGAAGAATATCAAAGGAAGATTCATAACTTGAAAATTAAACGAGGTATGCAACGTGCAGTAGAAAAAGGTTATCGTCCAGAAAATAATTTAAAAAATCGTCATTTAAGTGTAGGAAGAGAGAAAAAAGAAGTGCCAATTGAGGAAATTGTACGTTTGCGAAAAAGTGAACTCACGTTTGAAGAAATTGCAGCAACACTACGTGGATTTGGTCATAATGTTTCAAAGGCGACTGTACATCGTAGATATGTAGAGTATACGAAGCAATTGCTTGATAAAGAAGAGTAACTATTGTATGATAATAATCAGTTTTGATTAGAAGGGGGATTCGAGATGATTAATCACGAACTCGTTGAACGCATTAACTTCTTAGCGAAAAAAGCAAAAGCTGAAGGTTTAACTGAAGAAGAGCAACGTGAGCGTCAATCGCTACGTGAACAATATTTAAAAGGATTTCGTCAAAATATGTTAAACGAACTTAAAGGTATTAAAGTTGTTAACGAAGAAGGTACAGATGTTACACCGACGAAATTAAAAGCTTTAAAAAAGCAAGATAATGCAAAATTAAATTAAAAGATGGGCGAAGCCCATCTTTTTTATTTGTAAAAATCCTTATTTAATAACTTTCCAGTTGTTATTAACGGTTGCTTCTATCGTTCTATGTTCCAATATATAATTAGCGATAAGTTCAGACATATCAGTGGGTATATCTTTTACTATCGGTTTGTTTTGAAACATAAAGAAATTTCCCCCGCCACTTGCACGATAATTATTCATTACAACGTCATATTCGTCATTCATATTAAGAGGAGCACTTTTATGCTGTAAAGATTCTACTCTTTCACCAATTGGTTTTGAAATGTTTAATACATATGAAATCCCTTCCCACATATCATAATTATAATGTTGTGGCTTTGGTTCTATGTAGGTAGGGCTTACGATGATGGATCCATTTGTTTTTAATGTGAAATAAGAAGCAGAGAGTTCAAGAGCATCTTTTATATCTGCTCCAGTTATTCTAATTACTTTTAATGTGTTTGGATAAATATAATTAGAAACGATGTCACGCATTGTTACATGTTCTGGGAAGCCTGGAGATGTATTATGGAACAAACTTGTACAAGAAATTGATACATTAGCTATATCCATCTGTATTTTATTTATGAACTCGATAAAAGGATGATCATGCAAACGAGTTTGCATAGCATCTGAAATTTGCATGTCCCCCTCAATAATTCCAATAGGTTGATCAAGCCACTTTTGTGTTTTCTCTTCGTAATCGGCTACCAATGAAAGTACATCTTGGTCCGCTGCAACCCCTTGTACAGATAATAATTCAGAAGAACTCTCTTTTTTCACCCATTTATGTTTCATTTTTTCGAATGTTACTTTTACTTTTCCAACTGAGTGTCCATTGCATCCGGTCTGTAAAATTGTTACACCGTTAGCCATTGTGTGAGAAATGTCTCGGTGTTGATGACCTGTTAGTAAAAGATCTATGCCTTCAATTTCCTGGCACATTGCATATCCTTGGTTTTCACCTGTTAACACTTCAGTCGGTTCCCCGGTTTGTAAATCACTTTCAAATCCACCGTGATAGGCTACGACTAATAAATCTGGTTTCTCGTGTTCGTGAATATAAGAAACCCATTTTTTTGTAGTCTCTAATGCATCTTCAAATAGTAAATCTTTAATATGATGGGCCTGTTCCCAATTTGGGATGTAATGTGTTGTTACCCCATGCCCATCAACTTAAGGATAGACACAATATTAACTTTTGTTCATTTGAACTTAAACTTTCCCCACAAGGGAGCCAGTTATTAAATTTCAGCACGCCAAATAACCCCTAACGGGTTTCATTTTTTTCTTATGCAACTTTCTTTTGCTTGCAACATCCACTATACTCATAGATAACACCCATGATATCAAAGACGGTTTTCTTCTCGTATCGATGAGATTTCCGCCCGTTTTTCTCTAGAAGGTGGAACAGGCGGATTAAAAGCTTTGTTATCTCTTGGGTGTCTTTCTGTATAGCTTGATAGAGAAGAAATAGATGATCTTGAATCATTCCAATCGCTTTATATTCACTTAATTCCTTTTGCTTCTTCTGTAACAACAGTTGACGCATTTTAAACATCGTAGAAGAACATAAGAAAATAGCAATCAGTTTCCCATATAAATGGCACTCTATTCGTTCTCGTTTGACAGTGCGACAATGATCAATATCAAATAATGATTTCCACGTTTTAAAAACAATTTCAATCTGCCAACGTAAGGAGTAGAGTTCATGGACTTGCTTCATCGAAACCCACTCCCACGGAGTGTTGGTTACATATACATTTAGCCCAGATAATATTTTGCTTTTTTGTGAATACGGTTTTCCTTTTTTCTTTTCACTTTCTATTTGTTTTTTCTGTCGTTCTCGTAATTGCTGTTCTGTTAGACGATACAGGACCAATCGGGCAAACAAAACTTTTTGATCTCCAACATAAACATTACCTACTTCATAAGTTTCACCAGGTAACAAGCGTCCCACCATCATTTCTAAATTGACTTTCATATATTCTGTTTGTTTTTTGATGTCCCCATTTTTAAAGTATTCTGGGTTTGGATTTTTTACATATACATTCGTATTTAACTTTAATCGAGAAATATAATAGGTCCCACGTTGATCCATTTGATCTAAGTCCTCTAATGAAAAATACCCTAAATCACGAATACATAAATCTCCTGGTCGTAACGTATCTAAACATTCCGTTCCGAATGTTTTATCATTATTTTTTCCAGGCCCCACTTGGAAATTCAGAAATTGTCCACTATGTAAATCATATTCTAATTGAATTTTAATCCCAGCTGTTTGCGCACAACCACCTGAACCAGGATAGATATGTTCTAAAGTATTAGGCACTTGAAACATGGTGGCATCCATGATACGAATACGTTTAAAATAATTATAAAGATGATTAGAAATATGAGTTTGCTCACAGATTTTTTGTTGTAACAACAAAGAGAAAATATGCTTTAAAAATAACACTGATTTTTCATTAAAGCGTTTATTTAAGCCCTCGGGGCTAAGTACAGTACCTGTAACTGCGTGAAGCCTACTACATAATCGGACTAAAGGATCACTGGCCACTCTTTGGCTAATCCAAACACAAATAGTAGCTAAATCTGATCCTGAAAATTTGCGTTTTCTCTTTACAAATTTCATCTCTCTTGCGAGTTTTTCCAAAAAATCAGGTGTGATATAGCGCTGTAATTCTTCTGCAAATGGCTGTAACTCCTCTTGAATCGAGCGATTCATAAAAAAACGTCACCCTTCCTTATAGTCTATTAAGAAAGAATAACGTTTTTTTGTATTTGGGGGTAGTAAAAATGCTTAAGTTGATGGGCATGTGTTGTTACCCCTAAAATAGCAATTTTTATATTTGATTCAATCTGTTTGATTATATAAGGTTTTCCGAAATAGGGTTTCTTTATGTTTTTATCTAAAATGTTTGCTGATAGGTACGGGAAGTTCGCAGTAGTCACAGCATTATTTAATATGTCCATCCCGTAATTAAATTCATGATTGCCGATAACTGCAGCATCATACTGTAGGTAATTCGCTAATAAGGACATTGGGTTTTTTTTGTTTTTTTCGTATGTAACATAATGATAAGTAAATGGTGTTCCTTGAATGAAGTCACCATTATCAATTAAAAGAACGTTTGTATTTTGGGAACGTTCTTTTTTTATAAGAGTAGAAATTTTAGCTAAACCAAGTTCTGCCGGGGAGTTATCTTGGTAGTAAATGGGATAAACAGTGCCATGTATATCGCTTGTTAATAAGATGTTTAAAGTTACAGTTTGATTTTGTTCCAATATGACTCACCTTTTCTATTGTTATCTTCCAATTCATCATATCAAATATGTGAAGTGAATTTTGATGTGAATGTATAGAATGTGTAAAGATTCTGTAAATAACAAATTGTGCATCAAAATATGTGATATATTTCTTCATGTTTACGGAAGCTTATTTCATAACAAGAAAAATGGAGGCAATAATATGTTGAAAAAAGTTTTTGCAATGAGTACAACAGTTGTACTAGCGGCGGGATTATTAAGTGGCTGCGGAGCGAAAGAATCAAGTGCAAGTAAAAATGAAGATACGAAAAAAGGTTATGTACCAAAGACCTTAAATGTTCAATTTGTTCCTTCTCAAAATGCGGATACGCTAGAGGCGAAGGCAAAACCATTGGAAAAGCTATTAAGCGATAAATTAAATATTCCGGTAAAAGTTAGTATTTCAACTAACTACAATACAATTGTAGAAGCGATGGCATCTAAACAAGTAGATGTAGGGTTTTTACCGCCAACAGCGTACGTGTTAGCACATGAAAAGAAGGCTGCTAATGTAATTTTGCAAGCACAACGTTTTGGAGTAGAGGATGAAACAGGAGCTCCTACAAAAGATTTAGTAGACTATTATAAATCTGAGTTTGTTGTTAAAAAAGACTCTAATATAAATAGTGTAAAAGATTTAAAAGGTAAAAAAATTGGTTATCAAGATGTAACATCATCAGCAGGATATGTATGGCCTGCAGCTGTTCTATTAAAAGACCTGCGGTAGTATGTCAACTGAAAAATAATATATTTTGAAGTTATCAAAGGACAAATTGCTTAAAAAAGACATCACGAAACTAGACCAGCACCGCATGTAAAATACTGGAATTGATTGAAAGGTAGCGATGACAAGTTTTATGTCACACTTTCACACACCTTTCAGGCGTAAAGAGTTGGTGATTACGTAGTAGCGCATCCACCAATCGCACAAATTTTCTTGCGGTTAGAACGAGTGCACGTTTGTGTTGATGTTTTGGTACTTCATTATACTTTTTTGCGTAATATTCTTGGTATTCCAATACATGCTTTCTTACAGAGTTGGCGGCTTCAACTAAGTAATACCGCAAGTAATGATTCCCATTACGAGATAATGAAGTATTTTCAGCGGTGAACCGGCCAGACTGGTATGTACGCCAATATAACCCGGCATATTTTGCGATTTTGGTTTCATCGTCAAATCTTTCGATTTGGCCAATTTCAGCGATAATACCAGCGGCATATATAGGCCCGATTCCAGGAATGGATTCTAATGTTTGCGTTAATCCAGCCATGATCCGCTTAATAGATTTTTCTAGTTCTTTAATTTGTCTTTGATAGGTACGAATGATTTCGATTGATGTTCCTAAAAGAATATCGATTGAGTCTTCTACCACCTTATCTAAACGGTACGACGTGCGAACAGCCTTTTGAATGGTTGATGCGACACATTTCGGGTCACCAAATCGATTTTTACTCTTTTCCTGTAGGAACTCAGCGAGTTCCTCTAAAGGCATGTCAGCTAGCTCTTCTAGACTGAATTTTTCAAGGAACAATTCCATCATGGCGTTACCAAATATAGAAGAATCGACTTCTTGTGAGAACGTATTACATTTATAACTTAGGTGTTGTAGAAAATGTTGTTTCTCCTTTGTCAACATTCTAACGAGTTGATAACGAGCTCTTGTTAATTGCTGTAATGCCACGTATTGACTTTCTTTCACGATGGACATTTGATTTCGCCCAAATCGTAAATAATCAGCGATGACAAAGGCATCAATTTCGTCAGTCTTATTCATGTCTGAATAACTTTTCTTGAAGTTTGCGACTTGTTTTGGATTTAGAAGAAATACCTTTGTGCCAAATCTTTTTAAGTCTTCGTCATGATGGAGAAACATGGATGGGTGAAAACTGTAAACAGATGTAGATTCTAAGCCGATTTTTAAAGTTTCAACCTCTTGATTGGTTGTGCACTGTAATAATCGTTCTTTAAGTACCTGTGCACCTGGTAAGTCATTACTGACTGAAAAAGAATCTAGCTTTTCTCCTTCACCATTTAAAAAGCAAACTTTCATATCAAACGAACTTACATCTAGACCAACAAATAATCTCACGTAAGAGACCTCCTTTCGATTTAGAATCATTGCTTGGACGTCTCGAGATATCTCTAGTGTGTACGCCGACCAACAACCTCGTGTATAAGAGCTAGTCCTGAATCGAAAGCCGCCCTAGAGCTACTAACATCTAGGTTCGAGGATCAGGCTGCTCAGCCTGCGAGTAGGGAGCCCCGCGCGTTCACTGAGAAACACTCTTTTCGTGTGGTAAATCCACAGGGGAATACAGAATTGTCCCAAATGATCCTAAGACCATTATCTAGAAATATCTTGAGACGTCCAAGTATTTTCTTTATTACTGGACTCTTATTAGAGAGAAAAACTAAGCCTGAGATAGGGCTTAAATATTAATATACGAGAGGGAATTGATCCGCTAAAGGATGTGAAACCTGTTACATTAAAAGGCCATGATCAGTCACTTATTGCACTTTTAAATGGTGATGTAGATGCAGCTGTTGTATTCCAAGATGCTCGTAATATTGTAAAAAAAGATTATCCGAATATATTTGATCAAACGAAAATAGTGAAATTTACTGAGAAAATTCCGAACGATACAATTTCTGTACGCTCGGATTTAGATGCAGAGTGGAGTAAGAAATTACAAGATGCTTTCATTGAAATTGGAAAAAATGAGGAAGGCCGTAAAATCATTAAAGAAGTATATTCCCATGAAGGATATATTAAATCTGATGATAGTAAATTTGATATTGTTCGTGAATATGGAAAGACAGTGAAGACGCAATAATACATAGTGAAATGGCGGCTAGCTGGAAGGTGTGAGATTTCAGTTAGTTTGCCGTTTTTTAGTTATTGATAATACATTGAAAGTAGGTAAGATGTGTGATAGAGTTTCGAAATGTTTCCAAAATGTATCCGAATGGCACAAAGGGATTGAATAATATAAATTTAAAGATTCAAAAAGGTGAGTTTATTGTAATGGTCGGATTATCCGGAGCCGGAAAATCTACACTTCTCAGATCCGTAAATCGTCTTCATGAGATTACCGAAGGAGAAATCATTATTGAAGGTGAGTCTATTACTTCTGCGAAAGGAAAAGGATTAAGGCGTATGCGCCGGGATATCGGTATGATCTTCCAAAGTTTTAACCTTGTAAAGCGATCAACAGTATTAAAAAATGTATTAGCTGGTCGTGTTGGATATCATTCCACACTACGTACAACGTTAGGTTTGTTTCCGAAAGAAGATGTGGAGCTCGCATTTCAAGCATTAAAAAGAGTGAATATTTTAGAAAAAGCATATGCACGTGCTGATGAATTATCAGGAGGACAACAGCAACGTGTATCGATAGCTAGAGCATTGGCGCAAGAAGCAAAAATCATATTGGCAGATGAGCCTGTTGCATCGTTAGATCCACTTACGACAAAGCAAGTGCTAGATGATTTGAAAAAAATTAATGAAGATTTTGGAATCACGACAATTGTAAATTTACATTCTATTGATTTGGCTAGACAATATGCGACACGCATTATCGGATTACATGCAGGAGAAATTGTTTTTGACGGTTTAGTAGAAGAAGCAACGGATGAAAAATTTGCTGAAATTTATGGGGACGTTGCTCAGAAAAGCGAATTATTAGAGGTGGCAGTAAAATGAATGACATGACGATATATTCAAATGAAATACCGAAGCCGCCGAGTAAATTGAAACATATGTTAACGTTTATTTTAGTTATTTTAATGCTGTGGAGTAGTAGTGTACAAGTAGATGCATCATTTTCAAAACTGGTAGACGGTTTTCCAAATATGGTAGATCTATTGAAAGAAATGGTGCCACCTGATTGGAGTTATTTTCAAGTTATTACAACAGCGATGTTAGATACAATACGTATGGCGATTATTGGGACGACCTTAGGAGCGATTTTAGCTATTCCACTTGCATTGTTTGCAGCAAGTAATGTGTTTACTAACACATTTTTATATAGTCCAGCTCGAATGATTTTAAATTTTATACGAACGATACCAGATTTATTATTGGCGGCTATTTTCGTAGCGATTTTTGGAATTGGGCCACTTCCAGGTATTTTGGCTCTTACTTTTTTTTCAATTGGACTTGTAGCGAAATTGTTGTATGAATCAATTGAATCAATTGACCCTAGCCCACTAGAAGCGATGACAGCTGTAGGGGCTACTAAGGTGCAATGGATTGTTTATGGAGTCATTCCACAAGTAAAAGCACACTTTGTTTCCTATGTACTATATACATTTGAGGTGAATGTACGTGCAGCGGCTGTCCTAGGTTTAGTAGGAGCAGGTGGTATTGGACTATATTATGATCGTACACTTGGATTTTTACAATATCAACAAACTGCTTCTATAATTATTTATACCCTTATTGTTGTTTTGTTAATTGACTACATTAGTACATTGTTGCGGGAGAAACTATAATGAATAGAACGACGATGATTGTGCCAAAACCGAAGAAACTGAGTGTATATCGCTGGGTTATTTTTATAGCAATTACATTTGTTTATGTTTGGGCCTTTTCAGGAGTACCATTAGAAGGGATAAAGGACACAGCAGGTGAAATCACGAAAGCAATTATGACAGGGGTATTGAATCCAGACTGGTCGTATGTATCTTTGCCAGATGGTGAAGATTTATTGCATGGATTAATTGATACGTTGGCAATTGCGATATTAGGTACATTTATTTCTGCATTTTTATCTGTTCCGTTTGCCTTTTGGGCGGCAACGAATATGAGTAGTGGAAAATTAACTTCAGGATCTGGAAAATTTGTACTTAGTTTTGTTCGTACGTTTCCTGAATTAGTTATGGCTCTTTTATTTATAAAAGCTGTTGGTCCAGGCTCTTTTGCAGGAGTATTAGCCTTAGGATTACATTCTATTGGAATGTTAGGAAAACTATATTCAGAAGGAATTGAAAACATAGATAAAGGACCGACGGAAGCGTTACTAGCAACAGGAGCAAACCGTTTTCAAATACTTTGGTATGCAGTGTTACCACAAGTGTTACCAGACTTTCTATCGTATACGTTATACAGATTTGAAATTAATGTACGATCCGCTGCGATTTTAGGGGTTATCGGAGCAGGAGGGATTGGTACACCTTTAATTTTTGCGCTGAGTTCACGGAATTGGTCTCGTGTTGGGATTATTTTATTAGGTATTATTTTAATGGTAATTATAATTGATTTGATTTCAAGTTCGATTCGCAAACGGATTGTTTAACTTATTTGAAAAGCATCGAAGTTAGATGCTTTTTATATTTTTAAAAACGTATTTAAAAACGTAAGTATAGAAGAAATTTGTATAAATATACAGATAATTCTCTTTCTTTTTAAAATAAAAATAATGAAAAAGTATGTCATATTGAATGCCCATACATTCCCGGAAACATTGATTTTTTTATAAAAAATCAAAAAAATATCAACATATTTGTCGATACATGTTGTATAATCTTGCGTGGGAAGCTATCATATAAATGTATAAAACGTTTACTAATATAAGCGAAGGGAAGAATAGCATGTCACATTCAATCGAACAACTTTCTATCAACACGATTCGCACATTATCCATCGATGCGATTGAAAAAGCAAACTCTGGTCACCCAGGAATGCCAATGGGTGCAGCACCGATGGCTTATACATTATGGACTCAATTTATGAAACACAATCCAAATAACCCAACGTGGTTTAACCGTGATCGTTTCGTATTATCTGCAGGTCATGGTTCAATGTTATTATACAGCCTACTTCATCTATCTGGTTATGATGTAACAATGGATGACTTAAAGAACTTCCGTCAATGGGGAAGCAAAACTCCAGGACATCCTGAGTACGGTCATACAGCTGGTGTAGATGCAACGACTGGTCCACTTGGACAAGGTATTGCAACTGCTGTAGGTATGGCAATGGCTGAAAGACATTTAGCTGCTAAATATAACCGTGATGCGTATAATGTAGTAGATCATTATACATACGCTATTTGTGGTGATGGAGATTTAATGGAGGGCGTTTCTGCTGAAGCATCTTCATTAGCTGCTCATTTACAATTAGGTCGTCTTGTTGTGCTTTATGATTCAAACGATATTTCATTAGATGGCGATTTAAATCGTTCATTCTCTGAAAGTGTAGAAGATCGTTACAAAGCATACGGATGGCAAGTGATCCGTGTTGAGGATGGAAACGATATTGAAGCAATCGCGAAAGCAATTGAAGAAGCGAAAGCTGACGAAAAACGCCCAACGCTAATTGAAGTAAGAACGACAATTGGTTTCGGTTCTCCAAACAAATCAGGAAAATCAGCTTCACATGGTTCTCCACTTGGTGTAGAAGAAACAAAATTAACGAAAGAAGCATATGCTTGGACTGCTGAACAAGACTTCCACGTAGCAGAAGAGGTATACGACAACTTCCGTAAAACAGTACAAGATGTTGGTGAAACTACGCAAGCAGAGTGGAACACTATGCTAGGTGAATATGCGCAAGCATACCCAGAATTAGCAAACGAATTCCAAGCAGCAATGAACGGTCAACTTCCAGAAGGTTGGGAGCAAAACTTACCAACTTATGAATTAGGATCAAAAGCAGCAACTCGTAATTCTTCTGGTGCTGTAATTAATGCAATTGCAGAGTCTGTACCATCATTCTTCGGTGGATCTGCTGACCTTGCTGGTTCTAACAAAACATACATGAATAACGAAAAAGACTTTACAAGAGACGATTACAGCGGTAAAAACATTTGGTACGGTGTACGTGAGTTCGCAATGGGTGCAGCAATGAACGGTATTGCATTACATGGCGGTTTAAAAACTTACGGTGGTACGTTCTTCGTATTCTCTGATTACTTACGTCCAGCAATTCGCCTTGCAGCATTAATGCAATTGCCAGTAACGTATGTATTCACACATGACAGTATCGCTGTTGGTGAAGATGGTCCAACACATGAACCAGTCGAACAATTAGCAGCGCTTCGTGCAATGCCGAACGTTTCTGTTATCCGTCCAGCTGATGGTAACGAATCTGTTGCAGCTTGGAGACTGGCTTTAGAATCTACAAACAAACCAACTGCTTTAGTATTAACTCGTCAAGACCTTCCAACATTAGAAGGTGCAAAAGATGATACGTATGAAAAAGTAGCAAAAGGTGCATATGTAGTTTCTGCAAGCAAGAAAGAAACGGCTGATGTTATCTTACTTGCAACTGGGTCTGAAGTAAGCCTAGCTGTTGAAGCTCAAAAAGCATTAGCAGCGGACGGCGTTGACGCAGCTGTTGTCAGCATGCCATCTATGGATCGTTTTGAAGCTCAACCTGCAGAGTACAAAGAATCTGTATTACCAAAAGCAGTAACAAAACGTTTCGCAATCGAAATGGGTGCTACATTCGGATGGCACCGTTACGTAGGTCTTGAAGGAGATGTGTTAGGTATCGATACATTCGGTGCTTCTGCTCCTGGTGAGAAGATTATGGAAGAGTATGGATTTACTGTAGAGAACGTTGTTCGTAAAGTAAAAGAAATGCTTTAATGATTTCAGAAAAATCTCTCCGGCATGGAGAGATTTTTCTATGTAAATGAGTTTTTTCGACAGAAAAAGTTTTTTATCTCTCCGCAGTCAGACAATCATTGCAAATTTTCTTATATATAATGAAGGGAAAAGGTTGTCCAGATTGGGAGGGGAAAAATGAAAACGTATGAATTGTATTTAATTCAAGAGGATATTGCGAAATCTTATTTTGGTCGTGAATATTTGTTTTTTGATTTATTTGCTCGATTTTCAGAATCTGGGTCCCTTTCGGAGAAAAAAGTGTTATATAAACAAATGATGTATATAACGAAACCATTGCAAGTAATGAAAATTCATCATAAATTAGAACAAGCTTTGCGCGTTCTTGGTAAATATGATAGAACACATCATACACATACACTTTATACGGGAGCGGAGTACGGTGAAATAATGGTGAAACCGCACTATATTCGTATGAATACCTCTGGAAATGTCTCTATGGAAACGACTTTCTTTGAGGTGTTAAGAAAGTGTGAATTAACATTTTTAGCTATGGATTATGAAAATACAAAGTACGGATGGCTGAATCCTCTAAAACAAGTACGAACATATGTGTAAAAAATGTCGAATTGTATCTTGTCTTATTGAAAAGGTTTTAGTACACTGTAAGGTAGACAACATGAAGGAGGAAAATATATGCCAATTTGGTTAGGTATTCTAGTGGGCGTAGTAGCACTAGTAGCAGGCGTGGCGTTAGGATTTTTCATTGCCCGCAAATACATGATGAATTACTTACAAAAAAATCCACCAATTAACGAACAAATGTTAAAAATGATGATGATGCAAATGGGACAAAAACCTTCCCAAAAGAAAATCAATCAAATGATGAGCGCGATGAACAAGCAACAAATGAAATAAGCGCTAAAAGACACTCACTAAGAGTGTCTTTCTTTTTGTTAGTTACAGTTTTTAAAACTTTTAAAAATTCTGTATTTTTGGTAAACTGAAAACATCGCTCATTTTAAGGGAGGAGGAAAAAAATGAAAGTGTTTATGAATTTAGCGTGGTTTTTTAAACAAGAAAAACGAGCGTACATAACCGGAATTATTTTATTATTTGGCGTTGCACTTTTAGAGCTCGTAGCACCAAAAGTAATTGGAATCGTTGTAGATGAAATTAATGATGAAACATTGACGACCGATAAGTTACTAAAATGGGTTGTACTATTAGTAATTGTAGGTATTACGATGTACATATTGCGTTACATATGGCGTATTATGATTTTCGGGTCTTCGTTAAAATTAGCTCGCCAATTACGAAAAAATTTATATGAACATTTTACAAAGATGAGTCCATCTTTCTATCAGTCAAATCGAACAGGTGATTTAATGGCACATGCGACTAATGATATTCAAGCAATCCAGCAAACTGCTGGAGCGGGTGTTTTAACGCTTGTTGATTCATTAGCTGTTGGGGGATGTGTACTCGTAGCGATGGGTTTTACAATTAGTTGGAAGTTAACATTGTTAAGTTTAATTCCGATGCCGATTGTAGCCATTTCGACAAATTATTATGGAACGTTATTACATAAAAGGTTTCATAAAGCACAGCAATCGTTTTCGGAAATTAATGATAAAGTGCAAGAGAGTATGAGTGGAATGAAAGTGATTCGATCGCTTGGACAAGAGAAAGAAGATTTGCAGGCGTTTCGAAAAAAATCAGAAGATGTTGTGCATAAAAATGTGTTAGTTGCACGTATTGATTCGTTATTTGATCCGACAATCGCTCTTATCGTTGGATTTTCTTTTTTAATTGCAGTATGTTACGGATCGGTATTAGTTGTAAGAGGTGAATTAACAGTAGGTGATCTCGTTACATTTACGACATATTTAGGTACCCTCGTTTGGCCAATGTTAGCGTTTGGATGGTTGTTCAATATTATGGAGCGTGGGCGTGCTTCATATGACCGTGTAGAAAAAATTCTTTCACAAAAATCAGATGTAGTAAATAGAGAAAATGCTGTACATACGATAGCGAGCGGTAATGTTTCATTTGCCATTGATTCATTTTCGTATAAGAAAAATGAACTGTTACATTTAAACGATATTCACTTTGATTTGAAGAAGGGCGAAACGCTAGGAGTTGTAGGACGTACAGGTGCAGGGAAAACGACTTTATTAAAATGTTTAATCCGTGAGTATGATCATTTTAATGGTGAATTAAAAGTTGGGGAGCGAGATATTCGAGATTTAACACTTCATGGTGTCCGTTCTGCCATTTCATATGTGCCGCAAGATCATTTTTTATTTTCAGCAAGTATTGGTGAGAATATTGCCTTTGGAAAGGCGGATGCTACATATAATGAAATTACCCAAGCTGCAGAGATTGCTTGTATTCATAATGATATCCTCCAATTTTCAGAAGGATATGAAACAGTAGTAGGGGAAAGAGGCGTTTCGTTATCTGGTGGTCAAAAACAGCGAATCTCTATTGCTCGTGCTTTATTAACAAATGCTGAAATTTTAATTTTGGATGATTGTTTATCAGCGGTAGATGCAAAAACAGAAGAGACAATTTTAAGTGCCTTAAAGAGGGAAAGAGCAGGGAAAACGACGATTATTACTGCACACCGATTAAGTGCAATTCAGCATGCTAATCTTATTCTTGTTGTTGATGAAGGTAGAATTGTACAAAGAGGTACACATGAGGAATTAATGAAGGAAAACGGCTGGTATAAGGAAATGTATGAAAGCCAGCAATTAGAAGCTTTAGTCGAGAAAGGAGGCGTATGATGGTAGAGAAGAAGCGAAGTGATTTAAGTAGATTGCTTTCTTATATGAAGCCATATAAAGGGTTGCTATCTTTAGCATTTATCTTTTTAGTTGGTGCGACAGTAACGGAAATGATGGGGCCTTTTTTAATTAAACAATTCCTTGATGAACACCTAGTACCGCGGGATTTTGAACGATCAGCACTCGTTACTTTATTTGTAATTTACATAGTTGCTCATTTATTAAAAGTATTATTTACGTATTTAAATCTATTGTACTTTCAGAACATTGCTTTTAAGATTGTTCAAGATATGCGAGTTGAAGTATATGAACATGTTCAAAAGCTGTCATTAAGTTTCTTTGATCGTACGCCAATTGGTACGCTCGTATCTCGTATAACGAATGATACGGAAGCGATTAAAGATTTTTATGTCAGTGTATTATCAACATTTGTGAAAAATGTAGTCTTTTTAGTAGGTATTTTAATAGCGATGTTTTTATTAGATGTAAAATTAGCGTTATTTTCTCTCATATTAATTCCGATAATGTTCGCGATTATGGTATTATATCGCCGGAAAAGTGCAGCTTTTTATTTAGAAGTACGTAATCAACTAAGCGTGTTAAATGCAAAATTGAACGAGTCCATACAAGGAATGAATATTGTTCAAGTGTTCAGACAAGAAAAACGTATGAGAAAAGAGTTTGAAGAAGTGAATAATAAACATTATAGTGCAGGGCGACGTACTTTGAAGTTAGACGCATTACTTTTACGACCAGCTACGGATTTAGTACATATTGTAGCTATTGCGTTAGTACTAGGTTTATTTGGGATTGATGCTTTAAAGAGCCCTGTTGAAGTAGGAGTTTTATATGCTTTTGTTAACTATATACATCGTTTCTTCCAACCTGTAAATGAGATGATGATGAAATTGTCCTTTTTCCAACAGGCACTTGTTTCGTCATCACGTGTATTTCATTTAATGGACGAGAAAGATTTAGCACCGGTTCAAAAAGGCAATGAGAATCCTCAAGTTGTCGATGGAGATATTGAATTTAAAAATGTTACTTTTTCATATGATGGAAAGCGTGACGTTTTAAAAAATGTATCATTTCACGTGAAACAAGGGCAAACGGTTGCTTTTGTTGGGCATACTGGTAGCGGAAAAAGTACGATTATGAATTTGTTAATGCGATTTTATAATATTAAGTCGGGAAATATTGTAATAGACTGTGTAGATTTAGAAAAATTTGAAGAACGAGAAATTAGAAAGAAAATAGGACTCGTATTGCAAGATGCATTTTTATTTGCTGGAAATGTAAAGCAAAATATTCGTATGTATAATGAAGAAATTACGGATGAAGAAGTAAAAGAAGCTGCTCGATTTGTGCAAGCGAATACGTTTATTGAAAAGTTACCAGAGCAGTATGAAACAGAAGTAGTAGAAAGAGGTGCAGCATTTTCAAGCGGTCAACGACAATTAATTGCTTTTGCTAGAACGATAGCAACGAATCCGAAAGTATTAGTATTAGATGAAGCAACAGCTAATATCGATACAGAAACAGAAGAGGCTATTCAAACAGCGTTGCAACAAATGCGAAAAGGTAGAACTACGATAGCCATTGCGCATAGGTTATCTACAATTCAAGATGCAGATCAAATTTTTGTGATGCATGATGGAGAGATAGTAGAAAGAGGAACACATCAAGAATTACTAAGTGAGCAAGGTTTGTATTATAATATGTACTTGTTACAAAATAAAGGGAGTTTGCAAAAGGCCTTGTAAATACAAGGTCTTTTTTATTTTGTATACAAAATATATTTACTCTTTGTTTCTATAGCATAAATGTCGTGTCCTCTTATGAAATTTGTACATATTGTATGTATACGAAGTAAAAAAATTAATAGGAGATTTTATATGCAAAACAGATCGAGTTCAAATGTTACGTTAATTGATGTGTCTCATTGGGAAGGGAATATTGATTGGAATGCAGTGAAGGCATCTGGAATTCCAGCAGCGTATGCAAAAGCGACAGAAGGTGTAAATTACATTGATCCTACTTTTACTAAAAATGTACAAGCAGCCCGAAGTGCGAATGTATTAATTGGTGCATACCATTTTGCACGTCCAGAACAAAATGATGCAATTTCAGAGGCGAAATATTTTGTGAGTATATTACAAAGTAACCAGACAGACTTAATGCCAGTTCTGGATTTAGAATCACCAAAAGATCCGAGTAATAGTAATTTAACTGGTAGCGCTATATCGAATTGGGCAAGAAGCTTCATAAATTATGTGAAACAGGCTACTGGAAAAGATGTAATGTTATATACAGGAGTTTGGTATATTAATGAGTTCGGAATTAGCGGATTAAGTGATATTCCACTTTGGATTGCTAAATACTCGAGTACACCGCCTGCTGATGCTGGTGGATGGACAGCGTGGACAGCATGGCAGTACACAGATTCTGGACAAATTTCAGGTGTAGGAAATTGTGATGTATCAGCTGCAGTTTCACTAGAAGCTTTACAAGGGAATGGAGCAAGTGGTGGAGGGAATGTTTCTCCGCCTAATAATGCAACTCCAGTGTACGGGGTTGCTATAATTAATGGAGATAATGTGAATTTGAGAAGTGGACCATCTTTGCAGTCTAGTGTAATTCGCCAATTGAATCGTGGCGAAACATATGAAGTTTGGGGAGAACAAGATGGATGGCTTTGTTTAGGGACAAATCAGTGGGTATATAATGATCCGAGTTATATTCAGTATAAACATTATGTGGCGACTATTACTGGTGATAATGTAAATTTGCGTGATGCTCCATCATTAAAAGGAAATGTTATAAGACAGTTACATCATGGTGAATCGTATCGAGTATGGAGTAAGCAAGATGGATGGCTTTGCTTAGGGACAAATCAATGGATATACTACGATCCAAGTTATATTCAGTATGGTGTACAATAGAGTGAAAATAAAAGGTGCCCCGTCAGAGGTGCCTTTTATTAAAAATATACAACTTTTACAAAGTCTGTATCGAAACCATAGTATACTATAGTAGATATATTTATAAAAAATAATCGAAAATGAAATAAAGGGGTAAAAATATGAATTATGTGCTAATAGGTGCGGTTTTAATATTATTAGCTGTAGTATTTGTGCTGTTTTATAAAAATAAACAGTTAGAATCAGAGAGTCAGCAAGTAGAATTTGAAAAGAAACAAGCGATTGAAACGTATAAAAATGAAATTGCAGCTACGGTGATAGAGCATACAGAACAACAAAATAATTTGAAAAATATGGAACAGAAAAAATACAATGATTTACAAGTAAGTGCAAATAGAGAAATTGAAAATATGCGTATGATGAAAAATCAATTAGCTGTGCAGCATAGTAAAGAACGTAGTGAAATACAAAATAAACATAATAATGAAATACATATGTTTCAAAAATTAATTGCAAATTTACGAGAATATACTAAAAACGGCGCTGAAATGAATACGTACGAAACATTACATTATATGAAGCGAGGATTCATAGAGCAAGGCATCATATTAGATGCTGAAATTCAAATCATGCCGAATGTTTTTATTAAAAATAATAGTGAAGTAAACGATAATCGAATCCATCATCTCATCTTGTGCAAAACTGGTATTTATCTACTTGAGACGAAAGAATGGGAAGAGAAATTAGTTCATGGTTTAACGAAAGAAAATGCTGGTATATATTCATTTATGATTGATGAAATGGGTAAGTATCAACAAGAAGTTGAAAAAGAAGAGACATTTGAATATATAGTAGGTAAAGATTCGTCAACTATACAAGTGAAAAATGAAGGGAATCCAGTATATAAGGCGAAGAAACTATCTCAAATTTTATACAATTGTTTGAAAGAAATGCAGACTAATAGTATAAAAGAAAAGGTAAAACCAGTTGTATATTTTTATAATGAAAATGGAAAAGAAATAATAGATCTTTCTAGTGAGGAAACACCTAGATTAAAAGATCGGGAGCAAATTGTAACGTTCTTCAGAAATGAAATCTTAGCAGGGAAAATAGTATATACAGTGCAAGAATTAGAACAGATTCGAGAAATGATTAGCAGGATGAATTATATAGTGAGTTAAAAGGGGGGATCTTTCTGAGCGCTATGCTACGTGGCATTTTGTATGTCTATTTTTGTTTGTATATAGTAATGTACATTCTATTTATATTCGTCATCGATATGATCCATATGCCCTTAAGTGTAAGGAGCATTTTTGTAGTATTCATACCATTTGTTTTATTAGTCATGGTTCAAAGGGTTATTTTATATGCTTCTAAAAATCGTAATGAAGAAAAGAAGCAAATGTCTGGGGTTTTAATAGTAGCACTCATACCATTAATAGTATGCACTGTACAACTAAGTGTAAATGAATATACGTCAAAGTTTAATCAAAATAGATGGTTAAATCATGCAGAGAAACGGATACATATGGTAGATGATCTATTACAAAAATATAAATTAATAGGGAAATCAAATGAAGAAATTACACAATTGTTAGGCGCTTCAACGGACACGAGAAGTGGGGAAGAAGGAGTTATCACTTTGTATTATCTTGGGACTGAACGTGGCTTTATTCCAATAGATAGCGAACAGCTTGTTTTCCAATTTGATAGAGATGGAAAAGTCATGGAATATACGGTGCATAAAGATTAAAGAAATGTAGAGGGAAGCTATATGTTATAGCTTCTTTTTTATTTTTCAATATGTCACGGAAGGGGGAGAAGGTTTTTGAGTGGAATAAGGAATGAAAGCGGAGGTGATGCATATATATAGATGCATTGGGTGATTATTAGTCCGATTGGTGAGGGGTAATAATTAATAAGTACGGAAAAAACCCCCACTGATTAAAGTTTCATTTTATCATATTGTATAAATGAAAAGGAGGTAAGACGGTGAAAGCAATCCCGACTGATGTCCTGAGTAAAGAATTGATGGAAAGAGAAGGAGTTATCTCTATTACAGTAAAGGAATTTGAAAAGATAGAAGTAGCTGGAGTGGTGGTCGCTGGTCCAGCAGTTATTTTGATTAATCAAGATTAAGTACATATCATTGAAATAAAAAGCATCCGTCTAGGATGCTTTTTATTTGTATGTAAGGATAAATATGATGGATAATTGTGTTACTGGAGGGAAAGTCTGTGGCAATTATTATAACAATGTTAGTAATGGGTATTTTATTAGGATTTGTTGGAGCTGGAGGAGCTGGATTTATTATCGCGATACTCACTTTGGTATTCCAAATTCCTATTCATGTTGCTCTTGCAACATCTTTAACTGCAATGGCATTTACGACATTATCAGGTGTTGTAAGTCATTACCGTGAAGGCAATGTTGCACTTATTATAGGTGGGATTGTTGGGGGATTTGGCGCAATTGGCTCTTATATTGGTTCTAAATTTGGTTCACTTATACCAGCACATCTTCTTCATTGGTTTACAGCTGGGATGTTATTTTTATCGGCAATTTTTATGTTTATTAAATTAATTATGTTCCAAAAAAAAGAACAGTCGTCTTTATATAAACATAAAGAGTTTTCCGTGAAATACTTGTTGAAATGTGTATGCCTTGGATTAGTTACTGGAATGATGGCTGGTTCATTTGGGATTGGTTCTGCACCGTTTATTCAACTTGGATTAATGGTTCTATTGGGACTTACGATTCAGCAATCTGTAGGGACAACAATGCTTGTTATATTACCGATTGCAATTGGAGGCGGGCTAGGATATAGTTCGGAAGGATATTTAGATTATATATTGTTATTGCAAGTATTGATTGGGACCATGTTAGGGGCATACATTGGTGCGAAGTTTACAAATTATGCACCGCGAACGCTTTTGAGGTTTTCGATGATTATGACACCGGTTTTAGCTGGATGTATGCTATTGATGGAATAAAGTGAAATTATAATCAGCAGGGGGTTACTGCCTACAAATAGCGGGATAAAATTAATATAGCAAACTATTAATATATTTTACGAATGAATTATATAGGTAATTCATATTTCCCATATAAAAGGATTTGTTTTAATATTATGAGTGTAAAGTTCGAGTATTCGAAGTACTACTTGAATTATATCCCTATCCCTTTTCTAAAAATGCGAACAAGTTTTGCCCTATTCTATTCAATAGTTAATTGCATAGAAATATATTGTTCGATGACCATTATGGAACGTACATAATGGGAAAATCCCGATCCTTAAAGAGGATGCCCCTAATCTTCATGTGAAAATATGATCGGATATGAAAGCTGACCAATTTATGGTCAGCTTTCTTTTTGTTCGAAAATTATTTCTTCTTTAATTTCTGTTTGCAATAATACAGTTTTTCCGAAGCGACGTTTGCATTCCGCGCGCACTTTTTCAAGGGCTAGTAGCTGAGTAGTGGCGGGAACTGTGACAATAGCTTGGCGAGGTTTTCGATTTTCTTCACAAAAGACACATTCCACAACATAATTAGAAATCATATTTTCATCCTTCCAGTTTTAATTTCTAAGAAGGGATTGTCTATGAAGTTGATGTAACTTTTCGTCGTTGTTTTATTATTTTCCTCTTTTTTTCAAGGGGAAAATAATAAAGAAGGCGAATTTTAGTAGGGGAGGGATGTTTATGGAGAGATGGATAGGTAGTGCAGCGGTATGTGTAAATGAAAAAAATGAAGTTTTAATGGTATTGCAGGGCAAAGAGGGAGAAGAAAAAAGGTGGTCTGTCCCAAGTGGAGGACTTGAAAAGGGAGAGACACTAGAAGAATGTTGTATCAGGGAAGTTTGGGAAGAAACGGGTTACAATGTGGAAGTTGTAAATAAAATATATGAAAAAGAGGGTATTACATACGGAATTCCAGTGTATGTCCATTATTATTTTGTTAAACAAATAGGCGGTAATATGAAAATCCAAGATCCTGATGAGTTAATACATGAAATTGCTTGGAAAGGGATATATGAAGTTGAACAATTGTGTTTAGCTTTTCCAGAGGATTATGAATTGCTGTGCCAATATATAAATAAAGAAGCAAGTATGTAAATACTTGCTTCTTTAATGTATCCAAGACAAGAAAAGCGGAACGATAACCAAACTAGCGCCTGCTGTTAAAAGCATGGATAAACTTGCAATTGTTCCTTCCACAGGACCGATTTCGAATGCTTTTGATGTACCGGTTCCATTTGCGCTCGTTCCTAACATAATACCTTTTGCGATTGCTGTTTTAATACGGCAAATACGTATGAGAGAAGGACCGAGCAATGCTCCTGTTAAGGCAGTTAAAACGACAAATACAGCAGTTAATTGTGACATACCACCAATCATTTCTGAAATAGCCATTGCGATTGGTGTTGTTACGATATGTGGCGCTAAACTATGTTCTAGTGATGAATCAATTTGAAAATAATTTGCTAGTAGTGCTGAAGTAATGACTGATAAAAACGAACCGACAATGACATTAAGTAAGATAGCCATTCCATGTTTCTTTAATAAATCAAAGTATTTATAGATTGGCCATGCAAAAGCAACTGTTGCGGGTTTTAATAATTCAGTTAACCAGTGACCACCAGATTCATATGTTTCATAAGGTGTATCTAATCCGAGCAATAAAGCAATTAAAATAATGGGACAGACGAGAAGAGGAGAAAGTAGACTCCAATTCCAGCGTTGATACATTTTTTTTGATATCCAATATGTGAATAGTGTTAATAGTAAACAAAGAAATCCGATCATTGCGTTGATCCTTTCCGCTTTAGTAGCAATTCTGTTAAAAGTCCTGTAACTAAGGTAACGCAAAGAGTGCTAATCATAATAATTAAAATGAGATCGATTCCATATTGTGTTAGTGTATCTCTGTAACGTATGACAGCGACTGCAGAAGGGATGAAAAATAAAATAAGTTCTTTTAATAAAAAATCTGCTCCGTCCTGTATCCATTCTTTTTTAACTAGGTTAAATTTTAATGAAATTAATAATAAAAAAATACCGATTATACTTCCTGGAACTGGGAGGTGTGCCTGTTTTGCAATCCATTCACCTGTCCAAGCGAAACAAAATAGTAACAAAATTTGTCCGCTTAACTTCCACCATTTCATACAGTAACCACCTCTTTCTTTTTTTACATAAAAATTGTAAAAAAGAATTAACAATTTCTACTATACGTTCATTCAAAATATTTGTCTAATATATAAATTATATGTTATTAATATATTAGACATATTAATCGAAAGTGAAAAGGGTGTCCAAAAATGGAATTACGGCATTTGCAATATTTTGTTGTTGTGGCAGAAGAGTTACACTTTGGACGGGCGGCTGCTCGTTTACAAATGACACAGCCACCACTTAGTCAACAAATACAGCAATTAGAAAAAGAAATGGGAGTTACATTATTTTCAAGAACGAAAAGAAAGGTTGAACTAACAGAAGCAGGAGAAATGTTTTTAAAAGAAGTAAAAAAAGCGTTTGAACAAATTGAAAAAGCAGTAGAAGTTGCACAAAGTGCGCAAAGGGGAGAAGTGGGATCACTTTCAATTGGTTTTGTAGGTGCAGCGATATACGATATTTTACCATCAATTGTTAGGGAATATAGAAAGAAATTTCCGAGAGTGTCTGTTGCATTACATGAATTGTCAACACCAGATCAAGTTCATGCACTTCATGATAACCGTATTGATATTGGCTTTTTACGTCCGCCAATTCCAACACAATTATTAGAATTAGAGCCAATTCAAAGGTTATCTTGCACCTTATGTTTACCAAAGGCACATCCGCTTGCAGAGAAAGATGAAATACATATAGAAGATTTACGAGATGAGCCGTTTGTATTTATTACGAGACCAGTATGGCCAGCTTTATATGATACAATTTTATCTCTTTGCAGAGAAGTTGGATTTAGTCCGCGTATTGTACAAGAAGCAACAGAGTATCAAACAGTTATGGGGCTTGTAGCAGCAGGAATTGGAATTACAGTAATACCCGTGTCGGCAAATAAGTTATATAAAACAGAAGTTGTATATAAAGAGTTATATGATTCTAATTTTGTTGCAGAAATGTCAGTGGCTTACAAAAAAATGAATAGTAATCCAGAGCTACTAGAGTTTTTAAAAATTGCAAGAGAGAAGAAAAGAATAGAAGTAGAAGATGAGTAATAGTAGTAACAGAAAATGGATTTAATTCAGATTCATAAAAGTACACCTTATTAAACAATAAAGCGGAAATGCAACTTAAGTTGCATTTCCGCTTTATTGTTCTTTTTTTAGCTCGATACTAAATAGATAAACGTGTTCATTTTCTTTTAAGAGTAGATCAATGCCTGTTTCTTCATCAATGATAGGAACGATTACAGTTTCTTTACTGGTTTGGATTACAGCAGCTAAAATCGTTTTTTGATTGTATTTTAAATTTTTTATAGATTGGATTGTAGTAGTTGCAGAGCTATTTACGATTGGTGGCGCTTCTTCAGGAACAAGTGTTGCACCACCATTAATATTAATATACCATTGCCCTTTTTCTGGTACATCTTCATTAAAGTAGGGGTATGACGATATGAAAGAGAGTTTTATTTTCTTTTCTAGAAAATGTGAGGTAGCAATGTAAGCAATTTCTTTTGTTTTTTTACCATTGTTATAATAATCAATTGTAGCATTTATTTCATCTTTATCATTTTTAAGCGTAATGTTATAAAACATGCTATTTCCTTCTTGAAAAGGAGTCATTTGTAAAATAGAAGCTTGCTCTTTTGTTAATTTGTATGGCTCAACAATGGCAACTTCATTGTTTTTTAGTGGGCTACAACTTGTGAGTAATAATAAAGACAAGATTGATAGTAATTTTATACGCATGCAATCTCCTCCTTTTTACAATTATATTCTAAATGTGATTTTTTTATCATTTCGTTTTCTAGGACTAAAGACTTAGAAGAAATTCCGATTGTAGTGCGATGTTTAAAATGTCATATTTTTATACACTAGTAGTATAGAATGCGTATGTAATAAGGTAGGGGAAGAATTTTATGTCTTTATGTCGGCTAGCGAGAAAAAATATTAGAACATTTGCTACCAAAAGGATGAAGCAATTTATTTGGATTGCTATGAGTACTATGATTTTGTTTTTTATGATATCGTTACAATTTAATGAAGGAGCCATTTGGAAAGTAGGGGATACATTTGTATTTCAAATGTATTTTTACACGCTGTTTATTGTACTAATTTTCATATGTATTTTTACTACATATCAAATGATGTACTCCCTTTTGCATGTGAGGAGAGAGGAGTTTACATCTTATGTAGCAGAAAATATGAAAAGAAAAGAAGTGCTATGTTTATTATTTCAGGAGCAATTATTCATTTATGGAGCAGCATTTGTTTTCGGATTAATTAATGGGATGCTATTTTTAAAATTATTTACGGTTATCTTTATGAAAATCGCAGGGATACAAGGAGTAAATAGTGCGCCAATTACAATATATGCAATAGTAGTAGTGAGTATAATTATGATTGTTATCCTTCTATTATCGATGGTGCAATGTTTTCGATTTGTTCAAAGTTTACAAGATAAAAATTCGTTGCATTTTAAGAAAAACAGAAACGTACGTTCTTTTTTGCTATAATATCCTTAACGAGGAGGTGAATAAAATGACAAAGGAAAATCCATCAAACTATAAAACTCTTCAAATTTGGATTAAAAAAGGGCATCGTATGTATTCTTATTTTCAAGAATGTTGTCATAACGCTAAGAATATGTATAACACCACAAACTTTTATATACGCCAGGTGTACACTGGATTAACACAAGAAAAAGAGTTGCAGCCTTTGCAAAAAGAAGTTCTGGATAATATTCATAAAAATATTGATAAGATGAATGACACACAACTCCTTGCCTATCGGAAGAAATTGGAAAAAGAGAAATTAAAGCCTAAAGAAGAACAGAAAGAGATTACATGTAATTTGTTTTCAGAACCTAATTTTGAAAAACCTTATGTAGATTACAACTTTCTAGATGCACTATTTAAGGCTATGATTCAAAATGATTATCGAGCTTTGCCTACGCAATGTAGCCAGTCAATCATGAAGGGTTTGTTCCAAAATTGGAAATCTTTTTTTGCTAGTTTAAAAGACTATAAAAAGAATCCAAACAAATATGCTGGAACGCCTAGGATTCCAAAGTATATTCGTTCTTCTGAAAAAGAGATTCTGTATACAAACCAAGATTGTATCATTAAAAACGGTAGATTTTTAAAGTTTCCAAAGACGAAATTACAATTAAATATTGGGAAACTAGGTTTCACTGAAGGTAAACTGAAACAAGTTCGTGTGATTCCAAAATACAATGAATATGTAGTGGAATTGGTAATTGATGTTCCTTCTGAACAACAAATGATTGAAGAGAATGCTCGTTATATGAGTATTGATTTAGGGATTGATAACCTTGCAACCATCGTAACAAACACAGGTATGAAACCTGTCCTTGTTAAGGGCAAACATGTCAAAAGCATAAATCAATATTACAACAAAATGAAGAGTCATTTTACAAGCATTCTTAGAAATGGAAAACAAACGAATGAAGGACCTTTTACTTCTAAAAGGATAGAAAAACTTCATCAAAAACGTTACTTGAAAATAAAAGACGTCTTCCATAAAGTTAGTCACCATATCGTAAAACTAGCTCAAGAAGAAGAAGTTTGTAAAATCGTTATTGGTCAAAACAAAAGTTGGAAACAAGAAACGAATATGGGAAAAAGAAATAACCAATCGTTTTGTCATATCCCGCACAATTTACTGATTCAAATGATTACATACAAAGCAAATGCTGTAGGCATTCAAGTTGTTGTAACTGAAGAATCATATACATCGAAAGCAAGTTTTCTGGATAACGACTTCATTCCAACGTATGGAGAAAATGACCAAAATACAACTTTTTCAGGAAAACGAATAGAGCGCGGCATATATCGTTCAGCAAATAAAACTTTAATTAATGCTGATGTAAATGCTGCGGCTAACATTTTACGAAAAGTAATCCCAAATGCATGGACAAATGGGATAGAGGGGTTAGGCGTGAAACAGCTCGCTAATGTGTTAACTCCTCTGACGTTAATCGTCCGTTAGGTCGAAACGTTAGAAACCCCCACTTCAAGCTTTGCTAAGTGGGGGAGTGTTCATTTTACACATAAAAATAATCATGTTACAGTGAAAAGACCTGACAAAGAATGGGAAGGAAAGGTTGTATAGAATGACAAATGAACAATCAATTGTAAAAGTCGATCGGTTAACGAAGCGAATTGGCTCAAAGACACTTGTACAAAATATTAGTTTTGAAGTGAAAAAAGGCGAGGTTGTCGGTTTACTCGGACCAAACGGTGCTGGAAAAACGACTTTAATGAGAATGATGGTTGGTATGATCCGTATGACAGAAGGTGAAGTATGGATTGATGGTCAATCTGTGAAACAGCAATTTGAAAAAACCGCTGCGAAAATTGGGGCGGTAATTGAGACACCCGAATTTTATCCTTTTTTGAGCGGGTATGAAAATTTAACATATTTCGGACGAATGAATGGTAATGTGACCGAAGAACGTATCGATGAAGTAGTGAAATTGTTAGGAATGGGACAAGTAATTAATCGTAAAGTAAAAGCATATTCACTTGGCATGAGACAACGTTTAGGAATCGCTCAGGCGCTTATTCACGATCCGGATGTGTTGGTACTAGATGAACCGACGAATGGATTAGACCCTAGTGGAATACATGAAATGAGAATGTACATAAAAAAAATTGCACATGAACAAGGAAAAGCTGTACTTGTATCGAGTCACTTACTTTCAGAAGTTGAATTAATGTGTGACAGAGTTATCATTATTCAGCACGGGGAATATGTGGCTACGCAAAACATTCAGCATAGTCAAAGTGAAGAGATGGAGACGATCCGTATACGTGTAGATGATGCGAATAAAGCAGCGGAAATGTTAGGGCATGATGTTTTAGTAAAAGATAATGAATTAATTATTAACGTAAAAGATGAAGAAATCCCAAATGTTATTCGTACATTGCTTGAGAAAAACATTCAAGTGTATCGTGTATATGAAGAAAGAAAAACGTTAGAAGAGCAATTTTTAGAATTAACAGGGGGAAAAGATATTGTTTAATTTAGTATATAACGAACTGTATAAAATATTTAAGCGGAAGCGAACGATTATTCCATTTGCGGTTATTGCAGTATTAATAATCGGATTAGGGTGGGTTACGGTAAAGTATTTTGAACCGGAAACAAAAGGATGGAAAGTAGATTATACAGAACGTACTGTAGAAATTGAGAAAAAGCTTGGCATGAAAAAAGAAGCTATTTTAGCAGAAAAATCAGGGGATGAGCTTGTAAAAGAATACCAGCTTAAGATGAAGCATTTAGATACGGATACAGCACCGGCAAGCAGTTCTCCACTTTCTTTCATGAGAGATACAGGTTTTATCGTATTTCCAATTTTGCTCCCATTTATCCTCGTGTATGCAAGTACAATTTTTGCGAATGAATATAGCTGGGGAACATATAAATTTTTAACAATCCGTCCGGCGAGTCGATTTAAAATTTTAACAGCAAAGTTTTTAGCAATCGTTATATTTGCAGCTTTATTGTTTATATTTAATATGATTTTCTCCGCTTTATGTGGACTTGTTATTTATAAATTCCAACAGCCTGCATGGAGTGAGTTTATTTTCCAAGATGGAAATATAATAAAACAAAATATTTTTGTGGAAGCAAGTAAATATTATGTTTTATCGTGGTTACCAACGGTTGTGTATGCATCGTTTGCATTTATGATTTCTGTGTTAACGAGATCTAGTGGAGGTGCAATTGGTATTTCACTATTCCTTGCTTTATCAGGCAATATTGCGTTATTAGCAGCCACTAGATATAACTGGGCGAAATATTTATTGCCAGCAAACACAGATTTATATAGTATTTCAAAGAATGGAAGTTTTATTGATGGAGTAACATTCCCGTTTGCATCATGTATGTTACTACTTTATTTGTTCGTATTTTTATGTATTTCATATACTGTGTTTTTAAAACGTGATTTAACTTAATAAGAAAAGCCGTTCAGGGTGCTGAGATGCACTTTGAACGGCTTTTTTTATGAGAATTGTTTAAGTGCTCTTTCGGCTAGTAAAGCAAAGTATTCGGCACTTATAGGCAGTGCCTCTTCATTAATTGTAAAAGCAGGATGATGCCATTCATGTGTACCGCTCGTTCCCATAAAGACGAATGAACCTGGTATTTCCTGTTGGTAAAATGAAAAATCTTCTCCAGCCATTGACGGACTAGGCGAGATGATATTAAGATTCATCTTTGTGGCAACGTGAGTAGATAAGTCTGTAAGAGCTTTATCGTTGTGAACAGCAGGAGGACCTGAATAAAAACGAAATTCCGTTTTTACACCTAATGCATCAGATACACCTTTAATAATACGCTCCATGAGTGCTGGGATCTTTTCACGTGTTTCAGCTTGGAACGTGCGAATAGTTCCTTCTAACGTAGCTTTTGCAGGAATCACGTTCCACGTATTTCCCGCATGAATATTTGTAACACTAACAACTGCATTATGAGATGAACTTATATTTCGGCTTACAATTGTTTGCAGTGCCATCACAATTTGAGAGGATGCGACAATAGGATCTACGCCAGCATCTGGTACAGCCGCGTGTGTACCAACTCCGTGAATTTCAATTTCAAATCGATCAACTCCGGCCATCAGTGGACCATCTTTAATGCCAATTGTACCTACTGATAAATCAGGTTTATTATGCATGCCGAAAATCGCTTGCACATTACGTAAATGTCCAGCATTAATAACTTTGCAAGCGCCATTACTACTTTCTTCAGCTGGTTGGAATATGAAGCGAACCGTTCCATTTAGGGAAGATTCTCTTTCTTTTAATAAGAAAGCAGTACCTAAAATAGCAGCTGTATGAAAATCGTGTCCACAAGCATGCATTTTCCCTGGTACTTTAGATGCATAGGACAAATGTGTTTCTTCTTGAATAGGAAGGGCATCAATATCAGCACGAACTGCTACAATTGGTCCGTTTTTATTACCAGACACTTCAGCGATAATTCCTGTTTCTAAATTGGAATCAATGATAGTAATGTTTTTTTCTTCTAACCAATTTTTTATTGCTTTTGTTGTTTCGAACTCTTCATATGATAGTTCTGGATACTCATGTAAATGTCGACGGATGGAAATAAGTTTTTCTTTTAGTTGATTTGAAATAGATACCATGTAGTATGCCTTCTTTCTTCAGCAAAATCTTTACTATAAGTATACAACAATAAAAGAGAGGATTTTCAAATGAAAATCCTCTCTCGTTCATGCTGCTATTTTTTTATGCGTATGATGTTTACGATAACGTCCGCGTCCACGCATTGCGTATGCAATTTGCGGGATTGCAATCCCGATTAAAATAAGTGATACACCGAACCATTGTGAAGATAGTACAGCCTCTTTTAAAACGAATACTGACATAATTGTTGTAACCGGTAGTTCCGCTGCACCAAGAATAGTCGCTAAGCCAGAACCGATTTTTGGAATTCCGATTGTAAAGGCAATAGATGGAATTACGATACTAAATGTTCCTAATCCTAAACCGTATTTCCAAAGACCTTGAGAAATGGCACCATTAAAAATAAATGTTGGTGGAAATACAATCATGACTAAAGTTAAAGCACCAGTCATTAAGAGAACACCGCGCGGTAATGAAGGTACTTCAACAGCAACTTTTCCGCTCACGAAAATGTATGTTGCGAATGTAACAGCAGATAATAAACCTAAAATGATTCCAGTCGTATCGAAAGCACCTGCTGATTGTTCTAGTAAACCACTGGATAAAAATGTCCCTACAAGTAAGAAAATAACAGAAATAACTTTTTCTCTTGAAGGTAATGTTTTTGTTGCGACTGCTTCAATGATAATTCCGATCCAAACGAATTGGAATAAAAGAATAATTGCAATAGAAGCTGGTACAGTTTTTAATGAAGCATAATAAAAAATTCCGGTAAAACTTGCAGATGTTCCTGCAACGAATAAAAGTAATGCTTGCTTTAAAGGAACGCGATGTCTAGAAAATAGAAGTGTAATAGCAAGCAAAATAATCCAACCGAACAAATATTGGCTGCCAATTACTTCTCCAAGTGAAAATCCTTCTGCATATGCAAGCTTAACAAAAATAGCTAAAATTCCATAACTACACGCTCCTAATAAAACTAAAAGAGAATAACGAAGCATGAAAAATTCCTCCCATCTATATGAAGTTGTTCCGTATCGAAAATATATAACTAGAGGGAAGTATACAAAATTAGAAATAAAGGGTCAAATGAAAGAAAAGTATGACATTTTATAGAATAATAATAAAAGTATGATATTTATGCATAATCTTGAAATTATTAATAGTAGAAGTATTATAAAATCAGCTTTGCATTGTATAGAGACAGCATTTGAAAAAAATATTTTTTAAACCAATATGTAAATAGGCGTACTAGTAGCGTGCTAATTATTTGAGAAACTATGTTACCTTTGTTATGTTAATAACAATTAAAGGAGTTTCATAATCCATTTGAGTTTTTTCTATATAATAGAAGGAAATGAAAACGTTTTATTAGAAACTGTGGGGAAGTGTGGTTTTTCTTATTGCCACGTTGTAAAAGTGATTTCACGAATTGTTCATAGTATTTTTATGTGTTTTTGTTACAATATTTAGGGAGAGGAGTGGAATGATGCAAGATATTAGTATTTTTTTAGCGTTTGGCGCCGGGTTCTTATCATTTATTTCCCCATGTTGCTTACCGCTTTATCCGGCATTTTTATCGTACATAACAGGTATGTCGGTTTCTGAATTGAAAGAAGAAAATGCAATGCTTCGCAAAAGAAGTATGATACATACAGCGTTTTTCTTACTTGGATTTTCAATTATATTTATTGCAATTGGATTTGGTACAAGTTTTATTGGAGGAATCTTTACTGACTATAAAGATTTAATCAGACAGTTAGGTGGTATCTTTATCATCGTGTTCGGCTTAATTATTGTCGGGGTGTTTAAGCCGAAATTTTTAATGCAAGACCGTAAATTTACATTTAAAAATCGTCCAAGTGGCTATTTTGGATCAGTACTAATTGGATTAGCCTTTGCAGCAGGATGGACGCCATGTACCGGACCAATTCTAGTGTCCGTAATTGGATTAGCAGCAACAAACCCAGAATCTGCAATGATTTACATGATTGCTTACATACTTGGATTTGCTATCCCGTTTTTCGTACTGTCATTCTTTATTACGAAAATGTCTTGGATTAAAAGAAATAGTATGGCCTTCATGAAAATCGGAGGATATATTATGATTGTTATGGGTGTCTTCTTATACTTTAACTGGATGACGAAAATTATCGTATATTTCTCAAGTTTATTTGGTGGTTTTACCGGTTTTTAGTATTATTCTGCGAAAATGTTGGAAATACTAACGGAAAAGCATATAATGAAAGTATATTTTGCATATAGCCACAAAAAAGGATGAGAAAATATGAACATAGTTGTTTTATCCAGTATCGTTGCTGTTTGTATGGCTGTCGGTGCGATGTTTATTCGTTTAAAAGCAGCTAAGAAACCTGCAACATTGAAAAAAATTATACTTCCACCATTTTTTATGAGTACGGGCGCATTGATGTATGTTTTTCCTGAATTTCGATTAACTCCAGCAGAAATGTTAGAAGCAATTGGTGTCGGTTTGATTTTCTCTATTTTTCTTATTAAAACATCTAAATTTGAAATTAGAGGACAAGAGATTTATTTGAAGCGTTCAAAAGCCTTTGTTTTTATATTAATTGGATTACTTGTAGTGCGGATTGTATTTAAAACATACTTAAGCCAATCTCTTGATTTAGGACAACTTAGTGGCATGTTCTTCTTACTTGCGTTTGCGATGATTGTGTCATGGAGAATTGCAATGTATCGTTCCTTTACGAAATTACAGAAGGAAATGGAAAAAGAAGATGGTTTTTATAATGAAAAAGATATGAAGCTAACTTAAAAACTGTATATGTACCAAATAAAAAGACAGCGTCAAAGGCGCTGTCTTTTTTATCGAAAATAATATGAAGTTACTTTGCGAGTAAAGATTGATAGTTAGAATAATCAATCTTTTTTTCTTGTAGTTTTTTAATTAAAAATTTATGATCACGCTTTGGTGTGGCAATGATATATCCTTTAATAATTAAGTCTTGTGTAATTTGAGAGGCATTTTCTTGTAATGCAAGTTCCCCAATTTTGCCAGCGATTTTTGATTTTGCAACATCGCGAAATAGTTCTGGAACAGGACTTACAAGCTCTTCTAACAATTGTTTTTGTTCGTCAGCCCATAAATGTCTCGTTTTATTTATGTAGTGTTCTTCCCAATCCAAAATGGACATGCCGTCTTCTTTTGGTAATCGTTTTAAAAATTTTCTGAACATAAAGTATCCACCGATAGACATAAGTCCTAATAAAATAACCGTCCACAATACAATGAACCAACTGAACCATCCTTCGAGCAAGCATATCCCCCCTTAATGATTACGGTTTTCTTTTATTCATATTATATACAGTGAGATTAATAGAAAGCAAGAACGCTTGGTCATTTTGACCAAGCGTTATAGTTTAAACGAAGTATAGTTGTTCAACACATAAATTATTATTATCGTCTTCAACATACTCAATAATAAGTGTGCCAACTTTACGATCTTTATCTTCAGTTGTGAAAATAGAGTAAGAAGTAAAACGTGTTTTTGATAGGCCGCTTATATGTGTAGGTAAAGAAATGTAGTCGTTATCGCGGAAGAATTCCATCAGTTCAATATCCTCAAATTCTTTTCGGTCAACTTGTTTGTTTGTATAGCGGCGTTGAAGTTGTTTTAAAGATTCATTCCAAGAAATTGCTTTTGTGTCGTATACCATTGTTCTATCTCCTTACTGTATGTAATTATTAAGAACATACGTTCCAATCTAGTATACTCTTTTTATTAGAAAAGGGAAAGCAAAAAATAATGTAAGCTTGGATTTCCAAGCTTACATTATTGATGCGTCCGTCATAATCTCTATTTTTCATTATAAGTTAGATAAGAATAAGAAACAAGATGATATATATAATGTTGAGAGTTTTCAAATTTCTGTATATTATAGGTGTACTAAAGTGTAAGGGAATGAGAGGCATGGCATACGTAATTTCACTGCAAGGGCCGATGGCAAGCGGAAAAACAACATTGGCTAAAAGATTAGAAGAGAGAGGATATTCGGTTATATATGAAAATCCTTATCCAATTGTAGAAAAGCGAAAGCAATTAAATTTGGATGTGAATTCAAAAGAAGGGTTTATCATAAATCAAAAAATGTTTATCGAAGTAAAAATAAAGGAGTTTCAAAATGTGAAAGATTCAGTTGTTATTTTTGATCGTGGACCTGAAGATATTGAATTTTATACACTTTTTTATCCAATGATTATAGGGAAAGAGTGGGATATAGAAACTGGATTGAAAGATGAATTATATAAATTAAGAGAATGTCGTTCAGATGCTATTTTTTATTTAGATGTGACGAAAAAGAATGTATATGATAGAAAAAATAACGATAGGACAAGAAAACGAAGTACATTTGATGAGCAATTTAAATTAGTAGAAACGGAAAAAGATTGGTATAGACAATTTCCTGTAACTTATTTGGACACGAATAGATTAACAGTGGACGAATTAGAGGCATATTTTATGAGATGGTTGAAGGAGAAAGCGTTATGAAAAAAATACTTTTATTCGTATATCCAACATTTGCGGAGTTTGAAATAACGGTAGCTACAGCATTGCTGAAAAAGAAATATGACATCATTACAGTAGGTTTAACTAAGGAATTGGTTATAAGTGAAACTGGGTTGCAAGTGCAGCCGCATATAGAAGTAAGTGAAGTACGTGTAGATGAGTATGAGGGGATACTTATTCCAGGTGGAGAAGAAGTACAGTTAAAAGATGCAAAAACTCTTTTTTCAATCATTCGGCAATTTCATGAACAAGAAAAATTAGTGGCGGCAATTTGCGCTGGACCGTATGCGCTAGCAAAAGCAGGCTTATTTAAGGGGATTTCTTATACTGCGACTATAGATTATCAAAAATTCGATTGTTTTCCAGTAAAAAATTTTGTGTATGAAGAAGTTGTGAAACATTCAAATATTATTACAGCACAGGGGCATGCATTTGTAGCATTTGGAATAGTGATTGCCTCTTATTTTGGAGTGGCAGACGAACATAATACAAATTTTTATTGTGGTAAAGGCAATGTAGTAATGGAGAAACTTTTACGAGAAAACGTGTAAAAGCTAGCAAATGCTAGCTTTTTTCTTTTTTACACCGATAAATTACTAACGTTTTTGGATCGCGCCATATACCGTTATGGAGAGATAATTCCTTGTTGATTTCTTCTGTTAGCCATTCTTTCATCTCGGCTTGAAGATACATATTATCGGGTATATTTAGCGATGGAAACATGCTAGAAATATAGTTTACTATTGGGGTAGCATGATGAAAAACGAGCGCATTATGAATAACTGTTTCTTCAACAGTTGGAAAAACGGATTGTAATATCTCTTTACCGTTTTCTAAACAAAATGGAGTGACTGATGATGTTGTTTTCGGTAAATCAAATGCGTCTAACATGCGGTTACACATTTCAATTATACGAGGTAGTGTATCGTTAGAATTTGTTGTAGCTAAAAGTGAGCCGCCGGGACGAATTACTTTATGTAATCCTTGAATTGTTGTTTCAACGTCTTTCACATGGTATAACATATGTCTTGCAATTATTAGGTCATAACAATTTGTTTCAAAAGGAAGTTTATTAGCATCCCCTCGTTTCCATTCTATTAAGTTATTCGTCTTAGCAGCTTGAGCAAGCATAGCTTCGGATTGATCCAACCCGGTTAATGGGCCTTTATGACCATTTGTTTGTAAAAGGGAAAGGAATTTTCCACTAGCGCACCCAACCTCTAATATGCTTTCTTCCCCTTGAAGTTGTAAATGTTCAATAACGATTTCATCTAAATTCACTTGTTTTTCTTCGTAATGTTTATGCGTATCGATACGTGTTTGTAAATTGTTACTGACGCTATATTGCCGTTTTACATCATTCATTTTTTCACATTCCACCTTCGTGCAAAATTGCTGAATCGCATGTGTTAATACGTCGGTTTTCTTTAAACCTTCATATTGAAGTGCAGATTCAAACCTTTCAAGTAATTTTTCTTCAATTCGAAAATGAATATCTTTTCGCTTCGTCATTGAAATATCGCCCCTTTGCATCTGTTAGTGAGACTATAGCACGTCTGAAAAATTTGTGTAAATCATTTGTGTACACAAATGGAGGAGATGAAAAAAATGTTTGAATGTGAGTTTAAACTATTGACGATTTAACCGTTTTCATATATTCTTAAATTAAGAAATATTCAAATAATTAAAAGAAATGAGAGAGTCACATGCTTCTCCAAGGAACACATCGAATTGGTCGTATGGCCATGTTGTTGGCACTTGCGGATGAGAATGAAAGCCCTGTATTATCTATTCCAAAAGGTTGGAAGTATTGTACGGGGAAAGTGGGTTCGATGAATTCGCAAAAAGTTGTAGCAGCAATGGAAACAGCGGCTAAGAGCAACCAAGTTATTGAAACAGATGTTTACAGAGAAACACATGCACTTTATCATGCAATTATGGAAGCATTGTACGGAGTGACGAGAGGTCAAATTCAGTTAGCAGACGTTCTTCGTACAGTAGGACTTCGATTTGCGATTGTGCGCGGTAGACCATACGACGGAAAAAAAGAAGGCGAATGGGTTGCTGTTGCGCTATATGGAACGATTGGTGCACCTGTAAAAGGATCTGAGCATGAGGCGATTGGTTTAGGAATTAATCACATATGATTTGCCCATAGTCTATTAGTTAGAAGGGGGCCTTACTTTTTTAGGACAGAAGTCTGTCTTAAAAAGATAAGGTCCCCTTTTGCCTTTTTAAGGAGGAAAAAAAGAATGATTACGTTAACAGGACACACATTGACAATTGAAGAAATGAAGAGATTGTTACTTGAAGGGGAAGGTGTAACAGCCTGTCCAACTAGTATGCAAAAGGTGGCGGAGTGCCGCGAAGTTGTTGAGAAAATTGTCGAGGACGGAAAAGTCGTTTATGGTATTACAACTGGATTTGGAAAGTTCAGTGATGTGCTTATTCAAAAAGATGATGTAAAGGCACTTCAACACAATTTAATTCAGTCACATGCATGCGGTATAGGCGATCCATTCCCTGAAGAAGTATCACGCGGTATGTTAATTTTACGAGCGAACACGATGCTTAAAGGAGTATCTGGTGTTAGACCGCTTGTTGTAAATATGCTTCTTGAGTTTGTAAATCGTAAAATTCACCCAGTTGTCCCGCAACAAGGTTCACTTGGTGCAAGTGGAGATTTAGCACCTTTATCTCATCTCGCTCTCGTATTATTAGGCGAAGGTGAAGTGTTCTATAAAGGGAAACGCGTTCATGCAATGGTTGCTCTTACAGAAGAAGGGCTTGAGCCAATTGAACTTGAAGCGAAAGAAGGTCTTGCGTTAATTAATGGTACGCAGGCGATGACAGCACAAGGAGTTCTTTCTTATATAGAGGCAGAAGCAACGGCGTATCAAGCTGAACTAATTGCTTCGATGACAATTGAAGGGTTACAAGGCATTATTGATGCATTTGATGAAAATGTTCATAAAGCACGTGGTTATAAAGAGCAAGTAGATGTAGCAAGCAGAATTCGTGACATTCTTCATGATAGTAAGTTAACAACAAAACAAGGAGAACTACGTGTACAGGATGCCTATTCACTTCGCTGTATCCCGCAAGTACACGGTGCTTCTTGGCAAGTTTTGAATTATGTGAAAGAAAAATTAGAAATTGAAATGAATGCAGCAACGGATAATCCGCTAATCTTTGATGGCGGAGAAAAAGTAATTTCGGGCGGGAATTTCCATGGTCAACCGATTGCGTTTGCGATGGACTTCTTAAAAGTAGGAATGGCGGAACTTGCAAATATTTCGGAGCGTCGTATTGAGCGTTTAGTAAATCCGCAATTAAATGATTTACCTCCATTTTTAAGTCCAGAACCAGGACTTCAGTCTGGTGCAATGATTATGCAGTATGCAGCAGCATCACTTGTTTCTGAGAATAAAACGTTAGCACATCCAGCGAGTGTAGATTCAATCCCGTCGTCAGCTAACCAAGAAGATCATGTAAGTATGGGAACAATTGCTTCACGCCATGCACATCAAATTATTCAAAATGCAAGACGTGTTCTTTCAATTGAGATGATTTGTGCAATGCAAGCAGCAGAATATCGTGGTATTGAAAACATGAGTACAGTGACGAAGAGCTTCTACCATCAAGGTCGTCAGCAAGTACCTTCTATTACAAATGACCGTATATTCTCAACGGATATTGAAAATATTGCGCATTGGTTAAAAACGAATTATTCGATAAAAGAAAGATTAGATGTAAACGCAGCACTATAAAATGAGAAAAGGGAGAGATTGAAATGGAAAAAGTACAACAAACAATTCGCGCGCCAAGAGGTACAGAGTTACAAACGAAAGGGTGGGTGCAAGAAGCTGCACTTCGTATGTTAATGAACAATTTAGATCCTGAAGTTGCTGAAAAACCAGAAGAATTAGTTGTATATGGCGGAATTGGCCGTGCAGCTCGTAACTGGGAAAGCTACAATGCAATTGTAGATTCATTAAAAACGTTAGAAAGCGATGAAACGTTACTTGTTCAATCAGGAAAACCAGTTGCCATTTTTAAATCACATGAAGATGCACCGCGCGTTCTGTTAGCGAACTCAAACTTAGTACCAAAATGGGCGAATTGGGATCACTTCCGAGAACTAGAGAAAAAAGGACTTATGATGTACGGACAAATGACAGCTGGTAGCTGGATTTACATTGGAACACAAGGGATTCTACAAGGAACATATGAAACATTTGGTGAGGCAGCTCGTCAACATTTCGATGGTTCATTAAAAGGTACATTAACACTTACTGCTGGTTTAGGTGGTATGGGTGGTGCACAACCTCTTGCTGTAACGATGAATGGCGGTGTTGTCATTGCTATTGATGTAGATAAGCGCAGCATCGATCGTCGTATTGAAAAGAGATATTGTGATAAGTATACAGAATCATTAGAAGAAGCATTGGCTATTGCAAACGAGTATAAAGAGAAGAAAGAGCCTATTTCAATTGGATTATTAGGTAATGCAGCAGAAATTTTACCTGAGTTAGTAAATCGTAATATTATCCCTGAATTAGTTACGGACCAAACATCTGCTCATGATCCATTAAACGGTTATATTCCAGTAGGTTATACGTTAGAAGAGGCAGCGAAACTTCGTGAAGAAGACCCAGAACGTTACGTACAATTATCAAAAGAAAGTATGACAAAGCACGTAGAAGCAATGCTTGCGATGCAAGAAAAAGGCGCAATTACATTTGATTATGGAAATAACATTCGCCAAGTTGCTTTCGATGAAGGTTTGAAAAATGCTTTCGATTTCCCAGGATTTGTTCCAGCATTTATTCGTCCATTATTCTGTGAAGGAAAAGGACCATTCCGCTGGGTAGCTCTTTCTGGTGATCCAGAAGATATTTATAAAACAGATGAAGTAATTTTACGAGAATTCGCTGACAATGAGCATTTATGTAACTGGATTCGTATGGCGCGTCAACAAGTGGAGTTCCAAGGGCTTCCATCACGTATTTGTTGGCTAGGTTACGGTGAGCGTGCGAAGTTTGGCCGCATCATTAATGAAATGGTGGCAAATGGTGAATTATCAGCACCGATCGTTATTGGTCGTGACCATTTAGATTGCGGTTCAGTAGCATCTCCAAACCGTGAAACAGAAGCGATGAAAGACGGTAGTGATGCAGTAGCAGACTGGCCAATTTTAAATGCATTAATTAATAGTGTAAACGGTGCGAGTTGGGTATCTGTTCACCACGGTGGCGGCGTTGGTATGGGTTATTCACTTCACGCTGGAATGGTTATTGTTGCAGATGGAACAGAAGCAGCAGCAAAACGTATTGAGCGCGTATTAACTTCTGACCCTGGTATGGGTGTTGTTCGTCACGTTGATGCAGGATATGACTTAGCAGTGGAAACTGCGAAAGAAAAAGGCGTTAACATTCCAATGATGAAATAAGGGGGAGAAAACATGCTGGACACTTTACTAATAAATATCGGTCAATTACTAACAATGGATCAAGAAGATGGCTTGTTAAGGCGGGAAGCGATGAACACGCTTCCTGTTATCGAAAACGGTGTGGTTGGAATTGAAAATGATGTAATCACTTTCGTTGGAACAGCGGAAGAAGCGAAAGGACTTCAGGCGAAAGAAGTTATTGATTGCGGCGGGAAAATGGTTTCTCCTGGTCTTGTTGATCCGCATACTCATCTTGTATTTGGTGGATCTCGCGAAAATGAAATCGCACTAAAATTACAAGGAGTTCCGTACTTAGAAATTTTAGAACAAGGCGGAGGTATTCTTTCAACTGTAAATGCAACGAAACAGGCGTCGAAGGAAGAACTTGTTCAAAAAGCGAAATTCCATTTAGACCGTATGCTATCTTTCGGAGTTACTACTGTAGAAGCGAAGAGCGGTTACGGATTAGATGATGAGACGGAATGGAAACAATTAGAGGCAACAGCACAATTACAAAAAGAGCATCCGATCGATTTAGTTTCCACATTTTTAGGTGCTCATGCAGTTCCGAAAGAATATAAAGGTAGATCGAAAGAATTTTTACAATGGATGTTAGACTTATTGCCAGAAATGAAAGAGAAGCAATTAGCGGAGTTCGTTGATATTTTCTGTGAAACAGGTGTGTTCTCTGTCGAAGAATCAAAAGAGTTTTTATTAAAAGCGAAAGAGCTTGGCTTTGATGTGAAAATTCATGCGGATGAAATAGACCCTCTTGGTGGTGCGGAAGCAGCGGCAGAAATTGGTGCAGCATCAGCGGACCATTTAGTTGGCGCTTCTGATAAAGGGATTGAAATGCTTGCAAACTCGAATACAGTAGCAACATTATTACCAGGAACAACTTTCTATTTAAATAAAGAAAGCTTTGCTCGTGGTCGTAAAATGATTGATGAAGGTGTTGCAGTTGCGTTAGCTACAGACTTTAACCCAGGTAGCTGTCCAACTGAAAATATTCAGCTTATTATGAGCATTGCGATGCTAAAACTGAAAATGACACCAGAAGAAGTGTGGAATGCCGTAACGGTTAACTCATCATATGCCATTAACCGTGGTGATGTAGCTGGGAAAATTAGAGTTGGTCGTAAGGCAGATTTAGTTTTATGGGATGCTTATAATTATGCTTACGTACCGTATCATTACGGCGTAAGTCATGTGAATACAGTATGGAAGAATGGTAATATTGCATATACAAGAGGTGAACAATCGTGGAGCACGGCCACTATTTAAAGAAGAATGCAAAGTTTATTGATCGTGAAGTGACAAAATGGAGTGAGATGATTAAAGATTGGGAGGAAGGCGTAGAAATATTCGGTGCTGCCTTAATTGGAGCACCCCTTTCTAAGCCATCTATTAGTCATTCAGGAGCAAGTTTTGCTCCAAAAACAATTCGTGCGATGTTAGATGCATATAGTACGTACGCAATTACAGAAGAACACGATATGAAAGAAAGTGTCTTATATGATTGCGGCGATATCACGATGCATGTGACGGATATAAAAGAAAGTCATAACCGAATTGCGAAAACAGTTGGTCATGTAACGAAAGTAAATCCGAACATGGTACCAATCGTTCTTGGTGGTGACCACTCGATTAGTTTTCCGAGTATAACAGGCTTTACAAACAGTAAAGGAAAGGTCGGGATTATTCAATTTGATGCTCATCATGATTTACGTAATTTAGATGATGGAGGCCCGTCAAATGGTACACCATTCCGTAGTTTATTAGAAAATGATGTCATTACAGGGAAACAACTTGTTCAAATTGGAATTCGTAATTTTTCTAACGCACGTGCGTACCATGAATATGCAATAGAGCATGGCGTAACAGTGTATACAATGAAAGACGTACGAGAGCGAGAAATAAAAGATATTATCACGGAAAGTATTGAAGTATTAAGAAAACAAGGTGTGACTTCTATTTATATTTCTCTTGATATGGATGTACTAGACCAAGCGTTTGCACCAGGTTGTCCAGCAATTGGGCCTGGTGGAATGGATAGTACGACTTTACTAGATGCGATTGAATTCCTTGGTAAAGAACCGCTCGTTCAAGGAATGGATATAGTAGAGATTGATCCAACTCTTGATTTTAGGGATATGACGAGCCGAGTAGCTGCGCAAGTAATTATGAGTTTTCTTTTAGCGAGGGAAACAATTAGTAAGCGGGTTAGTATATAGACGGAAAAGTAGATCTTTATCTATGCATTATCAAAAACACATTACTACTCAAAAGTAGTGATGTGTTTTTATGTTAAAAGAGAATGAATGTGTATGGAACCGTTAATAAAATTGCGGGTTGTTATAGTGTATTGTGTAAATTTAATTTCTTGCTTCTGAAGTGTTGACTTGTAAAATAATTTTATGATAAAATAAAATTTTTGCTAAAAAACTAAAAGTATGTTAAGCTTGAGAAGGTTACCATATATGGAGGTGGATTATTTGTTTCAAATTGGCGATAACATTGTTTATCCAATGCAGGGAGCAGGTATAATTAAAGCCATAGAAGAGAAGGAAATCTCAGGAGAAAAACAACAGTATTATGTTATAAAAATGTCGGCTAGTAATATGGAACTAATGATTCCAGCAGGGAGAATATCGAATTCGAATATACGACCAGTTACGGATATAACCGCATTAGTACACATAATGGATATTTTTCAACATGGGGAGTCAGATAGGTTACTTACGTGGAAACAAAGGTATAAATTGAACACTGATAAAATAAAGACGGGTAAAATGCAAGAAGGTGCTGAAGTTGTGCGTGATTTAATGCGTATACAGAAAGAAAAAGCACTTAATGCAAGCGAAAAGAAGATGTTAGATAACGCATATGAATTTTTGATTAGTGAGCTGGGATTAATTGAAGGTATCACAGAAAATCAGATAAAAAGCTTTTGTTAAGGTTCATTACAAATAATGTATTATATCCCAAAAAAGATCTTGAATTTTTTGGGAACATAATTATAGAAAATTTATCATTTCAAAGACATTCAACTCTTTCACACCACTTTTAGAGCATTACCTCTATTGTTATTACTACAATCAAATCCATTTTTATTTTTTAATTTCATTTATGAATGTTCGAAGTTTAATTGAATACTTCGATAAAATAGTTACTTGATTTTTGCAATCCTGATTCACACTGGCACGGACGAGGAGCCGTAAGGATGAAAGAGAGGTAGGGCTTTCATTGTTTTAGGTATATAAGTTATTATTTTTAGAAGAATACTGAACCATATTCACTTCTATTGATAAGGTATTTTTTATATTAAAGAGATAAATGAATTGACAACCATATATGTTCAACAAAAAAGGTTTCCTTCTAAGGAAACCTTTTTAATATTATTTATAGCATTTTATTTTTTTTATATTCGAATTTTTTATTGTAAAGTCGTAAAAATTGACGTTACTATCTAAAAGTAAGTATGATGCGATTATAGTAAGATTTTTTAGGGGGAAGAAAGATGACAAGTTCAAGTAATAAAGCAGCGAGTATTTATGAAGGAACAAATGTAAACGCTGGGGGATCTTTTGAAAACGTTGAAGAAACAAAGTTGTTTGATCCAATTCAAATTGGAGCTTGGTCTCTTCGTAATCGTATAGCAATGGCACCAATGACAAGATGCTTTGCAGATAATGAGACTGGAGCAGTGGGTGCTGATGTAGTGGAATACTATAGAAAGCGTGCTGCTGACGGAGTTGGATTAATTATTACAGAAGGAATTGTCATTAGTCCAAGAGCGAAAGGGAATCCAGGAGTACCAGGAATTTATACACAAGAACAAATCGATTCTTGGAAACCTGTTACAGAGGCAGTACATAAAGAAGGCGGGACGATTATTGCTCAAATATGGCATGTTGGGCGTATGAGTCATCATGAAATAATTGGTGGCCAAATGCCGCAAGCACCATCTGCTATCGCTGCAGAGGGAAATGTTCCACGTTTTCGTAAACCGTTTGATACGCCAGAAGCAATGACGTTAGAAGAAATACAAGAAGTGATTGGTCAATACGCACAAGCTGCGAAAAATGCAATCGAAGCTGGATTTGATGGAATAGAAATTCACGGTGCACACGGATATTTAATTGATCAATTTACGTATGACTCTGCGAATAAGCGAACAGATAAATATGGCGGTAATTTAAAACAAAGGTTAACGTTTATGAAAGAAGTAACGGCTGCTGTAATAGAAGCTGTTGGAGCTAATAAAACACTTCTTCGCTTCTCTGCTTTCAAAGGTGATAATCCTACTTATATGTGGGAAAATCCTGAGCTTGCAATTGAAACGTTCGTAAATATGTTCAAAGAAGTTGGATTAACGATGATCCATCCTTCAACGATGAATTATACGCAAGAAATTGCTGACGGAAAGAATTTTCATCAACTAGTAAGAAAATATTGGGATGGTACAATTGTTGGGGTTGGTAATTTAAATCCGAAAGAGGCCGAAGAAGCGTTGCAAGAAGGAACGATTGATGTAGTGGCATTCGGCAGACCGTTAATTGCTAATCCAGACTTTGTTCATCGAATTAAACATGCTGAAAGTTTAGTTGAATATGACGCGAAAGAGCATCTTGTTACGTTAGTATGAATAAAGATAAAAGGAGAACACATCGAGTGTTCTCCTTTTATTATGGGATTTTATAGGGGGAAGCGGGATGAGTGAAACGCTACTCGTTATTATTAGTATATTACTATTTTTAATGTTGCTTTTAATCGTCTTTTTTATCATTACATTTTTTATAAAAAAACGAACACATCATTCTATTTTAAAGTTACATCCATACTTAGGAAGAATGCGCTACTTACTGGAAAAGATAGGGCCTGAATTTCGACAATATTGGTTTGATCATGATACGGATGGAAAGCCTTTCTCACGTTATGATTTTCAAAGTGTTATGTTTTTAGCGAAATATCGCTCTGAAATACTTGGTTTTGGATCAAAACGAGATTTTGAAGCTTCTGGCTATTATATTGCTAATACATTATTTCCGATATTGACTGAGGAATTAAGTGTGAATCTCACGCAAGAGCGAGAAGGTAAAAAGTACGTGATTCATAAAGAAGGGTTATTTTCAAGAAGAGAAAAATTGACAGCGGATACAACGAATCTTTGGCTGTACGAAGAAGATGATGCAATTATAGTCGGTGAGAACCGTAAATATCCGTGGAAGCTACATGGTATGTTTGGTGCATCTGCGACTTCTTACGGCGCGATTGGAGAAAATTATATTTTAGCGAGTGGTTTTGGAGCAAAAATGGCAGGCGGATCGTGGATTAATACTGGTGAAGGTGGCGTTATTCCAGAACATTTACATACAGGAGCAAATATCCTTGCGCAAATTGGTCCAGGGTTATTTGGATACCGCGATGAGGACGGTAATTTTTCAATGGGAAAATTCAGGGAGAAAGCAAAAGAAAGTAATATTAGAGCATTCGAATTGAAATTTGGGCAAGGTGCTAAAATACGTGGTGGTCATCTAGAGGGACAAAAAGTAAATGAGAAAATTGCTTCTGTTCGCAACGTCAGAAAGGGAGAGACGATTAATTCACCGAATCGATTTTCATTTTTAAAGAATGCAACGGATACACTTTGTTTTATTCAACAGTTGCAAGAAAGCGGCGGTAAACCAGTTGGAATGAAAATTGTAATTGGTCAGCAGGAGCCTTTGGAAGATTTATTTAAAACGATGAAAGAGTTAAATATCTATCCAGATTTCATTACAATTGATGGTTCAGAAGGTGGATCAGGAGCGACGTATAAATCGATGGCAGATAGTATGGGAATGCCGCTTATTCCAGCGTTACTGACATGTATTGATACAGCGAATCATTATGGTGTTCGGGACAAATTCAAAGTGTTTGCATCGGGGAAATTAATCACACCAGATAAAGTGGCGATTGCTTTAGCGATTGGAGCGGATGCTGTAAGTTCAGCCCGCGGATTTATGATGGCAAGCGGCTGTATTATGGCCCTTCAATGTAATTCTGGCCAATGTCCATCTGGTGTAGCCACGACGAATCCGCATTATCAAAAAGCGTTAGATCCGTATGAGAAGAAGTGGCGAGTCATGAATTATATTATTAGTATGAGATATAGTTTATTTTCATTAGCAGCGGCAGCGGGAGTGAAGAGCCCGCGCCATTTAACTAGAGAGCATATTGTGTTTAAAGACGAGATGGGGAGAGTAGTTCCTCTTTCGGAATTGTTTCCTATAGTAAATCAAATCTAAAAGTATATTTGATATGTAAGATTTTTCAGAGGAATAATCATATTGTTTGGAAAAATTAGGAGTATAATAGGGAAGTGTTTTTAAAAATGACTATTTTTAGGGAGAGATTTACTTGCAGCAAGGTTCGTACAGTATTACAATTTTTTTACTCGTCATAGGGCTCGTTATATTTAGACGCATGCGTTCTATGAATCGACCAATTAAAAATAAAGGAAGACGATTACTATTGCCATTATTCTTCTTATTACCAGGTTTTTCTTTATATGCTGCACCGATACAACTTGTTGGTTGGCAAATTGGTATAGCTGCTGGGATCGGTCTGTTATTGTCAATTCCACTTATTATTTTAAGTGGGTATGAAGTTAGAGAAGATGGCCAAATTTATGCGAAAAAAAGTATCGCTTTTATTGCTACATTTTTAGTTATCGTTCTTTTACGTGCTTATTTTAGAAGACATTTACAAGGTTTAGATACAAAGTCAATTGGCATTCTTTTCTACACTCTTGCGGTTTGTTATATAGTACCCTGGCGTATTGGATGCTATATGAAATTTCGTAAAGTATATGTAGAGAAAGAGAAAATTGAGATGTCAATAAGCTAAAAGTCATACATTTGTATGGCTTTTTCTTTTAAAATTTATCGGGTAAACGAATGAAAATAAGGTGTGAAAAAAACATCGTTTAATTTTCTGAATATTTTTACTTGAATTTCTTGAAAAATCATTGTAATCCACTGGGATAAAGGCGTTTATAAAGGTTTTCACATGTAATGAAAAGTGCTCGTTCACTTGAAAGAACAAAAAATGTTTGTTAAGGTAGGGAACCATAAGCGAATACAAGAAAATAGAAAAAGTCATTTTTCGAAATTTTGAATGGCTTATGGGCTAAGGGAGAGATTTGGTGAAGATTGAAATTATGGTTTCGCTTGCTATTTATATGGCAGGTATGTTGTATATCGGATATTGGTCTTATAAGAAGACATCCGATTTATCAGATTATATGTTAGGCGGAAGAGGACTCGGTCCAGCAGTTACAGCTTTATCAGCTGGTGCTTCTGACATGAGTGGTTGGATGCTAATGGGATTACCTGGTGCGATGTATGCAACAGGATTATCAAGTGTATGGATTGCGATAGGTTTATTAATAGGTGCTTATGCAAACTATTTAATCATTGCCCCGCGTTTACGAACGTATACAGAAGTGGCAAATGATTCAATTACGATTCCAGACTTTTTAGAAAATCGGTTTAAAGATCGTACGAAAATACTTCGTTTTGTCTCCGCTATCGTCATTTTAGTATTTTTCACATTTTATGCGTCGGCTGGTTTAGTTTCAGGTGGACGTTTGTTTGAAAATTCTTTTAACCTTGATTATAAAATTGGTTTATTTGTAACAGTGGGTGTCGTTGTTGCGTATACACTATTTGGTGGTTTTCTAGCCGTAAGTTGGACGGACTTTGTGCAAGGGTGTATTATGTTTATTGCGCTTGTACTAGTGCCAATTGTTGCTTTTACGGATGTCGGTGGTGTAACAGAAACATTCAATACGATTAAGCAAGTTGATGCATCACATTTAGATATGTTTAAAGGGACTACAATACTTGGTATTATTTCATTTTTAGCATGGGGTCTTGGGTATTTTGGTCAACCACATATTATTGTCCGCTTTATGGCAATTACCTCTATTAAAGATTTAAAAACTTCTCGTAGAATCGGTATCGGTTGGATGACGATTTCAATTATAGGTGCAATGCTTACTGGTCTAATTGGTATCGCTTATTATGCTAAAAATAATGCGACATTACAAGATCCAGAAATGGTCTTTGTAACATTCTCAAATATTTTATTCCATCCATACATTACAGGATTTTTATTATCAGCTATTTTGGCTTCGATTATGAGTAGTATTTCCTCACAATTACTTGTTATTTCAAGTGCAGTAACGGAAGACTTTTATAAAACATTTTTCCGTCGTAACGCAAGTGACAGAGAACTTGTATTTATCGGTAGATTATCAGTATTAGTAGTAGCTATGATCGCAGTTGTTTTAGCGTATCATCCAAGTGATACAATTTTAACACTTGTAGGTTATGCCTGGGCTGGATTTGGTTCAGCATTCGGACCAGCTATTTTATTAAGTTTATATTGGAAAAGGACGAATAAGTGGGGCGTTCTTGCAGGTATGATTGTTGGTGCAGTAGTTGTTATAGCATGGGTACAAATTCCAAGTTTAAAAGCGACTATGTATGAAATGGTACCTGGATTCTTCTGTAGTTTATTAACTGTTATCGTTGTAAGTTTATTAACGAAAGAACCCGTTAAGGCAGTTCATCGTGAATTTAATGAGATGGAAGCAGTGCTGGAAGAGGAAACGAAATAATTAGCGAAGAGAGTAAACGAAACTGGCGTTTACTCTCTTTTTATTTAAAATGAAAATACGGAATTCGTTGACAACTAAAAGTAAGTAACTTATAATAAATTTGAGTTCAAGATAATTTATGTTACGAATACAGATTTTAAATAGAGTAAATATTTTTTGAGAATTATCTCGAATTTGAGATGATTTTGATAAAGTAGACATTCAAGTGTGATATTATAATTAATATCTCGAATTCGAGATAAGATTATAATGACGGATTTTACTTTTCAGTATGGACAAAATGAATAATGAATTTTAATGAATAAAAGTTTTTAAAATGAAATAAAAAGGGGCGGAGAAAATGACAAAGAAAACGATGGGAATTCACCACATTACAGCAATCGTAGGACATCCACAAGAAAATGTAGATTTTTATGCTGGTGTATTGGGGTTACGTTTAGTGAAACAAACAGTGAATTTTGATGATCCAGGTACGTACCATCTTTATTTTGGAAATGAAGGAGGAAAGCCTGGAACAATTATTACGTTTTTCCCATGGGCAGGTGCTCGTCAAGGTATTATTGGAGATGGTCAAGTAGGAATTACGTCTTACGTTGTACCAAAAGGTGCAATGGAGTTTTGGGAAAATAGATTAGAAAAATTCGATGTTTCGTATACAAAAATGACTCGTTTTGGAGAACAGTATTTAGAATTTGATGATCCGCATGGTTTGCATATAGAATTAGTTGAAAGAGAAGAAGGCGAATTAAATAATTGGAGTTTTGGAGAAGTTACACCAGAAGTAGCAATTAAAGGGTTTGGAGGTGCTGTTCTTTTATCTGCACAGCCTCAAAAAACAGCTGAATTGTTAGAACATATTATGGGTCTTGAGAAAATTGGAGAAGAGGGTGAATTTGTTCGATTCCGTTCTTCTGCTGACATTGGAAATATTATTGATTTGAAATTATCAACAATCGGTCGTGGCCAAATGGGCGTTGGCACAGTTCATCATATTGCTTGGAGAGCGAGTGACGATGCAGATCAGCTAGACTGGAAAGAGCATATGACTCGTTTTGGATATCACGTAACTCCTGTACAAGACCGAAATTATTTTAACGCGATTTATTTTAGAGAACATGGTGAAATCTTATTTGAAATTGCAACAGATCCTCCTGGTTTCGCTCATGATGAATCGTTAGAGACGATGGGTGAGGAATTAAAGTTACCGGAACAATATGAACAACATAGAAAACAGATTGAACAAACGCTTTTACCATTTGAAGTGAGAAATTTAGATTAAAGTGATTGAAGGGGGAAAAGGATTATGATGAAACATGTTTTTCAAAAAGGAAAAGATACGTCAAAACCAGTGTTGTTATTACTTCATGGCACAGGTGGTAATGAATTAGATTTACTATCACTTGCAGAAATAGTTGATCCGGAAGCGTCGGTATTAAGCGTTAGGGGAAATGTGTTAGAGAATGGGATGCCGCGTTTCTTCCGCCGATTAGCAGAAGGCATTTTTGATGAAGAGGATTTAATTTTCCGTACGAAGGAATTAAATGAATTTTTAGATGAAGCGGCTAAAGAATATAAATTCGATAGAAATAACATTGTAGCTATCGGTTATTCGAATGGGGCAAATATCGCAGCAAGCTTATTATTCCATTACGAAAATGCATTGAAAGGTGCTGTGCTTCATCACCCAATGGTACCAAGAAGAGGAATGCAATTAGCAAATTTAGCAGGGAAATCTGTGTTTATTGCTGCTGGGACAAATGACCCAATTTGTTCATCAGCAGAGTCCGAGGAATTGAAGGTACTATTAGAAAATGCAAACGCGAATGTAACAATACATTGGGAAAATCGAGGGCATCAATTAACGATGGGTGAAGTAGAAAAAGCAAAAGAGTGGTATGACAAAGCATTTTAAAAAAGAAGCATCTGCTAACGATTAGCAGATGCTTCTTTTTTATTTAAGACTGGATTGCAAGATGAGATGAAGAAAGTGGTAGCTCAATATCAACAATCGTACCTTTATTTAATTCGCTTGAAATGTGTAATTTACCATGATGTTCTTCAATTATTTTGTAACACATCATTAATCCTAGTCCTGTGCCTTTTTCTTTTAAACTATAAAAAGGTTCGCCTAGACGGGAGATACGATCTTCTGGAATGCCACAACCTTCATCGATAATTCGTATTAAGATGAAATTATCCTCTAATGGTTTTGTTTGAATGAAAATATTTCCGCCATTTGGCATCGCTTCTATCGCATTTTTTAATATGTTTATAAAAACTTGTTTTAATTGGTTACCGTCACATTGAATATCATATACGTAATCAAAATGATCCATGATGATATGAACGCTATGCATAATTGCAGTCGGTAAAATAAATGTAACTACCTCTTCAATTAAAGTTTGTATGTTACAAGTTTGGATAGATAATACTTGTGGCTTAGACATCGCCATAAATTGACTCGTGATGGATTCCATTTGTGAAATCTCACTTAACATAACATCGATATACCATTTTTGCTCCTCATTTATTTCAGGGAGGAGCAACGTTAGAAAACCTTTTAGAGAAGTGAGTGGATTTCGAATTTCATGGGCAATTCCAGCTGTCAGTTGTCCGACTACTGCGAGCTTCTCAGATTTTCGTAATAACTTTTCAGTTTCTTTTAGCTCAGTAACATCTCTCCCCATCACGATAAGACCTTTGCGAGAACCGTCAGGATGATAAAGCGGGACTTTTGATATACTTAAGATTAGATCGAAATCATCTCTATGTATAATAAATTCCTCGCCATGAAGAATTTGTCTTTGTTGCCATGCTAGTTCATCAATTTCTTCACAATGTAAAAAAGCTTCTCGGTATGCTTCATTATATTGAATGAGTTCGCTATCTTTTTTCCCATGGTAAGGTACATGATGGAAATTGAAGCAAGAAAGTGCGTAGTCATTTGCCTCAAGCCAGCGCCCTTCATGATCTTTAAATATAACAAAGGCAGGCATGGAGTTTACTAATGTACGTAATCTCTTCTCACTTTCTTTTAGCATATTCTCAATTCTTTCTGATTTTTCAAGCGGCTTCATAATAGCATATACGCCAGTAAGACGATTTTGAACAAAAATAGGAACTAGTTTTGTCACAACATCTAATAAGAATCCATTTTTATGATAAATAGATAAGATATACTCTTGTTGATTATCCGCTTCAGTATTCTTTATATTTTGTAATACTTGCTCAGAAATATGGGCTTCTAAAATAGAGGTAATATTTTTCTGTTCTAATTCTAAAGAAGTGTAACCTAATATTCTTTCGGCAGAAGGATTTATATGTAGAATAACTCCTTCTAAATTTAATGAAATAATACTATCAGGATTGTGTTCGAACAGAGATGCGTACATTTCTGTTAATGAACGATCTTGTATATGGTTTCGCAAACGTCTAGAAATGTTCGGATGACGTTTTTTTTGAGTTGGTGAATATTTTTTACGACTCATAATAGTTCCTCCGTACAAATAGCATCTAAAAAGATTTGTCTATTCATAACTATAATATAGATGTAATGTGTATTTCTATAAAAAATGGAAGTTATAGAATAAATTTTGTTTTTTTTATTTTTTGCAAGGTGAATGCAGGATGTTAATAAGGGGAGCTTATATTGTTTTATAAACCTCTTGTAAGTTACAGACGGCTGTTTTCCGTATAACATTAGGGTAGAGGAGGGGGAGAGAAAATGAAAAATTATATTCAAGGGATTAATCACGTGCAAGTAGCTGCACCTGTAGGGTGTGAAGAAGAGGCGCGTGATTTTTATGGGAATACAATTGGTATGGAAGAAATTCCAAAGCCAGAAAAGTTGAAAAAACGAGGTGGATGTTGGTTTAAATGCGGAAATCAAGAAATCCATATTGGTGTGGAGCGGAACTTTACACCAGCTAAAAAGGCTCATCCAGCTTTTTATGTGAATGAAATTAATGAATTTAAGCAAACACTTATAGAGCAAGGTGTTAAAGTGATTGATGATTATGCACGGCCAGATGTAATTCGATTTTACGTGTCAGATCCATTTGGAAACCGAATTGAATTTATGCAAAATAAAGACTAGGTGGATTCCCACCTAGTCTTTAACTTCTTCTGAAAAGTCCTAATACTTCTACAGTTTCTGTAATATTAACGAATGCATTCGGGTCGATTTCAGAAATTGTTAGTTTCATACTTGCTAATTCTTCACGAGAAACGACGGTCATAAGTACACGCTTTTTCTCGCTTGAATAAGCACCTTCGCCATCAAGTAACGTTATTCCACGTACAACAGTTGAAAGAAGTTGTTTTTTCATTTTTTCTGCTTCATTTGTTACAATCATAAGTGTAACTTTACGATGTTTTGTATGAACAGCATCAATTACTTTACCAGTTACATAAATTGAAAGTAAGCTTGTAAGTGCAACATCCCAGGTGAAGAAGAATCCTGCGATTATTACAACGACTGCATTTAAAATAATAAGGAATCCGCCAAGTTTAATGTCTCGCTTGCGGGATAAAAGCATACCGATAATATCAAATCCACCAGTGGATCCATTACAGTTAAAAACAAGACCAATACCAGCTCCGGCGATGACACCTCCGAAGATAGAAGATAACAATGGATCTGTTGCTACGACTTTTACTGGAACGTAGTATAATGCAACAGATAATACAACTACAGAGACAACTGTGTTAAAAATTACTTTTTTTCCAAGACCTATGTACCCTAAAATAAGGATAGGTAAGTTTAATACAAAGTTAATAATGCCTGTGTTTACAGGGGTTACAATTCCTAAAATAATAGCAATTCCGCCAATTCCACTACTTAAAATTTTGTGGGGGATAAGGAAAAGATTAAAGGCAACCGCAATAATAATAGAACCGATAATAACACCAAGGAATCTGACCATTTCTTTCCCGTCCTTCACTGAAAAATTCATATTATTTCAAGATTATATATGATATTGAAAGTTTTGGGTAAAAACAGTTTATTTCGGTAAATTAGATTAATCAAAAGAATTTGAGTATTTTATTATTTGAAAGGGGATACAGTTGTGAAGATAAAAACATATCAACAGAAAAGCCCGTTGAAGCAAGAATGTGAGGATTCTTATTTTTGTAATAAAGAAAAAAAGATTTATGGTGTATGTGACGGTGCAACACCACTTGTCCCGTTTGGTGATGAAAATGGACATAATGGAGCATACATCGCTTCGCATTTATTTGCAAGTTATTTTACTTCATTACGAGAGAATCATAGGTTACGATTTGCAGTTGCAAAAGCAAATGAAGCATTGCAAAGCAAAATGTTGGAATATAAAGTAGATACGAGAAAGAAAGATCATTTGTGGTGTACATGTATTGCGGCAGTTCAAATAGATGGTGAGAAAATTGAATATGCGCAGCTTGGGGACTGTATGATTGTCGCAACTTTTCAAAATGGAACGATGCAAGTATTAACGAAAGACACAGTTAAAGGAATTAGTAACCGAGCAAAAAGGAAGAGGGAAGAAGATCGTAAGAAAGGTTTATCTGTCCCGGAGGAACATGTTTTTCAAGATGTTCGAGAACAGTTAAAGTACAATCGTTATCTTGCAAATATGCCAAATGGTTATTCAGTTGCAAATGGAATGAAAGAAGCGATACATTATTTACAACATGGTGAATTACATATAGATGAAGTGAGTGGAATTTTTATTTGTTCAGACGGGTTATTTCACCCAGATTGGCCACTCGAACAAACAGTTGCATATATAAGAAAGAATAGTATAAACGAATATGTAGCAATCATTGAAGAGCTGGAAGGGGAAAAGAGAATAAGACCAGATGATAAAACGATTATTATGATTGATTTTTAAGAGGAGGCAGTTCAAATGGAAATTAAACGTGTCAATCTAACATTTCAAGATGAATTAGTTCCTTTAGAAAAAGTAAACAAACTGATTATTCACCATACAGCTGAAGATGGATGGGACGTGTATAAAACGCATGAATTTCATCAAACTGTAAAAGGGTGGAGTGGGATTGGTTACAACTATTTTATCGAAGAGGACGGAACTGTAGTGGAAGGACGAGGTTTACATATTGGAGCGCATGCGAAAGATCATAACCGCCATACAATTGGGATATGTATGACGGGAAATTTTGATAAATACGATCCAACTCCTGCACAAGTGAATGCATTATATTCTTTATGTAAAATATTTATGAAGCAATTTGCTATAAAGAAAGAGAATATACTCGGTCATAGGGAGTTAGAAGGAGTTACAAAAAGCTGTCCTGGTAATCGTTTTTCTATGGTAGAGTTAAGGAAGATATTATCTTAAATATAGAGGAGTAACAACGATGATGAATATAAAAATACCAAATGATAAAAAAGAAGAGCTTGTAGCACAAATTCAGCAATTTTTCATGGAAGAAGATTTAGATGAAATTGGACGTTTCCAAGCAGAGCGTTTAATAGAAGAGATGATTAAATTAGTTGGACCATTTGCATACAATCAAGCAATTGGAGATGCAAGAAAGCTTGTAAGTGAGAAATTAACGAATATTGAAGAAGATTTATACGTGTTAGAGAAGAATGAAGGAAAATAAAAAAGAGCCGATGGGCTCTTTTTTATTTTTCTTTCTTATGTTCTTTATATTCATGTACTTTTTCTTTCACATTACCAACTGTATCTTTAGCAGTGCCTTTCACCTTATCCCATTTTCCTTCAGCTTGTAATTTCTTATTGTCAGTTACTTTCCCAACAACTTCTTTTACTTCACCCTTTACCTTATCAATAGCACCTTCTACTTTTTCTTTTAAACCATGATCATGTTTAGTCATACATTTCTCCTCCTTGTAGTTTGATTAGAATTCTCTTTTCATAGTGCAAGTTGAATGATGTATCTAGTAATAGCGTAACAAATATAGTTTGAATATTCAAATGATTAATAGGATAGAAAAGAAAGTGTCATAAAATTGTAATGAGAAGAGAAAGAATGTAAATTACATGTCTTTTGCAGTCCATATTGATTTCGTATAAGCAATTTTCATATGGGCACGTTCCATATTATTTTGACTGCTGCTACCGAACTTTGCTTGTCCAACTACTAAGTTACAGTTGGATTCAATAGCCGTCTCTATTCGTTTTTGAATTAATGCAGTATGACAGCCTTTACGCTGAAATTCTGGCAAAGTAGCAGAAGCAGCTAATGATGCAATCCCATTATTTATATACAGGACACCAATACCCGCAGGAGTGTTTTGAACTTCGGCTATGAAAAAATGCCAGCCAGGTTTATTGTAGAGAATTTCGTTATTTTGATGGACGCCATCTTTTGTAAAGGATGGCATGTTAAATCCGCGTACGTATATGTCTGCAAAAATATGAAATTCATTTTCTTTTAGTTCGCGTACTGAAATGTTAGAAGGAAGAAGGGAAGGGTCTTCTCTCGGTATACTATATAAAGCGGTATGGAAGCTGGATTGGTAAAATCCTCTTTGAGATAAGTATTGAAATAATTTGGCTGTACCTTGAGCGGGTGTAATTTCAAAACGACAAGGGATTTGTAGCGATTGATAATAAGAGACGATTTCATCTATCTCATCTGTATTTGTAAATGTAATACCTTTTACCGTATTAAAAGCTGGACCAGCAATTATTTTTGATGAAAAGGCAGTGGCACTCCCGAACTTTTTCATTTGTACTTGCATTGGATTTTCAGCTAATGCTTGTAATGCTTTTAGTCTAGAAGAGAGCATATGTATTTCTGCGTTTTCAATTTCTGTGGCTATATCGAGTGTTATAACAGTAGTCATAAAATTCCTCCATTAATAAATATATTTCATGGTATATATACGATTTTTGTTTTGAGATTCCTGTTGAAATGTGAGAGAATAAGAGGTTTTTTGGAAGGGAAATGGAAGTGAGCTGTCGAAGGGAGTGGAAACAGATTAAAGGTGGTGCTCTCATGAAACAAAAAGCCGTGCAGGCATGCTCTAATTGTGGTTCTCAAAACATAGGAGAAGGTGAGTTTGTCGGATATGCACAAATACGGAAAAAGGAAACGATGTTCACATCTTCACCGGTGGATGCTTATATTTGTACAGATTGCGGGAATATCCTTCTATTAAAAGTACGACATTATGAAAAGTTTAAGCAGAAGCCGTTATGATTATTGGGAAGTGACTTTATTAGAAAAGTTAATAAGAGTAATATTTTACATATATATGAGTATGCCTCAGATAAAGAGATGAAAACATATACTGTACATGGTTCGTTATATGACACATAAAAATATATAGAAGAAATTGTGAGGCAGTAGGAGGAAGAAAAAACAGCTCCTCTTGGAATATTTCATATTTAAAACTCCTTTAAATGAATAAAGGAGTTTTTTGTTTTTTTTTTTTTTATAACAATAATTACCTTTAATTGTTATAATTGGTTATTAAAAGGTGAAGGTTTATTAACACCATATTTTTAGAAGGAAAATAGCTAAATCGTATACAAAACCGCTATATAACACAATCGCAACCGTAAGTTGACAAAGTGCAACCGCGGGAAGATAGAGATAAAGGCAATGTTTACATACAATTTAGGTAAGAAAACAAAGGGGGACACACATATGGGATTTGGTGAAAAGCTTTTTAAATTAAGAAAGGAAAAGGGCCTTTCTCAAGAAGCATTAGCTGAAAAATTAAACACAACAAGGCAAGCGGTTAGTAAATGGGAAAACGGTCAAGGTTTTCCTGAAACTGAAAAGTTAATAATGATTGGAAATGTATTTGAAGTATCACTTGACTATTTATTAAAAGAAACTGCTGAGCAAAGTAACGAAAAGGAAAATGGTTATTATGTAAGTAAGGAAATGGCAGAAGGGTATGTAGTGTATGGACAAAAAATTTCTAAATATATTGCATTAGGATTTAGCTTGCTTATTTTATCTACAATACCGTACTTATTATTTAAAGAAAATGCAACAATGTCTACGTTTCTTGTCATTATCATTGCAGTGCTTGGGATCGGAGCAATGATGGCACCTGTAACGATAGAAGAGAGTCGATACAATGTATTGAAAAAGGAAGAACTACTATTTGATCAAAACTTTCTAAAAGAATTGACAAAAAGATATGCGACTATTAAGAAGAAGTATGCGTCAGTAGTGATCGTTGGATTTTGTTTTATTGCAGCAGGAGCGATTCCGTTTTTGTTTGAGAAAAAGCATATAACTTCAGGAGAATTAGTGCAGTATTACCCTTATTGTGTTGTACTTATTGCTATCGGAGTTTATCTTTTTGTACGTGTGTTAGGAGTGTTAGAGACGTATCGGATTTTAGTAGAAAATAAGGAATACAGTAATCGTTTTATTTTTAAATTGAAAAAGAAAGTAAGGAAAAAGGTAGATAGTTTATAAAAAATAAAAAACATGTTTCGAATCAATGTATTCAAAACATGTTTTTTATCGTTCTGAATTATTTCCAAAGAAATAATTCAGAAAATACAGAAAAATGTCGTAATCATTTGTAGAAGTCTGTTATAATGAACGAAAAATAAAAACGCTTTAAAGGGGGATATAACCAATATGATGATGAATGTACCGCTAACAATTAGTTCTATGATGGAAAGAGCAGAAAAACTGTTTTCAAAGAAAGAAATTGTTTCACGGACACATGATACAGTTACGACGTTAACGTATAAGCAGTTAGGTGAAAGGACGAGAAGGCTTTCTAGTGCGTTAAAAAAATTAGGAATTAAAGAAGGCGAGCGTATAGGAACGTTAGCGTGGAATCATCATCGACATGTGGAAGCTTATTTTGCTATTCCTGGTATTGCTTCTGTTTTGCACACAATTAATATTCGTTTATCTCCTCAACATATTTCATACATTATTCAGCACGCAGAAGATCACATTCTACTTATAGATGAAGATCTCGTACCACTCGTTGAAAATATTCAATCACAATTATCAACTGTACAAGCCTACATTATTATGACTGATAAAGATGAACTTCCAAATACTACGCTAGAACCTGTATATCATTATGAAAAACTATTAGAAGAAGGCGATCCAAATTTCCAATTTGTAAAAGATATTGATGAAAATACACCTGCTGGTATGTGTTATACGTCAGCGACTACAGGGAATCCAAAAGGTGTTGTATATACGCATCGTAGTACTGTACTGCATTGTATGGCACTCGGTTTAGCGGATACAGCTGCTTTATCGGAAAGTGATGCGGCGATGGCAATTGTACCGATGTTCCATGTGAACGCTTGGGGACTTCCTTTTGCAGCTACTTGGTTTGGAACTAAACAAGTTCTGCCAGGACCAATGTTTACTCCAAAAATTTTATTAGAGATGATCCAAGCTGAAAAAGTAACGATAGCAGCAGGTGTGCCGACAATCTGGCTCGGTGTATTACAAGAATTAGAAAATAATAGTTACGATTTATCTAGTATAACGAGAATATTATGCGGTGGTGCTGCTGCACCGAAAAGCGTTATTAAAGCATTTGAACAAAAATATAATGTTCCTTTCGTACATGCATATGGTATGACTGAAACAAGCCCACTCGTAACACTTGCACGTTTAAAAAGTTATGAAACAGAATTATCATATGAAGAGCAATTAGAAATCCGCTCAAAACAAGGATATCTTGTCCCTGGTGTAGAGATGAAAGTAGTCGGTACAAACGGTGAAGTGAAGTGGGATGGTACTGAGATGGGAGAGTTATGTTTACGAGCACCTTGGATTGCTGAAAGCTATTATAACGATGATCGTACTGTCGAAGGATTCCGAGACGGTTGGTTATATACTGGTGATGTTGTTACAGTTGACGAGGAAGGCTGCGTGAAAATTGTTGATCGTACGAAAGATGTTATTAAAAGCGGGGGAGAATGGATTTCCTCAGTTGACCTTGAAAATGCTTTAATGGCACATGATGCTATATTTGAAGCGGCCGTTGTTGCAGTTCCACACCCGCAGTGGCAAGAGCGTCCAGTTGCCTGCGTTGTACAAAAGGCAAATAGCACTGTTACAAAAGAAGAACTATATGAATTTTTAAAACCACAGTTTGCAAAGTGGTGGTTACCAGACGATATTGTATTTATGCAGGAAATTCCGAAAACATCTGTTGGGAAGTTTTTAAAACAGGCGCTTCGGAAAGAACTTGAGCATTTGCATAAGGAGAAATAATTGAAAAAATAATTGTAAACCTATATTTAAAATAAGTTGACAAATACTAAATAGAAAGATAATATAACTCCTATAATATGTTATCTAAAAATCGTTTTAAGTTTACAAATAGGAGAAGCAAATATGAATACAAAAAACTTAGTTTTCGTCGCTTTATTTAGTTCTATTATGGGAGTGTTAGGGTTAATACCTCCAATTGCTCTTGCTATTACACCAGTTCCGATTACATTACAATCACTCGGTGTTATGCTTGCTGGTGGATTGTTAGGATCACGTCTTGGTGCGTTAAGTCAGCTTATTTTCTTACTTATTGTTGGAGTTGGGGCACCATTACTTGCAGGTGGACGAGGTGGTCCAGGTATATTTGTTGGGCCAAGCGCAGGATATTTACTTGGTTATATTGTAGGAGCATTTGTTATTGGTTATTTAATTGAGCGTTTACGTGAAGTTTCTATTATAAAAGTATTATGCATTAATATAATTGGTGGTATTTTCGTAGTTTATGTATTTGGTATCATTGTACAAGCATTCGTAATGGATATTTCTATATGGCAGACGATGAAAGTGAGTGTCGTATTTTTACCAGGTGATTGCATAAAAGCGATTATAGCAGCAATTCTTGTAACGAAATTACATCGTTCATTGAAACATATTATTACGCCTGCTCTAAAGAGTGGGAAATATACAAATGCGGGATAAGAAAGAGAAGAAACACGTTCATTGCGTGTTTCTTTTTATTATTTTGTAAAGAAAGGACGTCTCAAATGGGGATTACAAAAGAATATAAAAAGTATGCCTCTTTACTATCAAGTAAAATAGCAATAAAGGAAAATGATCGAGTATTAACATATAAAGAGTGGTTTGAGTCAGTATGTAAAGTAGCAAACTGGTTGAATGAAAAAGAATCGAAGAATAAAACGATAGCAATTGTATTAGAAAATAGTATGGAGTTTTTACAACTATTTGCTGGGGCTGCGATGTCTGGATGGGTTTGTGTGCCGTTAGATATAAAGTGGAAAGAGGATGAGCTCAAAGAAAGAATTGCAATTAGTAATCCGGATGTGATTGTGACAGAGCGATATAAGGTAAATGATCTACCGGATGAAGAAGGAAGAGTAATTGAAATTGATGAGTGGAAAAGAATGATAGAGAACTATCTTCCTACATATAATCCTGTAGAAAGTTTACAAAATGCTCCTTTTTATATGGGATTTACATCAGGATCAACAGGAACAGCAAAAGCATTTTTACGTGCACAACAATCGTGGGTTCATAGTTTTGATTGTAATGTACATGACTTTCATATGAAAAGGGAGGATTCGATTTTAATAGCTGGGACGCTCGTTCATTCTCTTTTCTTATACGGGGCAATAAGTGCATTATATGTAGGACAAACGGTGTACATTATGAGAAAGTTCATTCCAAATCAAGTACTAGATAAGTTAGAAACTGAAAATATATCAGTTATGTATACAGTTCCGACAATGCTTGAATCTTTATATAAAGAAAATAGAGTAATAGAAAATAAAGTGAAAATTATTTCGTCAGGAGCGAAATGGGAAGCTGAAGCGAAAGAAAAAATAAAGAATATATTTCCTTATGCGAAAAGATATGAATTTTATGGTGCATCAGAGTTAAGTTTTGTAACAGCACTAGTCGATGCAGAAAGCGAAAGAAGGCCAAATTCAGTAGGAAAACCTTGTCATAATGTGCAAGTTCGAATATGTAATGAAGCAGGCGAAGAAGTACAAAAAGGTGAAATAGGAACTGTTTATGTGAAAAGTGATCAGTTTTTTATGGGATACATAATAGATGGGGTTTTAACACGGGAGTTGAATGCAGAAGGCTGGATGACAGTGCGAGATGTAGGCTATGAAGATGAAGAAGGCTTTATATATATTGTTGGTAGAGAGAAGAATATGATTTTATTTGGAGGAATCAATATTTATCCAGAAGAAATAGAAAGTGTATTACATGAACACCCAGCTGTTGATGAAATAGTTGTAATTGGTGTGAAAGATAGTTACTGGGGTGAAAAGCCCCTCGCGATCGTAAAAGGAAGTGCTACGAAACAACAATTAAAGAGTTTTTGCTTACAGAGATTATCCTCTTTTAAAATACCGAAAGAATGGCATTTTGTAGATGGAATACCTTATACAAATAGTGGGAAAATCGCTCATATGGAAGCAAAAAGTATGATTGAAAACCGGGAGAAAATATATGAATAGAGCAGTTATTGTAGAGGCGAAAAGAACACCTATCGGTAAGAAGAATGGGATGTTAAAAGAGTATGAAGTTCAGCAATTAGTAACGCCGCTTCTTACGTTTTTAAGTAAAGGGATTGAGAGAGAAATAGACGATGTCATGTTAGGGAATATTGTGGGGCCAGGAGGGAATATTGCGAGACTATCTGCTTTAGAGGCGGGACTTGGCTATCATATTCCTGGTGTAACGATTGATCGGCAATGTGGTGCTGGTTTAGAAGCAATTCGAACTGCGTGTCATCTCATTCAAGGCGGGGCAGGTAAGTGTTATATCGCCGGGGGAGTAGAGAGTACAAGTACGTCACCTTTTCAAAAAAGAGCACGATTTTCACCTGAAACAATTGGTGATCCTGACATGGGAGTAGCGGCTGAATATGTTGCGGAGCGTTATAACATAACGAGAGAAATGCAAGACGAGTATGCTTGTCTTAGTTATAAGCGGACACTGCAAGCGTTAGAAAAAGGATATATACATGATGAAATATTTTCTTTTAATGGATTATTAGATGAATCTATAAAGCTAGAAATGAATTATGAACGAATCATTAAAAGAACAAAGCCCGCATTTTTACAAAATGGAACAGTAACGGCAGGTAATTCGTGCGGTGTAAATGATGGAGCATGTGCCGTTCTTGTAATGGAAGAGGGACAAGCCCGAAAGTTAGGTTATAAACCTGTCCTTCGTTTCGTTCGTAGTGCTGTAGTGGGAGTGGATCCCAAGCTTCCAGGGACTGGTCCGATATTTGCGGTGAACAAATTATTAAACGAAATGAATGTAAAAGTAGAGGACATCGATTATTTTGAAATAAATGAAGCATTCGCCTCAAAAGTTGTTGCTTGCGCAAAAGAGTTACAAATTCCGTACGAAAAAGTAAATGTAAATGGTGGAGCAATTGCGCTCGGTCATCCGTACGGTGCATCTGGTGCTATGCTTGTAACACGTTTGTTTTATCAGGCACAAAGAGAGTCTATGAAATATGGAATTGCTACATTAGGAATTGGAGGCGGGATAGGGATTGCGCTATTATTTGAGAAAGTAGAAGACTAGCGAGGTAACTAGTTTTCTACTTTTTGAGGAACATAAATATTGCTACCAGGCTTCGCTTTCATTTCGTTCCAAGCAGCAATCGCATCAGCTTTTGCTTTCCCTTTATTATTTGGATCTTCGAAAAAGTCACGAGTAAAGCGATTGTATTCAAATTGTGCACCGATAGTTGTTTTGTATGTAGGGTCTTTTTTTCGTTCGTTTTCTTCATGCCAAAAAGCTACCGCGTCTTCATATGTTTTTCCAACATTCTCTTTGAAAAATTTTTGAAGAGCTACTGTAAAGCGGAAGTTTGTTCCGATTTTTTCTTTGAAAAAAGCACGAACATCTTCGCTACAGCGGTGATTGTTAGTAATAATCGTTTGAAGAGAAAGGTCTTTATAAGAGAGGGAAGCTTTACGCACTTTTTGCCCAGAGCTGTTTTTTAAGACTTTCCCCGTAGTTAAATAATGTGAGATACAATCGGTTATTTCAATCTTAGAGCCGCTAGCTGGCAACCCATTCTCACGACAAAATGTTTGGAGTTCTGCTTTTAACCAATAATAGTTTTGGAAATCTTCAAGTGATATAGACTTTGTTAAAGGTGGACGCATGAATGTAACAACTACTTTCTTCCATAATTTTCTTCAATTATAAAACGTACGTTCTTTTTATGGAAGGGGTAATTTGTAAATATAATGGGAAGAGGAGATTACATATGGAAAATGTAATGCAAGTTCGTGTTACGGGAATTTTAATTGAAGGTGAAAAATTATTGCTAGTAAAGCAAAAAGTTGCTAATAGGAATTGGTCTTTACCTGGAGGAAGAGTGGAGAATGGTGAAATGTTAGAAGAGGCGATGATTAGAGAAATGAGAGAAGAAACGGGATTAGAAGTTAAAATTAAGAAGCTACTCTATGTTTGTGATAAACCGGATGCCAGTCTATCTTTATTACATATTACATTTCTACTTGAAAAGCTTACAGGGGAAATTATGTTACCCTCTAATGAATTTGATCATAATCCAATTCATGATGTGCAAATGGTACCGATTAAAGATTTAAGTCAATATGGTTTTTCGGAAACTTTTATCACTCTTATAAGTGAAGGTTTTGCAAGTGCAGGGAGTTATCAAGGCTTGAAACAAAATATTGGTTTGTAAGTATAGAGTAAGGATAGCTGTTAGCTATCCTTACTAAAAATGCTTTACACCGCCGACTGTAAAGAAGAAACAAGCTGATTTAAAAATTCATCTCCGCTCATAATTGCTCTCCCGCCACCGCGAGCACTCTTCTTATTTCCGCCACCTTTTCCTTCGATTGTAGGAAGAGCGTCTTTTAAAAGAGCATTCATATCGAGTGATACTGATTTTCCGCAAGCGAGAATACATTGTAGTTTGTCATCATTTTCGATGACGAAATACGTAATTGCATGCTCTTGTTGTTCTGTAATAATAGCGGAAAGCTTTGCGATTTCTTGCATAGAACGATTTGTAAATACTTTAGAAATAAGTATGTCAGCATGAATTTTTATGGGCTGTAGAAGTAGTTCATTTGCCTCTGCAAATAATAATTTTTCATTCATTGTTTGTATTGCTTTTTCATTTTCTTTTTGAGAAGTAAGAAGTTGTGCTACTTTTGCTGGGATATCACTCTCGCTACTGTTTAATTGTTTAGAAACATCTTTCATAATTTGTTGCTGTTGTCCCATTAATTTAAGTGTACGCCAACCAGCGATAAACGTTAAGCGTATACCACCTTTATTGCGCTCCCATCCTAGTACTTGAATAGGACCAACTTCACCAGTTCGTTTCGGATGCGTTCCACCACAGCCGTTGTAGTCAAAGTTTTCGATAATAACAACCCGTATATTTTCTGTTATAGTCGGTTCTTTACGAAGGGGGAATGTTTTCGCTTTTTCTAAGTTCATCCATTCGATATGGATTTGATGGTTTTCGAAAACAATTTTGTTGGCAATGTTTATTGCTTTTTCAACCGTTTCTGTATGAAGATTTTCTATTTCTAAATCAATTGTTACCGTTTCTTTACCAAGGTGGAATCCAATCGTAGGTATGTTAAAATGATCCCAAAAAGCAGCAGATAAAATGTGCTGAGCCGCATGTTGCTGCATATGATCAAAACGGCGCTCCCAATTGATTTTACCTTCTACTTCTTCTGTATGTAATTTTTCTACAATGAAGTGACGAATTTCCCCATGTATCTCTTCTACATTGATTACATCGATATCATTTAATGTGCCAGTATCATGCGGTTGTCCGCCACCTGTCGGATAAAATGCGGTCTCGTTTAAAACGACGTATAAGTTACCGTCTTTATCATAATCTTGCTTTATAATTTTTGTAGTAAAGTCTTGCTTATAAGCGTCAGTGTAATATAATTTTTGCTCCAATTTTCTTTCCCCTTTCGCGTTCACTAGTTTCATTGTAAAGCAATTGAAATTAGTTTCCTAATATTTCAGAAGAAAGAAACTATTTTTAGAATTTTCTTGCTATAATAAGAAAAAGAAAATGCGGGGGTGGAATGAATATGTTATATGAAAACGGCGTAGATAAACTTCTTAGTTTAAGTAAAAATATTTCTGAATTGTATCGAGAATTAAATGAAATGACCCGGATTTTAACGGATTGTAATCGAGAAAGTGTGAAGTTTGATCGGTTATATGTAAAAGAGTTACTGTGGAAGAAAGAAGATGTAATAGAGAAATATGACCAGCTACTTGTGCAACTTTGTATAAATGAATGCTTTGATTTAAAAAGTGTCATTACAGGGGAATATAAGTATACATATGAAGAAGTAGAAAACATAGTTTTACAATTTAATGAAAAGTATAATGTCGCAATCTTAATTAAAGATGTGTGTAAAGAATTACAGTTCACATATGGAATTGATATGGACATAACGAGAACAACTCGGGTATCAACAGCTCAAGTATAGAAAAAGGAAAAGAAAGCAGATCCTTTGCTTTCTTTTTTTTATGTAAGAACGGGGAGAGTAGGTTTAGTGATGAAGGGGAAGTTACAAAATATTCATCCGTTAGGAATGACAATTATAATAGGGACTTTATTTGCGAGGTTCGCCACGTCAATGAGCATTCCTTTTTTAGCAATTTATTTAACGACTGTTAAAGGTGTATCAGCTGGAATGACAGGTGCTATTATCGGAACGAGTGCACTTGTTGGTGTTTTTGCTAGTTTTATCGGAGGGAATTTATCAGATCGATTTGGCCGGAAAACGATTATGCTCTGGTCCATGATCGTTTGGATTTTTGTGTTTATAGGTTTTTCACTTGCGAATCATGTTTTAAGTTTCTTTTTATTAAACGCTTTAAATGGATTATGTAGGTCGTTTTTTGAGCCAACATCAAGAGCATTATTATCAGATTTAACGAAACCAGAGTATCGTTTACTCGTATATAATTTGCGTTACGGTGCAATCAATGTTGGAGTGGCGATTGGCCCTCTTGTCGGATTACAGATTGGAAGCGCAAAATCTACAATTCCTTTTTTAGTAGCAGCTGGAGTGTATATTCTATATACAGCTATATTAGCATTCCAATTTAAGAAGTATCCAATTGAAAAAAAGAAAATAAATACAGAAAAACCTGTCACAATGTTAAATGCAATTCGCATTTTGCGAAAGGATGTCGTATTTTTAGTTGCTTTAGTCGGTATTATTTTGAGTAATTGTGGTTTTTCTCACTTAACGACAACAGTATCTCAATATTTTGCAAATGCACATATATTTCAGGATGGAGTGAAATTTTTTTCATATATGTTAGCTTTAAATGCGATTGTTGTAGTGATTATCCAATACCCTGTTATTCAAATGTGCAAAAAGTATACACCGTTAACATCAATTATGGTGGGGACTTTATTTGGCTTTGGAATAGTAGAATCTATGCTAAGTGCTGCCGTTTGTACAATTATTTTTACAATTGGAGAAGTCTTAATGTTTTCGATGACGGATGTATTTATTGATGATATTGCTATTGCGCATCTAAAAGGAACATACTTCGGTGCGATGGGCTTTTCGGGAATTGGAGCAGTAATAGGTCCGTGGTTTGGAGGAGTACTTCTCGATTACTACGGCTACCAAAATGGGTTTGTAGTATTTTCAGCACTAGCTATATTTTCAACTGTGGCATTTCCTGTGCTTTTAGTTACAAAAGGTTTATCGAAAAAAAGATATGATGCAAATTCTAATATAGAAATGCATGCGAAATAACATAAGCCCCAGTAACCAACTGGGGCTTAGTTTATATTAACTCTTAATTTGAAAAAAGAACTTTTTTTTCATGCTTATCAGCAACTTCATTTTTGGAAATATGAATGGCTAAAAATCCGTTTTCTAAGCAGGCTAGCATCTTTTTATAAATGATAGTAGTAGGTAAAGGGATTGTTCGTTGTAAGGAAATGTTTTTATGAAGTATGCATATAGCTAGGCCTGTCTCTAACTTTTTAATGAGTACATTTTGTTCAGTGACATTTTGTACATCTGTTTCCAAAATATATTCTTCTTCGGTTTCGCAAAGGTCGATGTGAATTTGATTTGGAAAGCTAAAGTTACTATAAGAATCGGAACAAAATTGATCCATCCATTCTTCGAAACCATCAACATGAAAAAGACAATTCTTCTTTTTCTTGCCCATGTAAGACACCCTCCGTAAAATATCAATTCATATCATGTTATGCATGAATGAAACAGAGGTGAAGAATAAATGATGAAATACAAACATTTTATGTTGAATGTGCACGGTATGTGAATATTTTTTATTACATATCATGATGTGCATGTTTTTTTTGGCGTGAATGGTTACGGTTTTTTACTTTATGAGATCCGCTTAATGGCTCAGGTTGTCCTTTTTTTTCTTTAGATTCACGATTGTTTTTACTCATTATATGTGACACCTCCTCTTTCTTTTTAGAATGAGAGAAGTTGACGATTTTATACAAGAATGTTTTTAGAAAAAAAGGTAAAGATAAAGGGGACTAACTATTATAGAAAGGGGATTATATAATGCCATATCATAAAGATAAGCAACAAGCCTTTCAAGCGGCACAGCAAGGAGTTACACAAGCAGAGAATGCATTTAATAATATTGTGAAGAATGACCCTAACTATGGTCATGATTTAAAAGAGTTACGCCAAGAGGTTCAGGAAGCATATGAACAAATTCAAAATGCACTAGAGGTAGCTTCAGAAACACAACGTCCACAACTTGAGCAATATGAAAATAATCTCCAAAATATAATGCGAAATGTAGATCAATTAGAAAAGTAAATGAGGTTGTTGTCTATTCGACAACCTTGCTGCTTTAGTGAACGTTATGTTAAAACAGAAAATTCTTTTAATAGTTTTTTCTTTATTATGCGCAGTACATATATTTCAAGTGGAAAAAGTGGAAGCGAAAATGTTGCTCAGAAAAGAGTTAGAACCAACTGGTTATGTAACATGGGAAGTACCTAATAATGAAAAAATCATTGCAATTACATTTGATGATGGACCAGATCCAACATATACACCACAAGTTTTAGATTTATTACGTCAATATAAGGCTGAAGCGACATTTTTTATGATTGGATTTCGAGTTCAGCGCAATCCATATTTAGTGAAACAAGTGTTAAAAGAGGGACATGAAATTGGAAATCATACGATGAATCATTTGTATGCGAGTAATTCATCAGATGAAAAATTAGAAAATGATATTTTAGATGGAAAGAAATTTTTTAAAAAATGGGTGAAAGAACCTTTGCTATTCCGTCCTCCTGGTGGATATATTAACGATGCTGTATTTAAAACAGCGAAAGAGGCTGGCTATCAAATTGTTTTATGGTCGTGGCATCAAGACCCACGTGATTGGGCAAATCCAGGGGTTGAATCCATTGTAAATCATGTGGTAAAAAATGCTAAAAGTGGCGATATTGTATTGTTACATGATGGAGGAAATGATCGTAGTCAAACGGTAGCAGCGCTAGCAAAAATTTTACCTGAGCTGAAAAAGCAGGGCTATCGATTTGTAACGGTTTCGGAATTACTACGTTATAAACATTAGAAAAAATCCCAAAAGGAAAATAGACCTTTTGGGATTTTTCTTTACTGGTTCTTTTTACGTTTCTTATTATTTTGTCGCTCTGCTGGAGTTAAAGGCTCGTTTGCAAATTCTTCATTGTAACTAGTTCCTTGTCCTTGTGCAGATGCAGTATTCATTCCTGAAATAGTATGATTTGCTTTTCTTTTACCCATTTTATTTCACCTCTATAATATTTTTTGTATGTTGAATGATGAGCAGTTCATAGTATGTATGAACTGTAAGTAAACCGCTAATAGAGCACTTTACTTTATGATAATAGTATTCATAAGGAGCATGAAAGCTATTCAAATTTAGAAACATAAAGAAAACTTATGATAATCTATAAGTTTCTTATTATTTACTTATTTAGAAAGTTGTAATAAGATATTATCGTAAGGTATTGAAAAGTTTGTCTACATTTTATATTCAGACAACTTAGCCACGTTTAACAGGGGGGAAACATAATGGTCAAACATAATCCATTTCAATCACGTGCAACTTTTGAAGTAGATGGAAAAACGTATCATTATTATGATTTGAAAGCGCTTGAAAATGCAGGGGTTGGCAACGTATCTCAATTACCATATTCCGTGAAAGTTTTACTTGAATCAGTACTTCGTCAAGTAGATGGACGTGTAATCACAGAAGAGCATGTTACAAATTTAGCGAAATGGGGAACGAAAGATGTGCAAGATATCGATGTTCCATTTAAACCATCTCGTGTAATTTTACAAGATTTCACTGGTGTTCCAGCTGTTGTTGATTTGGCTTCGCTTCGTAAAGCAATGGCAGACATGGGTGGGGATCCTGACAAAATTAATCCTGAAATTACTGTAGACCTTGTAATTGACCACTCTGTACAGGTTGATAGAGCGGGTACGGCAGACGCGCTTGCATTCAACATGGACTTAGAGTTTAAACGTAATGAAGAACGTTATAAATTTTTAAGCTGGGCACAAAAATCATTTGATAACTACCGTGCAGTTCCACCAGCTACAGGCATTGTACACCAAGTAAACCTTGAATATTTAGCACCAGTTGTTCATGCTGTGAAAAATGCTGAAGGTGACTTAGTTGCATACCCAGATTCATTAGTTGGAACAGACTCACATACAACAATGATTAACGGTATCGGCGTTCTTGGATGGGGCGTTGGTGGTATTGAAGCAGAAGCAGGAATGCTTGGACAGCCTTCATACTTCCCAGTACCTGAAGTAATCGGTGTGAAATTAACTGGCACACTTCCAAGTGGTACTACGGCAACAGACGTTGCATTAAAAGTAACACAAGTATTACGTCAAAAAGGTGTAGTTGGTAAATTTGTTGAGTTCTTCGGTAATGGACTAAAGAGTATGCCTTTAGCTGACCGTGCAACAATTTCAAATATGGCACCAGAATACGGCGCAACTTGTGGATTCTTCCCAATCGATGATATTTCATTAGAATACTTACGTTTAACAGGTAGAGATGAAGAGCAAATTCGTATTGTTGAAGAATACTGTAAAGCGAACGGTTTATTCTATACAGCAGACAGTAAAGATCCAGTCTACACTGATCTTGTTGAAATTGATTTAAATACAATCGAATCTAACCTTTCTGGACCAAAACGCCCACAAGATTTAATCCCACTTTCAGATATGAAAGATGCGTTCCACAAAGCTGTATTAGCACCAGTTGGAACACAAGGGCTTGGATTTAATGAGCAAGAGTTCGATAAAGAAGTGAAGGTTACATTAGAAGATAAAGAAGTAACGATGAAAACAGGTGCAATTGCAATCGCTGCAATTACAAGCTGTACAAATACATCAAACCCATACGTATTAATTGGGGCAGGTCTAGTTGCGAAGAAAGCAATTGAAAAAGGACTTGTAGTACCTGAGTACGTAAAAACATCATTAGCACCAGGATCTAAAGTTGTTACTGAGTACTTAGATAAATCAGGTTTAACAACATATTTAGACCAATTAGGTTTCCAAACAGTTGGTTACGGCTGTACGACTTGTATCGGTAACTCTGGTCCATTAGCGCCAGAATTAGAAGAATCAATCGCAGCAAACGACTTACTAGTAACATCTGTTTTATCTGGTAACCGTAACTTTGAAGGTCGTATTCATCCTCTTGTAAAAGCAAACTACTTAGCATCACCACCACTTGTTGTGGCATATGCACTTGCAGGTACTGTTGATATTGACCTGAAAAATGATGAAATCGGTAAAGATGCAAATGGCAATGCTGTTTACTTCAATGATATTTGGCCATCAGCTAAAGAAATTGAAGATGTAGTTCAAAGTGTTGTTACATCTGAACTGTTCAAGAAAGAATATGCACAAGTATTTAACAGCAATGAGCGTTGGAATGAAATCCAAACTTCAAACGAAGCTTTATATACTTGGGATAATGATTCAACATATATTCAAAACCCACCATTCTTTGAAGGTTTATCTAAAGAGCCAGGTGAAGTTGAAACGTTATCAGGTTTACGCATAGTTGGTAAATTTGGTGATTCTGTAACGACAGACCACATTTCACCAGCAGGTTCAATTGGTAAGCACACACCAGCTGGATGCTACTTATTAGAAAACGGCGTACAACCAGTTGACTTTAATTCTTACGGTTCTCGTCGTGGTAACCATGAAGTTATGATGCGTGGTACATTTGCAAACATCCGTATTAAAAACCAAATCGCACCAGGAACAGAAGGTGGATATACAACATATTGGCCAACTGGTGAAGTAACATCAATCTATGATGCTGCTATGAAATATAAAGAAGATGGAACAGGTCTTCTAGTTGTTGCTGGTAAAGATTACGGTATGGGAAGTTCTCGTGACTGGGCTGCGAAAGGTACTAACTTATTAGGTATTAAAGCAGTAATCGCAGAAAGCTTCGAACGTATTCACCGCAGTAACTTAGTATTAATGGGTGTATTACCACTTCAATTTAAAGATGGCGAAAGTGCTGAAACGTTAGGTCTTGTTGGTAACGAGTCATTTGAAATTCAAATCGACAAATCAGTTAGACCACGCGATCTTGTAAAAGTAGTTGCAACTGATTTAGATGGCAACGAAAAACAATTTGAAGTAGTAGCTCGTTTCGATAGTGAAGTAGAAATTGACTACTACCGTCACGGTGGTATTCTGCAAATGGTTCTTCGTGAGAAAATTGAAGAGTCAAAAGTGTCGAACTAAATAATTGAAATGAATATTTATAGCTGAACAAAAAATTAGTACCAATTTAATTATTAAGCTTTATTTAGAATAAAAAACCAATTATTGTTGGTTTTTTATTCTTTTTATGCTTATTGGACTTATAAGGTCTTTAAATATCTACAATTAATCAGTTTATAAAGTTATATTCATATCCTTAAAGGGTGGGAAGTTATGGTCGATTTCACAAGGATGAAAATAAGCGATTTAGTGGTACATCGCGTAGGAAATAAATTAAAAAATGATGGTATTGTAGTATCAAAAGAGGGGATAACTAATCCATCGATAGAGTTGCAAGAGGTATTACTCAGATATTTCTTAACCTCTTTTAAGAATGAGCAATATTTTAAATTTGTTCACTCAACAAGTTTAGATTTAAATGAGATATATAATTATACCAAAAATATATTCAAAGACCAGGCAAGTTTTCATGCGAATTCAGTTAATATATTGAAGCATTTATATGAATCTTCCACACATCCAAATATAAAAAGTGGTGAATTGTATGTGGTAATGTTCGAAGATTGTTGTGTGGATGGCGAATTGATAGATGCTATAGGAATATTTAAATCAGAAAACAAAGATATTTATTTAAAAGTACTGCAAAATGGCGAGAGTTTAGGAATGGATTTCGAAAAAGGAATAAATATTAAAGAATTAGATAAAGGTTGCATTATTTTTAATATTGAGAATGAAGTCGGTTACAAAGTAGCGATTGTTGATAAAGCAAGTCATTCAGAGGCAATATTTTGGAAAAACCAATTTCTTTCTTTGGCGGAATATAAAGATGAAAACTACCATACAACAAATTACATTAACATATGTACTCGATTCAGTAAGGAGATTATAAAAGGTGAAGAAATTGGGGATTCGAATGGAAATATGGTGTTTTTAAGTGATACTCTGGAGTATTTTACAAATAGTGAAGAATTTGATTTGAGTACATTTACTAATGATGTTATACGAAAACCAGAATATATTGAAAAATTCATAGAAGTTAAAGCGGCTTATGAGAAAGAAAAAGAAATTGAAATACAAGATAATTTTAATATTTCATCGGAAGCGTTAAAAAAAGTAAAGAAAAAGATGAATAATCATGTGAAACTGGATACTAATGTGGAAATAAAGATTAATCGTTTACAAGAACAACAATTTCAATTTATTGAGAAGGGATTTGATAGTGAGAAGGGTATGTATTTTTATAAAATATTTTACAATCGTGAGAAAGGGATGTAATAAACAATATGGGAGAAAAGGCTAAGAAGTCTGGGGAAGCAGGGGAAAGAGTAGCAGAAAAATTTCTTAATTTAATTGGTTGGTCAAATCATTTAGATGGTTTTGATATCCCTTGTGTAAAATCAGAGAAACATGCGCTCAAAGAGAGTAGTAAAAGAAGAACTCATGGAATAGATTTTTTAACAGCATATCGTTGTCCATTCTTTGACCAAAAGCTGGAGATTGTATCTGTTTCTATGAAATATAGAAAAGAGTATCCTGCAACTGCCAACTCGAAATTTAAAGAGTTCTTACAAGATATTGCTTGGGCAATGGAATGTGCAAAAACTAGTGAAGTTAGTACATTAAAGCAAAAACATGGTGTTAAAAAAGGGGCTTATACAGGGGTAATTATGTGGTTAGCATATGAAGAAGAGAATGATCAGGATGTAATCGGAGAAATCACCGATTTTAGAAATATGGAAGGTGTAAACTTTGAGACTGTATATCTAGTAGACAATCGTAGAATTAATTTTATTTTAGGGACTTTAGATTTTATTCAATCTGAATTTAAAAATGCAGAATTTGAATATTTTTATCCTAATTCTGGATATAATAGCGCGAGCCTTAGTAAGCGTTACAGTGGAAAAATATTACCCGTTCAATATATTAATTCAAGCATTTTACCGGTAAAGATTATTGAATCTAATGGTATCGAACATCTAGTACTATCAGTGGTTGATGAATTTAATACAGAAACGTTTAAAAGAGTATTGTGGTTGGCACAAGATATAACAGCTTCTTGGGGACAACGAGTTATTATTACATTTCCAGATTATCACGCTTTGACTCATGAACAGGAAGTGAAAAGGGTTAAATTAGATTTTTCAGATATCCGATTTATGAGCAAAGTAGAAGTGAAAAAAATTCAATGGGAGATTTTAGAAAACTGGAGGAGGATTGAAAATATGTCAGATAAAGAACAAAGTCATGTGGATGTGGAAGCTATACTTCCGTATGGGGAAATGCTTCGTCCTTTAATTGTTTCTTCTGCGCTTTCTAAGAATGACTTGAAAAGAACATTGGCTAGAAGAGGGATTTTTGTTTCTAATAAACAGTTAGATCATACGGTTCCACTACTACTTACCACAATTCTTTCACCTAGAGAATTTGAGGAGCTGAGAGAGAAGCAACGAACAAAAGAAGATAATATTAAAAGGAAAACACAATCGATTGTTTGGAATAATGAAGAAACATTATTAGATGCTGTAGAGGAATTGGGATTTGATATTCATACGATTGTACATGAAGAAGATGCTAATTTTGAAGTGCAAGGAGATCCTGATTTTAGAGTGGAACAGAGGAATCCAAATGAACTGGCTATGCGATATCAAATAGAGAGAAGAGATTTAACGAAAAACTGGGTTAAGCATAAGTCTATTCATGAAGGGAATATTGTGTTTCAAAGACAGGAAAATGGTAATGTAAAAATCATTATGGAACATACTTCGAATGAGACGAAGGAAGTAAACGAAAAAGTTAAAACGCATTTAGTTAAAAGTTTTAAAGAGAAAGGTTTTATTGGATCAGAGGAATTAATTGAAAAGATTACAGCGAGCAGATTTTCTAATGAAAAAAGAAATGAATTTCTTATCAGTTTACTTTGTGATGATGATAGCGGCTCACTTGTTTTTAAAGAAGTAACAAATGTAGAGATCGGACCAGACTCCGCCAAAGATTCATTACCAGATGAAATTGAATGGATGAAAGAACATGTGAAAAATCTTATTTTAAAAGGACAGTCGCTGCATAGTATGAATTTTTTTAAAAATGAAGATTGGCGAAATGCAATTATTATTCAAGAGGTTGAAGCTGTATTTGAGTATAAGTTTAGAAATATAAGTGGGAATTGTAAAATTAACTTTGGTTTCCCTTCGCTACTAAAAAGTCTTAATGGTGGTATTGAATTTGAAATAAATACCCAGGTGATTCTAGGGGCGAATTATGCTCATGTGAATAAAAAAGAGGTAGAGAAATTTATTTTTAATACATTTGATGCCATCAAAGACAAAATTAAAATAAGGCATTTAGAAGAGCGAACTATTTGAAAAAGTTTGCTCTTCTATTTTTGGGAAGAGATGTAGATTTGATAATCAAGAGCACATCGGTATTTGTTATAGTCAATTAGAGGCAAGTTGATTAAATAACAGTCGAAAGGGTTTTGTTCTAATCCAATACCTAGTAATTGTCCCTTTATATTTATTCTGATTTTATGGAATTTATTTATTTCAGATAAAAGTATTATTTTAAATTCATTATATCCGTCATTAAATGATGAATTAATTTTTTGTTTGTAGTAGTTAAAAAAGACTTCGCCCTCCTGTTCTAAAATAAATTTAAATTCTATATATTCTTCGCTATCCGGAGGGAAGAATACTAAGGGGGTATGTACTTGCATGTGAATCACCTCTGTCAAAATAATAATTTTTATCAGAATTGCTGAAGTTTATCGTGACGGGTCTATTTTATTGGAATTTAATAAGAACGTACGTTCTTATTTTAAGCGAGAAAGAGAACAGTTACAATAGTGATGTAAGATTTTTACTAAGGTAAGTTTGTAATAATCTATGGGAGTAGGGGAATTTAATGGGATTCAAAAATAAAATTAATGATTGGAATGATTTAAAAATCTTAATTAATATCTAATTATTGAGTACTATAATAGTATTTTAATAAATGACAAATATGATATGTATTTAAAAGAGGTAGTAGAATAATGTATTGTTATAGAGTGTATATGTGTGCAAATGTTTTTAACCTGGGGAGAGAGAAGAGATGAATCCTATTAGAAAAATATTAATAAAAATCTTTCTATGTGTAAACTGTATTTTATCATTTGTTTACACAGAATATTTGGGGGCTAAACTATTTCAACGAAAGAATTTACTTCTTTTAATTGTAGGGATACCTGTTTTTTTTATTTTGTATTTATTTATAACTCCTATTTATTATATATTTTTGTTAATTGCTATTTATATTAGTCTATGCGCAATAAATCAAGTATTAGATAGAGTATTAAAAAGGCTGTTGGGTTTGAAAAGAATTATTATCAAACCGATGAATCGCTTTTACGCAAACTCCTATTTTGAAAAAGTAGGGATTGATTTTGATGAATATAAGGATGCACAATACTATGATTTTCATTTAACTCATCAGCGTATAAAAGGAAATAAAAATAAGCGGCAACGTGAACTAATATCCCTATTTTATAATGAAATAAAAAGTGATTTAGCAAGAATTGATTTTTTAATTGATCAAGGTATAATTCGAAAAAAAGTGTATTTTTTGCTAATTCCCACTTTAAATTGTCCGAGAAGTTATTTAATACAAAATATTTATCTGGAAAAATATTTGAAGGGTATTTTAGTGAGGCGATGTATAAAGGATTTACAACGAAGAAGTATAAAAAATTACAAAAAAAGATTTTCGGGAAAAATTTAGATGGACATGATGAGAAGGATTTAACTATCTGGAAAATATATGTTATTACATACTTGGGGGAGGAGAAATAGAGATAACGCTAGACAGAGAGAAGGTTTTTAAGATAAAAGAAAGGGATGAAACCATTTGGTTTCATCCCTTTCTTTTTACTATAAAAATGGAGGGGATATTATGAAAGAATATAAAAGAATATTGTTACGGTTACAGAAAGAAAAAATGTTAGTAATAGCAGCTGTATGCAGTGGGCTTTTTGCTGCCATTTTAAACTTATCACGCCCAATTTTCATGGGATTAATTGTAGACAATCTTATTCAAAGGGAGCTAAAAGGTGCGTATTTATATATAGCTTTGTTTGCGGGTATTCGCTTTTTAATGTGGACGAACAATCTTTTATTTGATTATATAAGCTCAAAAGCGAGTCAACGTATATTACAAACGAAACGTATAGAATTATTGCGTCACTATTTCTCATTACCGTTTGAAGAGAGCGAGAAGATTAAGCAAGGGGAGTTAGAAACTTTGGTCGTATCTGATATTCCGAACTGGGTCAGATTATATGGTTCTATATTAATAGAGTATATACACGCTATTGCCCAATTTATTGGAGCTTTCATAGCACTACAACATATAGATATACAGTTTATATTGTGGGTAACTCCGTTTTTATTTTTAAGTGCAATTGTTCCAATACTGATGGGAGAAAAGGTAAGGGATATTGCAAGCATTGCTCAAAAAAATCAATCGAGTGTTGTAGAGATGGTGTCACAGTTTGTAAAGGCTATACAAGATTTACGTAGTTTACAAAAAGAAAAATGGGCCATTCGCTTATTTAAAGGAGTAACGGCACAATCTTATAAATCGGAAGTAAAGAAGACGATGATGCAACATTGCATTGGAGTAGTTGGAACAGTGATTGAAACAGGAGCATATATCGTTGTTCTCATTGTAGGCGCACAAAAAATAATGAAAGGGGAAATGGAAGTTGGTTCACTCGTTGCAGTGTTAGCTACAATTGAAATGCTCTTTTTTCCAGTCCGTTACGTGGGCGATTTATTAATGATGACACAAGTTGCAGTCGCTTCGGCAAATAGAGTTTTTTCCTTTTTAGATAAAAGAGTGGCAGATAGTAATGTAGAAAGAGCGATGGGGATGAGGATAACAAATGTTTCATTTCAGGAGAGTGAAGAAGAGAAACATAGAATTAATAATATTGATTTGCAAATTAATCCTGGTGAATTCGTTATCATTGTCGGAGAAAGTGGTGCAGGAAAAACAACGCTTTTAAAATTAATGACAGGTTTGTATAAACCATCTAACGGTAGTGTTGTTTATTATGGTCAAAAGGCTCGAATGACTACAGTGTGGCAAGAACCTCGTTTCTTTCGGACGACAGTAAAAGAGAATATGTATTTCCGGGAGGAGTATTTAGAAAACGAATTAGAAAAAAATATTGACCTTATAAATATGAAGCCGATAATTAGAGATTTACCTAAGGGGATTCAAACTGTACTACATAAAAGTGGAGAAGAGCTTTCGGGAGGAGAAAGAAAACGTCTTGCATTATTACGAGCCATTGGTTCAAATCCGAATCTTATTATTTTAGATGAACCGACTGAGGGGTTAGATCCGAGTAATCAAGAAACTGTTTGGAATATGATTGAAGGACTAGGAAGAGATGTAACGAGAATTGTGGCAACACATGATGTAGAGAAAGTGATACTAGCGGATCGTGTTGTCATAATGAGAGAAGGAAGTATTATTGCATGTGGAAGTCCTAAAAAATTAATAAATAGTCATTCGTTTTGCAAGTGATGTGAATAAAGATAAGAGTACTGCTCTTATCTTTATTCAGCATCATTTATTTGATACTCGATAGATTCTGAATGATTCAGATCAACGTTAAAGGTAGCGGTCGTAAGGAAAGTGGCAATTCCAAGAATTAAGAAAAGGACGAATGAGACTAGAGAGACGTAGAGACAAATACGCCCTACTTTCTTTTTTTTAAGGTCTTTACTAAAGAGTGAAATGATCCATGTAATAATACCGACTGGGTATAAAAGAAAACTAAGAATATATAATGTTGTTTTTTCGAATGAATTCATAAAAAATCCCCCTTTTGTTGTAGGTTTATAACTACGAGAGTAAAAAGGTGAATGGGTCCATAAGAAGATAAGCAACACTTCATTTATTTTTCTAATTATATGATAAAAAGGAAAAAATTTCACTTTAAATAAGAATATTCTAATTATTTCGACTGTGAATATTTCCAAGCTCGTCCGTATAAGCTAAAATAAGGTATATAGTATTTGGGTAATTAGGTTAATAAGAAGATAAATACGTTAGGGTGATATAAAATGTGGCGGAAGCTTACGATTATTGTAGTGTTACTTTGTTTAGCGGGATATGCAGCTTATGAACAATTTGGTAAAAAAGATCAGGCGGTACAAGGGGAGCAAGAAAAAAGTGAAGCTGCTATGAAAGAGATGATTGCAAGTAATGGTATCGAAATAGGGAAGAGTGCGCCAAACTTTGAATTAACGAAGTTAGATGGAACGAATGTAAAGTTATCGGATTTAAAAGGAAAGAAAGTGATTTTAAACTTTTGGGCAACGTGGTGTGGACCATGTCAGCAAGAAATGCCGGATATGGAAGCTTTCTATAAAGAACATAAAGAGAACGTAGAAATTTTAGCAATAAATTATACGCCTTCAGAAAAAGGTGGGGGAGTAGAAAAGGTAAGCAATTTTGTTAAAGAAAAAGGAATTACTTTTCCTATTTTATTGGACAAGAACATTGATGTGACAACAGCGTATAAAGTAATTACGATTCCAACTTCGTATTTTATAGATACAAAAGGTGTCATTCAAGATAAGTTTATTGGGCCGATGACGCAAAAAGAGATGGAGAAAAGAGTTGCTAAATTAAAATAATGGTGAAAAGGTAGAGGTGGAGAGTTCCCATTTCTGCCTTTTCTTTTTCAAGTAGTAATAACTTCATGATATGATGTAAGAAATATAAACGTTTAGAGATAAAGGAGTGTATGGAGTGGGGAATGTATCCTTACCGTTAGATTATGTTGTAATTGATTTTGAAACAACAGGATTTAACCCTTATAATGATAAAATTATTCAAGTTGCAGCAGTGAAATATCGTAATCATGAATTAGTAGATCAATTTGTTTCATACGTGAATCCAGAGCGGCCAATTCCGGACCGAATAACGAGTTTAACAGGTATTACTAATTATCGCGTTTCAGATGCACCGACGATTGAAGAAGTGTTACCTTTATTTTTAGCATTTTTACATACAAATGTTATTGTGGCCCATAATGCTTCTTTTGATATGCGCTTTTTGAAAAGTAATGTAAATATGCTAGGGCTACCTGAACCTAAAAATAAAGTAATTGATACTGTATTTTTAGCGAAGAAATACATGAAGCATGCGCCTAATCATAAACTTGAAACGTTAAAGCGAATGCTTGGCATTCGTTTAAGTTCTCATAATGCATTTGACGATTGTATTACGTGTGCCGCTGTTTATCAAAAGTGTGCAGCTATTGAAGAAGAAGGGAACCGAAAAGTAAATAAGGCTGTGCTTGATGAAACTGCGGTATACGAAGCGGTGAAAGAAATGCTTGTATGTAATAAACGTAATGTAGAATGGCTACGTTGTATGAATGTAGGAAGTTATTTAGATATAAAAGCTTTTTATCCAGTTATGAGAGTAAAGGTAAAAGGGCGAAAGAAATATGTATTAACAGAAATATTAGAAGATGATGTGAAAGAAATATGTACAAGCTTAAAATGTGAACCAGCGTTAAAAAGTGAAGTTGGTAATACGAGAATTATGCTTAATAGCTTAGAGGATGTTATGAAATTAGAAAGTTATATTTTAGAACAGTATGATTTTGTGTTACAGGCGCTTCATGATTATAAAGAAAATGAAATGAATGCAGATGAAAAGTTGAAAGAGTATTTAAATATTATGGTATGAAAAACTCCGTGTGCAATATATTGTACACGGAGTTTTTTTAGGAGTACTAAAACATAAAATTTTCTTACAAATCTGATTAAAGAGTTTTTCGTTTGCTCATACTATGTAATAAGAAAGCGAAGGAGAGAGGGTGAACAACATGAGAAGAAGTCGCCGTAAATCGTTTGAAGAACTTGTAAATGAAAATAAACAACAATTATTAAGCGATCGTGATGCAATTGATCGCATTGAAGAGCGCATCGAAAAACGTTATGAAATGAAACTTTTTAAGCAAGCTGAATAATTCTTAACACTAGTACGATACTAGTGTTAAGGAGGCGATAGTAATGGGTAATCCGAAAAAAAATTCAAAAGACTTTGCGCCAAATCATATTGGAACACAATCGAAAAAAGCTGGTGGAAATAAAGGAAAGCAAATGCAAGATCAAACAGGTAAACAACCGATTGTTGATAACGGTTAAAAAGGAGAATGTTATCATTCTTCTTTTTTGTGAGGAAATGAAAGATGAGTTTTTAGCAGTAATATGAAAAAAAGGGCTGACTTTTGTCAGCCCTTTTTCGTAATCGTGAAATTTTCAACGAGTAAACGCCAATTTTGCGGGAATGGTAAACCGATTTTCCAGTAACTAATACCACCTATACCTTGTTCTTTCATTAAATTGAATTTACTTTGAACAGACCGTGAATCTTCAAACCAAACTTCGTGTTGCACGCCGTTTTCATCAAAATAATTAAAATGAGGAGCTTGGGCTGTGAAATCATAACGAATAGGAACATTATATTTACGAGCTAGTGCAACAGCTGCGACGGAGCTAATTGCTTTTGCAGGTGGATTTCCTTGTTTAAATGGAAGTTTCCAATCAAACCCGTATAAATTTTGCCCCATCATAATTTTTTGTGGAGGCATTTGAGATTTTGCATATTGAAGTACTTCTTTCACTGGACCGATAGGAGAAATCGCCATCGGTGGCCCGCCCTGCCATCCCCAGTCATATGTCATAATGACGACGAAATCAACAATTTGCCCTTGCGCTTTATAATCATGAGCTTCGAAAAATTTGCCCTTTTGATTGGAACTTGTTTTCGGTACGAGAGTTGTGCTCAATGTGTACCCACTAGGTAAGCGTGTTTTTACATTTCGTAAAAAGCGATTATACGCCTCGCGGTCTTCAGGTGCTACACTTTCGAAATCGAAATGAATGTCTCGCATGCCATATTTTTCAGCTGTTTGCAAAATGTTAGTAATAAATTTGTTTTGAATCGTTGCGTCGCGTAAAATAACTGATGTTAGATCGGCACTGAAATTACCATTTTCAATATTTGTAATAACGAGCATAGGGATTGTTTTACCTTGCGTTGCAATATTAGCAATTTTAGCTGTTTCAGTAGGTTCTTTTAATGTGCCATCTCTTTTTGCCTCAAAACTAAAATAGGCTAAGTATGTTAAAAATGGATTGATGGCGCGTGTCGCATTAACTAAACTCTCTTTAATCGGTATAGTTGAAGGTTGTAAATAAGCGATGGATTCTACAGCTCGTTTTGTGCCTTTTGGTACATATAATTGTTGTCCGACATGGAGAATAGATTTTAAAGATAAATTATTAACTTTAGCTAAACTAGCGAGGGGGACATTATATGTTTGAGAAATTCGATATAGGCTGTCACCAGGCTGTACATAATAATTATTTCCTTTCGTATTAACGATAAGTGCCTGACCAACAACGAGCGTTTCAGCTGGATTTAGTCCATTGTCTTTTACTATTTCGTCAGGTGTTGATCCATATTTTGATGCCAAGCTATATACGCTATCACCACTACGAACAGTTACAATTTGAATCATATGCTGGCTCCTTTCAGTAAAAGATTCACTGTTTTTATTTTATTTTTGATGTTACTGTATTATGATTAAATGTATGCAAGGTAGCAGAAGTGAAAGAAGGCGAATACATATGTTTGTAGCAGAACATGAAGTTGAAATCCGTTATGCGGAAACAGATCAAATGGGTGTTGTTTACCATTCAAACTACTTAGTGTGGCTTGAGTTAGGTCGCACGAAACTTATACAAGATTTAGGTTTTTCATATGTTGAAATGGAGAAAGAAGGAATTATTTCTCCTGTGTTAGATTTACAAATTTCATATCGTAAAGCGATGCGTTATGGAGAAAAGGCAATCGTAAAAACATGGGTCGATACTGTGAGCCCGCTTCGCGTTGTATATGGATATGAAATATATAATGGTGATGGTGATCTTTGTATTACTGCAAGTACGACGAATATTTGTGCGAAAAAAGAAGGGTTCCGCCCTGTATCATTTAAAAAGTTATATCCTGAGTGGTATGCGAAATATGAGGAAATTAAGAAAAAATAAAAAAGCGTGGCAGAAGCCGCGCTTTTTTATTTTTCATAATTAAATTGTGGGAAGTCGTCACCTTCATGAAGTGTAACAGATAAATTATGTCCATCGAAGAACCATTCATCATCGCCTTCAATAAAGAAGTTAATACCTTCTTCTTGAATTTGAACAGCAGGGTGTGCAGGATCATCTTTACGAATACCTAAAGAAAGTCCTTTTTGCACAGTACTGCAACCACCGTATTGTACGAAAAAGCGTAGTGTTTCATTTGATTGTAAGTTTAATTCATTTTTATACCATTGTGCTGCTTCTTTTGTTACGGAAAGATTCATGTATAGTTCCTCCAAGTTATGTTGCTTTTTCTTTAGTATAAAAAATAACGCAAAAAGACGCTATTAATATGCTTCACGTTTTCTTTTTGCGTTATGTGGGTTACGATCTTATTTTTGCTTTTTTGAAAAGTTTGCTTTTGGTTCAGTTTTATTTATAATTCGTCCGATATTTGCACGGTGTTTATAAATAACCATACCTGCTAATAAACACATCGCAATAATGAAGATTTTATCCCCGCTAACAATGGATGCAATAACAGCAACAACTGCTGTTACCATAGAAGAAAGTGATACGTATCTTGTTGTAAATAAAAGGGTGAAAAATACAACAGCCAATATTGCAAAAACAACTGGTGAATAGCATAATAGCACCCCAGCAGAAGTTGCAACTGCTTTACCACCACGGAATTTCGCGAAGATCGGGTAGACATGTCCAAGAACAGACGCTAACCCGAACCATAGTGGGTGAATATCTAATCCGAAAATCATTGGTAGACTTGTTGCTAATGTCCCTTTTAAAATGTCAGCAATTGTAACGGTAAAACCTGCTTTTTTCCCTAATGTACGGAATGTGTTTGTTCCGCCTAGATTACCGCTCCCGTGCTCACGAATATCGATTCCGTAGCCAATTTTTCCAACAACTAGTGCAAATGGAATCGAGCCAAGCAAGTAGGCAACGATAAATAAAAGATATGTAGTAACCATAAGTTCAGTCTCCTTTATTCAAATGTGTTGATAAAGGGTAAAAAGAGTTTTTCCCGTATATTGTACCATACATTTGTAAAGAGCACATTTCTTTTTTGTAAATGAAAAATTCATTATTTCGTGAAAAAAATTTCACAGTAATGTTACATTTCTCACAGAAACAGCAAGGCTATATGTAGTAACATTTTAATCAAAAGACAACAACATATTGGTGGAGGGTTATAAATGTTACAAAATAATACACGTGGAGAAGAATTAATGAAAGTGTTCGAGACGATAGTCCACGGCAATGAACAAGATTTAATGCAAGAAAATGCAAATGTAGACGGCCGCTCTCCAATGGGTGTAATGGGAACGTTCGCATCTGAGAGTGCAAAATATTATGCTGTTGAGAATTTATTGTCAGATCAAGTGAAAAAAGCGATAAATGAAAATATATTATATCCACATGATTTAGATTTTTATGCGACAGGAACGACGACTTGTTCGCAAATTCCGTTAGCGCAAATGCTTGCTAACGGTTTTCATACTGGACATGGACATATGAGACAACCACAAGACATTAAAAGTGCATTGGCTCTTTCGTCTATTATTTTTCAAGCGAATCAAAATATGCAGCATGGCGGTCAATCGTTTGCACTCTTTGATATTGATTTAGCACCTTATGTACGAAAAACAATTGAGAGACATAAAAAACGATTACAATCATATCCGCTTACGAAAGAACAAATAGAAGAATTTGCATGGAAAGAAACGGAAAATGATACGTATCAAGCGTGTGAGGCTTTCGTTCATAATTCGAATAGTATGCATAGTAGGGGCGGAGGACAAGTACCGTTTATTTCTATTAATTACGGAACAGATACATCAAAAGAAGGAAGAATGTTAATTAAACAACTATTAAAAGCAACACAAGCTGGACTTGGTAAAGGAGAGACACCAATTTTTCCGATTCAAATTTTCAAGATGAAAAAAGGTGTGAATTTTGAAGAAAGTGATCCGAATTACGATTTATTTGAATTAGCATTAGAGACAACTGCAGAGCGATTATTCCCTAACTTTTCATTTTTAGATGCTCCGTTTAATACAGTGCATTATGATGGAAGACCAGAAAGTGAAGTATGTTACATGGGATGTCGTACCCGTGTTATGTCTAATATACATGGAGAAGAAACAGCGATTGGTAGAGGGAATTTATCATTTACGTCTATCAATTTAGTGAAATTAGCGTTAATTAGTGGTTCAAAAGAAGCATTTTTTGAAGCGCTAAACTACTATTTAGATTTAGGAATTAAGCAGTTATTAGAAAGATTTGCGTATCAATGTAAGAAGCGAGCAAGAGATTTTCAGTTTTTATATTCACAAGGTGTATGGCGTGGTGGAGAAGCATTGCAGCCTGAAGACTCCGTAGCTTCGATTTTAAAACAAGGGACGTTAAGTGTTGGTTTTATCGGTCTTGCGGAATGTTTAGTAGCTTTAACAGGAAAGCATCATGGGGAAGATGAAGAATCATGGAAACTTGGGTACGAAATTATTTCCTTTATGAGAGATAGAATGGATAAAGCGACAGAAGAACATCAACTAAATTTCTCGATAATTGCAACTCCAGCAGAAGGATTATCAGGAAAGTTTGTGAAAAAAGATAGAGAAGAATTTGGCGTGATTAGCGGTATAACGAACCATAATTACTATACGAATTCATTCCATATTCCAGTTTATTATAACATTCAAGCGATAAATAAAATCCGTTTAGAAGGCCCGTTCCATGCTCTCTGTAATGGAGGACACATTACGTATATTGAACTGGACGGAGCAGCGATGCATAACAAAAAGGCATTAAAACAAATTATACAAGCCATGGCAGAACATGGCGTTGGATACGGTTCAATTAATCATCCTGTTGACCGTTGTAAGTGCTGTAGTTATCACGGGGTTATTGGAAATGAATGTCCAAGTTGCGGGAATGAAGATGAGGCTAATATAGAAAGAATTCGCCGTATAACAGGCTATCTTGTAGGAGATATGTCGAAGTGGAATAGTGCGAAACGTAGTGAAGAGATAGATCGGGTGAAACATAAATGAAAGTGATGAATATTATTCATGATAGTGTAGTAGATGGAGAAGGATTGCGGACAGTCGTGTTTTTTGCGGGCTGTCCGCATCGTTGTGTCGGTTGCCATAATCCGAAATCGTGGAATATTTGCAACGGAACGGAAATGACAGTAGAAGAAATTGTGAAAGAGATTGCAAGTAATCCATTAACTGATGTAACATTTTCAGGTGGAGATCCATTTTTTCAAGCTGCTGAAGTGAAAAAGGTAGCAAAAATCGTGAAAGATTTGAAAAAAAACCTATGGATGTATACAGGTTATACGTTAGAAGAGATACAGAGTTCCCAAAATAATGATATGATAGAGTTGTTACATTATGGGGATGTTTTAGTCGATGGAAGGTTTGAAATTGAGAAAAAAGATTTAACACTTCCATTTCGCGGAAGCTCCAATCAACGTATTATTCGATTGAAAGAGTAAAAAGGCGGGATAGATTATATGAATAAAACAGTATTGCTTGTTGAAGACGAAAGAAGATTACGTGAAATTGTTAGTGATTATTTTCGTAATGAAGGCTTTGAAGTAATCGAAGCAGAAGATGGAAAGAAAGCGTTAGAGTTATTTGCAGAGCATGAAATTGATTTAATTATGTTAGATATTATGTTACCGGAAATAGATGGATGGTCTGTTTGTAGACGAATTAGAAAAGAATCAGCAGTACCAATTATTATGTTGACAGCACGTTCGGATGAGGATGATACATTGCTAGGTTTCGAATTAGGTGCAGACGAGTATGTAACGAAACCATTTAGTCCGAAAGTGTTAGTAGCTCGTGCAAAGACGTTATTGAAACGTGCGGATGGCGCGGTAGGAGTAGCGGAAGAAAATGCTATGTCTTTAGCTGGAATTGAAGTGAATCGTCTATCTAGAACTGTTTTAGTAGATGGAGAAGAAATTATATTGACACATAAAGAATTTGAACTTCTCGTTTATTTAATGGAGAACAAAGGAATCGTATTATCACGTCAACATTTATTAGACCAGTTATGGGGATATGACTATTACGGTGATGACCGAACGGTTGATACCCATATTAAAAAACTTCGAAATAAGTTAGGAGATAAAGCGAAGCATATCGGTACTGTTATTCGAGTTGGTTATAAATTTGAAGAATAATCTAGAACAATTTGTGTAATTTAGCCTAGGAAAATGGCAATTTTATACTCTCTTTTGAAGGTAGAATGTACAAAAAATACTTTTCTTGTCTACAATGTTAGATAGGAGTATTTTTTTAATTGGATTTCACGATGAGTTCACAAGAAGGACACAAAACGTGACTATACTGAAAATACGAATTCACCAGAGAGGGGAAATAAAACATGGGATATTACGACGGACCAAATTTAAATGAAGAGCATAGTGAAACGAGAGAAGTGAGAAAATCAGGTAGTAAAAAAGGCTATTTCTTCACAGGTTTAGTGGGAGCTGTAGTCGGAGCGGTTTCGATTAGTTTTGCAGCACCATATATGCCATGGGCTCAAAATAATGGAGCACCAGTATCATCATTTAGTTCGGATTCAAAAGTAGAAGGTACTGTAGTTCCTGTTGTAAATAAAGCGAAAAATGAAACTGATTTACCTGGTATGATTGAAGGAGCGAAAGATGTTGTTGTAGGCGTTATTAATATGCAACAAAGCGTTGATCCATTTGCAATGCAACCGACAGGTCAAGAACAACAAGCTGGTTCAGGATCAGGTGTTATTTATAAAAAAGCAGGAAATAAAGCATATATTGTAACAAACAACCACGTAGTAGATGGAGCGAATAAACTTGCTGTAAAGCTAAGTGATGGTAAAAAGGTAGATGCAAAGTTAGTAGGGAAAGATCCTTGGTTAGACTTAGCTGTTGTTGAAATTGATGGGGCTAATGTAAATAAAGTTGCAACTTTAGGTGACTCAAGTAAACTTCGTGCGGGTGAAAAAGCGATTGCAATCGGTAACCCACTTGGATTTGACGGAAGTGTAACGGAAGGTATAATCAGTAGTAAAGAACGCGAAATCCCAGTTGATATTGATGGGGATAAACGCCCAGATTGGCAAGCACAAGTTATTCAAACAGATGCAGCGATTAATCCTGGTAACAGTGGTGGTGCATTATTTAACCAAAACGGTGAAATAATTGGGATTAATTCAAGTAAAATTGCACAACAAGAAGTTGAAGGAATTGGATTTGCTATTCCAATTAATATCGCAAAGCCAGTTATTGAATCACTTGAAAAAGACGGAGTAGTAAAACGTCCAGCTCTTGGAGTAGGTGTCGTTTCGTTAGAAGATGTGCAAGCTTATGCAGTCAATCAATTGAAAGTACCGAAAGAAGTAACTAATGGTGTTGTATTAGGTAAAATTTACCCAATATCACCGGCAGAAAAAGCTGGTTTAGAGCAATATGATATTGTCGTAGCATTAGATGATCAAAAAGTAGAAAATTCACTTCAATTCCGTAAATATTTATATGAAAAGAAAAAAGTAGGCGAGAAAGTAGAAGTCACATTCTACCGTAACGGTCAAAAAATGACGAAAACAGCTACTTTAGCAGATAATTCAGCTACAAAGAATCAATAATCGAAATAAAAGAAAGTCTCTTTCATATTGAAAGAGACTTTCTTTATCGGCTATACTAAAGGAATAGGAGGGATTAATTATGACAATTGAAAACCCAACTCGTACGGAAATTGGTGAAGTGTTAAAGAAAAGCAAAACAATTGCGGTTGTTGGATTATCAGATAAGCCAGAACGTACATCGTATATGGTTTCAAAAGCAATGCAAGATGCTGGATACCGCATTATTCCAGTTAATCCAACAGTAAATGAGGTGCTTGGAGAAAAGGCAGTTTCTTCACTAAAGGATATTAAGGAACACGTTGACATTGTAAATGTATTTCGTCGCTCAGAGTTTTTAATGGATGTTGCAAAAGAATTTGTCGAGATTGATGCAGATGTTTTTTGGGCACAATTAGGAGTACAAGATGAAGATACATATAAACTTTTAAAAGAAAAAGACTATACTGTAATAATGGATCGTTGTATTAAAGTAGAACATGCGATGACAAAATAGTATAGACTTAAAGTTAGAAAGATTGATTCAGCCCTCATTATAGATAAGTAGGGCCGATGAACGAGGTGTTCATCATGAGATTTTTTAAAGGCTGTTTTTGGGGATTGTTATTTGTAATCCCATTTTGGATTTTGATCATTTGGATCATAATAAAGGTTTGGAATGTGTAATCTTGGAATACATATCCATTTCTCGTTGACAAACGATTATTTTTCTGAAATAGTAGCCTAGAGGAATCCTTGTGAGAAAACAAGGATTTTTCTATTGAAAATGGTATATAAAAGAGATAAGATAACTTGCCAAAACTATAGTCGAGGCGTTATTCTATAATAGAAACATATGTTCTGATTTTGGATTAGGAAAGGGGCAAGGAGTTTGGTGAAGCATCAGTTCCAATATAATGAAGATGCGATTCAAGTGTTAGAAGGACTTGAAGCCGTTCGAAAACGCCCGGGTATGTATATCGGGAGTACGGATAGCCGTGGATTGCATCATTTAGTATATGAAATAGTAGATAACTCCGTTGACGAGGCGTTAGCGGGATTTGGCGACGAAATTTCTGTCGTAATACATAAAGATAATAGTATTAGCGTTATAGATAAAGGGCGAGGAATGCCTACGGGAATGCATAAACTTGGGAAACCTACACCTGAAGTTATTTTAACTGTACTTCATGCAGGTGGTAAGTTTGGTCAAGGTGGCTATAAAACGAGTGGTGGTTTACACGGTGTTGGGGCATCAGTTGTAAACGCCTTGTCAGAATGGTTAGTAGTAACAATTAAACGTGATGGTAACATTTATGAACAACGCTTTGAAAATGGTGGCGTTCCTGCAACAACGTTAGAGAAAATCGGGAAAACAAAAGAGTCTGGTACAACAATGCATTTCAAACCAGATACAACGATTTTTAGTACGACAAATTACAATTATGAAACATTATGTGAGAGATTACGTGAATCTGCATTCTTATTAAAAGGAATGAAAATCTCAATAAAAGACGAACGTAATGATTTAGAAGATATATTTCATTATGAAACAGGAATTGAAGCTTTCGTTTCATATTTAAACGAAGAAAAAGATTCAATTCACCCGGTTGTATATTTCACTGGTGAACAAAACGGGATTGAAGCAGAACTAGCATTCCAGTTTAATGATGGTTACTCAGAAAATATTCTTTCGTTTGTAAATAACGTACGTACAAAAGATGGTGGAACACACGAAGCTGGATTTAAAACAGCAATGACGCGTGTGTTCAATGAGTATGCTCGTAAAGTTTCATTATTAAAAGAAAAAGATAAAAATTTAGAAGGTACAGATATTCGTGAAGGTGTAGCGGCTATCGTTTCTGTACGTGTACCAGAAGAAGTACTGCAGTTTGAAGGACAAACGAAAGGGAAACTTGGTACAAGTGAAGCTCGTTCTTCTATTGATGCCATTGTATCAGAGCATCTAGCTTACTTTTTAGAGGAAAACCCGGATGTAGCTACACTTCTTGTGAGAAAGGCAGTTAAAGCAGCGCAAGCACGTGAGGCTGCTCGTAAAGCGAGAGAAGAAGCACGTAGTGGTAAGAAAAAGAAAAAATCAGAAGGTACTTTAAGCGGGAAGTTAACACCTGCACAATCACGTAACCCTCAGAAAAACGAATTGTATTTAGTAGAGGGTGACTCGGCTGGCGGTTCAGCAAAGCAAGGGCGAGATCGTCGTTTTCAGGCGGTACTACCATTGCGTGGTAAAGTAATTAATACGGAGAAAGCAAAGCTTGCTGATATTTTTAAGAATGAAGAGATTAATACAATTATTTATGCAATTGGCGGCGGTGTAGGAAATGAATTCGCTGTTGAAGATATTAACTACGATAAAGTTGTTATTATGACCGATGCAGATACGGATGGAGCTCATATTCAAGTATTGTTATTAACGTTCTTCTACAGATATATGAAGCCACTTATCGAAGCCGGTAAAGTGTTTATCGCACTTCCTCCTTTATACAAGGTAAGTAAAGGGAAAGGTAAGAGTGAGGTAATTGAATACGCTTGGTCAGATGAGGAATTAGACGGTGTAACGAAAAAAGTTGGCAAAGGCTATATGTTACAACGTTATAAAGGACTTGGTGAAATGAATGCGGATCAATTATGGGAAACAACAATGAATCCTGAAACGCGTACATTAATTCGCGTGAAAATTGATGATGCAGCAAGAGCAGAGCGTCGCGTTACAACATTAATGGGCGATAAAGTAGAACCGCGCCGTAAATGGATTGAACGTAATGTACAGTTTGGTATGCAAGAAGAAGGAAATATTTTAGAAAATGAAATGATTATGGAGACGGAGGTGGAATAACATGCAAGCAGAGAAGTTTCATGACCTCCCGCTTGAAGACGTGTTAGGTGACCGCTTTGCACGTTATAGTAAATATATTATTCAAGATCGTGCACTTCCAGATGCACGTGATGGCTTAAAGCCAGTACAAAGACGTATTTTATATTCTATGTATGTAGAAGGTAATGTACATGATAAAGCGTTTCGTAAATCAGCTAAAACAGTAGGTAATGTTATTGGTAATTATCATCCACATGGAGATTCCTCTGTATATGAAGCAATGGTTCGCTTAAGCCAAACTTGGAAAGTACGTAATGTTTTAGTTGAAATGCATGGTAATAACGGTAGTGTTGATGGGGACCCAGCGGCAGCGATGCGTTATACGGAAGCTCGTTTATCACCAATCGCATCTGAATTATTACGTGATCTTGATAAAGAAACAGTTGAATTCGTGTCAAACTTTGATGATACGAGTGAAGAACCGGTTGTATTACCAGCAGCGTTCCCGAATTTATTAGTAAACGGATCTACAGGAATTTCCGCTGGTTATGCAACAGAAATTCCTCCGCATCATCTTGGAGAAGTTATTGACGCTACAATGATGCGTATTGATAAGCCAAATAGTACTGTTGATGATTTATTAATAGTTATGAAAGGACCAGATTTCCCAACAGGCGGTATTATTCAAGGGATTGATGGTATTAAAAAGGCGTATGAAACAGGAAAAGGTAAAATTATTATTCGCGGAAAAGCAGAAATTGAAACAGTGCGCGGTGGGAAACAACAAATTGTAATCACTGAAATTCCTTACGAAGTGAATAAGGCAAACCTTGTAAAGAAAATGGATGAATTACGTCTAGATAAAAAGTTAGATGGCATTGCTGAAGTACGTGATGAGACGGATCGTACTGGTTTACGAATCGTTGTTGAATTAAAGAAAGAAGTAAACGCCGAAGGTATTTTAAATTATTTATATAAAAATACAGATTTACAAATTCCATATAACTTTAATATGGTAGCGATCAATAATCGCCGTCCAACACTTATGACATTACCGAAAATTTTGGATGCTTATATTGGACATCAAAAAGAGGTTATTACGAGACGTTCACAATATGAATTAAGAAAAGCAGAAAATCGTCAACATATTGTAGAAGGTTTAAAGAAGGCATTATCGATTTTAGACCAAGTAATCGAGACAATTCGAGCTTCAAAAGATAAACGTAATGCGAAAGATAATTTAAGTGCAAAATTTGGCTTTACAGAAGCACAAGCAGAAGCAATTGTATCCTTGCAATTATATCGCTTAACGAATACAGACATTACGGCGTTACAAGAAGAAGCAGATGAGCTTAATAAGAAAATTCTAGAGCTACAGTCAATTTTACAAAGTGAAAAAAGATTACTTCAAGTCATTAAAACTGATTTGAAGAGAGTTAAGAAAACATATAGTGATGATCGCCGTGCTATTATTGAAGAACAAATTGAAGAAATTAAAATAGACGTAGAAGTGATGATTCCACAAGAAGATGTCATCGTTACTGTAACGAAAGAAGGATATGTGAAACGTACTGGATGGCGCTCACATAATGCATCAAACGGCAAAGACTTCGGTATGAAAGAGGGTGACATCTTACTTGAACGATTCGATACGAATACGACTGAAACAGTTCTTTTATTCACAAGTAAAGGGAACTATATATATCTTCCAGTATACGAAATGCCAGATATTCGTTGGAAAGATTTAGGTCAGCACGTTGCAAATATCGTTTCACTCGACCGAGATGAAACGATCATTTGGGTAACGGTTGTACCGAACTTTGAGGAAGAAAAACGATTTATCGTATTTGTAACACGAAATGGTATGATAAAGAAAACAGAATTAAATCAATATAAAGTTCAGCGTTATTCAAGGGCATTCGTTGCTGTAAACTTGAAAAAAGGTGATGAAGTTGTCGATATATTTGCGACAGATGGAACGAGTGATATCGTTCTTGCTACACATGGTGCATATGCACTTATTTTCCATGAAGATGAAGTAAGTCCAGTCGGTGTAAGAGCTGCTGGTGTGAAAGCAATTAATTTAAAAGAAGATGACTATGTCGCTTCTGGTAAACCGTTAAATGGTGACAAAGATCAACTTATTCTCGTAACGCAGCGCGGTGCTGTAAAACGTCTAAAAGCATCAGAAATTGAGAAATCAACGAGGGCGAAACGAGGTCTTGTTATTTTCAAAGAGTTAAAACGTAATCCATACCGCATTGTCGGTATTGAAATTGTTCGGGACGATGAATTAGTTTATATGAAGACAGAAAAAAATATTGTAGAAGAGATTGATCCGAAAGCGTATCGAAATAAAGACCGGTATAGTAATGGTAGCCTAGTGCTAGATGTTAATGATACTGGTGAAGTAGTAGAAACGTGGACGAAAAAACGACCGGAGTAAAGTGAAACTATAATCAGTGGGGATTTTGTTCATCCCCACTGATTATTAGTTGAACCAATCGGACTTTAACGGGCAGTTGGTCTCCCATCTAACTCCTTCGCGGTCGGGAGCCTTACTGCCCGTTAAAGCGGGTTAAAAAAAGCATCTTGCTATGAATAGTAGCAAGATGCTTTTTTCTAGGCAATTTATTATGTAAATAATAATAATCTTGTTATAATAACTGAATGAAATCGTTCTCATAAAGTGAAACTTTAATCAATGGGGATTTTCTTTATCCCCACTGATTATTAGTTGAACCAATCGGGCTTTAACGAGCAGTTGACTCCTCACCTAATTTCTTAGCTTTCGCTGGATTTTGAGTTAGGAATCTTACTGCCCGTTAAAGCGGGACAAATGGAGGGGCAACATGAAAAAAATAGGTGTAGGGATTGTAGGATTTGGTTTTTCTAGTACGACATTTCATATCCCACTATTACAAACAATAGAAGAATATGATATTCGTGCTGTATTATCCTCAAAAGAAGAGGTAGTAAAAGAAACATTACCAAACGCTAATGTTGTTAGTACAATTGATGAATTGGTGAAGCGAGCTGATGTTGACTTAGTTGTTATTACATCACCTAATACAACTCATTTTCCATATGTAAAAGAAGCAATTTTAAACGGTAAGCATGTTGTTGTAGAAAAACCATTTGTTGTTTCAATTGAAGAAGGGGAAGAGCTTATTTCATTAGCAGAGCAGCATAATGTAATGTTAAGCGTATATCATAATCGTCGTTTTGATAATGATTTCTTAACAATTAAGAAATTGTTAGGAGAAAACAGAGTAGGGAATGTATACGCATATGAATCAAATTTTGATCGTTTCCGTCCACATGTGCGTGATCGATGGAGAGAAAAAAATCTACCAGGTTCCGGTATATTATACGATTTAGGATCGCATTTAATTGACCAAGCGTTATCAATATTTGGAAAACCAGATGCGATAAGTGCAGATGTAATAAAACAACGACCAGGTGCAGAGGTGGATGATTATTTCCACATAGTACTGCATTACGGAGCTAAACGTGTCATTTTACGTAGTAGCAGTTATGTGAAAAAAGCTGGACCGCATTTTATAGTGCATGGAGAGAAAGGTTCTATCGTGAAGTACGGTATGGATTCGCAGGAAGAGCAATTAAAAAATGGAATGAAGCCAGGTGATAATGGTTATGGAGTAGACGATGAAGAGAATTTTGCTACTCTAGAAACAGAAGAAAGCTTAGAGCGCATTCCAACAGAAGTCGGTTGTTATGATAATTATTATAAAGGTGTACGAGATAGTATATTAAATGGTGAGAAACTACCTGTAACAGCAAAAGAAGGCTTAGATGTTATTAAACTGATTCAATTAGCGATTGAAAGCAGTGAAAAGGGTAGAGTCATTTCTATAAAATAAAAAAGACACGAAATTCGTGTCTTTTTTATTAGGAATATGTGAATATGATTAATTATTTAGTTTAGTCGTTTATCATACATTAATTGGATTTGTATGCCATAAGGATCTTCAATAATACCATATGCTTCACTAAATATATTTTTTTCTAGGGGAGAGATTATTTTCACATGCTTATCGGAAATTAAATTATTATAAAACCTTTGTATTTCTTCTAAATTAGCGCTTTGAATGCAAAGTGACATGTTATTTCCAACGTTATAACGTTCATTAGGCTTCATTGTATCTTCTGCTATCATTAGCTTTGTATTCCCAATTTGTAAAACAGAGTGAGCAATATGATCTTTATTTTCACTTTTAATTTTAAAAGAACTATCTCTTTTCGCCAGTTCTTCATACGTAACAACCATTAACTTTTTGGCTTCTAAATGACGTGTATAAAAGTTAATCGCCTCCTTTGCTTGCCCATTCATTGAAAGAAAAATAGCTATTTCTAATGTCATAAATATATAACTCCTTTATTAGTTGATAATTATAATATAGATTAAAAGGGTTTCAATACATGACACCTTTTTGGGAGGGAAATATGAAAAAAACGGAACGAATAAATGATATGCTTATTTTCTTAAATAATAAAAGATATTTTAATTTAAAAGATTTAATGGTTAGATATGATATTTCTAAAAGTACCGCTTTGCGAGATATTCAATCATTGGAAGAAATAGGTGTACCCATATATTCTGAATTGGGTAGAAATGGAAGTTATAAAATTATAGAAAATAGTGTTTTATCACCAATTTATTTTAGTGTGGATGAAATGTATGCCTTATATTTTTCAATTCTTACGCTAAATGGATACAAGACAAAACCATTTAATGTAGAAAGTATTGCGCTTGAAAATAAATTTAAACATGTATTACCTGATAATGTGAGTAAAAATATTTCAATTATGGAAAGAACGCTTTCCTTTGAAGTAACAAATCATAGTAATTTTAGTCCGTTCTTAAAAGAAATTTTACAGGGGATTTTTGCTGAGCGAGTTTATCATTTAACATATTTAAAAAAAGGTGAGGAGAAAGCATTGGTTGCCCAATTTATTCGAATAGAATCTAAATTTGGCCAGTGGTATGCTAAAATCTTTAATTTTGAGACGAATAATGTTCAAATAATTAGATGTGATAAAATTCTTTCTATTGTGGAAACGAGCAATATTAATCCAAAAAATCTTGAAGAATTATTAAGTTATCTTACTACTTTTCACAGAAAGCCTGATGCAATTAATTTTAGCGTCATTGTTAATCAAAAAGGAAAAGACATTTTTGATAAAGAGAATTACCCTTCCATGAGGATGCAAAAGGAAAATGAAAATTACATTATAACAGGCTATTTTAACAAGCAAGAATTTGATTTTATTTCAAATTATTTTCTGAATTTCGGTGAAACGATTATTTCAATTCAGCCTGTTATGCTAAAAGAGTTAATCTATAATAAGGTGTTATCTATAAAGAAGCATTTAACTTCTTTAAGATAAAGTTAGTTTTAGACATTTTTTGATATGAAAAAGCCCTTGTGATTTAAATATCCAAAGGGCTTTTTGGTAATTCTATTTGTTCTTTAGAAAAATTATTTTTCTGGGACGGAGAGTCCATAAAAGAACATCGTAACGATATCTTGTATATGTTTTTCACGATCTCCTTCAAGAAGTTGTGCTCCAAATTCATCACCTAATTTTGTAAACATTTGAATGTAAAGTAACATCATTTCTTTAGTAAGGTGAGGATTAATTTCGTTTTTGCGCTGCGCTCGTTCTAATATTTCTAAATACCAGGGCAGGATTTTTTCATTTTGATAACTATAAATAAACTTCCGGAGTTCTTCGTCCCTTTGCATCATTTGTAGTAACATATCAGGTTGAAATAACCCGCCAGTATTCATTTTTCTTACAATCATTTTTTGCATCATATCATGAAAAGGTAATTTTTCTTCTGCAAGCTCTTTATAATATTGAAATTCAGATATGATAAATTCTTGTATAAGCTCCCTAAATAACGCATCTTTACTTCCGAAATGATTATAAATTGTAACTTGAGAAACGTTCGCTTCTTTTGCGATATGTTCTATTTTCACTTCATTAAATCCACGTTCTGAAAATAATACGAATGCTGCTTCTTTAATGGCACGTTTTTTCTTTTCTTTTACTCTTTCAAATCCGTTCAATGCAATCACCTGTTATGAAGTGACCTTTGTCAATAGTTTTTCACCCATAATATTTTTCTTGATGGCATACAAAAGCTTCAGAAATAAGATCTATCGACAGTTAACCACTCTGTTATTCGTGGATTGGTTACCTCAGGTTAATGGTTCGTCGTTAGGCTCTTATAATCTCACTGCGTGGATCACACCTTTTCAAATTCTAATAAATAGCTTGTTTATCAGAATTTCAGCCATGCCAGAAGAGGTGAGTCATAGATAGCCAGACCTGTAATTCACTATCTCTGAAGCTCATCTATGCCATCAATTGATACCTTTGATTTCTAACTATGAATCAATCAACTTCATATCCTTCCCTCTTTATTTTCGGTGAATTTTACCTGTTTCTAATCCCCATATAAAACACCCCAGTTCTCTTGCGATAGCTGTAACGGCAACATTTCTAGGCTTCCCTTGATATATCATGCGATAATATTTTCTTTGTAACCTTTCTACAGCCTGATCCGCATAAGCAATCACTTCGCTTCGTTGCCCTTTTTGTCTTGCTTTCACTCGCTTCGATTTTAATCCGATTGCTCCTTTTACCAACGCATTTGCACATTCTACAAGAGTAGACCTAACGGTCGAATTTCCTTGTTTTGTAATCGAACGTCGACTGATTTTCTCTCCACTTGAGCTTTCGCTTGGCGTCAATCCTACATAAGCCATAAATGCTTTAGCCGTGGGAAAACGAGTGAAGTCTGCAATTTCCACATGAACAGTCATTGCCGATGTTGTATCTATACCTTTTAAGCATCTTAACTTTGCGATTGGTTCTTCGTACCTTTCACGATGAGATAATTCTTCTAATCTCAAACTGAACCGCTCAATTTTATCGACTAGAACATCATACTGTAATAGGTATTCGCCTAACGTTTCTTTGAATAATCCTTGTAGATCAAGATTCTTTAACCATTTCATATAAGCGATTGTCCAGCTTGATTTCCCTTCATACACATAGCCATGTCTTAAAAGGAATGCTTTTATCTGTTGTTTTATTTTTTTCAAAGATGTTTTAAAATCACCTAACATGCGGATATACTCTTTCACGGCAACATCCTCTTCTTCTGGAACATATACTTCTTTATAGGTGCCATTTGCTAAATTAAGAGCAATCATTTTGGCATCGAATTTATCATTTTTCACCATTTTGTTTTTTGATGAACTGTACATTGTTGTGGGAGCTAAAATATCACAATCAATTCCATTTTGTTCAAGAAGATTATGAAGTGAATACCCTAAACAACCAGCCTCATATCCAGCTTTAATTTTTATATCTTCACCATATTTTGTTTTCAGTTTCTCAACGAATTTTTTTACGAGAGATACATTTGAAGCACATCGTGCTTCTCTTACAATTTCCCCAGTTGTTCCGTGTAGTGCACATAAGCTAAAACTTTCCTTGTGGACATCCATCCCAATATATATTATATTTTCCATAGTGGCCTCCTATTATCATAGGGTATAACCCCATTCATAATGTTTTCATTCATTATTATGGGTTAAAATCCCTGACTTGATAATCTAGGAGGTCACTTCATATTATCTCACTTAAAATATACAAGAAAAAATAATGGAAAACAATAATTTTGAAATATGGACTAATAAATATTTCAAAAAGTTGTTGCGAATATGAAAGATGAGGAGTACAATGATTTTGAAATATCACATATTAAATATTTCAAAAAATGAGGTGGAATTATGATTTCAGTTCAGGATGTCACAAAACAGTTTTCGAATGGAAAAGGTTTGTTTCATATTACATTTGATGTAAAAGAGGGAGAAGTATTCGGTTATTTAGGACCGAATGGTGCCGGGAAATCAACGACGATTCGTAATTTAATGGGATTTATAAAACCGACAGCTGGTAAAGCGACAATTTTTGGATTAGATTGTTGGAATGAAGCAGCGAAAATTCAAAGGGAAGTTGGTTATCTACCGGGTGAAATTTCTTTTATTGAAGGAATGAACGGATTAGAGTTTTTAAAATTAATGCAAGGAATGCGTGGATTAAAGGATACGAAAAGACGAGATGAACTGATAGATCGTCTGCAATTTGATGTGAAAACACCGATTCGCAAAATGTCTAAAGGAATGAAGCAAAAAGTGGGGATAGTTGCTGCATTTATGCACGATCCAGAGGTGTTAATTTTAGATGAACCAACATCTGGACTTGATCCACTTATGCAGCAAGTATTTATAGAATTAATATTAGAGGAAAAGCAAAGAGGAAAAACAATCCTAATGTCATCACATATTTTCACTGAAATTGAGCGTACGTGTGATCGAGTAGCGATTATTAAAGATGGTCGACTCGTAACGGTTGAAAATATTCACGATTTACAAAGTATGAGACGACAGGTAATAGATGTAACCGTATCATCGCAAGAAGAGATTGAATCTCTTACAAAGTGTAATTTGCAATTTGAAGTGGTAAAAGGTAGAGAGGCATCTATCATTGTACAAGGAAACTATCAAACTGTTTTACAAACAATTTCAAACTATAATGTAACGGCACTTCAAACGAGAGCGATGGATTTAGAACATTTATTTATGCATTATTACGATAAGAAAGAAGGGGTAACGCATGAATAAGCAATTATTTTTAGCTAGTTTGAAAGAAACACAAAAAAATATTTTGAGTTATGCGTTTGGTGCGGCTTTATATTTGTGGTTATTAATTTGGATATTCCCGTCAATGGTATCAGCGAAAGGGCTAAATGAACTAATAGCTGCCATGCCTGATAGTGTGAAAAAAATCGTTGGTATGGAAAGTCCGATTCAAAACGTAATGGATTTTTTAGCTGGTGAATACTATAGTCTATTGTTTATTATCATTTTAACAATTTTTTGTGTAACAGTTGCAACACATTTAATTGCTCGTCATGTAGATAAAGGAGCAATGGCATACTTGTTAGCAACACCTGTATCTAGAGTGGAAATTGCTATTACACAAGCTGCTGTTCTCATATTGGGACTTCTGATTATTGTATCTGTTACGTATGTAGCTGGGTTAGTAGGTGCAGAATGGTTTTTACAAGATAATAACTTAAATAAAGAATTATTTTTGAAGATAAATGTAGTCGGAGGGCTCATATTTTTAGTCGTTAGTGCGTATTCATTTTTCTTTTCTTGTATATGTAATGACGAAAGAAAGGCACTAAGTTATTCAGCGAGTTTAACTATCTTATTTTTCGTATTGGATATGGTAGGTAAATTAAGTGATAAGTTAGAGTGGATGAGAAGTCTATCATTATTCACGCTGTTTCATCCGAAAGAAATTGCTGAAGGAACGTATAATATATGGCCGGTAAGTATAGGTTTAACTGCTGGAGCACTTTGTATTTTCATAGTAGCAATTGTAGTTTTTAAGAAGAGGGATTTACCGTTGTAAAGTAGAAAGTCCACTGAGAAAGTGGGCTTTTTTTATTTGTAAATTAAATCTAGTATGTTTATTACATAACACTTATAAAGGATATTTATCTTTTTATTTACAAAAATATTCAAAAAAATGAACCTTTTCCTAGGTTCCTACGTCTAATACATGTAAAGTTAAATTTGAAGTGAGGATGAAACAGGAGGAGCAATTGTGAAAGTAATCCCTTTATATAAAATGATTATAAAAGAAGAAACCGATGTTTCTTTAGCGAAAAAAGGCGATCATGAAGCCTTTATAACGCTTATACATACAGAAAAAGTGAAGATGTATCGAATAGCAAAGGCGATGTTACGTGATGAGACAAATATAGAGGACGCGATACAGACAACAATTTTAAAAGCTTATGAAAATATAAAAAAACTAAAAAAAGAAGAGTTTTTTCAAACTTGGTTAATTCGAATTTTAATGAATGAGTGTAACAATATTATTAGAGCGTATAAAAATGTAATTGTGACAGAAGAGAATGATTACAATATGAGTGCGTGTGATCAGTATGAAGATATAGATTTGTATAATGCGATTCAATCGTTACATGAAGAATTAAGAGCTGTTACGGTGCTTTATTACTATGAAGATATGAATCAAGATAGTATTGCGAAGCTGTTAGAAATACCGAAAGGAACAGTGAAATCAAGATTATCGCGTGCGAGGGAACAACTACAAAAACGATTAAAGATGGAATAGGGGGTGTAAAGGGTGGATAGTGAAAAATTATTTGATGAGAAATTAAAAAAGAGAATAAAAAATGAAAATGTTATAGTACCTCCAGAGTTAAATGAGAAGATTAATGGTACACTACATAATCTTCAGGTAAAAAAGAAGAGTTACAAAATCCATATGATGATAATTAGTGCAGCGGTTTGTATACTTTCAGTGGTATCTATGTCTGAGTTTTCTATACAAAGTTTTGCGCAAAACGGTGGAGTATTTGAATATGTAAAGAAAAAAGCGTTTTCTGATTATGAAAATGAAGAAGAAATAAAATCAAATGTACATTATCCAGATAAAGAAAAGATTCATCAAAAGATGCTAGATTCTATTGATTATTTTAAAAATAGTTCAGGACAATTTGAGGAATATTCTAGCTCATCAAGAATTGCTACAACATATAAGTATGCAATTGATACGGAAAAACAAAGAGGTATCTCTTCGAAAGAAGATAAACTAGCGAAAAAACGAACAATTATATATAACGAGGGCAAGAAAAAAGAGTTTGATGATGAGAAGTATACCTATAAAGAGACAAAATGGAACCCGAAAGAAAGAAACAATGAATTATTAAAGTTAAATCCTACGGAAAGGTTATTGAGAAAATCAGGTGAAAAAAAGCGATATGATGATGAATATGTAGGACTAGCGAAATATAGTATTCAATCAGAATTCGCAGATTTGTTAATTCGATATAAAGATTGGAATTATAAAGAAACGAAATATCTTGGATTAGATTGTTACAAAATTGAAGGAGTCATCAATATAGAGATGCCTGTTAGCACCTCTGAAGATTTAAGAGGGAAATTCGAAATGGTTGTGGAGAAAAATACAGGGATTATGTTGAAATTTCTTAGTTTTCAAGAAGGCTTGATTCAATATTCACTTACGACAGAATGGATACAAATAGATAAGGGATTGAAAGAAAGTATGTTTCAAAAGGATAGCGCTAAATATGAAAAACATATTGGATGAATAGAAACAGGAGGAGAGTAAATGGGGAATCATTCATCTTTAAGAGAAGAGAAAAATAAGCAAAAATATAAAAAGAAAACGATAATAAGTTTACTACTAGCGGTATTGCTATTTGGTGGAATTGGCTATGGAGCCTATGTATATATGAAAACTTCTAGTCTCGTACAAAAATCTAATTTGAATTTAGCACGAGGTGAAAAATCCAATTTACGTGAGAAATCTGTAAAGCCAATTGCAAATCATGTTTCACTTTTAATTATGGGAATTGATGAAAATCAAGAACGACAAAAGGAGTATAATGGTGCATTTCATACAGATGCATTATTGTTAGCGACTTTTAATAAAGACGATAAAACAGTGAAATTAACGAGCATACCGCGTGATACATATACATACGTTCCAGTTGAAAAGAAAAAAGATAAAATAACCCATGCATATGGAAGTGGTTTCGTTAAAAATGGTAAAGATGGAGGACCGCAAGCTTCTGTGGAAGCGGTAGAAAAATTGTTACAAGTGCCCGTTGATTATTTTGTGAAATTTAATTTTGGTTCCTTTACTAAAATTGTTGATGGGTTAGATGGTATTGAAGTAGATGTCCCAGTTGAATTTACGGAGCAAAATAGTAAAGATGAACCTGATGCGATTCATTTGAAAAAAGGATTGCAAAAATTAAATGGGGAAGAAGCACTTGCACTAGCAAGAACGCGCCATATTGATAGTGATGCGATGAGAGGGCAGAGGCAACAACTTGTTATTGAATCGATTTTAAGTAAATTAAAAAGTGTAGGATCGATTACGAAGCTAGAAAAAATAGTTGAGGCAGTTGACGACGATTTTAAAACAAACTTAGTAATGGATGATATTTTATCTTTTTATAAATACGGTTTAAACGGTTCAGTTGAAAAAATACAACTAGCTGGTGATGATTTATATTTACCTAATGGTCCAAATGGGCAACGTGTATATTATTATAATCCTAATAAAAAAGATTTGCAGAGTTTGAGTAATACTCTTAGAACACATCTAGGGTTAAGTGAAAAGCAAATTGAGGAGAATTAAAGCAGACGTAATGTCTGCTTTTTATTGTGTATAATAGTATGTCATTTATTCTTAAATGTTATATACTATTTTCGAATTAAAGATAATAGTGTAACATAAAATTGTGGTTTAAGTTAAATAGCAAGGGGGCTATCACATAGAATAAATGTTATTGCTTAAAATAGTTTGGGAGAAATGAAAATACAGGGGAGTAGCAAAAATGAGAATTGCAAAGAATTTAACATTCCAAGTTATTGTGGCCATTATTTGTGGTATTGCAGTAGGGGCAATTTGGCCGAGTGTTGGACAACAAATGAAGCCAATTGGTGAAACATTCATCAATATGATTAAAATGGTTATTGCACCGATTATCTTTTTAACAATTGTGCTCGGTATTGCAAGTATGGGAAGTATGAAAAAGGTAGGCCGTGTTGGTGGGAAGGCACTATTATATTTTGAAATTGTTACAACAGCGGCTTTAATTATTGGTATCATCGTAGCGAATGTTGTGCGTCCTGGAGACGGATTAGATCCCTCAAAACTAAAGGGCGGAGATGTTTCGCAATATGTACAAAGCGGACAAGAAATGAAATGGATGGATTTCTTTTTACATATCGTGCCGTCTAACATGTTTGAAGCATTCGCCAAAGGTGATATTTTACAAGTTCTGTTCTTCTCCATTTTATTCGGCGCAGGGTTAACGATGTTAGGGAAAAATGGACAACCGGTTATTGACTTTTTTGAAAGATTATCGAAAGTATTTTTTAACATTTTATCAATTGTAATGAAATTAGCACCGGTTGGAGCATTCGGTGGGATGGCATTTACAATTGGGAAGTATGGTTTAAGCACGCTCATACCACTTGGCAAATTAATGATTTGTGTATATGCGACAATGGCATTATTTGTTTTTATTGTTTTAAATTTTATTTGTAAACTGTACAAATTTAGTTTGTGGAAATATTTAGCTCACATTAAAGAAGAATTACTCATTGTTCTCGGGACATCGTCATCAGAATCAGTACTGCCGCGAATGATGACAAAGATGGAAGACTTGGGATGTTCGAAGCCAGTAGTAGGTTTAGTCATTCCGACAGGATACTCATTTAATTTAGATGGAACGACAATTTATTTATCGATGGCTACTATATTTTTAGCTCAAGTCTTTCATGTCGATCTTTCACTAGGTCAACAATTAACTATAATAGCTATTTTATTAGTTACATCTAAAGGTGCAGCAGCAGTAACAGGTGGAGGCTTTATTGTATTAGCATCTACGTTATCTGCGATGAATGTTATTCCATTAGAAGGGTTAGCACTATTGCTTGGTGTAGATCGTTTCATGTCAGAAGCACGTGCTATCGTTAATTTAATTGGTAACGGTATTGCAACTGTAGTTGTTGCAAAAAGTGAAAATGAATTTGATGATGAGAAGTATACGAAAGTAATAGAGGAAATGAAAAGAGAAAAAATAGCCGGGTAAAAAGTCAGTTTTGCTGACTTTTTTTATTTTTGTAGGAAAGGAGTTTCTAAAAATATACATTATTTATTAACAAGAGCTGATAGATATTTAATGTGTAAATATGATAAATACCATTAAAGTGGTACATTTATATGAAAGAGAAATAGAATTTGAAGATCATATGGAATTTTTATGAATATTACTGTAAGAAAATAATTTTTTAAAAATTTTCAATAATAATACTTTACAAATTTTAAAAAATTAGTAGAATAAGAAGTAGTAAGAATCGTCTGATAAATATATAGAGAAAAACAGAATTATCAGAAAATTCTTGAATAGCTATCGTTTAGAATTAGGGAGGGTACAGAAAATGAAAAAGAAACAAATGAAAAAACTAACAGCAGTTGTAGCACCGGTTTTAGCAATGAGCATGGCGTTAACAGCATGTTCTACATCAGGTGGAGATAAGAAGACAAGCACAAATTCTAGCTCTGGTGGAGATAGTAAGTCAGGGGAAAAATTAGCAACGAAACAAGTGTTCAATAAAACAGAAAATCAGGAAATTCCAACAATGGATACGTCGAAGAGTACAGATACTTTGGGCTCTCAAATTTTAGGGAACACAATGGAAGGCTTATACCGTTTAGATAAAGAGAATAAACCAATCCCAGCTGCGGCAGAATCAAGCACGAAGAGTGAGGATGGTAAAAAATATACATTTAAATTACGTAAAGATGCAAAATGGTCAAATGGTGATCCTGTAACAGCGAAAGATTTCGTATTTGCATGGCAACGTTTATTAGATCCAAAAACAGCTGCTGAGTATGCATTCATTGCATTCCCAATTAAAAATGCAGAAGCGGTTAATAAAGGTGAAAAACCTGTAACAGAACTAGGAGTTAAAGCAGTAGATGACCTTACTTTAGAAGTTGAATTAGAACAAGCAGTACCATACTTCTTAAACTTAGTAGCATTCCCATCGTACTATCCATTAAATGAGAAATTTGTAAAAGAAAAAGGGGATAAATACGGTTTAGAATCTGATACAACTGTATATAATGGACCGTTCGTTCTTACTGATTGGAAGCATGAGCAAGGTTGGAAACTGAAGAAGAATGATCAATATTGGGATAAAAAGACTGTGAAATTAGATGAAATTAACTATAGTGTTGTAAAAGAGCCAGCAACTAATGTGAATTTATATGATAGTGGTCAAATTGATTTCTCCTTATTAACAGGTGAATTTGTTGACAAATATAGAAATAATAAAGAGGAATATGGGGTGTATAACGAACCAAGTACGTTCTTTATACGTTTAAACCAGAAACGTGGTGGACAAGATACACCATTAAAGAGCAAGAAATTACGTGAAGCAATTGCGCTATCAATTGATAAAAAGAATTTAACAAATGTTATTTTAAATGATGGGTCAAAACCTGCAGATTATTTAGTGCCGAAAGGCTTAGCAGCTGGACCTGATGGGAAAGACTTCCAAGAAACGTTTAAAAACGGTATTAAACCAGATGCGAAAAAAGCAGCTGCTGCATGGGAAGAAGCGAAAAAAGAACTTGGAAAAGATCAAGTTACAATTGAGTTTTTAAACTATGATACTGGTAATGCGAAAAAAGTTGGGGAATATGTAAAAGATCAAATTGAGAAAAACTTAAAAGGTGTAACAGTAAATATTAAACTGCAGCCGTTTAAACAAAAACTTAAATTAGAATCAGATCAAGATTATGATATTTCATATGGTGGATGGAGCCCAGATTATGCGGATCCAATGACATATTTAGATATGTTTGAAAGTAAGCACTCTCATAACCAAATGAGTTTCTCTGATCAGAAATATGATGAAATAATTAAAAAAGCTGGTGGGGAATTAATGAGTGATGCGAAGAAACGCTGGGAGGAACTAGGAAAAGCAGAGAAACTACTTCTTCAAGAAGATGTAGCTCTTGTACCTTTATATCAAAGTGCTAGATCTTATGTTATGAAACCGCATGTAAAAGGTGTTGTTAAGCATAATATTAGCCCAGAATACAGCTATAAGTGGGCATATGTTACTGAAAAATAATAGAGTTGAAAAAGCATTTAAAAGTGGCTTAGCTACTTTTAAATGCTTTTTTTGTGAGATTAAAATACTAATTTTTAGTATGGTTAAATAGAGGAGAATAAGGTGTATAGTATGTACATATAGTAGATAGAAGATAAATCCTACTAAATAAAAAACAGAATATTTAAAATAAACCTATTTGCAATTACGGAAAAAAGAGTAGAATGACATTAGTTGTAATCTTCTAAAAAAAAGTCTTTAGTAAGGGGTCTCTCAAGGGTTGGTAATGTACATATAATTAGGGAGGGTACAAAAATGAAGAGAAAAAAATGAAAAAGTTAACGGCAGTTGTAATACCAGTTTTAGCGATGAGTGTTGCATTGACAGCATGTTCTGGATCAGGTGGGGAAAAGAAAACGACTACTACATCAAATAGTGGGGAAGAAAAAAATCTGATATTAAATATGCAGCGAAACAAGTATTAAATCGTACGGAAAACCAAGAAATTCCGACGATGGATACTTCTAAATCTACTGATACATTAGGTGCGCAAATTTTAGGGAACACGATGGAAGGCCTATATCGCCTTGATAAAGATAATAAGTCAATTCCTGCTGCGGCAGAGTCTAGTACGAAAAGCGAGGATGGCAAAAAATATACATTTAAACTACGTAAAGATGCAAAATGGTCAAACGGTGATCCTGTAACAGCGAAAGATTTCGTATATGGATGGCAACGCTTACTTGATAAAAATACAGCGGCAGAATATGTGTTTATCGCTTTCTATATTAAAAATGCAGAAGCAATTAATAAAGGTGAAAAACCTCTAACAGATTTAGGAGCAAAAGCGGTAGATGATTATACACTAGAAGTAGAATTAGAAAAGCCAGTACCGTATTTCTTGAATTTAATGGCATTCCCATCGTACTATCCTTTAAATGAAAAGTTCGTAAAAGAAAAAGGAGATAATTTCGGTTTAGAAGCAGATACAACGTTGTATAACGGACCGTTCGTTATGTCTTCATGGAAACATGAACAAGGTTGGCAGCTAAAGAAAAATGATAAGTACTGGGATAAAAAGACTGTGAAATTAGAAGAAATTAACTATAGTGTAGTAAAAGAGGTTGCAACGAAAGTAAACTTATATGATACAGGATCAATTGATTTTACATTACTATCAGGAGAGTTTGTAGATAAATATAAATCGAACAAAGAAGAATATGGTGAGTATGCGGAATCAAGTACATTCTTCTTACGTTTAAATCAAAAACGTAACGGACAAGATACGCCTTTAAAGAGCAAAAAACTTCGTGAAGCAATTGCATTATCAGTTGATAAAAAAGGCTTAGCGAACGTTATTTTAAATAACGGTTCAAAAGCAACAGATCAATTAGTACCAAAAGGGCTTGCGACAGGTCCTTGTGGTAAAGATTACCAAGGTGCATTTAAAAATGGTCTAAAATATGATCCGAAAAAAGGTGCAGCAGCTTGGGAAGCAGCGGAAAAAGAACTTGGAAAAGATCAAGTTACAATTGAATTGCTAAGCTATGATGATGGAACTGCGAAAAAGATTGCTGACTATGTAAAAGATCAAATTGAGAAAAATTTAAAAGGTGTAACAATTAATACAAAAATTCAGCCGTTCAAACAAAAATTAAAATTAGAAACTGCGCAAGATTATGAAATTTCTTATGCAGGTTGGAGTCCAGACTATGCGGATCCAATGACATTTATTGATATGTTTGAATCGAAGAGCCCGTACAACCAAATGAGTTATTCAAATCCAAAATACGATGAAATGGTAGGAAAAGCAGGTAATGAATTAATGAGTGATGCGAAAAAACGCTGGGAAACGTTAGGGAAAGCTGAGAAATTATTCCTTGAAGAAGATGCAGGGGTAGTTCCTTTATATCAAACAGGAAGATCGTACGTAATGAAACCGAATGTAAAAGGAATTGTGAAACATAACATCAGTTCAGAATATAGCTTTAAGTGGGCGTATGTAACTGAGGATGGCGGAAAAAATAAAGTGAAATGCTTTTTAGTATGTATAAGGGAATAAATCTCGTTAGCCTATTGAGAATCGGATAGGTAATAAAGAAGGTTCTATCCGAGGAAATTAGAGAGGTCAGTAAGTAGTAAGAAAGATGAATGATAGTAAGAGACCTCATGCTAATAAGAAAAATATAGAACGTAGTAATAGAGTGGAATAAGGGAATGGATGTTTACATATAGTAGACGGGGGATAATTCATATAGTAGTTAAAACAACAAGTTACTATCATAAAAAAATAAATTTTTAGAAAATTTACAAAAATACTTTACAAAACTAGAAAAAACAGTAGAATATTAATTAATAAGAATTTTCTGATAACGAAAGTTAGTAGGGAATCTCTAAATGTTAATAGCGTACATATAATTGGGGAGGGTACAAAAATGAAGAGAAAAAAGATGAAAAAATTAACAGCGGTAGTAGCACCAGTTTTAGTAATGAGTATGGCATTAACAGCTTGCTCTGGATCTGGGGAAAAAGATAAAGCAAGCACAACACCAAAAAGCAGTGAAAAAGAAGGCGGAAAGCTAGCGGCGAAGCAAGTGCTTAATTTAACAGAGTCTCAAGAGATTCCATCTATGGACTCTGCTAAAGCGACAGACCAAGTATCGTTTCTCGCTTTAAACAACGTAATGGAAGGTTTGTATAGACTTGATAAAGATAATAAAGCAACACCAGGGGTTGCTGAATCATATAAAAAGAGTGATGATGGTAAAAAATATACATTTACATTGAATAAAAATGCAAAATGGTCAAATGGAGAGCCTGTAACAGCAAAAGATTTCGTATTCTCTTGGAAACGTGCGGTAGATAAAAATACAGCAGCAGAATATGCATACATTATGTTTGATTTAAAAAATGCACAAGCGATTAATGAAGGAAAAGCTGAGCTAGATACGTTAGGAGTAAAAGCTGTAGATGACTATACGTTAGAAGTAGAATTAGAAAATCCAGTTCCTTACTTTGTAGAATTAACTTCATTTGGAACATTTTATCCATTAAACGAGAAGTTTGTAAAAGAAAAAGGAGAAAAGTACGGTTTAGAAGCAGATACAACGTTATACAACGGACCATTTACATTAACAGACTGGAAACATGAAGAAGGTTGGAAGTTAAAGAAAAATGCACAATACTGGGATAATAAAACAGTTAAGTTGGAAGAAATTAACTTTAATGTGGTAAAAGATAGCGGTACACGTGTCAATTTATATGAAAGTGGACAAATTGATCGCTCAGGACTTACATCTGAATTTGTTGACAAATATAAATCAAGCCCCGATTTCTTTACACAAAAAACACCGTCAACGTACTTCTTACGCTTAAACCAAAAACGTGGTGGGCAAGATACAGTGCTAAAGAGCAAAGATTTACGTTTAGCGATTGCAAAAGCGTATGATAAAAAAGGCTTAACGAATGTAATTTTAAATGATGGTTCTACACCTGCAGATTACTTAGTACCAAAAGAATTTGCTAAGAGCCCAGATGGAAAAGACTTCCGTAAAGAAAATGGAGATATTTTAAAAACAGATGTGAAAAAGGCAAAAGAGCATTGGGAAAAAGCGAAAAAAGAACTTGGAAAAGATGCAATTACAGTAGAACTATTAAACTATGATGGTGATGGTGCGAAAAAAGTAGGAGAGTTCTTAAAAGGAGAACTTGAGAAAAACTTACCAGGCTTAACAGTGAATTTGAAAAACCAGCCATTTAAACAAAAGTTAAAATTAGAATCAGATCTAGATTATGATTTATCTTACGCTGGTTGGGGCCCTGACTACTTAGATCCAATGACGTTCATTGATATGTTCGTTACAAATGGGCCTCATAACCAAACAGGATATTCAAATCCTAAATATGATGAAATTGTGCAAAAAGGTAAAGGCGAGCTATTAACGAAAACGAAAGATCGTTGGGATAGCTTACTGAAAGCGGAGAAAATGTTACTGGAAGATGCAGCAATTGCACCATTATATCAACGTGGTGATGCAATTGTTCAAAGAGCAAAAGTAAAAGGAATTGTTCACCACCCAGTTGGTGGAGATTACAGCTACAAATGGGCATATATCGGTGAGGAAAAATAAGCTGAGGGGGCGCGTGATGCGCCCTTTTTTTATGCACTTTTCATTCTTCCTTGAATATATAAAATAAAAAAGGGAGAATCCCATGGAACGAAATACTTACATCGATTTCTTAGCTTATTACGGAATAGGAAGTGCTCATCCTGGTGGTTTTACGTTAACAAAACAATTGCTAGCACAACTGCCTCTTAGACAAGGAGCGGATGTCCTTGAGATAGGTTGTGGTACAGGGAAAACAGCGGCTTACATGACAAAAGAATTCGGTTATAAAGTAACAGCGGTTGAAAAGAATGAAATTATGATTCAAAAAGCGAAAGATAGATGGTTGTTTGAAAGATTGAATGTACAATTGATTCAAGGTGATGCAGAGCGATTACCTTGTTTAAATGATTCATTTGAGTTTGTGCTTGGGGAATCGATACTCGCTTTTACAGATAAAGAAAGGGTTATATCAGAGTGCTATCGTGTATTACAGAAGGATGGTAAGCTTGTTGTCATTGAAATGATTATTAATACACATATTGAGAAGAGTGAGGAAGAAAAAATTGCCCAATTATATGGCATGAAAGAATTATTAACTGAGAATGAGTGGGTACAACTATTTCAGAAAGCAAATTTCAAAAGAATTACAATTGCTGGCGGTGGTACAATTGCAGAAACGATATCTAGCTATATAGAAGAGCCGGAATGGAATGTATCAACATATATTCCGAATGAGTTATATGAGGCATGGGTACAGCATGAAAATGTACGGCTTATGTACCAACATATTTTAGGGCATCGTATTTTTATATGTGAAAAATAAAGAAAAAGAGTTGGCTAAAGGTAGTCAACTCTTTACTATGTTAAATGAAAAATAATGCAGCTAAAGTAATTCCGAAGATGAAACCAAATCCAAGTTCAACGCCCCAGCCACAACCGCCACCACAGCCGCCGCCACCACAATTACCGCAACCACGACCGCCACATCCACAGCTACTGAATCCACCACCGCAACCAAATCCGCAACTATCACACCTGCTAATGCCGCCGCAAAGATCACAACCACCGTTTGCATATGCGTCATAGTATCCGAATCCTGTATCAAAAGATGAGCGCTGTTGCATTGGTTCGATCCATACAGATTCATTTGTCACATCGATTATTTTGCCTAAATGAATGCGACCATCGCGATCTTCAATTCGAACAACTTTACCGAAATAACGTCGGCACGTATCATAACATCTTTGTCTATGCATGTTCTGTCCTCCTTCCCCCTTACAGTAATACGATATGTAAGGGGGACAAGTGCGGCTTGTACGAATGACCTACCTATCATAATTGTTATATGAAAGGGGAAATATAGAGAAAGGATATAGTAAGGAGGGAAAGGCAATGAAATCTACAGATCAGTTTCAAACATACGAAGTACCGTGGAAAGAATTTATAGAAGCATTGCGAGATGAAATGAAGAAACAAGTAGGAGCGGATATTATTGATACAGTAGTTTGCAATTTAGAGGATGGATTTGAAGTGTATACATATATACAGGGGGATTTAGAGTTTGAATATAAAGAAGCGCTTGAAAGAAAATACGGAAGTGATGCTAAGACTCCTAATTTGTTAACAATTATGCTATTAGCCAGCATTTATAATACGAGTGAAGCGAATATACGCTTACATGCAGATAACAAAGATAATCCAATTGTTGAAGTATATGTGAAGCAATGAAACACGCTGTGAAAGGCGTGTTTTTTATTTGTATGATAAAATATTAGAAAATTGAGAAAGAAGGTGGAGGATTGGGAATTAAACATCTTAATTTAACAGTTACAGATGTAACAGCATCTAGAGAGTTTTTAGAGAGGTATTTTGGTTTAATTTGTAGTGGAACAAGGGGGAATGCCTTTGTAGTTATGCGTGATAATGATGGATTTATACTAACTTTAATGAAGGGAAAAGAAGTTCAGTATCCAAAAACATTTCATGTAGGATTTCCACAAGGAAGTGAAGAACAAGTAGATAAGATAAATCAAAGATTGAAGAAAGGTGGATTTTTGGTGGAGCCTCCTAAGCATGCCCATGCATATACATTTTACGTTGAAGCACCTGGTGGATTTACAATTGAAGTAATGTGCTAATTAAAAAATCAAACTTTTTGTTGTGTGTTTTTAATATGAAAAGTAGGAAAAGTCTGTTTTAAGTATGAAGCTTAGACAGGCTTTTTTGCTTATATAATTGGATAGAAAATGCTATAAAGAATATTACCAAGTGTATATATATGTTTACATAATAAAGTTATGGTGGGTTAGTTGTCCTAAAATACAAGTCATATATCTTGTTTCCTCTCATAAATTTAAACATAGGAATTTGTCTACAAAGGTGGCGAAGCCTCATCATGAAAATTCGAATTTGTGCCACATTCATGTTGTTTCTATTTATATGGTTACATCCTTATTGGACTTTTGCAAAAGGAGAGGAGGCAAAGGAAAGGGTCGTTTCACTTGTATATGATGATTCGGGCAGCATGAGAAATAACGATCGCTGGAAATATGCCAATTACGCTTTGCAAAGTTTAGTTGCGCTATTAGATGAAAAAGATACATTTTCTTATGTTCCAATGAGCAAGCCGAATAATCCGTTAAACATTTCGTTAACGAAGGATAAAAGGCAAACAGAAATTGAAGGAATTGGAGCGTGGAAAACGTATTTAAATACTCCTTTTAGCGCAGTAGAGACGGCGATGCAATCTATAAAAAAGGAAGCAGATATAGATGGAAAACGTGAATTTTGGCTTATTGTATTAACTGACGGGGCATTTAATGATCTAGAAAAAGATAAAGTTGGCGGAAAAGAACAAATTACACAGAAATTAGCCCAGTTTAAGAAAGAAATGGATGCAAAAAAGATATCGTTACATCCAGTCTTAATTACGATGGAAGAAGATTTAGGACAACAAGAAAAAGAACAACTAAATACGTTCAAGGAAATATGGAAGAAAGAGATAAACGGAGTTACGATGCCGTCAAGCGGAGAGGATGGCATTGTAAAAAGTGTAAATCAAGTGGCAGCATTAGTTGCGAATCGTGATCCATTCTCCTCCGTTGAATCGATTGTAAAAACGAAAGTAGTAGGAAAGAAAGTAGAGATTACAACGCCGTTCCCATTAAAGCGTATGACGCTTGTACGACAATCGCCTTCGCTGTCTAATTATCAGGTCACACAAATTTCGAAACCATTACAGTTACAGTCTTCTTTTTCCATACATGCACCCGGAGAAGCGAAATTATTCGGAAATATAGTTCATATAAGCACGGAAAATCAGGAAGTCATTAAACCAGGAACATATACGATAGAAGTGGATCGGGATATTGAGAAAGAAGGATTGCAAGTACTTGTTGAACCAGCGCTTAACTATACGGTTTCTACTTATGACAAAGATGATAATAGTCAAAAAAATGTTGAACAAATGTACGAAGGTGTTACTGCTGTTATTGAAGCAAAGCCTACTGAGTTACCAATTCAGTCTTCTTACTTTCAAGCAGAAGTAGAAATAGACGGAAAACAATATCCGATGAAGTGGAACGATAAGAGGCATGTGTTTTATTACGAAACGAAGATTGGTAAAGGGTTAGTACGTGGAAAAGTTCATATGAATATAAAGGGATTTTACAGACAGACGAAAGAATTCAAAATTGAAACAACAGAAAAGCCAAAATTATCACTTCAAACTGTTACGAAAGATTATGAAGAAAAAGTAACGAATTTAGAGAATAGTAAACCGTTTATTTTACAACCAAAGTTAGATGGTAAGCCGATGACAGAAGGGGCTGTAAAGAAACTATTAAAATCTACTGGTGTCACATCTAAACAATCAATCAACTATGAAATAAAACAACGTGGTAATCAAATTTACGTTTATCCTCGTCCTTATTACTCCGACACATTCAATTTCACAGATACTGGCACCGTAGAAGCTACCATCGTTATACAAGATGCGAAATTACAAGAAGTAAAGAAGCAAATATCACTCCATATTCAAAGTGCGCCGTTTTATGAAAAGTATGCGCTTATTTTTAAGTTTGTCATTCCTATCACTTTATTGCTGCTAGTAGTAGGCATAATCGTTTTAGGATGGATTGTTCGTCCAAGATTTCACCGGAAAGCGCTATTGTATTACGAATGGGATCAAGAAGTAGCGAAAGATTGGTTATATCAATCTGAACCAGAATTACTTCGAAATAAATGGTGGAAACATTATTTTGGTATCCCATTTCGAGCAGAAAGAAAAACTGTGCAATCCGTTACGTTTATAGCCAAGAAAGGTTCGAAATCTGTCTTTGTAGCGAAAGAGTCACAAGTAGTAGGAATGATTATTGATGGGATGTTTATAACAGAGGAAGAAGTAGGAATGGAGCATAAGACACTATATCCAAATGAACTTTTACTAATTGATAGAGGATATGGTAAGGAGATTTACAAATACGAATGTGAATAGTAGATAGGGAAAAGAAGGGGATGGAGTATTGATTCTCTTTCCCTTTTTTCAAACAAGCAAGAATAGGAAGGTGGTTCACATGACATTACAAGTTCCAACAATATTAATTGGTTTAGGTGGAATCGGTAGTACTGTGACGCATCAAATATATGAAAAACTGCCTGAAGAGCGCCGAAAAAAGGTAGCAATGCACGTATTTGATACAGATGTGAATACTTTGAGTAAATTTGATCATATTCGAAAGTTTAAGACACAAACAAGTTCTAGTAAAACGCCTAGGGAGTATATTGCGGGAGATCCAACGATTCCAGAGTGGTTTCCGATGGATCCGACTATACTTGATAAACCATTAACAGAAGGAGCAGGACAGTTACGTGTCATTTCACGTTTAGCGTTACGTGCTGCGATGAAAGAAGATAAATTGACCTCTTTTTGGCAAGAAATCGAGAAAATTTTTCCAGTTACAAGTGATCAAACAGAATATGGTGTGCGTGTCATTATAGTAACATCACTAGCAGGCGGAACAGGTTCGGGGATGTTTCTACAAATTGCATTATATTTACGTGAAATGCTTCGGAAAAAATTGCAGCATCATAACATTTTAATACGCGGTGCGTTTTTAATGCCTGATGTTTTAGTAAAGACGAGAACAGTTAGTGCGAAAGAGTTTGAGACGGTGCAAGCAAACGGATATGCATCGTTAAAAGAATTACATGCTATTACGCTCGGTTCTACTGGAGAATTATCAAAACGCGGCGGGGTAACAATTGAATTAGAGTATCGCCCTGATCAAGTAGATGAAGACGGAAGAACGAATCATACAATTAAACAACATCATTTACCGTACAATTATTGTTTCTTATACGACTACGAAAACCTACATGGACACCATTTGCACAATTTATCAGATTATATGGAGCAAATGGCAAATACAATTTATTTACAGTTATTTAGCCCGATGTCTACAAGTCATTTTGCACAGGAAGACAATCAAATTCAGCAATTAGCAGAATCAAGCGGAAAAGGACGATATTGCGGGGCAGGAACGGCAAAACTCATTTATCCGTATGAGCATGTGTTAAAATATTGTGCTTTAAAATGGGCTGTGCAAGGTTTAGATGAATCGTGGCTTCATTTAGATCAACTGTTTCAAGAGAAGAAGCAAAGATATGACCAAGATGTAAAACGTGGGATGCAGCGTGAAAAGCCGGAGAGAGGTAAAAGTTATTTAGAGGACTTGGAACATCTTGCTACCCGTCCAGAGCAAGCTCATATTTTCTATAGACAAATGTACAATGAAACGCGTGAAGGAGCAGAGGGTGGTAAGCTCGGAGTTGCGAAATCAAAACTGTTTTTAGAAGCTGTAGAAAGTTATGTACAACGCACGGTGCAAAAAGATGAGGAATTAAATCGTCTGCAACATGAGTGTAAAATTTCAGCTGCGAAGCTGAAAATGATGGAACAAATGAAAGGTGAAGTGGCAAGAGTGGATCATGCGGTGCGTTTATATGCGTATGCGATTCCGAGCCGTGTACATGAACATGTAACGACACTTTTATATGACATGATTGAATCAGACCGCTTTTCACCAAGTGGTTCTGAAGGGCAGTCCTATCAACTAAATACATGGTTTTTAAAGAAAACAGATCCAGTTCACCCAGTAGCAGCACGTTTTATGTTATATGAAATTCGAAAGCAGTTAGTAGAAAAAATGAATCGACTACATGAAAATAATGAACAAAAGCGTAATGTAATTCAAAACTACGATAAAAAATTTAATGTGGGTAATATCGATGGAACGGTAACGGCTGTACGCCGAGTAGAAATTGCTCAACAACAAGGCTGGTTTGGAAAAATGATTAATAATCAGCAACGTTTATTCAAAAGAGAATTTGAAGACATCGTAACGCAATATGTACACAAATTAAATGAATATCGAAAAGAAATGCTATTAGAACTTGTGTATCAATCGCTATATCAAACAGTTAATAAAATGATTCAATATTGGGAAAGGTTTTTTGATAATTTACATGAAACACGTGAAAATTTATTGTTTGAAATCCAAAAGCGCAGTAAGGAATTTGAAGGGAAAACAAACCCGACGAATGTATATGTATTAGCTGAGGAACAGCTGCAAGAAAAGATATGGCAAGATATGCAGCAACATTTAAATTTAGGTGTACTACCGAAAGATATATCAGCGGAAATTTATATGAGTTTGTACGGGGAATATTGTCGTGATGCGAAAACAGAAGAGATTCAGTCGAAAAAGGTAGAGGATTTCTACCGAGAACATATACTGAGCTATTGTTATGACGAACTGCAAGTACGCTATCGTGATAAATTAGAACTGAATATCATTGAGGCGTTGCGAAAAGAAGCGGATTATAAGAAACGTGATCGCGATGAATACGTTCGTGAAAAAATTGAAGACCTGTTCCATTTAGCGAGTCCATTCGTTCCGAAAGTTGCTCATCATAGGGAATTACAATATTGGGGTATACATCCTTCTTTAAAGAAAGAGCTGCAAGAGGAATTAATTCAAGAAATGTTTAAAGAAAAAGATACAGTACATGAAGCCTTTTCGCCATTTGAAGTGATCTGTTATCGAGCACATTACGGCTTATCGCTGCAAGACTTTCCTAAATTATCATCAGGACATATTTCAAACGGATTTATGAATGATAAAGGTGACTATTTCCAATCGTATTATCGCCGTGTAAACAAATTAAATAGTAAAAAATCTAGTTTAACGCCGCATTTAGATAAGTATTGGCACTTACCAGCCTTTATGCCAGATTTAAACGCGACTCAAACAAAATTAGATTATGATAAATGTAATCGTGCATTACTATACGCATATATGTATCGCTGGATTAGTTTAGTTGCTGTTGATGGACAGTTTGTGTATCAATATAACGGTGTGGGACGTAGCTTTTTAATTCAGTCGATGGGGAAAAATATTTCAAGCGAAAGTTATAAATTACACAGAGCATTGCTTCATAATCCGTTTATTTATGAAAACATCTTGTCACGATTTGAAGAAGAGCAAGAAAAGGCGATGATACAAGGTGGACATTTATATACACATCCGTTCGTATTAGGAGCCCAAGATGTAAGATGGCTTAGAAAAGAACATGTCCACAATCTTTTAGACATGATTTTAATGTATGACCGTGAAGCGAAGTATGATCCGACGTTAGAAGAAACATCAGATGAATTATTAAGACTATTCCTTGATGAAATCGAGTTGTATTTCCAGAACTATTACGGTACAGGTGCCGATATGGTGGCAAAGAAAGAGAAAGAAATGTTTATTAAACAATTGTGGGATCGCTCGCATGCAAAAGGATATGTAGATCCAAATAGCGCTCCGTATAAAAAATGGCAAAATTTATTAAGTGTTCAAGATGAAGAAGAAACGCCAAAAACGAATGTATAATGAATGAAAAGGGAATCCTTAAAAGTGGCAATACAACTTTAGAAAAGAGGGATTCTGATGCCGTTTTTAGGAAGTGTATATCAAATATTTGGATTATATCCAGAAATTTATTATGGAATGATTTCAGCTGAACTTGCGGAGCAGCAAAGGTTGGAACAAGCGGAAAACGAAGAACCAGAAACAGAAGCGTAACTGCATAAGCTTCAAAATAAAAAATGAAAACACGCTACTTGCTCTTTAAACGTATAAGAGCAAGTAGCGTGTTTTTTCTATTTAATAATCCCATTTTCTAAAATTTTAATAGTTGGTGCTACTTTCACATTAGCTTTTGAAAAGGCACGTGGCCAATCATCTTCAACTTGTTTCCATTCTTTATAGTGAAATGCTCTCGCATAATCACCAAATCCGAATGGATCGAGTTGCTGTTTTTGAATTTTGTAGATTAATTCGTTTAAATCTTTGTTTAGTTGTTTTGTAATAAGAGAAGTTAATTTCTTTCTATCTTTATCTATATCCATGTTGAATGTAAGTTCAGATACGGCAATTTTTAAATCCATTTTAATATTAAATTTGAAGCGGTTATCGCTATAGTCTGTATCGATATCATGATTCATACTAAGAACGTTTATTGTTATGAAATCGTCGCCTTTTGTATCTTTTAGATGGCTATTACTTTCAACTAAATTAGAGGGGATTTTCATTGTAAGTGAAACGGGTATATTAGCTTTCTTTTGCACCATAAGAAGAAGGGCACTTTCATAGCGATTTAAAGACATCTTATAAGTTCCACGAGAAGTTAATAGTGCCGAACCGGTAACAATAACATCTTTCTTCCCTTTTTTTATTTCTGAAATAGCAGGAGTTACGCCTTTATTAAAAGTTTGTCTATGAAATTCATGGAATGTCGTAAACACGGTCCGATTGTATAGTTTGTTCGTATTAATTAAATCTGTTAAATATTCAGGAAGAGCAGGCTTATCTTTGAAATTATTATATATAACAGAAGAAATGGGGCCATCTACTGCAACCATGCGCATATTTCCTGTATTTTTAGGATCGCGATACCAAACATCCAGATAAGGCATAGCTCCTTCTTGTTTTAAAAAATTTGTGCTAAACAATATGAGCTGTAACTTTTCTGTGGACACTAAACCGCTGCTTGAACTGTTAAACGTATCTTTTGCTTCTCGGGGTGTATGTACTTTCGCTTCATGAATTTCGTACTTTTTCTCTACATCTTCATTAAAAATAGGGTTTACGTGATACACAATTAATTTTCCTTTTGGTTTTGCGTCAAAACCGTAAATTAATGAGATGGATTGTTTTTCTAAATCAAGCCGATCTTCACAGCCTACTAAAAAAATTATGAGGAAACAAAATATAATAAAATGAATACAACGTCTCATTTAAATTTTTCTCCTTTTCCAATGCTGATAAAGTGTCATGTATAAGAGAAATACCACTGGGAATAGAAAAACGATAAAATAACTAGCAGTTCCCCAAAATTCCCGCAACGCACTTATCTGATAAGAAGAAGGGATATAAAAGAATAAGATGAAAATACATCCGAATAATAAAAAATAAATAGGTAATGAACTGCCTTTTTTGTTAAGTAATTGATTAATTCCATCTGAAGCAGTGAAAATATAAGGAATACAGGAATCAAAAATAATAAAGAGATAAAATGACAGAAAGATAATTTCAAATCGCTCAAGAAATGAGAAGTGAAACGGTGTAACAAGAGAAAGTGTCGGCCATAAAAACTTTGTTATACCATCTGGACTAAAATAAATAAAAGAAACGAACGTGATTTGAAGATAAATAAATAACGTAATCAAATTCGCAATAACGATTCCTTTTTTTGCAGATGCTTTGTTAGTTAAATAAGGATAAAGGACAAACGAAAACTCGAATCCGAGAAACGCAATGATAGTTGATTTCACGGTGTTTATAATTGGTAGCCATCCTTCCTTGATAAGAGGAAGTAGATATATAAAATGCCCATCTTTAAGAGGAATAAATAATAATAATGGCATCCAAAGTGTAAAGATGACAGTGAAAACAGCAAAACGACTAATAATAAGTGCTCCTTTACATGCAAGCATAAGCATTGGAATAGATAGCAAAATCATAATTAAAGACATAGGAGATCTAGGTAAAATCCAAATGTGAATAACGTATAAGAGGGAAAAAATTAAGGAAACAGCTGCGAGTACAGCATATAAAATCCAAAAAATCATTACTACTCTTCCTAGCCATTTTCCAAGATAGCGTATCAGCACATCAAGTAAAGTATATCCTGGATGTTTTTCCATAATTTTTACAATACATAGACTGACTAAAGTAGTAATGATACATCCGATAATAATAGACATCCAGCCATCTGTATTCGCCCCTTGTGCAACTTCACGCGGGAGTGTAAGTACGCCGAATCCGACTTGAACACCACTAATAGTTAAAATGTATTGAAATAAAGTGATTTCCCTCTTTGCACGTTTTGTCACTTATTCTCCTCCTTTTCCTCAACATCGCTTTGCCGGTTATTTTGTTTTAATTGTAGAGATAGTGGCCGTTTCTTCATGATTTTCCATGGGAAACGTACAAGGGTATCTTTTAAGTCCGAAGCATATGACGGAGAAAAAGGACTACCATATGGCACACCAAGTGATTCCATAGAAAGAATATGGATGATAATGATTGCCATTCCAACCATAATTCCAATGACGCCAAATAAAGAGGCTGCTATCATCATTGGGAATCGAAGAAGCCGAATTCCTGCTGACATTTCTAAGTTAGGAATAATGAAAGAGGCAACCGCAGTAATTGATACGACGATAACCATAACGTTACTAACAATCCCAGCTTGAACCGCAGCTTGTCCAATTACAATTCCTCCTACGACGCCGATTGTTTGTCCAACAGGCCCAGGAAGCCGAATCGCTGCTTCTCGGAGCATTTCGAGAACTAATTCCATTAATAAAGCTTCTAATATGGGGGGGAAAGGAATTTTGGCTCGAGATTCTCCAATCGTTAACAACAATTTGAGCGGAATTACTTCATAATGGAAGGAAATCATAGCAATATAAAGAGCAGGAGCAAATATTGCAATAAATAGCCCAGTGAAACGAAGAAGTCGTATAAAAGATGGAATCATAGGTCTGAAGCTGTAATCATCTATCGTCTGAAAAAAGGATGAAAAGGTCATAGGTCCTATTAATACGCCTGGTGAGCGATCTACAACAACAGCGATTCGCCCATTCAAAATATGATGTGCCGTTGTGTCAGGACGTTCAGTGATAGACAATTGTGGGAAGAGAGTATAGGAATTATCTTCAACAAATCCTTCTAATTCACCGGTAGTAAGAATAGCATCTACTTTGATTGATTCGATGCGGCATGCCATATCTTGTACAACATCTTCGTTTGCAACATCTGCAAGATAAAGTAAAAAAACTTTAGAGGTTGCTCGTTCGCCAACAGTGAATTCCTTCACTTTTAATTCGCGATTTGGAATATAGCGACGAATAAGTGCGATACTATCACTTGCCACTTCATTAAATCCTTCGTGTGAGCTTTTTATGGAAGTCTCTGTTGTAGGTTCTTCAATGCTCCTTTTTGGCGCCGCTTGTGTATCTAGTTCTAAAGCCGATAATTGACCGTTTATAAATAAAATACTTTTGCCATGTAAGAGAGATTGCTCAATGTCTATCCACTTCTGAACTTTTTTAATATTCCCTATAGAAACAGAAGATTCCCAAAAATCGTCTTCATTCCATTCTTTAAATAAGAGAGGCCGAAGAATATCTACATTAATAACAGTTTTATCTACAAGTCCTTCCATATATATAAGAGCAGCTTCTTTTCCGTTTTTTAACGGGAAAGTGCGTGTAATTAATTCTGGAATACCACTAAATAATTTGGATAAGTGTTTAAGATTAAGCGGCATGGAGGAAGAAATTTCTTTATGTAATACAGTTTCAGATTGCTCGTGTGTAGAGAAAGATTTTTCGCCCCTTATCCATTTTCGAAAAGAACCCATATATTCACCTTATTCCTCGTTGAACTTTATATGGGTTATTATGGATAGTTACATACAGACATATGCGCAGTTTAAAATTTATATTGTATATTTGTACATTTAACGCTATAATTATAGTGTTAAAGATGGAATCGTGATATGACCTGTTATGAATCTATCGTTTTATTTATGAATAAATGGATTGGTATTTTAGCAAGATGTGCTAATAAACTACTCCACCATGATAATAGCGTGCCAAAAATGTGGTGCGTATATTTTCGTGGTGGAGTTTTTTTATTCTCAAAAAGGGGGAAAGACCATGAATGACAACATGGTTCATATTACAATTGACGGAAAAAAGTATGCAGCGGAGCCTGGTTCAACGATATTGGGTGTGATTAATGAGAACGGGATTGAACATCCGCAAATTTGTTACGTGCCAGAAGTAGATTCTATTCAAACATGTGACACTTGTATTGTAGAAGTTGACGGAAAGTTAATGCGTTCTTGTTCGACGATAGCAACGGAAGGTATGGACATTGAACGTGCTTCTGTTCGCGCAAAAGAAGCACAAACAGAGGCGATGGATCGGTTACTAGAAAATCATTTATTATACTGTACAGTATGTGACAATAACAATGGGAACTGTAAACTGCATAATACAGCAGAATTAATGGAAATCGAACATCAAAAATATCCTTATGAACCGAAAGTAGATGTAAGTGAAGTTGATATGACGCATCCGTTTTATCGCTATGACCCTAATCAATGTATTGCATGCGGTCAATGCGTTGAGATAATATGAAGTGACCTCCTAGATTATCAAGTCAGGGATTTTAACCCATAATAATGAATGAAAACATTATGAATGGGGTTATACCCTATGATAATAGGAGGCCACTATGGAAAATATAATATATATTGGGATGGATGTCCACAAGGAAAGTTTTAGCTTATGTGCACTACACGGAACAACTGGGGAAATTGTAAGAGAAGCACGATGTGCTTCAAATGTATCTCTCGTAAAAAAATTCGTTGAGAAACTGAAAACAAAATATGGTGAAGATATAAAAATTAAAGCTGGATATGAGGCTGGTTGTTTAGGGTATTCACTTCATAATCTTCTTGAACAAAATGGAATTGATTGTGATATTTTAGCTCCCACAACAATGTACAGTTCATCAAAAAACAAAATGGTGAAAAATGATAAATTCGATGCCAAAATGATTGCTCTTAATTTAGCAAATGGCACCTATAAAGAAGTATATGTTCCAGAAGAAGAGGATGTTGCCGTGAAAGAGTATATCCGCATGTTAGGTGATTTTAAAACATCTTTGAAAAAAATAAAACAACAGATAAAAGCATTCCTTTTAAGACATGGCTATGTGTATGAAGGGAAATCAAGCTGGACAATCGCTTATATGAAATGGTTAAAGAATCTTGATCTACAAGGATTATTCAAAGAAACGTTAGGCGAATACCTATTACAGTATGATGTTCTAGTCGATAAAATTGAGCGGTTCAGTTTGAGATTAGAAGAATTATCTCATCGTGAAAGGTACGAAGAACCAATCGCAAAGTTAAGATGCTTAAAAGGTATAGATACAACATCGGCAATGACTGTTCATGTGGAAATTGCAGACTTCACTCGTTTTCCCACGGCTAAAGCATTTATGGCTTATGTAGGATTGACGCCAAGCGAAAGCTCAAGTGGAGAGAAAATCAGTCGACGTTCGATTACAAAACAAGGAAATTCGACCGTTAGGTCTACTCTTGTAGAATGTGCAAATGCGTTGGTAAAAGGAGCAATCGGATTAAAATCGAAGCGAGTGAAAGCAAGACAAAAAGGGCAACGAAGCGAAGTGATTGCTTATGCGGATCAGGCTGTAGAAAGGTTACAAAGAAAATATTATCGCATGATATATCAAGGGAAGCCTAGAAATGTTGCCGTTACAGCTATCGCAAGAGAACTGGGGTGTTTTATATGGGGATTAGAAACAGGTAAAATTCACCGAAAATAAAGAGGGAAGGATATGAAGTTGATTGATTCATAGTTAGAAATCAAAGGTATCAATTGATGGCATAGATGAGCTTCAGAGATAGTGAATTACAGGTCTGGCTATCTATGACTCACCTCTTCTGGCATGGCTGAAATTCTGATAAACAAGCTATTTATTAGAATTTGAAAAGGTGTGATCCACGCAGTGAGATTATAAGAGCCTAACGACGAACCATTAACCTGAGGTAACCAATCCACGAATAACAGAGTGGTTAACTGTCGATAGATCTTATTTCTGAAGCTTTTGTATGCCATCAAGAAAAATATTATGGGTGAAAAACTATTGACAAAGGTCACTTCATAACAGGTGTGTCAAAACTTACAAGTAAATGAAACGTTATCGATAGACTGGGAAGCGGAACGCCCACGAGTTATTTGGGATGAAGGAGTAAATATTAATGATTCTTCATGCGTTAGCTGTGGTCAATGTGTAACGATTTGCCCTTGTAACGCTTTAATGGAGAAAACGATGCTCGGTGAAGCTGGATTTATGACGGGATTAAAACCAGATATTCTTGAACCGATGGTAGATTTAATTAAAGAAGTTGAGCCTGGATATAGCGGTATTTTTGCGGTATCAGAAGTGGAAGCGGCCATGCGTGATACTCGTACGAAGAAAACGAAAACAGTATGTACATTTTGTGGTGTAGGTTGTTCGTTTGAAGTGTGGACGAAGGGGCGTAAAATCCTTAAAGTACAGCCATCTTCAGATGCACCAGTTAACGCAATTTCCACTTGTGTAAAAGGGAAATTTGGTTGGGATTTCGTAAATTCTAAAGAACGAATTACAAAACCTTTAATTCGTAAAAATGGAACGTTTGTTGAATCTACATGGGAAGAAGCATTGAATGTAGTTGCAAGTAAATTAGGATCGATTAAAGAAGAGTATGGTAAAGATGCTATCGGTTTTATTTCTTCATCTAAAATTACGAATGAAGACAATTACGTTATTCAAAAACTAGCCCGACAAGTATTTGAAACGAATAATATTGATAACTGCTCACGTTATTGCCAATCACCAGCAACGGATGGTTTGTTCCGTACAATTGGTATGGGCGGTGATGCAGGAACGATTAAAGATATTGCGCAATCTGGTCTTGTTATTATTGTAGGATGTAATCCGACAGAAGGTCATCCTGTTTTAGCTACACGTATTAAACGTGCACATAAATTACACGGACAAAAGTTAATTGTAGCTGATCTTCGTAAAACAGAAATGGCAGAGCGATCAGATGTCTTTATTAGTCCAAAACAAGGAACAGATCAAGTATGGTTAATGGCTGTTACGAAATATATGATTGATCAAGGTTGGCATGATCAAGAATTTATTAATGAGAATGTAAACTTCTTTGAAGATTTCAAAGAGAGCCTGAAAGAATATACACTTGAATATGGAGAAGAAATGACTGGTATTTCAAAAGAAACACTTATTCAAATGGCTGAAATGATTCGTGATGCAGATGGTACATGTATCCTTTGGGGGATGGGAGTAACGCAAAATACAGGTGGCTCTGATACTTCCGCTGCGATTTCAAACTTACTTCTTGCAACAGGGAACTATCGTCGTCCAGGAGCAGGTGCATACCCACTTCGAGGTCACAATAACGTACAAGGTGCTTGTGATATGGGTACTTTACCAGGATGGCTTCCAGGATATCAGCACGTTACTAACGAAATGGAACGTGCGAAATTTGAAACTGCTTACGGAGTGAAAATTGATAGTGAACCAGGTCTTAATAATATTGAAATGCTTCACGCAATTGACGAAGGAAAAATGAAAGCAATGTATCTTGTCGGAGAAGATATGGCTCTTGTAGATTCTAATGCAAATCATGTACATGAAGTGTTAACGAGCCTTGATTTCTTCGTTGTGCAAGATGTTTTCCTTTCTAAAACTGCTCAATATGCAGATGTTGTATTACCAGCAGCGCCATCTCTTGAGAAAGAAGGTACTTTCACAAATACAGAGCGCCGTGTCCAAAGATTATATCAAGTTCTTCCTACGCTAGGAGATGCGAAACCAGACTGGTGGATCGTCCAGGAAGTTGCGAATAAACTAGGTGCAAACTGGAATTATAGCCACCCAAGTGAAATCTTTGCTGAAATGGCAAGTTTATCACCATTGTTCTCGCAAGCGAACTATGAAGTGCTTGAAGGATGGAACAGTTTCCATTGGGGAAGTTTTGATGGAACGAATACACCACTTCTGTTCCAAGATGGATTTAACTTCCCAGATAAAAAAGCTCGTTTTGCGATTGCTGACTGGGTACGTCCAGCTGAATTTCCAGCCGAGTTTGACCTTCACATTAACAACGGTCGTATGCTTGAGCATTTCCATGAAGGGAATATGACAAATAAATCAACAGGTATTCAAACGAAAGTACCTGGTGTTTTCGTTGAAATCTCTCCAGACCTTGCAAAAGAACGTGGCGTAAAAACAGGTTCGTTAGTTCGTCTTGTCTCTCCTTTTGGAGCATTAAAATTACGTGCACTCGTTACAGATCGTGTAAAAGCGAATGAGTTATATTTACCGATGAACTCTACAGATAACGAAACGGCAATTAATTTCTTAACAGGTCCTGCTGTGGATGTACGTACGAATACACCTGCGTATAAACAAACGAAAGTACGTATGGAAGTGTTAGAAGTTGATGGCGAAAATCCGATGCCAAAAGCGAACCCACGCAATAAAAAACGTCACCCTCAAGCTGGAATTGAGGTACATCGTAAGTGGGCACGTACAGGGTATGTGCATTTAACGGATAAGTAGGAGGAGAAAACTATGGCTGCACCTATAAAAATGATTCAAAAACAAGAATTAACTGAGGAAGAAATAAAACAGCAAAAGTTAGATGATTTAAAAGAGCTTCTAACTAATAATGAAGAAGCTCTAAATCAGATGTTTAATATAGTAGGGGAATTAAATGACATTGGAATGCTAGAAGCTGCAAATTCTATGCTAAAAGCGAAAGAACCAATTGCGAAGATTGTTCTAGGTCAAGTAACTCGTGAGCCTGTTACAAATTTAATTAATAATATGATGGGCGCTGCAGGTGCGTTAACTGAACTTGACCCAGAACTTACGAAAAAGCTTATAGGTAGTTTATTAGTCGGGCTAGAAGAAGGTAATGAACATCTAGAAAGTAATAAAAAAGTAGGGGTATTCGATCTTATGAAAGTATTGAAAGACCCAGATATTAACCGTGCGATCGGGTTTGGGCTTCATTTCTTAAAAGGAATGGGGAAAGGGTTAAAAGACGAATAAACTTCATGAAGTGAACCTTTTCGCCCAAATATTTGTACGAAATAGTTTGGGCGGAAGGCTCATTTTGGTAAAATATATAATAAAGTAAAATGAGGCTTTTGGGAGGTATAATTGTATGTCAAAAAAAGTACATGAATTTAATGATATGATCCGAAAACTTCGAAAGGAACTTTTCGGAAAAGGACCGGAACGAATTCATACTGTTTTTGCAGAAAATATGGCTATAGCGACTCTTTATGGAAACTTAACACCTACTGAAAAATTTATTTCAAGTACGATGGACGGTGCGGAAATGGTTCATCTGGCTAGAACAAAAATGATTCAAGAAGTGTATGCTGCGAATTCCCGTGAACATTTGGAGGAACTTGTTGGCGCGAAATTAGTGAATTTGTTTTCAGATATGAAAGTAGAAGAAGATATTGCAGTTTCGGTATTTGTTTTTGATAAAAATATAACGTGAGAGAAGGATACTGATCGTGAAACCGATACAGGTAGAAAGAGAAATCTTTCGTTATGAACAAGAGGTATTTAAGCATATAGAGGACAGCATTGTAACAGAGTTTCCTGTCACCATTAAAATGAACGGACAGGAGTTTGTTACAATGGTTAGTACTCCAGAATATATAGAAGATATGGTAATAGGCTTCTTAGCATCTGAAGGAATCATTCGAAAGTATGAAGATATTGATAGTGTATGGGTGCAGGAGAAAGAAGGATTTGTACATGTAACAACGACAAAAGTAAGTCCGTATTATGAACAAATGCAAAATAAACGATATATTACGTCTTGTTGTGGTATGAGTAGGCAAGGATTTGTTTTTGCAAATGATGCACTAAGTGCAAAAAAGATGAAGGGTGTCCATGTACAGGTTGCTGCCGATGATTGTTTTCGGTTAATGAAAGAAATGCAGCAATCTGCGGATACGTTTCATCATACTGGCGGGGTTCATAATGCAGCTTTATGTGATGTGAATGGTATTATTTTAAGCCGAATGGATATTGGTAGGCATAATGCACTAGACAAAATTTACGGTTATTGTTTAAAAAACGATATTTCTATAAAAGATAAAATCATTGTTTTTAGTGGTCGTATTTCTTCGGAAATATTATTGAAAGTTGCAAAAATCGGTTGTGAAATTATACTATCAAAATCAGCTCCAACTGAGTTAGCTTTGCAACTAGCGGAAGATTTAGGTATTACGACAATAGGATTTATTCGTAATCACTCCTTAAATGTGTATACCCATCCAGAGCGTGTTTTAAATATAAAATAAAAGTGAGGCAATGAAGATGAAATCAGTTACATTAGACAAGTTGCAACGTCCGTTAAAGGATTTACGTATTTCAGTTACTGATCGCTGTAATTTTCGCTGTCGATATTGTATGCCAGAAGAAATATTTGGTCCTGATTACTCGTTTTTGTCTAATGACAAAATTTTATCTTTTGATGAAATTGAAAGGATAACACGTATTTTCGTTTCTTTAGGTGTGAGAAAATTAAGGATTACAGGCGGAGAACCGTTACTTAGAAGAGGGCTTCCAAAGCTTATTGAGCGGCTTCATAAAATAGATGGTGTAGAAGATATCGGTTTAACAACCAATGGATCGTTACTTAAAAAATTTGCTCCTGATTTATATAAGGCGGGACTATCACGTGTAACAGTTAGCTTAGATTCCTTAGAAGAAGAGCGGTTTTTCTATTTAAATGGTAATAGGAGCAAAGTGCAAAGGGTTCTGGAAGGAATACAGGCTGCAGCTGAAGTTGGAATGAAAATTAAAATAAACATGGTCGTTCAAAAGGGAAAAAACGAACAGGACATTTTGCAGATGGCGCAATACTTTAAGGAAAACAAGCATATTCTTCGTTTTATTGAGTATATGGACGTTGGAAATTATAATGGTTGGGATTTAAAAGAGGTCGTCTCTAAACAAGAAATAGTAGATACGATTCATCAAGTTATGCCGTTAGAACGGATAGAAGCAAATTATTCTGGTGAAGTGGCTACTAGGTATCGTTATATAGGAAGCGACGAGGAAATAGGTATTATTTCATCGGTAACAGATTCTTTTTGCTTATCATGTACGAGAGCTCGTATTTCTGCAGAAGGAAAATTATATACTTGCTTATTTGCTTCTAAAGGAAATGATTTAAGAGAATTGCTTCGTTCTGAACATACAGATGAGGACATTACAGATGTAGTACGCGATATATGGAATAATAGGGAAGATCGTTATTCAGATGAACGCTTAAATCATAAAAATAAGAATACAATACCTAAAATTGAAATGTCACATATCGGTGGTTAATATATAAAGCTAGCGTCATAGTGAAAAATGGGGAATTTACAAGAGTTGTGGATTTTCTATTTTATAGTAAAAGTGATGATTGATATCTCTGTAAAAGATGTGCAGAGAAATTAAGCAGCATTCAAAAACCTTTATTTTGAGGAGGTTTTTTGAAGCTGCTTTTTTATTTGGAGAAAATGGAGGAATGGGTAATGGCATTTCATAAGCCGGAACAAATTGCTGAGCTTGTCATTGAGGCCGGTGTTCAAAAAGTAAGACAGACATTGCCAGCGATGCTTATTCTCGGTTTTTTAGGAGGAGCGTTTATTGCGATAGGTTTTTTACTTAACATTCGAGTTTTAGGGAATTTACCTGAGCGCTGGGGGAGTCTAGTGAATGTTTTAGGAGGAGCGGTATTTCCTGTTGGACTTATGCTCGTAGTATTAGCAGGAGGAGAATTAATTACGGGAAATATGATGTCACTGTCTATGGCGCTTTATGCAAAGAAAATTACATTGATAAGTGTACTGAATAACTGGGTTTGGATTACTCTCATGAATTTTATTGGGGCAATTTTCGTTGCGTATTGCTTTGGACATCTTGGCGGATTAACAGAGGGAGAGTATTTAAATAAAACAGTAGCGATAGCGGAAGGGAAGTTACATGAATCATTTGGAAGAACTTTAATTTTAGCAATTGGTTGTAATTGGCTCGTTTGTCTTGCTCTTTGGCTCGCTTACGGGACGAGTGATTTTGTCGGAAAAATCATCGGAATTTGGATTCCAATTATGGCATTTGTAGTGATTGGATTTCAGCAAGTAGTAGCAAATATGTTTGTCATTTCCGCTGTTATTTTTGCTGGTCATCTAACGTGGATGGATTTGGCTAAAAATTTTGTTCCTGTTTTTATCGGAAATGTAATTGGAGGAGCTGGGTTTGTTGGTTTTGCTTACTTTGCTTGTTATCAGAAACAACATTCTAATATGAAATAGAGTTCTTGAGAGGAAGGGTATGTAATGGCTGATCGGTATTCACGACAACAGTTGTTCAAACCAATTGGGAGTAAAGGACAAGAAAAAATTCGAAATAAACATGTGTTAATTGTAGGGGCAGGCGCATTAGGAAGTACAAGTGCCGAAAGTTTCGTACGTGCAGGTGTTGGCAAGTTGACGATTATTGATCGTGACTACGTTGAATGGAGTAATTTACAAAGGCAACAATTGTACTCTGAACAAGATGCGAGAGAGAAAATGCCGAAAGCAATTGCTGCAAAAAATCGGTTAGAACAAATTAATTCGGAAGTACAAATACATGCTTTCGTAATGGATGTAACTTCAGAAAATATGGAAGGTCTATTAAAAAATGTAGATGTAATCATTGATGCAACAGATAATTTTGATATTCGATTTGTAATAAATGATTTATCACAAAAACATAATATTCCTTGGGTATATGGTTCTTGCGTTGGATCGTATGGTATGAGTTATACAATTATTCCGCAAGAGACACCGTGTTTACATTGTATGCTGAAAAATATTCCTGTTACAGGTGTGACATGTGATACCGCTGGAATTATTAGCCCGACTGTTCAAATCGTCGCAGCATATCAATTGGCAGAAGCACTCAAAATTTTAGTGGAAGATTTCTCAGCAATTAGAAAAACATTTTTCATGTTTGATATATGGAGTAATCAAAATCATTTTATAAAATTAGGGAAAATAAAAACAGACGCTTGTCTCTCATGCGGTTTGAATCGAACTTATCCTTATTTATCATACGAAAATCAAACGAAAGCAGCTGTTTTATGCGGAAGAAATACAGTTCAAATTAGAACAGTAGACAATAGGAAATACAATTTTGATGATATAGAAAAAGTATTACAAAAACTGGGGAAAGTAGATCGGAATCCGTATTTACTATCTTGCCAATTCGATGATTACCGCGTGGTTGTTTTTCGAGATGGTCGTGTTTTTATTCATGGTACAAATGATATTTCGAAAGCGAAACAACTATATTATCGCGTATTCGGTTAATAGAGAGGGTGTCAACAATGGAAAGAAGAGTGCCAATTACGGTTGAAGAAGCTGTTCGTAAAGTGATGGGATTTGCTGATAAAGGCTTAAAGGAGCTATTACCAATTGAATTAGCTTATGGACGTATATTAGCAGAGGATTTAATAGCTGACCATGATGTACCGTCATTTAATCGTTCGCCGTATGACGGATTTGCTATTCGAGCAGAAGATACTAATTTAGCAAGTTATGAAACGCCAATTGTATTTGAAGTAGTGGGTGAAATTGGTGCAGGATCGCTATTCCATGAGAAAGTAGGTCCGTTTCAAGCAGTTCGAATTATGACGGGAGCACAAATTCCGAATGGGTGTGATGCGGTTGTTATGTTAGAGCTGACTCGTCAATATGAGAAGAATGGCAACAATTATATGGAAGTGAAGCGATCATTCAAAAAGGGCGACAATATTTCTTTTCAAGGTGAAGATGCTCGTAAAGGAACGGTTCTTGCAAAGAAAGGATCGTACATTAATCCAGGTATTTCAGCTCTTCTTGCTACATTCGGTTATAGTGAAGTGCCAGTTGCGAGAAAGCCTGTAATTGGACTGTTAGCGACTGGGAGTGAATTGCTTGATGTCGATGATTCATTACAGCCAGGGAAAATCCGAAATAGTAATACGTATATGATATTGTCTCAAATTCGAAGAGCAGGCGGCAGAGTAAAATATTTTGGGAAGTTTAGTGATGATTTTAATACATGTTTTACAGCTGTGAAAGAAGCGCTTGGGCAAGTGGATATGTTAATTACAACGGGCGGTGTATCAGTAGGAGATTACGATTATTTACCAGCTATTTACGAAAAGTTAGGTGCCTCTGTTCTTTTCAATAAAGTTGCAATGCGGCCAGGGAGTGTTACGACTGTAGCACAATTAAATGGCAAGTTATTATTTGGTTTATCAGGAAATCCATCAGCTTGTTATGTAGGGTTTGAATTATTCGTAAGACCGTGTATTCGGGCGTATATGTTTAGTGAAAAAGTACATTTAAAAAGAGAAAAAGCGTTATTAGGAGAAGATTTTCTAAAACCGAATCCATTTACAAGATTTGTACGAGCGAAATTGCAATATGATGAGGGGAAATTAATAGCTTATCCATCAGATTTTGATAAATCTAGCTCAGTTTCCTCATTGGCAGAATCAAACGTGTTTATCGTATTGCCGGGCGGGACAAGAGGATATAAAAAAGATATGTTTGTCGATGTTCTTTTATTAGAAGATAACGAAGGTAGTGAATGGCCTTGGACATTTCATAAAGTGAGAGGTGGTTCTAATGGGACAAGTGTTATTTGAGATTGTAGATAATCCGATTTTAGTTGAAGAAGTAACGAATAAAGTCGCAAGAAGGGAAGTGGGTGCGATTACAACATTTATTGGTACCGTGAGAGAACTTACAAAAGGAAAACGAACGCTACATTTAGAGTATGAAGCATATAAACCGATGGCAGTAAAACAACTTATGAGAATTGGTGAAGAAATTAGTGAAAGATGGCCGGATGCAAAAGTAGCAATTACGCACCGTGTAGGGCGGCTAGAAATCATGGATATTGCGGTAGTCATTGCAGTTTCATCACCGCATCGTAAAGTAGCTTATGAAGCGAATGAGTACGCGATTGAACGTATAAAACGAATCGTTCCAATTTGGAAAAAAGAATTTCGGGAAGATGGAACGATGTGGGTTGGAGATCAACTTGAAAACACACCATATCCAGAAGGAAAACCAAAGAAGGAAGAATGAGAAAATGATTACAATTTTATTGTTTGCAAATTTGCGTGAGGAAGTCGGATTGGATCAATTAATAATTTCAGAAAAACAAGAAATGACTGTTGGGCAATTAAAAGAATGGTTGAAAGATAGTTATCATTTGCAATCCTTGGATACAGTAATGGTTGCAATTAATGAAGAGTTTGTAACGAATGAAGAGATGATAAAAGTAGGAGATATAGTCGCATTAATCCCGCCCGTTAGCGGAGGGTAATAAGCTTTTTCAACAGATGAAGCGCCGAGAAGATGTTGTATATAAATTAGAATAAGAGAAGGGATGAGTTCTATGCTTACTCAAGAACAAATAATAAATGCATTAAAACATGTAGAGGATCCAGAGTTACACAAAAGTGTTGTAGAATTAAATATGGTTAGAAATATACAAATGAACGGAACAGAGGTTAAACTTGAAGTAGTACTAACAATACAAGGTTGTCCGTTAAAAGCAAAAATTCAACAAGATATTGAAGAATCACTTCACGCAATTGGTGCCTCTAAAGTGGATGTAACATTTGGTTCTATGACACAAGAAGAACGTGCAGCTTTAACAGAGAAGTTAAAGAAAAATAGTAGAACAGAAACTGGTATGCCGAGCATGCTTCGCCTTGATTCAGGAGTAGGGTTTATTACTGTAACGAGTGGAAAAGGTGGAGTTGGAAAATCAACGGTGACAATTAATCTTGCAACTGCACTAGCTCGTATGGGCAAAAAAGTGGGGATATTAGATGCAGACATATATGGTTTTAGTATTCCAGCTATGATGGAAACGAATAAGAAACCAACGATGATTGATCAAACAGCAATTCCGGTCGTTAGTCACGGTGTTAAAATTATGTCGATGGGATTTTTTACGGAAGGAAATAACCCGGTTATGTGGCGCGGACCGATGTTAAATAAATGGATTCAAAATTTCCTTGCGAATACGCACTGGGGAGAATTAGATTATTTACTTCTTGATTTACCACCTGGTACAGGAGATGTTGCTATTGATGTTGCAGCAATGATCCCGCAGGCGCAAGAAATTATCGTTACAACACCACACAATGTAGCTTCGTTCGTAGCATCTAGAGTAGGAGTTATGGCAAAGCATACGAAACACGAGATTTTAGGGATTGTAGAAAATATGGCTTATTATGAAGAGCAAGATGGATCGAAAAACTATCTCTTCGGAAAAGGTGGCGGCGAAATGCTTGCAGAACAATTGCACACAGAAGTGATTGCGCAAGTGCCTTTTGCAAAACGAGAAGAAAATAACGGTTCATCTGTATATGATGAAGACTCTCTTGTAGGAGAAGTGTTTACATCGTTAGCTGAGGATATTATTTATAGAGGATAGAGGGGGAAGTTTAATATGGCATGTAACATTGATCATTCTATTGAAGATGTGATGAATAAGCTTGAAAGTCAAAAGAGTTTTTTATCTGAAGGGATCTTTAAAGAGTTAAAGAGTTTTTTGCAAGGTATTCATTCACAGAAATTATTAAATGATGTTTTTCACCTCCTAAAAAAGTATGATTTAGTCAGTGAGGAAGAACGAGAGACGAGAAACGCACAATTATTGTACATTTTGAATTAAGTACTCTTTGGCTTTAGAATTTTTTCAGAAGGGGTGAATGTACATGCCCATCAACTTAAGGATAGACACAATATTAACTTTTGTTCATTTGAACTTAAACTTTCCCCACAAGGGAGCCAGTTATTAAATTTCAGCACGCCAAATAACCCCTAACGGGTTTCATTTTTTTCTTATGCAACTTTCTTTTGCTTGCAACATCCACTATACTCATAGATAACACCCATGATATCAAAGACGGTTTTCTTCTCGTATCGATGAGATTTCCGCCCGTTTTTCTCTAGAAGGTGGAACAGGCGGATTAAAAGCTTTGTTATCTCTTGGGTGTCTTTCTGTATAGCTTGATAGAGAAGAAATAGATGATCTTGAATCATTCCAATCGCTTTATATTCACTTAATTCCTTTTGCTTCTTCTGTAACAACAGTTGACGCATTTTAAACATCGTAGAAGAACATAAGAAAATAGCAATCAGTTTCCCATATAAATGGCACTCTATTCGTTCTCGTTTGACAGTGCGACAATGATCAATATCAAATAATGATTTCCACGTTTTAAAAACAATTTCAATCTGCCAACGTAAGGAGTAGAGTTCATGGACTTGCTTCATCGAAACCCACTCCCACGGAGTGTTGGTTACATATACATTTAGCCCAGATAATATTTTGCTTTTTTGTGAATACGGTTTTCCTTTTTTCTTTTCACTTTCTATTTGTTTTTTCTGTCGTTCTCGTAATTGCTGTTCTGTTAGACGATACAGGACCAATCGGGCAAACAAAACTTTTTGATCTCCAACATAAACATTACCTACTTCATAAGTTTCACCAGGTAACAAGCGTCCCACCATCATTTCTAAATTGACTTTCATATATTCTGTTTGTTTTTTGATGTCCCCATTTTTAAAGTATTCTGGGTTTGGATTTTTTACATATACATTCGTATTTAACTTTAATCGAGAAATATAATAGGTCCCACGTTGATCCATTTGATCTAAGTCCTCTAATGAAAAATACCCTAAATCACGAATACATAAATCTCCTGGTCGTAACGTATCTAAACATTCCGTTCCGAATGTTTTATCATTATTTTTTCCAGGCCCCACTTGGAAATTCAGAAATTGTCCACTATGTAAATCATATTCTAATTGAATTTTAATCCCAGCTGTTTGCGCACAACCACCTGAACCAGGATAGATATGTTCTAAAGTATTAGGCACTTGAAACATGGTGGCATCCATGATACGAATACGTTTAAAATAATTATAAAGATGATTAGAAATATGAGTTTGCTCACAGATTTTTTGTTGTAACAACAAAGAGAAAATATGCTTTAAAAATAACACTGATTTTTCATTAAAGCGTTTATTTAAGCCCTCGGGGCTAAGTACAGTACCTGTAACTGCGTGAAGCCTACTACATAATCGGACTAAAGGATCACTGGCCACTCTTTGGCTAATCCAAACACAAATAGTAGCTAAATCTGATCCTGAAAATTTGCGTTTTCTCTTTACAAATTTCATCTCTCTTGCGAGTTTTTCCAAAAAATCAGGTGTGATATAGCGCTGTAATTCTTCTGCAAATGGCTGTAACTCCTCTTGAATCGAGCGATTCATAAAAAAACGTCACCCTTCCTTATAGTCTATTAAGAAAGAATAACGTTTTTTTGTATTTGGGGGTAGTAAAAATGCTTAAGTTGATGGGCATGGGGTGAATGTAATGAATATGAAAAAGATGATTGAAATGGTAGAAGCAACTAAAGTGACTGACGAAGAATTATCGATTTCTACTTTACATCAAAAGCTTGTGAAGTTGTATAGTCAAAAAGATTGTGCAGAGTATACGGAGTTATTAAAATATATTTTATCATTATCCGTGCAGCTGAAGCTGAATCTCGTATTGAAATATTTTGGTGTGCGTCCGGTTGTTGCTGCAGACGAGCGTATGCAATTTCAAGAGATATTTAAATGCTTAGCTAAGAAAGATGAGAATGGGGAATGGTTTCTAAATTTTGTTTCTTTATATGTAGGGCTAATTGTAGTTCTTCATTTTGATGAGAAAGTGATTGAGAGCAATTTTTTTGATGATATGGTAGTGGGTAAATGTAATGAAATATAAGATTCTGCTCATAACGTTGTTCTATTTAAATGCTTTAATTGCGATTTTAGTTGGTTATATAAATATGAAGGCAATTAATTAAGAAAAAGGAATGAAACTAGTTGGATAAAAAGAGTTCTTCAGTTGTTTCCGTCGTTTTTTCGTGTTACTATTAATCGAATTTTTCATAAGGAGAGAAAGCGATGAAATGGATTTATTTTCTTATTATTAACGTTATAGCTTTTAGCCTTATGGGGCTTGATAAACGAAAAGCAAAGAAGAAACAGTGGAGAACGCCAGAAAGTACGTTGTTTTTATCGGCGGCAGCTGGAGGAGCAGTTGGAGCTTGGATCGGCATGTATATGTTTCATCATAAAACTCATAAAAAGAAATTTGTTTTCGGCATACCGTTACTTGTTGTAATAACGGTATGTTTATTATTCGTTGTATGAGAAATGTCGAAAGAAATGCAGATTGATTATTGGTAAAGTGAGCATGTGAGACCGTATAATGGAGAAAAAATGAGAAGAGGAGAAAAAGGAAGATGGGGAGTCAATCACATGCCCATCAACTTAAGCCTTTTTACTACCCCCAAGTACAAAAAAAACGTTATTCTTTCTTAATAAACTATAAGGAAGGGTGACGTTTTTTTATGAATCTCTCGATTCAAGAGGAGTTACAACCATTTGCAGAAGAATTACAGCGCTATATCACACCTGATTTTTTGGAAGAACTCGCAAGAGAGATGAAATTTGTAAAGAGAAAGCGCAAATTTTCGGGGGCAGATTTAGCTACCATTTGTATTTGGATTAGCCAAAGGGTGGCCAGTGATCCTTTAGTACGATTATGTAGTAGGCTTCACGCAGTTACAGGTACTGTACTTAGTCCGGAGGGCTTAAATAAACGATTTAATGAAAAATCAGTGTTATTTTTAAAACATATCTTTTCTTTGTTGTTACAACAAAAAGTCTGCGAGCAAACGCACATTTCTAGCCAACTTTATACTCATTTTAAACGTATTCGCATCATGGATGCCACTATGTTTCAGGTACCTAATACTTTGGAACATATATATCCTGGTTCAGGTGGTTGTGCGCAAACAGCTGGGATCAAAATTCAATTAGAATATGACTTACATAGTGGCCAATTTCTCAATTTTCAAGTGGGACCTGGAAAAAATAATGATAAAACATTCGGAACAGAATGTTTAGATACGTTACGACCAGGCGATTTATGTATTCGTGATTTAGGGTATTTCTCATTAGAAGATTTAGACCAAATGGATCAACGGGGGACATATTATATTTCGAGGTTAAAGTTAAATACGAACGTATATGTAAAAAATCCAAGTCCGGAGTACTTTAAAAATGGTACCATTAAAAAGCAATCAGAATACATACAAATCAATGTCATGCAAATTTTGAATCAACTCCAACCAGGTGAAACAATAGAATACCAGCAAGCTTATATTGGAGATAAACAGCAGTTATTTTCACGTCTCGTTTTTCATCGTTTAACAGCAGCACAATTACAAAAACGCTTGAAAAAAATTGCAGAAAAAGAAAAGTTGAAACATAGAACCTATTCAGAGAAAAGTAAATTAGTAGCAGGATTAAATGTATATGTGACAAATGCACCTTGGGAATGGGTTCCGATGGAACAAGTACATGAATTGTATACATTACGCTGGCAGATAGAAATTGTTTTTAAAACGTGGAAATCATTGTTTGATATAGATCATTGTCGCACTGTCAAACGAGAAAGAATAGAGTGCCACTTATATGGAAAACTAATTGCTATTTTTTTATGTTCTTCTACTATATTTAAAATGCGCCAACTTTTGTTACAGAAGAAACAAATAGAATTAAGTGAATATAAAGCGATAGGAATGATTCAAGATCACCTATTTCTCCTCTATCAAGCCATACAGAAAAACACCCAAGAGATAACAAAGCTTCTAATTCGTCTGTTCCACCTTCTACAACAAAACGGACGGAAATCTCATCGATATGAGAAGAAAACGGTCTTTGATATCATGGGTGTTCATTATGAGTATAGTATAGCTAGGGAACAAAAGAAAGCTGCATAGTTTTAAAAATAAAACTCGGTAGAGTTTATTTAGTGTGCGTGCTTTTAGAAATAATCAATATGATGAACAATTGGTAGCTATTTTGAAGGGAACTTCATTTTATTTGTTCTCTTAAGTTGATGGGCATGGGAGTCAATCAGCAGAGCAAAAAAAAGGGATACTATATGCGGCTGGTGCTTACACGATGTGGGGAATTCTACCGATTTATTGGAAATGGGTTGAGGAAGTTCCAGCAGATGAAATATTAGCGCACCGCATCGTTTGGGCATTTGTTTTTATGTTACTTGTATTAGGTGTTACGAAGAGGTTTCGCCAGTTTATTGGGGAATTTGTGAATCTTTTTAAACGACCTAAATTATTAATGTCATTAACAATAGCTTCAGTCTTGATTAGCGGAAACTGGTTTGTTTACATATGGGCCGTTAATCATAATCATGTTATTGAAGCGAGTCTTGGCTATTATATTAATCCGCTTATTAGTATTTTACTTGGTACAGTCGTTTTAAAGGAAAAGTTAAACTTTTGGCAATATGTTGCAGTTGGTTTAGCAGGAGTAGGGGTTGTCATTTTAACAGTACGTTTCGGATCTATTCCGTGGGTTTCTCTTTCACTTGCCTTTTCATTTGGATTATACGGATTAACGAAAAAACTATTAAACTATGATGCTACAATTGGACTTACGATGGAAACCATGTTAGTGACGCCGTTTGCGATCATTTATCTTGTTATGACAGGAGCACATGGTTTCGGCTCATTTGGATCTATTTCAATGTTATCAACGTTACTTTTAATAGGAGCAGGTATTGTAACAGCATTACCACTATTTTATTTTGCAAAAGGAGCACAACTTATTCCGCTTTATATGGTGGGATTTTTACAATATATTGCGCCAACAATTAGCTTAATTTTAGGTGTATTTGTATTTGGTGAACATTTCACATCTACACATATGATTGCATTTTTCTGTATATGGGTTGCTTTATTTGTATTCTCGGTAGCGAAAACAAAGTTTTTAGTGCAGAAACAACCGAAATTTATAAAAAATAAATCAGCAAAAGTATCATAATGCGTAGTATTTTCTACGCATTTTTCTTTATACTTATATTATATAGAATTTCCATTATAGTCAGTAAGGAGCTGAGAACATGGAAACAATTTTACATAATGATCCGCTTATGGCAGCTGTAATTTCATGGTTTTTAGCACAATTAACGAAAGTAGTCTTTAAATTAGTTAAAACGGGTGAATTTGATTTTGCAAAGTTTTTTGCTTCAGGTGGGATGCCAAGTTCTCATGCTTCAACAGTTACAGCGCTTGCTACAGGAGTTGGAGTTGTGGAAGGTGTGGAAAGCTCGATGTTTGCGGTTGCTGCTATTTTTGCCATTATTGTAATGTATGATGCTTCAGGAGTAAGGCTTGCAGTAAGTAAACAAGCAAAAATATTGAATGACTTTTTTCACGGTAGAGAAACAGAATATAAGAAGTTAAATGAACTTGTTGGGCATACACCGTATGAAGTAGTAGTCGGTGCTTTATTAGGGATTATTGTCGGAGTAGGATATTGTTTATGAGCAGAACATTTTATATGTTCTGCTTTTCTTTGTTTTCATACATATTCAGCTACCTTTTTGAATATCGTTATACGGATTTCGAAAGGGTGGGTGAGTAACTTGTTATTATATGAAAAAGTGTATGAAGAAATAGCGAGAAGAACAACTGCACTTCAAACGATGCAACGGCAAGATGGTACGTGGCGGTTTTGTTTTGAAGGAGCGCCACTAACAGATTGTCATATGATTTTTTTATTAAAATTATTAGGTAGAGATAAAGAGATAGAACCGTTTGTAAAAAGATTAGCATCACTCCAAACAAATGAAGGAACATGGAAATTGTATGAAGATGAAGTGGGTGGTAATTTATCTGCTACAATTCAATCTTATGCTGCCTTACTTGCATCGGAAAAATATACAAAAGAAGATGCGAATATGAAGCGAGCGGAAATGTTTATAAATGAGCGCGGGGGGGGTGGCGCGTGCTCATTTTATGACGAAGTTTTTATTAGCGATTCATGGAGAATATGAATATCCTTCTCTCTTTCATTTGCCAACACCAATAATGTTTCTGCAGAACGATTCCCCCCTCAGTATATTTGAATTGAGTAGCTCAGCACGTATCCATTTAATTCCGATGATGTTGTGTTTAAATAAACGATTTCGAGTAGGGAAAAAGTTATTGCCAAATTTAAATCACATTGCAGGCGGGGGCGGAGAATGGTTTCGGGAGGATCGGTCTCCAGTTTTTCAAACGTTATTAAGTGAGGTGAAGAAAATTATAACGTATCCACTTTCTTTGCATCATAAAGGATATGAGGAAGTAGAACGTTTTATGAAAGAGCGTATTGATGAAAATGGAACATTATATAGTTACGCAACTGCCTCGTTTTATATGATTTATGCTTTACTTGCATTAGGGCATTCTATTCAATCGCCAATTATTCAGAAGGCTATAACGGGAATCGCATCTTATATATGGAAGATGGAGAGAGGGAGCCATTTGCAAAACTCTCCGTCAACTGTATGGGATACAGCTTTACTCAGTTATGCTTTGCAAGAAGCTCAAGTTCCGAAAGCAAGTAAAGTGATTCAAAATGCATCAGCGTATTTACTAAGAAAACAGCAAACGAAGAAAGTAGATTGGAGTGTACATGCACCGAATCTATTCCCAGGTGGTTGGGGCTTTTCGGATGTGAATACGATGATTCCAGATATTGATGATACAACTGCTGTGTTAAGAGCACTGGCGCGAAGTAGAGGGGACGAAAATGTAGATAATGCTTGGAAGAGAGCGGTTAATTGGGTTAAAGGATTGCAAAATAATGATGGTGGTTGGGGAGCTTTTGAAAAAGGGGTAACGAGCCGTATATTAGCAAATTTACCAATCGAAAATGCAAGTGATATGATTACAGATCCTTCTACACCAGATATTACAGGAAGAGTGCTAGAGTTTTTTGGGACATATGCGCAAAATGAATTGCCCGAGAAACAAAAACAAAGTGCGATAAATTGGTTAATGAATGTACAAGAGGAAAATGGATCATGGTATGGGAAATGGGGAATTTGTTATATATATGGTACATGGGCAGTGTTGACTGGTTTACGGTCACTAGGAATACCATCTAGCGATCCATCATTAAAACGAGCAGCTTTATGGCTTGAACATATACAGCATGAAGATGGTGGCTGGGGAGAATCTTGCCAAAGTAGTGTGGAAAAAAGATTTGTTACTTTGCCGTTTAGTACACCATCACAAACGGCATGGGCGTTAGATGCTCTCATTTCTTACTATGAAAAAGAAACACCAATCATTCGAAAAGGTATTTCATATTTGCTCTCCAACCCTTATGTAAATGAAAAATATCCTACTGGAACAGGTTTACCAGGTGGGTTTTATATTCGTTATCATAGTTATGCTCATATATATCCGTTGCTTACTTTGGCTCATTATACAAAAAAATATAGAAAATAAACCGAGAGATGTCTCTCGGTTTATTTTGTTGGGTAGTAGGTCCCTTTTGAAAAGAATAAGGTTGTGATGTACCTTATTTTTCGGTTGACTGGGGTTTTTGACGTGCATCAGCGGCATTTGCACGTGCGTTTGCTTCTAAGTCATTGTGGTCAGCGAGTTCGCGAGAGAACTCAACATCAATGCCATCAGTTGCTTTGTTTGAAATTCTTTTTGTTCATTCGACACAATCTCCTTGCGTTTATGCGACGTTGCAAAGTTAGTTTGACACAAATAGACTTTTTTATACAAAGAGGAATTGGAAAGCAAAAAGCCGAAATATACAGTATAAGTAATAGAAATGGGGGATAGGAATGGAGTTTTTAAATGGGAAAACAGCTGTTGTAACAGGAGCTGCACAGGGAATTGGAAAAGAGATTGCAAGGGTTTATGCAAAACTAGGGGCGAAAGTATTAATTAGCGATGTAAATGAAGAGAATCTACAAAAGACGACACGTGAGTTATCAGATGGAGGATATGAAGTGTGCTCATATCGATGTGATGTGAGTAATCAAAATGAAGCAAAGTCGTTAATTGAATATGCGGTTCAAAAATTTGGTACATTACATATTTTGGTGAATAATGCTGGGATTACAAGAGACGCAATGTTACATAAAATGGAGAAGTCTGCTTGGGAACAAGTATTACAAGTGAACTTAACTGGAGTTTTTTATTGTATGCAACCAGCGCTTCTTTACATGAGACAACAAGGGTATGGACGCATTATTAACATATCTTCAATTAGTAGAGAAGGAAACATAGGTCAAGCAAATTATGCGGCTACAAAGGCAGGAGTTGTAGGATTAACAAAAACAGCAGCGAAAGAAGTTGGAAGTTTCGGTATTACTTGTAATGCGATTTGTCCGGGGTTTATGGATACAGATATGACAAAAACGATACCAGATAAAGTGAAAGAAAAGATGGTGGGCGCTATTCCAGTTGGTAGAATTGGAACGCCAGAAGATATTGCGAACGCAGCAGCCTTTTTAGCATCAGAATACGCATCTTATATTACAGGTGAAGTATTAAATGTGAGCGGAGGACTGCAAGTTTAAAGGAATACATAATGAAAAGAACCTGACCAGGTAAGTCAGGTTCTTTCTCATTAATTTAAGTTAAGCCAAACGCTCTTCACTTCTGTATAGTTATTTAATGCGTAAGATCCCATTTCACGGCCGAGACCAGATTGTTTAAATCCTCCAAATGGAGATGCTGCATCAAAGACGTTATAACAGTTTACCCATACTGTACCTGCACGTACTTTACTTGCAACATAGTGTGCAGTTTTAACATTTTCTGTCCATACACCAGCAGCTAAGCCAAATTGAGATTTATTCGCACGTTCAATTACTTCATCAATATCGTTAAACGGTATTGCAGAAATAACTGGACCGAAAATTTCTTCTTTTGCGATCGTCATTTCGTCATTTACGTCAGCGAATACTGTAGGAGAAACGAAGTAGCCTTGATCGAATGGATTATTTCCTCCGCAAAGTACTTCAGCGCCTTCTTCAATCCCTTTTTCAATGAAGCCCATTACACGTTTTTGTTGTTCTTCGGAAACGAGAGGACCGATTGTAGTTTCTGGACTTAGACCAGCGCCTTGATTTAATTTTTTAGAATAAAGGACGAGATCAGCCATGACATTATCATACATTTTCTTCGGAACAAATAAGCGTGATCCAGCAGAGCATACTTGTCCTTGGTTAAACATAACACCAGAAAGTGCACCAGGAATCGCGCGAGATAAATCAGCATCTGGCAAGATGATATTTGGTGATTTACCGCCTAACTCAAGTGTAACGCGTTTTAATGATTCGGATGCTTGTCGCATAATTTGTTTACCGACAGGAGTAGAACCGGTAAATGCAATTTTATCAACGAGTGGATGATTAACGAGAGCTTGTCCAGCTGATTCACCGAATCCAGGTACGATATTAATAACACCTTTCGGGAATCCAGCTTCTTCAATTAATTCAGCTAAGTATAGAGCAGATAGTGGAGTTTGTTCTGCAGGTTTTAAAACGATTGTACATCCTGTAGCAAGCGCTGCTCCCATTTTCCACATTGCCATAAGAAGCGGGAAGTTCCAAGGGATAATTTGACTAACGACACCAACAGCTTCATGGCGTGTATAGTTAAAGTAATCACCGGAAACAGGAATTGTTTGACCAACGATTTTCGTAGCCCAGCCAGCGTAATAGCGCATATGCTCAATTGCAAGTGGTATGTCTGCTGCCATTGTTTCACGGATTGGCTTTCCGTTATCTAATGTTTCGAGCTGTGCAAGCTCTTCTTTATGTTCTTCCATTAAATCAGCTAACTTGTACATGAGACGGCTTCGCTCAGCAGTGCTCATACGAGACCAAGGACCTTCGTCAAAAGCCATACGAGCTGCGACTACAGCTTTATGAATATCTTCACGACCAGCTTCAGAAACGACGGCAAGTGTTTCACCAGTTGCTGGGTTAGGTGTTTTAAATGTTTTTCCGGAAGCGCTTTCAATGAAAGATCCATTCACATATAACTTTTTTGTACCTTGAAGAAAATTTTCTACCTTTTCATGAAGATTTACAGCTAGTTGACTCATTGTATAACCCCCTTGAAAATATAATGTAAACGCAGTACGAGACGGCGCTTATTCCGAAATCAAGGATGTGGAAACTAGATGGAAAGCCTCTAATTAAAATCATAATTAATAAATACTGAAAATTCAAATTTCATTTGTGTTACAATTGTAAAAAATATGTAATGTAACAGAACCTTCTATATGATTGTAAAAAATCCTGCTTGTTTTTGCTTTCTAGTAGGAAAAACTAGAAGAACAATGGTACAATAATACATCGTGAGAGGAGGGGGAAAAATGAAAGATTATCATGATGATCCACGCTTTCGAATAGCCCATAGAGAAGCGTTAATTGGTCTTGGACTTGCTATTATTAATTTTATAATATGGTACGGATTCGCTTATGGGCTTGGTAGTAAAAATCCGAGTGAATATACATATGTATTCGGTTTTCCCACATGGTTTTTTTATAGCTGTATCGTTGGATTTATCGTTATGGTTATTTTACTTAGTTTAGTTGTTCGTTTTGTATTTCAAGATATTTCACTCGATGAGGAAGAAAAAAGTGAGGAATAATAGATGAATTGGTATGTAATCATTCCAATGATAATTTCGTTTATCGTTGTATTTTTAATTGGTGTATATGCTTCAAGACGCGTGCAAGCAACTGCTCATAATAAATTTTTACAAGAATATTTTCTAGGTGGGCGTGAGCTAGGCGGTTTATTATTAGCGATGACAATGATTGCTACGTACGGTAGTGCAAGTAGCTTTATTGGTGGCCCTGGTATTGCTTACAATATGGGGCTTGGATGGGTACTGTTATCTGCGATTCAAGTTGTAACAGGGTATATCGTTTTAACGGTTATCGGTAAAAAGTTTGCAATTATCGCTAGGAAGATGGAAGCAATTACTCTTATCGATTATTTAAAAGGGAGATACAATAATAAAGCAGTTGTTATACTCTCTGCGTTATGTATTATTATCTTTTTATTTTCGGCGACAGTAGCCCAGTGGGTCGGCGGTGGACGATTAATTGAGTCACTAACGGGTCTATCGTATACAACAGCACTATTTTTATTTACTTTTTCTGTACTTGTGTACGTATTAATTGGTGGATTTCGTGCAGTCGCGCTATCAGATACATTATTAGGAATCATTATGTTAGTTGGAACGACAATCATTTTAATTGCTACTGTCATTGCTGGTGGTGGAATTGAAAAGATTATGCAGGAACTTGTTCAAATTAATCCAAATTTAATTACACCATTCGGAGCAGATGGCAGTTTAACGAAATCATATGTTACATCATTTTGGATTTTAATTGGAATTGGCGTTGTAGGTTTACCGCAAATTAGCGTGCGTGCCATGTCTTATAAAAATTCAAAAGCTATGCACCAAGCTTTAATAATTGGAACAGTTGTCGTTGGTACAATTATGATCGGTATGCATTTAACAGGTGTATTTGCAAGAGTAGTACTTCCAGGTATAACGGTACCAGATAAAGTAATGCCGCTACTTGCGATGGAAGTGTTGCCACCGTGGTTAGCTGGAGTTTTCTTAGCCGCACCAATGGCAGCGATTATGTCTACAGTAAACTCTTTATTATTACTTGTAAGCTCGTCAATTATTAAAGATATATACGTAAATTACATAAAGAAAGATGCAGCAGACAGTACGATAAAAAAAGGAAGTTTGTGGATTACTGGTATTGTAGGACTACTCGTTTATGCAGCGGCGATTAAACCACCAGATTTTTTAATATGGCTAAATTTATTTTCTTTCGGTGGATTAGAAGCAGCATTCATTTGGCCAATCGTATTAGGGTTATATTGGAGGAAAGGAAATGCTACAGGAGCGCTTGCTTCCATTTTCGTTGGAGTAGGTTCATATATGTGTATTCATCTTTTCTATCCAAATCCGTTCGGTATACATACAGTTGTCTTCCCAATTTGTTTTGCGTTTATCGCTTATGTTATTGGAAGTATGAGTGCTGTAAAAAAAACAGTATAGGTTAGCTGAAGAACGTAGTCCTTATAGGACTGCGTTTTTTCGTATGAATTTGTTCTTTTTTATTCTGTATATCCACGTTTATTCATAAATTAATAACAACTGAGGGGATGGAGTTGAGGTCGATGAAAAAAGTGTTATTTTTAGGAGACCCAGGCATTGATGACTCTTTAGCAATTATGTATGGATTGTTGCATCCTGATATTGATATTGTTGGGGTAGTAACGGGATATGGAAATGTAACACAAGAAAAGGCGACAAGTAATGCCGCATATTTATTGCAAATGGCAGGACGGGAAGATATACCTGTTATTAATGGTGCGAAAATTCCTTTATCCGGAGATGTTACAACGTATTATCCAGAAATTCATGGGGCAGACGGTTTAGGGCCAATTAAACCTCCAAAAACTTTTTTGCCAAATATAAAGCCTTTTTGTGCATTTTTTGATCTTCTTGAAAAATATAAAGGGGAATTAATAATAGTCGATGCTGGTAGATCAACAACACTAGCGACGGCATTTATTTTAGAAAAGCCGATGATGAAGTATGTGAAAGAATATTATATAATGGGCGGTGCTTTCTTAATGCCTGGCAATGTAACACCAGTCGCAGAGGCGAATTTTCATGGTGATCCGATTGCGTCGCAATTAGTTATGCAAAATGCTAAAAATGTGACATTAGTACCACTTAACGTTACATCTGAAGCAATTATTACGCCGGAAATGGTAAAATATATTACGAAACACTCTAAAACGAGTTTTAATAAGTTAATCGAGCCGATATTTACGTATTATTATAAAGCTTATAGAAAGTTAAATCCGAAAATAAAAGGAAGCCCAGTACATGACGTCGTTACAATGATGGTTGCGGCAAATCCATCCCTTTTAGACTATGTATATCGTCGTGTCGATGTAGATACAGTTGGAATTGCAAAAGGAGAGAGTATTGCTGATTTTCGGCCTCAACCTGATGCAAAAGCATTAAAAAATTGGGTGCGAATTGGTTGGTCGTTACATTATAAAAAGTTTCTTGAGGATTTTGTGAAATTTATGACGTAGACATAATGGGAGCATACAAGTTAAAATAATGGAGATGGTTATTTAAATGACCATCTCCATTAATTTGTTTTTTAATGATAAATAGAGAAGAGTTACACAATAGGAGAGGAATTTTACTTGAAAAAAACTATAGTATGCGCAGTAATTGTGGGTATTTTCGTTTTGCTAATATCGGGTAACTTTTTAGTGAAAAAAGTATGGAGTTCAAATAATGATGATGCACAGTATATTGCATCTTTTATTGAAGAACATAAAGATGAAAAAAATAGTGCACTTCTAGTAAAGAGAAATGATAAAGTTGTTTATTCTGTAAATCCCAATGTTGTATTGCCAGTCGCTAGTACGATGAAGTTAATTGTGGCGCTTGAATATACGAAACAAGTTACTGAAGGGAAAATTGATTCGTCTAGTTTCGTTTCGATTAATGATGTGAATCGTTATTATGTTCCGAATACAGATGGGGGTGCACAAGATAGATGGCAAAAGTATTTGGAGAAGACAGGCAAGATAACTGAAGGAGCGGTTTCTTTAGAAGAAGTGGCAAAAGGAATGGTTAAGTTTAGTTCGAATGCGAATGCTGAATACTTAATGGAATTGTTAGGATTAGATAACATTAATCGGAATTTACAAAGTTTATCACTTCCTGCACATCAACCACTATTTCCAATCGTTTCATCTTTATATATCCCGGGATATTTGCATAAAGAATTGCATGTTCCAAAATATAAAATAGAAAAAAAGTTAAAAGAAATGTCTCAAGAGCAATATCGTGAATATGCGATGAATATTCATGAACGCTTAAAGAAGAAGGGACCATTATTACAGAAGGAAATTCCGCTTTATTTAGAGGAACGTTACGACAAAATTTGGTCAGATAGATTACCAGCAGCTTCCGCAAATGATTATATGGTATTACTTCAAAAAGCAAACCATAAAGGCGGCTTGACAGAGGCTGAAGAAAAAGTATGGGCAAATATCGTTGAAACAGACATGAGTGCCAAGAAATACCGTAAAACATTTAGACATGCTGGGCAAAAGAATGGTTACACACCATGGACGGTGACAAAAGCAGTTTACGCTATGGATAAACGTGGAAACTGTACAGAAATTGTGTTTTTAGCGAATAATTTAAATGAAGACGATAGTGCAGAAATACGGAAACATTTAGCAAACTTACATTTCCAAGTGTTGCAAAGTGATAAGTATGATGCGACTTTTATTAAATAAACTCGGTGCAGAGAGCACCGAGTTTATTTTTATGTACAAGCACTTTTTTTCTATCTCTGGGTATGATGGGTAGTAATACTTAGGTGAGAGGGGAAAAGGTGATGAAACAGAGTAAGGAAGAGTTTATAAAGAGTGAAGGCGCTGATTTCCCTGGAAAAACATATGTGGATTGTGTATTACAACATGTATTTGATTTTCAACGAAATTACTTATTGAAAGATATGTTTCAAGTGCATAAAGCACATATTACGATGTTGACTGAAGAAAGTTTAATGAAAATAGAAGAAGCTAAAGTTATATTAAACGCACTTAGAAAAGTAGAGCGAATACCAAAAGATAAATTGGTATATACAGAGCAGCATGAAGACCTCTTTTTTTTAGTCGAACATTTAATTTCTCAAGAAGCGAAATGCGATTTTGTAAGTAATATGCATATTGGTAGGAGTAGAAATGATATGGGTGTAACGATGTATCGCATGAGTTTAAGGCGATATGTACTACGGTTAATGGAGCATCATTTGTTATTGCAAGAAAGTATATTACAACTTGCCGATAATCACAAGGAAACGATTATGCCAGCTTATACACATACACAACCAGCACAGCCAACAACATTTGGTCATTATACTTTAGCAATTTATGATACGATGCAAAGAGATTTAGAACGAATGAAAAAAACGTACCAACTTTTAAATCAGTCTCCAATGGGGGCGGCTGCACTCTCTACAACAAGTTTCCCGATTAAACGAGAACGAGTTGCTCATCTACTTGGATTTACAAATGTAATTGAGAACTCATATGATGCTGTTGCCGGGGCGGATTATTTATTGGAAGTTAGCTCGCTACTTATGGTAATGATGACGAACACGAGTAGATGGATTCATGACTTTTTGTTGTTAGCAACGAAAGAATATGACGGTATTACTGTTGCAAAGCCATATGTACAAATCAGTAGTATAATGCCGCAAAAACGAAATCCAGTTTCAATTGAACACGCTCGTGCAATTACGAGTGGTGCTTTAGGAGAAGCATTTACAGTATTTCAAATGATCCATAATACGCCATTTGGTGATATTGTCGATACGGAAGATGACTTGCAGCCGTATTTATATAAAGGAATTGAAAAGACCATTCGTGTTTTTTGTATGATGAATGCAGTTGTTCGAACGATGAAAGTAGAAGAAGAAACGTTGAAAAGTCGTTCCTATAAACATGCAATTACGATAACTGATTTCGCAGATGTTTTAACAAAAAATTATGACATTCCATTTCGGCAGGCTCATCATGCAGCAAGTGCTATTGCAAATATGTCATTGGAGCAGAAAAAAGAACTACATGAATTACACTTCAAAGATGTAAATATGTATTTGCAAGAACATTTTAAAATAAATTTATTAGAAAAAGAGTGGAAAGAAATTATATCGCCAGAAGCTTTTATTCAAAAAAGAAATGTATACGGTGGACCGAGTAAAAAAGAAATGGAGCGCATGATTAAAAATCGAAAAGAGTCATTTCAAAATGAAGAAGAGGTATTTGAAAGGGAAAAACAAAGAATTTTACAAGCTGAAACGAATTTGAATTCATTAACTTTGAATATTGTTGAATCGTAAAAGAGGAATTTAGTGAATTAATCGCCAATACTTTATGAAACTATAAATAGAGAGAAGAGATTGTCGATGATTCAATTATATGTATATGAAGAGATTTTTCATTTTAAAGAAGATGTTACAACATTTCTAGAAAAGAATGAGCAGGAAAACAATCTCATATTAGGTGTATTACAAATGGTCCAAGAACCGATATTTATGGGGATAGCGAAACAAGGAGAAGAAATTGCCGTTGTATTTCTGCAAACAGAAGAGAAGAAACAAATCATTGTTGCAACTTCTGAAATTGCAGGAGTAGCTATTGAGGAACTTGCAAAAGAGTTAACGAAAGTATACCCGGATATTCCTGGATTGATCGGTAATAAGAAAATTGTACAGAAATTAGCGGAAGAGATTGCGGTATTAGAAAATAAGAAAACGAATGTTGCAATGGAGCAAGGTGTGTATGAGCTGAACAAAGTAAAGAAGAGGTGTAATGCGAACGGACTTTTCCGGGCAGTAAATAATGATGAATTACCATTAATAGAACAGTGGATATATCAATTTTGTGAAGATGTAAAGCTTCCTACTACGAAAGAAGAAGCAAAACAAACTGCGCATACATTAATAACTACAAATCGACTGTTTGGTTTGGAAGTGGATAGGAAACTCGTTTCTGTAGCTGCAAAAACGAGACCAACTAAAAATAATATAACAGTTAATTTTGTATATACGCCGAAAGAAGCAAGGAAAAAGGGATACGCATCTAATTGTGTAGCGGCACTTAGTCAATGTATGTTAGATGAAGGGTACAAGACGACTACGTTATATACTGATCTAGCGAATCCGACATCTAATAAAATTTATCAAGAAATCGGTTATGAGCAAATTGCGGAGTCTGTGCTTATATTTTTAGAGAAGTAGAACAAAAAGGTGTGCTAAAATAGCACGCCTTTTTATTATTCATCAATCCTAATAACCTCGCCTTGAGGGAAGTCCTCAGTTTCTAGTAAGTTACGAATAGCTTTCGCAACATATTCAGGTGATAATAGTTTTCCTTCTTCTTTTAATGCAATGAAGCGGTCCAAATTTATAAAATCTTCTTTATTTGTTTCACGAATTTGTGATTGCATATTTGTATCAACAACACCAGGTGCAAAAGCGACGATTTTTACTGGATATTCTTTTTCTACTTCTTCAGTTGCTACGCACTGTGTAAACATATTTACACCAGCTTTCGTTGTGCAATAAGCGCCCCAGCCAAAGTAAGGATTTTTTCCTGCACCAGATGAAATGTTAATAACGCGTTTATCTACTTTCCAGCCTTTCGTATGCTTCATAAATGTAGATGTAAGAATCATAGGTGCAAGTAAATTAATGTGAACGTTCGTAATGAATTGTTCGCTTTCAGCTTTTTCAATTGGCTTCATAGGTGCAACTGTACCCGCATTATTAATTAAATGAATAGAGGATACATTTTCTTTTCTAATAGATGAAATGATCTCTTTAAAGTTAGTTTCTAAGTTATGTACATCTTGAAGATCTAGGGAATGAAAAATGCAATTGCTGTTATATTGTTCTGCAAGTTTAGTAAGCTCTTTATTTTCTCTTCTAGAAATAGAGATGACAGTTGTATTTTTTTCTAATAATTGCGTGGCAATAGCTTCCCCTAAACCTTGTGAAGTTCCTGTTATAATAACATAGCGCATAGTTTTATAAACTCCTCTCATATGTGCGGAATTTTGTTGGACAACGTACATCCCATAGGTTGTCTACATTTTATAGTATAGAGCACTTTTTACTATAAATGAAATGAGATGATTGTGTGCCTTTTATAAATCGTTTTACGACAACAGTACCTGGTGCCGTCACGTTCACTGGGAATACACTGGGACTTAGTCCTACATCACCTGCACCAGGTAATATTTTTGGTACACTTGCTGTGTTTACGACAGTAAATACAGCATTGCAAGTACCAGGATTCCCAGCAGGGACAACAGATGAATGGGAATTGAATTCTTCAAGTGCAATTTTAAATCTTCCAGCGGGAAGCAGTGTGTTATATGCAGAATTAGTTTGGGCTGGTACGTTCCGGACTGATACGGAAGATGTGTTACCATTTTTAAATGATAACATTACATTTACAACGCCAGCAGGGACGTTTTCTGTTACGCCAGATCCTGTTACCGCGCAGCAAGGTTCAGTAGGAAACCAGTTTTATTATGCTCGCTCTGCCAATGTAACGAATCTTGTTAGTGCAGGTGGAGCAGGAACATATACAACGGGTGCTGTGCCAGCTGCAAGAACTTCAGCCGACCCAACAATCAGTCGTTCAGCTGGATGGACGCTTGAGGTTGTGTATCAAAATGCCAATTTACCACTTCGAAATTTGTCAGTATATGCAGGTCAAGAAATTATTGATGCTTCATCACCACCAGTTGATGCCACTATTTCAGGATTTGCTACTCCAGCTACAGGAGCTGTAACAGGACGAGTGCTCGTAACTGCTCAAGAAGGTGATTCTAACATTGTTGGAGATCAACTTCGCTTTGGACCGAATGCAAATGCTACAGTTGCATTATTCGGACCGAGAAATCCTGCGAATAATTTTTTTCAGTCACAAATTTGTAATGACAGTGGAAATTTAGATACGAGTGGCACGTTTGGAGATTTGAATCAGCCGTTAGGGATAGCTTTGGCCGTCCGAAGACAGGGGTGGGATATTACAAATGTAGATGCCTCCTCATCTTTAGTAAACAATCAAACATCAGCAACGGTTCGATTCGTTACTAATGGAGATGGATACGCTGCAGCTGGTTTTGGGGTTCAAATTGATGCAACGGGGCCAATTATTAATCCTGTTAAATCGGTCAATAGAACAGTTGCAGGAGTTGGAGATATTCTTACCTACACAATTACAGTTCCTAATACAGGTACAGGAAGTGCAGAAAATGTTATATTACAAGACAGTATTCCGAACGGAACGACGTTTGTTACAGGTAGTGTAACAGTAGGTGGAGTAACACAGCCGAATGCGAACCCTGCTAATGGAATTAATTTAGGCACAATCCCAAATAACACGCAAAGAATTGTTACATTTCAAGTACGAATAACATCGTTTCCGAACCCAAATCCTATTTTAAATCGTGCAATGGTGTCATATCAATTCCGTCCTTTCGTTAGTAGTCCTCCTATTACAAGTACGTCTTCTTCAAACACAGTACAAACGACAGTGAATCAAGCGACTATAAGTATGCAAAAATCTGTAGATTTACAGACGGCAACGCTTAATGATGTATTAACGTACACAGTTAATGTCACAAATAATGGGAACGTTACTGCAAACAATGTTATTTTTGTTGATAGTATACCTGCTGGAACAACATTTGTTCCAAATAGCGTTACAGTGAATGGAGTAGCACGCCCAGGAGCGAATCCAGCAAGTAGTATAAATCTTGGAAGTATTAATGCTTCGCAAACGACTATAGTGCGCTTTCAAGTTCGAGTAACATCTAATCCTCTTGTCAATCCAATTCCCAATCGTGCAAGTGCTACATTTACCTTTACTCCAGTGCCTGGTCAACAACCAGTTTCAGGGCAAGCGACAAGTAACACTGTAGTTACGACCGTTAACATAGCTGATATAAGAACGAGAAAAACAGTGGATAGAGCTTTTGCGACGGTAAATGATGTTCTTACGTACACTGTTACAATTGAAAATACAGGAAATGTACTTGCGACGAACGTTATTTTTCAAGATCCGACCCCAATTGGAACGACATTTATCGCAAATAGTGTGACTGTGGACGGGGTTTCACAACCTGGGGCAAATCCAGCAACTGGGTTTACAGTAGCTAATATATCTCCTGGCGGAAGTAGGACTGTTACATTTCGAGTACGAGTTACATCTACACCATCGGGAGGTACGATTGCGAATCGCGGAAATGTGTCTGCTAATTTCGTCGTTATTCCGAATCAGCCACCGATAACAATTAATAGACAAACGAATACAGTTGTGACACAAGTTAATACAGGCGGTTTAAATGTAATAAAAGAAGTGAATACAACGCAAGCGGCGGTAGGGGATACTTTAACATACACAATTGCCGTCCAAAATACAGGAAACGTTCCGTTAACAAATGTATTTTTCCAAGACCCTATTTCTTCTGCTGTTTCATTTGTTGCAAATTCTGTAACAATTAATGGAGTATCGCAAAGTGGATTGAATCCGAATACAGGATTTTCTCTTCCGAATATTCCTGCGGCTCAAACAGTTGTAGTCACATTTGACGTATTAATTGTACAGGATCCAGAAAATGAAGATATTTTAAATCAAGCAAATGTAACAGCAAGTTTTCAAGTGAATCCGAGTGAACCACCAGTAACCATCAATGTTCCGAGTAATGTTGTGAATACGACAGTACAAACAGGGAACTTTGAAGTTGTGAAATCAGTGAATACGGCTGTTGCAACTGTAGGGGATATTTTAGTATATACAATCGAAGTTATAAATGCAGGTAGTGTACCAGCTACAAATGTATTTTTCCAAGATTCAATTCCACAAGGGACATTATTTATTGAAAATAGTGTAGTTGTGAATGGTGTTTTACAAGAAGGGGCAGATCCAGAACTTGGATTCCAATTAAATGATTTGCCTACTGGCGCGAGTGTTATTGTTACGTTTGAAGTATTAATTGATGAAATTCCCCAAGGGAATAATGTCGTAAATAATGCGAATGTAACTGGAGATTTCCTTGTAAATCCAACAGAGCCACCGATTACTGTAACAGTACCAAGTAATACTGTTATGACGATTGTGAATTCTTCAGGGTTAAATGTAATGAAAAGTGTAAGTGCTACTGAAGCCGGTGTAGGAGATACGTTAACGTATACAGTTCGTATACAAAATAGTGGAACGGTGACAGCGACAAATGTATCATTCCTTGATCCGATTCCAGTTGGAACCACTTTTGTAGCGAATAGTGTAACAATAAACGGGACACCTCAACCAGGTTTAAACCCGACAATTGGATTTCCACTTGCTAATATTCCAGTAGGAGGTATGGTGACGGTCACTTTTCAAGTGGCAATCACGAGTGTACCACCAAATAGAGTTCTTCCGAATAATGCGAATGTAACTGCTGATTTCCAAGTAAGTCCTCTCCAGCCACCAATTACAATTGTAACGATTAGTAATATTGTTGTGACGCGAGTGAATGTAGGATCACTTAATGTAATGAAGAGTGTAAATACACCACAAGCCGGTGTAGGAGATACGTTAACGTATACGATTCTTATTCAAAATACAGGAACTGTTCCTGCAACAAATATTGTTTTTCAAGATCCAATTCCGTCTGGTACTGCGTTTGTAACAAATAGTGTGACGATAAATGGAGTTGTTCAGCAAGGTGCGGATCCTATGCTAGGTTTCCCGGTACCAAATATTCCGGTCGGGCAAACGGCTACGATTACGTTTCAAGTTACAGTGACGAGTGTTCCGAGCGGTGGAAATATAAGAAACCAATCGAACGTTACTGCAAGTTTTCTTATAAATCCAGCAAACCCTCCAATAACGACTGTTACAAATAGTAATTTTGTTGTGACGCAAGTAAACACAGCACAGTTAAATATACAAAAATCTTCATCTGTACAACAAGCAGCACTTGGAGAAACTTACACGTATTCTGTTGTCATTCGGAATAACGGTACAGTAACAGCAACGAATGTCTCTTTCCTTGATCCAATTGCTTTAGAAACAACATTTGTAGCAAACAGTGTAACGATAAATGGAACGCTACAACCTGGATTTGACCCAAATGTTGGTTTCCCGCTTCCTAATATTGCTGCTGGAACATCATTGACAGTAACGTTCCAAGTTACGGTAGTTGCACCGTCTACACGTGGAGCAGTATTAAATACAGCATCTGCTACAGCCACTTTCTTATTAAATCCTTTACAACCACCTGTAACAACCACGAATTCAAGTAATACAACGGTAGTTACAATACCGTTACCTCCTCCTGGTGAAGTAACAGCAACAAAAACAGTTGATGTTGCAACTGGGGCCGTTGGGGATGTATTAACGTATACTGTGCTCATTTCAAACGTAGGAATTATCCCTGTTACAGATGTGTTCTTCCAAGATGTCATACCAGAAGGAACGACGTTTGTTGACAATAGTGTAACGATAGGTGGAGTGCAGCAACTTGGTTTAAATCCAGAAATAGGATTTACAGTTACTCCATTATTAATCGCTGGTGGAAGTATTGAGGTCACATTCCAAGTGACGATTACAGAAATTCCAGATAATGAAGTCATATTAAATGATGCAGATGTTACATTTACTTCACAACCAAATCCGCAGGAACCACCGATTACGGAAACGATATTAACAAATTTAGTCGTTACGGCAATTAATATAGCGTTTATTTTTCCATTGAAACTAGTAGATAAAGAAGTAGCGACGGTAGGAGAAATATTAACGTATGATGTATTGATTTTTAATTTCGGAACAGTGCCAGCGACGAATGTTCAATTTATCGATACTACTTCCGCGGGTGTAGCATTTGTACCAGGAAGTGTGAGCATAAACGGGGTACCAGCACCAGGATTAGATCCTTTCATTGGTTTTACAGTTCCAGATATACCTGTCGATGATTTTGTACTTGTCACATATCAGGAAGTGGTTACAAGCATACCAGAAGGTGGAACGATTGTTAATTTTGTAGACGTTACAGCTACATTTGCTGTAAGTGAAACAGAACCGCCTATTACGGAAACAACGACAAGTAATACGACATTAACAGAAATCAATGAGCCTGGTTTGAATGTTTTAAAATCAGTGAGTCAGCCGGTTGTTGCAGTAGGCGATACAATCACATATACAACAGTAGTTCAAAATACAGGAACAGTGCCAGCAACGAATGTTCAATATAGTGATGTATTACCTTCCTCTATAGCATTCGTGCCGAACAGTGTAACGATAGATGGTGTGTTACAACCTGGATTCAATCCGAATAACGGATTCCCGCTTCCAGATATAAATCCAGGTGAAAGTGTAGAAGTCACCTTCCAAGTAACCGTTGTTAGTGCGCCATCAAACGGAACAATTGCCAATACGGCAAATGTAACTGGAAGTTTTGTATTAGTACCAGGAGAACCACCAGTTATAGTAACAGAGCCGAGCAATACAACACTTACAACTGTAAATAGAGGGCAATTTAATGTTATTAAACAAGTAAATAGGGTTGCTACTCTCGTTGGAGATATATTAACGTATACGGTTCAAATAACGAATACAGGAACAGTAACAGCTAATGCTGTTCAGTTTGTTGATACCATTTCAGCAGGGGCGTCATTTGTACCAAATAGTGTAACGATAAATGGAGCCTCGCAACCAAACTTAAATCCAATTACTGGATTTGGAGTTGGAGATATACCGGTAGGTGAAACAGTCATAGTGACGTTTCAAGCGACAGTTACAAACATCCCGTCATCAGGAACAATTACGAACGTTGCAAATATAACAGGAAGCTTTACTTTAGTGCCAGGAGAACTACCAGTTGTAGTAACAGAGCCGAGTAATACGACGATAACTAGAGTGAATAGAGGACGATTCAGCGTTATAAAATCTATAAATAAAGAAGCGACACGATTAGGAGATACGTTAACGTATAGTGTGCAAGTTACAAATACGGGAACGGTAACAGCAACGAATGTTCAGTTTATCGATGTTCCATCACCTAGTTTAGAATTCGTTCCTGGAAGTGTACAAATAAATGGGGTTCCGCAAGTAGGTTTAGATCCATTTGTAGGCTTTGCATTGCCTGATCTTGCAGTAGGGGATAGTGTATTAATTACATTTGAAGTAAATGTAATCGCAGTTCCGCCTTCTAGTAGCATTATGAATACAGCAAGAGTAACGGGAGATTTCGAATTGATTCCAGGAGAACCTCCGTCTACAATTACAAATTCAAGTAATACGACGGTTACGCCGGTAAATAGAGGCAGCTTAGATATGCTAAAAGAAGTAGACCATTCAGTTGTTGGTGTAGGAGAAACGGTAACGTATACTGTTCGTATATTAAATACTGGTACTGCTGATGCAATGAATGTTCAATTTATCGATGTGCTATCTCAGGAAGCTGATTTCATTCCAAATAGTGTAACGATAAATGGGGTTCCGCAACCGGGGTTAAATCCGCAGATTGGATTTACGATACCTGATATACCAGTTGGTGAGACGGCACTTGTAACATATGAAGCTACGATTACAAGTTTTCCGGATGGTGGAACAGTAGTAAACGTTGCTGGAGCGTTAGCAGAATATATTTTAGTACCAGGAGAGCCGCCAGTTACAGTGATGGACACGAGCAATACAGTTATTGTAACGGTAAATACTGCAATCTTATTTGTTGCAAAAGGAGCAAACTTTGAAGTAGCAATGATAGGGGATGTTGTCACTTACGGAATCGCTGTTATAAATGATAGTACAGTTCCTGTGACCAATATTGTGTTAACAGATATCATTGATCCGAATACGCTATTTATAAATGGTACGGTAACGGTAAATGATGTACCTCTTCCATTTGCTAATCCGAATACTGGTATTCCGTTAGGTGATTTTCAGCCAAATGATGCAGCAATTATTAATTTCCAAGTTGTAATAACAGGAGGGCAAGTAAATAATTTAGTTACAAATACCGCTACAGCGAATGGGCTCGCAACTGTAAATCCGAATGAGCCGCCAGTAGTAGTTGAAGGTGATAGTAATACAGTTGTTATCCCGTTTATTCCTCAAAATGTCTCAACGACAGTCGTAAAAACGGCAGATTTACAGGCAGCAACAATTGGAGATGTCATTACGTTTACGACAGTCATCACAAATACGGGTGATACTGTAATGCAAAATATTCGTTTTCAAGATATGTTAGATAGTAGTGTTCGATTTGTTCCTGGAAGTGTAACGGTTGATAATAGGCCAGTGCCGAATGTAAGCCCGGCAGTAGGGTTTCTTATCGGAATTTTAAATCCTGGTGAAGCAAGGACAGTTTCGTTCCAAGTAGCAGTACAGAGCGCGCCAAATGGCTCAGGAAATTATATAAATCAAGCGAGTATTCGTTTTGAACATCAAGTAGGCACAGTATTGCCACCTGTTACACAAATAGTAGAAAGTAACATAGTTGTCATTCCATTTGTTCCAACGATTGAACAAATTTGTGAAACAAACTTTAATTGCTTAGATAAAATTCCATTTCAATGTTCTCCGTGTAATCATTTGCATGGACATAAAAAATAAAAACAGAAAGAGCATCCTGAAAAATAATTGGATGCTCTTTCTGTTTTAATCATATAGATTCATTTTCGGGTGAGATAATATGAAGTGACCTCCTAGATTATCAAGTCAGGGATTTTAACCCATAATAATGAATGAAAACATTATGAATGGGGTTATACCCTATGATAATAGGAGGCCACTATGGAAAATATAATATATATTGGGATGGATGTCCACAAGGAAAGTTTTAGCTTATGTGCACTACACGGAACAACTGGGGAAATTGTAAGAGAAGCACGATGTGCTTCAAATGTATCTCTCGTAAAAAAATTCGTTGAGAAACTGAAAACAAAATATGGTGAAGATATAAAAATTAAAGCTGGATATGAGGCTGGTTGTTTAGGGTATTCACTTCATAATCTTCTTGAACAAAATGGAATTGATTGTGATATTTTAGCTCCCACAACAATGTACAGTTCATCAAAAAACAAAATGGTGAAAAATGATAAATTCGATGCCAAAATGATTGCTCTTAATTTAGCAAATGGCACCTATAAAGAAGTATATGTTCCAGAAGAAGAGGATGTTGCCGTGAAAGAGTATATCCGCATGTTAGGTGATTTTAAAACATCTTTGAAAAAAATAAAACAACAGATAAAAGCATTCCTTTTAAGACATGGCTATGTGTATGAAGGGAAATCAAGCTGGACAATCGCTTATATGAAATGGTTAAAGAATCTTGATCTACAAGGATTATTCAAAGAAACGTTAGGCGAATACCTATTACAGTATGATGTTCTAGTCGATAAAATTGAGCGGTTCAGTTTGAGATTAGAAGAATTATCTCATCGTGAAAGGTACGAAGAACCAATCGCAAAGTTAAGATGCTTAAAAGGTATAGATACAACATCGGCAATGACTGTTCATGTGGAAATTGCAGACTTCACTCGTTTTCCCACGGCTAAAGCATTTATGGCTTATGTAGGATTGACGCCAAGCGAAAGCTCAAGTGGAGAGAAAATCAGTCGACGTTCGATTACAAAACAAGGAAATTCGACCGTTAGGTCTACTCTTGTAGAATGTGCAAATGCGTTGGTAAAAGGAGCAATCGGATTAAAATCGAAGCGAGTGAAAGCAAGACAAAAAGGGCAACGAAGCGAAGTGATTGCTTATGCGGATCAGGCTGTAGAAAGGTTACAAAGAAAATATTATCGCATGATATATCAAGGGAAGCCTAGAAATGTTGCCGTTACAGCTATCGCAAGAGAACTGGGGTGTTTTATATGGGGATTAGAAACAGGTAAAATTCACCGAAAATAAAGAGGGAAGGATATGAAGTTGATTGATTCATAGTTAGAAATCAAAGGTATCAATTGATGGCATAGATGAGCTTCAGAGATAGTGAATTACAGGTCTGGCTATCTATGACTCACCTCTTCTGGCATGGCTGAAATTCTGATAAACAAGCTATTTATTAGAATTTGAAAAGGTGTGATCCACGCAGTGAGATTATAAGAGCCTAACGACGAACCATTAACCTGAGGTAACCAATCCACGAATAACAGAGTGGTTAACTGTCGATAGATCTTATTTCTGAAGCTTTTGTATGCCATCAAGAAAAATATTATGGGTGAAAAACTATTGACAAAGGTCACTTCATAACAGGTGAAAAATTCGTCGGTTTTGTCGGAGAGTAGTAATGGAATGGCTCCTTTTATAACAGAAATGTCCCAGTCCCACCATGCGAGATTCTCTAGTTTGTCAATCGTTTCTTGTGGGAAACGATATCGAACAAATTTTGCAGGATTACCAGCTACAATTGCATACGGGGGTACGTTTTTTGTAACAACGCTTCTGGCGCCGATAATGGCCCCGTTACCAATTGTAACACCAGATAAAATGCAGGATTGATAACCGATCCATACATCATTGCCGACTACGATATCACCTTTTGAAGAAGGGTGACCAGTAATATGTGCTCCTTCATCAAAAAGTGCATTAAATGGATAAGTTGTTATCCAGTCTGCGCGATGTTCACCGCCGAGTATGAAAACGACTTCTTCTGCTAATGAACAAAACTTACCTATTTTTAATTTTGTTTCATCGTTCCAAGAAAAAATGGTTGGCCCTACTTTACTATAAGTATAATCACCAATATCATATTTATTATATTCAGGTTTTTGATTTAAATATAACATGCTTCTTCAGCCTCCTTTCTCAATTAAGCGATACGTATGGAATATTATATGCAAGATGTAGTAATGTGAACTGTATTAATAGGTGAAATGAAAAAAAGGGAGTGGGATGTATGCGATACGAAATGGGTTTATATAATAAACCGTTTCAGTCAATTCAATCAGGAAAAAAAGTATATGAAGTACGCCTATACGATAAAAAACGTCAACTAATAAACAAAGGCGATGAAATCGTATTTACGAATCTTACGACGACAGAAATGATGACGGTAAAAGTAACGGAAATAAAGCGATACGAGAGCTTTAAATCTATGTATGAACAAATTGATAAAAAATTATTGGATTGTGAGAATGATAGTTTAGAGGAAATGTTAGAAAGTACATACAAAATATATACGAAAGAACAAGAAAAAGAGTGGGGAACAGTCGCGATTCGTATTGAGGAAATAAAATGATAAGAAATCGCGGGGCGGCTATCATTGTACAGGAAGGGAAAATTGCTCTTATAAAACGTATTCGAGAAGAGGAAACATATTATGTTTTTCCTGGCGGAGGGGTTGAGGAAGGTGAAACGCCTGAAGAGGCAACGAAAAGAGAGGTATATGAAGAATTAGGGCTACATATAAAAGTGGAGCACCTTATTGCAAAGGTAAAATATAAAGGAAATGAATATTATTATGGTGCCTATATTACAGGCGGAGTGTTCGGAAGTGGAACAGCTGAGGAATTTCAGCGGGAAGGTAGAGGAAGTTATATTCCGTTATGGCTACCGATAAACGAGTTGGAAAAAGTGAATATAAAACCTTATGAAGTGGTCGGAAATATATTTAATCATTATAAAATATAACGTCTGACAACATACAAAAAAAACCATTGACATAGGCTTCTGATTTAAGTATTGTATTCGAGTATGTTTATAATCAGGAGGTTTATATGAGCAATCAAACTACTACACATCATGTGAAAATGACAACAGCGGATCCATCTGGAATTGGTCTATTTGGATTAGCAATGGTAACACTTGTAGCATCATCTCAAAAGTTAGGCTTAACAGATGGCGTTTCACTTGTATTACCATGGGCAATCTTTTTAGGAGGATTTGCACAAATCTTTGCTTGCATTCACGATGCAAAGCATAACAATACATTCGGTACGACAGCATTTGGTGCGTACGGCCTATTTTGGTTAGGTGTTGGAATGACTTGGTTAATTCAACTTGGAGTATTTGGCGAAAAATTAGCACAAGCTGCAGATTCAAAACAGCTTGGTGTAGCCTTTATCGGATATTTGATTTTCACAATCTTTATGACGATTGGTGCAATGGAAACACATAAAGTATTATTTATGATCTTTGTCCTTATTGATTTCTTATTTATTGGTCTTTCATTAAGTACTTTAGGTGTTATGCCGCACGCAATGCATAATTTAGCAGCATATTCTGAACTTCTTATTTCATTATTATCTTTCTACGGTTCAGCAGCAGCAGTGTTAAATACACACTTTGGAAAAGTTGTTTTACCAGTAGGAAAGCCTTTTGGTATTTTTAAAAAGTAATAAAAAAGCACAGATGATTGTATAGTCATCTGTGCTTTTTTATTTATCCCGCTATTTGCCGGGCAGTAAGACCCCCCACCTCAAAATTCAGTGGAAGCAAAGAAGTTAGGTGAGGGCCCTGCTGCCCGTAAAAGTCCGATTGGTTCAACTAATAATGAGTGGGGGATGAACAAAACTCCCACTCATTAAAGTTTCACTTTATTTGAAATAAGTAATATAAATAAAAGTAGAAAAAATCAATTGAAATTGATTCTCATTATTAATATAATGAGAATGAGAATCATTTAATGTTAGAGGGGGATGCCAAAGTGGCAAAAATTTTAATAGCTTATGCAAGTATGTCAGGAAATACAGAGAGTATTGCTGATTTAATTAAAGTTAGTTTAGATGCTTTTGATCATGAAGTAGTATTGCAAGAAATGGAAGGCATGGATGCTGAAGAATTATTAGCTTATGATGGAATCATTTTAGGATCTTATACGTGGGGCGATGGTGAATTACCATTTGAAGCGGAAGATTTTCATGAGGACTTAGAAAATATAGATTTAGCTGGGAAAAAGGTAGCGGTATTCGGATCAGGTGATACGGCGTATGAACTATTTTGTGAAGCGGTAACGATATTTGAAGAACGTCTTGTAGAACGCGGTGCAGAGCTTGTACAAGAAGGGCTGAAAATTGAATTAGCTCCAGAAGATGAAGAGGATGTTGAAAAATGCAGTAATTTTGCAATTGCATTTGCTGAGAAGTTCTAAGAATGGGAGTGTCAACGTGGAGACAATGTTAAGTGCAACTGCTATTGCAAAGTTAAGAGATGGAAAACTGTTGTTAGCTACTACATATAATGGCTTATTTATTGAACAAGACGGAGAATGGAAACGAATTTTAAATGGTTTTCAAAAACGAATTAGGGATTTACATAGCGAAGATAATGTAGTTTATGGTGTAGGTGACGAAGGGATTTTTATTCGTAGTATGAATGGTGGAGAGAACTGGACAATTCAGCGTTTTCCAACAAAAGCAACGAGTTGGAATGTATGTAGCAATGTACAAGGAACTGTCATTGCTCATGGAGAAAAAACGCTGTATCTTTCTAATAATTTCGGTTCGACATGGGAGACTATTCATCCGTTTCTTGAGTATGGCAGTGCGGCACCGTCTATTCGATCGTTATTTTTATATAAGCATTACTTATTTATTGGTACGAAAATACATGCTAAATATGGTGGTGTTTGGCTCTTTGATTTGAAGACACGTAAATTAAAGAGGATTAAAATTGCGATGAATCAAATGATCTCCGCGTTGACTTTACACAATTCTTATTTAGTAGCGGCAAGTGGATCGTGCAAGGGAGTTAGCGGGAATATTTCTTATTGTAAAATAGATGAAAGTATTGCGAGTGAAAAAATATATTGGCATACATGTCAAAGTGAGCAGAAAGCAAGTAGTTATTTAGACTTAAGTGTAGATCAACATGTTTTATATACAACTTCAACACAAAATAAGGCGGGTATTAGTAGTGTGTGCCGTGTGCTTCTTGACGAAGGTATTGTTACAGTATGTGATTCAGTTAAAGGGCACGGATGGCGCATTGTTAATCAAAAAGATGGTTATGTAGTAGCCGGATCAGGCGAATTAAAAGCAATGCAGTGGGAACAAAAAATAATTTAAGAAAAAAACTTTACTTTTATTATATTGATATGATATAGTGTATTTAAACCATTTTACTTTTAATAATATAGAGATTTAAATGAGCTGTAACTTCCGAGGAGGATAGCAATGTTAAATCTCCTCAGGGGTTGCAGTTTTTTAATATCTGGCTTATTATTGTAAGGTGGTTGAAAATGAATATGTACATATAGGTACATTGTAGGAGGATTTTTTTCATGCAAAACGGTAAAGTAAAATGGTTTAACTCAGAAAAAGGTTTCGGTTTCATCGAAGTTGAAGGCGGAGAAGACGTATTCGTTCATTTCTCAGCTATCCAAGGCGAAGGCTTCAAAACTTTAGAAGAAGGTCAAGAAGTTACTTTCGAAGTAGAACAAGGTAACCGTGGACCTCAAGCTACTAACGTAAACAAGAAGTAATTTTTGAAAAAAGAAGGGCTCGCCCTTCTTTTTTTTGCATTTTTATAGATGTCCTCCTACTTACATATCATAACGAGACTGAATTTTCATTTATTTATTTATTCGGAGTATTTTTGTATAAAGTACATGAATAAATAAATACTGAAAATAGAGTGTTTGTGTGAAAAGGAATTTAGAAAGAGGTAAATAAATTGAAAAACGCTACACATTTCATTGTGTTTGATATTGAGAGGAATTTCAGACCGTATAAATCAGAAGATCCGTCAGAAATAGTTGATATCGGAGCTGTAAAAATAAAAATAGGTACAATGAAGATAATTGAAGAGTTTTCGGAGTTAGTAAAACCAAGTGCACGATTAACTCGTCATACGACAAAATTGACTGGAATTACAAAGGAAGATTTAATTGGTGTAGAAAAATTCCCTCAAATTGTAGAGAAATTTATTCAGTTCATCGGCGAAGATTGTATATTTGTTTCATGGGGAAAAGAAGATTATCGCTTTCTATCTCATGATTGTGCATTACATGGTGTTGAATGCCCAAGTATAGAAAAAGAAAATAGAATTGATTTGCAAAAATTGGTTTTCCAAGCGTATGAAGAATTATTTGAACATACGCCAAGTTTACAATTTGCAGTAGAACAGCTCGGTTTAACATGGGAAGGGAAACAGCACCGAGCTCTAGCAGATGCTGAGAATACAGCAAATATACTTCTTAAAGTATATAGCGAGAGAGATATTCATAAACGGTACAAAAGACATGGCGAACTGGAACTTGTAAAGGACGGGAAACTAACGGAAAAAGCGAAAAAAAAGATGCGAAAATGGGTGTTTAAAGAACTAAAGAAAAATACAGAACGCTCTTTTGAATGGAGTACATTTGAAAGTAGTGACACGTGGGAAAGTATTACGGAAAGATATTATATAAGTGAAAATACAGTAGAACTGCTGAAAAAACATTTTCGTACGGCAGTGCGAAAAGCAGAACGGCAGATTAGGTATTTGGCTGAGATGGAGGAGAATGTAGAGGTTAAATGACATTCTCCTTTATTTCTAGCTACATAAATTTAACATCATTATATTGATGGATGAATAAAGTATTCATATTAAATAGGAATTGATTTGTTGTGATTGGGCCATTATAATTGCTTTGAAAATTAAGGGGCGGTAAGAATTTTTAAATACATTCATAAAATTAGAGCCCATAGAAATGAAAGAGGATACAGTTAAATGGAAGCAATCTTTAACATTGTAACAGTTGTAGTTTTGGGGATAATATTTACCACGCTATCAGCAGTAATTATACTTCCTTTCATAGCAAAGAAGAAGAATTGGAAAAAGCTTAATATATCTTTAAAGCGTGGTGTATTAAAGATTAAAATCGAAGAGTAAAATATGAGTTTTATACAAGGGAGGTGTGATAGTGATAGACTTGGATATTAAAGACGTCACCGTACAGATGGAATTAAACGGTGTCTTTTGGAATGAGGATGGGGTTGCTGAAATGACGGTGACTACAAAAGCTGAGCATTCTCTTCTTCTTCGTTTAGTAGTTGACTTAAAAAGTAAAACTATTAGGGCGACAAGTGCCGACATAGTAAATGGATTCTGCCCTCTGTGCAAACAGAAAAAGGACAAATGTAGTGAACTTAATGACTTGCAAAACAAAATGGAAATTTTAGAAGAAGCCTACGATTGGGTGAGAGAGCATCCGGAATATCGTTTTCAATTATCTTTTTACGAGTATAATAAATTTGAGGTAGTGAAGTGAAGTTTTCATTTTACCAACATACATAGTGACTACTCTAATGGAAATACGCTTGCACAACAAGGAAGGAATTTACTTGATTCTGCGACAATTGATATCTTGAATCAATAATAATTTTTAAAAATAAGCATATTTTTGTTATAAATCAGGAAAAACGATTCTATTAAGAATCGTTTTTTAATATAAACATCAACTAAGCTCAAAATAAAAGAGCGCTTATTAAAAGCGCCCAATAAAAACAGATATATGGAAGGATTTATTCAATCCCGTTTGGATCATACGAATACTGTTGCTTATTCTCAATCCGCTCAATCACATCTTGCAGCTCATCTGGCTTCAGAAACTCAATAGGAGAGAAGCCCTTTTCAAATGTAAGTGTGTCTGCTTCAATCATAAGTACATATCGGTCATTTACCTTCGCAATATGTATTTGATCCCCGAAATCAGCAAGTAACGCCTTCACAGAAATATGGTCTGCTTTTAGCTTTAATTCCACTTCAGGAGCATGCTCAACGATTTGAGCGGTAGCTTCCATTACTTCTTCGGTTGAAAATTGTTCCATAATTTCGCGTTTCGGACTGGCAGCCCATACTTCCATCGCTTGGTCGAATTGTTCGCGTTCTTCTGTACCTTCTTCAAATACATCTTCAATTTGGTCGTATACCATGTCCATTACTTGTGTTTTCATAATTTCAGGCATAGAGCGTTCATATTCGACGAATTTTAAGAAGTCTTCAAAGTAGCGGGCGTGTGATGCTTGGTGAATTTTTAATTCGCCCACTTCGACCATACCTTCTTCAGGCATGTACGGATATTGGATAGATTTCATATTCTTTGTTGTGATGGCCATTTCAACGTTACGAATCAGTGTTGATTCATCAGAAATAGAAGCCACCTTTGGTTCGAAGTCGCATTTCATTACAAATACGAATGGATCATCAAAGTATTTGCGTAGTTTTGCCTGAGCAATTAAAAATACACCACCGCGTACAGCGCTTGTGTCAAGATATGTATAAACGAGAGGTTCGCTCATATCTTTAAAGTTTTCCTTTGTTTCTGCAAAGCGAATACGATTAAAAAGGTTGTAATGAGGGTTTGAATCAAGTTCGTGCCCTTCCTCTACAATAAAGCGACCAATTTTTGTTGGGGCTTGTTCTGTTTTTGCATGACGTTCTACTTTTCGCTTCGATATTTTTAATAACTCACCATTCAAAAATTCTTTTAAGGAGCTATCTTCATATTCTTCAGCGTCTAAAGTTTGAAAATGTTTGTAGCGTTTATCAACTGCTTCACCTTTTCCTTCTACTTGTACAACATAAAAGGAAAGATAATTTATTTCAAAATCCATATTTATCACCTTGTTTCATTTCATTAACTCTTATCAGTATAGAGATGGAAAAAACTTTCGTCAATTTATATAAGGAAGGGGGAGCCCCTTCCTTTATATAATTTTTATCCCGCTATTTGCCGGGCGGGCTGCCCGTAAAAGCCCGATTGGTGAAGGTTGATTAAAGTTTCACTTTATTTTCTCGATTAAAATCCGTCTTCTAATGCTGCGAATGGAATGTTTAGTCTGTTTTCTACTGTGCGTAAACGTTGGTTTAAGCGGTTTAGTCTACGTGTATGGCGCTCAACTGTATTTTCTAGTTGACGTACTCTTTGTTCAAGCTCATTTACGCGTCTTTCTAATTGACGATTTCCAGTGCCAGGAAAAGAGATTGGAAGTTGGAATTGTCTATTTTGGTCATATGGATTCGTTTGCTCTGCGTGATCTATATAAGATTGGTATTGTGCTTGTAAGTCATACTGTGGTTGTTGGTACGCATATTGATTATATGGATCATATGGATTGTAGGGATACATAATAACATCCTCCATTTCTTTAAAATAGGTTGAATTCACCATAATGTATGTGCAAAAGCGGAGCGGTGGCACGGCAAATACCTATTTATGTTGAGGGTTTTTGATTTGTATTTCTTTTGCTTAATGGTATATACTGGATAAAAGGGAGAGTTTACATAAAAGTTACAATTCTATCAAACTCAAACTTTTATGTAAATATGTATAGACATTTGTAAAAGAAAAGAGTAATTTATATAGAGTGAAAAATAACTTGTAACATTTTATAAACATATTGTAAAATGATTGTAACAAAACATACATAAAAATGAAATAAATACATAATAGTGATGTTGGGGAAAGGGAGAGAGTATATTGTTCCGTAAAGTAAAGGGTATATTAGTTGGGGTGTTATGTGTAGCTGTAGTGAGTGGCTGTGGTACAAAAGTAAGTGATGTTGCATTGGTAAGTGATATTGGTGGGCACACTGTAGAGGCTAAAGCAGAAGTGCAGGATACTATTAGTTTAGTTGATGGTCGAACTGGTACTGAAGTGAAAAAATTAGATTTATCTGGTTTAGGCTATTTTGAAGATGAAGCGAAATTTAAAAAGTCTGTAACAAAGGTTGTTGGTGAGGTTGGAAAAAGCGTCGACAAAAAAATGGTTCCTTCACGTATAGCACCTGATGGAAGTTGGCAAGAAGGAAAACCTTCTTATGAATTAATGGAAAAAGAATTAGTAGATAAATTGTTAAATGTGGGTATGTGGGATGCTACGTATCAGTTGCCGATCGTGGAGAAAAAACCAGTCGCAACATTAAGTGATGCGCAAGGAAATGGTACGGTAATTGGTAGATATGAAACGAACTTAGGCGGTTCAACAGGTGGCCGTATTGAGAATATTCGTTTGTCAGCAGCGAGTATAAATGGAGTTGTGTTAGCAAAAGGAGACCGTTTCTCTTTTAATTCATTAATCGGTGATACAACACCAGACAAAGGATATCAATTAGGGAAAGAAATAGTTGATGGTAAATTAGTAGATGGATACGGTGGTGGTGTTTGCCAAACATCTTCAACTTTATACAATGCAGCAGATCAAGCTGGCCTGAAAATGGTGGAGAGAACTACACATTCTAAAACGGTAGGTTATGTTCCTCAAGGAAGAGATGCTACAATTGCATATCCATATTTAGATTTAGTATTTGAAAATACGAATGATGCACCTGTGAAGCTTTATATGGGCATTCAGGGTGGAAAGCTAGTTGCTGAAGTACATAAAATGAGATAAGCGTTAAAAAGCCCCCTTTTCTGAAAGTTAGAAAAGGAGGCTTTTTTATTATGAAAATAAAAATGCATGTAAATTCTGACTTTTCTTATTTACATAGGATGATTTTAGTTGTATCCTTCATAGTAACGGTTATATGTAATGGTAAAATATAGGGATAAGGAGATGAAGTTATTCATGGTACGAATTCATCCGAAAACACGTATTGGTCATGTTGAATTTAAAGTGAAAGATTTAGAGCGTCAAATTGCTTTTTATGAGAATGTTGTAGGATTAGAGGTAATTAAGCAAGAGGGGAATAAAGCATATTTAGCAGGAAAAGGTAGTAAGAATACATTACTTGTTCTTGAAAAGATAGAGGACGGGGTACTGCAAGAACCGCGTACGACTGGTATATATCATGTAGCCTTTTTAGTTCCGACTCGTGAAGCTTTTGCTTCTGCGCTATTTGGGGTTCTTCGTAATAAGAATGTAATTGACAGCCCAGCTGAGCAAGAAGGGCGTTATACATATTCAAATGAAATTTTACCAATCTCAAGGTTTAACAGTGCAAGTGATCATACATATAGCGAAGCGTTTTATTTGCAAGATCTAGAGGGGAATGGTATTGAAATTTATGCAGACCGTCCGCGTGATCAATGGGGAGAAGGACCAGGAGGAAGTACGCCACTAGATTTAAAAGAGCTGGCAACACTCGTTGATTATGAGGCTGATGGATTACCTGCTAATACTGTCGTTGGGCACGTACATTTACGAATAGCTGATGTAGAGAAATCACAAGAGTTTTATGTAGAGACAGTAGGGTTTGAAGTGCAACAACGTGAAGATGACTGCTTATTCATTTCTGCAGGAGGATATCATCACCATATCGGTGCAAATACGTGGAACGGAGTAAATAATCCACACCCACCAGTACATGCAACTGGACTAAAGGTATATACAATTGTACTACCGCATAAAGAAGCGTTAGATGCAGTGAAAGAAAGATTAATAGAAAAACAACATGAAATAAATGAAACTACAAATGGGTTTACGGTAGTAGATCCAAGTGGTATTACAGTGCAGTTTGAAATAGAAGCAGTGTAAAATAAGCGAGAAAGTGTATAATCACTTTCTCGCTTATTTGTGATCATTCATAGCTCAATCCAATATCTTCTTACTACATTCCCATCTTCCTCAGTGAAATCATCATCACGAAGCCCGCCGTTATGTAAAATCGTTTTTTCAGAAGCGGTATTCACTGCGTCGCAAACGACAAGTACTTTCGTGATGTCTAATTCCTTCGTTTTTTCTAATGATAATGCTAGTAATTTCGTAGCATAACCTTTTCTTCTTTCAGAAGGGCGAATGCCATAACCGATATGACCGCCAGCGTTAAATAGATGTTCAGTTAAACTATGACGTATATTAACAGCTCCGACAATTCTATTATTATTTGTAACGAGCCAATATGTAGAATCTGGTACCCAAGTTTCAGGGATATTTATTCCGTTATGCGCATCGAGAAGTTCTTGAACCATAGCTGGGAAGTTAGCAGGATTTTTTGAGATAACCCACGGGATCATTGTTTCACCGCTATCTTTCCATTCGATATAGAAATCTAAGTATTCTTCTTGTAAATCAGTAGTAGGTGTAAGTAACGAGACGTTCATTGTTAGTAAGCTCCTTTGTTTATGTAGTATTTATAAAAAAATCATGACACAAAATGAAAGCGTTTTCTTAAGTTTCTCAACCTAATTTCATGTAATTCACCTTTGATTTTTTAGAAAATTAGTGAAGATTTAAAATTAGAAGTTATTTATTTTATGTTAATATTTTAAATATTAACATAAAATGGTCGGAGTATTAAGTGTATTTTAGTGGTATTCCTTCATGTTGATAAATGGATGTTTGTGATAATTTTTGTTTTATCTATCTATAATGAATGAAAGGGGGAAGTGCCCGTGAGTGTAGATTTTGATTTTATTATACGAATCGGTGTTGCTGGCTTGTTAGGAGCAATGATTGGTATTGAAAGAGAAATTCGATCGAAAGAAGCTGGATTAAAGACTCATTTCCTCGTAGCGGTAGGAAGTGCGTTAATAATGGTTGTTTCGAAATATGCCTTTTCAGATATTGTGTATGAAGAGCATACGTCTCTAGACCCAAGTCGGATTGCAGCACAAGTCGTTAGTGGAGTTGGTTTTTTAGGTGCAGGCACAATTATTATTCAAAAGCAGGCGGTGAAAGGATTAACGACCGCGGCTGGTTTATGGGCTACTGCCGGCATAGGATTAGCAATTGGAGCGGGAATGTATGTAGTAGGGATTGGAGCGACGATTCTCGTTTTAATTGGTTTAGAAATTGTGAGTCGTATTTTTAAGGTGCAATTTTTATTTCCACAAAATATAACGGTGCAAATGTGTATAAATAAACATGAAGCGGTACAACAAATAGTAGAAACGCTACAAGTGAAAGGCATTCCAATAGTTTCATATGAGGTGGAGGCTTCACAGCAAGGTACAGAAACTGTTTATAAGGTAGGGATGCAACTGAAAAATATATCGTCAGAAGAAAAGAATGAGTTTATTCAGTATATGCAAACATTACCGGAAGTTACGTTTATAAAGTTAAAATCATAGTGTTGAAAACGAGGATAGATGTAGCAGGAATTTTGCTATTATCTATCTTTTTTGATATAAAACGCACATAAAGTCAAGTGCTAATTTTGCGCAGCAAGGATACATATGTGAACGTTCCCTTATTTTTTCTCAATACAGGACAAAAAGTAAAAATAGTAAAATAATGGAGCGGGACACTAAAAATGTAAGGTAGGGGAGAGTATGAAAGGCTATTCAAAAAAAATGTTAGTAGGGGTAAGTTTTGCTAGTTTAATGTTAGGGAGTTTTCAAGGGGTAAGTTTGGCAGAAGATACTAAGGGAGAGCAAGTTTCTTATCGAAATGTACTCAAAATGGAGCCAGTCGGTGTACAACTACCAGTACAAGAATTAGCTCATTCATCGAAATTGCTCGAAAGCAAGTCTTTTGAGCAAAGGATACAATTTGCTGATTTATCACAAAGACCGCCTGAGGTAAAAAAGGAAAGTAAGCAATTAGCTGTAGCGAAAACTTATACAATTGCTGAATTAAATCAATTAAGCAATCAGCAGTTAGTAGATTTACTTATAACCATTGATTGGGAGCAAATTACGGGGCTATTTCAGTTTAATACAGACAGTCTAGCATTCTATCAAAATGATAGTAGAATGCAGGCGATTATTGATAAATTGAAGCAGCAAGGACAAGCCTATACGAAGGATGATTCAAAAGGGATTGAGACATTAGTAGAGGTATTACGTTCAGGATTTTATTTAGGATTTTATAATTCGGAACTTAGTAAATTAAATGAACGGAGTTATCATGATAAATGCTTACCTGCATTAAAAGCGATAGCTAACAATTCAAATTTCAAGCTGGGTACATTAGAGCAAAATAGAGTGGTATCATCATACGGAAAGTTAATAGGAAACGCTTCGAGTGATGTGGAAACGATAACATCGGCTGCAAAGATTTTTAAACAATATAATGATAATTTCTCTACATTAGTAGATAATCTTTCAGCTGGAAATGCTATTTACGATATTATGCAAGGTGTTGATTACGACATTCAATCGTATTTGTACGATACGAGGAAAGCACCGAAAGATACAGTATGGTATCAGAAAATAGATAGTTATATTAATGAACTAAGTCGTTTTGCATTAATGGGAACGATTACCGCAAAAAACGGTTGGCTTATTAATAATGGCATTTATTATACAGGTAGGCTCGGTTCGTTCCATAGTACAGGAACGAAAGGATTACAAGTTGTAACAGATGCGATGAAAATTTATCCGTATTTAGGGGAGCAATATTTCGTAGCTGCTGAGCAAATCGCGACGAATTATGGCGGAAAAGATGCAAATGGTAAAGTGGTGAATTTAGATCAAATAAGAGAAGATGGAAAGAAAAAATATTTGCCAAAAACGTATATGTTTGATGATGGGGCAATTGTTTTAAAAGCTGGAGATAAAGTGACAGAAGAAAAAGTAAAACGTTTATATTGGGCGGCAAAAGAAGTGAAGGCACAATTCCATCGTACGGTTGAAAGTGATCAACCTTTAGAAAAAGGAAATCCTGATGATGTATTAACGATGGTTATTTATAATAGCCCAGCAGAATATCAGTTTAATCGTCAATTGTACGGATATGAAACGAATAACGGTGGTCTTTATATAGAAGGAACAGGTACGTTCTTTACTTATGAGCGTACGCCAGAAGAAAGTATTTATAGTTTAGAAGAATTATTCCGACACGAGTTCACGCATTATTTACAAGGTAGATATGAAGTACCAGGGTTATGGGGTCAAGGGAAAATATATGAAAATGAAAGATTATCTTGGTTTGAAGAAGGGAATGCTGAATTTTTTGCAGGGGCAACGAGAACGGATAATGTTGTACCGAGAAAGAGTATTATAGGAGGATTATCTTCAAACCCAGCAGAGCGTTATACGGCAGAGCGAACGTTAAATGCAAAGTATGGAACATGGGATTTCTATAATTATTCCTTTGCTTTACAATCGTATATGTACAATAAGAGATATGATATGTTTGATAAAATACATGATCTTATTAGGAAAAATGATGTAACAGCATATGATGCATATCGCTCTACATTAAGTAAAGATGCGAATTTAAATAAAGAATATCAAGATTATATGCAAATGCTATTTGATAATCGTGAGAAATATAACGTACCATTAGTATCAGACGATTATTTAGCAAATCATGCACCGAAACCAGTTTCAGATATTGCGGCAGAAATAACGGCGGAAGCAAAATTGAAAAATGTATCAGTGAAGAAAAATAAATCAAAGTTCTTTAATACATTCACACTACAAGGAACATATACAGGAACTGCAGCAAAAGGAGAATATGAAGATTGGAAAATAATTACACAAAACGTTAATGATACGTTAAAACGTTTAAGCGCAAAAGAATGGACAGGCTATAAAACGGTAACAGCATACTTCGTAAATTATCGCGTGAATGCATCAGGACAATTTGAATATGATGTTGTGTTCCACGGTATTAATACAGAAGAAGGTGCAGAGAATAAAGCGCCAGTTGCGGTTATAAACGGTCCGTATAGTGGAAATGTGAATGAAGCAATTTCATTTAAAAGCGACGCATCAAAAGATGAAGACGGGAAAATTACTTCATATAAATGGGAGTTTGGAGACGGTACTGTAAGTAATGAGCAAAATCCAACTCACGTATATACAAAAGAAGGAGCGTATACAGCGAAATTAACAGTAACAGACGATAAAGGAGCAACTAATACTGCTACAGCGACTGTAACTGTTCAAAAGAAAGAAGATAACAGTTTAGAAAAAGAACCGAATAACTCATTCCAAACAGCAAACAAACTGCAGTTAAATCAAGTTTTACGTGCTAGTTTAGGAAATGGAGATACAAGTGATTTCTTTGAAATTAATGTGGAGACTGCTAAAAATCTTCAAATTAACGTAACGAATGAAAATAATATCGGAATGAACTGGGTACTTTATTCTGAAGCAGATTTAAATAATTATGTTACGTATGCTCAGCAACAAGGGAATAAACTAGTAGGTAGTTACTACACGTATCCAGGGAAGTATTATTTACATGTGTATCAGTATGGTGGTGGAACAGGGAATTATACGGTGGAAGTAAAGTAGTAAAAGGGGAGTTGTCTTTTTCAATGAACGGCACAAGGTCTGTACTTTAATGAAAAAACAACTGTAGGAAATGTCCCTAACGATAATAACAAATTAAGTGTCGAGAGATGCTATATTTACATTAAACAAATCTAATTAGTAAAAGAGATAAACTATTATTTCATCCAGATGTAAGAAAAGTTATAAATATTAAGTGCGTTTACTGTAATTAAACTAAAGGATCAGAGTGTATCTGTAACAATAGATAAGCTCTGACCCTTATTATTTTATAAATTTAAGATAATTAATAAGTAAGCTAGCTAGCTAGCGGGATTCTTAAAATTCATTTATATAATTAACTAAACAGAAAATTTTTATCACATTGGCAAGGGATACTAATAGAAAAGCGTGTCCCTTTACCTAATTCACTCTCTATCTCTATATCTCCGTTTAATTCTCTAATAATACTATAAGCAATCATAGTACCAAGCCCAGTTCCTTTTTCTGTTGTTGAATAGAATGGCAAAGCAATTCGTTTTATTTGTTGAGATGACATCCCAATTCCTGAATCAATAATATCAATTATGATATTTCCTTTTACTTTTTGTATATTTATTTGTAATAATCCACCATTTTTCATAGCCTCAATTCCGTTTTGGATGATGTTGTTTAGACAGAGTTTGAATTTTTCGGGGTCCCCATTTATATAAAAGGAATCTGTACTGTTTTGTTTGATTTCAACTTTGTATGATAGAGCGAGTGGTGAAATAGTATCTTTCACCTGATTTAAAATGTGATTAATATCTATTTTCTCTTTTAGGGTGTTCTGTGGTTTGGTTAAAGATAAATAGTTATTAATAGTAGATTGTATTTGCTGCATTTCAATTAACATGATTTCTAAGTATTGATCCTGAGATAGCTTAGAGGCATGTTTTTCATTTAATAATTGAGTGAATCCATGTACCGTGGTTAGTGGATTGTGGATTTCGTGTGCAATTGACGCCGCTAGTTCGCTAGCTATATAAAATTTTTCAGCCCGTTGCAGTTTTTCTTCCATTTTATATTTCTCAATCATTCCCTCTATTAAATAAACTGATAATAATACTGTGAAAATATTAATGACTATATAATTTAATAAAAATTCTATGAGAGTAGAGTCTATTTTCCCTCCTGTATTTATTTGAGTTACAATACCGCAAATAGAAAGTGAAGTTGTACATACTAAAATAAGGAGTAAGCTTAATAATACTTTTTTTTCTTTAATATACATAGGTAATAGGTAACGAAAGAGCATTGTTATACCAAAAATAATAGTGAAGATAATAAATGATGGAAGAACGCCATTTCCGCCTAAGTAAAACCGATAAGAAAGATATAAAATTCCTATAAAAATAATGTTTTTTGTATTTCCATATAGAAAAACTAATATAATAGGAATAAAACGTAAATCATAAATAAATCCCACATGTAAATGAAAAGGAAAAGTCATACAAAAAATAATAGCAATGGAGGAAAGGATAGAAAATAACATATTATTACATGTTGTTTTTTCTTTAAACTCTAGCCAAAATACGTGATAGCTAAGGATACAAATTATTATAATAAAGGTATTTAATAAAAGAGTAGAAATTCCCATAGTTTTGCATCTCCGATAGTTTGTAAGTAGAATTATGTATGAGTTGGACATAGATGTTTAGTATTAGTAGACTTTTTATCTAAAAAAGGAAGGGTACTTGAAAAACATGCTGTTATATTACTCGTATTAAAATTGATAAGGAAAATAGAAAAAATCTATTTAAATTTATGTACATATGAAATTATCAACTAACTTTTGTATGGGTAAAATCGGGATTTAGTTACTGATAAAATAAGGTTTTTAAAGTATGAATATTCTGTGAAAATGATATGCGTGGTGACTTCTGTTTTGTAGCCTCCGTTATATTAACATGGAATATATCAAATTACAAAGTGAAATTTTAGAAAAATTTTATTAGTACATTTTATCTGAAATAGAAATGCTATTTATGTGAGTATTTTGGTACTTACTCGTATAAAACTTTGTTAGAAAAAGACTTTAAAATTTACATGTTTTTTATGAAGCGTAATATTGTAGCTTTATCTATGTGGGGTTCTCAATAACTGTTAATACAAAAAGTTAAGATATATAGTTTTATAGATATGAATTATTACATAAAAACGCACTTGGAAAAGGATGTATGATGGTAATAGAATACAAACATCAAGGGGGAACTTAAAATGAAGTTAAATAAACTAGTGCTTAGTTGTGGAGTAGTTTCAGCATTAACACTTGGTGTGTTAGGGAATAATACTTATGCTGAAGAAGTACACAAAACGAATGATCCAATTCATGTAGTTGAACATGTTTCTGCAGACTTATTATTAACCCAAACAATGGATTATAGTGGCGAGGCTGAAACTTCTTTCGTATATGATGGGAGTACTGACTTAAGCTTCTCTATGAAAAATAATGGTCAAAATACAATGGGATATAGTGTAAAAGGTCCAAATACAGAGCTAATTGTTGGTGGTTATATAAAACCTGGAGAACAACAAATTAATGTTACAAATGTACGGAATGCTTTATCTCCATTACCGAATGGAACATATAAAATTTACGTTTCAAATGATGATGGTTCTAAGGGGCAATTCCAAGTTTCAGTAAGATCTATGAATTAAATTTAAAACGCTTTGTTTTTAAGTTAATTTAATCTTTACTTATTGGAAAGAAGCTAAATTGAATTGAGAATTACCGATAAAAATGAAAACGAGCACCTTATCTATGAACTGCACCCCAATTGTTAGACACAGTCTAACAATTGGAGGTGCAGTTTTTCTATGGCTAAATTTACAGCTGATGAAAAAATACAAATCGTTCTACGTTATTTGAACGGAAATGAAAGTTATCGAGAAATGGGTAGATCGCTCGGTATAAGTGACACAATCATTTTGAATTGGGTAAACCAATATAAACAGAATGGTCTGGAAGCTTTTCTAAAACGATGTACAAATTACACACAACAATTTAAACTAGACGTACTAAACTTTATGATTGAAAACGGTATGTCCTTATTTGAGACGGCAGCTATCTTTAATATTCCTGCCCCTTCAACGATTTCTGTTTGGAAAAAACAGCTCGAAACACAAGGAATTGATGCCCTTCAATCTAAGAAAAAGGGGCGTCCATCCATGAAAAAAGATTCAAATAAACAATTAAAACAACATTTAGCTGAAGGGTCAGTCGAAGCACTTGAAGCACGCATTAAACAGCTTGAGATGGAAAATGAGTACTTAAAAAAGTTAAATGCCTTAGTTCAAAACAAGGAAAAATCACAAAACAAGACAAAGCGCAAGTAATCTATGAATTAAGGCATAAATATTCGGTGAAGGCACTCGTGGAGCTAGCTACTATTCCTCGAAGCACGTATTATGATTTAGTAAAGAAAATGAATCGTCCAGATGTAGATGCCGATTTGAAAGCTGAGATTAAAGCGATTTATGAGGAAAATGAAGGTCGTTATGGTTACCGTCGCATTCGTGATGAATTAACGAATCGTGGCCAGAAAGTGAACCACAAGAAGGTTCAGCGCATTATGAAAGAGCTTGGGTTAAAGTGTGTTGTGCGTATGAAGAAATATAAATCCTATAAAGGAAAAGTCGGTAGAATTGCACCTAATATTTTAGAGCGTAATTTTCATACAGATGCACCGAATCAAAAGTGGGTAACAGACATCACAGAGTTTAAATTGTTTGGAGAAAAACTGTATGTATCACCTGTATTAGATTTGTATAATGGTGAAATTATTACCTATACAATTGGTTCTAGACCGACGTATTCGCTTGTTTCAGACATGTTAGAGAAAGCATTGGAACGTTTACCTGAAACGCACCAGCTACTGATGCATTCGGATCAAGGATGGCATTATCAAATGAGACAATACGTCCGTACACTAGAATCAAGAGCTATCGTCCAGAGTATGTCTCGAAAAGGCAACTGTTACGACAACGCAGTAATAGAAAATTTCTTTGGGATTATGAAATCGGAGTTCCTCTACATAAAAGAATTTGAAAATGTAGAGCACTTTAAAATAGAATTAGAAAAATATATAGATTATTATAATACGAAACGGATTAAGGCAAAATTAAAAATGAGCCCGGTACAATACCGGACTCACTTTTATCAAGCTGCCTAATCAAATAACCGTGTCTAACTTTTAGGGGTCACTTCATCTAATTGTGAGAGGGTGCTCTTTTTGGTTCTGGATAATGATTGTAGTAAGAGATTCTAATAAATTCTTGGTAGACATTTGTTAATTTGGCATCTCTAAGAGCATCGTTGAATTTTTGCATACGTACACTACCTTGAGCGTAGCCTCCACCTGGGGCATAAGGGTTTCTAGCTTCAAAGTCATCCAAAAATACTTTTAATTTTTTATAGTCTTGAGATTGATAGAAAGCCACGGCCTCTTCAGGAGTGACATCAAAGTAAGAGGATGATGTTGAGTTATAAGAAGCTGCTTGAGCAGTAGGTGCCTCTAGCATAGTTGCAGCTCCACCGAACATAGTAAGCGCCATAGAAGATACAATAATTTTTTTAAACATAATAAAACCTCCATGTAGAATATTGGACTAATAGCAATACTGTAATCATTATAGTTACATTAAAAATGATTATCAAATGCAATGTTGCATAATGTATCCTGCTATTTGTGGGCAGTAAGGCTCAAAGCAGAGAAGTTAGATGGGGATCGGGCTGAATAAAGTTTTACTTTATTCTTTGAATGAAGAGTCACCCTTATATCTCAATGAAGGAGCGTAATAGAGAATTAATAGATTAAAAGAGGTGTATAAATTACTCGGATTAACAAGAAAATGAAAAGGCTATTTTTAATAAGGGGAAGGTTAATAGAAGATTAATAACTGGAGCAAAGGAATTGCTATTTATATATTTAACATACATATTTGTCTTTTAAATTGTAGGCGTGTTTTAGAATTTGTATATAGTAAATTCGTTAAAAAACTTGATAAATAATAAAATGTGTAAATTTTTTGACTATTTCATTAAAATTATTTAATATTTGTAATTTATTGTTTTATAATGATAATCGGGTCGATCGTGAATGTTTTAGATATTGCGATATATACTCGGATTAATTTATTCTAGGGAGGTTACAAAATTGGGTAAGAGAGTCATTATAAGAGTTTTTACATTATTATCAGTACTGGCATTATTCCTTAATGTATTTTTACCTAGGGCTAGTGCAGAGGTTATGACGCACGAGAAATATTCAATGAACTGGAGTTATAGTAATAGTTTAGGAAAGCACATTCGAACTGAAATGATTAAAAATTCAAGTGTTCAAATTGCTTATTGCTTAACTCTTGGACTAAAATCACCAAATGGTGAAGATCTTCCTGAAATGGGGAAAACAGATAATGTAGTATATAGGGTCCTATTAAACGGTTTCCCGCAAAAAAGTGTTCAGCAGTTGGGAGTAGCTAATCAGAATGAGGCACACTACGCAACTCAGCTTGCAGTTTGGAATGCATTAGGTCAACTTGATGTAAATGAATTAAAACATGAGAATAAAAATGTTGAAAAAGCAGCTAAGGCTATTATTAGTAATGCTAATAATAGTGAGGAGACTCAAGATGTTTTTATGAATGTGATTCCTGCTGAAAAGCAAAAAGCAGAATTAAAGGGTGAATTCTTCGAAACAAATCTATATTCAGTACAAACAAATGCTAAGGGTGGTTCTTATAAAGTAGTAGCAAAAAATGCACCTAATGGAGTAAAAATTGTTAGTGAAAATGGTGAAGTGAAAGATCAACTTTCAGTTGGAGAGAAATTCCGTATCCAAATTCCTAAAAATACTAAAACAGGTGAATTTAATCTAAGTGTTGCTGCAAACTTAACAAAAGTTCAAGCAATTGCTTACCGTGGTACGGATACTGTTCAGAATGCTACAGTACTATTAGAAAGAAATGAAGAAAAGCTTAGTAGTGATCTTGCAGTAAATTGGGAAGCAGCTGGTTCTTTAAAAATTAAAAAGGTTGGAGAAAATGGAGAAGTTTTAGCTGATGCAGTATTTGAGGTCTTTAATGCAAATAATGAATCAGTTGGAAAAATCACGACTGGTGCTGATGGTATAGCAGAATTAAACAACTTACCAATTGGTACTTACACATTAAAAGAAATTAAAGCACCAACAGGCTATGTTTCAGATGATAAACCACAAACTATTGAAGTTAAGACAGGAGAAACAGGAGCTGTCCAAATAGTAAATAACAAAGTAAAAGGTAACATCGAAATTAAAAAGCTTAGTGATTCAGGAAAGGTTTTACCAAATGTTGAATTCACAGTCTTCACTGAAGATGGTAAAGAAGTGAAAAAAGTAGTAACAAAAGAAAATGGAATTGCAAACGTTGAAGGTCTTACGTATGGTAAATATTATTTCTTAGAGACACAAACACCTAATGGATATATTGGAAATAAAACAAAGTATCCTTTTGAAATTAAAGAGCACAATAAAACACTTACTTTTACAGTGGAAAATACAGAAGTAAAAGGTAGTGTAAAATTACTTAAAGTGGATAATGAAGATGTTAGTAAAAAATTAGAAGGTGCAGAATTCGAGCTAAAAGATGCAAGTGGAAAAGTAATTGGTGAATATAAAACAGATAAAAATGGTGAGATTAACGTCAAAGATTTAGCGTATGGTAAATATTCATTTGTAGAAAAGGCTTCTCCAAATGGTTATGTTCTTGTTAAAGAACCAATTATGTTCGAAATAAAGGAACATGGAAAGATTATTGAGTTATTGGCAGTTAATCATCTTATCAAAGGTGATCTAGAAATTACAAAGGTAGATGTAGCTGATGTGCGCCCGTAGGGTCGCTTTAACAAATCATTAGGTGGCACTAATGTAGGGAAAGATCACATGTATACCCTATCATCAATCAACTAACCTGAAAGAGAAATCGGAAGGGGACAATAGCATGTTGATAAAGCTCTAAGTTGGCGAACTATCCCGTCAAGACTGAAGAGCAAGGTGAAATACTACAAACAAGGATGAAAGCTAAACTGCTTGAATGATAGCCTGAGGGAGTATAATGTCGCTAGTAGCGAAAGATAGTTAGAAACGTTACATGGTCCCAATAGAGTTGGAACCAAACTCTATGCAGGGAAAAGAATACCGTCCGCGTTCTTAATCCTAGTGATCCAGGACCACCCATCCTCCATAAGAGGAAAAAGGCGAAAGTCACACCCGATATTGTAGAAAGCCAGTTGTTAAAGTGATAAACGGGGATTACCTAAATCAAAATGCCTAATATTATTACAGGCTATTGAGAATGACTTCAAGGCACTGCCAAGAAGTGTGACTCATGAAAAATTGACAAGGTAACGGAGTTTTCGTAGTAGTCTGAGTTGGGGAAAGCCTAATACATGGCGAAGGGAAACAGCCTATTCTATCTTAAAACAAAATTGGAAAGTGTGTGAGACGCTATGAGAAATCCAAAAATAGTTTTAGATAATCTATCTTCCCATGCAACAAAAGAGCATTACGTATTTGAAAAGTTATATCGCAATCTCTATAACCCAGAATTTTATTATTTGGCCTATCAGAAGATGTATGCGAAAGAAGGGAATCTTACAGCGGGAGTAAATGACAAAACGATAGATGGAATGAATGTGGACCGAATTGCTGAGTTAATTAGCCAGCTTAAAGCACAAACGTATCAGCCTACACCGGTTAAACGAGTATATATTCCTAAAAGAAATGGAAATAAACGGCCATTGGGAATACCTTCATTTGAGGATAAGCTCATACAAGAAATAGTAAAAAACATACTTGAAGCTATTTACGAGAAGCATTTCTCTACATCTTCTCACGGATTTCGTCCAAATAAAAGCTGCCACACTGCTTTAATGCAGTGTAAAAATACCTTCAATGGAGTCAAATGGTTTATTGAAGGAGATATCAAAAGTTTTTTCGACCATATTCATCACCATATACTCATTAAACTATTGCGTAGAAATATTAAGGATGAAAAATTTATTAACCTAATCTGGAAGTTTCTGAGAGCTGGGTATATGGAAAATTGGGTATTTCACAATACATATAGTGGAACTCCGCAAGGTGGAATTATCAGCCCTATTCTTGCCAATATATATCTAAATGAATTAGATACATATATTGAAAAATATAAACTTAATTTTGATAGGGGACAGAAAAGACGACAAACAAAGCAGTATGGGACGTTGCATGCCAGAGAAATGACATTGAAAAGGAAATGTAGAGAACATTGGCATACATTAGATGAGAAAAAGAAACAAGAAATTAAGAAAAAATGTAAAGAAATATCAAGTATGAAAAGAGCTATATCTCAGGGCGAACCAATGGATGAAAACTATAAAAGGCTACAGTACGTCAGATACGCAGATGATTTTATTCTAGGAGTAATAGGGAGTAAAGAAGAGGCTATACGACTCAAAGAAGATATACATAAATTTCTTCGAAATCACCTCGGTCTTGAGCTATCCCTAGATAAAACTCTTATCACGCATAGTAGTAAAGCAGCTAAATTTCTCAGTTATGATATTAAAATAAATCGCTCCTTACAAGTAAAGAAAACAAAAAGAGGTTATCTTAGAAGAACGCAGCTAGGAGTATGTCATTTACAACTATCTAAAGACATATGGTTTGAGAAGTTACTAGCTTTAGATGTTCTTTTTATTACAAAAGAGAATACATGGAAACCTAAACATAGGGCTTACTTAATCACTAAAGACGACCTTGAAATTTTAAGTATATATAATGCTGAAATTAGAGGACTGTATAACTATTTCAAACTAGCCTGTAATGTAAGTACTCTCAATAACTTTAAATACATTATGGAATATAGCATGTATAAAACTTTCGCGGCCAAATATAAAACATCAATCGGTAAAATACGTAAAAAATATAACATTAATGGAAAATTCGCTGTTACATATAAAACTAAAAATGGAATGAAAACACGATTCTTATATCATGAGGGATTTCAGTGGGTCAAGAGTATTAAAGATAAAAATATAAATATTGATGAAATTCCCAATACATTAACATACACATGGCGAACTAGCCTAACTGAAAGACTTTTGGCTGAAAAATGTGAATGGTGTGAGTCAAAAGGAATTAAAATTCATATTCATCACATAAGAAAGTTAAAAGACTTAAAGGGGAAAAAGCTATGGGAACAACAAATGATAGCCAGACAGCGAAAAACGTTAGCTCTATGTGAAAAATGCCATCGAGACCTACACGCAGGAAGATTAGATGGATAGGTGGAAAGCCGTATACCTCGAGAGGGGTACGTACGGTTTGGGAGGGAGTATTTGGAAACCTATTGTAGAAATACAAAAAGGCGCTGGGTGCTTACCTTACGGAAATAACAAGCTTCCAAATGCAGAATTTACGATTTATAACGAAGCAGGAAAAGAAGTAGTAAAAGGAAAAACAGACGATAAAGGAATCGCTAAATTTGAAAAGTTACCATTTGGAAAATACACATATAAAGAAACTGTTGCACCAAAAGGTTATGTATTAAATGAAGAAACGTTCTCTTTTGAAATTAAAGAGAATGGTCAAATCATTAAACACATTGTCAAAGATGAAAAGATTCCTTCAATAAAAACAACAGCTACTGATAAAACAGATGGTACAAAAGAAATGCACACGTCTAAGTCTGTAACAATCCAAGATAAAGTGGAATACAAAGATCTACAAGTAGGTAAAGAGTACACTGTAAAAGGTAAATTAATGGTAACTACTCAGCTTCCTCACGGAGGCTTTTTTCATTTACTAGTCTGATATGTACTTTTTGTGTGAATACTAGATATATCAGACAAGGAGGTGGTATTTATGTTGAAAAAACAAGAAATTCTAGCTGTCTATCAAAAGGGACCTCAAGCTATTTACGATTTTGTTCATCAATTAGAAAGTCAAATACAGAATTTAAAAGAGCGTATAGAAGAATTAGAAAATCGTTCAAAAAAAAACTCTACAAATAGTCATAAACCACCCTCTACAGATGGTTTTCGTAAGCCTATTACAAAAAGTTTGCGAAAATCATCCCAGCGTCAAACCGGTGGCCAGTTGGGCCACAAAGGACATACACTTCATTTGACAACGACTCCTGACAATATGATTACCTATTCTCCTACGCATTGTATTTGTTGTCACACGTCCTTAAAACATGAACCTGTAAAAGGATACCGCATTCGCCAAGTGTATGATTTACCACCTATCCTGATAGAAGTCACAGAACATAAAGTGGAACAAAAAGAGTGCCCACATTGCCATTCTATCCAAGAATCCCAGTTTCCCTCTACTGTCTCTCGTCCTGTTCAATATGGTCCAAATATAAAAACACTGATTCCTTATTTAACACATTATCAATGCCTTTCTTTGAAACGAACAAAAGAATTCTTTCAAGATTGTTTTGGACATTCGATAAGCGAAGGGACGTTAGTCAATCATACCCATGCTTTTTCTGCTCAATTGCGGCCGTTTCTCGAAGAAGTAAAAGAACAGATTCTGCAGTCTTCTGTTGTCCATTTTGATGAAACCGGTATGCGAGTAGAAAATAAAACACAATGGTTACATACTGCGAGTACACCGGAGGTGACATTTCAACATATTCATGAAAAACGCGGAAAAGAAGCGATGGATGCAGGTGAAATCTTGCCTTCTTTTTCTGGAATTGCTATGCATGATGGGTGGAAACCGTATGATGTGTATACAGATTGTCGTCATGTTTTATGTAATGCCCATCTCTTGCGAGATTTGCAAGGGATTATAGATAGTACCGGAGAAACATGGGCACAACAAATGAAAGAATTCCTTACACAAGCTTTGACAATAAAAAAGCAATACAAGGGAAATATTCCAGAAATAGAGAAAAAGAATCTGTTTGCCGCATACCAGGCCATATTGAAAGGCAAACAGGTGCCTTCTGCAGAACAAAAAAAGAAAAGAAAACAGACGCCTTCTCAAAATTTATGGAATCGCTTTGCTAAGTATGCGGACAGAATTCTAGCGTTCTTAGAAAGTCCAGATATTCCATTTGATAACAATCAAGCGGAGCGAGATATTCGGATGACGAAAGTCAAACAAAAAGTGTCTGGGACGTTTCGAAGTAAGGAAGGTGCAGAATCATTTTGCCACATACGTAGTTTTATGAGCACCATGAAAAAACAAAATCAATCAGTATTACAAGCGATAAGTCAGGTGTTAAAAACCGGAACGGTTCCTTGGAATACCACTCTTTCGTAAGAGAATGTTTCTATTTCATATAGATTCTTTCTCTTATCGGAGTGTGTTCTTTTTCATGTTTTCGAACAGGAAACATGTATTTGGCATGCTTTTTTGTTTAACTAAGCTGAGTAGTTACAATTAATGAATAAAGAGACTAATAAACCATTAGTTGTAAATGGTAAAGAAGTAACTGCTGAAACGAAGTTTACACCAACAGAAGCAAATGGTTTTATTACACTAGATTTTACTTTTGATGCAACTGGTTTAGAAGAAAAAGAAGTAGTAGTATTCGAAGAGTTACTGAAAGACGGAAAAGTTGTTACGACACATGCTGATATCAATGATAAAGGTCAAACAGTTAAGTTCGTTAAGCCATCAGTAAAAACGACAGCTACAAACAAAGCTGATGGTGGAAAAGAGATTCATTCAAAGGATTCTATCACTATTCAAGACAAAGTGGAGTATACTAACTTAGTTGTAGGTAAAGAGTACACTGTAAAAGGTAAACTTATGAACAAAGCTATTAACAAACCATTATTAATTGATGGAAAAGAAGTAACAGCTGAAACGAAGTTTACTGCAAAAGAAAAGAACGGTTTTGTAACATTAGACTTTACTTTTGTTGGTGCTGAACAGCAAGGAAGAGAAGTAGTCGTGTTTGAAGACTTATTACATGAAGGTCAAGTAATTGCAACTCATGCTGACATTAATGATGTAGGTCAAACAGTTCGGTTTGTAGAACCTTCTATTAAAACGACAGCTACAAATAAAGCTGATGGTTCTAAAGAGTTAGACGCTTCTAAATCTGTAACAATCCAAGATAAAGTGGAATACAAAGACTTAATCGTGGGTAAAGAGTACGTTGTAAAAGGTAAACTAATGGATAAAGCAACAAACAAGCCATTATTAGTTGATGGTAAAGAGGTAACAGTAGAATCTAAGTTTACTGCTAAAGAGAAGAATGGTTCTATCATACTAGATTTCACATGTAATGCTTCTGCATTACAAGGTAAAGAAGTAGTAGTATTTGAAGAACTGTATCAAGATAATATATTAATAGCTATTCACGCTGAAATTGAAGATAAGGGACAAACAGTGAAATTTAAAGAGGTAAAGCCGGAACAACCTAAACCAGAACAGCCGAATTCGGATGAAAATACTCCAACACCAGAGCAACCTAACGAGCAAGTAAAAGAACAACCACAACCTAAGAAAGAAATCCAATCTAAAATTGGATGGTTACCACAAACAGGTACTAATCTTACAAGTTGGATCTCTATGGCTGCAGGAGCATTACTGTTAATTGTTGGTGGAGTGATTTTCTTAAAACGTAAAAATGCATAGAAATTAAAAATAAGCACATCTGTTTTTATAACAAGATGTGCTTATTTTTATCATTTTAGCCAAGAAAACTCCTATATTTAAGTCTGAATGGCATTTAAAATAGCAACTTTATTTGTAGTAAATAATATATAATTTTGTTTTACTGTTTTAATTAAAATACGGTCTGTTGTCCCATAAGCTGCTCCAATACGTATTACATCTACGTCTTCAACACCAGCATAGGTAGCATCTTCGGTAACCTCAATCACATCACGTAATGGAATTGTAATCTCCGCCAATTGCCATGAAATAATTAACTCTTCATTTGTTTTTTTTACATTAATGCCTAGCATTATACCAAGACCCTTCAACAATAATATGCTACACTTCTAATCTCGTTATATAAATTTTTAGATTTTTTATCTATATGTAGCCATAGAATTTATTTATATTTGTGAGCATCTTAATGATGTCAAACAAATAGAAGGATATACAGTCTTTCTATTAAGAAATATGGTAAGAACAAAAGTTCACTTCAAATTAATATGAATTTGATATGGTTGAGATATTATGAACGAGAAACAGTAAGAGTTGCAGGAAGGAAATGAATAATGAGACTTAAATTAGTAGGGATTTTCAGTTGTGTAATTATGATGTTAGGTATTTTTATAATTTACACCAATCAATCTATTGGTAAAGAACCAGATAAGACGAACTATGAATCTCGTGAAAACTCCATAAATAAAGAGAAAGATAGTAGAGGAAAAGGGCAATCAAAATACAATGAAAGTTCTTTTGCTAGTATACAGGCTGTAGTTAATAAGGAATATGGATTACCCGAAGACTATAAACCAGAGGATTTAGTTGTACCAAATGTACCATTCTCATTTAGTGGAACGGTAGAAAAGAGCCACCTCCGTAAAGAGGCGGCAGAAGCACTGGAAAAGTTATTTGATTTAGCAAAGCAGGAGGGGATTCAGTTAAATGCTGTTTCGGGATTTCGTTCCTATGACTATCAACAACGACTGTATGCGAACAATGTGAAAAGAAAAGGACAAGAGCATACGGATCGCTTCTCGGCAAAACCAGGACATAGCGAACATCAAACAGGGTTAACAATGGATGTTTCTTCTAAAAGTGCGAACAATGAATTAGAGCTATCTTTTGCTAATACGAAGGAAGGAAAATGGCTGAAAGAAAACGCGCATCGTGCAGGGTTTATCATTCGTTATCCTAAGGGGAAGGAAAGTATTACAGGTTATGCATATGAACCTTGGCATATTCGCTATGTAGGAGATATTGCTGAAAATATATATGAACAAAAGCAGACTTTAGAAGAATACATGAATCTATGAAAATAGAATTGAAGAATTAAACGGGCTATCAATAGACGTGAGATTGTAAAAGGCAGGGGATATAAATTAAGGTGTTTTTTAATTTTTTTAGTGAAGAGGGAAGGTATCCCTCTTCTTTTTTCATTCCTTGTAAAATTTGAGGATGTCTTAGGGGAGTGAAAAGATGGATTGTGTAGGTGTATTAATAAAGGCTACTTTCGATGGCTTCTGGAGATGTTTTTTGAGGGAATATATTCATTGCAGCAATTGACTATATTATAGGAGCATTCACGTTGGGATATAACAGAGAATTATAGAGTAAAGTAGGATTCAAAAGCATTGTTAACAATGTGGGTGTTATAAGTTATTTTCCTATCAAAACAATTAGTTTTTGTTCAAAATTTAAGAGTGTTATTTTATTATATCTAGTAACTATTTATATTATTTAATAATTACTTGATTTACTATTAAGGTGATTATCTTACAAAATTGTAAGGTTATTTTAATTGACACTCGTATGTATAAGTAACTATACTAGTTACACAATGTTGGTGAGTATATTTAATAATCTTTATCTATAAGTGTATGTCCGAGGATTATTTTTGGAGCAATAATTCGATTTTAAATTTATTATCTGATATATATTAATATAAACAACTTAATCTATTCTTTATTCAAGGTCGTATTATTTAAAGATTAATTATAAATGATATATTTACCAAATTGTAATAATTTGATAGAGGTGTTACATTTTGAAATACAAATTAATTGCTACAGGAATTCTTGCTGGAAGTCTATTAACCTACTCATCTAATACATTTGCAAATACTCATAAGTTCCCAGATGTTCCTGCATGGGCGGACAAATCCGTTAATTATTTAGTTGATAAACAGGTATTGAATGGCTATCCAGACGGAACGTTCGGTTCAAATGACTCATTAGACAGAGCTTCGGCTACAAAAATTATGACAAAAGTTTTAGGTATACAAATTGACTCTAATGCAAAACCATCATTTACAGATTCACAAAACCACTGGGCTACTCCGTATATTGCTGCTGCTGAAAAAGCTGGTATTGTTAAAGGTGAGGGAAATGGAATCTTCAATCCATCCGGAAAAGTAACTCGTGCTGCTATGGCTACGATGCTAGTAAATGCATATAAACTACAAAGCGCAGCAAATCATAATGAGCAGGTTAAATTTGAAGATTTAAAAGGGCATTGGGGAGAAAAATATGCCAATATTTTAATCGGTTTGAAAATTTCCAATGGTACTGAGAACGGTTGGCAACCAAATAGATTTATAACACGTGCTGAAGCTGCTCAACTTACTGCAAAAACAGATATGATGCAACATCGTCCCCAAAACCCATTAGAAAGCAAAACAATCATTATTGATCCTGGACATGGTGGCGAAGATCCTGGGAAATCCACAAAGGGATTACCTGAAAGTAAGATTGTACTAGACACTTCTTTACGTCTACAACAATTACTTGAAAAGCATACACCATTTACAGTTTTATTAACTCGTCAATCTGATAATAGACCGGGGCATGATCAAAAAAGTTCTTTACAGGAACGTGTTAAATTTGCTAAGAAAAATCAGGGTGATATCTTTATAAGCGTACATGCAAATGCTTTTAATGGTAATGCAAAAGGGACAGAAACATATTACTATAAATCTTCTAAATCCGAAAAAACAAATCCTCATGTGGAAGAAAGTCGTGTTTTAGCAGAAAAAATTCAAACACGTTTAGTAGAGGCACTTCAAACACGAGACAGAGGAGTTAAACATGGAGACCTTCATGTAATAAGGGAAAATGACATGCCAGCTGTGTTGACGGAACTGGCGTTTATAGATAATGGTATTGATTACAGTAAATTATCTACGGAAGATGGCAGACAAATTGCAGCAGAAGCCATTTATGAAGGAATTTTAGATTATTATGAATGGAAAGGAAATAATGTATCTGAATATAGGCTGTAATAAGTAATTGAAAATATAGTAATTCTCGAAATGAAGAATTCTATAATTTTTTTGTATTTTTTTAAACAATAATTTTAAATTTGTATTTAAAATTATTGTTTAAATTTTTATTTTATGTTTTAATATTATTGATAATAGTTATCAATAATAGTGAGAGGAAGATTAGTGAAACATGTGTTTTTAGTTAGTGTCATAAAAGTTAATGAATTTCTATATTGTATGGCTATGAATCTATCTCTATTTTTGCGAACTAGAAATAATATATTTATATCTTTTAAATGTTTAAGAAGGAGTGGCTGTCTGTATGAAAAAAGCAAAAGAAATAGCTAAATGTGTTGCGGTAGCGTCCGTTATTATGTCTGGATCATTTAGTTTACAAGCAACATCTGCATTTGCAGATTCTAAAGGAACTGTAGAAAATCTTCAAAATGGTGGGAAGGTCTATAATAGTTTTAAAACTACTTATGACATGAAGCAGAATATCAAAAATTCGATAAAGGTTTCTTTTATTGAGGATCCTTACGCAGATAAAAAGATTGCAATTGTGACCACTGATGGTAGTAATATTGATGCTAAATATACAGTTAATAGTGGATACTATAACGCAGGCTTAAAATGGCCATCAGCTTATCATACTGAAGCAGAAATAACAAGTGGTGATAGTGCTCAGTTCCATAAAGCTGCCCCAGTTAATACAATGACTTCAGCAAAGGTCACTTCTGAGGTAGGGTATACACTTGGTGGAAGTGTTAAAGTAGGAGTAAATGATAAAGGGCCAAATGCCGATGCAAGTATCACAGGTAGCTTTGCTTGGAAAGAAAGTGTATCTTATGATCAAGTAGATTATAAAACGGTATTAGAGACTCACACAGATAAGAAATTAAATTGGAAAGTAGGATTCCAATCATTTAATTTCCCAGAGTGGGGAATTTATAATCGTGATTCATTCAATACTTTCTATGGTAATCAACTATTTATGAAATCACGTAGTTATAATGAAGGGACGAATAATTTTGTTTCAAAAGATACAGTACCAGCTTTAACAGGATATGGTTTTTCTCCAAACGTAGTAGCGGTTATTACTGCTGATAAAACAGAAACTACATCAGATTTAAAAATAACAAATCGTAGAATTTCAGATCAGTACAATATTGAGTGGGTAAGTTCAAAATGGTGGGGAACAAATAATAAAGATACATATAATGAATTCTTTACGAACCACTATAAATTAGACTGGAAAAACCATCAAGTTACTCTTGATAACCAAAAATTCCTTGAAGAACAAATGAATAGTATCAACAGCGTGAATGATAAACTTAACAAAGGAAAAGGGAAGTTATCTCTTTCAATGAATGGAAATCAACTCAAAGCTACGTCTAGCAATGCTGGTTATGGTATCAGTTATGAAGATAAGAATTGGGGTATCTTTGTAAATGGTGAAAAGGTCTATACTTTTAATGAAAAATCAACTGTAGGCAATATATCTAATGATATTAACAAATTAAACATTAAAGGACCTTATATCGAGATTAAACAGATCTAGTCAGAAAATGATGGACGATTGATGGATAATTCTCTCATCAAGCTACGAGTATACTAGTTTATCCCGCTATTTGTGGGCAGTAAGACCCCTCACCTCAAAATTCAGCGGAAGCAAAGAAGTTAGGTGGGGGCCCTGCTGCACCTAAAAGCCTGATTGGTGAGGGCTGATTAAAGTTTCATTTTATTTTAAATCTGTATAATGTAACGAAAGGACCAAAGTTTATCTATAAAATGGATAAACTTTGGTCCTTATTATGTTTTTATTCGCACACGAAATTAAGATAAAATTAGATGTTTTTTGTCTATTCTTTTACTCAATTAGAAAAGAGCGTAAAGTATTTGAAAACTATTGATGCTACGCAAGGGGATATTGTTTAAAGTAATCAGAACTTCATCGGTTGTTAAGTTACCACTTTAAATATATAATTAAATTTCATTAAAAAGATACTCTATTCAAAGTCCTTATTGGGTTTTTGAAGTGAAATATATACTATTTGAGGTGTGTGAAATGGGGAAATCTCGAGAGCAGACGATGGAAAATATCTTAAAGGCTGCTAAGAAAAAATTTGGAGAGCGTGGCTACGAAGGTACGAGCATACAAGAAATCGCAAAAGAAGCGAAAGTGAATGTTGCTATGGCCTCTTACTATTTTAATGGGAAAGAAAACCTATATTATGAGGTGTTTAAGAAATATGGTCTTGCTAATGAGCTGCCCAATTTTCTTGAGAAGAATCAATTTAAACCTATCGATGCCCTTAGAGAATATTTAACGGTTTTTACTAAACATATAAAAGAGAACCCTGAAATTGGATCATTGGCATATGAGGAGATTATTAAGGAAAGTGCACGATTAGAAAAGATTAAACCGTATTTCATAGGTAATTTTGAACAGTTAAAAGAAATATTACAGGAGGGTGAAAAGCAAGGAGTTTTTCATTTCTTCTCCATAAATCATACGATACATTGGATCACTTCTATTGTTTTATTTCCAAAGTTTAAAAAGTTTATTGATTCTTTAGGGCCAAATGAAACGAACGATACAAATCATGAATGGATGCCAGAAGACTTAGTGGACAGGATTGTTACTGCATTAACAGATAAACCTAACGTGTAAATTATTCAGTATTTATGAATTCTGTTATTACTATTTAAAGCCTAATTTCTCAATGTATTGTAGAGAAATTAGGCTTTTTTCAACACGTCATTAAGGTTTTTATAGTTCAAGGACTCAAGTTAATGATTATATTTTCAAGTATTCGTTTTGAGCTACATAGATATAGTTTTTGTTGCAACTGTTTGTTGAAATGCTTTATCATGCTCAACAATAACCATTGTGGGATTAAATTGTTGAATAAGTTCTTCAATCTGCATACGGGAATAGATATCTATAAAATTTAGTGGTTCGTCCCATATATATATATGGGCTTTTTCACATAAACTTTTAGCGATAAGCAGTTTTTTCTTTTGTCCACCAGAATAATGAGATATATCTTTCTCGAATTGAATTCGATCAAAGTCCATCTTACTTAGAATGGATTTAAATAAGGTTTCATCAATCTTGTGCTCTTCAATGAAGTCTGATAGCGACCCCTTCAAATGAGAAGTATCTTGTTGGACATAGGAAATGATGAGTCCTGTACCTAAAGTAACTAAGCCTGTATGCTGTATCGGATGTCCTAGAAGTAGTTTTAGGATACTACTTTTTCCGCTCCCATTCGTTCCATCAAGTACAATTCGGTCACCTTGTTCAACTATGAAGCTAATCGGCTCATTCACAATTTGGTCATTGTACTTAACGGACACGTCAACCAAAGTAACCAATTCATTTGATTTAAATTGCAATTGTTCCAATTTTAATGACTCAGTTTTTTCCACATTTTTTAGTAATTTTGACTTTTCCTCAATAGCTTTTTGTTGCCTTGATTCAAGGTTTTTTGCTCTTTTCATCATCTTGGCTGCTTTATGTCCTACAAACCCCTTATCCAACTTAGAGCCTGAATTCCTCGTTCCATTTTTTGAAGCTTCCACGTCATGAGACCAACTTGCTGATCGTTTGGAAGACTGTTTTAATCTCCCTATGTCTTTTTGTAGACGCTCATTTGTAGCCTTCTCGTGCTCTTGCTGTCTATCAAAATTTAACTTCCAAGAAGAATAGTTACCACTTTGAATTTCAATATTTGCTCTATTAATAGATAGGATATGGTCAACGCACCCATCTAAAAAGATTCTGTCATGTGAAATTAAAATAAATCCTTTTTTCTTTCTTAGATAATTAGAGACTATCTTTCGTGCATCTGTATCTAAGTGATTTGTTGGTTCATCAATTAATAGGAATTGACCCGCATTTAAAAACAGTGCAGCAAGCAACACCTTTGTTTGTTCCCCATTTGATAATGTTTTAAATGGTCTGTACATGACCTCAGCATCAACATTTAAATAGGATATCTCACGTAGAAATTCCCAATCTGCGGCTTGGGGACAAATTTCTTCAAGGATTTCATGAGTGAATTTGTTCCTATCTGAAACAGAGTAGGGGAAGTAATTGAATTCTACCGAAGCAAGGATTTTCCCGCTATACTCATAATTCCCTAACAATAAATTAAAGAATGTCGTTTTACCTCGTCCGTTTCTACCAATAAATCCTAGCTTCCAATCCGTATCTATTTGGAAGTTTACACTTTCAAAAATATTATCAAAGCTACCTGGGTATGAAAAAGTTAAGTCTTGGACCTTTATCATTGACATAATAATTCCTCCTTTATATATCGAAACGTTTCATATAAAGTCGGAACATCCATCCATTTTTTAATTCCTCTATATAAGTTTGATGGATATTAACGACTTATATAGAGCATTACATGTGTAACAATAGTGTCTGAAGTACTCATTTTTCTCGCTCCTTTATTTGTGAAGTACATTTAACAATTAGTAAGTTTCAACTAAGCTAAACGGGAATAAAAAAATCCCCCAATTTGTAATCGGAAGGATTAGTCTTTCGTCTATACTTAATAAGTACTTATTAATCATTTGAATCATGACAAATAAAGTATGAACTGAATTTTAAAAATGGATAGACTAACCCTATATTTTGTAGTTTGAAGTTATAAAATTCAACTTAAAATATAAATTAGTTAATCATTATTCATCCATCATTCCTTTCATAATTCTATTTTTAGAGTAACATTCTTTTTAGGGAGATGCAATATTAGCTTCAATTTCATCTAATCCTAGATCATTTATAATTCTTTGAGTAAGGAGATAAAATTTTACCTCTCTTTTTATAAACATCAAATTTTTGTTCAATAGGTCATGTCTTTTGTCCGTTAAAAAGGGAGGATATGAAATTGACATCAACCTTTGTTGTAACTATAATAGTTACAGTATATTCCGTAAACTAATTCGAATTGCTATGTTAATGATAGTATATTTTCATTCCTTTTTAAGTGTGACAGGTAGCAACTAACTATAATCCAATAGAGGATTAGATTCTATCTCATATTTAAAGGGTAGATAAGTTGTACCCGCCAAATTTACGATGCGCAAATACTTAAAAAACTACATTTTTCAGCTTATCCTTTTTGGAATCCTCGGTATTGATAATTGTAAACATCTACAAAAAGTTAGCAAGACTGTTGTATGTAGAAAGAAATCTTTTAAAAAGGTCATAATATGGATAATAGGTAACACACATTTAAATTTAGTAGGAGTTGTGCCACTATCAAGAAATTTTTTTAATAAAAGTATAGAAAAAACTCAAGAAGGTGAGTCCATTGCGTAAACATGCATATGTGCAATTTTATGTATTGATATTGGCTTTAATAGCTTATATAAGCTTTTGCTTTATATTTATATTTGTTTTTCCAAGTCTTTATTTCGTATCAGATTTTAATATCCGACTATCATCTTTAGTTGTTGAAACTACTGTATTTATCTCACTACTGTATTCTATATTATCCAGAAAAATTAAGTTAGGAGTATTCTGGGTGTGCATTATTATTGCGATAGGTTGTTTCTTGATAGGGAATTTTATATCTGCTTTTCAAGTACTTAATGTAGAATTACCAATAAAAAATTTTAATATCTCTGATGTATTTTTGTTGCTTTTCTTATTCTTCTTTCTCTTTGCGTTCTTTTATAAAATCATGATGGAATGTAATAAATGGGAGAAAGCATATTTGCTTTGTGATTTATGCATTGTTGTTACTGCTATTTTTACATTAGAGTGGTATTTATTTAATAAACCTTCTGCAAATATCTTATTCTTATCAATTGGAGATGTTTTTCTCTCATTTATTTTTCCGATTATAGATTTATTACTTCTATTACTTGGAGTTACACTAATCTTTCGACCTGCTATTTTCAATGCAAAAAGCAAATTGTATATTTTTATCCTAGTATTAACTGGATTAGCTATTACGGACTATTTGTATTTTTACTTACAAGGTGATTTGTCAGAGCGTTCAGTTATATTTTTAAGGTGTTTGTATAGAGTTTTCCTATTATTTATTGCTATTGCTGCTACAATTCCAAAGGATGCTTCTTCTAAAAGAAATTATTTTATTATTAATCCGACATTTGGAGAGAAACTTCTTGGCATATTCCCTTATCTTGCAGTTGCAGTCTTAATTGGCTTTACTTTGAAAGAGCAAACGTCTTCAGCTACATTGATTACGGGAAATTGTATTGCTTTTGTATTTGTACTGATTCGTCATACAATCGTACGAATGCAAAACAAAGATTTAACTGAAACATTAAAAGTGTTTAATAATCAATTAGAACAAACAGTATCTCAAAGAACAAGGGATTTAATAAACAAATCTAATGATTTGGTAAAAAATCAAGAAAGATTTAAGTCATTATATGAGTATCATCCGGATCCTATTTTAACGATTGATTCAACTGGTATCGTATTAAATATAAACCAGGCTGGAAGTATGTTATTAGGAAAAGACAGTGCTGTATTAATAGGGAAAGAGTGCTTCTCTATTTTTTTAGATGAAGATAAATCTGAATTGGAAGCGGCTATAAAGAAAGGGAGACGATGTAGTTCATCTTCACTACAGTTGCGTGTGAAAAATAACAATGAGAAGGACATGCTGTTTTGGTATGTCACTATAGTTCCTATTATGATAGAAGGTCAAACTTTTGGGAGTTATGTAATGGTAAAAGACATAACGAGGATGAAACAACAACAGGATGAGATAAACTACCTTGCATTCCATGATACGGTGACGGAGATTGGAAATCGTATATTCTTCCAACAAGAATTAGATAGATCCATTAAGCGTGTGCAAAAAACACAGGATAAATTTGGGCTCCTGTATATTGATTTAAACCGCTTTAAGACTATTAATGATACACTGGGCCATTCCATTGGTGACAGGGTTTTAAAAGAAGTTGCCAAACGTTTTAGGACATGTCTTTCACCGACAATTCCTCTAGCAAGAATAGGTGGTGATGAGTTTGCAATCATTGTCCATAACCAAACAGAGCAACAGCTATTGAATTTGTGTAAAACTCTATTTCTTATAACTGAAGAACCATTCGTAGTAAATCAGCATAGTTTTTACTTATCTCTTAGTATAGGAATAGCAGTGTATCCATTTGGAGGAATAAATACTACTACACTTTTACAACACGCTGATATCGCTATGTATAGCGCAAAGGAAAAAGGTAACAATGCTGTTTGTATGTATGACGAGACATTATCTCAAAAAGTAACCCGTCGATTACGATTAGAACAGGATTTACCAAATGCAATTGAAAATAATGAGTTGTTTTTATTGTATCAACCACAAATTGACAGTAAGGAAGGTAAGGTTATTGGTGCAGAGGCTTTAATACGTTGGCAACATCCAGAACTTGGGCTGATTTCTCCGTTTGAGTTTATACCTATCGCAGAAGAAACGGCGCAGATTATTTCAATTGGAAAGTGGACGTTACAGAAAGCGTGTCGACAACTGAAAGAATGGCATTCTGCGGGCTTTTCAAATCTAAAGATGGGGATAAATTTATCAGCTATAGAGTTTGAACAGAAAGATTTTGTTCAAACCATTATATATACCATAGAAGAGATAGGAGTACCTGCTAATTCGATTAATTTGGAATTAACAGAGCGAATCGCCATGGTAGATGAAAAAGAAACTTTATCAAAGTTAAAAGCATTAAAATCATTTGGTGTACATTTATCAATTGATGATTTTGGTACAGGTTATTCTTCATTAGCGTATTTACCTCTTTATCCAATTGATACTTTGAAAATTCCAAGAGAATTTGTTAATAGGATTGGAACTTCTACTGATGGAGGTGAAATTATACAGACCATTATTTCACTTGCTCATACTTTAAACATGAAAGTCATAGCAGAAGGGGTAGAAACGAAAGAACAATTAACAGTGTTACAACGTAATGCATGTTATCTAATTCAGGGCTATTACTACAGTAAACCTGTAAATGATGATGAATTTATTGTTTTTTTAAGTACAATACAAAATGAATAAATGAAAAATCAGTATATGTATGAAATAAAGTGAAAAGAGGTTCTATCCATATGGATTTGAACCTCTTTTCACTTTATTTTCAGGAGTTATGCAGCAAGGTTTCAGCCTTTGAAAGTAAAATAAGTATCTATATTTCTTGTATTTTGGGTTAATGGGATATGAGGTGAAAGTTGCTTCTTGTGAAAAAGAATTAGAGCCAGCTTGTATATTCTTAAAGCAATTTGAAAAAGGATTAGCAGTTTGTATGGAATTAGGAAATGAAGAGTATGTATATCATTTCAATATTTTACGTTCTCTTAATGAAGATGAAGCAATTAAACTCTTAGAAGAAGTGAAAAAAGTATTTCTTACTTCGAAAAGCAAGGTTTATGGGATTTCGTAGAAGAATATGCAGATCTAAAAAAGGAAGAAATTATACAATAATCACATGCTATCATTTTTAATAGCTAATTAACAAAGGGACTCCAATTATGGAGTCCCTTTGTTAATGGGGTAATGCTTTGGTTTATCTAATTATAGCAATATTTGTAAAAAGTGTAAAGGGGTCCTAGTTTGGAGGGGGAATTATTTAATCTTTTTTATTTAATAAAAGGGATAATATTTAGTTATCTGCGCTTCTTAATTATGTTTTCTATCACAATTTGAAGTGAATTTCAGTTAATCTTATTTATTTTATGGGAATTATAAGGTATACTAAAAGTAGGTGCAAAATGTACCATTTGAAAAAGAGTGAATTGCAAAAAGGAATCCGTAAAGGATTCCTTTTTTGTTTCTTTGAAAATGAAGCAATGTTCTAATTATCTCATTCATTTTTATGAATACGCTGCGATCTTATAAACTAAAAAGGCTTTTATGGAAATTTGCCATATTCCTGTAACAAAACAAAGGTATGTTATGTGTGTTAAATATAAAGAGAAAGAAGGAAAAGTTGTGAAAAAAATTTTGCCAATTGTTGCGTTATTAGGCATGATGAGTTTTGGAGTACAGGAAATGAATGTAAGAGCTGATACATACCACAAGGGCGATTCGAAAATTAGTTTTTGGGATTCGAAAAGAAAGGGTACTAATTTCATGAATAGTACGTCATTACCTGAAAACTATAAAAGTGCAAAAGAAGCTAATATTGAATATGTACGTTTAGCACCTGATAAATGGGCAAAAGATAAAGATTTTCTATTTGAGGATAAACCAGATACTTCTGGAAAGGATTTTCTGATAGGTAATGCAGATAACTATCAGGGATTAGTAAAGGAGGATTTAGAAAAATTAAAGGCGGATTTAGATGCCGCACAATCACAAGGAATGAAAGTTGTTCTTACAATGTTATCTTTACCTGGTGATCGATGGCGCCAATTTAATAATAACAAGAATGACGACAGAATATGGGAAGAAGAGAGGTATCAAGAACAAGCAAGTCAATTTTGGAAGGACCTTGCTCTGGAATTAAAAGATTATCCTGCGGTGGTGGGTTATAATATTATAAATGAACCACATCCAGAAACAGCTAAAAATAATAGATATAATGATTTTTGGACAGAAGATTACGAGAAATGGTATGCAAAAGTGAAGGGAACGACAGCGGATTTAAACAGATTGTATCAAAAAGTAATCAATTCCATTCGTGAAGTAGACCAAGAAACACCAATTATTTTAGATTCAGGTTTATATGCTACTCCATGGGCTTTTAAATATTTAAAACCAGTAAAGGATAAAAAAACGCTTTACGCATTTCATATGTATGAACCATATGAATTAACGAGTCAAGGTGAAAAGAAAAATAAAGAATATCAATATCCAGGATTAGTAAAAGTAGGAGACTTAGAGAAACCTGTAATGTGGAATAAGCAGGGATTAGAGAAATTTTTGAAGCCAATCCAACAATGGTCTAAGAAAAATCATGTATCATCTAATCGAATTATTGCAGAGGAGTTTGGAATTAACCGTACTGTTCCGGGAGCTACCCAATACATGCAAGATCTTATTTCTATCTTCAACCAAAAAGGTTGGCATAAATCATTCTATGCATTCCGTGAAGACACATGGACAGGGATGAATTATGAATTGGGAACAGGAAAAATAAAATGGGATGAAGAGGGTAAACCGGTGCCTCAAGATAATTCACTCTGGGAAGTAATAAAAAAAGATTTACAACCACATAAATAGTTTAGAATATTTGTCCTAAGGACTAAATGTAAGCATCTAATTCAAGTAGAATTAGATGCTTTTTTTCAAAAAAGGTGGAAGTTTAAACAAATATAGTTGCAATTGAATTGACCTTTAAACTGAAAAATTTTTATGAATTTTTTGTGAGATTCCAACCCTTAAATGTTGAAAATTATTTACTGATTTCTCCAATTGGATATATTTCTCCAATCGGATGGAAGTTTAGAATACAGAATCAAAACATAATAAGCTGTTATCGATGAGTTTATCGTAAAGTTGTTATTTAATGTGTCATCAAATAACATTTATATACAATAATAAATAAAGAAAAGGAGATGTTTATGAAAAAATATAGAGTAATAGATACAACTTAAATAGTATGAATAGTTTAGATTGTAAAAACATGAAGAAGAAAACAAAAAATCCTTAAGAGTACTAAGGAAAAATGAAGGAGATAATATGGGGAATAATTCAAAATATAAAACTAGAAAAATACTTGCAGCTACTGCTACAGTAACTATGCTTGCGACTGGAATGATTTCTTCATCAGATGTCTTTGCGGAGCAAAAGGAGCAGCAAAAAAATTTATCGACATCACTGCAAAGTGAAAAATCAGTTAAATCAGAAAATAGAACATTTACAGTCCCAGGAAAAGGGGATGTTGAGCTAATAAAACAACAGGAAAGAAAAAGTATGGCATTTAGTCCATATGAACCAACTGGTTTATATGCAAAACCAAATGAACAAATAACGATTAATGTAGAAGGTAATCAAGATATTCAGGTATATATTGGAACGTATTCATATGATGCTTCTTGGAGAGAAGATTCTAAGATAAAATCATTTACATTAAAACCAGGTATAAACACAATCCAATCTCCAAATGGGGGGATGATTTATTTTTATAATAAACAACAAGGTGGTACCATTCGAACAACAATTACAACAGGTGGAACGACTACGCCTTTCTTTGAACTAGGAAAGCATACGAAACAAGATTTAATTAACATGCTGGACCAATATCCAAATGCACATGCAGTGGAGTTAAAAGGAGAACGTGTATTAATTACGGCCAGTCCTGCACGTATTAAGAAATATTTGTTGGGTTCTAATACAGATCCTGTACAACTCTTAAAAAAGATGGATGAAGCTACTCGAATTCAAGACAAAGTAGCTGGATTATCTGAAGAACAAGTAGATAAACATTATGTTCATTACGTAGAAGAAAATCATTCTCCCGATTATTATATGTATGCGACTTCTTATCGAACTGCATATGTAGGAGATGCAATTCAATATGTATTAGATATTAATAAATTTATAAAAGATGGTTGGGGTCCATGGCATGAGGCAGGGCATTTGAGACAGCAATCACCTTGGAAATTTTATAATATGACAGAAGTACAAAATAATATATACAGCCTTTCTGTAGAAAAAGCATTTACATCTAATCAACCTTTTAGATTGCAACAAGAGGGTGCTTATACTAAGGCATTTCAATACTTAGAACAACCTAATAAAAATTATGACGAAGTTAGTGATGTTTTTGTTAAGCTTGTTATGCTTTGGCAACTACAGCTAGCATATGGAGAGGATTTCTATCCTAAATTGCATCAATTGTATAGAGACATGCCTTCAAGTGAACTTCCACAAACTGATGAAAATAAAAAACAATTATTTATGATTTCAGCATCAAAAGTAGCCAAACAAAATTTGATTCCTTTCTTTGAGAAGTGGGGATTACGTCCAAATAACGATACTATTCAAAAAGTAGCTGCATTAGGATATCCAATTTTAACAGCAGAGATTTGGAAGAGTACGGATTCTAATCCAATTAAACCAGATATGCCTAATGAAAATAATATTTTAGAAGGAAACCAGTTTGCATGGTCACTAAAAGGAATTAGTGATTTCGAGTTTGCAAAAGTCAATTTTAATAAGTCGACAGAAGAGATGCAAATTGATTTAAAAGCAGGCGTACCACATCATTATTTTAATGAAACATATGCGAGTATTAAAGTACAAAATGCATCAGGAAAAGTAGTATACAATAAAGATATTTATGGGAACAAACAACAAAATGCTGAATCGCAAAAAGTTCCAGTTAAAATAGGGGATTATGTTGAGCTGACACATCTAGAAGGTGTGCATAGAGCTACTTTAATAAATGTAGGTAACAGTAAACAAGAAAGTTTTGGAAAAAAAGGCATGTACGAAGTTACAAAAGAAGGCTTGAAGAAAGTAGAAAAAATGCCAGAAACAACGGTTTTAGATGGAAATCATTTTGGGTGGTCTTTAAAAGGATATAGTGATAGAGAAATCGCAAAAGTAGATTATAATAGGACAACAGAGAAAATGCAGGTGAATTTAGAAGCAGGCGTACCACATTCTTACTTTAATAATACGTATGCAAGTATTACAGTAAAGAATTCAAATGGTGGTGTTGTGTACAATAAGGAAATAGTAGGGAATAGACAACAAACTGCTGAAAGCCAAACCGTGCCCGTAAAAGTGGGAGATTACATTGAGTTTACCCATATAGAAGGGGAAGCAGTAAAGGAAAAAACACGCGCTACACTTATTAATCTTGAGAATAATAAACAAGAATATATGGGCAAAAAAAGAACCTATCAAGTTACTTCAACGGGATTAAACAAAATAGATTAACATGAAAAACATTCTAAGTATTAGTTGGATGCAAATAGTCGTTCATTATGAACGGCTATTTGGCTTTTATTTAAAGAAAGGTGAAATGAAAATACTCTCTCTTTTGTATATACTTTCATTTCCAAAAATTTCTACGTTTTTTTATCAGGGGGAAAATAATTTAAAAAATGTGCTTGAGAATTGATACATGTTTAATTGCTATAGATTTGAGAAAAAAGAAACAGAATAGTAAGGTATTTGTTGATAAATCCTCTCAAGTGTTACAAAATTTTACATATTCGGTATGATATATATGAGTTCTATGTATATTAAGGGAGGAATGGGAATGAAAAGGTTCATAACACGTGCAAGTGGTAATACAATCTCAAAAAGGTTAGTTTTAATGGTGTTGTCGATGGTTTTAATGATAGTGATGATTACACCATCGAATGATGTATCGGCAGCCAATCTATCAAAAGCAGGTTCACTAAAAGGCGTGAATTTATTTAATGGAAGTTGGACAGTTGCTATACAGGCAGCAAATTTACAATATGTTTCGGCTGAGCCTTCGGGAAATATAATAGCAAATCGTAATGCAGTTAATGAATGGGAGAAATTTGAATTAATTTCGACTGGGGAATTATATACGTACGCTTTAAAAGCTAAAAGTAATGGGAAGTATGTTTCGTTTGAGCCAAATGGTAGAGTAGTAGCAGATCGTACATCAATTGGTGCATGGGAAAAGTTTATCTTATATAATGGTGGAGACAATAGGATATATGTATTACAAGCACTAAGTAATGGTAGATATATATCAGCAAATGGTGGTAGAGAATTAACAGCTACTAGTTATGTAGCTGGAAGCTGGGAAAGATTTGTTATTGTATACTTCTAAACTTTGAAGTGTTATATATCTAAATGATAATAGCATGTTTAGTTTGTATAAATACCTAATACAATAAATTGTTAAGTATGTAATACAAGTGTATATTAACGTGTAAAAGGGCTGCAAATAATTAGCGGGCCTTTTTGCATGTTAAATAAGCACTTACTGAGGTTATAATGAAAAGAAAAAGAACCCTATAGGGTTCTTTTTCAAGGCATATTAACAGTAAGGAGAATCATGAAATGCTACTTCAAATCTTTATTAGGGGAAAGATTTTGAATAAGCTTAACATACATCTATTTTTACATAAATGTAATATATAGTAAATTGATAATGTTTATACTTACTATTACTAATATTCAATTAAGATAGTTAGCACTATTTGTATAGTGTTAATGAAGTGCATATTTAGAAAACTAATAATGGCCACAAGTTGGTTATATATGTCTAATATTATATTTTATTTACTAAAAGAGCTTATAGATATATTATTTTAAAAATTAATTAACATTTAAACAATTTTAACTGAAATTGGGTGTGTATTAACTAAAAGTAAATAAAATAAACAAAGACCCTGTAATGAATACAGGGTCAAATACAGGGTTAAGGGAACGCATAGTTTCTCAAAATCATAATAGCATATATTCTTTGTATAGCTACATGAGGATTTTGACAGAATTAAGAAAAAGACAGAAATCTGTAAGAAAGCAAATATATTGCTGGAAATTTGATTTGAAATTAAACTATAAGGCATATTGAAATAGATGGAAACTCTTGAGTACCGTGATTAAATATGAGGTTTAGATTAGAGGGATAATTGGATCTTACTGAAAAGGCAAAATGTTTTTTAGATTAAAAGAAGAAAAGGCACTTTTGGGTGCCTTTTCTTTAGGTAAACAGTTTACATATTGCTGAATTATACACTAAACCATAATTCGACTATGAAGTAAATCTTAATATAATTCTAAATAGAAAAATATGTAATATTATATTTGAGTTTTTAATTATTTTATCGAATATAGAGTAGCAATGTAAATAAAAGGGCATGCATTCGTATCTGCAGCCCTTTTTAGGAGGAATTCAAGATACCAATAGGACACGTATTGGTAAACAGGTTCAAAAATAGTATATGTGAAAAGAAAAAGTCCTATACCAAAAGTAGACAGGACCTTATTTTTTACAATTTCAAAAATGACATTCTGTCCTTTTTGAAATTAGTACAACACACACTTGGTTTGTAATAAAGTTAGAAAAAGTATACATGAAAATGGCAGACAACTATTTTGTTGCCTGCCGGTGCTAGTGGGTTGAATGAGTTAGTCAATTCAATAAATTGCTACCCCATTACCAGAAGAGTGAAGCCGCTAGTTCAAACGGCTTATACATAGTTTTCCTAATAAAGAAAAAATTATGAGTAAAGATTTTGTTTGCTCTATATGAAAAGATAAATAGATATTCATCAGACAAGGATAATTTAGCATACCTTGAATAGGGTGAAGGAACGAATTAAATAAAAGGATTTTTGTTTAGGAAGGGACTGACTCAGGAATGGGACTTTCGGACAGGGTTTGGGAGGCGATGATTGCCTTTGGCATTGCGACTAATATCGTTGCTTGTATGATGGCAGTATACATTCAAAAATATGAGCTAATGATAAATCATCTTACAAATATTTTATTTTTAATAATTATCTCTTTAACGTTTATTAAGATGAAAATTAACAGATGGGTGGCTTTAGGATTTACATTTGTTGTAATAGAGAAAGGTATTAAGGCGGGATATGACTTCTACACACATGATTATTATGGTGTCAGTTGGAGTTTAGCTATCATTGTCTATTGCATATACGAGATGAAAAAGTATCATATTGAAATAAATGAATAGTCTCAACAATAAGATGTTAGTAGGTGTAATTTTTTAAATAATAAAAAAAAGACACTACAAGAGTGTCTTTTTTTTGAAAATACTCTATAATTAACTTTGGGGAAGGTAATGTTAGAGTATTCGTTTAGCATTATCTTTATATTTGATAAACCATGAAATCGAAGGATTTTGTGGTTTATTTTTTGAACAATAGATATTACAGTATTGGCAGTGAGCTAGTGATCATTTTAAGCATTAGGAGAGAATGGATTAAAAGTCTAACATCGAATAACGGTTCCGGAATATAGTGTTGCGAAATGATCTCCCATATCCCAAACGGTACTTGCCTGTATATAGCCCTTAAAGCCTTCTGAAGAATAATACATCTCTTTTGGTATACTTTCTTTAGTTTGGAAATGTGCTTTAGAGTACTTTACATAATGGTTTTTAACAACTTTTGCATCTGGAACAATAGTGTTTTTTTGTTCCAATGTTGGCCTAGCACTAGAAGGTGATATAAATTTTACAGTGTCTTGGTAATTAGGATCTAAGGTGTCAGCTTGTACACTGTGTGACGAAACAATTGTGCTTAAACTACTTCCCGCGATTAAAGTTGCAAATACTAACTTTGAGAATTTTGTTAATCTACTCATTCTATAATCTCCTTTTTATTATTTTGTAAGGTATCTCCTTACACCTCACAGTCTATATCCACTACAAAAGGGTGTACATACATATTGATAGACAAAATTCTACAAAATACCTCATGTTTTTGGGGACGTGTATAATAATCCAATGTTTAATAACTTATCAGAAGTAAAAAAGTAAGTCTTATATAAAAGAAAAAGAATAATTTATGCAGGTAATGTATATAAAATTATTGTTTGAATATTCTAAAATGAGTTGATAAAGATGTGGGATTGTTTTTTAGAAAATAAATGATTCCAAAGATTAAATTTAGAAGTTTAATTCTCTTTGTAAGTTTATTTTTATAATACTATTCACAGGTGTAGATTATTAAGATTTAAATATAAAATGTCTAAAGATTTTTGTACAACCAAACAGTTAAAATATAAAAAAGTGAGAAAAATGATAAACATTCTTCTCACTTTCATCAATTAGGGTGGCATATACATAAATATGCGTTTGGGTAGATTTTTGAATGAAAAATCCACATGCATAGTATAACAAAAAAAATAGGGCTTTTCACATGTAATATTGCATATGAAATATAGTAAAGTTTTAAATTTTAATATTACAAACTTGTATATACGTGTTACAATGTAATTCTCTAATTTATTTTATTCAGCTATTTAGAATTTATGTTTTAGTTAATTTATTATGGTAAGGATTTCATCTGATTGGATTAGCGCTAAACTAGATTTTTATCCAAACAAATCCAATAATTATTTTTAAAATGAAGTATATGTTGTATCCAATTTATTTGGAATAATTCGTAGTCTAATAATTGCTGAATCTAGAAAAAAACATATTCGAAAGGAGGACAGATAAAACTCTGCCTGTGAAATTTAAATCGCTAAATGGTAAAGTGCGGATGATAGGATGTAATTGTGATTTCATTTCGAATGGTACCATAAATGAATATGGGAAAATATAGGATAAAATTTAAATAAACTATATAAGTAGTAAAAATGAAAAGGAGAAGTATCTAGTGTTTAATATAAAAGAAAGATTGGGACAAATAAAGCTTAAAACGAAGTTGTCTATGGCATTTATAGCAATATTAATTATACCAAGCCTTATCGTAGGAGTATCATCTTATAATAAAGCAAAAACAGATCTTAATGAAACAATTCTACAATCAGCAAAAGATAATATAAGTATTTTAGACAAGATTGTTGATGATGAATTAGAAAATAAGCATACAGATGTCACTCATTTTGCAAAGGTACTCACACAAGGGGATTATAATCCTGAACAATCGCAAAATGTACAGAGTAAATTTGATCAATATATACAGTTACATCCAGAGATAGAAACGATTTATACGGCATCCAGTAACAATCAATTTATTCATGCACCTGTTGGTAAAATACCAGAAGGGTTTAATCCGTTAGAAAGTAGTTGGTATAAGGATGCAGTAAAAGCAAATGGAGAGATTATTGTTTCATCTCCCTATAAATCAAAGTCTACAGGAAATATGGTAATTGCAATTGCAAAGCAAAATGCAGATAAAAGTGGTGTCATTGGCGTAGATTTGAATATTACAGATATCGTAAAAACATCCAAAATGATAAAAATTGGAAAGCAAGGATTTGTATCTATAGTTAGTCAAGATAAAACTATAGTTGTTCATCCATCACTAAAGCCTGGAGAGAAATTAGAGAAAACTTTAGCGGATGAATTGTACAAGACAGAAGATGGAGTAATTACTTATAGCCTCAATGGCGAAGATCGAAACATAAGCTTTAAGACAAATAAAAAAACAGGTTGGAAAATAGCTGGCGTAATGCCTACGAAAGAAATTGAAGAAGCTACTAATCCTATTTTTTATAAAACGTTCACTATAATAGGGGCTTCATTATTGTTAGGTGGAATTGTAATTCTATTCATACTCAGATCTATAATTACTCCACTAAGACAATTAGTCATTTCAGCTCAAAGAATTAGTCAAGGAGATTTAACCGAGAAAATAGATATTCGTTCAAAGGATGAACTTGGTCAATTAGGTGGTAGTTTCAATACAATGGCAGAGTCGTTACGTAATATTATTTCTCAAATTAACACATCTGCAGGACATGTAGCTGCGTCTTCTGAGGAACTAACTGCTAGTGTAGAGCAAGCAAGTGTTGCGACAGAACAAATTACAAAAGAGATGGAAGAAATCTCGAACAGTGCAGAAGTTCAAAATAATGAAGTTGAGTCTGGAGCTGAATTAATTGGTGAGGTAACACGAAATATTCAATATGTAGCTGAGAATGCATCTGAAGTATCGGCTTCATCCATATACACAAAACAAAAAGCCAATGAAGGTGAACAATTAGTAGAACAAACTGTAGCACAAATGCAGTCTATCCATCACTCTGTTTCTCAATCCGATAATGTAATAAAATTATTAGATAAGAAATCGCAACAAATTGGAAGTATATTAGAAGCGATTCAAAATATTGCGGAACAAACAAATTTATTAGCATTGAATGCAGCAATTGAAGCAGCTAGAGCAGGAGAACAGGGTCGAGGGTTTGCAATTGTTGCGGATGAAGTTAGGAAGCTAGCAGAGCAATCATCCGAATCTTCGATGGAAATTGGAAGCTTAATTAAGGAAATACAAGCAGACGTACATGAGACTGTAAAAGCTATGAATGAAGTGGGAGTAGAGGTACAGTCGGGAATTAAAGTTGCGAACGATACAAAGCAAAGTTTTTATGAGATTTCAAAATCTGCAAATGATATTGTGTCAAAAGTGCATGGTATGGTGGAACTATCTAATACAATGACTACTGATGCAATGAAAGTCGATACATCGATTGATCAAATAGCTATGGCTGTAAAAGAGAATTCTTCAAGTATGCAAACGATTGCTGGTTCATCTGAGGAACAACATGCTTCTATGGAAGAGATAAATTCTTCAGCAATACAATTAGCACAGATGGCAGAAGAACTTCAAGAGTTAATTGGTGGATTTAAGATTTAAGTTGAGATTCTAGGAGAGAATGCTAGAATCTTGTTACAGAGTGGAAATGCATAGTAAATAAGTATAATATATACTCTCTATGCGCGTATTGAACAGGCAGAAAACCCATTTAAAAACCCTCCATTTGGAGGGTTTTTAAATACATTTACATTAAATTTGTGGGGGTGCACCACCATAATCGCCAACACTATATGAAGGAGCAGGATAATGCCCATGAGTAGCAAGCTGATCTGTTTTAGAAAACTGAAAAATTCCCACCGTTAATACCCCAATAAAAGCAATGCCTGATAATAATAAGCTAATTTTTTTCATTATTTTAACACTCCTTTTGCAATTGATTTTTGTCTTGCTTGATAACAAATATGGAAATAGTCACTTACTTTTTGGTGGTTCTCTAATTGTCTACATTTTGTGGCAAATAATTCAGCGTATTCGACAACATATTCCCATAATTCTTCTTCCTTAAAGTATAAGATTCCTTCTTGAATGATTTTTTCTAATTCTTCCAATGGAATATTTTCGTTTAATCTTTTTAAAATAGAGAAGTGGTGTGTGTATTCTTCGTTATGAATTTTTCTGCAAATCTGTAATCCCTTATCAATGAGTTGGCTGGCCGTTGATTGTTCTCCTAATTTATAATGTTCCTTAGCTTGTAGGAAGATGGCCTTGAAGTGTGTAGGGATTTTCTCTGTTACTTCTGAAAGGTGACGAATAGCTAAAGTAGACATACTTTGATCAGAATACAGCCACCCCATAGTATTTTTTACATATAACAAGGAATCTTCTTCCCTATTTTTTTGTAGTAAATCAATTGCACAATGTAGATATTCTTCTGCTTGTTCGTACTGTTTTAAATAGATGCAGCAACCACCTAGTAAACTATTACAAAAGGCTGTTTTTACCTCATAACCTTCATACTTTGAAAAGATTGCTCTCGATTTATTTGCGTATTCGATAGAAGCGAGATTGTTATAGGTATGGTGATAGAAAGTAGCAATTCTATAGTAAAATTCAGCATGTTCAATTTCATCTGGTATAGCTACCAATATTTTTTCTGCTAGTTTATAATGTTCTTCTGCCTCAGTATAATTTGATATAAAAGTGGAATGAATGGATTTGAAAAAGTGATAATAGAATCGTAGAAATTGATCTGTAGGCATATCATAATCGCTAATAGTATCAAAACTATTTTGTTGAATACCAAGGCTATCTGTTAAGACCTTGTAACGAAATTCGAGTAGTGAATAGTATAGTAACAAATTTTGATCCTGATGTTCTTGATCCGGTTCAATGCTTAACTTATTAATTTTTTCATCAATTTTCTTTTTTAGATTAGTAGCTTTTATAACTTGTTGAGATAGCATTGCTCGATACCAGTCGTTCAATAGAGAGGTTAATTGCTCATTTCCCTTTACTGAAACACTCATAATATACGCCCCCATTTTCTAAAAAAATCCTAATCCAATTTAATTATAAACATCATAACAAAATAGAAGAAAAAATGGAGTGATATTACAATATTTTTCAAGAAAATTCAGAAAAAATAATCAATTTATGTCGAATATACTCATAATAAAACAGCCGAAAATTATCAAAAGATAATATGAGTCTTTATACGTTCTATCAGGTGAACTTAGAAACTGTGATTGAAGATTTATGAAATTTTCTTTTCTTAAAACGGATCAATTACGTATTAATTTTTAAATTATTTTATCGGATACATATAGTATGTATCACCACCAAATGTATAAATCTTGCGTATGTAAATAAGAAAAGAATAAAGAAAACAAAAGAAGAACTTGTAAGAATTTCTACAAGTTCTTCTTTTGGATAATGTAAAAAGGTGAAACAGACTATCTCATTATTTGTAATAGTGAAATTATCTTACTTATGGTTTTGTTTTATAGAAGATGTACTATTATATTGGAAGATTTGTTCTAAATGTTGATTAAAGGAAAATTAAAGACTGGTAGGGGAGAAGTGCATAAAAGAGAAAGCCTTCTTTACTTATTCTGAAAAGATAATTCAAAAAGCAATTTGTGTATAGAATAAGCAATGCATGAATTCATCGACATTGGTGATAATAAATAAGAGAATCATAAGCATGAACTTTAGTGGAATAGCTACAAGAAGGGGATAATTATAAAATTGTTAAAGCTCAGTATAATTCTATAATAGTAGATATAATTATTGGAATTTTCAACTTAGTTACTTTTCGGGTAGGGTAAGTAGAAGAAAATAGGAAGTTTTTCTTTGAAGAAAGCTCTTTTGACAGGAATAGATTTTCTCATAACTAGAACAAATAAATTAATAATCGCATATACTGTATTGTCGTTAAAGCAAGACAGTATTTTCTCATAACAAGGGAATCACTAGAAAAATATGTGATTCCTTTATTCTTCAGTATAATGTCAATAGTTGATTTGAAATAATCGAAGAAATAAAATCTTTGTTAATGGACAATCACATCATTTTAGGTATAGTAGGTTTATAATTTAGACTATAAAAATTAATGTGTCTTTTATTATTTTAACCAAGAAGACTCCCTCCATAAGGAACTCACAGCAAGTATGAGTAAGTGGGAGTAGTTCAAAGCATGCAATATTGTTTGATTTGGCTAATACATAGATTTATCATCTCAGAACTGGTGTAAGAATTATAATGTTTATACCATTCTATTGTATTTTCTAAAGTCTGTTGTAGGGACCATTTTGGTTGCCAATCAAGATTGAATTTTGCTTTGCTAATGTCAAGATTTAGTAAATTTGCTTCATGAAAATTTATTGCGCCTATATTTTCTGCTGTCCAATCCCCACAGCCCCAAATATCTAGTAAACTTGTCACTAATTTTTCTACTGGAACAATATTGCTTAAGGATGGCCCGAAGTTCCATGCTCCTGAATAAAGGATACCATTATTTATAATTTTTTCTGTAAGGAGTAAATACCCGCTTAAGGGTTCTAGTACATGTTGCCAGGGTCTAATAGCAGTAGGGTTTCTAATAATAATCTTTTTGTTTGATTCTAATGCTCGTATACAATCAGGAATAATTCTATCTATTGACCAATCACCACCACCAATTACATTACCAGCTCGAACGCTTGCAATTATTTTCTTGTGGTGAGAAAAGTTTTCTTCTGAAAAGTAAGAATTTCGATAGGAAGAAATTAAAAGTTCGCAGCATCCTTTGCTTGAGCTATATATGTCATGGCCACCCATAGGATCAATTTCACGATAACCCCAAGGCCATTCTTTATTTTCATAGCACTTGTCACTTGTCACCATAATTCCTATTTTAGCTGATTCATGTAATCGAATTGCCTCTAGTACATTCATAGTTCCTACAACGTTTACCTCGTATGTTTCTCTAGGATATTCATATGAATACTTAACTAGAGGTTGGGCAGCTAAATGGAATACAATTTCAGGTTTATAATCTGTAAAAACCTTATTTAATTTATTAAAATCCCTAATGTCTCCACGAATATCAATTATATTGTTTTGAAGGTTAGTAATGTTAAAGTTATCATTTTTATTTTTAGGATCCAATGAATATCCGATTACAGTAGCACCTAATTCATTCAACCATAGGGATAACCAAGAACCTTTAAAACCAGTATGTCCAGTAATTAAAATTGTCTTTCCGTAAAAAGCATTATTAAAGTTTTGATTTAACAATTAGTCCACCTCCTTTAGTACCCTATTTTTAGGGGATTAGGTATAAATGTTTATTATTTTTATACCAATTAACAGTTTTTATAATTCCTTCTTCAATATTAATTCTAGGTTCCCAGGAAAGAGAGTTTTTTATTTTTTGCACATCTGCTTCAGGAACCCATCTTTCATTCGTTCTAGATGGAATTGCACCGTAATTTGGTCTGGAATTGGTTTTCAAATGTTTGAATAATAATTCTACATAATGTTTCAAGGGGTAAATAGTGCCACTCCCAATATTAAAGATTTCATTTTGTACAGTAGTATTCTCTACTGCTAGGATACAGGCATCTATTATATTTTCTATATAACAATAATCTCTTAATTGATTACAGAAAGTTAAATTTACATCTTTGTTTTGTAATACTTGCAAGATTATATAGCTAAAAATTTTATGTGGCTCCTCGCTTTCTCCGAATATGCCAAAAGGTCTTAATGTTATAAGATTAATGCTGTTTTCGCTAGCAATTTGATGGGCGAGTATAGTAGCAGCAGCTTTGGTACTTCCGTAGATATCCACAGGAGTTAGTAACATATTTTCATGAATAGGTTCCATCTTGTTACCGTATTCAGAACTACTCCCAAAATTGATAATTTTTTTACAATTCACCAATTTTGCTGCTTGAATAATGTTACATGTCCCTATAATATTTGTTTCTATAGCATGCATGTAATCTGTATGGGCAGAATTTACACCATAGGCTGCCAGGTGAAAGATATAATCCGGATTAACTTTCTTTATTGCATCCTGTACTTGTTTTCTATCTCGTATATCTATTTCATAGGTTTCAATATTTTTTATAATATCCTTTAGTCTCCAAAAATTTGATGGTGTTCTTATGAAAAGAACAATTCGTGCTTGTAAATTTAAAAGTCTTCGTGCCAAGTGAGAACCAATAAAACCGTATCCACCAGTAATAAGGAAAGTTTTATTTTTAAATGAAGTAATCATAGTGAAAATCTATCCTTTATTAAGATTTATTTTTAAATAAGGAGAGTATCAGTCTTAATTGTAATGAGGGGAGGAGTATTTAAAATAATTTTTTATTGTCGTTGTATCAATTTGGTCAGCAAATAAAGAGGAGGGGGATTTTTGAAAAGTATTATGAAGGGTAAGACATGTCTTGTTCAATTGTTCAATATAAGGAATGTATATATAATCTAAAACTTCTGGAGGTAATTCTAAAGTTTCTTGTTTCCATAAATCGAACTCATTTGGATTAATAATTTGCATACTTCCAAAATGAAAAGCTATTAATTCATCTTGATCAATAAAAACTTTTTTATCTGTTTTTGATATAGAACTGCTATTTAAAATGACATTCCAAGGTGCTGCATCAATACCTTTATGAGTCATGATTTTTATATTAGAAAAGATGTTAGGAATGTGATTTAAATATTTTTGGTCACCCCATCTATTCATTTCAACATCATAATGATTATTGCAATATTCTAGGCATTTATCTTTCCACCATGTTAAAATTTCTTTGCTATTTTGATCGTTTTTGAAGCCTACTAAACCAGCTTGATATATACCGTGTATGTTTTCAATTTCAGTAGAGCTTCTTTGAGGGCAAAGGAATACAGAGTATTTCCACCATTCATCAAGAATGATATTAGGTGCTGTAAAGAAATACATATCAGCATCACAATATATAATGTGATCAACTTCCGGATAAAGACTAAGGACATGTAGACATAGGGGCGCTTTTAATGTCCAACAATATTCTTGTAAACTTCTATCATTTTTTATACTGAGGAGTTCATGATTTTCAATATCTTTTACTGGAATTAGTATGGCGTGCTTTAATTTTAATGTCTCTAATATTTGATAAGTTAAATCATCCATACAACAAATCCATACAGTAAATTTAGCGTTGAAATTTTCTAAGGAATAATAAGAGGTCAATCCTTGAATTAATCGTTCTTTACTTATAATCATGGAAAAGTTCATAAAATGATTGGATTGATTCATTTTTCTTCTTAATTGTGAATCTTTATATAAGGTTTGAGCTTTATTTATATCTTTTTTACTTAAAAATTGTTTAGTATCTTTATTGAATTTATTTTTTAATTGATTTAAAACAAATTGAACTCTCTCTAAATACGGAGTGTAAATATGGTTTAATATATTATTGGGTATTGAAATTGCTCCTAAAGACCAAAGATCAAAATCATTTTCATTAAAGATAGTAATACATGCAAAATGGTAAACAACTAGTTTGTCGTTTTCAATAAATACATCGTTTTTAGTCTTGTCAATTTTATAATCGTTATTATATATACAGTTCCAAGGCGCAGCATTTATACCTAAGTTATTTGAAATTTTTACTTTTGGAAAATATATAGGGATATAATCTAAATACTTTTGGTCTCCAAATTTCCCCTCCTCAGCCTCGGCACTGCACCAATCTAGACATTTATTTTTCCACCATCTTACACTTTTTAGTCCATAGAGATCATTCTTAAATCCAATTAGCCCAGCCTGATATTTTCCATACATTTTTTCTACCCAATCACGATCTCTTTGGGGGGTAAGGAAAATAGAGTATTCACCCCATTCCTCAAAAATAATATTAGGATCAGAGAAAAAGCATAAATCACCATCACAATATAAAATAGATGGTAAATCATAATTGACCAATAAATATTCTATCAAGACAGATTTTAAAGTCCAACAATATTCATTTACTTTTCTTTTTCTTTTAATTGCTTTTAGTTCACTATCTTCTAATTCTTCAACTTGTAAAAGGTTTACATTAATTAAATTCATTTCTTTTAATAGTGAATATGCAAAAGGGTCTATACAACAAATCCACAATGTGAATTTTTCTGAGTACTGCATTAATGATTGCTGTAAAGCAATGATTTTCAAGACATATTCATTACCTACAATGACACAGAAATGATTATTTAGATCATGTTGTTGATTATAGAATTGGGGATTCATTCTTTTTTGAGTATTTTTTTTGGAGAGATTTGAAGCTTTAATTCCTGTTGAAAGCGGGTTAACTATTTTCTCATTAGAGGGGATATACAATCGAGGTAAACTTATTTTTTTATCATTAGAGTTCAATGTTTATTCAGTCCTCTCCACTAAAATTTATTAGGATTCCAACTTTCATCTACAGTTTTTAAATCTTTAGGTGTATCGACACTAGCCCAAAAGTCATTGTGTTCATAGACTGCGAGCTCATTGTCTTTTATTAAATTGCGAAGAGGATCTTCTTCTAGAACACAATCATCACTATCACCTAAATAATCGAATATTTCTTTGTTAAATACAAAAAAACCGCCATTAATTACTTCATCAAGTAATGGTTTTTCTTTAAAATCAATAGCAATTCCATTTTCGACCGTCAATAGGCCATATTGACTATTTTTTTTAATTCCAGTTAATGTAGCAATTTTTCCTTTTTCTTTATGGAATGCTATTAGTTGATCAATATCTATATTTGCTAATCCATCGCCATAAGTTAATAAAAAGGTTTCATCCTGTACAAAGGGTTCAAGTTTTTTTAGCCTTGCCCCGGTCATTGTATCAATTCCTGTATTTATAAAGTGTATATTCCAATTTTCTAATTCCTGAAGTAGCGTATATTGATTGGTTTTAAAATTCAAACTAAAGTCATTCTCTTTCCAGCTAAAGTCCATAAAATATTCTTTAATTTTCTCACCTTTATATCCTAGGGGCAAAATGAAATCAGAATGTCCATATTTTCTATACCAATTCATTATATGCAAGAGGAGAGGCTTTCCTTGAACTCGAACTAATGGTTTGGGAATGTCCTCTAAAATTCCTTGCATCCGAAGCCCTTTTCCGCCACACAAAATTATGACTTTCATAAATTTCTTTCCTTCCTCTCTATATATTTTACTAATTTAAACTATGTAGTTTGTTTGATAAATGTATACACGGTTGTACCATAATGACAATCAACTAAAAAATATATGTTAGATTTATAATTCAAATGCTGATTAAACGTGAAGAATATGCACTGTAGTTTATTCTCAATCTTATGTAAATTAGGTTATTCTAAAATCAATGCTTTATTTTATTTAATACTAATGAAAGAAATTACTTGTTTGTAAGATAAAAGAAGGGGAGGGGAATCAAGGGAATTAAAGAAGCTTATAATGAAAAATCTAAGAAGGAAATTAACTATTTAAAGGAAGAGTGAACAAATATTACATTGTAGATTTTACAAATTTAAAAAAGAGCACCGTATAAAGGTGCTCTAGTGATGGAATCAATTTTGTAAAGAACCATTTATTCAATAAAGAAGGACTTATGAGTTATTATATGAACGGTTTATTAATTAAGTGTGTATCAATTAGATGGGAATTTTATTTCTCTACACCTATTTTAATTTACTGGAAAAATCATGTTAAAAGTAAGAAGAAAAGTATTAAGTTAATGTTATTTTATTTAAAATATAATTCCAATCGGAATCATCACCTTCCCATCTATCCTGATAACGTGGGAGTTCAATTGAACAAACCCTCGATATTCCCCAATTTTGTTCAACGATATTAGATATATCCTCCTTAAAATTGACAATAAGAATATTAAAATCTTTATTTGTAATTTCGGATAATACGTTTTTTAATTCAACCGCTTCATCTCGATTTCCCCAAATCCTAATGAATAAAATTGATTCACTACTATTTATTTTTTCAAGGAATCGATTAATTCTAGTGTCTAATTTAGCTTTAAAAGAAGGATAGGTTGATTTCCAATCCTTTTCTGAGTCAATAGGAAAGTCATGCATTGAAAAACAATTATAATAAGTGTCCTTTATACAATAGGTAATTCGTTCTGCCCATTTAGTTTGATTATCAAATTCTGATTCAATAAGACCGTAACTTTCTGAACCTTCTATGACCATATTTTCCAACTTCATAAATTTTTCAAATCGATTTTGAAGTAATCTGTTTACATCTGAAAGTGATGGATAATAAAACCAATCTAAAGGTCCAGAAAATGTTCTTAAATGGTGCCTTTTGATTTGGTTAGTGACTTGACACAAGCCTCCTAAACTTACAATTACGCCATAGGATTTTTGTATATCATCTAGGTTCATCCTCATCATCCTTTTTAAAAGTAATTTAAATTATCTATTCAGTATATGATGCAATAACATATTGATGTGGACATATATATCAAAGTACATAGAGCTAAGACATTGGTATAAATTTGAAAAGTCAAAATCCCTAAGTTAAGGGGTTATATCTTTAATGTTATATCATTGAGTTGCTATTGGGATGAAAGCTGGTAGGGATTATACTCTCCAGTAACTTAAATTAGAAACCAGTTCTTGATTACTACAGTAAAATTGTTGTGCCTTTAAAAGAATCCTTAGATAAAAAAGAAAAATCTATTGGTTAGCATTTAACCAGTAGATTTTTCTTTGAGTTATTATCTTTTACATAATAATTATAGAAGATGGAAAATTCTACTTAGAAATAATTTTAAGCAGAAGAATAGACTAGTCTAATTTCTAATGGTTCCAGTATCTTTTATTTTGACGTGTGTCTTTACATTTATTTTAGCCTCTGCTAACGCTTGCAACCAATTTCCTTTTACTTTTTTCCACTCTTTATATTGAAATGCTCTAGCATATTGGGATAATCCGATTGGATCAATTTTATTCTGCTGTATTTCATATAACATATTTTGTAAATTATTATTAATTTCTTTTTGAATAGCACTTTTTAAATTATTTATATTTTTTTTATTATCATAGTGCCCTTTAATTGAATTCGGATTGGTTTTTTCTATTAAAGCTACATTAGCGTAAATATCGAGATTAAATACAAACTTTCCGTTTTGAAAATTAACAACTACCTTCCTTGTCGCGTTCTGTACGAATATAGAAGTGTTTGTTTTTTTGTTGGACTTTTTAGGAGGAAGCGCAAGGTGTAGTATCATTCGCCCGCTACTTTTTTGCTTATTTATAAGATTGAAAAATTTAACATCTTTTTTAGGGATATGAGTTAAATATTTCCCTTTTCGATTTAAAAATGCAATTCCTACTGTATCGATTTCATTCTTTGTTTTTTTGATAATTGGAACAGTTTGCGTCATTCCTTCTTCATTTTGTTCTCTCATTAATTGTTGAATTGTAGAAGAGACGGATTGGTTATTTTGAATTGACGATTCGATTACACCATTTATATAAGATGAAAGTGATGGTTTACTAGGCTTATGAATTGTAAAAATTTGTTCTGCAGGTCCATCTACAAGTACTACTTTAGCATTAATGGTAGCGTAAGGGTCACGGTAAGAAGAATCAAGCTCCTGCAGCCAATTTGCTTCTTGCGCTAATTTTTTTCCAATTAAAATGATTTCAGCTTTGGAAGCTGTCATAAAGCCCGTTAACTTCGTATCTATCTTACTGAATCCAGTATATACAGTTGATGCTTGTGTCCAATGTTCTATAGTACTTTTTTGCTGTTTATGATGAAAGAGTGGTATGCTTGTTCCAACTTTTATGTCTCCATTAGGGGTTCTATCCAAGCCAATTAACAGGATTAATGAAACCTTCTCAAGAGGAATTCTCTGACTACAACCAATTATATATACACAACAAATTACAATCCATATCCATTTTCGAATCAAAGTTGTTTCCTCCTAGTAATCCAAGTAAAAAGAATACTGTAAGCGAAAAATAAGATTGGTAATAGAATAAAGAAAACGACATTTAAGATATCCATAAGAGAATATATAAACAAATATTGATCCACATCGGGATTTAGGAAAATAAATAGGCCAACTATAAATAACATAAAAGCAAGCAGCGCCCAATTGCGGGCGTTTTTTTGAAGTGAAATGGCCACAGATTCAAAACTGAAAAATAAATACGGATATATCGTAGTGGAAAATACAATTAAATAGTAAGCGATATATATAATTTCTAATCGTTCCATGAAAGAAAAACGAACCCCTTTTAACAGATGAAATACTGGCCAGATTACGTCTTTTATCCCCTCTGGACTAAAGTATATATAAGAAAGAATAGTAACATATAGATAGAAAAACATGGTTCCAGTATTCGCTATTAGTAGTCCTTTTATGGCTTTTTGCTTTTTTTGTAAGAATGGATATATATAATATGCAATTTCTAGGCCAGCATAAGGAGTAATGGTTTCTTTTGTTGCCTTTACAATAGGGTATAATCCTTCTTTAAATATAGGTAGTAGGTGTAAAGGATTGTAGTTAGTCTTTAGTGAAAAAAGAAGAAATAGTGGCATCCAAGTAGTGAAGAAGAAAACAAGCATAGAATAACTAGTAAGAGCCCTTAACCCACTCAGGGTTAAAATAATAAAAGGTAATAGTAATAATATGGTGATTTGATAAGCAGGAGTGGAAGGGAATATCCACACTTTTACAATATCGGTTGCCTTTAATAAAGTATTAAATCCAGCAAAAAATAGATAAAAGGCATATGCAAGAAAAAGAATTGTCCCTATCCATTTACCAAAGTATGTTTTTAAGATTTGTGAGAAATTTTTGTTAGGATTTTTTTGTAACATTAATATAATAAATACCCCGATTATAGAAGTAACTATCCATCCGAGAATGATCGAAATCCAGCCATCTGTGCCAGCATTAGTAGCAAGGGGGCTTGGCATAATTAACATACCAGATGCAAGTTGAAGCGAATGAATGAAAATAATAAATTCGAATAAAGTTACTTTTTGGAACTTAAGATTTCCCATGTTAACCACCTTCTTTTTTCTTTCTTTGTTTCGGCTGTCCTGTACTCGAGCGGGTGGTAATCATCGAAATAGGAAATCTTACAAAAGAATCTTTTAACTCTTGGAGACGAAATGGTGCGATTGGCATTCCATATGGTGAACCATAGGAAGTTAGTGAAACAAAATGAGCAAATAAAAGCATTAATCCACTAACAATACCTACAATCCCATAAAAGTAAGCCAATAACATCATTGGAAAACGGATAAGGCGTATAGAACTTGATAAATCATAATTAGAAACAATAAATGAAGCAATGGCTGTAATAGATACGATAATAACCATAACGTTACTAACAAGACCAGCTTGAACAGCCGCCTGTCCAATTACAATCCCTCCAACGATTCCAATAGTTTGTCCAATTGGTTGTGGTAAGCGAATGCCAGCTTCACGTAGCATTTCTAGTGTAATTTCCATTATAAAAGCTTCCAATAAGGGGGAGAAAGGGACTTTGACTCTTGATGTTGCAATAGAAGTGTATAAGTCTATAGGAATAATTTCAAAGTGAAAAGAGACTATAGCAATATAAAATGCGGGTAAAAAAATAGCTATAATAAATCCTGCAAATCGTAATAAGCGAAAAAATGATGCGATGAGCCAATGAATATTATAGTCATCTGGGGTTTGAAAAAATCCAATCAAATTCATAGGAACAACCATTGCACCAGGTGATCTATCCATTAACACTGCTACTTTCCCATCAAGTATATGATTTGAAATGGCGTCTGGGCGTTCGCTTAAATAAGCCTGTGGAAAAGGAGTCCAATTTTGATCTTTTGTATAATTAGATAGCTCTCCAATACTTAATACCGCATCTGTTTTGATTTTACAGATTCTAGTTTCTATTTCTTGGACTACATCTGCGTTTGCTACATCACCTAAGTAAATTAAATAGACTATAGAAGTGGCTCGTTCTCCAATCGTCAGCTTTTTGATCTTTAACTCTGTAGAAGGAATATATCGACGAATAAGACCTATATTTTTTGTGGCATTTTCAATAAATCCATCATGGGATCCTTTAATAGTAACTTCTGAAATTGGCTCTTGAATCGCCCTTTCTGCCCAGCCTTTTGTGTTTATTAGAAGTGACCGCTTTTCTCCCTCCATAAACAGTACACATTGCCCCTCAAGTAACCCTTCTTTAATTTCATTCCATGTATATACTATTTTGGTATGAGTAGCAATAATATTAGAATTAAATATTTGACTGTCTTCATTTACTTCTTGTAATAATGGTGTAACAACATTGTTTTTTAATGCAACACCATCTGTAAGGCCTTCAAAATAATATAGTAAAATATTCGTGTTTGTTTTTAATTGCAAAGGATGTTCAATTAAATCTGCACTAATATCAAAGATATTATCTAGTGTATTTTTAAGTTGTTTTAAGTTACTTGTTTGAATCTTTTCAATGGTTTTATCTGTCTTAGTTTCTAAGGTCTCTTCATTTAAGGACAAAATTGACACCTCTTTAATATATAACGATTAGTTGTATTTATTATTTTTATATGATTGAATTTTATTCACTAATTTAAACTAATTGGAGATAAGAATTAATAAATTTGATGTGCTATATTATTAATTCAATAATTGAGAGCAAAAAGCAGATGTAATTTGTGTGGAAATTTAAGTATTAAGATAGAATTGAAATTTGAATGATTATAATAAAAAGAACCCTTGATAGGTTCTTTTTTAGTTGGTAAATATGTTGTCAACAATAGATGGCGATAAAGGTAGTAATTTAGATGTCTTTATGTTAATCAGCTAAATTTTGTAGGAAGAATTCATTTTTCATTTATTTGGGTGTTCTAGTGTATTTGAATTTTGCGCACTAACAAATTTTGTTTAGGGACAAAATGCATTTTCTTAATTATCAGAAAAAATAGCGCAACAAAATTCCTATTAATTATTTTGGTAGGTATCAAATATTTCTTTGGCCTTATTTTCTTGATATTACCGTACGTTTATATGTTTCTAAGGGAAAGAAATACTTTCATGTTACCATCTATTGTTTGATTAAGATGGTAACATGAAAGTGAAACGTTTACAACCAGAAAATAAAGAAAAAATATTAAAATGCGACTTTTTTCGACAATTATTCTATGTTTATATTTAATTTTATTATAGGAAAAGGCGGAGGGAAGCGGACCTTTTCCTATAAACTGTTTTGTTGGAATTAGAAATAACTAAAAAAGTAATAATAGCTTAAAATTAAAATGAAATTCAATGATAAAGTTATTATTGAATTTTTGAACCTCAGGTGTCTTGAAAGTATGGTCAAATTTTAATCCACTTTGCATTTCTTCCTTTTGTAACTAGCTTAATATGGCCAAACAGTTGCAAGGAATTTAAAGCCTTACTGATTGTACTCTCTGCAATGTCTGGATAAGTGTTACGAATACTTTCTTTAGTAAAGGGTTGTTTTTGTTTAAGTATAAAATCCTGAATTCTCTCAACTTTAGTATGTTTACATATAGAATCTAGAACTGTGTTATGAAGATCTTTGTAAGCCTCTAATATAATGGTTAAAAACGTTTTTAACCAAAAGCTATTATTATGTTCCTCGCAGTACCAATTCACCGAAGATTTATAAATCGAATTGTAATAATCAGATTCATGTTTCTTAATATATTTATCCAAACATACATATTTTACAAATGTATGTCCACTCTTAATTAACAGCAATTGCATTAACATAAATGCCAACCTGTTATTACCTTGATTGAAAGGGACTATGCAATAAAAATTTAATATAAAACGAGCTATTAATAAAAGTGAATGAAGCCCCTTACTAGTATTTAATGAGTTGTATTGATCACATAATTGCTCCATAAACTGTGGAATAAGTTCATGTGGAAGAATGCGGTAACTATTCAAGTGCATTCCATGTTCTGGAATTCCTGGAATAATAAAAGGTTTTTCACGCCATTTGGCACTGTCAGAGGTAATGTAATGTATTAGTTGAAAATGTAATTCCTGTATAGTTGCTGGATTGATTAATAAAGTACAGGAGTTTTTATGTACAAAAGAAAGTGTTTGATAATAGCAAAAAATAGCATCTTCCGAAATATTTTGAGGTACGATATCATCTAAAATAAGTTCTTTTAATCTTTTATTAGGAACTTTTATATCCTCGTAAATAGTTGTGAAATTTTTTATGTAATGTAGTGGTATAGTTTTTTCTAAGCTATTAAATATGTCCTTGTTTTGTTCCTGATAAGCAGCTAATTTTCCTTTGAATTCGCTAATTTCACTTATTAAATTTATTAACCTCCTTTTCAATTCAATATTTTTATACTTATCATCAAAAAAGTCTCTCATTTTTGTTCCCCCTGTAACCCCTTAACACGTTGTTGCATATATCTTTCCATTCTAAAGGTATTCCACGACATCATTGTAAAATAACGACATTTTCGTTCTGATTTTAAATATATATCAGAATCTATATTTTTATTTAACAATTAAAACATGGAGATTATAAAGAAGAATCGTTAGGATTCAATTTTAATAGGCATAATCCTAACATCAAATGTACAAATGTACAATAAAAAATATAAAACTATCGACTCTTTTGAAAGATTATTTAAAAGGGTTTTAAGAAATTGTAGGTATAGAGTGCTTTAGTTTAGCAGTAAATATTGAAGTGGTAATAAAGTTTTCATAGGTAATCATAAAGTAGATAAACTATTAATTTGTGACAATTATGTGTCTAATCTATTATATACTTTTATGAGAATTCTAAAATTAAATCCTAAAGAGCTGGATTTTCTATATTTATCATAAAGATCAGAAGAGGTGTGTTGATGAAATGTATCATTTTATATAAAAATATGTAACGTTTAATACTCGTATTGTAAAATATTTTGACATACGTTAATTTAAATATTAGGTACAGGAACATTTAATAAAAACTCAGTACTAAAATACCCTTTAAACGTTTCACCCTAAAATCGTTCTCAAGCACACTGAAGTTCATCCTTTGTTTCTGTGCCTTATTAGCTAAAAATAACATAATAAATTGTTAAAATGTGATAATTAAAAATGGGATTTTAAATCTTTTCTCTTTTCTTAAACGTTAACAATCTCTTGATAATTTGTTTAAAGTAAGGAAATACAGGATAGAAAATAGCTATTAATAAAGAAAATACAGTTAAGCTAGATACCTTAAGCTATTTTATGAGTAATTAAGCGTTAGTTTGAATTAGTAGGGGTATTATATGTGTTTTAACCTCAAGTGTAAATGTTTAAGGTTAAAGGATTTGTGAGTGGTATAAAAGCAAAAAAGTCTGGAAGAAACGGATATAATCGGTTTCTTCCAGACTTTTTTGCTTTTTGTAATATAAAAAATTTATTTTTCCTATATGAGGAATTTTTTTGTTTTAATATTTGAATTTTTTGTGAAATTAAACGGAGTTTTTATTCTTCTTTTAATACATAATGTTACAAAATTGCGTAATTGTATTTACTTTATTTTTATAGGAGATTAAAAATAATAATAAATGCACCAATTTATGAGAGATATTAATATATTAATTGATGATTTGTTCGTTTATCCTTATATTGCTATTATATTAGCGAAAGCAATATATTGGGGGGACAAAAATGAAATTGAAATTAACATCTAAATTGGAAAGATTAAGAACAAGTAAAAAGGGGATTGGTGCTTGTGTTTTGGCTGCAGGCATGACGGCAATCACAATGGCTCCTCAAAGTGCGTATGCACATGGGTTTGTTGAAAAGCCGAGTAGTCGTGCTGCTTTATGTAGTCAGAATTATGGGGTATTAAATTTAAATTGTGGAAATGTAATGTACGAACCTCAAAGTCTAGAAGCACCTAAAGGATTTCCAGATAGTGGACCGATTGATGGGAAAATCGCTTCGGCAGGAGGGTTGTTTGGAGGTATTCTTGACCAACAAACATCAAATCGTTGGTTCAAAAACACAATTAAAGGTGGAGTAAATACATTTACATGGAAATATACAGCAGCACATTCTACAAGTAAATGGCATTATTACATTACAAAAAAGGGATGGGATCCTAACAAACCATTAACACGTGCTGAATTAGAACCAATCGGAACTGTGAAACATGACGGTTCGGCTGCATCAAATAATTTAACACATACAATTAATGTACCAACTGATCGTAATGGTTATCATGTTATTTTAGCTGTATGGGATGTAGCAGATACGTCAAATGCTTTTTATAATGTAGTTGATGTAAATTTAGTAAATAATGAAACTCCTGATACAGTAGCTCCAAGTCAACCAACTGAATTAAATGCCTCTAAAGTTTCTGCCAATAGTGTTGAAATAACATGGAAGGCTTCCACTGATAATATAGGTGTAAAAGAATATCAAGTGTTACGTAATGGAGAAGTAATTGATACGGTACCAGGTACAACTTTTATTGATAAAAAATTAAAAGCAGATACGGAATATACTTATACAATAAAGGCATTAGACTCTGCTGGAAACATATCAAAAGAAAGTGAAAAACTGAAGGTTAAGACAACACATACAATCCCCGATATAGAGGCTCCAACTCAACCAAAAGGATTACATAGTATGGGTACAACATCGACAACTGTTGATTTAATGTGGAGTCCGTCAGAAGATAATGTAGGTGTTGACCATTATATTGTATATAGAGAAAGCGCTGGGGTTATGAATAAAATTGGAACAGCGGCTAATACATCCTTTATGGATAAAGATTTGAAGGCTAATACATCGTATAATTATGTAGTGACGGCGGTTGATTTAGCTGGAAATGAATCTAGTAGAAGTGATGTTTTGAATGTAACAACAAAGTCAGAGAATTCCGCATATGAAAAATGGGATGCAAGAAAAGCATATACTAAAGGTGATAGAGTAGTACATGAGGGGAAAGTGTACGAAGCGGTTCAAAATCATCAAGGAAATGGCGACTCAAATTGGATTTTTGCTTTATCGCTTTGGAAGCCAGTTTTGAATAAATGATAAGCTGAAAAAGATAGTTTACAATTTTGGATTGCTCTTTAAAAATTAAGGGCTGTTCCAAATATAATTATCTAATGGATTAAATGATATGTTAATAAAGTGAAACTGTAATCAGTGGAGGTTTTGTTCATCCCCGACTGATTATCAGCCCTCACCAATCGGGCTTTTACGGGCGCCCGTTAACGCGGGATAAAATTTAATCGCTATCCTAATGTTTACGAAATGAAATTAAAAAAAGAATCCCAATGGAATTCCATTGGGATTCTTTTTTTCTAATTTGTAATAGCGTAAATTTTCACTGTGAATTTGCTAGTGGCACCAATTGGACTTGCAATATAATATTTAGTATTTGTGTAAGCTTCAGTCTTAGATTCATGTGAAATATTCTTCCAACGAGTGGAATCTATTCCCAGGGAAACATCAATCATTACATTGAAAGAAATAGTAGAAGGATAATCTTTTTCTGAAGGCTCAATAACCCATTTTAATTCTTTTGTACCTACAGGTAAACTATCAATTTTAAAGTTTTGGCTGGATCGATTTTGTTGCCCTGATAAAGGACTAGATTCAGATGCTATTTGCGAAATTAATATTTCTTTTTCATTTGAATGTATACCATTTAATTTAATGATACTATCAATTAAACCTGGACCAGGAAAATCAGCTGCGATGATACCAGAATGTTTAATTGCGCCTTGTTGTAAGAGTTCGGTCCCAAGTATATTCATCCCCCCATAGTATACTTGTCCGTTTCTATCGCGAGGGAAATCACTCCACGCATTAGTGGAATTCGTTTGAATCAATTTAGGACTACTGTCAGTATTTCTGCCTTCTTTTCCGCTTGCAACAAACCAAGGATATACATTATTTAAAAATGCGGCTGCGCCCCCCGTACCACTAAAATGGTTGAGGTGAATTTTTCCATTATTAAAGTTAGTATTTGTATTTTGTAGATGGTTTTTTATCGCAATCCATTTTGTGTATATTTCGTTTGGTCCGCTTCCAATTTCAAATTTATCTTGTATATTCAAACCTTCGTAATCAATCCCGTACAATTGAGTGGATGTAAAGTTTTGTAAGATTACAATTTTCCCGCGGGTATCTCCTAAAGTAGGATTATTTCTATCTGAAGTTTGTACGGAATTAGGATCCCAAAAATATGAAGCATTAACGTTTTTGTATTTTAAAAATATCTCCTCAAATGATAGAGATCCATTTTCAGGAGTAGTTTCTTCTTTTAAGCGCATTAATATTGTTTCTGTTGGATGAGCTTTTAAAAATTGAATGGTCTCTTTCAATACATCTTCAAACACAGCTTTTTGATTTACAACACCATGATACATTGCAAAAGAATCTTTTACACGTTTAACACGCATATCTACATATCGAATTCCGGAATTTAATTGTTGGGATAAACTCATAGTTTGATTTCTTGTCAAATTTTCATCAATAAAACTTGCTCCATGTAAAGCCATTGTACCGTGAGTCCCTGGAATAGATATTTCACTTATTTTTGTTGAATCTTCTATTTTCGCCATCCACGATGGATTTTGATACCCTATATTGGATTCATAGGAGTAACCTGGATGACTATTAGCTAAAATAGTAGATGGTGTACTTAAACTTGCTAGTGTAATACAAGTAAGGATACTAATTTTAAAGAAATTTCTCATTTTTATTTTGTTCATTTTTTCTCTCCTGACCTTTAAACAATTGTTAGATAATTTTTTACTATATTTATTGTTTTTCATTCTTAAGATAATAAATTTTTGTATTTGAAAATAATTAACAATAGGGGGAGTAAGTTATTTGAGACTTTAATAATTTGTTATTATAAATTGTCTCTAATAGCCAAATGGATTATTGAAAAATCGAAGTATAGCCTCCCAAAAAAACAACTGTTTATTGCATTGAATACAAACAAAACAGAAGTCCTAAAAAAGACTTCCATTTTGTGACATATAATGAATAATAAGGTGGTAAACAAATCAAGATAATGTGATTGAGTGGTAAAAATTTATTAATAGCTGTTTTAGAATCTCTTATAACAAGGCTGATTACAAAAAGCGGATCTCTACACTGCTAATAAAAATTGAAAAATTCTACTCATTAAAACTTAGACTAACTACAGTTGCAATTGATTGGGCTGCATGTTCCCAGCTTCCATCTATAACTTTACCAATTTGCTGACCAAGTGTATTTAAATCATTTGGATTAACTGGAATTCCATTATACGCAGCAAGAATTGATAAAAGTGGAGCGGCAAATGGTGTCCAACCACCTCTATCAATATTAAATACAGGTTTATCTAGTACCTTTCCATCTTGTACTGTAAACTCATAATAAAATTGATCATCTGGACGAAAACTTAAATGATGAGAAATTTGCCCCTTAACATATTTTTTTCCTGCACCTAGGTTTACTACTTCTATTTCTTTTACATTAAATTCATGTTCAAATACTTTAATTTTTTTGACTTCTGGACCATTTAAGGCAGCTTGAACGGCTGTTTCCAAATTATTTTGTGCCAAAGGTTGAATACTCGATTGTGCCTCTTTGTGTTGAATAGGAGCCTCTTTTTCTGCAGCAAACACCGAGGTAGTAGGTAGTGCACCTGTAGCTAACGTAGCGGCAAGTGCTGTTGTCATAATGATTTTTCTTTTCATCTTCATAGTTTTTCTTCCTCTCTTAAAGTTATGATATATAATCTTTTAAAGACTGACACGGTGCAATTTTTTTCATAATGCACGTAAAAAATTAGTTTAAGAATTATGTGAAATCTTGTCAGAAAATTAAAGTTAATTATATATGTATTTAAGATGATATCTATCTACACATATTTTTTCAATTTTTAGATAAATGAAATAGTAATGACTTCTTAAGAATTAATTTAGCACCTTGTTTATCTAGAAAAGTCCTATAAACACATTTAATTCATAGTAAAAGTAATATATTTGATATTAAATGTCTTGCATAATGCGATAAAAATTCACAATTTTTTTATCATTATATACAGAAAAAGGTAACGAAACTTAAGCGATATGTAATACTTGTCATAGTTGTGAATTATGTAAATCTATTTAGTGTAACAGCTAAGATGTTAGATCTTGTTTTTCTTAAAAACATTACTTATTCGGATTCATGAAAAGGATTTTAATGGATTAGTTTGATTTGATATAAAAAGAGGACGCATTTTTATTTGCGTCCTCTTTTTATGATAATTTATTTTACAAGTTAAGAAGAATCTTTGATCATCTAAATAAATTCTATCACCCTATTAGGAGATGCTAGTAGAACAATATGGACTTTTATTTAGTTCATTTTCTAACAGTTCGTTTAATTCAATACTATAGGCAAGCATAGTACTTAGTTCAGAACCTTCTTCTATTGTTTTATTGATAATACTCTTTCTTGGTACTATTCTAAGTATTTTTCAGCTAGGTAAGAGGGGTATGTTGAAATAGGAGGGCCCATCTTAAAGTAGGATAAATTGGTCTTTGAAATCGGTATACAGTTCTTTAATAAATATAGTTTTTGCAATATATCTTTATCTATGGGATGAAGCATATAATCTGTCATGATGAAATAATTGTGATGGTAGATAAATACTTTTCCTTCTGGTAAAACCGCGTGACGAGATAAATTTGGATAAATAGGTGGTCCATCTGAAAATTGATTTAAACTACGTTGTGAAACTTTAATAATTTCTTGAACTGAAAATTTAAATTTGCGAAATGCAATGGTGTCAATAAATGGACGTTTTTGATTATTTTCTATATAAAATAACTCTCCTTTTTCACTTTGCACAACCCGTAGATTTGGAATTGACTCTGTAAGGGTTATGGGGGGCCCTTCTGTATATTTGTAGATAAATGGATCGGGAATTAAGACAATTTCATTTTGATTATATTTGAAGTAAGAAAGCATATCTTTCGAAATAAGCCTGCGTTTAAAGTTATCAATTAAAAATACTTTACCTTGTGAATTACTAAATAAAATACCATTTAAATCTTTTGAAGGGAGGTTAGCATATAGGTTTTGGAAAGAGAATGGTGTTTTAAAAGTAATATCGAGCACTTTGTTAATGGGATAAAAAGGTTGAAATGTATTTAGGCGTTTCCAAAACATTGCATCTCCAGCAAACCAATATAAAGGATTTGTATCCCAATATCCACAGTACTTTTCATAGACTTTTAATAATATTCTTCTAGTATGCATAATTGAACAATGATCTACAACATTAGCAGCTGTATATAAAATTTCCGAAGCTTCTCTCACAAATTCATTTGTAGGTTGTAGGTTATAATCAACATATTTTACGTATTGGGAAGAGTAGACTACATCAATTTCAGGATGTTTTTCTAAGAAAGACAACATTTCAGCTAATCTGTTTGGAAGGTATATAGTATCATCTGTTAAATAGCAAATATAATCCCCACAAGTTAATGGTAGTGCCTCATTGATAAGTGTTGCATATCTTGTAGTTTTATATCGTTCATCATCTTGTATAAAACTATTCGTATAAGTAATTCGAGGATCCTCTAGATAATTTTTTATGACATTTATAGTTTCTGGACAGGAGTTATCATCCATAATAAAAAGTTCCCATTCTTTATAAGTTTGCATTAGAACACTTTCAATAACTTGATTAATTAATGATGGCTTATTATAACTAGTAAGGATAATTGATATTTGGGGTTGCAAAGTCTTCACCTCTATTGAGAATATTGAATGTGTTTTTCTAGTGAAATCTAATAATTAAAGCTTTATCGACACTTTCTTTTTTATACTTAAATAATTTATGACTTTTTCATAGATATGGTATGGACTATAGTGGAGAAAAAAGAGACATGGGTGAATATAAATACTGCTATTAATTTTTTATAGATAAAGAAACCTTTTTTAAAATTATCGGAACGGTTTGTCCTTTCTATTTATATAATAACGTAACTGTTTTTGTATTTATTGATAAGGAGGAGAGAGAGATTTGCCTAAAATTTCAGTTATAATGACAAGTTACAATAAGCCTGCGTTTGTTGAAAAATCTATATTAAGTGTATTAAACCAAACCTTTCAAGATTTCGAGCTTTTTATAATGGATGATGATTCAGATGAAATGACCCAGAAGGTGATTCAACCATTCATAAATAATGAAAATGTACATTTTTATAAAAGTAATGTAGCTCATATTTCTGAAAGGACAAAAAAAGTAAGATATGCCGCTTTAATTAATGAGGCACTTAAGCATGCTAAAGGAGAATATATAACTTATATTACAGATGATAATCAATATGAAGAAGAACGTCTTAAAAAGATGTCTAGTTATCTTGATGAGAATAAAGATGTTCAAATTATTTATTCTGCATCAAAAACGATTCATATAGATGAAACAGAGATGCCTATTAAAACGGTTGAGAGACCTGCAAAAAAAATTACGAATAATGCTCCATGTACAATTGATCATTGTTCTATTATGCATAGAGCATCTGTTTTACCAATTCTTGAAAAAAGGTGGAATTCTTATTGGGATGAAGATCCTCAGTTTTACCGGATAGGAGATGCACGCTTCTTTTGGAGATTAAATCACTATTGGGATTTTTATCCCTTAGATGAAATTTTAGATATCAATTATATTACTCCCCATTCAATACATGCGCAGTTATTTGCAGAAGAAAAAAATGAATTTGTGCAATTATTACCACCACAAAGAACATGCAAAGAATTAAGGGAAGACTTAAGAAGAAAAAGAGGGTGAAAAATTGAGTGACATTTATTTGAAAAATTACTGGCTATTAAATTTAGAGTATATAAATATTTTTTCAAGGTTAAAGCATTATAATATTCCTTTACCATTACTGAGTAATTTTTATCAATATTTAGATGAAGATATAAAAAATAAAATGAAAGATAATAATTTTTACAAGCAATTGTCAATTGAGCCAATAGCAGAAACACAGTTACAGTTAGAGTTTGAAAAAATAATGTCTGTATTTCAATCAAAAATAAAAAGAAAAAACCAAAATGGAGCAATCCTCCTAAATTCAGATTATCTCCGTTTTTCAGTAAGTAACTTTACTCACTTTAATCCAAATCAAACAAAGATATTAACTAGATCAAAAAAGACCGAACTCTATGGTCTTCCTACAGTTTGTGCACCAGATTATATAAATAAATCTGCTAATACCGCACATGTTTTTATAGAAAAAGCTAAAGAAATCTTTTTAAAGTTTAATAAGCACCCACTATTTTCAAACCTCTTTTTTCAAAAAAAATTACTAAGCGACCTTCCTATCATGATTGAGAAACTTAATATGGCTCATTTTATTTTTAAAGAACAAGATATTTCTGGTGTGATTGTCGGTACTACGGAAGATATAACAAGTAGAGCTCTTACTTTTCTTTCTAGTAGTGAGGGTATACCGAGTTATTGTCTGCAGCATGGTGCAGTAATGGGGGAAGAAGCATACTTTCCGGTTTTCGCAACAAAACAGGTCGTATATGGGAAATATGAAGAAGATTGGTACCTTCAAAAAGGGGTCAGTGAATCTCAAATCGAAATACTAGGGCACCCCAGATATGATGAGATCTTTGATAGAGTATATATGGATAAAAAGAATCTTTTTAATAAATTAAAAATAGACCCCTCTACAAAAGTGGTTTTTATTGCAACCCAGCCATTTAAAACTTCATTTTATACTGAATTGACAGAAAAGTTAGTGGAAGACAAAAATATTACGGTTATTATAAAACCACATCCTTGGGAAAAAGGGCGTAATTTAGTGGGAGAATATATTAAGTTAAGTAACTTATATCCTAATGTTAAATATATAACAAATGAAATAAACATATATGATGTTATTTTACATGCAAATCTTGTGGTTATCTCAAATTCAACAGTGGGATTAGAGGCAATGTTATTAGATATACCTGTAGTTGTTTATAAATCTTTATTAGAGGAAAGGGATTATAAATATTACGATACATTAGATTGGCTTGTAAATCATTCTATGGAGGATATGACTAGCACGATTAAAAAGGTTCTAAATAATCCTTTACAATCAAATTTAGCAAAAGAATTAAGAAGAAAATTTATTAATGAAAACTATCCGCAAGAAGCATGCACAAAAAGATTAATAAATTTAATTCAAATTGAAAAAGATTAAAATCGTCACCATTTATAAATATTTGAAGTAAAAGATTATATCCTCAGTTTTCAATGATTAATATGTATTTTAAACTTGCAATAGAAACGTATGTTTCTATATCCGGCAAACTAGTTTATCTCTCAACAAATGGATTGCCTATGGAATTACAAACAAGTTGAAGAGAGTTTTTTTGCTAAAATTATTTTTTAATATGAGGAGGTATATATTTTCATGTTTTTTAAAGATAAAAATGTTTTAATTATTGGTGGAACAGGAACAATTGGAAAAAGCATTCTTTTTAATGTTCTACAGGAAAAGCCAAAAGTGGTAAGAGTTTTTAGTAGAAGTGAATACAATCAATTTTTATTACAAGAAGAATTTAGGGATAAAAATCGAAATATTCGTTATTTAATTGGGGATATTCGTAATTATGATCGAGTATTTAGTGCGATGGAAAATATTGATTATGTATTTCATGTGGCCGCGATGAAGCATGTTTCGTTTTGTGAATATAATCCGTTTGAAGCAGTTTTGACCAATATTTTTGGAACACAAAATGTAATAAAAGCGGCAATTGCTCAGAAAGTAAAAAAGGTAGTTTTTACAAGTTCTGATAAAGCGATTTCACCAACAAATAATTACGGTGCAACAAAATTGACTGCTGAAAGATTGATTACGTCAGCGGAATATTCAAAAGGTTCAAGTGAAACGACATTTACAAGTGTTCGCTTCGGAAATGTGATGGGATCAAGAGGCTCTGTCATTCCTTTATTTGAAAATCAAATTAAAGAAAACCAAAAAATAACTGTAACGGATCTTAGTATGAGTAGATTTATGATGACACTGAACCAAGCAACTATGTTAACAATTGAAGCAATGAAAATAGCAAAGGGTGGTGAAACTTTTATATTAAAAATGCCAGTTATTTTATTAAAAGATTTAAGTGAAGTGATGATAGAAGAAGTTACAAAGTTATATGGGTTGCCCAAGGAGAATATAAAAATTGAAGAAATTGGGTTAAAACCTGGTGAAAAAATGTATGAAGAACTTATGACGCATGATGAATCTTTACAGGCTTTTGAATTACCAGATATGTTTATCATTCCTAGCCCCTTAAAAAAGGGAACTCAATATGAAAATGCAAAAAGGGCGAAGGTTGGGTTTTACCGTTCTGATCATCAAAATGCGATTTCAAAAGAAGAGCTTAGAAATTTAATATTAAACCAGCAACTATTAACAGGAGGGGAGAAACTATGAAAATATTAGTAACTGGTGGTGCAGGTTTTATTGGTAGGTGGGTTGTAAAGAGATTATTGCAGGATAAGCATGAAGTATGGATATTAGACAACTTAGCAAATTCAACTACTGCAAATATCACCGAGTTTGCACACGATCTAAATTTAAAGCAATGCATTCAAGGAGATATTAAAGATAAAAAATTAGTTGCTGAATTATTTAAAAATAATTCATTTGATCTTTGTTATCATTTAGCAGCGAGTATCAATGTTCAAGATAGTATAGATGATGCTAGATCAACTTTTGAAAATGATACAATAGGTACTTTTAATTTGTTAGAACAATGTCTTAAGTATGACGTCAAAATGGTCTTTATGAGTACTTGTATGGTATATGATAAAGCTACTAATATACAAGGAATATCAGAATTAGACCCGATTAAACCAGCTTCTCCATATGCTGGATCAAAAATTGCTGCTGAAAACATGGTTTTATCTTACTATTATGCTTATAAGCTACCTGTAGTGGTTATTCGTCCATTTAATACGTATGGTCCATTCCAGAAAACAGGTGGGGAAGGTGGGGTTGTTGCCATTTTTATAAATAATAAATTAGATAATGTACCATTGAATATATATGGGGATGGAAAACAAACGAGAGACCTTTTATACGTTGAAGATTGTGCAGATTTTGTTGTGGCAGCAGGATACTCTGTAAAAGCAAATGGTCATATTATCAACGCTGGAACAGGACAAGATATATCCATTAATAAATTAGCAGAATTGATTTCGGGAAATAAAGTAAGTATTCAACATGTAACTCATATCCATCCGCAAAGTGAAATCCAAAAATTATTATGTAACTATGAAAAAGCAAAAACAATATTAAACTGGGAACCGAAAGTTTCTTTAGAAGATGGAGTTATTAAAACAGAAGAGTGGATTAAATCTTTAAAAATTAACCCTAAGGAGAAAGAGTAATGGTAAGGGGGATTCTCGGTATTCATGGAGGAAAGCCTGTTAGAAAAACTTATTTACCATATGGTCAGCAACAAATTGATGAATATGACATTCAGGCTGTTGTAGACGTATTAAAAGGGGATTTTTTAACAACAGGACCTATGGTTCAACAATTTGAGGAGGCTATAGCGAAATATGTGGGAGCAAAATACGCTGTTTCCTTTTCAAATGGTACAGCTGCATTGCATGCTGCCTGCTATGCAGCTGGCATAACTGAGGGAGATGAAGTAATTACAACTCCAATGACATTTGTAGCAAGTGCAAATTGTATCTTATACCAGGGTGCAAAGCCGGTATTCGCCGATATTGACAATGAAACATATAACATTAGTCCTAAATCTATAGAGGAAAAGATTACAAACAAAACAAAAGCCATTATTCCCGTACACTTTACTGGACAGCCTGTAGAGTTAGAAGCAATACAAAAAATAGCAAAAAAAAATAATTTGATTATCATTGAAGATGCAGCCCACGCATTAGGAGCCACTTATAAAAATAAAAAGATTGGTTCAATTGGTGATATGACAATGTTTAGCTTTCATCCGGTGAAACATATTACTACCGGAGAGGGCGGAGTAATTACCACAAATAATCCTCTTTTTTATGAAAAACTTGTTCAATTCCGTACACATGGAATTGAAAGGAACCCCAAAAAACTTCTTGAAAATCATGGACCTTGGTATTATGAAATGCAATTCTTAGGTTACAACTATAGAATTACGGATATACAAGCTGCTCTTGGTTTATCACAGTTAAGTAAATTAGACTCTTTTATTAAGATTCGAAAGAAATATGTAGACATCTATAGTAAAGAATTTAGTTGTTTATCTGAAATCATCATACCAAAGCAATTGCCTCAAACCAGTTCGAGCTGGCACCTTTATATTATTCGTTTAAATACTAAGTTATTAAAATGTAATCGAAAAGAATTTTACGAAGCGTTACAAAGAGAAAATATCGGTGTGAATGTGCACTATATACCCGTACATTTACAACCGTTTTATCAAAAATTAGGTTATGAAAAAGGTATTTGTCCGCAAGCAGAAAACGTATATGAGGAAATTATTACGCTGCCTCTATTTCCTAAAATGACAGAAGCTGATGTGTGGGATGTAATACAAGCTGTGAGAAAAGTTCTTTTGTTTTATAGTGTTGCTAAAAATTAAATGAAAGGGGGGTTAATAAAATTGCAAAATCAGAAATTGTTAAGAGCAGTTACAAAAGTTGACATTAAAAAAGGAGAGATTATTACAGCTAATAAAGTAACAATGGAGTTAAATGTTGTAGAAAATGCGCTGAACAAGCTTGAAGCAGAGGAATTATTACCTCAGGTAGCTGTATATAATTTGTCTGCAGGTACCCCATTAACAAAAGAGGTTATTGAACCTCCTAAGGTAGTAATAATTGTACTTTGCCGCTTAAAATCTACTAGGTTACCTTTAAAAGCCATATTGCCAATACACGGAGTTTCTTCCATTGAACGATGTCTTATAAATACATTAGCTATTCCAGGAAAACATCAGGTCATACTTGCTACTTCAGATATTGCACAAGATGACCCTTTGGAAAAATTTAATTTAGATGGAAAGGTTAAGATTTTTAGAGGTGATCCAGAAAATACCGCTGATCGCATGTTCCAAGCTGCAAAACAAGAAAATGCAAACATTGTCATGCGGATTACAGGAGATTGCCCAGCTGTGTCACCAGAAATTAATAATTTTTTACTAGATGAACATTTGAAAAGTGGTGCAGATTATACACAGGCAGAGTTAAGTACGTTACCTGTCGGAACAGCAGGCGATATTTTTACATTAGAGGCAATTGAACGACTACTACAAACCCCAAAACCTTTAACCTATGCAGAATACCTTCCATTTTATTTTATTAATAATCCACATTTATTTCGTATCAATATAGTGAAACTTCCTCAACCATTTTGTTACCCTACTTGGAGGTTAACATTAGATGAACAACCGGATTTAGATATGTTCAATGAACTTTATAAAGGTCTGAATGTAAAATCTAAACCTTTATTCTTTCATCAAATAAAAGATTACATCCTTCGAAACCCTGAACTTATTGAAATTAATAGTCATGTAAAATTGAAATGGGCAAATCAACAATCATTAGTAGATGAGTTAAATAGAGAAACGATATTATAAATTAATAAATTGTAGTGCTTTTAGTGAGGAGGGAGTATCTTGCTTGAGAAAAAAATTGCCTTTCGCGCCGACGCATCTATTGAAATAGGTACCGGTCATATTATGCGTTGTTTAACACTGGCCCACGAGTTACGGAATAAAGGTGCTCAAGTATATTTCATTTGTCGTAAGCTAGAAGGTGATTTACATCAATATATTTTAAATAAGGGATTTTGTGTGTTTGTATTAGATGGAGATGGTGAAAATACAAATTTCTTAAGTTCAGAACACGGGAGTTATTTAAATTGGCTCAAATATCATTGGTTTGTTGATGCACAGCAGACCAATGATATTTTGTCGCAACTTCCCAAGTGTGATTGGTTAATCGTTGATCATTATGGATTAGATAATAGGTGGGAGTCTGCTTTAAGAAAAACTGTAAGGAAAATCATGGTAATCGATGATCTTGCAAATCGAATGCACGACTGTGATTTGTTACTAGACCAAAATTTATACGATAACCCTAATGATCGCTATAAAGATTTAATACCAGAGCACTCATTAGTAAAATTGGGGCCTAAATATGCTATATTACGGCCAGAGTTTCATGCTGCTAAGAAATTTTCACGAAAAAGAACAGGAGAAATTGAGAGGATTTTTATTTTTTTTGGTGGGCATGATGTAACAAATGAAACATTAAAAACATTAAGAGCCTTACAAAATATAAATCAAGATAACTTAAAAATAGATGTTGTGGTAGGAAGCCAAAATCCGCATAAAGAGGAGATTCAAACTTATTGTAAGAGTGTTTCTAACGCTTCATATTATTGTCAAATAGAAAATATGGAAGAGCTTCTCGTACGAGCGGATTTAGGGATAGGAGCTGGAGGAACAACCACATGGGAACGCTGCTTTCTTGGATTACCTTCTATTACAATTACAACTGCACAAAATCAAATTGAAGTAACCAAGGCTGTAGCAAAGGTTGGAGCTACATGGAATATTGGTACAGCTGAAAGTGTTTCGGATAAAGCAATTATGGAATGTCTAAACAAACTTTTATCAAATTCTAAAATAGTGAAAGAAATGTCTAATAAAGCTCTTTCTATACAGTGTGCCAGTAATTCAAATGAAATAGCAAAAAATATTTTAGGAGGATAGTATGTTAGATATTGAGGATTTTCAATTGGAAAGGTTAGAAAAGAAAGATTTAGAACTTATTTTAAATTGGCGGAATGCAAAAGAAATACGTTCAGTTATGTATGAAGATCATCAAATAACAATAGACGAACATTTAAAGTGGTATGAAAAACTCGTAATGGATGAAACAAAGGTTGCAAGAATATTAATATATAAAGAAAAACCAATTGGATTTGTTAATTTTACAAAAATAGATGAAATGAATCGAACTTGTTATTGGGGATTTTATATAGGTGAAAAACAAAGTGTAAGACGTGCCGGAACTGTATTAGGTTTATTAGCATTAAATTTTATTTTTGAAATTAAAGACATACACAAAGTATATGCAGAAATAATAGAATCAAACTGTATTAGTTTAAATTTTCATCAGAAACTTGGTTTCCAAGAAGATGGAAGATATGAAGATTATATTTATAGGGACAATGATTATATAGATGTCATTACAATGACCTTGTCCCGTGAACAATGGGAGGAAAGAAAAGAAGCTATAAAAATAGAACTTGAAGGTGAAAAAAATGAGTAATGTATATATCGGAGGTAGAGAGATTGGCAATAGTTTGCCACCATTTATTATTGCAGAAATGTCAGGAAATCATAATCAATCATTAGATAGAGCGTTGAAAATTGTAGAGGCAGCTGCGGAGGCCGGGGCACAAGGATTTAAAATTCAAACATATACACCAGATACAATGACTTTAAATATAGAAAATGGTGATTTTTCAATTCACGATACGAAAAGTTTATGGAAAGGCAAATCACTTTATCATTTATACAAAGAAGCATATACACCATGGGAGTGGCATAAACCAATTTTTGATCGCTGTATAGAGTTAGGGATGATACCATTTAGTACGCCTTTTGATGAAACAGCTGTAGACTTTCTAGAGACATTAAATGTTTCATGTTATAAAATTGCATCTTTTGAAAATACTGATATCCCCCTCATACGTAAAGTAGCCGCAACAGGAAAACCAATAATTATTTCGACAGGTATGGCTTCAATTGCCGAACTAGATGAAACAGTAAGGGCTGCGAGAGAAGAAGGGTGTAAAGAACTAATTCTATTAAAATGTACGAGTACGTATCCTGCGTCTCCAAAATCTACAAATATAGTTACCATACCTCATATGAAAGAGTTATTTAAATGTCAGGTGGGTTTATCTGATCATACACTGGGTGTAGGAGTATCTGTAGCGAGTGTTGCCTTTGGGGCCACAGTAATTGAGAAACATTTAACGCTCTCGAGGTTGGATGGAGGAGTTGACGCTAAATTTTCAATGGAACCAGCTGAATTTAAATTATTAGTAAGCGAAACTGAAAAAGCATGGGAATCTTTGGGGAATGTATATTATGGACCGACTGATATAGAAAAAGATTCTTTAAAATTTAGAAGATCATTATATGTAGTAGAAAACATAAAAGCGGGAGAATTCTTTACAAATAAAAATGTTAAAGCTATTAGACCAGGGAATGGCTTATTACCAAAACACATATCCAAAATTATTGGGAAAAAAGCGAATAAGGATATCGAAAAAGGGACGCCTGTTTCATGGGATTTAATTTGATATCGAGGAAATGAGAGTGTTTATAGAAAGATTTATAACAAAAATACTATTTAAGTAGAGAATAAATTTTAAAGGCCCTGTTTAAAAACAGGGCCTTTAAAAAGGGCATAATATTTAACAACTGAAGGTACCTTCATATTACCATTATTGGAATATCGATACCATATGTTAGGTGTTGAGAAATAAAAAGTTCATTCGGTACAACAAAGTGGCCAGCGAAGCTAGCTAAACACTTGTTGCACAAAAGAAAATTAGGCCCTGAAAGTAATAGATATGTAACCTAAAGTTACATTTATAGTGTTAACAAGCTTGCATATATTATACGAAAAGGTATCTAGTAAAAAATTTATTTTGTAGAAATAAAAAAGAAATTGTCACCGGATCACCTTTTGATAAAACAGCGTACTTTCAAACATAATATATTCAAATCCTTATGATATATGTAAATAAAAGAGCAGCTAGTGAAAGCTAGCTGCTTAATAAAGAAAAGAGAAGAACTACAGGGACGTTTAAATGAGTTCTGGCTTTCGCCTATCTTTAGTATTGACGGAATGTTTAGTTTTATGCTGAAAAACTTAAGAAGAGCATCTATAAAAAGACCTCTTTAAGGAAGAAATGAGATATTGAAAAGTGAATTAGGTTTTTAAAATTCAAGAAAATATATGACTATTTCATTATAATGTGACGATGAAACATAAAATAGTAGTTAACAAACTGGCCAGTATGGAAGCACAAACTTTGCATTTCAGCAAGGTAGGAACTATTTAATTGGTTTTGTACTGTTAATATTAGTTGCAAGTATTGAGTGGGATCAATGGCAAAATTTATCTTGTCCAATGTATATTATTGGATTTGCATCAATTGTTATATTAAAAATACTACCAGAATCAACATTTACTCCCGTTAAATTGGGAGCAAAAAGATGGTTTCAATTTCCTGTTATTGTTCAAATTCAACCATCGGAGTTTTTCAAAATTGCACTAATTATATTTGTCGCAAATTTAGTAATGAATCATAACGCTAAATATATGATTCGGACATATAAAACTGATTTCCTGTTGGTTGGAAAAATTATGTTAGTCTCAATTCCTCCTATTGCTCTGGTATATAGCCAGCCAGATACAGGGATGGTGTTCTTATACGCAGCATCTATTGTATTTATTCATATCAGGGATTCAAAAGAAATTAATTGCATTTTGTACATTCATTCCGGTAACTCTACTATCTACATTAATATTTACATACGTAAGATATCCAGATTTTTTCTTTAAAGAATTAGTTACTAGGTTAAAACCTCACCAACAATCACGCATTATAGGTTGGCTGAATCCAGCTGAAAATACAGATCAAGGGTATCAAACGCAACAATCTCTTTTAGCTGTTGGAAGTGGCGAATTACATGGAAAAGGATTTGGTCAAGGAAGTGTATATATTCCTGAAAAGCATACTGATTTTATTTTTGCTACCATCGCTGAAGAAGGTGGATTTATAATAGCGGCTCTCGTTGTATTGGTCTTGTTACTTCTTATATATCGAGTAACTATAATTGCATATTCAGCAGAGAATCTGTTTGGTACATTACTATGTGCGGGGCAATTAGTGTTCTAACACTTCGAATCTTCGAAAATATTGGTATAATGCCAGTAAAAGGAATTGCACTTCCTTTTTTATCATATGGAGGAAGTTCACTGTTTTCAAATATGATAATGATCGGGCTTATCTTATCGGTGCATAAAAATTATAAAAAATACATGTTTCAAGTGAAATAAAAGTTAAGAATATGTTATAGATTAATTTGAAGAAATCCCCTTGTGCATCTATATGCACAAGGGGATTTCTATTTTAATAAAGCTGTGACTGTAAAATAGTTGTTATAAAGTGGATTCTCTTATGAAAAGTATGCTGTGTTATCACTTTTGTATGAATTTTTTCAACCATTAATCTTTTTGAAATCGTGTCATCCAAATAAAGAGATACTTTATTTAAACAGTCTTCAAAGCTGTTATAGGATATAATTTCATCTTTATTGAAGAACGATAAAAGATCAGACTTTTCTTCAATAATTTGAAAGCCTTGGCAAGCGGCAATATCAAACGTACGATTATTAATAGTATTATTTTTTACTTTATTTTTATTTTTATTTTGTGGAAATAGATGACTACGATGAGGATTTAAAATAAGACTAGCGTTGTTATAATAGAGCGCAACTTCTTGAGGTGGAATCCATTCTTCTATAATTTTAATTCTTCGGTGATTTTTCCATTTTTTTAATAACTTATTTCTCCAATGTCGGCCAATAATAGTATAGTGATAGGGGGTATTTTCTAAAAGGAAATGTATTAATTTTACTCGGTTTGGATAAGGATAGCCAATGAATAATACTTCACTTTTATATTTTATATTTTTTAGACTAGGTTTAAATACGTCTATATTAGTTGCTAATGGTAAGTGATATACATTGGTATATCCTAAAGCTGTGTAATATTTAAGTGCTTCGCTATCAATAGTAAATATAAAATCAAAGTTATTTAATAGAAGAAGAGAAGTATCTATATAAAATGGATCCTCAGTTAACCAGACAGCTAATTTAATGTTCCATTTTTTAAAATATTGAATTGCTTTTTGTGGTAGATGATTACCTAATAAGGTGAATACAATATCGGGATGAAAAGTTGTTGTAATGAAATCCAATTGTTGTATTAATTCACTCGGTTGTATCGCTAACCATTCGAAATTTTGATCTATAAGTGTTCCTTGTATGCTTTGATCTAGATATTGATAAATTTTTGAGTAACCAGAAGTAATGTATAAGAGTTTCATATTTCAACCCCTGCTTTAGGTTTAAAATATATTATGAGATAAACGTAACACTTTCTATTTCTTTACAACTAATTTTAGTAATACTTGTAGTAGGAGGAGTAACTGAATTTTCCTCTTCTAATGTGACGATACAAGTATTAGGGTTAAAATTTGTAAAAATAGCAGGTCCAATAATATTCCCAGATTTACCAGTCACAGTAACGACTTCGCCTGGCTGTAAATTTTTAAAAATACTACATACTCCACCTGAACAACCAAATAAATTGCATAAGAACAAATTTATTCCTCCTTTAAACAATATACTATATCATATGAAGTTTTGTAGAACGATGTGTAGACAAGTAACCTTTAGAAGAGAAAAAATTTAAATTAAAGCAATTTATTGAAATAATAGGTCAATAGAATGTTACATCTCAGGGGATACTGATTAGATTTTTCATGAAAAAAGACATTCATTAGAATGTCTTAAATATGGATTAAGCTAGAAAAATATGAATCATTTTAAAGAGTGGTTAAAGTAACACTTTCTATATCTTCACAACTTATGAATGTAGTATTGGTAGATGAAGGGGTTATCACATCTTCTTCTTCCAATACTACTGCACATATATTCGGAAAGAACAGTGAAAAAGTAGCAGGTCCAATAATTTGACCTGATCTAGTAGTAATTGTAACAACTGTTCCCGTTGGCCACGAAGAGAATAGAAAACAAGCTAAACCTGTACAATCTGCCATAATAAATCCTCCTAACTTTAAATTTTAATTGAAGTAATAAAGTCCAAACATTTTATAGTGTATGTGGGAGTAACATGAAGTGCTTGGACTAATAGAAATCACTTTCTGGTTTTATCTCTTTATGATCAATGAGATAACTATTAAATCCTACAATACAAAGGTTTAATAAATACAATATGGTCAGAAGGTTTAATGAAAAAGATATTCTATGATATAGTAATTAGCTATTCCAAGGTCAAAATACTGTGAATAGGAATTATAAAGTGAGGAATTTTTCAGAGTAACAAATGGAAGTTTTAATAATGTAACAAAAATTGAACATAATCTTCATTAAAAAAAGAACACAAATCAGTGCTCTTAGAAAGTAGACTATAGGGCTTTCGGATTAGTATATACTATCATATGCTCGTTTTTTTTAAGGGTGTAAACAAAATTAAATAAAAATAATACATATGAGGTTTTTAAAAGAGTAATAGCTCAACAGGATGGATTTGCATACATATAAACTAAATAACCATAATTTCATTTGTAAATTTATATAAACAAAAATATTTGAAAACAAACTTTTCGCGTTGCTAAATTGAATATTCCGGTTCTTATAAGTGACAAAGGATACTTTGAGAGAGTATTGAGACAAGGATAAACTGTAAGGAAAAATTATATAAGTGATTAATTAATATAAAACCATCCTATTATTGTATATGTGGACACTGGATGTTTCTATGTAGTTTGTTTCAAGTGACTTATAATCCAATGTCTATTGGCATGTGATGTAATTAAATGTAGCTAGAATACAGTATAATATTGAAAAATATAAAGTTTGTAGTGTTTGAAACAAATTAAAGAAGTAACATAAGGAATTTACGCATAAAGTAATGTTGATGGTAAAATTAACAGAATTTTCATTTTAATAAGATAAAAATGTGATGTTTTTAACGTATAATAATTTTACTACGATGAAAATACGGCCACAAATTAGTTAATTTAAAAATTAAATTTAGATAGGAAGAGGATAATGAAGACCAGAGATAGTTATAAAATTATTGTCGTTGGTGCTGGGACTGCAGGACTATCTTCTACTGCACATTTATTAAGAAATATCCCCCTATTGAAAGAAAGTATAGCGATTATTGATCCGTCAAAAAAACATTATTTTCAGCCACTATGGAGTTTAGTGGGGGGAGGAATTGTTTCAAAGGAAAGTACAATGCGTGATCAAGAATCGCTTATTCCAAAAGGGGCAACGTGGATCCCTAAAAGTGTTGTTAAGTTATTTCCGGATGAAAATAAGATACTGTTAGATGACGGACTGCTGCTTGAGTATGAAATTCTTATTGTAGCAGCTGGTATACAAATAAATTGGGAAGGTATTAAGGGCTTAAAAGAATCTATTGGGACTAATGGGGTATGTAGCAATTATTCTTATACATATGTTGATTCTACTTGGAGAGAAATCGAAAAATTTAAAGGAGGAAATGCGCTTTTTACCCACCCTAATACTCCTATTAAATGCGGTGGTGCTCCACAAAAAATTATGTATTTAGCAGAGGAGTATTTTTGTAATAGTGGTGTAAGAAACAGAAGTGAAGTAATGTTTTATTCTGCAAACACTGACATATTTCAGGTTCCACGATATGCAAATACTTTAGAACAAGTACTAGAAAGAAAGCAAATTATAACGAATTATAATAAAAACTTAGTAGAAATTATCGCCGAAAAGAGAGAAGCAATTTTTGAAGATACGCAAACGCTGAAAAGAGAAACCATACCATATAGTATGATACATGTTGTTCCACCAATGGGGCCACCAAATTTTATTAAAGAGAGTGAAATAAGTGATTATCAGGGATGGGTAGATATAAACCCTTATACTTTGCAGCATGTAAAGTATAAAAATATTTTCGGACTTGGAGATTGTACTAATTTACCTACTTCTAAAACTGGAGCGGCAATTCGAAAACAAATACCTGTCTTAAAACAAAATATTATGGACGTACTTAGTGGAAGAGATTTGCAGGCTAAATATGATGGGTATACATCTTGTCCAATTATTACAGGATATAAAAGTCTTATACTCGCTGAATTTAACTATAAACATGAGCCTCAAGAAACGTTTCCGTTTAATCAAGCGAAAGAAAGGTATAGTATGTTTTTACTTAAAAGATTTATGTTGCCATATATGTATTGGAATTTTATGTTGAAAGGGATCCTATAGGGGAAGATAGAAAGTGGTTATAAAAATTGAAAAGCAATTTGAAATACCTATTTGGAGGGAATAGCTATGCTTTTAAAATATTTTTATGATGAAAAATTAGCACATGCTTCCTATTTAGTCGGTTGTCAGAAGGAAGGCGTAGCAATTGTAATTGATCCAGGTCGCTATATAGAACAATATATAGAATTTGCTAAGAAAGAGGGAATGGAAGTAATTGCTGCGGCTGAGACTCATATTCATGCTGATTTTCTTTCTGGGTCTAGAGAACTTTCCAATCTTTATCATGCAAATTTATATGTATCTGATGAAGGAGATTGTGATTGGAAATATCAATATCTTAATGAAGGTCGATACAAATTGGTTAGAGAGGGCACAGAGTTTAAAGTAGGTCATATAAAATTTAATGTAATTCACACCCCAGGGCATACGCCTGAAAGTATTTCTTTTTTAGTGACTGATACAAGTCAAAATAATTATACGAATGATAAACCGATAGGGATATTCACAGGTGATTTTATATTTGTAGGAGATATAGGAAGACCGGATTTATTAGAAACTGCAGTCGGTATGAAAGATACTGCAAAAATAGGAGCGAAACAATTATTTGATTCTATACAAAAAATAAAAATACTTCCTGATTATTTGCAAATATGGCCATCACATGGTGCGGGAAGCGCATGTGGAAAAGCGTTAGGAGCAATTCCAACTTCTACATTAGGTTATGAAAAGATGTTCAATTGGGCATTTCAGTGTAATGAAGAAAGTGATTTTATATCAACTTTATTGACGGGACAGCCAGAGCCTCCAAAGTATTTTTCATTAATGAAGAATTTAAATAAGTATGGTCCGCCAATTCGTAAGAAGAGAAAAAGTAATGCTATTAATACAGTAGAAGAACTTCAAGAAATTTTGAAGAGCGTTCATCAAATAGTTGATATAAGGGATGTAGAGAGTTTTGCTGCAGGTCATATCGAGAAGTCAATTAACATACCTTATAACAATTCTTTCACAACTTGGTGTGGATGGTTATTAGATTATAAAACAGAAACGTTAATAATTCTAGATGAGGAAAAGATTAAAGTGGAGGCAATTATTAGAGAATTTGAATCTATTGGGTTAGATAATATTATTGCTTTTGCACCCTTAAAAGTAATACAAAGACTTGATAGATTTGAAAGTTACAAAGAAAAAACATCGATTGAATTATATCCGCATATAAAAGGTGGAAGCGTTAAGGTTATCGATGTGCGTAGTAAAAAAGAGTGGGAGGAAGGACACCTTCATGATGCAATACATATCACTTTAGGTAATCTATTTGAACAACTAGATTATATACCGAAAGATTGTCCAATAGTTTTGCAATGTCGAACCGGATTACGTTCCGCTATAGCAGCTAGTATTTTACAAAGAGCTGGTATAAAGGAAGTAGTGAATTTAAAGGGAGGATTTCTTGCATGGAAAAAAGAAAGGCTTCCTTATACAACAAGCAATCTCAATGTGTAGGAAAATATTATTACAATAGTAAAGAAGGTCGCCATTCACGGCGACCTTCTTTACTATGCGTTATACCCAAATAATTTTAAATCTTCTCCAGACCCTGAAATAATCTTCTCAAATCGTAATCCTACTTTTTCTAAAAGCTTTCCTGAGGCGATGTTATCTATAGAAGTAATTGCTACAATTCGATTCATGCCGAGCTTTTGTACACCGTATTCGATTATTGCAGAAGCTGACTCGTAGCCATATCCTTTTGAACGGAATGTTTCTAAAAAGGCAAATCCGATATCAACGTCTTCTAATGAATCTCTTTTAATAAGGCCACACATACCAAGTGGAGTGAGATCTTCTTTTCGTTCTACTAAGTAAAGGCCAAATCCGAGTTTGTTATACATATCGATGGGACCGTTTACAATATAATTTTTTGCATCTTCTAAGTTTCTAACTCCTTTGTCACCGATAAACTGAATCCATGCAGGATCGTTTACTAACTCAAGAATAAAAGGAGCGTCTTTTATATCAAACCAACGAAGGTTAAGACGTTCTGTTTTAAGAACTATCAATGATTACACCACCTTTAAAAAGTTATAACAATTAGTATGGATTGTGTAAAACAAAAGTGCAACATATTTTAATGGGGCTTTGTTTGTTCACATAAAGTTCGTTTGTTTTGTATAGAGAGATATTTTATAATTAGGATTGATTGTAAAGAGTGAGGTGCTTATACAATGACTCCTAGGTGACTAGGAGTTTTTACTATATAACTATCATTATTACTAAATATGACACACTACACATTCTACTCAAGGAGGTACATAATGAAGAAATTATATAATGCATCGTTTACGTATTTGATTATCGGTTTATTATCAGGGATTTTCGCTAGGGAGTATGGTAAGTATAAAGGGATTTTAGGATCTACTTTGTTAAATCTTTTGCATACACATACACTTGTACTTGGCTTTTTCTTCTTTTTAATTGCTTTAGGATTAGCAAAAGTATTCGCGTTTCATGAAGTGCAAGGGTTTAATAAGTGGTTTGTTTTACATAACATTGCATTAACATTAATGTTAGGTTCGCTAGCAGCGAGAGGGCTTCTTCAGTTAAATGGAGCTGACTTTAAAGGGTTAACTTATATTGTAGGATTTTCTCATTCGTTGATGGCAGTTACTTTAATTTGGTTTATGTTGTTAATAAAGAAATCGTTTAAAATGTAGTGAAAAAGAACTTGTAGCGTGTGCTGCAGGTTCTTTTTTGTATGTTCAGGTTTAATAATCTTATTTTTCTAATTATTTTGTATAAAGATGGTATACTTGTTTTAAAATTAAAAAGGAGAGTTGATTATGGAAATAACAATTGAACATGTAGTAAATGAATTAAAAGGCATACTTCCTGAAGATCGAGTAGTAATAAATATGACAGTACGAGAGTTACATAGTAAAGATGAATCTTATCATACTAGTAGTTTACCTGATGTAGTTGTTTTTCCAAAAACGACCGAAGAAGTTAGCGCGATAATGAAAATAGCGATTCAGCACGGAACAGCTGTCGTTCCATTTGGAGTAGGGTCCAGTTTAGAGGGACATGTAATTCCTTACGAAAAAGGAATTACAATGGACTTTTCTCTTATGAACAAAATACTTGAAATAAGAGAAAAGGATTTTCTTGTGAGAGTACAGCCAGGGGTGACGCGCTCTCAGCTTAATAAAGAATTGAAAAAGTATGGATTATTTTTTAGTGTAGACCCAGGAGCTGATGCAACGTTAGGAGGAATGGCTGCTACAAACGCGAGCGGAACGACAGCAGTAAAGTATGGTGTAATGCGTGATCAAGTTCGAGATTTAGAAGTCGTTCTTGCGGATGGAGGGGTAATACATACCGGGAATTTAGCGGCGAAGTCATCATCAGGTTATCATTTAAATGGTATTTTCGTAGGATCAGAAGGAACACTTGGATGTTTCACGGAGTTAACTTTAAAAGTATACGGTATACCAGAACATGTTATGGCTGCGAGGGCATCGTTTCCAACTATAAATGATGCAGTAGAAGCTGTAATTAACATATTACAAGCAGGTATTCCAATCGCGAGAATTGAACTCGTTGATGAATTATCTATGAAACAAGTAAATCATTACAATGAAACAAGTTACAGAGAAGAACCGACACTATTTTTAGAGTTTCACGGCAATGAAGCAGGGTTAAAGCAAGATATTGAATTTACGAAAGAAATCGTTCTTGATCATAAATGTAAAGAAATTGCGTTTGAGACGGAAACAGCAGCAAGAAATAAACTGTGGGATGCAAGGCATAACTTAGCGTACTCTTACGTGCATAGTTATCCTGGTAAAAAGCTAATGAGTACAGACGTATGTGTGCCAATTTCGGAATTAGCTGGCGCGATTCAACATGCGAAAGAGGTATTAGATAAAGTAGGGCTTATTGGCGGTATTCTAGGTCATGTTGGAGATGGGAATTTCCATGTACTCTTAATGATTGACACAAATGATAAAGAGGAAGTAAAGAAGGCAGACGAAATAAACGAAAGTATCGTTCTGTATGCTCTTAAACGAGGAGGAACATGTACAGGAGAACATGGCGTTGGAATCGGAAAACGAAAGTATCAAGAAGAAGAACATGGGGCGGCATTATGTGTAATGGAGAAAATAAAGAAAGCTCTTGATCTGCAAAATATTTTGAATCCGAATAAGGTGTTTCAATTAAAAGATAGGGGCTGATCGGGTGAAAGTACTAGAAGCGATAAGTAATATAGCTGGAAAGTATTTTGCATTTTGGGTTATTTGTATTGCAGCTATTGCATATTTCATTCCCGCGCCATTTCTCGGGTTAACTAGTTACATAACGATTTTACTTGGGGTTGTCATGTTTGGGATGGGATTAACATTGAAGGCTGTTGATTTCAAAATCATAGCTACAAAACCATTAGCAGTTATTATCGGTGTATGTGCTCAGTTTATTATTATGCCACTTGTCGCATACGTACTAGCCTACGTTATGAATCTGCCAGCGGAATTAGCAGCTGGGTTAGTGTTGCTCGGTTCAGTACCGGGTGGCACTGCATCAAATGTTATGGTTTATTTAGCAAAAGGGAACTTAGCGTTGTCTATTGCAATGACTTCAGTATCAACGTTACTAGCACCAATTGCTACACCGCTCATTCTACTATTACTTGCAGGGCAATGGATGCCAGTAAATGCTATGTCCATGTTTCTTTCTATCGTACAAGTCATTATTGTGCCTATTATTTTAGGACTAGTAGTGAAAAAGTTTTTCCCTCATATCGTTAATAAAGGAATGACTGTTATTCCTTTAATATCAGTTGTAGCAATTATCATAATTGTTTCTGCAGTTGTTTCAGCAAATGTAAGTAGCGTTACTTCTTCAGGACTTCTTATCTTTATTGCGGTGATGCTCCATAATGCTTTCGGTTTTTTGCTCGGATATATAACTGCGTTCGTACTTGGACTAGACGAAGGGACAAGAAGGGCTATTTCAATAGAAGTAGGAATGCAAAATTCAGGTTTAGGTGTTGCACTGGCGACAGCGCATTTTGGACCGGCGGCTGCACTCCCAAGTGTATTAGCAGCAGTATGGCATAACATTGCAGGGCCAATATTAGCAACCATCTGGTCAAAAAATGCAAAAAATGAAAAGAATACTTTTAGCGATGAAAATGTATTAATAAATATAGAAAAATAGGAATGATAAATAATGCAAAAACGTATTGTACATTTTGAAGGAATGGTTGTATTTTTAGCCGCGATTTATATGTATTCGATATATGAGTTTAGTTGGATTATATTTTTTGTATTCCTTTTAGCGCCGGATCTATCAATGTTAGCATATGGGATTAATAATCACGTTGGTGCGAAAATATATAATGTATGTCACACATATATCATATCCATATTAATTGTTCTAATAGGTGTCTATTTTAAGATAGATACCGTTATAATGATTGGCTTAATATGGACAGCACATATTGGAATGGATCGAATGTTTGGATATGGATTGAAATATGAGACGGATTTTAAGGATACTCATATTCAGAGGTTATAAGAAAAAGTATTCATATTTACAGCGGGTCTATTAAAATATTGAACAAAATTCAGTGAATGAATTTTGTTCAATTGTTGAGAAATATATATATAGATAGATACAAATAATCGAATTATGTTATTTTTATGATAATTAAAAGAAGGAGAGTGGATTTGATGAATATACAAATCACTGGCAATGAATTAATTAATAAGATGCTGAATGATTGGTATCGAGATATTAGAGCTCAACGTATAAGTGAAGCAAAAAAATTAAAAGAAGAGATCGATAAAAAGCTTTATATTATCGAATCAGATGTAAAGGTTTCATTTCACTATTATCTGTTAGAATTTCGATATAAAGTGCTAATAGATGGTTTAGGTAATTTGAAAAAAGCTTTTGATAAAATAGATGCATTGCCTAAACCGAATGATGAATATTCTAATTATTATTATTATTTATTCAAAGCCATTCATTATACAATTCTTACTAATTATAGTGAAGCTAGCAACTATTTTGAAAAAGCTGAAGGGTTATTAGAGCATATTTCAGATGAAATTGAATATGCAGAGTTTAATTATAGAGTTGCTATATTAAAATACCACTTGCATTACGCATATTCAGCTATTGAATACGCTTCAAAGGCAAGAGATATCTTTGTTAAACAAGCAGGGTATGAAGTGAACATAGCGCTGTGCGAAAATATATTAGGATTATCTTTTTCGGAATTAAAGCAGCATGATAAAGGTGAGGAATATATTGCGTCAGCAATAAACATTTTACAAAAAAATGATGCTGAAATGTTAGTATTAAGAATCAGACATAATTTAGGTTTATTGTATGCGAGTCAAAATCTTTCAGTTTTAGCAATTAGACACTTATCTGAGGTTTCTAAAAAAATGCCTACTCATTATAAGGCAATCTTTTTAGAGGCAAGAGAATATTATAAATTAGGTGAAATAGAAAAAGCGAAGGAATTAATTGAAAGTGGATTGAAGGTTTGTGAGGAATTAAAAAATGATGAATATAGATATCACTTTTTAATTCTAAAGGGATTTTGTCAGCATTTAGAGGTAGAAAAAATAGAAAAAATTATTCTTGAAGGTTTTTCTTACTTTGAAAGAAAAAATTTATCGGAGTATATTCACGAATATACCGAAAGTCTGGCATTAGAGTTTCATAAGGTAGGTAATATAGAAAAAGCAGAAAAGTATTTTTTTATGAGTTATGAAATAAAAAAGAGAATATTTGAAAAAGAAGCATTAAAATAAAGAAAAAACTTGGATTATCTATAATGGGAATAGCAGCTGGAGTTATGGGGTTTTATGGTAGAAGGTCTTTGCAATAAATTAGCTCACAGTGGATATGGTAGAACGTTTATAATTATAAAACCTAATGAAAATCCATATGCTGTCTCTGAAGATACAACGATGCCTGCAAAACAAATCTTCTATTGAACGTGGGTAATTAAACAAGTCACAAATTATAATTTGTGACTTGTTTAAGGTTGGATACTAAATGTGTTGCTTTCAATATTGAAAGCAACTTTTAAGTTTGTGATTAATAGTTAACTTAATAAATTTTGGGTTAAAATAAAAACAAATTTTTAATCAAGTCCCACAAAAAGTACGATAAGGGCGATTCGTCGGTGCAGGCGGAATGCAGTATTCTTCTTGATCTGTAGAATACGCATAAGGGTTTGATAAAGCTTCAAGAAGTTTCTCCATTACGCTATAGTCGTCATTTGTAACAGCTGCTTCTAGTGCTTCTTCTACACGGTGGTTCCTTGGGATGATTGATGGGTTATTATTTTTCATCATTTCGTAGGCGTTTTCTTTCGATTGTTCTTGTCTTTTTAATCGAGATTGCCACAGTTTGTACCAATCTTTATATTCAGGACTTTCAAATAGAGCTGTATTTTCAATAGCATCAAGAGTTAATGAACGGAATGTATTTGTATAATCTGCTTTATATTTCTCCATCATTTTTAAAAGTTGCTCAATAAGTGGTTGATCTTGTTCTTCGGTACTAAATAGTCCTAATTTCTTTTTCATTCCAAGGAACCAATGGTTTTCATACTGTACGCTAAATTTCGAAATTTCGTCTTGGGCGATCTTTAATGCTTCTTCTTCATCTTCGTGCAGAATTGGTATTAAAGATTCTGCTAATCGAGCGAGGTCCCATGCGGCCATATATGGTTGATTTCCATATGCATAACGACCTTGTGTGTCAATAGAGCTAAATACGGTTCCTTGATTGTAATTGTCCATAAATGCACAAGGACCGTAATCAATTGTTTCGCCACTAATCGTTATATTGTCAGTGTTCATTACACCGTGGATAAATCCAACAAGTTGCCATTTTGCGATAAGACTGGCTTGTCTTTTAATGACTTCTTGTAGTAATGCAGTATATCGGTTTTCATGAGCTTCAATTTCTGGGTAATGCCTTTTTATCGTATAGTCAGCTAGTGATTTCAGGTCCTCTATTGAACCACGAGCTGCAGCATATTGAAATGTACCGACGCGTATATGGCTACTAGCTACTCTAGTTAAAATTGCTCCAGGTAACTTTGTTTCACGATATGTTGCTTCACCAGTTGTGACAACTGCTAAACTGCGAGTAGTCGGAATATCAAGTGCATACATTGCCTCACTAATGATATATTCACGTAGCATCGGACCGAGTGCAGCACGGCCATCTCCTCGGCGTGAATAGGGAGTAGGGCCAGAACCTTTCAGTTGAATATCGAAACGCTCACCTGAAGGAGTAATTTGTTCGCCAATTAAAAGAGCACGACCGTCGCCTAACATATTAAAATGTCCGAATTGATGGCCAGCATATGCTTGAGCTAATGGATGAGCTCCTTCTGGGAGTGCATTACCAGCGAAAATAGCAATTTCAGCTTCCTTTTTCAGTTCTTCAGGGGTCAAGCCAAGAGATATCGCTAATGAATGGTTTAGTTTAACTAACTCCGGTGAACTTACGGGAGTAGGGGGGATTTCTGTATAAAATGATTGTGGTAAAGTCGTATAACTATTATCTAAATTCCAACCTGTTTCATTATTTTTAGTCATTGTATCTCCTCCTTTTTGTATTTTAAGTTATGTATTTGTACGTATGTATTCTTTGTAAAGTTAACTAAAAGTATAATATAATATTTCCCCTTGCAATCTATTGTAAGGACTTCATTGCACTATGTCTATTTAACAGCAAATTTAAAACCTCCATTTTAAGAAAATGGAGGTTTTATTATTATTTAATTTTTACAATTATTTTTCCTTTTGCTCTTCCAGACTCTGAATATTCCATTGCTTTTTGCGCATCTTCAAAAGGGAAGACTCGATCGATTACCGGTTTGATTTTTCCGGCTTCAATATAGTTTGCAATAGTACGTAATTGATCCCCGCTTGGCTTCATAAATAAAAATGAATATTGAGCATTATGCTTTTTTTCAAGTGCAGTAAGTTTTTTGCTGGCTAATGAAAATAAGAGAGTTTTAAAGAATCCTGAACCAAATTCTTTACCGAAGCGTGCATTCGGCATACCTGAAACGGAAACAATGTTTCCTCTGCTTTTTATAATATTGAATGATTTTTCAAGCGTTGCACCGCCGATTGTATCAAATACCGCATCATAATTTTTTAGTATATCTTCAAATTTTTCTGTTTTGTAATTAATAATTTCATCTGCGCCAAGAGACGTTACTAAATTTGCACCAGCTTCACTAGCAGTCGTTGTAACAGTAGCACCCATTATTTTTGCTAACTGAATTGCGAAAGTACCAACACCACCGGATCCAGCGTGAATTAAAATCTTTTGTCCTTTTTGTAATTGCATGATGTCATGTAATGCTTGATATGATGTTAAGCCAACAAGTGGAATCGAAGCAGCTTCCTCAAAACTTAAATTTTTCGGCTTTAAAGCTATATCATCTTCATGAATGGCTATATACTCCGCGAAAGTACCAATCTTATTTTTTCTTGGACGAGCATATATTGCATCACCAACTTTAAAACGAGTTACTTTTGATCCAACCTTCGTGATGACACCGGCAAAGTCATTACCAAGGATTAGGGGCATTTCATATTTCAGTAACATTTTTACTTTTCCGTCGCGTATTTTAAAATCAATTGGGTTAATACTAGCTGCATGAATTTCTGCGAGCACCTCATACTCTTTTATTTCAGGAGTAGGTACCTCTGCCATACGCATTGGGACTTTTCCATATCTATCAATTATCATTGCTTTCATTTCTTATACCTCCAAGTTTTAATAAAAGTTTTGCAATAGCTTCTCAATATCTAATACAAGATTTTTTAATAAACCTAATTTTGTACGTATATCAATATAATAAAAATTCTTTGTACCTTCTTTTCTCATTAAAATAATGCCAGCTTCTCGTAAAATCTTAAGGTGATGTGATACTGCTGGACGGGAAAGGTGTGTTTGCTTCGTGATTTCTCCTACACGTAATCCTGTTTGACATTCCGTTTCCATTAGCACTAATAAAATAGCTTGACGTGTTTCATCACCAATTGCCAATAATACTTTTTGAGAATCAATAAAATCTTTTTTTATAATATTTAATTGTTCTTGTTTATTCATTTCAATCACTTTGCCTCCTGCTAATTAGTCGAAAGGTTTAAGATAACGAACCATTACTTCGATACGGTAATGCTACATGATTGTTGTATGAGGTGCAATATTGGGAAAGAAAATCGAGACGAATGAATTTTTTATTTTTGAAAATTATAGGGAGATAGAAAAGGGATTGGAAGGACTACATAACACAATAGATGAAGTTTTAAAAACAAAAAATGATGTAACAATAAAATAAGCGGTCGTAACCTTGTATAATCCATAAGGTTACGACCGTTTATAATGTTTTTATTATTTTTGATTTTTACGATAGAACATAGTTCAACGTAAAGTACGTTCTTTTGTTTTACACTTTCATACAGATATAATTCAGGTGGATTATATCTGTATGAAAAGGTAAAAGGGATTTTGGGGCGTAATCTATCTATATGATAATTCAAAATGAAATATAAGTCTATATTTTAATGTTTTTTTTGATTATATTTATGTCACTGAGCTCAGAACAATGATGTGGAGGGTAAATATATGAAATCGAATTATGTACCAGTTTTAATTGTTGGAGGGGGATTATCTGGGTTAGCGTCTGCGTTATTTCTTGCAAAACATAACATTGAGTACTTACTTATTGAAAGGCATCCGTCTACTGCCATTCATCCGAAAGCAGGCGGTCTTACTTTACGTACAATGGAGTTATTTCGAGAATTAGGCTTGGAACAAAGAATTAAATTGGCAGGTAAAGCATTAGAGAACTGCCGAGGAAGAATAGCGGTTCATACAATAGCTGAGGCGAATAAAGAAGAATTGGAACAAATGAGAGCGACGCAATACAGAAACGATGAAGAGTTACTTCAAAAAATAGAAAAGATTAGTCCATCAAAACAAACTGCATGTTATCAAATTATTTTAGAAGAGATGATGTTACAAGAAGCAAAAACGCTAGGCGGGCAACTATCTTTTTATCATGAATTAGTTTCATTTGAACAAAATGAAAACGGGGCAAAAGCAAAGATTCGAAATCGTGAAACAGAAAAAGAAAGTGTCATACATTGTGACTATGTAATTGCAGCGGATGGAGCGAAAAGTAAAATACGTGAGCAGTTAGGGATTAAAACTGAGGGGCGTGGAACCATTGGTGGCTATTATATGAATATTTATTTTGAAGCTGATTTAAGAGAGTTTATACAAGGAGACGCATTCGGTTTTTCGATGGTACTTCATCCGGAGGTTCTTGGTGCACTTATCCCAGTTGATAACGTAAAAAAATGGATTTATCATGTAGCCTACGATCCATTAAAAGGAGAGGGGCTAGAGGACTTCACTATAGAACGTTGTAAACAAATTATTCAAATAGCAATTGGAAGTACAAATGTTGAATCAAAAATATTAAGTGTTTTACCGTGGGAAGCGGCCGAAAGTACAGCGGTGAAATTTCAAGGAAATCGAACCTTTTTAGTTGGAGATTCAGCACATATTATGCCGCCAACAGGAGGATTTGGTTCAAATACAGGAATACAAGATGCGCATAACTTAGCTTGGAAATTAGCGGCTGTTATAAAAGGGAAGGCAAAACCAAAATTGCTAGAAACATATCATGAAGAGAGACACTCTGTTGCAAAATTAACGACAGCTTATGCAAGTAGTTTACTGTTTCGTGCTGCGAATAGAGAGGAAGGCAGTTTGAATAATATGGATGTTTTAGCTGTTACAGTTGGATATCAGTATTGTTCAGAGGCAATTATAGATAATTCAGTCACTCCACATAGAATGGATAGCATAGAGTTGAACGGGAGACCTGGAACACGAGCACCGCATTTATGGGGAACTTATGAAGGAAAGAAAGTTTCTACATTAGACTTATTCGGTAACAGTTTTGTATTACTTACAGGAGTAGAAAATAGTTCTTGGGCTGAGGCAGCACATGCTGTTTCAGCTAAATTAGGAATAAATATAAAAGGGTATCGTGTTGGCTTAAGTGGAGACTTTGTTGTTCCAGAAGATATTTTTAGCAAATTATATGGTATAGAGAATGGAGGTGCTGTATTAATTAGACCAGATGGCTTTATCGGATGGCGTTCGGAAAAAACGGTAGTAAATCCAGATATAGTATTGGAAGAGGTAATGAGAAATTTATTATGTGATTTTTAAGTAACTACAGAAATATTGTTTTATGTGCTTCACTGTACTGAAAAAAATATTCACAAATTTCAATAGGTTTGGTATGATTAAATTCGACAAGTTAATAGAGGCCGGAGATATTTGAGAAAAGCCATAAATTTATTTAGGGATACAGGAGTGTATTCTAAATAATTTATGGCTTTTTTTATTGAATGAATCGTACAAAATAGAGAGTTACATATGAAAAGGAGGACTATAGGAATTAAATAGGATAATACTAGTTTTCTATATTAATAATATAGATAAAGTATATTTGTAAGATTGGAATTTTAATATAGGTCTATAAAAATAATGAAAGTGTGTCTTCTATTTCGTGTAAATCTCATTAGCTTGTTGAAATTTGCAACGTAGGAAGGGTTAGAAGGATGAGAAAGATTATTAGCGTTTTAGTTATTTTCTTTATGACGGGAAGTATCTTTGTTGGGGGAGCTGTTCATGCGAAAGCAGAAGGGAAGCATGAATGGAATACGAATAAGTTTTTAAATATTGCACATCGCGGAGCAAGTGGACATGCACCTGAGCATACTTTTGCTTCTTATGATTTAGTGAAAAAAATGAAAGCGGATTATTTAGAGTTAGATATTCAATTAACAAAGGATGGCCAATTAATTGCAATGCATGATACAGCAGTTGATCGCACTACAAATGGAACAGGCGAAGTACGTGATAAAACGTTAAGCGAAATAAAGAGTTTAGATGCAGGAACGTGGTTTAATAAAGCGTATCCAGAAAAGGCTAAGCAAGAGTATGTTGGGCAAAAAGTTCCGACTCTTGAAGAAATCTTCCAAAAGTATGGAAGAAGCATGAAGTATTACATTGAAACAAAATCACCAGATGTGTATCCAGGAATGGAAGAGAAATTGTTAGCATTGTTAAATAAATATAATTTAGTAGGTCAAAACATGTCATCTAGCCGTGTTATGATTCAATCATTTAGTAAAGATAGTTTGAAAAAGATTCATAGTATGAATGAAAATATTCCGTTAGTTCAATTGCTTTGGTATTATCCAAATGAAAACAATGAAATTGTTGAATGGTCTGGCATTACACATGAACCGAAAAGTGTAACGAATGATGATTTTCAAGAAATTAAAAAGTATGCAGCTGGTATTGGACCAAACTTACGTAATGATAACGGAGAACTAATTATTGATGAATCATATATGAAAATAGCTAGGAAAAATGGACTGTTAATTCATCCTTATACAATTAATGAGAAACCAGATATGAGACTGTTAATCAAATGGGGTGCTACAGGAATGTTTACAAATTATCCGGATCGATTACATAGTGTATTGAAGGGGAAATAAGTGAAAAAGGGTATACCAGTGTTTTAGGTACACCCTTTTTAATTTAACTCCCCGATAAACAGAATCTCTTTTTCGTAGCATTCATCTTCATCATAAATAATTTCTTGAAAGCGAAGCGTTTCGAAGGAATGACAAACTGGAATTTCTAATTTCTCCCAAAAATCAATTTCATTTGAAAGAAGAATCCATTTTTGAAATTCACTATTTCTATTAAAAAAATTATGAAAGTAGTCCTCATTTTTAAATATAATGATTTGCGAACCCCACAAATTATTTATAGAAATTAAAACAACAACTCGATATGTATGTGTATCGCTCGGTTTCATATTTATTAAATGATTTGCTTGATTTAATAAGGTTTGAATACATAATCGCTTTACTTTTCTAGGTGTTTTACGAGAGTCGATAAAAGTTTGCGAAACTGGCAATAGCATATTCCAATATTCATCGTTATAGAAAATAGAAGGGAACGTTTTTGTATGTTCCTCAATTCGCTTTATTAAAGTGTTTGTTTTTCGTTTCATACCACGTATTTTCTTTTCACGCATTGTGAGTCATCTCCATAAATTTTTGTAATGCAGCAGAGTGATATATATCTTTTCTAGTAATAAAAGTAGTAGGAACTTTTTTGAAGCTATTTGGTAAAGGGTTGAATGATATGTCATGTTTATGATCATTTAAAATAGACTTCATCATAATTGCTATGCCCATACCTGATTTTACACATGCGAGTATCGCCTCAATTGTTCCGAACTCTAATACTCGCTTAGGTGAAATTCCTTCTTCTTGAAGCCAATCTTCTAATAAATTTCTATAATAGCACCCGCGACTAAATGCAAGTAAATTCATGTCTCCGATGTCTTTAAAGGAAGATAAAGGATTTTTGCTAATGAGAACTAATTCTTCTTCACGAAATATATTTGTATGAAGTTCAGTATGCTGAGTAGAGCCAGCTATAAACGCTCCGTCCAGTTTTCGTTCTAATACAAGCCTAATCAATTGTTCCGTCGTATTTGATTCTAAAATCAATTCGACTTTTGGGTATTTCTCATAATAGGCTGTTAATATAGATGGAAGTCTTACAGCGGTTGTAGATTCTGTACATCCAATTTTTAAAGTGCCTCTTGGTTCGATCCCATTACTTTGAACTGCTTTAACAGATTGATCTATTAAGTGGATAATTTGTTTGGCGTATGTTAATAAAATCTCACCGTTAGAAGTTAAAGTTACACCTTTTCCGTTTCGGTAAAATAAAGGCACACCTAATTCGTTTTCTAGTTGTTTCATACGCATTGTTACGCCAGACTGTACATAGTTTAAATTTTTCGCTGCGTGAGATATGTTTTTTTCTTTCGCAACTTCGTAAAATACAGTTAAATCTTTTATATCCAAGTATCATCCCTCCATAAAAGGTATCATTTTTTTTGATGGATTACATAATAAATCTTTATTTTATATGATATCAGAACTTTCATACAATGAAAGGGGGATGGAGGGATTATTGTGTTAATGGAAGAAAGGGTGAATAGTACTTATAAGTGGGTTATGTTAATTTTTGCGACAGTTGCTCAAACAACAGCGACACTTATAACGTATGGTGTTGGAGCGTTTGCATTATTTTGGAAAGAAGAATATGCACTTACGAATACGGAGAGTGGATTGCTAGTAAGTGTTGTAAATATAGGACCGCTATTTTGTATGCTTTTTGTCGGGCGGCTACTTGATCAATACAATGAAAAGTTGTTAATTTCGATAAGCTCATTTTTACTAGGAGGTTCATTTTTACTGACTAATATGGTCAATGAATTTAATGGGTTACTCTTTGTACTTTTATTAGTAGGAACGTTTTATAGTGTTTCGCAGCCAGGAGGAAGTAAGGTGATAATAAAGTGGTTCCCAAAAGAAAATCGCGGGTTAGCAATGGGGATTAGACAAGCTGGTATACCGATTGGTGGCACGTTAGCGGGAGTATTGATCCCGTTTCTTACAATAAAATATAATATGGCTTATGCGGTAAATAGTATTGCATGCATTTGTATAATTGGAGGGTTTTTATTTTTTATATTTTATAAGGAACCATATATTCAAGAGAAAGTTAAACAAGAACGTATTAAACTTTCTTTTTGGATGCAGTTAAAAGAAGTGATGTGTAAAAAAGAGTTGTATGCAATTTATATAACTGGCATTTGTATGATTTCATTGCAAATGGTGTTAGTTGCACACTTTATAAAATTTTTAGTATTGGAACAATCAATCACGCCAATTTTAGCTGGAAAAGTATTTTCCGTTATGTTCTTTTCTGGAATGGTTGGTAGGGTTATATTAGCAGCTACTAGTGATTTGTTTTATAAGGGAAATCGGCGCACCCCTTTATTTATAACTGTTTGTATTTCTATTCTCTTCATTCTAATATTAGTAATGAGCATACATACAATAACGAATGTATTGTATGGTGTAAGTGCATTGTTAGGGTTCTTTTCGATTGGATGGTTTAGTCTTTTTATAACTGAAGTTGCAGAATCAGCAAGTGAAGAATCGGTAGGGATGACAGTGAGTTTTGCACTTACATTAAATCAAATTTCCATTATTGTTGCACCTGCTTTATTTGGTTATATTGTAGATAAGAAGGGATATACGTATGCGTGGTTATGCATAGTTGTATTACTAACTATTTCAGCGGTTAGCTTATATAGGAATTATAGAAAATAAAGGAATGTTAGCAATGTAAATTTTTTGTGAAGAAAGTCTAAAGAAATGTTGAATGAGCGACATTTCTTTTTTTATTTGTTGTATAATCAAAATGTAAATGAGATTCGTTTTCAATTTCGTTCATTACCTCTTTTGAAATTACCTGTAATTTTAGCCATAATTAGCTGTTTTTCTTTATCGTTATTTGCATGATTTATTTTATTTAAAAATTTTTCAGCATCATTTCCTTTTAATATTATAATTTGTTTTCCGTAATATTCAATTAATACCATGTTGTTTTTTGTTATCCGATAATGAAACATCTTATCATCTAAACGGTTGCGTTTATCGGTGTTTTTCATATTACATCTCCATTCTTTTTAGTATGTAACAAATGTTACAAAAGAATTTGAAATTATAGTGTAATGCATCCGATTGTATGTTGGAAATTTTGCTAGAAAGAAATACAATAGAGAGTAGTCAAAATTGAAAATGAGAAAAAGGAATCTAGTTTTAACATAGTGAATATTAAATAATATTATAATATACTTGATAATTAAAAGATATAAAATAGAATGGATGTACGTTAAGTGAAACTAGATAAAAGAGGGTTCCTAGTATGTTAAAGAAATGGTTAATCGTTTTCTTTATTTTTGCTGTTTTTTGTGGAAGTGTTGTTACACTAATACATGCAAATAAAGGAAAAAAATATGATGTAAAGGCATTTTTAAATGTAAATAGTAAGCAAAAAGATGTTAAGCAGGAAGTTGATGCGAATGCGAAAAAGCGTTATGAAATTGCAGCTGGAAAACTAGATCAGTACTTAAAAGATAAAGGATTTAATGGGAGTGTTCTTGTAGCAAGTAAAGATCATGTCATTTTACGAAAAGGGTACGGTTATGCGAATGTGAAAGATCAAGTATTAACAACTCCAAGAACGAAATATCGCATTGGGTCTATTACGAAAACAGTTGTTGCAATATCTATTATGCAACTAAAAGAAAAAGGGAAGTTGAACATTGAAGACAATGTAAATAAATATATCCCATCGTTTCCGGCAGATAAAAACATTACGTTACGAAATTTGTTAACACATACGTCTGGATTACCAGAACAGGGACAAGGTAGTGTTGACGCAGCATCACGGTTAAAATTAGTAACGTGGATTGGGGCACAAACGTTACAATTTCCAGCAGGGACAGGATGGAAATATACAGATTATAATTATATGGTGCTTGCATATATTGTAGAAAAAATATCGAATAAACCACTTGCTGAATATGTGAAAGAAAATATTTTGACTCCTGTTGAAATGCATGAATCTGGAATGGGCGCAACACTTCCAGAGGATATTTTCTTAGCAGAAGGGTATACGAAAAAAGATAATAAGTTAATAGCCACGCCTCGCTTAAAAATGAACTGGCTGTATGGTTGTGGTGAAATGTATACGACTGTTGAAGATATGAAAAAGTTAGATGAAGCTATTATGGATGGTAAACTACTTTCTAAACAAAGTGTATCAGATATGTTTTCTGCATCACCTGCAAGAAAATATGGATTTAGTTTCTATATTTACCCAGATTATTATCATAACCACGGTGTATTAGCTGGCTGGAACACTTTTAATAATTTTAACTGGGATAAACGAACGTTTGTCATATTATTTTCTAACGTCCAAAATGGTATGAATGATGCATTTAATCAAGAATTTAGGAAAATGGCGAATGATTTAATAGAAGGAAAATAATTATAAAAAATCGGTATTGATATGTAATTATCAATACCGATTTTTTTATTTTGTAAAGTTTTACTTACTGCCCACAAATAGCGGGATAAATAGGTAAGAAAGGTGATTGGCATTTGAATAAACCAAAATAGGTAGTTAAATGCTAAGTAATGTAAAGAATAATTGGTAATTTTTACATTGATAAAAAAGCTTGAGCTTCACACTATGTGAAGCTTTACATTATTGGAGACAAGAACAGGAGGTTGAAAAAATGAAAAAAGTAATAAAGTTTTGTTTAATAGCTACATTATCTACAACGATTATTAGTGGATGCTCTTTTGAGGGTAACAATGAAAATGTTAAAGGGAAAGAAGGAGAAAAAGTAGAGGTACAGAAAAATGCTGGGAAATATACGATGCCAGATGAAAAAGATAAACATGAAGGTACATGGCTGCAATGGCCACATGAATACACATATGGTGAAGAGTATAAGCAGGAAGTTGAACCTATTTGGGTTAAGATGGCAAGTGCTTTAACTGAGGGAGAGAAAGTCCACATTGTTGCATATGACCAGGAAGAAAAGAAGAGAATCAATAAGCTTTTAACAGATGAAGGGTTAAATATGGAGAAGATTGATTTCTTTATCGCGCCTACTGATGATGTATGGGCAAGAGATAGTGGACCGATTTTTGTTTATGACAATAATAAAAATTTAAAAATATTAGACCCGGCATTTAATGGATGGGGAAAGAAAACGCCTTACAAAAATGATGCTCGAATACGAGAGAATGTCAGTAAACAATCAGGAATTGAAAGAATTGATTGGGGGAAATTTGTCCTTGAAGGTGGTGCAATTGAGTTAGACAGCAATGGAACTGCTTTATTAACTCGAAGTGCAGTAACGAATAAAAATAGAAATCCTAATTTATCAGAAAAGGAAATTGAAAAATATATAAGTGACCTTGGGGTATCAAACTTTATTTGGTTAGACGGAGTACCTAATTTAGATATTACGGACTTTCATATTGATGGATTTGCTAAATTCCATAATAACTCTACCATTGTAACGATGAAAGAAGATGACCTAGCCGAATGGGGTTTATCTAATAAAGATATGAATACATTGTTAGATGCCAAAAATGCTTCAGGACAGAAATATAAGTATGAATACTTGCCGCTTAGTAAAGAAAAAGTTGCTTTAGAAAATGGAAAAACTCTCGATTATAAGGGATCGTATATCAATTATTATATTGGGAATACAGTTGTATTAGTGCCTAATTATAATGATCCGAATGATAAAATCGCAAACGATACGATTCAGAAGTTATACCCGGATCGTAAAGTAGTTGGCATTGATGTGAGAGAGCTTTATAAAAATGGTGGCATGATTCATTGTGTGACACAACAACAACCAATTGCATTGAAGTAATTAATTGTAATTTCGTTGTGCTGCTATATAGACAAAATAGGTGAAATCTTATCTTTACCTATTTTGTCGTTCCTTATTATTTGTAAAAATAAAAATTAAATATAATGATAATTGAATTGTAGTGTATGTTCGCTTTTCGTTTTATATGGTAAAGGAGAAAAATGTTTGTGTTAAAGAATTTTAAAATAGTGTTTTCGTATTTCCCTATCGTTTTACAGTACATTTTAAATGTAGCTTTAATTTGCTTAGGGGTTGTTCTAAGTGTATTTCTTATGAAAGAAGTCATTCAGTTTATACAAGAACTGAAATTGGATGGTAATGAATCTAGTTATCATTTAATTGATAGTATTGTCGTATTCTTTTTGTACTTTGAATTCATCGTAATGATTATAAAGTATTTTCAAATGAATTTTCATTTTCCATTACGATATTTTATATATATAGGTATAACAGCTATTGTGCGTCTCATCATTATAGATCACGATAGTCCGTTAGATTTATTGTTATATGCCTGTGCAATCTTTGTATTAATTAGTGCGTTGTTCATTGCGAATTCTAAAATGATGCGTCGGGATTTAGAATAGTGAACATTTGTTGTTGAATTAAATAAGATATTTTATCTTTTTGCAAAAAAGGAGTAACGGTATTGAAAGAAATAATCTTAACCAGCCTCATAATGATAGGGTTTATGATTCTATTATTTAATTGTATACTTTCGTGATTTAAAAGAATAAAAGGTTAATAGAGAAAGAGGTTTTTGTAAATATGGTTCATTACAATAATCAAAATAGTTTACATTTATAAGTTTTGCATTCATAGGTATTGAAGCAATAGGGGTTGAAATTGAAGATCCCTTTGGTCAGGATCCAAATGATCTTCCGCTAGAAGGAATTTGTATAGGAGTAGAAGCGCATTTAGTGAATTTATATAATCAAAACGATCTATTAGAAGTAATGGGTTTGAATCGTGATAAAAAAATCATTTAATCATTTATTGTTGTTTTAAAATAGGTTATTTAAAAAACTTGTCAAGAGTCAATTTAAGGCTTAACGTCAGCTTTATATTTTTTATATAAATATATAATATTTCTCCATGCTATAATCCATTCATGAAATATACGCGGTTCATGAGTTGTAATGAAAAGAGAAATGAATTGAGGAATAGTTGGCTTTGTGAAATCAGTTATGTAACTACTATTAAAAAGCGAGGTAAATAATATGGAACAAAAACATAATGGGATTATTTTTACTGCAATACCAGACGAATCGAATGAATATTATCAACCATTTTATGAAGACTTGATTTACTTTAATGAATGTTTAAATGAAAAGAAATCAATGGCAGATCAACTTATATCTTTATCTGTTGAAGAACAAGACTTTCATACGAGCTGTTTTGAGTATGATGATATTTGGCTAAGAGATGTTGCACCGGTTGCCACAAATCATCTAGTTAAATTTAAATATCGACCAAATTATTTGCCAGATGATCAAGGGCGATATTTAGATCAACAATTTAATAAATGGTTGAAAAAGAATGACTTTGAATATGTAAAATCTCCATTAATATTAGATGGTGGTAATCTTATTTGGAATAAAAAAGATACTGTAATATTAACAGAACGCATATTTGATGATAACGATGATTGGACAGAAGAGGAAATTATTGAGCAGTTAGAATGGGATTTAGATGTGAGCCGAGTTATTATTATTCCTGCTGAAGAAGGGGATGTACTAGCACACGCAGACGGAATGGTTAAATTTATTGATGAACATACAATGTTTATTAGTGATTTTTTAGGGGATCATGAATTTAGATATAGTGTTCAAGAGATTATTCAAGAACAAATGCCAGAAGCTGCATTTATAGTTGTTCCTTCATCGTATACAGAGAAAGGACAATATGATCAAGAGATAGCATCGGCAAAAGGATTGTATATAAATATGTTAGAATCATGTGATGCTCTGTATGTTCCTAAGTTTGGACTAGCTAAAGACGAGGAAGTTTTACGATATATTCAACAGTATACGGAGAAACAAGTTATTCAAATTCATGTAGGAGAAATATCAACAATGGGAGGCGCGATGAATTGTTTAACGTGGTATTGTCCAAGTCATTTGTTACCTTCGAAAATAAGAAGATTGAAAAATCAGAATGAAGATTTTTCAATGAAGAAGATTTTTGATTGGTTTTAATAAATAAGTAATGAAAAGAAAATGTATTCAAGGAGTATTGATATGTATACCATCGCTGAGTTTTCTCGGATTTGTAAAATGAGTACGCGGATGTTAAGACATTATGACAAAGAGGAGATATTAAAACCGGCATATGTGAATCCGGTTAATGGGTATAGGTATTATGAACAAGGACAGCTGGAAGTAGCGTTGAAAATCAAAAAGCTAAGGGAGTATAAATTTCCTCTTCCAAAAATTAAAATTGTTTTGCAGTCATCGGATCAAGATTCGTTTGTTCAACATATACAATCACAAATTATCGAGTTGTCTCAGGAAGTGAAGCAAAATTTACAGGTTATTTCAGAAATGAATGAAATGGTAAAGGTGAATAGTAGTCTAAATACTGCTCGTCATAGAAATTACGATATATTAATGGGAATGAGGAATGAAGTAACGATAATTATTCAAAGAGTAAAAATAGATATGGATGATATGGATGATTATTTTTATGACTTATATGAAGAGGTACAAAAAAATAATTTTCAAATAGTCGGTTCACCATCTGCAGTCTTTTATGATGAAGAATATATTCCAAGTAACAGTGATATTGAATTAAGAATCCCGGTTATGCAGGGGAATGATGAAGACGTAGCACAAGAGTATGAAATGAAAAAACTAAGTCCACATCAAATCGTTACTACTATGCATTATGGAAGTTACGACTATATTGGTTACGCTTATATAGCGTTAGAAGAATGGGTTGAAAAAAATGGGTGTGTAATAGTTAATTCGCCATATGAGGTTTATATAAAGGGGCCTGAATGTGATTGTTTAGCAGAAGAGTATGTGACACAAATTTGTTTTTTAGTTACGAAAATAGAATGAGAATAAGGATTGACATTAACATTATGTCAATCCTTATTCTATGTACGAAAGCAATTTATCATAATAAAAAGGCGAAATAAAGAGTCACCTTATAAAGTTGCTACAAGTAAATGAAGATATTCCTGTTGACCTTAACACGATGTCAAAGTATAGACTGTACGTACATTCATATAAGGGGTGAACACGTATGAGAAATATAGAAAATAGTTTGTTTTATATGCCTGCGGAATGGGAGAAACATGAAGGTACATGGCTGCAATGGCCTCATGATAAAGCTAATAGAGGTGAAGGTTACAGAGCTAAGCTAGATGATATTTGGGTAACGATGGCAAAGGAGCTTCATTACGGAGAAATTGTCCATATTGTTGTATATGATGAGGAAGAAAAAGTACATGTCCAATCGAAGTTAATGGAAGCGAAAGTGGATATGGATAAAATTGATTTCTTAGTTCAAGAGACGGATGATGTGTGGATAAGAGATAATGGACCGATCTTTGTAAAAGATAAGGAAGGCAATCTCTGCTTAACACACTGGGTTTTTAATGGTTGGGGAGATAAATATCCGTATGAAAATGATGCTGTTATTCCGGCAAAAATAAGTGAGATGTATAGTATTCCAAAAGTTAAATCTAGTGTCTGTCTAGAAGGTGGAGGAATAGAGATAAACGGAAATGGAACCTTAATGGCGGCAAAAACTTCTATTATAAATGAAAATCGAAACCCTACACTAAGTCAGGAAGAGATTGAAATGGAGTTAACGAAGTATTTGGGGGTAACGAATTTTATATGGATAACTGGTATTCGTGGTGAGGATAATTATGATGAAGATACGGATTACCATATTGATGGCGCAGCACGTTTTGTAAATGAAAATACAATTCTTTATGAATATGATCCTTTCGGGGAGAGTGAATCCTACCTTTTGGAGGCGTACGAAAAGCATTATCAAGAATTGAGACAAGCAAGAAATATAGATGGAAAACCATTTCAGCTTATACCAGTACCGGTGACAAGAAAAGCTGTAAAAGAAGCAGATTGTAAGGGCTCATATTTAAACTTTTATATTGGAAATGAGGTTGTATTGGTTCCTATATATGGCGATGAGCATGACAAGTTGGCGCTTCAAATTATTGAAGGGCAGTTTCCGGGAAGAAGAATTGTCGGCATTTATGTAAATGAGCTGTTTGCGTATGGTGGCATGATTCACTGTGTGACGCAGCAACATTTAGCATAAAGTAACCGAAATGAAAAAAGCATGCAGAGTATATACTCTGCATGCTTTTTATAATGCTGAAAACTCCTCAACAAGTTGAGTGAATTGTTTCAATGCACTTTCAATCGGTTCTGGCGTAGTTAAATCAACACCAGCTTTTTTCAATAAGTTTAGTGGATAGTCAGAACTTCCGCCTTTAAGGAATTCAATATAATGTTTTTGAGCATTTGGATCGCCGCTTAATAGTTTATCAGCGATTTGAATGGCAGATGCGAATCCAGTTGCATATTTGTATACGTAAAACGGGCGATAGAAATGAGGGATTCTAGCCCATCCGTATTTTACTTCTTCATCAAATACAAGTGAATCACCGTTATATTCTTTAAATAGCTTTTCATAAATTTCACTGAAGACTTGGGCATTTAATGGTTTACCTTGCTCAGCCATTTCATGTGTGATTTTTTCAAATTCTGCAAACATGATTTGTGTAAAGAAAGTACCTTTAAATTTCTCAATAAAATGGTTAACTAAATGGTTACGCACGTTCGTTTCTTTTGCTTCTTTTAATAAATAGTGAATTAATAACACTTCATTTACTGTAGAAGCGACTTCTGCCACAAAGATAGAATAATGTGCAGAAATTCTTGGTTGGTATCCATGTGAATAGTGCGTATGCATACCGTGCCCGCATTCATGAGTAAGAGTGAACAGGCTATTTAAATCATCGTGATGATTTAAAAGAATGAAAGGATGAACACCGTATACACCAAAGTTATAAGCACCAGAACGTTTTCCTGGTGTTTCTCTTACGTCTATATATCGTTTATCTTTAAAACTTTTTAATGTCTCAATATATTCTTCTCCTAAAGGAGCTAGTGATGCAATCATAATGTCAAATGCTTCACTATATGGGATGTCTTGTTTTGCACCTTCTACTAAATCGATGCCTAAGTCGTATTGTCTTAGTTCATCTACGTTTAATTTTTCTTTTCGAATTTCATTGTATGTATGTAATGTTTGAATGTTTTTTTTCGTTGTATCAATAAGGTTTTCATATACTTCTTTCGGAACCATATCGCCAAATAATGATTTCTCTAGCGCTGATGGATAGTTTCTTAGCTTCGAAACGGTAACATTATTTTTAATAGCAGCGGATAAAGTAGATGCGATGGAATTCTTTAACTGAACATATGGTTTGTAATATGCTTTATAAGCTTCTTTACGCTTTTCACGATTCGTATCTTCTATTAACTTTGCATACATTCCGCGTGTTAAGTTCACTTTTTCTCCATCGTCAGTCGTCACTTCACCAAATAATATATCTGCATTGTTTAACATACCAAATGTGTGCTGTGGAGAAGAAAGAGCTTCACCCATCTGTGATAAAATTGCTTCTTGGTCCTTATTCAATACGTGTTTTTTATAACGATATAATTCAAATAAGTCTTCTTTATAATATTGTAAGCCTTCTGTTTCTTCTATGTAAGAATGTAATGTGCTTTCGTCTATGCTAAGTAAGAAGGGGGAAAAGAAAGATTTAGCTGCACTTACTTTCACGTGTAATTGTGATACTTTATCGACAAGAGATTGCGCGTCAGTATCGCGTGTATCAAGGTCAGATTGTAATCGTGCATAAGCGAACATTAAAGATATTATGCTAGAAATTTCTTCACTCTTCGTTAAATAAGCTAATAAACTATTGCCATCGTGAATATTGCCATTAAACTCGTGTAATTCCTTCGTTAATACTTCAATTTTATGAAAATCACTTTCCCAATCTTCAATTGTATGGTAAATGTCTGTTAAATCCCATTTTTCTATATCAGCTACTTGTAATCGATCTTTAAGTTCTGTCATAATCATTTCCTTTCTAAACATGTAGTTATATTTCTATATAACTATGAAATACAACAAATTGCAAAAAATCCCTGCTGAAAATTGAAAAGCCTTGCTAAAATAACAAGGCTTACATACTTATAGTGTAATTCCAAATTTTGAATGTAAAAGGTTTGTAAATTGCATGTCTGTAACGGTTTCTTTCGTTTTTTTACCATTTTTCGCTACTGTAAGGCTATCTTTCGTTAAAGAGGCATGCCCATCTTCAGTTAGTTTTACAATAAGAGGTAGTTTATTAAAGGGTGATCCTTCATGTTCAACGATAATTTTTTGTGCTGTATTTGCTTTTTCTTCATCCACTTCTTCTATATAAAATGCATAGCCTAACGTCCAATCATCAGCAGAAGATTGATCCAAGAACTCATTGTTTTTCCGCATCTCTAAAATGTAGTTTCCCTTTTCGGTCATTTCTTTACGAATACGATAATCTCCTGTAACAGAGTGAATGACTTCACCTGAGAAAGGGACAGGGGCAAGAGGTAAGTATGATCCGAATCCTACTTCAATTAAATAAAGTTCATTATGATGTGTTAAAACGGTTGCAATATGGCCAGAATCAACAGCCCATATGGAGTTTGTAGCGTTATAAACTGTTCCTGAAACGAGATGAACATCGAATCCAGAATCTTTCAAGAAGTAATACATAGTAGGATTGAGTTCATAACAAAGACCGCCACGGTTATTTACTAAAATTTTCTCTTTCAAATTTTCTTTTGATATTTCTTTAAAATTCTTTTCGAGAATATTTAAGTTTTCAAAAGGAACAGTTTGTGCCATTGCGTACATAATGTTAGATAAATCTTCAAATGAAACTGTGTCTTTTTCTTCTATATATAATCGTACGAAAAATTGTTTTTGAAAGTCTGTCATAGAAATCCCTCCGTTATGTTTTTATAGGTAAATTGTAAACAATCTTGAATAGGATGTGAAATTAAAACTACGTTGAATATTTGAAGTGAGATTAAAAATAATGTGGGAGAGTGAGAGATTGCTACTTTACTAACGGTGGAACGAATATTATAATAATTCTGATAAACTATGCAAACGCTTTCTTAGAAGGGGATGGTGTACAGATGTTTAAAAGAGTAACAATAGTCGGATTGTCAGTTGTTATGTTTTTACCTAGTATATATGAGGGGAGTAAAGCATATGCAGATACAGTTAACAATGGAACGTTAATGCAGTATTTTGAGTGGTATGCTCCGAATGATGGGGATCATTGGAATCGTTTGCGTACTGATGCTGAAAATTTAGCGCAAAAAGGAATTACATCTGTTTGGATACCACCTGCATATAAAGGAACTACGCAAAATGACGTAGGATATGGAGCATATGATTTATATGATTTGGGGGAATTCAATCAAAAGGGAACAGTGCGGACGAAATATGGGACGAAAGCACAATTGAAGTCTGCAATTGACGCTTTACATAAGAAAAACATCGATGTATACGGTGATGTAGTTATGAATCATAAAGGTGGGGCTGATTATACAGAAACTGTCACAGCAGTTGAGGTAGACCCAAGCAATCGAAATGTTGAAGTATCAGGTGATTATGAAATTAGTGCTTGGACAGGATTTAACTTTCCAGGGCGTGGAGATTCTTATTCTAATTTCAAATGGAAATGGTATCATTTTGACGGAACAGATTGGGATGAAGGAAAGAAATTAAACCGAATTTATAAATTTAGGGGCATAGGTAAAACGTGGGACTGGGAAGTGTCTAGCGAGAATGGGAATTATGATTATTTGATGTACGCGGATCTTGATTTTGATCATCCAGATGTTGCGAATGAAATGAAAAAATGGGGAACGTGGTATGCGAAGGAATTAAATTTAGATGGCTTTCGTTTAGATGCTGTTAAACATATTGATCATGAATATTTGCGCGATTGGGTAAATCATGTTAGACAGCAAACGGGGAAAGAAATGTTTACAGTAGCTGAATATTGGCAAAATGATATCCAGACTTTAAATAATTATTTAGCGAAGGTCAATTATAATCAATCTGTGTTCGATGCACCACTGCATTATAATTTTCATTATGCTTCAACAGGAAATGGGAATTATGATATGAGAAATATTTTAAAAGGAACGGTAGTTGCGAATCATCCTACACTTGCGGTTACTCTAGTTGAAAATCATGATTCACAGCCTGGTCAGTCATTGGAATCTGTAGTGAGCCCTTGGTTCAAACCGTTGGCATATGCATTTATTTTAACGCGTGCAGAGGGATATCCTTCTGTTTTCTATGGTGATTACTATGGTACAAAAGGAAATAGTAACTATGAAATTCCAGCGTTAAAGGAAAAAATTGATCCGATTTTGACGGCACGAAAAAACTTTGCATATGGTACGCAGCGGGATTATTTTGATCATCCAGATGTAATTGGCTGGACAAGAGAAGGTGATAGTGTACATGCTAATTCTGGTTTAGCAACGTTAATCTCTGATGGACCAGGAGGGTCAAAGTGGATGGATGTTGGGAAGAATAACGCAGGGGAAGTATGGTACGATATTACGGGTAATCAAACAAATACTGTAACAATTAATAAGGACGGGTGGGGGCAGTTCCAAGTAAGTGGAGGATCAGTTTCCATATATGTTCAGCAGTAATTTTGTGATGAAAAAGGAGAGGTAGACTGAAATATAAGTTTTCCTCTCCTTTTTATATGGTGCATATTTATTTTTCCTGAATCTTTATTGTAATAAAAGAACTAGTCGACCTTTATAACAACAAGAGATGCATTGGAATAAATAATGTCACCCGTGGCTTCTCTTATTCGTAATCGAAGAACATCTCCTTGGTTTAAAGGTAATAGATCAGTTCTGGCGGATGTGGCTCTTACCCCAGAAGCACCACCAACTCGTGTTTCAATTGCGAATTGAATGGAATCGTTTATTGTAAGATTTAATATGCTAGACGAAATAGCTTGTATTACAAATACGATTGAAAAGGATACAGAGTATACACCAGTGGTATCAATTGTAATGGAGTTGTCTACTGGATTTAGAGTAGTTCCACTAACAGGTCCTGGAATGGTAAAGTTGACATTTGTATTAACTACTGCTGAAAAACCGATTCCTACTTCAGAAGTTATTGTTCCAAATACGGGAAGAATCCCTAAACCAGTTGCGCCAGTGGGACCAGTTATTCCAATTCCGGTAGGGCCTGTAACCCCAGTGGGACCAGTTATTCCGATACCGGCAGGACCTGTAACCCCAGTGGGGCCAGTTATTCCGATTCCGGTAGGACCTGTAACCCCGGTGGGACCAGTTATTCCGATTCCAGTAAAACCTGTCGCACCGGTAGGGCCTGTGATTCCAGTAGGTCCAGTAGGGAAAGTAAATGGTGGAATTGATGGTAGTGTGGGACCGATTAAATTTGGTTCCAGAGCAGGTCCATGTAAAGTATTATATTCTTCATTCATATAGTAAACCTCCTATCATTGCTTGTCATAATTATTAAATGTATTAGAGGAAGTAAATGACATTCGCAATAGCGGAGCCGCTTCTATAATTTTTCCTCAGCAAATATAGGTCTAGTTTAAGTGATATTGAAGCGTACAGTTACGTACTACTTAAGTATGACACCTTTACTTCTCACGTAACATATAGTATGATGATTTCAATAAATTAGATTTCAATGACTATAATATAAATTAATGAGAGGTGCTTTTTGTGAGTGCGGTAGGTACTAAATAGGAAAAATTTAATGAAATAAGTCAGATAAGAACAGGGGATTTTTATGTATACCATACCCCTAACTTTGTCATGGATTTATTTCGATACCTATGAAGATACCTACAATACTTTATAAAGCGTGTAATAAGGGACTGCCATCTATTTTTTTATGGCTTATTTCCTCATATGTTATTACACATGCCTTGTAAATGTAAAAGCTGCGGTATCCCCGCAGCTTTTTTGTATATATTTTTAATGTATAAAAATGGTAATTGAATAATGTAGAACTCATTGGAATCTAATGAGTAGGTATCTTCATTTATGATAAAAATCAATCATAGTGAGGAGAAACAAAATGAATACGATGACTTTTGAAAAGTTACAATATAACGAATTAAAGGATATAGTGAAATCTTATTGTGTAAGTGGATTAGGTAAGGAATTATTAAACAAATTAGAGCCGAGTACGAGTCTAAAAGTAGTGAGAAATCGCTTGAATGAAACGACAGAAGCACGAGCTATATTAGATGCAGAGGGGCATGTTCCTTTCTTCGGCATTTCTAATATTGCTAGTACAATTCAAAAATTAGAAAAAGGGATGATTTTAGATCCAGAAGAATTAGTAAGTGTTTCAGACTTTTTACGTGGATGTAGAAAGATTAAAAAGTTTATGTTAGATAAAGAATTTTTTGCACCAGTATTAGCTTCTTATGCAAATTCAATGACTGAATATAAAAGTATTGAAGAGGAAATTAACTTTTCAATTAAAGGAAATAGTATTGATGTAGCTGCAAGTAAAGAGTTAAAGCGAATTCGAAATAATATTGATTCTGTAGATGGGAAAATAAAAGAACGTTTAATGAAATTTTTAAATAGTAGTGCAAATAAGAAATTCATTCAGGAATTCTTTATTAGTAAAAAGGATGACCGTTATACGATTCCAATTAAATCTTCCTATAAAAATCAAGTTGCTGGAAGTATTATTGAAGCCTCGGCAAAAGGCTCTACTGTATTTATAGAACCGCATACGGTTACGAAATTGAATGCAGAATTAGCAGGTTTGAAAGCAGAAGAAGCGGTTGAAGAGTATCAGATTTTAGCGACTTTATCAGGAATGGTGTTAGAAAACATTTATAGTATAAAGATTAACATGGAGCTAATTAGTCAGTATGATATGGTATTTGCGAAGGCAAAGTTTAGTAAATCGATTGATGGAATAGAGCCGAAGTTAAATGATCATGGCTACATTCATTTAGTGAATTGTAAGCATCCGCTTTTAACAGGGCAAGTTGTACCGTTACATTTTAAAATTGGTCAAGAGTATCGTAGTTTAATTATTACAGGGCCGAATGCGGGCGGAAAGACAATTGTGTTAAAAACGATTGGATTGTTAACATTAGCTACAATGTCAGGCCTTCATATTGCAGGAGATAGAGGTACAGAAATCGCTATTTTCGAAAATGTATTCGTAGATATTGGTGATAATCAAAGTATTGAAAATGCATTAAGTACATTTTCGTCTCATATGAAAAATCTTTCTGAGATTATGAGGATGTCAAATAATAATACGTTGCTATTATTTGATGAAATAGGGAGCGGTACAGAACCGAATGAAGGTGCAGCACTTGCAATTTCTATTTTAGAAGAATTGTACCTTGCGGGATGTATTACCGTTGCGAGTACGCATTACGGAGAAATTAAACGCTTCTCAGAAATGCACGATGACTTTATGAATGCAGCGATGCAATTTAATAGTGAAACGTTAGAGCCGCTTTATAAATTAGTTATCGGAAAATCAGGGGAAAGTAATGCACTTTGGATTGCGAATAAAATGAGCGTAAAAGAACATGTACTGAAAAGAGCGAAAGAGTACATGGGAAATAAAGAGTACGCTTTAGAAAAAGTGAATGAAAGTAAAATTAGAAAACCGAAATTTGTACAAGAAAAAAGAGAATCTCATTATGAGTACAAAATCGGCGATCGTGTGAATTTATTGGATTATGATGATTTTGGTATCATCTATAAGGAAAAAGATAATTTTTATAACGTTGTTGTATATTATAACGGTGAATTCGTTGAAGTAAATGTAAAACGTATTACTTTAGAAGTAGCAGCGAAGGAGTTATATCCAGAAGGGTACGATTTAAATACACTATTTGTTGATTATAAAGAAAGAAAAATGCAACACGATATTGAGCGCGGATCGAAAAAAGCACTGCGTAAAATTCAAAAAGAAATAAGAAAGAATAGAGGATAAGTTAAAATGGTAACGATTAGACAAGAACAAAAAAATGATTATAGAAAAACAGAAGAAGTCGTAAAAGAAGCATTTTTACTTGAAGAATTTAGTGATAAAACAGAACATGAACTTGTAAAACGTATTAGAGAATGTGACGCGTTTGTTCCGGAGTTATCAATTGTTGCGGTAGATGAAGATATAGTTGGTCACATTATGTTATCAAAAATTACAATAGAACAAGATAGAACTTCTGTAGAATCGTTAGCACTTGCGCCAGTTTCAGTTGCTAGGGGCCATCAGAAGAAAGGAATTGGCGGAAAACTGATTACGGCTGCTTTAGAAAAAGCGAAAGAACTTGGATACGGATCAGTTGTAGTATTAGGACATCCAGAGTACTACCCGAAATTTGGTTTTAAGAAAGCAAGTGAGTGGAATGTAAAAGCACCGTTTGAAGTGCCTGAAGAAGTGTTTATGGCGATGGAGCTAAGAGAGAACGCTCTCCAAGGTGTAGAAGGAGTTGTTCAGTATTCGAGTGCTTTTGCTGAGTAGGAGTAACGGTTAAGAAATGTAATCATAAAAGATGCTATCTTTTTGTATGGATATACAGAAAGATAGCTTTTTTTATTAAGCGGATCTACTGACGTATATTTTGCTCAATGAATAATTGAGGTGGTAAAATTGAGATAGAAACGTAAAGGGAGAGAATAGAATGAATAAGCGAGAAACAGATAGCAATGAGAATGCAGTTACGTTATATGTTACAAGACACGGTAAAACAATATTAAATACGAATCATCGCGCGCAAGGTTGGGCTGATTCTCCATTAGTAGAAAAAGGTGTTGAAGTTGCCACAAATTTAGGAACAGGATTAAAAGATATTCATTTTATGAATGCGTATAGTAGTGATAGTGGCCGAGCGATTGAAACTGCTAATTTAGTATTAAAATATAGTGAGCAATCAAAATTAAAACTTGAGCAAAGAAAAGATTTGCGAGAATTAAATTTCGGTATTTTTGAAGGTGAAAAACTTGAGAATATGTGGGATGTGGTTGGAAAAGCTGCAGGCGTTCCATCACCAGAAGAACTTATGAAGTTTTCTATTCAAGAAGTGATTAATCTTATTAGAGTAGCAGATCCTACAAAACAGGCGGAAGATTGGGAATTATTTTCTACTCGTATAAAAGCTGAGATAGATAAAATTAGTGAAGAAGCTGCTGGAAATGGTGGCGGTAACGTTTTAGTTGTCGTTCATGGGCTTTTGATTACTACCTTAATAGAAATGTTAGACAGTAGCAAAACAAAACTTGGGGTGGAAAATGCTAGTGTGACGAAGATTGTATACCAAGATGGAACATATACAGTCGAGTCGGTTGGAGATATGAGTTATGTTGCAAAAGGGAAAGAAAGTGTGGAAATATAATTAAATCTCCAAGAGATATAAGAAAAGGAAGGTAGAGAAATCTAGCTTCCTTTTCTTATTGGAACGATTATGGAATTAATAAAATCTTCCCTGTACTTTTTCTGCTCTCTAATAATTTATGTGCAAGAGCACCATCTTGTAAGGAGAATGTAGTAGGGCACTCAATGTTTAATTTGCCAGTTGCGATCCAATCGAATAATTGAGTAGATCGTTTTTTACGTTCTTCATAAGTGGTAAGAACGTTCCAAAGGTCTCCGCCAGTTAAAGTTTTTGAAGTATCCATAAGCATACGTGGATCAACTGGCGCAGGATTACCACCAGCCATTCCGTAAAATACGACAGTACCGCCAATTTTAGTAGCGTTAAAACTGTCCTCTAATGTAGAACCTACTGATTCATATACAACATTTACTCCAGTTCCATTAGTCATTTCAAGTACTTTCGTATGCCATTCTTCGTTATATAAAAATACGTGATCGGCACCAGCTAATGTAGCTATCTTTGCTTTCTCTTTTGATGACGTTAAACCAATTACTTTTCCGCCATATAGTTTAATCATTTGAACAAGAAGTTGACCGACGCCACCAGCTGCAGCGTGTACTAAAGCTATATCACTTTGTTTTAGTTGATAGCTATCTTGCGTTAAATAATGTGCAGTTAATCCTTGTAATAAGACAGAAGCAGCTGTTTCAAAAGAAATAGAATCTGGTAGTGGGATTACTTTTTCAGATGGAACGGCAACTAGTTCTGCATTTGCAAATGGGACGTCCGCAAATGCAATACGGTCTCCTAGGTTGATAGTAGTAACGTCAGCTCCTACTTTTTCAACAATTCCAGCTCCTTCATAACCTAATACATAAGGCGGATTGCCAGCAAGATGATAATCGCCGCGGCGTCTATAAATATCAGCGAAGTTTAATCCGATTGCTTTCGTGCGGACTAGAATTTCATTTGGATTTATGATTGGATCATGTATTTCTTTATATTGTAGTACATCTGGATTTCCAAACTGTTCGAAACAAAGTGCTTTCATATGGAATCCCTCCATTTGTATTGTTTGTCGATGCTCTTTATCATACAATACAAATATCAATAGGCAAAGAGGATTATTTTGATGAAATCAATCGGAAATATCGATTGAAAAGAGGGATGATAAATGGAGATAAAACAATTAATTACATTTAAAGTAGCAGCAGACACTTTGAATTTTACACAAACTGCAAAGAAATTAAATTTTGCCCAATCAAGCGTAACGGCACAAATTAAAACGTTAGAAGCTGAGCTTGGTACACCGTTATTTGAAAGATTAGGAAAACGCCTTTTCTTAACTGAAGCAGGAAGAAAGTTTCAACTATATGCGGACAAGATAATCGCACTTAGTAAAGAAGCAAAGACGGCCGTGAAAGATGATGAGGAAATAGCAGGTACGTTAATAATTGGTGCACAAGAAAGTCAATGTACATACAGACTGCCTTCTATATTAAAGAGGTTTAAAGCACAATTTCCTCAAATAAAACTTATATTTAAACCAGCACATTCCAATAAAGATGCAAAGGAACAATTGATGGAGGGGAAAGTAGATCTTGCATTTATTTTGGACGAATGTAAAACAGAAGATGTTTTACATGTGGAACCACTTATGAAAGAAGAATTAAAAGTAGTAGCTGCTCCTACGCATCGTTTACTTGAACAACCTTCAGTTTCTATAAAAGATTTAGAGAGTGAAACACTTCTACTAACAGAATTAGGCTGCTCGTATCGGACTTTATTTGAAGAACTATTTCGTACAGAAGATGTGTATCCAGCAAATAAAATTGAGTTCGTTAGTGTCGAGGCAATTAAACAATGTGTTATTGCAGATTTAGGTATAGCTGTTCTACCAGCGATAGTAGTAGAAAAAGATATAAGAGAAGGGACAATAAAAGAGTTACATTTAGAAAATGCAATTTCATCGATTTATACACAAATTGCTTGGCATAAAGATAAATGGATGACAGCACCACTGCAGCAATTTATTGATGTAACAAGGGAGTTTTTTACAACGGATTAAGTGGAGAAATATTTATTTTATATAAAAGAAAAAATGGCAATTTTGTATAAAGAACCGATGCTTGAATATAACAAGTATCGGTTCTTTTATGTTTTAAATATAGAATGCTATAAAATGTGTATTTCTCAACTTTTTTTCTTACAAGGATAAGTAAAATTCTTCGTATATTCCAATAATCATCAGGGAATTTACAACGTTTATTCGTTTCTGTAAGATGCCTCTAGGAAGAGTGAAAGGAGGGCTTACATAGCAGTATAGCTTGTCTTTAGTATACGTACTTATTGTGAGGGGGAATTTAAAATGTTTAAAAAGTTAATGAAAGTATGTGTGTTAAGTGCGGCAAGTATAGGTGTATTATTTAGTTTTCAAGGAAGTACATTTGCAGCTACTGATTTAAGTAGTTATTATGACGGGAAAAATCCAGCAACAACGAAAGTATACGGGGGAAGTACAACATGTGATGCAGATGGATTTAATGCAAAGTCTACAGCAGTTTATGAAGGTAGTAAAAAAGTGGGGACAGTGTATTTACGTTACAGTAATAAATGTCATGCAGCATGGGCTAAGTTTGTGTTAGATCAACCAGCACCAGCTGTTTCGGGAGGAGTGTACGCGTACGCTGTTGTAAATAAATACAAAAATGATGTATTCCAAAAATCAGTTACTTCTAATCAGGGGAACGGCACAATAAAAACAGGTCAAACGAGCACTTATACAGGAATGGTATTTGATTTAACTGCTGATTTCGGATACACAGCAGATGCTGAAGCAGTTACGTTTAATAACGGTTACGGGAAAACAGCACGTTACTAATAAAGGAGTGAAATTATATGAAACTTTTAAAAAAGACGAGTGCATGTTTATTGCTATCTTTACTCGTTGTAACTAGTATGTTTAGCACGATTAATAGCGATAAAGCATATGCAGAAGATCATTCATATGATGGGAAAAGTCCTTATTATAATAGTTGTGATCAATCCGCAGTAACGAAAGAGAAGAAATGGATAGATTCAAATTCTTATGTAGAATTAAAATTTAGCACGACGTGTAAGACGGCTTGGGCGAAAGTTACTGTAACTCGTCCAGCAGTTTATAATAACGAAGCTGATGCAAGGGTTGTTAGAAAAACAGATGGAAAGGCATATACTTGCGGAAGTGCTGGAGGAAATGGTGTTGTAAATAAAGGACAAACATCATGCTATACGCCAATGGTATATGACTTGGATCCAAGAAAAGCGCAAGCACAGGGGAAACATGCCATTCCGAATAGCGATGCTTATAATTATGCGGAGACTATTTGGTATTGATGGAATTATAAAAAATTTAAGATAGCATATTTTAAGAGCATGTTTTGACTGGTTTTCAAAGCATGCTCTTTTTGTTCGTTTATTCAGTGGTAACGAATAGCAAGACTCTAACTTCGAGCTTTGATTGAAGTGAAGCGGATAGCGGGATATTTCGTAAAGGTCTAATTCAGTATGGATATTTCTTTCGGGTATTGGGATAATTTAACATAACTTATTTTCATCCTTCGAAATTTATGCTCTAATTAAAACAAAGGAGGCAAGTAGATGAGTAATGATATTAAACGATATGTAATTTGTACTTTTATAGGTACATGGACACTTTGGGGGTTATTAATTAGCTTGATAAGATTAAACATTACGACATTTGGTACGCCGTTTGCAATGATATTATTTGTTTTCGGTGGGATCATGCCGGCAATCATTGCGATTAGTTTAAAGAAAAAATATGGATCACAAGAGGAGTTTAGAAGTTTCATTAAAAATATTGTAAATCCTAAACATCACTTTGCATGGTATATTCTAATCATTATTCTAGCTTTTATAAGCTGTTATCTTCCAACGATATTTGGTGGAGCAACAGTGCAAAAACCATTATACGTGGCATTAATGAGTTTTCCGATAATGATCATTGGTGGAGGTCTTGAAGAAATTGGATGGAGAGGAATCTTACAACCTGCTCTTCAGAAAAGGTTTTCAGAATTTTTTAGTACGATTATTGTGAGCATTATATGGGCTATTTGGCACTGGCCGTTATGGTTTATTCCGGGCACGAATCAAACTCAAAGGGATTTTCTAGCCTTTATAATTACGACAATTGCCGTATCTTTCTTATTAACTACAATTATTAACGCAACTAAAAGTATTTTTATGTGTCTAATTTTTCATGCGCTTCTTAATTCTTTTTGGAGTGTGTACGTGCCAAATGATAAAGTGTTACCAGCGTTTTCAACTTTTATTTTCGGAATTTTCGTGTTTATTTTGTGTACATTCATAATAAAAAGAAAAAACCTCTTATTGATTAGGTAACTGAAATTATAAAAGGAAACATATTAATATATTTTTTTATGGATATGAAACTAGTTAGTAAGAACACGACACAAACATAATTAAAATATATTACAAGTTTGTGTCGCAAAAAAATTGCAGAACTATAAATAACATCAAAAAGAATGAAGAGCCTTTTCATATATAAACAATGCTAACGACAGTTATAGTAGTTGAGTTGTTAGAATTAACTAAGATCTGTATCAGGAGGATTGTATCCAAGGTGACGAGCCATTGATACAATTTGTCCTTTATGATGAAACTCATGTGTCTCTGTATGAGTTAAAAGCCATAACGGTGTTGTACTCCAAGGTTCTTTTTGCCATTTCACTTCATTTGCTATATTTTCGAGCCAACGGTCATTGTATTCATCTAAAAAACGTTGTACAGTCTCATCTACTAACTTAAATCTAGCACGGACTTTCGTGATATCTGCATGCTCAATTTCATAATCACTAGCAAATGAAAAATCTGCTCGTTTTTGTTTAAATGCGAATGATCCAAGCCAGTATCGATAGCAATCGGCTACATGAATATGAGTCTTTATAATGCTACCGCTTCCGAAATTAGGAACTGTGCTATGTAATGTTTCTACGGGGATTTCTTCCAAAAACGAAAATAGAGTTTCTCTTGTAGAGCTAATAAGATTATATTGTTGTTTTAAAATATGTAACATGCAAGTACACTCCTCTTTTATTTACATAGTAAGTAATTCTATATTTACGAGGAGTGAACCTTTTTATTATTTTTAATAAGCATATTAGATGTATTTCTTATTTGTTTCTGATAGATTAAACAAGGTGAAACGTTAATAAGTTGAACATTCTTAGTTCATAATAAATTGTACATCAAGAAGGGGAACGATAAAATGAATAGACTAGTGGGTTTAAAACAATTTGAAATAACGCGCGGGGCGTTACTTAAATTTATGGAAACGTTAGATGATAAAACTGCGGATACGCAGCCAGAGGGTTTTAACAATACAATTCGTTGGCATATCGGTCACGTGTTAACAGCAGCAGAAGTTTTCATGTTTGGAAAAGAATTCAAACAATTACCAACTGAATACCCAGGTATGTTTGGGTATGGATCACGACCATCTAAATGGAAAACAGAAGGACCATCGTTAGAAGTGTTAACGGCTCAATTAAAAGAACAAGCAAAACGTATTAACGAAATTCCAGCAGAAGCATTTGAAAATAAACTGCCAGAGCCATTCCTAGGATTGGAAACAGTAGGGGAGCTTTACGGTATGATGCTTTATCATGAAGCTGATCATATTGGGCAAATGAAAGCGATGGAACGTATTATTAAAGCTCTTTAGTCTTAATTGCATATAACAAGCAATACAGTTGTAATGTTAAATAATATATATACAAAAAAGGTAGATAAATTATTATCTACCTTTTTTGTATAACTTCTTGAAGGATTAGGGATTATCATCGTGGTGCTGATGAAGAAGGATAAGAGAATTTTATAATTTTTATGGTGTGATTATTAATTGTAGTATTCCTAAATATGGAATATACGTATAATAATAGAGAAGAACTAGAAATAGGGGTGAATACTATGATTACATTAGAGCAAAAGTTGGAGCAATATAAACATACATATGTACAGTTAAAGGGAGAACTAAAATGGAAAACGAGTGATTCTCGAACAGGAATGATGATTGCTGCTATGTATGCAGGTAGTGATAAATTGTTTAATCTCGAACGTTTTTTAGAAATTAGTAGTTATATTAAGAATCAGGTAGGGATGTTTTCATACTTAAAGTCTTATCATCGTTTTGTAGTGGCCGCAACATTAGATATTCACTTTACAGATTACAAGAAAGCTTTTCGGACGTTTTTAGATTTATATGAACAATTGGTCACTAGTGGCTTTAGCCGGAGTATATTTACTTATCTCGCAGCAGCTGTGCTTTTAACAGAAGAAAATGAACAGCATGGCGCGCACATTCAGCGTTCGATGCAAGTATATAAACGCATGAAAAAGGATCACCTCTTTCTTACAAGTACAAATGATTATCCGCTCGCGGTTTTATTAGCAGGACAATCAGAGAATGTAGAAACACTTATGGATCGTGTAGAACGTCTGTATCAGAAACTAGCGAAAGCTGGTTTGCGTAAAGGGAATGATCTTCAGTTTTTAAGTCATATTCTTTCACTAAAGAAGGATGTCCGTGAAGAAATGTTAGTTGCAACATGTACAAACATATGGAATTTGTTAAAACAAGAAAAGGTAAAAGTGAAACAGATGCATTATCCAGCAATCGGGCTACTAGCGTTACTTGAAGATGGAGAAAAAGAGATTTATGCTATTAAAGCGTTGATTGAAAAACTGCAGGGGGAGAAATTATTCCGTTGGCATGCAGATGCGAATATTCTTATTGCTATTCAACTGTTCGTAAGTCAGAAAGGTGAGGAAAGTAAAGCTACCAACACAGGTTTACAAACTATGATAGAAGTCCTCATACAAGCACAACAAGCAGCTATGATGGCAACGATTGCCGCTTCATCTGCAGCAACATCTTCTGCTAGTAGTAGCTCATAATATGTAACTACTTTAATAAGGAAGGTAAAAAAGCCCATCACTTTCTAATGAGTGATGGGCTAACTATTTTTACATAATCAGCATTATTTTTTCGACTCTTTCAAATGTTTGAGTTGTGTAACAATCATAATGCTAATAACAACGAGTAAAAACCATGAACTAATTTTGCTTAAGTGAACGAGATTCCACGCTTCCCGTTGATTTGGATATTGCCATGCTCCGAAAAATGTTGCGATGTTCTCTGCAATCCAAATGAAAAATCCGATAAGGAAAAAGGAGAGAACGAGTGGCATTTTATATGTAACGCCTTGTAATGAAAATTGTACAAATGTGCGAGAGAAAACAATGAATAGTAGTAAAGTTAATATCCATCTAAAATCGTATGTAAAGTGGTGTGTGAAAAAATTGAAGTAAATCATAGCTCCTAACGGCACGGCAAAAATAGCTTTCGGCCAATGATGCATTTTTAAATGCAACCTTCTCCACGCTTGACATATGTAACTCGCGACACTCGCATACATAAAACCGCTGTATAGCGGAACTCCAAAAACCTTCGAATATGCCTCTTCGGGATAACTCCATGAACCGAAATGTACTTTATATATTTCTAGTAAAAGGCCGATGAGGTGGAAGATGGTAATTACTTTTAGTTCGTCTTTTGTTTCAAGACCCGTCTTGTACATAATCCACTGCATAAGAAGGCATACGATGAGTATGAAATCATAGCGGTATAACCCTGGGATTGAAACAATTTTTGAAAGGGCTAGTGTTAAGAAAATAACAACCGGGAACAAACAGGATAATGCTTGTTCATAAGTGAAATTGAGTAGCTGTTTTATATAAAACATGTTTTCACCTTCTATAATTTTTCGTTTTAATTGAATAATCTGAAGAATAATTAAGTATACTATAGTTCTAAATGATAGAAAACTATAATTAGTTTGTTTGAAAAAACAAAAAATGTAAAATGAAGTTAATTCAATGTAGAGGAGATGTGCCAATGTCAGCGCTTATTGTAAGTATCCCGTTTATAAAGCAGTTTATGGAACTAGGGGATAAATGGGCTGAAACAATTATCCCCATTATGTAATAAAGGGGGATTTTGAAATGACAATGAATCTTTTTCGAAATAAAACGATTAAATTATCAGTTATGAGAGAAAAAGATGTTGAATTGATGGCTATGTGGCAAGAGGATAGTGAGTATTTAAGAAATGTAGATACAGATGTAGCATTCCCGCAATCTTTAAATGAAATAGCAAGTGATGAGTTATTAAAAGGACGGAGATCGAATAGTGTTTCTTTCATGGTAAGGACAGTTCAAGAAGATCGCTTAATTGGTTTTGTGGCGATTCATGGTATAGAGTGGAATAACAGAACAGGTTTATTAGCCATTGGTATAGGAGATGCGAATGATAGAGGAAAAGGATATGGGAAAGAAGCAATACATCTTATTCTAAAGTATGCTTTCTATGAATTGAATTTACACCGCATCGGTCTCGATGTTATTTCGTATAATAAACCTGCCATTGCATTGTATAAAAAGATGGTTTTTCAAATGGAAGGCTGTATGAGAGAAGCGGTTCAAAGAGATGGGAAGTGTTTTGACCGTCTGATTATGGGGATATTGCGGGATGAATGGATAGAGCTGCAAGGTTAGAAAGTACATTCGAAATTATATATGTAGTATGCAGGAGATATAATGGTAATTGGCGAAAATTTACAGTGTGTTGATTGAATTTATAAGGAGTCATGCAAAATGAATTTAGAAAAGGCAAAACCAGTAAATGAAGAGGTCGCCGAATTAAAAGAACTTATTAAAGAGTTACACGGAAGTGTGCACCAACTTCAAAGTGAAGTGCAGCAACTAAGGCACGAAAGACCAGTTGTTGAAGTGAGAAAAGGTGTTCAATTATCACCAACAATTGTCGGACAAATTGGTGGTATGATTTTAGGTGGTTTAGCAATTATCGGTATATTTTGGTGCTGCAAACCTTTTGTATTTGACGATATAATTTCATGCAATACAACTTTTACATTAAATAACGTAAATATATATAAGCATGTGATAACAAGAGTGCAACAATAGTTAATGGTAAACCAATTTTTAAGAAGTCCATATAAGAGAAGCCATGTCCTTCACGTTTTGCAATACCAGCAACGACTACGTTTGCAGATGCTCCGATTAGTGTTCCATTTCCTCCTAAGCAAGCTCCAAGAGATAACGCCCACCATAGTACTTCGATTTGCGGAGAATCGACAGATAGTCCGAGGTCCTGTAGCTAAGTCTTGAATAAGAGGAATCATCGTTGCGACAAATGGGATGTTGTCGATTGTCGCAGATGCGATGCCAGATACCCATAAAATAAGTATAGCTGCGAATCCGATGTCACCGTTTGTTACATCGATTACTTCTCTTGCAAGTGAAGAGATAAGTCCGATATCAATTAACCCGCCAACGAGAACAAATAATCCGGCGAAGAAGAAAATGGTGACCCATTCAACGTGGGCAAATACATCTTCAATATCATGTTCTTTCACGCCGATTAACATAAGAAGTGTAGCGCCTGTCATCGCGATAACAGCAGCGTCTACATGAATAATCGAATGAAGTACGAAGCCTAAAATTGTTAGTCCTAAAATCGAAATAGATTTTAAAAGGAGGCTTTGATCTTTAATGTAATCTTTTTCGTTTAATGCCATTAGTTTTTCGATTTGTTCAGGTGTTGTTTTTAGTTTGTTACGATACATGAAGTAAATAATGCCAAGTGTCACGATAGAAATAATAATTACGATTGGAGCTAAGTTAAGTAAAAAGGCGTTAAAGTCTAAATGCTTGTTTGCTGATCCAATCATAATATTAGGTGGATCACCGATTAATGTTGCTGTTCCGCCTATATTTGAAAACAGCACTTCTGAAATCAAATAAGGCACAGGATTTACTTTTAAAATACGTGTAATGGATAATGTAACAGGAACGATTAATAAAACAGTCGTTACATTGTCCAAAAATGCTGATCCGACAGCAGTTAATAGGGATAGTAATAATAAAATGCGAATCGGTTTTCCGCCAGCTGCTTTTGCCGCTTTAATGGCCACAAATTCAAAGACGCCTGATTGACTCGTAATATGTACGAGAATCATCATCCCAATTAAAAGGGTAATCGTTTCCCATTGAATATGTGATGTGAAAGCAGTATGTAAATCTACAACTCCAAAAATAATCATAATAGCAGCACCGAATAGTGCGATTACAGCACGATTCAATTTCTCAGAAATAATAAATCCGTACGTGATTAAAAATACGGCAATTGCAAAATAATATTGCCAATTTGCTACTTCATGTGCTGACTGTTCCAATCATGTCACCTTCTTTAAATTATGTATTCAATTGTCGAAATGTATCTCGCTGCAATAATACGGGATAAAATATATTGTAGCAAATTCAAAAAAGAAAGAAAACTATTTAACAAAGTGAAGGAAAAAATGTATTTTTTACATATCATATAAAAAATATAAAAAACACAGTGCAAATTATTAGGAAAAGTGAGCGTTGTCCTCTAATATAGAGATAGCAATTTACATTATTTTTGCGTAAAATGGTTTAAAGAGGTGAATTCCGATGGAAATAGTAAAAGATAGTTCTCTTATTCAAAATGAAATTGAACGTTTTGTAAATAAAGATGTATATATTCATTTAGAAACGACAAACGGAGCGTATGCATCACACATAAATGAAAAGATGATGACAGTTGGTGCTTTCATTCGAAATGCGATTATCCGTTTTGAACGCGGGAAGATAACTGGAACAAATCCATACCGAGTTGGTCTGAAAATGGATCACGGTTGGGTATATGCTGAAGGTATTACGCACTGGGAAGTAGACGATCAAGAGCGTTTATTATTAGCTGGACATGATAATTTAGGTCGTCTAGCAGTTGCACTTGAGTTAAGCTTAACACCATTTAAGTAAGAAGGAGGGAAACTTATGGAGAGACATGTACTTGTTGTATTTCCGCATCCAGATGATGAAGCATATGCTGCGGGAGGAACAATTCGCTTATTAACAGATCAAGGAGTACCTGTAACATATGCATGTGGTACTCTAGGACAAATGGGACGTAACATGGGTAAGAACGTATTCGCTAACCGTGAAACGATTCCACATATCCGTAAGAAAGAATTGAAAGATGCTTGTGAAGCGATGGGTATTAAAGATTTAAGAATGCTTGGCTTCCATGATAAAACGTTAGAATTTGAAGATGTTGATTTCGTTGCTGACAAAATTGAAGCAATCATTCAAGAAGTAAATCCATCTCGAATTATTACATTTTATCCAGAGCACGGTGTACATCCAGATCATAATGCATTTGGCCGCGCTGTCGTTCGCGCTGTATCACGTATGCCAAAAGAAGAGCGCCCAGTTATTCATGCTGTTGCGATTACGAAAAATCGTGAAGCAGTATTAGGAGAACCGGATGTTGTAAATAACATTAGTGAAGTATTTGATCATAAATTAACTGCATTAGGTGCGCACCGTTCACAAACAGAAGCAATGCTTGAAGACACGCATGCAAAAATAAAAAACAAAGATGCAGCAACATTAAAATGGCTGCAACTTGAACAGTTTTGGACTTATAAATGGGAGTAGGCTAGAAGGATACCTTCTAGTTGCTCTTATATAGAAAAGCGCCGTCACTTTGATGTGCACCCCAATTGTTAGACACAATTAACAATTGGAGGTGTATTTTTTTATGGGAAAGTTTTCTCCTAAAGAAAAGATACAGATAGTAAAACAATATTTTAATGGAATAGATGGTGGAAAAAGGCTTGCTAAATCTCTAGGGATTCATTCTAGTGTAATTTATCAGTGGATCAAACAATATGAGGCATTTGGAGAAAAAGCTTTTGAAAAACGCTATACAACTTATTCGCTTCAGTATAAACTAGATGTGCTTAAATATATGGATACGCAAGGGACATCTATTAGAGAAACAGCGGCAATTTTTAATATTTCCTCTCCTGAAATAATTCGTAGATGGAAAGTAGCTTATGATTCAAATGGTGTGGATGCCCTACGTTCAAAGCGGAAGGGACGTCCAGCTATGAAAAATAAGAAGGTTAAGGTGCAACCCAAAAAAGATACAGTGCTAGTTGAGGGGTCTATAGAAGCACTACAAGCAGAAAATGAACTTTTACGTATGGAAAATGATTATTTAAAAAAGTTAAATGCCTTAGTTCAGAAAAAGAACAAATCATAGATCAAGACAGAGCACAGGTAATTTATGAATTAAGGCACGAATACAAAATCATCGATCTTGTGAAAATCGCTGGTATTGCCCGCAGTACGTACTATTACTGGATTAAACAAATGGAACGTCCAGATAAATATAAGAACATTAAAGAATTAATCCAAGAGATTTTTGAAGAGAATTATGGTAGATACGGTTATCGTCGTATCACATTAGAATTACGTAACCGTGGATATATATTAAACCATAAAACAGTTCGTCGTTTAATGAATATTATTGGATTAAAATGCATGGTTCGTATAAAAAAATACCGTTCATATAAGGGAGAAGTAGGGAAATTCGCAAAGAATATTTTGAAGCGTGAATTTAATGCATCTAAGCCTAATGAAAAGTGGGTAACAGATGTCACTGAATTTCATCTCCATGGTAAAAAACTATATTTATCTCCTGTTTTAGACTTATATAACGGGGAGATTATAGCTTACAATATAGAAAATAAACCTGTGTATTCACTTGTATCAAAAATGCTTAATAAAGCCTTTACACGCTTAAATGATGGAGAAACTCCTATTCTTCATTCAGATCAAGGATGGCATTATCAGATGAAGATATATCAACAATCACTAAAAAAACATAAGGTTATCCAAAGTATGTCCCGTAAGGGAAACTGTTTGGACAATGCAGTCATAGAAAACTTCTTTGGCTTATTAAAATCTGAATTATTCTATCTTAAAGATTTTGAAAGTATGGAGCATTTTAAGATAGAATTAGAGAATTATATTCATTATTATAATCACAAAAGAATTAAAGTGAAGTTAAATGGAATGAGTCCAGTACAATACCGGACTCACATCCAATCAGTCGCTTAACTTCTTTGTCTAACTTTTTGGGGTCAGTTCACTTGTGATGGCGCTTTTTTTATTGAAGACTATATATTTCTTAGGGGGCTTCAAAATTTTTAAATTAACATGCAGTATAGCCTCCATCAACAAGAAGTGTTGTACCGTTAACAAAACTAGCATCATCACTTGCTAAAAATAAGACAGCTTTAGCGACTTCTTCTGGTGTTCCAAGTCTGCCTTGTGGATGAAGTGAAGCTAAATATTCTTTCTGTTCAGGATTAACACTACCAAGTAAAGGGGTGTCAATATAACCGGGGCACACCGCATTAATACGTATTCCGTATTTAGCGTAGGCAGTACATAAATTTTGAGTTAATAGTTTCACACCACCTTTTGCAGAGGAGTATGCTGTTGGGGTAGGTAATGAAACAAAACTATGAATCGAACCAGCGTTAACGATGACACCACCTGTACCTTGTTTAAGAAATTGTTCAATCGAATATTTATCAGAAAGGAATACCCCAGATAAATTAATATCAATAGTTTTTTTCCATTTTTCATAGGATAATTCGTTTGCTGGTGCATCATCAGCAACGCCGGCATTGGCATACATAATATCTAATTTACCGTATGTACTTACAGTCTCATGAATTAGCTGTTTAATATCTGCTTCTTTTGTTACATCGGTTTTAATAAATAACGTATTATATCCATGTGCATTCAATTCATCTGATAGGTCTTTTCCACGTTCAGAAAAGTCAGCAATAACTACTTTTGCACCTTCTTCGATAAAAAGACGAACGGTAGATTCGCCAATTCCACTTGCACCACCAGTTATGATTGCTACTTTGTCTTTTAATTTCATATAAACCTCTCCATTCATCAATGAATTTAAGTCGAATTTTTAAATTTTGTTATTAAACTATCAACCTTAAATAGTAAGTAGATAGAAGAAAAAGCTCGCGTTTACTTAATCGTAAAAGCCCGATTGGTGAGGGCTGATAATCAGTGAGGGATGAACAAAACCCCCACTGATTAAAGTTTTACTTTATTGTACTTTTTGATACAGTAATGGACGAAAATATTAATTTGGTCAATTTTATCATTAGATTGAATATTTGGTAAAGAGCTCTCGAAAAGAGCGAGTGCCGATGCTGAAAAATTAAAATAAACATTCAGTATTATTTGTAGGGTAAGGAACAAAGGGGAGAGATGCATAACGAAAAATACTATGCTAGTTAAATAGGAAAAAGCCTTGCAGGGGGGCAAGGCTTTAAACAGGGTATTAAAAATTATTGATTTATTAAGAATAACTTCTTCTTGTGAATAAACTAATTTTAGCATGATAACTCATATATATGTGTTACGAATTTGTGAATAAAAACTCAATGATAAAAGTATGAGTGAAAGGAAATAATGTATTTGAAATATGCATTATTACACAAAGTTCAGTTGAAATAGGGAGGGAAATAAAAAAGCGCAATGAGCAAAATAATTAAGAGACGAATTATACCAAAGATTAGTGGAACGCCTAATACTAAATTTCTTTTTGCATTTAATTCTTTAGAATTGATTTTTAATAATGTATGTAAGAAGCGTATATTTTGAATTATTTAATAGAATAATATATATTTATATTGATTTAATGATTTTAGTTTTTTAAAAATGGGGAAATGGATATGAAGGTTAAATTTGCCGTAATAAAAGATGAGAACTTTGATTGTAGTTTATTGGAAACAAAATTATTGAAAACTTTTAAAGAAGTAGATTGTGAAGCAGATATTGTAAAGGTTGAGGATGAAATTTTTGAAAACAATGATATACAAATGCATTTGTCAGAAATAACCATTAATGTTACTGGGAAAAATATCGGATTTAGATCCGTTTCAGCCAGTATATTTATTGTTCTAGAGAGTTTATCAATACAGCTATTTCGTATTCATATTAGTATACTTTAAGCAGTTCAAAAAGTGGATTCTTCAGAAAATCATACTGATTATATTGAGTTGTAAATATGAAAATAATAGAAATTATCGTAGGTGCTCCCGAATGTTGGATTGCACATTGTTTGTTGTTAAATAAGCAAGGGATACTTTTTCTAATTTGAACGTATCTTAACGCTAATTTATAAATAGAAGAATGGAAACATGTGAGTAATTCAATTAAAATGTACAAATAATTTGGTACGCGGATATACGGAATGTATTCACAGGTAAGAGGGTTGTCTCATAATATATATAGATTTTTCTATTAAGATGAACAGAGGGTGTGAATATATGGAAGATGTTTACGCTAAAATTGACAGTCTCAAGGCGGAGCAAAAAGAAATTATGCGAGACATTCGAAATTTAGAAACGCGTACCACTATTAATGAGAAAGACATAGCAACAATCAATAAGCAATTAGAAAAAATAAGTACAAACACAACTTGGATTTTGCGAATTATTATTAGTACGATAATAATGTCAGTTTTAGGATTGATATTAAAAGGAATGATTTAGTCTTGTGAAATAGAACAATATAAAAGAAAGAGGGGAGCTCCCTCTTTCTTTTATATAAATGAGAAGCTATAAATTTTCCGTTTCCTTTTCATCTGCATATTTTTCCTCTAAAGAAATTAATAGAGGAATGGATACAGTTACTAGAATGATTAAAGTAGTTATAAAAGATTTAGAAAGAGAAAAAGAACCTTCAATGAAAGGTGATAAAAACTTGAATGAAAGTATACTTGTTATTAAGGAAATTACTAAAAAGCTAAAAAGAGATATATTTTTATTCTTTATAGATGTCTCTATAAAGTCTTTAACACAGGTTATTACGACAAATATAGTTAATATGACAAGAGAAACAAAATAATGTGTTAAATTCGTCATACTAATAGTAGGGTCTTCTATTATGTAAGCAAGTAACTTAGATACTAATATTCCTCCAAACAATAAAATAATAAAAGCAAGTAATCCTTCTGATATATAAGTGCTGAAATTCTCTTTCTTGTTAAAGAGTTTATAGTTTAGAGTAGATTGGATTATTTGAATTAGGAATAGGGTAATAATCCATACATAATATACAAATGGTAATTCTCCTGAGAATAGAGAAATTAGAAAGTTTACTACTGTCCTTAAAATTTCAATCATTACGAAAGTCCTCCTACTTGTTCAGCGTTATGATATTAGGAATATATCGGTCTATCATTTTATAATTAGGTTTATAAATTCAAACTATTTCTAATTATTCCATAATAAGGTGGTTATATCAAGTTGTTATCTTCTATGGGGTGTATTAGTTGTTCACTAATATAAAAAGAACATTTGAACGTTAATACTAGAAAAATAAAAGTAATATGTAATATAATAGAAAAAGTATGTTTTAAAATCAATGTTAATATTACCCTCCTATAAGTATTAACATACGTAATTGAGGTGTTTTCTTTGTTGTTTTATGACCGGATTTCTATAATGGCCCCTCCTGTTCCATAGCTTAGGAAAGTCTTTTTACTTCTGAGATTTTCAAAGTTATAGGAGGGTATGAAAAATGAAAAAAGTCTCGGTACCATCACTTTTGTTAATGATTGTTCTTGTCGCATTTCCGCAAATTAGTGAAACGATTTACACACCATCTTTACCAGACATTTCAAAGGCATTACAGGTAAGTAATAATGAGGTGCAGTTAACACTTAGTGTGTATTTTGCTGGATTTGCGTTAGGTGTATTTTTTATTGGCTGGTTATCAGATATAATTGGTCGTCGCCGGGCGATGTTACTTGGAATTGTCGTATATGGCGTTGGGAGTTTCTTGTGCTTTATTGCAAATTCCATTGAAGTTTTATTGCTAAGTCGTTTTATTCAAGCGTTTGGAGCAAGTGCAGGATCCGTGGTTACACAAACGATTCTTCGGGAAAGTGTAGATGGGCATAAACGCCATGTTATGTTTGCTCAAATTTCGGCAGTCATTGCTTTTACACCAGCGATAGGCCCGCTAGTTGGGGGCTTTCTTGATCAAATGTTTGGATTTAAAATAGTATTTTTAAGTTTAGTTGTTATGAGTGTCGGGATTTTTCTGTATACGTTTGTTTCTCTTCCAGAAACAAAAACAGACTCAGTGACAAATAAAATAAATGTCTTTTCAGTATTGAAAAGATTAATTACAAATCCGAAAGTAGTAACATATGGGCTATTAATTGGAGGAGCAAATGGTGTTTTATTTAGCTATTATGCAGAAGCACCGTTTATCTTTATCGAATACTTTCAGTTATCACCCAGTACGTATGGATTTTTAGGAATTGTTGTTGCGTCTGCTTCTATTGTTGGAGCGAAAGTTTCAAAACGTTTACTGGTTACTTATAAGCCAGAGAAAATTATATATATCGGTTGTCTTGTAATGACAGGTGGAGCAGTCGTTTTATCTATTATTACTTCAGTTGGATCAAATCCAAATATAATATATATGATTGGATTTTTAGTAGCGATGTTTATATTGCTATTAGGAATTGGAGTAGCGTTACCTAATTGTTTAAGTTTAGCATTAGTAGATTTTCAAGATGTTATTGGTACAGCTGGTGCATTGTTTAGCTTAGGGTACTATATAATTGTAACGGTGACAATTTTGGGAATGAGTCAGCTGCATACAGGCTCGTTACTGGTGATGCCACTTTATTTTCTGGTTATTGTAGTTATTATGATGGTGTATACTAAAGTGTTTATTTTAGGTAAACAAACTTCAAAAGCAATTTAAATATGAAATGGTAAAAGGGTCTCATTAAAAATGAGACTCTTTTATATTTTATGCCTCAAAATTGGACTGGACTAAAGAAGTTAGTAATTTATTAATATATTAAATTTCTGATTGGTATATGAATCTAACGTTTGGGAAATCACGTTATCAACTATGAAGATTGAAGTACATGAGATGTGAAACCGAGGAAGAAATGCCATCCTTGGTTATTTATATTGTAATAATATTCATACCGGAATCATATTGAATAGATGTATTTTATTGTTAATTTAGTTAAAAATTAAGCAGGCTTATGTATAATAATTTATTGAAAAAATAATTGAATTTTTCAGATTAATGAATTAATATAAGGTAAGTAATTTTAAGATTTATAGAATATTGGAAGATGAAGGTTTTGAGAATTTTATTAGGAGCACAAAACGATTTTAGGATAGCTTTAAAGCTAGTGTAAAATGACGTTTGCTTCATCATTTTCAGGGCCGAAAGGAATTAGGGGAAAGCATCTTGTTTTAAAATGCGGCTATGAATCATCTAAGAGGGGGAAGTGAAGTGGCAAACAAAGAATTGAAAAGAGGTTTAGAAGCACGTCATATTCAAATGATTGCTTTAGGCGGAACGATTGGTGTTGGTTTGTTTATGGGGTCAGCCAGCACAATTAAATGGACAGGTCCGTCAGTAATGCTTGCTTATGCAATTGCAGGTATTTTTATCTTCTTCATTATGCGTGCCATGGGAGAAATGTTGTATATGGAGCCAAGTACAGGCTCATTTGCGACATTCGGTCATAAGTATATTCATCCGCTAGCTGGTTATATGACAGCGTGGAGTAACTGGTTCCAGTGGGTTATCGTTGGGATGTCAGAAATTATCGCGGTTGGAGCGTATATGCAATATTGGTTCCCGGATTTACCAGCTTGGATACCAGGTATAATTGCCATGGTCATTCTTGGTGCAGCTAACTTAATTTCTGTTAAGTCATTTGGTGAATTTGAATTTTGGTTCGCGATGATTAAAATTGTTACGATTCTATTAATGATTATTGCGGGATTTGGTCTTATTTTCTTCGGAATTGGTAACGGTGGAGAAGCGATTGGTATATCTAATCTTTGGTCAAATGGCGGTTTCTTTACAGGTGGTTTTTCAGGATTCTTCTTTGCATTATCACTTGTAGTTGGAGCATATCAAGGTGTGGAATTAATCGGGATTACTGCTGGTGAAGCGAAAAATCCGAAGAAGACACTTACAAGAGCAATTCAAAGTACAATTTGGCGTATTTTAATATTCTATATTGGTGCTATTTTCGTTATTGTAACTGTGTATCCGTGGGATCAATTAAGTACAATTGGTAGCCCGTTCGTAGCGACTTTTGCGAAAGTTGGTATTACGGCAGCAGCTGGACTTATTAACTTCGTTGTAATTACAGCGGCAATGTCTGGTTGTAATAGTGGTATTTATAGTGCTGGACGTATGCTTTATACGTTAGGGATAAATGGACAAGCACCAAAATATTTCACAAAACTTTCTGGAAATGGTGTACCTTTATTTGGTACAGTTGGCGTAATTATCGGTTTAGCGGTTGGTGTTGTATTAAGCTATATTGCACCGAAAAACTTATTCGTATATGTATATAGTGCGAGCGTACTTCCTGGTATGGTACCATGGTTCGTCATTTTAATTAGTCAAATTCGTTTTAGAAAAGAAAAGGGAGCAGAGATGAAAGATCATCCGTTCAAAATGCCATTTGCTCCTGTAACAAACTATTTAACGATTGCCTTTTTAATTATGGTATTAATCGGAATGTGGTTTAACGATGATACTCGTATTTCACTAGTTGTAGGTATTATTTTCTTAGCTATCGTTACAATTAGTTTCTATGCTTTTGGAATAGGGAAGCGAGCTCCGTTAGACGTTCAAAACAATAAAGAGATTTCAAGTAAATAAAGAAAAGGCTGTTCATCTGGAACAGCCTTTTCTTATTGTTGATATAATTTGATTTGTGATAGATATATTTGAAAAATCGTTGATATATTGTACGTTATGATAGATATATTTGAAAAATCGTTGATATATTGTACGTTATGATAGATATATTTGAAAAATCGTTGATATATTGTACGTTATGATAGATATATTTGAAAAATCGTTGATATATTGTACGTTATGATAGATATGTTCGAAAAATCGTTAATATAATTTCACATACTATCTGTCACTATCATGATTAAAATTTCTCTAATACGATTTTCCCGATGGTACGTCCACTTTCAAGTAGTGCATGTGCCTTCTTTAAGTTTTCAGCGTTAATAGGTGTTAATGTTTCATTTAAGGTAGTCTTTAAAATGCCTTCATCTAGTAGTTCGCTTACTTTATTTAATAGTTCGTGCTGCGTAATCATATCGCCAGTTTCATACATTGCTTTTGTAAACATAAACTCCCAAACGAGTGTAGCACTTTTACTTTTTAAAATACCCATTTCAAGAGGGTGTTCATTTTCTACGATAGAGCAAATTTTGCCTTGTGGTTTAATAAGGTCACATATTGCTTGCCAATGTTGATCTGTATTGTTTAAGCAGAAAATATAATCTACATCGCTGAATCCAAGGCTTTGTAATTGCTCTTTTAAAGGGGCATGATGGTCAATTGTATGGTCAGCTCCAAGCTTTTTAACCCAGTCTATCGTTTCGCCGCGGGAAGCAGTTGCAATTACATTTAGTCCAGCCCATTTCGCCAGTTGAATTGCAATTGAACCGACACCACCAGCTCCGCCGATAATTAAAATGTTTTTAAATGAGTTCGTATCTTTTTTAGTATGATCAATGCCTAAACGTTCAAATAAACCTTCCCAAGCTGTAATCGCTGTTAAAGGAATTGCGGCAGATTCAGCATCATTTAACGTTTTTGGTTTCTTACCAACGATTCTTTCATCAACTAAATGATATTCACTATATGTACCTTGTCTCGTAATGCTTCCAGCGTAAAACACTTCGTCGCCTTCTTTAAATAACGTACAACCTTCGCCCGTTTGTACGACAATACCACTCGCATCCCAGCCGAGTATTTTTGCTATATCTTCTTTTTTATCTTTCGGAGAGCGAACTTTTGTATCAACTGGATTAACGGAAATTGCGTTAATTTTAACGAGTATATCTCTTCCTGTAGCAACAGGTCTTTCAACTTCAATATTAATTAAACTGTTTTCTTCTTCAATAGGTAAGTATTCATGTAAACCAATTGCTTTCATTTCTATTCCCTCCATTAAAGTAAGAGTCATTTACTCTTTTATTATAGATGGTGAAATGCCATTATGTAAAAAAGTACACTCTTTTTTATTTATGCTGGTATGAAAGTGTGGAAGGAGTTTATTTCTAAAAAGCAGAATTTTTTATTGTGTTACTTTATCTTAAATTAAATGTAAAGGTGGATACATAATGACAGTAAAAAAGCTTTATTTCATCCCAGCAGGTCGTTGTATGTTAGACCATTCTTCTGTTAATAGTACGCTCACACCGGGAAATTTATTGAACTTACCTGTATGGTGTTATCTTTTGGAGACGGAAGAAGGGCCTATTTTAGTAGATACAGGTATGCCAGAAATTGCGGTTAATAATGAAGGTCTTTTTAACGGTACATTTGTTGAAGGACAGATTTTACCGAAAATGACTGAAGAAGATAGAATCATAACTATTTTAAAGCGTGCAGGGTATGAGCCAGATGATCTCCTATATATTATTAGTTCACATTTGCATTTTGATCATGCGGGAGGAAATGGTGCTTTTTCGAATACGCCAATCATTATACAGCGTGCTGAATATGAGGCGGCGCAATATAGAGAAGAATATTTGAAAGAGTGTATATTGCCGCATTTGAACTACAAAATTATTGAAGGGGATTATGAAGTGGTACCTGGTGTTCGGTTATTGTATACACCAGGACATTCGCCAGGGCATCAGTCACTGTTAATTGAGACAGAAAAATCCGGTCCGATATTATTAACGATTGATGCATCTTATACGAAAGAGAATTTTGAAGATGAAGTGCCGTTTGCAGGATTTGATTCAGAATTAGCTTTATCTTCAATTAAACGTTTAAAAGAAGTTGTGGCGAAAGAGAAACCAATTATTTTCTTTGGTCATGATATAGAGCAGGAAAAGGGATGTAAAGTGTTCCCGGAGTATATATAGTGCAAAAAGTCATGAGCTCGCGTGCTCATGACTTTTTCGTTTAAATAATTTTTTTAAATAAATTATAAACTTTTTTTGAACTATCTTCGTTTAACTGATAGTACGTAAGGTTTACATCATCAGGAGTATCTTGCTGAGCAATCATCACTTCGCTGTTGTGATGATCAACTACCCATATGAAATATTTTTTATAAGTTCCATCTTCGAAAGTAATCCACATATCACAATCTATTAAATCTGATCCTTCCTCATCCAATGTTAATTTGCCTTTTTTTGCGGTATTCATACTGTTAATAAACGTTTTTAACTCATCTGTTTTTGTGAGAAAGATATCCTTTTTTGTTTTAATTGATTCGACATGTATATCTTTTATTTCCTGTTTTCCTAAAAAAACAGGAGGCTCATTTGGATCTCGGGAGCTTGAAATAATAGTAGCTTTCTTTTTCGGCTTATTTGCAGTATACAGATCTTGAATAGATTTTCCCGAGTTTACAAACCATACAATTCCAGAAATAATTAATACGCTACCTAACAATAAAATAATTTTTTTAATAGGATTTTCTCCTCTCTATTACTTTGTGTGAAGAGCTTTTCTATTAATATATGATAGGTAAGCGTAAAGTATTATAGTTGAACTTGGTTATGCTTCACAGTTTTTATCGGGCGATCTATGAGTAAATTGTAAGTGAGCCCAATTAATACGAAAATGCCACCGATAACTTTACCGATAGAGAGTTCATTTGTCAGGAAGAAATCAATAATAGTCCCCGCAAATAATTGTCCGATAAAGATGAGTAATGTTAAATAAAAGGCTGATATTTTAGGAGTAATATAGTTGGATAATGAAATAACGATAACGCCTACTAATCCGCCTAAGTACACGGCGATAGGAATAGATTGCAACGTATGAATAGGGATATACAATGAATCTGAACTGAAAATTAAAAATAACATAGAGAAAAATAATCCAGTAATATAATTGAAAAACGTGCCTTCCCAGTTTCCAATTTCCTTTGCTAAATTCGCGTTAATAATTCTAGCAACGACGATAGAAACACCAGCTAAAATAGCGATCGTAATATATAACATATTTTTGCCCCCATTAATAAATTGTCATGATAATAATCCCAGAAGAGATGAATGCTAATCCAACTAGTTTTTTCTTTTCAAACTTTGCAACTTTCATTCCTAATAAGCCGAAATGATCAATAACGATGGAAGCAATAGATTGACCGAGTAAACTTAATGCGATCGTAATAGAGGCACCGAGGACGGAGAAACTTATATTATTAAAAAGAACAGTGAATACTCCAATCGCTCCAGCGCTATATAAAAAAATCGGAATACCTTTATCGAAATGAATTTTATGTTTGTTTAAGATTAAAATGAAGATAACTGCAATTAAACCGACGAGGTGAATGACAACGCTTGCTGTATACTTCCCAATTAACTCGGATAAAATTCCATTCAATGGGAGCATAACGGCGATGAGCACACCAATAAAGACAGAAAGAAAGTTATACAATGTAATATCCCCTTTATATTTCATATTTGTAATGACTGTATCATGCTGAAATTGTGTATTGTTATGACATATGTCATAGTGGAAGAAGAAAATTTTAATTACAATGGGGATGAGTTGTAAAGGTGGGGGACTATGAAGAAAGTATGTAATTCTATTAAACTAGCAGAGTATATGAAGAAAAATAATATTGATTCATTTTTTAGTCATGATATGAAGCCATATATGGAACTTATATTTTTTAAAAAGAATGAGTTTATTTGTAGAGAAAATGAAGAAATAGAGTATTTATTTTTCTTCGTTGAAGGAAAAGCGAAAGCGTTTAATACATTAAGTAACGGGAAATCTGTATTGCTATGTTTCTATGATAGTTTGCAGCTGTTAGGAGATGTTGAGTTAATTCATTCTCAAAAGACTGCTTCAAACGTACAAGTAATGGCAGATTCATATTGTGTTGCTTTACCTTTAGGAAAAGTGAGAAATCAGCTATTTCATGATGCGAAATTTTTAAGATGTATTTGTGGATCGTTAGCACATAAGTTAAATCGACTTTCAAAAAATAGTACAATTAATTTACTATATCCACTTGAAAATAGACTTGCAAGTTACATGTTAGCAGCAGGGGAACGAGCGGTGCAGCACGGAAATCGAATTGTGTTTAGTGGGAATTTAACGGAAACAGCTGAATTGTTAGGAACGAGTTATCGGCACCTATTACGTACATTAAATATTTTTTGTGATAAAGAGATTATAAAGAAAAACAATGGTTGCTTTGAAGTAGTGAATGTGGATGTTTTGAGGGAATTGGCTGCGGATGTTTATAAATAGGAGATGAAGTTATAAATGATTACACCTATATTTAGAATTTTTGATATTGAAAAAGCAAAACTATTTTACATAGGTTTTTTAGGATTTAAACTGGATTGGGAACATCGGTATGAGGAAAATATGCCATTATATATACAAATTTCGTTAGATGATACTGTGATACATTTATCAGAACATCATGGTGATGCCTCACCAGGTGGTACGATTCGGATCAAAATAGATCATGTAAAGGATTATCATTCTGTATTATTAAGTAAAGAATATGCTTATTCGAAGCCGAATATAGAAAAAACACCTTGGGGTACAATTGAATTAACTGTGATTGATCCGTTTTTAAATAGAATTATATTTTATGAGGAAAAATTGTCGGAGTAGAAAGGATTCATATACAAATATTCATGGGTTAAGTAGTGTAGTTACGTGGTAAATGTAATGAAGAGTAGTTCATAAAGTAGTGAACTGCTCTTTTTCATGTTGTTAAACAGATTGAATTATTGAAAAATAAATCGTATGATAAAATACATGAACAAATGAGCATATATTCATTTGTTGTAAGGAGGAGGGAAAAGATGTTAGATGCAATCATTGTTGGAGCTGGTCAAGCGGGATTGACAATAGGATACTACTTGAAGCAGGCAGGATATAATTTTTTATTACTCGAGGCAGGAAACCGAATTGGTGATTCATGGAGAAATAGATATGATTCTTTGCGGCTCTTTACACCGAGTGAATATAGTAGTTTACCAGGTAGGATATTAAAAGGAGCAAGGAATGAATTTCCACATAAAGATGAAATTGCAACTTATTTAGAAGAATATGCAAGACATTTTCAATTACCGGTACAATTACAAACGGAAGTTCTAAAAATAAAGAAAGAAAAAGAAATATTTGAATTACATACTCCTACAGAAATTTTACAAACGAAAAAAGTTATTATTGCATCAGGTGGTTTTCAGCAACCATTTATTCCCTCAGTTTCAGAAAATCTTTCACCACATATTTTTCAAATACATTCATCACAATATAGATCATCATCGCAAATTCCACAGGGGAAGGTACTTGTAGTAGGTGGCGGAAATTCAGGAATGCAAATCGCAGTAGAACTTGCAAAAACGCATGAAGTTACGGTGTCTATTAGTCATCCCTTAACGTTTTTACCGTTACAACTTTTTGGAAAAAGTATTTTTAATCTGCTAGAAAAAGTGGGTTTATTGTACGCTGAAATAAATACAAAGAGGGGAAGATGGTTTCAGAAGAGAAAGGACCCTATTTTCGGTTTTGAAGGTAAGAAACTTATTCGTAATGGAGCAATCAAACTACAAGAAAAAGTAGTAAGTGCATCAGGAAATAACATTATGTTTCAGAATGGTGATATTTATAGTGCAGAAAGCGTTATATGGTCAACTGGTTTTGTTCAAAATTATAATTGGATTGAAATTGAACAGGCAGTGAATGAGAAAGGGTTTCCTAATCATATAAAGGGAGTTAGTCCAGTAAGAGGATTGTATTATATCGGATTGCCGTGGCAATCTCAAAGAGGCTCTGCGCTTATTTGTGGTGTAGGAAAGGATGCAGTATATTTGCTTTCTGAAATCAAAAAAATAGATCAGTAGCAATAACTACTGATCATCCATATGTACATGAATTAGGAGAGGTCAAACATTTATTAACTTTATTATAATAGATTTTCATAGAATTAAAAACTGAAAATTCAAATTTCATGTTGAGAAAGTTTTTTGTATCGAAATATATGAAAAAATAGGGATTTTCATCCCACATTAACGGACAGTAAGGCCTCCACTGATTAAAGTTTCACTTTATTAAAAGGAAAAATGATATTTATATTTTAGTAAATTATGATATAGTCTAAATAAGTGTGTTTTTCCATAAATGTAATTATTTTCATTGTAGTTTCGTTTATATAAGGGAAGGAGAAGTAATTATGAAGTTTGATGATCAACGCTTACTAGGAGTCCGATTAGGTTCTGTACTTGTGACAGAGGAAAATCAATATTTAGTAATTAAGAAAAAAGATCATTATGCACTATTAAATATACATAATTTAGAATGCACTCATGTTGAAGTGCAGTTAGAACATTTGGAAGAAATGTTACATGAAGATTTCCAGGAAAGTATAACGGAGATTATCGCACCAGAACATATAAAAATTGTTGCGAAAAATGTTATATAGATAAAGAAGCTGGAAGGAACAGCTTCTTTATTTTCATTATAAGGATAACGTTTTTACAACCTCACCAATGATCCCTTCCATTTGATGAACACCTAAATCGGAATTGGTCATAATAACAGCGCCATTCCCGCAGTATGGATAACAAACCATCATACATTGAAATCCGACGCCCCATCCGAGTGAATAAATCTGTAATTCTTCATTAGAATCATCTAGAAAAACACCTAATCCAGTCCATTTTGAGCAACCTTGAGGAGAAATCATGTCTAGTACTAATTTTTGAGAAAGTTTTAGTTTGCCCTTTCCTTGTAAGGAATGAATGATTTCAATGACTAAAGCTGATAAGTCAGTTGGTGTTGTCCAAATGCCTGAAGCAGCTGCGAATGGATAAAATGGAAATCTCTCATTTGTTACAGTTCTATCTTTATTATGGCCGCAAGCAAAAACATCGGTTTTATCTATGTCTTTTGGAGAGAAGAGTGTACTATTTTTCATTTGTAGTGGCTGAAAGATATATTCTTCAAGTAAAAGGTTAAATGGTTTTCCAGTTATATCTTCAAGTAGTAGTTCGATAATACAAAAGTTTGCATCAGAGTAGTGAAATTCACTTTCTGGTTTATAAGTTATTTCTATTGGTACTGAACAATATGATGTTTTACCAGCAAGGAGTTCAGATAAGTTTGGTCGCCCTTGTGCAAATGTAAAATGTTCAAAACTATTAGGAGGATCAATAATTCCAGATTGGTGACTTAATAAATTTCGCAGGGTGACTTTTTTCTGTGAGGTAAATAGATTGGTAGGTATGTTCCAAGATGTAAGTCTATCATTTACGTCTTCATCTAAATATACGATACCTTGCTCTGATAATGTTAGTACGAGCATTGTAGTGATGAATTTGCTGATAGAGCAAGAATTAAAGAGAGAATTTGTAGTAACAGCTCTAGTTGTTCCATCTTCAAGTGTTCCAAAGGCAGTCGCTTCATCTAGTTTGCCATTACGTATAACAGCGAGGCTTAAACCTGCAACGGAATATTGATTCATTTTTTCGTATATATTGCTACTTTTTAAGTTCATGGTGACTCCTTTCTTTAAAGACAGAATATTATTTTTATTATACAGTAGTAAAAAAAAGAAAACACTTCGTCATTCACCAATGAAGTGTTTTCTTTTTTAGTTAGTTTGAAGTGAACTTTTGAAAAAATTTGTCTCGGTACATGTACATAACCCATGAGGTTGTTATTAAAGAAATGATGATTTGTTTGTTTTTAATTGGTGCATTGAAAACAAGCCAACCCACTATATCAAATAATAAATGTAGCATGATTGAAAGAACTACAAATTGAAGTAACGTATTTAAAAATCTTTTCATAAAGTGTCCCCCTAAAATAATAGGTTTTATTAACAGTTTGATATAGTGGTATTATACAGTAAATGTTTCTTGTGGTAAAATTTACATAAGTTAGTGAAATAAAACAAATGAAAGTTAGTAAGGGGGAACATTCATGGAATTCTGGATGGTTATACTGATAGTAGCCTTTGGATTCATTTATATCGCTGAAAAATTAACTACAATTGAAAAGAAAAATGATGCGCGTTTAAAGAGAATTGAAGATAGATTACAATTAATTACGAAAGAATTGGGAATTGTAGAAAGAGAACCTGAAATTAATAAAGAACTACGCCAGCTTGTAGAAGAAGGCAAAAAAATTACAGCAGTTAAGAGAGTAAGAGAAGCTTTTGGTTTTTCCTTACTAGAAGCGAAGCAATATGTTGATAAATTATAAAAAAGATCACCCATTTGGGTGATCTTTTTCACTGCACCATGCGTGTATTTACATAAGCCGCGATTATAACGTGTCCAATTATAATGATAGGAAATAAGATTTTGGCATTAGGAGTAGTGAAGACACTACCGATTGTCGCAATGACACCAGCAATTAAATTATAAAGACCTACTATTTTTGATAGTGTCACTTTATCAAGCACGCGGCGTTCGTTGAATCCTGATAAGAGGCAAGTGTATTGTTTTACTCCGATGAAATAAGCTAGTGCAAATGAAATGATTGCTACTATGAATAATGATGGTGAAGCGAAGAGAGTCATTGCAAACACCTCCGTTAATGGGCTATAAATAAATTATAGTCTGAATGTTATAATTTAACAAAATACAATTTTGATTTTAAATGTAATAGAAAAATGGAGTATTTGTAATGAGGGGAGATTAAGTATGAATATTGTGGAGTTTCAGATTGGGATGACAAATTAACGAAGGAACTAATAGAAATGGTAGAAAAGAAATTTCAGAAGCGCGTAACGGATTTCATTATTACACATGCGCACGCTGATCGAATTGGCGGAATAAAAACGTTGAAAGAAAGAGGTATTAAAGCGCATAGTACAGCATTAACTGCAGAATTAGCAAAGAAAAATGGATATGAAGAGCCGCTTGGAGATTTACAAACAATTACGAGTTTGAAGTTTGGCAATACAAAAGTAGAAACGTTCCATCCAGGGAAAGGACGTACAGAAGATAATATTGTTGTTTGGTTGCCACAATATAAAATTTTAGCTGGAGGCTGTTTAGTGAAATCTGCGGAAGCAAAAGATTTAGGGAATGTTGCAGATGCATACGTAAATGAATGGTCTACATCGATTGAGAATGTGCTGAAGCGATATGGAAATATAGATTCGGTAGTACCTGGTCATGGAGAAGTAGGAGACAGAGGATTACTTTTAGATACATTGGATTTATTAAAATAAGAAATTGTAGAAATACAAAAGAGAGGAGAAATAATTTTCTCCTCTCTTTCTTCTAACTATATTTAAATGCTGAATCTGTCGATTACGCCAGCATGTATTACTGAGATTTTAATTCCAAGTATACAAATACTAGAACTGTCATAATTGCTATAACAACGTAAGTAGCATCAAGCATTATAAGTGTTTTTAAAGTTTCAGTCATTCTAATTCACCCCTGTTATAAAAATATAACATGATCTTTTTATTGATTAGATAAGAGATCATAAAGATAAAATGTATATGAAATTTCTTAAGTAGTTTCTATATAAATATATCATATAAATAATGTAAGTAATGTTAAGATAGTGTAAATGTATTGTAAATAAAAAGCTTTACAATAAAGGCTTTAATAAAAAATGATAGTTCCTTAAAATAAAAAATACGCTATTCTTTCTATTGAATGATAGAAAAGGATGGCGTTTTTGTATGTCTATTTTCATATGTGATGAATTGCAACTATTTGTATAAGGGTTCAAAAAATTTTCGTTGTATATATTTCTCCAAATTAATTATTTAGCTATTTAAAAGTATCGAAAGATGTGTGCACACTAATGTACATTTTTTAGTGTCAATAAAAATATTATGTCAACAATATGAACTGTCACAAATCTTTATATATTATTGTGATTGATATCACATCACTTTTTTTCAATGGGTATTATGCTTAAGGTGTAATAAATGATTGGGAGAGGGTGGGATGATATGTTTTGTTATCAATGTGAACAAACGCCAACAGGCGGATGTAAAGTGATGGGTGTTTGTGGTAAGAATGAAACGATTGCGAGTTTACAAGATACGATTGTGTTTGGGCTAAAAGGAATTGCAGCTTATCGCACACATGCTGCTCAGCTAGGGTATACGGATGCATTTGTAGATGCTACAACACAAGAAGCTTTATATATGACATTAACAAATTCTAATTTTAACGAACAAGAGCATATTGATATGGCTATGAAAGTTGGGAAATCAGCTTTACGGGTGATGGAGTTATTGGATGAGGCACATACGAATCATTTTGGTGTGCCAGAACCTGTACAAATTACACAAAATCGTGTAGAAGGTAAAGCAATTGTAGTTACGGGCCATAATTTATTTGCATTAGAAGAACTATTAAAGCAAACAGAAGGAAAAGACATTAATATTTATACGCATTCTGAAATGCTACCAGCACACGGATACCCGCAGCTGAAAAAATATAAACATTTAAAAGGAAACATCGGTAAGGCATGGTATGATCAAAGACGCCTTTTTGAAAAATTTACTGGTGCCATATTAGCTACAACGAACTGTGTTATGCCAATTAAAGGCTCGTACTCTGATCGATTCTTTTCATATGACATTGCAGGTTTAGAAGGTGTACAAAAAATTGAAAATGATGATTTTACAACGTTAATTCAAAAAACGCTAGAACTTCCAGAAGTACATATGGAGTCGGATGAACAGTTAGTGACAGGGTTTCATCATAATACAGTATTATGATTATTTGTATCTAAATCCCTGTGTTTCAAGCTGTTTGGCCGTTTTACTAACACCGCTTGCCCACAATTTGCCCACGTGATTTCAAAAATTCATCGTATTGATTTACTGAGGTTTCTTCCATAGATTTTGTTACATGTAGATAAACATCTGCTGTCATGTTAATAGTGGAATGTCCTAGACGTTCAGAAACATATTTTATGTTTGCTCCACTTTGTAGCAGATGCACAGCATGTGTATGCCTGAATCCATGTAATGTTATATATTCGAATCCGCCTTTTTTGCATGCTTCTTTTAAAAATACTAACGTTGAAGCTCGTAATATGCAAGAGTTATCTTCATTGGTAAATACAAAATTATAATTCTGATAATATTTACCGTTTCTTAAGATGTTTTTAGCTTGCTCTATTTTCACTTGCTTTAAAAGCGATAATGTAGAATCATCTAGAGTAAGTATTCTGATACTACTTTTATTTTTAGGTGGGCCGAATTTTATAAGGTCATTTCTTTGAGTAGTTATTAATGTTTTGTTGATATAGATTTGTTTTTTATTAAATTCAATATCATCCCATTGTAAAGCTAAACACTCTCCAATTCGTAAGCCGGTCCGCGATAAAAACATAAACAGGGAATAGTATTTAAAAGTAGCTTGTTCATTCAAAACATAATCTAAGAATGACTTTAATTCATCTATGTCAAAACATTTAATTTCTGATCGTTTGTCGATTATATTATGTTCTTTGATACAAATTTTGTTTGTCGGATTTTTAGTGAGAATTTCAAGTTCATTAACTGCTATTTCTAATGCATTGTGCATTGTAGCGTTGATCAGTGATACAGTTTGCTTACTACGTGTTTTTAGAAGGGAATTTATGAATTTTTGATATTTCACACGAGTTAAATCTTTTAATTTTAGGTTACCAAATGTAGGTAATATGAACAATCGAATGTTTTTTCTGTAAATGATATACGTTCGTTCAGAAACCGTTCCTTTTTTATAAGTATCTAACCATTCATACATATAATCATTAAATGTTATATTATGGTTATTTACGTCGACGCCATTAGCAAATTTCTCTTCAATCTTAGCAGCAGCTAATTGAGCTTCCTTTTTTGTTTTAAAACCACCTTTGGATGTTTCTTTGTATTTCCCCATTTCTTTATACCTAATCCGATATTCCCATTTATCGTTACGTTTTCTAAAACTAGCCAATTTAATCTCTCCATTCTAGTTTGAGATAGAAAAAACATTCGTTTGCTCCGCTCCCATTGTTTTTTGATATTTGAGTAGTAATAAATCTTTTGGTATGCCGGTGTAACTGGAAATTTCGTCTAAGGTTTGAAAATCCTTTGTATACGCATACCAATCTTCATCTGGCATTAACAGTTCAATAGCAAATAAATTCGCTTGTCTTTCTAATTTATCAACAGTTAGAAAGGTATTAACACGTAAAAAAGGGGTATTGATATGCTTATGTATTTTACAATGCCCTAATTCGTGTGAACAAGTTGCGGTTTGATCATTCGTGTCTAAGTTTTTGTTAATGCAAATATATTGGTTTTTTCTATCGTATTTATAAAAACCCATGATGTGAGGATGTAGGTTGTTATAAAATACGTGTATCTGTAATCGTTCAGCTATTTCAAAAGGATCTGTTGTCTGGAACCTTTTTACTAGTTTTAGCGCTTCCTTTTTTTCGTAATACCCCAAAGAGACTCTCTCCTTTTGTTTATTTACTGGCTGTCTTTTCGATATTTTTTAGGGATGTACTTTTTATTCATTTTTTTTGTATGTTTTACAATGTATTCCATAGCATCCATCAAGGAATCAAGAGCTTCTTCGGAAAGTGGTTCGCCAGAAAACATTAATCCGTCGGTGCTTGTTAAATCGTTGCGTATGTCTTCCATTCTTTTGCCAATGTCTTTACGATCCTTTTCTGTAAAATCTTCTGTGTTCTTCGTGTTATCTGTCATCACTTGATTGGTGTGTCCGATTAGGTAATCGATTGATACACCGAAATAGTTGGCTACTTTTTGGACTTTATCTATGCCTGGTGTTTGGTTCGACCATTTTCTAATCTGCCCATTAGATAATTGAATGCGACGTTCTAATTCAGCGATGGTTATTTTTTGATTGCTGCATAATTTTTTTATTCTCTCCACAATATTCATAACATTCATCCTTACACGAATGAACAAAAAATATCCAATATAATATTTTTGTTGACTGATATCTTTTTGGATAATATAATATTGTTCATAAGCTTCGTATTTAGCTAGGAAAGCACGACAAAGAAGGCCAATAAACACACGTTTTGCAACGTATAAAGGCTATATATGTAGGGCTAGTTAGCTATGACTTTATAATAGCTTATTAGATATTGTGAAGTCAATATAAAACGTAAAAATTAGCTTATTATCCAAAATAGAAAGAGGAGTGAATGAAATGGATACATCTTTTGGTAAAAAAATTAAAATGTGGTTGATTCTCAATGAGATGAAACAAAAAGACTTAGCGGATATGCTACATATCTCAAGCGCTTATTTATCCGATATTCTTTTAGGAAAACGAGAAGGAAAGAAAGTAAGAGAGAAAATCATCAAATTATTAGAAAACAAGGAGGCTTCTTAATGGCAGCGACAGTCCAGGTCATCATTGATGATCAGTATTTACAAAAAGAAGTTGCTCGTCAAGTAAATGAACGTTTGGTAGAAATGGGGATTGGAACTTGGTGGGATATGAAAAGACTTCAATACGAGACAAGTAGAAGTTATGACTGGTTAATGGAATATGTAGTTGCTGATTCGCGTGTCCAAGTATTTGCAAAACAAAAAAATAACCGTTGGTTATTTAAAGCGAAGGAAATGAAAGTATTTCTTAATCAGTATTTTGATGAATTATAGGGGGGGCACGTTACTAAACAACGGTAAAAAGCAAAACAAATGTGAAACAATTCATATGCACTCACACAGTTAAAATCCAGAAGATTGGCTGATTTATAAGAAAGTAAATGAGGGGATATCAAATGGTCGAAAATGCAATGGCAATCGGGAACTGTCAGGATTCCTCGTTCAATAACGTGATGGATTATTGTCAAAGTTGTAGTAAAGAGATCTACTTTGGTGAAGAGTACCGAGATATGGATGGTGATTTCATACACGATGCTACAGATTGTATCAAACAATATGTAGCGTCACATTTTACAAAAAAGATTGCAGGCGTTGATAGAAGCAAATGAAATGAGTAAACAAAAAGAGGTGCTGCCGTTTTGAATGGTGGAATTGAAGAACTAGAAAAGTCACTAAGTGTGGAAAAACGAAGGTTAAGTGAACACAAAAGAGAGTTAGAAAGGCTAATAGAAAAGAAACCGATTGTAGAACAAAATATTTGGAACACAGAAAGTAAAATTTTTGATTTGGAAGCTTCTATTTTTGTTTTGAAAAGCATGGCGAAGGAGTGAATCAATTGGAAATCACAAACGGTGCTGCCATTACTAAAAGTAAAAAAGCAAAAATCATTATCTATTCAAAGCCAGGTAACGGTAAAACAACGGTTGCTGGATTGTTACCAGGTAAAACATTAGTCTTGGATATTGATGGGACAAGCCAAGTTTTAGAAGGATATGAAAATGTAGATGTAGCTAAAATTGCTGGTGAAAATCCACATGATAGCATCCTACAATTTTATGCATTAGCAAAAGCAAATATCGCTAAATACGATAACATCTTTGTTGATAATTTAACGCATTACCAAAAGTTATGGTTACTTAAAAAAGGTGAAAATACGAAGAGCGGTATGCCTGAATTAAAGGATTATGCTTTACTAGATAACCATCTTCTAAAATTAGTAGAAACATTTAATTCATTAGATGCAAATGTTATTTTCACAGCTTGGGAGACAACAAGAAATATCACCCATGATGATGGACAGCAATACACACAGATGATTCCAGATATAAGAGACAAAATAGTGAATCATATAATGGGAATTGTGCATGTAGTCGGTAGGTTGGTAATAAAAGCAGATGGTACACGGGGGGTTATGTTTGAAGGAAATGAATCCATATTCGCTAAAAACCACTTAAGTCAATCAAAAGGATGCTTACAGGAAGAATTACTTTCTTCATTAAAAGGTGATAAAGGTGCCTAAATATCATGATTTAAGCGGAAGAACATGTAGTAGATGGACTGTTTTATCTATAACTGGAGATAGAGCTAAAAACGGAGGGGTTTATTGGTTATGTAAATGTGAATGTGGAAAAATAAAAAAAGTAGTATCAGAAACACTAAAAAGAGGAACTTCGAAAAGTTGTGGTTGTTATAAAAATGAAGTAGCAAAAAAAGAAGTGATAGAAAGAAATTATAAACACGGATTCACAAACAAAGAAAGATTATACACGATATTGGCAGGAATGAAGCAAAGATGTTATTACAAAAATAGCATTAGTTATAAATATTACGGAGCTAGAGGGATACGGATATGTGAAGAATGGAAAACGGATTATTTATCTTTTAGAAAATGGGCCTTATCTAATGGATACGAAGACAACTTGACTATCGATCGCATAAATGTAAATGGTGATTATTCTCCAGAAAATTGCAGATGGGTAACTCCATTGGAACAAGCAAACAACAAAAGAAACACACTAAAAAACAAAAAATAAATAATGAAAGAGGTTGAATGAATATGACAGCATTCTTTAAATTCGATGAAACAAATGTAAATACAGGGTATGAATTAGTAGCGGAGGGTAAGTATGAAGCAGTCATTGTAAATGCGGAAGCTGGCAAAACACAAGCTGGTAAAGATAAATTATCAGTAGATTTCGAAATTCGTAGTGATGTATCACAAAATCATCAAGGAGCAAAAGTACTTTATAACATGTTTACATTCGAACATGAGGTTTCAGTAAGAATCGTTAACTCATTATTAAAAGCATGTGGATTTGGGAATAATCATGTTTTCACTTCGGCAGACGATATGGCAAGACAACTTATCAATAAAAATTTAAAAATCACTGTAAAACATGAAGGATATGAAAAGGTTGTTGATGGTCAAAAACAAAAACGTACGGCTGCTAAAGCTAAATACTATGATTTATCAGAAGTAAGTCCAGTAACAATTGGTCCTGCAGTCACAATTGGAGACGATTTACCATTCTAAATAAAACTTAATAGAGAGGTTGGTTTTAACCGACTTCTCTTTTTTATACCCTAAAACAGCGAAATGAGGTAGAAAAGTGGTTCAGGAAATATCTTTACAAAACGGAATGGTTGCACTTGTTGATGATGAAGATTTTAAAGGTCTGAATGAATTCGTTTGGAATGCATGCCGAAATGGAGTTCACGTAATCGATGTGCATAGACGTATTTCAAAAAAAAGAACAATTACATTAGGAAGACAAATCCTAAATTGTAAAAGTGATGAAGTGGTAGTGCGTATTAATTCGGATGAATTAGATTTTCGTAAATGTAATTTGAAAGTAGTTACAAAGAAAGTTGCAGTAAATTTAACTAAAAGAAGCAGAAGGAATTCATCATCAAAATATCGGGGTGTTTGTTGGAATAAACAAAATGAAAAATGGGTAGCTCGTTTAAGTAATAAGCATTTAGGTTTATTTGTTAACGAGGACGAAGCGGCGATAGTTTGGAATAAAGCTGCATTAAAATTGTGGGGAGAAGGTTGTTACCAAAATGTTATCGGAATTGATACACGAGATAAAAGTTTGGAATTAGAAAAAAACTTAGTAACACAACCAAGATCCTCTAAAAATAAAAAAGTGAATTTTAGGGGTGTTTCAGAGAACAAGAATGGATATTCCGCCAGGATAAAAAAGAATAAAAAACAGTATTATCTAGGAACGTTTAATACCGAGCAAGAAGCAGCTTTAGCGTATGATAAAAAATCTTATGAACTTTATGGTGAAAAAGCACTTCTTAATTTTTCGAAATCAAAAGATAAGTACAAGGAGAGTAATTGTGAAAAATGAAAATTATAACTTCAATGAAATACCTACGGAACTAAAAAAATTACCTCAGTGGGTGCTTTGGCGCAAAGAGAAGAGGAATGGAAAACCGACAAAGATTCCGTATCAAGTCAACGGCGAAATGGCACAGGCGAATAATCGCAGGACATGGAGCACTTTTGCAACTGCAGTCAAATTTTATATAGAAGGTGACTACGACGGTATCGGGTTTGTTTTTAGCAGACAGGATAATTACGTGGGAATTGACTTGGATAAATGTGTTGTGGACGGAAAAACAAATGCATTCTCAACAGAAATTATCGATACATTAGATAGCTACACAGAATTTTCTCCATCAATGAAAGGCATCCACATCATCATCAAAGGTAGCCTTCCACAATCTGTTTTAAGTACTGGTCGAAAAAATACAAAACACGGTTTAGAAATTTACTCATACGGACGATTCTTCACATTCACTGGAAATCGAGAAAATTCTAATAATGTGTATGATCGTACGGATGAATTAGCAGAAGTGTTTGAACAGTATTTCGATGATAGTGACATACAAGGTCGCGTGAATTTAGCAGAATTTGAAAAAGATGAAATCAAAATTTCAAATGATGCTTTATGGGAGAAAATGTTCCGTAGTAAAAATGGCGATGAAATTCGCTCATTATACAATGGAAGCCTAATTAATAAAGATCATTCGGCAAGTGACCTTTCTCTATGTAACCATTTAGCATTTTGGACAGGGAAATCAGCAACACGAATGGATTCCATGTTTCGTGAGACGAGCTTAATACGTGATAAATGGGACGTTATCCATTTCAGAGATACAAACGAAACATATGGGGAAAGAACGATAGCAACGGCTATTTCATCTACTTCTTCCACAATTCTAGATTATAAGCAACCATTCGATGAATTTTCATTTGATTTTATAAGTGAAGATGTAGCTGAAGTTGTGGAAGACAAACCAAAAAGGAAATTTAAACTAACGGAACTTGGAAATGCGGAACGTATTGCTTATGAATACGGCCACGTAATTAAATTCGTTCATGATATCGGTTGGTATATATGGGATGGAAAACGATGGAGAGTGGATACGAAGAAAGAAATTGAAAGAATTACAGCAAAAGTTCTCCGTAGTCTTTCTAAATCAGAAGATGAATCAGAAATAAAATGGGCACGTATGTGTGAGCGTAGAAATGTAAGAATGAATAGTATCAAAGATCTTATGCCATTGGTCCCAGGAGCGCGTGAAGATTTTGATAGCCATAAATATTTATTCAATGTTGCAAATGGAATGGTAGACTTACAGACGGGTCAGCTTCGTCCACATAATCGGGAGGTATATCTATCAAAAATCACCAATGTTACATTTGATGAGCAAGCAAAATGCCCAGAGTGGCAGAAGTTTTTAGAACAAATTTTCCAAGGAAATCAAGAGTTGACGGATTATATGCAACGACTAATTGGTTATTCTCTTACTGGAGAAATTACAGAGCAAATCATGGTCTTCTTAATCGGTGGAGGTTCCAACGGAAAATCAACTTTTATCAATATCATTAAGGACCTTATGGGTGATTATGGAAGACAAGCGAAGTCCGATACTTTTATCAAGAAGAAAGAAACAGGAGCGAATAATGATATTGCTAGGTTGGCTGGGGCCCGGTTTGTATCCGCCATCGAAAGTGAAGATGGGGAGCAACTCTCAGAGACCTTTGTCAAGCAAATAACAGGTGGTGAGCCTGTATTAGCAAGGTTCTTAAGACAAGAGTTTTTCGAGTTCATACCTGAATTTAAAGTTTTCTTCACTACAAATCATAAGCCGGTTATAAAAGGTGTGGATGAAGGGATTTGGAGACGTATTCGTTTGATTCCATTCAATCTACAGCTACCTAAAGAAAAACGTGATAAGAAATTGCCAGAGAAAACTTAGCTTGGAAATGCCGGGTATTCTGAACTGGGCGATTGAAGGTTGTCTGAAGTGGCAGCAGTCAGGATTAAGCGATCCAGCGATTGTTAGGAAAGCAACAGGTGATTATAAAGAGGAAATGGATATTCTTGGTACGTTCATGTTCGAATGTTGTTTCAAAAGAGAAGATTATCAGATTGAAGCAAAAGAATTGTACGAAGTTTACGCTAATTGGTGTTTCAGAAATGGTGAGCATCAATTGAAAAACAGGGCGTTTTATCGAATTTTAGAAACGCAAGGTTTCAAGAGAGAACGTGGCAACCGAAATAAGTATTACATCAAAGGTGTTACTTTAGCAGACCGAAAAAATACTTTTAAGCAGTCAGAGTTACTGAAAAACGATGAAAATAGCGAAAGTGTTACTAAAAGTAACACATTTAAAATCTCTTAAAACCCTTATGTACCAATGGTTCAAGGTGCTTTTTATACTCTTTTTGTTACTTTTGTTACTAAGTACAACCATAAACAAAAAATAAATATATATATATTCTTTATTAGGAGCGCTAAAGGTCTCATACGGTAACATGGGTAACAAAATTCTCGAATCCCTTGGGGCTGTAAGGCTCGTGTTGATTTCAAAAAGTAACACATCGCTTATTTTAGGTGTTTTTCAGTAACACTTTAAAATAACTTTTGATAACAAGAATGGATGAATGAAAATGTTTGAAAAATTTATTGAGGAAAATATTGAACGAGATAGTAAGAGTTTTGAGCTATTAGAAAACTTATATAAGCGTTATTTAATATATTGCAAAGCTCATAATTTGAAACCTATTGGTAGGAATGGATTTACTTATAGATTTACTAAAAATCGAATTGGAGTATTGCATAAATCAAAAGGTAAATCAGCTAGGTGGGGAGTGAGATTACTTCCATGCAAGTATTAGAAATTATAAGTTTAATTTGGAAATCGGGTGCAAATATCTATCTTGATCCAAGTGATGGACGAATCGGAATAAAACGACAGAACTTAATTCCTGTGGAAGTAATGCAAGCTGCGGAGAAAAATTTCAATGGTATTGATACTTGGTTTAAGTCCTGGAAGGATGCAAACAACGAAAAGATTACAATCTTGAAGATTTTTTATGAATTTTCTGGTTGGAAACATACCCGAAAGTTACATGATTGGTTGCTTGCTGATACAGATTCATTACAAATGTTCTATGACTGGACGATTGTGCTTGCGAAGAATGGATGGACAGACGTGTATGAAGATTATCGACCATTTGAAAATGATGAATCGAATGCGATGGCAAGGAAGATATATGAACGTGCAGTTATGCATGCGAAGAAAGGAGTAGGAGCATGATCAGTTATCGTTATACCGATACGGAAATAAATAACATTCTTAAAACACTCACCATCGTGATGGATACGAGAGAGAAAGATAATACTCATATTCGAGATTATTTACATCAAAAGGGAATATCGATAAAAAATCAAAAATTAGATACTGGCGATTACGGCTGTATGATACCGAAAAATGAAGAGCTGGGCATATTTCGTGATATCTATTTAGATAGCCGAGTAGAACGGAAAGCCCATATGGATGAAATCACAGGAAATTTACAAAAAAATACGCAAACAGCATTTGAGAATGAATTAATTCGATCAAAAGAGATTCCCTTCACCTTAATTGTGGAGGACCTACATGGATATGAGAAGATGTTGCAAGGGAAGTATCATTCCAAATACAATCCACTAGCGTTACTGGGAAGGCTAAATACATTTAAAGCAAAATACGGTTTTGAAATCGTGTATTTGGATAAGAAATTCAGTGGGAATTGGATTTATCATCATTTTTATTATCAAGCGAAACATTACTTTAAATTGGGGGCTTTTTAGGAGATAAAAAAGAGGACTCTTATATGAGAGCCCTGAGAGGAAATTAGGTGAATCGCAAATTCAAAAAATTGGCGTATGAATAGTATATCCAAAGTATAAAAATATATACAACAAAGCAGCTAGCAAATGCTAACTGCCCAGTTGATAAGAGAAATTTCGTTAAATCAGGTCTCAGTTTTCAATAGATTCAGCTATTCACCAGCTTATGGATAGTATGAGCAGAAATTAGAATTTTATGCAGGAAGGAAAACATGAAAGCATATAGCAGGCTAGGTACATCATGTATACGAGTATAAAGTGAAACAAAAGTATGTTTTGAAGAAAAAAGACTGACAGAAACCTAGGAAATCGGGGGTTGAATTCTTTCTGAATACCATAGGTATCTAGAAGGGTAAAGTATCTGTAAATGGATGCTAAGTATGTTTAATGAGTTTTGAGAATGCAAGGTGTGTTTTTGAAGGGCTTATCTGTAACCTACCTTGTCATCATGAAAAATAGAGAAATTTGAGGAGTCCACACCATGAATGCAAAAGAAATAAGAATGTATATATTAGATTTGCAAGACAAGCATTGCGCAACGTGTGAATATCGGGCAAATCAGTCTCCGAAGTATTGTTTGAAGAATTGTAAGGTTGGAGAAGAATTGTATAGATTAGGAAAAAAATTAGCTCCTTGTGTAGGACAAGTCAGAGAAAATCCGAAACGGAAAAATTGGGAAGAATTGATGCCGAAAATTTTAGAAATGTTACAAAGAGAACTACCGATGTATGTAATTGCTATAGAAGTAAACTGTGAAGTGAACACGTTGCAGAAGCAACTCAAAAAAATGGGATTATGGCAGTCAACAAGCAGAAAACAAATACAAGAAAATGCTCATAAAAGATGGGATGAACGATGTAAACAAGCTGTCATGTTCGTGAAAAAGGACTTACTTATCAAGCAATCTGTCAGCAATTAGGGTGTAGTCGGAACAGTTTGTATCATCACCTTAAAAAAAGAGGGCTAAAGTAAACATGAAACCGATGTGTGTATAGAATTACAAAATTATAAAAGTGTAGATGTGGTGAGGTAGAAATAACAGGAACGAGAGTAGGTGTATCGTCATTGTTCAATTGGCTGAAAGAATATCAAAGGTTAGAAGAGGAGATTGCCTATTTAGAATATAATCTAGATAAAACAAAAACAGAATTAAAACGCTGGATTCATGGTGATTTACAAGACGTCCGTTTAACTGCTGAATCGGAAGGTGCAAAGGTAGAAGAACGTATTGAAGCAATTGAATATGAGTTAGCACATAAGATGAATGATATGTACAAACTGAAAAAATTAATTAGTAGGTTTAGCGGGTTGGATAATAAAATACTTAAAATGAAATATGTGGATGGTATGACGTTGGAACAAATAGCTGAAGAAATTAGTTATAGCTCTAGCCATATTAAAAAGAAACATGCTGAAATAGTTCGTTTGATTAAATTCGTAGAGCGCGAAGGTATCATTTAGATTCACTCCTAAAGTGAATCGAAACTCTTGAAAATATCGATTATAGTAATAACATAAGAAATTGACGAAAGGGTAACTGGTGCACGGTTGCTCTTTTATTATACAAAAATTATATAGGTGTTGTAGAGATGCCTTTAACGTTGCATAGTGGAGATTTGAATAAGTTGGCAAGAGATACTTCACAGGACAGTATCAATTTCATGGTGGGTGACAAAAGATTATATCTTTGAAAAGGAGAGTGCAAGTAAATGATTATTGAAAATAGAAAAACAATATCGGGTATAGAGTATTGGGATAACAAAGAAAAACGAAGTCTATTTGTACCAACTGGTGAAGAACAAGGATTCGAAGTAACTGTTAATCCAGAGAGTATGATCATTAAGCATGCTGATAATAAAGTAATTGGTGTGGAAGTAATTGATGCCAATACTGAAATTAACTTGAATGATATGAATGCTGAACAGTTACTATCCTTTGCTAAAGATAATGGCATCGATGTACCAGGCAAGTTAAAGAAAGAAGAAACAATTCGTAACTATGTCGTTGAGCAATTAACGAATGATACTGAATGAAATATTGTGACTTCAATGGCTGCCATAACAAGATAAGCAAAGGGCGTTACTGCGAAGAACATAAGCGTAACAAGCCGAGGAAGAAGAAGGATAAGAAGAACATCTACCATCATGAGAACAAACCATTCTATCGTACGGATGCATGGAAGCTTGTCAGGTCTCAAGTTTACGAAAGAGAGAATGGTTGCTGTCAACGATGTGGAAGGTTCGTCTTTGGTCGAAGTGCTCATGTTCACCACGTAATACCAATCAAAAAAGATCCAACTCTTAAATTAGAAGAGGATAACCTCAGATTACTTTGTCCAGTTTGTCATACAATCGAAGAAAATGAAGATAAACCGAAAAAAGTTTTTCCGAGTTATTTTGGAAGCCCCCCTATCAAAAATTAAAATTTCCTCTTTGGGGAGGATAGGTAGCTTGGGGGGCATATTAATAGTTGCGCCATTTTTTTAAAATGAAGGGGGGTGTGAAAATGGCTCGCATGTCAAAGAAGAAAAAGTTGGAAATGCTAGATGTTGCAAGGGATGAAGAACGAAATAGAATCATAAAATTATTGACTGAAGATGACAATTTCACACCTTCCTTAGAACCATTAATTGATAATTATTTAGATGCTTTTATCATTTATAAAACGATGTTTGAAGAATGGAAAGCTGATGGTTTTGCTCCTACAAAAACGCATAAAAACAAGGCTGGAGCAGTAAATGAAATGAAACATCCGCTCGCTCAACAAGTTGAAACTTGGAATGATAAGAAGAATAAAATGTTAGAAGCTCTCGGAATGACGAATAAGGGGAAAAGTTTACAAAAAACACCAAGAAACAATGAAAATATGCAATCTAATGAACCAAAAGATGAATTAGCAGTTCATCGAGCCAAATGGCGGAAATCTACATGATGATTAAACTAGGCGTGAACTATGCGGATCAGTATGCAAGTCACGTCATGGAGCATAAAAAGAAATACCCGAAATCGATCATTCTTGCGGTAGAGCGATATAAGAAGTGGAAAAAAAGAAAAGATATTTGGTTTGAAGTAGATCGAGCAAATGAAATGTTAGATTTCGTTCAATCTTTCATCCGCCATGTGAAAGGACCACTGGCCGGTCAATTGATGGAATTAGAATTGTGGGAAATGTTTGTCTTTGCTAATATGTATGGTTGGTATCGTAAAAATGAAAAAGGGAAAGATGTCCGTGTTGTTCGAGAGGCCTATGTGCAAGTGCCAAAAAAGAATGGGAAAACAATTATTGCCGCAGGTGCACTGCTCTATGCGATGTATGGAGAACTGGAACTGGGAGCGGATTGTTATTGTGCAGCATCTGATTATGAACAAGCACAAAATGCAGCGGAACCTATTGCGCAAGCAATAGAAAACTCGGAACCGTTGGCACGACATACACAGGTGTATAAAGGAATCAATGGTACAGTGAGTGGTGCCATGTACCGATATCATAAAAATGGTATTGCTTATCAGAATAAATTTAAGGTATTAACGAAAAACACGAAGGGTCTTGAGGGAAAGAACCCTTATTTTGTATTGAACGATGAATTACATGCACAAGAAAACATGGACATGTACGATAATTTAAAATCTGCCCAGGTATCTCGTGAACAGCCCATGATGCTGAATATTTCAACGGCAGGTAAAGGCTCATCGAGCGTCGGAATGCGTGTATATAAACTTGCAAAAGAAGCGTTGGAAAAAGATAATGATGATCCTTTATTTGTTGCAATTTGGGAGCCAAACAAAGGGTATGACTGGACGGATAGAACAGTATGGAAGATGGTGAATCCGAATATTGGTGTTTCTGTTACGATGGAGCAACTCGAGAATGAGTATAAAAAAGCGCAACAATCCGCACATTCAAAAGCGGAATTTCTTTCCAAGCATCTAAATGTCTTTGTAAATAGTGCAGACAATTATTTTGAACATGATCAAGTTCAACATGTGCTTGTGGAAGATTTGGATGATCTCACAGGAGAAATATGTTATGTAGGATTGGATTTATCGAAAACAACGGATTTAACTTGTGTAAGTTTGAATTTTCCTACTCATGATAAGGAAGGCAATTCAATTTTAAAAGTGAAACAAATGTACTTTATTCCCACTGATAATATTGAATTTAGAGAAAAAGAAGATAATGTTCCCTATACCGATATGGTTGAACGTGGTTTCGTTACATTTTGTGATGGCAAGATGATAAACCAAGACCAGGTTATGGACTACATTGTGGAATGTATGAATGTATATGACGTACGACAAATAAACTATGATCCAGCAATGTCACAAAAATTAATTGAAAAACTTGAGAACATGGGTCTTGAATGTATTGCTGTAAATCAATTCCCTAATGTTATGAATGCGATGATTGATGATTCAGAAATACTAATTTATGAAAAGCGTTTAATTACAGACAATCCTTTATTTGTTTATTGCGCCCTTAATGTTGTAGTAGTAACGAATATTAACGGAATGAAAGCCCCAAGTAAGCGACAGTCCAAAAAGAAGATTGATGGATTTGTGGCTTTTTTAGTTGCTCATAAAGAAACAATGATGGTTATGGATAGCATAACTGAAGAAGGTATGGATGAATTGATTGGTGATATTTATCGATAGAGAGGCGGTGAAAAATTGGGTTTAAGGGATAGATTTTCAAATTACTTATTTAAAAAGGCTGAAAAGCGTGGTTATCTTGATGATGTTTTAGGAAAGAGTATTCGTTATGGTGGTGTGTATGTTACAGATTCAAACATCTTACAATCTAGCGATGTTTACGAGTTGTTACAAGATATCAGTAATCAAATGGTATTGGCTGATATCGTTGTGGAAGATGAATTCGGGAATGAAACTAAAGATGATATTGCACTTCGTATTTTAAAGAATCCGAATGATTATCTTACACAATCTGAATTCATTAAATTAATGACGAATACTTATTTACTCGAGGGAGAAACGTTCCCTGTATTAAATGGTGCTCAAATACATGTAGCTTCAAATGTATTTACAGAGTTAGATGATAATTTAGTAGAGCATTTTAATATTGGTGGTCACGAAATTCCTCCGTTTATGATTCGTCATGTGAAAAATATTGGCGCAGATCATTTAAGAGGAAAAGGCCTTCTTGATTTGGGAAGAGATACACTTGAGGGTGTTATGTCAGCCGAGAAAACTTTAACTGACAAATATAAAAAGGGTGGACTATTAGCATTCTTGTTACATTTAGATGCCCATATCAATCCACAGAATGGAGCGCAGTCAAAATTAATCAATGCCATTTTAGATCAACTGGAATCAATCGATGAAGCAAGGTCTGTAAAAATGATTCCTCTTGGAAAAGGGTATTAATAGACACACTTAAAAGCCCGTTAGACGACGAAAAGACCCTAGCATACCTAAATGTATATAAAAAAGATTTAGGTAAGTATTTAGGCATAAATGTGGATACATACACAGAGCTAATCAAAGAAGATATTGAGAAAGCAATGATGTATATCCACAACAAGGCAGTTAGACCAATAATGAAAAATTTTGAAGACCATTTGAGTCTTCTTTTTTATGGTCAAAATTCGGGGAAACGAATTAAATTCAAGATTAATATTCTTGATTTTGTTACGTATAGCAACAAAACGAATATTGGTTACAACCTTGTGCGTACAGCTATTACTTCACCTGATAATGTCGCTGATATGCTTGGATTCCCTAAACAAAATACAAAGGAATCACAAGCTATTTATATTTCAAATGATGTAACTGAAATCGGTAAGAAAGAAGCGAACGATGGTTCATTGGGAGGAGGTGAAGAGAATGAAAATTGAGGTCCGAGGGAATCAAGTCATACTTGATGGTTATGTGAATGTTGTGGACAGAGAAAGTCGCATGTTGCCTTCTCCAAGGGGATATTTCAAAGAGAGAATTGTTCCTAAAACATTTGAAAGGGCATTAAAGAAAGCAAAGAATGTGGATTTACTTTTTAACCACGATAAAAATAGAAAGCTTGGCTCTATTGAAAACGGAAATCTGGAATTATATGAAGACAATATTGGTTTAAGAGCCATTGCTACGGTTACAGATGAACAAGTGATTAAGAAGGCAAGGAATAAAGAATTACGTGGTTGGTCATTTGGTTTTGTTTCTGAAAAAGATTCATGGGAAGAAGGTGAATCTGGTGTTCAAAAACGATCTATTGAAGAATTAGAGCTTTTAGAAGTTTCTATTTTGGACATGACGCCAGCTTATGTTGCAACTTCTATTGAAACTAGGGGCGAAAATACTGCCGTGATTGAAATGAGAAGTGAAGAAGCAGCTATAAAAACAGTTGTGGAAGATGATACAGAGGAAAGAAACAACATTATTAAACAAATAAAAAAAGTCCTGGAGGAAAATTAAAATGAACTTAAAAGAAATCTTAAAAGCATCTCAAGCACGAAATAAAGCTCGATTAGCAGAATTACAAGGAAAAGTAGAAAAAAATGAAGTTCGTTCGGAAGAATTAGCAGCAGTTAAGGCTGAAGTGGAAGCATTAACAGAAGAAGCGAAAACTCTTGCTGATGAATTAGCAAAATTAGAAGCAGACGAAAAGGAAGAAGATCCAGACAAAAAGAAAGATGACGATCCAGATAAAAAAGAAGATCCAGAAGTAAAAGAAGATCCAAATCAAACAAATGAAATTCCAAAAGAAGAACGTTCTGAAATCATGGCAGCTATTGCAACAGGTCTTTCTACTAAAGGTCATAAATCTACTAAAAACAAAGAAAAGGAAACTCGTTCAGCCTTTGCTAATTATATTGTGGGTAATATTGATGAAAGAGAAGCTCGTGCATTAGGATTAGTTACTGGAAATGGTTCTGTTACGATTCCAGATTTCTTAAGTAAAGAAATTATTACGTATGCTCAAGAAGAAAACTTCTTACGCCGATTAGGGACAGGGGTAAAAACAAAAGAGAACATTAAGTACCCTGTTTTAGTTAAAAAGGCAGAAGCTCAGGGTCATAAAAACGAGCGAACAAATAACGAAATTCCGGAAACGGATATTGAATTTGATGAAATCGAATTATCACCAACGGAGTTCGATGCACTTGCAACTGTAACGAAAAAATTATTAGCGCGTACAGGTTTACCAATTGAACAAATTGTTATGGACGAGTTGAAAAAAGCTTATGTTCGTAAGGAAACGCAATATATGGTGAATGGTGATGAAGCGAATAACATCAATGATGGTGCATTAGCAAAGAAAGCTGTCGAGTTTAAAACTGATGAAAAGAATCTTTATGATGCATTAGTGAAAATGAAAAATACACCTGTTAAAGAAGTACGTAAAAAAGCACGATGGGTATTAAATACAGCAGCACTAACAAAAATTGAAACAATGAAAACTGATGATGGTTTCCCATTACTTCGTCCATTTAATCAAGCAGAGGGCGGCATTGGTTATACATTGTTAGGCTTCCCTGTTGAGGAAGAAGATGCAATTGATATTCCTGATTCACCAGATACACCAGTACTCTATTTCGGTGACTTCTCTAAGTTCTATATTCAAGATGTCATTGGATCATTAGAAGTACAAAAATTAGTTGAGTTATTCTCGCGTACAAACCGAGTAGGTTTCCGCATCTGGAACTTACTAGATGCTCAATTAATTTATTCTCCATTTGAAGTACCAGTTTATAAGTACGTCTTGCAGGATGGTACGCCGACGAAACCCTGATGAACCGCTTCCGATTGGAGAAGCGGTAATTGAGAAGAGTTTGATACTTTCATAGGGGGGATGACAAAATGGGAAAAACAAAAGAAGAATTAAAAATGTTATTTGTGACGGGATATAAGCCGACGCAACAAGATTTTACAGATTTAATTGATGTAGCAGGAGTCCAAGGGCCTAAAGGAGATAAAGGCGAAACGGGAAGCCCAGGTCTGAAAGGAGACAAAGGTGATACTGGTGCGAAAGGCGCTGATGGAAAAAATGGAACGAACGGTGCCAATGGTGTTGGTGTGAAATCTATTTCTTTAACTGTTGATGGTGCTGGAAAATTAACAGGTGGAACATGGATTGGAACGGATGATAAATCGAATGCTATTGCTATAAATAACTAGTGTGGGCGCTTAATATGGGTGATTTAACTGAGAAATTAAAATCGCATATTCATTGGGAAGAGGGCATGGATGATTCTATGCTCTCTTTTTATATCAATCAAGCAAAGACTTATGTAAGAAATGCGACAGGCAAGCAGACCGAGTATTTAATTATTATGGTCGCCGGTATTTACTATGATTACAGGATTGCTGAAAAAGAATTAGAACAAGCTCTTGATGCTTTAACGCCGATGTTTGTCCAGGAGGTTTATGCTGATGAAGAGAAAGACGAATAAACTCAAATGGATGGGTGAGCTACTTAAATTAGGAGAAACCATTGATTCGGAAAATGACCGTGTTGTGATGGGATATCCGTTAGAACGTAACATTCGTTATAATAATATTGGGGTTACAGCCACTGATAAATTTACAACGAAAGATACGAATGAAATTGTAAAGAAAATTGAAGTCCGTATCGATCGTGACATTGAAAATAATCAAAAGGATTATCGTGTAAAAGTTGGTGGCCGTATCTATAATATTGAGCGTATTTATGTACGTGAAGAAGATCGATTAATGGAGGTGTCATTGTCCTATGCAAATTAGCTTTCAAGAGTTACGAGATATCATGAGGAAATCTGGTATACCAGTTTATCGTGATAGTGCACCTACAACAGCAAAATATCCTTACATTGTGTATGAATTTGTGAATGAACAGCATAAACGGGCTTCAAATAAGGTTCTAAAAGATATGCCACTTTATCAAATTTCTGTTATTACAAATGGAACTGAAAAAGATTATGAGCCGTTAAAGGCTGTTTTTAATGCAGTAGGCGTGTCTTATTCTCAGTTTGATGGAATGGGTTATGACGAGAATGACGACACTATCACGCAGTTTATCACGTATGTGAGGTGTATCCAGTAATGGCTTCCAATAACAATGGCTTTTCTGAAGCTTTAGAAGATATTAATACGCTATTACGTGTGAATAAAAAGGTCGAACTGGATGTATTGGACGAAGCAGCCAAGTATTTTGCGAGTAAATTAAAACCAAAAATCAAAGCATCCAATAAAAACAAGCGGACACATTTAAGTGATAGCCTAAAGGTTGTTGTGAAAGATGATCGTGTATCTGTGGAATTTAAAGAGGAAGCTTGGTATTGGTATTTAGTTGAACATGGTCATAAAAAAGCAAAAGGTAAGGGGCGTGTGAAAGGAAAACACTTTGTCCAGAATACCTTTGATGCAGAAGGTGACAAAATTGCTGATATGATGGCACAAAAAATAATTGATAGAATGTGAGGATGATAGACATGCCAATTGAAAATAAAGAAATTCAATACACGGTAGGTATCGAAGATTTATATCTATGTATGATGAAAGGTAATGAATCGACAAATGCCTTACCAACCTATGAGGACATAACTTATAAGCAAACAAACATTACAGATTTAACAATTTCGACGACATCTACCAACTTTACAAAATGGGCGTCTAATAAAAAAATCATAAATATTGTCAAAAATACAGCATTTGGATTAGCTTTTAATCTTGCTGGTCTAAATCGTGAAGTGAAAGATAAAATCTTTGCTAAAACACGTAAAAAAGGTGTGTCTTTTGAAACAGCGAAGGCGAAGGCGTATCCAAAGTTCGCAGTAGGTGTTGTATTCCCTTTAAATGATGGAACAAAAATAGTACGTTGGTATCCAAAATGTACGGTTGCTCCAGTAGAAGAATCTTGGAAAACACAAGGTGATGAAATGACTGTGGATGACATTGCTTACACAATTACAGCAGATCCATTGTTATGTAACGATGTAACACAAGCTGAATTGGATACTGGCGATCCAGAGGCAAAAGGAATGAAAGCTGAAGATTTCCTAAAACAAGTCATTTGTGATGAATCTCAATTAACGCAACTTGGTGGAACATCGACACCAGGGAAATAAGGAGTGATAGTATGTCACGTTTAAGTGATTTAGTTAACGTTAATATAACTAGAAACAGCATTAAAATACAGGGTGTTACAATCCCTGTTGTTTTTACTTTTGAATCTTTTCCTTATGTGGAAGAGGCGTATGGAACACCCTATCATGAATTTGAACAAGAAATGAATGATATGTTAGGAAAAGGTCAATTTAGCCTGGGAGAAAATGAAGCGAAATTGATGCGTGCATTAATTTATGCGATGGTACGTAGCGGCGGTACAGAATGTACATTAGATGAAATGAAAGGTGCCATTCCTATGAATGATTTACCTGATATCTTCATCGTTGTATACGAAATTTTCAGTGGACAAACTTTCCAAACTTCTGATATGGAGAAGCTGAAGCAAGAAAAAAAGTAAAAAACATACTGACTAAAAATGAGGAATCTCAGTCGGAACTCGACTGGGATTTTTATTTTTATGTCGGTAATACATTGCTTGGTTTAAGTATGGATGACTTTTGGAAAATCACACCTGCACATTTTCTAAAACAGTTCATTATGCATCTCAGATACAACAATCCGGATGCATTACATGAGCAGAAACCAAAACAAATCTACACGCTAGATCAAACGCCATTCCTATAAGAAATGAGATACAACAATCCGGATGCATTACATGAGCAGAAACCAAAACAAATCTACACGCTAGATCAAACGCCATTCCTATAAGAAATGAGATACAACAATCCGGATGCATTACATGAGCAGAAACCAAAACAAATCTACACGCTAGATCAAACGCCATTCCTATAAGAAATGAGATACAACAATCCGGATGCATTACATGAGCAGAAACCAAAACAAATCTACACGCTAGATCAAACGCCATTCCTATAAGAAATGAGATAATATGAAGTGACCTCCTAGATTATCAAGTCAGGGATTTTAACCCATAATAATGAATGAAAACATTATGAATGGGGTTATACCCTATGATAATAGGAGGCCACTATGGAAAATATAATATATATTGGGATGGATGTCCACAAGGAAAGTTTTAGCTTATGTGCACTACACGGAACAACTGGGGAAATTGTAAGAGAAGCACGATGTGCTTCAAATGTATCTCTCGTAAAAAAATTCGTTGAGAAACTGAAAACAAAATATGGTGAAGATATAAAAATTAAAGCTGGATATGAGGCTGGTTGTTTAGGGTATTCACTTCATAATCTTCTTGAACAAAATGGAATTGATTGTGATATTTTAGCTCCCACAACAATGTACAGTTCATCAAAAAACAAAATGGTGAAAAATGATAAATTCGATGCCAAAATGATTGCTCTTAATTTAGCAAATGGCACCTATAAAGAAGTATATGTTCCAGAAGAAGAGGATGTTGCCGTGAAAGAGTATATCCGCATGTTAGGTGATTTTAAAACATCTTTGAAAAAAATAAAACAACAGATAAAAGCATTCCTTTTAAGACATGGCTATGTGTATGAAGGGAAATCAAGCTGGACAATCGCTTATATGAAATGGTTAAAGAATCTTGATCTACAAGGATTATTCAAAGAAACGTTAGGCGAATACCTATTACAGTATGATGTTCTAGTCGATAAAATTGAGCGGTTCAGTTTGAGATTAGAAGAATTATCTCATCGTGAAAGGTACGAAGAACCAATCGCAAAGTTAAGATGCTTAAAAGGTATAGATACAACATCGGCAATGACTGTTCATGTGGAAATTGCAGACTTCACTCGTTTTCCCACGGCTAAAGCATTTATGGCTTATGTAGGATTGACGCCAAGCGAAAGCTCAAGTGGAGAGAAAATCAGTCGACGTTCGATTACAAAACAAGGAAATTCGACCGTTAGGTCTACTCTTGTAGAATGTGCAAATGCGTTGGTAAAAGGAGCAATCGGATTAAAATCGAAGCGAGTGAAAGCAAGACAAAAAGGGCAACGAAGCGAAGTGATTGCTTATGCGGATCAGGCTGTAGAAAGGTTACAAAGAAAATATTATCGCATGATATATCAAGGGAAGCCTAGAAATGTTGCCGTTACAGCTATCGCAAGAGAACTGGGGTGTTTTATATGGGGATTAGAAACAGGTAAAATTCACCGAAAATAAAGAGGGAAGGATATGAAGTTGATTGATTCATTCATTCATTCATAGTTAGAAATCAAAGGTATCAATTGATGGCATAGATGAGCTTCAGAGATAGTGAATTACAGGTCTGGCTATCTATGACTCACCTCTTCTGGCATGGCTGAAATTCTGATAAACAAGCTATTTATTAGAATTTGAAAAGGTGTGATCCACGCAGTGAGATTATAAGAGCCTAACGACGAACCATTAACCTGAGGTAACCAATCCACGAATAACAGAGTGGTTAACTGTCGATAGATCTTATTTCTGAAGCTTTTGTATGCCATCAAGAAAAATATTATGGGTGAAAAACTATTGACAAAGGTCACTTCATAACAGGTGAGAAAATGCCAGGGAATAGTAAAGAAAGAAACGTCGTCCTTAATTTTAAAATGGATGGCCAGGTTCAGTATGCCAATACATTGAAACAAATCAATATGGTGATGAATAATGCAGCGAAAGAATATAAAAATCATATTGCAGCAATGGGCCAAGATGTGACGATGACTGATAAACTTCTTGCTGAAAAGAAGAAGCTTGAAATTCAAATGGAAGCAGCCAAGAAACGTACAGCTATGTTACGTGCTGAATATCAAGCTATGTCTAAGGACACAAGTACAACCGCCGAACAACTCAATAAGATGTACGGGAAGTTGCTTGATGCAGAACGTGCTGAAACTTCTCTTGATCATGCAATGAAAAGAGTGAATGAAGGTCTTTCCGAGCAAGCAATTGAAGCCAGGGAAGCACGTGGAACTTTACTGGATTTACAAGAGAATTCTAAGAAACTTGAAGCAGAACAAAAGAAACTAACAAGCTCATTCAAACTTCAAAATGCTGAATTAGGTCAAAATGCTAGTGAAGCGGATAAGTTAGAATTAGCGCAGAAACAACTACGTCAGCAAATGGAAATGACTGATAGGGTCGTCCACAACTTAGAACAACAATTAAGTGCAGCAAAGCGTGTGTATGGTGAGAATTCTACCGAAGTGCAGCAACTTGAGGCTAAATTAAACCAAGCAAAAACGACATTAAAGCAATTTGAAAACTCATTACAGAGTGTTGGGCGGAGTGGTTCACAAGCGGCGGATGGTATGGCGGAAATCAATAAGAAACTTGATATGAACAATTTAATGGAAGCCGCTGAAGTTCTACAAGGAATATCCGAAAAATTGATTGAAATGGGAAAATCAATTGTAAATACAGCAATAGAGTTTGACGGATCACAGAGGAAAATTCAAGCTTCATTAGGATTGACTGGGAAAGGTGCCGAAAATCTTCAAAAGATTGCTGTTGATACTTGGAAAAAAGGTTTTGGGGAAAATCTTGAAGAGGTAGACAATGCGCTTATAAAGGTCTATCAAAATATGCGCGATGTTCCACATGAAGAATTACAAGGTGCATCAGAAAACGTTTTAACGCTAGCTAAAGTTTACGATGTTGATTTAAACGAAGCGACTCGTGGTGCAGGACAATTAATGAGTCAGTTTGGTTTATCGACACAAGAAACATTTGATTTACTTGCTGCCGGTGCTCAAGAAGGTCTAAATTATTCAGATGAGTTATTTGATAACCTCTCTGAATATGCGCCTTTATTTAAACAAGGTGGTTTTAGTGCGCAAGAAATGTTTACGATTTTAGCAAATGGAACAAAAAGTGGTTCGTATAACTTAGACTATATCAATGACCTAGTGAAAGAATTTGGTATCCGTGTACAAGATGGTTCGAAAGGTGTATCAGAAGGATTCGGCGATTTATCTGAAGAGACACAAAAAGTATGGAAGTCATTCAATGAAGGTAAGGGAACTGCAGCCGATGTTTTTAATGTTGTGTTAGGTGATCTTCAAAAGATGGATGACAAAGTAAAAGCAAACCAGATTGGTGTTGCTTTATTTGGCGTGAAATGGGAAGATATGGGCGCTGAAGCTGTACTTAGTCTAAATAATGTACATGGTGGTCTTGGTGATGTAACTGGACGTATGGGTGAAATGAAGAAACTTCAGGAAGAATCTTTGGGACAGCAATTTCAAAAAGCACTAAGAGAAACACAGGCGGCGTTAGAACCACTTGGAAAGAAATTTGCAGAATTAGCGAAAGATATTCTACCTCCAATTGTTGATGGAGTTAAAGCTGTAATGGATTGGTTTAGTAAGTTGTCTGAAGCTGATCAAACACTTTTAATGGTGATGAGTGCATTAAGTACAGCGTTTATTATTCTACCTCCAATTGTAGCAGCTCTCGCAGTTTCATTTGGTGCGTTGAATTTGGCGTTTTTACCTGTGATAGCTACCATTGCAGCAGTTTCCTTAGCGATAACGGGTATCATCATGTTGATAAGAAACTGGGGTGAAATAACGGATTGGCTATTTGAAAAGTGGTCACAATTTAAGGATTGGTTTGGTGGATTATGGTCCGGAATCGTTCAGGCTTGTAGTGATGGATGGTCTTCCACAGTTACGTACTTCTCAGGTGCCTGGGCTTCATTTACAGAAATGATGCATAGTTTCTTTGAACCAATCGGTCAATTTTTTAGTGATTTATGGTCTGGGATTGTTGAAACAGCATCTGCTTGGTGGTCAAATCTTGTCACGAAAGCATCTGAATTGTGGGGACAACTGAAACAAAGTTGGGAAGAAACTTGGAACTCCATACGTACATTCTTAGACCCGGTTATTTCGTTAATTTTTACGGTTTTAGAAGCGGGATGGCTGTTAATACAGGCAGGTGCGCAAATTGCTTGGGCTGCCATTAGTAAATATATTATTAATCCGATGGTGGAAGCGTATAATTGGTGTAAAAATCAGCTCGGTGAGCTAGTTTCTTGGCTTGGTTCACAGTGGGAAACAGCCAAATCTTATACACTGGCAGCATGGAATTTGGTAAAACAGTATGTGATGCAACCGGTTCAAGAATTGTGGGATGCTACGAAAGAAAAACTGAATGATTTAGCAAATTGGATATTACAAAACTGGGGAAAAATTAAATCCTATACACTTACAGCGTGGCAAGTGGTTTATAAATATATCATCGATCCGGTTATTTCAGCTTATAATGCTGCAAAAGAGAAATTCAATGATATGTACAACACAGCACGGGAGAAATTTGATTCTGTAAAAAATGCAGCGCAAGAAAAATTTGACGCAGCAAAGAGATTTATCGTTGACCCGATAAAAGATGCGGTAGATAAAGTAAAGGGATTCATTGATAAAATCAAAGGGTTTTTCAGTGATTTGAAATTAAAGATTCCGAAACCGGAAATGCCTAAAATGCCGCATTTTAGTTTAGAAACTAGCACGAAAAACATTTTAGGGAAAGACATTACGTATCCATCTGGCATTGGTGTACAATGGCGTGCAAAAGGCGGTATTTTTACTAGACCTACAATTTTCGGTATGAGTAATGGTCAGTTACAAGGTGCAGGAGAAGCTGGAAATGAAGCGGTTTTACCGTTGAATAAAAAAACATTAGGCGCGATTGGTGAAGGGATTGCAGCAACGATGTCTACTGAACCAACTGTAATTCATATTTATAATCCTTCAGTGAGGGATGATCGTGATGTTGACCGCATGGTCGGAAAAATAGATGATGCACTTGCTCAAAAAGGGCGTAATTCAAAAATAGGAATAGGGAGGACGACTTAATTGTTGGATATAGGAATCGATAATGAATTAGCAAGCAGTTACGGATTAGGTGTAGTAGGTCGTCCTGTGATTTCTACCGCAAAACAAAAGGTAGAACATATAGAAATACCAGGACGACATGGTTCACTTACAAAGAAAGGGACATATGAAAATGTTTCTTTTAAGGTGAAATTTAATATGTTGGAAAGAGAAAATATTAAACCTTTCATAAGACGTGCAAAACCTTGGTTATTACAAGGGAAAACACTCTTTTTCACAGATGAAGATGTGTATCGGAAGATTAAGCATGTTGAAATGGGAGACATCATAACTGAGATTGAGGAGCATGGTGAATTCGAGGTAGATTTTACGCTAGGCCCCTTTGAATATACAGAAGATGTAAACCTAAAGCTCACCGAACCTGGTGTCATTTATAATCCAGGTACAATTGAATCTGATCCTAAGTTTTGGATTGTGGGAAATGGTACTTTCCGTATAACAATCAATGACGTCTCTTTCCAAATAAAAGATGTGAATGGTTCTGTTGTTATAGACTCAGAAGTACTTGAAGCATATACCGATACCATATCAATGAATCATAAAATGGTTGGGCAGTTCCCTATATTGGGCGTGGGGGAAAATACAATAGAGTGGTCAGGAGCAATTCAATTTATGGAAATTAGGCCTAGGTGGAGATATGCATGATTACTTTATATAAACCAAATGAGACTGATTTTACACACAATGGTATAGGAGCTTTAGATAAAAATATGTATAACGCGACTGTTGAGGAAGAACTTAATGGTTTATTTTTATTTTCATTTCGTTATCCATTGTTTGCGCCGCACGGTCTGGAAATAGAGGGAATGAGCATCATTAAAGTTCCAACTCCTGATGGTGAACAACTATTTCGAGTAGCAGCTCCTAAAGTCAGCATGGGTGAGATTACAGCGCAATGTTATCACATCTTTTATGATTTAACAGAAAATCTGATTGAAGATATTTTTGCTGAAACAACAAATGGCAATGGAGCTATGAATCGTATGTCAGCAGGATGCCAATACAAGCATCCTTTTCAGTTTTATTCAGATGTACCAAAGATAGCCAGTGCACGTATTGTCCGTAAAAATCCTGTGGAAGCATTATTGGATTCTAGTCAAGACAATTCATTTGTTAATCGTTGGGGCGGCGAATTAAAACGAGATAATTTTGATGTGAAGATGCTACTAAATCGCGGTATGGATCGTGGAGTAGTGATTCGGCATAAAAAAGATTTGCTTGGATACGAGGGAAATGTTGATTGGAAAAGTCCCATAACTAGAATCATGCCACAAGGTTTTGAGGAATTATTTCTTCCTGAAAAGTATGTGGATAGCCCACTTATAAATAAGTATCCTCATCCGAAAATTAGAGTGATTGAGTTTAAACATATTAAAGCAGCTATTGGTGAAAATGCTGACGATGAAGATGCAGTTCCGTTAGAAGAAGCGTATAAATTATTACGTCAGGCCGCAAAAGATATGTTTACGATTCAAAAAATTGACCAGCCTAAAGCAACTTATAACGTTAAGTTTCAGGAGTTATCACAAACGGAAGAGTATAAGGATTATAAGCATTTACAAAGTGTTTATATGGCGGATACGGTTACGGTCGAACATCAAGAAGATGGTATTGATATAAAGGCGAAGGTAATTGCATATAAATATGATCCAATAAAAAAAGAGTATCTGGATATAACCATTGGTAACTTCAAAGAATCCTTTACAGACGTTTCCGGTAAGGTTGATTTGGTACAAGAAGAGTTGTCCAATATGCCAGGCTCTATTTTGGATGCAGCAAAAACAAATGCTACAAGCCTTATTAATTCTGGGTTCGGAGGGCATGTCCGTGTTTATCCAGATCGTATTTTAATTATGGATACGAAAGATGAAAAGAGTGCGAAAAAGGTTTGGCAATGGAACTTGAATGGATTAGGGTATTCTTCCACAGGTGTGAATGGCCCATATGGAACTGCCATTACAAGTGACGGAAGAATTGTTGCTGATTTTATTACTGCAGGTACGTTGAGTGGAAATCTTGTGCAAGGTGGAGAAATAACAGGTGCAACATTACGAACTTCAGATAGTGTCAACTATGTAAATATTTCAAAGCAATTCATACGCTTGTATGAGTCATCTAAAACAAGGGTGTTTGTAGGGTATTACAAAAATAGTAGAAATGAAATACAACCAACTCTTATTTTAGGCGGAGATTCAGATTCCACAGGGGCAAATGGTGCTATTATGGTGTACCAATTCTCAGATACGAGCGTTAAGTCTGGTGGAATCGGAATTACAAAAGGACTCGAGGGCAATGGATACTTGAATGCAGCATCTTTATACTTTTCACAAACAGGTAACGCAATGCTTGACGCTGATAAAATGATTGTCCTAGATGCCCAAAGTGAGATGAGATTTAAGGTTAAAGATCAATTCCGCTTTTATCGTAATGACAATTGGATTGCAAGTATCGGGGTTGCATCTGGAGGGGATACAGATATCATGCTCCCAAATGCGATAATACGAAATTCGAGTTGGGACAATGGGTATATCCAAGTGAAAACCGCTCTTGGGACATATTATCAAGGAGTAATTGCTTCAGACTTCAAAGTTTCTTCAAAAGAAACCTATAAAACCAATATCCGTCCTGTTGCATTCAGCGCACTGGAAAAGGTAATGGAATGGGAAATTAAACAATACAATTTGAAAACCGACATTCCAAAACTGTATGAAATGCGTATGAATCGTAAGGAAGGAGAGCCAACAATTACTACAGATGCAATTCCTACACATTATGGTTTAGTTATTCCAAAAGAATCAGAGGAAAATGGTGTAGGCTTATACGGAATGCTTTCACAATTAACAAGTGCATTTCAAGAGTATGTAACTAAAACTAGGGCTAAATTCGAGGAAATAGAGCCGATAAAGCCTAAAGGGAATATAAAACATAGGAACAAAGTAAAACGTCAAAGAAGACCGCCTAGACGTGTGAAAAGGAATAGTTAGAGAGAGGTGTAGTCATGCGAAATGAGGAAATTATTATAGATTTAGCAGATCCTGTGTTTACAAAAACAATTCGTTCTCGGCAGAATGACAAAAATGGGTTGAAGCTTACGGTGTACGTAAGAGAAAAAGGGGAGAAGGTGGATTTAACAGGATATGTGGTTAAATATGAGGCGACAAATCACACAGGAGTATTCATTCGAGATGATGCTCAAATAGTTGATGCAAAGAATGGTGTGTTTTCCTATACGTTTACATCTCAAGCTGTTTCCACATCGGATGATTGGACAGCTTATTTTGTGATGGAAAAAAGTACAGAACGAATGAGTACACCAGATATTCGTATTACATTAAGACGTGATGTGAAAGAAGGAAATATTAAAATCGAAAACTATATTTCTGAGTTTGAGATTATTAAGAAAACGTTAGACGAGCTGCAGAAGAAATTAAATGCTATGGATGTTGTTAAGAAAAGCGGAGACACCATGACAGGTGACCTAGGGATGGACCCAGGTAAATCAGTTCAGTTTAAATCAAGTGGAAGTACTAATAATAATTATGTTCTTAGAGGTCAAGCGGGACAGAATAAGCTAGTACTCTCAGATATCACGTCAAATAAGTTTATTTGGGATTACTTCAGTGACACGGATACTTTCACAGTTATATCTAACACGAACCTCTTAAAGAAAACAGGAGATATTATAACAGGGCTTTTAAAGTTCCATGCTCTGGGTCAAATGTTGATGACTCAACCTGATTCAGCGACAGGTCCTTCTGCTCGTGGGTTACACTACGCGGATAAAGACACAGACGGAAGCGTTAATCGTGGCGGAATGGGACGTTTCAAAGGGGCTAACAACGGTGAAGAATATCTGTACATGGGATTCGGTGCTACTCCCTGGGATTCTCAAAGTGGGTTAATAGTTCGACCTGATGGATCAGCAACCTTGAAAGGTAAAAAGATAGCAACCGCTGAAAATGATACAGGATGGATTAAGCTTGCTACAACTGGGGTGGAAAATGTTGCTAACAGAGATATGAAATACAAGAGAAGTGGTGAAAACATGAGTGTAATTGGTTCAGTTCGAAATCCTCAAAATGAGGCAGTATTCGCTACATTACCAGTTGGATTTAGACCGGTACAACACATTGCTTTTCCAGCGCTGGCATATGGATATACACCCGCAGCGTGTGAAGTGACAATAAAACCTGATGGGGGGATTTTCGTGAATGGTGTTCCGAGCGGGAGTACGGTTCATATTGCAATGAACTTTTTAATTTAAATCGTACAAGTTAAGCGTGCATAAGCAGGCTTATTTATTTTGCTCAAGGGGATGAGAACAGTGGAGGAACAAATCTTCAATTCAATGATTCAACAAGGAGCATTCGCAGCGTTATTTGTGTGGATGCTTTTTACTACGCAAAAAAAGAATGAACAGCGTGAAGAACAGTATCAAAAAGTAATCGAAAAAAACCAAGCAGTCATCGAAGAACAGGCAAAAGCATTTGGTTCACTTTCAAAGGATGTATCAGATATTAAACAAAAAATTATGGGGAATGGTGACGACAAATGAAAAAATCTATTAAATTATTAGCCTCAATTTCTACTGCAGCTATCATTGCATTTACTTCAATAGGTAGTGTCTTTGCTGATCGAGAAATGATTATTCCTGGGTTACCTAAAGTCGAATATCGCAATGGATATGGAGCATATGAAGGTGTAATAGCACATTCTACAGCAACTCCTGAAGCGCCTGCTATTAATATTCGAAACTATGAAGCAAGAACATGGCGTTCGGCATTTGTACATTATGTAACAGACTGGGATGAAACAGTTCAAATTGCTTCCACAAAATATCAAGCATGGGGAGCGGGCTTAGCAGCCAATAAACGATTTGTTCATGTAGAGCTCTCTGAAACGAGTGACTCTATTAAATTTAAAAAATCCTATGAGAGATATGTGAAGCTACTCGCTAAGATTTTACGTGATAGAAACATTGATCCATCCATTGGATTGTGGACGCATAAAGACATTACGTATAAGCTTGGTGGCACAGATCACGAAGATCCGATTGATTATCTTCTCAGTCATGGTGTATCAGAATCAAAGTTTCGTACTGATGTATTAAAAGCATATAATGGAAATTCTATTTCAGTTGAAGCGAAACCAAAGCAACCAAGTGAAGTACCTGGTGTTATGAATGAAGTGGGAGTAGCGTATATTGATGGATACAATATAAACCTTCGTTCTGGTCCATCCACAATAAATAGTGTTATTCGTAAATTACAAAAAGGTGAAGCATATAAAGTCTGCGGTAAAGTAGGCAACTGGTTGAATCTTGGAGGAAATCAGTGGATTTATAACGATTCCTCATACATTCGCTATAAAGAAGAATCGTCATCTGTGGAAGGTAAACGTGTAGTTTCTAAAGTGAATGACTTACGATTCTATTCAAAGCCTTCCTGGTTAGATAGAGATGTTGCGGGAACTGTGGATGAGGGGTTAGGATTTACAATTGAGGCGAAAGTAAATGTAAATAGTTCACCACAATATAAAGTACACAATAGCAAAGGAAAAACATACTATGTAACAGCAAGTGAAGCCTACGTGTATGTGAGGTAAGCAAAAGCAGAGCATTCCTCTGGCGAGTGTGAGGAACGCTCTTTTTTGACATTATAAAGATATATTATCTCCCATTGTTGGTTTACCAATAGTATTATATGTAACAGTAGAAATGAATATGAACGATAAAAATAAAAAAAGAGCATTCTTGACTGGAGTACGCTGTTTTGTGATAGAACCATCTATGTGAAGCGATGCTGAATCACTTTTCTTATATGTGACCAAATTGCAGATATGACACTTCCTTACAAATAAGAATAAGTGTACATGCTTACTTATATCTGGGCTCTCATCACCATAAAGATAAAACGGGAAGAAACAAGCCAGGATAGTGGTCTGGCTTGCTTTTTTTGTAAGGCATATCATAAACTGGGAGTGCTCTAAGATATGTAAGGTAGAAGCAACATGTGTTATTACATAAAAAATTTCCACAGTGGCCGTTATCACTGTTAGGAAATCTTGCAAGATAGGAAACTAGGATGGGTAGATGGAACGGAAAAGAAGAGATTCCTTTTGTAGGAAATGATGTGAAAACCATGGCGCAGTGGAGAGAACATGCGGCAATTTTTATTGTATGACAAGAAATAGGTCGGGAGGAAAACGTAGGTGGGGCAAGCATTGGCCGATGTAGAGGAATGCGTGAGAGGGGGAGTGGCTATGTACGGGGGGAAGGGGCAGGGTGTGTCTGTTTTGGTGGGTGAAGGAACTGAAAAATGGGAGAGTAGCAGAAGGGGAGTTTGTATGGTTTGAAAGCTAGGAAAGTAGGAATCTATCATGCGTTTTCTGGGTATATGTATCATGTATTTCTGCTGATATGAGGTGTAAAGTTCCCAATAGGGTGTACCCTAATGAATAAACTGTAAAACGTTAAGAATAGGGATATATTAGAATTATATAGAATATATTGGATATCTCTCTTGTTCGTTGCTCACACAACGCGTGATAAAACGAAATACCTATCTTGTTCCAAGAAAAGTAAAACCTCTCTATCTCGTTGCTTACTGTATTCTATACAACCCCCAAGCACTTCGTGCTAGTTTTTTTGATTATTTCACCAAAAAAATGTGGTAATATCCAGAGAATATAAGAAAAATCCCCGAATATATGGTGAATTAAGCCAATCGCTCTATTCCCCAGTCAATGGAAAAGGGACTACTTTATATTTACAAACAAAAATATTATGTATAATAAACATTATGATTATGTATCTCCCGTTTCGTTTTACGAGATGCACACGAATATACCGATACAAACCATTTTTTATGCTTCTCATTGAGGTACACCCTATTGGGAACTTTTTCGTAGAAATCCTTGTGTGTACTGGATTCTTTTTTGTTCGTTTGTTTCTATTTTGTAAAAAAGGAGGTTGGATCATGACGAAAAAGGTGATTGTGAAACAAATGGTGACAGATTTGGAATTGTTGGGGGTTATTCAGCAGTTTGGATGGACGACGACAGGACAACTCGTTGCTTATTTGGGATCGTATAGTAGGCGCAGTATTCTGCGTAAGCTGGAGCACCTGCGTCCGTATCTTCACAGTATTGTCGAACCGTCTCGTCATATTTTTGGAATCAATAGCAAAGGCGGGGCGTTACTTGGCACACCTCATGTCACGATGCTCAGTGATTTACATGACATCTACGATGTCCTCTACCGCAATGACATTTGGGAATGGTGCGGGTATCCGGAGTGGCGGTGGCACGAGGAATTATTACCTGCTGGTAAACAGGAAGCGCTTGTGCCGGCAGCCTATTGGTATAATCGGGAGCGACTACATGTCATGGAAATGGATACGGGGGAGAATTTGTATGAAACAATGTGCCACATGCGCCGCTATGAGGGGTTGGTTAAACAGGCGGAAAAACGCGGAACGCCCGTTCCGCAGATTTATTATTTCACACCTGACCGCCAGCGCCTAGCGTGGCTCGAGGAAGCACTGGGCGGGCATAAGTTGTGGCTGCGGTGTGTGCACGCACTTAAAAAAGGAGGACGTGTATGATGAATAACTTACGAGTTTCCTATCAGATGTATGGTACGTTACAACAAGGAGGATCATTTATATGAGTAAGAACGAAAATGTATTTAATAATCTCATCACCCCACAGCTAGTACCTACGGTTCCTATTACTCCAGTGCAACAAGCACAACTTTTAGCCTTAATCCAACAATTACAAATTGCTATTAATACGTATTTTAATAACCCAAATTTAGTAAATCGTATAGCTTTACAAAATAGTTTAATAAATCTATATGACTTTTTACTCAACGAATTTCCTACTGTAACTGAGAGGAACGCTACACGAAATAGTTTATATCTTCTCTTAGCTGTTAACAATCGTTTAGCCTCAGCTACTTCAGCAGAAGTTGGTCAAATTGCTACCATGTTACAATCTCTGTATACTACTTTATCATTTTTAATGGCAGAATTTATTATGGACGTTGCCACACGTAACCAAATCCTCAATATTTTATCTACTTTAGTGACAAGAACAGCCGCTGTTTCTAGTGGCGGTGCGGGAGCAACTGGACCGACGGGGCCAGCAGGGCCTCAGGGAGCGACAGGCGCCACGGGGCCAAGTACGGGTGTAACAGGACCAACGGGACCGCAAGGAATTCAAGGACCAGCAGGACCTCAAGGGCCCCAGGGTCTTCAAGGCGTACAAGGTCCAGAAGGGCCAGAAGGCGAGCAAGGCCCACAAGGGATTCAAGGATTGCAAGGGCCGCAGGGACCCCAAGGGATTCAAGGTGTGGAAGGGGATAATGGTGCTACGGGGCCGGCAGGGCCGACTGGAGTGACTGGTGCTACGGGACCAGCAGGGTCTTCAGCATCATCACCCGGAATTAATTCAGCTAATTTTGCTATAACAGCAGGACAATCACCAGGTGGAGGGGGACGATTTCTATTTAATGCATCAACGATCTATCCAACTCCGGGCACTTCCGAAATCTCGTATATTAATGGTTCTGGAGATGTTGAATTAGCTAGAGATTTTATCTATTTGGTTAGTTATACGGTATCAGCTCAGAAAGCATCTAATAATTACGCTCTTACATTAACTAATTCTGGAACTACCGTTGAAATTCCTGGGAGCCGAATAGGGTTTGCAGCTGGCCCTGGTAATGCTCAGACTGGTTCTCTCACTCTTGTGATTAATACTGTAATTGGTGATTCAGTGTTGCGATTAATCAGTCTTGATGCAGGTCTTACTACTAGTGCCACTATGTGTGTAGTAACACTAGGAGCATTTTCCGGCTAATTAATGACGAACTTATAAATGTGAACAATCTGCCTATGGCGTTAGTTGTACTCATTAAGTTTATAACGTTTTTCATCACTTGTAAATTTTTTGCAAGTGATGTTACATATTTTGGGGTCCAATCTAATATACAAACTCTGCACAAAGTATTTCAGAAAAATAAAGTCTAATTATTCTTATATTTTTATTAATAAATTACAAAGAGAATTAGAGCCACCACTCACTATTTTAGAAACAGATAAAAGATTCTATTTTCATTGCTCATCTATCCATCACGTAAAAAACAAAGATATACAGTAGAAAACGCCTGTGGCCACAATTGCACTTTCAGTGCTTTCGAAAGGCCAACTATGAAAAGTCAAGGATAAAATGCAGAAAAAATAATGAAAGTGTTCGTTGAAAAAAGGGCACACCAAATAAACCTTGAGAAAAGGTTAAAAAAATTAAGGGATGAACTTGATTTTTAGGCAATAGGTAAGGTATAGGGACTTTATAAGGTTTATTGTTTTTTTAGATAGCGTAAATGATATGACATAATTTTCTGGCTACTGCACAGGTATAGGCGTAATAATGCTTTCCTTGCTGTTTTTTCTTTTTATAAAAGACTTTTAAGGTCGGATCATATCTATAGCCAGTAACAGCAGCTTGAAATAATGCTCTACGTAGATGAGAAGAGCCACACTTTGATATTGACATGCTAGCTGAGTTATATTGGCCTGATTGGGATACAGAGGCATCAATGCTTGCATAAGCGACGAGCTTTGAAGGCGTATCAAATCGTTTTATATCTTCAATTTCACCTGGTATAATGGAATCAAAAATAGGTCCAATGCCAGGTACTGTAGTTATTGGTGTATCCAACTCAATAAGGAGTCAATCTATTTGTTCTTCACATTGTTTGAGTTGAATCTCAATAAAGTGGATTTGCGTCATTAACATTTTTAGCTGAAATGAGAAAGCTTCTTTACCGAAAGTAATATCAAATGAATGAGAGGCAGATTTAATGATTTGATGCGCTTTTTCTTTCCCAGTTGTTACGATTTGATTATTCGATTATTTAAGTTAAATCGTCAATCGATACTTGTTCATAGTCATTGGGAGAAGCGTACTCTAGTAAAAGTTGTGTGGAAGGACTGCTAGTTACTAACAATCAGGGGGAGAAACAAATGAGAAAAATGGGATATGTACGCGTGAGCAGTGCGGATCAAAATTTAGCGAGACAAATCGAGCAGTTACAGCAAATTGGAGTTGATATCCTGTATCAAGAAAAGGCGTCCGGGGCGGATCGCAATCGCCCCATATTGCAGCAGCTATTACAACATATACAGAAAGAAGATACGATCTGGGTAACAGACTTAACTCGCATTACAAGAAGTACGGCGGAATTGTTTGAGTTAGTCGCTTATATCCAAAAGAAGGGCGCCAACCTATAATCCGTAAAAGATACATGGTTGGATTTAACATCTTAAAATCCGTATAGTCAATTTTTGCTGGCCGTGATGGGCGGAGTCAATCAGTTAGAACGAGATCTCATTCGCATGCGCCAGCGGGAAGGCATTGAGCTGGCGAAACAAAACAGGAAATACAAGGGACGAGTAGAAAGGTACCATAAAAAGAATCCCAATTTGGAGCAAGCCATTGCTCTCTATGCACAGAAAAAGATGATGATTCATCAAATTTGTGAACAGACACAAATATCGAAATCCACATTGTATCGGAAGTTACAAATGTTGTCTGTAAAAAAAGAAACAGAAACAACATCCAACAAGTGGGCGATCCCATGTAGAGTGAATACGCACAGTGTGAGTTGTTTGACAAGCAGCACAATACAATTCATGGATAGTTTCAACATCGAAATGCCTAGTTCATGTAGCCAGGTGTTTTTTTATATGGCCATAAATTCTGTATCGAAGTAGAACTTATCCATTAAGTTGTTTACAATCCCGTTGAAATAAGCGAATTTACCCTTTTTCATTTTTATTCCAGATTTAATTTTCATTACAAACTCCTTGATAGCTCGTAAGCCAATAGTAAGTGCCTGGTCGTTAGTAAATGCTTTATCACCTGGTTGTATAGTTTACAACTCTGTTACACTGTCTTACGACCTTCCACAGTTCTTCAACGGTTTTGGATTCATGATAAAAAGAGCGAGTGAAAGAAATAAAACGTTCTGGTACCCAGTGCGCAACAAAATCAGCTTGGTCCATATTCTCTTTTGGAGTATTGCGATTCTCATTACTATTACGTTTGTTTATATCTTTTATATTTTGTTTTAAGGAAACAGGAGTTGTTTTAATGGTAGGACACTTTGTGGGACTTTCACCTTGTGTCTTGTTGGACACTTCTTCCACAATCGGTTGAATGATAATCGCATTCGAAGTTTGAAGCATATCCTTTTTACGTTTCATTGCTACTTGTTTAATCATCTCTAGATCCACAAGTTTCTTCATTAAACGTTGTACAGTTTTATAGGAAACTTCCATCATCTGAGCAATTGAATTTTTGTATAGGAAACTAACGCCTACATATTTGCAGCTGTGGCGTTTTAAAATTTCAAGTAACATAATAAGTTTAGATTGTACGTCAGTACGCTTAATAGACATACGGATAATATCTCTGTATGTACGTACAGTTTTATTTAGTTCTTCCACATCTTTGAATGATGATAAGTTGTGGAAGGATTCTTTCGTTGCGATAACATTGATTTTCTTTTTCATAGACTAAGAGCTCCTTTGTATAAACAAAAAGCAACAGAATGCCAAGTGTAAGCAAACTGTTGCGGAGGAACCCTTATGTACGGTAAAATGAGGTACATAAAGAGTTACAGCAAGTGTTTGCCTAGTTAGAGTAGGTGGACGGTATAAAGGGTGTTGGATGCACCTTTTATACGCGCTGTGCTCTTTTGTTGTAATTATTATTTTCGCCCACATTTCGCCCACAAATTGTCCTTTTTATAACGGTTGTTATCTATAAAGAAAAATTGTAGTTGGAGTGCAGGGCTTGGTGTATAAACATTTTTAACTTTTTATCGTATAGTATTTAATATCGAATTAAAATACAGTATTATCATTAGCTCCAGAAATTATTGACGCAGTAAAAAAAGGGAAAATAAAGCGTTTCTTTGTTATCGCCGGTTGTGATGCACCGGGAAAAGGCGGAGAATATTATCGTGAATTAGCAACGTCACTTCCGCCAGAAACGGTTATTTTAACAACTTCTTGCGGGAAATTCCGCTTTAATGATGTGGATTACGGTGTTGTACCTGGTACGGAAATTCCGCGTTACATTGATTTAGGACAGTGCAATAATTCAATTTCTACAGTGAAAATAGCGGCTGCTTTAGCTGATGCTTTTCAATGTGAAGTGAATGAATTGCCAGTAAGTATTGTCCTATCATGGTTTGAACAAAAAGCGGTTGCCATTTTACTAGGGCTATTTAGTCTTGGGATTCAAGATATTCGCATCGGTCCAAAGGCTCCTGAATTTATTTCAGCTGGCGTGCTTGATGTATTACAAGAAACATTTGGTTTAAAACTAATTACAAATGCAGCAGAAGATATGGCTATGATGTTATCGTAACGGAAAAGATGTTTTCACTTAATTGTGGCTTTATAAATCATTTGTATGTGTGTGAGTAAACGTACATACACACATACATACAAATGATTATTAATAAAGAAAATTTGCTATATCTATAAATTTTATAATTTTATAAAGCTTTTAAAGTGTAACACCACATGCCCATCACCTTAAGATTTTAAGTATCCCCAAAACGAAATTTTTACATGAATATCTATAATTTCACCTCTTTTTCATTTGATTTGAAAATAAGCTTTCTATTTTTAAAAACCAACGATACCACCTCAAATTATATGAATAAAATCCATTCATTTATTAGGAAAATGGATTAAAAATAATAAGGTAGACTAAAAAGTAAAATATTATTTATGATAATCATTCTTTTATAAAATTCAAATTGGAAATAGCCCTACTCATTTTCAAAATGGAGGGGCTTTTTTTACTGTAAAATCAATATCTGCAGCTTATTTTTGTTGAAAAAATTCTCATTCTTATTTTGATAGTGATATGGGTACATATACATGCACATCAATCTTTTATTATGAAGTAGCCCTTGAATATATTGTTTTTTATTGACAGACATAAAAATGATTTATTTGCTGTATTGATAATTTATAGACGTTATAATAAAATGTTTATGTATATGTAAACTTAATTTATTTTTGTTTGGTTTCATTGGGAGGTTAGGCAGTGTTAATAACAATAAAATAATGGATATATCACCTGCAAAAAGAATGAAACCAATACGGAGAAGATGATTTCGTTAAAAATTCGAAAAATAAGCGTTATTAGCTCTTGAAGAAAAATGACTAGAAAAATTACAAGCATATGGAAAATAGGGTTATACAAAAAGTCCTAAAGGGGGACGGAATTATGGAGAAAAGAAAGTATTCAGTAACACCACAAGATCGAATGAATTATGTATTAGGTCTTTATTCTGCAGATCAACAAATTAATGCAGTTCTTTATTTTCCTGTAGGTATATCCAAGGAAATACTTGAAGAATCAGTAAGGATAACGTTGCAATTGCAACCAGTTTTGAACAGCCGGTTTGTAGAAAATGATATTCCTTACTGGGAGGAACATTCATCTGACACTAACTCATCTATTTGCTTTTTTGCAGAAGGAAATAATCAAGAACTTGAAATAATGGCAATAGATTTTATTAAAGAACCTGGTGATCGTATACAGGGGCCTATGGTTCAAACGAAATTATTACGGGGCACTACAACAGATATGTTAGTTGTGAAATTATCTCATCTATGTTCAGATGGTGCAGGAGTCAAGGAATATATTAAATTGCTTGGAACAATATATACGCACCTTTCATTGGGACGGTCTAAGAAGCAAATTATAAAGGAATTTGATGAGGGAAATGAGAGTTGTCGAGATCAATCACATGTATTCAAATACGCTGGAATATCGGACATAAAAAGTGCGTATCGTCCTAACCAAGAACAACAGGCATCGTTATGGTCTTTTCCATCTCAACCTAACAAAAATAAATTTCCCCAAATGTCCGTACGGCGATTGAGCCATGAGCAAACTCTACGTTTAACCCAATGGACAAAAGCACAACAGGCTACCTTGAATGATGTAATCATGACTGCATACTTCCGAGCTTTATCACATTTCACTGTGTATGCAGAACCTCGCACTGCAGAAAAAATGATTGGCTTGACAATTGATTTACGTCGATATCTGCCTAATAATACAACTGGTGCTATTTGCAACTTATCCGGTATGGAAATGCCAGTGATTAAAATGGAAGACGATGAAACATTTAAGCAGACTCTTGTTCGAGTTAAACAATCAATGGATAAAATAAAGTCTCAAAATCCAGGTCTTTCTTCAGCAGCAGGAATGGAGCTACTGGCAGAAATGAAGCTATCTACAGTGAAGGAAATGTATAATCAGCAATATGAAGAGGCTGTACAGATGGGGATGGCGTTGCCATTACTGACAAATTTGGGAGTGATCGCTGAGGAACCTATTCAGTTTGGTCAAATTCAAGCTGAGGACGGGTATATGGCATCGCCTATTATGTATGCACCATTCTTTTCAATGGGAGTAAGCTCTTATAATGGAAGACTTACATTTACGATTGGTTATCATGCGCCGGATACATCAAAAGAAAAGGTAGAAAAATTTTTAGATAGTGTTGTGAATCAACTATCAGAAATAAAATAAAAGAGAATATAGAGAACAAATTTCTAACAGAATTGTATTTTAGGGGCTCGTATCATGTACGGATAATCTCTGGGAATTTTCTCTGACCGCACTTGCCTTTATGCTTTATATGCAATGGGAATGGTAGTGAGAAACAATTTGTATCGTGAAAAAACATGATATATCGGTATGAAAACAATAAAGCAGAGCTGATTTAAATTACACTTTGAATCAGCGCTGTTTTACTAGTTTGACGGCCCTTACAACAAAAAAAGGAGACTGTATCCGGTTAGGGTAAAGCGGATTTTTAATTTTTTTGAAAATAAAGTTGACATCCACAACTACTTAGTCATACAATGTAGTTGTAATAAGTAATACTGAATAGTGTAGTTTTACTCAAAAGCTATTCAGTAAAAATTCGCCTTAGTACTCTGTAGTACTGAATATAAGCCAGACAGAATAGGGGGTAAAGGAGGATCAGGACATGGAAAATTTAACTGAAATGCTGAAAGGTTCACTGGAAGGGTGTGTACTGGAAATCATTAGTCGCCGTGAAACGTATGGCTATGAGATTACCCGCCACCTGAATGATCTTGGGTTTACCGAAGTTGTAGAAGGTACGGTGTATACTATCCTCGTACGATTAGAGAAGAAAAAGCTTGTGAATATTGAAAAGAAACCATCAGATATGGGGCCTCCTCGTAAGTTTTATTCATTAAATGAAGAAGGCCGCCAGGAGCTTGAATTGTTTTGGGAAAAATGGGATTTTGTATCGTCAAAAATTAACGTCTTGAAGTCAAAATAGGTTCATAAGATAAAATGTTCTGGCCGATACTTTGAGAATTTCTTGTTCGGCTTTATAAAAAAGGAGGAAAATAAGATGTTAGAAATGTTCAAAAAGTTAATTGGTGATAAAAAAGAGTACAAAATGATGATGGCACGAGTTGAGGCTCTGCCAGAGGACTACCAATTTGTATTTAAGAAAATTCAAAACTACATGTGGAATTTCTCAGCGGGTAACGGGATGGATATGTTACACATACAGTATGAATTAATCGATTTGTTCGAAGCGGGTGCAGCGGAAGGAAGACAAGTGCTTGACATTACTGGGGATGACGTGGCTTCCTTTGCTGACGAACTAGTGGCAAACGCTAAAACGTATGTCTCCAAGTATCGTGAAGATTTGAATGAAAGTATTATGAAGAAATTGAGAAAAAAATAAATGCAATTAGTAATACCGACTGATTAGCTGGTTACAAATGTGAATTGCCGCCATCGCTATTCAGTTATATTTTTAAACCAGTACTAAGTAATACAGATTATCAGTGATACTAAATAGAGGGTGTATGTAATCTAATTTTATAAGGGGGAAAAAGTATGAGCAATGCAGCAATTTCTATAAAAGGGTTAAAAAAATCTTTTAAAGATAAAGAAGTCTTAGAGGGAGTGGATTTTGAGGTGCAGCGTGGCGAAATTTTTGCGCTGCTAGGCTCAAATGGAGCGGGAAAGACGACAACGGTCAATATCCTTTCGACGTTAATGAAACAAGATGATGGTGAAGTGAGTATTTGCGGTTTTGACGTCCAGCGACAACCAGATCATGTTCGTCAAAGCATCAGTTTGACAGGACAGTTCGCAGCTTTAGACGGCATGCTTACTGGAAGGGAAAACTTGATAATGATCGCTAAGTTACGTGGTGTTTCCAATCCCGCACAAGTTGCTGATAATCTACTTGCAAGATTTAGCCTGACTGATGCGGCCAACCAGAGGGCAGACCAGTATTCAGGCGGGATGAAGCGCCGACTTGATATCGCGATGAGTTTGATTGGGGCGCCAGCAGTTATTTTTCTTGACGAACCAACGACTGGACTTGATCCGGAAGCGCGGATCGAAGTGTGGGATACCGTCAAGGAACTTGCCGGCAGCGGCACAACGATCTTGCTCACTACTCAGTACTTGGAGGAAGCGGAACAACTGGCGGACCGTATCGCTATTTTGCATGGCGGAAAAATTATTACGACAGGTACTCTTACTGAACTGAAAGAGATGTTCCCGCCAGCAAAAGTAGAGTATATCGAGAAGCAGCCGACGTTGGAAGAAATTTTCCTTGCGATTATCGGTAAAAAGGAGGAGATGTAAATGAAAAGCAAAACAGGGGTATTACTAGGGCGCTTAATGCGCAATATTATGCGTAGTCCGGATACAATTATTACGGTAGCAATTACACCGATTATGATGATGCTATTATTTGTTTACGTATTTGGCGGGGCTATAAAGACAGGAACGGATAACTACGTTAATTATTTATTGCCGGGAATTTTGCTAATGGCTATCGCATCCGGTGTAGCTTACACTTCCGTGCGACTATTTACGGATGTAAAGAGTGGGCTGATGGCACGTTTCATTACGATGCCTATTAAGCGCTCATCGATATTGTGGGCTCACGTTTTAACCTCTTTTGTTGCTAATGTACTTACTATCGTGGTGGTTATTCTTGTTGCATTATTAATGGGTTTCCGTTCCAGTGCTAATATTCTAGAGTGGCTCGCGGTAGCTGGAATACTTGGGATGTTTACGCTGGCGCTAACATGGCTAGCTATCATTCCAGGATTGAAAGCGAAGTCTATGGAAGGGGCGACTGCTTACTCGTACCCGCTAGTTTTTCTTCCATTTATTAGTTCGGCCTTTGTGCCTACCGAAACGATGCCAAAAATTGTTCGTGCGTTTGCAGAGAATCAGCCTGTAACTTCAATCGTGAATGCGATTCGTGCTCTTTTATATGAAGGAACTGTGGGTAACGATATTTGGATTGCACTCGCTTGGTGCGTAGGTATAATGGTCATCTCTTACTTTTTCGCCAGTAAAGCATTTAAACGTCAGTTAGGGTAAGAAACGAGATAAACGAAACCTTCAGGAATAATATATATTTAGAAAAGCACGGGAGATTTTCCGTGCTTTTATTATTTATCATGCTCTCATTGTAGTAAATGAAATGGTATTTAAAAATAGGATAATTATCCAGTGATAAAGCTTAATATTTGAGGCTCACTGCTTATGGAATGTATAAGCACACTCGTTTTTGTAAATCTGCTAATACTTCATCGGGTATTTCTTTGATTTTAATATCCTTCCCTAGAAAAAGCAGCCAATTTATTATTTCCATCACTTCATCGGGATTGTTAACATTGATAAAAGTTTTTAAAATGGCTGTGGATTGGTAAGGATTAGTATAAGATATTGAAATTTTTAAAGGATGGTATTTTTTGAACTGGGCAATTGCTGTCGGACCAAGTTCAAATACAAGGTTAATTGCTTCGTCCTTCTTACTTAGTTTTTCTAAAATCTTTTTCTTATTTAGCCTTTTGTTCGTCGTGTATGGTTCGATATTAATGAGATCATCGACAGGAAACATCATCTTCTTTTCTTCTTTTAAGTCAAACCCTTCAATGATCCAATGGCTTTTTTCTTGATAAAGGTGCAATAGATAAATTGGATAAGACTTGATTTCTTCATCTTCTTTGATAGTAATCAATAAATGGTTATCTAAAAGAAGGATTTGAATGAGTTTTTCTAACATAGGATGGGGGAGATCAGAAAGCTCAAGTAGATCGGGATTATAAGGATTAGTCCCTTGGAAAAGCAAGAGTTGATTTAAAAGAACGAGATCATCTTGCTGGGTTTCTGAGATGAGTCCTAGTAGTTTTTCGGCTAAAGATTGACGACTCTTTAGGTAGGGAAGTTGTTGATTCCTCGTAGCCATAAAGGCAATAAAAAGAGCTTTCACTTCATTATCAGTAAAGCGAACAACGGGCAGGATAGAGTTGTGCATAACAAAATATCCCCCGGTCCTCCCAACTTCAGCGACAAGTGGCATTCCCATAGCTTCAATTTCTCTAATGTCTCTAATAGCTGTCGACCGTGATATGTTAAATTCTTGTATAATTTCAGATATTGTAAAGTGGGAGCGGTTGTTGATATACCGCATAATTGTATTAATCCGTTCAACTTTTTTCATTTTGGTCTCCTAAACAGTATCATTTTTTGACATGGTTTAAAGGTATTATAAACGTATCAGATGAAAAGATAAATCATTTGAATCATTTTAAAAGAAGGAAGGTTTTGAATATGAAAAATTATACGATTGAAGAAAAAGATAGCTTTATTGTGTTAGGTATTGGAACTGAAATTAAGAGTGACTATACAGACTTTGCTGGGATAAATAAAGAAAAGGAAGACTTTTGGTCGGCTGTTAAAGAAGATGGAAGGCTGGACACTTTAAAAGCTTTAGCTACAAATGAATACATTTTTTCCGTGAGCGAAGCGGTGAATAACAAAATGATGTATTATGCGGGTGTCATGACAGAAGCACAAATAGAAGAAGAATCTAGAGTGATTCAGTTTCCGAGGGGAGAATACTTAGTAGTGAAAGGGGAAGACAAAACGGCTAAAGAGCTAAGTAATAAGCTTACTGGCATCGCCTTCGGTCAAGCTTTACCAGAAGCAAAGGATTTTGCCTATGTTGGTGGACCGAATACAACGGTTGAGATGGGACAGAGAAATGGCCTAGTATTTGGTGAAATGTGGATTCCGGTTGTTAGGAAGTAAAGTGATAAAAGGTGCGAATATGGAAAGTAGAGGCTAATGATCTTGTATTGTTGGCCTTTTTGAAATGAATATAATATTCATATACTGCTACACAGTATGTTCTGATAAAATGGAATAAAAGGGAATTACTGTAAGGTGGTGGTGGGGAGAATAAAAAAGGCTATTTGAGCTATTCATAGTAACGTTTGTTTTTCTATTCCTTCATGTAAGTACATTTACTAATGAAAGATTTAACGATAAATTGGGATCCTTTACTTTCATTGTGCTACTTCTTATGCTTTCTATTTACACTGCATTTATAGAAAAGTATTTTGATGATATACAAAAGTGGATTCGAAATATTACATGTTGCTTTGCTTTATTCGTAGTGGTTTTAGTAGCTCTATGGATAGGTTATTTTTAGTCCTTACTTAAGAGAATGAGAAATATGTGATTACACTACATTCGATTCGATAATATGACTTAGCTGCATCGGTTTATATTAATCTTTTCTCTCCTCAATCATGATAAAATGTACAAAATGAGAATCCAATTTAATAGATATTATAAGAAAACCATCAATTTGATTATCCTTTTTCAAATTGATGGTTTTTATTTTTGAAATAAATATGTATTTTTTAAAAAAATATTTTTTGACCCCCATAAAACTATGTATTCCTCCGAATATGTATAGTGAAGAAAATAAATAGAAGAAAAATGACTATGAAAGAATATAGAAGCATTAATAAATTTACTAGATTAAGTGGGCATCCGAAATAAAAGGATGAAATTACCAATGATATAGAGAAGAGTTATTCAAGGATTGCAGATAAAATAGAAAAAGAATAAGCAAAACGAACGGTAGAAAATAAGAAAGTAGATAAAAATTAAAACTTAACTTTTGTGCCGAGAGAAAAGGAAAATCATTAAGAAAACGTTAGGAAAAGTTAGAATCGAAAAATATAACTAACAGCAAGAAGACAAGACCGAAGAAAAGTACCAAGAAAATCTGGTTAAATGGTCACTTGTGTAGTGGCCATTTTGCTATTTGAAGGAGGCTGGGAGATTACAAGTGTTGAGTTTAGTAATGAAGATCTTAAGAAAACCGAAAATAGAAGATATCGTATGTAACATACAAAACAACGAAGAAGACAAAGAAGCGTTTATCGTACAGTATCAGCCTTTTATTAGAAAATCAATCTCATCTGTCTGCCGCCGATATATTACAGAACAGGATGATGAATATAGCATTGGATTGTTTGCGTTTAACGAAGCAATTGAACAGTATTCATATACAAAAGGAAAATCCTTTTTAGCGTTTGCTGATCTTCTTATAAAAAGAGATGTAATTGACTATATACGTAAGGAGTCTAAACATAACTTTGTCTTTTTAAAAGAAGATGAGCAAGAGGAAATGTTAGAAATGCAAGTATCGCTTACGGAGTATATGAAAGAGATGGAAAATAGTAACCGTAAGGAGGAAATTCTTCATTTTCAAAGTGTGCTAGCTGAGTTTAAAATCACATTCTCAGAGCTTGCTAAAGAATCTCCTAAGCATCGTGATACACGTGAGCACTTAATAGAAATTGTAAAAATTATTATAAAAGAAGAGGAAATGATGGAAGAGCTGTTCCGAAAGAAAAAGTTACCGCTTAAACATATAGAACCACGTGTTAGGGTAAGTCGTAAAACGTTGGAACGACATAGAAAATACATTATTGCAATGTGTATTATTTTTGCAAACAACTATACATATATTCTGGATTACATAAGAGGGGAAAAGCATGATGAATAAAGGAATTGTGATGGATATAAAAAAGCATAGCGTAGTTGTTTTAACACCAAATGGAGAGTTTATTACGTGTAAAAGAAAAGGGGATTCTTGCATAATCGGGGAGGAAATCTTATTTGATGAGCAAGAACAAAAAGCATCGCATTTTTCGATCCCTTCCTTTTTAAAACCTGCATCAATACTTGTTGCTTGTTTTCTATTTGCAGTGCTGTTTTTCTACAACCAACCAGAAGAAAAAGTATTTGCTTACGTCTCAGTTGATATAAATCCAAGTTTAGAGGTGAGCGTAACAAAGGATTTTCGTGTTATAGATTTGCAGGCTTGTAATGATGATGGAAGGCGTATTTTAAAAGAATTGAAGCAATGGGAAAATAAACAATTGCAAGAAGTAATACGTAGGATTATAAAGCAAAGTCAAGAGGATAAGTATTTAACGAATGATAAGCAAGTTATGCTAACAGCTGTTGCAAAGGACAAGGCACTAGAACCACAGTTGGAAAAGGCGATGAAAGAATTAAAGAAAGAATATGAGCTAAAACATATTACAGTTGAATATCAAAGTAGCACAATGCAAGTACGAGAGAATGCTAGAAAAGCTGGAATTGGCACAGGTGTCTATATAAAGCAAGAGAGTGAGAAGAACAAATCGCTTACGCCTCCTGCCACGCCGTCTAATCCGGTGGAAAACGAAGAAGAGATACAATTGCAGCCGGAGTCATCTCCTGATGCATCACCGGATTTGTCTCCCGTACAAGAAAAAAAATATGAGAAGCCAGAGCATAAAGAACAAAAGAAAACAGAAGAACAGCCATCGAAGCAAATAAAAGAAAACAATGGAAGAGGATCCCAGCAAGAAAATAGAGGGAATCAACAGGAGAATAACAGTAGAGAATCTCAACAGGGAAATAATGGGGACCGACAAGGGAACAATGGAAGAGGATCTCAACAAGGAAATAATGGGAATCAGCAAGGGAACAACGGAAGAGGATCTCAACAAGGAAATAATGGGAATCAGCAAGGGAACAACGGAAGAGGATCCCAACAAGGAAATAATGGGAATCAGCAAGGGAACAACGGAAGAGGATCTCAACAAGGGGATAATGGAAATCAGCAAGGGAACAACGGAAGAGGATCTCAACAAGGAAATAATGGGAATCAGCAAGGAAACAATGGAAGAGGACCCCAGAAAGAAAATGATGGAAACGAGCAAGGGAACAATGGTAGGGGGTCTCAACAAGAAAATAGGGGCCACCAGCAAGGGAATGAAAAGAAGAATCAATAGAATATGGAAGTGAGAGATTCATTTCAAAGCTAAAAGGATTTCTCTCGCTATTGTGGGCAGTAAAACTCCCATCTCAAAATTTGGCTTGGGCAAAGAAGTTAGGTGGGGGTTGGGCTGCTTGTAAATGCCCAATTGGTGAGGGCTGATTAAAGTTGCACTTTATTATTCTATAGTTCTATTAAGAAGGAGTATGTGAAAAATATAATGGAGAAAAACATTCAACAAGAGAAAGATAAAGAAAAACCTGTTTTTTATGATCCGAAAGGAAGGAGAAACATAGCCTTTATTTGGTTTCTATGTATCTCAATAGTTAGTGTAGGTGTTGTATTTTATTTTTTCTTTCAAAGTATTTTTTCAACACCAGAAATTCCAAACATGAATCCTACTGTAAAACAAGATACGAAACTTGTACCAATTAATCAAAAACTTAGTGAGGAGCAGTTAAAGAACGAAGAATTCAAGCCAAATACCGAAATGAAGGATAATAAAAATTTGGTGAATTCGACAAACGATAGTAAACAACCTAAAGAAGTGTATGGTTTTTATGTAAACTGGGATGAAAATAGTACCGCTTCTTTAAAAGAAAATATCGATTCATTAACCACGTTAGTACCAGAATGGTATCATTTAAAAGAAGATTTAACGATTAGAAGTGAGATAAAACCTGAGATTGTAAAACTAGCAAAAAAAAATCATGTGAAAATTATGCCGTTACTTACTAACTATACAGAAAAAGCTTCTGGCCCTGATAGTGAGCTTATCCATAAGTTACTGAATTCGCCGAATGATGTGAAGACGAAATTTATTAATGATTTAGTAAGCCAAGTTAAAAAGAATCAGTTTTCAGGTATTAATATTGACTTTGAGGCCGTACCTGAAAGTGATAGAGAAAACTTAACAAATTTTATGAAAGAACTTACTACGGAATTTCATGAACATGATTTGCTCGTTACACAAGATGTTCCAGCTAATGATAAGGCTTTTGATTATAGTGCGTTAGCAAAAATAATAGATCGAATGATTGTAATGATGTACGATGAGCACTATGGAGCCGGGGAACCAGGACCAATTGCTTCAAATAAATGGTTCCAACATACATTAAAAGAACTGAATATTCCGTCTAATAAGCTTATAGTTGCTTTCGGTAACTATGGATATGATTGGGAAGTGAATAGTAAAGAAGCTGCGAAGTCTTTAACTTTCTCAGAAGTTATGGCAATGGCTCATGATTCAAATATGAAAATTCAATGGGATAACATGAGTGGAAATCCTTATTTTAGATATAAAACAGGAGAGAAAGAACATACTGCATGGTTCTTAGACGGTGTTACTCTCTATAATCAAGTGAAAATCGCAATGGACAACAATGCAAAGGGGGTTGCGTTATGGAGATTGGGAGCAGAAGATCCTACAATATGGAAAGTTTTAAAAAATCCTATTGAGGCACAAAAAAATCCTAATGTATTACATAAAATCAATAGTTTAGATGAAGTAAATTATTCTGGACAAGGTGAAATTTTACAGATTGAGAATGAAAGAAAAAATGGATTGAGAGATTTTAAAGTAGGCAAAGATGGTTATCTTACAGATGAAGTATATCAATCCTTACCATCTGCATACGAAGTGCAACGATATGGAAAACCGAAAGGGAAACAAGTAGTATTAACATTTGATGATGGACCAGACCCGAAATATACGCCAGAAATTTTAAATATATTAAAAGAGAATAAAATAAAAGCTGCTTTTTTTGTCCTTGGTGAAAACGCACAACTAAATCCTAGTATTGTAAAAAGAATATACGATGAAGGGCATGAAATTGGCAATCATACTTTCAAGCATCCTAACGTAGCTGATACGTCTTTACTACGAACAAAAGTAGAACTTAATACGACGCAACGTCTGATCCAGGAAATAACTGGGCATTCTACAGTTTTGTTTAGGCCACCATACGAAGCGGATGCTAACCCGGATTCCTCAAATGAAATAGTGCCTATTTTACGGGCACAAAATATGAACTATACAATGGTAGCAGAAAAAGTGGATCCCGAAGACTGGGCAACACCATCAACAAATGAATTAGTAAAGCGTGCTCTTAATCCCGTTTATAAGGGAGAGGGAAATATTATTCTTCTTCATGATGCGGGAGGGAATCGTACCCATACAGTAGAGGCGCTCCCAATCATTATTAAAGACCTAAGAAAGCATGGATATAGTTTTGTAACAATCTCGGATTTAATGAATAAAGAACGAGAGGAAATTATGCCTCCTGTTTCTTCAGAGGGGAAGCAATATTTACTTTACAATAAAGCTGTCTTTTCAGGGGCAGGATACTTTAAACATATATTAACAACTATTTTTTATGTTGCTATTGGATTAGGGATTTTTCGATTCTTATTCTTAATTTATTTTGCATGGAAGCAGAAAAGAAAAACGCTATCTCGCTATATTAATTCGTCATATCAACCTTTTGTTAGTGTTGTCATAGCGGCATATAATGAAGAAAAGGTGATAGCTAAGACGATTCGCTCAATTTTGGATAGTAATTATAGAGAATTTGAAGTTATTGTTGTGGATGACGGATCGACAGATGATACGTCAAAAGTAATGAAAGAAACATTTTATAAACACTCTAAAGTTCGTTTCATTCAGAAAGAAAACGGCGGGAAATCATCGGCAATGAACCTAGCGTTTCAACAATCGCGAGGAGAAATCATTGTTACTTTAGATGCGGACACTATTATTGCGCAAGACGCCATTTCTCTAATGATTAGACACTTTGAAGATCAGAATGTAGCAGCAGTTTCAGGTAATGTTAAAGTGGGGAATAGACGAAATTTGTTAACTACTTGGCAACATGTTGAGTATATTACAGGGTTTAATTTAGAACGTAGAGCTTTTGATGAGTTAAATTGTATTACAGTTGTTCCAGGAGCTATTGGGGCGTGGCGCAAGAAGAATGTAGTTGAATCTGGATATTTAAGCGAAGATACATTAGCAGAAGATACGGATCTTACTATTACATTTTTACGTCAAGGGCATAGAATTGTATATGAAGAAAAAGCGTATGCTTTTACGGAATCACCTGAAGATGTGAAAAGTCTTATTAAACAGCGGTATCGTTGGTCATATGGTACGCTCCAATGTCTTTGGAAACATCGAAAAGCTTTGTGTAATTCAAAACATAAAACATTAGGGTTTATTGCATTGCCTAACATGTGGTTATTCCAATATGTTCTGCAATTCATTGCTCCTTTAGCGGATATATTAATGATCATGGGGCTATTTGGTAGCGATCCGCTAAAAGTTTTAGGATTTTATTTTGTATTCTTTTTATTAGATCTGCTCGCATCTCTGTTTGCATTTAAATTAGAGGAAGAGAACCCTAAACCGTTAGTGTGGTTAATTTTACAACGCTTTATTTATCGTCAATTTATGACTTATGTTGTCATTAAATCTATATGTTCATCGCTTCGAGGAGTAGCGGTAGGATGGAATAAACTAAAGAGAATGGGGAGTGTTAAACATTCCACGGAACATAAGGAGGCATCATAAGAGAGCAGACTATCTGCTCTTTTTTTATTGATTTTAGTAAGTTGAATATAGAGTAGTGGTGAGACATTATGTTAAGATTCTCCTTTAGTTTCGGATTAAAGTTTTTTTATATTTTTTTAAAATGACGGACATAAAAACGCATATACCTTCGAATTATATATATGGATAACATAAATATGTATATAAAAGGGGAGAAATAAGATGAGAGAAAAAAAAGAAATGTTTCAAGAAATTGCTGAGGTGTTAAAGGTATTGGCGCATCCCGTTCGTCTATCTTTAGTAAAAATAATGCTTGCAAAAGGCCCTACTAATGTAACAACAATGTATGGGGATTTACAAATGCCTCAAAGTACAATTAGTCAACATTTATCTAAACTAAAAGCTGCTAAAATGGTTACAGGTACTCGGAAAGGATTAGAAATTTATTATGAGGTAACGGACAATCGCACAAAATCAATATTAGCATGTTTAGTTTAAATACTGATTGTCTAGACATTAAGAAGAGGATGCAAAAGTAATTCTTTGACTACATTAAGATTTTATACAAAAGTAATATGTATAAGTGCATGTGATTTTCTTACTAACATAAGTTGTATGTAGGGTGGTTATTAATTTGTTATACTTCTTAATTAGCTTATTTTATTAAAAATTAGTAAGGTGAAGGATTATTTATGTACACATGAAATATTTTATAAAGAGTACGACTTTACTCCAAAGTTACATTTTTAGTTTTTTATCTATAGATCTAATACTAAAGGGAAAATAACTGAAATATAAATGTAATTGAAAGGAGTGGAGTAACAATGGAGGTAAGCCTTTTTTTAGGATTTTTTTGGGGGTGGATAACGGTTATCATCTCAGGAATACTTTTTGTACGACCATCTATACTACGTGAACTGAAAAAATTAGTGGTAGAAGACAGAGGATTTGGAATTATGTATGGCTTTCTATCAATTTTCCTCGGGTTAGGTACTGTTATCTTACATAATGTTTGGACACTTAATTGGCAGGGACTCATTACACTTATTGCATGGCTCGCACTATTAAAAGGGATTTATGTAATTGCATATCCTGAACCATCCAAGAAAACCGATTTTGAAGTAAGAGTACTATCTACTCGTATAGTGCTTGCTATCCTTGGTGCTTTATCTTTATGGATGCTTTTCATACTTTATATGAAATAGAGACAAATATTTTTGATCATGGGAGTATATAGGTGAGGAGTTTTGGGTAGTCCTTTGGAACGGGATTTTATAGTTAACTGTAAATATAGTGTTTCTTCCCTTGTAGATATGTTTTTATAAATAGTGAGATGGGCAAAACGAAAAGAGTCCTAAATAAATAGGATTCTTTTCGTTTTATAAAAGTGAACTTATTTTGTATCACTAATACAATGGATGATTATTTTTTCGGACTATTCGCAGTTATCTATCTTGGTATACTCAATGGTGGCTATGTGACCATCCGGTCGAATCAAAACGGTATCTATATTTTTTAACTTGGAATCTTGTATTTCTCCTATTATCACCTTTATGTGTGAATCAATATTTATTTTATTTATCTTATCTATATAAGTAGGGTGTATTAATAAAATAAATTTACCATCCTGCATTAATTCAAAGAGTTTATAACTTTTCTTATTTAGAGAAGAAATAGTGAGGTTTGTACATCTTTTTCCTATCAATGGATGCCTTTCTATATCGTGCATCGACGAATACATTATCCCTAAGCCACTTACTCTTTCAGATAAATCTTGATTTATCTCGGGGTATGTAAGTAGGTACGAAAATAAATCCCTCAATTCCATTCCTGCGTTTGAAAAGTTTATCATTAATTGTTCTTGCGCTTGTACTTCCTTGAAAAATTGTTTTCCCACAGCATGTCTTTCAATATGATAACTTTCTAATAGGCTTTCATATTTTTTTTGTTTTATTGCGAGTCCTAATTTCCATCCTATATTAAAAGCATCTTGTAGACCTACATTCAAACCTTGTCCTCCAGCAGGGAAATGAATATGTGCTGCATCCCCAGCTAAGAATACACGCTTATGTTGATAAGTATTTGCTAGTTTGGTTGCATTGCCAAAACGAGAAAGCCATATTGTGCTCTTAATTTGAAGATGTTTACCTGTAATACTATAAATACTATCTATAAACTCTTTTTCTGTAACAGCAACATGAACAGGTATTGTCTGATTCTTAGGGTCAATAATTGCAAAACGAAATACATCAGGTGTAATAGGTACCATCATTAATATCCCATTTATATTAGAAGTAGATAAAAATGGATTATCTGGTATACCTTCTAAAATAACATCACCTAATATAGCGGTAGTTGTTGTGTTTGTTCCATTAAACGGTATATTTGATAATTCACGAACTATACTTCTTGCTCCATCAGCTCCTATTACATATGGAACTTCTATTTTATATATTGTTTCTCTTTGTTCTATTTCTAGTTGTACGAATGTTTCATATTGTTTTAAGTCTTTCAGAGTATGCCCGCGTTTAATGACTACGCCTAATTCTAATGCATGTTCTTCTAATATTTCTTCTGTAATAGATTGGGGAATAAAAAGTGTATACGGAAAATCAGTATTTAAATTTTTAAAGTTTAATCTTGTATCTAAGGCAGCAAAATGACTTGTATTTAATTTCTGTCCTCTAGCTAAAAATCTATCTGCAATACCTCTCATAGCCATCAATTCTAAGGAACGAGGGTGTAGTGTGAGTGCTCTAGAATTTCGTACCCGGTCTAATCTTCTCTCTAAAACAACAACTTTTACGCCTTGGATAGCTAATTCACATGCTGCCATAAGTCCAACTGGACCACCACCAACTACCGCTACATCATAATAATTGTCCATATCATGCCCTCCATTTATTTAATTGTTTAAGAGCTAATGTGAAAAATTGTAAATAGATTAATGATATCTATTGTACATATATAATTATACTTCATTTTAGTTTCTTCGGAAACTAAAATGAAGTTCCTAGGAGAAGTCTACATAGTAAGTGTGTAGTTAAAGCTATATATCGTTTCTGCAGCTTCTTCTGCTTGTGCTATTTTTGCTAAAAATGCTACTGCTGTAGTTCCATATGGGAGTTGTAAAGGTCTTTCCGCTATTCGTAGTTTTAATGAAGTAGTAGTGGTTTTAACTCGACTTCAAATAATTCGCTTTCAATTTCATTAAGTGCATACATTGATACAGGGTGTGGAGAGGTATTAGATAAGACTTGTGATGAAAGAAGTGCTCCTGATGAGGAGTAAAATGTAACAAACACTTGTGAAAATGGAGGGACCATAATGATTACACGGTCAGTTTTTTGTAACGTATTAACCAACTCCAAAATAATATAGTTTTATAAAAATCAAAAAAAAAAAATAGATAAATATAAAGATATTATTATGGGTACTTTTCCGATAGTGAATTAAGAAAATTAATAAACTCTTTATTTTATTGTAAATAATTTAAGAGCACACAAATATGCGCGCTCTTAGAATAGAAAGGTAGTTTTCTATGAGTAGGGAGTCCTCATATAATAAAATATGCTTGTCCAATTTAAATGTGAGAAGTTTTTTATAAAAATGCTATTTGGTAAGTCTATGTGAAAAATCACCTTGTACAGGAACTCTTTGCAAAGTATTTTGTCTGCAGTCATGATTATTAAAGTTGATGAGAGCTGTTATTCGACTAATAAAACCACATCTCAAATTGTTGACTATATGTCTAACAACTAGGATGCGGTTCAATTAATAAAAATTGTCCGAGCAAAATATAAGGTGAAAAGTATAAGATACTTTTGTTATAAAGAGTATTTATAGATGAATGTTATTGTTTTTTATTTCTGAAAGATTTGGGGTTCTAAATTACGAGTTGTTGGAGTCCCTCTAATATAAAATTTCAGTAGAAATATTGAACTACTAATATGAATGTAGAAGATTTAATAAAGACGGTAATGTTTTTTTAGTCATGTAATCTTTTCAATTGATGATCTTTTCCCCATTCACATAGTTCATCCATAATTTGCATTAAAGATTTCCCATATTCGCTTATTGTGTACTCAACCTTTGGTGGAACTTCTTGATATACAGTACGATGGATAATTCCATCAGCTTCAAGTTGCCGAAGTTGTTGAGTCAGAACTTTTTGCGTAATGTTTGGAATTTCTCGTCGGATTTCATTTGTTCGCATTTTTCCATCTATTAAGACACATAAAATATGAACTTTCCATTTTCCGCCGATTACATCGAGTGTCGTTGCAATTGGGCAGTCATCATTTTGATTCATATAACACCTCCACAGGTACTTTAAGGTTCCTATAGCACTTTAAAGTACGTACTTTTCAATTATATGTGACTCATTCATACTAATACGTAAAGGGTTGAATAATTTATAAAGGGGATGAAAAATGATGAAAACACTTGTAATTGTAGCACATCCTGATATTGAAAAATCAAAAATTAATAAAAGATGGATTGAAGAACTTGAGAAATATTCGGATGAAATTACGGTGCATGAATTGTATAAAGTGGCACCGAATTGGGAGTTTAATGTGGAAGAGGAACAAAAGCTGTTAGTAGAACATGACCGATATATATTTCAATTTCCTCTCTACTGGTACAGCTCACCACCTTTATTGAAAAAATGGTTCGATGATGTATTAACATATGGGTTTGCATACGGATCACAAGGAGATAAAGTGAAGGGAAAAGAATTTGGTGTAGCTATTTCTATAGGTGGATTAGAAAAAGACTATGAAAATAGTGGGATTACAATGGATGAGTTGACGAAACCATTCCAAGCTACATGCTTATATACAGGTATGGAATTTATACCTTCCTTTTATTTATATGGTGCAGAATATAAACTAAGTGATGAAGAGATTGATAAAAGTGCACCTGAATATGTGCAATATGTGATGAACAAGAAGTATTCTAATATATAATGAAAAATAGCCATTTACTTGTGAAGTAAATGGCTATTTTATATTCTTCTTATATTCACTAAGTGTAATCTTTAGTAAATTAATAGTTAATCTGGTAAAATAAAAAACCTAACATATATAAAGGGGAGTTTTACTTGAGAACGATGCAAAAATTATTACAAAAAAGAGCAATGCAATCACCAAATTTGGAAGCGCTTGTAGGCGGAGAGAAAAGGTATTCGTTTCAGCAGTATAATGAACGAGTAAATCAGCTTGCACATTATTTGTTACATAATGGTGTGCAAAGAGGAGACCGTATAGGAATACTATGCAAAAATAATCACCCGTTTCCAAGCGTTATGATGGCAAGTTTAAAAATTGGAGCGGTATGTATTCCGCTAAATCATCAGCTTACTGCTTATGAATTAGAAACGATTGTAAAAGAAGCGAAATTAAAAGTATTAGTTATTGATGAAGAATTTAGTGAAGTATTATTAAAGATTGATGCTGTTAAAGAAATCCCTTATGTAATTCAAACGACAAAAGAAGGCTTTGGTTCATTTGAATTAGAGTTGCAAAAACAGCCAACGTCAGAACCGAACGTAGAAGTTCATGAAGAAGACGATGCCATTTACTTATTTACTTCAGGAACGACTGGACAGGCGAAAGCATGTGTAATTGGACATAAAAACTTGCATCATTATTTTGCTGAAATTGCGGGCCAAAGAGAAATCCCAGCAGGTGAACGTTTTTTATCCGTGCATCCATTGTTCCATATGAGTGGCGTGCTTTCTATTTTAAATTGTATTTATCATGGCGTTACGATGATTTTCTTAGCTGATTCGAATCCTGCTATTATTTGGGATAAGATTGAAGAAGAGAAAATTACTACGATGCTTGCGTTCCCAGCTGTTTATAGTTACATGCTTGATGAATTAAATAAAAAAGAACGTAATATTTCAACCTTTAAAGTAGCACAAAGCGGTGGTACAAAAGTGCCAGAAACACTCATTCAAAAATATATGGAAAAAGGAATATATATGGTGCAAGGCTATGGTAGTACAGAAGGTTGGGTTGTAACCTCATGGCATCCAATGATGGGAAAAGAAAAGATGTCTTCAGTAGGAAAAACCTTGAAAAATGTAGAGGTGAAAATTGTTCATCCGGAAACAGGACATGAACTAACAACAAATGAAGTTGGAGAGATTCATGTGAAAAGTCCATACATGTTTAAAGGGTATTGGAATAATGAAAAGGCGACAAAGAAGGTAGTAAAAGATAACTGGTTTAACATGGGTGATGCTGGCATGATAGATGACGATGGATTCCTGCATATTATGGGAAGATATAAAGACGTTATTATACGCGGTGGTGACAATGTATATCCAGATCAAGTAGAAGATGTTATTCATGAAATACATGGTGTTTTAGAAGTTGCAGTAGTTGGAGTTCCAGATGACTTTTGGGGAGAAGTTCCAAGAGCTTACATTGTGAAGGATGGCGAAACAACATTAACAGAAGAAAGTATTACTCAGTATTGTAAGGAGAAATTAGCCAGTTACAAAATACCAGAAGTGGTATTCATAGAAGAATTACCGAAAAATGCTTTAGGAAAAGTGTTGAAGAGGGAATTACGAGATGTAGTTCTTATGAAATAGAAAATTATGAAACGATGGAGAACCCAGTTATGTATAAAGCATGACTGGGTTTTTATGTATCAAAAACATAATAATTTACTAGATTTTGTATTTCGTGTAAGATAATAAAGAATATTCAATTAATAATTCGAGGGATGAAATTAAATGAAGCTACCGTTATTAGAAGTAGAGACGGATAGACTCATTATCCGTCCATTTCAAAAAGATGATTACGAAAGTTGGTTAGATGGATTTAATAAGAGACTGCCATCGCAGTATAAATATGACGATGGCTATCAAGTTCTGGTATCATCAACAAAAGCATGGTTCACGGAATGGATAAGAGGTTTTGATGAAGCAGCACATAGAGATGAGATGTATGTATTAGGCATTTTTCGTAAAGAAGACGGAGCTAATATTGGAAAGTTAGAGCTGATAAAAATTTTACGAATGGATTACCAATGGGCGATGATGGGGTATTCCATACATAATCAATACTGGAAAAATGGATATGGCATAGAAAGCGTGAAAGCTGCGTTATCGTTATTTTATAATAGTCTTCATTTTCATAGAATTGAATTACATATACATGTTGATAATGAGCCATCTGTTCGTCTTGCGGAACGATCAGGTTTTTCTTTTGAATGCGAGAGAGAGGCGTTTTCTTTAGAGAATGGTAAGTGGATGGATTTTCTTATTTATTATAAAAATAAAGAAATGAACAAATAAGGAGAAAAGAAAATGAAGACTATAAACGTATTTCATTACGACGCATTTACGAATAAACCAAATAAGGGAAATCCAGCAGGTATTGTATTAGAAGCAGATGGATTAACGGAAGAGAAAATGCAAATTATTGCTGAAAAAGTTGGATATAACGAAACAACTTTTGTTCTTTCTTCAGAAGTAGGAGATATAAGAATGCGTTATTTTACACCTGGTTTTGAAATGGATTTATGTGGTCATGGGACAGTAGGGACGATATATGCTTTGCGCGAAAAAGGTTTATTAGAAGAGAAAAGTAACCTTACGATTGAAACGAAGGCTGGGATTTTACCGATACAAATAGGTGTAAATAAAAATGGAGAAACCTTTATTAAAATGAGACAGGCAGCACCTCAGTTTAAAGAATTTACAGGTTCAAAAGAAAAATTAGCTCATAGTATTGGTTTAGAAATAAATGATTTAGATGTAAGTTTACCGATTGTATATGGAAGTACTGGTAATTGGACTGTAATTGTACCGATTAAAAATCTTAATGCATGCGAGAGAATGAAACCTAATAATGCTGCATTTCCATCAGTATTAAAAGAAATACCTAATGCTTCTATTCACCCAATTTGTCTAGAAACTTATGATGAACTAGCACAAATGCACGGCCGTCATTTTTCATCAGCTTACGCTGGGACGATTGAAGATCCAGTGACAGGAACAGCTTCAGGTGTAATGGGAGCGTATTATGCGGAGTATTTAGAGAAAGATTTTGAACATGAAATGGATTTAATCGTTGAGCAAGGACAGGAAATAAATAAAGATGGTCGTGTAACTGTTTATGTAACGAAAGAGATAGAAAACGAGAAGTTACAAATAGATATTGCTGGAACAGCGGTGTATGTGAAAGAGTTTGAAGTTTCAATATAAAGTGAAACTTTAATCAGTGGGGGTTTTACTGCCCGGTGAATAGCAAGATAAAAAAGAAAGCCCGGAATACATCCGGACTTTCATTATCTGTTCAATACTTCAATGTACGAAGCATTTCCGGTTGTTCTTAAAGCGGAGCGGAAATTATTATTTTCTAACGCCACAGCAACTTGTTGTAACTGCTGTGCATCATCATGATGGATAAGTAAGCTGTCAGCACCGCTTTCTTCTATATGAATGTGTTCGACATTTCCGATAGCATCATGTACAGCTTTTAAAAATTCAGGTTTCATGGTGTCCTCCTATATGTATGTAACGTTGTTATTTAGTATTTCCTTATTTTTGAAATATAAAAGTAAATGAAAGGAGAAATAAAATGAATATAACGCAGTTTAACGAACAGATAACATCATTATTTGAAGAGCATCTTCACAAATATGGCGATGATGAATATGGTTTTACTCATATAAGTAAAGATGAATTTCACAAAATCGGTTACACAACAAATCTGACATTAGAGACAATTGAAGAAGCGTATAAAAATGGAGTCGATATGATAGTTACACATCATGCGCCGTGGAGTTTTTTATTTGGTATGGAAAAGGCTTGTATTGAGAAATTGAAGCAATATAAAATGAATCATTTTTGGATTCATTTGCCGTTAGATTTTGTAAAGTTTGGCACGTGTACGTCGTTATTTAACGGAATTGGGATAGATACAATACTAGAATATTCCACGTATGAGGAAGAAGAACTACCGGGAATAGGAGAATATAAAGAAGCGATTCCTTTTTCAAACTTAGTTGGAAAACTGGAAGAAAAAATGGAAGAGAAAGTGAAGAGCTGGAGAAATCATGATAAACCAGTAAAACGGATTGCGATTTTAACCGGTGCAGGAAACAATACAAATTTAATTGAACGTGCATTAGAAAAAGGATGTGACACGTACATAACAGGTGAAAAAACATTATATACAGTGCAACATGCGAAATTTAAAGGGATTAATTTAATTGTAGGCAGTCATACTTTTACAGAAGTGTTTGGTGTAGAAAGTTTGGCTCATAAATTACAAGACAGAGACCCGGCAATAGAAATTATTAGAGTATATGAAGAGCATTTAGAGTGATGAAATCACATCACATTACCATAAATGGAATGAACTATATGATGGAATATTGAAGAAAGCCATTGTAATAAAATAAAATTGTTGTTTGCTATATTAGGATGGTTGGCAGGATTCCCCTCACGTTTGTCAAATAATAGTAAAGTTGTCTTTTAAATTAAGGGAATATTCCGAATTAAAGGGTGAGAGAATGGAAATTTCAATAATCACTGCACAACTAATTAAGGAAAAAGTTATTTCACATTATCCAAATAGCGTAAAAGCATTAAACGGGGGAACGACAAGTACTGTATATTTGTTGGATGAACAATACGTTGTAAAGTTGAATGAATCGGATGTCATACGTGAAGAAGCTTATTTTCTTCAGTTTTATAAAAAGGACGAATTATTTCCAAAGCTTTTATATAAGGAACCTTTAAATCGCTATATTGTTTACTCATTCCTTGAGGGCACAACGTCTTGCAAACTAGGCCATAAACGGAGTGTTCTTTGTAAACTTGTAAAGGAAGTTATCAATAAGTATGAAGTGGTTACAGAGGTTGATGGCTGGGGATGGAAAGAAAATCTGCTTCAATCTTGGAGTGAATTTTTAACAACAAATGTGATAGAAGCTCATGAAAATGTAAGACGTTACATAAGTGAAGAAGAGTATAGAACGGTTCTTAATTTAGCAAATAGGGATGCTGGAATAAATCAGCCATTTTTATTGCATGGTGATCTTGGATTTCATAACTTTATATTTAAAGAGAATAAACTGCACGGTGTAATTGATCCTTTACCAGTGTTAGGAGATCCTATATACGATTTAATTTACGCGTTTTGTTCAACTCCGGAAAATTTAACAAAAGAAACAATTAATTATGCGATGAAACAGTGTGTATTTCATAAAAAAGACTGTGATTTATATGAAGAAATAGTCATAGGATTATATTTACGTATAGACACATGTTTAAGACACCACCCGAAAGATTTAGAAGATTATTTAATAGCTTGGCGTTATTGGATGGGTGAAATTAAGCCGGCTTTATAGCACAAATATTTTTGGGGGAGATAGTGAAATGAATGTTGCAGAAGCGAAAAAGGATTTAGCAATAAAAACGAAGAGAGGCTTACCGATTATATTAGCCGGCGTTTTATTTTGGATAGTTATGAGTATAACGGGATTTGTTCTTTCTGAAAAACAAGTGGTGTGGGTATATTTAATCGGTATGGGCTGTGTGTTTCCTTTTGGCTTAATGATAGCTGCTATATTGAAAATTGATATGTTTGCGAAAGGAAATCCGTTAGGGGTTTTGGCAGGCTTAATTGGTGGGATAAATGTATTGAATATTCCACTTGTATTACTTGCCTATTTTCAATTTCCAGAATGGTTACCTTTTGTAGTAGCGATGTTAATAGGTGTTCATTTTATTCCGTACGTATGGATTTATGAAAGTAAAAGTTATGGTTTATTGTCAGTAGGGACTGTATTTGTAACGTCAGTTTGTGGGATTCTTTTTGCAGAAAAAGGATTTATTGTAATTCCATTATCGGTTACAGTTATCTATTTACTTACTTTTATAAGTTTGTTAATTGAAAATAAAAAAGCAGATCATTATCAACAAAAGTCAGCTTAATAAAGAAATAGGGATAGGGGGAATTATTATGGAAAATTTCGTTTGTACAACGTGTGGTGTGCAGTATGCAGCGAGTGTAGAAGAACCGGTGAGTTGTCATATTTGTGATGAAGAGAGGCAATATGTTAACCAAAAAGGACAATCTTGGACGACACTAGAAAGCTTACAAACAGGTGATACATATAAAAATGAAATAATCGAAGAGGAAAATGGACTTTATAGTATTACGACAAAACCAGGATTTGCGATCGGTCAAACTGCATTTCTAGTGAAAACAGAGTCATATCGTTTACTATGGGACTGTATTACGTATTTAGATGAAACGACAATTGAGAAGATAAAAGAGCTTGGTGGATTAGATGCAATTGCATTGTCTCATCCGCATTATTATTCAACGCAGGTAGAATGGGCGGAGACATTTGATGTACCAATTTATATACATGAAGATGATAAAGAGTGGGTAATGCGCCCGAGTAGTCGTATTATTTACTGGTCTGGAGAGTCATTACAATTAGCTGATGGATTAGTCATTCATCGTTTAGGGGGACATTTTAAAGGTGGATCTGTCTTACATTGGGAAGAAGGTAATGATGGAAAAGGGATTTTGTTAACAGGTGATATTATTCAAGTTGTAGCGGATGAAAGGTGGGTAAGCTTCATGTACAGCTATCCAAACTTAATTCCACTACCAGCGAGAAAAGTGGAAGAAATGGTGAATCGAGTGAAGCCGTTACAGTTTAATCGTTTATACAACGCTTTTCATCGAGTAGTAAAAGAAAATGCAAATGAGGCAGTTGAACGTTCTGCTGAAAGATATATAAAAGCAATAGAAGGAAAGTTGTTTCATACGTAAAAGACCTGCGGTAGTATGTCAACTGAAAAATAATATATTTTGAAGTTATCAAAGGACAAATTGCTTAAAAAAGACATCACGAAACTAGACCAGCACCGCATGTAAAATACTGGAATTGATTGAAAGGTAGCGATGACAAGTTTTATGTCACACTTTCACACACCTTTCAGGCGTAAAGAGTTGGTGATTACGTAGTAGCGCATCCACCAATCGCACAAATTTTCTTGCGGTTAGAACGAGTGCACGTTTGTGTTGATGTTTTGGTACTTCATTATACTTTTTTGCGTAATATTCTTGGTATTCCAATACATGCTTTCTTACAGAGTTGGCGGCTTCAACTAAGTAATACCGCAAGTAATGATTCCCATTACGAGATAATGAAGTATTTTCAGCGGTGAACCGGCCAGACTGGTATGTACGCCAATATAACCCGGCATATTTTGCGATTTTGGTTTCATCGTCAAATCTTTCGATTTGGCCAATTTCAGCGATAATACCAGCGGCATATATAGGCCCGATTCCAGGAATGGATTCTAATGTTTGCGTTAATCCAGCCATGATCCGCTTAATAGATTTTTCTAGTTCTTTAATTTGTCTTTGATAGGTACGAATGATTTCGATTGATGTTCCTAAAAGAATATCGATTGAGTCTTCTACCACCTTATCTAAACGGTACGACGTGCGAACAGCCTTTTGAATGGTTGATGCGACACATTTCGGGTCACCAAATCGATTTTTACTCTTTTCCTGTAGGAACTCAGCGAGTTCCTCTAAAGGCATGTCAGCTAGCTCTTCTAGACTGAATTTTTCAAGGAACAATTCCATCATGGCGTTACCAAATATAGAAGAATCGACTTCTTGTGAGAACGTATTACATTTATAACTTAGGTGTTGTAGAAAATGTTGTTTCTCCTTTGTCAACATTCTAACGAGTTGATAACGAGCTCTTGTTAATTGCTGTAATGCCACGTATTGACTTTCTTTCACGATGGACATTTGATTTCGCCCAAATCGTAAATAATCAGCGATGACAAAGGCATCAATTTCGTCAGTCTTATTCATGTCTGAATAACTTTTCTTGAAGTTTGCGACTTGTTTTGGATTTAGAAGAAATACCTTTGTGCCAAATCTTTTTAAGTCTTCGTCATGATGGAGAAACATGGATGGGTGAAAACTGTAAACAGATGTAGATTCTAAGCCGATTTTTAAAGTTTCAACCTCTTGATTGGTTGTGCACTGTAATAATCGTTCTTTAAGTACCTGTGCACCTGGTAAGTCATTACTGACTGAAAAAGAATCTAGCTTTTCTCCTTCACCATTTAAAAAGCAAACTTTCATATCAAACGAACTTACATCTAGACCAACAAATAATCTCACGTAAGAGACCTCCTTTCGATTTAGAATCATTGCTTGGACGTCTCGAGATATCTCTAGTGTGTACGCCGACCAACAACCTCGTGTATAAGAGCTAGTCCTGAATCGAAAGCCGCCCTAGAGCTACTAACATCTAGGTTCGAGGATCAGGCTGCTCAGCCTGCGAGTAGGGAGCCCCGCGCGTTCACTGAGAAACACTCTTTTCGTGTGGTAAATCCACAGGGGAATACAGAATTGTCCCAAATGATCCTAAGACCATTATCTAGAAATATCTTGAGACGTCCAAGTATTTTCTTTATTACTGGACTCTTATTAGAGAGAAAAACTAAGCCTGAGATAGGGCTTAAATATTAATATACGAGGAGAATAGCTTAATGAAAACGTTAGTATGCTTTGGAGATAGTATTACAGCTGATGAAACATTTTTTAATGGAATGCCGAGATTAACACCACGTTTGCAAGAGGTGTTTCCGAACTGGAAAATAGTGAATGCAGGTATTCCAGGTGATAATACATTTGATGCGTTAAATAGAATTGAAGAAGATGTAATATCATATAAACCAGATTTCGTAACAGTTTTTCTTGGTACGAATGATGCAGTCCCTTTTTCTCAAGTGTCATTACAAGCATATAAAGAAAACTTAGAGAAGATTGTGAACCAAATTTCATCAAATAAAGTACTACTGATTAGTCCTGCACCAGTTGATGAAGAAAGACAGCATAACAGAACAAATAGAGTACTTGGTCAGTATGCAGACGTGGTGGAGGAAGTGGCGAGGGAAACAGGAAGTTATTTTCTAAACGTATTCGCTGAAATGATTCAAGAACGGGATTATAAAAGATTTGTAGAAAATGATGAAAAAGATGGATTACACTTTGGACCAGAAGGTTATGAGTATGTAGCGAAGTTAATTGGTGAAAAGTTAAAAGGGATTTTATAAGGAGCAAAGCACTTAGTGTTTTGCTTTTTCTTAAAAGATAAGAAAGTATAAGTTTTTAAGCACGAATTGCTTCCTTGGAAAGCTTGTTATGTAAGGGATTTTGAACAATATTTGGAATTTCCATAATGCGCTAGATTGTGATATTTTTTAGTTATGGAAGCAAATATATTAAAACGTATTTTCTTTGATGAACATAATCATTGGGAACGATTTAAAGATAAATATGGAGCGAGGATCCGTCCAGTTGTTTTGAAAGAAATTGAAAAATTTAGAGGGTGTGGAGACCCTGAAAATGGATTTAAATTGTTTGTATGTGAAGGGTGTCATCATGTTCGAAAAGTTCCTTATCGTTGTAAAGGACGATTTTGTACAACTTGTTCTGTAGGAGAAAGTGAAGAATGGAGTAGACTTCTTTCAGAAGACGTACTTCAGGTGAATCATCGTCATGTTATTTTTACCGTAGATGAAGGACTTCGAGATATTTTTCTTTTGCACCGCCATTTATTAAAGATTTTTATGGATGAGGCCGCCAGGCTGTTGGTGGATTATTTTCAAAAGAAAATTAAGGTAACACCCGGTATTATCGTAGGTCTTCACACCTTCGGCACTAGAATTAATTTTAATCCGCATGTTCATATACTTGTTACAATGGGTGGGATGACAAAGATTGGAGAGTGGAAAGGGTATGATTTTCTTCCGTTTGAGATGCTTCGGAAACAGTGGCAAACCATCGTGTTAAAACTGATTCGAAAAGAGCTCACGGTGGCAGAAAAAAAGCCAATTCAATCGAAACTTCAAAAAGCATTTTCTGATAATGGGAAAGGCTTCTATGTACATGCTCCGAAACAGAAAGGAAACGTAAAAAAACAACTTCGGTATATTGGCCGCTATATTCGTCGACCTGCTATTGGGTTGAACCGGATCGAGGAATATGATGGGCAATCTGTTTCTTTTACATATACGGACAAATTAGATGGGAGGAAAAAAGTAGAAACGATATCTGTAGAAGAGTTTATTTCTCGATTAATTCGTCATATTCCAGATGAGCAATTCAAAATGATTCGTCATTATGGCATGTATGCACGTCGAATTAAAACATTATGTAAAAAACTATTAAATGAATGGCAAAAGAAAGCCAGACGTTGGATAATAAAAGTGAAAAAAACACTACGTCGTCAGACGTGGAGGGAACGAGTTATCGCGAGTGGAAAAAAAGATCCTCTTCTTTGTCCAAAATGTGAATCATTTTATGAATACAAGGGGGAAGTCTGCCTAGAAAGCAGAGAATGGAAAATAAAAGTAGCTTTATGCCAAAATACGCGAAATTATTTAAAGAGGGTGATTGATTATTTCGCCAGTAAGCAAACATCGAAAAAAGAAAAAGAAGAAAAACACAGTTGGACATAAGCGAATTAGCTATGTACAGTATGTTTGTGTAGGCTGTGCTCAAACAGAAAATATTCCCGATTCTGTGGTAAGAAGATTTGATATCATGGATGTAGGAGATTCGATTGTTCCGCCTAGGTTTTCCTGTGAACGATGTGGTGAAGATATGTATCCGCAGGATTACACAGGGATTGATGGGATTATGTACAATTTATCGGATTTTCGCTAGACGAAAAAGGACCGGGTGGTTTTCCCGGTTTTTCTTATTTCTTTCGCAGTCCATAAACTTATTGATTGCTGTAATTTGGACAAACGTTTTGCATTTGTATGTGCGTAAAAGGCTAGTACTGTTTTAAAGTAATATAAATTTATTTTTTAAAATTTATATTTCGTAGTTGAAAATCAATAAAGGTGTAACTATAATAGTTACAATAAGTTCGTTGTTTTGAAATGTACACATTGAATTACAAGAATGAAGGGAGTTTTTATGTAAATCAAAAAGTTATAAAAATCTATTAATTTTTATAATGAGATAAAATGTTTTTTGTTCGTACAAATTATTAAATATGTTATTTCTAATAGAAAACTAGAGGTGGAAAAATGAAAAATTTTAAGGGTATGTTGATATCATCACTTGCAATTACAACTTTTGCTGGGGTAGGTACGACATTTGTAACAAATACAGTACATGCTGCTAATAACGATTCTAGTAAAATACAAGTTCGTTCTAATAAGAGTATAAACACAACAACTGGCTCGAGAGGGCCTGTATTATCAGTCAATCCTTATGATGAACCTAGATTTTCGAGACAGGGATATCTTGAAGAGGCACCTTTAGGAATTAATGCTCCTTATGCTTGGGGAATTAAAGGAGGAAATGGTCAGGGAGCAACTTTTGTAGATTTGGAAGAAGGCTGGTTATTAAATCATGAAGATTTAGTCGGTCAAAATATTGAATTTATGTCTGGAAAAATGAGTAATGATCTTTCTCACGGTACTTCAGTTCTAGGTGTTGTTTCTGCAGCTGACAATGGAATTGGGAACATTGGGATTGCACCAAAAGCAAAGGCAAAAGTAATTTCAGTGATCCGAGATAATGGGAGAATCGATGTAAGAGATGCTATTTTAAGTGCCGTAGATTCTTTACAGGCTGGAGATGTTTTATTAATTGAAGAATCCTTTAAATATGATGGATATGGAGATGACCCTTTACCAGTCGAAGTGTATCCTAGTATATTTAACGCAATTCGCAAAGGGACAGATAAAGGCATTATTATTGTAGAAGCAGCTGGTAATGGTGGGATTGATTTAGATGAATTTAAAGACCGTAATGGTAAACAGATTTTAAATCGAAATAGTCCAGACTTTAAAGATTCAGGATCTATTATAGTTGGAGCATCTACTGCAAGAGTTCCTCATAAACGTTTAGCTTTCTCTAACTATGGTAGTAGAATTGATGTATATGGTTGGGGAGAATATGTTGATACATTAGATACATATCAAAATCAAAATAGTAAAGGACAAAAAATTACAGATCAGAACATAATTAATCGTTATACTCCTAATTTCCGTGGTACTTCTAGCGCTTCGCCTATAATTGCTGGGGCTGCTGTATCGATTCAAGGGATTGCTAAAGAACATTTAGGTAAGGCATATTCACCAAAAGAATTGAGAGCAATTTTAAGTAATCCAAATACAGGCACAAAGTCTAATAACCCATCATCTGATAAAATAGGGGTTTTACCAGATTTAAGGGCGATTTTGTCTAACCTTGGATATAATAGTGATTTGACTACCAATGATCCTATGGTATTTCCAGATAACATAGAAAAAAATGAAGGAAAAGAAAATTCAACTTTCGTATTTCCAGGTGAAGAAACAAAAAGAACAGGTGATAAAAATTCAACTGTAACCTTCCCAGAAGAAGATTTAAAACAAGAGGAAAAAGAAGAGGGATTAATTGTTTTTCCTGATTAATAAAAAAATACTACCTTCCATTTGGAGGTAGTATTTTTTATTTCTTGTCATTAACAAGCAGGCATGAAAGTTGTATTTGTTTATCTTTCATAATGAATTTAACCACAAAGTCGAATATTTGACTGTTAATTAACTTTTTCTTCTCAATCAATTATATTAATTAATCTAGAAATGCTTGCTGCAATACTTTGAGCCCATCGCTGTATATACCATGGAACAGATTAATTGCCTCTTCATCACTAACTTCAACAGGAGTGAACGTACCAGACCACTCTACTAATGATGTGTTACTTTCAGCACCTTTTTTCACCCGGATTGTAGATAAATAATTAGTGACCGGGAACGGTGCATTCATGATTGAATACGTGTAGTAGCGTTCCTTATCATTGAATACTTCTAAGCGTTCTATAATTGTATCACCATCTGGATTAGCTAGATGACGTACACGACCGCCTTCAGTTAATTTACTACTAGGTATATAAGGTAACCAGTCTGGAAGGGAGTTGAAACCTCCGATTAATTGCCATACTTGTTCAGGTGATCCGAAAATTTCCATAGATATAGTAGTATATGCCATGTTCATTACGCTCCTTTTCATCCCGGTATTTACGGGTAAATAATCAGTAGGGGATAAACCGCCCCACTGATTAAAGTTTCACTTTATAGGTCCATAACTTATAGTGAGAATGAATTTTATCGTGGATTTTTTATTTGATATATAATTATAAAGTTAAAACTATATACTTTTAATGATTAAATTATATAATAAATATAGAAACGAAAATTTATGAGCAAGGAAGTTGAAAAATATGACATTAACAATGGGCTTTATTGGATTTGGAAAGTCAGCTAACCGCTATCACTTACCTTATGTAAACACACGTAATAATATAAAAATAAAAACGATTTTTGTACGTCAAATAAATGAAAAATTAGCGGCTCCATATAAGGAAAAAGGTGTTTACTTCACTACTGATTTGGATGAATTGTTGAATGACAAAGAAATTCAAGTGGTGACGGTCTGTACGCCAGCACATACGCATTACGAATTAGCGAAAAAAGTTATACTTGCTGGAAAGTCAGTTATCGTTGAAAAACCATTTTGCGATACAGTGGAACATGCGAAAGAATTATTAGCTTTAGGACGAGAAAAAGGTGTAGTAGTTATGCCTTATCAAAACCGCCGTTTTGATGGTGATTTTTTAGCTGTGAAGCAAGTAGTTGAACAAGGATTCCTTGGTGATATTATTGAGATTGAATCACATATTGATTATTTCCGTCCTGGTTCAATCACTCATGAAGCTCCAAAAGAAGAAGGTTCATTTTATAGTTTAGGTATTCATACGATGGACCGCATGATTTCACTATTCGGCCGTCCAGATACGGTGACATACGATATTCGTAATAATGAAATGGAAGGTGCGGTTGATAATTATTTCGATGTTGGTTTACATTACGGAAATCAGTTGAAGATTAAGCTGAAAACGAACCATGTCGTAGCAAAAGATTATCCACGCTTTATCGTCCATGGAACAAATGGATCATTTATTAAATATGGTGAAGATCAGCAGGAAAATGATTTGAAAGCGGGGATTATGCCTGAGAGTGCAGGGTTTGGTGAAGATTCACCGATGTACTATGGAGTTGCTAAATATCGTAATGCAAATGGTGACTGGATTGAAAAACAAATTAAAACGCCGCTTGGTGATTACGGTCGTTTCTATGATTCCGCGTATGAAACAATTATAAATGGTGCACCAAAACTTGTGAAAGACGAAGAAGCGGTAACGAATATTGAAATCTTAGAAAATGGATTTGCTGCCCCATCACCTTCAGTTTACAAACTTGAGGCTTTACATTTGAATGAATAGAAGAGAGTTTGCAGTATAAAGGAGGTATGAAAATGGCAAGCGGATCAACACAAGTAAAATACCTCGGCATTTATCAAAAGATTAAACAGCAAATTTTAGACGGTGAATATAAAATCAACGAAAAAATTCCGAGTAGCCCCGTCCTTGCTGAAGAATTTGGTGTTTCAGCCCTTACTATTAAGAAAGCGCTGGATCTATTAGTTAGAGATGGCTACATCATCCGCCGGCGCGGAAGCGGAACAGTGGTGCAAGATTGGCGTCAACAGGAAAAGGCACGAATGATTCAAACTTTAACGGGTACGAAAGCTGTATACGGCAGTGAGGTAGAAAGTAAAATTATCGAGTTTGCGATTGTTGGGGCTGATGAAGTAGTTGCTGAGAAATTGGGAGTTTCAATCGGTGATTTCGTCTATAAAATCATTCGCCTCCGCATCATTCACAGCATTCCGACGATTATGGAGCATACATGGATGCCAATTTCGGTTATCCCAGGTGTTGAGGCTTCTGTTTTAGAGGAGTCGATATACTCACATATTCAAAATAAACTTGGCCTTGAAGTAGGGACATCTGTTGTCAGGGTTAAAGGAATTCGCCCAGATGATAGGGAAAAGCAGTTTATGAACTTAACAAATCAGGATTTCCTAATGCGAGTTGAACAAGTAGCTTACTTAACGGATGGACGAACTTTTGAATATTCTTATGCAGATCATCTACCAGAAACCTTTGAGTTTGAAACAGTCATTACGGCAAAAAATTATAAAGAGACATAAAAAACGGTTGAGGCAAGTATTGTCTCAACCGTTTTTTTATCTTGGATAGAATTTACACATATAGTAGGAGCAGTTATTATTCATCGGCTGTAATCAGCATGGATGTGTTCCCGGTTTTTTCAAGATGAACTTCTCCCCAGGAACAGAGGGAATCGAGTATAGCTCCTAAAGACGAACCGTAATCGGTTAAAGAGTACTCTACTTTCGGTGGTACTTGGTCATATATTTTCCTTTGGATTACACCATCTTCTTCTAGTTCCCGTAATTGTTGCGTTAACATTTTTTGCGTAATACCAGGCATTAATCGTTTTAATTCACTCGTTCTTTTTGTCCCTTTTTTTAAATGACAAAGGATAACAACTTTCCACTTTCCGCCAATAACTTCTAAAGTCGCCTCTACAGGAATATTGTATGTTTTCATAAAAAAACTCCTTTGATGAATTTAGATTATAGTTTTGAGCCTAAATACGTTGTAATACTAAAATTATTTCTTTTTAGTGCCGATAACACTTTAAAGTACGTACTATTTATTGTGCGAAATGTCGTTCATAATAACTGATGTAAGAGAGAAGTAAGCAGAACTGCACTTTAAAGTGTATATATTACTTTTTAGTACCTATAACACTTTAAAGTACGTACTTTTTATTATGTTAAATATATTCCATAATAGCACTTGTAAGCAAGAAATGAATAAAATGTGCTTTGAAGTGCATTTGAGATTGGTTAGCTGTAATACTATGGGGACATTCATACAAAAGAAAACGATTTGTTGCGTTACAATAATTAATCCAAGACTTAACAGTTGATTAATCGAACTGTAAAGTTTAAAATTACAGTAAGATTTTTAGAAGTGAGTTGTCATCGTCTGTAAAATGTAGTTTCAACAATGTTATAGAAGAAGCATTTTGAAAAGAAATGAATAGTAGAGATAAACGAAACATTACGTGAATTTGATTCTAAACTGTAATTTTTTTTAATACATTTCAATAACCGATATGTAAAATGTACGTTTGATAAAAAACATTAAAGGAGTGAGTTAAATATGGTAATTCTGTATACAACAGCAAGCTGTGCTTCATGCCGAAAAGCGAAAGCATGGCTTGAAGAGCATCAAATTGATTATATTGAAAAAAACATCGTATCAAATTCTATGACAGTTGATGAGCTTAAAGCAATTCTTCGTTTAACTGAAGAGGGGGCTAATGAAATTATTTCAACTAGATCCAAAACTTTTCAGGACTTAAATATAAATATTGAGGAGCTTTCGCTTAATGAATTTTATAAATTAATAATCGAGTATCCACTAATGTTGCGTCGCCCAATTATGCTGGATGAGAAAAGATTACAGATTGGTTTTAATGATGAAGAAATTCGCAAGTTTTTACCACGTAGCGTTCGAACATTTTTAAACATTGAACTGCAAAAATTGGCCAATTAATAAGTAATATTTTTTAGAAAAAGTTTTTTGAAAGGAGGAAGCAGAAGATGATTGAAGTATGTGTTACAGTTAATTATAATGATAGAAATTATCAAACAAATGTTATTGTGAGTAAAGATACGATTTGGACAAAAATTAAACAACTGGCAGAAGAACAAGTGAAGAAACAGTGGAGTGTTTAATTTTATTTTCAACTTAAAAAGCTAAATGAAGTTATCGGATATAGGCCAGACCGGATAGAATATAAAGGAATTAATTTTTTATGGTAAGAAGTATTCTATATGTTTTAACGTTCTAACCTATCTGTAATATTTATGGCTACAGTATGTTAATATATGAGAAACAATATTTTTAATCGTAGGAGGAAAACAATGAACAGCGACTTTACCTTGGCCATTCACAGTTTAACTTATTTAGCTTTACAGCCAGACCGGATGTCAACAAGTAATGCTATTTCAGAAAGTGCAGGTGTACATCCAGTACGTATTCGTAAAGTACTAAGTTTGTTAAAAAAACATAAGTTTATACAATCAAAAGAGGGAACTGGTGGAGGCTTTATTTTCGCTCGCGATTTAGGTGAAGTTAATCTTTGGCATATTTATCAGATAACCTCTGAAGGTGCTTTGCAGCCGAAGTGTCCGGAATCAAACGATCAGTGTGTTGTAGGTTCGAACATGCGAAAAGTTCTTTTTGCTATTTTCTTAGGTGCTGAAGAACATCTAGGTGAATACTTAAAGAATTATACAATGAAAGAAGTTGTTGACCTTATTAATCAAGAGCGTTAAGCGGCTTAATTATTATATAGCCGTGAGTTCTTAACACATAAATGTAATGAAAAATATTACAGTTAAATTTATTTTTTTATGTTGTTTATCGTCACTAAAAATAATTTGTAGGAAGGTGAAAGAGTATGATGTCAAAGCATAATCCTGTTTTAAAAGTAGGCGATTGGGTTCGAGGAATATCAGTAGAGGGTGAATTAATACTTGGTTATATTGAATCATTTGATAATGTAGGGGAAGTAGTTAAGGTTAATGTTGTGAAATGTGACAACAGAGATACAATAAATAAAACAATGTCCTTTTTAAGTAAACATGTAAAAAAACTCCCTGAATCAAAGGCAATAAATAAGGAACAAATTCTTTACCTTATAGACCTTGCATTATTAACAGGAGACGAAGAATGGTTTATCGGACTTTCTTCAAAATTAAACTCGATAAACGAGCTAGTTAATGGGGGAGTTTAATTTTTTAGCTTATACCCTAATCAATAATATCCTTTCTTTTGTTGCATCTTAATAAAAGAGGGGATGGATGTTATGAAAATAAGATTAACAATGGTTAGCATCATATGTCTGTTTATTTTTTTATTACCCTGCATTTCTGCTCAAGCAATTGTAAAAAAGGAAAATGATATAAACAGAAATTTTGGCATAGATTTAACTGGTTATAAACTTTATTCGTTTGGTGAATTTAACCAATTAGATTATAAGATAACACCACTTACTCAGTTGTTTTTAGGAATAGTCCAAACAGAAGGTGAGTGGATTAATGAACCACGATTATATATTAAGGGAAATAAAGGTTATTTTCATCTTTTGAAAGCGGACGGTACGAATGTTCTTTATACCGTTGAAAAGAGCGGGGATTTTTGGAGAATTATAGATGTAAAAAGAAAGAAAATCAGCAGAATAACTGTATCAAAACAGCTTTTAAAAGAAGTAGTAATTGAGCTCTTATTGGAGCCAATAAGTAAAGAGGTTGAAAACTATTATAAGGAACCAAAACTTTGGTATCGAGGTTCTGAAAAAATACTTGAAATAAAAAAAGATACAACAAACTATACTTTTTATGTAACTGTTCAAATTCAAACTTTTGAGGGTGCACACAACCCGCCTTATGGAGAGGACACAATTACTTTTCGCATAAAAGGAAATGATCTAAAAACGATTCATTATAAACATAGAGATATTCCTGAAGAAGAGTCGAACAAACTACAATTAAGATAACATTGAAGTGATTTGTTTGTGCATCCTTGATAATGATAATTATGTAAATGAGCTGTCCATATGGGGCAGCTTTTTTGTTTTTTTACTCAGTGTATCTTTTTAAAATGTATATGAATTCAATATTAATAATATATATCCTAAAATTTGGTTTTTTTATTTTGGAATTTTTTCTTTTTACCTACATTAATTATTTATTAGAATATCTTTTATGTTTAAAATGAAATTTTTTGATAAAGGGGATATAAGTATCTTTATAATGAGTAACCTAGAAAAACAATGTATTATTGTATTTTTTTACTAACTAATTCAGCTTTAAGCGATAAAAACAATGGCTACATGCTAACTGTAAAATATTATCCATATAAAATTATTCCACTTTAATATTTCTGAAAATATAAAAATATTAATTTTATAAATATACACGTTATAATGAGGGCGTCGAGAGAAATTTTATTATCTCTGGAGAAAATATAAAAAATGCGATTACTAGTAAGAAAGGTGTGTGATTAGAGGCGAAATGTATGTAAAGTGCTTCAGTGGCTTGTGTAAGCAATATCATCAGTGCTGCCGAAGTTATTAAAGTAATGTATAGAATTGAGAAAGAAATGCCTCGCAAATTAAGAGAGGCCGGTTTAGCTAAAATTACTGTTAAAAGTAAAAAAAGAGAAACCATTAAAGTAATACACTGTTATTAGAAATGTTGCAACGTATTTATGAAGTCTATTCTATATTGTTCTCTTAAGGGGTCTTTATATAAAGAGCGGATATTATGAGTAAACTTTTTTGTGAACGCTAACAATTATATTAGGACGCTAACTAGCGAATGTTTCAATTTGGTTTCATTATGATGAAGGACATACAATGTGGGGCAACTTGTAAGGAATTCATTTTCCGAAAGGGAATATTTGTTAGCAGCAAAGAGAGATGTAGAAATAGATACAAGGGGGAGTTATTATATGAACGGGAATACTGCAAAGAAAATAGAAGTTCAAGCTGAAAATACCGCACTAAAAAATGAGCAATATGCAGATCCGAAAAAGTGGCATAAGCAGGATACTACATGGGCACTCAGTCTATTTGGAACTGCAATTGGAGCAGGGGTGCTCTTTTTACCGATTAATGCAGGTTCAGGTGGTTTATTATCTTTACTACTAATTACATTACTTGCATATCCAGTTATGTACTACTCACATAGGGCGCTTGCTAAAATGATATACGCTTCTAATTCTGCTGATGAGGGGATCACAGGTACAATTAGAGAGTATTTCGGAAATAAAGCGAGTATCATTTTTAACATCGTATATTTCAGTTCAATTTATACAATCGTACTAATGTATTCGGTTGCGCTTACAAATACTGCAAGTAGTTTTATCGTGCATCAATTGCACATGCCAGAGCCTCCAAGGGCTATTTTATCACTTGTATTAGTTCTTGGTCTTATCGCTATACTGAATTTTGGTCAAGATATCACTGTAAAGATCATGAGTATGCTAGTGTATCCTTTCATAGCTTCTCTACTGTTTATCGCAATATCTTTAATTCCACAGTGGAATACGTCAATGCTTAGCTTTTCAGCTGTTTCTACTGCTTCAACAGGAACAGGATATTTGGGAACGATACTGTTGATTCTACCAATCATCGTATTCTCATTTAATCATTCACCTATGATTTCATCATTTGTTGTGAAACAGAGAGCTACGTATGGAATCGAAGCCACTGATGCTAAATGTGCGCAAATACAAAAGGTTTGTTATATCATGACATTCGTTGTAGTTATGTTCTTCGTTTGGAGTAGTGCACTGAGCTTAACTCCAGAGGATTTAAAAATGGCAAAAGAGCAAAACTTATCAATCCTTTCATATCTTGCGAATGAACTTAATTCACCTGTAATCACGATTGCAGCTCCAATTATTGCTTTTGTGGCTATTACAAAGTCTTTCCTTGGCCATTATATCGGAGCATTTGAAGTAATGCGTGACATGATTATTAAGTTCGGTAAATCACGTGGAAAAGATATTGAAGAAAAAACAATTAAGACAATCGTCCTTACTTTTGTTGTATTATCATGTTGGTTTGTTGCTTATACAAATCCAAGTATTCTTGGACTTATTGATTCTCTAAGCGGTCCTTTAGTTGCTGCTATCTTATGTCTATTACCGATGTATGCGATTCAAAAAGTGCCAGTACTAGCTAAATACAAAGGGAAAATGAGCAACGTATTTGTTATTATTGTAGGTGTACTTACTGTCTTAGCAAGTATTAAGTCATTATTCTAATTCACTATTATTGGTATTAGTGTAAAAATAGTTAACATGAAAAACTTTTTGGACAAACTTCTCACATTGGAGAGTTTGTCCTTTTTTAGTCATTCTATCAACTTGCCGACAAACAAGCCACCTTCCAGGCAGAAGGTGGCTTGTTTCGGTATTAATTTATTTTAACTATTCATGTCTGAATGGCCCTTTTGGAGCAATTAGCTCTAAATTAGTACCATCTGGATCGGGGAAGTAGGCAACTCCTGTACCAAATCCAGATTTCTAGCCGTCTTCTTGAAAGATAATTGGTTCGTCATATGGTGCTATCCTATGCCCATCAAGCTAACAAAATGGATTGCCTCTGAAACAAAAAATGATTTTTATTACTATAAAAAACGTAAAGTATCTGTTTTTAGAAAAAAATAATTTTTATAAATTGATGGAGATATAACTCAATTCTTTTATATATTTAGTTAAATATGATTGTCAGAATGAACTTAAAGTAATTATGATTTCTAGAAATACGAACTGATGTTTTGAATTGGTTTAAAGTTGCTGGAACAAAATAAAACCAATTGAGCAAAAAAACTTGCAAAAATAAAAAGAGAGATGTATATTAATTGATGTATCAATAATTGATACATCAATTAATATTTTGACAAGAAAGAAAAGGAACATTTTATGAAGGAAATGTTCGTAAATATCAGTGGAGAAGAACGCAAAATACTTATTCATGTTCTATTACAGATACAAAAAAATGTAGAGAATATTAAAGAATAGAGAGTGTAGGGGGCAGAATAGTGTGGAAATAATCGCAGCTATTTTAGTCGGGATCGTAGCATTAGAACATTTGTTTATCATGATCCTTGAAATGTTTTTTATTGATTCAAAAGTAGCGAAACGTGCTTTCAAATTACCGAAGCATTTAGAAGGAGATCGAAACGTAGCCATTATGTTTGCAAACCAAGGTTTATATAATGGATTTTTAGCGGCTGGTCTCATTTGGGGACTTGTACTTGGGCTCAATCCAATTGGTTATATGGTCCAATTATTTTTCGTGATTTGTGTGGTGATAGCAGCTATTTTCGGAGGTTTCACATCTAATAAATCAATTATTGTGAAACAAGGACTTCCAGCTGTTTTAGCACTAGTTGCTCTTTTATGTATGATATAGAATCAAAGTTTCTCAATAAAAGAACTCATTTTTGAAAAAATACGCTATTCTTTCTTTAGAATTATAGGAAAGGATAGCGTTTTTGTATGTCTATTTCTATATGTAGTGAATTACAACTATTCCTTCAAGGGATTCAACTGCTTTTCAGCTTTTGGATATATTTTCATCCATCTTTGTTTCCTCCTATTGTTGGATAGTGTAATAATTGATAAAAATTTTGATGAAATTGGATTATAATGATTGATCAAAAAAGCTAGTGATTAAAAATATTATTCTTTAGTACATACATTTTTAAGATGTTAAATATATTTCATAATAGTCTCTGTAAGATAAGGGTAACTAGAATAGTACTTTTTATAACTTTGAATATCATTCATAATAGCACCAGTAAGAAGAAAACAAGCTTTACGGTACTAGTCACCAAAGATGTTACAGTAGTTTATTTAGAATCAGATTGATTGAAAGGTTGTACTATATGGCCTAATAATTTCGAAAAAATGTCGGTGTGGCATAAAACAATTATGGAGGTTAAAGATATGAGTACTTCAAATTTGAATGAAATAAGTAAACGAATTTTAATAGAGGAGGAAACACTTCAATTTTCCTCTTTTACAAATGAAGATGCACTGCAACTAGGTTTATTTATCGTTGAAACAGCGAAGAAAGAGGGGAAATTGATTGCTGTTGATATAACGAAAAACAGTGTGCAATTGTTTCATTTCAAAATGACAGGGACAAATGAGGAAAATACGAAATGGATTGAGCGTAAAAAACGAGTCGTTTCTCTGCATGATCATAGCTCGTATTATATGCAGATACAAAGTGAAATAACTGGAATCTCATATAATGAAAAATATCTTTTAGATACTTCGGAATATGCTGCGTTTGGTGGCTGCTTTCCTATCAGAATAAAAGACGTAGGGGTTATTGGAATGATAACAGTTTCGGGATTACCACCAGAAGAAGATCACGAATTGGTTATAAGAGCAGTTAAGAATCATCTGAAGCAATAATAAAAAGGCCAAAACGAACAAGAATATGTTCATTTTGGCCTTTTTATTATTCATTTCATGTAATGAACATAGATCTAATCTTTTTCTAATAAATACATGAGTACTAAAAGATATTAGGGAATGAAGAATCTTTAATCCGAGACACTTTTCTTGACTATGATAATTTATGTAGTTAATATGATAGATATAAAATAACTTAATTACTTTTAATAATTAAATTATTTTATATAAGTTATAGTAATTAAGTAGTATGTGGTAAAAATGCTTTGAATTGCCACTATTAATATTGGGGACAATGAGAAAGCGACAAATATAAAAAATTTGAAGTTAAGAAGCAAGAGTGAATCAACAATGATAGTAGCTTCTGTACAATGCATTTTTACTATAGTGACAATGACTATACATCACGAGGGGGACTGAACTTGGAATCAATGACCTTTGTTTTATTTGGAGCGACAGGGGACTTAGCAAAACGCAAAATTTACCCCGCGCTATATAACTTATATAGAGATCAAAAGCTTCCAAAGCAAATATCTGTTATCGGGCTTGGAAGACGTGAAGTGTCTCATATAGATTTTCAAAAAAGAATAAAAGAATCAATAGAGACGTTTTCTCGTCAGAGGGAAGAAGGTACTCCGGAACTCGAAGGTTTTTTAGATAATTTTCGCTATTGTCCATTAGATGTGAGTAAACCGGAAGACTATGAGAGGTTATTACAAGTCGTTCGTGAAAGGGAAGAGGAACTACATATAAAAGGTAATAGAATGTTCTATCTTTCAGTTGCTCCTGAATTTTTCGAGACCATTGCTTTAAATATTAAGGAAAGCGGACTTGATAAAACAGATGGATGGAAACGCCTGATGATTGAGAAACCGTTTGGGCACGACCTTACATCTGCTCGTGAGCTTAATGATAAGCTTAGTCGCACGTTTGAAGAAGACGAGATATACCGTATTGATCACTATTTAGGTAAACCGATGATTCAAAACCTTGAAGCACTAGAATTTGCAAATCCTGTTCTCCAATCGATTTGGAACAAAGAACATATAGCAAATGTACAAATTACAGCTAGTGAAACAGTTGGGGTTGAAGAAAGAGCCGGATATTATGATCATGCAGGAGCCATTCGAGATATGGTTCAAAATCATATGTTACAAATATTAATGATGACTGCTATGAATCTGCCGGAAAAGGTTAATGCGTGTGAAATTCGAGAGGAAAAACGAAAAGTAATGGAGACGCTTCGTAAAGTGAAAAAAGAAGACGTTCAAAGCCATATCATTCGCGGTCAATACTCTTCAGGAGAGATAAAAGGCGGGCAAGTTGTAGCGTATAAAGAGGAGCCAGGAGTAAATCCTTCTTCTAACATAGACACATTTGTTGCTGCTCGTTTGTGGATCGATAATCCATTTTGGACTGGCGTTCCCTTCTATATACGAACAGGAAAACGAATGAAAGAAAAGTCTACTCGTATTGTAATTGAATTTAAAAATACGTTAAAACAGCAATATCAAGATAATAATCCAAATGCAGCACCTAACTTATTAATAATTGAAATTAGCCCAGGTGAGAATGTTTCATTACAGTTAAATAGTAAAAATCCATTGAAAAATGGAGAGATTGAACCGATGCGTATTAACTTTACTTGCGAGCAAGTGGATGTGGGAGTACCTGAAGCGTATGAAAGACTCATTCATGATGCGGTGAGTGGAGACGCTACATTCTTTGCACATTGGAGAGAAGTTGAATTGTCATGGGAATGGGTACAACCAATTCTTGAAGCGTTCGAGGAAAACTTATTACCGCTTCATGAATATGAGTCTGGTTCATATGGTCCAGAAGCGTCTAATGAACTGTTGCAAGAAAGTGGATTTAAATGGTGGTTAGATCAAGAGACGGAAAAATAAGTACTTTCTTTCATGAAAGCATTTAGGGGGACGATTACTATGGCACAAAACATAAATCAATTAGCAGTGAATACACTTCGTACGTTATCGATTGATGCTATTAATGCGGCAAACTCAGGTCATCCAGGTCTTCCGATGGGAGCAGCACCAATGGCTTATGCATTATGGGCGAATCATTTAAATTACAATCCTAATCACCCAGAATGGCTTAACCGTGATCGTTTCGTTTTATCGGCAGGACATGGATCTAGTCTGTTATATAGCCTACTTCATTTAGCTGGATATGACGTTTCAATTGATGACTTGAAAAACTTCAGAAAGTTAAATAGTAAAACACCAGGACATCCTGAGTTTGGGCATACTCCTGGAGTTGAAGCGACTACAGGCCCGTTAGGACAAGGGATTGCTAATGCTGTCGGAATGGCAATGGCAGAAGCTCATTTAGCAGCGAAGTTTAATAAGGATGGTCACTCTATTATAGATCACAATACGTATGCTTTAGTCGGAGATGGTGACTTAATGGAGGGTGTCGCTTATGAAGCGATGTCAATGGCAGGACATATGAAACTTGGCAAGTTAATTGTACTGTATGATTCAAATGAAATTTCACTTGATGGTGAATTAGGCATTGCTTTCTCTGAAGATATTCAGAAAAGGGCAGAATCTGTACATTGGCAATATGTAAGAGTTGAAGATGGAACCGATGTCGATGCTATTACAAAAGCCATTACATTAGCGAAAGAAAATACGGATCAACCTACTCTTATAGAAATTAGAACCATTATAGGTTATGGAAGTCCAAAAGTTGCTGGAACGAATAAAGCACATGGTAATCCGCTTGGAGTAGAAGAAGCGACAGCGACAAAACAAGTGTATGGTTGGCACTATGAGGAAGACTTCTTTGTGCCTGAAGAAGTAACAGCTCATTTTAATGAACTGAAACAAAAAGGTATTGAAAAAGAGAACGAATGGAATGAGCAATTTAACGTATACAGAGAGTCAAACCCTGCACTAGCAGATGAATTAGAAAAAGCGATTACAGGTGAGGTTTTAATTGAAGCGAAAGACATTCTATCTTTTGATACTGAAAAAACAATTTCCACTCGTGTTGCAAGTGGGGAAGCTATTAATCATTATGTGAAATCGATTCCTTCTATTTTCGGTGGAAGTGCGGATCTTTCTCATTCTACGATGACAGATATAAAAGGTGAAGCAGTATATGCAGTAGAATCATATGCTGGACGAAATATATACTTCGGTGTACGTGAACATGCAATGGGCGCGGCAGCGAATGGACTGGCTCTCCATGGAGGAGTAAAACCTTTCGTAAGTACATTCTTTGTATTTAATGATTACCTTCGTCCATCGATTCGACTGGCTGCACTGCAAAAGTTACCTGTTACTTACGTATTTACACATGATTCGATTGCTGTAGGAGAAGATGGTCCAACGCATGAACCAATTGAACAATTGGCAGCGCTTCGAGCAATTCCTGGTCTAACAGTTATCCGTCCGTCAGATGCAAATGAAACAGCAAGTGCTTGGGCGTATGCTTTACAGCAAACGGATGGTCCAGTCGTTTTAGTACTGAGCCGTCAAAATTTACCGGTGTTTAATGAAACGAAAGCGAACATAGAGAATCTCTCTAAAGGAGCTTACGTATTAACACAAACAAATGAAAATCCGGATGTAATTTTAATTGCGACAGGTTCTGAAGTATCCTTAGCTGCTAGTGCGAAAGCAAAATTAGAAGAAGAACAAGTTTCTGTTCGCATCGTTGCAATGCCGAGCTGGGAGTTATTCGATCGCCAATCGAACGAATATAAAGAATCCGTTCTTCCGTCTTCTGTAACGAAACGAGTATCTCTTGAGATGGGTGTATCTCTAGGTTGGGAACGTTATGTAGGACAAGAAGGAAAAGTACTATCAATTGAAACATTTGGAGCTTCAGGAACTGGAGCTGAAGTCATGAATCTATTTGGATTTACGACAGAAAATGTTGTTCAAATTACAAAAAATGTGTTGAATTCTTAAGCTATGACTGTGAATACCTTTCTGTACATACTAACATTTCAGTGCTGAAAGGTATTCCAGATTGTAGTGATATGGATTTTTAATAAAAGATGATTTGAGGAGGAATTATATTATGCAAGTAGGATTAATTGGGTTAGGTAAAATGGGATTAAATTTAGGGAAAAATTTAATGGATCATAAACATGAAGTAGTAGCATTTGATTTAAATACGAGCGCAGTAGAAGAAATGAAAGAGTACGGGGCAACGGGTACATCTAGTTTAAGTGAACTTGTTCAGTCATTACAATCACCAAGAATTCTTTGGGTAATGGTACCACACGCTGTTGTTGATTCTGTTATTGATGAGGTTACACCACTTTTATCAAAAGGAGATATTTTAATTGAAGCTGGTAATTCACATTATAAAGAGTCTATCCGCCGATATGAGCAATTAAAGAAAGATGGCATTCACTTTATGGATGCAGGAACTTCTGGCGGAATGGAAGGCGCTCGTAATGGTGCTTGTTACATGATCGGAGGAGATCAAGAAGCTTGGGACATCGTTGAACCTATCTTCCGCGATACTGCTGTAGAAAATGGATTCTTATATGCTGGAAAAGCTGGTAGTGGTCACTTCTTAAAAATGGTTCATAACGGAATTGAATACGGTATGATGGCTGCTATTGGTGAAGGATTTGAGATTCTAGAGAAAAGTGAATTTGACTACGATTATGAAAAAGTATCAAGAGTATGGAACAACGGTTCAGTCATTCGTTCTTGGTTAATGGAATTAACAGAAAATGCATTTTCTAAAGATGCAAAATTGGATGAGATTAAGGGTGTTATGCATTCTTCTGGTGAAGGAAAATGGACAGTAGAAACAGCATTAGACCTTCAAACAGCAACTCCTGTTATCGCAATGTCTCTATTAATGCGCTACCGCTCATTAGACAATGATACATTTACAGGAAAAGTTGTAGCAGCTCTGCGCAATGAATTTGGCGGACATGCAGTAGAAAAGAAATAAAGTGAAACTTTAATAAGTAGGGGCTTCATTCCACACCAATCGGGCTTTTACGGGATAAGCATATTAAACATGTAACTCATCAACGTTTAAAAACTGGAGGGAATTAATCATGAAATTTTTTATTGATACTGCAAATCTTGAGGATATAAAAAAAGCATATAAACTTGGAGTTTTAGCTGGTGTTACAACGAATCCTTCTTTAGTAGCAAAAGAGGGCATTAAATTTGAAGACCGTATTGCAGAAATTTGTCAGGCAGTTCCTAAAGTTGAATCTGTTTCGGCAGAAGTAACGCCAGATGCTGTTACAGCTGAAGAGATGATCGCCCAAGCAGAAGAACTGATTAAAATTAACGGTGGCGATGAAAAAGTTACAATTAAACTTCCGATGACGTTAGCTGGATTAGAAGCTTGTCGCTACCTTACTGAAAAAGGTGTGAAAACGAATGTTACACTTATTTTCACGGTGAACCAAGCACTTTTAGCTGCTCGAGCAGGTGCAACGTACGTTTCTCCATTTTTAGGACGCTTAGATGATATTTCTGAAGATGGCGTATTATTAGTTGCTAAAATTGCTGAATTATTCGATGTTCATCAACTAGATACACAAATTATTGCGGCTTCTGTTAGACATCCAGATCATGTAACTCGTGTAGCGATGGCAGGTGCTCACATTGCAACAATTCCTTATAAAGTAATTGAACAACTTGCTATGCACCCATTAACAGACCAAGGTATTGAGAAATTTGCTGCTGATTGGGCGAAAGCGCCTAAATTATAATGAAGTGAAATGTTCACTAATTGCTTTTTTACGAGAGGGTCAATCTCTATGTGACTTCATCCTATAAACTTAATCTTGATTTTGACATCTTATTACGTGAAAACAGCAATATCATATAGAAACGATTCATTTTCAAATTAGTACAATAGATATGAAAAGGCCCCCTTATGAGAGTAAAGTTAGTTAGCACGTAATTCTCATAAGGGAGAGTCTTTTTTCGTATAAACCATGGTGCTCCCAAGTATGTATGCATAATTAGTAAAGAATTGAGAGTGTTCTTTTTTAATGGTATATTCTGAAAGGGGTTACATAGTGAGATCGAAATATATGATCGGTGTAGATATTGGGACAACTAGTACAAAATCGGTTTTGTTTTCAATTGATGGATCTGTTATTGCAAGTCATGGAATTGAATATCCTTTATATTCTCCTACGCCTGAAATAGCAGAACAAGATCCAGAAGAAATCTTTCAAGCGGTGATACATACGATTAAAGAAGTTGTGCAATCAAGTAATATACAAGCGGTTGATATTCTCTGTGTTTCTTTCAGTTCGGCAATGCATAGCGTTATCGCTGTAGACGAAGATGGAAATCCGTTAACGAAATGTATCACGTGGGCAGATAATAGAAGTGCAAGCTGGGCGGAGAAAATAAAGAATGATATGAATGGTCATGAAATTTATTTACGTACTGGGACACCTATTCATCCGATGTCACCACTTTCGAAATTAGTTTGGTTACAGAATGAGCGGGTAGAATTGTTCGCAAGAAGTTATAAATTCATTTCTATTAAAGAATATGTTTTCTACAAGTTATATAAAGAATATGTAATTGATTATTCTATAGCATCAGCGACAGGGATGTTTAATTTGAAATCTTTAAAATGGGATGAAGAGGCTTTACATGTTGCGGGAATTACAGATGACAAGCTTTCTAAACTTGTTCCAACAACGCACAGTTTAACAGGATTAGATGAAGAGCTTGCCAAAGAGATGAATGTACTTGTTTCTACGCCTTTTGTAGTAGGAGCGAGTGATGGAGTACTATCTAATTTAGGTGTAAATGCAATAGACCCTGGCGTTGTGGCTGTTACAATTGGTACAAGCGGTGCGATACGTGCTGTAACAAATCGTCCTGTAACAGATCCAAAAGGTAGAATTTTTTGTTATGCGTTAACTGAAGACCATTGGGTAATCGGTGGTCCAGTTAATAACGGTGGTATGATTTTCAGATGGGCTCGTGACCAATTGGGCACTTCAGAGATTGAACTTGCGAAGCGTTTAGGAAAAGATCCATATGAAGTACTTACTGAAATAGCAGCAAATGTGAATCCTGGATCTGACGGTTTATTGTTTCATCCGTATTTAGCAGGGGAAAGAGCTCCTTTATGGAATGCAAATGCACGGGGATCTTTCTTTGGACTCGGATTGCATCATAAGAAAGAACATCTTATCCGTGCTGTTTTAGAAGGAGTAATTTATAATTTATATACCGTTCTTCTCGCTTTAAAAGAGCTAATTGGCGAACCAAAAAAAATTCAAGCGACAGGCGGTTTTGCAAGATCGGAACTTTGGAGACAGATGATGGCAGATATTTTCCATCAAGACGTATATGTTCCTGAAAGTTTCGAAAGCTCTTGCTTAGGTGCTGCAATCCTCGGTTTATATAGTTTAGGTGAAATAGATACATTATGCGTAGTTTCTGAAATGGTAGGGGCAGATTTTCATCATGGGCCAAACATGGAAAGTGTGGAAAAATATAAAGATTTAACACCAATCTATATTCGTCTGTCTCGTCAATTGGAAGAAGAATATGAAAGTATAGCAGCGTACCAAAAAAAGTGGGTTTAAAAGCTATTTATCAAGAAAATATGGTAACGTATAAAGAGGTACTCCGATTTTTTAGGATACTCTTTCAACATAAAATATTTTAAGAAGTATGATGAACGAAAAATATAGGGAGAGAGGGTTATAAAAATGAAGGATAACAAAGAGTTTATTGGATATGTTGGAACTTACACAAAAGAAAATAGTGAAGGAATATATAAGATTACTTTAGACACAGAAGCAAAAAAAATTAGTAATGTAACACTTGCCGCTAAGCTGGATAACCCTACATATGTAACGATTAACCGAAATAATGAGTATCTCTATTCCGTTGTTAAGGAAGGAGAATCTGGTGGTGTAGCTGCCTATTCAATTGATAGTAAAACTGGAGAGTTAAAGGCAGAAAACAGACAAGTAGTAGAAGGGGCTTCTCCTTGTCATGTGAGCGTTGATAGTGGGAATCATACGGTAGTTACAGCAAATTACCATAAAGGAACGATTGAGTCTTTTGAAATAAATGAAGAAAATGGAACTGTAAATCCTGCTTCATCTATTATGGCGCATGAAGGTTCAGGTCCAAATAAAGAAAGACAAGAAAAACCACATGCACATTACGCGGGATATACTCCTGATGAAAAATATGTGATAGGTGTTGATTTAGGAATTGATAAGTTAATTACGTATGAAATAAAAGATAGTACATTAACAGAAGTGAATAGTTTATCTGTAAATCCAGGGAGTGGTCCAAGACACATTACTTTTCATCCAAATGGAAAATACGCTTATGTAATGACGGAGCTTAGTTCAGAGGTTATTGCGCTAACATATAACTCGGAAGAAGGATCCTTTACAGAAGTACAGTATATTTCTACTCTTCCAGAACACTTTGATGAAAATAGTCAAGGAAGTGCTATCCATATTTCTTCTGACGGCCGTTTTGTATATGCAGGTAATCGTGGTCATAATAGTATCGCTATTTATAGCGTAGATCAAAATTCAGGTCAGCTTACATTTGTTGAACATACATCTACAGAAGGAAATTGGCCGAGGGACTTTGTATTAGATCCCACTGAAAAGTTTCTTGTTGCTACAAATGAAAAGTCACATAATCTTGTGCTATTTTCAAGAGATGAATCTACAGGAAAGTTAACACTTTTACAATCTGATGTTGCTGTGCCAGAGCCTGTTTGTGTGAAGTTTTTAAATGTTTAAGTTGTGTTCGATATAATTTCATATACTCAGAAAACAATAAAAAGCAAAGCGATATCGCTTTGCTTTTTATTGTTTCTTTTTCGGTCTACGTACTAATTCGCCGCCGCAGTTTGGACAAACGTTGTGTCTTTCTTCTGTACATGGTGCGCAAAATGTACATTCATATACACAAATGTATGCTTCAGAATCTTGTTCGAGCGATTGATCGCAAATTTGACAGTTTGTTTTCATTTGTAGTGCCATAATAAGTCTCCTTTTAGTTAGAAAATTTATAATTTAATTATAATTCATTAAATAAAAATAGTCCTTTTCAATTGAAAGGAAATCGAATGATAAAGTTATGAATTGAAACGAAAGATGCCGGTTTATTTTAAAATTGATTATTTATTACAGTTGGAATATTATGAAATAGTCAAAAGACAACAGGGGGTATAGATTTTGACTAATCATAATGATCATTTAAAAGCAAACTGCGAAAAATGCTTCGGTCTATGTTGCGTTGCATTACCGTTCGCAGCATCGGTAGATTTTGCAGTGAATAAAGATGGTGGTAAACCATGTTCCAACTTACAATCAGATTTTAAATGTAATATACATAAAAATCTTAGAGGAAAAGGTTATAAAGGTTGTACAGTATTTGAATGTTTCGGCGCTGGGCAGAAGATTTCTCAAGTTACATTTAACGGGGTTGATTGGCGGAAAGATGCTAAGCATGCGAGAAAAATGTATGATGCTTTTCCAGTTATGCATCAACTTCATGAAATGCTTTGGTATTTGAATGAAGCGATTCTTTTAAAGGCAACACAGCCAATTCATAAAGAGCTGAAGACCGCAATTGAGGAGACAGAGCGACTTTCGAATTTAAATCCAGATAAGTTAATGAAAATAAATGTTCCAGTGCATAGGGCAGAGGTAAACATTCTTCTTTTAGAAACGAGCGAATTAGTATGGAAGGAAATGAATACTGCGCGTAAGAAACGAATCATACACCGCGGTGCAGACCTTATGGGAGCAAATCTGAAAAAGAAAGATTTACAAGGTGCAAATTTAAGAGGAGCATATTTAATTGCGGCAAACTTAAATGGAGCAGACTTACGAGGGGCAGATCTCATCGGAGCAGATTTACGAGATGCAGATATTCGCGGGACTGATTTTACAAATAGTATTTTCCTGACGCAAGTTCAAGTTAATGCGGCTAGAGGGGACAAACATACGAAATTACCGAAATTATTGTCTCGTCCATCGCATTGGAGTGCGTAAAGAGTGAGGAGTATTTAGTGTGGATATATTTCAGTATTTAGAAGAGGTGCAAGAGGATGCCTTTTCGTTAGCAGTAGAGCAAATAGAAGCGAAGTATTATGATATTTGTTGCATGTTGGCGTCTACAGAATATGCAGAACGAATTAAAGCAATTGATTTAGAGTCATATAAGGAAAGTATTAGAGTAGGTTTGGATGCAGCTGTAGAAATGGCTACTAATGAAGAAGCAAAGGCGATTTATTTAGAGTATGATCTTGATAACGAGTGGAATAGTCAGTTTTATCCCGCATTAACGGGCAGTAAGACCCCCACCTCAAAATTCAGCGAAAGCAAAGAAGTTACGTGGGAAGTCAACTGCCCGTAAAAGCCCGATTGGTTCAACTAATAATCAGTGGGGATGAAGAACGCCCCCACTGATTAAAGTTTCACTTTATATTTGTGAGGAATATGTTTCAATGGAAGAAGAGGACGATAATTGGGCTTCAGAATGGACATATAATATTGAGGGGGCGGGGTCTGTAGAATTAGCGGATATGTATAATGAAAATGGCTTTGATACAAGTGAAAAAGCAATCAGTATAACTTTATATTTAATTGCTAAAACGCTGTGTAGTTTTATAAGTGTACGTAGTGAAGTGCAAAGTAATATACCGATTTGTATTGGTTTTCACGACCAAGATCCAATTATGCGAACAGGCAGAGACTAAGAATCTCTGCCTGTTTTGTTATTTCTTTTCAAAAGTAGTAATGAAAACGCTACATATAATGAGCATACCACCAATGAAAAAGTTACTATTTAATGTCTCATTTAATAAGAGCCAACCAAGTAATGATCCAACGATAGGTTGGAAGAAGAAAAATAAGGAACCAATGCTTGCATCCATTAAGTCTAATCCTTTATTCCAAAGGAAAAAGGCACCTGCTGTTGAGACGATTCCTAAGTATAATACGCCTAATATTACGTACGTATTTACTGTTCCGATAGAGGATGTTTGTAGTTCCCATATCATAAAAGGTGTAATAAAAAAGAGTGAAAAGAATATGGCATACGTTGTAATAACTAAGGATGAAAATTGGATTGAAGCGATTTTTACATAAATAGATAGTAAAGCCCACGTAATAGCGGCTCCAACTAAAATGATTGTTCCGATAAAATAGGAGCCGATTTCAATATCCCATCCGATTACGATAATGACACCGATTGTCGCTATTATAGTAGATAAAAGTCTACGAGCAGTTAGTTTTTCTTTCAAAATGAGCGCTGCAAATATAACCATAAATGCAGGTGTAGCTGATGTAACTAACGAGCCTGTATGAGCGTCGGATAATTTTGTTCCGATAAATTGGCATGTGATTGAAATGAAATAGCCGATAAATCCAATCCAAGCGAATAATAGCCAATCTTTTTTGCGAATGGTTGCTTTTTTCTTTTGCTTTTTCTCAGCTATTTTCAAAATGAAATACAAAACAACAAAAGCGATAATAAAGCGTAACCAAACGAGTGTCAGTGGTGGGATAAAATCGAGTATGTATTTGCTAACAACATACATACCACCCCATATACTTGCTGTTAGTGATAAATATATAGCTCCTAAAATTGTTTGTTTCATGTAAAGTACCTCCGTCTATTTTTAGGGTAATATGAGTTCCCTAAGACGAGGCGTAGTGTATGTGCTAAATGAATGCCCGTCTTAGTTTATAGACGGCCTACAGGCTGATCGTTTTCGAATGAAGTGTTGTAGTACATGAGTGCATTCCTCCTTCATATTTTATAATGATATTATAACTTAATTTTCAGTTTATTGTATTGGGTTATTTTTTTAGAAATAGAACGGTATGTTCTAAAATAAGAAAATTTGAAAAGAACAGGTGATTTCATAAATATATTTGGCTAGCACGTAATTAATGAAATTTAATAATTTAATTATATAAGTAGAATCATATTCTATAAGTTTAAGAAAATATATGAAGTTGTGTATAAATTGTGAATAATAAACCGTCACGTTTGACTGTACAGTTTATGTGTTGTATGATGTAAGTAATATAAACAAGGGGGGAAGATCGTTGGGAAGGTGTATCGAATCGGACAGTTGGCTCTCATGGCTCACGTGTCGAAACGAACGATTGATTATTATACGAATCTAGGTATCTTAAAAGCGGAGCGATCTCAATCTAATTATCGCTATTACGACGAAACAGCATTTGAGACATTACAATTTATTGAGAAGTGCAAAGAAATGCATATGCCGCTTTGTGAGATTAAAGAGAAAATCGAGGAGAAGAAGAAGCTGCTCGGTATCAATGAACACGTTTCGAAACAAGTGAATGAAGTGACAGACCATATTCACCGATTAGAAGTGGAGCTTACTGAGTTAAAACCGCTTTTAGATGAATTGACTGATTCACAACGTGAAAAAATATCGAAATCTTTATCAGGTCAAACGACAGCTTTAATACAGACACTTGCTCTATTATTATAGAATAAGTGAAATCCGACCTCTTTAATTTTTGTATCGGGCTATGTTTTCTAACAAATAAATAAGAAAACATTATAGTATACAGGAGGTGGACACCTTAGTTTTTTAACTAAGGGGATTCATTGGAAATATTTAATTTAGTCATGGTTGCGATTTTAATCGCATTTACTGGATTTTTCGTAGCAGCAGAGTTTGCGATTGTAAAGATACGTTCAAGCCGTATCGATCAGCTTGTTGCGGAAGGAAAACGCGGTGCTTTAGCAGCGAAAAAGGTAACAACAAATTTAGATGAATATTTATCTGCTTGTCAATTAGGTATTACAGTTACAGCTATGGGATTAGGTTGGTTAGGTGAACCGACAATCGAAAAGTTATTACACCCGTTATTTGAGAAATGGAACTTAAATCCTTCTATTTCATCAGTATTAACATTTGGTCTTGCTTTTATGATTATGACGTATTTACACGTTGTAGTAGGGGAATTAGCTCCGAAAACGATGGCAATTCAAAAGGCTGAAAGGGTAACGTTATTATTGGCAGGTCCATTAATGATGTTCTATAAAGTAATGTATCCATTTATTTGGGTATTGAACGGTTCAGCTCGTGTGATAACTGGTTTATTCGGTTTAAAGCCAGCTTCAGAACATGAAGTAGCTCATACAGAAGAAGAATTACGTCTTATCCTTTCAGATAGCTATGAAAGCGGCGAAATTAATCAAGCTGAATACAAGTATGTAAATAACATTTTTGAATTTGATAATCGTATTGCGAAAGAGATTATGGTACCGCGAACAGAAATCATTGGTTTCTACCTGGAAGATTCAGTAGAAGAACACATGAAAGTAATCCAAAATGAGCGATACACACGTTATCCGATTTTTGGGGAAGATAAAGATGATATTATCGGTATGGTCAACGTAAAAGATTTCTTTATTCGATATATGACCGAGGATCAAAAAGATTTATCATTTATTCGCTCGTATATGCGTCCGATTATTGAAGTGATGGAAACGACTCCAATTCACGATTTATTACTTCAAATGCAGAAAAAGCGAATTCCGATGGCTGTTTTATATGATGAGTACGGAGGAACAGCCGGAATTGTAACGCTTGAAGATATCTTGGAGGAAATCGTCGGCGAAATTCGTGACGAATATGATGAAGATGAAGCACCACCAATTCAACATGTGAACGAGCAACATATCATTGTTGATGGAAAAGTGCTTATCTCAGAAGTGAAAGATTTATTTGGATTACACATCGAAGAAGATGATGTGGATACAATCGGTGGATGGATTATGATGCAAAATCATGAAATCGAAGAAGGACAACACGTTGAGGCGGAAGGTTATGAATTTAAAGTGTTAGAAAAAGACGCTTACCAAATTAAACGTGTTGAAATTCGTAAGATGGAACAAGAACAAGAAGAAGAGAAAGCAGCAACTGTGTAAGTTGCTGCTTTTCTTCTAAAGTACAAAAAATGAGAACTTAGGAGCGGATATTTTGATTCAAGAAGCCTTACGTGTATATCGATTACAATTGTATGTGATCTTTAGTGGTTTACTACTTATGTGGACGATTACTCCGTTTGGAAAACAAGTGACAGGGTTTGGTATTGGATTAGCAGTAAGCGCCTATTGTCTTTGGTTATTAGCTCGCAGGGTGGAGAAACTCGGAAAAAGTATCGTAATGAAGGAAAAGGCTCCTGGGTTAGGAGTTCTAAACCGATTTGCAGCTGCCATTTTAGGAGCAATCATCATGTATGAAATTGAGCATGAAATGGAAATGTGGGCATTTGGTACAGGCATTTTAGGTGGTCACTTTTTAATGATTGCAAATTTAGCTTATGCGAATATGCAGTTAGTGAAAGAGGAAGAGGAAGAGAAGCAAAGGGAACATGCTTCGAAAAACATAGAGCTATGATGAAAGGGGCCTAATGGGGTTCCTTTTTTGTGTTTAAGTGAGCTAATGAAAGGAATCAATTTTACGACAAATATAATACGCTTCTTTTTTTCGTTTTTCAATAGTATGAAAAATAATGTAAAAAAATTTAAAAACCCATCGATTTCTAAAGGTTATGTATGTTATTATGACAAAAGACTTTTTGAAAGAGGTGGATACCAATGTTACAAGCGTTACTTATTTTTGTGCTTCAAATTATTTATGTTCCAATTTTAACAATCCGTACGATTTTGCTTGTAAAGAATCAAACAAGATCCGCTACTGGTGTTGGATTGTTAGAAGGAGCTATTTACATTGTCAGTTTAGGTATTGTGTTTCAAGATTTATCAAATTGGATGAACATCGTTGCCTATGTCATTGGCTTTAGTACAGGACTTTTATTAGGCGGTTATATAGAGAATAAATTAGCAATTGGTTATATTACGTATCAAGTTAGTTTACTAGACCGTTGTAATGAATTAGTAGATGAACTACGTCACTCTGGATTTGGTGTTACGGTATTTGAAGGCGAAGGAATTAATTCTATACGTTATCGCTTAGATATCGTTGCAAAGCGCTCTAGAGAGAAAGAACTGTTAGAAATCATTAATAAAATTGCACCGAAAGCGTTTATGTCTTCTTATGAAATCCGTTCATTTAAAGGCGGATATTTAACGAAGGCGATGAAGAAGAGAGCGTTAATGAAGAAGAAAGATGAACATGCATCGTAAAGAAAAGGGGGTAGTGCAGCTTTAAAAGCATGGCATAATCCCAAAATAAAAAAGAGAGGAATCAAGTTTGAAAAAGATTCCTCTCTTTTTTATGTATTATTTTTTTCTACTCTTTCTTAAATTAACAAGTAACCATACAACTTGAATAATTATTGGTAATATAAATGCAATTAATAAAACGATAAAGGCTATTAATTTCAGCTCAGGTGTTTGAGTAACACCGGTCCCATCAACCTCTCTTAGCAAAATGATAGCTGTCAATATCCCGAAAGCTATAATCCAAAATATGTTACCAATCCACCAATAAATCCATCTTCTTTTCATGCTAGCACCCCTTATATTTACCCACTGTTAAAAGTAAATTTTCGTTCGTTACATTTATAATGAAATGCCTATAAAATTAATTTTTTTTAACTGTATACCTAACTTGTTTAAAGGTTACCATTTCTCCATCTTTATCATCATCTTTTGTTTGCAAAAGTTGAACTTTTGGCTTGTAGTCCGTCCTATGAGCGTGTTCGATATCTTTAATGTTAAGCTTGTAGGATTCACCATTATTAATTTTTTGTTCCAATACTTTTTTATTAGCAACATAAATAAAGGTCACTTTATTTTCATCAATGCCCTCGGTCTTAATTTCTAATTCATTATCTTTTGTTGTAATGGTTGGTGTTAATAATTCCATACTGCCGTTTCCAGTTTCTAAAGAATTTCCTGCAATAGCTGAACATCCGGATAATATGATTCCGGTGAATAGAAGAACAGCTAATTTCTGTTTCATAACATCCCTCAATTCCATGTGAATTTTGATTTTGGTATTGCTAGATTACTAGTGTGGAGCGTAAATGTTTAGTTAGTACCCTTTTAATTGTACCATAATATGTAAATTAAAACAGGATGTATATCCAATTTAAGGGAGATTAAAAAATTTACTGATTGTTGTAAATTCGTGTGTTTTAGCTTCTATTTCAATCGAAATGTAGACGAGAGAAAGAAATTTTTTTATAGAAATTATAATTTTTACATTTTACAATAATGATAGGGAATAGATGAATTCATTTACTTCGGAGGTAGTTATTTGAACATTAATGAGAAGGCAATTGAAATGTTTGAACAAAATAAATATGAGGAAGCAATGGAACTGTTTCAACAAGCAGTACATGAATCTAGAGACGTACAATCTCTCAATAATCTGGCTTGGATGTACTTTTATGAGGAAGAGAATGATGATAAAGCTCTTGAATTAATAAGAGAAGTTGTTAAGTTGAATCCTTCTTCATACTTTCCTTATAACATCTTAGGGGAAATTTACACGAAACAAGAAAAATGGGAAGAAGCGAAAGAAGTATTGCAAAAATCTATTTCGATGCAACCATCGGATGAAGCATTTCACAATGTAGCTGTAGCGCATTATAACCTTGGAGAGTTAGAAAAAGCTTCGGAATTTTTTTTGCGAGTTGCAGGGGATTCGGACTATATAATGTATAGCTATGTAAAATGCTTAATTGATTTAGGGCGAACGACAGAAGCGAAAGAGAAGTTAGATGCTTTTAACAGGAAATCTGATAATTTTTTAGGAGAAATTCATGTAGCAGATTTATATGTTGAGTTGAATTGCTATAACGAAGCAATTGAATGGTTCGAAAAGGGATACAAAGAAGTTTGGAAAAGTCCTAACTGGATTGGTAGGTTTGTATATGCTCTATATAAAGCTAATAATTTCTCCCGTATAAATGAAGTTATACAGGAATCTATCGAAGCGAAAACATCAGAAATAGAAGATGTTCAGAATGAAGAAGTAGAAGAAAACTGGACAGAAAAAGATAAGAAAGAGTTAATTGAGGAATATACAGAAGAGAATAATTGTTATAAAACAATGATAGAACGTATCAAATCTGGATATGTTCCAGGGTTAGAATTTGAAACTTATCATTTAGGGGGGTGCTATTTATTTGGTTGTAAAAGACATAATCATCTTGAATATGAAAAATAAAAAGATTCGACTGTCAAGTATGATGGTCGAATTTTTTTATTATAGGTTGCTTGTCTAAAGGTACCATTTCAATTGTAATGTGTTAAAGAGGTTTCGTCTCATTACATAGGTATATATCCTCTTTAGAGCTCCCTTTTTTAATATTTAAAATATGGAGTGAAATAAAACCAATAACTCCTATTCCGCCGAAAATAAGCCATGGTGTATACATTCCGTTTAAATTGGATGTAAACGATGTCCCGGTATAGTTACCGATGATAAAACCAAATGCGAGTGATAGTTGATAAAATCCGAAGAAAGTGGCTGTATATGATTCATTACTGTAATTTGCAATAGCGATATCAGCGTTAGGTAATACGAGTGTTTCACCGATTGTAAATAAAATTACACAAATAAAGAGCCAATATGGGTGTTGAAATAAAGGAATGAGTAAAAAGGAAATACTCATTAATAAAACACCGTATTTAATAATCGAAAGTGTGTTGTATTTGTGGAATAATTTTCGGAATAATACCATAAATATGACGCCTGTTATCGCATTTATCGTAATAACGAGTGTAGCAAGTTGATTGCTATTACTAATGTTTTTCATATGAAGTGGAAGTGCGACAGTAAGCTGAGTAAACATAATATAGAAGAAAATCATGATAAAGGAAAACAGAAGGAAAGACTTGTTTTGTAAGATGGCCTGTATTCCTAATGTAATAGACGTGTTTTCAGTAGTGACTTGGAAGTGATTTTTAAGTAAGTAAAAGATAAAAGCAAATAACAGCATAAGAGATCCTGTTAGAGAGAAAGCGTAGAGTGGATCGAGTAAGAGTAAGAACCCTCCTGCAATTGGTCCGATTATTGCACCGCAATTAAAGCTAAGGTTTAAATATGTAAATAAATTTTTTCTCAAATGAGCTGGCTGTGAGCCAAATATAGCGCGAGCGGCAGGTTCGTAAAATGCAGTTCCGAAGCCAATAAGTGCAGAAGAAATAGAAATTGTATAGAAATCAGAGCATATTCCTAAAGCGATAAATCCGATTCCTCTCAAAAATAAACCAGCTATCATCATAATGATATAGCCTATTTTGTCAGCAATTAACCCTGAGAATAATGGGATAACTCGTGATGTAATTGTCATAACCGTCAACACTGTTCCTACTTGGACAGCAGAAAAATGAAGAAAGGTTAATAGATAAATAGCTAAAAATGCGTATACTGCAAAATACCCAAAAGACATAAAAAATGAAGAAATAAGCATGAAACGTATCGGTGTTGAGAAACTTTTCATAGAAATCCCCCTAATTATGTAACCAGTAAAATTATTTGATGGTTAACTATTTTATACTATAATTATACATAAAGTCAGAAAAAAGTAAATTTTAAGAAGAAGGTGGATCGAATTGAATCAAAACGCTCCAAATGAACTAGAATATATTCGGGAATTTTTAAATACATGGAGAATACCAAACGATACGAGAGAGCCAATTGATTTGCTGCAAACAAAAGAAGATATAAAGCTCTTTATGAAAGAATATTTTGATGAAGAGTTTCCATTTCATACGATAGAGGAATTAAGAGGTTTTCGAGAAGATATTCGGATGACAATTGAAGGCGAAGAATCATTGCAAAAATGGTTAGAGAAATACCCATTTCATGTACATATAAAGGAAGATATGAAAGGTATTACATATGAACCAGTATATGAAGAGAATGTGTATACAAAAGTGCTAAGCATTGTGTTAATGTCAATTCAAGAAAATGTGTGGGGAAGGTTAAAAGCATGTCCAGATTGTCGCTGGGTATTTTATGATCATTCGCGAAATGGAAGTAAAAGATGGTGCGGTATGTATGCTGGAGAAGAAGGAGGAAGAGCATGCGGGACGATTGCAAAAGTGAAAAACTACCGGGCGAAGAGAAAAGGGCGATCTGGTTATGATATGTAAGTAATATTAGAGAAAGAAAAATGGATGGGGGGAATGCTATGGAAGGCACACAAATGTTAGCTTTAAACAAAAAGTGTTGGGATACAGTTGCACCATATTTCTTTCAAGTGGATTGTTTACCGAAATATGGTCCGTATACGGCGTCTGAAGATGAGATTCATTTGTTCGAGTCAATTAGAAATAAAAAAGTTCTTGATATTGGGTGTGGAAGTGGAAGTGGAAGTGGACATTCGTTGCAATATATGGCAGAGCATAGGGCAGAGGAAGTATGGGGTCTTGATCTTTCAAGTGAACAAATTAAAACAGCGAATAAAACGTAAAAGCGTTGGAATCCAAAGTTAATATGCGGAGCAATGGAAGAAGAAGGAGATATTCAGAAAGGGTATTTTGATATTATATATTCCATTTATGCATTAGGTTGGACTTCAAATTTAGGAAAAACAGTAGAGTTTATATATTCCTATTTAAAGCCAGGAGAAAGTTTTATTTTTAGTTGGGAGCACCCAGTATATTCAAACTTACAGTATGGTACAGAAGAAGTTGCTATAAAGTCTTCTTATCATGAGGAAACGTCCATTACGTTTGAAACATTTAAAGGAGAAAATGTACAAGCGATATTATATAAGAGAAAAATAAGTACATATATAAATGAGTTAAATAGAGCAGGCTTTATAATTGAGAGAATAGAAGAGCCTGAACCATCGAGCTCGTTTGATGGAGAACTAGCTGAGCCGTCTACGAAATATTATTCTTTATATAAAGCTAGGATGGTACCAACTACTTTTATTATTAAGGCGAGGAAATAAATTGTTTTATAAAAAGAAGCCTATCGTTTCAAATAGTTGAAATGATAGGCTTCTTTATTTTTAAAAAAATAAGGTCAGAGGTGTACTTTTTAAAAAAAAATGCATTTCATATAAAAGGTGTAATGATTTTAGGGAAGGGGGATTGTTGTGCGTCATCATAAAAATTGCAAAAAATTCGGAGTGGCACTGCCTCTTCCGCTTATAGGTGCAACTGGTCCAACAGGTAATAGTGGCCCTGTAGGTCCAACTGGAGGGCATGAAGGTCCTGTTGGTCCAACAGGGATGACTGGACCGACGGGAGCAACTGGTCCCCAAGGTCCTCAAGGTATCAGGGGAATACAAGGTTCGCGAGGGACAACAGGAGCGCAGGGAATACAAGGAGCTGTTGGTGATACCGGAGAGCAAGGTATAACTGGTTCAACTGGCCTCCAAGGTGCTCAAGGATTAATCGGAAACCAAGGTCCAATTGGTGATATTGGAGTACAAGGATTAGAAGGAACACAGGGAGCTACGGGTCCTGCTGGTAGTCAAGGAATACAGGGCATACAAGGAATACAAGGGGAAGTAGGTGAGCGAGGACAAACGGGGGCACAAGGAATACAAGGAGAGAGAGGGGGAACTGGAGTTCCAGGGGTAACTGGTTCCCAAGGTCCTCAAGGTGTTCAAGGGATACAAGGAGAGCAAGGGGCTACTGGTATACAAGGAGAAGACGGCGCTCAAGGAATACAAGGAATTACTGGAGAACAAGGACACCAAGGTGATCAAGGGGCACAAGGTGTAGTAGGAACAACTGGTTCTACTGGAATACAAGGTCCTCAAGGTATAAGCGGAATAAAGGGAATAACCGGTGTAACAGGCCCTCAAGGTCCACAAGGAGTTCAAGGAATACAAGGAGTAAGTGGATCCACAGGTTTTCAAGGAGCAAAAGGAGTACGAGGGATAACAGGAGCAACTGGTCCTACTGGTACACAAGGCTCAGAAGGACCACCGGGTGGTCCGACGGGTGCGACTGGTTCAACAGGTGTAAGCGGAGGGATAGGACCAATTGGAGCGCAAGGAGTGCAAGGTATAACAGGTCCAACAGGTCCTCAAGGTGTAAGGGGAGCCCAAGGTTCCCAAGGTGTAGTTGGAGCAGTTGGAGTCCAAGGGGCACAAGGTCCTCAAGGTAACCCAGGTATAACGGGTCCAACGGGTGCAGAAGGTTCTCAAGGAATACAAGGTACGCGTGGAGTAACTGGTCCGACAGGTGCAGAAGGCCCTAAAGGTATTCAAGGTATTCAAGGTGTAATAGGCCCAACAGGTGCACAAGGAATGGTGGGAATACAAGGGATAGCCGGTCCAGCTGGTGTTACAGGAGCGGAAGGAGTTCAAGGTGAACAAGGAATCCGAGGAGCAACTGGTCCAGCTGGAGCGCAAGGTATACAAGGAGTACAAGGAATTCAAGGGGAAACAGGAGCAGCTGGAGCACAAGGTCCTCAAGGAGTGCAAGGAATAATCGGTCCGACTGGAGCTATTGGTTTGCAAGGTCCTCAAGGATTACAAGGAATAACGGGTCCAACAGGAGTTCAAGGAGTGCAAGGAATACAAGGAGTGCAAGGAATAATCGGTCCAACAGGAGCACAAGGAATTAGAGGTCCCCAAGGAAATACAGGGGAGGTCGGTATAACTGGCCCTCAAGGAGTCCAAGGGGCACAAGGTAGTCAGGGACCCCAAGGCCCACAAGGGAATATTGGAATTACTGGTGCAACGGGTGAAACTGGAGCTACTGGAGCAACCGGGTCAACTGGACCACAAGGTGTGCAAGGTGTTCAAGGGATTACGGGAATACAAGGAATAACAGGAATGACAGGCGATATAGGTGCAACGGGTCCGCAAGGAATACAAGGTATACAAGGAATTCAAGGTTTGCAAGGCCCAATTGGAGCAAGTGGGGTGACAGGTGCTAGTGGTAGTATAGGCCCAGTTGGAGCGCAAGGTAGTCAGGGGCAAAACGGAGCGGTTGGACCAACAGGCGCAACTGGTAATGTAGGATCAATAGGTTTCTCGGGGATAGCAGGAGCGACTGGTTTACCTAGTGGGGGCGGTTATTTCTTTTCCACTGCAACGAGTACAATTGCAGCGAATGCGCTAATACCAATTAATTCTGGTTCTACAATTTTTGGAGCAGGAGTTAGTTTAACAAATGCGACAACTATAACGTTAAGTACGCCAGGGATATATTTAATAAGTTATTATTTTCAAGGGGATGCAATTTTGGGGAATGAAACGATTTCGGTAAGGCTTGTTTTAAACGGAACGCAAGTCGCAGGGAGTTTTATTCTTTATGTTACAAAAGGTAATTTTATATTAGAACCAGCGATTTCAAATACGATGGTAATTGAAGTTACTTCTCCAAATTCCACTTTGTCATTACAAAATGGTCCATTAGCTATTGGGCATGTAACGACATTAGCGGGAGTAATAACAGCTAGCTTAAACATATTACAAATAGTTTGATGCGTTACAAACGGGAGGAGATGCTTGTGAAGAATCAAGATAAGTGTAGTAAGTTTCAAGCACCTATTCCTTTTCCGCCGCCAGGTATTACGGGGCCCACTGGACCAACCGGTCCAACAGGTGCTTTAGGTGGACCAACTGGACCGCAGGGAATACAAGGCGTACAAGGTCCAATCGGTCCAACAGGTCCGACAGGAATACAAGGGGTGCAAGGGGTACAGGGAGAAAATGGTCCAACAGGTCCAACAGGTTTAACTGGACCACAAGGCTCTCAAGGTAGTCAAGGACCTATGGGAGAACAAGGCCCACAGGGAATACAAGGTGTTCAAGGAATTCAAGGCGAAAGAGGTCCGACAGGTCCAACTGGTATTCAGGGAATACAAGGAATTCCTGGTCCAATCGGTCCAACAGGTTCAACAGGAATACAAGGCATACAAGGAATGCAAGGGGAAGTCGGTCCGACAGGTCCAACAGGAATACAAGGAATACAAGGAGTGCAAGGGGACAATGGTCCAACAGGTCCGACTGGAAATACTGGTATACAAGGTGTTCAAGGTAATTTAGGAAGTAGTGGTTTACAAGGTATAACAGGAATACAAGGAATACAGGGTCTAATTGGTCCAACAGGCCCAACAGGTTCTCAAGGAATCCAAGGGGAACAGGGGCCAATGGGGCCACAAGGGGAAACTGGTGTTCAAGGTTTACAAGGTCCCCAGGGAGAAATGGGGCAGGTAGGTCCAACCGGTTCTCAAGGAATCCAAGGAGTGCAAGGTGTAATCGGTCCGACTGGGGCAACTGGTTTACAAGGGGATACAGGTCCAACTGGATCAACCGGATCAACTGGGATAACCGGTCCGACTGGTTCTGCAACGGGTCCAACAGGAGCAACAGGTCCAACCGGTCCTCCGGGAGGCCCAACCGGTCCAACCGGTCCAGCAGGATCACCAGGGGGTCCAACCGGTCCGACTGGAGCAACAGGGGCAACAGGGGCGACAGGAGCAACAGGAGCAACAGGAATCCAAGGAGTGCAAGGAATACAGGGTCCAACAGGAGCAACCGGTTTAACAGGTTTGCAAGGGGTACAGGGGCCGATGGGGGCAACAGGTCCAACGGGTGACCAAGGCATTCAAGGTCCACAAGGGATACAAGGAGTAACCGGCCCGACAGGTCCGCAAGGTCTACAAGGATTACAAGGCTCAATCGGCCCAACCGGTCCGACAGGTCCCCAAGGAGTGCAAGGGGCACAGGGTCCAATCGGTCCAACCGGCCCACAAGGGGTTCAAGGTATACAAGGTGAGCAAGGAGTAAGGGGAGCGACAGGTCCAACTGGTTTACAAGGTCTACAAGGCGTACAAGGTCCGAGTGGCCCAACTGGCTCACAAGGAGTGCAAGGCGTACAAGGTCCGAGTGGCATAACAGGCCCAACCGGTCCTCAAGGAATACAAGGTATCCAGGGACCGCAAGGAAGTATAGGCCCAACCGGTCCTCAAGGAATACAAGGAGTGCAAGGTCCCCAAGGTCCAACAGGTCCGACAGGGGCAACGGGTCCTCAAGGAATTCAGGGAATCCAAGGTCCGATTGGTCCAACTGGTCCCCAAGGAATTCAGGGGATACAAGGAGTGCAAGGTCCAATCGGCCCAACTGGTCCAACCGGCCCTCAAGGTCTACAAGGAATAACCGGCCAGGCGGGCCCAACCGGTCCAACAGGAGCAACCGGTCCGACTGGAGAAACTGGTCCCCAAGGTCCTCAAGGAATTCAAGGATCACAAGGAGAAATGGGTCCAACGGGAGCAACCGGCCCGACTGGAGAAACGGGTCCCCAAGGTCTTCAAGGAATCCAAGGTCCCCAAGGGATAACGGGTCCAACGGGAGCAACCGGCCCGACTGGAGAAACGGGTCCCCAAGGTCTTCAAGGAATCCAAGGTCTCCAAGGGATAACAGGTTCGACGGGAGCAACCGGCCAGACGGGAGTGACTGGTGCCACTGGCCCGACTGGAATACAAGGCATACAAGGAATAACTGGAGCAACAGGGGGAACGGGAGTAACAGGCCCAACCGGCGCCACTGGTCCAACCGGCTTAACTGGAGCAACAGGATCATCTGCTATATCGACAGGTGGTGGCTATTTCTTTTCTACATCAACAAGCACAATTGCAGCAAGTGCCAATATTCCAATTAACTCGGGATCCACTGTATATGGAACTGGTGTATCTTTAACT
>NZ_JBBOTF010000002.1:0-504946 GCF_038005425.1 Bacillus sp. FSL K6-0268
TGAAAAAGAAATCGTACAAAAAGAAGTAGACACAGTTGTTGAATTAGACTTTGCGATGGATCAATTATACGTCAGTTCTGAGGATGAGAGAGCCAATTATCCTAAGTTCTATCGTGAAATATTAGACCGATTAGCAAATGCTCAACGAGCATTATCAAGACGTACAAAAGGTTCAGGTCGTTGGAATAAACAATGTATCCGTGTAGCTAAGCTGCATGAAAAAGTAGCAAATCAACGTAAGAACTTCCTTCATTATAAATCTAAAGAGTTAGCGACTCATTTTGATGTTGTAGCTATTGAAGATCTAAATAGGAAGGGCATATCGCAAGCACTTCATTTTGGAAAAAGCGTCGCTGATCATGCTTGGGGTATGTTCACTTCTTACCTAGCTTATAAACGAAATGAACAAGGCAAACAGCTTGTGAAAATAGATAAATGGTTTCCTTCCACAAAAACATGTAGCAGTTGTGGAAATGTGAAACATATGTCATTGTCTGAGCGAGTCTATTCTTGTATATGCGGTGTAAATTTCGATAGAGATGATAACGCAGCTATCAATATCAAAAATGAAGTAATACGCCTATTAGCGTTAGCATAGATAGTAATAAAATAACCCTTGTTAGCTAGGCTGTCTTAGGAAGAATTCGTTAGCTACCAAAACCCCACTTCAAACAGTCCGTTAGGACGTTAAGTGGCGGGTAGTTCACAAACTCAAAAAAGTGATACAGAACTCATAAACCATGATTTAAACAGGAAAATTTTTAAAACATATTATTTTTAGAATGTTTAATAATAATATATTAATCGGAGATGCTGGCCCTGTCCCTTGTAGAAGAAATCCATCCACTAATTACAATCCCAATAAATATAGTCCAAAATAGGGTTTTCCAAGTTGTAGATTCTGGAAAGGAATGTGCAATCATGCTTAAAGGAGAATGGGCTAATGCATATACTGCTAGCTTAATACCAACCCAGCCTATGACTAAAGATACCGTAATGTTTAATTTTGGTCTACTCTTTATTATTTTCTCGAAGGCAGAAGTAGAAAAGCGCATAATGATTAAACCAATCATACCGCCTATTAAAACAAGAGAAAATTGACCTATATCAAGTTCACCAATAGTACCTAAGTTTGTTTTAGGTAAATTCATTGTTAATGCCACCGCTACGAAAATAGAATCAATAGCAAACGCAAGATCAATGAGTTCAACTTTTAAGAGTATCCGCCAAAAATCTTCTTGTTTTTTTATATGCTTTTCTTTCGTTGCTTGTGGATTTTCCTTTTCAAATAAATTCTTTGTAGCTATATACAGTAAATAAAGTGATCCTAGCGCTTGTACTTGCCATAAATCAAGAAGTAAGGAAATCATGCATAATGCTATAAATCGGAATATTAATGCTCCTGTCAAACCGTAAAATAATTCTTTTTTTCGTTGATTTTCTGGTAATTTTTTCATAAGAAAAGCAAACACAATCGCATTATCAATAGTTAAAACACCTTCTAAAATAATTAAAATCAGTAATGCCCAAATATATTCTATTAACAATAACATCTTCCTTTCTTTAGTAAAGTGAAATGCGAATCAAGCGATAGTTTTCCATGCTATCCGTAAAATTATCCGGTATTTGCATCTGTTGTATGTAAAAAGGAGTTTGAGTTTCTGTTACGGAAACGTACGAACAGTTACTGTAGTGGTATTTGAGGGCTTTCTTGTGTCAAGATAGACAATATCGAATACAGAGTATTAGTAAAAAAATTTAAAAATAACTAAAAATCATCTAACAGCATGGAAAATATGGCAAGATTTTAATAAAAGTTTGTGGTTAATATCAAATGGACAACTGATTTTAAGAGAAAATAATATCAATATGAGGTTCTCTTATGTTAACTGTAAGAGGAATATTTTTAGCGCAGGTATCCATTAGGTTCGGAACATATCGTATTTACAGGAAATTATATTGGTATATCTGTTATTGTTTTTAAGTAAATCAAAATAGCGTACCGTAAGAAATCTGGGATATCAAAATTAGATGATAATCGACATTGTAAGTTTTCAAATTGAGACTTAAACTACAAGATAATGTGGAGGGTTATTGTATAAAATCATTCCGGATTGGAGAAAATCGTAAACTTTTATAATGAAAGTGTGAAGAATAATACTAGTGCAGGTTTAATAAATCCAAATATAAATTCAACTAAAAAGGGTGTTAATTCTTTATGTATTCTTAAATTCTTTGTTTGTGTAGTATTATTTTTTCAAATGGATTATTGTCAATTCATTTAAAATAGGTGTTTTCATGTTCCATTTTTTCATTAAAATTAACAATAATAACAAACCATTTAATAAATACAAACATAGAATAATGTAAGGGACAGCATCCAAGCGTTCCAAACACCCATGCCAAGAAATAAAACTACAAATTATTTCTTGGCCCCTTTTACATAAAAATAAAATAAATTTCATCAAAAATGTACAAGCTTCTTTTCACCTTATTCATAAAATATTAGTAAGGATCTATCAATCCTTACCTCCACTAATTTCAACTCAAAATTACCCAAAACGAAAAAAAGCAAAACAGAGTAATTTAAATTACTCTGTTTTGCTTTTTAAATACAAACTAAAATGTACAAATCTAAATTTATTATAAAGATAAGCTCTATAGCTCACTTATTCTATTTTTCTTTAAGAAAATCCTTACAAAAAATCGATTTTTTATACAAAGTTGCACCCTAATACAAAACATTCATACGTCTAAAAGGTCTCGAAGTCTCCACATTGTATAAAACCATGCATAGAAGGTAAATAAGGATAACAAACAAATCCAATAATAACAATAATTCATCCTAGTGATATTACCGGTTTAAAGCCCTCTATTAATTCATTTAAAACGCATAAGAATAATATGGTAAATTTGTGTGTATTTTGATAATATACATATATAAAGAACAATAAATTTAGTATCGATTTTAATAAATTCCAAAGAAAAGCTCATTTTTACAAGAAATGAGCTTTTCTGTTTCAGGCTAACAACCATGTATCATTTCAACCTTTATTAGGGGAAAGATTGAAAGAAAAGTTTAGCTTAGTTACATTTTTGCATATATGTATGAGAAAGTGAATTGATAATATTTATTCTGAGTATTATGAAATTTAACTGATGTTTTACAGTAAACAACCGACACATATAATCGCAATTTCGAGTTGTTGAAGCACAAGTTAGATACACTTTGTATCATAAAGGAATCTGATAAGTGGATTGCTCAAATTTCTGTCACAATTTCTATATGTAGAAAAAACAGGAACAAACATTTTAGAAGTTGATTTAGATCTCAAGGTGCTTGCGGTAGCCATCACAGATGAGGGTAAGATTTGTTTTTTTGGAAACGGAAAAACAAATGCATGATACGTAAGTTTCGTAATGTTCGTCAGAATCTAGGAGAAGTGAAGAAGCTGCATGCTCTGCGATAACTTGATAATATGGGACAACAGTAGAAGAATGAAGCATATTTCAAGAAAGGTTAAACTACCCGTCCCTTATAGAATACAAGAAACAGGTAGCATGGGTGGTGTTCTTACAATAGCAAGCTTATAAAATTAAGGGAATGTGTTTTCTATATTTTAACTTCTAGATTTCATATTCATCACAAACATTGTGATGGTCGCATTCTTTACGTTTACAGCAGAAACGGCCACAATCGGGTGAATTTACAGAGACTACGTTAATTTTATTAATGGTAATTCGTGCTAATCCAGGGAAACAATCAAAATCTGAGAGGATTATTACATTGTTTCCTTGGAATCCTTGGAATGTCGCACTTGTAGGTGGTTGACAAGCGTACTGAATAACAAGACAAGTTCCAGGAGCTAATGTTCTTAAAAATTGTAATAACTCTGGGTTATTAACATTGTTTACATTAAAAGTTTGTTCTTCTCTTCTAGGCTGTTCTCTATGACCATTACATCTGTTACAGTCACAACCTCCACCAAAACCAAAACCCATAATATTACCCCCTTTCTTTCGTTAATACATCTTATGCTCGTCTAGAAAGGATGGTGTGAGTATATGAGTCTAGTTACGTGTGGATTTTTTCTTTAAATAAAAAATTGTTTAATATATTTTCTTTTTGCTCAATACAAATATAGTTAAGGATGATTTGTGGTTGATTTTTTCATATAGTGTAATTACGACTGTTGTTTATAAAAACAATAACTAAATTTTTTTGCATAGGATGTGGGTACCTATAGATGATATACTGGAAAAATCATTGGATTGTACATTTGTTGATAAGTATAGGTTTCGCAGATAAAGTACACTAAAGTTGATTATTTGTGTTTTTGCTTTAATTTTATTATGGTGTGTGTTTTATATTAGCATAAAGCTCTTACTATCTAACAGCCGTTTAAAGAGATTTTTTTCTTATATGTTATTGTTTTTCGACAGAAGGCTCATTATTTTGTTCGAAGCTACTAGTTCTATGACTAGTAGCTTTTTAGAAAGCATAACGTTGGGAGAAATGGAGATTCTTTAGTGGATGTGTAGATGAGTGCCCGATAGTATTTTTGAAATACAGAATGAATGTTATTCTAATTGTTCTAATAATTTCTTCTTCTGTTGATGAGTGTTTATTATTCCTCCGCAGAAAAGTCCAGCGGTAGTACCACTAGTTATAGTATATAAAAAGATAAAGTTTAAACTGTGAATAGCATCGGTATTTATGTGCATATAGGTATTTAGAGCATATTTGATAATAAAATTAATCAATATAACCATTAATGGTAGGTAGTTTTTTGAACGAAACAGTATACCATTTTTTAGAAAGAAGCGGTGTTTTCTACTATAAAGTTTATAGCCTAAAAATGTGCCGATTCCAAGAAATATAATATAGAGTACGAAAGCATAAAAACGAAATGAGAAGTTCGCAAAAATATTATATATTCCCCATAAAATAAAAATCCCTGGAACTATGAGTGACTGAGAAATATTTACTTCGCGCTCCTGAGAAGCAGCTATGCCCCTAGAGAGTAAAAAATAAAACAATAGCCATACCCATATAGGTGTATGTTTCACAATTTCGAAAATCATCTACTATACACATCCTTAACAATAGATATAATTGTGTATAGTTTGTTTAACTTCAATACAAATATACCTTGAAAAATAGGATGAAGTCTTTCAATGAAAGTTTATAATCCACTTTCTTCACCAGGAATTTCCGGTAACATTCAGACGGTGAGGATTTTTGTTTCTTGTTAAAGTTGAGATATATGCTAAATAGGGATTTACACTGTATGGAACTATTTTCTTTTAGGTTGGTTTACAAAATATTGTTTGTGACCATACGTCCTTCTTCGAAATAGCATGTGCATAGAAATTGTATCAGAACTAAAAATACTATGTAAACAAAGTAGGGAAATGGCTTAGAAACCTAGAAAGAGAATGGAAGATACGAACATTCAATAATGAACGAAGTGTTAGAAGGAAAAAGAAATACAAATAGGGGCGCGTATTTTATGTATAACTTACAAGAAGATATGTGTGAACAATTAAAAGAGGAAAAAGGGGATATTACTATATTTTTAAAGTATCCTAAAACTGATGTTATCGTTTATTTTTTTGTATTAATTTCCTTTTTTATATGGGGGTTCTAGAAATATGATGACGAACATGTCCAAGTTACTATCTGAAAACCAGTGAAAAATAATTTTTTATCTAATTAGGCCCATAGAAAACTGATTTGGAATCACTTTGCTGTATAATTTTATAAAACGTAATATAAAGATTTTAAAAAATTAAATATAATATCTAATAAGTATTATAATAAGAAGTATCAGTGCCTATTTTTCTTCATAAAAAAGAAGAGACTAATTCTCTTCTTTTTGGGATACTTAATTTTTTTATTTTTGAGAAGTTCCCTGGTCTTGGTGATATAAAACAATACGCTGATGTAAAGGTTGAATTTTTCTGTTGGTCGCTGAATACATCTTTTGAAATTCCTTGATCTGTGCTGGTGAAATTTCTATAATCTCTTTCATGACATACCATTCTACATTTTCAGAAAGTGGTGGAGTCGTTAGAGATCCAAGGTAATGATAATAACTTTTATCGGTTGGAATCATAGAGGCTATATCCAATGTTCCGACATCTGTATTTTTCTTGCCTGTTTTTACATGATTTAGCACATCTTGAAACCCTTTATTTTCTTTTCCTTCCTGAAAAAGTACACCAATGACTGCGAGACGTCCATCTTGACTTTTATGAACAAAATGCACTTCGACAGGATAATGTTGTCCGTTTATGGTATGTTCACTGGGAGCATGAAAATGGAACTGTGTAAATGCAAATGTTCTTCCGTTGATTTGTGCTGTCCCTGTATCATCGACTTGGATGGTGTGTCCATTATCCTCTTCATCCTGTACAGTGGTATTGTAATCGAGATGTATGTCCCCAACATCCTGCATAGGAACGACTTTTGATGTGTCGATATTAATAGGAGATTGTGCATCTCCTGATTCAAAATTCCAATGATCTTGATCTTTATAATTGAGCTGTTCTGTTGATCCATTTTGTTTTAGTTGAGGTTTAGTATCCTTTTTTTGTGGTACTGTTTCTGGTTTTGAGCATCCTTGTATGAGAAAAAGACAGCATGCTACTATGAGAAACTCTTGTTTTCTAATCATATTTTTGCCTCCTTTGTATTTCATTTTGATGTGAATCAAGTGCCTATATACTAGACTATATCTTTTCATTTTGTTTCATAAATACCAAAGGATTTTTTGTGAAATGAAAAAAAGTATGTTCTATTGAGATGTTAATCGAGCCTTTTTACATCATTTCCCATGGTTAGTTTCTCTATTACTGGTTTTAATATACATATATTTTCTTATCTGCTGTAGTTTATTGAACAAGAAAAAGCTTATACGGTGCTACATGCTGACATGGTTAGTTTTTTCTAAAAATTACAAAATATATGGTGTGAAAAATAACCTATTATAGTAGAGGTATTTATTATATAGGAAAGATGTGGGGGTGGTTGGTACAGAAAGTACTTTTAGTAAGGATAATTTTTATATATTTTTCTTGTAAAGGAAGCTTCAAAGATCCATTTTAATATTTTTACTGAAGTTGGACTGTAAAAATATTGAAATGGAATTTTTAAAAGAAAAACACTTGAATTCTGTTAGAATATAAGTTTTCTTTTATAAAGAAACATGTCGTGTCCGTTCTATGTTAGGATGTAAATCGTCAAATCGTTGAGGTTTCCTTATACAATGACGCTTGAATGGATGGAATGAAAAGTTTTCTTTAGAAATCTGGTTTTTTTGTAATAGTACTTATTATCGAAGCTAAAATAAATACTAAATGGTATAAATAAAAAGGAACGGTGCTATTAACATGGGTTTCGTTCCAAAGAAAAATAGAGTAGATATAAAAATCCATTATTTACAGGGGAAATATAGGACACCCAATAATTTAGACTTTCTATACTATTAATAGTATAGAAAGATCCAACTTGTGCAAATGTCAAAATTGGTATACAATACAAAATATGAAGACCTTCCCATGTATTAAATCTCTATAACAAGGGGGTCTTATATAATTATCATCTTCTTTTCATATATATTGGATAAGAGAGGATTGGTATATTGAACAAATTATGGTCGTGCGATTCTATACAGTTATTACGAGAAATTGATCGAAAAATGAGCATACTCGAGTCTATAATTCAGCAGATTTCTGGAGATGCGGTTGCAGAAGAAGTAGAAGGGATTCATCAGATTCTTTTAGAGGTGTCTCAACTGTTGCTCGCTTTACAACATGATCCTAAGATGGCACCATTTGTAAAAGGATTAAGTCTACAACTTCAAAATATACAAGAACAGTGCAATCGATTATTGGGTATGAGGAGAATGCATTGATTTTTATTAGGGGACTGTAAAATATTATAGTTCCACTCGTTATGTACTGGAAGAGTACAGCAAGTTAGGTGATATTTTATATAATTACTTATTTTCTTCTTAAAAAGGAAGGCGACTACAAGAAAGAACTATCCGTAATATTCTTCAGAAGCATATTAAATTTATTAAGTTTGATGGATTTAGTGCTCATGATTTAATGTATTCCCCGAAAGAATTCTCCTTCCTCAAGCGTGTGAAGAGCGTAGCCCAAAAATAGGTGGGAGATGTATTTCGGTGTGGCATAGCCAGAAGGCTTTGCTTTTTATTTTGCCTCTGATAAAATCAGTCGTATAAATAATAGATATTGGTATAAAAATGAAAATAGATAGGAATAACCACTCAGTGTTATTGGCGTATTACTATCTTGTATTGCTTGTGAAATATAGGGGAAATCCGTTTGGTGATAATAGGACTATGTAACTATCTACCCAATACATGTGTATTTTGTAATAGGGATATATTGGAATGGAGGAGAAAGGAATGATAATCAATAAACCGAGTAGCTATTCAGTTATCTGTTGATGACTTTTACGGATATTAATATACGCTTTATCAAAAAAATGAAAACGCTACCATCACAAGGCATAAAATAAAATTGCAAAAACTAGGTCTTGTTTGATTTGCCAAAAGTTGCGAAGTAAAGGAACGCATTATAAATGTTACAGTTAGAGGGGCCCTGATGGCAGATATCTGGTATGATTGTTAGTTGCAACAGAAGGGTAAGAGTTTCAAAAAATACACTTGCATATAGGAATGGATGTAGGGTTGAAAGAGTTCGCTAATTGTCAGATGAAAGGACCTATAAAATCTGAAGTTTTGCAATGGATGGAAGAAAGAGATACTCATTCAAATCAGGAAAATAAAGTGTCTAAATAAATTCGTAGAGCAAGGCTATGGTTTCATTCCAAAGTGCAAGTCATGCTAGGATTTAAAACTTTACATATAGATTGATTACGAGATTAGTCTGTTCACAATTAAAAACAACTCATGCATCAATTGTTGGAAGAGTATCTTTTATTTGCACTAAAACCTATATTCTGAATAAAACGGTTCTTTTTTTTTGTGTTTTCATATACTATTAAAAATTATTTATTTTCAAGGAGGTAGTATTATGGTTATTTTACAAGATATATATAAAGGACCTTATAATGTGTTAGCTATTCCCCCTTTACAAAACGCAGATGTTCCTGTTTCAAATTATGATGAATTAATAGAAGATTTACAAACGGAATTGTTCCTTGGACGCAGTGAAAGAGCAATTGCAAGTATTTTAGAACGTATTGCAGACAATAAAATTAATTATCAAACTATTGTTATGATGAGTTTAGGTTTGGCCTCTTTCGCTGTACCAGCATTAGGTCTTCTTACCCCTTTTGTCGGACTTTTTTTCTCACTTCTTAATCCTGGACCTGAACCACCGACTGTTGAAGATATTTTTAAAGCTATGCAGCCTGCAATTCAAGATATGATAGATAGATCACTTACTCAAACCGAATTAAACCAGATGAATAATCATTCTGACGCACTACAAAAACAACTGGGCATCTATAAAGATGCAATGGAACATTTTTATAGCTTAACAAACCCTACTGATATTCAGGCAAATGATCTTCATAATCAAATAGATTATACAAATAATGTTTTACAAACAGGCTTAAGTTTTTTCAAAACAAAAGAGTATGAAGTACTAGGATTACCGTATTATACTATGTTTGCAACAATATCTTTGCTTTTACTGTCTGATAAAGTAAAACATGGGTTATCGTGGAAATATAGTTCTGATGATATACCATTCTTTGAAGGACAATTTAATGCTGCTACGCAAGAATATAGTTCGCAAATTGTAAAGATAATGCAAACTATGACACGTGAACAAGTAGAGAGTATAGACTTTTATCAAAATGTTACAGGCTTTATGTCTACATGGCCAGGAATATCGCCTATAAACTATAAAATGAAAAATAATTTAGATAATACTCAAACATTTAAATACAAAGTATATAATCCAAATCCAGGGGATCCACCGATAACTGAGTATAAAATGTTTGATCGTACACCTATAGCCCAATTAAAGTCGGTTCCTTGTACAAATAATAAGACATTTGTAACAGCGATAGATACGATTAATAATTCTTACGGTTTAGGCATGGTAGATCTTAACACATACGCCTGGTATTTACAACCAACGGATCCTTCTGCCTGTGCACAGACCTATACTATAGACCCAATGCTCCCATTACTTGCTGAATGGTCTAGATATTTTAGCAAACCTGGTTCTTTCGATCCAGGTCAACCTCCTATAGGCCGTGCATTCGCCTTTTGGACTGATCCTACTACGATTCCTGATGGAATTTTCTTTTTCCCTTATATAGACAATCTTCTGTATATTGGAGAACCTGGTTTTGGAAACAATGTCGTTCATAACGGAATGAAAATATCTCAAATTAACAGTTTTTTTAATTTTAATTTTGTCAATATTTTAACGGTACCAGAAAATATCTCAAATGATGCAAATTCTATTTTATCTATTCCAGCTGAAAAGTATTCCCTAATAAATGGATGGAAATCCGTTCTAGAAGCCAATCTAAATTATCCAAATGAAGCTGTTACCGGTTCTACGCCATTAATTTCTACAGCTTTAAATCAGGATCTAGCTTTTAACGTTATTAACTTATTGCCTCCAAATGGTAGTTGGACGCAATATAAACTACGTGTTCATTATGCCACAGATGCAGATGGAGCAGAATTAAGTGTGATTAATTATGGATATAACGTACAATACTATCCTACACAAAGTAGTATAAAATTACCCAATACAGTAACTTTAAGTAACCAACAACCTTCAGATGTACAAGAAAATATATTACTAAGTTACCCAAGTACGAAAGGTTTATTGGGTACCTATATGATTTCTACAGATACGATACCAATCAATTTCGGCCAAGGTAAATGTCAGTTCACTTTACGAAATACAGGAGGTAAAAAAATTATTCTAGATCGGATTGAATTAATACCCGTTGAAAATCCTAATGCCCCTGGACCGATTGTAGATCGTATTCCTGACCAATTTTTTCCTGGAACACCTGACCCGCCTAGCATATGGAAAAACACTAATGTTATGGCTGTACGAGCGGAATTAGATTTATATCCACTACCACCGGAATGGCTGGGGGGATATGTAGTAGACTTTCTTTTAAAAAACGTATCACAATCCACTCAACAAGCGCAAGATGGACAATTTTTATACGATCCTGTACCACAAGGATTTGATGAAATAAAAATACACGAAAGAGAATGGCCTGAAACTTTTCTGCTAGATGTATCTGTAAGCGGTACAATCTATGGACCGAAACAATCCGAATGATAAAATTCATTTTTCACTACTATAATATAAATATAAAAAACAACTATGACAAGTCAAGGAGATGAATTGTATGACAATATTAAACATGGATGAATCCATGTTCTCTCAAGTGAACTTCAACACTCTGCAAGATTTAAGGAATGTTACTGCACAAGTTAACGCTTTATTTACCAATTTAACAAAAGATCAGTTAGCGTTAAATACCAGTGACTATTGGATTGACCAGGTGGTTATGAAAGTAGATTTGTTAGATCCTGCTGTATTTGGAAAAGAAAAAAAACAATTACGTCAACAAGTAAACAAAGCTAAACAATTATGTAAAATGCGTAATCTTTTGAAAAGTGGTAATTTTGAAAATATAAATGCTTGGATAACAGGTCGAAAGGTAGTAATAACCAATCATAATCCATTATTTAAAGGTAAACATGCGTTATTACCACCAGCTAGTATATATCCTTCTTATGTGTATCAAAAAGTAGATGAATCGAAACTAAAATCCCATACACGATATCTATTCTCAGGTTTTGCATCACATGCGCAAGATTTACAAGTAATCGTATCTCGTTATGGAAAAGAAGTCGATGAAACCTTACAAATCCCCTTTGAAACAGCATTTCCAACAACATCTGAAGCTACAGCAAATTGTTGTCAACCCGTTTCAAATCTAGGTGAGCCTACAACAATGATCTCTAATCCTTCGTCTTCACAAGACACACATTATTTTCAATATACAATTGATGTTGGCTCTTTACAATCTGATTATAATGTTGGCATTGAAGTTGGATTTAAAATTATTTCTCGAACAGGAATGGCTCGTTTGAGTAATATCGAACTGAGAGAGCAACGTCCTCTTACAGATAAAGAAATCCGTGATATACAAAGAAAAGAACAAATATGGAGACAACAACTGAATCAAGAAGAGGGAAAATTGATAACAACGTTACAAAGTATAGTGAAGCAATTAAACCGTTTGTATCAAAATGAAGATTGGAACGGAAGTATTAAATCATATGTAATGTATCAAGATGTTACCAACATTTCTTTACCAGACCTACCAAATCAAAAACATTGGTTTATGTCTGATCGAGAAGGCCCACACGCAGCCGTTACACGTATATTAAAACAAGCAGTAAATCGTGCTTTTCAACAAGTAGAAGATGCCAATTGGATTAAAAACGGTAGTTTTACAAAAGGGTTCGATGGATGGTCGATAACAGGAGATGTGAATATTACCGTGCAGTATGGCCGCCCTATGTTAGAATTTAATCATTGGGATGCACAAGTTCAAAAAACAATCATAGTTCCATCAGAATTGGATAAGGAATATATATTACGTGTTCGTACACAGGGACTCGGAACCATTATCTTACAAGATGATACAAACACGTATGAATTAGCTATGAATCGAGAATCTTTTCAAATTAAAATGTTAGAACATCTATCGTTTAGTGGACCTTCTATTACAGTGAGTATTCAATCCGAAAATAATGCATTTGTATTGGATACGATTGAATTAATAGCGGAAACAAATACAGATTTACCATAAAACTACTCCTAGTTCCAATTTTCCTAATAATAAGACGGATCGTTTAGAATGGTTTAAATATGCTATTTTTCAACTGTAAGTATCATAGAATTTATACGCCGTGTGATTTTCTAATTTGAATTTTATTAGTTAAAATTAATTTAATATTTTTTCTAATAAGAATCTCCATAGGAAAACGGATTTATTATTCGTTTAGTTGTACACAATGATTATAACAAGTAACAAAGAAATAGTGTGTTTGCCAGAACTATCTTTTTGTAATTATATAAGGGTGAATTAAATTATATCGAAATAATAAATTTCGGTACAAATAAAAGATACGTTTCAAACAAAGAGGATTCCATTAGGAATCCTCTTTGTTGTAAAATCATTTTTAATTTTACAATTATACCAAAATTTTTAAAAAACAAACATGTTATAAATCAACAATTAGCTGAATATGAAATGGATGTTGATTTTGGACATAATGAATCAGAATCTTTTGGTTTACTAAATAGTTTCTTAAGTTGACCGTGTTCTTTTAACATTTTATTTCCGAAGGGTGTGATTACGATATGCGGAATTATGAGTGGAGGATCGTTTTTGGTTGAATGATTGTAACAACTGTGTAGAAGCAAGAGCCTATGATTTATCTATGATGCCTCTACAAATTCTTATATACAAGAAACTAAAGAATGATTTATCAAAAGTTATACATCACACCAAATTTACCTTTGACAAAAGTACTATACTGAGTGGAGGCTCATGCTATACCTACGTATAATTTCCTCTGTAGATACGAAATAATTTCTTTTTTCGTATCTTATTTATTTTGTTAAACGTAATAAATATTCAAAAGGAGGTTTAATGAATATATAACATATTAAACGGAGGAAGATGTGAAATGAAAAAGAAAGCATTAAAAGGATTTTTAGTAACATCAATTTTAACAGGAGGGGGGATTTTCATTCCCACTGTGACCACACCTATAGCTTTAGCTGAAAATACACAAGAATATACAGGACTTTCCCCGTCGTTACGAAAATTGGGAGCACAGTCTACTTTGATACAAATGTTTGTAGACCAAGCTTTGACACGCCCTAATATACGAATGAGTGAGATTCCGGCATTACTCACACGTCAAGTATTCATTAAACAAGATTTACAAGAATGGTCGTCTGAAATATATCCACATCTTATCTTAATAAATGCAAAAATTAAGGGGTTTACCTCTAAAATGAATAGTTACTATCCAACACTAAAACAATGTGTTGATAATGATGATTTTGGAATTGAATTTTCAGATAGATTAGAAGCACTCCGAGAGTTGGGTAATTCTAATCAAGATAAAATACAAAATCATATCAATGAACTGCAATTTTTCCGAACGCAATTGGGTAATAATATAAAAGAATTAAATAAACAAATAGCAGTGGGACAACAAATCTTAACAACATCAGAATCGGGTAAGATAGATCAATATAAAAAAGATTTAGTGGATGCTAAGACTACGATACAAAAAGATTTACAAGAAATTGCATTGATACCAGGAGCTTTAAATGCCAAAGGATTTGAAATTTTTAAAGACATGTATGGTTTATCTAAAGGAATCATTACACCAGCAGCAGAAATAGCATTAGCAGCAATTAATAAAGGAAAAGAAATTGAAGAATCTATTGTAGAGGCAGAAAAGGCGGCAGAGAAGGCAGCGAAAGAAGCTGGAAAATCTACTCAAGAAATAGAATTAGCAAAAAAAGAGGCTAGAGACAAAATTGAAGAGAGTAAAAAAGGAGAATTGGCAGCCGCAGCTGCAGCAAAATCTCAAGAATATGATTTAATGAAAACAATCGATATTGAAAAAATTCAACAAACATATAATAGTTTTGCAGAAGTTAATAAATTAACAGCATCACAAAAAATATATTTAGATGATTTACAAAAACAGAATCAACTCATTTATACATTAACAACAAAATTGACTGTAGCAGATATACAAAAGGTAATGTTACTTGAGATGCAAAATGATGTAGATACTTTTGAAGAATTAATCAATCAAGAGTTAACATTACTAGATAATTATAAAAAAGATTGGGAGCAAATTAAAACGTGTATGACGCAACTCTCTACAAATACAAGTAATCATGATATGCAAGTTATCCAACTTAAAAGATTAAAAGAGTTTAGCATGCAATTAGAAGAACAAACAAATCAATTTAATAATACAGGTAATTCACTTTAATGAAATAGGCGAATAGCATAGAAGAGTGGATGAAAAAGTAAGGAGAATACATATGAAAAAATCCCCCTATAAAATTATATCTGCTGCGACGATTATAGCAGCAATAACAACAGGTAACATTCTACCTTCTACACATGTTTTAGCGCAGGAACAAATAGTGCAAGAAGAACCCAAAAGTACATATTCACTAGGACCTACAGGGATAAAAGAAGCGTTGGCTGAGACTGGATCGAATATACTGGTAATGAATTTGTATGCAAGTACGATGTTAAAACAACCTAATGTGGATTTATCTGGAATAAATCTAGGGGCAGAGGGTGAAAAATTAATTAAACAAATTCATAGTGATCAAGAAATGAGTCGAGTAAATGCAAAATATTGGATGGATACCGCAAAACCGAAAATCCAAAAAACGACGCGTAATATTGTCAATTACAATACTCAGTTTCAACAGTACTACGATACGCTTGTGGATGCAGCAAAACAAAATAAGGCTCCTGAATTAAAAGAAGGATTGCAAGATCTTTATAATACAATTAATTTTAATGCAAAAGAAGTAAGTGAAGTTGTACAAATTTTGAAAAAATTCAAACAAAAGTTGTATGTAGATTCGACGCAGTTAAAAAATGATGTTAGTGGACCTGATGATAAAGGTGGATTAACAGCTATTTTAGCAGGAAAAGATGCACTTATTCCGCAACTTCAAAGTGAAATTGAGAGTTTACGTGGCACTCAAAAAGCACATTTAGATAATGCGTTAGGCTGGGGAATTGGCGGCGGATTAGGAATGTTTCTTTTGCTTGGCGGAGCTATTGGTGGGACAGTGGCAATTGTCGTGACGGGTGGAACAGCGACACCGTTAGTTGTTGGAGCACTTGGAGCATTAACTGCAGCAGGCGTTGCACTTGGTACAGCTTCTGGAGTAATGCTATCTAAAAATTTAACCGCATATAATCAAATTTCGGATCAGATTGGTCAACTCAGTGAACAGGTAGGTGCTGCTCAGCAGGCCGTGGTTGCACTTACAAATACAAAAGCGACATTAACGGAACTATATCAAACCGTAGATCAAGCAATTGTTTCTCTAACAAATATGAAAAAGCAATGGGACACAATGGGCGCAAATTATAGTGTATTACTAGATAGTGTGGATTCAATGCAACCACAAAACACATCTCTATTAGTGAATGACTTAGATGCAGCTAGAAAAGAATGGAACGATATTTATCAAGATGCAGATTCAATCGCAAAAGACATGGGATTTAAAGTGGAGTGAGACTACTAAATTAGCAGAGACTGTCTAATGAAGCTAGTAGATTTATGATATTTGAAGGCTTTAAATTATATTGGAGGGAAACACATGCTTAAAAAAATACCATATAAAGTCATTGCACTTTCTACACTTTTAACCTTTACAAGTACGGCTTTAACACCGCCTGTAATGACGTTCGCGGCCGAAATGGATCAGTCTAATATTGGAGTTAATGACCTTTCTGCGAATACAGATAAGATGCAACAAACTTTAGAAAAGGCTGGGGAATTTGCACAAATTATGAATCAATATTCATATATGTTAATTCGTAACCCAGATGTAAGCTTCGAAGGAATTGATATTAAAGGACATAGTGAATTACCTAGTAAAGTTGTACGAGATCAACAGAATGCGAGAAAACATGCTACTACATGGGATACGCAAGTCAAGCGGCAATTGATAGATACATTAACAGGGATTATTGTATATGATACTACCTTTGATAATTATTATGATACTCTGGTACAGGCAACTCGAACGGGAGATAAAGAGGTATTAAAAGAAGGTATTACGGACTTGCAATCTGATATTCAAAAGAATAAGCAGAAAGCAGTTGTCTTAATTGAGGCATTAGAACAATTAAGGGATGCGATGGGAGAAGATTCTAGAGCATTTCAAACCAATAAAGAAACGTTGAATTCAATTTTAAAAAATCAAACAACGGGTCTCGACGATGATGAGATAGCTATGCAAAAAGTGTTAGATCAAATTAATCACTTTAAACGAGTACGACGTGATGGAACTATTGTTGTTGCAGTACCGACAATATGGACATGGATAGCTGGTGGCATAATGTTAGGTGTAGCACAATCTGAATTAAATAAGTTAGAGCCACTATTATTACAACTGAATCAAACTATAGATTATAAAAAAACATTGAATCGAGTGGTAGGAGTTGCAGCGAATAGTGTGACTAAAATGCACATAGAAATTGATAATGCAATTGCAGCTGTAACATATATGAAAACCCAATGGGATGATTTAGATGCTCAATATGTGGGTGTACTTGAAAGCATTGAGGCAGCGGATAAAAAAGTAAATGCCGATAAATTTACATTCCTAATTCCTACGTTAAATACAGCAAAAGAGAACTGGAAAACGTTAAAAACAGATGCAACCACATTAAAAGAAGGATTGAAGGATTTAAAGATAGAAGAGGATTCAACACAAAATTAAAATTGAATATAGCTGATTTTCATGTATAAAGATACATGTTACTGAAGTTTGTTAGTGAAAGAAAGCTTGTATAATCATAACAAGCTTTCTTTTTTGAGCTTGTACAAATAAAGGATAATTTTATCCCTTTCGGCAAGAAGTTGGTCTTGCATCCACAGACTTGGTAAATGCTAAAGAGAAGGCAATGTCAATTCGTTACATATTTTGTGAACTGACTCTTTGAAACAGTCTTCTACTTTTGTGTTAAGAAAAATTTTTCTTCTATATTGTAGACAACATACAAAATGGTAGTTCATTCATGATAGGGTTGTTTTCATTCTTCTATAATGTATCAATTTGTTCAAACTAACCATATAATGAATATGTTCTTTAGGGGTAGGGAGGGTGCTTTTATAGATTGGTAAACATAGGTAATGAAAATATCTATATTCCGAGAACTTCCTATTTTAATTAATCCATAAGGGTATTAAGTGGTGATTTTTTATAAGTAATGAAAAACGTCTTTATTTAAGCGCTTTTAGACATCTCGTATATATTGAACGCCTATCATTTAGTAAGGATTGAAGGGAATATTTCTCCGTCCGTGAACAGAATGTTATTTCTAGGGATAATTTATAGAGAAGATGAAAGGGGTGGTTTTCGTACTCTATTTTCTTTCTAGAACTTCCTATATTAAGTTAGCAAGTAGCCTCTTGTAGCTAGTTTATGAAATGCTGTTGGTATAACCAAAGCGACAAAATTCGCCTACTTAATGTTAGTCTAGCGCTTTTTACACGCTTTAAGAAAGATAAATTTGTTATAGAAAGGATAATTAAATGATGGGTACTTTACAAAATAAACATACTGTATATTCTTTTTGTGGTCCTATTTCTTCTAATTCTCATACTAAAATTTTATTTTATAATCCGTTTATTTATAAAAATGTAGGTTTTATCAGTGTTCAAAATTTCCGTGAAAGTGATTCTGCGTTTTTTATAATTATTTTGGATTCTTGTGGAAAACGAATGATGTGTATCGATTCAGATACAACGTATACAACTTCAGTTAGTCTTTTAAAATCACTAGCCGTAATTGCAAAATCTCCATATATTGTAGGGGAGTATTCTTTACAGCTTCAATATGTCTTGTGAAAATATGTATGTATTATAGGACACTTGTACAATCATTTCCTGTTATTTATCATTTTATATATTATAAATCATATTCATAATGGGAAGTGAACTAAATGTGCTATTCTTCAAATGCTAGTGGCTGTTGTCCGCCATCTCAATTTGTGTCTGAAAATATATGTGGAGTTTTTCATGCGGATTTTCCAGTCGATGTTTTTAATGATTTTACGGGATTTCACTTAGCGACAATTACAATTAAGGCAGATTCAAATTCTGCACCTATTCTAGTTACAGCCAAGACCCCTTCAGGGACCATTATTTTAGATAATGGGTTAAATCCTGATAATTCACAAACACAAACATTACCTGCTGTTAAAATTGTAACAGTTTCTCCTTTTTCAGAAAAAACATTAATAGCTGGAACATACTGTATTAATATTATTCGTAGAGTACGTTAAATCATTATTTCCTAATTCCTATCAGTATATATTCTCTCTCATAATTAAAATTATATAAAATGCCTATTTTATTTAGTGTGCAATTGTATTACATGGCGGAATATATTTGTTATTACGTTGTAGTAAGTTATGTAATTAGTATTCTGTGTATATGTATTACCAACAGTCTGTGATCCTATTTTTAAAATAGGGTCTTTTAATGTTGAAAATAATAACAGTAATAAACTATTTAATGAAATTAGGAAGAATTTATCCTTTTTTCGAGGCATATTAAAATAGCGGTGTTAGTATCGTGTTTCTGCCCATCTAGTATATAGAAGTATGATTTTTCCAAGAAGATATATTTTCAAATTGTCGTTAGAAAATTATGGGGGGAGTAGTTCACATAATTATGTTGTTTTCTAGGCTCATGCGGATTCTTCGTATTTTTTCTGCATCTATGAAAGTATTTTTAAAAATTGAATAGATATATACTGTAAGAGTTACTGGCTTTTTATATAAATTAATCAATGAAAAAATCTTTTATACAATTATTTTTCCATCTAAATAAACAAATAATTTAGAGGATTGTTATTCTTAAGTAATTTAGATTTTTATTTTTTGATTAGAAATTTATAATCGTATGTAAGACGGGAAAATTCACAAAATGAACTATTTCGAGCGATTTGAATTCGGTATGTTTTTTGTTAATTCTACAGTATATGTATAGGGAGTTATCTAATATGAATTTTATTGAAATTATAAAGTATAATTTTGATTCTCTGCAATCATATAGTCAACAGGAATTAATACAATCTGTACAAACGCTAGATTTATCACTTGAAAATATCATGCCCTATATTACAGCACCACAACAGCTGGAATACGGGCGAAACATCATTTATCATACTAAGAAACTTGAGGTAATGGTCCTCTATTTTCCGAGCTTAGCAAAGACTCTGATTCATGATCATGGTACCTCCATAGGATGTGTGTATGTCGTGCAAGGTAGCTTACAAAATCATTTATATATTGAGGGTGCCGGAGAGAACAAACCCACATATACTCAAGTACAGCAATTTACACAAGGTGATTTGTTTTCTATTAATAATGATACGATTCACATGATGCAAAACCCCACCCTTTTTCCAACTATTACCTTTCATGTGTATTCTCCGCCATTAGAAGGAGTCAAGACTCACTTTGCTTAAATTAATTATTCTAAGAGATAGTTACTTTTTATACTTTATTTACTTTGAAAGGAGCTATTATGAATCAATTTAAAAATCATTTTGTCCAAAGTTTGCAGGATGGGCGGAGTGTGTGGCTTGAAGGAAAAAAAATTGATGTCACAAAGAATAAGAACTTTGAAGGTACACTGACTACTATTACGAAATTATATGATTTGTTTGCGAATCCTTCTCACCAGCAATTAGTAGGTTATCTAAGTCCTAAAACGAATACATGGGTTCATAGGGCTTTTTTAGTCCCTAGTTCTTATGAAGATATATTAAAAAGAAGAGCTGCTTTTGAAACATGGAGTTATATGACAGATGGAGTTATGAGCCGTCTATCTGATTATGCTCGCTCTCGCTTAACAGGCTGGTACTCATCTCGCAAATTATATACAAAATTTGATTCGCAATTCCCTGATAAAATTACAAATTATTATGAGGAAGCCAGAGATCAACATCGTTTTATAAGTGTTATTCAACGTGACCCACAAATTAATCGATCTATTCAGCAGACAGCTAATATAGATGAATTAGGACTACTACGAATTACGAAAAAAACTACAGATGGAATTTTTTTAAGTGGCGCTAAAATGATTGGCACTGCAGCCCCCTATTCCAATGACTTACTAATTTATCCCTTGACTAGAATAAAAAGTGAATTGTGTTCCTTAGCTCATTTTCTTATAGTTGCCGCTAATTCTCCTGGCTTGCATATGGTTTGTAGGGAGTCGTTTGCAACAGATTTGTCACAACAGGAAAATGCACCTATTAGCGCAAGCTATGATGAAATGGATGCGCTATTAATCTTTGATAATGTATTTGTACCGTGGGAGCGCGTATTGTTGTACGATAGTCCAGAGGCGCTATGGGCATTAAAAGCCGATATAGCTTCTAATAGTTTGGCGTATCATCAAGCTGTTGTTCGATTATTAATAAAATTAGAATTTGTCACAGCAATTGCTTGCGAGATAGCAGAAGCTATTGGTGCTGAATCTTATTTACATGTGCAAGAAAAACTTGGAGAGCTTATTATGCAGATAGAGGTGATTCGTTCGCTTTTATTAGCAGCAGAAAGAGAAGGGGAAATAAATGAATGTAACGTATATATACCAAACTTTAAATATATTGAAACAGCAAGAAATTTAGGGACCAAGTATTATCCCAGAGCTATTGAAATTTTACAACTTATAGGGGCAGGCGGGTTTATACAATTACCTTCGAGCATAAATGATTTTCAAAGTCCATTAGCACCTTTGTTGAAAAAATATTTTAAAGGTGCTAATATCTCTGCAGACAAAAAAACTAAATTGTTCAAGCTAGCATGGGATATAATAGGTAGTCCTTTAGGATCACGGCATGAATTATATGAACGATTTTATGCTGGTGATCCCATACGTAATATGGCTAACCAGTATATAAATTATGATAAAAGTAAATTAAAAAGTATGGTTAATAAATTTTTAAATGACTAGAATGCATTTTTGCTCTTGATCATGTGCAAGTGGATAATAAGTTTGTAGGTAAATTCAAGAACTTAGGAAAAAATTCTAAGTTCTTGAGGGTATCTGTAGACTATGAATTGTTCGACATGTATAGCGTGCTACATCATTATTTATTGAATGCATGTGTGTCCTATATCAAATTGTTTTGGTTATACCAATCCGGAACCTTAAAATTTTTATCAAGTTTCTTATTTGGGATAGATATACATATTAAGAATTTGAGAAATAATTATTTTATTATGATAGTTAAAAAGATGTATTTCTCAAGGGATGTACAGGTTCAAAGCCGGAAAGGTAAATTTTGAATAAATTGATATGTGGAAGGAGCTTTGCTTTTTAACGTTTCATTAGTTTGATCATTAAAATAATAATAGGCAAAGGCTTCGGCGAAATATTCTTCGGGGTAATAGTAATAAGAGTTGTTTGAAAAGGAAGCATATTCTTTAGCGTGAATTTTAAAAAATTCTTGGGAATAACTAATGTTTTGAAATACATAGTTATCAATAGCGTGAGCAGTTTCATGAAGTTCTAAATTTATAGAGGAATGCATATGCCCAGGGTTACTATAACCAATACGAGCGACCACAGGATTGCCTCCAATCCCAGGGACATCATCCCAAGTATACCCAGTTCCTTCCCAACCTCTGGGGATTTTTCCTCGTAGATAGGTGTATTCAGACAGATACGTAATAGGGAAATTAATAAGTTTAATACGTACATTTCTTGTATAGAGTGCATATAAAATATTGTTATTAATTTTGCTGATACGCTGAATCATGTATGATGCTTCTTGTTGATTATAATTGCCAGAAGTTTGTACAATAATAAGTTGTTGGAGAAAGTTTGAAGATATGATAGGCATTGTTTTTGGGGGAGTAAATAGTGATGGTGGCAATGTTTTAATATCTTTGTATAAAGCAGTAGTTTGTTTTTCCTCCGTATTTATATCAGTGTGAAGAGGAAATAATATAAGGAACATACATGTGATTTTTAAAAGGTAGTTTTTAGGGGATATAGTAATTCATCCTTTGCATATGATTTTGTTAAAACATTATATGAAGAAATTAAGGTATATGTGCTAAGTATATTAAAGGAAATTAACCCTTGAAAGTGAAGCATAATGTTTTGTGTATCCTATTTGATGAAAGACTTGTTTTTTATCCATAAAAGGTCTGGTGGCCGTTGACTATCCCTGTTTTTGTTCTTTTAGTTGTTGAGATGTATTTAAAACTTTATAGGAGCGGGGAATTGCTGTTCATCTTACAGATTTTCCCGAACAAGAAAGCCCATTGCCTTTAGGCATGGGATGAAAGTGAGGTTGGATACGGAGTACCACTAAAAATTGCAAGGTTCGTGGTACTTTAATTATCCAAATTATAGGTAGTTTCTTTGGGTCTTTTTGTTGTAATTTTTCGAAAGTAAATGATACATTGTAGCTAGAATAAATGATAATAGAAGAATGTTTCAAAGTGTTTGAGAGGAACATCTCCTCATCTCATGTCGTTGCAAAGTTTATGGACAAGTTCTTATTTTGTTTCTATTGCTAGAAATGTATCAAATGAACGATGCTGAAAATCAAAAAATAAGGGGATGAAACGTATGTCACAGCCCCTAACAGTGAAAGTAAAATTGATTCCAACAAGAGAACAAATCCGTTTGTTGGAACAAAGCAGTCACGAATATATCAAAGTTATAAATACGCTTGTATCGGAAATGGTGGAAGCAAAGAAAAGTACGAAAAAAAGCACAAAAGATATTGAAGCAAATATCCCAAGTGCGGTGAAGAATCAGGCGATTAAAGACGCGAAAAGTTTGTTTGCTACAAAAGTAAAGAAAAGCAAGTATAAAATCATTCCGGTTTTAAAGAGACCTGTTTGTGTATGGAACAATCAAAATTACTCATTTGACGCCACTCATATTTCAATCTCGTTTAAGATAAATGGAAAGTCCACTCGTTTAAAGGTCCGCGCTTTATTAATCGATAAAAACAATCGCAATTTGAATTTGTTAAAACATAAATTAGGTACACTTCGTATCACAAAGAAATCGAATAAGTGGATCGCCCAAATATCTATCACGCTTACTACAAATGAAAAAGCAGGGACGAAGATTTTAGGAGCAGACTTAGGTCTCAAAGTCCCTGCGGTAGCGATCACAGACGATGACAAGGTTCGTTTCTTTGGGAATGGTAGGCAAAATAAATATAGGAAGCGTAAGTTTCGGAGTGTTCGTAATAAGCTAGGAAAAGACAAAAAGGTGAATGCCATCCGACGATTGGATGATAAAGAAAAAAGATGGATGCAAGATAAAGATCACAAAATTAGTCCTGAAATCATTGATTTTGCGATTGATAATCATATTTTTGTCATTCGATTAGAACAGCTAACGAATATAAGACAGACGGCAAGAACAAGTCGTAAAAACGAAAAAAATCTACACACTTGGTCATTTTATCGTTTATCACAATTTATTATCTATAAAGAATAGCTGGTATTCAGATTGAATATGTGACGCCAGCTTATAGAAATCAAAGTTGTCCAAAATGCGCTGAAAAGAACAGGGCACAAGACAGAAAGTACAGGTGTCCATGTGGGTTTAAGACACATCGTGATATCGTTGGGGCGATGAATATTCGCTACGCAACTGTGATTGATGGTAACAGTCAATCAGCCTAAGTACCTATATGGTCTGGTTTAGAAAGGGCAATGAGATACCCTCATCTTGAAGGTTGTTCAAAATAGAAATGGACTGCGAACGTTTCGTCATTCAAGAATCCCACCCGTAACTCCGTAAGGATTCGGGCTTGCGACTTTAGTCGTGGGAGTCTCAAAGACATTATAAAAAGAGTTTATTGATAGGGAAAATTACTTTAATATCGAAATAAGATAATCAATACAGCACAAGTAACGCTAATTAATAAAACAGTGGGTGGTTCTCGCTTTGTGTGCAATCATTTCCCATTTCTGTGGGATCATACATTTAAAGAAACAGGAAAAAGTTTGACATAGGGGATATGCTCTACTAAACTAGTTTTCCTCAAGAAAGCACTTGTTTGGCAAAAAGAAGTGGCTCGTATTATGATTTCACTGTCTGTTGGAAACTCTGAGGATGCTTATACAAGCTTTTTCAAAAAATAAATCTCGTGTTTTAAATCTAAGAAGAACAACGTACAATCTTATATCACAAAACAAACAAATAAAAAATTTTTTGTTGTAGACAACAACAGAAAATTGCGAAGTAAAGGAAAGTATTTTAAATGCTACAGTTAGATGTAGGTATAGGGATAAAAGAATTCGTTATTTTGTTAGCTGGAACAACTCAAAGCTTATTTCTCGTATTGTTGACGTGCAGGTATGTCGTGTATTAACGCTCCATTTCTACAATTGAATCCTTTTAGCTCAAGCTCACACTTAAAAATGAATGAAAGTCGGATATGTATTTCTGTATTTTGACTCCCTATTTGTTTGAAATCTATTTAAGTTGCATTAGCATTATGTGGGATTGAATGTTATGGGGTTTGTCATAGGTGATTTGCTGTATATGTTATTTTTGTAGAGGGAGAGAAAATAGTGATGATTTTTTAGGGACATGCATATATTTTGTTGAGTAATGAATTACTCGTCTTTTTTCTTACTATAGTTTTGTTTTCATAGCTTTCACAAACATGTTTGTTTACCCACAACCATTAGGCTATCTTTTGTCCAATTGAGGAGAGGATCTTTTAGTTCGAAGAGGGGAAATACAGTGGGGAGGAAGTGAAGAGACCATGGTACATCGATACGAATTTGAATTTTCAGTGATGTATAATGACAAGATAACAGATGCACAGTCTACAATTATCTCAGCAAGCTCTTTGGAAGAAGCCCATAAAAAATTAGAATTAGAAGTAAAGCGGCGATTAGGAAAATGTCAACTGAAGGTTGACATAACAAGTTTATTGGTTTCAGAGAATAATCGGTATACAATTGAATAAAAAAGAAAGACCAAATACCACTTGAAAAATGGAAATGGTCTTCTGACCTTTTCTTTTGGGACATTAAAAGAAAAAATAGAGGCATAGCGCAAGAAATGCAATATTTTAGTGATGTATAAAGTTTTAATATTCAAAAAATGGTCGAGTAGCGTATGCGTGCTACATAGGGATGCTATCGTTAGTTGGATAATTTTCTACTATTTTAGTAAGGATAAGTGACTATGATTATATTGTACAGTTATGCAATATTAGGGTTAACCAAGTTGTATAACAGTTAATGATGCAGCGCGGATGTCTATTGTACCCATTATTTCAATTGGTACAATTTGAATGAGGTCATTAGAATTTAAATTAATGAGGATGACACCGCTAGAAACATCAATTTCACCGGTGCCTATGGTGTTAGAACGTACGGCGATTCCAGATCCTGGGATGATGTTATTTGGAGCGTTTAATGTTAGAAAGAATCGACCTGTTTCAGGTGCCGTAGGAATGTTATCAAGGCTGATTGTTAGCGTATAACTGATTTGATAAATACCATTTTTTTGAACTTCAATACCGGTACCTGTACTTATGGTATCATGTATAACCGGGATTGTAATATTGGGATTTGGACTTGTGCTAGGTAAGGATAGTGGGGTTCCTAGAGTTGCAAATTGGGGATTTGTAGCATTGAAAGCGAAACCAAAGGCAGGAAGTATATGAATTTTGGGTGGTGTGCAGCATATTTCCATACATTTAAAATCAAAGGAATCCATATTTTTTTCACCTCTTTATTTAATCTATTGTAGTTAATACTGTGGATAAATCATTTGTTCTAGAAAAGATTTCAGATGATTGAGTCAAAAGAAATACATTGCTATTCTTGTGAAGAAATATACTCTTTGATTCCATTCATTATATTATACTGTACATGGTTTGTTGATTCCATCTTAGTTACAGAAATATACTTTATCATTTTAGTCAAGAAGACTTCTTGTTCAAAGAATATGAAGTGAGTGAGAGATGAATAGGATTCGGACAAGAGATGACAGAAAGTTATCTGTATTATTCGATATATAGTATGTTTGTTGTACAATACGCACATGTCGAAATGAATGATAATTAATAAAGTTTATACGTTGTGTATCTATCTAAATAGAGCTTGAGCAATTTTAATAAATAAAAAATAATTGGTTGTTCTTGTTTTGTATGCAATCTTTTCTTAGCTCTTTGGGATTATACATACAAAGAAACAGAAAAGGTTTCACATATGGGATATGTTTTGCTAAATTCCTTGTTCTGAAGAAAGCGTTTGATCGATTTGCCAAGAGTCGTGAAGTAAAGGGACGTATTGTATATGCCATAGTTAGAGGGCCCTTTTCCGGCAGCTACTTTGTGTTATTGTGAGTTGAAACAGAAACGCAAGAACTTCCAAAAACACAACCTTACATTGGAATGGATGTGGGAGGAAAAGATTTGGTCATTTTGTCAGATGGAACAACCTATAGTCCGAAGTTTTTTGGTTCATGAGAAGAGAGTTAACATTCATGAATACATGACGAATGCTAGAAAAGATTACTGGGATAAAGTCTCGACTGAAATCATCAAAAGACATGATGTGATTGGTATCGAGGATTTGTAAGTCTCTCATATGTTCAAAAACATAAGTCAGCTAAAGCGATTCGTGAACGTTCGCAGTCCATTTCTGTTTTGAACAGCCTTCAAGATGAGGGTGTGTCATCACCCCTCCTAAGACAGACCATATAGGTTCTTAGGCTGATTGACTACTACTGCCAACCACAGTTGCGTAGCGAATATTCATCGCTCCAACGATATCGCGGTGTTTCTCAAATCCGCATGGACACTTATATTTTCTATCTTTCGCCTTGTTTTTCTCCGTGCATTTTGGACACGTTTGACTTGTATAAGCAGGATTCACATATTCAACCTTTATACCAACTACTTTCGCTTTGTACGCGATGAATTGATGACCAAGTGTGTAGATTTTTCTCGTTTTTACGGCTTGTTCGTGCCGTCTGTCTGATGTTCGTTAATTGCTCTAATCGAATAACAGAGATCGTATGATTCGTTGCGAAATCGACGATTTCACGACTTACTTTGTGGTCTTGGTCTTGCATCCATCTTTGTTCCTTATCATCAAGTTGTCGAAGGGTATTTCGTTTCTTCGTTTCTCCTAACTTCTTACGAACACTACGAAATTTACGTTTCATGTATTTATTTTTCCTACCGTTTCCAAAGAAACGAACTGTATCATCATCTGTGATGGCTACCGCAGGAACTTTGAGACCTAAGTCTACTCCTAGAATTTTCGTTCCTGTTTTTTCTATTGTAGGGACCGTGACAGATATCTGAGCGATCCATTTACCAGATTTCTTTGTGATACGAAGAGTACCTAACTTGTGTTTCAACAAGTCGAAGTTGCGATTATGTTTGTCGATTCATAAAGCACGAACCTGTAAACGAGTGGATTTGCCTTTTATCATGAACGGGATGGAAAAGTGCGTATAGTCAAAGGAATCGTTTTGGTTATTCCACACACAAACTGGTCTTTTTAAAATCGGAACGATTTTGTATGCACTCTTTTTTACTTTTGTAGAAAATACACTTTTCGCATCTTTCATTGCTTGATTTTTCACCGCACTTGGGAGATTGGCCTCCATATCCTTTGTGCTTTTCTTTGCTTCAACCATTTCAGATACAAGGGCATTCATGACTTTTATATACTCGTGGCTACTTTGTTCCAATAGCTTGATTTGTTGTTTTGTTGGCAGCAATTTAACTTTCACTGTGATGGTTTGTGGCACAAGTTTCACCCCCTCGTTTTTTGATTTTCAACATACTGTTGTATTGTCGCACTTGATACCTTTCCAGCAGGAGACACAAAATAGGAACGAGTCCACAGACTTGGCAAGTGCGCGAGATGAGGGAACTCTTCTCTTAAACGTTTTGATGTCACTCCTTTGATTTTCGCCATTGTATCAGCAGGACTGCGTGTTGGAAGTGTATGTAAGAACAAATGAACGTGGTCTTTGTCACATGCCATTGCGACAATAACAATATCCAGTTCGTTACATACCTCTTGGACCAACTCTTTGAAACGTTCTCCTACTTTTGTGTGAAGAAAAATCTTGCTTCTGTATCGTGGGCAAAATACAAAATGGTAGTGAATGAAACAGTTGTTTTGGTTTTTCTATAATTATATATCATGTTCATATCGTATTAGTTAAATTATAAAACTGCAACAAAAAGATAAAAAAATAATACCAACATTTTGGATACTTAAAGTGCCACAAACCTTACGTTTTTTTGGTAGTACTCCGTATCCAACCTCACTTTCATCCCATGCCGAAAAGGCGAGGGGCTTTCTCGTTCGGGAAGGGCTGTAAGAATGAAGCGATAAGGCTTCTAACTGCGAGAGCAGCGGAATTAACTTTAGTATATTAGAGTTAGTTAGAATTTTTTACTTAGGAACCCCACTTTCACTTCGTTTAGAAGTGAAAGTGGGGTAATTCAATTATAGGGAAACAGAATATTGGTGATAAGCAGACCCTTGATATTGTCTAAATTGGTTATAAAAATCTAATTTTCTTTCTTGTACCCTTTTACCTGGTGAAATTTCTTTTTGCTTCATATATGTTTGAATTATCCATCCCTGTAAAGAGTCTGGGCGTAGTAGGTATTTTTCTCCAATATAAGGAGGTAAGGCTACTGGAGTTGGTGCATTCACTGTGCCTGGCAATGTTAATTTGTAATACACGTTTCTATTTTTTTGAAACACATCTTGCAACTGTAAAAGGGTAGTGCCCATATACAGATATTCGTCCTGTGTGCTGTATTTGTTTTGCGCATTTCTCTGATCAGCTTGTGCAGGCATCAATACTAAAGAACTTATTAACACCATGAACAAACTATTAATCCATTTTATTTTTTTAAAAGATAAGAAAGTATAAGTTTTTAAGCACGAATTGCTTCCTTGGAAAGCTTGCTATGTAAGGGATTGTGAACAATATTTGGAATTTCCATAATGCGCTAGATTGTGATATTTTTTAGTTATGGAAGCAAATATATTAAAACGTATTTTCTTTGATGAACATAATCATTGGGAACGATTTAAAGATAAATATGGAGCGAGGATCCGTCCAGTTGTTTTGAAAGAAATTGAAAAATTTAGAGGGTGTGGAGACCCTGAAAATGGATTTAAATTGTTTGTATGTGAAGGGTGTCATCATGTTCGAAAAGTTCCTTATCGTTGTAAAGGACGATTTTGTACAACTTGTTCTGTAGGAGAAAGTGAAGAATGGAGTAGACTTCTTTCAGAAGACGTACTTCAGGTGAATCATCGTCATGTTATTTTTACCGTAGATGAAGGACTTCGAGATATTTTTCTTTTGCACCGCCATTTATTAAAGATTTTTATGGATGAGGCCGCAAGGCTGTTGGTGGATTATTTTCAAAAGAAAATTAAGGTAACACCCGGTATTATCGTAGGTCTTCACACCTTCGGCACTAGAATTAATTTTAATCCGCATGTTCATATACTTGTTACAATGGGTGGGATGACAAAGATTGGAGAGTGGAAAGGGTATGATTTTCTTCCGTTTGAGATGCTTCGGAAACAGTGGCAAACCATCGTGTTAAAACTGATTCGAAAAGAGCTCACGGTGGCAGAAAAAAAGCCAATTCAATCGAAACTTCAAAAAGCATTTTCTGATAATGGGAAAGGCTTCTATGTACACGCTCCGAAACAGAAAGGAAACGTAAAAAAACAACTTCGGTATATTGGCCGCTATATTCGTCGACCTGCTATTGGGTTGAACCGGATCGAGGAATATGATGGGCAATCTGTTTCTTTTACATATACGGACAAATTAGATGGGAGGAAAAAAGTAGAAACGATATCTGTAGAAGAGTTTATTTCTCGATTAATTCGTCATATTCCAGATGAGCAATTCAAAATGATTCGTCATTATGGCATGTATGCACGTCGAATTAAAACATTATGTAAAAAACTATTAAATGAATGGCAAAAGAAAGCCAGACGTTGGATAATAAAAGTGAAAAAAACACTACGTCGTCAGACGTGGAGGGAACGAGTTATCGCGAGTGGAAAAAAAGATCCTCTTCTTTGTCCAAAATGTGAATCATTTTATGAATACAAGGGGGAAGTCTGCCTAGAAAGCAGAGAATGGAAAATAAAAGTAGCTTTATGCCAAAATACGCGAAATTATTTAAAGAGGGTGATTGATTATTTCGCCAGTAAGCAAACATCGAAAAAAGAAAAAGAAGAAAAACACAGTTGGACATAAGCGAATTAGCTATGTACAGTATGTTTGTGTAGGCTGTGCTCAAACAGAAAATATTCCCGATTCTGTGGTAAGAAGATTTGATATCATGGATGTAGGAGATTCGATTGTTCCGCCTAGGTTTTCCTGTGAACGATGTGGTGAAGATATGTATCCGCAGGATTACACAGGGATTGATGGGATTATGTACAATTTATCGGATTTTCGCTAGACGAAAAAGGACCGGGTGGTTTTCCCGGTTTTTCTTATATGCACTTTTTTATAGAGATTCCTAATATTCTAGCATCGGAGAAGGATTTATGCGTATTTTTATAAGTTCAATCTCCTTAGCTTGATGGCGATGGGGTACGGCAACCATTCCTTCTTTGCACCAGAACCTTTAATCGTACGTGAGATATGACGAAGATTTTAAAATCCCGCGGATTTAACAAAATGTCTCTTGACATGTCTATGATCTTATTCGATAAAATGATTGAAATGTTTAACAGTTCCATGTTTCATATGCACATAAAACTTACTATGTTTTAGTTTTTTGAGCGCATAAAGTAGAGACCTATATCGATGTCACTCTTTCTCATTAACAGTAAGAGAAAGAGAATGGTAACGCGCTTTTACGTGTAATCATAGTGTGAATATTCAGTCTGAAAATATGTATTGTGAGGTCTACAACGTAAAAACCCATTGCTAAAACAATGGGTTTTTACAATAATTTGTATTACATTTTATTAATTACAACATCATGTGTAACAGATTTTGCACCATCTGGAAGCATTACTGATTGTTTTGGAGTAATGACAGATTTTACAGAGTCAGTATCATTGTTATATTGGAATTGTGAAAGTTCTATTCCGGTATCCGTTTTATAAGTGATAGTTAATTGACTATGTGGAGGTACTTCTAATGTGTCTCCACCAAATTCAACAGCTGTAGATAATTGATTTTGTGTTTGTACAGTTTTAATTGGCTCATGTTTCTCGGCAGCAAAGGTCATGGAAGGGGATAATAAAAGAGATGTACCTAACGCAGCCATTGGTGCTAAAGTTGCTAATTTTTTATACACTTGCATATGTAACTCCTCCTGAACTAATGTATTTAGAAAAATTGTTGATATACCAATTGTATATGTTGTGATTTTATATTAACAAATATAAAAATGTACTTTTCAAAATGTACGTTTCCTTTTATTTAGTATTTCCATATTAAAGAGAAAGAGGTTCTGTTATAAAATTTTCAAATGAAGCTAAGCTGTAGGGGGAAATTCGTGAGGGAAAATGATATATGAGATATTTTAAAGCAGAATAGCTCATGAAAGACATTCTTTTAGTATCCATTAGTTAGTACTGTCGGTTTTCTTTAAGCTATCGTAATGTCTTGAAATTTTACATCCTTTTCAAATAAAAAAGATCTTTTATAAAGGTCTTTTTTATACATGTTTTATTATTTTTATCTGCTATTATGGAATTTGAAACATCAAATAAACTTAACAGCGGGAGAGATGTATGATGAAAATAACTAAATATAAAAAGTTATTAGCAACTGTACCATTAGCATGTATGCTTAGTGCGCCAGTTATTGCAGCACCTGTTAATGCTTTTGCTGCAGCACCAACAAATTATGAAGAAACTAGTCAATTTTCTAAAGATAGTTTTAAAAAATGGTTAGATGAAAAAATATCACCTGCACTTGCGGATCCTGTCAAGCAAATTTATACAGGTGCTAGCAGCATAGATCTTGATGGTTCCTATACTAATTTAGGTTCAGGTGACATTAATTTAACCGCAACTACTGTGGGAGATGGAAAGCCTACATTTGTAAGTGTAGGAACCTTGCATAATACTACAGATGTAGATCAAGTATTAAAAACAGATAGCCAAGCAATAACGAATACGCATTCATTTACAGAAACAAATGCAGAAGGTGTAGCATTGAAGATTGGTGCCGAGACAAAAGTATCAGTAGGGATACCTTTTGTAGCAGAGGGTAATGTCACACTCAAGATGGAAGTTGATACGTCTTATACTCATACAACTGGTAATACATATACTAAAACAACAACAGACACGTTCCCATCTCAAGATATAAAGGCCGCACCACATGGAACAACAGAAATGAATATTGCGATATTTAATCAAGAATATTCAGGAGCATACGATGGATATACCGAAGTTACATCGAGAATTGGACAAGCTGATTATATAAACCAAACGTCAACATTAGGTGTGATGAGTTTATATGATTTTATTAAGAAGGGGCTTGCTAAGGATCCATCTATTAGTTTACCATCGTATATAAAATTAGACGACATAAATAAAAGAGTATTTGTAAAGGTACCAATGAGCTTTTCTGGTGTAGCGGGTTATCATACAAAAGGTGAAGTAACATTTACACCAGATGATCCAAATAAACCAGCTGTAAAAATGTCATTAGAAGATTATAAAGATCCAGTAAAACGTGCTCAATTATTAAAATAAAAAAAGATATCTTGCCAATTGTAATTGGCAAGATATCTTTTTTGGTTCTGGTGCAAATAAAGGATACATTCCCAAGAAATAATGATGATTCCTACTGGAATCATTCTTTACGCTGTTAATCCAAATAATTGATGAATAAATTCCTTTTGATTGCGAACAGACTGATCCTGTAAATCAACTTGTTCTTTTTTATCATATGCATGGCTTCTACTCCTGCAAGAATACATGTGGCTGTGCCAAAAGATTTAAATCCTAACATAGAACGTACACGTTTTTTAATGAAACGATGGTCTTGTTCCACTACGTTATTTAGATATTTTATCTGCCGAATTTGAGTGCCTAGCGGCACTTTTTTCTCTTTCTTTAATTTGGTGATAGCAACTGAATAAGCAGGATTTTTATCAATCGTGATTGCACGAGGTTTTGAGGCATGAAAAGACTGCAAAGCTTTCTTGAAGAAACGCTTTGCAGCCTTATGATTTCTAGTTTTACTGAGATAGAAGTCAATCGTATTTCCTTCAGAATCGACAGCACGATATAAATACATCCATTGCCCTTTTACTTTTATATACGTTTCATCCACTCGCCATGAATCATTTGTTTGTTTAAGATGACGTCGGATACGTTTATCTAGTTCCGGTCCGTATTGATATGGACCCAGCGCATAATCGTTGTATGAGATAAGGATAATCCTCTTTCTTCCATCATTTCCACCAAATCTCGAAAACTTAGATTGTACCGCAGGTACCAACGTACAGTTAGTAGAATGATATCTGGTTGGTAATGCTTCCATTTAAACAAATTGTCCTTTTTCATACTGATCACATCCCCTTTGTAAAGTAATAGTATGTCCAAGATTTAAAAATTCATTGTACAAGTATTATATTCTTTGCACCAGAACTGTCGAATGCTTGTAAAAAATGAAAACGTAAAAAAAACTTTATCAAAGATTATTTTTGTATTCTTTGTCTTCCCCTTACCTTGTTATAATCAAGGTAGATTCAGAAAAAACATTTTACAAAGGGGGCCTATATGTATGAAGAAAAAATATTATAAAGTATTGGCTATCTTCCCATTAGCATGTATGTTAAGTACACCCATGCTAGCAGCACCCGTTTCTACCTTTGCGGCAGAAACACAAAACGAACAAGGAACAAAAGCTATTGATAGGGCAACATTTGAACAGGATTTGAAGTATGCAATGACAAGTATACCCGCGATTATTCAACCCAATGGTACTGGGAAAGTATATAATCCATTTCACACCACCAATCCAGCGATAATTAATATGGTATTTTCTTTAGAAAACTTTAAAGATGTCACTGCTACAGAAACAAAAGATATAACAACAGCGGACGATATGCAAGAAGCAACGTATGAAAATGTCACAGATTTAAACCAAACACATATCACACCGTCTAAAACGATTACCAATACAGATTCCTTTACGTATTCCAATTCAGAAGGAGCAAAATTAGGTGTAGAATTGGATCATACATTCAATGCAAACGTAAGTATCCCAGGTGTAGGAGGAGCCGGTGGCTCTACAACGGAAAAAGTATCTACTGAATTCTCTTATAATCATACAAGTTCTAATACAACGACGCGTACAGAACAAATTACAATACCTTCTCAAACGATTGTAGCGGCACCTCATGGAACAACACACTACGTAGGTAAAGTACAACGGGTTGAGTTTTCTGGAACAATGGAGAATACAGGCTATATTACAGGTACAATAGAAGCTGAGACCAATTTCCGTAAAGCTACCGAATACGGTCCAGGGACCGGTCCCTATGATTATACGCAAAATGGAAAAGAAAAAGTAGATATCTATGATGTATTTAAACAAGCGCTTACAAATCCAGCTTATAGGGGATTACCAAATTATATAGAATTAGATAATGTAAATAAAAGAGTCATTTTAAAGCAACCAATTACTTCTACCTTTACAGGAAAATTAGGATTTAAATCTGATGCAAAAATTGAATTTACACCAAGTGATCCAAATAAACCAAAAGTTCAAATGTCTTTAGCAGATTACCAAAACCCTGAGAAACGTGCTCAATTATTAAAATAACTAAAAAAGATTTTATTATGCATGGGAATAAATCCAAATTATGGTATAGGGGTTTCTTGTCCATCCCCTCCAAAAAGTATATTAAGAAGTACCTCTCAAAACTTTATTGGTTTAAGAGGTACTTTTTTCTAATATCACTTAGATGTGATGTGGTTTTCTGTTGCAGTTATAGCTTTGGATTGTGCTAATTCTTGAATGATCTCATCCATGTTAATCATTTCTGGTGCAAAGAAAGGATACGTTCCCAAGAAATAATGAGGATTCCTACTGGAATCATTCTTTAGGCTGTTAATCCAAATAATTGATGAATAAATTCCTTTTGATTTTGAACGGACTGATCCAGTAAATCAACCTGTTCTTTTTTTATCATATGCATGGCTTCTACTCCTGCAAGTATACATGTAGCGGTGCCAAAAGATTTAAATCCTAACATAGAGCGTAGACGTTTTTTAATGAATCGATGGTCTTGCTCCACTACGTTATTTAGATATTTTATCTGCCGAATTTGAGTGCCTAACGGCACTTTTTTCTCGCTCTTTAATTTAGTGATGGCAACTGGATAAGTAGGATTTTTATCAATTGTGATTGTACGAGGTTTTGAGACATGAAAAGACTGCAAAGCCTTTTTAAAGAATCGCTTTGCAGCCTTATGATTTCTAGTTTTACTGAGATAGAAGTTAATCCTATTTCCTTCGGAATCAATCGCACGGTATAAGTACATCTTTTCCCCTTTTATTTTCAGATAGGTTTCATCAACTCTCCAAGAATTATTTGTTGGTTTCAAATGTTTTCGAATACGTTCATTTAATTCTGGTCCATATTGATGAACCCATCGCATAATCATTGTATGAGCTAAGGATAATCCTCTTTCCTCCATCATTTCCACCAAATCACGAAGACTTAAATTGTACCGCAGGTACCATCTCACTGTTAATAAAATAATGTCTGGTTGATAATGTTTCCATTTGAATATATTTGCTTGTTCCATACTAAGCACACACCTTTTAGTAGTAGTAGTACCAGTATAACCACGTTTGAAAGACTATTTTCAAAACGTTTCCCTTTTTTGCACCAGAACCGAATATGATGGATTTAAGTTAAGTAATTTAGCTTATGATCCCCGATAGTTTTGTAGATTCTTGGAGAGCCGTATGCCATGAAAGTGGCACGTACGGTTCGGGAAGGGGGAGTTGATACGCCGTAGGCGTCTGGCTCCCTACTTCACCTTAATGTTGTTTATGAGTACACCACCATTACTCAATAGGTAGATGATCTTCGAAATAATCCGAATTACCAGAATCATTATTGCCAGAACCAGAATCAACTATCGGTAGATCGTCAACATCAGGAAAATAACCCGGATCATTCGGATCATCAAATGCCATTATCACTTCTTTTGTCTGGTCATTCAAAGAAACCCCTAGTTCTTCTAGCCTTTTCCAAATCTTTGGATTATGTTGAGAAATAACTTTAAACTTGTTATACACCCCCAACTCAACCCACGTTGGGTAATTATTTACTTGATCCCTATAAACAGCGTCTCTTAGCGTAACTGGAGGAAAAATAGGAACCCCGTTGGCAGAATCTATCTCAGTAATAGTATTTGTATTATTATGATAACCATTTAATGCTTTAAGTACGTCACGAACTTTTAAAGTTTCTCTGGACATTGTATTTAGTTTGTCTAATACTCCTTTCTCTTGACCAGGCAGAATTATATAATTGAAACGAATGAAGTTGTATGAACTTTTTCCACTCCAATTTGTTTTTTCATTTAATGTATCTTCTTCTACTAACCGATTAATTGTCTCGTACATTTCATGTGTGCGGTAACTTGGGTCCATATTCTCTACACATGTTTGCGCATAATCTTGCTTTGTACAAATATCCATGTTAACAGGAACGGAATACAACTTATCAGTTGGAAGAGAGTAGTATAAATAATTTTTATATAAAATAGATTGGGTATATACAGTATCTGGAAAATCTGCAGCTATTATTCCTGTAAAAGTTTTGTATTTATTTTCTTTTAAATACGTTATACCTCTTGGATTAATAAACTCCGCATAACCTGACGGCTTACCAGTGAGTGAATCGTTTGGTGTATTTGCACTAAAATGGCTTAAATAAATCTTATTCGGATCGCGATTTAGAGTCAAATTATCAAGTCTATTCCATACGATATTCCATTTTGATTCATACGTTACATTGTCAAATGCATCTTCAACGTCTAAATTAGAGTAGGGAATCCCGAATTGTGTTTTGGAAGGGAAATCCTGTAAAACAACAATTTTACCTCGAATTTCACCTAGTTTCGGATTTGAAGATGTTGGGTTCCAAAAATATGATTTATATGCGTCCCAATACGTCTGAAAAATTTTTTCATAGCGATTTATATCCTGTTCATGTTCATTTTTCACACGCATAATGACTGTCTCGGTTGGATTACTTTTCAAAAAACTTGTCACCATATTTAATACATCACCAAACATAGCGTTTTCGAATACTATACCGTGATGTATAGCAAAAGCATCGTCTGTATCCCGGATACGTATATCAATGTACCGAATTCCCTTTTCTAATTGTGTGGATAGCGAAGCGGATTGATCCTTTGCATATCCAAATGAAGCGCCATCATACAATGCCATCGAATCATGGGTACCCGGGATAGATAAGGTACTAAGTGGGGCTTCGTTGGGAATGGCAGACATCCACTTTTTTAAATCCATAGAGATATAACCTTCCTCCATAGAATTTCCGAAGCTATATCCGTTATCAGCATATGCATTAGGAATATGAGACAGGAAAACGAGAGCCATTGTACATATAATACTTGTAAGTAAACTTTTCTGTTTCATTTCAAACCTCCTTTTATTTATTATATGTTATTTAAAAATACATTTTTAAGTAACGATTTGGTCATAAATTTTTGTATCAATAAACACGGGTATCGAATAGATACATTATAACCCATTGAATTTCTTCATAAGCATATATAATAACCTTTGAAAAAATCCTTTTTAGGGGTAGTGAGACGGTTCATGCTCTAATCCGTCAGATAATTTGGTTCTGGTGCAAAGAAAGGATACGTTCCCAAGAAATAATGAGGATTCCTATTGGAATCATTCTTTACACTGTTAATCCAAATAATTGATGAATAAATTCTTTTTGATTTTGAACAGACTGATCCCGTAAATCAACCTGTTCTTTTTTTATCATATGCATGGGTTCTGGTGCAAAAAAGGGAAACGTTTTGAAAATAGTCTTTCAAACGTGGTTATACTGGTACTACTACTACTAAAAGGTGTGTGCTTAGTATGGAACAAGCAAATATATTCAAATGGAAACATTATCAACCAGATATTATTTTATTAACAGTGAGATGGTACCTGCGGTACAATTTAAGTCTTCGTGATTTGGTGGAAATGATGGAGGAAAGAGGATTATCCTTAGCTCATACAACGATTATGCGATGGGTTCATCAATATGGACCAGAATTAAATGAGCGTATTCGAAAACATTTGAAACCAACAAATAATTCTTGGAGAGTTGATGAAACCTATCTGAAAATAAAAGGGGAAAAGATGTACTTATACCGTGCGATTGATTCCGAAGGAAACACAATTGATTTTTACTTGAGTCAGAAAAGAGATGCGAAGGCAGCCAAGTGCTTTCTAAAAAAGGCCTTGGCTTCTTGTCATGTCACAAAACCTCGTTCAATAACTGCTGATGGTGATAAAGCCTACCCTGTTGCGATACGTGAACTAAAGGAAGAAAAGTGTATACCACACGGTACACCACTTCGTGTGAAAAAATATTTAAACAATATCATTGAACAAGATCATCGGTTTATTAAAAAACGAATTCGGAATATGCTTGGATTGAAATCAGTACTGACAGCTACAAAAATGATTGCTGGAATAGAAGTTATGCATATGATCAAAAAAGGACAAACTCTCCCAGGGGAGAAGTCTGTTCAAAAGCAGATATATCTTATTCATGAACTCTTTGGTTTAACAGCATAACATTCAATTCCGCTAGGAATCTTTTTCTTTTTTTCATATTCCACTGTTTTTGCACCAGAACCATCTTCTGAAATTGAGTGATACTACATATACATGATTATGTTTTTTTCTTATACGTTTGTCAGCTACCTTAGGAACTCTTACAAAAGAGTTCCTCTTTTGTTAAAATTCCTATTTCTAATTTAAATGCCCTATTTTTATCCCTAATATGAATTCATCCTATTTATGAGGTTGTTTTTGCAGCCGGACTCTTTTTGTCTGAAGTCCACACCTATTCAAAGTAATTGCATATCATACTTGTATGTTCCGCTCGATTAAGAGTAAATAGTCTTTACAGAGTAAGAGCCACTTCAAAGAGTGCTCTTACTTTTACATACTAGATAGATTTTTTTTCTTATTTAAACCACCTCTTTATCCATTACCAGAATAACTCCTCGTTTCGTTAGCATGTCATGGGTAAACAAACTACCTTTTTGTGTCCCAACGCATATTCATTTTTACAGAGCTACTAACATCAGAATGAATTTCTTCCACCGTTTATGATTTAATGTGACTAGTAGCCATTGATTATTTACTTTGTACTGTATTTTTTCATCCTTTAAGATTCTATTTAATCGAACGGCAGACCATCCATAATGAGTTGCAATTTGCAAAACTGTTACCGTATCTTTTGACTGAATAATTTGATTGAGATATGTCATCTTAGATGTATTCTCTGCGACTTGTTGTGCTAACATGAGATTCTTTTGTTCCACCATTTGTCTTGCTTGTTGTTCCGGTTGGAGTTGGGACAACAGACAATATTCTATGGATCATTTCATGATTGGGATAATCGTTGCATGTCTTGTTTGTTATCTCGAATTTAGAGAATAACTTTCTCAATACCAATATATATAATTTCTTGTAGAATGAAGATGCTAACACTATACTAGCTTTTCATAACTTTCTCCTAGCCACCACAGGCCCCTACTTGTGTTGGCTATCTTCATATCAAAAAGAAAGAAAAAACAAATACGGTTCTCATCCTAACTTCGCCTTCGTAATGTCTTTATTACACAAGATATGTGGATTGCTTTCCAAGTTACAATTACAGAGATAAGAAGTTGAATGCCAGGGTATGCCCTTCTTGGTCAATCGGACGATACAGATAACACCACTCCCCCTTAATTTCAGTGCCTATTTCATCCCACGCTATTTTAGAAGTTCAAATACCTCGATCATGATAACTTAAAGAAAAGCGACAGTAGCAGCTAGTAACTACTACTGTCGTTTTTCTTTAGTTGGTTTCTTGTAAAGAATTCTATACTTCATTAGATCCAGCTTAAAAAAATTCTCGCAACAGAGCCTTCAAAATAATTTATTCATCAATTATTGAGAACGTTTAAAAAATAATAAATAGATGAATAAATAATCGAAATAGTTTTTTTCATGTATAAATAAAACTAAAGTTTATAACAGAATCTTCTTATATATTTCCAAACGGCATTGTTATTCCTGTACCGCTATTTTTTTATTCTACCTTTATTTGTTCAAACCATTTTCTGAATTCTCTACTACTATTTTCACCACTTATACGTCCTTTTTCCTTACCATCTTTAAAATGAATAATTGTTGGCGTACCAACGATTTTATATTCATCCCAAATACTATCTATATTCTCAATATTTATCACTTTCATATCAACACCTAACTTCTTCGCAAGAGGCACAATAATAGGAGATACCTTCTTACAATGTATGCATGATGTTTGATAAAAATAGACAACTTGCTCTTTTTTATCCCCAATATTTTTTCGCAAATCCGTGAAAGAAATGGTGTTTGAGTAATAATCTTTCTCCGCTGCTCTTTCTGGTTTCTTTTCAATAAAGATTGCTGTAAATAAGAAGATAATAATGCTAATAAACATAAGTTTTTTTTTCATTTCGAGTATTCCTATCTATTTGGATTACAATAAAACTACAAGCACCGACCATACAAAATGCGATAAAAGCTAAAAGTGGAATTGTAATAAAACCATACCAATTGATAAAAGTCTCCATACAAGGGACTCGTCCACAAATGACATCAGTTTTAGAAAATAGAGAAAATGTTTGAATGAGGTAATGATATAGAGAAATACAACCACCTATCCCAGATATCGGTAAAGAATAATATGAAATTTGGTAATCTTTTCTTTTAATTGCTAAACCAATCCATAAAACAAATGGATACATTAGTATTCGTTGATACCAACAAAGAATACAGGGCTCAAATTTCATAATTTCTGAGAAGTATAAACTTCCCAGCGTAGCAGAAAAGGACACTCCCCATGCAATTCATAAAAAATGAAATCTTTTGTCATTCATAGCAACAATCCCCCCTGTATGCATGTTTTTTTGAACTACTCTCCACGTATCCCCTTACAGATTATGTAAAGCAGGGGATTCTTACGTACGAAACCTATTGTTTTCTAATTAATCAAGTCCCCACTGTAGGCCCTCTGGTTAGAGGTCTCAAAAGCCCAGGTATTTGCATAGGCTTTAAATACAGGAACGACCTCTTTTTCCCACCATTACGCCTTATAACATATTAATTGCTTATAGATGTTCTCCCTCTTATCCAAAAATACATTACATATATTAATTCCTCTTCAAATTTACGAAAACATTTTGGATGAAAGGATAGCCCACCTATGTATGTTCCAAATAATACTGTTTTTTAAACTTCTTACACCTAATGACATGTATCACCTATCTGTTGTTAGATTAACGTGTTTCACGTGCTTTAAGGTTTAAGGAATATGAATGCTTTCCGTCAATGATACGATACTAAATAAAAAATGTAATAGATTAGAAAAAGTTACACATACGGTAAACCATACATTTTCTTATACTAACAGGTCTGTTTCAGCCTTAAATCTTGACGTTTGCTAAATTACTATTTAATTTCGACATGCTTTTTCTAAAGGTACTACTTACAACGATACAATAAAGATTTATTTACTCTTTTGCAGGTTAATCAGATTAACCTGCAGCTATCACATTAATAAATCCACCCTTTTCGATTATCATCATTCTTTCAAAAAAGGTGGATTTTTCATAAATTCATTTAGATATGTACAAATCGAGCAGCTTTCCCTACTTTTATCTTTGATTTATTTTAGAGGTAGCACGCGTTTGGCTGTTACACTTTATTGTATGGCTAATTTTGCTGGTTTTACTACAGGAGATCCTACTGGTTTATTAAAGTTGATATCTCCATTTGCATCTAATTCATAAGTTTGAACCTTAGATTCATATACAGAACCTGGTTCTTTTTTGTCTTTCATATCAATTACACCTTTAAAAATAACTTCTTTTGTTTGATCATCTAAATCAAAGCCTAACTCTTTTAATTTGTTCCAAATAGTTGGATTGTGTTGAGAGATGACTTTAAATTTATTATAAATACCTAATTGTACCCATGTTGGATACGTATTAACTTGATCTGTATAGTAACCTTTAATTTTAGAAGTTCCTAATAGTTTCGACGTATATACTGGTGTACTCAATTTAGCTGTTTTGACAACAGCTGTGCGAGGAGCTATTTCGAATTCCTCTGAAGGAACATTCACAACGTGTGAAACCGTATCAACTGATGTAGATGCGTTTGTGTACCCATAGTTTGCGGAAAACTCAAATGTAATTTCATTTTTCGCATCTAGAAGGCCAAGGAAATTCGTTCCTAATGTTAAATGCATCGATTCCTTCATTCCTATATTCATACTATGTGTGACTGTTAATTGTTTGCTTGACGTCAATGTTTTTGTTATATTCTGAGTTTTACCAATAATTTTATTAGTATAATTTTGATTACTCGCTGATGAAATAATATTTTCATATTGGTCCGAATTAGGATCTGGTTTCGGTGCTTCTACATACTTATCTACGTTTGGATTAGAAATTTGTAATGTGTCAATACCCGTAATTGTATTTGTTCCATTATGATAGCCATTTAAATCTTTCAGAACTTCTTGAAGTTGTACGTTGTCTTTTGGAATCGTATTCAACCTATCTAGCACACCTTGCTCTTGACTCGGCAAAATAAGATAATTCAATCTGATAAAATTATAACTATCCTTTTTCCAATTGGTCTGTTCATTTAAATCATCAATTTCTACAAGGTGATTTATTGTTTCATACATAGCATGAATACGACTAGGATCACTAGAATCATTTTGTTCTACGCATGTTTGTTCATATCCTTTTCCTTGCTTTAAGCACATATCCAAGTTAGTTGCTGCAAATGAATTATTTGGGGCTATTAATAATGACGTACTTAATACTCCAGCAAGTGGGATAACTTTTAATATTTTTTTATACTGGTTCATATTTTTTCCTCTTCTCATACATATTTTTTATACAATTTAGATTCTATCAGAAATATATAAGGGGATTCTCCTAGAAAAGGACATTTATTAAAAGTAAAAAATATAATTGTAACTACTCAGCTTCCTCACGGAGGCTTTTTTCATTTACTAGTCTGATATGTACTTTTTGTGTGAATACTAGATATATCAGACAAGGAGGTGGTATTTATGTTGAAAAAACAAGAAATTCTAGCTGTCTATCAAAAGGGACCTCAAGCTATTTACGATTTTGTTCATCAATTAGAAAGTCAAATACAGAATTTAAAAGAGCGTATAGAAGAATTAGAAAATCGTTCAAAAAAAAACTCTACAAATAGTCATAAACCACCCTCTACAGATGGTTTTCGTAAGCCTATTACAAAAAGTTTGCGAAAATCATCCCAGCGTCAAACCGGTGGCCAGTTGGGCCACAAAGGACATACACTTCATTTGACAACGACTCCTGACAATATGATTACCTATTCTCCTACGCATTGTATTTGTTGTCACACGTCCTTAAAACATGAACCTGTAAAAGGATACCGCATTCGCCAAGTGTATGATTTACCACCTATCCTGATAGAAGTCACAGAACATAAAGTGGAACAAAAAGAGTGCCCACATTGCCATTCTATCCAAGAATCCCAGTTTCCCTCTACTGTCTCTCGTCCTGTTCAATATGGTCCAAATATAAAAACACTGATTCCTTATTTAACACATTATCAATGCCTTTCTTTGAAACGAACAAAAGAATTCTTTCAAGATTGTTTTGGACATTCGATAAGCGAAGGGACGTTAGTCAATCATACCCATGCTTTTTCTGCTCAATTGCGGCCGTTTCTCGAAGAAGTAAAAGAACAGATTCTGCAGTCTTCTGTTGTCCATTTTGATGAAACCGGTATGCGAGTAGAAAATAAAACACAATGGTTACATACTGCGAGTACACCGGAGGTGACATTTCAACATATTCATGAAAAACGCGGAAAAGAAGCGATGGATGCAGGTGAAATCTTGCCTTCTTTTTCTGGAATTGCTATGCATGATGGGTGGAAACCGTATGATGTGTATACAGATTGTCGTCATGTTTTATGTAATGCCCATCTCTTGCGAGATTTGCAAGGGATTATAGATAGTACCGGAGAAACATGGGCACAACAAATGAAAGAATTCCTTACACAAGCTTTGACAATAAAAAAGCAATACAAGGGAAATATTCCAGAAATAGAGAAAAAGAATCTGTTTGCCGCATACCAGGCCATATTGAAAGGCAAACAGGTGCCTTCTGCAGAACAAAAAAAGAAAAGAAAACAGACGCCTTCTCAAAATTTATGGAATCGCTTTGCTAAGTATGCGGACAGAATTCTAGCGTTCTTAGAAAGTCCAGATATTCCATTTGATAACAATCAAGCGGAGCGAGATATTCGGATGACGAAAGTCAAACAAAAAGTGTCTGGGACGTTTCGAAGTAAGGAAGGTGCAGAATCATTTTGCCACATACGTAGTTTTATGAGCACCATGAAAAAACAAAATCAATCAGTATTACAAGCGATAAGTCAGGTGTTAAAAACCGGAACGGTTCCTTGGAATACCACTCTTTCGTAAGAGAATGTTTCTATTTCATATAGATTCTTTCTCTTATCGGAGTGTGTTCTTTTTCATGTTTTCGAACAGGAAACATGTATTTGGCATGCTTTTTTGTTTAACTAAGCTGAGTAGTTACATATAATTTATCTCCTTGTGATTTTCATAAGAAACACTGAAAAAAACCGATCCTTATACAAAGAATATAAAAATTTTAAAATGAGACTTTAAATCTTGGACATACTGATACTATGGTTCTGGTGCAAAGAAAGGATACGTTCCCAAGAAAGAATGGGGATTCCTATCGGAATCGTTCTTTACACTGTTAATCCAAATAATTGATGAATAAATTCTTTTTGATTTTGAACAGACTGATTCCGTAAATCAACCTGTTCTTTTTTTATCATATGCATGGCTTCTACTCCTGCAAGAATACATGTCGCTGTGGCAAAAGATTTAAATCCTAACATAGAGCGTACACGTTTTTTAATGAACCGGTGGTCTTGCTCCACTACGTTATTTAGATATTTTATCTGTCGAATTTGAGTGCCTAACGGCACTTTTTTCTCTTTCTTTAATTTGGTGATGGCAACTGGATAAGCAGGATTTTTATCAATTGTGATGGTACGAGGTTTTGAGACATGAAAAGACTGCAAAGCTTTTTTAAAGAATCTCTTTGCAGCCTTATGATTTCTAGTTTTGCTGAGATAGAAGTCAATCGTATTTCCCTTAGAATCAACAGCACGGTATAAATACATCCATTGCCCTTTTACTTTTATATATGTTTCATCCACTCGCCATGAATCATTTGTTTGTTTCAGGTGACGTCGAATACGTTTATCCAGTTCCGGTCCGTATTGATGAACCCAACGCATAATCGTTGTATGAGACAAAGATAACCCTCGTTCCTTCATCATTTCTACCAAATCACGAAAACTTAAGTTGTACCGCAGGTACCAACGTACTGTTAATAAAATAATATCTGGTTGATAATGTTTCCACTTAAATAAATTTTCTGGTCCCATACTGATCACACACCTTTTTGAAGTAGTAATACCAGTATAGCCAAATTTGAAAAACACATTTCAAACATTTTGTTTTTTTGCACCAGAACCCAAATTAGATCGCATGGGACGATCCATATCTGATGTGTTGAAGACCTACGAATCATTTACTGAGAGGGGGATTCATCTCGTTTGCATATCTGACGGGATTGACACACGCCGGAACAATGATATTATGACCAAAGCAATGGTTACGCTGTTGGGGCTGTTCGCGGAAATAGAACGTAATTTCATTCGTGAGCGGACGATGGCCGGTAAGCTCAGAGCGAGGGAACATGGAGTAAAGTTTGGACGTAAAGGAAAAAACAAGGATTTAGTAGATCATGCCATTGATCTTTGGAAAACGAGAAAGTACACGATTAAGCAAATCGAGAAAAAGACGACTGTAACAAAATCAACATTATATCGTGAGATTGAAAAACGTGGGCTAATGAAAGAATCTTAACTTCGCGGTATCTATTCTTACGAATAGAATCACTAAAATGTCTCTGAATCAAGTAGGGCAGACTGATTCAGAGACATTTCCTTTTATGGAATAAATCCTTAATGTACCTTTTGGAGGGGATGGGCAAGAAACCCCATGTACCTGATTCAATAACTTTAAGGCATATGCTAATGAGGGCTATAGTTCTGAAGAATCTATGGAAACAGGGAATATAGCAATTAATTTGAAAAAAATAGATGACTACGATATCAAATTACATCAGTGATTCGTCTTTCTATTTAGGGTACTTATGATTTAAGATCTTTTCAAGGGTATTTGGCATCTAGATATAAGGATTCGAGATACTGGGAATTTATTTATTAGTCATTATGGGGAATTTTATCAAAAGGTTATGTTGAGAAGTATATTAAAGGAGAAACTGCCAGTTGGGGCTGACAGTTTAATAAAAACATATGTCGAGTTCATTATAACATGAATTGATTTAAGGAAATTAGGTCAATCGTAAATACCAAAAAATTAGCTTACGAAGAGCACGTTCAAAATATAAAAATTTATACAACAAAGCAGCTAGCAAACGCTAACAGCTCAGTAGAAGAAGAGAAAAAACAAGAAGCTATAGGCTATTCACTAGCCTATAGCTAGTATGGATTAAAGCAATAATGTTATACGAGGAGGATACAAAAATGAAAGTACCCACAGACTTTTTAATTGCATTATCTGCAAAATTACAAGAAATTGCGGATAATACTGCAGATTTGGAAACAGCTGCTGAACTAGAAGAGTTAATTGAAAAAATTATTGTAAGTATTTCAAAGAGTTGATTAAGTGAATCTAGCGAATGTTTTCAGAAGGGCACAGGGAGATTAGAAATTTAAGGAATTCGTTCCGTTATACTCTTGTTGAACGCCTCGAGAGATATTTTCGGGACGGTTTATTCGCAATCCACCGCTAGCATAGGATAAATCGGCTCCATACGTATCTTGTGAAAAAGTGTGAGGAATTGATGTCGGAAATTCTAGAGATGTTACAAAAAGAAATCCCGCTATATGTAATCGCTGGAGAGATATGGTGCAAAGCAAACCTGTTACGGAAGCATCTCTAAAAATAGAATCATGGAAACCAACAAGTTTATTGAAAAGATAATTTATAGATAATATAAGTTTTTGACGGAAGAGCATCGGGTGTAGAGTTATCCTTTTTACACCTCTAAATTAGTCTCTTGATATAGGTAGTATATATGCTTCTTGTTTGTTCTTTTTTCAGTTAAAGTAATTCTAAACATGTGCATAGGAGAAATAAAATCTGATGCGAACGACGAAGGATATGTTAAAGCAATGGAAAGAGGATGTTCAAGCTATTCAAGAGGAAAAAAGGCGAAAAAAAAGGGAAAAGAAAAAGAATAAAAAATTTAATATTCCGGGTCACACTGCGGACTTTATGAATAAAGATGCTATGTATTATAAAAAGAACAGGGTATGGAAGCAAAGGGGAAAATAAGTCTAACGACCGGATATTGGATTGTGAAAGTATAGACAGGCGAAGGAATGAAGAATGCAAGGATATACAAGTGTGTGGGGTAATCTTAGATGTCATATAAGGTATCCTGTGCATTCTTCGACCTTCTGAATAGTAGGAGGAGGAAGACAGGTACTATTTGGTACGGTATACGGGCAGATAAGTACATGTAGTGTACCAATTTGATAATAAGTTCTTCCTCCATCTCTATTATGAACTGAAAAATGGTTTTTTAAACCAAAAAATCCCTGTTTTAAATTAATTGTGTATGATATGCTGTAAGGAATAAAACCAAAAGAACACGATGGTTATGTGCTTTTTTGGTTTTTCGAACCATTTTAAAGAGGTGCCAAGAACCTTTTTTAAGGGTAAGCATACATTGAAGTATAGGACAACCATTTAATTGGTATTTATCCGCTCATGAAATCCTTTCTATAAAAAGTTTATTTTAAGAGTACCCAAATTTTATTTTGGGTACTCTCTTTTTGATTAGGAGAAAACAGTGTGGTGTGTTCGATTAGGCATATCTATGTAAAGAAATATGTAATGCGTTTAAAATGGAATCATTAAAGGGGCGCAGCGTGGATCTATAGAGATTTAAAAGATATCGAACATTTTTCTTAGTACCATTAAAAAGCACAACCAAATCATGTTGTGATACATAATTTGGTTGTGCCAAGTGTGAATAGATAAAGAAAGCGTATATCCTCTCATAGGGAAGAGGATATGTTGACTACATTTTCATAATAGCATAACGAAGCTAATATGATGAGTTGAAAAATGATAGATAGTAAAGGGAAAATAAAGAAGGATGAAGAACGACGATATATGGTAAAAATGAAATTTATCATTTTAGTCAATAAAACTCCTTTCTCAAGTATCGCAAGTATCAATCTAAAGAATGAAGCGATACGGCTTCTAGCCGCAGGAACTGTGGAGCTATCCTAATAAATTAGAATTAGTTAGAACGCTATATTTAGGAATTCTCTCTTCTAAACGAAGTGAAAGTGTTCAGAAAAGTTCTGCGTATCACATTTAAATTGTTTAATTTTGTATATGAATAACTTAAATGTTTTTTCGTGTGTCTCTTTACTTACTCGTATTGTAAGCTGCATATATAATTTTAAAGGTCGTTAAAATAATGAAACTGGAACCAATTTAAAGATATAAAATATGATATTATATCATGTCATCATTTTTTAGTGACAGAAAATATATCGACAGATTGACGTATAATATATGAAGAATTTCGAGCAGCATGGGGGAGGTGAATACAGAGTTTTTCAAAGATTAGAAACATGTCAAAAAGTTTTATTTGTAAGAACTGGTGTGTATATAAAGAGTTAAAGTAATGCGAAATGTTGTTGTCTAAAATGGTACAAGGTGAATTTCGAGGAGTATTAATAATTAGAAAAGATTGCTATACGGTTGTCGAATAGGATTGGAATTTATTATTTATCTGTGGTGTAGGAATAGTAACGAATGAGAATCATAATTATGAACGCCGGAATTAATTATTGAAAGGAATTTCACATAGTGATATTTAGAAAATAATGATTACAATTTTATGCTAACTATTAAGTATAGGATTAGCATTTGTGAGACGATGGAAGGGTTTTAATATTCTGTTTATATTGGATAGTTCGAAATAGATGGAGTGAACTAGAAATTAGGAGAGATAATCTATGAAATTAATAGATGTTCAAGGTGAATATAATGCTATTTTTAGTTTAGGGGGACGTTGTTTAGCATCTTATAGATTAGTACAATATCGACTTCGACTTTATACAGGGGTTATAGATTGGATGCTTTCCCCTAAACTTTTGAAAGTAATCGATTTGTTAGAAAATCGATTTGGGGATTTTATGAAAAAGGAAAACTTATTATGGGATGGATATGATGTATCTGGTAAATGCTTATTATTAACAGATAAGGTATATGATATTACATCAGTACATGATTTTCCCATAACAAGGAATACACCCGAGAATTGGGTGATGTATGAAGAATTTCGAGTAACGTTGGATAGAAGAATACAAAGATTTTTAAATAAATTAGAAACATGTCAAAAGATTTTATTTGTAAGAATCGGTGGGACATATGAAGAAGCAAAGCGATTAGAAACGGTGCTTTCTAAGATGATTCAGGGTGAATTTCGAGTACTATTAATTAATGATATAGATGGCGATACAGTTGTTGAATATGATTGGGATTTACTATATACATGTAGTATTGGGATGCCTTTATTATTAGATGACAGACTGTGGGGTCAAGTGTTACAAAAAATTTTTCACAGTGCTATATAATGATATGAATTTTTTGGTTTCACGATGAAAAAATAAAAACAGCCTTTTATGTTGGCTATAATTAAGTTGTTCAGACACTGTAGTTAAGAATCGGTTTTGAATAACGCTGATAATTTTATTTTTTTAGCTAAGAAAACTTTTTCCTCAAGGAACGTGAAGCGAGTAGGCGGGAGAAGAATTGGTTTCGGACAAGGGATGGCAGGAAACCATCTTACTTGTTCGACATACATAAAGTGTTACTTTACTACCTTTCGAACGGATGTTTGTTTTGTAGTAGAACCGCAGCGAAATGGGTGAAACGAATGATGATCAATAGAGCATATAAATTTGGTAGCTATCTATTTCAAAAAAAGAAGCCATGCAAGTTTAGCATGGCTATAAATCGTAAGCAATAATCTTTGGAACAAGGGAGTTCATTATCCGTTAATGTTGTTATGTGTGTAGTGAACTGAAGTCTTGCTTAAATTCCTTACTTAATTTAAGTAAAAGTAAAGAATAATAATTTAATTTCATTTTTTGATTGGTGGTTAAAGATAATTGGGTGGAAAGAACGGAATGAAAATGAGAGGTATTTTTTAATCCTTTTTGATATTCACTTGGCTCTAAAAGATATTTATGTTGTCTACAATGAAATAATAAATGTATTAAATCTTGTACGGCATACAATAACATATTTGTATCTTTACTTATATTATTGGAATGTATACGTAGATTACTAAGAGGCAGTGGTATATATACTAGGTTTCCTTTAGATAGTAAATGTAACCATGCAGCAATATCTACTCCAGATCGATACAATCTTCCTGAAAAGACACCAAAGGGCTCGAGTAAGTCTTTTTTTCGAAAAAGTGGAGTTGTGGGTTCGCCAATCCAATTAAATTCAGAGATTATAGAACTAGCAGCTTTAATCCCATTTACTAAAGTAATTTCGTTGAATCTTTTTTGATTGTAAATATTGTCTGGGATATTATTTCCGTTTTCATCTATAAAAGGTCGATAAGACGTCACCAATGAAATTTCGTTGGTGGTATCGTTTAAAAAATAAGCTATCATTGTTTCTATCTTTTCAGGATGAAAGATATCGTCATCCATTAAAAAATTCACATATTCACCATTGGAATATTCAAAACCTTGTATAAAGTTCAAAGCACCACCAATATTTGTTTTGTTACGATAATAACGAATATAAGGGTATTTTATTAAATAGTGTTGGATTAAATTATAAGTTTCATAATTAGTACTATCGTCCACAACTACAATTTCAATATTTCGGTAAGTTTGAGCTAATGCACTTTTTAAAGCCTGTTGAAAATAATTCAGTCTATTGTATGTGGGAATTATTATGCTAACCAAGGGCATTTTGTTATTCAAATTTTTATCACCTCTTGTTAGTATGATAGAATGTTTTTTAGTCTATTTTAAATTCTAAATAGGAACCTTAATTTTTTATATTGCTTGTTTAATAACTTAATATTAGTTTTTTTGGGTTTTTCATATTTTTATATAATGAATAGGGGGAGTGTGATAAATTATTGAATGTGTAATTTTTTCAGTTAAACTCCCCTCATAAGTTGAATTATAGTTATTCTTAATTCGCTGAACATAGTGTCCAGTTTAGCGTACTATATTTATTTGAGGGGAAAATTATTTTTGTGAATTGGCATACAAGTAACTTTTTTTAAATGTTTTTGTAAGCATTGTTTATAAAATAATAAAAATTGTTTTTTATTTTGGGATAGTTGATCTTCATATAAGGTTTCTAAATCTTGTATGACTTGTAAATTTAACTTTATACGCTGAGATAAATGATGAGGATGTTCTAAAAATTTATGACGAGAACAATGAAAAGACATGTGGAGCCAATCGAATAAAGCATCTATTCTCATTTCTGGGTTTTTTCCAATATTTGATGTATGCAGTCGTAGATAACTTAGTGTATCCGAAATATAAACAAGTTTTCCATCTAATAAAAGACTAAGCCATGCTGCCATATCTACATTAAAAACATATTGTGTACCACAAAATTGGCCAAAAGGATTAGTTAAATCTTTTTTTCGGAATAGAGCTGTAGTCGGTTCGCCAATCCAATTTCCTTCTAAAAGAATCGAATTTCCTGCATCAATGCCGTCTATTATAGTGTCAGAATTAAACTTTTTTTTTGTAAAAGTAAAATCTGAAAGTTTTTTTCCTTGCTCATTAATAGGTTGGCGATAGGATGTAATTAATTTAATGGTATTTGTTGAATCTAATAAATAATATTTCATCATTCTTTGAATTTTATGAGGATGAAATAAATCATCGTCCATTAAATAATTTATATATTCTCCTGTTGCTTTTTGAAAAGCCAATTGAAAGTTGCGTCTACCACCAATGTTTATCTTATTTTTATAATATTTAATATATGGAAACTCTTTAGTGTATTGCAATGCGATGTTTTGTGTTTTGTCATTAGTACTATCATCACACACGATTATTTCTATATTACAGTATGTTTGTGAAAGTGCACTTAATAGTGCTTGTTTAAAATAGACAGGACGATTATACGTAGGTATTAGGATACTGACTAGAGGCGTTTCCATATAATTCTTCCTCTCTTGTTCAAATATATATAACGTGATCGATAACTTATAAATTTTGTAGGGAAGTATTAAGGTTTTAATTTTTATGTGTGTGTATAAGATTCCATTAATTTTTTGAGGAGTAGTGAATAATAATTGCATGATCTTTTTTGTGGTATGTTTAATGGAAATCGTTGGGATATATGATTGAAGATTTGTTGTACCATGTCTAATGCTTTTTTATATTCAGAATCTTCTTTTAAAAACCCATTTTGTTTACAATGAAACAATAAATGTAATAAATCCTCTATAGCATATAATTGCATATTATTATCTTTACCAATATTATGAGAATGTAGACGCAACTGACTGAGAGAATCAGGGATGTATAATACATCTCCTTTAGATAGAAGATTTAACCAAGCTGCAATATCTACACCTGAACGGTATAATCTATCAGAAAAAACACCAAATGGAAGCGATAAATCATTTTTTCTAAATAAAGGGATGGTAGGCACCCCAATCCAATTAAATTCAGATACAAGAGAATCGCCTGCTTGTGTACCATCTACAATCGTTATTTGTTTAAATTTTCGATGACTATAGACATTATGAGGAAGAACGTTTCCATTTTCATCAATTAATGAAAAATATGAGGTAATTAATTTGATTTGTTTGGAGGTATCATTTAAAAAATATTGTAACATTGTTTTAATTTTATGAGGGTGAAATGTATCATCATCCATTAAATAATTTATATATTCTCCCGTAGAATATTCATAGCATTTAATGAAATTTAAAGCACCGCCAATATTTTTATGGTTTTTATAATATTTTATGTGTGGATATTGTTGAAGATAAGGCTGTATCAAATGATATGTATCCAAATTAGTGCTATCATCTACAACTATAATTTCGATATTAGAGTAGGTTTGTGCGAGAGCGCTTTTTAAAGCGATTTGAAAATAATTTGCTCGATTATACGTAGGGATTAATATACTTACAAGCGGATCTTCAGCAGTCAATTTTTATCACCTCTAGTACAATATATTTTAGGTCATCATTTAACCTACAAAAAGATTGTATTTAAAGTAATTGATAGTCAATAAATAGAATAATTAATTTGTAAATCTTTTGCAAAGAGGAAGTATTAGTTAAACATAATAAGAATTTGATTAGGATTTATGCGTTTTATTACACGATACCCTTTCTGACTTCTTGTAGCAATACCTTCTGTATTAGGAAAACAATATCCACCAACTGAACATGTTCCATCATCTCTTACTCGAATTTGACCTAGTAAGCCAACAATGACCCATTCAGATCTTTCAAATCGAGATATATATTTCTTTTCAGAATCCCAATCTGGATTCAATATAGCACTTTTTTCTATTATTCCTGAACAATTTATATTGTCAAATTGTAATCTTCCCCATTCATCTACAACGTATTTTTCTTTCCACCTCATTTCGGCACTATTTCCTAAAATACTAGATGTATCAGTAGTTATTCCTAAAATATATTCGTCCTGTGCTGTAGCTTTTCGTACGTATTCTCCATCAAATGTAACAAAATAACCAATATCAATGGATTCATTTTTCACTTCGAACATTTCAGCATAACCAGTTCCGTTAGAAAAATATGTAGAGCCATCAATATACATATTTCTTGTACTTGCTAACCATTTTGCGCCCAATTCTTTATTATCTGGCGATACCCCATTACCAATAAACCAGGAATAGGACTCTTGAGTATCACCGTATTTCCCCATGATATGAGTGCCTTTAAATCCTGCACTATTTCCAATGCCTTCAGCATGAGAGAAATCACCAATGGTTTGCGTATTAACACCCTCAGCATGAGAAAAATTCCCCTTTGCTACGGTATGAGCTCCTTCAGCATGAGCAGCTTTACCTTGAGCCATAGTATAAAAACCTTCGGTATGTGCACTTTCCCCATAAGCAGTGGTAAAATGTCCTTCAGCATGAGCATTTTCCCCATAAGCAATGGTAAAGTGTCCTTCAGCATGAGCATTTCCCCCATAAGCAATGGTGAAATGTCCTTCAGCATGAGAAGCAACTCCTTCTGCCTTTGTATGGGACCCTTCAGCATGAGAAGCAGTTTCTTTTGCTAAAGTATGAGTTCCTTCAGCATGAGAAGCGATCCCTTCTGCCTTTGTATGGGACCCTTCAGCATGGGAACTATTTCCTTCTGCTTTTGTATGGGACCCTTCAGCATGAGAAGCAGTTTCTTTTGCTAAAGTATGAGTTCCTTCAGCATGAGAAGCGATCCCTTCTGCCTTTGTATGGGACCCTTCAGCATGAGAACTATTCCCTTGTGAAGGGTCATCAGCATGACCTGTAGTAGTATAATGTCCCTCAGCATGAGAGTTTTCTCCATAACTTACTGTATTATTTCCCTCAGCATGAGAAGCAGTCCCTTTTGCTAAAGTATTAGCACCTTCTACATGTGAATAATTTGCCCATGATGTTGTATTAACACCTTCAGCATGAGAAGCGATCCCTTCTGCTTTTGTATGAGATCCTTCAGCATGAGAAGCAGTCCCTGTTGTTTCTGTATAAGCACCTTCTGTATGAGAAGCAACTCCTCTTGCTTTTGTATGGGACCCTTCAGCATGAGAAGCAAGCCCTTCTGCTTGTGTCTTAATACCTTCTATATGTGTATTAGTTTGTGCCTTCGATATTTCATTTGAATTCTCAGGATTAACACCTCTATTCTCGTCACAAGAATGATATTTTGAAGTGATTTGAATTGAAAAATTAGAATATTTACACATATCAACACCTGCTTTCCTTCAAAAAAATAAATTATATGGTCCTGCTTATATATCATTTATATAAACGGAATAATCAAGCATTTCGGAATATAGAACATAATCGTTTCTTAAGTGTTGAGAAGTTAATATCATTATGCTGAAAAATAGAAGTAGGTATATACATGATGCATTGTAAAATGATACTAGTCTTCTTCTATAGGTATTTATTTAAACGTAATATCATAAAGTCATAAAATATGAATTTAAGTTTGTAATTCATATAAATAATTTTTATAGGAATTCATTTTTTCTTGTTCCATTAGAGAAAAGATATTTTGTTTATTTGCTAACAAATTGCTTAGCCATCCTAATAATTTTTGAACAATAATCCTTTCAATATTTTTAGTGTATATATTGCTACTATTTTTAATTAATTTAATTATACTAATCCAATCTGTAATAAGGTCTATATCTATTTTATATTTTTGATTATCAATATTTTTACGTTCAAATGTTAATTCATCTATAATTACCACCAAGGATCCTTGTGTTAATAAGGTAAGCCATGAGGCAATTTCTACATCTTTTATGAATTGATGCCCTGCAAATTGTCCAAAGGGTTGAATTAAATCTTGTTTTCTAAATAAGGGGGCGGATAGTCCTCCCACATAATCTTTATATTTTAAAATAAAATGGCTACCTATTGTACTATCCCATTGAACATCTGATGCGTGATTTTTTGTTATGCTGTTTACAACAGGGAGTATATTTCCTTGTATATCAATAGGTTCTGTATACGACGTAACTAATTTTATAGAATTTGTATTATCTCTTAAAAAATAATTCATCATTTTTTCAATTTTCGATGGATAAAGTAGGTCTTCTTCCATAAGAAAGGTAACATACTCTCCTTTTGAAACTTTTAATAACTCTTGTAATATATTTAACTTAGACATATATTTGGAGTCTCTAATATACGTTATTTTATTTGAGTACGGTAAGAACTCTTTTTCTAATAAAATCTGTATTGTATCGGTAGTAGAAGGATCTCTAATTATAATTTCAATATTTGTATAAGTTTGGAGTAAAACACTTGTTAAAGCAAGTTCTACATAATGAGGGTTTCCTATGGCAGGAATTAAAACACTTACTAAGGGTTTTTCCATGTACATATCCTCCTCATAAAATAAATTTTAGTTATATATAAATACTTCTATTATTGATATTTTGAAACGTTAAAATATAGTGAATATTTTGTATATATTTCCTGCTTATAATTTTGATATCGATATATGATTCTTACAGTATTTAATAATGTGTTGTGGTTTGTGTAAAAGCATACATAATAACGTCATTAATATCGTTATCGTATATGTATATATAATAAATATATACATCCTTTTTAGAAATACATCATCAAGTATTCGTGAATATAAGAGTTGACACAATTATATTGGAATCTAAGTCGGACATACATAATATGTATTTTAAATTATACATAGACTACTGATAGGTATATTAAATTTTCTTTCAATGTATGACGATTTATAAAAATTTGTTATTTTAAGTCAAGCAGTTTGGTTTTCTTCTATGGTTGCTCGTTCTGTTCAATATGCTCCAAATATAAAAGATGGATTTTCTATTTAATTCATTAGCAGTACTTTTCTTTGAAATGAATGAAAGAATTCTTTCAAGGTTGTTTTGGTCATTTTATCAGTGAAGAAACGTTAGTCAATCATACAAACAATTTTTAGACTTAATTACAGACTTTTCTTTAAGAAACAAAAGATATGATTCTTCAATCTCGTGTTTTTCATTTTGATGAAACTGGTATGCGTGTATAAAACAAAATGTTAAGTAATGGAAGGTGTCGATTGTTTTTTAGTTGTGGGGAGAATGAATACATGAGAACAAATTATAGTTATCGGTACACGCATTTCCATGTTGGAGGAGAAAATAGATACGGACTGGATTCACAGAAGTTAGAGAGAGTAAGTGTTATGCAGAATAAGACGCAGGGTAATGCAGCGTCCAGAGAAGTGTAGATATCTTTTCGAGTTAAAATGGTGAAGAAATTTTTGAAGAGGTAGACAAACAAGCACAGCTACATTATCTGTAGTAGACAAGTAGCTGTGCATATAAAGAGTAGAAAAAGGTTCATTATAACTTCATTGCTATAAGGAACAAGATTAGGGTACTTTTAATATAACCGAAAAGAGACAAACCGTGAATTCTAAAGATGACCTTTTACAAAGGTAAAATAACAGGGGAAAAGAGTAGTGAAGGGAAATAGTAAAGAAGTGTGATGACTATGAATGTTAATCTAATAAACATAGTAACTGTGTTCAAACAGATGGCGATGGAAAATTTAGAATCAATCTGTGTGGATTTTCTATAGTAAAGAATAAGGTAGAGTATTCAATAAGAAGCAGAATAAATGGGAATGTGATGAAAAGTGTTAAAAGGGTTCAGTAATAAGGCGCCTCTTTTAAATAAAATGAAACTGGGGGAGTCCCATTATGAATTATTTGGAACGTATTTTTTATTTGCACCAACCCGCGCATGTATATGGTAAAATATATGTGAGATGGAAATAATTCATATCGGTGTTTCGGTGAAACAAGATGGTATTAAATTTGATGTAGTTATCATGTCGACATGTCAAAGAAAAGTGCTCACAAGAGTATTTTCTCTTTGACTAGTTCCGATTGTCATAGTTACTCTAATATGATAAGATAGGTATACTTTATCTTATCAGGGACCTTTAGCTCAGTTGGTAAGAGCAGACGGCTCATAACCGTCCGGTCGTAGGTTCAAGTCCTACAAGGTCCATTAATATATGTATAGATTTTCAATAGAAAGTACGATAATAACACAGAATGTTTAATGCCATGTTCTGTATAAAAAAGCACTCTTATGGGTGTTTTTTCTAAATAGTACGATATCACGATATCTAGTTTGTCACATGCCTCTGGAACCAATGTTTTGAAGAGGTCTTTAACTGGATTTATAAGAAAGCGCTTTCTTAGCTTTCTTATATGGTGATGTAGTATGCTATAGTGTATCAATTTAAAAAACTAATATTCTACACATATTTTTATCGATGAACTATATATTATATATAAATGCTATGGATTTGTTTTGAATTTTGAAGTACTGGAACAAAATATATCCTTAGGAGGGATAAAAATTGAATGAGACTAGTGAATTGATTGTTTTTGTTCACATTGCCAAAACCGGTGGTACAACTTTAAGGGATATTTTAGATAAACAATACGGTCCTGATTCATTAAGTATATATGCAGATCCATCTGTGCCGAATCTGAATAGTAAAGAGAAAATCATAAATAGGGTGTTATCACACATTCATACAGCTAAAAGTATTAGTGGACATTTTAGCTATGGAATGAAATATAATCATATAGTACAGGAGCCGTTACTAGCATCAATAAATACGTCGAGAAATATTGCCCATATTACTATGTTAAGAGAACCTGTAGAACATATACTGTCCTTATATCATCATTACAAACGGAATAATTTTTTTAGTATGCATATGCAAACGCCAACGGTGGATCTTGAAACTTTTATTAAACAAAAATTATATTATCCAAATTACCAAACCTTACGTGTATCAGGTGCAGACTTTCCAGATTTAGATATTGCAAAACATAATATTGTTAATCATTTTTCTATAGCTGGAATTACTGATATGTACAATGAATCTTTATTTTTAATGAAAGAAAGGTTCAATTGGAAGGATATGAAATACCAAAAGTTGAATCAATTTGTAAATTCAGACTTAAAAAAAGACATTTCCAATGAACTTGTAAATCTAATTATTCTTGATAATAAATTAGATTTTAAATTATATATGTTTACAAAACAGTTATTAAAACAAAAAATTGCGGCATTAAATATATGTAAACAACAAGAGCTTCGCGAATTTTCACCTTTTACTTAATGTGACTATCTTTGACTTAGCAAATCTAACAGTGCTAAAGCTTGTGGACGGGGTTTTTAGAAAAAGAGTATACTTAATATTTAGTAGCATACACCAAGTATCTGGTGTTTCGATTATGTATCAAGCTATTAATTTAAAATAGCATTAGATTTTTTTATACCTAGGTGTTACCCACTTTAAGCAGGCCGTAAGGACGTTAAGTGAGTATAAAGCGATTGGTATGATTCAGGATTATCCATCTCTTTTGTATCAATCTACACAGGAAAACACCCACGAAAGAACAAAAATCCTAATCTGCTTGAGCCATTCCTCCTACAGAAGAATGGGCGCTAAATCGTACAGATATGAGAAGAAGACTGTCTTTGATATCATGGGTGGTTTCTATGAAGATAACGAATTGAAAAAATAAAAGAGAGCTGCATAATGTAAAAAATGAAACCCATACAGGCTTGACTTAGTTTAGAAATGGTTTAATTCGATGAACGGGAAATTCAGGTTGTTCTCGCTTTTAAGTTGATGGGCATGTTTACATCAACTTTATAATAAATTAACTTTTCATAAAGAGGAGATTATCTATCATTCTTTACAGGAAAGTTGCTCTCCACGTCCATATGGGTGGTTTTTTTTTTTGTATACCGATACATCATGCTTGCGAATATCGTGGCACAGCATATTCCACAAATAATGGCTAAAATAGGGTATCCATCTATTAATGCAAAACCAATAACAGGGCCGAATCCTGTTGCTGGGACCAGTGGATTTATTCCTAAATTGCTACTCATTTCTTACTCCCCTCCTTTTGTACGTACAATGAAATTGTAAAAGTTTTTCTGGAAAATTCAGAATAGAATAATCTGAATTTACAAAAAACTATTGATGATATAACAGAAATTCTCTAAATTAATTTTAAAGAGTGCTGTTAGAACATATACATTGTAATGAATATGACTTATTAATGAATATACATATAATTACCTTTCGAAAAAGTAATTTTTATAGAAATCGTAAAAGACCCACTATGTAAAAGGGAATGAATGGGATGGAGTGAAATAGTCTTTATGCAAATCCCTTTTTTTATCTATAGTAATTGGCAACCGCCTTGTATAATTTATTTTTGTAAAATGGTTTGCTTATATTAGATGTTTTTTTGCTGAAAGTCCTGTATTTGGATTTCGAACCGCTTTTTGGTGTATTCATCAAGAGGCTTGTTTCGGCATTAGGTTGACGTCGTTGGGATGATGAATACTCACTACGCAACTATGACTGTTGATAAAAGTTAATCGGCCTACGCATCTATGTTCGAATTGAAGGAAGTAATGAGATGTCCTTAAATTTGAATGGGAAAATTTTAAATAACCCATGTGTTGCTTAATCAGGAATGCAATAATCAATCTAACATTATTGTTTAATAGTAGGAGTGAAAATAGCGTGAAAGGAGAATAGATATGCAACAACAGTCTCGAAAGCAACAAGCATATAAATCTATAAAGTTAAATATTATAAATAATATATATCAAAAATGGAAGGTATTTCATCAATATCGTTTAGCAACTCAATTTGAGATAAGTCTTATTTCTATTCGTCAAGTCCTAACTAAATTAATGAGGGGAGAGTATGTAAATTCTTATGTTAAATCAGCGATGTTTGTTTTGTATAATGGATTAATTTGCTCAAATATGCGCAAAGAAAGAGAATGGATATGAAAAAACGAATAGTGTTTGTCCTTACTTGTTTGCTGATATTGGGGGGAGGATATTACGTGCAACAAAGGATTTTACTTGGTACAGCTGATGCAACAGTTCAACAGACGATTTTGATTAAGCCTATTGTACCAAGTGCACAAAATGAAAAAGAGCAAGAATCATCAATGAATATTAGTTCCGTACCCGTGAAACTCACTTTTCAGCGAACACAAGGCACGGTTAATATTCTTCCAGTAGGATTAGACAAAGACGGGAGAATGGTTGTGAAGGATGGTTTAGAAACGGCCTCGTGGTATCGGAACAGTGCGATTCCTGGCAATTCAGGAAATTCTTTAATTGCAGGGCATCGAGATTGGAAAGGTGAATTAGGGGATTTTCAATATTTAGAAACAATTCAAAAAAACGAAACAGTTCTTATTCAATATGAAGATAAAGAAATTCGCACATTCCAGGTTGTAGAAAAAAATGTATATCCGATGAATGAAGTACCTGAAGAGGTTATGAATATACAAGGGGAATCACGTGTTACTCTTATTACCTGTACAGGTGAATTTATTCGAGAGAAGGGAGGATATCAGAGTCGTGTAATTGTTATATTGCAATTGGTATAAGATTTTTCCATATAGATAATTGAGTAAAAAGGGGGGCTAAGAGTGGGAAATGCTTTATGGGTTTGTGGAATAATATCTGTTCCACTTGTATTTTTGTATTACATGTATATCACATTTATTTCACTTCTACCTAGATATAATTCCAGAGATAGGAAGATTCCTTTAGAGAAAGAAAAACCGTACTTTATTTTTTGTATACCCTGTTTAAATGAAGCGAAAGTAATTCAGAAAACAGTAGAATCTTTATTACAATTAGATTATCATCGTTTGCTTGTCGTTGTAATTGATGATGCTTCAGATGATGATACGGTACAGGTCGTCCGACAGATGAATGATAGCAGAGTTCGAGTGTATCAGAGAAAGTATCCACAAGCACGCCTTGGTAAAGGAGATGCGTTAAATGATGCATATCAAAAAATTTGCAAAGTAGTAAATCGTCTATCTATTGATCCTCACCAAGTTATCTTGACGATTGTAGATGGAGATGGTCGGCCAAGTAATAATATTTTACAAGAGGCACAACATGCTTTTGCAGATTCAACGGTTGGGGCTGCACAAACGAATATTCGTATGACTAACCGAAAAAGTTGGTTATCTTTTATGCAAGATGTGGAGTTTTATTCTAGTGTGACAGCGATTCAAAATAGTCGTGAATATTTACAGAGTGTTGGGTTAGGAGGAAATGGACAGTTTTCTCGATTGAGCGCCATGCAAGAATTAGGGGAAAATCCTTGGTCAAGTTGTTTGTTAGAGGATTTTGATTTTGGTCTATCCTTATTAATTTGTGGATGGAAAATCCGTCATCTATCTAATAGTATAATGTATCAGCAAGGTGTTACATCAATCACTCGCTACATTAGACAACGAAGCCGCTGGGCACAAGGGAATATGCAATGTCTTCGTCGATTAAGAGAAGTTTCACAAGCAAAAATACCTTTTCTCGCAAAAATTGATATTTTGTATTTTTTATTACAGCCGTGGACAAGTTTAATAGGTAGTTTGATTATGGTCTTATCATGGGGATTGATAGGGATGTTTCTGTATTCATATGATTTTCAATTTTTTATTGAATCCAAACAATGGATATGGAATGTATCAGCTCTTTGTCTTTGGGGGTTTTTAGTTTTCGGACCTGGGTTATTTTGGGGGATTCGTTATTATCAAGTCACTAAGAAGGAAGCAGCGAACAGCTGTACTTTTGGGCAATGTGCTTTAGCAGGAGTAAGTATGCCACTGTATAATTTACTAGTAATTCCAAGTGTGTGGTTAGCTTGTTGGCGTCAATTGATAAGAAAAAAAGACTGGTTGAAAACGGAAAGAATAGAAGAAAATCATATAAAAGAATAGAATGTTTTGTACAAACTAATTTTCAGTTCCGTGATGCAAGGAACCTTTTGTCTGTCTCTCTTAGTATGGTTGCTATTTTAAGTAGGAACTGAATGGTTAGGCTTTCGGACGCTATTTCTTTCTGTCTCCTTCTTATATCAAGTTATCTAAGAATCTCATGTAGCTTGTTTATCAAAACTTTGGCGAGAATACTAAATTACAAAATTCATCTCCCACTTACCGCTGGGAGATGAATTTTGTAAGCTTGGGAGGAGTATTTTTCTTGCCGATGCTTGAACATTAAATAAACAGAATGTTTTTATATTATTTTGGAATGTTGTTTTTAGACAACATGTTCTTCATTGCATTTTTTGTATTACGTATTTACAACGCCACACAATCATTAATTTAGGAGGTTATAAGTATGTTTCATTCAGACCAATAAAAAACAAATAGGCCCCATTTAACGAATTAACGTTCAGATACCTGACGTAAGCAGATGTCAAAGCGTATTGGGATATACGATTACAGGCCTTTCAAAAATATCCTGATCGTTATTATCGAGATTTAACCGAAGAAAAAATAGATCTCTTACTATCGTAGCTAAAATGCTTGAGGACAGAAATAAGATAGGGACTACTTTATAGCTTGGTAAATATAGATAGTTACTAAAAAATATCTATTTCATTACTTAAAAATAAAATGTACAGAAATATCAACTTTTCTGTGCATAAAAAAGCACCTAATCTATTACATATCAAAAACAGCTTCTTTTTAAAATTCACATAAAGTAAATGCCCCTTTTGATGGTTCCATCACAATATTCCTATCCGTTGTTCGCGTCGTATATATCGAATATAGCCTGTCAACTGAAATTCCTTTGTTTCTTTTGGATCGTTAAAATACTATCTTCAACCGATAAATACTCCATTATCTACTTTGTCTTCATTTTTATACATAATAAAACCTTTTTTCGGTTATTTTAATAATTGAGCACGTGTCTCACGAATTTTGGTAATACGCTAAAGACTTTTGAATTTTCTGTTATTTGGGGTGTTTGATGTAAATTCAATTTTTGTATCTGTTTGAAATCCAGCTTATTCTGTAAATGTAGACTGAATTGGTTTCTTTATGAGGACTTTTTTTATTACAGCCCTCCCGAACGAGAAAGCCGATGTCCTTTAGGCATGGGATGAAAGAGAGGTTGGATACAGAGTGCTACTAAAAACCATAAGAAGTCAACACGTTTCAAAGTTCGTGCCGTATTAACCGACCAATTGCGACTTATTGAAGCACATACAGGAAACGTAAGTTTCGTAGTGTTCGTAGGAAGGTAGAAAAAGCTAAGAAACGAAATGCCCTTCGACAATTTGATGATAAGGAATACAGGTGGATGCAAGACCATAAAGTAAGTCGTGAAGTCGTCGATTTCGCAACGAATCATACGATTTCTGTCATTCGATTAGAACAACTCACGAATATCAGACAGACGGCACGAACAAGCCGTAAAAACGAAAAGAATCTACACACTTGGTCCTTCTTTCGCCTCGCGCAATCCATCGAGTACAAAGCGAAAGTAGTTGGTATACAGGTTGAATATGTGAATCCTGCCTATACAAGTCAAACATGTCCCAAATGCCCGAAGAAGAACAAGGCACAAGATAGAAAATATAAGTGTCCATGCGGATTTGAGAAACACCGCGATATCGTTGGAGCGATGAATATTCGCTACGCAACTGTGGTTGGCGGTAACAGTCAATCAACCTAAGAACCTAAATGGTCTGTCTTGGGAGGGTGATGACACACCCTCATCTTGAAGGCTATTCAAAACAGAAATGGACTGCGAACGTTTCGTTATTCAAGAATCCCATCCGTTACACCGTAAGGTGTAGGACTTGCGGCTTTAGCCGTGGGAGTGTCAATTAATTATATGAAAAGGTGATATAGATGTTAGAAAATTTAACGACAGAAATTCGTAATAATAAAACTATGAATTTAGACGAGATGTCAATCATGGAAATTTTAACTACAATGAATGAAGAAGATGCAAAAGTAGCTAACAGCGTAAAATTGGAGATTCCACAAATTGCAAAAGCTGTTGAAGCGATTATATCAGCAAAAAAACAGGGCGGGCGCTTAGTTTATATTGGGGCTGGAACAAGCGGACGGATTGGTTTATTAGATGCTGTAGAATGTCCACCAACGTTTGGAACAAATCTAAAAGAAATAGTGGGGTTAATTGCTGGTGGTGAAAAAGCTTTTATCCAAGCAGTAGAAGGTGCAGAAGACCGTAAAGAATTAGGAATACAAGATTTGAAAGACATTTATCTGAAAAATATAGATGTTGTAGTTGGAATTGCTGCAAGTGGGCGGACCCCTTATGTAATTGGTGCTTTAGAATATGCAAACTCTATTGGTGCTCAAACAGTAGCGATAAGCTGTAATAAAGGATCTATAATTGGAGAAAAAGCAAATATTGCAATTGAAATTAATAATGGACCTGAAGTACTAACTGGATCTACTCGATTAAAAGCGGGGACAGCTCAAAAGTTAATTTGTAATATGCTTTCAACAGCATCTATGGTCGGGTTAGGAAAAACATACGGAAATTTAATGGTGGATGTACAGTTAACAAACGAGAAACTAGCAGAACGCGCAAAACATATAATAATGGACGCTACGGATTGTGATTATAAAACAGCAGCATTATATTTAACACAAGCTGATAATAAACCAAAAACAGCAATTGTAATGATTCTAACAGGTTTTTCAAAAGAAAAGGCTATGCAACGCCTACAAGAAACACAAGGATTTATTCGTCAAGCAATTAAACCTGCAAAATTGTGAGGAATTTAATATGGATAAATACCAAAATGTAGCTTCGAAAATATTAGAGGCGATGGGTGGAAAAGATAATATATTATCTTATACACATTGTATGACTCGCCTCCGAATAACGGCAGTAAATCGCAATCAAATAAATGAAGATGCTATCCAACAAATAGAGGGAGTCCTTGGAGTTGTGGATGATGACACATATCAAATTATTTTGGGGCCAGGTGTAGTTACAAAAGTGGCAAAACAATTCCATCTTATGAATACACAAGAAGCAAACGTGTCTCTTAATCCATCCTCGTCTTTTACGGAAGATTTACAAATAAAAGGTGCTCATATCAAAGCGGAACAAGCGAAAAAAAATAATACACCTTTTAAATCGTTACTCAAAAAAATTGGAAATATATTTATTACTTTAATACCGGCCTTTGTCGGAGCAGGTTTAGTTTCTGGTATTACATCTATTTTACAAAATAATATTACTATCGGAACATTAAACTACGCTACATGGCAACCGTATATCACTATTATGAATATTATTACAAACGCTTTATTTAGTTATTTGGTTATTTATGTTGGAATTAACGCAGCTAAAGAATTCGGAGCAACACCAGCTTTCGGTGGAATTATCGGGGGCGTAACTCTTTTAACAGGAATGCCATCTAATTCTCCAATAAACAATATATTTAATGGTGAGCCATTATTACCGGGGCAAGGTGGGGTTTTAGGTGTTCTATTAGCTGTTTGGATATTATCAGTTTTTGAAAAACAGTTACACAAATGGATTCCAGATGCACTAGATATTATTGTTACACCCACGATTGTATTGTTAATGGTGGGATTAATTACAATTTTTTTGATTATGCCATTCGCTGGTTTTTTATCAGATAAATTAATGTGGGGTATCGATTGGATATTAAAACATGGTAGTATCCTTTCAGGAATGGTACTCGGAATGTCATTTTTACCACTTGTTATGTTGGGTTTACATCAGGTGTTAATACCAATTCATATTGAAATGATTCATTCATCAGGTACAACACAATTACTTCCTATGCTTTCAATGGCAGGAGCAGGACAAATTGGAGCAGCCATTGCTTTATGGGTCCGTTGTAATAAGAATTCAGAATTGATAACTGTAATAAAAAGCGCACTTCCTGTCGGTATCCTTGGGATTGGTGAGCCACTTATTTATGGCGTCACATTGCCATTAGGCCGCCCTTTTATTACGGCTTGTATTGGTGGTGGTATTGGCGGGGCAGTCATAGGTCTATTACAACCCGTGGGAGCCATTGCAATTGGACCATCTGGTATAGCTTTAATTCCTTTAATCGCAAACGGAGAATGGTTAAAATATATCATTGGATTATTTACCGGGTATCTAGCTGGTTTCATCCTAACTTATTTTTTTGGTATTCCCAAAGAAATACGTAAGGCATAAAAATTACTACTTAGGGCTACTATATTTAAAATAATAAATGTGACAATCAATATGAAAAGAATTGAATCCTGTTCCGTACAGAATTCAATTCTCTATTATGGTCTAAAGTAAGATAATTCTTTTTGAGATGGCTGCGAACTTTGCAGCTTAAATTATACTTGCATCAGTTTTTTTACTGCTTTGTCCAGCAACATGATTGGATACATCATATAATCATGCGTATTCTTTCATTTGTTTCATCTGGAAAATTTTTTTGTTCTTGGGCAGATTTAATCCTTGCTTTTTTCGCAAGAATCGGTTTCTCTCAACTCCATACGCATCCGCTTAGTTTTATTTGTCTGCGTCTTGAAGGTTTCAAATTTGAATCTGCAACTAATTTTTATTACTTCATCTTTACGGTAGTGCTTACTAAACCAATAATCGTTCTCTGTGTATTACGCATGTTTTCTCGAAATATAATCAACATATGTTTATACAGAATGACAATCTCCTCGATTTTAGAATTATTGACTCTTTCTATTAAACGGTTTATTCCTTTTTTATTGTAGCTAATCTCAAATTCGATATCTGTAATGTCTAATCAAATTTGACTTTGTCAATCCCAATGAATTGGAAGAACATACTCATGTTAAATCAGTAATTTGACACTCCCACGGTTAAAGCTGCAAGTCCTACACCTTACGGTGTAACGGATGGGATTCTTGAATGACTAAGCGTTCGCAGTCCATTTCTGTTTTGAACAGCCTTCAAGATGAGGGTGTGCCATCACCCTCCTAAGACAGACCATATAGGTTCTTAGGTTGATTGACTGTTACCTCCAGCCACAGTTGCGTAGCGAATATTCATCGCTCCAACGATATCGCGGTGTTTCTCAAATTCACATGGGCACTTGTATGTTCTGTCTTGCGCCTTGTTCTTTTCAGAACATTTCGGACATGTTTGACTTGTATAAGAAGGGTTCACATATTCGACCTTTATGCCAACTAATGTCGCTTTGTACGCGATAAATTGTGCGAAACGATGGAAATGACCAAGTGTGTAGATTTTTTTCGTTTTTACGGCTTGTTCGTGTCGTCTGTTTTATGTTCGTGAGTTGCTCTAATCGAATGACAGAAATCGTATGATCCGTTACAAATCGATGATTTCACAACTTACTTTGTGGTCTTGGTCTTGCATCCATCTTTTTTCTTTGCTTCAACCATTTCAGATACAAGGGCATTCATGACTTTTATATACTCGTGGCTACTTTGTTCCAATAGCATGATTTGTTGTTTTGTTGGAAGCAATGTAACTTTAACTGTGATGGTTTGTGGTACAAGTTTCACCCCCTCGTTTTTTGATTTTCAACATACTGTTGTATTGTCTCACTTGATACATTTCCAGCAGTAGAAACAAAATAAGAACGCGTCCATAGGCTCGACAAGTGTTGAAGATGAGGAAACTCTTCTCTCAAACGTTTTGATGTCACTCCTTTGATTTTTGCCATTGTATCAGCAGGACTACGTGTTGGAGGTGTATGTAAGAACAAGTGAACGTGATCTTTGTCGCATTCCATTGCAACAATAGAAACATCCAATTCTCCGCATATTTCTTGAACCAACTCTTTGAAACGTTCTTCTACTTTTGTATGAAGAAAAATCTTTCTTCTGTATCTTGGGCAAAACACAAAATGATAGTTAAGTAATGACACGGTTGTTTTGGTTTTTCTATAATCATTCATCATGTTTACATTGTATCTGTTAGATTATAAAGCTACAACAAAAAAGATAAAAACATAAAAGATAAAAACATAAAAGATACCAATATTTTGGATACTTAGAGTGCCACAAACCTTGCGGTTTTTAGTAGCACTTCGTATCCAACCTCACTTTCATCCCATGCCGAAAGGCGAGGGGCTTTCTCGTTCGGGAAGGGCTGTAAGTATTTTTCGTGTGCTAGATAAGGCTAGAAAACACTATGATAGTACTTTAACAAATTAAAGTATTTCCGCAGATTGTTGTGAAGGCGAGGAGAGCGCAAAAGTGAAACGATTCGGCTCGTATACTGGGGAAGTTCAAATGGAAATAAGGTTTACTTTGAGAGATTTTATCGTGCAGTTGAGCAAGAACGTTAGGACTATTTTCGCCATTTTAAGTTACAAGGAATCCTAGTATACATATATCATTTTGATTTTCAATGGAATGTGACTCTTAACAAATCCCTAATTTAAAGTTATCATTACTATTTCTGTATGTTAAATTACATTTCAAACATGTATTGTTTAATAGCTACCTAACATCTTAAAGAAAACATCTATTTTACTCTTCATAATATTCTTAAAAGGAGGGTAACAACAGTTAGTTTATATTTATAAAAATCTATAAATAACGATAAAATATTTATAGATAAAAATATTGATGTGGTAAAATAGTTTCGTGAGGTGAGAAATATGAAACTATATTCAATTGGTGATTTTGCAGAAAAGATAGGTAGGACGGAACAAACTCTTAGGAATTGGGATAAAAATAATAAATTCAAGCCACATCATGTTTCTGTTGGTGGCACTCCCTATTATTCGCAGGAACAACTTAATCATTTTCTAGGGATTCGCAGTTTTTTATCAAATATATGGATATAACGATACATCTAACGTTGGTGGATTTATAGAAGAAAGAGGTCGTTTAGCTTATATTGCTGAGTGTAGTGATTCTTTACTGATATACCCAGCTCGTCTAGGAGATTCTTGTTTAAATTTATTGGTATTCCCTAAAAATATTAATCAAACAATGCATACTCATCCATCTGTTCGTTTAGGTTTAGTGGTTGAAGGTAAAGGGATTTGTATTGCATCTGAGGGTGAGATTGATTTAGTAGAAGTATCTGTGTTCTGTCTTGGTGAAATGAAACAACATTGCTCCCGTACAGATAATAACAACTACATGAAGATAGTAGCGTATCATCTAGATAGCGACTGGGGCCATCAGATGAAAATCATCCAATGTTAAATAGAAAATCGATGGGCAACAAAATACTACTATCGCGCAATTGCTTATGAATTGTTTGGAAAATGTGAAAACATTTAAATGAAACTAAATATAGAGTGTATTGCATATAGTACAGATTTTCCGAGGGAGAAGTGACATGAAAAAAGGCTTGAATGGTTAAAAGAAACATAATGGTGGAGACCAAAATAACTTTAAGATTTACAATTCGAAAAAATATAGAACACGCGTATAACGCTGTACCGTATTATCAGAAAATATTCGAAGAAAGAGGGATTACCTCACATGCCCATCAACTTAAGCATTTTTACTACCCCCAAATACAAAAAAACGTTATTCTTTCTTAATAGACTATAAGGAAGGGTGACGTTTTTTTATGAATCGCTCGATTCAAGAGGAGTTACAGCCATTTGCAGAAGAATTACAGCGCTATATCACACCTGATTTTTTGGAAAAACTCGCAAGAGAGATGAAATTTGTAAAGAGAAAACGCAAATTTTCAGGATCAGATTTAGCTACTATTTGTGTTTGGATTAGCCAAAGAGTGGCCAGTGATCCTTTAGTCCGATTATGTAGTAGGCTTCACGCAGTTACAGGTACTGTACTTAGCCCCGAGGGCTTAAATAAACGCTTTAATGAAAAATCAGTGTTATTTTTAAAGCATATTTTCTCTTTGTTGTTACAACAAAAAATCTGTGAGCAAACTCATATTTCTAATCATCTTTATAATTATTTTAAACGTATTCGTATCATGGATGCCACCATGTTTCAAGTGCCTAATACTTTAGAACATATCTATCCTGGTTCAGGTGGTTGTGCGCAAACAGCTGGGATTAAAATTCAATTAGAATATGATTTACATAGTGGACAATTTCTGAATTTCCAAGTGGGGCCTGGAAAAAATAATGATAAAACATTCGGAACGGAATGTTTAGATACGTTACGACCAGGAGATTTATGTATTCGTGATTTAGGGTATTTTTCATTAGAGGACTTAGATCAAATGGATCAACGTGGGACCTATTATATTTCTCGATTAAAGTTAAATACGAATGTATATGTAAAAAATCCAAACCCAGAATACTTTAAAAATGGGGACATCAAAAAACAAACAGAATATATGAAAGTCAATTTAGAAATGATGGTGGGACGCTTGTTACCTGGTGAAACTTATGAAGTAGGTAATGTTTATGTTGGAGATCAAAAAGTTTTGTTTGCCCGATTGGTCCTGTATCGTCTAACAGAACAGCAATTACGAGAACGACAGAAAAAACAAATAGAAAGTGAAAAGAAAAAAGGAAAACCGTATTCACAAAAAAGCAAAATATTATCTGGGCTAAATGTATATGTAACCAACACTCCGTGGGAGTGGGTTTCGATGAAGCAAGTCCATGAACTCTACTCCTTACGTTGGCAGATTGAAATTGTTTTTAAAACGTGGAAATCATTATTTGATATTGATCATTGTCGCACTGTCAAACGAGAACGAATAGAGTGCCATTTATATGGGAAACTGATTGCTATTTTCTTATGTTCTTCTACGATGTTTAAAATGCGTCAACTGTTGTTACAGAAGAAGCAAAAGGAATTAAGTGAATATAAAGCGATTGGAATGATTCAAGATCATCTATTTCTTCTCTATCAAGCTATACAGAAAGACACCCAAGAGATAACAAAGCTTTTAATCCGCCTGTTCCACCTTCTAGAGAAAAACGGGCGGAAATCTCATCGATACGAGAAGAAAACCGTCTTTGATATCATGGGTGTTATCTATGAGTATAGTGGATGTTGCAAGCAAAAGAAAGTTGCATAAGAAAAAAATGAAACCCGTTAGGGGTTATTTGGCGTGCTGAAATTTAATAACTGGCTCCCTTGTGGGGAAAGTTTAAGTTCAAATGAACAAAAGTTAATATTGTGTCTATCCTTAAGTTGATGGGCATGGGATTACCTCAGCTGTTTGACAAAAAAATGTGTAAGGGTAAAATTTTAGGATTTTTAGAAAACAAAGATGCTGGAATTTGTATATTGACTGGTAGGAAAACAAAATATACAGCTGTGCTATCCAGAAGAATATAATATAAGTAGGTTGAGGGGAAACATGAAAACTAAACTAGTCTTTATCACTGGTGCTCCTGGTGTTGGAAAAACTGAAACAGGACAAAAATTAATTCATTTTTGTCCTAATAACTCCGCCTTAATAGACACAGATAAACTTGGTAGCATTCAACCATTTAAGATAGATGATGATTTTTACGAATTAGTGGGTAAGAATCTTAAGGCATGTATTAATAATTTTCATGATCATAAATATCAATTATTGATAATTACTGGTGTATTAATACCAGAGGGCATGTACAAACATATCATAGATTTTGTTAGCGATAAAACAAAGTTTGAGTATAAGATATATGGTCTTCAAGCGAACGAAGAAACTATTATTAATAGAATTAATAATGATAATAAAGGTCAAAATCCAATTCAACGAAAAAAATGGCTGCATGTAAATGACGAGATATTACATATTGAAAAAATACAAATTATTGATACGACAAATTTTTCTATTGGTGAAGTCGTATATGCCATTAGGCTTTTAGAAATGCTCTGAGGTTGAATAATACCGTCTATCCACATAACAATTTTTTGTATCTGTTATTTTTGTGTTTTTTCATTTGTTATTTTAGCGATGGTAACCGGTTATATTATCTTACCGGCTATTTTATTTTCTATAAAAAGTACTAATAGATGTTGAATGGTTCAGTTGAAAAAACGGAAAGTAATTTGTACTTTTTGACCATATACATCACTTGTATACCATTTAATAGAGTGACGGATATTTATGATGTTTAAATAGAAAAAATTTTGATATAACGTGAATGGAAAAAGTATAGATTGCTGTAGAGTCGCTGTAAATAGGAATATCGATATTGTTTGCGAACGAGCACTTATTTTGAGGAGCGCTCTTTCATTTGAAAAGGAATCTTGAATAGAATATTTCCTCCTAGTTATTTTGGAATGAAACATGCTACAATGAGGGGTAATCAAGATGATTGCATAAGGAGGGAATTGTGGTGGATGAGAAATTAGATATGTTAATGAAGGTAATGCAAGAAGGATTTGATGGCTTGAACAAACGTTTAGATGGATTAGAGAATCATTTAAATGTAGTAAAGACTGAGGTTGCCTCATTACGTGAAGACACTACAATTGTGAAGCAACAAGTGGTAAGGATGAGAAAAGATACAAGATACTTGGAAAAGAAATATCAACAGCATGATAAACAAATTTCTGAATTGGAAGATCAGATGCATAAAGCGTAACGGTTGTTATAAATCACATAGGTAATTCATATGCAATGGGTAGACAATACAATATATCAGCATCCTAGAGATGAAGGTGTTGTGGAGGGAAACGGATATATTGTTATTACGGGTTAAGTTATGGGGCTGAAAATAAGAAGTTATCGTATTTCTTGTTCAGTCATTTTTAGTATAGGTTTTTTATGTTGTTTAAACCAAAAAACAACTTGTGAAAATAAAGATGGTTTCTAGCCATAAAAGCATGTAGTAGTTACGGGAATGTGTAATACATGTGGGATTGTCTGAACGAATCCGTTCTATAAATCGCATAGAGATTATAAATGCAGCTAACACTGTCAAAAGGGAAGTAATATGCCTATTAGCGTAGCATAAATAGCGATAAAATAACCTTTGTAATAAGGGAGTTAGTTTGGCTGTCTTAGGACGAATTCTTTAGCTATAGTGTTGAGGGAATATAAAAACTTCTTTGGAGAACAAAATGCTTCCGCATATGGTTAATTTTGTACACCAACATGATCGTAGAAAGGACACTCTTTTAATGGTGCAAGCATGTATTTAAGTATAGGTTTCCATTTATGGTCATCTATTTGCTCATAAGAACGCCTTTCAAGCATAGAATTTACTTTAAGAGCAACTATTCTTTAGAGGTTGCTCTCTTCTTATGATTGACGATTTTATCTTATCGATTCAAAATCTAGAAGACCAAGATACAAAAGACTGATGCATTGGTTAACTTTACAAAATATGGGGTGGGGATATGTATGGATTGCTATTCCAAAATTATTTTATCAAATGGGAAAGAATATATGGTACCGCTTCGTTTTAATGAACTAATTGGAAAAAAGCTAGTTAATGGAGAAAAAGAATGGTTTAATACATGGATTTTAGTTCCTCATATAGATGTAGAAACAGGAAAGGAACTGCAAGTGGCTTTAAATTCCTTATACATAGTAATAATTGAGGAATTCAATGTAAAAATGCAACCCAATATTCCATTAATATTTAGAAGTGAAAAAATAAATCAAGATTAGGGCTAAAAGTATCCATTTGGATGCTTTTATTTATATTAGTAAGGAGAAACTAACCTAATAAAATGCCCCCATGATATATGGGGAAAGGTTATAATAAAAGCGGATGAAGAGCGACTATATACGATAAAGAGGAACTTTATGAATGAGATATAAGCGCTCATCATCCGTTTAAATGGAAAAGTTGAACGAGAACATATGATCTTTGTACATAGAGTGTAGGTGTAGGATACAAAAAAAGAGATTTATTTAAGTATAAATCTTTGCGTATGTTCTTCGCTCATAATTAATATGCAACATATTTTGGTTTTTTATACCAATAAAATTAAATTTATTTGTTACGAATTTCTACTGGAGTAAAATAAAAGAATTAGTATGAGAAGGGTTATATTGTATTTTGGATAGAGAAAGAACCTACAAGGAAAGGAAAACGAGCGGCTGTATGACTGCAACAAAAGAAAGTAATGGTTTGATCGTTATTCTGAATAACAAACGCGCTCCTTATCCTTCGAGAAATGATTGAACGGATGAAGCATATACATGTTTATACATTTTAAAGAAATAGAATAGCTAATTGGGATCATTTCATGTATAGATTACAGTGTATATTTCTTCAACCACTTGTAGTATGTACATATTTTGGTTTTTGATACCAAAAAGGTGCATATAATTAAGGAAACATTCATTCAATATTGTTAATGGGGAAAGATAAGGAGGAGAGAGAATGGAATTAACTCAGCTTGAGAGGGCAATGATTGTTACTACATTTATGGCATCATTGGGGAAAGTAGAACTTGAGACGTTGATAAATGAATTTACATTTGAACAATTAGAGATAGAACTTGAAGAGATATTAAATGAGGATATAACACTTGCACAAATGATAGAGGCGGGAAGAAGTGGAATTCACAAAATTATTCAGGATTTATTAGGTGAAAGTTGACAGATAGTGAACTTACCCACAACTTAACGTCCTAACGGGCTGTTTGAAGTGGTGGCTTTTTGGGAACTAGATACGTTTATTAGTGTTCTATATTTATCCAGCTGTCCCTAAATAAAAGATCAATTACTATAGATTGTAAATACTAGCCCCTGCTAGATTGTTTCCAGGATAATGTTTAAATCCCCTAGCACATAGGTATGGCATCCCATGTCGATACTATATATTGAGTAACAATTATTAGCGGATATTATGCGCTATAAAAAAGGAAGATCTTCTGAATTGAAGAATCTTCCTTTTTACAAATACATGTAAGTTCCATTTATAGATGTCACCACGATTTCCAATGGTATGTATATGATGTTCTCATCATGAGTGATTTAAAAGATTTTGTATTCTGGTTTGAAAAGGTGTGTAGAAAACAATCTGAGGATACTCTTTTTTATCCACATAGAAGTACCGCTCGTACTATTGCCCGATATCAAGAACATATGCAAATGACAAGATTATTAAACCTGCCAGCACTAACCGGCGCATGAATTCTATTAAACGGCATTTTGACGGGGCTAAGCAAAAAGGTCTTGTACAAACGAATGTATCGATACTAACAAGGTTAATATCGACAGTACGTGATCATGCATATAGAAATATATGGAAAAAGTGCTGTTGTCTTTTAGATAACGCTCAGAAAAAAATTAGAAAAACTTCTTCAGGTAGACCAAAAAATAAAGAGAACGTATCTAGAACGTTTAGGTAATCTGCTTGTTGCAAGTAGTGTTACAGGAATTAAAAATACTCTGATCTGTTTACGGAAATTTCTCAAAATACAGACAGAAAATAGGAAAGGAATCACTGCAAAAAATTAAAACAATAAATACATACGATGTTGCCAAATATAGTACTGAATAGGTACTCATATGTTAATTACTCTGGAATAGTACAATGATTTATCCTACTTTTCTATGTATAACAAGAGACAAAGGATGCAACAAAATGATGTACCAATACATTTGAAATTTGAGAGTAGTAACACAAGCGATGTATACGGGCCTCTAAGCCGACTTGTTACATGGTATATTTTTCATGTATATTTTTTACTGAAGATGCTGGTATATTTAAATTATCAAAGTAAAACAGCCACAAAAAAGTAGCCGAGGAGGCGTTATGAATGAAAAAACCTAACAAATTTTCAGTCGTTATTCCAGTAGTTAGTGTGTTAACGATAGGTAGCATTCTGCCAATTACTTCTTTTGCAGCTGAAACGAACGGACTTCCCCATTCCAAAACTAACCTAACACATCGTATGCACTCTAAAATAGGTGCTGATAGTAAAATACATTCTCCAAAAAAATCAAAAAACAAAGCAGGAGCTGGCATAAGTGCGAGTACAGATACAAAAGCGGGAACAGATACAAGTGCGAGTACAGATATAAAAGCGGGAATGGATACAAGTGCTAGCACGAATATAAAAGCAGGGACGGATACAAGTGCGAGTACAGATACAAAAGCGGGAACAGATACAAGTGCGAGTACAGATATAAAAGCGGGAATGGATACAAGTGCTAGCACGAATATAAAAGCAGGGACGGATACAAGTGCGAGTACAGATACAAAAGCGGGAACAGATACAAGTGCGAGTGCGGATATAAAAGCAGGAACGGATACAAGTACTAACACAGATTCAGTACCGGCTATTGATATGGAACAATTTAAAAGAGATCTTATGACAGCAAATGAATACATGCCACCAGAACCACAATCTGATGGCAGTAGAAAAAGTTATTTTCCAGGCCATCTTACAAATCCAGCAACGATTGATGTTACACCTTCTTTGGAAAATTTTAAAGACGTAACTGCTACAGAAACAAAAGATATAACAACAGCGGACGAGACACAAGAGGCTACTTATGAAAATACGACAGATTTAAACCAAACACACGTAACACCGTCTAAAACGATTACTAATACAGATTCCTTTACGTATTCTAATATAGAAGGAGCAAAATTAGGTATAGAATTGGATCATACATTCACTGCAAACGTGGCGATTCCAGGTATAGGAGGGGCAGGTCAATCTACTACTGAAAAAGTGTCTACTGAATTCTCTTATAGTCATACAAGTTCGAATACAACCATTCATACAGAAGAAATTACCCTACCTTCTCAAACGATTGTAGCGGCACCGCATGGAACGACACACTATCTAGGAAAAGTACAACGGGTTGAATTTTCTGGGAAAACGGAAGGAAACGGTTATCTGACTGGCACAATAGATACCGAGCAGTACTTTACGTATCCTGGAGAAGAGGGGCATTGGAGCGGTCGAGCGGATGATCCTAGAAATGTAAAAGAAAAATTGGATATTTATGATGTATTTAAAAAAGCGCTTACAAATCAAGCTTATAGTGGATTACCAAATTATATAGAATTAGATAATGTAAATAAAAGAGTCATTTTAAAGCAACCAATTACATCTACCTTTACAGGAAAATTAGGATTTAAAGCTGACGCAAAAATTGAATTTATACCAAGTGATCCAAATAAACCGAAAGTTCAAATGTCTTTAACAGATTACCAAAACCCTGAAAAACGTGCTCAATTATTAAAATAATGAAAAAAGATTGTGTATAGAAACAAAACCAAATTATTATATAAGATTCCCCAAATAAATTTGTAAGCTAATTTATTTGGGGAATCCTTGTTTAAAGATACAAGTTAATAACTTGGCAAGAAAAATAATGGCAATGAAAATAAAAAAGATTGTGCTGATGGTATGTTGGGTACCAAAAATTGAATAATCTTCTATTTTTGTATACAAATAATAATATCCGCTAATATGTAGTGTGTGATGCGGTATCGTTGTTACATGTTCGATTGATTTTTTATTCGTAAAATTGCATGTTTATTTTGTTTTTTTTTGACGCTCTCATGGCTAAATCCGCAAATCTTACACCTTACGATCTTTTAGCAGCGTTCTGTATCGAAGCTCACTTGCATCCCATAGCCAAGGCCGATGTGAGTGAAGCCGTTATATAGGATGTTTGTACAGTGTCCAGCACTATTCATCCAGGCGTGCCCTACTTCTTGAGGTATACGTTGGGCCTTGAGCAATGTTTTCCCTTGCAAAGAACACCAAATTTATTCATCATATCAAATGGAGATGCACATGTAGGGCTGTTATGATTAAAGTAGTTATTGTTTTGCACGCTCAGTGTTTGTTAATTCAATAGCGCGTTGTTCAAACTCTCTTGAAGATGTTGTTTCATGATGTGTGCCCTTTCTATACAAAGTGTTAATAGTTGTTTTTGACAACCTGGCTGACGGTTCTGGGGTATACTTCAAATGATGTTAAAATGTATACAAAAAATATGCATTGTTAATGTTTATAAAAATAATTTTTATACAAAAGTAGTTTGAAATTAAGATAATAAAAGAACCAAAGCATCTAACTCAGCAGCGGTAGTCGGCGGGATCGCAAGTACCCCCCACTTCTAAAAGTAACGCAAGTATAGGATTCATATAAATAAACTCTTTTAATAAATTTTAAAAACGCTATAATTCATTTAATTGTTATTAAACCGTATATTTGTCCTGAAATATGGCAAACATTCGGAATATCTGTGTTGCTTTCTATGTTTCTCTATCCTATATATTTCGTGTGAAAAAGTTCTGTTATAAAGTTTGAAAAAATATAGGCTCGTTTTCAAACTTTAGTTAGCGTTTAAGAGGTTCTGAGTAACTGCTGTAAATCTTTACGTGTCGAAAAGAGAAGTTTGGAAGTTCACTTCTCTTTTTTTTATATAACATGAATGGTTTCGCTTCATTGTTAGACATATAAAATCTGACGGGTATTATCACTATGTAAACAAATATTCCCGATTCATACTAATAGCCAGACTTTGTATAGAGTAATAGTATCAGTATGATTAAGATGTGAATTACCCGTCACTTAACGTCCTAACAAACTGTTTGAAGTGGGGGCTTCTCTTTTGTTAGCTATCTATATTTACCAAGCTATAAGGGCAATCTGCCCCTAACGAAAAAAACAATTACATAGCTAGTTTGAGCAAGTTGATGCTTGCGTTTACATCATCCTATCGTGATGTGTGCCACAACATGGACAGTCCCACTCAAGGAGGTTTAGTTTTTTGACATCTTTGTTTTTGTAACCACAGCAAGAACATAGTTGGCTACTTGCATAATTCTTAGGTACGATAATCAAATCACGACCTTTCCATACGGCTTTGTAGTCCAGATATTCTCTTCATTTAGCCCAAGATACTTCACGACTTGCTTTTACTAACGCCAAGCGATCAACTTCCCTTAGAAAAGGAAAATCAGTTTTATATTGTGCGGGTGTAGGATAGTTGATGGATGTATCTATGCATGTTTGGGATTCTTGATACGAACTCATTCTATCTGCAAGCATTTTGTTATATACAAAACGAACGCAACCAAATGTTTTTGCGAAAAATAATCGTTGTTCATCATTCAGATAGATACGATACTTATATGCTTTCAACATGACCTCCACCGCACTTTTCACCTTGATTTTCAATATCCTTTTACCTACATCTAGTGTTGCGTCATCAGTAGTCACTAAACAGAAACTTCTTGACCAAAACATTTCTTTCCACCGTTTCTTTTTTACTTGCGAAAAATCTCTCTTAATGAGTCGAGACCTTGCACTTTTATAAGCCTGAATAAACTTTGTCATTTCTGTATTGAGATGTGCCTTGAACAGAATAGGAACATGGTCTACACCATGATGCCATTCGACTAAAGTTACATTGTATGTTTCAGACAGTCGTACAAACATGTCTGTTGCATAGTTTGATATAGTATCATCAAATACATTTCTTTTATATTTTACAACTAACACAAGAGGATCATGCAATCAGAATACTGCATGATGATTACGATCTCATTTCATTGATATATCAACCTTTTATCTTGATAAGACTAATTATATCAAAACAAAAAAATAAAAAGCTAAGTCAAGTTCTTTTTGGCTACGCCGAACCGAAATTCATATCCCCCTACCGTTGGTCTAGCGCCCTTCACACGCTTGTGGAAGGAGAATTCTTTCGGATCGTGCGTTAAAAACTCGTTGTACAAGTGTTAGATTTTTGCACTATCATTAAAAGTGACCTTTTCCTAAGGCTATTTTTATATTTGTTAAGACCTTTTAGATTCGTTATCTTTAGCTAGTCAATTAAAAATAACTTTGGGAGGAATCATTTTATGAAATTAAATAAAATAATGCACAGGGTACTATTGTCTACACCAACTTATGTTGAGGAAAAATAAAAGGAGAGTTTAGGAAGATAAAAACTAAACTTCTGAAGTCACATTTTTACATAGAGGTGGATGTGGGACGGAAAAATCCCACCATTTTATCAGATGGATCAACCTATCAAAACCCGAAGTTTTTTCGGTCATGAGAAGAGAAGTTAGCGAAAGTACAGCGTGTTATTTCTGGAAAAATAAAAGGATATACTGGCTGGCATACACAGCGAATAAAAGTAGTTAGCATTCATGAATACATAACAAGTGCTGGAAAAAGATTACGAAGTCATCAAAACCACGATGTGACTGATAGAGATAGGAAAACAAATAGTAATCTAAAGAATGAATCGATAAGTCTTCTCACCGCAAGTCTTGCGGTGTTAATTCAATAAATTAGAGTGCATTAGAACTTTTTACTTAGGAATCCCCACTTCTAAATGAAGTGAAAAGGAGGATAGTTCAAGGTTATTACTAGGATATAGTGACTATGAGTTCGCTAATAGTGTTTTCGATCCTAAAACTTAGGAATTACAAATTACATACAATTTATGTAAATAAAATGTCTATTTTGAAGAATTCGTCATTATTAGTATACAGCCCTTCGACAACTTGATGATAAGGAACAAAGGTGGATACAAGACCAAGACCACAAAATAAGTCGTGAAATCGTCGATTTCGCAACGAATCATACGATCTCTGTCATTCGGTTAGAACAACTAACGAACATCAGACAGACGACGAGAACAAGCCATAAAAATGAAAAGAATCTACACATTTGGTCATTCTTTCGCCTAGCACAATTTATCGAGTACAAAGCGAAAGTAGTTGGTATAAAGGTTGAATATGTGAATCCTGCTTATACAAGTCAAACATGTCCCAAATGCACGAAGAAGAACAAGGCACAAGATAGAAAATACAAGTGCCAAACCGCGATATCGTTGGAGCGATGAATATTCGCTACGCAACTGTGGTTGGCGCTAACTGATAAGAAAAAAGCTAATTGAAAAAGGAAAGGATAGAGGGGAAACGTTTCCTAGGAGGTGTTTATATATCTAGCAATCAAATTAAAGAATTAGATTTTATACGTTTCATTGCTTGTTTTAGTGTTGTAATGATTCATACTCTTCACCGAACAATATATGGACGAGAGGTATGGAACCAAGAACTCAATCATATGTTAATGGTTATACAGTTATCTTTGATGTTCGCAACCCCTTTATTTGTCCTTGTGTCGGAAATGATAACAGCTCATTCCACTAAAAATTGTATCCCTAAGGGGTTTTTATGGAGGAAAATAAAATTTATTATTGTTCCGTATTTCATTATGAGCATCATTTATGCAATAGATAAGACCTTTTCTGCATCAAATATTAATCAGGGATTTTTTGAAATATGGAGATTATATTTAATTGGTCAATGGCATGGTTATTTTGTTTTAATCATTTGCCAAATGTACCTTCTTCATATCTTTTTTGTTAAATATTTTTATGATAGCAATCCCGCCATTTTACTTACGTATACAGGTTTATTAAGCATGGGGTATTGGTTGATGTTTGATTTATACGTACCTAATTTACCTTCTTCTAAGTATAGCTGGGAGATTTTGCTTAGAATTCCTTTTTTGGGATGGTTATTTTATTTTACAATGGCCTTTTATGCAGGAAAGAATATCGATCAATTTCGCAGTTTCATTTATCGATATAGAAAATATATGTATTTAAATTTATTTATTACTTTTTGTATGGTACATATACTTTTTCATAACGGTATAATTCATATGGTTAGTTCTGCAAGGTATGATGTAGTTCTTTATACGGCTTTTATATTTATTGGATTATTTCTTTTTTCTCGATATTGGATTGATACGCCATATTCTATAAAGTTGGTATGTTCCTGTTCTTACGGGATATATTTGTTGCATCCGCTTGTTCAAAAGTATGTTGCGATATACATATATAGGTTTCAACTGTCTACTTTATGGTATATAGTGAGTATGCAGATATTAGGAATCGGAATCCCAGTATGTATTGTACTTTTGTGCCATAAATATTGGTGGGGGAAATATTTGGTCGGCAAAGTCCGTGTTCCTTTGAAGTATAAAAATAATTAAGATGAACCCATTTACAAATGGAGATGCAATCTTATTTTTTGATTTTTTTACTCTTCCCTAAAAGCCTTTTCCTTCCTCAAGCGTGTGAAGGGCGTAGCCCAATAATTGGTGGGAGATGCATCTTGGTTGGTATTAGCCAAAGTATTTGTAGTTATCTGACCACTGCACTATAACCTGTCTGTGCATACAGATAGGTTATAGTGCAGTGAAATTAGATAGTAATAAATATTCAGTGTTTCTTTTACAGTAACACTTTGTACTGTTGACACTCCCACGGCTAAAGCCGCAAGTCCTACACCTTACGGTGTAACGGATGGGATTCCTGAATGACGAAACGTTCGCAGTCCATTTCTGTTTTGAACAGCCTTCAAGATGAGGGTGTGTCATCACCCCTCCTAAGACAGACCATATAGGTTCTTAGGCTGATTGACTATTACCGCCAACCACAGTTGTGTAGCGAATATTCATCGCTCCAACGATATCGCGGTTTGGCACTTGTATTTTCTATCTTGTGCCTTGTTCTTCTTCGTGCATTTGGGACATGTTTGACTTGTATAAGCAGGATTCACATATTCAACCTTTATACCAACTACTTTCGCTTTGTACTCGATAAATTGTGCTAGGCGAAAGAATGACCAAGTGTGTAGATTTTTCTCGTTTTTACGGCTTGTTCGTGCTGTCTGATGTTCGTTAATTGCTCTAATCGAATGACAGAGATCGTATGATTCGTTGCGAAATCGACGATTTCACGACTTATTTTGTGGTCTTGGTCTTGTATCCATCTTTGTTCCTTATCATCAAGTTGTCGAAGGGCATTTCGTTTCTTCGTTTCTCCTAACTTCTTACGAACACTACGAAACTTACGTTTCATGTATTTGTTTTTCCTACCGTTTCCATAGAAACGAACTGTATCATCGTCTGTGATGGCTACCGCAGGAACTTTGAGACCTAAGTCTACTCCTAGAATTTTCGTTCCTGTTTTTTCTATTGTAGGGACCATGACAGATATCTGAGCGATCCATTTAGCAGATTTCTTTGTGATACGAAGGGTACCTAACTTGTGTTTCAACAAGTCGATTCATAAAGCACGAACCTGTAAACGTGTTGACTTGCCTTTTATCATGAACGGGATGGAAAAGTGCGTATAGTCAAAGGAATCGTTTTGGTTATTCCACATACAAACTGGTCTTTTTAAAATCGGAACGATTTTGTATGCACTCTTTTTCACCTTTGTAGAAAATACATTTTTCGCATCTTTCATTGCTTGATTTTTCACCGCACTTGGGAGATTGGCCTCCATATCCTTTGTACTTTTCTTCGTGCTTTTCTTTGCTTCCACCATTTCAGATACCAGTGTATGGATGAGTTGAATATAATCAGAACTACTTTGTTTCAATAGCTTGATCTGTTGTTTTGTTGGAAGCAATTTAACTTTCACTGTGATGGTTTGTGGCACAAGTTTCCCCCCTCGTTTTTTGATTTTCAACATACTGTTGTATTGTCTCACTTGATACCTTTCCAGCAGTAGACACAAAATAGGAACGAGTCCACAGACTTGGCAAGTGCGCGAGATGAGGGAACTCTTCTCTTAAACGCTTTGATGTCACTCCTTTGATTTTCGCCATTGTACCAGCAGGACTGCGTGTTGGAAGTATATGCAAGAACAAGTGAACGTGGTCTTTGTCACATTCTATTGCGACAATAACAATATCCAGTTCGTTATATACCTCTTGGACCAACTCTTTGAAACGTTCTTCTACTTTTGTGTGAAGAAAAATCTTTCTTCTGTATTGTGGGCAAAACACAAAAGGGTAGTGAATGAAACAGTTGTTTTTGGTTTTTCTATACTTATTTATCATGTTCATATCGTCTCAGTTAGTTTATAAAACTGCAACGAAAAGACAAAAAAATAATACCAACATTTTGGATACTTAAAGTGCCACAAACCTTACGGTTTTTTGGTAGCACTCCGTATCCAACCTCACTTTCATCCCATGTCTAAAGACGATGGGCTTTCTCGTTCGGGAAGGGCTGTAATAAAGTATACCGCAGGCAAGTGTTTGATGATGAAATATCAAATTTATAGGTTAACCACAAAATACAAGGGGAATAACTTGAGAAAGAATAAGATTTGATTATGTTAGTGCTACAATTGTAAGGGTTAATCCCCAAGTATTTAATGGATCAGAGTACGGTCCTACATTAACAGTAAGGGTACTTGTTACACCTGAAGGTGTAGTGAAAATTGCGGGTGCTGATACAGAAGTAAACCCTGCAGTATACCCTAGAGAAGTAGCTGAGCCAACGATTACATTATCATTAAGTCGCATAGTGATACCTGCATAATGCCCTCCTGCTTCAATATAAACTGCTACTTCATATATTGCTAAGTAATTTCTCCCTCCTTCAAGCAATACTGTTGTTGGTGGTGTAAATGAAATCGCTGTACCGTTAGAATGTACGACTGTATCGAGTGGAATCGCAGAATTTACAGCCACTATCGTTGGGGTAGTTTGAACAACATTTAAACTGTTAGCCGTGGGTGATGGACAAGAACAGGGCTTGTGAATTTTTGAGTTACTATTATCTTGGTGGTTCACAGATAGTTACCTCCTTTGTATATCTTAATATTGCAGATTCATTAAAATGTAGATTTTTTGTATTTTTATTATATTTTTAATAACTTTGTAAAAAGCTAATAAAAGTGGAACAACTAGCTTCTAATAGTCGTTGATACTCTATAGATTTCAAAATATATTCCATAAATATATATGAATGTTTTTTTTTAGGCAGTACTGTATTTAACGTATTGCCGGAAAGAATTCTCATTCCTTAGTGAAGACGAATTGGCTTCCAACAAGGAATGGTAAGAAGCCCTCTGAATTATGAGACATATACATTTCGTGTCTATCCAAGTCAAACACAAACGACTCTAATCAATAAAATAAAGCGATAGGGTTTTTAACCGCAAGGACTGCGGAGATAACCTAATAAATTAGAGTTCATTAGAACGCTTTACTTGGGGATTTTCCTTTTCAAAACGAAGTGAAAGTGGGGATAGTTCAATGGAAATACATTTTGATGAGAAAGCCATATATACAAGCTATTGGTGGAAATCGTGGTGACATCTATAAATAATGCAAATATGTACTTTTAATTAGGAAGATCTTCTAAATTGAAGAGGCTTTCTTTTTTATGTACAGATAATGTTCGCTAATACTTGTTACGTTACCTTATTCCACTCTTACATATATTCCTTTGTATTCTCAATAGGTTGCAGGGTAACATAGCGCTCAAGCAATGGAGGTCGTGAAATAAAGGGACGTATTGTATATACTACAGGTAGACGGAGCCTTTCTGGCAGATACTTTGTGTCATTGTGATTTGAAACAGAAGTGCAAGAACTTTCGAAAACACAATCTTACATCGGAATGGGTGTGGGAGAAAAAGCTTTGGCCATTTTGTCAGAGGAGACAATCTATAAAAATCCGAAGTTTTTTCGGTCATGAGAAGAGAAGTTGGCGAAAGAACAGTGAGTAACCTTTTCTAGCATTCATGAATGCATGATGAATACTAGAAAAGGTTACTTGGCCAAATTCTCAACTAAAATCATCAAAAACCACGATGTGATGGGTATAGAGGATTTGCAAGTTCTCAATTGTATTCATACTGTGGGTGTCAAAATAAAGATGTTAAGAATCTAAATCTTTGTGAATGGGATTGTTCTTCTTGTAGCACACATCATGACAGGGATATTAACGCAGGACAAAATCTTAGAAATGAAGTAATAATACTTCTAACCGCAGGGACTCTGGAGTTAGTCTAATTCATTAGAAATCCCCACGTTCACGTCGTTTAGAAGTGGAAGTGGGGTAGTTTAATGCTTACGTTAGGAAACTTTGTTTTTAACGAATAGCTGCACCATTAGGTATAGCATTTTTCATCCACTGGGGAAGCATAGATGCCTCGGAATGAAAAGCATACTTGTTTAAGAGAGATGGACTCGTAATCCAGCGTTTCATTGGTTTTCCGGTCGCATCTTTATCAAGAAAATAGATGAACGAATCATTTTCAAACTGTATTAACCCCATATCTTGATCAATATTTCTTCCGTTTGGAATCGTGAGAAGGCTTTGAAACTCTAATACCCCATCCCAATTTTTAAAAATACGATTATACGTATCTCGATCCGTAATGTAACGCTTCATGCCTCTATCCACTAAATATATGTCTGGTTTCCCTACTTCCTTTACACGATATCCATTATAAGCATATTGGTCATTTTGTAGAAATTCTCGGTTTAAAGTAGTAAATTTTTCTTGACTGGCTGCATGGGCTTGCGGTGCAGTCAGTATACTCCACCCATTGCAGCCGATAAAAGCAGCCAATGTAAGACTGGATAACCTTTTCACTATCTTTTCACACCTTTCATTTTTAATTGTAGAATACAGACTTGTAAGACATTCTCAGAAGTTCTTTCCACGCTGTCTATTATAATGATAACGCTATCATCATGATATAATTTCTTGTTTAAAAATACAGGAAATCTATTGAGAAAATAAAGGGACACATTTCCATTCTATAAGCAGTTTAGAATGATGTGTAAAGAAGGGAAAGAGCATCATGCCCATCAACTTAAGGTTAGAAATCCCAAGGTTTTTCATTGATTGAAATGAAAAACCTTTTAAACAGTATAATTTTCTTGAAAATAAGCATACGAAATAAACCCTAACGGGTTTCATTTTTTTACTTATGCAACTTTCTTTTGCTTTCTACATCTACTATACTCATAAATAACACCCATGATATTGAAGTGAAGTGAACCCGAATAGTGGTATGAACTGACCTACGAATTTGGTACATGAAAAAAACACCTATGCTACCAGTTTCTTATATTTTATAGGAGACAGGTAGTTTAACTTTTCTTGAATACGTTCCGTATTATAATACTCAATGTAATCGTGAATGAGTTGTTTGAGAGTAGAAGTTGAATGTATTTGTTATTCTTGGGAGTAAAACCATTCAGATTTCAATGAGGAATGAAAAGATTCTATTACGGCATTATCATGACAATTTCCTTTACGGGACATACTTGTGGTAATGCCATTCTCTTTAGATAACGTTTGGAAAGCGTAGGAGGTATACACGGCCCCTTGATCACTATGTAGTATAATTTGAGTCTTTTGTTTTAGTTTGATCGCCTTCTCAACTGTGTTTAAGACAAGTGTTACGTCTTGTCTGTTACTTATTTCATACGCAATGATTTCATTGTTATATAAATCCATAATACTTGATAAATACAACATCTCTGTACCAAATGGCAAATATGTAATATATGTAACCCATTTTTCATTTGGCTTGTTAGCTTGAAAATTTCTATTTAAGAGATTCTCTACAACAATTCTACTTTCTCCATTGATCCAGGTTCTTCTCTTTCTTTTAACCCTACATTGAAAATTTTTCTTTTGCATTATTTTTTGTACGGTTTTTCGATTTAGGTGATAATTATATTTTCGTTTCAATGTTGCATTTTTAATTTCCGATTCTCTATCTGAAGTTTCTCGATTTCAGTTATACCTCCTTCACTAGCCTTTTGTAGCGTACTTTGTTTTCCTACAGTGCGACTAAAACGATACGTTTCACCTTCACGATGCCACTTCATCCAAGTTTTAATCTGTGCTTTATTTTTAATTCCTAATTGTTCCATAATTTCTTTATTTGTGTATCCTTGTTTTTTCAGCTCGATTGCTTTCCATTTAATTTCTTCTGAATATGATTTTCTCGTTCCCCTAAAAGAAACACCTCCGTATATTCGTATTTAAATTAAATACGGTATAAGAGGTGTTTTTTCCTTGTCTTATTTCATTGGGTCACTTCACTAAGTATGCAAATTCATTGGAGGTGTTTTTCGTTTGAAGACAAGAGTTCATTACCCAGAAGAAACAAAGTGGAAAGTCATTAAAATGAAGAAAGACGGTTATTCAAATCGTGCAATTATGGAGAAACTCGGAATTAAAAATGTTTCCCAAATTAAGACATGGATGAAATGGTATCGTACAGATCAAACGTATCGTTTTCAACAACCTGTAGGAAAACAATATTCTTATGGAAAAGGACCAAAAGAGCTCAGTGAATTAAAACAGCTACGTTTAGAAAATAAACATTTAAAAACAAAATTACTTGTATGGGGAAAGTATCTGGAAATCGAAAGGGGCTGAAACCAGAAACTGTAGTTACTTTATGGAGAAATGTACAAACAAAAATAACGGTAAAAGACTTGTGTAACGTATTAGAATTACCCCGTTCTACATTTTATCGTTGGTTACAACGAACGGAAGATCTGAAAGATGATATAGAAGAAAAAGTAAAGGACGTCTGACCTGGTCAAGAAAAACTGGAACACAAATTAGATTACGCAATTGATTTTGAATATTGATAAGGAGTCATTCCGTTTAATGTTGAATGAGGACGAACAGAATGATAGTACATATAAATAAATTCAGCTACTAGCTGATTCACTTGGGACAGGGAAATGAGCTTTTCTCCATGTAAGCATTCTCGCTTAAAGATACTAAAGAAAGATTCTATTACTGCATTATCCCAACAGTTTCCTTTTCGGGACATACTTTGTTGAATTTTTTGCTGTTTACAAAAATCAGTCACTTGGTAACTGCTAAATTGTGATCCTTGATCGCTATGAAATAATATGTTTTCTCGTTTCCCATATGTGTTTTTTACTTGTTGAATTGTGTCTTTTACTAATTGAGCATCTTGACAAGTATCTAACGAATAACCAAGCACCCGTCGGGTGCTAATATCTAATGCCGCACAAAAATATACTTTCATCCCATTCATTAAATGGAATTCCGTAATATCACATACTACAGTTGGTATGTCTTTCTTACCAGGTTTAAAGGATCGCTTTAATACATTGGGAAATGTACGGTGTTCTTGTTTTCGTTTCTTATAATAAGTGACAACTTTTGACTGCAAGCCGGCTTTGCATAACGCTTGTCTTACTTGTGACAACGTAACCTTGACTCCCTTGTTTATAAGATAACTGTACAACTTTCGATACCCCATTCTTCCTTTTAAGCATTTAAATTGCATGACAATATAAGCCGCTGTCTTTTTACGTTTTTTCTGATTTTCAGTGGGTTTACGATGAATATAGTCGTAAAAACCACTGACAGACACTTGTAATCGATGGCAAAGCCAGCGCACTCCAAATATTTGATTATATTGTCTTATAAACCGAAAGCGTGTTAGTTTTGGTTGCTCGCAAAGAAGGTTGCCGCCTTTTTTAGAAATTCATTTTCCTTTTTTAACGCCTGGATTTCTCTTCGTAAAGAACGTAGTTCTTCCAGTTCATTGCTTTCATAGGAGGAAATCTGTGTAGAATATTTTTTAATCCATACATTTAGAGTTCCGTTACCCAAGTCAAATTCTCTTTGGATACTTGAAATAGAACGACCTTCTTTGATCACCAATTCAACACATTGTCTTTTAAACATTTCATCATACTGTTTTTTCATCTGAAACACCTCTTCATATAGAATAATTTATCTCTATACTGTGTTCCAGTTTTACTGTACCACCTCAGTCTGTCTTAGGCATAAATTCCGGTATGGATATCGAAGAGTGACCGCTACTCTTCGAAAAATGGGACTGTGTGTCAATCATAAAAAAGTATTACGAATCATGAGACAAAATCATATTCTTTCAAAAGTGCGTCGAAAGAAAAAGAAATATATCAATGGTGCGGAACCAATGGTAGCCCCTCATCGATTGGAGCGCCAATTCGATGCATCCAAACCAAATGAAAAGTGGTTTACGGATGTGACGTATCTCTTATTTGGAGAGCGTACCTTGTATGTATCAACGATCATGGATGCCTTTAATCGTGAAATGATTAGTTGTGTCATCAGCGAATCACAAACACTGACATTAGCGATGAAAACATTGAAACAAGCAATGAGAGGAATCGATGATAATCGTAGGAGTAAAAAGAAATGAAAAGCACAGCTGCAATTATCATCTGTGGACGACAAGCAACTGTGCTTAGGGTGAGACATAAAGGGTAAATATATCTTAGCCTGATTAGCAAGAGAGGTTTAACCTATGTTTACTATAGCAGGAAACGAAAGTATAGATAATGATAAAAATAACCTTTTCCAAGGGCAAGTAGAACAGAAAATAAGTAGGGACAAAAAATACACAGCTACATCATCCGCGGGAGATGAGTAGCTGTGCTAAGAAAGGGTAAGAAAAAATCCGTTGTAACCACAATTGGCATTTGGAATGTTAGGATACTTTTACTATAACAGGCAGCATGCAAATATAAAATGATAAAGATAACCTATGGCAAATGTAAAGATAAGTGTTCAGGTGGTGAGAGATGTATGTATTGTTAGGGGATATAGAGTACAATCTGCAACGCATAGAGAATACCTATAGAAGTGAAGGAATAAGGAACAGTTGTATTATTACTACAAAGGAAAATAATGGTTTAGGTTTAATAGGAAGTATACAACATGTTCCTCACCCTTCATGGAGTGATGGAAAGGATGAAGAGTATTCAAACATTGCAGTAGATTAGCTAATTGGGGGCCTGCAATGTACAAATCTGATTGTCAGTTCTTCATCCACTCTTACTATTTACTGTTTTTTGGTTTTATATACCAAATAAGAACATATAAATGTGATAAGTACCACTAGGATGTTGTTTTAGTGGAAAACAGCGAGAAGGGTGTTAAAATATGGGGAATATATCCACAGATTTACAAATGAAAATTGATATGTTACAGCTATGTCCTATGGATAATTGTGTGTATCATGAACATTTGAAAGTTTATAAGGAATTAGGAATTGATATACAACGTTTTGAATATTACAAGATATATGGGGAACGTTTGGTGCCCTATTCAAAAGAATATATCATGCGCTCAAATTTGGAAGAGTTGTGGAAAAAGGATAAAGAAAAGTACATACAATTCAGTCCCTCTTTTTTTGATCGGTTAAAAAGAAAGGTGGATATATGGATATGGAAGGGAAAGTTGAAATCGTTAGGGGGAGTGGCAAAATGGGTCCGGAAACATTCAAAGGAAGAAAAGAGATAGAATGTTTTTCTTATTCGCCAGAAAAAGCACAGCCAAATTAATACATAACCTGGCTGTGTAGAGAGTGAATAGATATTGAAAAACATAATGAGCTTCTTAGAGGGAAGGATTATGTTGACTGGTTTTTATCATAACATGAAGGGCGTTACGGGAGGATTTGAAAGATGCTATTTAATACAGGGAAAATAACTGAGGATGGGGAGAAGTTGAAATGGATAAAATAGTTACGACCCATGTTGGTCTTATGAATGGAAAAGTACATATTTTTCAAATGAGTCTGGAAAGATTTTTAGATAAAGTAGTTGCTCCAGATGGATGTTTTAAGGAAGGTTTGATACGTTTTAATGATATTTTAATTAATCCAGAACACATCGTTTCTGTGCAACAAGTGCCTTCTGCTCGGATTCGTAGATCGAGTCGAATGCTAGAGTAACATTTAATTTAGCATCCATTTGGGTGCTTTTCTTACGTCAGCCTATATTTTTATTGGGGTGAGTATGAGAATAAACAGGTGTTTATTCTCATGTATTAAAGGTTCTTTCCCGTATTAGTTGAAATTGATATAATGACATATAAAATAGGGAAAAGGTATGGGGGATATTCGATGGAAAATATTTTAAGTGTATTAGATTCTAACATTCAATATGTAAAACATGAATTTATCGACGATCAAATTGTTTTTCAAGCTAAAACAAAATATATAAAAGCTATATGCCCATATTGTATGATGGAATCAGACAAAGTACATTCAAAATACTATCGAGTTTTTCAAGATCTTCCTGTTTCAAATTTTGAAACCCTTATTCATCTAGAGCTGCCTAAATTTTTTTGTATAAACGCTAGCTGCTCTTATACGACTTTTAGCATGCCACTTCCTTATATCGAGCCGAAGGCACGCAAAACAAAGCGTTTACAAAAGGAAATTTTGGCTCTTTCTTTAGAAATGAGTTCGATTAACTCTGCTAAAAGGCTCCATCAACAGAAAATTAAAATTAGTAAAAGCACCATTTGCCGTTGGATTAAAAAAAAGAAATCATAATCGATAAAAGTAATATTACCAAGGTCTGTATTGATGATTTCGCTATTAAAAAAGGGCATCGATATGGAACGATTATGGTAAATATTGAAACGCATAAAATCGTCGATTTAATCCCTTCTAGGGATTTAGAAGATGTGACTGTCTGGTTGAAAACATTTCCCCATCTAGAAATCGTTTCTAGAGACGGTTCTGTCACTTTTCGAAATGCAATTACAGCGGCACACCCTACAGCTATTCAAGTTAATGACCGCTTTCATTTAGTAAAAAACGTAATGGATTATATAAAAAAATATTTTCAACGATTACTACCTACTTCTATACAAATTAATAGCCCATTAGTGGACGAAATAAATCCAGCTTACTCTTTGCTTACCAGAAAAGAAAAAATTGTGATCGCGCAAAAATTACAGAAAAAAAAGATACCTATTTCTAGGATTGCAAAAGAATTAGCAATGGACATTCGTACGCTTCAAAAGTATATTCATCTGCCTAAACATCAATTGTCTACTCTTTTCATGACTAAATTTGAAAGGGAAAGATTTGAAAACATACAACGAAAAAAGCAGATAATCAAACAGGTGAAAAAACTTCATTCCGAAGGAATGAGTATCAGAAAAATTGCTGTATACGTACATTTAGATCGACGAACGGTACGAAGGTATATAAAGGAAAATTTACGAACAATCAGTGTACAAACCCGTTCTGGTCGAACTACAAAAATCAATTCTTATTTGGAGCACATGATTACATATATGCAAAAAGGATACTCCTCAAAGAAAATTCATGATCATTTAGTTTTGCAAGGATACACAGGCAGTGTTTCTACAACTCGTTACCATATCCGATTGCTCAAGAAGCAACAGAACATCAAGAAACCATTTTTTCATTCTATTCCTAGACAAAAAATTATTAGATTGATCTTTAATCCAGCAGGGGATCCTGCATTGAAGAGTCAACAGATAGAAGAAATTTTTGAGCTTTATCCATCTGTTCAGGAATTGTTAACTTTGCTATACCAGTTTCAAACTATACTGGCAGAAAAACAGTATGAAAAATTGTCTGAATGGATACTTAAAGCAGAAAAACTTTCTATTCCAGAAGTAGACTCCTTCCTACATGGAATAAAACGAGATTTTGAGTCTGTACTCCATGCTTGTAAATATCCCTATAGTAATGGTTTAGCGGAAGGCAGTGTGAATAAAACAAAGCTCATCAAACGGATTATGTATGGCAGGAATAATTTTGATATTTTGCGAAAAAAGATTCTATTACGAGAGTTCAACTAATACGGGAAAGAACCGTATTAAAGACTACTAATATATACTCGTTTTTTTACTAAAGGGAGGTACACTATCTGAGGTGCTTTAATCAGAAGAATGGGTGGGAATTTTCTTCTCAATTCTAAGAGCAGAGTTTAATTAAAATTGTCGAGACGTATAGTTATGTTGGTAATATACAATTTGTGAGATTGCTTGTCCTATATTTAATGGAGAAAGGGATGAATTTACTCCATGTGATCAAGTAATAAAATGGGAGGTGGTAATCTTGTACTTTGAGATACATGAGACGAGGTAAAAGGACGAGAAGAAGGTCTTCGTGGGAGGGGATGAAATTAACCGAAAGAGAGCTATTTATCCATGGTATGCATAAAAATGATATAAATATCCAAAATATAGAAAATCACCTAATTACGTAATTTTTGGGTATCCGCTATATTTTGGAACAATAAAAGACAGGCAAACCAGTACGGATATGTATTTGGTTTTTAAATATTCAGAAAATTAATAATATTTTTCTTTCTTGGCAAACAATTGCTTGTACTGTTCTTGTATGTCTTGAAGTTGTAAACTTAGTTCTTTTGCGAGTGTTGTCATCTTAGGGTCTTGTTGTAAGGTGAGCAATGATTGGGACACTTCTAAAAGCATATAATGAATCGTATATACTTCTTTTGTAATCAAAGATTCAGAAATTTGTTGAAGCGTAGATCCGATTATACTCATTTTTCGATCAATTTCCTGTAATAAGTGTGTAGAATGGCTAACATATGATTTGTTCACTATGATTCCTCTCCTGTCTTATACCATTATGCGTATCAATCTTACGGGTATTTTTTATTTTAATAAGGAAAAAGGAGAAAAGGACAGCTGTCAAATTCTTCTTTTTAATTGGAATTTGGATTGTTTCATTGCACTCATGCCCATTTTCAAGTTAGCGCCTTGATTAAAAATACTTATATATCTTACTTGGATAATAAGTTTAGTGATATACAGTATGAGCATTCTTAATCTCTATTAAAATATCTGCAATTCGTTTTCCATTTTTCAAAATCATATGGTCTTTGGTATATCCATCTATATATTGACCCAATTCTTGACTTAACATCACTTCAATTTCACCGTTGTCTCGTATGTTACTCATTAACAAGGTGGCATGTTGACTCTGTAAATAATACAATTGCAACGTTTTAGCCAAAGATGTCACTAATGGTCTCAATAAGACATCATATTGTGGAAGCATATCCGCAGCTATTTGTTCATTTAAAATAAAATGAATGCCATTCTCTTTTGCATCAAATCGATATAAGAAAATCATATACACAGCACGCCCTTTACATGTTATGTGTGAAGATATAGTAGGAAATAGGAGAATATACGGTCGTATTATTCTCCCAATCCCTGAACTAAATAAAAGAATGGTATATGTTCATTATATATCGTGGGAAGTCACTGTTCAATTTGTTATTTCGTTTTGGAGGATATTTTTAATTTTTTCTATTTTTTGATGAGAGAGCCCTCTTTTTATTTGGTTCTTTTAATACATTTAACGTTTTTGTATTTTCTCAACATATATAAATTGAATTTTCTTTAAGATCTAAAGCTATCTGATCGCATATACAAATGTGCTTGTAGTCATGTCATAGATCGGAATTTGAATGCTGCCATCAACTTGTCACGTTATGAATTAGTCAATTAGCCCCTAAACGTTATGGCTAATATGTAGGATGCGTTGTATCCGAATTTACGCCCTCGGAGAGTTATATCAAACGATAGTAGCTTTGGCAAAACCGGACTCGTAGAACAGGGAAATAAACAAACTTTATAGACTTTTATAAGGTTTTGGCAACGGGCAAAAAGTAAAAGATGTCCTTCTTCACTCGGATCAAGGAAGTATTTATACAGCAAAAGAATTTCAAGCGTATGCCAAAGAAAACGGCATGATCATCAGCATGTCCCGGAGAGGAAATTGCCATGATAATGCCGTCATGGAAAACTTCTTTGGTCATTTAAAAAGTGAAGCTTTCTATTCACAAAAGATAACAAAAGTATCCAACACAACTGTGCGAAAGATTGTGCTAGAATACATTCATTACTACAATTGTGTGCGAATTCAAGAAAAATTAAACCACTTGTTCCCTAAAGAATTTAGGGAACAAGTGGTTTAGGTGTTTTGATTGGTGTCCCGTTTTCGGGGTTCACTTCATATCAAAGACTGTTTTCTTTCATATCGATGAGATTTCCGTCCATTCTTCTGTAGAAGGTGGAACAGGCGGATCAAAAGCTTTGTTATCTCTTGGGTACCTTTCTGTATAGCCTGATAGAGGAGAAATAAATGATCTTGGATCATCCCAATCGCTTTATATTCACTTAATTCTTTTTGCTTCTTCTGCAATAAAAGTTGGCGCATCTTAAACATTGTAGAAGAAGCAAAAAGAAAATGGCGATCAGTTTCCCGTATAAATGGTACTCTACTCTTTCTCGTTTGATATTGCGACAATGATCAATTTCAAACAATGATTTCCACGTTTTAAAAACAAGCTCTATCTGCCAGCGTAATGTATATAATTCATGTATTTGTTCCATCGGAACCCATTCCTAGGGTGCATTTGTTACATATACATTTAATCCCGCAGCGAGCTTACTTTTCTCTGAATACGTTTGCTGTTTTAACGTTTCTTTTTCCACGATTTTCTTTAGACGCGTTTTTAATTGTGCTTCTGTTAAGCGATGAAAAATAAGACGTGAAAATAACTGTTGCTTATCACCAATATAAGCTTGCTGGTATTCTATCGTTTCTCCAGGTTTGAGTTGATTCAAAATCTGTATGACATTTATTTGTAGGTATTTAAAATCCCTACAGGCTGAATTCCAGTCCATTACAACAGGCATGGGCGGTTTTTCTCATGCAACGGAGCAGACGCGAGCGAAAGTAGACATTCTGTCTCGTATGGTAGATAAGCAAAAAGAGAAAATCAGGGAACTTCAACACGCTTATAATCGCGCAAAAACAGAAGAAGGTGAAGCGAGTCAATCCGCACAACGATACGCAGAACAAATTCATCGGGCAACAGCTGAACTGAATCGATTTGAAACGGAATTACAGCAATCAAATCGAGAATTAGAGCAACAAGGTAATCGTCTATTGAACTTCGGTAATCGCATGGAAAGCTTAGGTAATCATTTGCAAAATGCCGGAATGCAAATTGGTATGGTATTTGGTGGTATGACTTATGCAATTGGTCGAGGTCTAAAATCAGCTGTGGAAGAATCTATGAACTTTGAACAGCAGATGGCTAACATAAAAGCTGTATCAGGTGCGACTGGACAAGAAATGAGTAAACTCTCTGAATTAGCTGTTAAATATGGGGAAGATACAAAATATTCTTCTGTTGAAGCTGGAAAAGGGATTGAAGAATTAATAAAAGCTGGCGTTAGTTTAAAGGACATTATCAATGGTGGATTAGAAGGAGCATTAAACTTAGCGGCCGCAGGAGAATTAGAGTTAGGCGAAGCAGCTGAAATTGCTTCAACCGCCTTAAATGTATTTAAAAAGGATGGCTTAAGTGTTACAGATGCCGCTAACGCTTCAGCCACTGATGTACACGAATTAAAATATGGTCTGTCAGCTTCCGCAGCAGTTGCTGCTGGGGCAGGTATGACATTTAAAGATACATCAACAGCTTTAGCAGTTTTTGCACAGAACGGGTTAAAAGGTTCAGATGCAGGTACGTCTTTAAAAACAATGCTTATGAGATTAAATCCATCTACTAAAGAAGCGTATAACAAGATGGCGGATTTAGGTCTTATCACTTATAATGCGCAAGCTGGATTTGACTTCTTGGTTAAAAACGGAATCACGCCAGCATCTAGAAGTGTAGGAGATATTGAAGTTGCATTAGAGAGTTATGTAATGAAAACGGAAGGCGTAAAGAAATGGAATGATAAATGTGATACTACATTTCGTGAATTAGCAACTAGTTCGGCTTTCTTATCTTCTACATTTTACGATCAAGAAGGGCACATCCAAAGTTTAGAAAATATATCTGGAATTCTCCACGAATCCATGAAAAAAGATTCAAATAAACAATTAAAACAACATTTAGCTGAAGGGTCAGTCGAAGCACTTGAAGCACGCATTAAACAGCTTGAGATGGAAAATGAGTACTTAAAAAAGTTAAATGCCTTAGTTCAAAACAAGGAAAAATCACAAAACAAGACAAAGCGCAAGTAATCTATGAATTAAGGCATAAATATTCGGTGAAGGCACTCGTGGAGCTAGCTACTATTCCTCGAAGCACGTATTATGATTTAGTAAAGAAAATGAATCGTCCAGATGTAGATGCCGATTTGAAAGCTGAGATTAAAGCGATTTATGAGGAAAATGAAGGTCGTTATGGTTACCGTCGCATTCGTGATGAATTAACGAATCGTGGCCAGAAAGTGAACCACAAGAAGGTTCAGCGCATTATGAAAGAGCTTGGGTTAAAGTGTGTTGTGCGTATGAAGAAATATAAATCCTATAAAGGAAAAGTCGGTAGAATTGCACCTAATATTTTAGAGCGTAATTTTCATACAGATGCACCGAATCAAAAGTGGGTAACAGACATCACAGAGTTTAAATTGTTTGGAGAAAAACTGTATGTATCACCTGTATTAGATTTGTATAATGGTGAAATTATTACCTATACAATTGGTTCTAGACCGACGTATTCGCTTGTTTCAGACATGTTAGAGAAAGCATTGGAACGTTTACCTGAAACGCACCAGCTACTGATGCATTCGGATCAAGGATGGCATTATCAAATGAGACAATACGTCCGTACACTAGAATCAAGAGCTATCGTCCAGAGTATGTCTCGAAAAGGCAACTGTTACGACAACGCAGTAATAGAAAATTTCTTTGGGATTATGAAATCGGAGTTCCTCTACATAAAAGAATTTGAAAATGTAGAGCACTTTAAAATAGAATTAGAAAAATATATAGATTATTATAATACGAAACGGATTAAGGCAAAATTAAAAATGAGCCCGGTACAATACCGGACTCACTTTTATCAAGCTGCTTAATGAAATAACCGTGTCTAACTTTTAGGGGTCACTTCAGTGAGGAACGCTCCTTTTTTGACATGATAAAGATATACTATTTCTTATTTGGTTTGTCATAGTATTATATGTCACCGCAGAAATGAATAGGAATGGTAAAAATAAAAAAACAGCGTATTCTTGACCAAGGAGTACGCTGTTTTATGGTAGAACCATCTATGTTAAGCAATGCTGAATTACTTTTAGTATATGTGACCAAATTTACAGGTATGACACTTCATTACAAATAAGAATACGTGTAAATGTATGTTTATATGTTGGTTTCAATCACCATACAGGTAAAACAGGAGGAAACAAGCCAGGATAGTGGTCTGGCTTGCTATTTTTGTAAGGTATATCAATAAACTGGGAGTACTCTAAGATATGTAAGATAGAAGCAACATATGTTATTACATAAAAAATTTCCACAGTGGTCGCTATCGTTGTCAAGAAATCTTGCAAGATAGGAAACTAGGATGGGTAGATGGAACGGAAAAGAAGAGATTCCCTTTGTAGGAAATGATGTGAAAACCATGGCGCAGTGGAGAGAACATGCGGCAATTTTTATTGTATGACAAGAAATAGATCGTGCGGAAAACGTAGGTGGGGCAAGTATTGGGCGCTGTAGAAAAATGCGTGAGAGGGGACGTGGATATGGGAATGAGGGATTAGAAGAGTGCTAGTTTGGGGAGTTTGAAAAATTAGGAAAATAGGAATCTATCGTGCGTTTGCTGGGTGTATGTACGATTTTCTTTTGTTTCTTTGGCGCAATAAGATATAAAGTTCTCGATAGGGTGTACCCAAATGAGAAGAACCCAAACTGGATTCAATCAACAGTTATTAAAAAAATATAACAGATACAGGAAACCTTCTTGTTCGTTGCTCCCGCAACTCGTCCTATAAAGAAATGTCTATCCCCTTCCAGAAACAGTAAAATCTCTTTGTTTCGTTGCGTACTGTATTCTATACAACACCCAAGCACTTCGTGCATACTTTTTTGCTTATTTCACCAAAAAAATGTGGTAACACACAGAAAAGATAAGAAAAACACCCAAACATATGGTAAAAAAACCAATCATTCGTATGCTTAATAGATGAAAAAGGTTTTACTTTAAGTTATTTTATAAATATATTACAAAATAACAATTAAATGTATTTTTCTCACTTGTTCATTTCACGAGACGTACCCCTTGATACAGGAATGATCACCATTTGTATCATTCCTATTTGGGTACACCCTAGTGGGAAGTTTTTGTGGTGGGATTCTTCTGGATAAGGTTTTTTTCTTGTTACGTTGTCTCTATTTTGTAAAAAAAGGAGGGTGTAGGATGACAAAAAGACCTGCGGTAGTATGTCAACTGAAAAATAATATATTTTGAAGTTATCAAAGGACAAATTGCTTAAAAAAGACATCACGAAACTAGACCAGCACCGCATGTAAAATACTGGAATTGATTGAAAGGTAGCGATGACAAGTTTTATGTCACACTTTCACACACCTTTCAGGCGTAAAGAGTTGGTGATTACGTAGTAGCGCATCCACCAATCGCACAAATTTTCTTGCGGTTAGAACGAGTGCACGTTTGTGTTGATGTTTTGGTACTTCATTATACTTTTTTGCGTAATATTCTTGGTATTCCAATACATGCTTTCTTACAGAGTTGGCGGCTTCAACTAAGTAATACCGCAAGTAATGATTCCCATTACGAGATAATGAAGTATTTTCAGCGGTGAACCGGCCAGACTGGTATGTACGCCAATATAACCCGGCATATTTTGCGATTTTGGTTTCATCGTCAAATCTTTCGATTTGGCCAATTTCAGCGATAATACCAGCGGCATATATAGGCCCGATTCCAGGAATGGATTCTAATGTTTGCGTTAATCCAGCCATGATCCGCTTAATAGATTTTTCTAGTTCTTTAATTTGTCTTTGATAGGTACGAATGATTTCGATTGATGTTCCTAAAAGAATATCGATTGAGTCTTCTACCACCTTATCTAAACGGTACGACGTGCGAACAGCCTTTTGAATGGTTGATGCGACACATTTCGGGTCACCAAATCGATTTTTACTCTTTTCCTGTAGGAACTCAGCGAGTTCCTCTAAAGGCATGTCAGCTAGCTCTTCTAGACTGAATTTTTCAAGGAACAATTCCATCATGGCGTTACCAAATATAGAAGAATCGACTTCTTGTGAGAACGTATTACATTTATAACTTAGGTGTTGTAGAAAATGTTGTTTCTCCTTTGTCAACATTCTAACGAGTTGATAACGAGCTCTTGTTAATTGCTGTAATGCCACGTATTGACTTTCTTTCACGATGGACATTTGATTTCGCCCAAATCGTAAATAATCAGCGATGACAAAGGCATCAATTTCGTCAGTCTTATTCATGTCTGAATAACTTTTCTTGAAGTTTGCGACTTGTTTTGGATTTAGAAGAAATACCTTTGTGCCAAATCTTTTTAAGTCTTCGTCATGATGGAGAAACATGGATGGGTGAAAACTGTAAACAGATGTAGATTCTAAGCCGATTTTTAAAGTTTCAACCTCTTGATTGGTTGTGCACTGTAATAATCGTTCTTTAAGTACCTGTGCACCTGGTAAGTCATTACTGACTGAAAAAGAATCTAGCTTTTCTCCTTCACCATTTAAAAAGCAAACTTTCATATCAAACGAACTTACATCTAGACCAACAAATAATCTCACGTAAGAGACCTCCTTTCGATTTAGAATCATTGCTTGGACGTCTCGAGATATCTCTAGTGTGTACGCCGACCAACAACCTCGTGTATAAGAGCTAGTCCTGAATCGAAAGCCGCCCTAGAGCTACTAACATCTAGGTTCGAGGATCAGGCTGCTCAGCCTGCGAGTAGGGAGCCCCGCGCGTTCACTGAGAAACACTCTTTTCGTGTGGTAAATCCACAGGGGAATACAGAATTGTCCCAAATGATCCTAAGACCATTATCTAGAAATATCTTGAGACGTCCAAGTATTTTCTTTATTACTGGACTCTTATTAGAGAGAAAAACTAAGCCTGAGATAGGGCTTAAATATTAATATACGAGGGGAATGGCCAAATCCATCGTGACCGATTTAGAAATGCTGGAGATCATTCAACAGCTACAGTGGACGACGACAGGGCAACTGGTTGCTTATATGGGCGCGTATAGTCGGCGGAGTATCCTGCGTAAACTCGAGCATTTGCGTCCGTATTTGCACAACATTCAAGAGCCATCTCGTCATATTTTTGGACTCAATAGTAAAGGGGGCGAGTTACTCGGAACGTCTCATGTGACCATTTTGACAGAGTTACAAGACATCTACGATGTCCTCTATCGTAATGAAATCTGGGAATGGTGTGGGTATCCAGAGTGGAAGTGGCAAGAAGAGTTACTACCTTCTTCGAAACGAGATTCACTGTTGCCCGCTGCCTATTGGTATGATAGGCAGCGCCTGCATGTAGTAGAAATCGATAATGGGGAAAATCTGCATCACACACTTTGTAATATGCGCCGGTATGAGGGATTGGTGCAACATGCAGAAAAGCGCGGCAAGCCTGTGCCGCAGGTGTACTATTTTACACCTGACCGGCAGCGTTTGGCTTGGATGGAAGAAGCAATGGGCGGGCATAAGCCGTGGATACAGTTTGTGCATACGCTCAAAAAAGGAGGAATGGTAACATGAAGCAAGAGGATCATAATGTGGTACCGATGTTGATACCTACGATTCCGATTACACCGGCAGAAGAGGCGCAATTGATTACGCTGTTTCAAAATTTACAAACGGCGGTGGTGAACTATTTTGCGAATCCGACGATTTTGCCGAATCAAGAGCTGCAGCAAGCCTTAACTCAGTTATACACGTTTTTACTCAATACGTTTCCGACGCCAGATGGGCGAAATGCGACGCGGTATAATATGTTTCTTTTACTTGGTACGACAAATTCGTTAGCCAGCTTGACTGCACCGGTTGGGCAAATCGCAGAGATGTTAAATGCGCTGTATAACGCGCTTTCTGTATTTGTCGCGTCTCTGATCACGTCTTCGCCATCCGTTCAAAATCAATTGTTCGTCATTCTCATCAATTTATTTGCAGCAACATCCACAAAGCTGAATACGGTGCAAGGAGAAACTGGGCCAGCGGGATCACAAGGACCACAAGGATCGCAAGGACCAGCGGGACCACCCGGCTTACAGGGACCGCAAGGGACGCAAGGTTTTCCCGGTGTGACAGGACTCCAGGGGCAAGAAGGAGATCAAGGACCGCAAGGTGCACAGGGATCACAAGGACCAGCGGGACCACCCGGCGTGCAAGGACCGGAAGGGGACAACGGCGTGACCGGACCAACGGGACCGACCGGACCACAAGGACCTCCGGGACCAACAGGACCGACGGGGGCGATTGGCGTCAGTAATACATTACTAGCAAAGAAAAACAAGGGCACTTCATTTCTGGTAGAGGGGATACACAAAAACAATACGCAAGGAGGAAACAGCGATGACGAATGATCACAGCAATCCAAACAATCAAAACCTCGGTCTACCAGATATCGGACCGATGATTACGCCAACAGTTCCGATTACCCCTGCGCAAGAAGCCGCTCTGTTAAACTTATTTGCCAATTTACAATTAGCCGTAACAGCTTACTTCAATAATCCCACGCCCGCTACGCAGTTACAACTCAAAAACGAACTGAATCTCCTATACAACTTCTTATTGAATGAATTTCCTACACCTGATGGGCGGAATGCGACGCGGTTTAGTTTGTTTCTTCTGTTAGCTACGGTGAATCAGTTACAAGGTGTGGCGCAGGTTGGGGAAATTTCAAATATGATGCAGTCTCTCTATAACGCACTGTCTATTTTTGTGGCGGAACTGTTGACGTCGAGTCCCGCAGTAAAAAATCAACTGTTGAACACACTTACCTTTACGGTGACGATTACGTCTGATGTGCCGGCGGGATCTCCAGGACCAACGGGTCCAGCAGGGTCACAAGGGTTGCAAGGGCCACCGGGCGCACAAGGGGCACAAGGAGCGGCTGGATTTACAGGACCACAAGGGTTGCAAGGGCCTGCAGGGATTCCAGGTGTGAAAGGAGACCAAGGAACGCAAGGGGCGCAAGGATTGCAGGGACCAGCTGGACCACAAGGAAGTGCGGGACCAGAGGGCGATAATGGCGTGACGGGAACACAGGGGCCAACTGGGCCGACTGGACCTACGGGACCGACTGGGCCTACGCCGACGCTGCCAGCGGGGAATGTGTTTGTGGCGAACTATGGTAGTGCCAATGTTTCGGTGATTGATGGAACTTTGTTTGAAAAGGTTACTACTATCGCCGTAGGCACGCAGCCTTTTGGGATGGCGGTCGATGCGGCAAACGACCAAGTTTGGGTAACGAACACTGGTAACAACAGTGTATCTGTTATCAATACTCTCAATTTTACTAAGGTGACAACAATCTCGGTGGGCTTAAAACCTTATGACGTTGCAGTCGACATGGCCAACAACCAAATTTGGATTACTAATTTTAGCAGCAACAGCGTATCCGTAGTTAATGGCTCAACGTTCATGAAGGTAACGACAATTTCAGTGGGTGCAAATCCATGGGGGGTGGCGGTCGACAAACAAAATAATCAGGTTTGGGTCGTAAACGATGGTAGCGGATCCATCTCGGTGATCAACGCTTCCTCCTTTGTTAAGGTAACTACCATTACAGCAAATGCCGGCCTTCGTTATACGGCAGTCGACACAACCAATAATAGGGTCTGGATTACTAACTTTAGCGCCAACATTGTTTCGGTTATTGATGCTTCTTCCTTCGCTAAGATTACTACCATTACAGCGGGTTCAGGTCCTGAAGGAGTGGCCATAGACTCAATGAATAATCAGGTGTGGATAGCGAACCAGGTTAGCAGCAATGTCTCCGTTATTAATGCTTCCTCTTTTGCTAAGGTTACCACTATCAGCTTAGGCTCTGGTTCTTACGATGTGGCAATTAACGCAGCGCATAACCAGGCTTGGGTGACGAATGTGAGCAGTAACAATGTCTCGGTGATTGAGACATCTTCATTCGCGAAAGTAACAACCATCACCGTAGGTACGCAGCCTTACGGTGTGGCAATCAATCCACCAAGTTTGTAAAAAATTAAATCTTCTGTCAACTTTTGATAGGAGATGATACATACACAAATGAAAATAACAGAACATCCAAATAACTCTTCTTGCTATCATGTCTGATGTTATTAAGAAGAGAGACGATAGTCCCCCGTGCTATGCAGATAAAACCATCAGAAAAAACGTTAAAGTAACAACAATCCCCCACACTTTTTATCACAAATCAATCCATCACGTAAAAAACAAAGAGATACAGTAAGAGCATGCCAATCCCAATTTCCTTATGCGTGGGAATAAGTGCACTTCCAACGCAGCGCTAGGGGAAGGAGGAGAGGCCTCCAATCGCCTTGTAGGAAGATAGGAGAATGTGGATGATACGAGTTCCGAGTTCCTCCCAATACTAATAAGAACGTGTGAGAGGTAAAATACTTGTGACATACAGAAAGGTGTCAACAGAGAAAACCGCAAAGAGAAGGAACTGATGTGGAAAACGTTCGATGACCTAGGCAGGAAAAGAGATGAGAAACATTGGATATATAAGGGGGAGCGAGGATGAGCAATATCTAGCACAGCAAATAGAAATAGAAATAGATATCCTATAGCAAGGAAAAAATGTCTCATCCAAACAGCAATCCACCCAAACGGCAAAAGCTCCCACAAGACTAACAAAATGGAGATACAATCTGAATAACACCCCTCACGCCTTTCACAAGCCGTACAGTGGCAGGATGGGAAATGGTGGCGTACATAGAAAAAAGGGGAACTTACAGTTCCTATCAGATACCTGGCTGGATTGGTGTGCTGGTCATTCGTAGCGTTGTCTGCTGGAAAACTGATGATTTCTGATATACAGATTCATTGATGTATAGATGACATATCGTGTAGAATAACGAGGGAAGAAGGAGAAGATTCGCAAAGCATACAGAGTAATGTTCTGTTGAAACAGGTATGATTTGTGAGAGTTCAGGGGGAAAAGATGAGAAATATCGGATATGTCAGAGTCAGCTCGGAAGATCAAAATCCAGCGAGACAAATCGAACAGTTACAGCAACTAGGGATGGATGTGCTGTATCAAGAAAAAGCATCTGGTGCAGACCGCAATCGGCCACAACTACAGAAGCTCATGCAAGATGTACAGAAAGGTGATATCGTATGGGTGACGGACTTAACACGCATTACAAGAAGTACAGCAGAGTTATTTCAATTGGTCTCGTACATCCAAAAAAAGGGAAGTATGTGGGGCGCGTAGAAAAGTACCATGACAATTTGGAGCAAGCCCTTGCTCTTTATGCACAGAGAAAGACGACCATTCATCAAATTTGTGAACAGACACAAATATCTCAATCCACATTGTATCGTAAGTTGCATATGTTATCCGTAAGAAAAAGAAACAGTGGTTGGCAAATGGACGACACCAGGTAGAGTGAATAGGCGCAGTGTAAGTGGTTTGACAAGCAATAAAATGCACTTCATAGATATTTGCAAAATCGAAATGCCTAGTTCATTGCAGCTAGGTATTTCGATTTTGCTCATACATGCTGTATCGAAGTAGAACTTGTCCATTACGTTGTTTACAATCCCGTTGAAATAAGCGAAGGTACCTTTCTTTATGTTTGTTCCAGATTTCATCTTCATAACAAACGCTTGCACTGCTTGTCAGGCAATCGTAAGCTCTTGTTTGTTCACCTGTAGAGAAGTTTATAACTCTATTGCACTGTCTTACGACCTTCCACAATTCTTGAATTGTTTTTGAGTCACTGTAAAAAGAGCGAACGAAAGAAACAAAACGTTCAGGTACCCAGTGAGCGACAAAATCAGCTTGTTCCATATTTTCTTCTGGCGTATTGCTATTCTCATTGCGATTACGTTTGTTTATATCTTTTATATTTTGTATACTCCTTGTCGGACACTTCTTCTACAATCGGTTGAATGATAATCGCATTAGAAGTTTGAAGCATATCTTTTTTTCGCTTCATTGGAACCTGTTTCACCATCTTTAGATGTACAAGTTTCTTCATTAGACGTTGTACGGTTTTATAAGAAACCTCCATCTTTTCAGCTAATCTATTTTTGCATAGGAAACTAACACCTACATATTTACAGCTGTGGCGCTTTAAGATTTCGAGTAACGCAAGGAGTTTAGCTTGTACGTCGGTACGTTTAATGGACATACGGATATTATCTCTGTATGTACGTATAGTTTTGTTTAATTCTTCCACATCTGTGAATGAGGATAAGTTGTGGAAGGATTCTTTAGTTGCAATTACATTGATACGTTTCTTTTTCATGGTATTAGCCCCTTTGTATAAACAAGAAAGCAACAGAATGCCAAGTGTAAGCAAACTGTTGCCTAGGAGCCCTGACGGTAAAATAGTGCGTAAGAGTACAGCAGGTGTTTGCCTAGATGGGTATAGATGGTGTTGTCAACCCCTTTTATACACGCTGTGCTTTTTGTTTTTTTTGTAGATTTTGCATGGTTATTTCTAAAAATCTAAAGGAGCCTTTATATAAAAGGGGTATTTCATTGTTAGTTCGAATCCCTATCCCTCTGGGAACTAATTCCGGAAATAAAAAAATTACGTGACCGTATTGCGCCCAATACGTTAATAACAATCAATGGAGACATCCTTGATCGTAAAATGGGGATGGAATTTTCTGGTAAATACAGCATTGATGGCGTAATGATCGGACGAGGCATCTTCAAAAATCCATTTGCTTTTGAAAAAGAGCCAAGAGAGCATAGCAGTAAAGAGCATCTAGATCTTTTAAGACTACAACTTGATCTTCAAGATCAATATGCAGAAGTACTGCTACGCTCAATCACAGGACTTCATCGCTTCTTCAAAATTTATGTAAAAGGCTTCCCTGGAGCTGCTGAATTGAGAAATCAATTGATGAGTACGAAATCTACTGATGAGGTGCGTGCTTTGTTGGATAGGTTTGAGGATAGTGTTGGTATGGCTCAGGATAGTGAGACGGTTTAACGCTCTGAAGATAGAGGAAAATGGACTGTATTAATTTGTGGGTAGTTATTTTATTTAGTTTTGAGTTTTTTTGTGAATGTAACTTTTTTTGTAACTACTCAGCTTAATTAGGAAAAAGGGCATACCAAATACATGTTTTCATTCGAAAACATAAAAAAGAAAAGACTCCAATAAGAGAAAGAATCTAAATCAAACAGAGAATTTCTCTTATGAAGTTGTGCGATTCCAAGGAACCGTTCCGGTTTCTATAACTTGTCCTATCGCTTGTAAGACAGATTGTTTTTGTTTTTTCATGGTACTCATAAAGCTTCGTATCTGGCAAAAAGATTCTGCGCCTTTCTTACTTCGGAAAGTCCCAGACACTTTCTGTTTGACTTTCGTCATTCGAATATCCCGTTCCGCTTGATTATTATCAAATGGAATGTCTGGATGTTCTAAGAATGCTAGAATTCTGTCAGCATATTTGACGAAGCGATTCCATAAATTTTGAGCAGGCGTCTGCTTTCTTTTCTTTTTTAATTCTGTAGAAAAGACTGGTTGTTCTTTCAATATAGCTTGATAAACAGTAAACAGGTGCTGTTGCTTTACTTTTGGCAGATTTCCTTTGTATTGTTTTTTCAGCGTTAAAGCTTGCGTGAGAAATTTCTGCATCTGTTGCGCCCATTTTTGCCCCGTACTATCTATAATTCCTTGCAAATCTCGTAAGAGATGGGCATTACATAATACATGTCGGCAATCTGTATACGCATCATACGATTTCCAACCATCATGCATCGCAATTCCAGAAAAAGACGGTAAAATTCCGCCCGCATCCATTGCTTCTTTTCCGCGTTTGTGATGAATATGTTGCAATGTCACCTCCGGTGTACTGGCAGTATGTAACCATTGTGTTTTGTTTTCTACACGCATACCGGTTTCATCAAAATGGACAATAGGAGACTGCAGGATCTTTTCCGTTACTTTTTTTATGAATGGCTGCAATTGAGAAGCGAAAGCCTGTGTATGATTTACCAGGGTTCCTTCGCTTATAGAATGTCCAAAACAATCCTGAAAGAATTCTTTTGTTCGCTTCAAAGAAATGCATTGATAATGCGTTAAATAGGGAATCAGTCTTTTTATATTTGGACCATATTGAACAGGACGAGATACTGTCGAAGGAAATTGGGCTTCTTGGATAGAATGGCAATGTGGGCATTCTTTCTGTTCTACTTTATGTTCTGTCACTTCAATCTGAATAGGTGGTAAGTCATACACTTGGCGAATGCGATACCCTTTTACAGGCTCGTGGTTCAAGGAAGTATGACAACAAGTACAATATGTAGGAGAATGTGTAATCGTATGATCTGGAGTCGCTGTCAAACCAAGAGTATGTCCCTTGTGGCCTAACTGGCCACCGGTTTGACGATGAGACGGTTTGCGCAAACTTTTTGTAACAGGCTTACCTAAACCATCTGTAGAAGGTGGCTTATGACTATTTTTGGAGTTTTTTTTTGAAGCATTTTCTAGTTCTTGTATACGTTTTTCTAATTTAGAAAATGTTTCTTCAAATAAAGAAATAACAGCTTCAGGTCCTTTTTTATATGTATCTAAAATAATTTTTCGATCGACCATAATATTCACCTCCCCTGTTTGATATACTCAGTATTTACAAATAGGAGGCATATGAAACTAGTAAAATTAAAAAAAGCCACCGAAAGGTGGCTGAGTAGTTACCTTTTTTTGTTGATACAGTCTGCTTGCTGAAAAAAGAAGTCTTTGAGAATATAATGAACTAACGAATACTCGTAAGGAGAAAAATGACAAGAGCTGGAGTAGAGTACATTAGGCTTTATCGAGGTATGAAATGTAATCTGAATAATAGACAGAAATAAAAAATCTCTTTATTTGAGCATGGCCATCAAGTTAAGAAAATGTATGATTTTTATCTAAATAGGACCTCCTTACATGCAGAGTGCATGTAAGGAGGTCCTATTTTATGTTCAAATTTTCAGGAACTGGGGGCGGTAGCATATCTATAAGTGTGGATGGGGCTTTCAAAAATAAAGAAGGTACTGTTTGGTTGGATTGTGATCGGGATGGTAATGTGAAATTTATTGAAATGAATTATAAGGGTAAGGTGGTAGGAAATGAAACAAGCATTGCTAACGAGAAATTAGAACCCTTTGATGCAGAGGCAGGATCGGAAGTAGGAAAGAATATTGCAAATATAAAAGTTTATGATACGAAGGATTTACTTATTGAACAAACCGGATTAGCCCCATTTTCATTTCAATCAATGAAAAACCTTGAGGTTTCTAACCTTAAGTTGATGGGCATGGGAAAGAACATGCAATTGGGGAAAGTTATATAAATTGTCGTAATTTTGTGGATTTAAAACAAAATAAACATGGAAAATGGATGGGGACAGTGCCTAATTGAATTAGTCAGGCATTGAATTATTTTTGGAATGGTATAGCAGGTACGATTCAAAATTTAACGTGTTCTTCGAAAGAAGTCTCCTTCCCCAAGCGTGTGAAAGATGATAGTCTAGAGATAGGCGGGAGATGAACTTCTATTTATTTTGCCTCTGATATAATCAGTCTTATAAAAGGTAAAATTTGGTATAATGATAAAAATATATAATACTCATGTAGTGGAGAGTGTAGTTGGATTAGACGTTGCAATGGTTGAATTGTATGTGTGTAGCAAAGCTTTATGAAAAGGTTGCCAATCAATGTAAAAATTTGCTTCATATAAGTCTAAAAAATTAACTACGAACTTTGATGTTGTAGTATTACGAACTGCCGTATTGAAAGGTGAAAATTTGATAAAATCATAGATAATAAGGAGTCTAGGAATTCCGTGAATGACCTACTAAGGTAGGGGAATAGGGAAGCATAAATTAAATACTTGACGTATACCTATATAAAGAAAAGGTAAGGGAGGAACTATATGTTCAATGAAAAATTATTGGAAGCATTAAATCGTTATCAGAGGCGTGAAGGCAAAAATCCAGATATAATCAAAGTACATCCGACATATTATAACAATGTACTGAAAGAACTAAATTATCCAGAATGGCTTATTCAAAAGAAAGAGATGGAGCAGAAGAAAAGTTTATTTGGTGTAAAAGCTATATTTACAAATGATATTGAAACCTTTGAATTATAAAAACTGCCGCTTGTTTTGGAATAAATGTGTTATAGTTAAGGTATGAGTAGTGGCGGAAAACACGCCTCATATAGATTTTTTTAATTTTGTCTAAACGATCTATAATGATGGCATCTAAAATCCGAAACCAGATATCGATGGTGCAAGATTGAATGTAGCCGTTGAAAACAAAGGAGCATCCGTAAAGGATGCCCTTTTGTTTTTATAGAAGAAAGAGTATATAACTATTGTACATACTTTTTACTCATTTTTGAATTAATAACCATACCAATTACGGTGGCTTTCAATTAAAGCATCGTGCGCAGCATCCCAATAATTCACGGAATACACGTAGTCATAGTTCATCATGCATATGATACCACTACCAGAAGCATCATGCGATAGTCCGTAATTGTGAGACCATTCATGTTGGATTGCATAAGGAGTAAAGGTTGTTCCTTGATCAAGCACAACGCTAATACCACTTTGAGGTGCGGCAGAATAGACATAAGCAATGCCGCCAGCTGTAAATTTGTTGTCTTTAGTAAATCCAATTACAAAATCGTATTGTGTATTGTTTTTCCATTCGGCATTTAAATCAGCTAACAGTGCACTACTATTTGCACCATCGGATTTCCAATTTGCGTAACCTGTTACAATGAAGTTAATGTCATGTTCTGCCCAAAAGCTATTATCTGCTTTTTCTACCATTTGCGTAGTAATTGTTTTCCAGTCAGGATGAGCAGCTCGATATTCTTCATCAGCTGCGATTAAAATGGTAACGGTTCGAGTGGGAGCTAAAGTATGGGGCAGAGAATTAAAATTTTCGACGTCTGTAGGGGAGAAGGAGTCGAGGTTAATTGAATTTTTATCGGGATTAACCTTCGGTAAAGAATCACTTACAATCGGTAGTTTGCTAGATATGGAGTGTCTATTCAGTTCTTGTGCATATACATGTGTAGGATTAGATGTGAAAGGTAGTAGTAAGAGTGTACTAAACGCTAAAGATGTAAAAAACATTTTGATGTTCAAATTTTTATCCTCCTAATAAAATTACTTTAAAATATTATATAAAAATTTAATGATGTTAGTGATAGGACAAGTATCTTATTTTAAAAGAATTTTTAAGATGTAGAGGATATGGATAATTATATTAAATGTAAAAAACGACGAGTAGGAACAGAAAATTGATTAGTATGGAAATTGGTTGCAGATAAATACTACGGCAAAGAAAAAGAAACTGCCGCCATATCGCTCAATTAATGAAACGATGTAATTCTCTAACAGAGTGGGCATACATCAATCATGGAGTGGGAAGCACTGCCCATATCGTATGTTGGACGATGTAAAAACATTGTAGAAAGAATTTAAAATGTATATAGTAGAGGTGGTCCTACAAGTACCATTTGCTAATAATATTTTATAGGGTTGTCATAATTACGTATTGTACAAAATCAGGAATGAATAATGGGATTGTGAAGAATATGTATCGTGAGGGATGGGGCATCCAAAATGATTGATACATTGTTGTCGGAAATCAATGAATTTATGCGAAGTATATAAGGTTTGAAGTGGGAATTGCACATTAGTAGCGGAACAACATACTATACAGTAAATGAAGCCTATGTGTATGTGAAGTAGGAAAACAGCCCTTAATTGAACTGGAAAGTTAGACAGAAGAATTAAGTGGCTGTTTGAATATGAGTCCGGTATTGTATCGGGCTCATCTCTTTTAATTTTGTTTTTTCTTTTGTGGTTGTAATGAATATAATTATCTAATTTTAGATTGAAATGGTTTATACTCTCGAATTCTTTAAGATAATGTAATTCAGACTTGAATAAGCCAAAGAAGGTTTTTATGACCGCCTTATTTATCATTTTAGAAAAAGAGAATGTGCAGGTGTATCGTCTCTATCTACGAGCTATAATAAGTCTAAAACAGATGATACATACAACTGTTTATCATGTAAATGAAATTCATTTCTATTACGTTTAGATGAGTGGAATTGGTGTTTTAACATGTTAGGAGCTAATCCCCTTGTAGTTTTCCGATTTTTACTATTTCTTCTGGTGAGAATTTAGCCATAAAAAGGACACCTTTAATTGTTGATGGTGTCTAACAATTGAAGGTGTCCATCAAAATTGGATTTTTTTTACTTTATACTCACAAATTTATTGGATTGAATTAAATTAACTTTAACTAAACTATACATATTATTTATAATACGGATTATACATAGATGCTTTAGATTCAGAACACCCAGAACCCATAGGATATGGTTGAACTCCAGAACCTATATGATATGGGTGATGCGGTTGAACTCCAGAGCCGATATGATACGGGTGGTAGGGCTGAGCTCCAGAGCCGATATGATACGGGTGATATGGCTGAACCCCAGAGCCGATATGATACGGGTGATATGGTTGAGCTCCAGAACCTATATGATACGGGTGGTAGGGCTGAGCTCCAGAGCCTACTTGATAAGGATTAGAATACATGTTTATAACCTCTCTTTCATATGTTTCACCATTCAAAATACAAATGTAGTGATTTTTATGATAGTATTTTGGGTTTGGTATACCATATGTGCAAACTCATCAATCTGTGAAACTTACAGTATCAAAATCCCCTAAATAAACGATTGTTTATTACCGATACACTGCTAAATGATAGGCACAACAAGTGGATTTTTTATATTAGAGATACACATTCTATCTAATGGACAACAAAGCTTACGTGTATGTGAAGTAGACAAGAAAAAAACAAGGAGGATTTCACCTCCTTGTTCTAAAAATGAAACAATGCTGCACATATCCCCTCTTCGATACTCTACTCCAGAGACAGGTTCTTTTATATACCGAATTGTATGTTGGTACTAGTTTAAAAATATTCGGGAAATTGATAGAGGATCTTTTCAATTTGATTTGGAATGTTTGTTAAGCTTATATCTTTCTTCGTTCGGAAAAATAGAGTTCGTAAAAAGGTTTTGATATTTCCATATAAAACAGCGAATTGTGTTGGTGTAAGCCGTTCTCTCACTTGAGAAAGCCGTTGTATTTTCTTCGTAAGAATCGATAGAAACTGTTTTTGTGGAAATTCATGTTGTAAAATCGCTAGGAGTGGTGTAATGAGATACTCGTCCTCGTTATTATAAAGTACATCTTGGTGGTGAAATATTGTATTTAGTAAGCAATGAATTACTTTTTCATAGTGAATATTTGAAATGTTTGGATTTTGGATTAAGGCATGTAGGGCAGATGAGCCATGTAGTATGTGGCGTGTATATCCTTTGTTAGGTATACACACACGGTAGTCTTTTTCTAATTTAAAGTATTGAAGGATTTTTTCTAGAGCGTCTACGAGTTGATTTTCTGGTAAAAAAGGGTGTTCTGTGTCGTACTGTATGATTAAAGCTAGAAGTGCAAGTGTATAGGATCGAGTGAAAATACCATCATTTTGTGAAGGAGATATTTCAAAATATAAATAATTTGCACTAAGACAAGAAGCTAGTAATATTTCTAATTGTGAACTTTCTAAAAGGCCATGCTGTATAAAATATTGAAAACATGGATAAATGAGCATTTCTCGTGTGTAGGCATCGATTGTACCGATATGTTGCATCATGGTGAAGGTAATTTCTTTTACATTACATGTATGTAAGTACAGGTAATCATTTTGCTGCAGTTCCTCTAGTTGTAGGTGTAAATCATGAATATCCAAACCAAAGCCTCCTTTGTATCCTATGATTATAAAAGGGGCTGTAATGAAAGGATGTGTATGATGGAAGAAAAGATATGTTTTATTTTGGTGTTATGGAATCTTATATATAGGTAAAAAGTCAGAGTGCATGACTAAAGGGAGAACAGCATTCCAATGTGCTGGGTTGACATGCTGTTCCGTGGAAACGGTTTTTGGTACGACACAACAGGAGTCATTTTACTATATGTGAGTGAGATACAAAGTATGCGGAAATATAAAAAGATGTTTCTGTAGCTAGAGGCGACTTGGGTGTAGTGGAGAGAATGGATAGACACACCGCTTATGCGAAAATAAAAACGGTGAAAAACGCAGATGTGGAAACTGGCGGACGGGAAAGCGAATGGAGGGGATAAGTGTTCGGAAAATTAGAAATCTATCATATAATTTTGTATTATATACACCATACAATTGGTGTTTTTTGTATTTTCATTTTTACGCCTGTTTTTTTGCGAAATAAGCAAAAAACTAGCACGAAGGGCTTGGGTCTTGTATATCATACAGTAAGCAACGGACCTACAGGACCAGCCGGACCTCAAGATAGCGGAACATTAAACAATGCTTTTATAACACGTGCTTCGGCCGCAACACTAGCTGCAAATACTCCAGTTGTATACGAGAATCTTCTTATTATATCTGGAACGGATATTCAATTCACACCACCTTCTGACAATATTATTCTTGATAGTGGACAGCTGTATTTAGTTAATTATCAATTAACTGGGATAGCAAATGGCTTTTTTGACATAGCACTATTTTTAAATGACGCTGAAGTTTCTGGAACCCGTATTGGTACACAGTCTACTACTACGACTGGCAATATTGCATCCGGGACAGCAATTATTGATACAAGACCTTTTAGTGTACCAACTATATTAACACTCAAGGCCACTACTGCTGTAAAACTTCCAACTGCTACAGGAGATCCCTCATATGCTAACACTCAAATAACTATTATAGGATTACTGTAGTATATAACTTCACAATAACCCCTTACTAGTGTATATACCATGTTTTTTTGACAACTGATAATATATGTGAACACTTATGCAACAATTTAAGAATTTGTAATGATACCAAGCACTCTTAAAAAACTTCTTTTTCTAAAGTAACCTTGAAAGGGTTAACGTTTTATCTCGATGTATCAAACGTATATTCATGAGTACTCCTACTATTCTAATCCCTTCAAAAGAAGCCAACCTGTTAAACTTATTTGTTAGACAGAGGATGGAATACGGTGCAGTACAAGTGGGGATAATTTCTAATATGATGAAACCTCTCTATAATGTGCTTGCTATTTTTATAGCAGAGCTGTGACGTTGAGTCCCATGGTGAAAAAATCAATTATTTAACACGCTGACATTTTGGTTACCATTATGCCCGGTATGCTGACTGGGAAGATGGAAAATAATGTGTTTGTGGTAAATCAGCGAAAATAATGTCTCTGTGAGGCTGACCCATTGCATCCGAAAGTGACAATGATTACGGGGTGGGTAGGAGAATTCAGTAGCCGTGGATGTAGTGAAGACTAGGGGGCGAATCATAGCAGTAAATCGGATTTTCAAGGTGTAGCGGTTAGTCCACCAAGTTTATAAGGTTCCCATCCCCTGTCGGCTTTTGACAGGGGACGGTATACATACTTCTATCTACACATCGTGTAAAAAGCAAAGGTATACAGTGGGAAGGTTAAGCTTAATCACGCCATGCGTGGGAGCAATCGTACTTTCAATGCTAAGAGATGAGGAGAAAACGTAGCAATTCGATGGAGAATGGAAGAAGAACGAGAATCGTTCCCCACCCCAAAAAACATGGGAGAGATAACCAGTTAATTAAAGACGAGAACTTTCGTTGTATTAGTCTTTTGTATATTAAGGTTATAGGGTATTTTTTCAGCTAAAAGAAGGACTCTAAATAGAGTTCTGAGAGGAAAATAAGTGAATTCTAAATACAACAATATTTTAATACAAGAGTAATATGTCAAAGCTATAAAAATGCACACAAGGCAACAAAGCAACTTACATAAGCAAGTTGCTTTGTTGAAACTTGTAAGAACAGAAAAAGGTTTCGGTGTTTCGTTGCTGCAGGAAATACAGCTTATGAATAGTATGGATTAAATAAAAATTTTTATACACGAGGAGAGAAAAAATAACAATACTTTTTAATTCGAAATATCTGTCGAGTATACAGAACTAGTAAACAAAACAACTGATTTAGAAACGACAGTTGAACAAGTAGTATGAATTGAAAAAATCAATGTAAGTATCTCAAAGAGTTAAGAGAATCAGATACGTGTTTTCAAAAACCTGAAAAATGACTCTGATGATTTTTATGCATACCATACGTATTTCTGAGGTAAAGTATCTGTAAGTGGGGTTAAGTATGCATAAGAAGGATTAAGAATATAAGGTGTTTTCCGGATGGCTGTTGTACAAGCTATCTGGATAGTATGAAAAGCAGCTTAACGTAAGGGGCCCATATCATGAATGCGAAAGAAACCAGAATTTACATATTGGATTTGCAAGATCAGCATTGCGCAGCATGTGAACATCGGACAAACGATTCACCTAAGTATTGTATGGTGAATTGTAAGGTAGGAGCAGATTTGTATAGACTGGGGAAACAATTAGCTCCGCGTACAGAGGCAAGTTAGAGAAAGTTCTAGACGGAGAAATTGGGAAACATTGATGCCTAAAATTTTAGAGATGTTACAAAAAAAAATTTCGATGAGTGCAATCGCTGGAGAGATAGGATGCGAAGCAAACACGTTACGGAAGCGACTTAAAAAAATGGGATTATGGCATCCGACAAGCAGAAAACAAATACAAGAAAATGCACGCAAAAGATGGGATGAACGATGTGAACAAGCTATCATGTTACGTGAAATAGGGCTTACTTATAAAGCAATATGTCAGCAATTAGGGTGTAGTCGGAGCGGTTTGTATCAACAACTCGAAAAAAGAGGATTAAAGTAAACGTAAAACAGGTATGCCTATAAAACAACAAAATGATAAAAGTATATATTAAGATGGAAATAATAGAAAAAAGAATGGGTGGATTGTGAACGTTCAATTGAGGGGAAAGAATATCAAAGATTAGAAGATGGGACTACGTATTTAACATACAGCGTAGATTGAATGAAATAGAAATTAAGGCGCTATATTTGTTTATTCAATACATTAGCGGATGGAATAGTAATTAAATATTTAAAATGAGGGATGTGCAGGGAATGATGTTAGAATGAATAGCGAAAAAAACAAAAACAAGCGGAAAGCATTCGTTTTATCGCATTCATGGAATAAAAAGGTACTATTTAGAGTCACTGTCAAAGTCAATTGAAATTCGTAAAAACATGAATTATGGTAATACCATAAGGATTTGATGAAAAAATCACTTTATTTGCATATTGTTTTATAAAAAGAGACATATTGCATATTTATTAAAGTCATGTGGCCAGATGTGAAGACAAATAGGGTTGTGCCTTCACAGAAATTAAATGATACATTCATTTTAATGTGCGGGGCATCGTGGTAGATGTAGAAAATGATGTTTTCTAAAGGTTAAATTAAAAAAGGGATAAATAGAAACGTTTTATGTTATATTCATATAAATGTTTGTAAATTTATAATGAAATTATCACGTTTTGGGTTACGAATGTATATATTAGAGTGTAGGGTAATATAAAAACATTTTCTGAGAGCATGCTGGTTACATGCTCTTTTTGTGTTTTGTATCATTATTTGGACTAGAACCTTTTTGTAAAAAGAGCATACATTAAAATATAGGATAACCACTTAATTGGTACCTATTTGTTTATACGCATTCCTTTCTCTAATAGTGTTTATTTTAAGAGTAGCCATTTTATTTTGGTGGCTCTCTTTTTTTGTATAGGAGAAACGTCGGATTGTATTTGATGGGACAGTTGTCAGATAGTTCACATAGACAAATACCTATACCTATAGGAGCTAATTGTAGGAAACGAAACTCAAAAGGAACCTTATAATGAATGACGATGAATACAGCCTATACGTTTCGTATCTATCCAAATCAAGCACAAGTGATCCCAGTCAATAAAACGATTGACTGGGATCGTTTTGTATGCAATCTTTTCCTATCGATACATACAAAAAAACAGGAAGAAAGAGTTTGTCTGGTTAAAGGAAGAGAATCGCATTGTAATTTAGTTGTTTGTTAGCAAAAGTGCAGCATGCATTTATGAAATACATGACAAATGCTAGAAAAGATGATTTGGACAAAGTCTCAACTGAAATCATGAAAAGCCATGATGTGATGGGTATAGAGGATTTGCAAGTATCGTATATGTGACAGAATCATAGGTTAATAAAAGCAAGTAGTGAGGTACCATGGTCACGTAACGACGTGTGAACGCAGAAATACGATGGTTCGTTTACTGGAAAAAACAATAGATAAATTGTTGAAGGGGTAATAAAAAAAGCCAAGTTGCATTGTCATTTGTGGCTGACAATGCAACTTGGCTAAAGATAAATAAAGGGTAAATCCAAATATGTTTTGGCCTGGATGGCAAGAGGTGTTAGCTCTATTTTTTTACTATAGCAGGAAAGGAAGGTACAGATAATGATAAAAATAACTTTTTACAAGGGTAAATAATCATAAAAAGACAACGGATGTAGCTGTATGAAGGATATACTTTGGATATTCAACTTCGTAAAACAGAGAGTATCAGGCTGAGTATATGTTTATGAAAAAGTTAGTGAAAGTTTTTGAAGAACCAAAGATTCTCACAACAGGAAAGGCTCCCGCTCTACTTTGCGCATTCTTTTTATGCGGATACGAAACATTGTACCATTAAAGAAATTAAAACCATTCACGCTATATACAAACAAAGTATTACAGAAGTTATGCCGAACCGCTTAAACTATTTGTGTTTTTTTAAAATTTTGCAACAGAATAATTTATTGTACGTTTTAAACATGATACCGAAAATACAAGTAGGGAAACCGCAGCTAAACTACAGGTTAAAACTACCTATATCTCTGTAGAGATAAGTAATACAAGCAAAAAGAGAGGTATGTTAAGGTGGAAATTTATAATTTCACGTACCGTAATGAAAGAAAAAATCTCAAAATCAAATATTAGGGTTACTTTTAGTTTATCTTTTCCGCTGCAATAGATATATAGATTCTTTGCCACTTTCTTCGAAAAGAGAAGTAATAAAAAATGATATAAAATAAGAAAGGTGACTGGCTCTATGAATCAACCGTTCGTGAATTTATGAGTTGATTTTGCATGTAAGCAATTATTTGAATCAAAAGGAAATGAACAGATTTAATACAATTTTCGAACGTGACGTTAGACGATGAAACAAGGATTCTATTGGAAATCCAGTTCAAGGACTAACATAATTTTCTAAAACATGGTTTGTAGTATTAGAGTTGTCTACATGCTTCTTAAATAAAAAAAAATTCAATTTTAATAAAAAATGCTGGTTTTAGGCTTTAGAGTTTTTTATATAACTATTTTTATATATTATTTTTTTGTTATAGAAAATTATCGAAACGACGTAAAAGCCAATTATGCCTCCACCAGTGTTTAGAATGATATCATCAATATCAAATAAACGATAGGGACAATTATATAGACCATAGACCCCTGTTAATTGTGTTATTTCAAAGAAAAGAGAAATTGAACTGATAATAAGTAATGTTTGCAGAATTTTGTAACAGAAATAATAACGTAAATATATTCCTAATGGAAATAATAATAGCATATTACATGTCACTTGTATGAACCCACGTTCTTTAAATATATTACTATATGTAATGGGAGAATTCCAAACAATATTCGTTTCCCTTAAAAAATCTGCAACAAATGTAAAGGGAACTAAAGAGTAATGTTGCATCCCTGCTTTTTGTATACTACAAGTATTGAACGTATCTGGTAAAGGGAAGATAACTAAACAATATGCGGATATGCCATATAGTAACAAAGAATACACAATAAACGTATGAAAATAATGAATATAACCATATTTTTTATATTGCCACAATAAAAATGGAATGGAGACGATAGCGACAACAATTAGAAATATAAGAAAAGCAGTTTTAATGGATAGTAGGTACGTTTCCAAGTTCATTTTCCTCCAAAAAATAAAATGTATAGTTGATATCCCTTTTAACCAGTAGGGCTACCAACTTTTTTCTAGTCTATCCATACTCTACGTTTATTTCTATCGAATTCTATTACACTATTCTTACAACTTTGTAATAGTATAAAATGGCGTAAAAAAACATTTGGAAATAATTATAAAGTTAGAAAAAAGACAAAAAAGTTTGTAGATGAATATGAAAAAAATGAAATGATTTGAAAAAAATTAGGTATCGGTAAGATACTTAAAGGTAATCTAAGTGAGTATAGAGTATAGGTTAGACGATACAGGGAACTGAAATTTGCTTAGCATATGTGTACGATAGGAAAGACAGTTTCACTCCTCGTTTTTTGACTGTCTACATACGGTTGTATTGTCTCACTGGATACATTTTCAGCAGTAGAAACAAAATTGGAACGTGTCCAGAGGCTTGGCAAGGGCTGAAGATGAGGAAATGCCTCTCTTATTTTTTAGAAGTCATTCCTTTGAATTTCGCCATTGTATCAGCAGGGATGTGTGTCGGTAGTGTATACAAGAATACGCTTTAAAAAAGAAAAAATTCACATACTTGTCCATTCTATCGCCTCGTGCAATTCATTGAGTACAATGCGAAAGTAGTTGGTATAAAGGTTGAATATGTAAGTCTGTTTTATACAAGTTAAACATACCCCAAATACACTGAAAAGAAAAAGGCGTAAGACAGAAAATATAAGTGCCTCTGTGGATTTGAGAAACATCGTGAAACCATCTTTGCATGTGGCGATGGAAAGGTAGTGAGCGTTTGTTTTGATGTACGTAGGAAGGGAAAGTGTATTACATAGCGTAAGAAGGTACATCTTTTTATGTATGGTGTGATCTCTTGTGCATATATATATGAAACAAAACGCTTTACACCCGATAAGTATCTCAAGCCATGAGGGGGAGAAATATGGTTACCATTAGTTTATGTATGATTGTAAAAGATGAGGAACATGTATTGGAACGTTGTCTAGAATCTGTAAAAGGAATACCCGATGAAATTATTATTGTGGATACCGGTTCTACAGATCAGACGAAACAAATAGCAAACAGATGGACGAAGCGCGTCTATGATTTCAAATGGGTGTATGATTTTTCAGCTGCACGGAATGAAGCATTTCAACATGCTACCATGGATTATATCTTTTGGCTCGATGCAGACGATGTGCTGATGCGAGAAGAGGCGAACAGGCTGAGGATGTTAAAAAATGTGTTAGACCAAAGTGTGGATGCCGTATCGATGAAATACCATGCTGATTTTGATGTACAAGGTAATGTGACGGGGAGTGTCATCCGCCATCGCTTATTCAAGCGAGAAAAACAATATCGATGGACGGGTGTGGTGCATGAGCATATTGAAGTGCCCTCGACAGATACCATTTGGGCCAGTGATATTGTCGTGACGCACCAACCACCAAATAATGAGCGTTCCATACGGAATTTGGACTTATATGAACGTTACCTGAAACGAGGCGGCACATTAACACCACACGATTTATTTCATTACGGCAGAGAATTGTCAATGCACGAACGTTACGAGGATGCGATTGACATATTTAATACTTACTTAAAGACACCAGGTATTGCACCAGATATCCGGCTCTTTATTCTAAATGAACTTGCTTCGTGTTATTTTTTTATACAAAATATAGAAAAAGAAGAAGAGGTGGCATTTCAATCCCTGGCATATGCAATGCCGCAACCTGTATTTTGTTGCCGTTTAGGAGAATCGTTCTTACGAAAAGGAGATGTCCATACTGCTATGTTTTGGTATGAGCTGGCTCTCCAAGTACCAGTAACATATTCCTGGTCTCAAGATAAAATTGCCTTTCGCACGTGGTTTCCACATAAACAATTGGGTGAGTGTTATGAACATCTCAAACAGGAGGAAAAAGCGATTTCGCATTATGAGCAGGTACTGACGTATCTACCAGATAAAGAAATACAGCGTAAATTGCGAAAGCTTGTAGAGAAACAAGCGGAAGAATAAAACCTCCGTTTATCTAATCGCCTAAAAAGGTGCGCTTCCAGCACAATTTTATATATGAGAACGACAATAAGGACCTTGTTTCTTTCTCAGCCGTTATGCAGAGAGATTCTTTGAGAAAAGCTCTCTGTTTATTTTAGGTATAATTTGCCCATTGGTAAAGTGTGTGTATATCCTCATAGAAGTCAGGTCCACTGAAAACCATGTGATAGTTACATGATTTATTTGTCTCGTACCAATGTATGATTTCCAGCTGTTGAAGGGTACCATTTTTATATTGTTATAAATTTGAAAAAAATTTCAACTCTTTTTAATGAAATTGGACAAAGATCTAACACAACATAAAATATTTTTTCATAACATACAGTATCGAATGAAAAAGAGGGATTAATATGAAACTGGACATACTACTAAAACCCCTTATTAATCTAGATTCACTTTCTAGTAGCTCTCATTCATTCGAGTGAAGTACATCCAACCCCTAACCACTAATATTCCCTACAATAAACACAGTCTAGATCTATTTGCACATCGTATAAAACTAATTATGTTAGGTATGTAGAATGGTGTTAGAAACAGGCTATATTTCCCTCTGACAAACACAAAAAGATAGTTTCACTAGTTTGCAAAAATGGATACAGAATACATGAATCGAAAGCTGATTAGGAGGGGAATATAGTTTGATTTACAATATATCCACTATATTTCAAGAAACATCATTTTACAATGGAGGGTATATTTCTTGTTTGCCAGATTCACAAAACAGTATAAAAGGGGGGAAAATAAATGAGTGGAAATATAATACCTATGATTACACCAACTGTTCCTATTACACCTATACAAGAAACGGAGCTCATCAACTTATTTTCTATTCTACAAACGACTGCCACAGCTTATTTTGCAAATCCAGACATTATTAATCGTCAAGAATTACAGGGATCATTAAACCAATTATACATCTTTTTACGAGATCAATTTCCAACGGTAGATGGACGTAATGCGACTAGATACAGTATGTTTCTTCTTTTAACAACAGTGAATCAGTTAGCTGGAGCACCTGAGGTTAGTCAAATTGCGAATTTATTACAAGCTCTATATAATTCACTTTCTATCTTTATAGCAGAATTAATACCCTCTAGCCTTGCCGTTAAAAATCAACTTTTTAATATACTTCTATCCTTAGTTTCTATTACAGCAATTACATCATTTGGTATACCAGGACCTACAGGACCAATAGGCCCAACAGGACTTTCAGGATTACAGGGGCCGCAGGGATTGCCAGGGCCTCAAGGACCACAAGGATTACAAGGAAATCCAGGACCTCAAGGACCAGAGGGACCTCAAGGGGACCCAGGTCCTCCGGGGATAGGCGGTATACAAGGACCCCAAGGACCTCAAGGGATGAAGGGACCTCAGGGAGATGCAGGTGCGACAGGACCCGTTGGCCCTACAGGACCAACTGGGCCCACGGGACCTAAAGGCGCAACGGGCGGATCATTGGCGCTGTTTGGGAATGTACTTGTTAATCCATCGACGTAGGTATAGCATCTTAGGATACGGAGAATAATCAAGTTTGGATGAGAAAAAATGTTTCCAAAGGTGCAACGATTACCAGCGGTGGAAAGATTAAATTGCCAAGCTTATAAGATTTTTTCACGCCTTAATCAGAAGGCGTGTTACATAGTCACTTGATTAAGAATTGGTTAGAGGCCTCTCAGTTGGATAGGTATGTGTGTGATTAAAAAGGGACCAACTTATGTGTAAACAATAAGACTATCAAAGAAGATGTATATAAGTGAGAGGATGGGGACAGAAAATAGGTGTTTGTTTGATACAATGGGGCGGTAACAATATCTAGGTAATCGACAATACCTGTCGGTTTGGTCATTACTTCATTTACATACATGTAAAATCTAAAATTCTTGGGCTGTAGGCGAGAATGAGAGAGGAAAATAGATCAAAGAAGGGTATGTTCTGATGGGCTATTTAAAGTGAAGTGGTATCTAAAAATAGGCAGAGCCTTTGGTATAATAATGATGGAAGAACGATGATTGGTTTTAGCACAGATATAACGGCTATCAGGTTAATTCTTTATGGTTTTTTAATTTTTAGTGTACAATACTGTATCGATTCTTTCTGCTTATCTAGTGAATATGCAAGCAATAATAGCGAAGCCTATCTAAAAGGCTCGTATTTTTTATTTTGTTAAGAAAACATTAAGAAATTTCATCAGTATTTATTCAGAAATTAGATTTATCATTCAAATTATGTATTTTATAAACTAAATGGAGCGATATCTTTATGAAAAAATTACTGATAGTAACAGGGATTGTTGTAGTAGTATTGTTAGGAGGAATATGTGTATTTTTTGACAAGATCATGGAGATTTTTCGAGGTGCTGATAGCATGCTCATAACCGGGGACAATGAATATGTACAGTCAGTAGTACACAATATTGAATCTGAATCTAACATCTCATCTAAAGCTATATACAAGGAAAAGTTTGATGGGAAAATCAGAGTAATTAGTAAAACAGCTGCGGGAGCATTACTGAAGATGCATGCGTTACAAATGGTACAAGATCAGTCTACAACTAAACCAATTGAATTTTTACCAGAGATTACAACAGAACAAGGGATCGTATATCAAAATAAGGATGAAAAACATGTAGATAAAGTTGAAGTCGGAGGTCATACACTTATTGTGAAGTTAAATGGGGATGCAGTCATTGGAGCTGGTCCTATCCGAAAAAAGCAATCTAAGTTAATTATAGTCGATGATAAAGTGTATGAAATTTTAAATATAAAAGAACTGACATCGGGTATATTGAAATTTACGCCTGAAAGTGTATCTAAAAAAGAGCTTCAAGCTTGGCGTAATAATACAGAAGGAGAGGCATATATGTTACGATTAAGTAAATAAATGTATGACGATTAGTATGGGAATACCATTAAAAATAAAATCCCTGACTATTCGATTTTTGGAACATATAATATAGGGATATATGAATATAATTGGTTTTTTTCACTTCACCTATCTTACTCTTAATATTTAGGACTAAGAGTCTTGTGGGGGAAAATCGGTTCGTATATCCTCACCTAGAGGCTAATGCCTATTCTTTTTTCTAGAGTTTTTGCAAAAATTTTCTTCGGCTCAATTAACTTTTATGGGTAAGCCGACAGAAAGAAAAAAGTAATTAAAGAAACTAACAATACCTTATTTTTTGTATAGAATACCAAAAATAGGTTATAATATGGTTAAGGTTATCTCCTGACCTTTGATTTTTCTTCTTAAAGCATAATTCATGGAAAGAGGCGAGAGAATTCTCGTCTTTTTGCCTTGGATAAAAATCCATGAGAGGCTTACGTAACCTTTTGTATCGTTTTCTGATAGAATGTTCCTTCCTCAAGCGTGTGAGGGGCGTAAGCCTACATTTTTAAGTATACTGTAGGCATCATCCTACAAAAAAGCGAGATACGATCTATGTCAGTAAATAAAGCATACAAAATTCGTATCTATCCAAATGAGAAACAAAAAATATGAATTACTAAAATGATTGGATGCAGTCGCTTTAGTAATTCATATTTCTTACTCTGCCGAGCTCACTTAATAAAAAAAGAAGCGGATAGTATTGCTCTTTAATCCACATTAAAAACCTCACAGATGCTTCTTCACAGTTTTTCAAGACACAAAATGATATGCCACGGTTCAAGTCTAAAAAGAATAAGATTCAATTCTACACAAATAAGCAAACGAACGGAAATATTACAGTTGTGAGCAACAAAATGAAATGATCGAAAATTGACCTTGTTCGCTTTGCAAAATCAAGAGGAGTAGAAGGGAGTATTGTAAATACTACCGTTAGATGTAATCCAAGCAGGAAATACTTTGTTTTCATTCTTGTTGAAACAAAAGTGCAACCGTTAGAAAAACAGGTTCGTCTATTGGTGTTGATGTTGGATGAAAAAACTTTACTATTCTTTCAACTGGTGAAGTATTTGGAAACCCCGAGTGGTTTTGTACATTGGAAAAGAAGTTGGTTGATGCACAGTAGTTTCCTTCTAAACGTGTAGAAGGCTCTTCCAATTGGAAGAAACAGCGTGTCAAAGTCGCTTGCGTTCATGAACGAATCACCAACGTAAGAACAGACTATTTGTAAAAAATCTCTGCCGAAACTTTCAAAAATCACGATATTTTTATTTTGGCTGTACCTAGGAAGGCATTGTGTGTACAGGTAATGAACCGATAGACCATATTCATTCTATATTAACATATCATTTTACCTCGTGGATAAACGGAGTGTAGTTGCTTTGTTTATATATATAAGTATTGGATTACGGTAAATTACATTTATAAAAGGTTATTTTCTTTTATTTCGTTCTTCCCTGTTCTTGTTATAATTGGACTGAAAATGAAGACGGATGTTATCTACACGTTCTCTTCATTTACATGTCGAACAGAAGGGAGAGTAAAAGATGAAGATAAAAAATATATACAAAGTGTTGGCGACCACCATGCTAGTAAGCCAACTCATGGGTCCCGCGATTTCATATGCAGCTACACAGGATCTTAGTGAACAAACCAAAGACCCAAAAGAAGTGAAACATGGTTTGTTAGCAAATTATTATACAGATGATGCGTTTCACAATTTGACTATGTTTACAGTTCAATCTACAGGGAAAACGCAACTCAATACAGAAACGCTACAGGAGGCCTTATCGAAAGATAAGCAACAGTTCCAATCTGTACGTTGGATGGGCTACATTCAACCGAGTGAAAGTGGCGAATATGAATTTTCTACATCAGATGATTCACATGCAACCATTCAAATCGATGGGAAGATAATTGTACAAGATGCTCCCATGAAAGAAAAGATGACCCTAGAGAAAGGGAAAACATATGCCATTACGGTAGAATATCACACAGATAAAAATGGAGCAGAAAATGTAGCTTCACAATTTGAGATGTTGTGGTCTGTGAATGGAAAAGAAAAAGAAGTTGTGCCAGAAAATAATTTAGTCTTACCTAATTTTTCTAAGGATAAAGTTAAACAATTTACAATATCATCCAAAAACAATGTCATGGCAGATGATGATGGGGACGTTACAATCGATTCTGATGATGATAACATTCCAGATGATTGGGAAATAAATGGATATACGGTGAAAAACGGTCTCATTGTAAAATGGGATGACGCGCTGAAAGCACAAGGGTATACCAAATACAAATCGGATCCACTGAATAAACATACTACGGGAGACCCTTATACAGATACTGATAAAGTGTTAGATCATGTGGATGGTGGTATTTTATCAGAAGCAAAAAATCCTATTGTGGCTGCTTTTCCAAAAGTAGGGGTCAATATGGAAAAAATGATACTAACAAAGAATCAAAACGTGTCTCATGATCAAGGGGGGACGGAAACAAATGAATCAAGTCATACCGTTGGAATCTCCACTACAAATAGTACGTCGGAGTCAAATACAATAGGGGCCTCTGTATCTGCTGGCTATCCGTGGTCTGTTTCTGTATCAGCAACTTATTCTCATGATTATACGACGAGTGTATCTGTAGATCAGTCGAATTCTAATACAAGTGGGCATAGTGATGGAAAATCATGGAGCGAAACATTAGGAATTAATACAGCTGAAGCCGCCTTTTTAAATGGAAATGTGCGATATGTAAATATTGGAACTGCGCCCATTTACAATGTAAAACCTACGCTTAATTTTGTTGTAGGAGAAGGCTCTTCTGCACCGACTATCGCAACCGTTATGGCAAAATCCAATACAGTAGCAAACGTGTTAAACCCTGGTACATTTTATCCGTCCACAACACAAGGTCCAATTGCTTGGAATACGATGGATGATTTCAATGCACAGCCTATTAAGTTGAGTTATAACCAGGTACAACAAATAGAACAGGGTGATCCTTTACAAATTCAAACGACACAAACATCTGGAAACTACAAAACATACAATTCAGATGGAGATGCAATTGTGGATGATTCGCAAAAATGGGAAAATGTTATGAACGATATTGAAAATAAAACAGCAGCTATTACGATAAGTACGATCAATGATACGAAAGAAAGGTACATTTCAGCTCGAAAGGCAGCAAACTATGACCAGCAAAGCCAACCAGAAATAACTTTAGGAGAAGCCGTAGAAACTGCGTTTCCAGGAGCAAAAATCGATGGGGATAAGATTATATATCAAAACGTCAATCCAGAAGTTATGAGGATTGGGATGGATCGTCAAACATATGATGAGATACACAATCAAATGAGCCAGACAGGGGATGAAAATATCTATCATGCCAAATTAAAGCAAGGTATGAATATTTTATTCTATCAACTACTGGGTATTCAAAAAGATATAGATGGAAAAACTTATTATTTCAATAATGATGGGTCCAAAAAAACTGGCTGGTTTACAGATAGTAAGGGGAAACAATATTACTTTGATGAAAAAAATGGTGGTGCGGCAGCGAGTGGCTGGTTTAGAGCTAAAGATCAAAATACCTATCCATCAGTTCAATTTAATCATAATTATTATTTTCTTGAAGATGGTACATTAGCTAAAGGAGTACAATCCATTGATGGGATGATTTGTCAATTTCAATCCACTGGTCTATTAAGTGGTCTATTAAAATATATAGGCCTACAGATGCCATTGAGTGAATTAAGAAATAAAAAAATTACACTCCTACCAGCTGATGAATCTGCTCATCAGATTCTAATCCAGGTGGCAAGTCGTTCAAGCGGGGTATTACAACATGTATATGATTCTCCTGGTGAGAATGCCCTAGGTGAAGTATCACTAGCTGACTGGCTCCCTAAAGATCTGCCAGATGAAAATTATGAGGTAGCAATTGTTTATAATAATACTATCGCTCCCTAAAGATCTGCCGGATGACCTGTATTCGGGAACCATGCTTTATAGATAGTCATAGCAATCCGATGTAGGAAGGTAGTAAGACGAAAGGAGTTATATAAATAATGAAACAAGGAACGATATATAAGGTTTTAGCAACAACCGCGATAGCTGGACAAGTACTGTTGGCGCCGCTTTCAGCCTATGCCGAACAGGTGTTACCTGAAACGAAGCCAACCACAGTGCAACAACAGTCGCTTCCTATGAACCTTGAATCCGCAGGCGGGAATACGGTGCGTGTAACGGCGGATGAAATAGATTTAGATCAAAAACCAGAAAAAGATGTAAAAAGTTGGGAAGACACCGAATACAAAAAAGTAGAAAGTTCACTCTCATCAACAGAAAAAACGAAACTCCGTGACTATATGAAAAACATAGAGGAAATGAACCGCTATGTAAAAGATCATATTTATACGTATGAGTATGACCAAGATACGACGTTAAATAAGTCCATTGAGGATGTAGAGAAAATATTCACAAAGTCTTCTTTGTCTCGTCCGATGGCTGTATATAAGGAGGAAACACCTGAAACATTTGGTTTTTCAGAAAATTTGTACAAAAATGACAGCCCATCTGAAATTTCGTTAGAAAATATAAACAAATTTAAAGAGCAAATTGTAAATCAAACATATAGATTAGATGGGTATACTAAGACAGATCTTACTAGTGGGAAAAATGCAAAGAATCCGATTATCCTTTGTTTACATTTACCAGCCGGTACGCATGCGATGTTGTATAAACCCGAAGAACTTGCTGATATGAATATGTTATTGAAAGATGGTTATGGTATAAAACCTGAAAATGTAAAAGTGATAACGAAACAGGGGAAACAATATGTAAAAGTGGATGCTACAGTAATAGAACCTTTAGATTTTAAAGATGATGCATCAAAAGCGAAAGAATGGGGAGAGAAGCAGTATAAAGCATGGGGAGAGAATTTAACAGAAGACCAAAAAACCAACTTGAATGGGTATATGCTGGGGCAAGAGTATAAAGAGATTAATAAATATCTGTGGGAGCAAGGGCCGGAAAAAAACCCTAATCCAGATTTAGATAAAAAAATTACAAGTATAGAAGGGGCGCTAAAAACGGAACCGATTCCGGAGGATATCACAGTGTATCGTAGAATGGGTGCGGCTGAATTTGATATGTCTTTAACAGACCCAGCTTATAATTTTAATAATCCTGAAAATGTGAAAGCATTCCAAAAAAAATGGGAAGGACAAATAAAAGAAAATTTAGGGTTTCTGAGTACGTCTTTATCCAGTGAAAAAGTAGGAGCTTTTGCAACAAGAAAATTCATATTACGTTTACATGTATTAAAGGGAACGCAAGGTGCTTATGTATCGGGATTAGAAGGTTATCAAAATGAACTCGAAGTCTTATTGAATCCTGGATATAGCTATAAAATCAATAAGATTACTTCTATTATAGATAAAGGGGTTACAAAATTAGTGATAGATGCAAATATTATTCCAAAGTAAAACTGGTAGTAAGTTTGTACCAATCTCTTTTAGGGGGTTCTAAAAGAGATTGGTTGCATATAGATAATAATGGCCTATAAGAGTATCTATCATATTACCAAATATGGGAGTGTGAATGGACCAATAGGGGTCACACGACCGAAAAAAGAAAATTGTACGTTAAGGAATATTTTTACATATTATTAAGGGGTAAAAACACAGAGAAAATAATTTTCCCTGTGTTTTTATTTTTGTTTTATTCTATTTTTCCGTAGTGGCCGTAAGTTTTCAAAATTCAATTCTTGATTTAAATTCCAAATATAATCTCCTGTAAGTGCGATATGTTCCCAACCTAATGGAGAGATGTGCTGAATATATTCCTCTGGAATATGAATACCATTATTCCGTAACGTTTCAATTGCACGAGAGATATAGATAGAATTCCAAGTTACAATCGCAGAAATAATGAGTTGAAGTCCACTTGCACGATGCAATTGATCTTCATAGGATCGGTCACGAATTTCTCCTAATTGATTAAAAAATACAGCTCTAGCCAAAGAATTTTTACTTTCGCCTTTATTTAATTCAACCTGAACTTTTCTTCTGTGTTCAGGATCTTGTATCCACTTTAACATATATAAACTTCTTTCTATTCGGCCGATTTCACGAAGTGCGATAGATAAACTATTCTGTCTAGGGTAAGATGATAATTTTTTTAAAATCAGGGAAGCTGTAACGGTTCCTTGTCGTATAGAGCTAACTAAACGTAATATTTCATCCCAATTTTCACGTATTTTCGTAACTACTCAGCTTCTTCAAATAAAAAAACAGGCCAAATACATGTTTCCGATTCGAAAACATGAAAAGAAAATACTCCAATCAGAGAAAGAATCTATGCCAAATAGAGAAATTCTCTTATGAAGTCGTGTTATTCCAAGGAACCGTTCTAGTTTCTATGACTTGGTTTATCGCTTGTAAGACCGATTGTTTTTGTTTTTTCATGGTACTCATAAAGCTTCGTATCTGACAAAAAGATTCTGCGCCTTTCTTACTTCGGAAAGTCCCAGACACTTTCTGTTTTACTTTCGTCATCCGAATATCCCGTTCTGCTTGATTGTTATCAAATGGAATGGCTGGATGTTCTAAAAACGCTAGAATTCTGTCAGAATACTTGACGAAGCGATTCCATAAATTTTGAGAAGGCGTCTGCTTTCCTTTCTTCTTTTGTTTCGTGGAAAGAATCTGTTGTTCTTTCAATATGGATTGATACATAATAAACAGATTCTTTTGCGTCGCTTTTGGCATGGTACCTTCGGATTGCTTTTTCATCGTCAACGCTTGCGTTAGAAATTTCTGCATCTGTTGTGCCCATTGTTCTCCAGTACTATCTATAATTCCTTGTAAATCTCGTAAGAGATGGGCATTACATAAAACGTGACGACAATCTGTATACGCATCATACGATTTCCAACCATCATGCATCGCAATTCCAGAAAAAGATGGCAAGATTTCTCCAGCATCCATTGCTTCTTTTCCACGTTTTTGATGAATATGTTGCAATGTCACCTCCGGTGTACTGGCAGTATGTAACCATTGTGTTTTGTTTTCTACACGCATACCAGTTTCATCAAAATGGACAACAGGAGACTGCAGAATCTTTTCCTTTACTTCTTTTATGAATGGCTGCAATTGAGAAGCGAAAGCCTGTGTATGATTTACCAGGGTTCCTTCGCTTATAGAATGTCCAAAACAATCCTGAAAGAATTCTTTTGTTCGCTTCAAAGAAATGCATTGATAATGCGTTAAATAGGGAATCAGTCTTTTTATATTTGGACCATATTGAACAGGACGAGATACTGTCGAAGGAAATTGGGCTTCTTGGATAGAATGGCAATGTGGGCATTCTTTCTGTTCTACTTTATGTTCTGTCACTTCGATCTGAATAGGTGGTAAGTCATACACTTGGCGAATGCGATACCCTTTTACAGGCTCGTGGTTCAAGGAAGTATGACAACAAGTACAATATGTAGGAGAATGTGTAATCGTATGATCTGGAGTCGCTGTCAAACCAAGAGTATGTCCCTTGTGGCCCAACTGGCCACCCGTTTGACGATGAGACGGTTTGCGCAAACTTTTTGTAACGGGCTTACCCAAACCATCTGTAGAAGGTGGCTTATGACTATTTTTGGAGTTTTTTTTTGAAGCATTTTCTAGTTCTTGTATACGTTTTTCTAACTTAGAAAATGTTTCTTCAAATAAAGAAATAACAGCTTCAGGTCCTTTTTTATATGTATCTAAAATAATTTTTCGATCGACCATAAGATTCACCTCCCCTGTTTGATATACTCAGTATTTACAAATGGGAGGCATATGAAACTAGTAAAATTTAAAAAAGACACCGAAAGGTGGCTGAGTAGTTACATATTTTCTTTACCTGAATTGTTCCGCCAACCATGAAGTTAATATGGTCATATATTGTTGGAACAGATAATGTATATATTTTATGATTATCAATCGTTTTAATTCGTGGTGAAAAGCGAAACCCTAACATATGGCACATTCCAAATATATGATCAACAAAACCCGCGGCATCTGTATAATGTTCTTCAATTTGCAAATCTGTTTCATGATACAGTAGCCCATCAATAATATGTGGTGCCTCTTCTGAGGAACTAATAACTTGGACATAAAATGGATGATATTGATCTGATATATGTGTATAAAAACTTAATCCTGGGTCATGACCATACTTACCATTTACTTGTGCTAGGGGACTGGAAGTCCCACCGGCACGAAAAAATTGTCCATCTGAAGATGAAGTAGTGCCCTCTCCCCAATAGGAAGAAAAGGGTTGTTTATGATGAAAATTTGCAATATCTCCAAGTGCTTTCGTATAGCTTTCATCTCTTATATACCAATCTGCTATCCAAGCTAGCTGAGAATATGAGATATTTGGACAAGCATCAGCCATTTTACTTAATCCTAAATTAATTCCATCTGATAAGATAGCCGCAAATAAAATTGATTTTTCTTTTGGAGCCTTTTGAGTGTGAAGATGAACAAAGTGTTTGCTAAACTGTGTCCAAGTATCTACTTCTACTAATAAATCTGTTAATTTAATACGCGGCAATAAGTCATACACAAGCCGAGTAATTTCTTCTACATCTTCTGGAACCATCTTTTTTAGAGAAGCGACTTGTATTTTACCTCCATATATCGTTACACCGTGCAAATCTTGATTTGCAAGTAAACAATTGACTTTTGAAAGCTCTATATCTAATTGTTCAAAGCGTTTGTTTAAATATTTCTCTACATCCTCTGTAAATTCCAGGGGGATTTGTTGTGTTTGCTTCATGTGCTGCCAAGTATGGGGTGGTAAAAGATACTCTTCAAAATCTTTATATTGCTTGCTGCCTTTTACCCACATATCACCAGAACGAAGGGTATTCAATAACTCTGAAAACACACTAAATTCATAGTAATGTCGATTTATTTTATCGTCTTGGTACACATATTTCATCCATTTAGACTTTATAAAATCGGTCGGTACATTATCAGGTATTTTTCGTTTTCCAGATTGATTGGCTTCTTTTAATATTTCTAATGCTTGTAATACAGTTTGGCTGGTTGAAGAAGCTTTAAACACATATCTATTGAGTAAACGCGGAGCCATTTTACGAAAATGTCCATAATGATTATCGAGCAAATCTAGATAATCAAATTCTATTGGTCTAGCTAAGCTTTCAGCCTCATGTACAGAGTGGATAAATTTCTCCCAAGATATAATAGATTGTACAGCTTCGAAAGGATCTGTTTCTAATTCTTTTGCTTCAATTAATGCTTTTCCTATTTCGACATAAAGTCTAACTTTTTCATTTATTGATTTCCCATCCTTTTGAAATAGTTTATTATGTTTATTTTCTCCACGGTTAAACATTCGTCCCATTAGTTTTGCAAACATATCTAAACCTTGATCAGTTAAAAAAGCATAGATATGGATAAGGAATGCCATGATCGTTGCATATCGTTTCCTCTCATTAAACCTAGATAAATGTTGTATAGAATAACGAGAGCCCTCACGGACCATTTGTAATAATCTATTCTGATGAATTTCTTTCCCATTATCTAAAGGTAAATCTAAACTTTGAATAAACTCTAATCGATCCAAAATTTCATGGAAATTTTTAAGCGCTATAACCCCCGGTGGTTGACGTAACCAGGATAAAAGTGAACTTTTGTTCTCTTCATGAGTATAAAGTAATGTATCTAGTTGTTCGTATTGATAAGAAGAAAGTCCTTTCGTTAAATAAGGTGGTACAGTAAAACTGGAACACAGTATAGGGATAAATTATTCTATATAAGAGGTGTTTCAGATGAAAAAACAGTATGATGAAATGTTTAAAAAACAATGTGTAGAATTGGTGGTTAAAGAAGGGCGTACAATTTCGAGTATTCAAAGAGAATTTGACCTAGGAAACGGGACCTTAAATGCATGGATAAAGAAATATTCTTCCCCATTTTTGGATAATGAGAAATCTGATATGGAAGAACTACGTTCTTTGCGGAGAGAAATCCAGGCTTTAAAAAAGGAAAATGAATTTTTAAAAAAGGCGGCAACCTTCTTTGCCAGCAACCAAAACTAACACGCTTTCAATTTATCAGGCAATATCATCACATATTTGGAGTGCGCTGGCTTTGCCATCGATTACAAGTTTCTGTTAGTGGTTTTTACGATTATACTCATCGTAAGCCCACTGAAAATCAGAAAAAACGTAAAAAGACAGCGGCTTATGTTGTCATGCAATTTAAATGTTTAAAAGGTAGAATGGGCTATCGAAAACTGTACCGTTACCTTGTAAATAAAAACGTAATGGTGAGCTTATTTCAAGTGAGACAAGCTTTATGTGAAGCTGGATTAAAGTCAAAAGTTGTCACCTATTATAAGAAAAGAAAGCACGAACATCATACATTTCCAAATGTATTAGAGCGATCGGTTCTGTTGCAAAGTTTGAAAAAACATCAACCTGCTTACAAAATACGGTTGTAGTTTAAGCAGTTCTAAATAACTGCTGTAATTCCTTGTACGTTGAAAAAGAGAAGTCTGGAATGTGACTTCTCTTTTGTTTATATATGGCATGAACCGTTTCGATTCCTTTCAATGTACGTGAAGCATGGCGCAGGTTTTGAAATCCTGCGGATTTAACAAAACGTCGTTTGATATGTCTATGGTCTTGTTCGATGAGATTATTGAAATGCTTAACAGTACAATGTTTCGTATGCACATAAAAGCCATTATGTTTTAGTTTTTTAAACGCACAAAGTAAAGCATGAGCCTTGTCTGTTGTGAGAACCGTTGGTTCTCCAAAAGCTTTCACTAACCTTTTCATAAACATATAGGCTGCTTGATGATCTCGCTTTTTGCGAAGTTGAATATCCAATGTGTGACCTTCCTTATCAATCGCACGATAAAGATAACGCCACTTTCCCTTGACTTTGATATAGGTTTCATCTAAATGCCATACGGAATGTGCTGATTTATTTTTCTTCTTCCAAATTTGATAAATGATATTTCCATATTCATGGACCCAACGCATAATAGTTGTAGGATGAACTGAAACACCACGCTCTCTCAAAAGTTCAGATACGTCGCGATAGCTTAAAGAAAAACGACAATAGTAGCCGACAGCTACCAAGATAATGTCTCTCTCAAATTGTTTTCCTTTAAAATATCCCATATGTTAGGCTCCTCATCTCATTTTTCTACAGTCTAGCTCAGCTCCAAAAACTTTGCAACGGAACCAATAGAAAAGATACACTCACGTTCCATCAAGAAAAACACGAAGTAACGATTAAAGGCGCAACGGTACAGCGTATCACAAATTTAGGGGAATTAGTACTTGTGATACCGGATCAATTATATAACCAAGCAAAGCAGGTAGGCGAATTACGCATTGTAAAAAATATGAGTGTAAAAGATGAGAATGATAGTGCTGTGTTGACAGAGAAATTACAGAAAATCATGCCAATGCCAGTAACAGATCCTATCTCATCGGGCCCTGAACTTCTGAATTTTGAAAGTTTTTACATGCAATATCACATGGGACTTATGATGAATGGCTTATTCATCTTTTGTGGTTTCTTCTTAGGACTTGTTTTTTTACTGGCCACAGGTTCTATTATTTACTTTAAACAAGTAGCAGAAGCTCATGCAGATCGTGAACGATATACGATACTTCAAAAGATCGGGGTTACAAAAATAGAAGTGAAAAGAACGATTGCAAAACAAATGGGTTTTATCTTCAGCATGCCCTTGTTTGTAGGGATTTGTCATAGCATAGTAGCTACTTTAGGAGTAAAAGAAGTATTAGGATCTTCTCTACTAGGCGGAAATCCTATGTTTTTCACACCATTAATCATTAGTACAGGGGTGTATAGTTTGATCTATGTTATCTATTATTTTTTAACTGTTCATTCTTATTATAAGATTGTGAGCGTAAAGGAATAGGGATACAATAACTATCCTAACCATACAATTTTAAATATTTGGAGGCATTTCATGAAAAAATATATAACAGTTCTCGGTTTTGTACTCATGTTAAGTGTATTTTCGGTTGGATGTCACAGTATTAAAAAATGGGGAACAGATTCTTATTACGTACAAATTACAACAGATGGACAATTACAAGATAATCACCGTTACGAGTATAGGTTACAGGGATTTAATGAGAAAGGTACAGAAAAAGAAATGGTATTTGATGCAGAGAGAAAACTTAAAAAAGATGCTTTTTTAAAAGTGTATTACGATAAAGATAAGGGCGTAAAAACGTGGGAAGAAGTAAAAAAAGATAACATTCCAGAAAAAGCAAAAATAAACTTAGGTGTACAATAATACTCTCTAAGATCTACAAGGAACACTCATGATGTAAGAAATACCATACGCTTCTTTCTTTATGGAAGGAGCGTATTTTTTGCGCAGTTGAATATATGTAAGGGAGGATGTTCTTTATCAATTGAAATACGTCTCATCCAATTTCAAAAATACATGTGTATATTTTTCCCTCCAAAATATACAAGAAATAGATACTAACACCCATTACCGATTCCCTACGTAAATACGGAATCGGTAAAATGTGTCCAAATTGTGTCCAAACGTACAATTTTCCCGAAATGGTATGGTGAGGCATGCCCATCAACTTAAGCCTTTTTACTACCCCCAAGTACAAAAAAAACGTTATTCTTTCTTAATAAACTATAAGGAAGGGTGACGTTTTTTTATGAATCTCTCGATTCAAGAGGAGTTACAACCATTTGCAGAAGAATTACAGCGCTATATCACACCTGATTTTTTGGAAGAACTCGCAAGAGAGATGAAATTTGTAAAGAGAAAGCGCAAATTTTCGGGGGCAGATTTAGCTACCATTTGTATTTGGATTAGCCAAAGGGTGGCCAGTGATCCTTTAGTACGATTATGTAGTAGGCTTCACGCAGTTACAGGTACTGTACTTAGTCCGGAGGGCTTAAATAAACGATTTAATGAAAAATCAGTGTTATTTTTAAAACATATCTTTTCTTTGTTGTTACAACAAAAAGTCTGCGAGCAAACGCACATTTCTAGCCAACTTTATACTCATTTTAAACGTATTCGCATCATGGATGCCACTATGTTTCAGGTACCTAATACTTTGGAACATATATATCCTGGTTCAGGTGGTTGTGCGCAAACAGCTGGGATCAAAATTCAATTAGAATATGACTTACATAGTGGCCAATTTCTCAATTTTCAAGTGGGACCTGGAAAAAATAATGATAAAACATTCGGAACAGAATGTTTAGATACGTTACGACCAGGCGATTTATGTATTCGTGATTTAGGGTATTTCTCATTAGAAGATTTAGACCAAATGGATCAACGGGGGACATATTATATTTCGAGGTTAAAGTTAAATACGAACGTATATGTAAAAAATCCAAGTCCGGAGTACTTTAAAAATGGTACCATTAAAAAGCAATCAGAATACATACAAATCAATGTCATGCAAATTTTGAATCAACTCCAACCAGGTGAAACAATAGAATACCAGCAAGCTTATATTGGAGATAAACAGCAGTTATTTTCACGTCTCGTTTTTCATCGTTTAACAGCAGCACAATTACAAAAACGCTTGAAAAAAATTGCAGAAAAAGAAAAGTTGAAACATAGAACCTATTCAGAGAAAAGTAAATTAGTAGCAGGATTAAATGTATATGTGACAAATGCACCTTGGGAATGGGTTCCGATGGAACAAGTACATGAATTGTATACATTACGCTGGCAGATAGAAATTGTTTTTAAAACGTGGAAATCATTGTTTGATATAGATCATTGTCGCACTGTCAAACGAGAAAGAATAGAGTGCCACTTATATGGAAAACTAATTGCTATTTTTTTATGTTCTTCTACTATATTTAAAATGCGCCAACTTTTGTTACAGAAGAAACAAATAGAATTAAGTGAATATAAAGCGATAGGAATGATTCAAGATCACCTATTTCTCCTCTATCAAGCCATACAGAAAAACACCCAAGAGATAACAAAGCTTCTAATTCGTCTGTTCCACCTTCTACAACAAAACGGACGGAAATCTCATCGATATGAGAAGAAAACGGTCTTTGATATCATGGGTGTTCATTATGAGTATAGTATAGCTAGGGAACAAAAGAAAGCTGCATAGTTTTAAAAATAAAACTCGGTAGAGTTTATTTAGTGTGCGTGCTTTTAGAAATAATCAATATGATGAACAATTGGTAGCTATTTTGAAGGGAACTTCATTTTATTTGTTCTCTTAAGTTGATGGGCATGTATCGTGAGGCCTATTAGACAAATTTATTAAAGATTTGATCGTTCAAATTTTAGCTATGATTGCGGAACAAGAACGAACCGAAACGAAAAGAAGGCAAGCACAGGGAATTTCGATTGCTAAACAGAAAGGTGTCTATAAAGGAAGACCGACCCTCTATTCTCCAAAAGCAAAGGATCCACAAAAGAGGTTGGTATATAATCGGGTGGTTGAAATGTTAAACAATGGCGAAGCCATTTCTCATATTGCAAAAGAAAACGGCATAACAAGGCAAACCGTCTATAGAATAAAGCATGCTATGTCTAGCTAGAGCTGGTATATAATTATTTAAATCTGGTTCTTATTTGTCATGTAAGCAAATTCTCACATGACAAATAAGAATTAATTTTATACATAATAAAATCGGATTTTAAATTTTCTTGGTTAAGATAACGTGTATATCTCGGCTGTACCCCAAAAAGGTGTGGCATACGGAAAAAATATTCCGAACGAAGGAATTAAAATTGGAGATCGCAGACGACTCTGTTTATAACGAACTCCCATTGAAAGAAAATACATTTAGCATCTTACGCTTTAGTTTTATTAATACTTTAATGAACGAGGTTCCAGGCATGGGAGTAGTAGAAAGGTCATTTCCTGAGGATGATACAATACGAGTCAAAGCCAATGAAAAAATACATCTCTTTAAATAAATACTGTTCACACCATATTGATTTTATTAAAAAAGAAGCAATAAAATAATGGAAAATACTAAAAGGTTCATTCAATATGGAAAAATAAGCCTCAGATATTAAGCTATATGACTAAAGATGATAGAAAACAAGTCCATGAACGACAAAAAGAAAGAATTACAATTGCACTTCAAAAAGGAGTTAGATTTGGCCGCAGAAAAGTTAAAATAGATGATAATTTTATAGAAACTTATCAAGAATAGGAATATGGGTGAAAAACTATTGACAAAGGTCCCTTCATAACAGGGGATGGGCAAAAACACCCTACTTCTAAACGAAGTAAAAGTGAGGTAGTTCAAGGCTGGTATGAACTTAATAACTGCCCTATATAATCAATTTGGACACAATCTTGGAAAAGATCAATGAAGAGGAAATGTTAAACTGGTTAAAGTGTGGGAAAATCATTGAGGAATAAGATTAAATTGACACACTTTGTATTATCTCCCTTTTAGGGTGAGCAAAAAAGCGCCAGATGCATTGTATAAATGTATTTGGGGTATGGCAACCAAAAGCAAAATATGGGGCCATATACGAATATATTCCAATTAAAAAGGGATGTGGAATATAAAAACGTCTCCACATCCCTTTTTGTTAAATTTTCATTAGGTAAAACTATTGAATTTAATCTTGTATATCTATTTTTTAAATATAAAAATACATAAATTGTGAAATCCCCTCATGTTATGCTCTTGCTTTGTTTCCAAATGTTAATAGATGCCAAATTTTCTCGATAGGACCTTGTTTAAATTTTTGCAACCAAATAAAACTAAAAATAATTAGCATAGTAAATATAATGCAGGAGAGTATCAAGCTTTGTATTAGTGTGTAGCCAGATGTCCAACCTAACAATAAAGGAAGCAGTTTAAGAAGCAATGCGTGTCCAATATAAGCCGTTAATGAAATCCGTCCTACATAACTGAGCGGTTTATAAATATACAAAGAATGGTTTTTATTATATAAAAGAATGATGGAAGACAAATAAAATATTGATAAGGGATAAGCCGTTATATAACATAGTCCTTGAAAAGAAATATTATGCTCTACATCTGGGTTTATATAAATAGTCCATAGACCTCCTAAAATTAGGGGTAAGCTGAGAAAACATGACATCTTCTGAATTTTTTTGATCATGACCGTTTGTTGTGATAATTGCTGAAAAAGATTAATTTTCCCTACATATAGTCCTAATAGCATCATACTAAAAATTACAGATAGATAAGTGACAGCGTAACAAATTATTTGAAAAGAAATATTAAAACTTTTGGAGGAGGGGCATCCCAATACCATAGCTCCCATTACTACTAGTATATTACATGTTAGGATTAATCCCGCAATGCGTAGAATCATTCTAGACATTAGTCTAAAGAAAAGAAGTAAGATAAATCCGAATACACTATAGATGATTAAAATAGGAGTTATCTGAGGGCAAATCAGTATCGATATAATCCCTATAGGAAGCAGCGTAATTAATCGCCTTGAAAAAAGATGATAACTATGCAATCCACGTTGTTGCGCGCGTAAAAAAAAGAAATAAGACCCAACGCCAAATAAAAATGAAAAAATAGAAACGAACTTAAAATGAATAAACATGTTATTAAAAATATCCAAGTAAAAATCCATAGAATACATTGGGATTTCTTGTTTTTTTGACAAACCAGCGGCGTGTATAATTAACATTCCAATCAAAGCAAAGCCACGAAGAATATCAAGAGATATAATACGAGTAGAAATATTATTTTTAGTATGCAAATTTCTGTTGTCCTTTCCAGATGTTTAGGTATTTGTAGTAGAACATTCGTTGCTACATTTTGAATTATAGCAATGCAAAATAAAAAAAAACAGAACAAGTTATGGGGTTCGCAAAGGCCATTAAAAATGTTGCAATTCACCAATGTTTTTTCCACTCCTTGAAAAAAGTATTGGTATAAAGGATTCCATATTAGTTGTGGATGTATTTAAATCTTAGTCTTTTTCGTTCTGTCTGTCACAAAAACGACCATTTTTGTGACAGGGGTGGGGATCAAGAACTGAAGTCAAGTGAACTAGCAATCTCGCTGTCACAAAAATATGTAACAAAATCTTTTTGTAACAATACCTATTTCATATTGTTTTTGATACAATATAACAGAAAAGGAGGAATTATATGAAGTTTGGATATATGCGGGTATCTACCATTGATCAAAATTTAGACCGCCAGGAACAGCAACTAATAGACGCTGGGTGCGAGCGTATGTTTTTTGAAAAAGTAACAGGAACCAAACGAGATCGTCTGGAGCTAAATAGAATGTTAGAGTTTCTGCGTAATGGAGATACAGTAGTAGTAACAGACCTGACTCGACTTTCACGTTCTACAAAGGATTTAATTGAGATTGCCGAGCTCATTTCTCGAAAAGGAGCGAATTTAAAAAGCTTAAAAGAGTCCTGGCTTGATACAACAACTGCACATGGAAAAATGCTGTTTACTGTTTTTGCTGGTATTGCTCAATTTGAACGAGATTTAACTTCAGAGCGAACAAAAGAAGGGATTCTGGCAGCAAAAAAAAGAGGCAAATATCCTGGTAGACCATCTGTAGACAAAGAAAAATTAAGTTATGCATTTTATTTAATAGAACAAGGAACAAGTATCACAGAGGCTGCCGAAAAAGCCGGTGTATCTAGAATGACCCTTTATCGAAACATGGACTAATAAAAGATTGTATTAGTAGTTAAATTCATATAAGGAGTTTTTTATGCCTAGTATTGAAGATACAGCTTATCCTCGACTGAAAAGTAATCCATCCCAAAAAGAATTACAAGAGCTATATTCTCCTACAATTGAAGAAATTCATTGGATGAAGCCACATGTAAAAGGAGATGTAGCTAAATTAGGATTATTCGTTTTACTAAAAACATTTCAACGATTAGGATATTTTCTTCCTGTAACAGAAATACCTGAAGACATTGTCATACATATTGCTCAAAAAATGAATCTTACTCTTGTATCACGAAATGATTTACAGAAATATCATAACTCAGGTACTCAAAAACGTCACCATGCCTTGATTAGAGACTATAAAAACATTCATTTCTTCAATGACCAAGCTAGAAAAATTATGACTGATACAATGAATCAAGTATCATCAACAAAAGACGACTCAGCCGATTTCATTAATGCTGCAATAGATGAATTAATTCGTCAGCGTTTTGAATTACCTACTTTTTCTACTTTAAATGAGACAGCTAAGAGGTTGCGATCTCAATCGTACCATGTGGTGTATGAACAAATATATCAATCGATACATGAAAACGATAAAAATAAGATTGATTCTCTCTTTCAAACGAATGATGGTACGGTGTATACTCCCTGGCATCATCTCAAGCAAGATGCCAAAAGTCCTACTATAAAGCATTTCAGGGAATTAGTAGCACAAATGGAATGGTTAATGGATCAAAAAGTAAATACTACTATACTGAAGAGTATTCCTTCTGTTAAAGTACGACAAATGACCTCGGAAGCCAAAACGCTCGATGCAGCACGAATGAAAAAAATGGAACCTAAAAAACGATATGCACTTGCTCTCTCTTTTATCCAATCTCAACTCGCTCATGTTTTAGATAATATTGGAGAAATGATGGTTAAGAGAATGATGTCCGCCCGTAATAAAAGTCGTGATCAGTTACAACATTATCAAATGAAGAACCAAAAACGGACCGATTTGTTAATTACAACTCTTCATGATGTCATTCTTGCTTATCGTTCAGGAAATGAATCTCAAGATAAAATGGAAGCGATTGAACAGGTAGTAGGAAACCGACATGAGGAGATATTACATGATTGCGAATCACATCTTGCTTATAGTGGTGATAACTACTTTGTCTTTGTCTGGGATTATTATAAAAGTAGTCGTTCTACGTTGTTTAAAATTTTAAACACGGTTTCCCTACGCTCTACAAACCAAGATCAAGGATTAGAAGATGCGATTGCGTTTTTAAAAACTCATCAAAATTCCCGAAAAGAGTCTCTTTCTATCGTAAGTATTGAAAAAAAGGGATACTGGAAAAAGGAAATAAAACCTCTACTCGATTTATCGTGGATTCCTGATGCATGGTGGAGATGGATAGCTCCAAATCGAAAATCTGGGTGTTATCCAGAAGAAATTAATCGCCGTCACTTTGAAGCTTGTGTATTTACCCAAATTATGTGGGGTTTAAAATCTGGAGATCTTTACATTGAGGGAAGTGAAAAATACGCTGATTATCGACAACAACTTATCTCTTGGAATGAATATGAACAAAAATTATTGGATTTTTGTCATAAAAGCAATCTCCCCTCTACAGGTAAAGAATATGTAAAACAATTACGGAAAAGGTTTATGAAAATAGCAAAGAAAACAGATACTTCTTTTCCATACAATAAACAAGTGCGTATTGAGAATGGTGAAATTGTCATGGGTAAGTCAAAGAAAAGAAAACCTTCTCCTAAATTAAAAAGTTTAGAAAAATATATTGCTCAAAATCTAGTTCCCATCAATGTTTTAGATATGCTAGGTGATACAGAACATTGGTTAAACTGGACTCGATTTTTTAAACCCATTTCAAAACATGAGGCTCGATTAGAAGATCCGATTGAACGTTATTTAACTACTGTGTTTTGCTATGGTTGTAATCTAGGGCCTGTTCAAACTGCAAGATCATTAGGAAATATGGACCGAAGGCAAATTTCATGGGTAAATCAAAGACACATTACGACAGAAAATCTAGATCAAGCAATCCAATTCATTATTAATTCCTATAACAAATTCGGCCTACCTAAGTATTGGGGAGACGGGAAAAGCGCATCTGCTGATGGAACAATATGGGCCTTATATGAACAAAACTTGTTATCTGAGAGGCATATCCGTTATGGAGGATATGGGGGAATTGGCTATTATCATGTTTCTGATAATTACATTGCATTATTTAGTCATTTTATACCGTGTGGTGTATGGGAAGGACTTTATATACTAGATGTCTTAATGAATAACAATTCTGAGATTCAACCAGAAGTCATTCATTCTGATACACAAGGACAAAGTGCTACCATTTTTGGATTATCTACCTTAATGGGAATCGAGTTAATGCCACGAATTCGAAATTGGAAAGATTTAAAAATGCTCCGTCCAGATAAAGAAAGTCGATTTAAGCATATTGACGATATTTTTACCGATGAAATTGATTGGGATTTAATTAAAATCCATTATAAAGATATGCTACGAGTAGCCATGTCAATTGAAGTAGGAAAAATTACTCCTTCCACTATTTTGAATAAGCTAGGAACCTATAGTAAGAAAAATAAATTATATCAAGCGTTTCGTGAATTAGGACGTGTAATTCGTACTATGTTTTTATTAAAGTACATAGCTGATGAACAATTGAGACGTACCATTCAAACAGCTACAAATAAGAGTGAATCATTTAATGGGTTTACCAAATGGCTATTTTTTGGTGGAGAGGGAATCATTACTGAAAATAATAGAGAAAACCAAAGAAAAGTGATTAAGTTTAATCACTTAGTAGCGAATTGTTTAATTTTTTACAATGTATTTGCATTAACACAAGTGTTACATGATTATCGGCAAGATGGAAATAAATTGGACGAAGAAGTACTAAGTGAGTTGAGTCCATATATCACAGCTCATGTGAATCGATTTGGCAAATATGGAATTGATCCAAATAGACAGCCACCGGATTTACAGTTCGATATGCCAATTTACCAAGTAGCCAATTAACAAAAAGGGTATGTGGCGAATAAAAACTTCTTCACATACCCTTTTTGAATTGGAATATATTTGCATATGGCCCCATATTTCGCTTTTGGTTGCCATACCCCTATTTCTTATATATATTCACAGTGAAAGAGCTTGTCTCATAGTATAATGGTGAGCACTATAATAGATTTTTCACAAAATGAGCAAGTATATGTGACCTAAAGAAAAAGGAGGGTAAAAAGGCTTTTCTTTATTTAAAAGAGGAGTGGTCAACGTGGAAGAATTACAAGATGTAAAAAGGGCAGTACAAGAAATTAAACAAGATATTAAGGAAATAAAACTTGAAATGAAGAGCTTAGAAATGAGAACAACAGGAAATGAAAAAGATATTATTAATATTAACAAACACTTGGATAAAATCAGTGCAAATACAACTTGGATATTACGTCTAGTTGTAGGTGGTATTATTGGAGCAATTTTCACATTTTTATTAAAAGGAAACGGCATCAATAGAACAATAATAAACGAATATTAAAATTTACTATAGCTGTACGAATGTGGTATGAGAAGAAACTATTTATCAAAAGAAATCCCCCATTGTCTGGTGAGACGATGGGGGGGTTCTTATCTTAGAAGTCGAAAAACAACTAAGACGGTTTGTTCGATGGCAATATCATTATACCGCATTTTTGAATGAAAATGACCTGCAATTTTTAACTTTTAAAAAGGTGAAAAATAAAACATGTAGCCCTTATTAGTTTAATAGATGTTTTATATAAGCCTAAAAACGATGGTTATGAGTCAATTGAAAGGTCCAACCAAGAAAAAACACTCGGAAGAGTGTTTTTTCTTGGTTGGATTTGATAAAAAGTTTTGCTTTCCAATCTAATGCATACATAAAACAAGTAACAACTTTAAATTAACTATATCATATAAATTAAGATAAAATATATGTGTGTTTGTACTTTTATAAAGGTAAAAAATATAATATAAATATGTGCGAAGGTTGACTCAGACGTGCTTCTTTTATATTTCAATAGGACATAATTTTTTTTGTAAATATGATTTTATCTGAGGGAGCATTTCGTTTTTCAAAATAGGCGTAAAATGAGAGGGGTGATATAAAAAGACGTTAAAAGTGAGAGGAACACTAACGATGAAACCCGTAAAAAGGTAACATAAATAGGGAGTTTTTTAGGGATAACTGTTTCACAAGAAAGAATTAATTTGTTGGTTCTTAATTTGAGTGACATCATTAGCTTAGAAATTAATGATGAAATTATTATCAAAAAACAAAATAAGGTATCGCTACCTAAGGATGTTGATCCTGTGTTTTGAGATATTGTTTCTAATGTATTCGAAAGATATGATGAAGCTCTAAAGGGTTTGGCGAACCGTTAGAGAGGAAGGAGTAGTAAAATATATAACAACCACCGAAGTAATCCTTCTTAATGAAATTGTCATTAAGAGCATAACACCAAGTGAATCCGTAGGTGTAAAAGAGTTGGGGCTTTTAGAATCTACAATAGACCGTCCTAAATCTTCAGTATTTGGAGATGATGCTTATCCTACAATTTTTGAAAAAGCAGCCGCATGATTCGAATCAATAGGGAAAAATCATGCTTTTTTAATGCAAACAAAAGAACTGTATTAACAGCTATAAACATATTATATGTTTACCATAATTATAATATGTCTATTGAAAAATTCTAAGATAGGTCTCATATCTTCAATGCGAAAGAAGTTATACGAAAGTAAGCCATATAAAGAAGATGTAAAACTTTGTATATCGTAAAAAATTGTGTTTCGCACTTTGCTGTTATCATAGGAAAACACTTAGGTATCTAAGTCATTTTTCAATGCCAAAGGCCCCTTATCACTAATACAACCCTTACTGTTCTTTGATTTATAAGAATATGTAGTGTAAGAATGTTCTCATCTATACTTGAAAAAAGCATATATATATATAAAGGGGAAAAAGTGAGATAGATGGGAGGAATTATCGTGACTAAAAAATTACATTTGGGTTGTGGACGAACTATTTTGAAAGGGTGGATTAATTTAGATATGATGCCTATGGAAGGAGTAGATGTAATAGCAGATTTAAATCAATGCAAAGTGGAGCCTTTACCGTTCGAAGATAATAGTGTAGACGAATTTTTTGCTTCGCATGTACTAGAACATATTCATAATTTGTTAGACTTAATGGAGGAATTGCATCGTATTGCGAAAGCAAATGCAACGATGATTTGCCATGTTCCTTATGGATCTAGTGATGATGCATTTGAAGATCCTACACATATCCGGCAATTTTTCTTAAACTCTTTTTCTTATTGTTCACAACCTAGTTATTGGCGAGCGGATTATGGTTATAAAGGAGACTGGTCGATTGAAAAAATAACTCTAATTGTAGATGGTGAAACTTATAAAAATAAATATGCTAAAGAAATTTTGGATGATGTCTACAAATATAGAAATGTCGTGATAGAAATGATTGTAAAGTTAAAGGCCATTAAACCTATAAGAGAAGCAAATCAAAAATTATTAAACAACGCTCCTATTGAAATTCAATTAACTGCACTCAATTCACAAAAAGCATAACTACAGATATACAACAGATAGGTAAAGAAGGGTATCCTCTCCATCAATTGAAAGAGCATTATGCTCTTTCAATTGATGTTTGCAAATTTTGTTTTAGTCACTATTAATGAAATTGGCTACATTCATCTATTATAAATTATATTTTAGAAATTCTAGATTCTCTAAATAATGAATATTTCTTTTTTTAAACTATCAAATAATATATATTTCCCGCCATTAATGTGCTCTAAATTAAAAACCCCATCCTTATAGCTTATTAACTCGATGTAAGTGTCTTTATAAAAAATTTCAAATATTATTAAATCTTGGTATTCTCTCCATGAAATCATTTCTCCATATACCATTGCATATCACTGTAGATGACTATAGATAATTCTTTTTAACAATTTTTTATCTGTTGATAAAGATATATCTATATTGTGTGTAAAGGGTGAATTCCAATCTGGAGCTGTAGTCTTTATTATTAAAGCCTCGTATTTATATTGCTTATATTTTAATGTCATTATACAAACCTCCTATATATGTATACTATGTTTAAACTAAAAAAATTGTGAGACAGTCCGTATGTTTTTAATAACTACATACAACATAAGTATATTATTCTTAATAATATGGACGGGTGGATGGTTCTTTTAGAGATATAGGGAGCACACATAGATGCTTTGGATTTGAAGCAGTCTATTTGTTGTTGTTTTCTGCTTTGAAACATGGTATTTTTGCTCATATTTAAACTAAATAAAAAGTAAATTAGCAATGTGAGTTTGCTCAACAATTTTGGTTTTGACAATAGCAAAAAGATTTGAATTAAAAATAATACTGCTTTTGTAGTAAGCGGTATATTTAACCTCCTGGACTAGGAAGTGTACTAGTTACTGCATAAAGTCTGTCACTTGTCTTCTGTTAACAAATAATTAAGGGTGGGGAGAATACATCATTTGAAATTTTACTCATTCTGTTTTTGGAAATATAGTTTACTTTCGAAAATTTTAGAACAGAAGGTCAATACACCTCGGTAATGTCCTTTTTAAAAGGTTATTATTATAGTCTTGATTATTTTATACGCTAGTATACTGAACTTAGTGAGTTACTCGTAACTTACTTTATACATATAGCATATAGAAATGGAGGAGCTTAGATTGCAAAAACACTATAAAAAATTAGCAGTCGTTATACCGCTTACAAGTATGTTAAGTATGTCAGCGATTGCACCTGTTACATCCTTTGCAGCGGAAACACAAAAAGCTGATATTTCATCATCACAGGAAGGATTGATTCAAGGTTACCAAATGGAAAATGGTAAGATTACTCCTGTGTATAAAAACAAACTTACTAAGTTTGATACGGATGGTGATATCGACCCGGGTCTTCCACTACTCCCAGAAAATCCATATAATCCAATTCCTGATCATGGAACGGCATACGTTGAATCGACAGATATAGGAGATACTGTTTATTTCCAGCCATTTGATAATACAACCAATGGAGGATTGCTAGGCGCAAGGATTAAGTCGCTTGCACTCATTGATGGGAAAAAATATCCGACAATAGGGTATTTTATTCAAAAACAAGCGAATGGACAAATCAGAGATGGCTATTATAATCCAGCAGATTTATCTTTGATTGCAGATTCAAATCATTTAGCAGATTACGGCTATACACCGTCCGTAATTGATGCGATTCAAAAAGATTTAAATCAAACATACAGCGTGATATGGGATGGAACAAGCAAACTAAAACGAGAAACAAATTATCAACTGCTTCCAGATGCTTCGGGTCTACAGAATGATGCAGCTGCATTCGGCTATAATCAAACGCTAACCTCGGGTGTATCAACGACAAATATGTTTGGAATAGCAACAACAGTCGGATGGAAAATAGGTTTGAGCGCGGGTATTCCAGGTGTTGTAAATGTTACTTCAGAGATTAGTGGAAGCTTAACAGCTAGTTTTCAGCATACTGTAAACGTTACAAAACAAACTAGTTCACAAGTTAAATTTGACATATCAAGAGTAGATAACCCTGACTATAAGTATAATGACTATGCGGCGGCTGTATACAAAATACAGTCAGACTATACATTGTTACCTGGTAAAGGATTATCCTCTATTATAGGATCAAAAGATCCGGATTTGAACCCAGATGGTATGACTCCACGTTTAGCTGCATTAGCAAATACAAATTACGCATATGAAGGTTCAAAATATTACTTCACAGTAACACCTGGATCACACAAGAAAAGTGTTTAATTAAAAAGCCTCCTTACGGAGGCTTTTTAATAGGGTTCTTGCTATCAACCACAAAGTAGCAACATTCACAAGGGTGTTTTAGGTGGCGCACAATCGAAAAAAGAAAATTATACATTAAGGAATAATATTATTATATGAAAGAGATGTTTATTTTCTATTTGGGTCAGTGTATCGACCCTAGTCTATCAAATCGTGTACGTACAGACTGTGTAACAAAAAACATTATTTTTTTATGTGAAAAATGTTTGTTTTTCGAGAGTTAGTTAAACCCTAGTTATATAGATTTACTTAAAAAATACGATAAACCCTGCTTTGGTTTTTTTCTAAAGAGTGGGTTATGCTAATCAATTCGTTCAAGGGTATAATTTTTTTATAAAATAGTGAGAGAACATGAGAGAAATAACGAATAGATGTGGCTGCTCTCTGTACAAAAGAAAACGAAGTCTGTCGTAGGACTTCGTTTTCTTAACATACCAGAAATCACACTAATTTATAATGAGTTTTTACATTTTTTCTGTAATTATATTGATTTACGCACGATTTTTCAAACTTGTAACGTTGTTAACTGTACCTGCAGTACCTTCAACATTTTCAATTGTTTGAGGTATAAACTCTTTTACAGATTGTAGATGGTTTTGAACAAAGCATTTAATCCCTATCGAAAGCGTTTCTACATCTTCAACAGATAGATTATATTGTTCTTTTATAGAGCTGTTATGATGGGTAGGAAAATGATCAATTGGAACTTCAAAAATCATAATTATTTTTTCACTCCTATGTAGTGTAGGGTTTTTATGAAATTACCTGTGTATAAAAAAGTATTTTTGAATTAAGATAATAAATCAATCAAAGTATCTAATCCAGCAGCGATAGCAGGTGGGGATGCGAGTAACCCGCCTGCTAGAAGTAATGCAAGTATAGGACCCATATAAATCAACTCCTTAAATATATTTAAACAACTTTATAAGTTTATAATGCATTAAAATGTTGTTAAAGAGATACTTTGTCCTGTAATAGGACAAAGTAAGATTATTGATACGTTTTTAGAAAGTACTTTTTTCTATAAGATGGGGATGACACATGACTATACTCCACATAATATATAGATTAGAAATAAAATGTTTTTGTGTGTATAAAAAGTACAAAATGGAGTTTATGTAGTGATAGAATTAGAACGCAATGGTCTAATCGTGTTATCAAAAAATCACGTTTTTGATGAGGTTAAAAACTATGTGAAATAAATTTTTTAAAATACTATCAGAATATAAGTAACAATAACAATCATTAAGGATTTTTAATGTTAACGATTGCATATAACGGTTTAAAATATGTCTGTAAGACCAATCTGTAATAAGATTATAGTTTTATATTTTATAGATTGAACAATGTATGTATCGTCAACTTTATCACATCCTACAAGTTAATTTGTAAATGGTTTTCAGTTTCATTGTTCACCCAGGAATTCATAATCTTCTTTAAAATATTAAAAGGGAATTTTTGTATCTAAAAAATTTAAAATGTACCATTTCGTCCTTATAAAAGGATAAAAGAAGATTGTATTTTGGGTATAAATTCTATAAGGTAAGCGCATACCATATAAAACATACATCGGGAGTGTGATACACAATGAAACCAATTTTAAAAACAAGTATATATAGCTCTAATGCTAGTCTCTCTTTCTCTCATGGGGTGTCAGTCGCCATCAACACAGCCGAAACAAACATCTTCACTAACAGAACAACAAGTCATGGCAGATGCTTGGTATCAAACGGCTGGAGAAGCTAAAGCGCTCTATCATCAAGGATATAATCTAGGAAAAATGAAATTAGACGCGGCGCTTGCCAAAGGTACCGAAAAAAAGCCTGCTATTGTTTTAGATTTAGATGAAACAGTCGTGGATAATAGTCCGTATCAAGCTATGACTGTGAAAGAGAAGAAAGGATTTCCCTATAAATGGGAAGAATGGATTCAACAAGCGACAGCAGAAGCCCTCCCTGGAGCTGTTTCTTTTTTACAATATGCAAATGAAAAAGGTGTATCAATCTATTACATTTCCAATCGCAAACAAAATCAGTTAGACGCCACTTTGCAAAATTTACAGAAATTGAATATCCCACAAGCTGATAAGGAGCATGTTTTATTGCAAGGAAATGAAGAAAAAGGGAAGGAAGAGAGAAGAAAAAAAGTTGCGATAGAACATGATATTGTTCTATTTTTTGGAGATAATTTATCTGATTTTACGGGATTTGATGAGAAATCGGTACAAGATAGAAATCAAGCGGTCGAAGAGATACATGAAGTATTTGGAGAAAAGTTTATTGTGTTCCCAAATCCGATGTATGGGGATTGAGAATCAGCTTTATATCAATATGATTTCAAAAAATCAGATGCTGAAAAAGACAAAATCCGTAAAGATGCATTGCGTATATTTGAAGGTGGAAAATAATGAAAGACTAAAGAATAATAAATGTTTGCTATGATATTCTATTGTCTGTCATTTATAAGGTTGAGCGAATGCGCTCAACCTTTTTTCAGTGTGTCAGGTATAGAAATTATTTAAGCGGTGAAACTCTACTGTGGAGGTATCCAACGACTAAGGGAGAGTAGAATAAAATTTTGGATTGACGAACAGAAATCTGATAGGAAGGCTTCTGAATAAGTTGAAATTCAAAAGATGTTTTTAATACGTATTTTTCTTTTCCATAGAGGCTCCTTACTTATATCAGCAGATACCTTGCTGTACAGAACATTGAGGTGGTACAGTAAAACTGGAACACAGTATAGAGATAAATTATTCTATATAAGAGGCGTTTGAGATGAAAAAATAGTATGATGAAATGTTTAAAAAATAATGTGTAGAATTGGTGGTTAAAGAAGGGCGTACAATTTCGAGTATTCAAAGAGAATTTGACCTAGGAAACGGGACCTTAAATGCATGGATAAAGAAATATTCTTCCCCATTTTTGGATAATGAGAAATCTGATATGGAAGAACTACGTTCTTTGCGGAGAGAAATCCAGGCTTTAAAAAAGGCGGCAACTTTCTTTGCCAGCAACCAAAACTAACACGCTTTCAATTTATCAGGCAATATCATCACATATTTGGAGTGCGCTGGCTTTGCCATCGATTACAAGTTTCTGTTAGTGGTTTTTACGATTATACTCATCGTAAGCCCACTGAAAATCAGAAAAAACGTAATGGCGAGCTTATTTCAAGTGAGACAAGCTTTATGTGAAGCTGGATTAAAGTGAAAAATTGTCACCTATTATAAGAAAAGAAAGCACGAACATCATACATTTCCAAATGTACTAGAGCGATCCTTTAAACCTGGCAAGAAAGACGTTCCGACTGTTGTATGTGATATCACAGAATTTCGTTTAATGAATGGAATGAAAGTCAAAAAAGAATCCTATTTCATAGTGATCAAGGATCTCAGTTTGCCAGTTATAAGGTTACTGATTTTTGTAATCAACAAAAAATTCAGCAAAGTATGTCCCGCAAGGGAAACTGTTGGGATAACGCTGTGATGGAATCTTTTTTTAGCATCTTTAAACGCGAATGCTTATATGGAGAAAATCTAATTTCTCTCGCTCAAGTAAATCAGTTAGTCGCTGAATTTATTTATATGTACTATCATTCCGTTCGCCCTCATTCATCATTAAATGGCTTGTGAGAATTGTTAGTTCTTCAAAAGTTTCCATAAACAGAGGATTTCTTATTTTCCGAAGCCTTGAACACTTAATACATTGTGAATGGTTAGATAGAAGTTAAGCTGAAAACTTCTGATAATTTGTATCTTTTTAAATACATGACATATATATGTACCTCCACTGTCCTACAATATAATTTCCTTCAACTATTAAATCATCAACAGAAAGTTTTTTAATAACCTCTAGATTGCGATCCTTCGTCCAGAATGCTTGAAACTATTTATTTGTTCTCTTGTTTCATAACAACACCCTTATAGGAATGTATTAAAGAAAATAGTAAATCCACGTACATATAATTTCATGTACCGAATTATATGTACAAATAAACATCCAAAAACCATCAATAAACCATCAATAAACGTTTAGTCTGGCTCTTCTCGTAAAAGAGGAGCAACAACTTAACATAACATTTTAACTACCAAAAATCATTTTTAGTGATAATGGTGTCAAAATGGTTATATAAATAGATTTTAGTAGATGATGAATTATGATTTTGAGTTATGCAAGTAGAGACATTAACATCATTCGAAATTGAAAAAAATTTATAAATAAAAATTAACTGGTACTAGGACGAATAAATTAGGGAGAAGAATTTTTAAAGGTCTTACGAAGTGACGATAAAGTAGAAATAGACATTAAAATGTATAAAAGTAAAGACTCACGATTAAGGAAATTACAGAGCCGGATAGAATTTTCAGAGTAAGTGCAGGACAACAGAAACATAATATTTGATGGGGTTATGTACCTTGAAATTCTTTTTTTAGTAGTTTTTTATAAGTTATTCCAATGATTTACTACATTTCTCATTCATATATAATGTAAAAACCCATTGCTTTAGCAATGGGTTTTTACAAAAGATTTTATTATAGTTTACTAATTATAACTTTTGACTAATTACAACATCACGTGTAATAGATTTTGCGCCATCTGGAAGCATTGCTGATTTTTTTGGAGTAAGAACAGATTTTGCAGAATCAGTATCATTGCCATATTGAAGTTGTAAAAGTTCTATTCCTGTATCAGTTTTATAAGTGATAGTTAATTGGCTATGTGGAGGTATTTCCAATGTGTCTCCACCAAATTCAACAGCTGTAGATAATTGATTTTGTGTTTGTACGCTTTTAATTGGTTCTTGTTTCTCAGCAGCAAAAGTCATGGAAGGAGACAGTAACAGAGATGAACCTAATACAGCCATTGGTGCTAAGGTTGCTAATTTTTTGTGAATTTTCATGTATATTCCTCCTGGATTAAGTAGTTAGAAAAAATTTTTCATACACCAATTATATAGGGTGGGATTTTATATCAACAGAAATAAAATGTACTTTTCTTCTTATTTAGTATTTCATATCAGGATGACTTTGTCTAAATCCTCGAATTTTTGGAGTAAACTAATGTAACTTAGAAGTTATACTCAATTTCAAAAAGTACCATGTTGAGGGCAGTAACTTCATAAAAATTACATTAATTAAGAATCCAAATATCAATGTCTCATTAATCAAAGTTTATATTAATAAAATGTCCGTTTCTGTGACAGCGCAAGTATTTTCTATAAGTGAATTTAGAAAATTTAAAGTTACTACCCAAAAATGGAATAATGAATGTATTCTAGCACAATCTTTCGCACAGTTGTGTTGGATACTTTTGTTCTCTCTTGTGAATAGAAGGCTTCACTTTTCAATTGACCAAAGAAACTTTCCATGACGGCATTATCATGACGATTTCCTCTCCGGGACATGCTGGTGATAATGCCATTTTCTTTGGCATACGCTTGAAATTTCTTCGCTGTATAAATACTTCCTTGATCTGAGTGAAGGAGGACATCTTTTACTTTTCACGTCCTCATTGCTTGTTTTCATGTCTGCATCGCTAACGGCGGTGCTTGAGAATCGCTGATGACAATACCAACATTTGGATACTTAAAGTGCCACAAACCTTACGATTTTTTGGTAGCACTCCGTATCCAACCTCACTTTCATCCCATGCCTAAAGACGATGGGATTTCTCGTTCGGGAAGGGCTGTAAGAATAAAGTTAAAATGAAGAAAGGAAATACTTATGATTGCAAATGGTTTTTCTTTTTATGTGTGTACCATAAAAAGTTAAAATAATATGAGAGAGCATATATAATTATTTTGGAGCATAGGAGTATAATAAGTGTATTTAATAATGTATATGCTATATAAATAATATATAGGAGTTTTTTTGTATGGTTATATATGGTAAAATATTAACTTGGAGAATATATCAAGAAGAAATCATATTTGGAATAAATTATGAAGATAAAGTGATAGAAATTTGTTGTTATAAGCATAAAATTTTAAATTTCGAACAAATCAATGAAGGAAAATATATATTACTAGATAAGGTAACAAACGAGGTTTTTATTATATGAATAATAAATGAGTTTTCCAAATTTGAAGTAAAGGAATATTTAGAAAAATAGTATGATGCAAATTTAGAAAAGTTATAGTAAAAATATCATAAAATTTCATTACCAAAGGGATGGGAGTCTTCTTATCATATTTATATGGTATAAGTAAAAAATAGAAATAAATGGATATTAGATTAAATCAAACAGATATTCATTATTGAGATAATACGTAATATCCATTGTTATATATAGGTGGTGTATATCCAGATATTTATAGAATAATAGAAGAAATTTCATCACTTTCGTTACTAGATATATGTAAAAAAGGGGAGAGAACAAAATGAGAGAGAATAGATTAACAGAAGAGTCTATTTGTATACGTGAAATAGAAGAAAGAGATATTGAATTAATACGAAATTGGAGAAATCAAGATAAGATAAGACAATATTTTTTAAATCAAAATTATATTACAGAACAACAACAACAAGAATGGTTTCAAATGTATAAACAAAAAAAAGATGATAAGATGTTTATTATTGAAAAATCAGGAGCAAAGAATACAAGAATTGGAGCGTTTGCATTTTATTATATAGATTTACATAAACACACAGCTGAATTTGGAAGATTAATGATTGGAGAAGAATCTTTTGTTGGAAAGGGATTTGGAAAACAAGCAGTTATTTTGGCATGTAAATATGCGTTTGAGCAACTAAATATAGAAGAAATATATGTATATATATTAACTCATAATACAAAAGTGATACAATTGCACAAAGATATTGGATTTGTAATAGAAAAAAAGAATGGGAATGAGAATACGACTTATATGGTAATAAAAAAACAATATGGTATAAATCTTTCTTAGTTAAAAAATAGGGGCTTTGAAATAAAATAACAATACATCATATGATATGCTAGAATTTTCAGAGTAAATGTGAGACATCAGATAGATAATATTTTATGGATCTATCTGATGGACTAGAATAGCAGCCATATAATTAGTTTGAAAGTAGCATGTTTTGGGGAATTGCTAAGAGAGGTGATTGGGATACGTACCTTGGAATTCTTCTTTCAGTAGTTTTTATAAGTTATTTCAATGGTTTACTACATTTTTCACTCATATACAATGTAAAAACCCCATTGCTAAAGTAATGGGGTTTTTACATTAATTTTTATTATATATTACTAATTACAGCATCATTTGTAACAGATTTTGCACCGCCTGTAAGCATTACTGATTTTTTGGAGTATGAACAGATTTTACAGAATCAGTATCATTGCCATATTGAAGTTGTAAAGTTCTATTCCTGTATCAGTTTTATAAGTGATAGTTACTAGACTGTGTGGAGGTATTTCAAATGTGTCTCCACCAAATTCAACTACACTATATCAAGAATATTTACCATAAGACTTTCCCTAAAATATGATCTATTGGAATTGGTCCGATTTCTCTGCTATCTTTACTATTGTTACGATTATCTCCCATTACAAAAATATGATTTGGAGGAACGACCCATTGGTCCTTTATAAGAGCATTCATCGGTTCTTTTATATAAGGTTCCTTTATTTTTTTGTGATTTCGATACACGTAGCCATCTTTAATTTCAATGCTGTCGCCGGGTTTTCCTATGACACGTTTTACATATATGCTTTTATTTGTATCTCCTGTAAACATAGCGATTAAGCCAATATCAAGAATTTGATTTTGAAGGGTTTCTGATTTTCCTAATTGACTATCAATTATAACGATGTCGTTATAATCAGGTTCTGCTGAAAAAGTATGTACGATCTTTGAAACAAATAGTAATTCTTGATTGGAAAGCGTTGGGTCCATAGAATGTCCTTCAACTCTATACGTTTGAAAAATAAACATATTGATAACCACAGTAAAAATAAAAGCTACTATTAAAATGCCAAACCAACGGCCAAATTTTTTCATGTAAGAACTATCCTTTCTTTTGCTGTATAATTCATACTGTTTTGTCATCTGAAAAAACAATAATGTGAGGAAAAGTATCTTTGTTTACATTATAGCTACATATGTACTTATGACAAGGATCTTATAGTGTGAGGTATAATATAAGATCCTTGCTATTCAGAAATATGCGCGTTACTTATATCACAATCCTGGCGTGATTGGATACTTTACTAGATTACCACAATAGAAGCTACTATATACAACATTTTAATACCTTTACCAAATTGTTCTGGTGCAAAGAAGATTGGATAGAAATGAAGACACCAGATTACCTAAGGGAGTTCAGTGTTATGCGAGGAATTCAAATAAAGTTGTAAATATGAATGGTAAGGAAATGAATGGATTCTAAATCAAGTTTATACTCGAATGCAATAGAAAATACGCTGTACAAGATTCACATCATCAATGATTGTTTTTAGAGAACATCCACTCCCTGAAAAGCATAAAATATATCTGATTAAAATACTTTTTACTATAATCCCAAGATATATTTAGAATTTCTTTCATAAGAATGCCTCCATCAACGGTATATTGCTATGTGAGTTGCATTTTACTAAAATTGATACACAAAGTGCTTAAGCTGATGTGGGGACAGATAGTTAACAGGGGTATTTTCTAAATACTGTTGTTATATAGATAGTCAGAAAGATGGATTGGCTTTTCATGGTGCCAATCCATCTTTGTATTTAATAAAAGGAGTCTTCGTATTTTATAGCCAACAGTATTAGTCGGGTTCTGTTTTTTTATCATTTTTCTTGATTCATATAGGTTTGTACGGCATGTAATAAAAATTCTTCTTGTCTCATGCCAGCATCGGCGGCCATTTGAATTACTTTTTGTTTAAATTCATGAGTAGCATGAAAACTTAGTGCTTCTATATTACTTTTAAAGTAAACCCCTTCTACATGTGGAAGAATCATGCCAGAATTCATATGTGCATGTAAATACTTAAGCTCTTCTTGGAATTGCAAGGGGTCTACTTGTAAAACAAAAGGTTTAATTTCTAATTTGATAGTATCTGGTGTAATATTTAATCGCATATTTGTGGCACCAAGTTTTTTATAAAATAAATTAATTAAATTATAAGTGATGGAATTAAATAATTGCGGCTTTTTAAATGTAAAAGATAAATATCCTCGCTTCGTAATTACTGTTTGTTTCGGGAGAATTTCGAAGGAGTACTCATGTTCTTTATAAGTGGATAGAGGAAAAACCTCTTCATCCTCTGTGAGAATTTTACCATCATTTCCATTTATTTCTATTACCCTAGCTGTTTTTTCGGTATGTATATGTCTTAATAATTGATATAAATATATATCTTTATCGTAAATTTTAGTAAGGAATGTTTTTCGTTCTTTTGTTTTAACTTTTTCATAATCAAGCATAAAAATTTCTAGTTCCTCTTCATCAATTAGATATACTTGTTTGCCACGTTTTTCTATCATTTTCGCAGGTAATTTTCCGGATTTGATGTAGGTAAAGATAGTGGAAGGTGCTACATTAAGAATTTCAGCTGCTTCGGTTGTACTAAGCCCCTTAAGCTCTGCTGTATTTTTTAGGCGTTCAATATCTCCCAAATAGAAAATCTTACTACCAAATTGTTTCCAATTATCTTTATATACACATTCTATTAATCCCTCTTTTTCTTTTTTTAATATGGTCTGTACAGTTACTCCTAATAAATCTGCTGCCTCTTTTGTTGTCACAGTAGGTTTTGTAATGAACAATAAATCTTCTGTCATAAAAGACCTCCTTAATTGTTGTTTAATAATAGATACATTTTATATATATTATATCAAAAATTTATTTGTATTTAAAACTTTAAAAAATCTTTTTATAAAATAAATAACTATTTACAAGTTATAAATAGTTAAGATTATCTTTCTATCTTAATTATATTTATATGTGAAGTTAATAACATGATTACTGTAAAAATACAATCATTCATTACATATAGATATCTATTTAATAATAAATTATAAAAAAATATAAATAAATATAAATAGAGAAGAATGTAGGATTCTTACAGAAAGAATAGTAAGTATCATTTGTATAAATGATAGAAGTAAAATAAAATAATGAGTGTAGGTAATAAACTAAATTATGTTTATAATCTTTAGTAAGAGAGGGAAATTTAACATATGAATAATACAAATGAAAAAGACAATTTATTTATGATAAACAATCAAAGTAATTATATTGATAGATATATAGAAAAGATAAGTGATATCATTCCATTTTTACATAACAAAGGTTATATAGATAAAGTGGAAGAGAAGATGGAAGTTGCAGAGAAAGAGGGAAAGAGTAAATATACGTATGTAAGTGACCTGGAAGTGATTTATCATTTCGTACATTTACAAAAGGATATGGATGAGAAGAAGAATAGGAAAGAGGATACAAAAAAGAGTTATATATCTGAAATCCTGTCGTTTTGTCAGTGCATGGTTCAGCATGCAGAAGAATTCGAATTAGATGGGGAAGAGGTACAGAAAACAGACTCTTTATTAAAAACATTACAGCCTTGGCATATACGTAAGTACAATACATGGTTGAAGCAGGTAGAGAATGGTCGAAACGGTAACGCCTATGCGGTCGCAACACTTGCAAAGAAAACAGTGCTTATCCGTTCTTTTCTAAAACACCTTCATATATTTTCTTATATTGCAAAACCACTTCATGAAGAACTACAGCGTGCAAATGTAAATGAACAAGATCGACCAAACCGGGATTTATCTTATGATGAAGTTGTGAAAATTTTAGGATTTTATAAAGAGAGAGGGCATGTAATTAACTATACAATTTTATTGGCTCTCGCAAGTACTGGTGCAAGAATTCAAGAATTGTGCAACGCGAAAGTGAAAGATTTACATTATGACGGAAAGTACTGGTTAAAAGTCACTGGAAAAGGGGATAAAGTGCGTGAACTTTTCATTTCGGAACATTTATATCAGTGTATTTGTGAAATGAGGCGGAGAAGAGGGTTCCACACTGTATTGGATAGAGGAGATGAAAGATCTTTATTTATAAATCAAAGGGGGAAGTCTTATAATTCGAAAACGTTATCAAATCAGGTAACAGATATGATCAAAAAGACAAACCTAGAGTTTCTACTGTATCGTGAAAATCCTGTAACGGCGCATACATTCCGTCATGCTTTTGCAATTATGGCAGTGGAACAAGGGCAGGCAGATCTGTATCATTTAATGCAAACGTTGGGGCATGAAAATATCCAAACAACAAAAATTTATTTAGAGAAATATATGAAACGGAAAAATAATGTGGGCGCTTCATTTGCAGATATGTTGCAATGAAAAATAAATCAAACGGACATTATGAGGGATAGATAGTATCTAATTTCTCATTTTAGCTAAGTAGACGCCTTGTACCAAGAATACACAGGACCATCTTCTAGGGAGTAGATGTGGCTTCTGATAAGGGAGAGTAGGCAGCTATTTTGTATACAATTACTTCCTATCTTTATGGAGTAGTGAAGTATTATAGTTTCAACTTATGTATATTCTGGAGACGATTTCTACTATCTGCCTGCTACTCAAACTCTTTTTAATAATAAAATCTATGTCGTTGAGCAAAAACATCTTGTTATTAAGATAGTGCTAAAAGTTCAATTTTTCGTATTATTTGTGAGTCCTATAAAAAAATATAGGAAAAGCTAAAAAAAAGACTTTGTCAAAGGTTTATTTTTATCTCTTCGTCCTCTTCTTTGATTAGTATAATTAGAAAATAATCAATCTTTCATGAGAAAGAGTCCCAGAATACTTTGCATCTTTGATTACAGCCGAAAATGCGCCCCTCTTTAATATTTTTTAATCATTATATTTTCCATAAAAAAGGTTGTGTGAAAATGAAACAAAATTTTTTTACAAGCAAGTATACCTCTCAATTTTCTTGCATTGGTTCTAAATGTGAAGACAATTGTTGTCAGGGGGATTGGGGTGTTTTTATAAGCAAAGAAGAATATGAAGGATATCAAAGGTTGGATAGTGAAAACGCAACTAATCTTTTACAATATGTGGAGAAAAATGATAACGCTACATCAAATGGTGCGTATGCGACAATACAATTTAATTCTGCGGGGAGATGTTCATTTTTAACCGAGGAAAAATTGTGCCAAATCCAATTAGATCATGGACTGCATACGTTATGCGATACCTGTAAAACATATCCTCGAGTCATACAGAAAGTCCAGCATAGCTATTATGAAACGTGCCATCTTTCTTGTCCTGAGGTAGCACGGTTAGTTTTGTTGGCTAACACGCCATTTGATTGGATTACATCGATAGATAGCAATCTGAAGACCACGTTTGTAGGATCATCTGATATTGACAGAAATCTAAATTATGTAAAAAAAATGCATAAACATATCACATATTTTCTCACACAAAAGGAATATACGTTAACGCAACGAATTCGGATAATTGGGATATTTGTGAACAGATTTTGCCATGCACTTCAAAATAACATAGGTATGAATAAAGCCATGAAATTAGCACAAAAACAAATAAATATCGACTTGAAAAACAAAAACGAAAATATGTTCGAATTCAAGATATCTCTGCTGTTACATGTTATTCTAAAAATAGAAAATGCTTTGCAGTCACATGATGTTTCACCACGGTTTAAAGAATGTTATGATGCGTATTACCAACCATTTTTTACAAAACATGAACAGATGTTAGAAAATTATTGTTCTTATTATTTTCAACATCAGCTCTTTCCATATGATGGTAATATGCTTGCGAGAAATTTTTTGATATTTAACATAGAATTTTCAATTTTAAAACTTATTCTAGTAGGTATCTCTGCGTCGCATAGAGGATTAAGTGAGGATATTATCATTCAATTATTCCAAAGTTATTCTAAAATTTTTCAACATTATCCCGGATATAGAATCGAATGTATTAATAAATTACATGATGAACTATTAAATTATACGACAGACTATTCGCAAGTACTTAATATCTTGATTAATGAATAAATGTGGATGTAAAAAAAGATGTCTGTAGGCATCTTTTTTCTTTCATTTCTCGATAGAAAGTTAATAAGTTAGATTTTTTCAAAAGTAACCGCATGAGTTGTGGAAACAGATAAAAGTCAAGTCGACTTCGGCGTGATACTTTCTAAATTAAAGTAAGTAGATACCATTCCTGAGAGTGTCTATCTTCAATATAGGTAAATTTTATTATATAAAATTTACCTATTGTTTTTCTTTTATAATGAAATTACAGGGTAGACATAAGTAGGTGAAGTGGGAGAACGCGTGAAAGTTTTCACAGTTTTTTTCGAAGGAGAAAGCTATCGCCTTTAGGCATGGGATGAAAGAGAGGTTGGATACAGAGTGCTACTAAAAACCATAAGAAGTCAACACGTTTAAAAGTTCGTGCCGTATTAACCGACCGATTGCGATTTATTGAAGTATAAGTTAGGCAGATTTCATATCATAATGAAATCTGGTAAATGGATTGCTCAAATTTCTGTCACAATTCCTATAATAGAAAAAGCAGGAGCAAAAATTTTTGGAGTAGACTTAGGTCTCAAACTGCCTGCGGTAGCCATCATAGATGATAATACAGTTCGTTTCTTTGGAAATGGTAGGAGAAAATACATACAGGAAACATATCATGTATGATACATGAGTAACGATGAAAATAGTGAAAAATATATAATTGGTTACACTAAAAAAATGGACTATTTCTGCATGAAAATAAAATGGATCGTAGGGAAGATAAAATATGCAAAAAACAATCTTAATTGTAGAGGATGAAGACATTTTACGTGAAATAATGAAAGATTATCTACTGAACGAAGGATACAACGTTTTAGAGGCGATGAATGGGAAAGAAGCACTATGTATATTTGAAGAAAATGAGGTGCATTTAATCATTTTAGATATTATGTTACCGGAATTAAATGGTTGGGCGGTCTGTCGGCGAATTCGTAAGAAATCTAATGTACCAATTATTATGTTAACGGCGCGGGTGGACGAGGAAGACATTTTACTCGGGTTTGAACTAGGAGCGGATGATTATGTTACAAAGCCATATAGTCCTCCTATTTTATTAGCAAGAGTAAAACAATTAATTCAGAAAGGCTATGCTTCTACTGTCGATGTGTCTACTGAAGACAAATTAACTAGCAATGATATCCATGTCCATTTATCTTCTCGTGTAGTTACTGTATATGAAGAAAACATAACGCTGACACATACCGAATTTGAAATATTAGCGTATTTAATGCAAAATCAAGGGATTGTAATTTCAAGAGAACAATTAATTACTAAAATTTGGGGCTATGAATTCACAGGGGATGACCGCACTGTTAATAGTCACATACGTAATTTGCGTCATAAATTAGGAAGAAAAGCAAACTGTATTGTAACTGTCGTGCGAGCGGGTTATAAGTTTGAGGGACAAGTATGAAAAAAGGAATTGTATTAAAATTATTTATATTAACAACAGCATTATGCACTCTTATTTTAGTCACTATTTTTATTGGGCAAACCATATTTTTTAAGCAATACTACGCGAACCGAAAAATCAATGATATTAAAACAAATATTCAATCCTTTGAAAAAGCATATGTAAAAGCTGGAGATGACGAGAAAATAATTCAAGAATTAGAACAGACGTTTTATCGAGATAATGGGACATGGATCACAACGTTAGATAATGTGGGCAATATAAAATATGCAAATGATTTTTCTTTAGAAATTCAATTAGATCCTAATGAAAATAAGACTTTTTCAGAGCGTGTCATTCAAATTCCATTGTATAGCTTTGTACATATAGAAGATATACAACGAATAAAATATAGGTTAGAACAGGGATATCATATTATTATCGATGGGGTACAAAGAGGGGATACTGTTGTCCCTGCAATTTTAACAATGACAAATGAGAATGTCGGGCTGGAAAATGAGCAATTATCAGAAAGGCTATATGGAAAAAAAAACATATCTTCAACAGAAGGCTCACAATTATATTTAGCAGGAAGCATTAAAAATGTACGATTACCAGAAGCTACCGCAGGGACTAACTCTATTTATGGAAATCGTGTGCTTATAGATAGAATAAAACAATTTCAAGCCGATCTAATATTAAATCAAACACCTAAAAATAGTAATTCTACAAAAATAATGGATTATGAAGAAAATGATATTAAATATAAATTATTAATCAAACCAACAAAAGATACAACTGGGAAGACAAATTATATATTCACTATGACATCATTGCAGCCAGTGGATGAAGCTGTGCAAATGATAAAGGATTATTATATATATTTAATTATCTTTGTATTGATTTTAATCATTTTGATATCGTTCTATTACTCAAAAAAAATCGCCAAACCATTATTACAAATAAATGATACGACAAAAAAAATTGCTGGTTTAGATTTCTCAGAGACAATACCTATTACTACAAATGATGAAATAGGTGATTTATCACAAAATATTAATACGCTTTCTAAAACTTTGCATTCGTATATTAATCAATTACAACAAGATATAGAGAAAGAAAAACAATTAGAAAATACACGTAAAGAATTTATCTCGGGTGTATCGCATGAATTAAAAACACCTTTAAGTATTATGAAGAGCTGTATTTCCATTTTGTCGGATGGTGTTGCGAGTAATAAAAAAGATTATTACTTTAAAGCAATGTCAAAAGAAGTAGATAAAATGGATATGCTCATTATTGATATGTTGGAGTTAGCAAAATTCGAGTCTGGTACATATAAAATGAAAATGGACGTTTTCCATGTTGATGAGATAATTGATTATATATGTGAGCAATTAACGTCAGATATAACAGCTAAGCGGTTACATGTCCATAAACAGCTTTCAAAAATTGAAGTCGTTGCAAATCTACATCGAATAGAACAAGTACTTACTAATTTTATTACGAATGCAGTCCGTTACACACCAGAATGCGAGAATATTATTATCTCCACTATAGAAGAGAACGAACGTGTGAAAATATGTATAGAAAACAAAGGGACTCATATTGCGTTAGAACATTTGGAAAAGATATGGGATCGTTTTTATCGAGGGGATACATCTCGTCAGCGATCTAAAAAAGGTGGGACAGGACTGGGTCTTGCTATTTCAAAAAATATATTGGAGCTCCATGACGCGGAATATGGTGTATCAAATACAGAAGATGGCGTATTATTTTTCTTCTATTTAAATAAAAACGTGTAGAACGGAAAATCTACACGTTTTTATTATTTTTTTAAAATCGACATTATCTGCACATAATCTTTACCTGCATTTATTATTATTTTCATTAGAAACAGAATGAAAAGCTAATAAGGAGGTTGTTGAAATGAAAAAAAGAGCGATACTGTTTTTATTTATTATATTAATAATGAGTACAGGATTTGGTTTAATACATGCTAAAGGACGTAAAAATATATCAAAAGAAGATTTACGCTTGAAAGGAAAAACCATTGTAATTGACCCAGGGCATGGCGGGGGCGATAGAGGGGCGCAAGGAAAAAATTATGGAACAATTGAAAAGGATCTTAATTTAAAAGTGGCACAAAATATAAAAAAAGAATTAGAAGAAAGAACGGATGCAAAAGTTATACTCACACGTGAAACAGATACTAGTTTACTTCCAGAAACAAAACAAAAGGAAGAATTACAAGCACGTGTCAAAGTAGCTAAAGATAATGTAGCGGATCTTTATATCAGCATTCATCATGATACTTTTGGAGATACAAAAGTAAAAGGAATCACAACTCATTATGGAGCTAATAAGAGACAGGATAAAAAGTTAGCTGAAATTGTACAAGAAGCTATTTTTAATCAAAATATAGATACTCGGGATAGAGGCATTCAAGCAAGTGATTTTCTTGTCCTACGAGAAAATTCTTCCCCGGCTATTTTAATTGAGTTAGGATTTATGTCCAATAAGAGTGATGAAAAAAGAATGAATTCGGAAGACTTCCAAGTAAAATCACAAAAGGGTATTGTAGATGGTATTATTACTTATTTTACTACCTAGCAAAACAGGTAAACAAAAAACACTATTTTTTCTATATCTTAATCATGAAGGATAGTACTTTTTGTATATAAAGCTAATAGTTGTCACATTATATACATTCATCAGAAACGGAATGCTTGTTTGTTATTTTTTTCAGCATATAACTAGTTTGTGAATTTGGGAATAAATTTAATTGAAGTAGAGAGAGAAATATTTTTCAAAAAGGTGAATAAAATGAAGGGATTTTTAGCGAATTTCGACATTATCTGCACTTTATCTTTATCTCTTTCTAGTAATCTATGTACTATAAGTATCGGTTGAAACTAATAATTTAACCGAGTAAAGAACCAGTTTTATAAATAATTACTATAAAAGGAGGAGTGACAAATAATGAAAAGATCACAAAATAAAATAAGTGGAATAATGAAGATACTCATATCTATAGGAGTTATTCTAGTAGCATCTATTTCCATGATCTTTTTAATGGGACAACTTAGTTCTACTCCAGCAAAAGGAAGTGTTAAAGAAAGTGCTAAAGAAAGCGTTACACAAGTTAACACACAGAAACCAGAAAAGAAACATGAAACACCACCGCCGAAACAAAAAAGACCGGATGGAAAACCTGTAGGAAAAGTGGTTTATTTAACATTTGATGATGGTCCTAGCGAATTAACAGGACAATTTTTAGATGTGCTGAAAGAGCAAAATATTAAGGCAACATTTTTTATGCAAGGTAGCAATTTACAAAATACACGTTTTCAGGAAAATGTAAAACGAGCAGTAAAAGAAGGGCACTATATTGGTGGACATAGTATGACACATAATAGTGAGAAGTTGTATCAAAAAGGACAATTTGTACCAGAGATGAAAGAAACGTTAGCTCTTATTCACGATATTACAGGTACTACTCCTAAGCTAGTTCGTCCACCATATGGATCTGCACCAGGTTTAAAAGGAGAAGAGATTCGAAATCAAATTGTAGAAGCAGGCATAAAAGTTTGGGATTGGACAATTGACTCAAATGATTGGAAATTAAAAGATAATCCAAACCAGATTATAGAGAATGTAAAAAAGCAAACAACAGAAGATGTAGAAGTGGTTTTAATGCATGAAAGAGCACAAACACTACAAGTTCTTCCTGAAATTATTAAATTTTATAAAGAGCAAGGGTATGAGTTTGGAGTATATGATGATGCAGATCATTTTTGTCTAAATTTCCAAAAGGATAAGCGTTTATAGTATACAAATTAAGTACTTTTAAATATTAGTTTTTATTTGTAAACCAATATTCTTGGATAATCCATAAAAAGGAAGTGAGCGGTTGCAACTAGTAATTATTCACTTCCTTTTTATTTATCTAAACTTGTATTGCGTGATTTAAAATATATCATTGGCTAGCCATTTCATTTTTTATTAAATCGATTTTTTGAATGAAATATCCGATCTAATTGAGGAGATATAAGCGTTACATTATTTTTCTGTTAAGTTATGTGCTCATTAATTTTCGAACCGTAAATTCTTTAAGTTATATCGATATAATCTGCATCTTATCTTTACCTGTAACATGTAATCTATATTTTGTAAACGAAAAAATCATATGGAACACAAACTAGTAGAGTTATATCCACCATCGCTTACGAAATAATGACTGGAGAGGAAGATCGAAATGTTAAAGAAAGTATGTGTTTGTCTACTTGCGGGAGCCGTTGTATGGACCTCTGCAGCCTGTGCAAATAATGAGACTGTAAAACCAGCAAATAAAATTGCTTCAAATGCTGCGCAAAAAAAATCACCGGAAAATAAGGGGTATAAATCGATTTTTAAAAACAGTGTATTCTTCGGAGATTCTATGATAGAAGCTATATCTTATTATGGATTTTTAGACGATGAAAATGTTTTAGGGTCAGCAGGTGGAGCTACAATGCTCGCTCTAGATGACGTAGAAAATGTAGTAAAAAGAAAACCGGAACACGTTTTCATGAATTTTGGAAGTAATGATTTACTACTTCCTGCGGATTTGGAAGGAAAACCTATCGAGAACCCTGTTAAATTTTCGATAGATAATTATTCTATATTAATACAAAAGCTAAGGGAGAAGCTTCCAAATGTAAAAATACACCTCCTATCTGTTACACCCGTTACAGATAAGAACGTGGAGGAAATACCACAATATAAACATATTAGTGAATACAATTCAGAACTAAAAGAATTAGCCAAAAGAGAGAAAGTAGATTACATTGATTTATCTCCAATCTTTGAAAAAAATAGAAATTTACATGATACAGATGGTGTACATTTTAAAGCTGATTATTACAAGGTATTACTTGAACAATTAAAGGATTCCATTAAATAGTTCCTGTGTTTCAAATTTACAGTTCTTTATCCAAAGGCTGTAAATTTGAAACAAACTATTGTAGGAGGTGTCAAAATAATGGTGTTCAGTAGTTTAATTTTTCTTTTCATGTTTTTGCCATTAACTCTTATTATTTATTATATATCACCCAAAGTTTCTCGAAATTTTATACTATTTATCGTCAGTCTCATTTTTTATGCATGGGGTGAGCCTGTGTATATAGTTATTATGCTATTCTCTACCATATTTGACTATGCCAATGGCGTACTTATAGATAAGTATAGAAATTACAAGGGAATTGCAAAAGTAATATTTATTAACTCTATCATAGTAAATTTAGGAATACTTAGTTTTTTCAAATATTATAGTTTCATAATAGAGAATATCAATACTCTTTTTAATTTAAATATTCAGGTCGAGGTGCTTCCTCTTCCTGTAGGAATTTCATTCTATACTTTCCAAACGATGTCTTATGTGATCGATGTTTATTTAGGGAAAGTACAAGCACAAAGAAATATTATTTCTTTTGGTACGTATGTGACGATGTTTCCGCAACTTGTTGCAGGACCGATTGTAAAATACAGTGACATTGATAAACAATTACAAGACAGAAATGTAACGTTAGATCGTTTTGGTGAAGGGATGGAATTGTTTATTAGAGGTCTTGCATTGAAGGTGCTTTTAGCTAATAATATAGGACTTCTTTGGACAAGCATAAAAACAACCCCTCTATCAGAACTTACGATTCTTACAGCATGGATTGGGATTATTGCTTTTGCTTTTCAGATTTATTTTGATTTTAGAGGATATTCAGCCATGGCTCAAGGATTAGGTAAAATGTTTGGATTTGATTTTCCGGAAAATTTCAACTATCCGTATATATCAAAAAGTGTAACCGAGTTTTGGCGTAGATGGCACATATCGTTAGGATCATGGTTTAGAGAGTATGTATACATTCCTCTCGGTGGGAATCGTACCGGGTTGTTCAAACAACTTAGAAATTTGTTTATAGTTTGGTTCTTAACAGGGTTATGGCATGGAGCAAACTGGAACTTTATTATTTGGGGCTTGTATTTTGGTTTTTTTGTAACCATAGAAAAGCTATTTCTTTTAAAATGGCTTAAAAATAGAATGAACTTTATCGGACATGTGTATACACTTATCGTTGTGTTGATTGGATGGGTATTTTTTGAATTTGAAAATTTATCAGTAGCAATGCATTTCATAGGAACAATGTTTGGCTGTAATCAATCGGTTTTCTGGGATCAAACAACACTATACTATGTCACAACTAATTTTATCCTAGTTAGTGTTCTTGTATGTTGTTCAACACCATTTCCTAAAAAGGCAATGGTATATATTAGAGAAAAGCTAAAATTACCAGGTGCTATTGGGATTCCAATTTTGTACGTCATACTGGCAGTTCTTTCAACTGCGTATTTAGTGAATGACACATATAATCCATTCTTATATTTTAGGTTTTAGTAATCATTCATAGACCAATAATAGCGGATGTATTTTGAAAGAGGTGAGTTACTTGAATCGGTATGAAAAAATATACACATATATGATGGCTGGATTATTATCACTCTTTATAGGGGGCATGCTTGTTATAAATTTATTAACGCCCAATAAAACATTTTCAGATGAGGAGAATAGAAAATTAGAACAGTTTCCAGATTTCTCTTTTCAAAATCTAATAGAAAAAAAGTTCACTGTGAGTTATGAAAAATATATTTCTGATCAATTTGCATTCAGGGATAGTTGGATAAGTATGAAATCTAGCATGGAACGAGCAATAGGTAAGAGAGAGAATAATGGTGTGTATATAGGCAAAGACGGTTTTTTACTTCAAAAGTTTAGTAAGCCTAAAGACCAAGATGTAAAAAGTAAAATAGAAGCAATAAATGATTTCCATATTACTAATCCTAATATAAAAATCCAAGTCATGTTAGTACCTACAGCAATTAGTGTTTTAGAAAATAAACTCCCAAACTATGTTTCTCATTCAGATGAACTTACTTATATTAATAAAGTAAAAAAATCTCTAGATAGGGCTATAAACTTTATTGATGTATATCCTGTATTAAATTCTAAAAAAAATGAATATATATATTACAAAACGGATCATCATTGGACCACCAAGGGTGCATATTATGCTTATCAAGAGCTGGGGAAAAGCATGGAATTTACGCCTAATAAAATGGATGCATTCAATACGAAACAAATTACAAATAGTTTTTATGGGTCCTTATATTCAAAATCCGGTTTTAGAAATATAGCGCCTGATAGCATAGAATTATATGAACAAAAAAAGGCCAACAAGTATAAGGTTGAATATAGTGATGAAAACAAAACAACAACGACTCTTTATGCAATGGAGAATATCAAGAAAAAAGATAAATATACTATATTTTTTAATGGGAATCATCCGTTAATAAAAATACAAACGGATAATACAAACGGAAAAAAATTATTAGTTGTTAAAGATTCGTATGCAAATTCTTTAGTGCCGTTTTTACTACCGCATTTTAGTGAAATCTATATAGTTGACCTTAGATACTATACAGATAATATAAATATGTTAATACAAAAAAATAAAATTAATGATATGTTAATACTTTATAATGGAAATACCTTCTTTGAAGATTCATCTATAAATAATTTATCTGAATAAAAGGATTAAATATAATGTGTTTTCTATAATGAGAATAATCACCATTTCACTTAATTGAGGTTTATGGCGATATTTATAAAATAGTAGAATCCGGATTTGAATGTAATATGAAAATAACTAAATAAAAAGGAGAATGTAAACGTATGCTAAATACATTGAAGATTCTTAACATAAGATTCGTTATTACTATTATAATTTGTATGATTACGTTAGGGGTTTTAAACGGTTGTTCAGGTAAAAAAGAAGGTGGTAATAGTTTTTCAGCGACAGAAATAGGAGAGAAAATGAAACGTGTTACTAACCTAGAAAAAATGAGGGAAGGGGATAGTAAACAACTCCAAAAGTTATATAATATTAGTACGGATGAAGTCGAAAGTTTTGCGATATATACCGCTCCTACAAATATTAAAGCAGATGAAATTGCTATAATGAAAGTAAAAGATACCAAAAATGTAGAAACCATAAAAGGTAAGATTTTAAATAGGATTGAAAACAAATCAAAAAGCTTTAAGGATTATCTTCCAGACGAATATTTCTTAATAGAAAAACATGTTTTAAAAACAAAAGATAATTATATCCTTTTAGCTATATCAAAAGATGCTGATAAAATTGAAAAAATGTTTGATGAAACGTTAAAATAAGTAACCTTTCAATCAATACCTAAGCAGAAAGCTGATTTTTTATACAATAAGGAAATCAGCTTTTTGTTTGCTTCAAGTGTAGTAATCTCGGTTAGATATCATGTGGCTAGTAATGAATAACTTAAATTCTATCTTCGCAATAATTTTAGGATTTTTCTCATTCGGTTGCATAAGTGTTTTCTGACTTATTGCTAATGGCATGGTAGTCTCTTCTGCTTTAATGAATAATATTTCTTGGTATGAAGTATGTCTTACTATTTTGCTCCATGGAGTTTTAGAGATACCTGCATTAATTATTGCAGGTGCTGTTGGATTTAAAAGTTCAGATTGGTAAATTACTAAAATGTTAGGTAACTCTAGAAAGAATAACGTTTTTGACAATTGGGGGTAGTGAAATTTCTTAAGTTGATGGATGTTTGATTATACCCCTAGTACGATCAAAGGGATTGGAACCATTCAAGTTATATTTAAACAAAAACGGAGTCTTTCATCAAACTCCGTCTTTTCGACGTACAATGAACTACAGAAATTATTCAGATCAACCTAAACTACAATAGTATTTTGTACGCAGATCTATGTTTTCTCAAACTTTGCAACAGAGCCGGATAAGAACATATTTTACTTACAGGGGATGAGCAAAAACCCCTCTATAATTTATTATATTTTTGGCTAAAATATAATTTAGAATACATACTCCCATTGGTTCTGGTGCAAAGTTTTAATTTTTTTAAAATATAGCTTTATCACTGGTACTTCCTTCATAAAGGAGTCATGTAAATAATCTTAGCCTTGAAGTATATCTAAAAATAATACATTCCATTATAATTTCTTCAATTCCTCACTTATTATGCATAATAGTGAGGATAGGTATGAACTTTCAGAAAGAGGGTTGCATAAAAATGAAATACAATTTTTTTACAAGTAAATATACTTCTCAATTTTCTTGCATCGGTTCTAGTTGTGAAGATAATTGTTGTCAGATGAATTGGAAAATTTTTATGGACAAAGAAGAATATGAAGTATATCAAAAACTAGATGCTACAAAAGAAACAAATCTCCTACAACATATAGAGAAAAATGATACAGCTATATCAGAAGAAGCTTATGCGACAATTGAGTTTAATTCTGCAGGAGAGTGTTCATTTTTAACCGCGGAAAAATTGTGTCAAATCCAGATAGATCATGGCTTTCATGCATTATGTAAGACTTGTAAATTGTATCCTCGAACCACTCAGAAAGTCCATCATGCTTATTATGAAACATGCTACCTCTCCTGTCCGGAAATAGCACGTATTGTTTTATTAACTAACACATCGTTTGAATGGGGCGCATCTATAAGTAGAGATCCTAAGGACTCGGTTATAAGTTCATCTGATTTCCCAATAAATTCAAACTACGTAAAAAAGATGCATAAACATATGACACATTTGCTCAGACGAAAAGAATATTCTTTATCACAACGAATTCGGTTGATGGGGGTATTTGTGAATGCATTTTGTCATGGGCTTCACAATAAAATGGGAATAGATAAAGCAGCCAAATTGGCACAAAAACAAGTAAATATCGAATTGAAACATAAACGGGAGAATGTTTTTGAATTAAAGATCCCTCTTTTGTTAAACAGTATTCTAAAAATGGAAAATGATTTACATGCACATGATATATCACCACGATTTCAGGAATGTTTACAACTTTTTAAAGAAGGAATGGAGATTCACTCAAAGGAAGCTATCGATAGGGATGCGTTCTTACGAATGTATAAAAATAACTATGATACCTATTACAAACCATTCTTCACACAACAGGAACGAATTTTAGAAAATTATTGTTCGTATTATTTGCAGCATCAGCTCTTTCCGTATGATAGGAACATGCTTGCAAGAAATTTTTTAGTATTTAACATAGAATTTTCGATTTTACAACTCATTTTGGTAGGTGTCTCTGCGTCCCCATCTCAATTAAATGAACAGATTATCGTGCAATTATTCCAAAGTTATTCTAAAATTTTTCAACATTATCCTTTATATAAAATGGAATGCATTGATAGTATCCATGATGAATTATTAAAATATACAACAGATTATTTGCAATTACTCACCATCTTAGTTAGTGAATAGATTTTGGTACAAACAAAAGATACTTTGTAAAATGGAGATATTAATTATTTAATTGAGATGCCTGTGGGCATCTTTTTTTAAAAGATAAGAAAGTATAAGTTTTTAAGCACGAATTGCTTCCTTGGAAAGCTTGTTATGTAAGGGATTTTGAACAATATTTGGAATTTCCATAATGCGCTAGATTGTGATATTTTTTAGTTATGGAAGCAAATATATTAAAACGTATTTTCTTTGATGAACATAATCATTGGGAACGATTTAAAGATAAATATGGAGCGAGGATCCGTCCAGTTGTTTTGAAAGAAATTGAAAAATTTAGAGGGTGTGGAGACCCTGAAAATGGATTTAAATTGTTTGTATGTGAAGGGTGTCATCATGTTCGAAAAGTTCCTTATCGTTGTAAAGGACGATTTTGTACAACTTGTTCTGTAGGAGAAAGTGAAGAATGGAGTAGACTTCTTTCAGAAGACGTACTTCAGGTGAATCATCGTCATGTTATTTTTACCGTAGATGAAGGACTTCGAGATATTTTTCTTTTGCACCGCCATTTATTAAAGATTTTTATGGATGAGGCCGCCAGGCTGTTGGTGGATTATTTTCAAAAGAAAATTAAGGTAACACCCGGTATTATCGTAGGTCTTCACACCTTCGGCACTAGAATTAATTTTAATCCGCATGTTCATATACTTGTTACAATGGGTGGGATGACAAAGATTGGAGAGTGGAAAGGGTATGATTTTCTTCCGTTTGAGATGCTTCGGAAACAGTGGCAAACCATCGTGTTAAAACTGATTCGAAAAGAGCTCACGGTGGCAGAAAAAAAGCCAATTCAATCGAAACTTCAAAAAGCATTTTCTGATAATGGGAAAGGCTTCTATGTACATGCTCCGAAACAGAAAGGAAACGTAAAAAAACAACTTCGGTATATTGGCCGCTATATTCGTCGACCTGCTATTGGGTTGAACCGGATCGAGGAATATGATGGGCAATCTGTTTCTTTTACATATACGGACAAATTAGATGGGAGGAAAAAAGTAGAAACGATATCTGTAGAAGAGTTTATTTCTCGATTAATTCGTCATATTCCAGATGAGCAATTCAAAATGATTCGTCATTATGGCATGTATGCACGTCGAATTAAAACATTATGTAAAAAACTATTAAATGAATGGCAAAAGAAAGCCAGACGTTGGATAATAAAAGTGAAAAAAACACTACGTCGTCAGACGTGGAGGGAACGAGTTATCGCGAGTGGAAAAAAAGATCCTCTTCTTTGTCCAAAATGTGAATCATTTTATGAATACAAGGGGGAAGTCTGCCTAGAAAGCAGAGAATGGAAAATAAAAGTAGCTTTATGCCAAAATACGCGAAATTATTTAAAGAGGGTGATTGATTATTTCGCCAGTAAGCAAACATCGAAAAAAGAAAAAGAAGAAAAACACAGTTGGACATAAGCGAATTAGCTATGTACAGTATGTTTGTGTAGGCTGTGCTCAAACAGAAAATATTCCCGATTCTGTGGTAAGAAGATTTGATATCATGGATGTAGGAGATTCGATTGTTCCGCCTAGGTTTTCCTGTGAACGATGTGGTGAAGATATGTATCCGCAGGATTACACAGGGATTGATGGGATTATGTACAATTTATCGGATTTTCGCTAGACGAAAAAGGACCGGGTGGTTTTCCCGGTTTTTCTTATAGAAATTGGATAATTCAGATTTTTATCGAGAGGAATCCGCCACATCATTGTTGTAAAAAATAGTTCTCTTTTTTACATTATCCCTTTGTTAAAATTCTTTTTTAATGTGTTAAGTTTACATATTTTCAGTTATATTGAAATTGCAGAATAAACATCAATATACATGAGGGGGGAAAAAATGAAAACACGTAAGAATTTTAAGAAAATAGCACCTATTACTTTATTAAGTGCAGCAATCCTCTGTTCGCCGGCATCTAGTTTTGCTGCCGAAAATACAACAGGAACACCTCAACAATCAAGTGACCAACAGAGTAATACACCACTGCAAGAGCGTGTCATCCAAGGATACTTATTCAAGGATGGGGTTAAAACACCTGTATATACTAGTGGGATTAAAAATCGATCAGAGGCGCCTTATCCTATTTTGCCATCTAATCCAAATGATCCGATTCCGGAAAAGGGGTCTATTCACAGTGAATCTGGAGATGCTGGCCCCATGCTCTATTTTTCATCTATGAATCTTGAGTATTCTATACTGTTTATGAACGGCCGTCCACCATCACAGGGTTTTCCAGATCCATTGGCCGCTGCTTATAATATTAGTATAGAAAAACTGACAAATGGTTCTTTAGAATTTAGTTATTATGATCCAGAGACTTTAGAAAGAAAACCATTTGCTACTATAAATTCACAACATCCAAAGTATGCTCTATATAATAATGCATTTACTGGTAACAAAGTCAAGCGAGATACTTCTTTTCAAAAAGTAGGTTCGGGTTTAACCCCTAGAAATGGTACCTATACATTTAGTGACGGTTTAACATATGGGTTATCTAAAACAGATGCAGGATCAGTTGCTTTAGAAATTGGATATAAAATGACTATAAAAGCAGGGGGCGGTATCTTACCTGCTGAAACTACACATGAAATTAGTTCAAAATTAACAGGAACCTATAGTCATTCTATTAACGTTACAGAGCAACACACACAAACCCAAACTTTAAGTTCTGGAACTACACCTACACCTGCATCATACCCATATGATTACTTCTGGGGGGTAACATATCAACTTAAGTCTGATTATACAGTTGTACCAGGGGATGGGTTAAACACCTTAACGCAACAGCGTACTGCGACACTTGCTAAGAAAATGTTTACATATAATGATAATGACTTCTATCTGGCTGTTACTCCTGGATCCAGATAACACTTTTACCTTTTCTCCTCCTTATTGAATGAGGAAATAATATCTCTTAATACTGGAGTTATAGGACACCTATCAAAACACCTAAACCATCTGTTCCCTAAATTCTTTAGGGGATAGGTGGTTTAATTTTTCTTGAATTCGCACAGTTGTGTTGGATACTTTGGTTATTTTTTGCAAATAGAAAGATTCACTTTTTAAATGACCAAGAGGGGGTCACACGACCGAAGAAAGAAAATTTGAAAGATATTCTCGATCAATTTACAGAATATTTTTCCACCTGTATCCCAAGTCAATTAATTTCAAATAAAGATCCTGAATTAAAGGAATCTATAGCAAAATATGTAATTACCCAAGATTCTGTTTCCTCCGGAAGCTATTGTTTTGATGTCCGAAGGAATGGTCTCAAGAAAGATGGTACACAAAAGCAAAGAAGCCCTATAAATAATCAAAAAACAGCTTTATTAAGACCTGAATTAGGGGCTTGTGTAGTAACGGAACAAAAATGGCAATAACACATACCAACCCCCTTTATATCATCTATTTTTCTTCTATTTTGATTAATGAACGTAAAGCCCCGTTTTCAACTTCTTCTGGTAAGTGAAACGAATACCTTCCTACAATATTTATATGTTCATGTCCTACTGGGGAGAGTCTTTGTATGTCCTCTTTATCAATTTTCACACCATTGAATGAATTAGTAAACAAAAAAATTACACTCCTATCACCCGATGGGAGGTATAAGCAGGTTCTAGTAGGTCTTAATACCGATAAACGACCAGATATAATCGTGGGAACGCACTACTATGATTCTCCAGGTGAAGTATCACTAGGTGACTGGCTTCCTACTGGCCTGTCGGATGAACTTTATATGATAACAATTCTTTATACACCATCATCTTTTTTTAAGAAGTCATAATGCGTTCATATTTTAAAAATATGGATATCTATATAGGGAACAGGCAGTACTATGGGTTCTGGTGCAAAAAATCGAGAAATTGCAAGTAATCTCTAAACCTTGGACATACTGATAGTATTGCTCTATAAAGGTGCATGATCAGTATGCAAAGGGATAATTTGTTTAAATGGAAGCATTACCAACCGGATATCACTGTATTAACTGTATGTTGGTACCTACGGTACCATCTAAGTTTTCGAGACTTGGTGGAAATGATAGAAGAAAGAGGATTATCCTTAGCGCATACCACGATTATGCGCTGGGTCCATCAATACGGACCGGAACTGGATAAACGGATTCGACGTCATCTTAAACAAACAAATGATTCATGTCGAGTAGATGAAACATATATAAAAGTAAGAGGGCAATGGATGTATTTATACTGCGCGGTTGATTCTGAGGGAAATACGATTGACTTTTATCTCAGTAAAACCAGAAATCATAAGGATGCAAAGCGTTTCTTCAAGAAAGCTTTGTTAACCCAAACTGAGATTTGTTTTGTAGTTTACCTTCTTGGGGTCACACGACCGAAAAAAGATCGCACGTTAAGGAATACAAACACAGAGAAAATGATTTTCCCTGTGTTTGTATTTTTGCTTTATTCTATTTTTTTGTAGTGGCCGTAAGTTTTCAAAATTCACTTTTTGATTTAAATTCCAAATATAATCGCCTGTAAGTGTTCCCAGCTTAATGGAGAGATGTGCTGCATATATTCCTCTGAAATATGAATACCATTATTCCGTAACGTTTCAATTGCACGAGAGATATAGATAGAATTCTAGATTACAATCGCAGAAATAATGAGTTGAAGTCCACTTGCACGATGTAATTGATCTTCATAGGATCGATTACGAATTTCTCCTAATTGATTAAAAAATACAGCTCTAGCCAAAGTGTTTTTACTTTCGTCTTTATTTAACTCAACCGGAACTTTTCTTCTATGTTCAGGATCTTGAACGCTCTTCGTCAACTTGATGATAAAGAACGTAACTACTCAGCTTAATTAGGAAAAAGGGCATACCAAATACATGTTTTCATTCGAAAACATAAAAAAGAAAAGACTCCAATAAGAGAAAGAATCTAAATCAAACAGAGAATTTCTCTTATGAAGTTGTGCGATTCCAAGGAACCGTTCCGGTTTCTATAACTTGTCCTATCGCTTGTAAGACAGATTGTTTTTGTTTTTTCATGGTACTCATAAAGCTTCGTATCTGGCAAAAAGATTCTGCGCCTTTCTTACTTCGGAAAGTCCCAGACACTTTCTGTTTGACTTTCGTCATTCGAATATCCCGTTCCGCTTGATTATTATCAAATGGAATGTCTGGATGTTCTAAGAATGCTAGAATTCTGTCAGCATATTTGACGAAGCGATTCCATAAATTTTGAGCAGGCGTCTGCTTTCTTTTCTTTTTTAATTCTGTAGAAAAGACTGGTTGTTCTTTCAATATAGCTTGATAAACAGTAAACAGGTGCTGTTGCTTTACTTTTGGCAGATTTCCTTTGTATTGTTTTTTCAGCGTTAAAGCTTGCGTGAGAAATTTCTGCATCTGTTGCGCCCATTTTTGCCCCGTACTATCTATAATTCCTTGCAAATCTCGTAAGAGATGGGCATTACATAATACATGTCGGCAATCTGTATACGCATCATACGATTTCCAACCATCATGCATCGCAATTCCAGAAAAAGACGGTAAAATTCCGCCCGCATCCATTGCTTCTTTTCCGCGTTTGTGATGAATATGTTGCAATGTCACCTCCGGTGTACTGGCAGTATGTAACCATTGTGTTTTGTTTTCTACACGCATACCGGTTTCATCAAAATGGACAATAGGAGACTGCAGGATCTTTTCCGTTACTTTTTTTATGAATGGCTGCAATTGAGAAGCGAAAGCCTGTGTATGATTTACCAGGGTTCCTTCGCTTATAGAATGTCCAAAACAATCCTGAAAGAATTCTTTTGTTCGCTTCAAAGAAATGCATTGATAATGCGTTAAATAGGGAATCAGTCTTTTTATATTTGGACCATATTGAACAGGACGAGATACTGTCGAAGGAAATTGGGCTTCTTGGATAGAATGGCAATGTGGGCATTCTTTCTGTTCTACTTTATGTTCTGTCACTTCAATCTGAATAGGTGGTAAGTCATACACTTGGCGAATGCGATACCCTTTTACAGGCTCGTGGTTCAAGGAAGTATGACAACAAGTACAATATGTAGGAGAATGTGTAATCGTATGATCTGGAGTCGCTGTCAAACCAAGAGTATGTCCCTTGTGGCCTAACTGGCCACCGGTTTGACGATGAGACGGTTTGCGCAAACTTTTTGTAACAGGCTTACCTAAACCATCTGTAGAAGGTGGCTTATGACTATTTTTGGAGTTTTTTTTTGAAGCATTTTCTAGTTCTTGTATACGTTTTTCTAATTTAGAAAATGTTTCTTCAAATAAAGAAATAACAGCTTCAGGTCCTTTTTTATATGTATCTAAAATAATTTTTCGATCGACCATAATATTCACCTCCCCTGTTTGATATACTCAGTATTTACAAATAGGAGGCATATGAAACTAGTAAAATTAAAAAAAGCCACCGAAAGGTGGCTGAGTAGTTACTAAAGAACAAAGATGGATGCAAGACCCAGACCACAAAGTAAGTCGTAAAATCGTCGATTTTGCAACGGATCATACGATCTCTACCATTCGATTAGAGCAATTAACGAACATCAGACAGACGGCACGAACAAGCCGTAAAAACGAGAAAAATCTATACACTTGGTCATTCCATCGTTTCGCACAATTCATCGAGTACAAAGCGACATTAGTGGGCATAAAGGTCGAATATGTGAACCCTTTTTATACAAGTCAAACATGTCCGGAATGTTCTGGAAAGAACAAGGCGCAAGACAGAACATACAAGTGCCCATGTGGATTTGAGAAACATCGTGATATCGTTGGGGCGATGAATATTCGCTACGCAACTGTGGTTGGCGGTAATAGTCAATCAGCCTAAGAACCTATATAGTCTGTCTTAGGAGGGGGGATGGCACACCCTCATCTTGAAGGCTGTTCAAAACAGAAATGGACTGCGAACGTTTCGTCATTCAAGAATCCCATCCGTTACACCGTAAGGTGTAGGACTTGCGGCTTTAGCCGTGGGGATGTGTTTTTCCGTTTTGGGACAGGTTGAACAGCTGGAAATGAAAGCATAAAAATATTATTTTAAAAACGCCAAGTGATTGTGGCGTTTTCATGTTCGATTTGTATTTCTTGTATAAATTTATTAATTAATATTTGTCTATCTTTGAACTCTAAGGTGTTAAAAGATTTCATTGTTTTCTCAATCATTTCATTAGAGATTGAAATTTCTTGTTCGGAACTTTGTTGTTTTAGGATAAGTTTTTCTTTCTCTGAATTGAGTTTTTCCATTTGTTGTTCTAAGAGCTGTCTACTTATGGTTGTATTTGTCGTAAATAAATCCAAAAGTCGTTCCATTTTTTTATCTATTTATTTGATTAGCTTAGCATAGTTGATTTGTTTTTCTTTTTTTTGGGTGTGATATTTAGATATAGTTAAAGATTTCATTTGACTAATAATAATGTCTTCAATTTTTTGCTTAGACCATGTTTTATTTACACATCTTCTTTCGTATTCAGCCGGAAATCTCTTGGCTCTACAAATGTAATAATAATATCTTTTGGATTCAACATCTTTAGATTTGCCTGTACTGTATGCTACATAATTTTCTCCACAACAAGAACAGGTTATTAGCCCCGATAATAGGCTTTGCTTAGCTTTATGGGCATTATCCCTTATGGCGTTTCAAAAGCGACTGCACACGTTTAAATTGCTCTGGTGAAATGATTGGTTTATGTTGACCTTTATATGTTTTTCCAGCAAAAGTTATGTGTCTTGTGTATAAAGTATTAGAGAGAATATCTCGATATCTGCGAAATCTCCACACAATATAGCCTTCTACTTTTAAATTTTCCTGCACTCTAGTAATTGAATGATATTGTTCATACAAATCGAAAACCCTTTGTATATGATTAGCTTCGTCCTTTTTAATTATTAAGAATCTGTCTTGTCTAGTGTAGTGTAACCAGCCGGATCGTAGTCTCCACCATTACCTCTTAATCCTTTTTCTGCTCTTTTTAAATGTCCCATTCTCATACGTTCTGCAATTGTTTCACGTTCTAATTGAGCAAATACAGATAGAATACCAATCATTGCTTTACCAAATGGTGTGGAAGTATCTAATGTTTCTGTGATAGATACAAAGTCTACATTGTTTTTTTTAAAATGTTCTTCAATTAGTTCTAGTGTATCTCGTTGAGAACGTGATAGCCTATCTAATTTGTATACAACGACTACATCTATGTTCTTTAAATCGTTTAAAAGTTTTTTTATGGCAGGTCTTTTTAGATTAGAACCTGAATAACCACCGTCTATATATTCATCATGGACGTCCCAATTTTTTGCAGTGCAGAATGCCCGAATTCGTTCTCTTTGAACTTCTATACTATAGTTTTCAACTTGTTCCTGTGTACTAACTCGAATGTATATAGCTGCTTTTGTCAAAAGAATTCTCCTTTATAATCTAAAATTTTATATTAAGTGGTGCCATGTACCAAACTAATTTCCCTTTTACTACAACAGGTGTATATTTTTCAGTTTTAGAATCATAAAATTATGTTTTATGTTCAGGGTTATAGCTTTCTGGCTCTAAAGTTATTCCATCTTGGAATTTATAAAATCTTTTTAGGGTTGCATCAAGTCCATTCACTGCTACAGCAGCAATATCCCCGTTTTTAATTTCAATATCTGGATCAATTAATGCCAGCGCATCTGGTGGCACTATTTTATTCATACTATCTCCAACTACTCTTAATAAAAAAGCATGAGGATGACAATCAGTAATTTCAACAGGAACATTAACCCATTCCTCTATAGTGACCATTTCAAGCGGAGTTCCAGCTGCTATTGCTCCAAGTACAGGAAGGGTTGTACAGTTATTTTCAATCTTTGATTGATTAGGTCTAATGTGAGTGATTTTAGACTCTTGCTCTTCAATGATGTCACTTTTTAATATTCCGAAATAATCAGCAATTTTTTGAATCGTTCCCATCCTGGGTTCTTTTAAGTTTTTTTCCCAAGTTGATACTGCTTTATCTGAAACACCAGCTATTTCCCCGAATGCTTTTTGTGAAAGATTATGTTTATTTCTTAATTTTTTTATATTTTTTCCTAAGTGGAAGGCGTTTGTGGAAAGTATTTTCAAAGATACAGAAGGACATACAGATTACGAATTAATAGGCTTCATTCAAAAATCGATTGGATATTCATTAACAAGTGATATATCCGAACAGGTGATGCTTTTCCTTTATGGTAGCGGAAGAAATGGTAAATCAACATTTATTAACACAATTAAAAACTTGTTAGGTGATTATGCCAAGTAAACAAATAGTGAAACATTTATTAAAAAGAAAAACGATAATGGGGCAAATAATGATATTGCTCGTTTGGCAGGTTCTCGTTTTGTATCAGCTGTTGAGAGTGAGGAAGGACAACAATTATCGGAAGGATTAGTGAAGCAAATTACGGGCGGCGAACCAATCACAGCCCGATTTTTAAGACAAGAATATTTTGAGTTCCAACCAGAATTTAAGGTATTTTTTACAACGAATCATAAGCCAATTATCAAAGGAATGGATGAAGGGATATGGCGTAGGGTTCGAATGATGCCGTTTACTGTAACGATACCGAAAGACAAAGTAGACCGTAAGCTGCCTAAAAAGTTGGCAATGGAGATGTCCGGTATATTGAATTGGGCTATTGAAGGCTGCTTGAAATGGTAACGTGAGGGATTAGGAGAACCAAAAGTAATTCAAGACACGACCAGTCATTACAAAGAGGAAATGGATATCCTCGAACCTTTTCTACTGGATATGTGCTTTTAACATCCACAGGCGAAGATAGAGGCGAAAGAACTGTATAACGAATATTCTCGTTGGTGCAATGATGAGGGGGAAATCAGTTTAAAGAATCGAACCGTCTATAGATTGTTAGGAAACAAAAATATTGTGAAAAAGCGTGGGGCAAAAAATAAAGTATTTTTACATGGTGGTGGTATGCAAAAACAAAATTATAAGTATATCAATAAAAAGGTGGATGATTCAGTAAACGGAAATGACCGAAAAATAGTTTGATAACCTCTTTTAAATTGACCTGAAATTCAGTCATATCAAGGGTTAAGAGAGTTTCGTTTTCTATTATGTTATTATTGGTTATTTATTTTATATATATCCAAAAATAATAAATATTTATAAAACATATATATATTATTTTTCTACAACGGAGATCGAGTTAACCTTTGATAACGATAAGGATAAAAATATGCTCAAACCACTGATATAACAACGTTTGTAACGGGTTAATTAAGTGGTTTATGCTTGTTTTTTTGTGGATGAAAGCAAAAAAAAGAAAGCTTTTTACTAATATGGCCTACCATACATGGTCATTTGGATTAGGAAGAGGGAGATGAGATGGCACAAATATTAACAATACTGAGTGAAATTTGGAAAGCGGGTGCAAACATTTATCTAGACGAAAGTGACGGTCGTATTACGATCAAGCGACAGGATTTAATTTCAATGGAAGTCATGCAAATGGCTGAACAAAATTTTAATGCTATCCATACATGGTTTCATTCCTGGAAGAATGAGAGTGTGGAGGAAATCACCATGTTGAAAATCTTATATCAATTCTGTGGATGGCAGCATAATCAAAAATTATATGCCTGGTTAGTGGCCGATGTAGATTCTTTACAACTGTTTTATGACTGGACGATTGTTCTTGCGAAGAACGGATGGACAGACATCTATAAAGATAATCGTCCGTTTAAAAATAATAAATCGGATGCAATGGCAAGAAAGATATATGAACGTGCAGTTATACATGCGAAGAAAGGAGTAGGAGCATGATTAGTTATCGTTATACCGGTACGGAAATAAATAACATTCTTAAAACACTCATCATCGTGATGGATACGAGAGAGAAAGATAATACTCATATTCGAGATTATTTACATCAAAAGGGAATACCGATAAAAAATCAAAAATTAGATACTGGTGATTACGGCTGTATGATTTCGAAAAATGAAGAGCTGGGCATATTTCGTGATATCTATTTAGATAGCCGAGTAGAACGGAAAGCCCATATGGATGAAATCACAGGGAATCTGCAAAAGAACACACAAACAGCTTTTGAAAATGAATTGATTCGTAGTAAGGATATCCCCTTCACCTTAATTGTGGAGGACCTACATGGATATGAGAAGATGTTACAAGGAAAGTATCATTCCAAATACAATCCACTAGCATTACTGGGAAGGCTAAATACATTTAAAGCAAAATACGGTTTTGAAATCGTGTATTTGGATAAGAAATTCAGTGGGAATTGGATGTATCATCATTTTTATTACCAAGCGAAACATTATTTTAAATGGGGGGCTTTTTAGGAGATAAAAAAGAGGACTCTTATATGAGAGTCCTGATAGGAAAATGAGTGAATCACAAACACATTTTGGTACAAGACTAGTATGTCCAAATGATCAAGAATATATACAACGCAACAAAGCAGCTAGCAAATGCTAACTGCCCAGTAGAAGAAGAGAAAATCTAAGAAGTTGCTGAATAACTGGCATACAAGTGTAGGCTATTCATCAGCCTATGGATAGTATGAATCAAATTTGAAATTTTATACGGAGGGGAAAAAATGACAGTACTTACAGATTTCTTATTGACATTATCTGAGAAATTAACGGAAATCGCAGATGATACAGCCGATTTAGAAACGGCGGTGGAACTAGAAAAGCTTATCCATCAAATCGATGAAAGAATCAAAAAAGCTTAGGTTTTTCATATGGCTGCGCATGGAACGAACCCAAGTTTGAATCGAAGTTAAAAGACTGACAGAAATCTGGCATTTTAAAGCTTTAAAAAGATTTTAATATCGCAGTATTCAGTGTGAAAAGGCTGCTTAGAAAGGATTCTGGACAAGTTTAAAAAGGGTGGGTGAAGGAGCATTTGTTTGATTGGCTAAAGAACTATCAGAAATTAGAAGAAGAGATTGCTTATTTGGAATATAATCTAGATAAAACAAAAGCAGAATTAAAACGTTGGATCTATGGTGATTTACAACGTATACGCTTATCTGTAGCATCGGAAGGTGCGAAGGTAGAGGCACGTTTGGAGGCAATTGCATATGAACTGGCTCATAAAATGAATGAAATGTATACCTTAATAAAGTTAATGAATAAGTTTAGAGGATTGGATAATCAAATACTAAAAATGAAATATGTGGAGGGTATGACGTTAGAAAGAATAGCGTATGAATTACATTGTCATCCCAACTACATCAGGAAGCGACATGCAGAAGTCATTCGGATTGTCAAGTTTAAATATGCGTAAAAATATAACATTTTTGTACACAACATTTTGTGTATAGTATCTATTGAAAAAATGGTTTATAGTAGCAGTATAGAGATTTGACGGAAAGCGAGGAGAGATGTAATGGAAGAGAAGTTAGATATGTTAATGAAGATGATGCAAGCAATGGGGACAGATCTTAACAAACGTTTTGATGATATGGAAGAGCGTTTCACATCGATTGATGAAAGGTTACAACGTGTGGAAGACAAAACGGATGCTTCCTATCTCATGTTGCAAGAAGCGGGAAAAGGTGTTGCCCAGTTGCAAGTAGATGTAAATGAATTAAGATAAGAAGTAGAATACTTACATACCAAAGCGGTTGAGCATGACAAAAAATTGTTTAAAATTGAAAAGAGAATTCATTAAATATGGTTCGAGAAATGAATTCCATTCGAATATAGCATATACAACCCATAAAAAAATGAGGAATATGAAAAAGAGAACTAGATAATGAGCAACTTTCATGGCAGCGTCCCTTTGCTAACAGTCTAGATGAAGGAATGAAGAATGCCAGAATATACAAGTGTGGGTAGGCCATAGTAGGTGTAAAGGATTCTGAGGATTCTGAGCATTCTTCAACCTTCTAAAAAAATGTTGGAGGAAAACAGTTTAGATATAAGTATAATGGTTTACCAAGTTGAGGGCCTGAAATAAACCGTCTGAAAGGGATGTTTTCCAAGCATTTGTAGTATATGTAGAAAAATGGTTTTTACAACCAAAAAAATGGGGGCTTATTCGTTTATAGGAATCTCTTTTTTATGAATAAAGTCTGATGTAAGAGTAGCCATGTTATGTTGGCTGCTCTCTTTTTGCTGAGAGAAAACGTATGCTAGTATTTTTTTGTTTAAAAAACCATTTTTCAGGAGGGGTGAGACACTTGTCCATCGGTTTGCATACAATATCGTATCAAACAATAGAGGGTGAGAGAACTTGTTTAAAGAGGGGCAATTATTAATTACATTTTATGAGCATACAAATGAGCAAGCGAAAAGCGAAATCCATACGCAATTAGGCGGAAAGAAAATAGATGAAATTCCTAAGTTCCATATGGATTTAATTGAAGTTCCTGCAGGAGAAGAGGAAACATTCCAAGCATTATATAAAAACAATTTGTACGTTCGATTTGTTGATTTTAATATCATCTATACCATAGGAAGTTTCAAAAAGCATCGCTTTTCAAAATATGGTTGCTGTCATTACGAAATGAATCAGGATATAAAAAATGATTGTATACCAAATGATTATTATTATTTTCAGAAATTCGAAAATACTACAAACCAATGGGGACTACAACGAATTAATCCGACAGAGGCGTACTGTGTAGCGAAATATAAACATTTGCTAACTAAAATAGCGATTTTAGATACAGGAATTGATCCAAATCATCCAGATTTAATAGGAAAAATAATAGATCCGATCAATGTAGCCTCCGATGATCCTACAGACTATATGGACAGAATAGGGCATGGCACTTTTGTAGCAGGCATAGCCGCTGCCACTACGAATAATCAAATCGGAATAGCGAGTGCAAGTTATAATACTGCATATATTGTTCCCATAAAAGTTATAAAAGTGAATCATATGGTATTAGCGGTAGATGTGATTAAGGGGATTGCGTATGCAATAGAAAAAAGGGTAGATGTAATAAATATGAGTTTTTTTACTCATGATCCTAGAGATTATTTAGAAGCCCTTCAATTGGTAATTGAAGCAGCCTGGAAGCAAAATATTATTTTAGTAGCCGGAGTCGGAAATGATGGAGCAACTGCCCCATATTATCCTGCTGCAAATAACTTTGTATTAGGAGTGAGTGCAACAGATCAAACCAATCAATTAAGTGTTTTTTCAAATTGGGGAATTAATATTGGAATAACAGCGCCAGGAACAGATATTTTATCTACGGTGCCAACGTATTTACCAGATGTGGATGACAAAAACGCGTATTTTGTACTCAGTGGAACATCTTTTTCCACACCATTTGTAAGCGGGGTTGCAGCTATGTTACGAGCGATGAAACCATCTGCGACGAATCAAGAAATTATTCAAGCTATACAACGTTCTTCTAAAAATGTAAATATAGTTCATAAAGAATGGGTTCCATTTTATGGGTATGGGTTGTTACATGCCAGTGAAGCGGTCAAAGAGCTATTATCTCCTGCAGTTTCATCTAGTAATGTTTTAGGATCTTTTTATGGACAGATTACAAAAAACGAAGAACCCATTTCAAATATCACGCTATATGTAGTAAATACAAGTACAAATCGTATTGTAAGAATTTATACGCCGCCCAATTATAATCTTTCTAGTACGTCACTATCAAAACCAGACGGCATGTTTCGTATCATTAATTTGCCAAGAGGAAGATATTCTATGTATGCAGGTAGTGTAGATCCAAAGTTTCTTTTAACCACTGCGGATATTGTACCTGGAGCAGATGTATATATAAAATTAGTAGTTCCAGAGAGTTCAGAGGAAATGTTGGTAGATAAAGAGGGAAAGGGAAAAGAACGTAGTTAAAACATGTAACAAATGTATAAAAAAGTAGGGGGAATGACAAATCGTCGTAACTACTATAAAAGTGATAATGGAAGACGTACAACATATTCTGCATGTATGATAAGTTGGGTAAATAATGGATAAGTAAAAAGCATCAGTGATGGTGCTTTTTTATTGTGCGGAAATTCTGTATCAAAATATTTGAGAATGGAGTATGTAACATGAAGTATTGTGATTTTAACGGCTGCTATCACAAAATAAGTAAAGGGCGTTATTGCGCGGAGCATAAGCGAAACAAACCAAGAAAGAAAACAGATAAGAAGAACATCTATCATCACGAGAACAAACCTTTCTATCGTACGAATGCATGGAAGTATGTGAGGTCTCAAGTATTTGAACGAGAGAAAGGATGTTGTGAGCGATGTGGAAGGTTTGTTTTTGGTAGAAGAGCTCATCAATTAAACAAGATGACACACTGAAGTTAGATGAAAATAATTTAATGCTACTTTGTCCGAAATGTCATTTCAAGGAAAAGAACAAAGGAAAGCTGAGAACCGTGTTTCCGAGTTACTTTGGAAGCCCCCCTATCGAAAGTTAAAATTCCCCTTTTTGGGAAGATAGATAGCTAGGGGGCACATCAATGGTTGCACGATGTTGAAAAAAGTAAGGGGGGTGTGAAAATGACTCGTATGTCGAAAAAGAAAAGGCTAGAAATGTTAGATGTGGCAAGGGATGAAGAGCGAAATAGAATTATACAATCATTGACTGAGGAGGACAATTTTACACCTTCTTTAGAACCACTACTTGAAAATTATGTAGATGCTTTTATCATTTATAAACGATGTTTGAAGAATGGAAAGAGGATGGATTTCCGCCTACAAAAACGCATCAGAACAAGGCTGGAGCCGTAAATGAAATGAAGCATCCACTGGCACAACAGGTAGAAACTTGGAATGATAAAAAGAATAAAATGTTAGAAGCGCTCGGCATGACGAATAAGGGGAAAAGTGTACAAAAAGCGTCCAAACATGAAAAAAATATCCCATCTCATGAACCAAAAGATGAATTAGCGGCTCATCGAGCCAAATGGCGGAAATCTACATGATGATTACACCAGGCGTGAACTATGCGGATCAGTATGCAAGTCACGTCATGCGGCATAAAAAGAAATACCCGAAGTCGATCATTCGTGCTGTAGAGTGCTATAAGAAGTGGAAAAAACGGAAAGATATTTGGTTTGAGGTAGATCGAGCAAATGAAATGTTGGATTTTGTTCAATCGTTTATCCGTCATGTGAAAGGCCCACTCGCAGGTCAGTTGATGGCAATGGATACTTGAATGCAGCTTCTTTATACTTTTCGCAAACAGGGAATGCAATGCTTCATGCTGACAACATGATTGTCCTAAATCCTCAAACTGATATGAGGTTTAAAGTCAAAGATCAGTTCCGCTTTTATCGTAATGACAATTGGATTGCGAGTATTGGAGTTTCATCTGGAGGAGATACAGATATCATACTTCCAAATGCGATGATACGAAATTCGAGTTGGGAAAATGGCTATATTCAAGTGAAAACCGCTCTGGGGACCTATTATCAAGGAGTAATTGCTTCAGACTTTAAAGTTTCTTCTAAAGAAACCTATAAAACCAATATTAGACCAATTACACGTAGTGTATTGGAAACTGTAATGGCTTGGGATATGGCTTGGGATATTAAACAGTATAATCTGAAAACGGACATTCCAAAACTCTATGAAATGCGTATGAATCGCAAAGAAGGAGAACCGACAATTACTATAGGTGCAATTCCTACGCATTATGGTTTCGTTATTCCAAAAGAAGCAGAGGAAAATGGTGTAGGTTTATATGGAATGCTTTCGCAACTCACAAAAGGTTTCCAAGAATATGTGACAAAAACGGATGCTAGATTGGAAGAATTAGAGCCGTTAAAGCCTAAAGGAAATATTAAAACATAGGAACAAAGTAAAACGTCAAAGAAGACCGCCTAGACGCGTGAAAGGGAATAGATAAAGAGAGGTGTAGTCATGCGAAATGAGGAAATGATGCTAGATTTAGCAGATCCTGTGTTTACAAAAACAATTCGTTCTCGGCAGAATGACAAGAATGGATTGAAGCTTACGGTGTACGTAAGAGAAAAAGGGGGAGAAGGTGGATTTAACAGGATATGCGGTTAAATATGAAGCGACAAATCACACAGGAGTATTCATTCGAGATGATGCTCAAGTAGTTGATGCAAAGAATGGAGTGTTTTTATATACGTTTACATCTCAAGCTGTTTCTACATCGGATGATTGGACAGCTTTTTTTGTGATGGAAAAAAATACAGAACGAATGAGTACACCAGACATTCGTATTACATTAAGACGTGATGTGAAAGAAGGAAATATTAAAATGGAAAATTATATTTCAGAGTTTGAGATTATTAAGAAAACGATAGATGCTTTACAACCAGCGGTTGAAAAAATGGATGTTGTAAAGCGATCAGGCGGGATAATGACAGGGTATCTAACCATGAAAGCAACGTCCGGTTCCAATATCGGAGTTGGATTCAATAGTGAAGATAAGGTATTAGATATCGGTCTTGTAGGAGCCTCGGATGGTCAATTCTATTTAAAAGACTGGAAAAATAATAAAGTGTTGCTTGATAAATCACCTACAGGGGTATTCAATGTTTTTGCTGATAATCTTCTAAAAAAAGCTGGCGACATTATAAATGGATTACTTGAATGTAAGAGCGATAATGCAATTGTATTAGGTAGTCGTTCCTATAAGACAGTCATTCACAAAGGGGCGCAGGGAGAGCTAATTGTTGCTCCTTCTACAAAGGAACAGGGGGATAATTGGGATTGGTCCAAACGAGTAGAATTTCGAACAGATGGTACCATTAGGCAAGCAACAGATACAGGGTGGATTAACCTTCCTACAACTGGGGTATAGAATGTTGCTAACAGAGATATGAAATACAAGAGAAGTGGTGAAAACATGAGTGTAATTGGTTCGGTTCGAAACCCTCAAAATGAGGCAGTATTCGCTACACTACCAGTTGGATTTAGACCGATACAGCACATTGCTTTTCCAGCGCTGGCATATGGATATACACCCACAGCTTGTGAAGTTACAATAAAACCTGATGGGGGGATTTTCGTGAATGGTGTTCCAAGCGGGAGCATTGTTCATATTGCAATGAACTTTTTAATTTAAATCGTACAAGTTAAGCGTACATAAGCAGGCTTTTTTAGTGTGTATACAAAGGGGATGAGAACAGTGGAGGAACAAATCTTCAATTCAATGATTCAACAAGGAGCATTCGCAGCGTTATTTGTGTGGATGCTTTTTACTACGCAAAAAAAGAATGAGCAGCGTGAAGAACAGTATCAAAAAGTAATCGAGAAAAACCAAGCAGTCATCGAAGAACAGGCAAAAGCATTTGGTTCACTTTCAAAAGATGTATCAGACATTAAGCAAAAAATTATGGGGAATGGTGACGAAAAATGAAAAAATCTATTAAATTATTAGCCTCAATTTCTACTGCAGCTATCATTATATTTACTTCGGCAGGTAGTGTCTTTGCTGATCGAGAAATAATTATTCCAGGGTTACCTAAAGCTGAATATCACAATGGATATGAGGCATATGAAGGTGTAGTAGCACATTCTACAGCAACTCTTGAAGCGCCTGCCTGCTATTAATATCCGAAACTATGAAGCAAGAACATGGCGCTCTGCATTTGTACATTATGCGACAGATTGGGATGAAACCATTCAAATTGCTTCTACTAAGTATCAAGCATGGGGAGCAGGTCCAGCAGCCAATAAACGATTTGTTCATGTAGAGCTCTCTGAAACGAGTGACCCTATTAAATTAAAAAAATCCTATGAGAGATATGTGAAGCTACTAGCTAAGATTTTACGTGATAGAAACATTGAGCCATCCATTGGGTTGTGGACGCATAAAGACATTACGTATTAGCTTGGTGGCACAGATCACGAAGATCTGATTGATTATCTTCGCAGTCATGGTGTATCAGAATCAAAGTTTCGTGCTGATGTATTAAAAGCATATAAGGGAAATTCTATTTCAGTTGAAGCGAAACCAAAGCAACCAAGTGAAGTACCTGGTGTTATGAATGAGGCGGGAGTAGCGTATATTGATGGATACAATATAAACCTTCGTTCTGGTCCATCCACAACAAATAGTGTGATTCGTAAATTACAAAAAGGCGAATCATATAAAGTCTGGGGTAAAGTAGGAAACTGGTTGAATCTTGGAGGAAATCAGTGGATGTATAACGATTCATCATACATTCGTTATACAGGAGGAAGTACATCAACACCGTCCAAATCTTCAATTGGTGGCATTGGTGTAGTGACTATTACAGCTGATGTATTACGCGTTCGTACTGGTCTAGGAACGAACTATAGTGTCGTAAAAAATGTGTACCAAAGTGAAAGATATCAGTCGTGGGGATATCAAGATGGATGGTATAACGTTGGGGGCAATCAGCGGGTTTCAGGTGGGTATGTGAAATTTGAAAGGTAACAAAGCCGTATGTGGGGTCAGCAAAAAAAGAGCATTCTCTGGCGAGTGTGAACGCTCTTTTTTACATCGCAAAGATATATATATAAATTGATTTAACATTGTATTATATGTAACACGTGGAAGTAATATGAACATGAAAAATAAAAAACAGCGCATTCTTGACTGGCGTACGCTGTTTTGTGGTAGAACTATCATAAATCAGGAGTACTTTATGTCAGATAAAAGTCACATATGTTATCACATAAAAAAATTTCCACAGTGGCCGCTATCATTGTTAGGAAATCTTGCAAGATAGGAAACTAGGGGCGATAGATGGACGGGAAAAGAAGAATTTCTCTTTGCAGGAAATGGAGTAAAAATCATGGCGCAGTGGAGAAAATTTGTCGTTATTTGTATCGTAGTACAAGAAATAGGTCGGATGGAAAACGTAAGCGGGGCAAGTGTTGGATGATGTAGAAGAATGCGTGAGAGGGGAGTAATTATGTACGGGTGTAGGGGCAGGTTGTGTCTGTTTTGGTGGTAGGATATACTGAAAATGGGAGATGGGGAGAATACGAGTTTGGGGTGTTTAGAAAACGAGGAAAGTAGGAATCTATCATGCGGTGGTGTCTCTGGATGCTTTATGTAGTGGGTAAGATTCAGTACAAACTTCCCACTAGGGTGTACCCAAATGGGAAGAACCCAAACTGGATTCAATCAACAGTTATTAAAAAAATATAACAGATACAGGAAACCTTCTTGTTCGTTGCTCCCGCAACTCGTCCTATAAAGAAATGTCTATCCCCTTCCAGAAACAGTAAAATCTCTTTGTTTCGTTGCGTACTGTATTCTATACAACACCCAAGCACTTCGTGCATACTTTTTTGCTTATTTCACCAAAAAAATGTGGTAACACACAGAAAAGATAAGAAAAACACCCAAACATATGGTAAAAAAACCAATCATTCGTATGCTTAATAGATGAAAAAGGTTTTACTTTAAATTATTTTATAAATATATTGAAAAATAACAATTATATGTATGTTTCTCACTTGTTCATTTCACGAGACGTACCCCTTGATACAGGAATGATCACCATTTGTATCATTCCCATTTGAGTACACCCTATTGGGAAGTTTTTGTGGTGGGATTCTTCTGGATAAGGTTTTTTTTCTTGTTACGTTGTCTCTATTTTGTAAAAAAGGAGGGTGTAGGATGACAAAAAGGGGAATGGCCAAATCCGTCATGACCGATTTAGAAATGCTGGAGATCATTCAACAGCTACAGTGGACGACGACGGGGCAACTGGTTGCTTATATGGGCGCGTATAGTCGGCGGAGTATCCTGCGTAAACTCGAGCATTTGCGTCCGTATTTGCACAACATTCAAGAGCCATCTCGTCATATTTTTGGACTCAATAGTAAAGGGGGCGAGTTACTCGGAACGTCTCATGTGACCATTTTGACAGAGTTACAAGACATCTACGATGTCCTCTATCGTAATGAAATCTGGGAATGGTGTGGGTATCCAGAGTGGAAGTGGCAAGAAGAGTTACTACCTTCTTCGAAACGAGATTCACTGTTGCCCGCTGCCTATTGGTATGATAGGCAGCGCCTGCATGTAGTAGAAATCGATAATGGGGAAAATCTGCATCACACACTTTGTAATATGCGCCGGTATGAGGGATTGGTGCAACATGCAGAAAAGCGCGGCAAGCCTGTGCCGCAGGTGTACTATTTTACACCTGACCGGCAGCGTTTGGCTTGGATGGAAGAAGCAATGGGCGGGCATAAGCCGTGGATACAGTTTGTGCATACGCTCAAAAAAGGAGGAATGGTAACATGAAGCAAGAGGATCATAATGTGGTACCGATGTTGATACCTACGATTCCGATTACACCGGCAGAAGAGGCGCAATTGATTACGCTGTTTCAAAATTTACAAACGGCGGTGGTGAACTATTTTGCGAATCCGACGATTTTGCCGAATCAAGCGCTGCAGCAAGCCTTAACTCAGTTATACACGTTTTTACTCAATACGTTTCCGACGCCAGATGGGCGAAATGCGACGCGGTATAATATGTTTCTTTTACTTGGTACGACAAATTCGTTAGCCAGCTTGACTGCACCGGTTGGGCAAATCGCAGAGATGTTAAATGCGCTGTATAACGCGCTTTCTGTATTTGTCGCGTCTCTGATCACGTCTTCGCCATCCGTTCAAAATCAATTGTTCGTCATTCTCATCAATTTATTTGCAGCAACATCTACAAAGCTGAATACGGTGCAAGGAGAAACTGGACCAGCGGGATCACAAGGACCACAAGGATCGCAAGGACCAGCGGGACCACTCGGCTTACAGGGACTGCAAGGGACGCAAGGTTTTCCCGGTGTGACAGGACTCCAGGGGCAAGAGGGAGATCAAGGACCGCAAGGCGCACAAGGATCGCAAGGACCAGCGGGACCACCCGGCGTACAAGGACCGGAAGGGGACAACGGCGTGACAGGACCCACGGGACCGACCGGACCACAAGGACCTCCGGGACCAACAGGACCGACGGGGGCGATTGGCGTCAGTAATACATTACTAGCAAAGAAAAACAAGGGCACTTCATTTCTGGTAGAGGGGATACACAAAAACAATACGCAAGGAGGAAACAGCGATGACGAATGATCACAGCAATCCAAACAATCAAAACCTCGGTCTACCAGATATCGGACCGATGATTACGCCAACAGTTCCGATTACCCCTGCGCAAGAAGCCGCTCTGTTAAACTTATTTGCCAATTTACAATTAGCCGTAACAGCTTACTTCAATAATCCCACGCCCGCTACGCAGTTACAACTCAAAAACGAACTGAACCTTCTATACAACTTCTTATTGAACGAATTCCCGACACCAGCTGGACGAAATGCGACGCGGTTTAGTTTGTTTCTTCTGTTAGCTACGGTGAATCAGTTACAAGGCGTGGCGCAGATTGGGAAAATTTCGAATATGATGCAGTCTCTCTATAACGCACTGTCTATTTTTGTGGCGGAACTGTTGACGTCGAGTCCCGCAGTAAAAAATCAACTGTTGAACACACTTACCTTTACGGTGACGATTACGTCTGATGTGCCGTCTGGATCTCCAGGACCAACGGGTCCAGCAGGGGCACAAGGGTTCGGGCGCACAAGGTGCACAAGGAGCGGCTGGATTTACAGGACCACAAGGGTTGCAAGGGCCTGCAGGGATTCCAGGTGTGAAAGGCGAACAAGGTACGCAAGGAGCACAAGGATTGCAGGGGCCTGGGGGGCCACAAGGAAGTGCGGGACCAGAGGGCGATAATGGCGTGACGGGACCACAGGGGCCAACTGGGCCGACTGGAGTGACAGGACCGACTGGGCCTACGCCGACGCTGCCGGTGGGGAATGTGTTTGTGGCGAACCGTAGTAGTAATAATGTTTCTGTGATAGATGGGACTACGTTTGAGAAGGTAACCACCATAGCTGTCACGGGTCCTCAGGGTGTGGCAGTGGACGTGGTGAATAACCAGGTGTGGGTGGCGAACCTTAGTAGTGCCAACGTATCAGTGATCGACGCATCCACGTACGCGAAGGTAACCACTATCGCGGTGGGCTCGCGGCCTCAGGGTGTGGCGGTGGACGCGGCGAACAACCAGGTATGGGTGACGAACCTTGACAGTAACAACGTATCGGTGATAGATGGCTCCACGTATGCGAAGGTAACGACCATCGCGGTGGGCTCGCGGCCTCTCGGCGTGGCAGTAGACACGGCGAATAATCAGGTGTGGGTGGTGAACCTTGACAGTAACAACGTATCGGTGATCGACGCATCTTCGTACGCGAAGGTAACCACCATAGCAGTGGGCTCGGGTCCTGAGGGTGTGGCGGTGGATGCGGCGAATAACCAGGTGTGGGTGACGAACTCTAGCAGTAACAACGTATCGGTGATAGACGGATCCTCGTACGCCAAAGTAACGACCATCGCGGTGGGCACGCAGCCTTTCGGCGTGGCGGTGGACGCGGCGAATAACCAGGTGTGGGTGACGAATTATAGCAGTAGCAACGTATCAGTGATGGACGGCTCCACGTACGCGAAGGTAACAACCATCGAGGTGGGCACGGGTCCTCTCGGTGTGGCAGTGAATCCGCCTAGTTTATAAGTGTAGAAGGAGGTATTTGCCTCCTTCTTTTTTATGTGTGTTGTTATGAGAATGGGAAAAATCCAGTACCCCAATCGGTACGGGATTCTTTTTATGTATTTTTACCACACCGCAAGGTGTGGAGGCTACGCGGTATCTATTGTTTATTCTATGCCAGTGGTCCGGTTTTTTATCACCAAAAAATCCTTACGCATTTTTCCCTATATTTTCTTTCTATATCGTATTGTATTCTTATTTCTTCTTTTTGTAAGTCATTCGAAGCATATTCATTTTGTAACTGACATTCCGAATTCTTGTCCTAAAAAGTAAATGTTCCCGTAGAGAAAGTCTCTTTCATTCTCCATCGCATCGTCCTACACTAGATGCCAACCATAACAAAGTTTTAAAATAACATCCAATATATATCAAAATATATAACAATGCGCACGTTTATACCATGTAACTGAAAGATAGAAATCTATACTATTATACCGCACAATCCATCACACAGAATTAATCCAAAGAGAAAGGAGAAGCATAATAACCTTTACTAATATTTAATAAGTTTGTTACTTTTATCCAGTTAACATAATCTTTATTATAGGAAGTTGTGAAAAATATCAAAATTATATATCAAAAAGACTATATATCTTAGCTTATTGAGATGAACTTCGGAAATTTTTTTGAAACTATATATGATACTTTTTATTTACATACCGTTTTATTTTGTAGAATTCATTTTTTTAACATTAATATTTATATGTAGAAAAAAATCGCTTGTATCTCAAAACAAAAAGTATTCTTGATTTTTGAGATATTATAGAAAAAATAGAATTTTTCCATCTACCTTTTATCCTATCCATAGGATTATTGCTCTAGTTCGTCAAAAATGTTACAAAAACGAAAGACTTAAACCACCTCTTTTATACTTTTAAGGAAGAATTTTCTATTTATTTTTATAATAGATAATAAATGCAACGTAAAACATACAGCAAGAACTACCGCTTTTGATAAGAACTATAAACTAATCATCGGCTTACAAACCATAAAAGAATTTGAGATGAAAGTAAAATCGGGTATACATATGAAAAAAGATCCATTTGCGTATTTCAATGGCATTGTCAATAACCTTATGGACAAGCTGTATCACGCACAAAACGTTCCTATAAAAATAGCCTGTCCTACTCGTGGGGCGAATTAACCCTTGTTCTGTATGTTGGGATATCAAACAACAACTCGAACCACGCATACCGATTCTACATAGGATTGTCTATTTGCCGGACACTGTTTCTTTTTCTTACGGATAGCATGCGCAACTTACGATACAATGTGGATTGAGATATTTGTGTCTGTGTACAAATTTGATGAATGGTCATCTTTCGCTGTGCATAAAGAGCAAGGGCTTGCTCCAAATTAGGATGCTTTTCATGATACTTTTCTACGCGCCCCACATACTTCCCTTTTTGTTTCGCCAGCTCAATACCCTCTCGCTGCGCATGCGAATGAGATCTCGTTCTAACTGATTCACGCCGCCGATCACAGTCAGTAAAAATTGACTATATGGATTTTTAGATGTTAAATCTAGCCATGTATCTTTTACAGATTGTAAGTTAGCCTCCTTCATTTGGATATAGGCGACTAACTCAAACAATTCCGCCGTACTTCTTGTAATGCGTGTTAAATCTGTTACCCAGATCGTATCTTCTTTCTGTATATGTTGTAACAGCTGCTGCAGGATATCGATTCCGATTTGCTGTAACTGCTCGATTTGTCTCGCTAAGTTTTGATCAGCACTGCTCACTCGTACATAGCCCATTTTTCTCATTTGTTTCTCCCCCCTACTCCGTAGCAAATGAAATTCGTTCTACGCAAGATCCTCTGCTTATTGTTTCTTCTATCGGGTTCTCTGTATACCCCACTCAGATTTTATAAGATATGTCATCTATACAACAATCTGTTTTTGGTGTTTTTTGTAGTACAAACGGCTCTTGACATTCCCCATCTTCTAGAAGGGAATGAATGATCTAGTATCCCAGCACTGAAAATGCGATTGATATTTCCTTTGTCTCTACTTATTATGCGCTAGATATAAGCTAGAAAGTCTTTTTCTTCAAAAGGCACTTAAAAAAAGAATAAAATATGATATATAAAGAAAATATAGGGGGAAATGCGTAAGGATTATACATATCCGGGTATATAAACCCAGTCATACCAAGGGTTCATATCCCTTACGCCATTTCAAACATGCGTAAGGATTTTTTTGGTGATAAAAAAAGAAGGAGGCCTACACCTCCTTATGATTCCCTTATAAACTTGGCGGGTTGATTGCCACACTGTAAGGATTCGAGCCCACCGCGATGGTCGTTACTTTTTGGAAACTAGTTGCATCTATCACCGATACGTTGTTATTGTTACGGTTCACCACCCAAACCCGGTTATTCCCCACGTCCACCGCCACACCCTCAGGACCCGTGCCCACTGCTATGGTGGTTACCTTCGCGTACGAAGATGCGTCGATCACCGATACGTTGTTACTGTCAAGGTTCACCACCCACACCTGATTATTCGCCGTGTCTACTGCCACGCCGAGAGGCCGCGAGCCCACCGCGATGGTCGTTACCTTCGCATACGTGGAGCCATCTATCACCGATACGTTGTTACTGTCAAGGTTCGTCACCCATACCTGGTTGTTCGCCGCGTCCACCGCCACACCCTGAGGCCGCGAGCCCACCGCGATAGTGGTTACCTTCGCGTACGTGGATGCGTCGATCACTGATACGTTGGCACTACTAAGGTTCGCCACCCACACCTGGTTATTCACCACGTCCACTGCCACACCCTGAGGACCCGTGACAGCTATGGTGGTTACCTTCTCAAACGTAGTCCCATCTATCACAGAAACATTATTACTACTACGGTTCGCCACAAACACATTCCCCACCGGCAGCGTCGGCGTAGGCCCAGTCGGTCCTGTCACTCCAGTCGGCCCAGTTGGCCCCTGTGGTCCCGTCACGCCATTATCGCCCTCTGGTCCCGCACTTCCTTGTGGCCCCCCAGGCCCCTGCAATCCTTGTGCTCCTTGCGTACCTTGTTCGCCTTTCACACCTGGAATCCCTGCAGGCCCTTGCAACCCTTGTGGTCCTGTAAATCCAGCCGCTCCTTGTGCACCTTGTGCGCCCGAACCCTTGTGCCCCTGCTGGACCCGTTGGTCCTGGAGATCCAGACGGCACATCAGACGTAATCGTCACCGTAAAGGTAAGTGTGTTCAACAGTTGATTTTTTACTGCGGGACTCGACGTCAACAGTTCCGCCACAAAAATAGACAGTGCGTTATAGAGAGACTGCATCATATTCGAAATTTTCCCAATCTGCGCCACGCCTTGTAACTGATTCACCGTAGCTAACAGAAGAAACAAACTAAACCGCGTCGCATTTCGTCCAGCTGGTGTCGGGAATTCGTTCAATAAGAAGTTGTATAGAAGGTTCAGTTCGTTTTTGAGTTGTAACTGCGTAGCGGGCGTGGGATTATTGAAGTAAGCTGTTACGGCTAATTGTAAATTGGCAAATAAGTTTAACAGAGCGGCTTCTTGCGCAGGGGTAATCGGAACTGTTGGCGTAATCATCGGTCCGATATCTGGTAGACCGAGGTTTTGATTGTTTGGATTGCTGTGATCATTCGTCATCGCTGTTTCCTCCTTGCGTATTGTTTTTGTGTATCCCCTCTACCAGAAATGAAGTGCCCTTGTTTTTCTTTGCTAGTAATGTATTACTGACGCCAATCGCCCCCGTCGGTCCTGTTGGTCCCGGAGGTCCTTGTGGTCCGGTCGGTCCCGTGGGTCCTGTCACGCCGTTGTCCCCTTCCGGTCCTTGTACGCCGGGTGGTCCCGCTGGTCCTTGCGATCCTTGTGCGCCTTGCGGTCCTTGATCTCCCTCTTGCCCCTGGAGTCCTGTCACACCGGGAAAACCTTGCGTCCCTTGCAGTCCCTGTAAGCCGAGTGGTCCCGCTGGTCCTTGCGATCCTTGTGGTCCTTGTGATCCCGCTGGTCCAGTTTCTCCTTGCACCGTATTCAGCTTTGTAGATGTTGCTGCAAATAAATTGATGAGAATGACGAACAATTGATTTTGAACGGATGGCGAAGACGTGATCAGAGACGCGACAAATACAGAAAGCGCGTTATACAGCGCATTTAACATCTCTGCGATTTGCCCAACCGGTGCAGTCAAGCTGGCTAACGAATTTGTCGTACCAAGTAAAAGAAACATATTATACCGCGTCGCATTTCGCCCATCTGGCGTCGGAAACGTATTGAGTAAAAACGTGTATAACTGAGTTAAGGCTTGCTGCAGCGCTTGATTCGGCAAAATCGTCGGATTCGCAAAATAGTTCACCACCGCCGTTTGTAAATTTTGAAACAGCGTAATCAATTGCGCCTCTTCTGCCGGTGTAATCGGAATCGTAGGTATCAACATCGGTACCACATTATGATCCTCTTGCTTCATGCTACAATCCCTCCTTGTTTGTTTTGATGGGGCATAGGCGCCTTGCACATGTAAGCCACCTTCTGAGGCAGCGATAAACAGAAACACACGTTTCATCCGTATCGCGCGAAAACAAAGGAACCCACGTGATTTTTTCCTTCACGATGAACCGCCCCCTCTTTTCGGCGTATGCACACACCGCAGCCACGGTTTATGTCCGCCCAGCGCTTCTTCCAGCCACGTTAAACGCAGCCGATCACTTGTAAAATAATAGACTTGGGGAACGGGTGTGCTACGTTTTTCGGCTTGTTTCACAAGCCCCTCATAGCGGCGCATATTACCGAGTGTTGCATGCAAATTCTCCCCCGTATCGATTTCGACGACATGTAGGCGCCGTCCTTGATACCAATAAGCCGTTGGCACAAGCGGTTCTCGTTTACGAGAAGAAAATAGCGTCTCATTCCACTTCCACTCTGGATACCCACACCATTCCCAGATTTCATTGCGATAGAGAACATCGTAGATGTCTTGTAATGAGGTGGTAAAGTAAAACTGGAACACGATATAGAAATAAATTATTCTATATAAAGAGATAATATGAAGTGACCTCCTAGATTATCAAGTCAGGGATTTTAGCCCATAATAATGAGTGAAACAAACAGTATAACTGGGTTTATACCCTATGATAATAGGAGGCCACTATGGAAAATATAATCTATATTGGGATGGATGTCCATAAGGAAAGCTTTAGCTTATGTGCACTGCACGGAACAACTGGGGAAATTGTAAGAGAAGCACGATGTGCTTCAAATGTATCTCTCGTAAAAAAATTCGTTGAGAAACTGAAAACAAAATATGGTGAAGATATAAACATTAAAGCTGGATATGAGGCGGGTTGTTTAGGGTATTCACTTCATAATCTTCTTGAACAAAACGGGATTGATTGTGATATTTTAGCTCCAACAACAATGTATAGTTCATCTAAAAATAAAATGGTGAAAAATGATAAATTCGATGCCAAAATGATCGCTCTTAATTTAGCGAATGGCACTTATAAAGAAGTATATGTTCCAGAAGAAGAGGATGTTGCCGTGAAAGAGTATATCCGCATGCTAAGTGATTTTAAAACATCATTGAAGAAGATGAAACAACAGATAAAATCATTCCTTTTAAGGCAGGGTTGTGTGTATGAAGGGAAATCAAGCTGGACAATCGCTTATATGAAATGGTTAAAAAATCTTGATTTACAAGGATTGTTTAAAGAAACGTTGGATGAATATCTATTACAGTATGATGTTCTAGTTGATAAAATTGAGCGCTTTAGTCTGAGATTAGAAAAATTATCTCATAGTGAAAGATACGAAGAACCAGTCGCGAAGTTAAGATGCTTAAAAGGGATAGACACAACCGCAGCAATGATTGTTCATATAGAAATTGCAGACTTCACTCGTTTTCCCACAGCTAAAGCATTTATGGCTTATCTAGGATTGACGCCAAGCGAAAGTTCAAGTGGAGAGAAAATCAGTCGAAGTTCGATTACAAAACAAGGCAATTCGACCGTTAGGTCTACACTTGTAGAATGTGCAAATGCGCTGGTAAAAGGAACAATCGGATTAAAATCGAAACGAGTAAAAGCAAGACAAAAAGGGCAACAAAGCGAAGTAATTTCCTATGCAGATCGGGCAGTAGAAAGGTTACAAAGAAAATATCATCGCATGATGTATCAAGGGAAGCCCAGAAATGTTGCCCTTACAGCGATTGCAAGAGAACTTGGGTGTTTTATCTGGGGATTAGAAACAGGAAAAATTTAAAAAATTAAAAAGGGATATGAAGGGGCTGCATTCATAGTTAGAGATCCAAAGTATCAATCGATTGATGGTATAGATGAGCTTCAGAGATAATGAATTACAGGTCTGGCTATCTATGTTGACACCTTTCTGGCACAGCTGAAGTTCTGATAAACAAGCTATTTATTAGAATGTGAAAAGATGTGAACCACGTAATGAGATTATAAGAGCCTAACGACGGACCATTAACCTGAGGTAACCAATCCACGAATAACAGAGTGGTTAACTGTCGATAGATCTTATTTCTGAAGCTTTTGTATGCCATCAAGAAAAATATTATGGGTGAAAAACTATTGACAAAGGTCACTTCATAACAGGTGTTTCAAATGCAAAAAACATATGATGAAATATTTAAAAGAAAATGTGTGGAATTGGTAGTCAAAGAAGGTCGTACAATTATAAGTGTCAAAAATGAATTCGGTTTAGGAAATGGTACTTTAAATGAGTGGATCAAACAATATAAAGCGCGTCTTACGTTTCCTGAAAAGACAGAAATGGAAGAACTACGTTCTTTAAGGAGAGAAATTCAAGAGTTAAAAAAGGAAAATGAATTCTTAAAAAAAGCGGCAACCTTCTTTGCCAGCAATCAAAACTAACACGTTTTCAGTTTATCAAACAATATAATAAAATATTTGGAGTGCGCTGGCTTTGCCATCGATTACAAGTGTCTGTTAGTGGTTTTTACGACTATATACATCGTAAACCTACTGAAAATCAGAAAAAACGTAAAGAGACAGCGGCTTATATTGTCATGCAATTTAAACGTTTAAAAGGAAGAATGGGATATCGAAAGTTGTACTGTTATCTGGTGAAAAAAGACGTTAAAGTTACAGTATCTCAAGTAAGAGAAACTCTATACAATGCAAATCTGCAATCAAAAGTAGTAACATATTATAAAAAACGAAAACAAGAACATCGAGTGTTTCCAAATGTATTAGAGCGTTCTTTTCAACCTGGTAAGAAAGACATACCAACTGTAGTATGCGATATTACAGGATTTCGTTTGATGAATGGATTGAAAGTATATTTTTGTGCTGCATTAGATGTTGGCACCCGTCGGGTGCTTGGCTATTCGCTGGATACTTGCCAAGATGCTCAGTTAGTAAAAGATACAATTCAACAAGTTAGAAATGGTTATGGAAATCAAAAAAAGATTTTATTCCATAGTGATCAAGGATCACAATTTACAAGTTACAAAGTTACGGATTTTTGTAAGCAACAAATGATTCAGCAAAGTATGTCCCGTAAGGGAAATTGTTGGGATAACGCAGTAATGGAATCCTTTTTTAGCATTTTTAAACGGGAATGCTTGCATGGAGAAAAACTATTTTCCTTGCCCCAAGTCAATCAATTAGTCGCTGAATTTATTTATATGTATTATCATTCTGTTCGTCCTCATTCAACATTAAACGGAATGACCCCTTATCAATATTCAAAATCCATTGCGTAATCTATTTTATGTTCTAGTTTTTCTTGACCAGGTCATAACTCTGTCAAAATGGTCACATGAGACGTTCCCAGTAAGGTACCGCCTTTGCTATTGAGTCCGTAAATATGACGAGCCGGTTCTTGAATGATGTGGAGATAAGGACTGAGTTGTTCGAGTTTACGCAGAATGCGTCGCCTGTTATAAAAACCAATATACGAAACAAGCTGACTGGTTGTGGTCCACTGAAACTGTTGAATCATCTCTAAAAACTCTAAATCGGTCACGACTTGTTCCGCCATCACCTTTCTTGCCATCATCCACCCTCCTTTTTTAGAAAATAAAGCAACCGAACAAGGAAAGGAATCCATCCAGCACAATGGTTGCTAGGATACACATTCTCAATGGGGTGTCCCCCATCGAAAATGCAAAAGAACAATCAAAACAGGAAAAATATGTATTCCCTCTTATTCTCTCTTCTCCCAACGAGAAAGAAGACAAAATGGCATTCCCCGTTGCTTACTGTATGGTATACAAAACACAAGCCCTTCGTGCTAGTTTTTTTGCTGATTTTACCAAAAAAATGTGGTAATACCTAAAAAGATAAGAAGATGCCCTAAATTATACTCTCTTAATACTCCTATTTGGCCATACACTAAAACGGGTGGGACTGTGTCTCTTATAACTGAAAATAGGTGTTTCTCCTCTACAGTACAACCTCCATATATTTTCTTATTTGTATTTTTCGGTGTTCCTATTTCCAAACATACGGTGAAACCTATGAAACATCATCTTCAGCTGTGCCAAGGTTCCCTCATCATTTGTTTCCAATCAAAAAAATCATTATTGGTTATCCCTCAATGTTAATTTCCCAGTAGCCTAAAAGCCCCATATCCTTCTCTGGGTCTTGCCATTGGCAAGTAAACATATTCAAAAAAACAATCCATGTATTCCATTACTTACTGGGATCTTCACGAAATAGCTCTGTAATTTTTGATTTCCGATAGAAAAATACCCTTTTCGTTTGGACCTATGTCTCCAAACGAAAAGGGTATTTCTGCAAAATCATCTGTTGTAAGAAATTAATTGAATTGTTTTATCTTTGCATTTGATAATCTCAATTTTCTAGTCAATATGGGATGAGTGTAGAAATGGAACACAACCCTGGAACAAGTATGAGTAGACATTGTTTGTGCTAGTTAGTTTTGGATTGGATAGTCAGTAACCAAGACATTATCATATATACCCTGGATTTTCCTCTTAAACGATTGATGAACGGGGTGTATAGCATAATCCTTTAATGCTTGTTGATTTTCAAATGTAATACGCAACCCTAGTGTATAACCTTGAATTTTATCTGTTTCTTCTGTTATATTATGACCAGCAGAGATATCTAAAATGCCTGGTATGAATTCTTTAAAACGTAAAATTTCTTTTACAAGCGCTGACTCATGCTCTCGTGTTAAGTCTTGATTCGACTTAAAGAACACCATATGTTCATACCTCATATCCATAGTTTCTGCTGTTGGTTTCATTTAGAATCTCCTTTAGGTTTATTTATAATCTGAAAATCATTTTGCGAATTTCCGATTTTATTGCTATCTTATCTCAAAAAGGAAATTTACATACAAAATACTAAAAGAATGCGTTTCTTGATATAGGATAAGCTACATTTTGCTATTCCTTCTCACATATTCCCTGTTTCTCCGTTCCTTATCAATCATTTTTCACATTAGGTCTTTACTGACTGTCATTGTCCATCAAATAATATCTTTTCTCTTGCTTCATATGCAAGACGACATGAACTCCTCTGACTCATCTTTTCCCATTTGTAGATTATTTTCTGGTGCTCTTATATAGGAATCTGTTGATAAAACAGCCATAAGACATAAAAAATACAAAAAACTCCCTAACTTGTTATACAAATTAGGGAGAAAAAGGTAGTACAGTATCGGTTAAGTTAAGTATAGCATAAACAGGTTCATTCGGTCTGTGTTTTTTCTGAACATTCAATCGTTTTTTAAGTGTTAATTTTTTAGGTTTAGAAGCTTCATCGATAAGGGCCTTTTGTCTTGCCTCATATAACATGCGAAATGCAGGGGCTTACCTAATCTTTTCTCACGTTTCAATCACATCTTTTAAAAATACTGTACTTTTAGACAAAGTAACAAAAAAGGTTCTGAATGGGATTAGAAATAACAGTAAGCCTATGACCTATTTGTACACGTGTATATCTCGGCTATATTCCATTTTACTTAGTTATTATTTCTTTTATCTGATCTTGTGCTTCTTCTTTTCCATCAATCGTTACCTTTACCTCTTGACCTGATTTTGCAGTAACTACCCAAGCATTTGGAATAAATCGGCCTTCATGAGATGTAACTGGTTTATTTATAATATCACCCATTGCATATAGAATGGTAGAAGCACCGCCGTCCATAGCTAATGCATTTACAGCCCCTTTTTCATACAAAATATCTTGACATTCTCGAAGTGTAGCACCTATACTGTGCAACTGTCTTCCATCTATCACCAAAAACATAATCGAGCCATCTTTTTTCTGTGCCATAATAGTACGGGGGCCAGATCCCCATGAACCATCATCATCTTTAATTAGCTTTTCTCTGTTAACTATGAGTTGTGGCATAAAACCAGCAGCATATATTACGTTTTTTTCTAACAGTTGATTAGATGTGTATTTTCCCGTTAATAGTCCTCCATAGGATGTTAAACCTGCAACCAAGGTTGGCGAATCATTTTCATCAGCTCGATGAATAACATTCCCATTTTCAATAACGATTCCGGTACCTGTAGCCCCTCCTCCTTTACCTGTTTCATCAGAAAATCCACTTGCATTGACTGCTACTAAAGCATGGTTACGTTTTGCCATCACACTAAGCTTTTCCCCTAACTTCTGCCCTTGAGTTCCTTGTTGGTTTACTAATTTCACATTAAATGGATTACTTATTGTAAGCAGTTTACCTTCAAATTTATATTCTGCATTGCTGGTAGAATGGATTGTTTCGATTTTAATCTCTAGAGGTTTATCCTTTTGTTGTTGCAGTTGCTTAGATGTGAACTTTGCGCCTTCTATCTCGCTACTATTTTCCCATTTTGGATTGTTAATTTTATACGAAACATCATCTAGCTCCTTTTTTGATAATAAACTGATAGGTGCTAAGTATTGATGTTGTGAGGTTAAAATGATTTCGGCTAATGTTACACGCAATTTATGACCATAAGGTGTACCAAATAAAGTACAGGCTCCTAATAACAGCATGATGCAAAAAAGAAGAAAAAATCTTTTTATGGATTTTTTTATTTTTTCTTTCGTATGTTCATTCTATTCACTTTTTTAACTCCTTTTTCTCTTAGTAGTAATATTCTACCTATATTATTCGTAAAAAATTAGCAAAGTTTTATAATATATATCCAGTTAGATATTTTAATAAACTGAAGCTAGTGAGTTACCTTTATTAGGGGTTACACGACCGAAAAAAGAAAATTGTACGTTAAGGAATATTTTTACATAGAAAGACGATTCTTTTCTATATTAAAGAGTCGTCTTTTCATCTTTTTTCAGTTCTCTTAATTTCCGATATAACGAAGTTTGACTTACACCTGTGATAGCACAAATTTCTTTAATCGTTTTCTTCGTTTGTTGGTGTAATTCAATCGCATCGTTCATTCCTGCATGTTGTTTTGTATATTTTTTATTCTCCCCGGGTAAGCTCCTTTTTCATGAAAAGAAGATGGATGGCTTCTTCTCATAGATAAAACATAGGAGAGGATTGGTATATTGAACAAAATGTTATCTGGTGATTCTAAACAATTACTAAAAGAAGTGGATCAGAAAATGAGCATAATTGAGTTTATGTTTATACAAAATTCTGGATATGTGATTATAGAAGAAGTGTCTACGATTCAACAATTGCTTTTAGAAGTATCACGATTGTTACTCATGTTAGAACAAGACCCTGGGATGTCATCTCACGCAAAATAATTGAGTTTACAACTACAAACTTTCAAAGAGCACTACAATCGAATAATTGGTGTAGGCTAAATACAGTATCTTTATAATTGTAAAAGACCATTTGTAAATATATAAAATTACCTTTGATAAATCCATTTTCATGAATCTTAAAATCTGGATTTAATGTTATTGTATGAGTTGTCAGAAATATGATACATATGTGAATGTTTTTGAAAATTATATATGGAGGAATTATACTATGGTAAAATCTAAAACAAAATTAAAGAAAATCATTCCGGCTACAATGCTAGTAGCGGTTACACTAACATTTGTACCGCTTTCTTCTTTTGCGGCTGAAAAAAACGATGTGCAAAACAATTATGTTTCTTCTCAAAAAGCGAATAAAGCATTTCAACCTACAGAAGAATCAATTACTTTTATGTCTAAAGTAGTAAGCAGTGGGGCAATTAAAGAATTTAATTTTAGCCCAGATTTAAAAATAATGACATACAAACACGATATGGCCACAATGAAAATACTTACAACTTTAATGATGAAGAAATTGCTAAATTAGAGCAAATCGTGAACTTCTATAATGAAAGTGTAAAGAATAATCCTAGTTCAGGTTTAACTAATCCAAATATGAACGCAGTTAAAAAAGGTGGTCCACAATATGTAGTAACTGATTACGGTTGGACATGGATTAAAATGACTTTTACTAATGAAGAGACAAAATTACTTTTAGCAGGCGCTGCAGCTGAAGGAGCATATGCTATGTATGCTGCATTTGTTGGGTTATCAGCAATAACAGCTACACCAGTAGGAGGAGCGATTATTTCTGCTTTAGCTTTGATGGGTCTTCCTAAATTCGCTTCAATTTGCCAAACTGTTCTAAGAGCACTTGCTGGAGGCAAAGGAGTTTTCATTGAAATTGGAATGGATGGTGTAATTCCATATATCACTGCAAGTGTTGCGAGACACTAAAATGAATCAAGGAGGTGGTACTATGACAAAGAAAAAGAGGGATACGTTTAAAATGGTGTGTGGTTTCGGAGTCTGGGGTTACAGCTTTTTTCTAGGCGCTATGCTTACACATGTATATTATGCTGGTAATCTCCTCCTGGCAACATGTATCTATGGATTTATCGGAAGTGTAATGTTAACTGTACAATATCATATGTTACGGGATTCACCATTTAAGGAACGTTTACTTGAAGTAGTGATAGTATTATTAATACAGGCTTACACCATTTTTTCAGAACATCAAAATATGACTGTTGTAATGCTTATATTTGTTGCCGCTGTTGTAAGTTGTGTATTAATTAATCAAAAAAAGGTACGAAAAGTGTATAAGTAAATAGGGTGTTTTTTCCATACCCTTTGTACTTTTCTTTGCTTCAACCATTTCAGATACAAGGGCATTCATGACTTTTATATACTCGTGGCTACTTTGTTCCAATAGCTTGATTTGTTGTTTTGTTGGAAGCAATTTAACTTTCACTGTGATAGTTTGTGGCACAAGTTTCACCCCCTCGTTTTTTGATTTTCAACATACTGTTGTATTGTCTCACTTGATACCTTTCCAGCAGTAGAAACAAAATAGGAACGAGTCCACAGACTTGGCAAGTGCGCGAGATGAGGGAACTCGTCTCTTAAACGCTTTGATGTCACTCCTTTGATTTTCGCCATTGTATCAGCAGGACTGCGTGTTGGAATTGTATGCAAGAACAAATGAACGTGGTCTTTGTCACATTCCATTGCGACAATAACAATATCCAGTTCGTTACATACCTCTTGGACCAACTCTTTGAAACGTTCTTCTACTTTTATGTGAAGAAAAATCTTTCTTCTGTATCGTGGGCAAAACACAAAATGATAGTGAATGAATGAAACTGTTGTTTTGGTTTTTCTATACTTATTTATCATGCTCAAAGTGTATCGGTTTAATTATTAAACTGCAACAAAAAATATAGGATACCCACACTTTGGATACTTAAAGTGCCACAAACCTTGCGGTTATTTAGTAGCACTCCGTATCCAACCTCACTTTCATCCCATGCCTAAAGGCGATGGGCTTTCTCGTTCGGGAAGGGCTGTAAACCCTCTAAATTAGTAGCATATGCGGGCTTAGATGCTTCTATTTCACAGTCTGGTCAATACGAAGCATCTCGTGGATCTATATCTAAAAGGGGTTCTTCTCACCTCCGACGGGCCCTCTTTCAAGCCGCCATAACAGCAGCATGGAGCGATCCTGTATTAAAAGAATTCCACAACAAGAAACAAGGGCAAGGAACGCACTACCTTGTTTGTATAGGAGCTGTAGCTAGAAAATTATGTTATATCATATATGCAGTTTTAAAAAATAACAAAGCGTATCAGGTCCCTAGTTAAGCTGTATATTTTATATATCCATATTCAAAAATAAACCTTAATTAAGGTTTATTTAGCATGCTTTCATTTTCTCTGAAATATTCTTAAAAAAATAGTCATATTTTATTGACTTTTCATAGTTGGTCTCCAAAGTGTGGGTTAAATGTTCATCTTCATGTGCTGGTATTGAACTACCCCCACTTTCACTTCGTTTAGAAGTGAGGGATTCCTAAGTAAAGAGTTCTATCGAAATCTAATTGATTAGGCTATCCCCGCAGTCCTTGCGGTTAGAAGCCTTATCGCTTCATTCTTTAGATTGATACTTGCGTTAATATCCCTATCATGGTGTGTACGACAAGAAGGACAGTCCCATTTACGTAGGTTTAGATTTTTAACGTCTTTGTTTTGATATCCACAATGAGAACATAATTGGCTAGAAGCAAATGTTTTCGATACGACAATGACTTGTTTGCCATACCATTTTGCTTTGTATTCTAACATGGATCGAAACTGCGACCATGATACTTCACTAATTGCCTTCGCTAATTTATGATTCTTTAACATATTTGATACTTGCAAATCCTCTATACCGATAACATCGTGGTTTTTGATGATTTCAGTTGAGATTTTGTCCAAGTAATCTTTTCTAGCATTTGCCATGTATTCATGAATGCTAGCCACTTTTACTCGCTGTTTATTCCAGCGAGAAGATCCTTTTTTTCTTCTAGAAAGAACACGCTGTGCTTTCGCCAACTTATCTTCTAATGATCGAAAAAACTTCGGATTTTTATAGATTGTTCCATCTGACAAAATGGCGAAATCTTTTAGTCCCACATCCATTCCAATGTAAGATTGTGTTTTCGGAAGTTCTTGCACTTCTGTTTCAACTAACAGTGACACAAAGTATCTGCCAGAAGGGTTCCATCTAACTGTAGCATTTACAATACGTCCCTCTACTTCGCGACTTTTGGCAAATCGAACAAGGCCTAGTTTCGGCAACTTTATCTTGTTTCCTACAACAGCGATGTTTTCATTGGTTTGTTTTGTGGTATAAGATTGTACGTTGTTCTTTTTAGATTTGAAACGCGGGGCACTGTTTTGTTTTTTAAAAAAGCGTGTATAAGCATCCGCAAGGTTGCGAACAGACGATTGAATCGCAATACTATCCACTTCTTTTAGCCAAACAAACTCTTTCTTCATGGCAGGAAGTTTGGCAGAGCATGTACCATATGTCAAACCTTTTCCTTTCTCTTTGTATGCGTGATCCCATAGGGATAGGAAATGATTGAATACAAAGCGAGAACAACCAATCGTTTTGTGGATTAGAATTGCTTGTGCTTGATTTGGATAGATACGAAACTTATACGCTTTATTAATCATCATTTCATTCACCTCCATTTCGGTATATAACTATTATATACCAAACGTACATTCGATAGATAGTGGAGTAACACTCTATGTATGTCGAACAAGTAAGATGGCTCCCTGCCATCCCTTGTTCGAAGCCAATTCATCTCCCACCTACTCACTGGGCTGTGACCCTTCACGCTCCTTGAGGAAGGAGTCTTCTTGGCTAAAATGATAAAAGTAGCCAACGAGCGAATTCATTTTTTCTTCTCTCCATTGCTGTAGTAACTTTGGAATTTCAATACAATGGATTTCTAAAGCTTTGAGTAACACCTCTTGATGTTACCTGCTCCAAAACTGTCCAACAGTGTGCATATCATCATAATGAGGAAAGAGCTTAAAATCTAATAGATTGATGGTAATCGTTTTTCACAAAGAACGGTAAGGCATGCCCTATTCTAATTGAAGTGGGATTGCTAAAATAATGCGTGATCGCCGCTTGTATATTGGCAAATTAGTTGAATAAAGCGGCTGCGCAATGATAATGGGCGTATGGGTACAATTATATATTTTAAATAAAAAATAAGACATAGATTATTTCACATCTATGTCTTTATCGTTCTACTGAGTATTCTTTTATGATGGCTACTATTTGTTCGAAGGTGTATTCCTTATTAACCATATTCACAGTAAAGTCTTCAGCGAACTTTTGTCCCATTACTAATTTATAGCCATTGTAACCTAAAAATAAGTTCATAGCTGTGAATGCAGTTCTTTTGTTTGCATTAAAAAAAGCATGATTTTTCCCTATTGATTCGAATAATGCGGCTGCTTTTTCAAAAATCGTAGGATAAGCATCATCTCCAAATGCTGAAGATTTAGGACGGTCTACCGCAGACTCTAAAAGCCCCAACTCTTTTACACCTACGGGTTCACTTGGTGTTATTCTCTTAATGACAATTTCATTAAGAAGGATTACTTCGGTTGTTGTTATATATTTTACGGCATTCATCTTACTACTTCTTCCTCTCTAACGGTTCGCCAAACCTTTTAGAGTTTCATCATATCTTTCGAATACATCAGAAACAATATCCAAAAACATAGGGTCAACATCTTTAGGTAGCGATACCTTCTTTTGTTTTTTGATAATAATTTCATCATTATTATCATTTACTTCTAGACTAACGATGTCACCCAAATTAACATCTAACAAATTCATAATTTCTTGCGGAACAGTTATTCCTAAAGAATTCCCTATCTTTGTTACCTTTCTTTCTACTGGTTTCATCGTTAGTGCACCTCCTATAGTTACTACAGTCATTTGAATTTCCTCACTTTGTAGATACCTAATGACAATTACTACGTGATATTGTCATTAGGTATCTTATTTCCTTTTAGTTTGTTTTACTACGACATGTTTGTCTGTGTTTATTCCTATCTTTCTTGTTATAGCATCTTGTTGTTATTACGTTATAACGGTTATAATTATACTGTATAGTATTTACAATTACAAGATATCTATGCTCAAATTTATAAAGTTGGATGTATCTCCTTGAACACTTCTACATCTTTTGACACTCCCACGGCTAAAGCCACAAGTCCTACACCTTACGGTGTAACGGATGGGATTCCTGAATGAGGAAACGTTGGCAGTCCATTTCTGTTTTGAACAGCCTTCAAGAGGAGGGTGTGTCCTCCCCCCTCCTAAGACAAATCATATAGGTTCTTAGGCTGATTGACTGTTACCGCCAACCACAGTTGCGTAGCGAAGCATGGACACTTATATTTTCTATCTTTCGCTTTGTTCTTCTTCGTGTATTTGGGACATGTTTGACTTGTATAAACAGGATTCACATATTCAACCTGTATACCAACTAATTTCGCTTTATACTCGATGAATTGCGCGAAGCGAAAATATCAATATATAACATACTTATATGTATTATGATTCTGAACATAGTATGAGACACATTATCGAGTTACTAGAGTTGGAACCTTTTCGTCCATTACTATTCAAAAAACATAGTGAGAAATCTGTAATTAAAATTGAATTTTTGCTTTTAATAATTTAAAATAAAGTGTAAGATGAATGAATTTTCTGTCATCTAAACCCTTGTGTACTAAAAAGATTACCGCTACCTTTTCCAGAGTGTTAGAAAACTCTTTAGAGCTCCAACATTCTGGAATCTTTTTAATGTTAGCTAAAGAAAACAATATATTTTAGAAAAACACCCTTCCCTGCGCGACTACGTTATATTGATAACCATGCAATTCTTCGCTTTATAGTTGAATAGCGTAGGTATTACAATTTTTCACTTGTAGGGGTCACCTACATGCCCATCAACTTAAGAACGGAAACAAAATGAACTTTTGTTCTAATAAACTAAACAACTCTTAAAACACTTTTTCATTACTTAATATTTGTGTATTTGTGGTTTGTCTAGTCACTGTAATCGTGTACCTTTACGAATAAAAAAGATTAGTGGTTTTTTGTCTCATTTCCCTTTTTATGTGATCTGTCATAAAAACCCGATTTAGCTATAGCATTACTGAAAACCTTATTGAATTGCAACAATTACGGTATTCACTAAAGGATTGGTAGGGTCGGAAGCACGAATTAGTTTCATCAAATAATGAGCGGTTTTTACAAATTCTTCCGCTAGTATTTTTCCTTCGGAATGGTAACCGATAATTTTCAGGCGAATATCTAAAGAGCGAAAAGGAGCTTTTACATAATCATATATCTCTACAGATTGAAAATTTCTGAATCTCTGTTGATTCGCTATTGCTAAAATGTCTTCCGAACTGGTAGAAGCATGTAGTACTGACTGAAGGCCTTCCCATTCTTCTTGCATATACGTATATACTTTCATACATGACATTTGTTTTTGTAGAAAAAGAGCTATATGCGATTGTAATACCTTCGGATTTAACGTCAAACAATACGAATTTTCTTGGTCCTGAATAGTATACAATGTAGAATCGAGTAGGTATTTTTGAAAGACAGATTGTTGTATTACTTCTATATCGATTGGATCACCATACACTTGCTTTGGTATGATAATTTCAGTAAGAATTCCAATTTCTAAATAGCTCCCCATATATAACACTCCCTCTCTTAAAAGCTCTTACCTATATTATTGTCCCAAAAGATAGCATATTTCCGACAGTTCCATATTTGTAAACTTTGCGATATCTTCGATATCCATGCCATTTTTATACATGCCACGGATTAATTGTTCTCTTTCGGCTAGTTTACCTTCTTCTCGCCCTTTTTTCTCTGCATATTTATATTTAGTGGCTTCATCAATAAGCGTCTTTTGTCTTGCTTCATATAACATACGGAATCCAGGGTCTTGACTCATCTTTTCCCATTTTTGCATCACATCTTTTAAAATCGGGTCTCGGTTCATGGCGATCTCCTCCAGCGTATGTGTTAATTGTGTATCATCATTGGCGGATAATAAGAGTAACCGTCGTACAAAGTCGTCTTCCCACGGGTTGACCTGTTCTTGTTTCCATTACGCCATTAATTTAGGGATTTCAATGATGTCGGGTAAGTCGGAGTCCTCACGGACTCTTTCTCCCCTCAGAACCGGACTTGTCCGTTTCCAAACATCCGACTCAAGCCTTCTTTTTATCCAAAACAGCTCGTCGTTTTTCACCCATCACACGCCATTCAATAACTTGAATCCTTTCCAAAGATGTCAATGTAATATGTTGATTCAGCTTTTTGTAAATATATGCTCTCTCTCGATAGACAGGATGTTCATAATGATATTGAATATGGCATGATGTATGTAAAAGTTGAAGATTCTTATACTCATTTGTTCCCCCATAAATCTTAGGGACTTTATGATGTATTTCTAATGTTTCTCCATTTTGTAGAGATTCTTTACAAATCGGGCAGATATACTTCTGTTTTTTTGCTATTTTGATTCGAGTTAAGGTATTATTGTTATCAAAATCTTTTTTATCACGCTTCGCAAAGTACGGGATAAGTTCTGGGTTATCAGGACTATTTTTGTATTTAATCTTTGTATGTCTTACAATAGGAATCCAACTCATTTTAAAAATTTGATGCTTTGTCTTTGGACAAGTCAGAATCCACTTATCGCGACCACCATAATGAGGTCGTCGAAAATATTGTCTCACAATCCATTTCCAGCTTTTCCTTGGGTGTAATCGTTTCAGGTATTTCACTACTTTCCCCCAGATAAAGAAATCCATTGATGAGAAAACTTTTTTGGATACTACGTGTCTCCAATAGTAAGCGTACCCTCGGATAACTGGGTTTAGTTGCGTTAATAGTGATGAGACCGGTGTGCCCTTTGCGTTTTGGAATATATTCTTTATCTTATTCTTTGCTTTTTGTATACTATCTTTCGAAGGTTTAATTAATAACTTATTTTTGTCTTGTTTATATTGTTTAATATGAAACCCGAGAAAAAGAAATCCATTCGTAACGTGCGTGATACGTGTTTTATCCGTCGCCAATCTGATTCCGCGTTTATTTAGATACGGTATTAACTCTTGATAAAGAGACTCAGCTTCGTTTTTCGTTTGACAAGCAATGATAAAATCGTCTGCATAAAGAACGATTGCTTTTGTACACTTTTCATGCGTTTGGTATACAATGCCGTCTCTTTTTGTGTTAACCTTTCTATAGTGAATGCCTATCTCTTTCTCCATGCCGTCTAAAGCAATATTAGCTAGTAATGGTGAGATAATTCCTCCTTGAGGAGACCCCATTTGTGTAGTGTGAAACACTTGATTGTCTACATATCCCGATTGTAGCCATCTTTTGACGGTTGTTCTAGCTGGGAAGCTTTTGATTTGTTCTAAAATATGTTCGTGTTTTAGACTGTCGAAACACCCCGCGAAGTCCCCTTCAAATATCCATACCTTTTTACTAGTTGACCGCAATTTGCAAAAAATGCTCTCTATCGCATCGTGAGCGCTACGTTTTGGTCGGAATCCATATGAAATAGATTCAAATGTAGCTTCCCATTCAGGTTCTAGTGCATTTTTAGCAATATTTTGCCAAACCCTATCTTTGATTGTTGGAATCCCTAACGGACGGAATTTTCCATTCTTTTTAGGAATGTATATACGTTTCACAGCTTTCGGACGATGAAGCTGAATATTTTGATCACTCATTTGATAAAATAATTTCAGCCTATCCTTAGGCGTTACTATACGTTCCCCATCGATACCCGCAGTGCGTTTTCCGCGATTAATTTGTGTAGCCTTTTTAATCGATAACAGTAAATTTGCTTTACTTCGAAGCATAAGCCTTTGTAATTTTCTTACTTTTCTTTTTTGATTTTGCTGTTTGGCACGAAAAATTCGTTGTCGTAATTTCCTTACATACTTTTCGATTTCTTTCCACTGGATTGTAAACCACTCTGTAAGCGAAGGAATAGCCGACGTCTTGTGAGTTGTATTCATAACTAAATTCCTTCCTTTCGTCAGAGATTACTTTCCGCTTTCTTTCGTGTTGAAGACCTGTTGGAAGTCTGCATCCTTTCGGATTACATCATTAGGGTCTTCCCTCGATGCTATTCGCACAGTTATGAGTTCCTGTTGTCTTTCGACTTACGACATTCGCTTTTTCCAACATCCCATACCCTCTATAACATCATTTTGCCTTACGACATCCTTACTGTACAACGTACAGATATAGGGCTTACCAAGTTCCACTTCTAATAGATACGATGAGGGAGGGTATCTTATATACTCCGGCGGCTATATAGGTTGTTCCTCAGTGAGCTGCACAATTCACTTTTCTCATCCGCATTTCCAATGTATCAACGTCTTTCATTGGATTCCTAGTAACGAAGCTTACAAAGATTCACTATTGTTTACCCTTCTCATCTTTTCCTAGCACGGATTAGATGTACGTTCATCGCTTCCTTATGCATCCCCTCATGCAACCAACCCTGCCATTACTAACAACGCTGTTTCGGGTGGAAATATTCTTAACAACTAGAATAGCGTATCCCTATGGATACGCACTATTATGAAGCGACTTCTTGTCGCGCGTGCAATTCTAGATCATCTAAGAGTAACTTTTGTAAATTGATATCCCACAGTTTCCCTGTTGTATGGAACGTTTCGTATTCTGGAAAGACTGGAAAGTTCAAAATATTAATCGTAATTGTCTTCCGTAGCGTATCATACGAACTCCCTTTTTGCATTTGAGAAGCGTATAAGCGACTCCAGTAATACAAACTACGTTTCAGAAAATCATTTTGGTCATTCAATTGTATTTCAATTGCAATTTGGGTTTCGTCATCTAAAGTTGCTAATACATCTAGAATGGACAATTTGTCTCTGTCGTATTCGCGGTGGATATCTGGGTCTTCTATTTTCAACGTTTGAATAGGTGAAGAGAGCGTAGAGGCTATATTCAAGTAGTTAGAATATTCTCCTGTTCATCCTGAATTACATGTGAATCGCCAAATAAGCCGAACAGTAATACACCGCTCGGTGTTTCATCTCTTCATACATGTATAATCTTTGTTTCTCAAATAATTTCGGATGTTTCTGTCTATAGTATTGAAACCATCCTTCTCCATTTTTCCGTATGCGATACCAACGTGTTTCTCTAATTGTGCCCGATATCGGAGCGAAGGGGACGATGTACAGGGTAAATCCATTATTTTCTCGGTATCGACGTATGCGCTGAAAGGCGCACGTGCAGGACGCAATCCACATACTGGTGAAACTCTTACCATTCCTGTGAGAAAAACACCTGCCTTTAAAGCGAGAAAAGCATTAAAAGAAGCTGAAAATGCTAAATAATATTTTTGTAACAGTAGCATGAATTCTAAAAATTTCATGCTACTGTTTTATTTTAGAAGCGAATCGTGGAGATCACATGTTTATATACAAGCTGTTGCTTTCCTTCAACTTCTATTAAAACAGAATAAGTATCAAATCCTCGTATCATTCCTTTTACATGCAATCCCTTTAACAGAATTAACGTGATATCCTTCCTCTTTTGAAAAGCCTCTTGTAACAATTGTTCCTGCAAAGATAGCATGTTCTTGCTTCTATCCTTTTGGAATGCTTGTAATTTCACTTCCAACGAACTCGCCCCCTATTCTATTCTCATACCGTTACTTTGTAATGTTCTAATTCAGCTAATAATTGCTTTACCCCCTCTGGGCTCAATGTCAGCTTTCCATCCGCAAGTTTGATATTCTGGGAAGAAATTTCTCCTGTAATGGGACAAGTACCATACGATTTATATTTCTGTAGAATAATCGTTTCACCTTCTACAAATATTTCTAGTGGGTCTTTTTCGTGAATATTGAGTGTACGCCTCGTTTCCCTCGGTATCACAACTCGACCAAGCTCATCAATTTTTCGTACAATGCCTGTTGATTTCATAGAAATGCCTCCTTTTGTACACATAGCATACCTCATACCTTATGTGACCGTTTCCATTTTTAAAAACTGCAATACTATAAAAAATTAATTTCAATCTGTAGAAATAAAGCGGTTTTTCATGTCTACATCTTATATTTCCTATTTATAAAAGAAAAGTAAGAAGAAACAAAAAACACTTCAAAAATTAACAAAGCTATCTGGATTCACAGATCCATTAGTTGTTCTTATAATGCGCCATCTTTCCTCTTAATGGAGGAGAGATTCGAATTCCTTATACACATATCCCCGTTGCTATAAACTTATAAAAAGTCTATAAATCATGTTTATTCCCCTGTTCTACGTGTCCAATTTTGCCGAAACTACTTTTGTTTGATATAACACTCCGAGGGCGTAAATTCGGATACAACGAATCCTACATATCAGCAGTAACTTTTTAAGTGTTAGTTTGCTAATTCATATCGCGACAAATTGATAGAAGCGTTTAAATCCCTATCGATTTCATGACTACAATTGCATTTATATATTCGGTCAGAAAGTTTTAGTTCTTTTTTGATGTTTCCGCAATTTGAACACATTTTTGAAGAGGGATACCATGTATCAGCTTCTACAAATTCAATACCATATTTTTCACATTTATATTGTATTTGTCTTTTGAACTCATATAAACATTGCTTCGCAATAGCTTTAGACAAGTGTTTATTCTTCATCATACCTTTGATATTCAAAGTTTCCATCACAATACGAAATGGCTTGGTTTTCACAATTTCGCTCGTTGATTCATGAAGATGATTATTTCTGATATTTGATCATCTTCTATGTAGTTGTCGTATCTCTTGCTCGATTTTTATAAATATAAACTAACTGTTGTTACTCCTCTATTTTACCATACTTTTTCATAGAATGGTTTTTATAACCATTCTATGAAACATTTTTTTTGCACATCCTAACATTACAATCCCATCCTACTACTGTTATTTGCACCAAAACTACATCTGTTTCGTGGGATTGTCATTGATTATTTTTCTTTAACTTCATTCAAAATGAGGACAAAATATGTCAACATACATCGTCTTGTCCTCATTTTATGATTTCACTCAAAAATAAAACTGAATGAACCTCCTAGAGAACATATCAAAAAACGGAATTCACATATAGTAAAAACAACAATTCCACTATACAATCCATTCATTGCACATGAATTCCCTACACAATACTACAAAGTGGAATTTCGTTTTCTCCTGAAAGACATAAGGGCACAGAAAGGCATACTGTTCTTCCGTACGTCTTTTCTCATACACTCCCCTTCCTCTTAACAAATCAGCATTCCGATTCTTTCATTTGTTATGCGAATCTATTTCTCTTCTTCCATCCTTCTACTTTCTAACTCGCTTTCTAATTTCCGATACCACTTTCCTTTTTTTCGTGTGAAATACGTCTTTACTTCTACATACAGTATCCAAATATCACGTGCCTGAATTCTTTCCATCACACTATCTAACATATATTCTTCTTCATAGCGTTTGGGCTTTCGCAAATACATGACGATAAAACCTCGATATTCTTCTTGTAACCATCCTGCTATCAAATTCTTCTGATTCTGTTTCAGATGTGACCATTTCTTGTTCGTTTGGAGAATTTGACCATTGACATGCTCATGATTTTTCATCGTTCTCCCTCAATTTGCTCACCATTATTTGTTCCTTTATTATACTTTTTTTCGTTGTACTCCCCCAAGTAACCAAAAAAGCACAGCGTGTATCAAAGGTGCTGACAACACCACCTTATTAACCGTCCGCCTAACCCATCTAGGCAAACATCTGCTGTACTCTTACAAACTATTTTACCGTAAGGGCTCCTAGGCAACAGTTTGCTTACACTTGGCATTCTGTTGCTTTCTTGTTTATACAAAGGGGCTAATACTATGAAAAAGAAACGTATCAATGTAATTGCAACTAAAGAATCCTTCCACAACTTATCCTCATTCATAGATGTGGAAGAATTAAACAAAACTATACGTACATACAGAGATAATATCCGTATGTCCATTAAACGTACCGACGTACAAGCTAAACTCCTTACGTTACTCGAAATCTTAAAGCGCCACAGCTGTAAATATGTAGGTGTTAGTTTCCCATGCAAAAATAGATTAGCTGAAAAGATGGTGAAACAGGTTCCAATGAAGCGAAAAAAGATATGCTTCAAACTTCTAATGCAATTATCATTCAACCGATTGTGGAAGAAGTGTCCGACAAGGTAGATACCAAAAGCCCTACAAAGTGTCCTACCAGTAAAACAATTACTAAAACCTTAAAACAAAATATAAAAGATATAAACAAACGTAATCGCAATGAGAATCGCAATACGCCAGAAGAAAATATGGAACAACCTGATTTTGTCGCTCACTGGGTACCTGAACGTTTTGTTTCTTTCGTTCGCTCTTTTTACAGTGACTCAAAAACGATTCAAGAATTGTGGAAGGTCGTAAGACAGTGCAATAGAGTTACAAACTTCTCTACAGATTACTTGTCAAACCACTTACACTGCGCCTATTCACTCTACCTGGTGTCGTCCATTTGCCAACCACTGTTTCTTTTTCTTACGGATAACATATGCAACTTACGATACAATGTGGATTGAGATATTTGTGTCTGTTCACAAATTTGATGAATGGTCGTCTTTCTCTGTGCATAAAGAGCAAGGGCTTGCTCCAAATTGGGATGCTTTTCATGGCACTTTTCTACGCGCCCCACATACTTCCCTTTTTGTTTGGCAAGCTCAATACCCTCTCGTTGCCGCATGCGAATGAGATCTCGTTCTAATTGATTCACACCACCCATCACAGTCAGTAAAAATTGACTATAGGGATTATCCGCTGTTAAATCAAGCCACGTGTCTTTTATGGACTGTAAGTTGGCTCCCTTTTTTTGGATGTACGAGACCAATTGAAATAACTCTGCTGTACTTCTTGTAATGCGTGTTAAGTCCGTCACCCATACGATATCACCTTTCTGTACATCTTGCATGAGCTTCTGTAGTTGTGGCCGATTGCGGTCTGCACCAGATGCTTTTTCTTGATACAGCACATCCATCCCTAGTTGCTGTAACTGTTCGATTTGTCTCGCTGGATTTTGATCTTCCGAGCTGACTCTGACATATCCGATATTTCTCATCTTTTCCCCCTGAACTCTCACAAATCATACCTGTTTCAACAGAACATTACTCTGTATGCTTTGCGAATCTTCTCCTTCTTCCCTCGTTATTCTACACGATATGTCATCTATACATCAATGAATCTGTATATCAGAAATCATCAGTTTTCCAGCAGACAACGCTACGAATGACCAGCACACCAATCCAGCCAGGTATCTGATAGGGAAACATCGTTTCTTCTTAAAAAAGAATAAAATACGATATATAAAGAAAATATAGGGGAAAATGCGTAAGGATTTTTGGTGATAAAAAAAGAAGGAGGCAAATACCTCCTTCTGATTCTCTTATAAGCTTGGCGGCTTAATCGCCACATCACGAGGAGCCGAGCTCACCGCTATGGTGGTTACTTTTTGGGAACTAGTTGCGTCTATCACCGATACGCTGGCATTGCCATTATTTCCTACAAATACATTCCCCGCCGGCCCCGGCAATCCTTGCGCCCCTTGCGTTCCTTGATTACACCTTTCACGCCCGGAATCCCTGCAGGCCCTTGCACCCCTTGTGTCCCTGCTGGACCAGTTGGCCCCGGAGATCCCGATGGCACATGTGAGGTAATCGTCACCGTAAATGTCAGCGTGTTAAATAATTGATTTTTCACCGCGGGACTCGACGTCAACAGCTCGAATTCACCCTCTTGAATGAAAAATGATACATTTGTTAACACATGGGATTGGTTTCTCCCCTTTTTACCGTACATTTTTTGAATGTTTTTTACATCTACAACTGATTTCATCAGGTGAATTCTCCTATATTTGCTATTCTTTTGTCTATTTTTTGCTTTTTAGAAGTGAACTCCTATTGATGAATATGACCGTAACCCTACACTTTTGTAAAAATCTATGCACTTTGTAATGGAGTCTTATAAAAATGTAGGGAGGTATTTTTTCTATTATTTGTAAGTAACAAACCAAAAAATAAAACAATATTGGTTTAATAAACCAAATGTAATTGCTAACGTTCCAGTTATGATGTTCAGATTGGCTTTAAAAAGGTTTTTTATAAAAAATAATATCAAAGCACATAAATCTAACATTGTCTGTTTACAGATGCGTTAAGCGTTTTAAATTAACTTTCTTTTTTTCCGCAATAACATACAGCTCAATTTACACTTTATTTTCATCAATATGAAACTGAAAATCAGCATAATAATTATAGCTACTTGAAAAATGGGTATATATTCTTTCGCTATGTGTCTGTTTACAGTTTTTTTGTTTATGTTTCTGATAATGACACATTAGGCTGTAATGGACTTTTGTCATACTAAAATCCGACGTAAGAAATTAGCTTGGCCTTTTTTGTATAAGAAATCTTAGAAACAATCCTAGATATAAATAGGAGTGTTTGATCTCTGAATATGTTCTCATGAAAAAATAGCCTTCCATATGAAATCAGCTCAAGTATTTATTCAGTTTCATCTATACAGCAAAGTCGATAGTTTTTATGACTCACAACGGTCTTATCATATGGAAAATCACCACCAATTATTTTTATAATTTCTATTAATACAGATCTCTCATACAGTTTTATTACGATACCTGTAATTTCCATACCACTTCTCTCAAATACGATTGCATCATCTAGTTTTGCTTGCATATTAAACCTCCTCGTTATTTTGATTTTGCATTATATATGCGTATAATAAATCTACAAATTTTACATTTTCCTTTTGTAACACACGATTATTATTTTCTCAATGTAACTTAACATGCATGCTATACAAAACGAATATAAAATATCAATTTTCCTTACTTTTAGCAAAATACAGTATACAGTATGCTCTACACGCAAATGGGCTTTTACTCATATCCTTGTAAGAAGGGATAAAGCTATGAATTAAAAATACTATACTCTATTATTATGAGTGTTTTCTGCTATAAAAAAGGATACATAGATGAAAATATATTTACATATCTAAGTAGAACTATTAAGTTTTGATGCATTAGCAATTTTGGTATTTATAATACAACAGTATTTTACACATGTATGTCTAAATTGTATCGCCCCCTTCCTTTCATGTTTATAAAACCTAATATATCTTGATTTTATGCAATTCCTCATATCATCATGTAGAATCTTTAAATTTACATGTAATAGGAAAATACTTGATAGAACAAAGCTCTATCACGACTCTATTATGTCACTTAAAATGATTTTATATAATTTTTACACCATAAAATATAAAAAATAATTTTTTTCTCGTTCGAAACAGGAGGAAATAAAAAGTTCTTTCTTTTATAATATAGGACTTCTCTTCCTCGAAAAAGAATTGTATTTTGAGTATACCTACTGTAAATACGTTCATACCATACATCTAGGAATAAAATATCAAATGAAAGAAAAACTGAAAATAGATACGATTGTAATACTTTTCGCTTTTTTCTAGTAGGATAATGGCTACAAGTAGGCGTAAGAAAATACTTCCACTTGTAGAATAACAAGTCCTATCAGATATGTTGCATCAAACAACAGATGCTATTCCCTATAGAGAAATAGCATTGAAGAAATGAAATTAGATGCGAAATTTATCAAAGGTACAAAAAAAATGTGATTGTGTTTGATTTAAATGAACCAATCATGGATAATAATCCATATCAAACTATGGCCATGTGATAGGAAAAGGCTATTCATTATAAATAGAAAACATAGACTCCGTAAGGAAAAACGCTATCCTTACGTATTTTCGTTTCCTTTTTACATTATATAAATAAAAGAAAAGTGCCAATGTGTTACAATTCAAACCAGTAACTAAATCTGTTGAATGCTACATAAAAAATTAATAAAGTACATGTTTTGTTGCATAGAGAATGACGAAGGGAACGAGGAAAACAAATTATAGCGCAACAAGCTATTCTTTTTTCTTTGGAGATAATCTATTTGATTTTACTGAATTTAATAAAAAAACCATAGAAGATTGAAAAACACACCATAGAAGAAACAAATACTTTTTTTGGAGGTACAATTATTATGTTTCCAAGTCAAATGTATAGTGATGGAGAATAGGTTTAATTTCAATATAATTTGAAACAATTAAATGTGAAGAAAGATAAAATTCATAATTTTTTTACCCGTATTTAACAAGAAGAAATAGTGAAAAATTGAATTATAACAGAGCGCAGCAAGATTGGATGAATATACTGTACCTATTAAAAAGGAGTGTCACTGATAGCTAGATATATCGCTATCGTTATGCAACTGTAGGAGGGAATTCTATTTTTTTATAAATGTTTATACATCATTATTTCAACTACAACAGTTTAGAGAGGAGTTCTTTTATGTATAAATCTAATTGGATTGCTTTCTTGTTATTTACTATATCCTGGTCGTGCTATATCGTATATTTAACCGGTAATCCACTATATTTCCACCCCATATTTTTGTTATCTATTATGTTGATTACAATGCTAGGAGTCATTTTTTTTAGCAATACACATGGTTCGACGTATATAAAATACCTCATTTTCATTGGATTATCGATATATACCATACTTATATGTATTACAATTCTGAATATAGTATGAGATACATTATCAAGTTACTAGAATCGTAACCCCATTTCTTCAAAAAATTACCGAAATGACATTAGAATTTGGATATACATTTAGAGATCTATCGAAATAAAATCTACAACTAGTATGAGCGGATTGAAACCTTGTTCTTGCCAAGAATGAGGTTTCTTTATATTTGTACTCAATAACTCAAGCTATTGAAACAAAGTAGCCACGAGTATATAAAAGTCATGAATGCCCTTGTATTTGAAATGGTTGAAGCAAAGAAAAGCACGAATAAAAGTATAAAAGTTCTGAAAAGAACAAGGCACAAGATAGAACATACAAGTGCCAATGTGGATTTGAGAAACATCGTGATATCGTTGGGGCGATGAATATTCGCTACGCAACTGTGATTGGCGGTAATAGTCAATCAGCCTAAGAACCTATATGGTCTGTCTTAGGATGGGTGATGGCGCACCCTCATCTTGAAGGCTGTTCAAAACAGAAATGGACTGCGTACGTTTCGTCATTCAAGAATCCCATCCGTTACACTGTAAGGTGTAGGACTTGCAGCTTTAGCCGGGGGAGTGTCAAATGTTATTTACTTTCGTTAGAAGAATCTTTGATTCTTCTAGAGAGGGATACGCGGAATTATTGCTAATTGCTCTTCTAACGTACGAAAAAAGCATAGTTCAGACACAAAAATATGCTGTGGAGAAGACTTCCTCCACAGCATGAAAATGAGTAATAAACTTATGCCTTATTGTAATTCTTTCAAGCTGTTTTTTGTGACTTCATATTTTTTGATAACAGCTGTATATGGACTTCCTAATTTAGTAGTCTCGCCATTATCAATAGTGTAACGCAGTCTATCTCCTTCAGTATGTACAATTTCAATTGTATAACCTGCTTTCATTGGAATCATTTTTGATTCATCCGCTAGTTGCTGAGCATTGTTTATAGCTCGATCATACACTACTTCACCAGTAGATTTTTTAACTTTGATATTGGCATAGTGTGAATTTGTAGAATAAATATTAGGTATGCTTAGATTAAATTTAATTTGTAATTCTAAATTTTTTGGAGTAAAGGTCATATTTACAAATTCGTTATCCATATATCCTACTAATGACCATTTAAATTGTTGTTCAATTTGTTGATCATTTATTTTTACTAGACCTACATTTAAATCTTTTAAATTATTTTGAGTTACAGTTATGTACTTTGTTAATCCATCACTACCAAAATAAGGAACGCTTCCACCAAAGCGATAATTTTGTGGAACGTTTACTTTCGCATAGTACTTCCCATCGGCCACATCACCAAAAGAATACTTCCCTTGTGAATCCGTTGTAGAACTTTTAATTAAAGATCCATTAACAGTAAATAAATCCATTTTAATATTATTGATTCCAGATTCTCCTGCATCCATCTTACCATTTTGGTTTTTGTCTTCCCACACCACACCTGTATTTTCAGCAGCATATGTTGGCGTAGTCATCACATATTGACTACTTAATAGTGCGGTAGATAATAGTGTTCCATACATTATTTTGTTTAATTTCATAAAATGATTCCTCCCAAAGTTATTTTTCATTGACTTACTAAAGATAACGAATTCGAAAGGTCATAACAAACATAAAAATAACTTTAGGGAAAGGCCATATTTTATATTTTGATGACATGAACGTAGGAAGTTTTCAAAATATAAATTTGCACATTTTGTATTACATTGAGATGGAATTTACATCCATATCAAAAGTGATTCATGTTATAAGATTGATTGACAAAATACCGTATATAAAAGAAATTCCCTAACTTAATTTTGGTTTTTAACGTGCAATGAATTACATCATTCATTGTATATAAATTTTTCCTATGAAATAAAAATTGAATTTTCGATTTTTAATACATTAAAATAAAGTGTGAGATTCATGAATTTTCTGTCATCGAAACCCTTGTACGAATTAAGATAGGATTACCTCTATCTTTTCCAGGGTGTTGGGAAACTCTTTAGGGCCCCTCAACATTCTGGAATATTTTTTGATATTAAAAGAAAGAAAACAATATAATTTAGAAAAAATAGCCCACGCCTTTAGGCGTGGGCTGACAGTGAAGTTGGATACAAAGTACAATTAAAAATCGTAAGGTTTGTGGCACTTTAAGCATTCAAAATGTGGGTATCTTTTGCTGTAATTTTTATTAAACGGATACAATCTGAATGTGATGAATGATTATAGAAGAACGCAAACAACCGTATCATAAATGAACTACCATTTTATGTTTTGCCCACGATACAGAAGAAAGATTTTTTAACACAAAAGTTGAAGAATATTTTACAGCATTGGTTCAAAAGGTATGTACTCGGTTGGATGTTGCAATTATCCGTGACAAACCATGTTACAACCGACACACAGTCCTACTGATACAATGGTACCTGAAAAATAATATGAAATTGCTCAAGTCTTAGAGACTATTGGAGAAGTGATGGTAATAAAGCTGTACTCTGTTGCAACACTATTCTGCACAAACTATCTTTTTTTGTTTTATTCAGCTTCTTTTTGATCATCAGTCCCTATCTTTAACTGTGTCTTTTCCATTTTGCGTATAATCATAAGGGCCTGTTCCGGGACCGTTTTCGGTAGCTTTAAGGAAATTTGTCTCCGCCTCTATAGTACCTGTAATATAGCCTGTATTCTCCGTTGTTCCAGAAAATTCAACCCGTTGTACTTTTCCGAGATAGTGTGTTGTTCCATGTGGTGCCGCTACTATAGTCTGAGAAGGTATTGTAATTTGTTCTGTATGACTCGTTGTATTCGAACTAGTATGATTATAAGAGAATTCAGTAGACACTTTTTCTGTTGTAGAGCCACCGGTCCCTCCTACACCTGGGATACTTACGTTTACATTGAATGTATGAGCCAATTCTACACCTAATTTTGCTCCTTCTGTATTAGAATACGTAAAGGAATCTGTATTAGTAATCGTTTTAGACGGTGTTACGTGTGTTTGATTTAAATCTGTGACGTTTTCATACGTAGCTTCTTGCATATCATCTGCCGTTGTAATATCTTTTGATTCTGTAGCAGTTACGTCTTTAAAGTCTTCTAAAGAAAATGCTAAATTAATTATCGCTGGATTGCTATAGTGAAATGGATTGTATATTTTCCCAGTACCATTAGGTTGAATAATCGGGGGTATATACGTCATTGCCCTCATCAAATCTTGTTCAAATGTTGCCCTATCAATAGCTTTTGTTCCTTGTTCGCTTTGTGTTTCTGCCGCAAAGGTAGAAACGGGTGCTGCTAGCATGGATGTACTTAACATACATGCTAATGGAAAGATAGCTAATGCTTTATGATGTTTTTTCGTAACTACTCAGCTTAGTTAAACAAAAAAGCATGCCAAATACATGTTTCCTGTTCGAAAACATGAAAAAGAACACACTCCGATAAGAGAAAGAATCTATATGAAATAGAAACATTCTCTTACGAAAGAGTGGTATTCCAAGGAACCGTTCCGGTTTTTAACACCTGACTTATCGCTTGTAATACTGATTGATTTTGTTTTTTCATGGTGCTCATAAAACTACGTATGTGGCAAAATGATTCTGCACCTTCCTTACTTCGAAACGTCCCAGACACTTTTTGTTTGACTTTCGTCATCCGAATATCTCGCTCCGCTTGATTGTTATCAAATGGAATATCTGGACTTTCTAAGAACGCTAGAATTCTGTCCGCATACTTAGCAAAGCGATTCCATAAATTTTGAGAAGGCGTCTGTTTTCTTTTCTTTTTTTGTTCTGCAGAAGGCACCTGTTTGCCTTTCAATATGGCCTGGTATGCGGCAAACAGATTCTTTTTCTCTATTTCTGGAATATTTCCCTTGTATTGCTTTTTTATTGTCAAAGCTTGTGTAAGGAATTCTTTCATTTGTTGTGCCCATGTTTCTCCGGTACTATCTATAATCCCTTGCAAATCTCGCAAGAGATGGGCATTACATAAAACATGACGACAATCTGTATACACATCATACGGTTTCCACCCATCATGCATAGCAATTCCAGAAAAAGAAGGCAAGATTTCACCTGCATCCATCGCTTCTTTTCCGCGTTTTTCATGAATATGTTGAAATGTCACCTCCGGTGTACTCGCAGTATGTAACCATTGTGTTTTATTTTCTACTCGCATACCGGTTTCATCAAAATGGACAACAGAAGACTGCAGAATCTGTTCTTTTACTTCTTCGAGAAACGGCCGCAATTGAGCAGAAAAAGCATGGGTATGATTGACTAACGTCCCTTCGCTTATCGAATGTCCAAAACAATCTTGAAAGAATTCTTTTGTTCGTTTCAAAGAAAGGCATTGATAATGTGTTAAATAAGGAATCAGTGTTTTTATATTTGGACCATATTGAACAGGACGAGAGACAGTAGAGGGAAACTGGGATTCTTGGATAGAATGGCAATGTGGGCACTCTTTTTGTTCCACTTTATGTTCTGTGACTTCTATCAGGATAGGTGGTAAATCATACACTTGGCGAATGCGGTATCCTTTTACAGGTTCATGTTTTAAGGACGTGTGACAACAAATACAATGCGTAGGAGAATAGGTAATCATATTGTCAGGAGTCGTTGTCAAATGAAGTGTATGTCCTTTGTGGCCCAACTGGCCACCGGTTTGACGCTGGGATGATTTTCGCAAACTTTTTGTAATAGGCTTACGAAAACCATCTGTAGAGGGTGGTTTATGACTATTTGTAGAGTTTTTTTTTGAACGATTTTCTAATTCTTCTATACGCTCTTTTAAATTCTGTATTTGACTTTCTAATTGATGAACAAAATCGTAAATAGCTTGAGGTCCCTTTTGATAGACAGCTAGAATTTCTTGTTTTTTCAACATAAATACCACCTCCTTGTCTGATATATCTAGTATTCACACAAAAAGTACATATCAGACTAGTAAATGAAAAAAGCCTCCGTGAGGAAGCTGAGTAGTTACGTTTTTTCTTCATAAAATAGTATCCCCCTTTTGAATTGTTTTTTTAGTCTACTTTAATTATATCAATGAAATGGGAGACGAACGTTTCAAAAATAGCATTTGGCAAAATATAGAATACTATAAACAAACGAAAATAGAACGTACTCAGAGAAAAGTAAAAGTTTAGCGGAATTTTAGGTGTGTACGTGACGAATATACCTTGAGAATGCGTTATGAACAGGTACACAAATTATATTGGCGTTGGAAAATGTAAATGGTCTTTAAAACGTGGAAATCACTTTTCAAAATAGATCCTAATTGTAATGTAAAACAAGAACGATTAGACCCCCAACTATAGGGCCGCACTATACTATTTCGAGAAAATCATACAGTATTAAAATCTAAATTGTATAAAGTCATACAAAATAAAAGGTGATACATATTAAGTAAGCATGCCTAATATGTATCACCTTTTATTTGTTGTTAAACAAACGCGCCCGATTGCTGTAATTAAGAATTGTTTATTTTAACAATAATCGTCATCAAATGTTAATCAGTTTTAACTGCTCATTTGTTAATTTTTGGCATTTTCTTCAGCCCAGTCGAGATTGACTGTGGTTCAATAAATTTATCTTATTTTCTACAACGGCAATGTTTTCGTCTGTTTGTTTTGCGATAAAAGATTGTACGTTGTTCTTCTTAGATTTGAAACACGAGGCACTAGTTTGTTATTTTTGAAAAAGTGTATACACACAAAGTTGCAAACAGACGACTGCATCGCAATACGATCCACTTCTTTTAGCCAGACACACACTGTCTTCTTGGCAGGAAGTTGGGCAGAGTACCATAGTCAAATCTCTCCTACCTATTCACGTCACTTTCCTTAAGGAGAGAATCTTCTTGGCTAAAATAATAAAAGTAGTGCTACATTTATATACGTATAAATAGTAGTCACTACTTTTTACAGGTGCAACAGGTGCAACAGGAGGAACAGGACCCCCCTATACCATATATATGGTTCATAATGGAATTTGTGAATAAAATAGTTTATTCTGATTGTTATTTTTCTTTGCACGAAAATGGTACGTATTTTTAGCGTATAAAGAATTGGTAGCTTGTATCTAAATATACAATTTCTTTTAAATAGAATTGTTATGTCATTACAGTTGAACAACATAACTTTAGCCACTTTCTCTATATTTAGTAGTCTGTACAAAATCAAAAAGAATTTATTCATCAATTATTTGGATTCACAGCGTAAAGAATGCTTCCAGTAGGACTCCTCATTATTTCTTGGGAATATATCCTTTCTTTGCACCAGAACCTTTGATTCTATGACTCGCCTTCATGGTAGGATAAAGCTTTAGCGGGTGCACTGGATGCAGGAGCAGAATTCATAAAGTGAAAGGGCTCACCGCAAAATATAGTACACAATTTGAAAAGGAATATGTACTATATAACTGTGAATGCAGCCTATGTTTTTTTTGAAGATGAATTGGTTGAACTTTTATTTTTCGTTTTCAAATTTTCCAATGGTAACACTTATATCAGCTGTATTTGTTATATTGGCAAAAGTACGTAATTGATCAACAGCATGTATATGCCGAACAACTTCACTAAATTGAGCAGATCTTTTCGAATGAGAAGCATCTTGGACAAATGTAAAACGAAACCCACGATGGTAGCCATCTATAATAGTAGCCATGCAACACATAGTTGAACCATATCCTATTACAAAGATTTCATAATCTATTAGTGGCTCCATATGATTTGAAAACACAAGGTCGGAAAAACAAGAAAAATTTTCTTTAGTAAAAATAAATTCATTATTTTTAGGTTCAAATCCGGGAATAAAATTACTATATTGAGAATCTGGATGGAATATCGCTCCATCTTGAAGGTGTTGGACATGTAGAATCTCCCAAGACTCCGCTCGAGCTGTTTCTAATACTTTTTTTGCATTTTTTAAAGATGGGCTAATTGTTGAAATAAAAAAGGGGCGTCCTTCTGACACGTATTCTTGCTGAATATCGATTAATAGTAAAACTTTTTTCTTTTCCATATTAATACTCTCCTTACATAATCATATAATTTAAGATGAAATTAACACACAGGTAAAATTATTTTAAAGGATAAGAAGTATGTAGATAGAATGTTAATGGCTTATTTAAGTAATAAACCATTAACATTGATAATTATTCCTCATTTTCAATTTTGAAAATGAAGTATTAATTGTTCGGCTACCTTAATTGAATCGAAATAAGGATTTTTCAAGTGGTCCTTCTTCATCTAATCGACCCTCTGGTCGATTTAAATACATCGGAGTTTCACCTATACAAGATGTTACATCCACATGCACCGTGTTGGAGTGCATTTTCAAGGTTGATGAATCTGCTTCCATTTCGATATATTCATAATCAGAAAATCCGAATGAGTTTCCTACAACGCGAAAACCGTAGCTTTCATAAAACTTTTTTAATTGAGATTGAGCATGAAGATAGAAATGTTTATAACCTTTTTTAAGTCCAAACGAAATTAGGTAGCTAAGTAGCTGATGGCCATAGCCTCTACCTCTATATGCATCTCGAATAGCTAAGCGCTCAATTTTAATTACGTTTGGAAAATAGCGGATTCGAGCAGTTAATACTGGTTCTTCTCCAATTAATCCAATAATTTGGGTAGCAGTAAAATCATTTAAATCGAATTCTTCTTCAAAAGGACAGTGTTGTTCATGCATATAGACAATGGCACGAACTAAATTAGCTTTTAACTTTTCCTCTTCATTTTCTACTACTTTAATAACGAGATTCTTGGTTACTTCTACAGGTCCCGATTTTTCGAGCTTTTCACATGGTTGTGGTAAATATTCTTGTAGTAAACCTTCTAAAATATGAAAATTTCGTGATGCGACTTGTACTGTAGAAGCAGATTCTCGAAATGCGCATAGAATTTCTTCAATTGTTTTTGGTGCCATACCCTTACTGCCATTTCGTATAGCGGTTGCAGAGATGCCATCTACTCTACGAATTGAATATGGATAAATCCATCCAGATTCATCATAGATTCTTCTAACCCACATACCTCCCAAATCACTTCCATGAATACCATGTATACGTTTCTTCGAGTATTTCTCTTTGATTTTGTGGATAATGCCATAAAATCCTTTATTATGATAAATATCCGGAAAAGAAAGGACTTCGATTTTGTCTGTCAATCCTGCTTCCTCGATCGCTAATTCCATCATTTTTTTTCGGGTCTCAAATTCATAAAATCTGTTTCCAGTTGGAAAGTAATTCACGTGTACATCCGCTTGGGGGGTCCGTTTATAGATGCGCATTCCAGCTTGTCTTTCTGCAATTTCTATTTCGCCCTTAGTCAAAGCATCTGCATGTAATTTAGGAATCACAGTTGAGTGTATAATTACTTTTTCTAAGTTACGTTCTTTTATAGCCTGTTGTATGATAGCTAAGTGAGTATTATGAAAAGGATTAAATGTTCCAAAAAAAATGCCAATGCCCCCTTTACGAGGGAACAATGAACGGAAATCTGAAAGTATACCGGATCCAAATACCCAACTACCAAATATCAAACCTGTCAATAAAAAAATGGGCCTCATCCATTCAATACCAATTGCTGCGGCTGCGGTAATAAGGATATTAAGTGCTAAACCAAGAGATACATTTTTATTTACATTTCCAATTTCACGATTAGCTAAAGTAATGGCTATGTATTGAATACCTTGTGAAGCAATAGTTGTTAATAAAGAAATGCCCCATATTCCGCCCAATGATTTTGTATCAAATTGATTAATAATATTGCTATACAAAAATACATAAAAAATAAAAAGATTGAATAGCCATTGTGCAAAAAATCGACCCATTCTTCCTGGGGTTACAAATGCGGTTTTAAAGCAAAGCCATTCATCAATTTTATTACTAATACGAGAGTAATAAGGGAGAAAAAAACTAATGAAAAGTGTAATACATACTAAACCTATGTTGGCCCATGCCTGATGAGGATAAGCATAAGCAATATACATTAAAATACCGATAAAGTAGCCAATTAAGGTAGATGAACTTAGTAAATATGATTGAAATCGTACCATGAAAATTTCTCCTCTTTTTATATATGACATATCTGTTCTTGTGTTTGGAAAAGAAAAGTTCTTACATAGGCCTATAGGATGTGTTTTTCCTTGAATAGAATATAATTGAGAGTTGTGTATTTTATATGTATTTTATAGGTCTATTGATGTGTTTTATTTGGAAAATATCACTCTTCATGTGGTTACAGGGTACGGTACCTAGTTTATGAATCTAGGACATGTACCTAAGTCAAAGTTAGGGTTCTGGTGCAAAGAAAGAATATGTTCCCAAGAAATAATGAGGAGTCCTACTGGAAGCATTCTTTACGCTGTGAATCCAAATAATTGATGAATAAATTCTTTTTGATTTTGAACAGACCGATCCCGTAAATCAACCTGTTCTTTTTTTATCATATGCATGGCTTCTACTCCTGCAAGAATACATGTAGCTGTGCCAAAAGATTTAAATCCTAACATAGAGCGTACACGTTTTTTAATGAACCGATGGTCTTGCTCCACTACGTTATTTAGATATTTTATCTGTCGAATTTGAGTGCTTAACGATACTTTTTCTCTTTCTTTAATTTAGTGATGGCAACTGGATAAACAGGATTTTTATCAATTGTGATTGTACGAGGTTTTGAGACATGAAAAGACTGCAAAGCTTTCTTAAAGAATCGCTTTGCAGCCGTATGATTCCTAGTTTTACTAAGATAAAAGTCAATTGTATTTCCCTCAGAATCAACCGCGCGGTATAAATATACCCATTGTCCTTTTACTTTTATGTACGTTTCATCCACTCGCCATGAAGCATTTGTTTAAGATGACGTCGGATCCATTTATCCAGTTCCAGTCCGTATTGATGGACCCAGCGCATAATCGTGGTATGAGCTAAGGATAATCCTCTTTTTTCCATCATTTCCACCAAGTCTCGAAAACTTAGATTGTACCGTAGGTACCAACATACAGTTAATACAGTGATATCCGGTTGGTAATGCTTCCATTTAAACAAATTATCCCTTTGCATACTGATCATGCACCTTTATAGAGCAATACTATCAGTATGTCCAAGGTTTAGAGATTACTTGCAATTCCTCGATTTTTTTGCACCAGAACCCATAGTACTGCCTGTTCCCTACATAGATATCCATATTTTTAAAATATGAACGCATTATGGCTTCTTAAAAAGATGCTGGTGTATAAAGAATTGTTACCATATAAAGCTCATCCGACAGGCCAGTAGGAAGCCAGTCAGCTAGTGCTACTTCACCTGGAGAATCATAGTAGTGCGATCCCAGGGGTATACCTGGCCGTTTATCGGCATTAAGACCTACTAGAACCTGCTTATACCTCTCGTCGGGTGATAAGAGTGTAATTTTTTTGTTTACTAATTCATTCAATGGTATGTGTCTTATGAGTATAGAGTGTAGTGCACCAGTGGATTCAAAGTAACATTCCTGCCCATCAATCACTTTGAAGTCTGTAACTGCTGTACCATCATCATTAAAATAATAATTACTACTTGGTTGGCCTGTTTTATCTGTAAACCAACCAATCACTGCTGCACCACCATTTTTTTCATCAAAGTAATATTTTTTTCCATCTTTATCCGTAAACCAGCCAGTTTTCTTAGAACCATCATTATTGAAATAGTAAATTTTACCATCTACATCTTTTTTGAGTCCTAGTTGTTGATAGAATAAAATATTCATACCCTGCTTTAATTTGGCATGATAGATATTTTCATCCCCTGTTTGGCTCATTTGATTATGTATCTCATCATATGTTTGACGATCCATCCCAATTCTCATAACTTCTGGATTAACGTTTTGGTACATCAGCTTATCCCCATCGATTTTTGCTCCTGGAAATGCAGTCTCTACCGCCTCTCCTAACGTGACTTCTGGTTGGCTCTGTATGTCATAGTTTGCTGCCTTTCGAGCTGAAATGTACCTTTCTTTCGTATCATTGACCGTATTTATCGTAAGAGCTGCTGTTTTATTTTCAATATCGTTCATAATATTTTCCCATTTTTGCGAATCATCCACAATTGCATCTCCATCTGAATTGTATGTTTTGTAGTTTCCAGATGTTTGCGTCGTTTGAATTTGTAAAGGATCACCCTGTTCTATTTGTTGTACCTGGCTATAACTCAACTTAATAGGCTGTGCATTGAAATCATCCATCGTATTCCAAGCAATTGGACCTTGTGTTGTTGACGGATAAAATGCTCCAGGGTTTAACACGTTTGCTACTGTATTGGCTTTTGCCATAACAGTTGCGATAGTCGGTGCAGAAGAGCCTTCTCCTACAACAAAATTAAGCGTTGGTTTTACATTGTAAATGGGCGCAGTTCCAACATTTACATATCGTACATTTCCATTTAAAAAGGCTGCTTCAGCTGTATTAATTCCTAATGTTTCACTCCATGATTTTCCATCACTATGCCCACTTGTATTAGAATCTGATTTATCTACAGATACACTCGTCGTATAATCATGAGAATAATTGGCTGATACAGAAACCGACCACGGATAGCCAGCAGATACAGAGGCCCCTATTGTATTCGACTCCGACGTACTATTTGTAGTGGAGATTCCAACAGTATGGCTCGATTCATTTGTTTCCGTCCCCCCTTGATCATGAGACACGTTTTGATTCTTTGTTAGTATCATTTTTTCCATATTGACCCCTACTTTTGGAAAAGCAGCTACAATCGGATTTTTTGCTTCTGATAAAATACCACCATCCACATGATCTAACACTTTATCCGTATCCGTATAAGGGTCTCCCGTAGTATGTTTATTCAGTGGATCCGATTTGTATTTGGTATACCCTTGTGCTTTCAGCGCGTCATCCCATTTTACAATGAGACCGTTTTTCACCGTATATCCATTTATTTCCCAATCATCTGGAATGTTATCATCATCAGAATCGATTGTAACGTCCCCATCATCATCTGCCATGACATTGTTTTTGGATGATATTGTAAATTGTTTAACTTTATCCTTAGAAAAATTAGGTAAGACTAAATTATTTTCTGGCACAACTTCTTTTTCTTTTCCATTCACAGACCACAACATCTCAAATTGTGAAGCTCCATTTTTATCTGTGTGATATTCTACCGTAATGGCATATGTTTTCCCTTTCTCTAGGGTCATCTTTTCTTTCATGGGAGCATCTTGTACAATTATCTTCCCATCGATTTGAATGGTTGCATGTGAATCATCTGATGTAGAAAATTCATATTCGCCACTTTCACTCGGTTGAATGTAGCCCATCCAACGTACAGATTGGAACTGTTTGCTTATCTTTCGATAAGGCCTCCTGTAGCGTTTCTGTATTGAGTTGCGTTTTCCCTGTAGATTGAACTGTAAACATAGTCAAATTGTGAAACGCATCATCTGTATAATAATTTGCTAACAAACCATGTTTCACTTCTTTTGGGTCTTTGGTTTGTTCACTAGGATCCTGTGTAGCTGCATACGAAATCGCGGGACCCATGAGTTGGCTTACTAGCATGGTAGTCGCCAACACTTTGTATATATTTTTTATCTTCATCTTTTACTCTCCCGTTTGTTCAACATGTAAAATGAAGTGAACTCCTCAGTAATGTTCTCCCCATTCTCATTCAAATTGTAACAAGAAACGAGAGTGACGATGTAAACTAAAATGAACTTTCACAAAAGTGATTTATTGTAAAACACGCTGGGAGATAACCGATTATTTCCAATTGGTTGGTTTCAAATCAACAAAGTTAATATATCGACATAATATAAAACTACTTCTAATTATCTTCTGTTCTCTACTAATAGGGGTAAAACCAAACGTCTATCAACTAGATTTTATAAATGTTTAGGAAAATTTAGGTAGATGATTATTCTGCAGAAAAACTAGCATGCATACTATTGCACGTACAAGAAAGAAGAAAAATTGCAAAACAATTAAGGCTTGATTGTGAAACAGTCGGAAAACACATCGACAAATACGAGGAAAAAAGAGAAAAACTTTTATATACAAAAACTTAATAAATAAAATTCTTATGTATGTCATGTGATCCACATAAGAAAAGAGGGTATATATTCATATATTGAACATATATCCTCTTTTCTATTTCATCTATTTAAAATAGTTTTCTAATCATATATCTTTTTAGAATCCTAGTATCAGTGTATCCAAGAAACATCGAATTTAAAAGGTTACGTCAAAAAAATTAACCTGTTACCCCAGGAGTAACCGTTAAGTATAAAGTGGATGTATCGTAAACGAATTTTGTTTGCGCTAAAGATACTGGCGCTTTTTCCAATGCAGGACCTGGATTTACAGTATACGTAGATGATAATTGATATACAGCTCCCCTGTATTCTTTCAGTGGATAAGAATCCGCCACTTTTTCATTACTTAATTGTTGTGTATTTGTTACTTGTCTAGTTACTGTAATAGTATGATTATAACTTACTGATAATTGTGTACTAAACTCATGTTCCGCTTCCGCAGGTAGAATACCGCCAGCATTTCGGAAAAAAACAACGTTAAGAATATTTTATGTTAAAACCCTCCATTTTTTCTGGTTGACGTTTCAAAAAAGTTAATAAGATGTATGATAAATAATTTATAGTGTAGAAAAAACGAGATGTAATCAAATCTCGTTTTTTTAATCTTTACTATCCCGTTCATTTTTAAATAAATTTTTAAATAAATTTTTAAAATATCATTATTACCTTCTAATAGGTATTAATTTCCAATAAGTAAGAATTCTCCATATATATTCCAATGGTCCCATTCTAAAAAAACGAAGCCATATCATACTAAATAATATCTGAATGATATAAATACCAATGCAAACAATGTACAGAAATAAGAATAAGTACCTATTCGCTGACAAAGATATCCCACAATTAATACAAGAGCTGTTTGTGAAATATAATTTGTTAACGCCATACGTCCATAATATTTTAATGGGCAAAATAGTTTTTGTACCCAGTTATTTTGTAATAATATAACTAAAATTCCTATATAGAAAGCTGAAGCAAAAGTCCTTGTACGATCCCGACTTGCAAAAATAGATTAGATGCTTGCATATCAGATCGAACTGCACCAGCTATAATCATACCACTTATCACAGGAGGGATATGCATATATTGAAATACTAATCCAATTACAGCAAAAACAGCTGCAATAATTGTAAATATTTTGTATGCTCTTATGTTTTTTGATATATTCGGTGTCGTTTACAATCGTACCATGTCTGAAAATCAAGCCGCTTAATTCAAAAAATTGAAACCCGTTAGGGTTTATTTCGTATGCAAACCTTTCACTCATCTACACTTGCCCTTTAGAAAAAAGAAAAAATCTCACTTAAAATTGACTTTGCATAAGCTTAGCTTGATAGCGATGTGGCGGTACCCCTAATAAGAAACAAATAGAACATGCTTTATTTCTTTTACATAATCATTCTTACAAAGAAGTGGAAGAAAAAATGGGGATTTCAAAAAGTACATTAATCAGAGCAAAGAGGCAATTTAAAAAAGAGTGCGCCAAAGAAATTACAGTTACATCATAGCATTCATCCACCCATTTACTTTTAATGGAAAAAGTCCTGCAGACTAGAGCAGCTACCCTGTCACTAAGCCTACAAATCATCGGCACTATATTCTATATATCCCTCATAGTAATAGCTAATATCTATACCTTTCATGAAAACTTCACGGTCATTGATTGTAGTGGTCAACGCATTTTTAATTAGATAACGAATTTCCAAATCATTAACTGGACTTCGCTCCATGGCTGAAAGATACGCTTCTTTTTCAATCAGATTCCAATCAACGACTTTCTTTAATTCTTTTTTCAAGATTAAGTCTAGCCAAATACGTGTACTACGACCATTACCCTCTCGAAACGGATGTGCAACATTCATCTCTACATACTTCGCCACAATTTCCTCAAGAGTGGATTGTGGCATACTATCAATGTAATTCAATGATGCCTCTAAGTACATAACTGGTGCAAATCTGAAATTCCCTTTTGCAATATTCACATTACGTGTCTTACCTGCAAACTCATAGATATCACCAAACAGATATGTATGAATATCTGCTAAGCCTTTGTATGTACCGACATCTAATTTATTAATATCTCCCGAATCATACATCTTTTTGGCATTGGTTTTACTTATCCTCTCTTCTGCTTTTGCTAACTCGATTTGATTCGTAATTCCTAACTTGTTTTCTAACATTAACCCATCCCCTTTACATCGAATATATTTTAAAACGTAAAACATTCCATATTTTTCTGAACCTCATCAAGTGGTAGAGGTATGTGTAGCAATGTCGGACATTATTTGTACATAAAAAAGGAAATTTTCCAATTTAGTATCTTTTCCCACCCCCTCGAAACAGTGGAATAGCAAAAAATTTAGTGACAAAACCCTTATCAATAAATGATTAAAATTGTTTAAAAAATAAACATATCAAAACATATACAGTTTCATTGACATGTTTCAGATGTTATTACGTTGTATTTTTGAAATAAAAAATAAAAAATTTTGAGATAGTTACCGCATTTTGGATATTTAAGAAAAACAGCAAAACAAAATCTAACACATTAATCAGAATGAATTTCTGTAGTTTACTATACGGCATGATTTCTTTCATTTGAGATGCATACAGTTTTGATTAGTAATACAAAGAATGTTTCTAGATACCATGGTTTATTCGCAATCTACATTTCTACATTTACGAATTCTCCTATACCTAAGATAGTGTCGTCTGCAAGACTGCATTCAAAAAAGCTCCTTCAGTCCCTTGGGTTCCAAATAATTGCGTAAAAGCAAAATCAATATGAAAATTAACGCGATTGTTCATTCTGATACCTACCTAGCCTTTCATACCTCTATCATATCAAATTCATTTCAAAAGAACGAGCGGATAAAAAATACTCCATATAGGCTATTATTTTACATACGCAAAATTTGTTCATTATTTAGCGAATTTCCCCGGACTTTGCACAAATCATGCTGAATCAAACGTTTGTTTAAAAATAGGAGTATTTGTCCCTCCAATCTATGTGTGTAACACCCCCCAACATATCAAAAGGATTCCCTTAACACCGGTACGTCTTCGCCAAATTTAGCAAGACATGATTTTAGACATCATCGGAGCGCAGTGCCCTACCGTAACAATTACAATGCTTATATAATAGGAAGAAACTCGGTTGTCTTCTTTGTAAATATCATTCCATTTCAGCTGTATATTTCGTTTTTCTTTGTGCTTCATATTCTTTTACTAGTTTATAAAAAGAAGAACGTTTTATATCATATTTTCTCATTGCTCCGACGGCTGTAATTTTTCCAGATTGCCACTCTCGGTATGCCTCCATAAATTGATCTGTAATTTGTACAGGCGGTCTTCCTAAAGCAATCCCTTCCGCTTGTCTTTGTTTGATATCATTTCTTTCTTTTTCTGCAAAAGCAGATAGAATGGTAAGGGTTGCTTTTTGTACAGCTTGCTGAATCACATCGTTTGTACTTTCGCCATTATAATTCACATTAATAAAAGGCTCTTTAATAAATTGCAAATTAATACGCTGTTGTTCAAAGTAACGAAATTCCTCTAATAAATCATTCATGCTACGCCCTAATCTTGTTAAGGAATCAAAAATAATGGTATCCCCCGTACGCACCAATCTTTTTAACATTTGATAATTTTCCCTCTTCATATTTTTCCCAGATTGCTTATCAATAAAAATATCCCGATCTTCTATTCCAAGATATTTCATATTTTCAATCTGACGTTCTTCATTTTGGTCTTTACTGGAAACCCTAACATATCCAAACTTTTTATCTTGCAATCTTTTCACCTCGGCCACAATTATAGCTCATTTATATCCGTAAAGGTATATAAAATTTAAAGATGTCTGTAAAACAAAAAACAAACTTTTATAGACGCGTCTTTCCCTATGTTTCTATGTATCTGAAAAAGTGTACGTTTACGAATGGATTTAAAAAATAATGTACTGTTTATGGTTCTGGTGCAAAAAATTCGAGGAATTGCAAGTAATCTCTAAACTTTGGACATACTGATAGTATTACTCTATAAAAGGTGTGTGACAATTTGTTTAAATGGAAGCATTACCAACCGGATATCATTGTATTAACTGTACGTTGGTACCTGCGGTACAATCTAAGTTTTCGAGACTTGGTGGAAATGATGGAAAAAAGAGGATTATCCTTAGCTCATACCACGATTATGCGCTGGGTCCATCAATACGGACTGGAACTGGATAAATGGATCCGACGTCATCTTAAACAAATGCTTCATGGCGAGTGGATGAAACGTACATAAAAGTAAAAGGACAATGGGTATATTTATACCGCACGGTTGATTCTGAGGGAAATACAATTGACTTTTATCTTAGTAAAACTAGGAATCATACGGCTGCAAAGCGATTCTTTAAGAAAGCTTTGCAGTCTTTTCATGTCTCAAAACCTCGTACAATCACAATTGATAAAAATCCTGTTTATCCAGTTGCCATCACTAAATTAAAGAAAGAGAAAAAGTATCGTTAAGCACTCAAATTCGACAGATAAAATATCTAAATAACGTAGTGGAGCAAGACCATCGGTTCATTAAAAAACGTGTACGCTCTATGTTAGGATTTAAATCTTTTGGCACAGCTACATGTATTCTTGCAGGAGTAGAAGCCATGCATATGATAAAAAAAGAACAGGTTGATTTACGGGATCAGTCTGTTCAAAATCAAAAAGAATTTATTCATCAATTATTTGGATTCACAGCGTAAAGAATGCTTCCAGTAGGACTCCTCATTATTTCTTGGGAACATATTCTTTCTTTGCACCAGAACCCAATTGTGTGCGAATTCAAGAAAAATGAAACCACTTGTTCCCTAAATTCTTTAGGGAACAAGTGGTTTAGGTGTTTTGATAGGTGTCCCGTTTTCGAGGGTCACTTCAAATTACAAATTAACAATGTGCTCGGAGATGCTGGTTCTACCCTTAAAAATGAGATAGGCTAGGGTTTATTTCACATACAAAGTTTTGAAGTTCTACCTATTAATTTGAGCAACAAAACTCTACACCCCTATACTTATCATTGTACGCATTTACCTTGATGGCAATGTATATGCCCTTAACTATTCAACATCGTGTAGATGAGATATGCAAGTTTATATTTTTTTGCTATACTGAATTATAAATCAATTTGTAAAGTGAGGTATAATCTTTTGAATAAACGACGTATTTTTATTGGTGCGGTAATAAGTAGCATTTTATTATTATCCGCATGTGGTTCCTCAGAAAATGTTGCAACATCAAAAGCAGGAAATGTAACACAAACCGATTTAGAAAAAGAATTAAAGAAAACGTATGGAAAAACAGCATTACACCAAATGATGCTGAATAAGGTTTTACTGGATAAGTACAAAGTTTCTGATGAAGAAGCAACTAAAAAAGTAAAAGAATTAAAAGAACAGATGGGAGATAATTTCAAATCAGCATTGGCACAATCTGGCCTTAAAGATGAAAATGCATTAAAAGAACAAATGAAACCCCAAATCGCTCTTGAAAAAGGTATTAAAGCATCCATTACAGAAAAAGATCTTAAAGAAAACTACAAACCAAAATTGAAAGTAAGTCATATTTTAGTTAAAGATGAAAATACAGCAAAAGAAATCAAAGAAAAATTAAATAATGGGGAAGATTTTGCTACACTAGCTAAACAATATTCAGAGGATCCTGGTTCAAAAGAAAAAGGAGGCGAATTACCTGAGTTTGGTCCAGGTGAAATGGATTCTAAATTTGAAGAAGCGGCTTATAAATTAGAAGTAGGACAAGTAAGTGATCCGGTAAAGTCCTCTTATGGATATCATATTATTAAGGTAACAGATAAAAAAGAATTAAAACCTTTTGCAGAAGAAAAAGAAAGGATTCGTAAAGAATTAGAAACCAAACGCTTACAAGATCAACAATGGCAGCAAAAATTTATTGAGGATTTATTAAAAAAAGCTGATATAAAAGTAACAGATAAAGATTTAAAAGATACATTTAAAGAATCAAAAAAATAGAAGTATGTACCAAAAAAAGACCCTAATAGGGTCTTTTTTTGGTACATACTGTGAAATAATAGCTACTTATTTGCCTTATAAATAAGTAGGAGTGTTTATTTCTCTTATATTATAACACGTTATCACCTTAATTATTCAATTTTATAAAAATAATTTATATGTATCAAATTGAATAGAACACACATCTTAATGAATTGTATCCCTTTATCATTTTTATTATTTCTTTTAATCCTCTGAACTCCTAAAATATTTTCTGTTTTTTTCTGAATAAAATGATTATTTATTTTCGCTCCATCTGGTAATTTTTCTATTTTATTACCTATATATGAGCTCGCACTACGATTATCAGAAGGTTTAATATAGGCAATAAATACACTAGCGATTGCAAAGCTTCCCAAGAATAGCTTTAACGTTCATTTGTTTCCCCCTTTATTCTTATAACGTGAAATCCTCCATCGATACTCGAATTTCATCCGCTGCAACACCAATGTACTATAATGTTTGTCTTTGCGTCGCATGACCAAATAGTTTCATTAAATAATACACATCTTTTTTTCTTTGATAGTAATGGTATCGTGAGGTAGGACGCCAGCGCCTTTACGCTCAGCGTAGGTTTCCAACGTCCCCCTCCCAAACCGGACTTGCAAGTTTCCCTGCATCCGGCTTTCCAGTTATTCGCTAGAGGTTAGGTTTGTTCCGTCGTATCGTCCTCCATGAATATCAAGATGACATTTTTTACAGACTATCAAGGTTTTTCTGTTCTTGGCAGACGTCGTAACTACCCATTTAGGGGTAGGTTTGTTCTTATGCTTGTATTTGTTTTTGACGTCTTTCAATTTCCTAATGTGATGAAAGTTTTGTTCATGTTTCATTCCAACTGTAGATTGTCCTTAAGGAAAAATCTAATTCGCTCCCTAATTTCTAATGCTACCCGTTTACTTCCGCTTATAAAAATGACAAAGTCATCAGCGTATCTATAATAGTCTACCTTCACGTAATCTGGGTCGAAAGGATCATAGACAGGAAGCTTTCGCATCTCGTTGAGATACTCCTGTGCTTCTTCCATCCTTCCTTTCTCTAGTGCCCATCTTCTTTTCCAGTACCATTTCATGTATTGAGGGTTCTTTTTCTTGTATGTACCCTTATTAAACTCCCCAATTATGTTTGATACGAAAATGTCCAGTCCATGAAGATAAATATTGGCCAGAATAGGACTGATAATTCCTCCTTGAGGGGTTCCGGAATACGTGTTGTATTTTGTTTCATTCTCCAGATACCCTGCTTTTAAAAATCTTGCGATGAGTTCAAGAAGTCTTCCATCGTCAATTTTTTTCCTTAAAAATGAGAGGAGTGTATCATGGTTGATATTGTCAAAGAAACCTTTGATGTCTCCTTCTATTGCCCAAACTGCTCCAGTACTGATTTTTTTAATGTCCGTAAGGATTGTATGACAGCTTCTGTTCGGACGAAAACCGTGTGAGCAATTGAGGAAGATAGGCTCATAGATGGCTTCAAGGATTTGTCTTAGGACTTCTTGAACTATCTTATCTTTAATGCTTGGGAGGCCTAACGGCCTTTGCTTACCATCTTTTTTGGGAATGTATTTTCTTCTAACGGGTGTTGGTTGGTATTTCTCTTTTTTGATGTCATCAATGACTTCACTTATCCAAGTCAGATTGAATCCGTCGATAGTCTTTCCATCAGCGCCTGCTGTCATATTTCCTTCTTTTCCTTGAATTTTGGAGTAGGCTTTCAAATAAAACGTTGGGTTTTATAAGTTTCTGTAAAGCCCTTTGAAAGTATATTGTTTATCCTTTTTTGACTTTTCCTCTAGGATTGTAAGAGTTTGTTCAGCATTTCGCACCTCTCGTGCACCTCTCATTCTCTAACAAAATGAATAACCTGCCTTCCTTCGCCATGTAATAGGCTTTCCCTATCTCGAACTACTACGAAGGCTCCGTAGCCATAGCATCTATGCCTTAGGCTATCCCCAGTTGATGTAAGACACATGTTTAGGCGAAACTTAGGTTCCCCGTTCGTCACGTTAACGCATTTCCAATGCTCGGGGAATAAGAAGGAGCTTATCAATAACCGTTCGGCTGATATCGGTATCCTTATTCCGAAGGCGTGTTAACGGATGTACGCCTTCCCCGCAAATAAGAGCCTTATGACTAGGATTCAAGCAGTTTAGCTTTAACCATATTTCGCGTTACTCTTGCAAGACAATCTGATAACCCGCTTCTCAGCTTTCTTGCGTTACCCACATGCTTTGTTCCCTTTCAGCGTTTCCACTTCCGGTAAGTAGGTTGAGTACTGGATATTGCTCCAATCCAGACCTCTATCGAGGCAATGTATCAAACACCCTGTCTGGGCGCACCAAACGTTTTTCTCATGGAATGAGTTCTCCATCTTTCTGAGTCAATCCCACAAGCTTTTGCTGCGTGGTGTAAGAATGTATGAGCCATCTGTCTTGTAATCGGCTTATCTCCTTACCGGCTTAAAAATAACCAATCAGAATCCGCTCGATTACTTGTATACTTCGCAATTTCTTGTTGCAATACAGTATTGAAGTAAACTTCCACCGTTGTTTCTGTTTTCTCCATTTTGATTTTCATGACATTTTTCCCACGAACATCTTTCACACGTAACCGTAAAATGTCGCTAATTCGTAAACCTGTGTTAATTCCAAAGTAGAACAGAAAATAATTTCGATACGAAGAATTCTGCAATAACCAATCTTTCATTTCTTCAACTTTTTCTAATGATCGAATAGGTTCCTTTGCGCCAGGTTGTCTTCCTCCTTTCGCCATATAAAATGACCTCCTAACACTGTATTGTTAACTATAATATGTAAAATTCTCAATGTCTTTTTACGAAATGTGCAACGAAAGAATCCAGTAATACCATGCAAAAGCGCATCGCATCATATCACTGATTTTTTACGAGTTTAACATTTGGTATCTTGTGTAAATTTCATTTTTAATTGTGCGGTTCTTATTGTTACAAAAAAACAGTTTGGAATACTTAATTCTTGACATATCTTTTTTGTACCGTACTAAATATGATTTGTATTTATCTACATTTTCAAAAACTAAATGATAGACGTAGAATCAGCATCTCTAAACGAATCTAATTTTTAAATATTCAGACAACTATTGCTATTTTCATGTTTTCTATAGCTTAAAATCATAAGGGTTGAGTTCTGTGTCGCTTTTTTGAACTGTTAAAACATGAAATAAACTTGATGTTTTATTGATTTTGATAAAAAGTGTCACAGAATCATAATTCTATGTCACTTTTTGTTTAAAATATGATTATTCTAAAATATTAGATTCACTTGAAGATGCTAGATTTAGGCCTCGAAAATGGTATGTTGTAAACATTCTATACGAGGACCAAATCTCCTTTAGAAAAAATGATAGACTAAGATTTGTATAAGGAACAAGAAAATATATAAAATTACATATTCCAATCTCGTTCATTATTTTGTATAATTATAAAAATTAGAAATATCAGTTTTTTGCATAGGGAGGAATTCGGGATGTCAATTGCTATCGCAGTCTTAACATTTATTGGGGGAGTGGCTCCATTAGTAGCCCAGTTATTAAAAGCATTCATGTAGTTTATCATCTATATCCTGTTATAAAAGAGATAGAATATTCTTTATTTTCATTTATTTGCCCCTTTGGGGCTTTTTATATGAAAATAAAGCATCACAAGTATACGGGGGGTTATAGTGTTTAGGCAAAATTTATACTCATAATGAATATCCTTACTATCAAAGACCGCTCGTTTTTCTTAGCTCGATGATGATGGTACCGTACCCTAAAAATAAACGGTTGAAAAGGATGACATCTATAGAAGAAAGGATATATATCTATGACAGTACCATTACAGTTTCTATATAAAACAAACAGTATCATTTATTTTAATAGTATTCCGTAACAAAAAGGTGATTCTTATCCAAGAACCACCTTTTTATCCATTATAGGAGAGCAGTTAAAAAGGAAAACTTACATCGTTTATTACGTGCGCACCCTTACTTTCTTATTTTGTACAGATTCTCCTAGAATATACAGCATAGGAGGAATGAACGAGTTGTCTGTTTTCTAAGGGGACCCCGTATAAGCAAGTTAGAAAAATTCATTTCAAGTTATTTATTTTTTGCATCATAACCTGCTTGTTCAGCTGCAATTCTAGAAAAACCTAGGACACCAGCTCCAAATTGGGCACTATGGATTAAAAAAAGTGTATAGATGGGAGATACTTGATATGCTGGGTTTACTTTCATTATTTTTATACTCCTATTGATTTTGTATGGTGTAAAAAAGAAATCATGAGATAAAAGTTCCGGGTAGATCTCCTCGTGTACTATTTTGGTAATGTAGAACCGGAATGTGTAATATTGGGGTTTACATGGATACGAATTTGACATGTAGTGAAATATTGTTTTCCATGTTCCCAGTTCCTCTCGATGGTTTTCCATTTTTTATAGTCTTTACGCTGATATACATCTCCTATTCCTAAGACATCTAGTTTATATTGTTTTTGTATGCGCTGTATCGTACTTTGTAATTGTTCTGTCATTTCCTTCGCTAGTAAGTTATGTAATTGTTCTACTGAAAAATGACGATACAAAGAGGGGTGTATTTCTGAAAATTTCCCACCTACTGTCACATATAGATCTACTTTAGGATGTTTTGGGTTCCTAATATCTAGTTTCATACGATGGTGTACACGTTGAAATTCATATGTGATGGGTTGTTTCTGCATTAAAATGGTAAAAATTCCTCTTACCTGTGAACCAGTCATGTAATTTAAGGAGGCTGTATCTTGTGCAGATAAAATCGTAATGAAACGGTTATCTTTTCCTCTAAATAAAGCCGCCCCACTTAATGCCATTCCTTGTTTTGTTTGAAATAAAACGGGAAGTATAAAGCTTTTCTTGGCAAGGATCTTACTATGGATATCACCAATTCGTTTTTTCTCTACCATTTGGGCATTTTTTTGTGTATGTTCTGATAACATTTCAACGTATTTGGCAGGTAAATATTCAGGACCTGCATTTTGCTCTAAAATAGGTTCGGCGTTCCCCTTCGATACAAAGAGTCGAATATTTCTTCGCATTGCGTCGTCACGTGTGTACACATCTAAAATACGTTGTAACATATACGGTGTTTGTAGGAGTTTGTCAGAGAAAATAATTACTTGTATGTGTGGAAAAAATAACGGACGACTAATTTTTTTGGCAATCATGCGGAAATGAGCAAAAATACTTTCTCCTGTAGCACTTAAATTAATATAATTTTTTTGTGTAGATGTGCCACGCTCTGAGGTACTAAGTGTATTAGGTAATACCAGTTGATAGGTTCCTTTGATTCCCGACCCTTGTGCTTGATCATAAGCGGCGCCAACAACAAACCCTAATTCTTCGATTTCTCTTCGCTCCGCACACGCACACAATAGACAAAGAAGGGAACTAGCAAAAATGAGTTTCAGAATCGCTTTCATATACACTCCTTCTGTTAAGAATTGGTATGTATAATAGCGTGTGTCGTTTGAAGTATAAATATGTAAGAAAACAGAAATCTGACTCGCATAGAATGGGTTTTTGCAATAAAAATGGGGTGATTTTATTTGTCACCTATCTTAGAGGGTCAATGTAAAGGGATTCAAGTAAAAAAATACTAGGATGTTATTGTACAACCCACACTCATATGATGTTTAGCATTGTACGACATATAAGAATGAGATACAGAAATAATCCCGTGAGAAGTATATATTTCATATAAGTTGTATCATAGAAATCACTAAAAAGTAGGATACCTATAATGGTAATCAACATAATAGATAATAAAACGACTGGATGCAAATAGAGCGGATTTTTGGTTACATAGATGACGTAACAAGAAAAAGAAATCATGAATAATAAGAAAGCAACGAAATTAGATTTATACATGCGAGAATTCCTTTCTCAAAAAAATATGTAAGCATTGACGAATTGCAGCGAATCTGTATGTGTTTTGTACGAAGGATGTCGAATCAAACATTTGTTTAAAACATAAAAATTGGGATAGAGGTCCTCTATCGTTGATACATCAACATTTTACCGTCATGGAAATCCCCTTGATAGGCAGTGTGTATTCGCCATATGTTGCAATTGAGTCATGGGATAGTAAAAAATATGAAAAAAGATTGAGCGAATGCGCTCAATCTTCCAAATAACAGCTTACCATAGCTTATAAAATAGAATAGCAAACCTGTATCTGTTTGTTTTAATACTTCTGTTATTTCGTATCTTCAAATACATGCAATGCATCTTTACGGAGCGTATCTTTTTCAGTATCTGACTTTTTGAAGTCGTATTGATATAAAGCGGATTCCCAGTCCCCATACATTGGATTTGGGAACATAATAAACTTTTCTCCAAATACTTCGTGCATCTCTTCTACAGCTTGATTTCTATCTTGTACAGATTTTTCATCAAATCCGGTAAAATCAGATAAATTATCTCCAAAGAATAAAACAATATCATGATCTGACGCAACTTTTTTTCTTCGTTCTTCTTTTCCTTTTTCTTCTTTTCCTTGCAATAAGACATGCTCCTTATCAGCTTGTGGAATATTCAATTTCTGTAAGTTTTGTAAAGTAGCATCTAATTGACTCTGTTTGCGATTTGAGATGTAGTAGATCGCCACACCTTTTTCATTTGCATATTGTAAAAAGGAAACGGCACCAGGAAGAGCTTCTGCTTTAGCTTGTTGAATCCATTCTTCCCATTTATAGGGATATCCTTTTCCTGTTTTCACGGTCATGGCCTGATACGGACTATTATCCACAACCGTTTCATCTAAATCTAAAACGATGGCAGCCTTTTTTTCGGTACCTTTGGCAAGTGCAGTGTCTAATTTCATTTTCCCTATATTATATCCTTGATGATAGAGCGCTTTGACTTCTCCGGCCGTTTGATACCAAGCATCGGCCATAACTTGCTGTTCGGTTAGTGAAGATGGTTGTTTCGGCTGTGTTTGTGGTGACTGACACCCCATAAGAGAAAGAGAAAAAAGTGTTAAAGCTATACTTGTTTTAAAAATGGGTTTCATTGTGTATCACACTCCTAGGTGTATGTTTTGTATGATATGCGCTTACTTTACGGGAATTATACCGAAAATACAATACTCTTTTATTAGAAAAATACCTTCGATTATTTTAAGGGTTATTATAGATCTGTGTATTCGTTTTAATTCATTTGCATGTTTGTTCTACTCCACATAAATCAAAAACGTTTATTAGCCAATCTGAAGAGTTTGTTTCAAATGAAGTAGTATACAGTTGGTACACAAAACCATTCATTTCATATAAATTGGCTGGATTAACATGATCAAACCTAAAATATATAATGATAATCAAATCATACATCTGTTGTTGTTCATTTTCAATTGCATTCCTCCCCATTCAAATCTCCTTTAAAGTTAACCTTACTGTGTAAAAAATTTTGATATAACTTAGGTTAACTCATTTGCATCAAATAAAAGACTATTTCAGGTAGAAACCAAACAGAACAAATTCAATGAAGAACTTCGAACTGTATACAAATTGGGCTTTTCTTAATTGTTCCGAAGCTAAATAATCACACAAAAACATTGTTTTAATCACTTTTCCTAATTCTTGAAATGCTAAAAAGGTTGGATGAGAGCTATTCTTAGAAAATTGTTTCAAAAAGGCTTCTGTATCAGCAGTATTTACTCGTAGTGCTGTCGCATACTTAACCATTTCGTTATATTGCCGCTTAATTAAGTCCCAATTAATAGCTCGTTTCGCAATGACAAGAGACAAATCGTCATAACAATCTGTTGTAGAAACTTTATAGAGCTTTTGAGACTGAATATTTTTAAAACGTGGCAATAGTTCAAAACCTAGTAAATGACAAAAGGCGAATCCAACTGTACTTTGACCATGTGTATCTACATAATTACGATCTATCTCTTTATCCGTATCATGATTAAGTAATCCATGTAACATGGCAGCCACTTCAGAAGAATTAGGTGCGTTTACTTGAGAATAAATGCACATTGATTTTTCCTCAACATGCCAATAAACAGAAACACCTGGCCCACGATATCTAGGAAACCATTGTGTCCTTAGATTTTGATCGTAAGCTACTACGCGTGAGGAATCTGAAGCACATGGAGTGGTACCTTGGCCCCAAAGAGGTTCGGCTCGTTCAGTTAAAATTGCATTTACTATACTTTGATTTGCAATTCTTAAATTTTCTACATGTATGTACTTTCTTTTACATATAAAAGTGCTTTATATTGCATACTGGGATCACCCGAAGATACCCGTTTAATTCCCGTATTTGTCCCTATACCATACAAACAGAGCAATAATCTTTTTTGGAGTTCATCCCAATCTAATCGTTGGTGAGTAGCTAAGCTTTAGAAGTGATTGATAAAACCAGTTCTTAGCGCTGTCTCTTTCAAAATATCAATCAAATTTGTCATCCACCAACGGTTGGACAGTTCTCTTTTTAGATGACCTAATTGTTTCGGTCCTGGGCTTAATCCATTTGGAGCTATTGATATCCACCCATTATGTTTACTTAAAATTTTCACTTTTTTATTCTTAAGGATATTATTGTTTAACATATCTAGTTTTGCACGTAGTTGTTGTAGGTCACCTATTTTCTCTTGAGATTCTAAAGATAGATTTAATTCTTCATAAATGTTGGATACGATTTTCCTCAAAATCAGCTGGTAAATACTCTTCTGGATTCCGATAACGATGAGAAAAAGCAACCCCAATTTCTCGACATTTCAATTTATCTTTTAAAGCATGTAAAACGCAGATTTCATAGTTTATTCGATTCACACGTATATCTCCATTTTTATCTTCTGTTACAACTAAATCATACCATTTCCTTGGAATGATTTCTGTTCCAAGCGGAATATCTTCATGCGGTGAAAATGTGATTTGTTTAGAACCATCATAACTTCGTAGAAGTTCAATCACTTCAATAACAGGCCGATGAAGATGATTGTTCGACTTAAAATTAAGCAGTTTTAATATCTCTGTTACTGCAGTACGATAGGAACTGCTATAAGAATTTCGAATTTCCCAGTGAACTTTTTGTTGATACATAGACTTTTTATACTTTAATTCTTTAACAATATCCTCAAGGATTTGTGGCTTTACGACTGGAAACAAGGTGTCTTTTATAGTCCCTTCGGGATTTTGAAGTGCTGTTTCGAGCAAATCAATTAACATTTTGTTTTTTCCAAACACTTTTTTTACCTCTAAAATCATTTCCATTTTCACTTTTTTCTCAGCACGACCATCAATTTTATGAATAAGGGTAATAAGAAGCTCAATTAAGTTGTCATTCAATTCTTTTATTTTTAACCAGAAAAAAGTGGCGAGTAATGTATACTGAATCGGATTCTTGTGACGTTGCAACTCTGTTTTATCCTCAGAAATAGCACGTAACCTGTATTTCTGAAGTACTTTAGGTGGGATTTTAGAAAATAAATTCATAGGTAGTTCTAAAGCTAGCAAAGTTTTTAATTTATCAAGTTCAGTAAATAACGTGACTTGGCTTAAACGTCCAGGTCCCATTGTTAATTTTCGGAATGTAATTTCTGATGTTGCGCTTTCATTAGAACCGCTTTCTTGATTTTCTAAATGTCCCCAGTAGTCCAATAACTCATCGATTTTTTTCAAAGTACTAGTTGAAAGATTTTTATACGTTTCTTGATAAAAATCTTGTTCTCTTTGAAAAATAAGTTGCTGAACCAGTGGATTTATCTGCCACTCAGAAGGAGCTACAATTTTCTCTGTTCGATACTTGATATATAAATGTTTCTTCATCTTGTTCTTCTTTAAAACCAAAAAAATCAAGTATTTCTTGTTTATGTTTTCTAGCTGTTTTAGAATCAAGAATGTAAGTGTGATAGGAATTTAAAGAAAGATTTAATTGTTTAGAAAGAAAGTGTAGCATGTCAGATGGAATTTGACTTTTTTTCATTGGGAATTGATGAAACAATTGAAAATACTTGAGCAAAGCTGCAAAACCGATTCTAGTTAGTTTATATAGGGACTTATCCTTTCTAAATCTCGGCGTGAAAAGCGATAACCTTCATTTTTGAGTAGCCATAAAATTTCTGTGATCTCTATTACATTTTGAAAAACTACAAAATTGGTGATTAAGCCTAACGTAAACAATGCACAAATGATAGCGCACAATGAAAATAGAATAAAATAATAGAAGTAGAAAATAATACATATAAAAATGAACGAGGTGCAATGACGATGAAGCTATTTCCAAATTCTAAACAGTACCTGAATCCATATCCATTTTTCAAGAAAATGCGTTGTGATTACCCTATAGTTTATGATGACTCACAACAAGTATGGGGGATATATCGATATGAAGATGTTAACCGGATTATCACTGATTATAAAATATTTTCTTCCGATTTTTCTCAAAGTAATAATTCGCAACTAGAACAACGTCCGAAAACTTTACTTACTTCTGATCCACCTATACACAAAAATTTACGTAATCTAGTATTTAAAGCTTTTTCTCCTAAAGTAATCCAAGATATGGAACCACGGATTACACAAATTGTAAATGAGTTGATTAATAACATGAAAAATAAAAGTCAAATCGAGCTCATACAAGACTTTGCGGCCCCATTGCCAACGATTGTCATTGCTGAAATGTTAGGTATTCCGACAGAGGATAGAGGTATGTTTAAAAATTGGGCAGATAAACTTTTAAGTACCGAAGGCGAATTTAATCTGAATAATAGACCGGATCGACAAACTGTATTAGAAGAAATGAATCAATATTTTCGGCAGATTATTAAACAACGCCGGATACATATGGGGGCAGATTTAATTAGTGCACTTATTCGCGCAGAAATAGACGGAGAACGATTATCTGAAATCGAACTACTGTCCTTTTGTGAAATCCTTTTATTAGCCGGTCACATTACGACGGTGAATTTAATTGGTAATGCTATTTGGAGTTTTACGGAGCGCCCTCAAATACTGGAACAAATCCGTTGTAATCAGACATTAATACCTTCCGCGATTGAAGAGGTACTTCGTTATAAATCTCCGATTCAATTAGTGGCACGGGTTGCCAAGCAAGATGTCAAGATAGGCGATCAAATGTTAAAAGAAGGAGACCGCATTCTTGCATGGATCGGTTCAGCAAATCATGATGAGAATCAATTTGAAAATGCAAATCAATTTTGTGTAAATCGCAATCCCAATCCACACATAGCATTCGGACATGGAATCCATTTTTGTCTTGGTGCCCCACTTGCTCGCTTAGAGACCCGAATAGGTCTTACATCGTTACTGAATACTTTTTCTCATATTCAACGTAATCCTACTGTTACATTAGAAAGTACCGGTAGTTTTTTAATATACGGATTAAAATATCTACACTTAGAAGTAGAGCGATAAACCGGTGTTACTCATGTTAGAACAAGAGCCCAAGATGGCATCACTTGCAAAAGGTTTAAGTCTACAACTACAAATCAGCCAAGAACAATACAATAATTGGTAAAGATTAAAAACACCGTGATAATTATAAATATTTAAAAATAAAGAACCATCATGCTGTTTTTAGCCCTTTTTGAGAAAGGAATGAAGATTTTTTCATTCTGATACTAACTACACTCAACTATAACAAAACAAAAAGCCCTGGATACATTGAAGTGAACCCGAATAGTGGTACATGAAAAAAACACCTCCTGAATTCGCATACTAAGTATGCAAATTCATTGGAGGTGTTTTTCGTTTGAAGACAAGAGTTCATTACCCAGAAGAAGTAAAGTGGAAAGTGATTGAAATGAAAAAGGATGGATATTCCAATTGGACAATTATGGAGAAGCTTGGAATTAAAAATGTTTCCCAAATTAAGACGTGGATGAAGTGGTATCGTACCGATCAAACGTACCGTTTTCAACAACCTGTAGGAAAACAATATTCTTATGGAAAAGGACCAAAAGAGCTCAGTGAATTAGAACAGCTACGTTTAGAAAATAAACATCTAAAAACAAAATTACTTGTATGGGGAAAGTATCTGGAAATCGAAAGGGGCTGAAACCAGAAACTGTAGTTACTTTATGGAGAAATGTACAAACAAAAATAACGGTAAAAGACTTGTGTAACGTATTAGAATTACCCCGTTCTACATTTTATCGTTGGTTACAACGAACGGAAGATCTGAAAGATGATATAGAAGAAAAAGTAAAGGACGTCTGTCTTAGGCATAAATTCCGGTATGGATATCGAAGAGTGACCGCTACTCTTCGAAAAATGGGACTGTGTGTCAATCATAAAAAAGTATTACGAATCATGAGACAAAATCATATTCTTTCAAAAGTGCGTCGAAAGAAAAAGAAATATATCAATGGTGCGGAACCAATGGTAGCCCCTCATCGATTGGAGCGCCAATTCGATGCATCCAAACCAAATGAAAAGTGGTTTACGGATGTGACGTATCTCTTATTTGGAGAGCGTACCTTGTATGTATCAACGATCATGGATGCCTTTAATCGTGAAATGATTAGTTGTGTCATCAGCGAATCACAAACACTGACATTAGCGATGAAAACATTGAAACAAGCAATGAGAGGGCGAAAAGTAAAAGATGTCCTTCTTCACTCGGATCAAGGAAGTATTTATACAGCAAAAGAATTTCAAGCGTATGCCAAAGAAAACGGCATGATCACCAGCATGTCCCGGAGAGGAAATTGCCATGATAATGCCGTCATGGAAAGCTTCTTTGGTCATTTAAAAAGTGAAGCTTTCTATTCACAAAAGATAACAAAAGTATCCAACACAACTGTGCGAAAGATTGTGCTAGAATACATTCATTACTACAATTGTGTGCGAATTCAAGAAAAATTAAACCACCTATCCCCTAAAGAATTTAGGGAACAAGTGGTTTAGGTGTTTTGATTGGTGTCCCGTTTTCGGGGTTCACTTCAACATATCCAAGCCTTTTTGTCAGCAAGTACATACTCGTCTAGAACAAATAACACGTTACTCGAAAACTCTGTTAGTATAGCAAATAATGCAGTTTTCAGCAATGAGATGTTTCTTGCTACTTCTTATTTCTTTTTTGTCGTGTGGGGCCAATTTAGCGAGTGGCTCTACAAAGAAGGAATGGTTGCCGTACCCCTTATTCCTCTTCACTAACAGAAGAGAAACGATGAAGCTTTCCCGAACATTTGAATTTTCATCCTAAAGAAATACGCGTGAAAATTACATGTATAATATATAAAAACGTCTTTGTTATTTAATTGTCAAGGGATGAGATACTTCATATGATTTCCCATTATATTTCGCTGTAATCACAATTGTATAGGTGCCCTTCGGTACCTTCTTTTTATTTTTATCTTTTCCATCCCATTTAAATTGTTGATACCCTTTAGATGGATGTCGTGTGTCCATTAAAGTCGCAGAAAATGGTTGCTGCTCCACTGTATGTCCTGTAATAGAAATTGTTAACTGTTTTGGTGGGAATGGTGTATCATATTCTAACAAATAAGGGAATTGGTTACGCGAAACTGTCTCTTCGCCATGAACAATTGATAAAAATGGATAATCTTTTGGATCTACTGACACGATATACGGGATATGCATTTGTTCCTTACCTTGTCCAAGCGAAATCAACCCTATATGTTTATCTATTGTAAGAGAGGTATCTACCTGTAACTTGACAGGAATTTCAATCGTCTGATGGGCAGGAATGGTAATATACTCTGGTATATTTATGTCTACTTTCCCATCTAATAATTGATTTTGAGTAGATAAAGTACGATTCTTATTTGATACATTCTCAATTCTTAATGTTTGAGTCACGGTTTGAACTCCTGTATTTGCATGTAAGAAACCGAAATTTAGATTATTCGTTAAGGGTAATATTTCTGCCCGTAAAGCTTTTTCAATATTAATTTGTCCTGATCCCTGTGCCAAAGGGGTTGTGACTTGACCAGATCGTTCTGTAAGTAATGTGGTCGTACTCGTAAGAGCTGCACGGATTTCATAAGGTGTCCAGTCCGGATGCTCTTGCTTGAGTAACGCCGCGGCGCCTGTCACATAAGGGGCTGCCATACTCGTCCCAGACATAATAGCGTACCCCTTCTTTTGTGAGGAGGGCATTTCCTCTAAATTCAGTGGGAATGTACTTTCTATATCCACTCCTGGTGCAGCTAAATCAGGTTTTATTCCCCAAGAACCTACCGTAGGTCCATGCGAGCTGCTAGAATCAACTCGTGCCTCTGTGTCATTTGAAATGGTTACTATTTTTTGTTCTTGAGCTGCCTTTATTAACATTCCCTTTTCCTCTTTCGAAATCCCTATCAGTACAGGAATTTTTTCTTGGATATTCAACATTGTCCTATATAAAGATGCATACTGTTTGACCGATTTGTTTTCATCATTCAGACTATCCAAAATAGCTACTACACCCCGTTTTTGAAGTTCTTGTAAAGTATTCATAGCTTGTTCACCATTGAAATCCGCATTTTCAATCACCACAATTTTATTTTTGAAGTCAGTTTCCTTTTGTATGCTATCAAGATTGAAATCATGTAAATACACAATACCATACTCTCCCGTATGCAATGTTTGATTTTTGTCCAGTAGATGAAGCCCAATTTCTTTTTGTATACCTGGAATTTGTAATATCGTTTCTTTTATCCCCTGCGCCTTTGCATTCCCTACCGTGATAGCCTCTGGTGTACTAGCTAAACTATGTATAGACCACTGTGTAGGTCCTGCATTCCCTGCAGCTACTACCACCGTAATATTACGATTGATCGCTTTTCGAATTGCTTGATTTAATGGTGTATCAGTACCATCAATATTTTCTCCTAATGATAAATTAATAATTTGTGCTCCATCTTTAATCGCTTGCTCAATGGCTTTTATAATCGCTTGAGGACCTCCTCTGGAACCACCCCAAACACGGTATGCTAGAATGGATGCATCTGGCGCTATTCCTTTCATCGCTCCGTTTGCAGCAATAATGCCCGCTACATGTGTACCATGTCCATCCCTATCTTCAGGGACCGTATCATTATCGAGAAAATCATATCCTTTTACATAATTTTGTTTGAGATCTGGGTGTGTAACATCTATACCAGAATCTATTACAGCAACTTTTACACCCTTGCCTGTAAGTGATTTATTTGTAGGTATTGTGTCAGCGTAACAATAGGAATGCATACTGGATGCGATAATAATGGAACTCAAAGTTATTTGAATACTTTTTTTCATGTGGTGTCTCCTCCTTAGCAAGTATGTTTCTATCAAACAAAGCTGGTTATCTAACATACTTTATATAAAAAAAGAAGGAAGAGACATCGATTAAGCTTACAAATAGATGACAAGTTTGTAAGAAAGCAACGTATTTTTAGTACAAATAAATGATAAATTTAACAAAAAAAGAGGATTTCTATTGGGTGTTTTTGTAAGAGGTTACTCTTTCTTATTTCTCCTTTTTGGGAGATAGTTAAAGATAAAAAATCTCGAATTATTTTTCATCTTATTCTTTCTCTAGTGAAGGATCTTGCTGAAGCTGTGTACGTATTTCTTTACAAACAAAGAACAGGTTATTGAAATAATCTGTTCTTAAATAAATAATACAATTTTTGTATAAATCACATCATTATATTAATTTTCTTCCCGAAGCACAATCCTCTTATACAATTAAACTGTAATGAAATAGTAAATGGAGTAAATCACTACGAAAATATGAATCCGGCAAAAGAACACTAACCATGTTCATACCAACGGATACGTGAACAATACCGACAATTGCTGGGACTACAAATACAAAAAATTATTCTTTATAAATCGATTGTGTTAATACCGGTTTTGGTACAAAAATAATAAGGATATAGAGAGAACAAAAGATTCCTAACGAAATTTAACTTTATGCTATTAAACTAAAGCGTTTATTGATAAGATATATCTGCCTTTGGACAGTGGAGAAGTTTGTCCTTTTTTGAGCTTCTATTCCAGTAATTATTTTCGCACCAGAACCTAGAATACATAGTAATCCGGATTATTTATTTTACATATGGAATTTTCTCAATATTTGTCAATAGTGATGTATGGTAAAATCATAGTGGACATGAAGCCCTTTCCATTGTTCATAAAAATAACCAAAAAGAAAAAACGCTTTCGTAAGTGATTGCGTTTTTTCTTTTTGGTGAAATATTCTCGTTATTTCTGTTTTATCCACAGATCATTCCGTAAGATATTTCTCAACCTATGAAATCTAGTCAATCAAAATTCAGTATTGTATGGTTGTATATGCCATATACAACACTTTATTGGAGGGATTTTACAAGATGAAATCGAGAAAAAATAAATCTATTGTTATTCCAGGTATACTTGCTTGTTGTAGTTTTATGATAGGGGCTCCCTGTTCTGCTACGGCTTTACCAACAGGAGAAAACATCATAGATTTTTCAAGACAAGTTGTAGATGCATCACCAAATCAAATGGGTAACTCTACATCGTATCAATACACAGGATCAGAATGGTTAGATATTACACAAGTATTTCAAAAAAATAATAATGTCTACCTTCGACTAGCTCCAGAAGGAATGATGGATGCACCAGGACCATTGGTTTTACCTAAAAAAATGAGTGACTTATTTATAAGAAATACAAACAATTTAAAAGGATGGTATATATATAAATATATGCGTTATACAAATTATCCACATGTACAAGAACTTCGATTTGATTTTTATGATAAGAATCAGCAATACCAAGGAACAGCATCCACTACCTATTGGTTACTTTAATTCCCTTATCACTAACGTAAAATAGTAATTTGGGATGGGAGGTTCCGGTGCAAAAATAAATTTATAATAATTCTAAAATGAATATTTGATGATTTTGAAAATAAATCATTCGAAATTTCGCTTATATTTTGACATCATTCGAGGTTTGCACCAAAACTTTTTGGAACAATCGAATATAAGCACCTTATTCAATAAGAAGCCTATATTCGATTGTTTTGATTATTCAGCCCCCTTGACTTCACTCCTATTAAATAATTGATTGTATTGTTCTTGTATACTTTGGTATCGAAATCAGCTCTTACGCAATTACTTCAAACACTTGATAGATACATAACTTCTATTCCATTGACACCCCCACGGCTAAAGCCGCAAGTCCTACACCTTACGGTGTAACGGATGGGATTCCTGAATGACGAAACGTTCGCAGTCCATTTCGGTTTTGAACAGCCTTCAAGATGAGGTTGTGTCATCACCCCTCCTAAGACAGACCATATAGATTCTTAGGCTGATTGACTACCCGCCAACCACAGTTGCGTAGCGAATATTCATCGCTCCAACGATATCGCGGTGTTTCTCAAATCCGCATGGACACTTATATTTTCTATCTTTCGCCTTGTTTTTCTCCGTGCATTTTGGACACGTTTGACTTGTATAAGCAGGATTCACATATTCAACCTTTATACCAACTACTTTCGCTTTGTACGCGATGAATTGCGCTAGGCGAAAGAATGACCAAGTGTGTAGGTTTTTCTCGTTTTTACGGCTTGTTCGTGCCGTCTGTCTGATGTTCGTTAGTTGCTCTAATCGAATGACAGATATCGTATGATTCGTTGCGAAATCGACGATTTCACGACCTACTTTGTGGTCTTGCATCCACCTTTGTTCCCTATCATCAAGTTGTCGAAGGGCATTTCGTTTCTCCTAACTTCTTACGAACACTACGAAACTTACGTTTCATGTATTTGTTTTTCCTAACGTTTCCAAAGAAACGAACTGTATCATCGTCTGTGATGGCTACCGCAGGAACTTTGAGACCTAAGTCTACTCCTAGAATTTTCGTTCCTGTTTTTTCTATTGTAGGGACCGTGACAGATATCTGAGCGATCCATTTACCAGATTTCTTTGTGATACGAAGGGTACCTAACTTGTGTTTCAACAAGTCAAAGTTGCGATTATGTTTGTCGACTCATAAAGCACGAACCTGTAAACGTGTTGACTTGCCTTTTATCATGAACGGGATGGAAAAGTGCGTATAGTCAAAGGAATCGTTTTGGTTATTCCACACACAAACTGGTCTTTTTAAAATCGGAACGATTTTGTATGCACTCTTTTTCACCGCACTTGGGAGATTGGCTTCCATATCCTTTGTACTTTGTTGCAATAGCTTGATTTGTTGTTTTGTTGGCAGCAATTTAACTTTCACTGTGATGGTTTGTGGCACAAGTTTCACCCCCTCGTTTTTTGATTTTCAACATACTGTTGTATTGTCTCACTTGATACCTTTCCAGCAGGAGACACAAAATAGGAACGAGTCCACAGACTTGGCAAGTGCGCGAGATGAGGGAACTCTTCTCTTAAACGCTTTGATGTCACTCCTTTGATTTTCGCCATTGTATCAGCAGGACTGCGTGTTGGAAGTGTATGCAAGAACAAATGAACGTGGTCTTTGTCACATTCCATTGCGACAATAACAATATCCAGTTCGTTACATACCTCTTGGACCAACTCTTTGAAACGTTCTTCTACTTTTGTGTGAAGAAAAATCTTTCTTCTGTATCGTGGGCAAAACACAAAATGGTAGTAAATGAAACAGTTGTTTTGGTTTTTCTATAATTATATATCATGTTCATATCGTATCAGTTAAATTATAAAACTGCAACAAAAAGATAAAAAATAATACCAACATTTTGGATACTTAAAGTGCCACAAACCTTACGGTTTTTTGGTAGCACTCCGTATCCAACCTCACTTTCATCTCATGCCGAAAGACGATGGGCTTTCCCGTTCGGGAAGGGCTGTAAGCATTTTCTTAGTGTTCACAATGATGTCACTTCAAGTATATATTTGTTTAAAATATCAGTGTCTTCATAATTTGTTTCACTTTTTCATCATCCACTCGATAAAATATTTCTAATCCTTGTCGTTCATAAGATACGATTTGAAGTAATTTTAACTTACTAAGATGCTGTGAAATCGTAGATTAGATTGTGGCATAGCAAGATACTGTTGTAATTCAGACACATTCAAAGCCTTCTTCATCAGTAAATATTGTACAATTTGAAGACGAATAGGGTTCGCTAATCCTCTTAGTATTTCTGTAACTCGTTCATATTCGCCTATCTCCATATGAACGGTTGTTGTCATCTTCTTTTCTCCCTAAGTTCTCATTCCTTATTATATTGTTTTTACAATATAATATTAGTATAACCACCGTATTTTACTACCTACCTAATATCATCTATATCACTTTCTTCAATTCCTGGTATTTCGGAAGTATCTACAATAATTGTATTTAGTGAACTACCCGCCACTTAACGTCCTAACGGATTGTTTGAAGTGTGGGCTTCTCCGGTGTTAATTTTGGTAGCTAACGAATTCGTCCTAAGACAGCCGGGCTAACTCCCTTGTTCCAAGGGGTATTTTATTACTATCTATGCTAACGCTAATAGGCGTATTGCTTCATTTTTGATATTGATAGCTGCGTTAATAATCTCTATCGAGATTTGCACCGTTAAGCATCTAAATAACCTTATCGAACAAGATCATAGACATATCAAGCGATGTTTTGTTAAATCCGCAAGATTTCAAAGTCTTCGCCATGCTTCACGTACATTGAAAGGAATCGAAACGATTCATGCTATATATAAACAAAAGAGAGGTCACATTCCAGACTTCTCTTTTTCGATGTACAATGAATTACAAAAATTATTCAGAACTGCTTAAACTACAACTATATTTTGTAAGTCGGTTTAGGTTTTTTCACACTTTACAACAGAACCTATTTTTTACTATCCAACTATACCTAAAATATCATAATTAAAGTATTCAATATTTCTCTTTTTTGTAGCATCTTTAAACACAAGCCCTTTATCTGCTAAAGAATTTAAAATTCTTCTCGCCGTACTTGGCGCTATTCTAAATTGTTTAGATACCTGTACCGCTGTAATATTAGGCGACATAAATGTCATTAAATATACCCGTCTTTCCGCATCTGTTTCACACTTGCCCATTCCTATTTTTGCAAGTTCTTCAGCTTTGTCAAATAACACATTCAATTTATCAGCCATTCTTTTAGAAGCATCTAAAAAGAAGCTTAACCAGTTTGACCAATTTGGATTTGCTCCACGTGTTTCATTCAATAAATGATAATATCTCGACCTTTGTTTTTCTAATTCTTCACTTACAAAGAATATAGGACTAGATAATTGTTTAGATTGCATCATATACAACGCGATAATAATTCTTCCTAAACGTCCATTACCATCTAAAAATGGATGAATTGACTCAAATTGAGCGTGTAATATAGCTACTTTCAATAAAGGATGAGCTTCCTCATTAATAATATAACAATCAGAATTTAAATGAGAAGTATCCATCTTCTCTCCATATGGATGACCATTGGCAAAAGTCTCCCAATTTTTTAAGTAATCCTCTATTTCATTGGAATCTATCGGTATATATACCGCATCCTCAGGCCTTTTTGTAGGACCAATCCAGTTAGGGACTTTTCGAAATTGCCCACAAGCAACGTTTGTCCCTCTAGCCCCATCCATTAAGATTTCATGTAGTTCCAAAATTAATCTTGTAGAAAGAGGGTAACCATTTCTCATTCTATCTTGCCCTATTAAAAGAGCCTTCTGATAATTTAATACCTCTATATGTTCCCATTTCTGTTCTGTTTTATGAGTTTGTTCCACCATATCAGTAAAAGTTACTTGCGTTCCTTCAATCCTTGTAGATTGCACAGACTCATTTAACGCTAACATATTAACAAAATCACTTTGTAAAATTGAACGTTTAAATTTTTCATCAAGTCTTCCGATTTCTGAAGATATATTGGCCAATTTACTAAATAAATCTACAGCACTTTGACTACTAACACATATAGGTAATTTTTTAACGCCTTTAATAGCAGTCATAAAAACCCCTCCTTAAGTTCTTATAAATTCATTTTTGAACCTAATACACAAATTGTATACCTATTAAGAAATAAATATACATAAAATGAACTTAAAATGTCAATAAATTAAAGAGATTATGATAAAAAAATAATACATAAACTTCACGTATTATGTCTGATTGATAAAACCTAATTTCACAATAAGGCCTCACGATACATGCCCATCAACTTAAGGTTAGAAATCCCAAGGTTTTTCATTGATTGAAATGAAAAACCTTTTAAACAGTATAATTTTCTTGAAAATAAGCATATAAGAAAAACCGGGAAAACCACCCGGTCCTTTTTCGTCTAGCGAAAATCCGATAAATTGTACATAATCCCATCAATCCCTGTGTAATCCTGCGGATACATATCTTCACCACATCGTTCACAGGAAAACCTAGGCGGAACAATCGAATCTCCTACATCCATGATATCAAATCTTCTTACCACAGAATCGGGAATATTTTCTGTTTGAGCACAGCCTACACAAACATACTGTACATAGCTAATTCGCTTATGTCCAACTGTGTTTTTCTTCTTTTTCTTTTTTCGATGTTTGCTTACTGGCGAAATAATCAATCACCCTCTTTAAATAATTTCGCGTATTTTGGCATAAAGCTACTTTTATTTTCCATTCTCTGCTTTCTAGGCAGACTTCCCCCTTGTATTCATAAAATGATTCACATTTTGGACAAAGAAGAGGATCTTTTTTTCCACTCGCGATAACTCGTTCCCTCCACGTCTGACGACGTAGTGTTTTTTTCACTTTTATTATCCAACGTCTGGCTTTCTTTTGCCATTCATTTAATAGTTTTTTACATAATGTTTTAATTCGACGTGCATACATGCCATAATGACGAATCATTTTGAATTGCTCATCTGGAATATGACGAATTAATCGAGAAATAAACTCTTCTACAGATATCGTTTCTACTTTTTTCCTCCCATCTAATTTGTCCGTATATGTAAAAGAAACAGATTGCCCATCATATTCCTCGATCCGGTTCAACCCAATAGCAGGTCGACGAATATAGCGGCCAATATACCGAAGTTGTTTTTTTACGTTTCCTTTCTGTTTCGGAGCGTGTACATAGAAGCCTTTCCCATTATCAGAAAATGCTTTTTGAAGTTTCGATTGAATTGGCTTTTTTTCTGCCACCGTGAGCTCTTTTCGAATCAGTTTTAACACGATGGTTTGCCACTGTTTCCGAAGCATCTCAAACGGAAGAAAATCATACCCTTTCCACTCTCCAATCTTTGTCATCCCACCCATTGTAACAAGTATATGAACATGCGGATTAAAATTAATTCTAGTGCCGAAGGTGTGAAGACCTACGATAATACCGGGTGTTACCTTAATTTTCTTTTGAAAATAATCCACCAACAGCCTTGCGGCCTCATCCATAAAAATCTTTAATAAATGGCGGTGCAAAAGAAAAATATCTCGAAGTCCTTCATCTACGGTAAAAATAACATGACGATGATTCACCTGAAGTACGTCTTCTGAAAGAAGTCTACTCCATTCTTCACTTTCTCCTACAGAACAAGTTGTACAAAATCGTCCTTTACAACGATAAGGAACTTTTCGAACATGATGACACCCTTCACATACAAACAATTTAAATCCATTTTCAGGGTCTCCACACCCTCTAAATTTTTCAATTTCTTTCAAAACAACTGGACGGATCCTCGCTCCATATTTATCTTTAAATCGTTCCCAATGATTATGTTCATCAAAGAAAATACGTTTTAATATATTTGCTTCCATAACTAAAAAATATCACAATCTAGCGCATTATGGAAATTCCAAATATTGTTCACAATCCCTTACATAGCAAGCTTTCCAAGGAAGCAATTCGTGCTTAAAAACTTATACTTTCTTATCTTTCGAAATAAACCCTAACGGGTTTCATTTTTTTACTTATGCAACTTTCTTTTGCTTTCTACATCTACTATACTCATAAATAACACCCATGAATATTGGAGTGAACCCTGAGAATGAGACGATAAAAAACACCTCTCTAAATCGTAAGTATCAGTTGAAGTGACCCAATGAAATAAGACAAGGAAAAAACACCTCTTATACCGTATTTAATTTAAATACGAATATACGGAGGTGTTTCTTTTATGGGAACGAGAAAATCATATTCAGAAGAAATTAAATGGAAAGCAATCGAGCTGAAAAAACAAGGATACACAAATAAAGAAATTATGGAACAATTAGGAATTAAAAATAAAGCACAGATTAAAACTTGGATGAAGTGGCATCGTGAAGGTGAAACGTATCGTTTTAGTCGCCCTGTAGGAAAACAAAGTACGCTACAAAAGGCTAGTGAAGGAGGTATAACTGAAATCGAGAAACTTCAGATAGAGAATCGGAAATTAAAAATGCAACATTGAAACGAAAATATAATTATCACCTAAATCGAAAAACCGTACAAAAAATAATGCAAAAGAAAAATTTTCAATGTAGGGTTAAAAGAAAGAGAAGAACCTGGATCAATGGAGAAAGTAGAATTGTTGTAGAGAATCTCTTAAATAGAAATTTTCAAGCTAACAAGCCAAATGAAAAATGGGTTACATATATTACATATTTGCCATTTGGTACAGAGATGTTGTATTTATCAAGTATTATGGATTTATATAACAATGAAATCATTGCGTATGAAATAAGTAACAGACAAGACGTAACACTTGTCTTAAACACAGTTGAGAAGGCGATCAAACTAAAACAAAAGACTCAAATTATACTACATAGTGATCAAGGGGCCGTGTATACCTCCTACGCTTTCCAAACGTTATCTAAAGAGAATGGCATTACCACAAGTATGTTCCGTAAAGGAAATTGTCATGATAATGCCGTAATAGAATCTTTTCATTCCTCATTGAAATCTGAATGGTTTTACTCCCAAGAAAAACAAATACATTCAACTTCTACTCTCAAACAACTCATTCACGATTACATTGAGTATTATAATACGGAACGTATTCAAGAAAAGTTAAACTACCTGTCTCCTATAGAATATAAGAAACTGGTAGCATAGGTGTTTTTTTCATGTACCAAATTCGTGGGTCAGTTCAGTTTTTCGCATGTGGAAAAAGAATCATTATCCCGCCGAAATAAAGTGGAAAGTAGTTGAAATGAAGCACCAAGGATTCAAAAATAAAGAAATTATGGATGCCTTAGAAATTAAACATGTGGCTCAAATTAAAACTTAGATGAAATGGTATCGTGAAGGCGAAACCTATCGGTTTGAACAATCTATTGGAAGACAATCTGTACATGGAAAAAGCTTAAAAAAGTTAACAGAACTTGAACCAAAAGAATTAGAAATAAACGACACCTTCCTTATAGATTATAAGGAAGGTGTCGTTTTTTGTACTTAGAGTAATAAATAATATTATGTTCAGAGACTGTTATTCATATACCTATAATTGCATCAATATATGATAGAGTATATTTATTATTAAGCTTGAAACGTTTCCTGCTCTTTACTATTGTGGAACTATAGAAACGTCAACCTTAAGAGATTGTATACCATCTTCATTTATAATAGTAAATTTATCGTATTTATACGTATATCCTCTTTGTATCAACAGTTCAACTTGATCTGAATATTTACTTAGATCAGATATATATGCTGCCGTTGTTCCTTTTGGTACTTTAATATGCAATAAAACACCATAGCGCTCTCCAGTAAAAGATTTATCTGGATCTTTCGATAGTGATGTACTCATAAACTTAAATGGCTCAAATGTTTTCCCTAAAAAATTATCCTGAATTTGTTGCGCTTTTGCTACATCCATACCACCCCTTGGGCCGTTTGGACGTAAATCACCAGCCTCCATACCAAATTGTGTTTCACTCACGCGTTTATACACCGAAACAGTTTCAGGAGTGCTGACTTTTTTCAAAATACCTTCTAGGTTTTTGATTTTTTCATTGTATTTTTGAGCATCAGCTAATTTATAGTCTGTGCCTGGTGGTAAATCTTCTTGTTTCTCGACTAAATTCCCTTTGGTCGCTATTAAATAATCATTAAGAACACTCGCACCACTAGCTGTATAATTGTACACTATGTCCTTTTCTGCCTTCGTTAATTTCTTCTCTTCCCAGTCTTTATATTTTTCTTCTCCCCATTTTTTAGCCGCTTCTTTATCCGTATTAAACTCTCTATCTTCTGTATTAGCAGCGTATGCTGTATTGACTGATACATGATACGGTGTATGCAAAATAGGTAGACTCCATACGAAACTTGTTAACAAACTTACAATCATTAATTTTCTTTTATTCATTTGTAACATTTCCTTTCTATATTACGTATTTTCGCTAGAATTCCATTATAAGAAAACCTATATTGGGTAAACATATGATGACTGTTGGCCCACTCACTCCTATAATCGATGGTGTAATACGTGCTGTCAAGAATCCATTTCATCGCATATAAACCATATGCTATTATATACAACCAATTTCTTTTCACGCCCCTAAAAGAGACTGGTACAAATTTACCGGTTTTTACTTTCGCATAACAGTTACATCTATCACTAATTTTGAAGCCCCTTGATATACAATAGGCGTAATTTCATTGATTGTATAGCTATATCTAAGATTCAGTAAGACTTCGAGTTCTTTTTGATAGCCTTCTACTCCCGAAATAAAGGCACCTTGCATTCACCCTAAGTTTTCTTTTATTCGACCATACACCCTGATCCCCCCGGCATCGGTTGCGTTGTCAACGACTCCCCTATACTTGTAATCGTTTCATTATATATACAACCTCTGCATCCCGTTGACTTTTTTCATACATGTAGCGTTAATATAAAAGAAAAAAACCTTAGACTCTACCTAGATAGTTAATACCTATATACATTATTTTAAGAAAAACAATTCAACGACTTTGCCTCTTCGCATAGAAGCAAAGTCGTTGTTACTTGTTTTGTTAAGCCTTAAACAAAAGCGATTCCTGATCTTAGAGTATAACTTATTTCCCGACTAGGTCTTCAGGTTCAATAGAAAAATGATTCCCGCTTATCCCATTTGGATTAGCCTGATAAAATTTGTCTATAATATTTTTAATTGGGTCTACTTCATTAAACTCACCTTTTTTCACACCATCAGCTAAAATATTCCATTTTATATTCTTGTTATAACTAATCCCATAGTCCAGCTTGTCCCCCCCCATTGTTAATATATTCCCGAATTGTTTTAATTTTAAACGACCGTATCCTTTATCCATAGTAAAATCTAATGGCGGTGTTTGGGGCTGAATTAAAATATTCATACCTTGTTTTAATTTTGCATGGTAGATATTTTCATCTCCTGTTTGACTCATTTGATTGTGTATGTCATCATACGTTTTACGGTCTATAACAATCTCTTCTGAATCAAGACCTGGATAGGATAATTTATCCCCATTTACCTTCGCCCCAGGGAACGCAGCTTCTACTGCTTCTCCTAGCGTGACTTCTGGTTGACTCTGTTGATTATACTTTTCTGCTTTTCGAGCCGAAATATATCGTTCTTTCGTATCAGTATTTGATGTACTTATGGTAATAGATGCTGTTTTACTGTCAATATCATTCATAACATTTTCCCATTTTTGTGAATCATTCACAATCGTATCCCCATCGGCATTGTACGTTTTATAATTTCCAGATACTTGTGTAGTTTGAATTTGTAAAGGTATCCCACCTTCTACGGCGCTCACTTGATTGTAACTCAACTTGATTGGCTGGGCATTGAAATCATCCATCGTATTCCAAGCAATTGGATTTTGTGTTTTTCCTGGATAAGTTGTCCCAGGATTTAACACATTCGCTACTGTGTTTGCTTTTGCAACAACTGTGGCAATAGTAGATCCAGATTGTGCTCTTCCAATAACAAAATTAAGCGTAGGTTTTACATTATAAATTGGCGCAGTTCCAACATTTACATATCGCACGTTCCCATTTAAAAAGGCTGCTTCTGCGGTATTAATTCCTAATGTTTCACTCCATGACTTCCCATTACTATGCCCACTAGTTTTAGAATCCGATTGATCTACAGACACGCTTGTTGTATAATCATGAGAGTAATTTGCAGATACAGAAATACCCCATGGGAAACTTGCAGATTCAGATAATCCTATTGTACTCGACTCTGTGTTACTATTTGTAGTGGATACTCCCACTGTATTACTTGCTTCATTTGTTTCGGTTTGCCCTTGCTCATGGGACACATTTTGATTCTTTGTTAGTATCATTTTTTCCATATTAACGCCTATTTTTGGAAAAGCAGCCACAATCGGATTTTTCGCTTCTTCTAAAATACCACCATCCACGTGATCTAACACTTTATCAATATCTGTAAACGGGTCTCCCGTAGTATGTTTATTCAGCGGATCCGATTTGTATTTGGTATACTCTTGTGCTTTCAGCGCGTCATCCCATTTTACAATGAGACCGTTTTTCACCGTATATCCATTGATCTCCCAATCATCTGGAATGTTATCATCGTCAGAATCAATTGTAATCCCCCCATCATCATCTGCCAGGACATTACTTTTAGCAGTTGTTGTAAATTGCTTGACTTTATCCTTAGAAAAATCAGGTAAGACTAAATTATTTTCTGGCACAACTTCTTTTTCTTTTCCATTCACAGACCACAACATCTCAAATTGTGAAGCTACATTTTCTGCTCCATTTTTATCTGTGTGATATTCTACCGTAATGGCATATGTTTTCCCTTTCTCTAGGGTCATCTTTTCTTTCATGGGAGCATCTTGTACAATCACCTTCCCATCGATTTGAATGGTTGCATGTGAATCATCTGATGTAGAAAATTCATATTCACCACTTTCACTCGGTTGAATGTAGCCCATCCAACGTACAGATTGGAACTGTTGCTTATCTTTCGATAAGGCACCTTGTAGCGTTTCTTGGTTGATTTGCGTTTTACTTGTAGATCATCGTTAAATCTTTAAACGCATCATCTGTATAATAATTTGCTAACAAACCATGTTTCACTTCTTTTTGTTCTTGATTGGTTTGTTCACTAGAATTCTGTGTAGCCGCATACGAAATCGCAAGAACCATCAATTGGCTTACTAGCATGGTAGTCGCCAACACTTTGTATATATTTTTTATCTTCATCTTTTACTCTCCCTTTCGCTCTACATGTAAAATGAAGAGAACGTGTAGATAACATCCTCTTCATTTCCATATTGATTATAACAAGGAAAAGGTGGAACGAAATAAAGGGAAATTACCTTTATTAAATGTAATTTACTGTAAAATAATACTTTTATATACAAACAGATCATATAGACTCCCTTTATCCACGAGGTAAATGATATGTTACTATAGAATGAATGTGGTCTATCGGTTCATTAAATGCCTAAAGAATAAATAATAACCACTTCGCATTACCTGTACATGCCCATCAACTTAAGAGAACAAATAAAATGAAAGGAAATTCCCTTCAAAACAGCTACTAATTGTTCATCATATTGATTATTCCTAAAAGTACGCATGGAACAGACGAATTAGAAGCTTTGTTATCTCTTGGGTGTTTTTCTGTATGGCTTGATAGAGGAGAAATAGGTGACCTTGAATCATTCCAATCGCTTTATATTCACTTAATTCCTTTTGTTTTTTCTGTAACAAAAGTTGACGCATTTTAAACATCGTAGAAGAACAAAAAAAATAACGATGAGTTTCCCATATAAATGGCACTCTATTCTTTCTTGTTTGACAGTGCGACAATGATCCATATCAAATAATGATTTCCACGTTTTAAAAACAATTTCTATCTGCCAGCGTAATGTATACAATTCATGTACTTGTTCCATCGGAACCCATTCCCAAGGTGCATTTGTCACATATACATTTAATCCTGCTACTAATTTACTTTTCTCTGAATAGGTTCTATGTTTCAACTTTTCTTTTTCTGCAATTTTTTTCAAGCGTTTTTGTAATTGTGCTGCTGTTAAACGATGAAAAACGAGACGTGAAAATAACTGCTGTTTATCTCCAATATAAGCTTGCTGGTATTCTATTGTTTCACCTGGTTGGAGTTGATTCAAAATTTGCATGACATTGATTTGTATGTATTCTGATTGCTTTTTAATGGTACCATTTTTAAAGTACTCCGGACTTGGATTTTTTACATATACGTTCGTATTTAACTTTAACCTCGAAATATAATATGTCCCCCGTTGATCCATTTGGTCTAAATCTTCTAATGAGAAATACCCTAAATCACGAATACATAAATCGCCTGGTCGTAACGTATCTAAACATTCTGTTCCGAATGTTTTATCATTATTTTTTCCAGGGCCCACTTGAAAATTGAGAAATTGGCCAATGCTATTTTGCAATTGAAGATACTGTTCCAATTGAGGGTGTCATTCAACCTAAATGGAAAAATATAATTAATAGAATCGGATATTCAGAGAGTTGAAAGAGTCAATCGAATTAACTATGAAATTGCAGTAATTCAATCTCTTCGCACGCAACTTCGGTGTAAATAAATTTGGATTGAAGGAGCAAATCGATATCGTAACCCAGATGAAGATTTTCCACAAGATTTTGAAAAAATAAGGAAGAATATTTTGAAGCATTAAAGATACCACTTGATGTGAAGCCTTTTATTGAAAATATAAAGCTGTTAATGAAAGGAAAACTACAAATGCTTCATCAAGGATTAAAGAGTCAAAGTAATCAAAAAATAGTGATTACTACTAAAAGTAATAAAGGATGGATCCAAGTTACTCCCCTTGATAAGCAACTGGAACCTCCACTTGTACCAACGATTAAACAAGAAGTTAAAAATAGATGGAATGATATTAATTTATTAGATTTATTAAAAGAAACAGACTTTCATACAGGCTTCACCAAACATTTTAAAACTACAGCTAACCGAGAAATATTAGATTCAGAAACGATTCAACGTCGCTTACTTCTTTGTTTATTTGGATTAGGAACAAACACTGGGTTAAAAGCAGTAGCTGCTGGAAACCCCATTGATAATTATCGAGAGCTTCGATATATGCGTCAAAAATTTATACATAAAGATCATTTAAGAAAAGCGAATGCAGAAGTAATCAATCAAATTATGAATCACCGAGAAAAAAATGTATGGGGAGAAGCTACCACTGCTTGTGCCTCGGATTCTAAACATTATGGAGCTTGGGATCAAAACCTACTAACAGAGTGGCATCCTCGTTATAGAAAACATGAAATTATGATTTATTGGCACACAGATATGGAAATTGATCGAAACTATGTAGATACGCATGAGCAAAGTGTGATTGCATTTGCCTTTTGTCATCTGTTAGGCTTCAAACTTATGCCACGTTTCAAGAATATTGGTTCTCAAAAATTGTATCGTCCTGAAGCTGGGATGAACGAAGAATACCTTCAGTTACATCCTGTTTTAAGTAGACCAATTGACTAGGATCTTATTCAACAACAATATGAAGAAATTGTTAAGGTTGCGACTGCCCTAAGATTGGGAACAGCTTCTGCCGAATCTATTTTAAAACGATTCACAAGGGATACAAAACATCCAACATATTTAGCATTATGTGAACTTGGAAAAGCAATGAAAACTATTTTTTTATGTGAATACTTACACACCGAAGATATTCGTAGAGAAATTCAAGAGGGATTAAATACTGTAGAGCAATGGAATTCAGTAACTACTTATATTTTCTATGGGAAAAATAGTGAATTGCGCTCCAATTCATTAGAGGATTAAGAAGTATCGGTCTTATCACTACAGTTACTTCAAAATTGTTTGGTCTATATGAATACCTTAATGGTACAAGAAATTCTATACGATAACCAACAATATTGGTTAAAAAAAATGACAATAGAAGATTTCCGAGGTTTAACCCCGTTATTTTATCATCATGTGAATCCATACGGAATTTTCAAATTAAATACGAATCAAAGAATACCAATTAAATTACAAGTAGCTTAAAAGTTATCATTCTTGTACAAACAGATTCATAACTTAAGGTCTAAAGTTTAGTGGAAAAAGGAGCAATTTTTTATGAAATATGGCTATGCACGTGTAAGTACATTACACCAGGACCTGGGGTCCCAAATTCAAACATTGCAAAATGAAGGCTGTGAAGAAATTTATTCTGAAAAGTTTACTGGAACAAAAACAGATCGTCCAAAGCTTCAGGAAATATTATCTATACTAAAAATAGGGGATACGCTTGTTGTGACAAAACTAGATCGTTTTGCACGTTCAACAGTTGATGCGATACATATAATTAGAACGCTATTTGAAAAAGGTGTAAAGGTTCATATACTCAATATGGGATTAGTTGCAGATACACCAACAGGCAGGCTTGTATTTAATGTAATGAGCGCATTTGCTGAATTTGAAAGAGATATAATTGTAGAACGTACACTAGAAGGAAAAGCAATTGCAAAGATAAATCCTAATTTTAAAGAAGGGCGACCAAAGAAATATAATAAGAAACAAATAGAACATGCTTTATTTCTTTTACATAATCATTCTTACAAAGAAGTGGAAGAAAAAATGGGTATTTCTAAAAGTACATTAATCAGAGCAAAGAGGCAATTAAAAAAAGAGAGTGTCACAGAAATTACAGTTACATCATAGTATTTATCCTTCCATTTACTTTTAATGGAAAAAATCCTGCGGACTAGAGTAGCTACCCTGTCACTAAGCCTATATGGATCAATGTATTTTCCTAAACCTTTACTGAGTATAATTTCCACTTCCCCATTATCATGAATGACTCCTGAAAAGATAGTTTTCTCTTTATTATAAACTTTATAGTAGTCGAGCATGGAACATAACGATTTCACTAAATCAAGAAGCATTCCTTTCAAATCAGGATACATATCCTTTGCGATTTCTTCATTTAGAATAAAATCCATTCCTTTGTCTGTCACATCGAAACGAAATAAAAAAATCACTACTTTCACCTCGCTAATTCATAGTTTTGTTTAGCATAACAGAAAAAGGCATACGGCAACCATGTCATTCGTTTAGTTTTCATAGTTTTAAGAAACTTTGCTGTACTCAATTCAAAATAATTAGAAGTATCTGGAATGTTTTTTCATAAGCATTCCCCAAATAACCAATAGTTGCGGCATACGTAATACTTGTTGTGTTACTAAAAAGTTTTCTTGTACAATAAAGACAACGTATCAACGGAAAGGAACGTATATGAGTCAAATAAAAGAATATGATCTCGCGTATATTTGCTATTATGCAGAGAAAATTGAGCTATCTGCAATTGCAGCTGGCTTTGCTCCTAGCTTATCAACAAAAGCATTGGAATCTTTAATTCAGGAATTAAAAGAAACCAATCAGTTTCATTTTTATAAGAAAATGTATCAAGACTTGTTAGAATAGTCATACTTCGGTGCAGTTATTTAGTAAAAATGTAATGGTTTTCTTTACTAAATGCAAAAATTTTAAAAAGTCGACTTATTTAGTTTATTTTCTTGAGTGGCTCCAAAAGTAACGAATGGTTGCCGTATGCCAAAAAGATGAGAATTGTTATAAAAAACAATTGGTACATGTAAAGAAACTTGGTTATACTTTTACTTGCACAATGTAGCAAAATCATAAAGGATGAAGAAACAGCTAGGCAGTGCTTTCTCTTTGTTTATATTGGTAAGTTCATAGAATTATGATAGAATGATTACAACTGTATAACGTGGGGTGGTTAGTTGCTGTCCTTTCTCTTATATGTTAAAGAGAAAGGAGGTGACTCCTATGATGGAATATTTACTGTCTTTGCTACAAGATTTGTTAAAAGTATTTTTAACAATCCTCGTTACATCTTATGGAAATAAGCTTGTCAGCAAATTAAGCAAAAAACGTAAAAGAGCCACCCAACGCCGTAGGAAGCAGGGTAGCTCAAAAGCTAGAAAATAAATTTTAGCAACTATCCGCCTTGCGGTAGCAGTTACCAGAAGAGATGTTGACGCATCTCTTCTTTTTATTTTATGTGTTCTAGGAAATACTTATACCTTAATTTTCTACTTATATTATAGCATCTTCAAAAGCAATTGCAAATCCTACTGCCTAATTAGGCAGTAGGATTTTTAGGTTACTCATCGTGAAAATGTAAAGTAAATTGATAATATTCAAAATAAATATTATGGGTGTTTTTGCCCATCCCCCGAAAAGGGAGAATAAGAAAAAAGCAAGTCTTTCTTTTAAGAGAACTTGCCTTTTTCTAAGCTATATTCGTATTCTTTGACTCTTCTATAAAATATATTACTCTTCATCCCTACTCTTTGCATGGCTTCTACCGCAGTAATTTTATGATTTTTCCATTCTGGATAAGTTTCTTTAAAATTATCATCTATTTTCCACTTTTTTGCGGCCAAATTTAACTCCTTTTTGAAGTGCAATTGTAATTCCTTCTTTTTGTCGTTCGCGGATTCTTTTTCCTTCATCTTCAGCCATATAACTTAATAACTGTAAAATTAAATCTGAAATAAGAGTTTCAATTCCATTTAAATCTTTATATTTCATAGTGTTAAGAAGTGGCATATCTAACACAACGATATCAATCTTTTTTTCTTTAATTAATTCTTGCCATTCGTCTAAAATCATTTGTTTATTTCTTCCCAAACGATCTAAGGATTGAATATATAAAACATCGCCGTTTCTCAACATACGCTTCATAAGTTGATATTCAGGACGTTTGAAATCTTTTCCACTTGCTCTTTCTATAAAGATGTATTCTTCAGGAATACTTATCTCTGCTGCGGTTGCGAGTTATCTCTCAATAGATTGATCTTTACTACTTACTCTAATATAAAAGAATTTTCTCATTCCATCATTATCAAAATAAAGACAGCTATTTGGGCTCACCGTACCATTTTACCGAAATCGTACGGTGAGAAATATTTTCATATAAAAATACGATTTTTTCTATAAAAAAGATTCGTCTTTTCATCTTTTTTTAATTCTTTTAACTTCCCATACAAAGCAACTTGACTTACTCCGATGACAGTATAAATTTCTTTCATGATTTTCTTTGTTTGTTGGTGTAATTCAATTGCGTGGTCCATTCTTGCATATTGTTCCGTGTATTTTTCAATTCTCCCTACAAGCTCTAGTTTAAATGAAGTATTAACATCATCAGTCCCCATTTATTGATCATTTTAACGAATTTTCTGAAAGAACTCTCATTCCTCAAGCGTGTGAAGGGCGTAGCCTAACGGTAGGTGGGAGATGAATTTCGGGAAATTCGTTAAAAAACCTTGCAATAAAACCGATATTGAGTTTCTCGTATCCCATCGATTCCTGGCTTTCTGCTGTACATATCATTAGTTTTTTAGCAGTTATCAAATATCTTTTTTTTGCTGTATAAAGTAGTATGTGTAACTTAGAATAGGGAGGGAGTATAACAATAAAAGGGAGGGATAATGATGAAAAAAACATACAAAAGTAAAACCGATATTTCCACTTTCATTTACAAGTAGTATCATGGTAATCCCCTCTTTACAATAGAAAATTATTACAATTAATTATCAGAAATATTCGAATAATTAGCATATTTAAAGGGGTGATTTGATGATTAAAAAAACATGTATTCTTTTTATACTATTTGTAGGAATGTTTAATTGTACACAGGCTCTAGCAGATGGTCCTGGATCAGGAGTCGCAGGTTTTGATAAGGGCTTTAGGGATTCTGGCTCCTTTGTAATCACTTCGGATCCACAGTATCCATGGACAGATAAAACAGATCGAAGAGAACCTGAATCTGATTCGGAGAAAAAAACTCGTTCAGAACAATTGATTAGAGCACAATATAACAGTATTAATGCGTATACTGATACGATAAAAAACACGATTACTCCGGTTTTAGTTAATGGTGATATAACTGCATTTGGACATGGACCTCAAATCTTAGGGTTGGGTGCTGAAGATGAATGGGGGAAAATGGTGGAGCTTATGAATGTTTTAAAATCTCCAGTTTATCCAGGACTAGGTAACCATGACATTCAAAATAATTATAACGATTGTGCTGATAATGGTTGTATTTATAATTCATTTATGAATTATTTCAGTCAGGTAATATACGGTGTACCGACAACTAGTTTTGATATGAAAATGAATAATCCTAATGCATCGACTACTGATCCGACACAAGAGTATTCTGGAAGTTTTGCATACTCAACTGATATGGGTCCTATCCATTCTATCCAACTTAATAATTATCCAACGATGACGTTTCCAGACAAAACAGTATCCACTAAAATGGGAAGAATTAAATTTACACTGGAAAGTTCTTTAGATTGGTTAGAACAAGATTTAAAATCGGCCTCAGCAAGTGGACAAGCAATTATTATTAATCTTCATGAACCTAACAATTGGGGGTGGGACTCAGATAAATATCCCCAATCGCAATATCCTAATTTAGAATCTGGGCCAAATCAAAGGTTTATCAATCTGTTAAAAGAATATGATGTAAAAGCTGTATTTGCAGGACACTATCATACAGAGCATGGCCTATCTACAAGCTATAAAAATTATTTTGGGGATGTTCCCGTTTTCATATCCGGTAGCGCGGCTCAAGCAACGTATTTAATTGCAGAATATAATTCAAATGATTTGAAAGTGTATGGTGTAAATAATAATGATTGGCAAGCAAAAACATTGCTGAAAACCATTGGGATTCCATACACATTTACAATTGATAAGGGACAAGGTCGATTGGTTTTTAAACAAATAGGAAATCATTTGGTACTTAGTGGTTATAACGCTACAAATCCAGTTAGTAATAATGATGTAATGTGGCGTGTTATGGTAAATGGCAAGCAAGTATTTACATTTTCAGAAACAACGCCTATCTACAAACTTGTAGACCAAGTTAATGCAGCTGAGCTTGTTGGGGATAGTTTTTCTGTTGAACCGCTTTGATATTCCGTCCTCTAAAGGAAGAGCAAGTTCACTTCTGTCAAAATACATTTCTTTATCTGTAACTACTCAGCCACCTTTCGGTGGCTTTTTTTAATTTTACTAGTTTCATATGCCTCCTATTTGTAAATACTGAGTATATCAAACAGGGGAGGTGAATATTATGGTCGATCGAAAAATTATTTTAGATACATATAAAAAAGGACCTGAAGCTGTTATTTCTTTATTTGAAGAAACATTTTCTAAATTAGAAAAACGTATACAAGAACTAGAAAATGCTTCAAAAAAAAACTCCAAAAATAGTCATAAGCCACCTTCTACAGATGGTTTAGGTAAGCCTGTTACAAAAAGTTTGCGCAAACCGTCTCATCGTCAAACCGGTGGCCAGTTAGGCCACAAGGGACATACTCTTGGTTTGACAGCGACTCCAGATCATACGATTACACATTCTCCTACATATTGTACTTGTTGTCATACTTCCTTGAACCACGAGCCTGTAAAAGGGTATCGCATTCGCCAAGTGTATGACTTACCACCTATTCAGATTGAAGTGACAGAACATAAAGTAGAACAGAAAGAATGCCCACATTGCCATTCTATCCAAGAAGCCCAATTTCCTTCGACAGTATCTCGTCCTGTTCAATATGGTCCAAATATAAAAAGACTGATTCCCTATTTAACGCATTATCAATGCATTTCTTTGAAGCGAACAAAAGAATTCTTTCAGGATTGTTTTGGACATTCTATAAGCGAAGGAACCCTGGTAAATCATACACAGGCTTTCGCTTCTCAATTGCAGCCATTCATAAAAAAAGTAACGGAAAAGATCCTGCAGTCTCCTATTGTCCATTTTGATGAAACCGGTATGCGTGTAGAAAACAAAACACAATGGTTACATACTGCCAGTACACCGGAGGTGACATTGCAACATATTCATCACAAACGCGGAAAAGAAGCAATGGATGCGGGCGGAATTTTACCGTCTTTTTCTGGAATTGCGATGCATGATGGTTGGAAATCGTATGATGCGTATACAGATTGCCGACATGTATTATGTAATGCCCATCTCTTACGAGATTTGCAAGGAATTATAGATAGTACGGGGCAAAAATGGGCGCAACAGATGCAGAAATTTCTCACGCAAGCTTTAACGCTGAAAAAACAATACAAAGGAAATCTGCCAAAAGTAAAGCAACAGCACCTGTTTACTGTTTATCAAGCTATATTGAAAGAACAACCAGTCTTTTCTACAGAATTAAAAAAGAAAAGAAAGCAGACGCCTGCTCAAAATTTATGGAATCGCTTCGTCAAATATGCTGACAGAATTCTAGCATTCTTAGAACATCCAGACATTCCATTTGATAATAATCAAGCGGAACGGGATATTCGAATGACGAAAGTCAAACAGAAAGTGTCTGGGACTTTCCGAAGTAAGAAAGGCGCAGAATCTTTTTGCCAGATACGAAGCTTTATGAGTACCATGAAAAAACAAAAACAATCTGTCTTACAAGCGATAGGACAAGTTATAGAAACCGGAACGGTTCCTTGGAATCGCACAACTTCATAAGAGAAATTCTCTGTTTGATTTAGATTCTTTCTCTTATTGGAGTCTTTTCTTTTTTATGTTTTCGAATGAAAACATGTATTTGGTATGCCCTTTTTCCTAATTAAGCTGAGTAGTTACCTTTATCTTATCATGTATCAAAAAATATAATTATCAAAAACCATCGTTTTTGCGACGAATAAATGATTAAAAAGCTCATTTCCCACAAAAATGAGCTTTTCTTTTTCCGGCTAAAAATTGTGTATGTATTCAACCTTTATTAGGGAAAAAGATTGAAAGAAAAGTTTAGCTTAGTTACATTTTTGCATACATGTAAGATAAAGTGAATTGATAATATTTATTCTGATTATTTCGAATCTCAACTTATGATTTTACAATTAGTAACTTACAGATCCCGTTGTTTCATCTTGCAGCGGGATTTGCAATTGATTTTGAAGATGATATAATATAAGTATCAGTTTAAGGTATAAGTATTTCCTAAAACACATAAAATAAAAGAAGAGATGCGCTAACATCTCTTCTGGTAACTGTTACCGTAAGGTGACTGGTTACTACTAAAATTTATTTTCTTTTAGAAGGCCTTCCACACTTTCCACGGCGTAGGGAGGTCTTTTTACGTTTTTTGCTAAATTTGCTGACAAGCTTATTTCCATAAGCCGTGATAAGGATTGTCAAAAAGACTTTTAACAAATCCTGTAGCAAAGACAGTAAATATTCCATCATAGGAGTCACCTCCTTTCTCTCTAACATATAAGAGAAAGGCTAGCAACCAACCACCCCACATTGTATAGTTATATATACTATAGTCTCACCATCATAAACAAAGAGACCGCTAAGTTGGTCTTATCCCTGTCAAATAGACAGTATTAAAAAGACTAAGCAACTATCGAATCTCGATGGTTGCTTAGTCTTTTTGGAAACGTTTATAGTTATAAAAGTAAATATATTCTTCAATTGCTTGTATGAAATCCGCTTCTGTTTTAAAATGACTCACATACAACATCTCCGATTTAAAATGGGAGAAAAATGACTCGATACAGGCATTATCATGGCAGTTTCCTTTGCGAGAGTGGCTGCCAATGATACCCAAATCGAACATTCGTTTGTTGTAGGCATGAGATGTGTACTGGAGCCCTTGATCTGAATGGAGAATGGTTCCACGCACATCTCTTTTTTGTGCCAACAGTTCAATTGTATCTAATACAAGTTCAGTATCATTACGCTTGGATATTTTCCAAGAAACAACTTCGTTATTATAAATATCTTGTACAACAGAAAGATAGCGGAAGCCCTCTTGAAATCGTAGGTAGGTAATGTCTGTAACAAGCGACGCTTCTTCCGAATAATAGACTGAATGTTAAGCTCACTCATGAATCAATATACCTTTTTGTGATTTATAAAATAGCCCTCTTCTTCTAAAGCAATTTTCATACGTGGATAACCATATTCTTTGTGCTCTAGGTGAATAAATTGAATTACCTTTTTTAATCGTGTATCGGATTCTAGTCGTATGTGGTTCATACTTTTTGTATGAACCCACTGATAGTAACTTGAGCGATGTACACCCGCAAAATTAGTAAGCCATATAACGAGATATTTTCTTTTTAGTCATTCAATGATATGATATCGTTTTTTATATTTTAGTACGCCCCCATTTACAGATTTGGATACTGCTTTTTTAAATATGCAACCTGGGCCTTATAGTAATCACGCTCTTCTTCAACAGTTTTAAAATGAATCCGTTTGCCTTTTAAAGGGTTCGGTATGCCTTTCATTTTATTGTTTTCCCCACGAGTATCTGTAATTGCACCACATTCTTTATATTTTTTCACCCTATTTTAAGTTGTGTAGAGCTTCTCAACTGATATTTCTCCGCTATCATATCGTAGCGTCCTTCCCCGTTTAAATAACTTTGAACAGCTGATAACTTTATCTCATTTGAGTATGTATGAAATATTGTACCTTTTTTGGCCATGAAACATCCCCTCTAAGTAACAGTGTAACATCCATGTGTATACAATGGTCTTTTTCACACTGTCTACCTAAAGGGGATAATATCATAAGTATGGTCCCTTTGTTTATGTTGTTTTTCTACTTTACGGTCTGTAGCAAGAACCCTACGATGAATCGAAGTAGTTTTGTAACTTAATATCCCACCGTTTCCCCTAGTGTATGGAACGTTACGTATTTTGAAGTCTCGCGGTAGATACCCCATTAGAATCCATTCAACGCGCTTTATAAAATGGGGACAATGTCCAACTAGTTGGGTTTTGTACATTCGAGGTGCGAGAGCGTTCTGCACGTGAAGGACGAAATCTATAAAACGGATAACCTATGACTATTCCTGCAGGAAAAACACCTGCCTTTAAAGTATGAAAACTACTAAAAGAAGCTATAAAAAATAAATATTTATCTGTCTATCTATTAGTCGAAAGAAGCATGATTTCTTACATTCATGCTTCTTTTCTTTTAAAGACGAATTGTTGAAATGGCGTGTTTATATACCAACTGTTGTTTCCCTTCCACCTCTACTAGAATCGAATATACATCATATCCTTGTATTTTCCCTTTTATATGAAAACCTTTCAACAAAATTAGCGTAACGTTCTTTTTCTCTTGCATCACTTCTTGCAGCAACCGATTCTGAAGCGATGCCGTATTTAGATTTTGTTCCTTTTGGACGGTTTGTCGTTTTCTTTCCAACATTCGTTTCCCTCTTTCCTCAAACTATTACTATATACTATTATATGTATAGTAAAGTTTTTTTATTCGATACGCCGTGCTGTTGCTAAATCAAATAAGACACTTGGTTGTTCATTATATAGCCAAGTACGTGCATATAGTCATCTGATGAATCGCCAATGTGTTGATTTGTCATATATGTAATAACCGATTATGGTACATTTGTAGGAGCAGATAAAAATGTTCCTACGAACCTAACGGTTCCTAATCGAACAGCGAAACCAAGTTGATTATGCTCTCCACGACGATTCCATATCAGTTCTTTGTCTGTATCATCTAACCAAAAATATTTTGCTAACTACTCTGATGTTGGAGTGGCACAAAAACAACCATATTTTTCTTCATGTTCAGGTGTTAAAAAATCTACAGGCATAACCCTTGCTCCGTTGCTAAAACCTTATAAAAGTCTATAAAGTTTGTTTATTTCCCTGTTCTACGAGTCCGGTTTTGCCAAAGCTACTACCGTTTGATAGAACTCTCCGAGGGCGTAAATTCGGATACAACGCATCCTACATATTAGCCATAACGTTTGGTTCATGACAAGTTGATGGCTGCATTCAAATCCCGATCTATGACATGACTACAAGTACATTTGTATATGCGATCAGATAGCTTTAGATCTTTCTTGATGCTTCCACAACTTGAACACATCTTAGAAGATGGATACCATGTATCAGCTTCCATAAATTCAATACCGTATTTTTCGCTTTTATATTGAATTTGTCGCGTAAGCTCATATAAGCATTGTTTTGCAATAGCTTTAGACAAGTGCTTATTCTTTATCATTCCTTTGATGTTCAAGGTTTCCATCACGATTCGATATGGCTTGGTTTTCACGATATCTTTCGTGACTTGATGAAGATAATTTGTTCTGATATTGGTCAACCTTCTATGCAAGTGTTGTATTTTCTTTTCGACTTTTATCATGTTGCCTATGGAATAGTACTTCATCTATATCACCTCTCTAATTATTATAACTCAATCTTTATAATAATTAGAGGGTCTTTTATAAAGTTTTATAGATTTAGTTCAACTGTTACTCCCCTCCCGTTACAATTCTTTTTGTATCACATGACTAAATGAGTAGGATGATGTGTATTCTTTAGTTCCAGGCAATCTTTTCTACTTCCGAATGAGTGACCTTATCAATTAGTTGATGTAATCCCTTTTTATTATAGTTAATCCCACTTCCTATATCAGTGATGATTTCAAATGGATAACCTGTAGCAAACATATACGTTTTTACGTTATTCATTTGTCTTTCCTATTAAATTAGCAAATTCACCTATGAAATAGTAGTACTTCATCTATATCATCTCCCTAATTATTATTACTTAAATTTTATAATAATTAGAGGTTTTTTTATAAAGTTTTATATATTTATTTCAACTGTTACTCCCCCCTCCTCTTTTATTGACTTACATTAGCGGACATCAAACATTTATTTCCCCACACTGCATGTCCACTAAAATTAATTAGTGGACATGCCAAATAAAACCGAAGGTAGGTGTACCACATGGCTATTCGTAAAAATGAGTTGTATCAATTGATAGATCGTCTTAACCGACAAGATGAAAAAGCAGCGTTTGATTTTTTAGAATTTCTTGTTCAACGCTCAAAAAAGAAACCTAACGATTGGGAAAAAATTGATATAGCGGATCCAGATCATAAACCGTTATCTACACAAGAAGTAGATCAGCTAAATAGTGACGAAGGCTATGTATCAGGGGAGGACGCAAAACGTGAATTCGGACTACAAATTGATTTACCATAAATCCGCTGTGAAATTTATTGCAAAGCAAGGAAAAGAAATACAAAAAAGAATTGCTGAAGGATTGAAGGGACTTCTTGAAATTCCTCCTGAAGGAGATATTAAAAGTATAAAGAGTTACACAGATCTATATCGATTACGGGTTGGAACCTTTCGAATTTTATTTGAAATCAATCATGATGAGAAAGTCATATACATACAAGCCATTAGAAATCGTGGTGACATTTATAAATAGGACTTACATGCATTTTTAAAGAGGAAGATTTTCTGTATTGAAGAATCTTCCTTTTTTATGCGCTTTTTATTATAGTCTGTTTAAAATACTTGTTGCGTGCTTTTGTTCCGTTGCTACATAAACCCCGACTTAAACCATCTTAATTTTAATAAGATGTGTTGGACGCCAATCCAATTTTAATGAATCTCTACCACAAAGAGAAATTTGTTCTACTAGTGGCATAAATGCCATTTATTTTCCTGTTTTATGATGAAAGATTAGAAGCGGTTCGATTTTTTTCACGTAGTTCTTCTTGCGTTACTCGCTGCGCTTCCTTTTCTCTTTCCTCCACCTTATTATCATATATACGTAAGAATAATGAATATTCCATATGCTTTCAAACTCATTTCCGATACCATTTGCCCCTTTACATGCAAAGTACATCTTACTTCTCTATACGGTATCCAAATACCACGTGCATGAATCCGTTCCCTCACACTATCTAGCAGCATATATTCCTAAAAACCACGACTACCTGGATTTTCATTTTTGTAATCAGAAGCATCACTTTTTAATCGTTCAATTAATGAATCTAATTCTGTGCTCGTTATCATAAAAAGCATCCTAAATTATTCTATTATTACAACGGATTTTTTAAAGAAAGTAACAATTTTATTTACCACAACAAGGTTTCTGTTTTTTTATAGTGGTACGTTTTACTATCGCCTCTTCCCACTCATGATTACATTCTTCACAAAACCACCATACAACCATTTTTGAATTAGCAATATATCCGTAAGAGTCTCTTTTATTTTTTGTAGGATGCCATTGCTTTGCTAAATGTGGATAGTGATTACCAAAGCTTTCTTCTGGTAACACGCGCGTCTTTGAGCAGTACGGACAACCTTCACCATGATGAGTACGTCTATTAATTCCCATTTCCCAGATATGCTGTTCATCCCTCGTGCACTGCCATATCACTTTTTTCCCTGATTTAGGTGCCAACTGCCATGGGTCTACGCCCTCATTCAATTTCGAATGTAACTCTGAGAGCAATTTGGGATGTAGGGCTGCAAAGCTCTCTTCTGGCAACACACGTTTTTTGGCACAATAAGGGCACCCTTCTCCTCTTATACGATACCAAACGGGCATATCCCAGATATGGTTCTTTTTCTTTTTACAGCGCCACCATACTTTTTTCATAGATTTTAAGAATGGATCATCAGGATTAATTCCGTTATTTTGTTCATAACACCATTCGTCCATAAGTTTAGGATATCGAGAAGCAAATCCATTTTCAAAGTATGTTCTTGCACCCGCACAATATATACAAGTTGTTTTTCTATTCACTCGATAGGCAATACTCGTTTTCCATACGTGCTGTGTATTGTTTCGACACATCCAATACACAGTTTTTTTGGAGTTTGGTAAAACATCGTTTTGCGTTAAATCTCCATTTAATGTCGGATGCCATTCTGCCGCAATTTCTGGATATTTACTCTGTAATGAAGATAATTGATTTAAGATTTTGTTTCGGCAAACTGGACAGTCTTTGTCTTTTCTTCCTGTTCTTTTAGCTATTTCCTCTTTCCATTCATATCCACATGAACAAATCCACCAAGCTTGAACATCTGATCCATATGTAATACCGTATGGAAGGGCTCCTTTATTTAATTTTGGATGCCATTGCACTGCTATATCAGGGTGTGTTGTAAAAATGGAGTTGCAAATCGGACAATTTCTCCCTCCGTTTTTTCTTTGTTTCACAGGCGCTTCCCACTCATGTCCTTGCTTACATTGCCACCATACAATCTTGTGAGAATTAGCAGAAATATGGTTCTTTCCCCATGCCCATCAACTTAAGCATTTTTACTACCCCCAAATACAAAAAAACGTTATTCTTTCTTAATAGACTATAAGGAAGGGTGACGTTTTTTTATGAATCGCTCGATTCAAGAGGAGTTACAGCCATTTGCAGAAGAATTACAGCGCTATATCACACCTGATTTTTTGGAAAAACTCGCAAGAGAGATGAAATTTGTAAAGAGAAAACGCAAATTTTCAGGATCAGATTTAGCTACTATTTGTGTTTGGATTAGCCAAAGAGTGGCCAGTGATCCTTTAGTCCGATTATGTAGTAGGCTTCACGCAGTTACAGGTACTGTACTTAGCCCCGAGGGCTTAAATAAACGCTTTAATGAAAAATCAGTGTTATTTTTAAAGCATATTTTCTCTTTGTTGTTACAACAAAAAATCTGTGAGCAAACTCATATTTCTAATCATCTTTATAATTATTTTAAACGTATTCGTATCATGGATGCCACCATGTTTCAAGTGCCTAATACTTTAGAACATATCTATCCTGGTTCAGGTGGTTGTGCGCAAACAGCTGGGATTAAAATTCAATTAGAATATGATTTACATAGTGGACAATTTCTGAATTTCCAAGTGGGGCCTGGAAAAAATAATGATAAAACATTCGGAACGGAATGTTTAGATACGTTACGACCAGGAGATTTATGTATTCGTGATTTAGGGTATTTTTCATTAGAGGACTTAGATCAAATGGATCAACGTGGGACCTATTATATTTCTCGATTAAAGTTAAATACGAATGTATATGTAAAAAATCCAAACCCAGAATACTTTAAAAATGGGGACATCAAAAAACAAACAGAATATATGAAAGTCAATTTAGAAATGATGGTGGGACGCTTGTTACCTGGTGAAACTTATGAAGTAGGTAATGTTTATGTTGGAGATCAAAAAGTTTTGTTTGCCCGATTGGTCCTGTATCGTCTAACAGAACAGCAATTACGAGAACGACAGAAAAAACAAATAGAAAGTGAAAAGAAAAAAGGAAAACCGTATTCACAAAAAAGCAAAATATTATCTGGGCTAAATGTATATGTAACCAACACTCCGTGGGAGTGGGTTTCGATGAAGCAAGTCCATGAACTCTACTCCTTACGTTGGCAGATTGAAATTGTTTTTAAAACGTGGAAATCATTATTTGATATTGATCATTGTCGCACTGTCAAACGAGAACGAATAGAGTGCCATTTATATGGGAAACTGATTGCTATTTTCTTATGTTCTTCTACGATGTTTAAAATGCGTCAACTGTTGTTACAGAAGAAGCAAAAGGAATTAAGTGAATATAAAGCGATTGGAATGATTCAAGATCATCTATTTCTTCTCTATCAAGCTATACAGAAAGACACCCAAGAGATAACAAAGCTTTTAATCCGCCTGTTCCACCTTCTAGAGAAAAACGGGCGGAAATCTCATCGATACGAGAAGAAAACCGTCTTTGATATCATGGGTGTTATCTATGAGTATAGTGGATGTTGCAAGCAAAAGAAAGTTGCATAAGAAAAAAATGAAACCCGTTAGGGGTTATTTGGCGTGCTGAAATTTAATAACTGGCTCCCTTGTGGGGAAAGTTTAAGTTCAAATGAACAAAAGTTAATATTGTGTCTATCCTTAAGTTGATGGGCATGGGTTCTTTCCCGTATTAGTTGAAATTGATATAATGACATATAAAATAGGGAAAAGGTATGGGGGATATTCGATGGAAAATATTTTAAGTGTATTAGATTCTAACATTCAATATGTAAAACATGAATTTATCGACGATCAAATTGTTTTTCAAGCTAAAACAAAATATATAAAAGCTATATGCCCATATTGTATGATGGAATCAGACAAAGTACATTCAAAATACTATCGAGTTTTTCAAGATCTTCCTGTTTCAAATTTTGAAACCCTTATTCATCTAGAGCTGCCTAAATTTTTTTGTATAAACGCTAGCTGCTCTTATACGACTTTTAGCATGCCACTTCCTTATATCGAGCCGAAGGCACGCAAAACAAAGCGTTTACAAAAGGAAATTTTGGCTCTTTCTTTAGAAATGAGTTCGATTAACTCTGCTAAAAGGCTCCATCAACAGAAAATTAAAATTAGTAAAAGCACCATTTGCCGTTGGATTAAAAAAAAGAAATCATAATCGATAAAAGTAATATTACCAAGGTCTGTATTGATGATTTCGCTATTAAAAAAGGGCATCGATATGGAACGATTATGGTAAATATTGAAACGCATAAAATCGTCGATTTAATCCCTTCTAGGGATTTAGAAGATGTGACTGTCTGGTTGAAAACATTTCCCCATCTAGAAATCGTTTCTAGAGACGGTTCTGTCACTTTTCGAAATGCAATTACAGCGGCACACCCTACAGCTATTCAAGTTAATGACCGCTTTCATTTAGTAAAAAACGTAATGGATTATATAAAAAAATATTTTCAACGATTACTACCTACTTCTATACAAATTAATAGCCCATTAGTGGACGAAATAAATCCAGCTTACTCTTTGCTTACCAGAAAAGAAAAAATTGTGATCGCGCAAAAATTACAGAAAAAAAAGATACCTATTTCTAGGATTGCAAAAGAATTAGCAATGGACATTCGTACGCTTCAAAAGTATATTCATCTGCCTAAACATCAATTGTCTACTCTTTTCATGACTAAATTTGAAAGGGAAAGATTTGAAAACATACAACGAAAAAAGCAGATAATCAAACAGGTGAAAAAACTTCATTCCGAAGGAATGAGTATCAGAAAAATTGCTGTATACGTACATTTAGATCGACGAACGGTACGAAGGTATATAAAGGAAAATTTACGAACAATCAGTGTACAAACCCGTTCTGGTCGAACTACAAAAATCAATTCTTATTTGGAGCACATGATTACATATATGCAAAAAGGATACTCCTCAAAGAAAATTCATGATCATTTAGTTTTGCAAGGATACACAGGCAGTGTTTCTACAACTCGTTACCATATCCGATTGCTCAAGAAGCAACAGAACATCAAGAAACCATTTTTTCATTCTATTCCTAGACAAAAAATTATTAGATTGATCTTTAATCCAGCAGGGGATCCTGCATTGAAGAGTCAACAGATAGAAGAAATTTTTGAGCTTTATCCATCTGTTCAGGAATTGTTAACTTTGCTATACCAGTTTCAAACTATACTGGCAGAAAAACAGTATGAAAAATTGTCTGAATGGATACTTAAAGCAGAAAAACTTTCTATTCCAGAAGTAGACTCCTTCCTACATGGAATAAAACGAGATTTTGAGTCTGTACTCCATGCTTGTAAATATCCCTATAGTAATGGTTTAGCGGAAGGCAGTGTGAATAAAACAAAGCTCATCAAACGGATTATGTATGGCAGGAATAATTTTGATATTTTGCGAAAAAAGATTCTATTACGAGAGTTCAACTAATACGGGAAAGAACCAATTTTCATTGACAATCTACAGGCTTCGAACAAGAGATGGCAGGAAGTCATCTTAATTGTTCGGCATATGTAAAGTGTTACCGGAGAATTTCTCATAATCACTTCACCATTAATCGAATGTACGTTCTGTGTATGAATGTATGTTCTGTATATAATGGATATATATCGAAATGGAGGTGAAACGAAGGATGATCAATAAAGCGTATAAATTTCGTATCTGTCCAAATAAAGCACAAACAATCCTGATCAATAAAACGATTGGTTGTTCTCGTTTTGTATTCAATCACTTCCTATCTCTACGGAGTAATGCATACAAAGAAACAGGAAAAGGTTTGACATATGGTACATGCTCTGCCAAACTTCCTGCAATGAAGAAAGAGTGTGTTTGGCTAAAAGAAGTGGATAGTATTGCTATTCAATCGTCTGTTCGCAACCTTGCGGATGCTTATACACGCTTTTTTAAAAAACAAAACAGTGCCCCGCGTTTCAAATCTAAAAAGAATAACGTACAATCTTATACCACAAAACAAACAAATGAAAACATTGCTGTTGTGGGAAACAAAATGAAATTGTCGAAACTAGGTCTTGTTCGATTTGCCAAAAGTTGTGAAGTAAAGGGACGTATTTTAAATGCTACGGTTAGACGGAACCCTTCTGGCAGATACTTTGTGTCATTGTTAGTTGAAACAGAAGTGCAAGAACTTCCGAAAACACATTTTTATATTGGAATGGATGTAGGATTAAAAGATTTCGCCATTTTATCAGATGGAACAATCTATAAAAATCCTAAATTTTTCGCTCATTGGAAGAGAAGTTGGCAAAAGCACAGCGTGTTCTTTCTAGAAGAATGAAAGGATCTTCTCGCTGGAATAAACAACGAGTAAGGGTCGCTAGAATTCATGAATACATAGCTCATGCTAGAAAAGATTACTTGTACAAAATCTCAACTGAAATCATCAAAAACCACGATGTTATCGGTATAGAAGATTTGCAAATATCGAATATGTTAAAAAATCATAAGTTAGCAAAAGCGATTAGTGAAGTATCTTGGTCACAATTTAAAACGTTGCTAGAATACAAGGCAAAATGGTATGGAAAACAAGTCATTCCGGTATCCAAAACATTTGCTTCAAGCCAATTATGTTCTTGTTGTGGGTATCAAAATAAAGACGTTAAGAATCTAAATCTTCGTGAATGGAATTGTCCTGCGTGCAATAATCATCACGATAGAGATAGTAACGCAAGTATCAATCTTAAAAATGAAGCTTTAAGGCTTCTAACCGTAGGAACTACGAGGATAGCCTAATGAATTAGAAGCCACTAGGCTTCTGTACTTAGGAATCTCCCACTTCAAACAAACAGTCCGTAAGGACGTTAAGTGGTGAGTAGTTCAATCTATATGTTTTTGATAGTCCCTTTTTTCGGAGGATGAGAAAAGAAAAAATACTTGTTGTTTTGTTTTTGAAGGTCTTATCTTTATATACATTACGGTACTTGAAATTATATGGTTTTTTCTGCACATACCCCTATTTCTGGAGGCTAATTCCCTAATCATTTTTTGGCGGGGTACAACCGAGATCCGTGTAAAAATAAGTCATGGATTTCCTTTCTTCCAACTATAACCCGTTTCTTTTATAGAGGTATTTCGTTTTCTGTAATAATACCATTACATCTAAAAATAACCATTTCGAAAATCTATTATAGGCTTTAATCTTATTGGGGTAGGACCAAAATCACCTAACAAATCGATATTTTTCCACAAAAAAGTATCATAGAGTTAGATACAACCAAATATAGAAATATTTTAGGGAATTTGATTACCAATCTTGTACTTCAATTTTTTTTCCTGGCTGGCAAAAAAAGAGCATCTCCAAATCAAAATACACCAAATATAAGGAGTTGATTTAGCTAAAAACAGGGAAAACACCTTGGTAGACCCAAGCAGAAATTACAACAGTGGAAGCAATGAAGAAAGCGAATGTATTATCGGTGGGTTCAAAATTTACTTTATTGTTGCACCAAAATAGCTAAAAAGTTTTCTTGTGCGATCCTGGTGTCGCCGCGAAATAGTATTTTGCGCCTTGATATAAATAATCAGTGTTTGCTAATGCAGCTGTACGCCAATACCAAGATTTAGAATCTGACTTAAGATCGGAGTTTTGTCCTACAACACTAGATAATCCTTTTCCGGGTTCCATTGTATAGTCAGATTGTATTTGATATACAGCTGTAGCATAGTCATTATATGGGTAGTCAGGGTTATCTACTCTTCCTATTGAAAACCCTACTAGTTCACTAACTTGCTTCGTTACGGTAACTGTATGCTGATAACTAGCCGTTAAACTTCCACTTAGCTCGGTACTAACATCTACAATACCTGGAATACCCGCTTTCAAACCTATTTTCCATCCAATTGTTGCTGCCATTCCAAACATATTTGCTGTTGCGATACCAGAAGTTCGAGTTTCGTTAAAAGTGAATGTAGCTGCATTATCCTGTATAGCCGGTTTAACCAGTTGATATCGTGTCTCTCGTTTTACTTTGGTTGTTCCATCCTAGATAGCTCCGTATACTTCATTTAAACCAAGCGAAGTATGTGATACGGCGTCATTTGAATCTACAATCAGCGATACATCTGCTGGATTATAATCACCATCTCGAATTGTCCCGTCTGGTTGTTTTTCAATGAAATATCCTATTTCAGGAAAATTTTGTGCATCAATAGGTAGAAACACATGATGAGTTGCCCCTACATAGCCACCATTGGTCGTATTAGGAACTAATTGGAAATAAATAACATTTCCTATATTTGTAGATTCACCATATACAGTTCCATGATCAGGAACAGGATCGTATGGATTGGGTGAAAGTTTTGGTAGGTCCGGCTCAATATCGCCAGCAGTATCGAACTTGGTAAGTTTATTTTTGTACACAGGAGTCATCTTACCATTTTCCATTAGGTAACCTTGAATCTCCCCTTATTGTGGTGAAACCGCTGTTTTTTGTGTTTCCGCTGCAAAGGATGTCACAGGCGCAATTGCTGACATACCTAACATACTTGTAAGCGGTACCACAACTGCTAATTTTTTATAGTGTTTTTTCAAGTTAAAACCCTCCGTTTCTATATGTATGGATACAGTAAGTTCTAAGTAGCTCACTGCCACCAGTATACTAGACTAGAATTTTACTAAGCTATAACGATAATGGACCTTTAAAAAGGACATTATTAGATTGCACGTTAAGGAATTTTTTACAAATAACAGAACAATCTATAGTCTTCCCTCGTTCTATAATAGCCTCTGTACCTTTTAATTGACGCTCATATTCTCTTGCGAATTCCAGCGTTATACATAAAATTACGACAAAATAAACAGGGATCCGATTGCTTAGGATAAGGTTGTTTAATCGGTTTTGTATAATAACTCAGTGGTATCTTGATTGCATCTAAATTTGAACGAATAGATTCCCATTCAATGATATCTTCATTTTCAATATCCGAAGGATGTACTTTTACTGGTTTGCCAAAATCCTTCATTCGAAATAAAGCATGTTCTATTTGTTTCTTAATTATATTTCTTTGGTCTCCCTTCTTTAAAAAATGTCACAGAATGACTCTTCTGTGACGAAAATATATTATATAAGGTACTAATTTAACATTCAGAAAATAACGAAATTAATGATTTACTCGAAGATGCAGGTTCTACCTCTAGTTCAAAGTAGATTCAATTTATCTAACATTTTTGTTCGAGAGGCGCTTATATACAATAATGTGTTATGTATATTAGAATGACCGGCTATATGTTCAGCAAACATACGCTACTCATTATCCTAATTGGTACGCCTTGGTTTTGATATCAAGGCGTACTTTTTGTTAAGGTCTTTGTAAAGGGGCTAAAAAGATTGCATGGTGTTCATTTTGTCATTTGTTTTAGAAAAAGAAAGTTATATAAAATATAACGATTAGATGTTGAATAGGTTTATAATATGTTTTCTGCCACTTCAATTCCAAGTAACGATCGTACATGTTCTATATGATTTGCGATTGTAACTGAGGCTGAACCAGCAAATAATAATCCAATGGCAACGCCATCATTTGTCGTGATTAAAGAGCCAGAATCTCCTCCGGAAGAAAGGTTTGTTGTAACAATTTGATCTCGAAACCGTGCAACCCTACCACTTCCATAATTCACATCTACAGTCGCGTTTACTGCAGTTATGACACCATGTGTATGATTTGTGGTCCTTCCCACTTTCATGACACGTGTACCGACAGTAACATTTTGTTTTCGTCGCCAGCCCTGCACAGAACCAATCCAATGAATCGAACGATCTATCTGATGAAAAGGTGCTTCTGCAATTGCGGCATCCGCGAGATTGTTTTGATTTTCAAGTGGTACTTGCGAAGAAAAGGTAATTGGGATAAATCTTGATAATGTTGCAATCCGATCTGCTGGATCACTTCCCCCATCGATTGGGCCGGGTTGTAAAATAGGATCGCCTATGTTCGCATTATTACTATTCGCTAATACATGATTATTACTTAGTATATAGTATCGACTTGGGATACCGTATCCATGTGCTGGCGGATTCGTAGAACCATTCGGTAATATATCATATACGCAAGTCGCAATCGTACCTGCCGTCACATTTCGATGGGCAATACTATAACCACCTTTTGCTGGGCGAACTCGAGTAGAAAGAGCCTGTGTATCAAATTGTAATGTTTGTTGAGTCCCAGCAAATAGATACCCTGTTTGAATGACATCCGTTTTGATTCCCTTGATTTCTTTTGGAATAACTTGATTCGTTTCTAATGTTTCAACAGGTAGTTTTTGATCTACAAAGACAAGTAAAGAAGGTGTCCCTGTCATAACCCCGTTTATCTGTTGAATACCGGCTCCAACACCTGTTACATTCCGAAACTGTAAGAAATCATCCTCTACACTTTGTTGTATTTTTTGAATGTCTTGTTGTTCCTGAATCGTCAACATCTTTGCATTTGAATATTTCCCCATAGAACTCTCCCCCTTATCCCATGTAATGATTTGTAATGGTCCCCACTTCTACAATGTTCGTTGGATATGTTTCTAATTGTATCGGTATTTGTTCCGCTGCTTTTAATTGAGAACGTGGTACTTTTTTTGAAACAAATACTTGAATCACGTCTTTTCCTTGTACAAATCCCATTCCTACTCCTACAACATAAGGTAAACGCAATAAATCTGTTTCATATTTGCGCACAACTTTTTCTAATTCCATCGGACCACTCCTTCTCATTTAACATTAGATTCATCTTCGATGGTTTCTTAAAAATGGTGTATAGCACCACTATAAATATTTAGCTATGCTCCTGTGTTTTCCTTCTTGAAGTATGCATGAAAATCGAGTAGAGGGAGAATAAAATAATTTATTCTCGCCCCTCTCACACCACCGTACATACGGTTCCGTATACGGCGGTTCAGTTTATATTACAGTGTGAACTTTTAGATAGCGTTCTAGAGAAGAAGGGCCTCCCCTCTTCTTTAGTCTTTGATTTGAGATTGCTCTTTGAACAACTTTCGATAATCCTATATATCGGTAGCCCTTTCGACAGAAGGTTAATCCTTTTGCTTCTTCCTCCGGAATCCCTAATTGAACAAGTGATTTGATTTGTTTCTTCGGTACTTTCCATTGCTTCCAGATGATCACTCTAATTCTGGAGCGGAGCTTCTTATCTACTTGCTTCATAACGCCTTTCATATTTGCACTCCTGAAGTAATTTACCCATCCAAATATAACTTGTTTTAGTTTCAATATTCGATAGTCTAACGGTACACTCCAGTTTCGCTTTGTCAGTTTTCGACGCTTTCTTTGAAATTTCTGTACTGAGATTGGGTATGGCTTCGTTTGATATCTCTTATCCTTAGGGTTGTAATAACATCCAAACCCTAAGAATTTTAAATCTTCTGGCCGAGAGATGTTACTCTTTTCTGTAGTAACTATCAAACCTAAGTTCTTTTCTATGAATCTCACTATTGATTTCATCACTCTGCTCGCTGCTTTCTCACTCCTCACAAAGATAAGAGCGTCATCAGCGTATCTCACAAATTGAAGTCCTCTACCCTCGAGTTCCTTATCTAGTTCGTTCAACATAATGTTACTCAGTAAAGGGCTGAGATTGCCTCCTTGCGGAGTTCCGACTGGTGTTTCTTCATATTTTCCATTCACCATAACTCCACTGACTAGATACTTTCTTATGAGAGAAATGACGTCTCCATCATGTATTGTGTTAGATATAATTCGCATCAATTTATCGTGATGAACTGTATCAAAGAATCTCTCCAAATCAATATCTACTATCCAATCATGTCCGTTGTTTAGAAATTCCAAGCTTTTAACAACTGCCATCTCACAACTTCTTTTTGGTCTAAAACCGTAACTGAATTCACTGAACTGCTTCTCAAATATCGGGCTGAGTATTTGATGAATGGCTTGTTGAACGACTCTATCCACTACTGTTGGTATTCCCAGCTTGCGCATCTTGCCATTTTCTTTTGGGATTTCCACTCTTAAGACAGCTTGTGGTTGGTATTTTCTTGTTCTAATGCGCTGACGTAGCTCGTCCTTGTTTTCTTTCAGATATAGTTTAAGTTCGTCGACTGTTACACCATCCACTCCACTTGCACCTTTGTTTTTATAAACGCGTAAGTAGGCTCCATTCATATTTTTGTTGCTTAAAATTGTTTCTAAGAGTTCCACACTCGTTTCTCCTTTCCCTTCACGTAGTAAGTGACACCTTCATTTTGATTATCCTTTGAGATACGCTCATACTTTCGTCATTAACATATTCGGAGTACGTCACATACGCATTCATGGCGTTGAAACACTATAAACTGTTCAGCCCTTTATGAATTTGTTCCATTACTATGGCTTCGGCTGACTTCTTGCGGTTAACCCTTTTCGACTGTACTCTTAGTACATCCGCAAGATCTCCCAGGGTAAGACAACTATCTTTCCTCTTTTACTCGCCTGATTTACTCTACAAAGTTACGCACATCTTTTGGATTTTAACTTGTCTTGGAGTCTCATCCCTTTATAGAGCCTTCGTATCAGATTTCTGTTCGTCGAGCCAAGATTTTATTCCACGCTTCCTCCAGCCCTTACCTCACGGTAAGTACCTTGCGCTTCCTTAGTGGTTGGTCGATGCGTACCCCCACAGTGGACTTTCACCACCTAGATAGTTGCCATGCCTGGCACACAAGAAAAAAGAGATTTTCTATAGAAAATCCCTCTAAAAAACGTATATCTTTTGTGAAAAACAAACATGAAAAATATGAAAATTTATCATTTGAACGCTTCTTCATGACTTACATGTTTTTATGAAAAATTCTTCCTGTCTGAGTCTGTTTCTGCAGATTGTCCAGAAAGTGTCGCACATTCTTGAAATGCAAAGTGTTTACAGCCCTTACATTGGGATGTCTCTTATTTTTGTAGTGCGAAGTGTATCGCTAATCCTGAACGTGTAAAAAAGTACTGTTCTCCAATTCTTTCGTATAACCTTGTTTGATGAAATATTTCTTTCGGTTGATGTTGGACGCCTGAAATCAAAAGGGGTCCTTTTTGATTATTCGTTGTATAGCTTCGGTGGTTATCTTTCTTACTTTTGAACTTTGAAAATCCAACGAATTTATCACAAAAAAAATTAGCGTATGCCTTATTTAGATTCATTTGGGAATTTGCTAAAGCCAAGCTATCAACTTCTTTTAGAAAAGGAAAATCAATTTTATATTGTATTGTGCTGGTGTAGGATATTTGATGGATGTATCTATGCGTTTTTGTGATTCTTGATAAGAATGAATTCTATCTGAAAGCATTTTGTTATATACAAAACGAACGCAACCAAATGTTTTTGCGAAAAATAATCGTTGTTCATCATTCGGATAGATACGATACTGATATGCCTTATTTACTAACATCAATTGCACCTCACTTTTTCATAGGGTATCTACAGTATACAAAAAAATGTAGGCTTACACCCACCGAAATTCAGCTTCCACCTACCGTTGGACTATCGCCCTTCTCACTCTTTATATACAATCTAAAAGTTCCGGAAGAAAAGAAACAGATAATATTTTTAATTACAAATAGAATTTTTCATAGTTTTTCACTAATTGATAAAAATATTGATTATTAATGTTACAAATTCTCATAGCCATTAAAGTGGAAATTTCTTTATTTTTCCATTTAATGTATATTTCTGAGAAGTTTGGAGGGAATTTATGATTTGGTTTATTTATAGAGACATGAGAGGGTTGATTTTCTTCTTCTTCTTTTGATAACCAATATAGAAATTGTAAAATACAATCATGATACAGTTTTAAATTTGTATTTTCTTGAAATATAGGAAATCCTAAAACAAAAACAGATATTTCCATTTTTTCAATTAAGTAAATCCATTCTTGTAAAATCATTGTTTTTGTCTCTCCTAAATCACTTAAAGAGGAAATATACAATATATCCTTTTTTCTTAAAATTCTTTTTAATAATGTATATTGTTCTTTAGAAAATTGATTTGGAATGTTTATATCAATAAATAAATCTAATTCATCTTGTATATATTGTTTCATTTGTTCATTTTTCATTTGAGGGTATATGTTATTAACACGCATATATCCATACTTTCTTGTATTCAAATTCAAAACACCTCTTATGTTGAAATTTGTATTTATTTACATTATATTCTCTATATAGCCAATGTAAATAATGTGAATGTCTAAAAAATACAAGAAAATAACTTTGTTAACTATTTGATAAAATGTACGTTTATTGAAGAAATACTTGATTTTTTGTCCATATCTAAATAAATTCACCGTATGGGTTAATGTGAGAGTAAATCATAGGTACAAGTGTCCAATAATCTTCTGTGTCCAAACGATTTTTTCATTCATCTTCGCTGAGTATTTGTTGGAGGATTAAAGTATTCATATATATGATGCAGTTTTGAATTAATTGTAAGCTTAACATGACAACCTCTTGTTCTTCGAGCTCATTACGATGTATTTCCCCTCTTTGGCCATGAAAAATAAAGTCACTTGCTGAATGCCAATTTTCAACCGTATTCAATCCAGAATGGATTTCTTTCCTTAATGATTCCGAAGCTAAATAATCACACAAAAACATTGTTTTAATCAATTTTCCTAATTCTTGAAACGCTAAAAACATAGGATGAGAGCTATTCTTAGAGAATTGTTTCAAAATGGCCTCTGTATCAGCAGTCGTTACTCGTAGCGCCGCAGCATACTTAATCATTTCGTTATATTACCTCTTAATTAAGTCCTAATTAAGAGCTCGTTTCACAATGACAGAGGACAAAATTTCTACAACTGATTATTTTTTAAAACAAGCGCTCTATTAGTTATAATAGTGGGATATAAGAAGAAAATCCCAACAATTAATGCCGTATTTTTAATAAATCCATTCCCAAAAATCAAATTAAAGGCTATTGCAGCAACTAAAGCGCCTACACCTACGTCTAAGAAAACAATCCCTTTTAAATGACCATTGCTAATATAATACCACCATCTACATATTCCATCTCTTCGCTTTCAATCTCTACATAGGCTATAAGGGTACGTCACATGCCCATCAACTTAAAACCTTTGACTACCCCCAAATACAAAAACGTTATTCTTTCTTAAGAATCTATGAGAAAACAAAAGAAAGAAGCATAATTTTTAAAAATGTTACCCATTCTCAGATTATTATTAAGTCTGCTTATAAGAAAAACCGGGAAAACCACCCGGTCCTTTTTCGTCTAGCGAAAATCCGATAAATTGTACATAATCCCATCAATCCCTGTGTAATCCTGCGGATACATATCTTCACCACATCGTTCACAGGAAAACCTAGGCGGAACAATCGAATCTCCTACATCCATGATATCAAATCTTCTTACCACAGAATCGGGAATATTTTCTGTTTGAGCACAGCCTACACAAACATACTGTACATAGCTAATTCGCTTATGTCCAACTGTGTTTTTCTTCTTTTTCTTTTTTCGATGTTTGCTTACTGGCGAAATAATCAATCACCCTCTTTAAATAATTTCGCGTATTTTGGCATAAAGCTACTTTTATTTTCCATTCTCTGCTTTCTAGGCAGACTTCCCCCTTGTATTCATAAAATGATTCACATTTTGGACAAAGAAGAGGATCTTTTTTTCCACTCGCGATAACTCGTTCCCTCCACGTCTGACGACGTAGTGTTTTTTTCACTTTTATTATCCAACGTCTGGCTTTCTTTTGCCATTCATTTAATAGTTTTTTACATAATGTTTTAATTCGACGTGCATACATGCCATAATGACGAATCATTTTGAATTGCTCATCTGGAATATGACGAATTAATCGAGAAATAAACTCTTCTACAGATATCGTTTCTACTTTTTTCCTCCCATCTAATTTGTCCGTATATGTAAAAGAAACAGATTGCCCATCATATTCCTCGATCCGGTTCAACCCAATAGCAGGTCGACGAATATAGCGGCCAATATACCGAAGTTGTTTTTTTACGTTTCCTTTCTGTTTCGGAGCGTGTACATAGAAGCCTTTCCCATTATCAGAAAATGCTTTTTGAAGTTTCGATTGAATTGGCTTTTTTTCTGCCACCGTGAGCTCTTTTCGAATCAGTTTTAACACGATGGTTTGCCACTGTTTCCGAAGCATCTCAAACGGAAGAAAATCATACCCTTTCCACTCTCCAATCTTTGTCATCCCACCCATTGTAACAAGTATATGAACATGCGGATTAAAATTAATTCTAGTGCCGAAGGTGTGAAGACCTACGATAATACCGGGTGTTACCTTAATTTTCTTTTGAAAATAATCCACCAACAGCCTTGCGGCCTCATCCATAAAAATCTTTAATAAATGGCGGTGCAAAAGAAAAATATCTCGAAGTCCTTCATCTACGGTAAAAATAACATGACGATGATTCACCTGAAGTACGTCTTCTGAAAGAAGTCTACTCCATTCTTCACTTTCTCCTACAGAACAAGTTGTACAAAATCGTCCTTTACAACGATAAGGAACTTTTCGAACATGATGACACCCTTCACATACAAACAATTTAAATCCATTTTCAGGGTCTCCACACCCTCTAAATTTTTCAATTTCTTTCAAAACAACTGGACGGATCCTCGCTCCATATTTATCTTTAAATCGTTCCCAATGATTATGTTCATCAAAGAAAATACGTTTTAATATATTTGCTTCCATAACTAAAAAATATCACAATCTAGCGCATTATGGAAATTCCAAATATTGTTCACAATCCCTTACATAGCAAGCTTTCCAAGGAAGCAATTCGTGCTTAAAAACTTATCCTTTCTTATCTTTTAAAAAAAGCCAAGCTTCTTTAGAAAATACTTGGCAACCTTCTCCTCTCGTTTACAGCTTACATACAAATCAATTGTGCGATATAAATCCATTTTTTTCAGCCTTGATTATGATGTATGTTTCATCCACTCGTCAAGAATCCTTAGTTGATCTCAAATGTTGCCGAATACACTCATTTAATTCTGGTTCATATTGATGAACCCATCATATAATCGTTGTACGAGCTAAAATTTCCACTAAATCACGAAGATGTAAGTTGTATCGCAGGTTTATATAAGTTCTCTTTGAATTTTTTCCATACTTATATTTGTTTGAGTCGGTGAAACCCTAGATAAGTGTTGCAGGCTTATGGCCACGGAACGCTTTGTGATTTCACCGCCAACTGCGCCATTGGCATGAGCTGTAGCATTTGCACCCAGTGTAACGCCTAATTCACGGGCAATATCTTCTTTCATCCAGTGCAACCATGGCTTTGGATTGTTTTTTCTAGTCATTTACACACCTCCTTTATGAAATTAGGATATATGTACTGGAGTCTTTGTATACAATATAAAAATTGGAAATAGAGGCGAATGGGGTCCAAATGCGAAACGACAGTGTAACCGCTGCTGCATCTTCGTACAAAAAAGCGGTTATCCATGATTAGTTATGAAAATCATGGATAACCGGAAATGGAGGAATAAAATTACTTCATTTAGATGTTATAATTAATATCTGAAAATTAGACTTTATGATATAGCTAAAATTTTATAATTTTTCATTCTAACAATACAATTTATACTTATGTACACTTTAATTATCTACAATATGGCGTATTCCCGATATATCCCTATTCGTAAACTTCGCAATATCTTGGATATACATGCCCTGGATTAATTGAATTTTTCCTTTTTGGATACCTTCTTCTCGTCCTTTTTTCTCTGTTACTTATATTAGAATAAGAGCCTTTTATCTCGCCTCATATGACGTACGGAATGCTAGGTCTTGACTCATTTCCCCCCACTTTTGCATCGCATCTTTTTTTACAAATTTAATCTCGATTCATAGCAATCTTCTCCAGTGAATGTGTTGATTCTAGTATATCTTCTTCATGAAATCTTGCGATAAAAACCGCTATTCCGAATGTAACCAGCCTGCAATTAGATTTTTTTGCTTTTGTTTTAATTGGGACCATTTTTTATTATTTCGAAGAATCTGTCCATCTACTTTTATATGATTTTTCATATCTCATCTTGTATGGACATAGAATTGAAGACAGCAAAACAACTAATTCTAGCTAGATGACTAATACTGGTACTCATTATAATGCACTTCGAGGTAAAAAATTATGTCGTTGACAATCCACATGAGACCTTCAATACTATGTACATTCAAAAATCTATGAAAAAGTATTTTGTTGAAAATCTTTCTAGACAAGTATTCAATATTAAAGCTGAAAAAATTGACAGCGTCAAAAAGATTCTAGTAGGCATCCTCCTTATTTTTTTGGAATATATCCTTTATTTGCACCAGAACCCTAAATAGCTGTATTTATTTTGATAATGACGGCAGGTTATCTTCATATATACTATCAGTAGAACGTTTATTTCGATAATTAGATTCGATATCTAAAATTTCAACATCTAGCATTACATATTCTTTGTCTTTTTCAATTACTGGTGATATATTTGTAACCTTATACGTTCTATTTCTTGGCAATAGTAATTCCATTTCCCCAGGAACCTTACTTAATAAATCTACATATATAGCGGGTACTCCTTTAGGAACATGGATTTTCATCAAAATAGGCAGTAAACTAAATGTTTTTGCTGCGTCTTTAACAATACTGGTACTCATATACGCTGGATCTTTTTTATATTTTCCTTGAAACCTCTCTTTAAAGTGTTCAAAGCTTTCCGTATTTATCTTTGAAGTACTATTAACTGGATCATCCTCTTTTAAATCAAGTTTCACTAAGGAGTTTTCTGGTAATCCAAATGCACTTTCACTTACTCGGCGATAAACTATCATATCATCATGTAGTCTCACTCTCGAAAAAGCACGATCTATCTGAGTAATACTCTTCTCTGTTTTTTCTTGATCTAGAACATCAAAATAATTAGAACGAAGATATTCATTAATAGGATAATATCCCCCTCCTGTATAGTCTCTTACGGCATCTTTTTCTACTTGTGGGGTAAGCTTATTCCAAAGGTCAAAGAATTCTTTTCCCCAATCTGTCGCTTCTGCTTTACATTCGGGTTTAAAATTCAATAGTGTTGTAGAATGACACTGTTGATTCACAGTTGTCTCTGCTGAAATGCCTACCGGTATCGTTAGTGACGATACCATACTTATACCGACTATACATGCATATAATATTCTTTTATTTTTTTTTAACATCGTTTTTACTCTCCTCTAATTGTTTTATTTTAAAATACTATTCATTCCTATAACTTACTATCTGTTTCCCTTACATAATCCTTACAAAAATGTAAGATACCCCTGTAGGAATAGATTCTACGGGTTAGAAGGCGCAACCCTGCCGTGAAGTGTAAAGCATATTCTAATAAACGTATTTTATGATTTTTTTTTGTTTTCGAACATTCCATTTTCATGAAGTTTCTTTATGGATCAGTGAGACGATTCGTGCTCTAGTCCATAAAATGATTTACATAAAATAGAAAAACCTACTTTTAAACAGTAGGTTTTTCTATTTTATGTAACATTTTTGTTCGAGATGGGTTTGTATACATTAACACTCTCTCGGCTAAAGCCGCGAGTCGTATACCTTACGGTGTAACGGATGGGATTCCTGAATGACGAAACGTTCGCAGGCCATTTCTATTTTTGAACAGCCTTCAAGAGGAGCGTGTGTCATCACCGCTCCTAAGACAGATCATTATAGGCTCTTAGGCTGATTGACTGTTACCACCAACCACCGTTGCATAGCGAATATTCATCACCTCAACGATATCGCGGTATTTCTCAAATCCGCATGGACACTTCTATCTTGTGCCTTGTTCTTCTTCGTGCATTTTGGACATGTTTGACTTGCATAAGCAGGATTCACATATTCAACTTGTATACCAACTAACTTCGCTTTGTACGCGATGAATTGCGCGAAGCGAAAGAATGACCAAGTGTGTAGCTTCTTTTCGTTTTTACGGCTTGGTCTTGCATCCACCTTTGTTCCTTATCATCAAGTTGTCGAAGGGCATTTTGTTTCTTAGCTTCTTGCGAACACTACGAAACTTACCTCTTGGACCAACTCTTTGAAACGTTCTTCTACTTTTGTGTTAAGAAAAATCTTTTTTTCTGTATCATGGGCAAAACACCAAATGGTAGTTAATGAATGAAACAGTTGTTTTGGTTTTTCTATAATCATTTATCATGTTCACAATGTACCAATTTACAAGATTAACCGCAATAAACAGATGCAATAATATGTAGTACCAACATTTTTGATGCTTAAAGTGCCACAAACCTTGCGGTTTTTGGTAGCACTTCGTATCCAACCTAACTTTCATCCCATGCCGAAAGGCGATAGGCTTTCTCGTTCGGGAAGGACTTTAATATAGTATGACTATTAGAATAAATGGATATACGTGCCCCTTTATGTACATCGAAACCATTTTCCAATGCGCGTGAACAAAATAATGTCTTACATCATATGGCGTTAAGTTTGTTGCTAATCCCGCTAATTTACTATATTTTTAAACAAGTCATTTACAGTCAGTCATCCGGCTTAATTTGGGTCCTTTATTTAATACAAACAAATAAGGGCTCTTTTTATATTTGTGTAAGCCTCGTTCTACTAAATAATGTTTTAATATTTGTATCACTTTTTGGTTTAATAAAACCGTTCGTTGTTTGTCGCCTTTTTAGAACGAATAACTATTTCTGACGAAGAGAGATACAAGTTTTGGTTATTCCACACACAAACAGGTCTTTTTAAAACTGGAACGATTTACATAGTTACTCTTTTTTTACTTTTGTAGAAAAGATACTGTTTGCATCTGTAATCATTTGATTTTTCACCGCACTTGGAAGATTGATTTCGGAATACTGATTTCTTCCATTAGCATGCGTTCCTATGAATGTATGTCGAGTATTTTTGCCTTTGAAAGGAGGAAATCCCTGCTTTTCTTGTCTTCGTTGTGGATAAGGAGAAAAGGAGATTCGATACAAAAAAGACCTTTGTTATTGCCAAGGTCTTTTTTGTATGTTGGTAAAAAGAAGACAGCTAAGTCATCGCTTCCTGAACATCTTATCACATATACAGTCGTATTTATTGGTCTTATTTGTCTTTTGAAAGAGACAAATAAGACCTTTCAGAATAAGCAACCGCTTAATTCATTCTCTAAAAAAGATGGAATGATGTGTTTGATACAGGGAGATGGTTTCTCATCTAATCGTTTGTTCCATGTCGTATGCCTCTCACAGCTAAATCTACCACTTTTCTACCATCTGTTTGTTTTTCCTTCTCTACCACAAAAAATGGAACGCCCTTATAAAAATTTTTCCTAATCGATAACGTCATCTGCGGTCATTTGAACTACTTTTTGTTTACATTCATAATCGGGATAAAAACTTAAGGTCTCTATGTTTCTTTTAAAATAAACGCCTTGTATATAAGGAAGAATCGAACCAGATTTCGTATGCTCATATAAGTGTTTAATTTCTTCTTGGAATTGTAGTGGGTCTATTGCGAAATAAAAGATTGGATTTCCAATTCAATTGTATATAGTATGATTCTTACGGTTCTTTCCGAAAAAAAAAGCCCATTGCCTTTAGGCATGGACTGAAAGTAAGGTTGGATACCGAGCGCTACTAAAAAACCGCAAGAAGTCAAACAGATCCAAAAGGTACGAGATAGAAAATATAAGTGTCCATGCGGATTTGAGACACACCGCACTATCATTTTGGTGATGGCACACCTTCACCTTGAAGGCTGTTCAAAATAGAAATGGCCTGCGAACGTTTCGTCATTCAGGAATCCCATCCGTTACACCGTAAGGTCTAAAACTTGCGGCTTTAGCCATGGGAGTGTCAAATCGCTGAGTTTTTCAATTGAATTTTTCTAATCTAAAATTTTAACAATCGGTGTAGTTCCCCTTTTATTGCGCTCAATAAGAGATTTAATTTGATTAGACGTCTTAATTTTTATATGTACTGGAAAATAATCGGGGATTTTCTCCATAACAAGATTGGCAATATATTGAGTAAAACCGATTAATTCCACTGTTCCTATAAGGTTTGTTAATATGTCTATTTGTAAATCATTGAGTGCCCCATCTATATAGAAACCCTTTCCTATCACAATAATACCTTCTGGGAAATATGTATGAATCTTTTCAGTAAAATTAGATAACATCATCGAATCGCCTCGATGATTTGATAATGCATCTTTAGACGGAAATAAGGCATATCTTTCATTTATATTTTCCCAATCTGTAATTTCTACTTTCCCTTTATCGACTTTTCCATACGTTAAAATTGAACCTGGTATGAGAGCACTTTGCGCTCCTTGTTGATAAATAACAAAGATTATAGGAAGATTTTTTGTTTTACTCTTTTGATGTATTATTTTTAGGATGTCATTTGCCATTTTCTTTCCCTCAGATATTACTTTCTTTTCATTGATTGAGACCTCCCTCTGATAGTCATGTTCTTCCTTAAAATAATGAACCGAATTCATCACAAGTCCAACAACTATGCCACCTAATTCATTATGTGGATCTTTCTGTAAAACATAATTTTGTTCCAAAATTCCAGCAAGATACTCAGGATTTTTTTTATTTTCTTCTTCATCATGTTCTTTCCCATCTGGTATCAATGGATTAAGTCCAGTATTAGGAATTTTTCTCCCTAACTCCCTCAACAAATCCTCTTGTTGCTTTTCTGTTCGTTTTCTTAATAGTAAGGATTCTAATGTATTTCTTTCTAAAGTCTTCCCATTTTGAAATATATACTTTTTTGGATTGAAAAATTGACTTGCTACACGTGTTAATCCTATTTCAAATGCATCTCTATTCAGTAGATTTATTTTGTTATTTTTACTTACAGTAACTAATCCATTCACCGAACCTTTCTTAAATGGAATATGTATTTTGTAACTATCATTTGATAGTGAAATCATTGAACCCTGTGTACTTTTGTTTCCTTCATCTTTCTTTTTTAAGCCACACCCAACTAATGCTATACTCAAACTAGATACTAATAATATTAATTTTTTCAAACCACAATACTCCTTTGCATGTTTTAAACTTTATTTTTATACTGTATCAAAAAGATAAAATTTTTATTAAAAAATAATATATATTGCGATTATATGTAGTGTATTTTCTTTATAGTAATTTCACTTATTCGCTTATTTTACAAAATTCGTAAGTGATCTCATTTGTGAACAGACAGAGGTGGGAGAATGTACTGCAAGGGCTCGGAGATGTTTTGGTGGAAGACCTGAAAAAATTAGGAACAAAAGAGCAACAAATGATACAAATACACGTGTCTAAGAAAACCCTCATTAAAGATATTGCGCAAACATTAAAGATTTCTTGTACAACGGTGTATCCTTGTTTACAATTATTAACCTACAAATCCCTTTATTTTATCCTACAGCGGGATTTGTAATTGATTTTGAAGATGATATAAGTATCAATTTAAGATATAAGTATTTCCTAGAACACATAAAATAAAAGAAGAGATGCGCTAACATCTCTTCTAAGTAACTGTTGCCGTAAGGTAATTAGTTGCGTTAAGATTATTTCCTTTTCTCAAGACTATCCTTTTGCTTCCGACGGCACGGATGGTCTTTTTACGTTGTTTGCTTATATTGCTAACTAGTTTATTTCCAAAACCAGTCGCAAGGATTGTTACAAAGACTCTTAACAAACCCTGTAGCAAAGATAGTAAATATTCCATCATAGGAGTCACCTCCTTTCTCTCCCATATATAAGAGAAAGGACAGCAACCAACCTACATTATACACATTTTACCATATAACCTATAGTCCCACCAACATTCTGAAAAAACGAGGGAGTTTTCAAACCATTTATGGTTAACAATCCATAGTTCATAAGTTCTGTATCATTTTTTGAACTTTTAAAACATGAAATAGATCTGATATTTAATTGATGCAAAAAAAATTACAGTCTGCTCCGAACGAGAAGTCCCATCGCCTTTAGGCATGGGATGAAAGTGCAGTTGGATACTCTTCATGAGGAAACATACACTTTGTAGTTTTTAAATTTAGAAATTGACACAAAAACTCCGCCAGAATTTTTTTCACAACAAAGAGGAGTGTGTCTAGAGAGAATAAAGACTCTACGAAACAACTTGCTTTTTTTGGATTGCGTGTTCCCTTTTTACACCATACAAAAACCGGTTCTATTTTAGGGCTTGTTCCTATAGGAATCTATGTCTATGTCTGTATTTGTCTTTGTTTATTATTTATATTAGAATCAATTATAGTATGTTTTCCCGTCTTAGCTTAATTTTTATAAATTATTCTAAGGTATAGATTCAGAAATTTCCAATAAAATCTATGTATAAACCCAACAAACTTACAAAATATGTAATATATTGTGGTTCTATTTCCTAAAAACATAATTTTTTATTTACACAAAAATTATGAGATATAAAAAATTCTACAATCAAGTACCACAGAAATACACCGTATTATTATAAAACAGCTAGTTTAACACTTAAAATATTGTAAAGGAAGAATTAAAAATGCATCATACAAAACCTACCTCTTCACGAATACTCTCTCTTGATATAATTCGTGGTTTTGCTTTACTTGGAATATTAATTGCACACGCTTCTGGTGGAACACAAGGGCAAAAATATCCGATTTATTCTTTAGATTTCGATTTATCTGTTTTTAACAATTTGTTTATTCACTTTAAATTTGTTTCCATTTATTCATTTTTATTTGGTATTGGATCTTACATATTTGTTTCGCACGCACAACAACGTGGATTACGTAGTTATTATCTTTTTTCAAGACGATTAATTACTTTACTCTCAATAGGAATTATACCAATATTAATTTTCCCTCAAATAACCCCTATTTTAATTATATATGGTTTATTAGGGTTTATCTTGTTACCTTTTTTTAAACTACAGCCTAGAATTATTCTGATCATCGCTGGAATATTAGCATCCTGTAATATGATATTTATAATTGGAACCATGGTATTTCGAAATCCATTAATTAAAGATTTCAGTGCCGTTTTTATGATTATACAATATTTTATTTATTATATTTTAGTAATTGTTACGATGTTTTTGCTAGGACTATATGTAGGTAAGATATGTCTTTTTCAGCAATTATCCCACAAAAAGAATATAATTAAACGCATTCATAGGATTTCATTTTTTCTGAGTTTATTATTAGTATTAGTGGGACTATGGATGGTTTATATCAATCCAGATATAGGATACAATATGCCATTTCAGGGGATAAGTTATATAACATCCTATCCCTTATCAATTTTTTATATGTCTTCCATAATTCTTTTATATAATAAAAATTATTTAGTGTATTTATATAAACCACTTAGTTATGTAGGACGGATATCATTAACCGCCTATATAGGGCATGCCGTACTTCTTAAATTTCTTATTTTATTGTTAGGTTGGACAAACGGATATACACTTATACAAAGTCTGGTTCTCGTCTGCATTGTGTTTACCATACTCACGATTTTTAGTTTTATTTGGTTGCAAAAATTTCAGCAAGGGCCTTTTGAAAAAATTTGGCGTGTTCTAACATATGGAAAACATGATTCTATTGCAAAACTTAAATAAATACGCGTGACAGGGAAGCTAGACACTTTATTCAATGAGCTATCTAGCTTCTATTGTTCTAAAATATAGCGCATATCCTCGATATCCCTGCCGTTTTTTATGCATACCACACGGGTAAGATGAATCATTCCTTTCTCTATATCCTCTTGAAGCCTTTTGTCTCACCTCATATGACATACGGAATGCTAAGTCTTGACTCATCTTTGCCACTTTTGCATTGTATCTTTTAAAATCAGGTCGAAATTCATAGCAATTTCCTCCGATGTATGCGTTAATTGTGTATCCTCGTGTGCAGATAATAAGTGCAATCCTCGTACAAAGTCACCTTCCCATAGACTGACTTGCTCTTGTTTCATCAAAACCGGCAACATGATAAAAGTCGAAAAGAAAATACAACACTTGCATAGAAGGTTGACCAATATCAGAACAAATTATCTTCATCAAGTCACGAAAGATATCGTGAAAACCAAGCCATATCGAATCGTGATGGAAACCTTGAACATCAAAGGAATGATAAAGAATAAGCACTTGTCTAAAGCTATTGCAAAACAATGCTTATATGAGCTTACGCGACAAATTCAATATAAAAGCGAAAAATACGGTATTGAATTTATGGAAGCTGATACATGGTATCCATCTTCTAAGATGTGTTCAAGTTGTGGAAGCATCAAGAAAGATCTAAAGCTATCTGATCGCATATACAAATGTACTTGTAGTCATGTCATAGATCGGGATTTGAATGCAGCCATCAACTTGTCATGAACCAAACGTTATGGCTAATATGTAGGATGCGTTGTATCCGAATTTACGCCCTCGGAGAGTTCTATCAAACGGTAGTAGCTTTGGCAAAACCGGACTCGTAGAACAGGGAAATAAACAAACTTTATAGACTTTTATAAGGTTTTGGCAACGGTAGGGATAGTACATGACTATTCGACACAATAAAAAGGTTATATACAAACCATTGGAATTCGTAATGGCATCTATAAATAGTACTTACATATGCATTTGTAAAAAGGAAGATTTTTCAATTCAGAAAATCTTCCTTTTTTATGCGCGAATAATGTTCACTAATGCTTGTTAAGTAATTTTATTTCGTTGCTATACATCCTCCACAATCCATGTAAAAATATCCTAATCTCATTTCAAACCAGACGGTTCGGTTTGAAATGATTCGCAATATAAAATACAATAATATAGGTTGTCTGTATTTGGAGTGCTCTAGTAGTGGACCTTTTTTTCGCGTTATCTTGTAAAAATGAAACACTGCACTCGAAAAACCTTAAAAATTAATGATTCCATCAGAAGTGCTCTTTTTAATCTACACCCATTATTTGATTGTACTGTTCCTGAATAGTTAGTAGTTGTAGACTTAATCCTTTTACGAGTACTACCATCCTATGGTCTTGTTCCAACATAAGTAACAATTGTGCTACTTCTAAAAGCATTTGATGAATCTCATATGCTATTTCGGCAACCACATAACCAGAAATATGCTGAAGAATAGACTCGAGTATGCCCATTTTCCGATCGATTTCTTGTAGTAATTGTTTAGAGCCTCCAGATAATAATTGGTTCAATATACCAATCCTCCCCTACACTTTATCTTCCTATTAAAACTCAAAAATTGAAAAGAGTTATACTCTATACTTTTTTGTATTTTATATCAATTATAATACCTATACAATAATAATTCTAACATCTAAATATAGAGAAAATCATTTATACTTAGGAAATTATAGTGCCCTAAACGTAAAAGAAACCCTGAAAAAATTTAATTCGATACATGTATTTTCACAATGTTCTATCCTTGTTCCATAAAAAATATTATAGAAATAGATTAATGAAATACATTTTTTACATAGAAAGATTCCTTAACGTACCATCTATGCCAGCCGTGTGACCAAAATCGCTTCTCTTTTGATATAAAAATAAACACCACAAGTAGGGCCTGTGGTGTTTTGGAGAAAGTTATAAAAGCTACTATGAAATGTTAGTATCTTTTATTTTACAAGAAATTATAAATATTGGTATTGAGAAAGTTACTCTCTAAATCCGAAATAATCCCATAAAATGCTTCAATAAAAGTACTGCAGGAGAATAAGACAATCTTGAATTTTCTTATTCTCCTTTTTTTCTAGAGGATAGGCAAAAATACCCTAACTACACTTGAATATAAAAAAACAAAAAGACCTGGATAAAAATCCACGTCTTTTGTTAGCAAGTACATACTCGTCTAGAACAAATAATGAGGATTTCAGCAATGGGAGGTGTCCTTCTACTTCTTATATATCTTTGCTATGCCTTTTCATTGAAGGAGCATCTATATCTCTGTGAGAAGTACGAAGTCTAAAATATCATGGTGGTATAAGCATTTCCTAATAATTTTTCACCTGTAATGCCATAAACTCTATACTTTTTTTGATCCATTTGTATAGATATAACCTAGATGAAAATCATAGAATCTATGTAAGGACTCTATTGCTCCAGCAAACTCCAGTATTAATGGTATTTCCTTTTTAGATTGATAATAAATTTGTTTTGCTTGCGGTATTTTCCCGTCTGTTTGTATTCGTTTTAAGCCTACACCTAATTCACAATGTAACACACGAGCTATGTTATTCAATACATCAACGGACCCATGTATGCGTAAGCGCGCGCGTTTATATAATTTTCCTTTATCTTGGCCATGTACAGTTCCTAAATCATGTAATAAGCGAATATAAGTTGCTACAAACACTTTTTCGTTAAAAATACCTTTGGGAAAAGTTCGATTTTTTTCTGAAATTGGCGTCCAGTTCATTTCCTCTATCTTTTTCACAAGCGGATGACTTTCATTTATTCCAATTTCCCAAAAATTCACTTTCCCTTCACGTTCTCTCTTGCAGTATCTTATAGAATTACTTCTCACAACTAATTCACGAAATCTCTCTGGAATTTCTTTTTTCTTATTTCTGATAGAAAAATACCCTTTTCGTTTGGATCCATATCTCCAAATAATCGCTAATATTTCTGCAAAATCATCTGTTGTAAGTAATTGATTGAATTGTTTTTCTTCTTCATTCGATAATCTAAATTTCTTAGTCAATATTAGTTCTCCTATTCTCTACAGAAATATACATTTTCTATTTATAATATTATGATAAATAATATATAATTCCTTACAATACATTTCAATGAAACAATTTCTACAATCAGCAGGATTTGCAATCTCATAGATAATATCTTCAATCTATTTAGTTAAATCATCAATACTCTTTGTAGGGAACGAAAAATAAAAATCCGTTAGATAAATTCATTTCCATGCTAAAATCGTATCAAAGATATTGCTCCACCTTTTTTCGTACCTTGCTTATGCCCTAACAAATTTATTATCATTTTTCTATTCTAAGCCACATTCTAATTTTAGCTATTTTTTTTCGATTGTTTTTGCGACAAAGCAATAATAAAAAGAACCCACTTATTATAGTAGATTCATTTAATCATTTTCGAGGTTTCAAACTTCATGATAATTCAGACAAAAAAACAAGAATAATGCGGTATATATTATGATAATATATGTATGAAAAAGAGTAGAGAATTTATTTTTGAATTCAATAGATTCAGAAGAAAAAGCTCATTTCTCTGAAGTGAACCCCGAAAACGGGACACCAATCAAAACACCTAAACCACTTGTTCCCTAAATTCTTTAGGGGATAGGTGGTTTAATTTTTCTTGAATTCGCACACAATTGTAGTAATGAATGTATTCTAGCACAATCTTTCGCACAGTTGTGTTGGATACTTTTGTTATCTTTTGTGAATAGAAAGCTTCACTTTTTAAATGACCAAAGAAGCTTTCCATGACGGCATTATCATGGCAATTTCCTCTCCGGGACATGCTGGTGATCATGCCGTTTTCTTTGGCATACGCTTGAAATTCTTTTGCTGTATAAATACTTCCTTGATCCGAGTGAAGAAGGACATCTTTTACTTTTCGCCCTCTCATTGCTTGTTTCAATGTTTTCATCGCTAATGTCAGTGTTTGTGATTCGCTGATGACACAACTAATCATTTCACGATTAAAGGCATCCATGATCGTTGATACATACAAGGTACGCTCTCCAAATAAGAGATACGTCACATCCGTAAACCACTTTTCATTTGGTTTGGATGCATCGAATTGGCGCTCCAATCGATGAGGGGCTACCATTGGTTCCGCACCATTGATATATTTCTTTTTCTTTCGACGCACTTTTGAAAGAATATGATTTTGTCTCATGATTCGTAATACTTTTTTATGATTGACACACAGTCCCATTTTTCGAAGAGTAGCGGTCACTCTTCGATATCCATACCGGAATTTATGCCTAAGACAGACGTCCTTTACTTTTTCTTCTATATCATCTTTCAGATCTTCCGTTCGTTGTAACCAACGATAAAATGTAGAACGGGGTAATTCTAATACGTTACACAAGTCTTTTACCGTTATTTTTGTTTGTACATTTCTCCATAAAGTAACTACAGTTTCTGGTTTCAGCCCCTTTCGATTTCCAGATACTTTCCCCATACAAGTAATTTTGTTTTTAGATGTTTATTTTCTAAACGTAGCTGTTCTAATTCACTGAGCTCTTTTGGTCCTTTTCCATAAGAATATTGTTTTCCTACAGGTTGTTGAAAACGGTACGTTTGATCGGTACGATACCACTTCATCCACGTCTTAATTTGGGAAACATTTTTAATTCCAAGCTTCTCCATAATTGTCCAATTGGAATATCCATCCTTTTTCATTTCAATCACTTTCCACTTTACTTCTTCTGGGTAATGAACTCTTGTCTTCAAACGAAAAACACCTCCAATGAATTTGCATACTTAGTATGCGAATTCAGGAGGTGTTTTTTTCATGTACCACTATTCGGGTTCACTTCACTCACAAGAAATGAGCTTTTTCTTTTTCAGACTAAAAATTTTGTATCATTTCAACCTTTACTAGGGAAAAGGTTGAAAGAAAAGTTTAGCTTGGTTACATTTTCGCATACATGTAAGGTAAAGTGAATTGATAATATTTATTCTGATTATTATGAAATCAAACTTGTGTTTTTACATTTATTAGCTAACAAATCCCGTTGTATAGTAAACCTTTTGACAGCGTAGGAAAGTCTTTTTAAAGAGTTTGATATACCTTTTATTCCACTATTCCCTCCACGGATATCTGTAAAAAATCCGATTTCCACATATCATACGCCTTTGGAAATCGCAAAACAAAAAATATAATTTTAACTCCTAAACATGTCTATCGTTCCAAAATATAGCGTATGTCCGACAGTTCCATATTCGTAAATTTCGCAAGATTTTCGATATTCATGCCGCTTTTATTCCTATCCTGGATCAGTTGAAGAAGCTTGATTATATTTGAAGCCTGTACATGAAGAAACGAGCAATTTTCGCTCGTTTCTTCATGTACAGCTATATCCCCTTTCGAGAGATATCACGTATTATTCGTCGTTTTCCCTATGTTTACATACAAAAATTTTATTTATTTTTAGAAATTGCAATAGTTACACCACGTCCATTTTCACTTTCTTTTACAACTTTAAACTGAAGGCCCAATTTGGGAAGAATTTTGTCTGTATAATTATTTTGATCACTAAAAGCAGATACTCCTTCTTGAGCCGAAGAATCTACATTTCCTTGTGGTGTTTCTACTTTAATGGGTGTGGTTTTTCGTAGGCCAAAAGCTGCATCCGCATTTTGCAAGCTACTCATAGCCGGCTTCGTTTTATCATGATTGTAATACAGTATTTGTTGATGTGCATCGATAACCCCAAGCATCTCATGACCAGGATGGTTACTTTCTTGATTATCTGTATAACGTCCATCATAGTACCAAACAATCATTCCAGGATCAGCTGATAATCCTTTATAACCAGCAGCAGTCTTATTAAGTCCTTTATCCGCCCCATTATGGCTACGCCATTCTATGAGATAATAATTAGGATATTGTACACCATTTTTCATTACTGGAGGAAGGTTCACCTTGATTACTTTTCGAGCAGGATTGTTACTAGTAGCTTCTTCCAATACAAACTCTTTCTTTTTCTCTAAGTCCTTGTAATCTACCTCGATGGGTTTAATCCACTTTCCTCCATAAGTAGACTGCAAAAACATTTTGGACCATGGATCAAAGTTACTAGGTTCAATTCCACCTGGCTGTCCATTAAGTGCGCCAAAAGCCATTAATGACCACATATCCGCACCCTTTACCACCAAAATCATATAAATCCGGTAAATCAAGATTATGACCATATTCATGAGCCAGAGTCCCTACCGCAGTGTCCTCTGGAATAATAGTGAATTTCTTTGCTTTCAGAGTCGTACCAGGAATTTGTGCAGGTTCTTTAAGCTCCCCTGTATAGGGCACAACATACATATCAGAGGTCCCCCCTGCCATAACTACTACTAAATTATCTAAGAATCCATCCGGCTCTACCTTATTTCCATATCTATCTAAATCATCGGGATCTTTTTGATCATATAAATTTTCCTTTCCTTTAATAGATTGCCCTACTTGTGTGAGTGTTTCTTTCACTAATTCTCCAAATCCTTCAAACGGTTCACCTTTAAAATCTCTGTAATATTCTATATTATTCTTCGCCTGCATCCATGATGAAACCACTCCTTTTACATTCCAAAATCCATTCGATTGTTCGTTATAATATTCATTTAGGGAGGGCATACTTATTCCTTCCGAGGTTTTGAAAATGCCAGTATTAAATAACATTCTCTCATAGTGAGCTTTGTTAAAATCTTTTGTATAAAAATCTGTTTCTGGTTTAATTTGATTATGCTTCATGTTCGGGAACTCAATTAAAGAAACAGCAATATGATCCGTATAAGATTTCTGCTGACGAGAGGCTGCCGTACTTGTGTTTAGCATAGATACCTGGATATTCCCTAGATTTTTGTTTACATTCTCTGGTTGTACCCCATCTAGATCAAAATTACCAGCGCTCGCTTGAATGCTTTCTGTTGGTGCTGTACTCATAATAACCGTGGTTAAAAGCATCGAAAAAATAATACCACTCCTTTTTTTATACATATGTGTCCTCCTCAATTATTTATAGCCAGTAATTAATTAAATAACTAATTTTCATTTTAAAGAACACTTACAAAGATAGGATGCAAATGAAATAAAGATTGAATAAAATCTATATGTGAATGATTTTTCTCATAGTCTTGAAGCAATTTTTCTAATTAATAAGCATAAAACCATTTTCATCTACTTGGCGGACTTCACAGGAATCCTAAAGTGTTTGTACCTAAACGAAAATATGCACAATCTGAAACGTTCATTTTAACCGACATCCACTACCTTATATTTGACACTCCCACGGCTAAAGCCGCAAGTCCTACACCTTACGGTGTAACGGATGGGATTCTTGAATGACGAAACGTTCGCAGTCCATTTCTGTTTTGAACAGCCTTCAAGATGAGGGTGTGCCATCACTCCTCCTAAGACAGACCATATAGGTTCTTAGGCTGATTGACTATTACCGCCAACCACAGTTGCGTAGCGAATATTCATCGCCCCAACGATATCACGATGTTTCTCAAATTCACATGGGCACTTGTATGTTCTGTCTTGCGCCTTGTTCTTTTCAGAACATTTCGGACATGTTTGACTTGTATAAGAAGGGTTCACATATTCGACCTTTACCACTAATGTCGCTTTGTACGCGATGAATTGTGCGAAACGATGGAATGACCAAGTGTGTAGATTTTTTTCGTTTTTACGGCTTGTTCGTGCCGTCTGTCTCATGTTCGTGAGTTGCTCTAATCGAATGACAGAAATAGTAGTATCCGTTGCAAAATCGACGATTTCACGACTTACTTTGTGGTCTTGGTCTTGCATCCATCTTTGTTCTTTATCATCAAGTTGACGAAGGGCATTCATGACTTTTATATACTCGTGGCTACTTGGTTCCAATAGCATGATTTGTTGTTTTGTTGGAAGTGTATACAAAAACAAGTGAACGTGGTCTTTGTCGCATTCCATTGCAACAATAGAAAAATCCAATTCTTCACATATTTCTTGAACCAACTCTTTGAAACGTTCTTCTACTTTTGTATGAAGAAAAATCTTTCTTTTGTATCTTGGGCAAAACACAAAATGAGAGTGAATGAATGACACGGTTGTTTTGATTTTTCTATAATCATTTATCATGTTCACAATGTATCAATTTACAGGACTAACCACAACAAATCGATGCAATAATATATAATACCAACATTTTGGATACTTAAAGTGCCACAAACCTTGCGGTTTTTGGTAGTACTTCGTATCCAACCTCACTTTCATCCCATGCCGAAAGGCGAGGGGCTTTCTCGTTCGGGAAGGGCTGTAATGAGCTAACTCGTCTCTTACAACATGATGATGAATTTAAACTATCAGAAAATTTAACACTTGCGTTTGCAGGTATCATATTATTACAAAGCCAAAGCTTAAGCTCAGGTTTTGGCTTCGTTTTGCTAGAAATACGCTCATGCTTACCTATTAAAAAGAAAATTCTATACAACTACAAAAGGAATCAAATCCAGACAATCCAGGCCATATATCAATGGAGAGGCAAATCTTCTTGTTACCCCTTTCGGACACAAAGTATTCATTAAGATGTTTTCCAACCTATGAAATCAGAATTCATTATTGTACAGTTGTATACGCCATATACAACTCTTTATTTGATACTTTTTACAAAATGCAATTGTGAAAAAATATATCTATTGCTGTTCCAAGTATTAATCTATCTTCAATCAGCTCCAGAAGGGCGATGGATGACCAAGATTATTGATTTTACCCTAAAAAATGAGTGACTATTCCTACAAAATACAAACCATTTAAAAGGATGATGCATGGTTTAGAAGCAAAAAAGAACAACCTATGAAAATAATCTGTTCACAAATTAAGATGATATGAAATTAACTAAACATAATAGCCATGAAAATGAAAAAAGGATAGAATAGAATCAAATAAAAAGAACGGACTGGCAGTCCGTTCTTTTTAAAAAGGAGCAATGAAAGTTATTCTTCTTTATTATAATTTAAATAACTGAAAATTAAATCTTTTTATATTGAGAAAGTCTATAACTAAGAAAGAAGGTCACTACAATGAATAAAGGTGATGCCATTTTAAGATTACTATCCGAAATCAAATTGGAACTTAAGGACGTAAAAGAACAGGTGGAACAAATACAATCAAAGCTAGATACATTCGAACAACAAAATCAAGTGAAGAACAAAGTAGAGAAACAAAAAACAAAAATAAACCCTGTTAAAAAAGAGAAACGAGCTTGGAAATATCCAGCTAAGCTAAAATGAAAATTGGATTTTTCTTTCTTCTTATCTAGTCGCGGAAGAAAGCCCCCACAATTAAACAATACGTCTATGATATTGAGAACTTTGGGAGATAGATGCTTCTTCTTATTGTGATACAATCATATCCAGTGAACTACCCGCCACTTAACGTCCTAACGGACTGTTTGAAGTGGGGGCTTCTCGGTTAGTCGTTACTTTTGGTAGCTAACGAATTCGTCCTAAGACAGCCGAGCTAACTCCCTTGTTCCAAGGGTTATTTGATTGCTATCTATGCTAATGCCAATAGGTGTATTGCTTCATTTTTGATATTGATAGCTGCGTTATCATCTCTATCGAGATTTACACCGCATATACAAGAATAGACTCGCTCAGACAATGACATATGTTTCACATTTCCACAACTGCTACATGTTTTTGTGGAAGGAAACCATTTGTCTATTTTCACAAGTTGTTTGCCTTGTTCATGTAGTTTATAAGCTAAAAAAGAAGTGAACATACCCCAACCATTGTCAGCGACACTTTTTCCAAAATGAAGTGCTTGCGACATTCCTTTCCTATTTAGATCTTCAATAGCTACAACATCAAAATGAGTCGCTAACTCTTTAGACTTATGATGAAGGAAGTTCTTACGTTGGTTTGCTACTTGTTCATGCAGCTTAGCTACACGGATACGTTGTTTATTCCAACGCCCTGAATCTTTTGTACGTCTTGATCATACTCGTTGATCCTTTGCTAAACGGTATACCATTTCACGATAGAACTTAGGATAATTGGCTCTCTCATCCTCAGAACTGACGTATAATTGATCCATCGCAAAGTCTAATCCAACAACTGTTTCTACTTCTTTTTGTACGATCTCTTTTTCGTATGCAGTCAAAATGGACACATAGTATTTACCAGTAGGTGTCATAGAAATCGTACATGACTTGATTATATGGCCTTGTGGTATTTCTCTATGCTGTTTGATACGTACCATTTTCAGTTTTGGCAATTTGATAGGACCGTTACGCAACATAATATTTCCGTTCACTACATTCGTTGTATAAGACTTTCTGGCTTTTTTGCTTTTGAATGTGGGGAAGTCATTTTGACCACAAAAGAAATTTTTATAGGCAGTTTGCAAGTTTAGTTGCGCATTTGCCAAAGCTAATGAATCAACTTCTTTTAGCCATTCAAATTCTGCTTTGTATTTTGCAGGAGTGGGAAGCTTTTGTTTCTTTAGTTGATCCGTATCATCTTTATGTTTTTCATACGCTTCTTTCCGTTCAGCTAACATTCTGTTATACACGAAACGTACACAACCGAAGGTTTTACGCATAAGATGTGCTTGATCTTCTGTTGGATACAAACGGAATGTATATGCTTTATTCTGCTTTTCCCTATCATTTCACCTCACTTTTCACTTTGATTTTCAATATATGTTTTTACTACGTCTATTGGCGAACCACCAGTAGTTCGCAAACAAAAACTTCTTGACCAAAACATCTCTTTCCAAAGTTTCTTTTTCACTTGTGGAAAGTCTCTTTTAATAAGTCGAGAACTTGCACTTTTATAAGCATTGATAAATTTTGTCATTTCTGTATTAGGGTGTGCCTTGAACAAAATAGGAACGTGATCTACATCATGATTCCATTCAACTCATGTGATGTTATAGTTTTCAGATAGTCCAACAAACATATCTGTTGCATAGTCTGACATATCATCATCAAACACATTTCTTCTGTATTTTACGACCAACACAAGGTGATAATACAACAAGAATACTGAATGGTTATGACTATCTCATTTCATTTATATAACATCCTTTATAATTTATAAGACTGATTACATCAGAGGCGAAATAAAAAGGAAAACCTTTTGGTTACGCCAAACTGACATTCATCTCCCACCTACCGTTGGGCTACGCCCTTCACACGCTTGAGGAGGGAGAATTCTTTCGGGAAATTCGTTAAATTCTGAAGTTCCATCACACAAATCACTCCAAAACACCGCGTATTTTCAATATATCCATATTTGTAAATTTCGCAATGTCCTCTATGTCCATTCCGTTTTTATACATGTCCCGAATCAATTGTATTTTCCCTTGCTCCATTCCTTTTTTCTCTGCATGTGCAGCCGCCACATTCTCATCTAAAAAGCTTTTCTTCCTTGCTTCATACTCGCTACGAAACGACTGATTATGACTCATATCATCCCACTTCTGAATCGCTTTCTGCAATGGTTCATCTTGCTCCATCGCAATCGCCTCCAACGTTTCTATAAGATTCTGATCTTTATGTGACGCTAACAAAAGTAACCACCGTGCTAAAACGTCATGCCACAGGTTGACTTGTTCATTTCGCCATTGCGCCGTCAGCTTTGGTAATTCAATATAATGAATTTCTATGTCTTCACTCACCAATACTTCCTTTTCTATATCCCAGAGCGTTCCTGTTGTTTGAAATCTATCGTGAATTGGAAATAAAATAAAATCTAGTACATGAATCGTAATGGATTTCTTCAGCTTACTATATGGCATACCTTCTTGCATTTGAGACGCATACAATTTCGACCAGTCATACAACGAACGTTTCTGGATATCCTGTTTGTTGACAATCTGTATTTCTATATGTACGAATTCCCCCGTACCTAAGGTAGCTTGTACATCCATAATCGATAATTTGTCCTCTTTGTATGCTTTACGGACATGTGGGTCTTCCAGCGTCAAACTCGTAATCGGAGACAGTAGCGTCTTCTGTAAGATGGCATTCAACAATCCGATTAAAACGCTTTCATTTCCTTTGGTACCAAATAATTGCTTAAAAGCAAAATCAATACGTAAATTAACACGATTGTTCATCTGAAAGCCTCCCTTCTTCGTATTTTATCCCTCTATCATATCAAATTTATTTCAAAAGAACGAGCGGATACAAACGAATTCATTTATTCATAAGAAAGTATGGGAAATAGTAAAATCACACCTTACATATGCTCCTATCAATTACTTACCATTAATATTGACAACATATAATTGATTGTGTTCAACATCTACAGCAACATTTTCTGGGGCATTCCCTACAACAATAGTTCCTATAACAAGGTTATTCTCAATATCAATTATACTTACTTTATTAGAAAGTCTGTTTGCTACATATAAACGTTTGGTACTTTGATCTATATCCATTCCTTCAGGGCTTGACCCTACAGGGATGGTTGCAATTACGATGTTAGTGGCAGCTTCAATAACAGAAACGGTACCATTTCCCGTGTTGCTCACGTAAACACGATTATTATTTAAATCGGTTAAGAGGAAACGTGGCGTAGAAAACCCTATAGTGATAGTAGTAATCAATTATATATAATCTTAATATCTAAAAAATGTACAGAATAGCTACGTTACGCTGGTTTGTACGATATCAAAAACTATAAATGGACACACTTTTCTGGTTGTTTGTGACCAAATCGTTACCGTAAAAATTCAAAATGAAACTAAAAAAATAAAAAAGCACAGCGCGTTAATAAAGTGTACCACCACCTTATTAACCGTCCGCCTAACCCATCTAGGCAAACACCTGCTGTACTCTTACAAACTATTTTACCGTAAGGGCTCCTAGGCAACAGTTTGCTTACACTTGGCATTCTGTTGCTTTCTTGTTTATACAAAGGAGCTAATACTATGAAAAAGAAACGTATCAATGTAATTGCAACTAAAGAATCCTTCCACAACTTATCCTCATTCATAGATGTGGAAGAAGTGTCCGACAAGGAGTATACAAAATATCTTGCAAAGTGTCCTACCAGTAAAACAATTACTAAAACCTTAAAACAAAATATAAAAGATATAAACAAACGTAATCATAATGAGAATCGCAATACCCCAGAAGAAAATATGGAACAAGCTAATTTCGTCGCACACTGGGTACCCGAACGTTTTGTTTCTTTCGTTCGCTCTTTTTATCATGAATCTACAACCATTCAAGAATTGTGGAAGATCGTAAGACAGTGTAATAGGACGGTGAACTACACAACAGGTGAACAAGCCTTTACGAAAGACCAAGAACTAGTCATCGGCTTACAAGCCATGAAAGAATTTGTGATGAAAATGAAGTCCGAAGTAAACATGAAAAAAGGCCCATTTTCCTATTTCAATGGCATTGTCAACAACCTCATAGACAAGTTGTATTTTGATACAAACTTCACACAAGAAACATTCCTATGAGAAGGTTTGTCATACTCGCACCACGCATATCTATTCTATATAGAATTATCTATTTTCCGGACACCATTTCTTTTTCTGACGGATAACATACGCAACTTACGATACAATGTGGATTTCGATATTTGTGTCTGCTCACAAATTTGATGAATTGTCATCTTCCTCTGCGCATAAAGAGCAAGGGCTTGCTCCAAATTGGGATGCTTTTCATGGTACTTTTCTACTCGCCCCACATACTTCCCTTTTTGTTTTGCAATCTCAATGCCCTCTCGCTGCCGCATGCGAATGAGATCTCGTTCTAACTGATTCACGCCGCCCATCACAGTCAATAAAAATTGACTATACGGATTTTCGGATGTCAAATCCAGCCACGTATCTTTGACCGATTGTAAGTTGGCCCCCTTCTTTTGGATGTACGCGACCAATTCAAACAACTCCGCCGTACTTCTTGTAATGCGAGTTAAGTCTGTTACCCAAATCATATCCCCCTTCTGTACATGTTGTAACAACTGCTGGAGAATGGAACGATGGCGGTCCGCCCCGGACGCCTTTTCTTGATATAAGATATCGATTCCGATTTGCTGTAACTGCTCGATTTGTCTCGCTAGATTTTGATCAACGCTGCTCACTCGTACATATCCTATTTTTCTCATTTGTTTCTCCCCCTTACTCCGTAGCAAGTGAAATTCGTTCCACGCAAGATCCTCTGCTTATTGCCTCTTCTGTCGGGTTCTCTGTATACCCCATTCACATTTTACATGATATGTCATCTATACAATAATCTGTTTTTGATGTTTTTTGACGTACGAACGGTTCTTGACATTCCCTCTATCCCCACCCTTTATAAGTAACCTTGACTGTTCCTCCGAAAAGAATCTCCCTATACACCCCTATCCCCATCAAGCTCTCATCCGAACCAATCACTCATGGATGTGCCGATACAACGTAGATTGAGATATCTGTGTATCTTTATAATTCCCTCTCTCAATATTCTGAATGATCATCCTTCTTGCAGAAAAACGAGATTTTTATACATGCAACCTTGAATCTTTATACGTTTTACAATATCCTCTAAACGCTGTAAACAATCTAGTCAGATATACTTAGCAAACAGGTTGCCCATTTGTACAAATGTGTAAAAATCACTTCTAAACGATTCCTTTTCACATATAGTAGACATAACTAAAACGATTTGATTTGAGAAAAGGGTGAATGATTTGGTTACAATTAGTTTATGCATGATTGTAAAGAATGAAGAAAAAGTATTAGAACGATGTTTACAGTCCATAAAAGACATTCCAGATGAAATTATTATTGTAGATACTGGATCAACAGATTGTACAAAGGAAATTGCAAAAAAATGGACGCCCCATGTGTATGATTTTAAATGGATAGATGATTTTTCAGCTGCGCGTAATGAATCTTTTCGACATGCGACGAAAGACTACATTTTATGGCTAGATGCAGACGATGTTTTACTAAGACAGGATAAGACCGCATTACAAAAGTTAAAACATTCTTTACAGCCCCAAATTGATGCCGTATCTATGAAATATCATGCTCATTTTGATAAACAAGGGAACGTAATTAGTAGTGCCTTTCGTTTTCGTCTTCTGAAACGAGAGCGGCAGTATCGTTGGATAGGGGTTGTCCATGAACATATTCCAGTGACCGAACAAGATCAAACCTATCAAAGTAATATTGTTGTGACACATCAAAAAGAAAATCCGCAACGTTCCGTTCGAAATGTAACCATTTATGAAAAATATATAGCACGGGGCGGTACACTAACGTCACATGATTTATTTCATTATGGAAGAGAATTAATTTCCAATCATAGATATGAAGAAGCAGTGGATGTATTTCACAAATTTTTAGATTCTCCGGATGTATCAGATGAGATGCGGCTCTTTATTTTTAATGAGCTTGCCTCATGCTACTATTTCTTACAGAATATAGAGCAAGAGCATCAAATCACACTCCAATCTTTATCCTATGATATGCCGCAACCTGTATTTTGTTGTCGACTGGGCGAACATTTTTTACGTCAAGGGAAAGTGGAGGGAGCCATTTTTTGGTACAAACAGGCGACACAGCTACCCGTTTCGTATTCTTGGACCGTGGATAAAAAGCCGTTTTATACGTGGTTACCCCATAAGCAATTGGGGGTTTGCTATGAAATGAAGAAAGAAAATCGACAAGCACTGAAGTATTATCAAAAATCCTTAACATTCCTTCCAGACGATACCGAAGTACAACAAAAGATTCAGCATCTAAAAAAACAAATGAAAAAAAAGTAATTCGTTATCTTTCATTCACTTGGTCATACCTATTATTGCATACAGCGTATGCTAGGACATGAGATTTTTGATACGAGGAAAAATAATATCGTCTTAGAATTTTTACTTACAATTGAACAAGTATAAATTCCGGCTATTGTTTTAACATTCTATTATTCACATGCAAATTGTATACTTTTCACACTCGTTTACCATGTTTTCTACTGGGGTTTTGTATGTTTGTAAAAGAAAACATGAAATGAAACGGAAAAACCCCACTACATTTGTGCCGTTGAACGGTAAATTGTAGTGGGGTTTTCTCCATTGTATCCGTTGCAATCACACGGATAGTCTCTGTCTTCATGTATGCAACAGATTACTGAAATACTTCTTGCTAACTGAATTATTGGGAAATAGAGACGCCTAAAGGCTGTGTACCTACAGGGATCGTTGCGATGATTGTATCTGTAACTGTATTAATGACATTAATCGAAGCAGCGCCAAACCTGGCAATATACGCTCGATTTAAGTCTACATTTACAGCTATTCCACGAGGTTGAGAGGTAATGGGGATCGTGCCAATCACAGTATTAGATTCCGTACTAATTACTGATACACTATTACCAGTATTATTTGATACATATAACTTATTGTGAACAGGATCTAACCCCATGTTTACTGGCTGTGAACCTACAGGAATCGTAGTAATCGAAGTGTTCGTTATCGTATCGATGACAGAAACATTATTGTTACCACCATTGGCCACATATAATTGATTGTGTTCAGAATCGATCGTCACACCTTCTGGCTTAGTACCAACAATAATCGTCCCGATAACAAGATGCTCATCAGTATCAATGATAGTTACGGCATTGGCGTCAAAACCTGATACATATAAACGCTTCGTAACTGCGTTTAGATCCATTCCTAACGGATTTTGGCCCACAGGGATGGTCGCAATTACAATGTTCGTTGCCGCATCGATAACGGAAACGGTAGCATTGCCGTTAGCAACGTAAACTTGATTCGTAATTTGATCCACTAAGACGTAACGGGGATTTGTAATACCAACGGTAATCGTAGTAATGACGACATTGAAAGAGCCGCTTATAACGGATACATTGTTGGCCGATTGATTCGCGACATAAATACGATCGAGACTAGGATTTGAATCTAGATAACGTGGGTTATTTCCTGTTTGAATCGTGGCGATAACTGCATCTAAATCACTGTTAATAACGGATGCGTTAGCAGATCCATAATTAGAAACATAAATATTTCCAATTTGTGAAAGAGAAGGCGTACCAGGTCCCGTCGGTCCGCGGGCACCCGTAGCTCCTGTTGCACCAGTTGCCCCTGCTGGTCCTGTCGCTCCTGTTGCACCATTGTCACCTTCCACACCCTGAATCCCTTGTGGCCCTTGCGGTCCTTGTAACCCTTGCACCCCTTGCACCCCTTGCTCGCCCTCAGGTCCTTCAGGTCCTGCTGGCCCTTGGGTTCCTTGTGGCCCTTGTGCCCCAGGAGCCCCCTGTGCCCCAGGTGTACCTGTCGGTCCCGTTGGTCCTGTTACACCTGTGCTTGGTCCAGTGGCCCCTGTCGCTCCCTGGGGCCCTGCCGGTCCCGTCGGCCCAGTTGCTCCAGCACCACCGTCAGGAACAGCGGCTGTTCTTGTCACTAAAGTTGATAAAATAGTGAGAATTTGATTACGCGTAACATTATTCATAATAAATTCTGCTATTAAAATTGATAAAGTAGTATACAGTGATTGTAGCATCGTCGCGATCTGACCAACTTGTGCTGCAGTAGCTGAGGGTAAACGATTGTTAACAAATAAGAGAAGAAATAAACTATTCCGTGTAGCGTTTCTTCCTGTTACAGTAGGAAATTCGTTGAGTAAAAAATTATATAAATTCATTAGACTATTCTGTAAAGCTGTATTATTGATTTGATCAGGATTATTCAAATACGTATTAATAGCAATTTGTAATTGTTGGATTAAGGCTAAAAGTGCTGCTTCTTGCGCTGGGGTAATAGGAACCGTAGGTACTAGCTGGGGGGCGATGAGATTATCAAATACATTTTCGTCCTTACTCATATAGATACTCCTCCTTGTTGTAACGTACCATACATCTGATGAGAAACTCGTAAGTTATTCATCATACACGTCCTCCTTTTTTAAGTGCGTGCACACACTGCAGCCACGGCTTATGCCCGCCCAGTGCTTCCTCGAGCCACGCTAGGCGCTGGCGGTCAGGTGTGAAATAATACATCTGCGGAACGGGCGTTCCTCGTTTTTCCGCCTGTTTAACCAGCCCCTCATAGCGGCGCAGGTTGCCAAGCGTTGTATACAAATTCTCCCCCGTATCGATTTCCACGACATGTAGACGCTGCCGATTATACCAATAGGCTGCCGGCACAAGCGGTTCCCGTTTACCAGCAGGTAATAATCCCTCGTGCCACCGCCACTCGGGATACCCGCACCATTCCCAAATGTCATTGCGGTAGAGGACATCGTAGATGTCATGCAAATCACTGAGCATCGTAACATGAGGTGTGCCAAGTAACGACCCGCCTTTACTATTGATTCCAAAAATATGACGAGACGGTTCGACAATACTGTGAAGATACGGACGCAGGTGCTCGAGCTTACGCAGAATACTGCGCCTACTATACGATCCCAAATAGGCAACGAGTTGTCCTGTCGTAGTCCATCCAAACTTCTGAATAACCCCCAACAATTCCAAATCTGTCACAATTTGTTTCACAATCACCTTTTTCGTCATGATCCAACCTCCTTTTTTTACAAAATAGAAACAAACGAACAAAAAAGAATCCAATACACACAAGGATTTCTACGAAAAGATTCCCAATAGAGCGTACCCAAATGGGAATGATACAAATGGTGATCATTCCTGTATCAAGGGGTACGTCTCGTGAAATGAACAAGTGAGAAACATACATTTAATTGTTATTTTATAATATATTTATATAATAATTTATAGTGAAACCTTTTTCATCTACCAAGCATACGAATGATTGGTTTTCTTTACCATATGTTTGGGTGTTTTTCTTATCTTTTCTGTGTGTTACCACATTTTTTTGGTGAAATAAGCAAAAAAGTATGCACGAAGTGCTTGGGTGTTGTATAGAATACAGTACGCAACGAAACAAAGAGATTTTACTGTTTCTGGAAGGGGATAGACATTTCTTTATAGGACGAGTTGCGGGAGCAACGAACAAGAAGGGTTCCTGTATCTGTTATATTTTTCTAATAACTGGTGATTAAATCCAGTTTGGGTTCTTCCTATTTGGGTACACCCTATCGGGAACTGCACCTCTAACCTTACCAATTACAAATGATACATAAGCCTAACAAAACGCATGACCACTTTCCTAGTTTTCTAAACACCCCAAACTCATAGTCTCCTCATCTCCCATTTTCAGCACATCCATCCCAAAAACAGACCCAACTCGCACATGCTTCTACATCGCCCACCCGTTGCCACACCTGTGTTTTCCACCCGTCCTATTTCTTGTCATACAATAAAAATTGCCACATGTTTTCTCCACTACGCCATGATTTTCACATCATTTCCTGTAAAGAGAATCTCTTCTTTTCCGGTCCATCTATCGCCCCTAGTTTCCTATCTTACAAGATTTCCTGACAGCGATAGCGGCCACTGTGGAAAACTTTTTATATACTAACATATGTTGCTTCTATCTTACATATCATAAAGTACTCCTGCTTTGTGATATGCCTTACAAAAAACACGTCCATCAAAAAACAGCAAGCCAGACCACTCACCTGGCTTGCTTCTTCCTGTTCTAAAGACTTGTTTCCTCCTGTTTTACCTTTATGGTGATTGAAACCAAAATATAAGCAGGCATTTACACTCATTCTTATTTGTAATGAAGTGTTATTATAAATGCTAACTTAAATATGCACATTAACGCTTGAATAAAGATGTACAAAATCAACAGGATTCGCCATACTGGCCATGAGGTGGTTGGTATGTACATTATGTTAGATGTTCAAACAGAATTTGAGATTAAAAGTCTTACAGACTTACCAAATTTTAAAATATTAATGGAGAATTTAAAGATGAAAATAAATAAAAGCCAATTAGCAAGAGAATTAAACGTTGATCGGAGAACAATTGATAAATACTTAAATGGTTTCACACCAAAAGAAACAAAAAATAAAACATCAAAGATCGATACATATTATGAAGTAATTGTGGCTCTTTTATCGAGTGACTCTAAGCAAACATTTTATTACAAACGAGTATTATGGCAATATTTAACGGATAATCACGGTTTACAGTGTTCACAATCTAATTTTCGTGCTTATATCAATAAAAAACTAGAATTTAAACAATACTTTGATGAAGGAAAACGCATCATTTCAAGTTATTCACCAGGTGTTCGCTATGAAACAAATCCTGGAGAACAGGCACAGTTAGATTGGAAAGAAAATATACAGTTTGAAACAACAGATGGTGAAATCGTATACGTGAATATAGCTGTACTCTTATTATCTTATTCACGGTTTAGAGCTTTTCACTTGAGTATCTCGAAGTCACAAAATGTTTTAATGGCATTTATGACAGAGGCATTTGAAGCATTTGGTGGTGTACCGAAGGTAATTGTCACTGATAATATGAAAACCGTAATGGATGAGGCTCGGACCGAGTATTCCAAAGGAACCATTAATAATAAATTTGCTCAATTTGCGCAAGATTTTGGATTCAAAGTTCAACCTTGCATCGCCGGGCGACCGAATACAAAAGGAAAAGTAGAAGCACCCATGAAACTTTTAGATGAGATTCATGCTTATCAGGGGAAATTTACCTTTGAAGAGCTCCATCAATTTGTGCAAAAACTATGCATAAGAATTAATCAAACATTTCATCAAGGTACTAATAAAATTCCCATGTTTGCCCTAAAACAAGAAAAGAATCTCTTACAACCACTCCCACAGAGCACAATAAGAGATTCTTATAGAATCAAACACACACTTGTAAAAGTTAATGCATCAAATATGATTTCTTACAAGTCAAATCAATACTCAGTGCCAGCTGAGTATCAAGGTAAGACCGTTGGTCTACAAGTATATGATGATCAATTATTCGTTTATTATAACATGCAGCTAGTCGTACAACACAAAATCAGTCAATTGAAATTAAATTATAAAGAGGATCATTATAAACAGATGTTGGCCAAGGCAATTCCACAATATCCAAATATTGATAATCTAGCCAAACAAAATTTATCAGTTATTGGTGAGGTGTATAGTAATGAAGAATAGCTATCAACAATTAACACAAAATCTAGAGTATTTAAAGTTAAAGCAAATGGTACAACACTTAGGGGAAGTTGTCGATTTTAGCATCAATAATCAATTATCATTCATAGAAACACTCGTTAAGCTAACGAATTATGAAATTGATATACGCGAACAAAATATGATCCATTCTATGGTGAAAGTGGGTGCATTTCCTCACCGCAAAGAGATAGATGAATTTGATTTCGATTTTCAACCAAGTGTTAATCGACAACAAATTTTAGATTTCATTTCTCTACGTTTTTTAGAGAAACACGAAAATATTGTATTTTTAGGTCCTAGTGGTGTTGGAAAGACTCATTTAGCAACCTCTATTGGTATCGCAGCAGCTAAAAAACGAACAAGTACTTATTTTATTAAGTGTCATGATTTACTCCAAAATCTTAAACGTGCAAAAATTGAGAACCGTTTAGAAACTCGTCTAAAGCATTATACAAAATATAAACTACTTATCATTGATGAAATTGGCTATTTACCTATTGATCCGGAGGATGCAAAACTATTCTTCCAATTAATAGATATGCGTTATGAAAAGCGGAGTACGATTTTAACTACTAATATTAATTGTAACTACTCAGCTTAGTTAAACAAAAAAGCATGCCAAATACATGTTTCCTGTTCGAAAACATGAAAAAGAACACACTCCGATAAGAGAAAGAATCTATATGAAATAGAAACATTCTCTTACGAAAGAGTGGTATTCCAAGGAACCGTTCCGGTTTTTAACACCTGACTTATCGCTTGTAATACTGATTGATTTTGTTTTTTCATGGTGCTCATAAAACTACGTATGTGGCAAAATGATTCTGCACCTTCCTTACTTCGAAACGTCCCAGACACTTTTTGTTTGACTTTCGTCATCCGAATATCTCGCTCCGCTTGATTGTTATCAAATGGAATATCTGGACTTTCTAAGAACGCTAGAATTCTGTCCGCATACTTAGCAAAGCGATTCCATAAATTTTGAGAAGGCGTCTGTTTTCTTTTCTTTTTTTGTTCTGCAGAAGGCACCTGTTTGCCTTTCAATATGGCCTGGTATGCGGCAAACAGATTCTTTTTCTCTATTTCTGGAATATTTCCCTTGTATTGCTTTTTTATTGTCAAAGCTTGTGTAAGGAATTCTTTCATTTGTTGTGCCCATGTTTCTCCGGTACTATCTATAATCCCTTGCAAATCTCGCAAGAGATGGGCATTACATAAAACATGACGACAATCTGTATACACATCATACGGTTTCCACCCATCATGCATAGCAATTCCAGAAAAAGAAGGCAAGATTTCACCTGCATCCATCGCTTCTTTTCCGCGTTTTTCATGAATATGTTGAAATGTCACCTCCGGTGTACTCGCAGTATGTAACCATTGTGTTTTATTTTCTACTCGCATACCGGTTTCATCAAAATGGACAACAGAAGACTGCAGAATCTGTTCTTTTACTTCTTCGAGAAACGGCCGCAATTGAGCAGAAAAAGCATGGGTATGATTGACTAACGTCCCTTCGCTTATCGAATGTCCAAAACAATCTTGAAAGAATTCTTTTGTTCGTTTCAAAGAAAGGCATTGATAATGTGTTAAATAAGGAATCAGTGTTTTTATATTTGGACCATATTGAACAGGACGAGAGACAGTAGAGGGAAACTGGGATTCTTGGATAGAATGGCAATGTGGGCACTCTTTTTGTTCCACTTTATGTTCTGTGACTTCTATCAGGATAGGTGGTAAATCATACACTTGGCGAATGCGGTATCCTTTTACAGGTTCATGTTTTAAGGACGTGTGACAACAAATACAATGCGTAGGAGAATAGGTAATCATATTGTCAGGAGTCGTTGTCAAATGAAGTGTATGTCCTTTGTGGCCCAACTGGCCACCGGTTTGACGCTGGGATGATTTTCGCAAACTTTTTGTAATAGGCTTACGAAAACCATCTGTAGAGGGTGGTTTATGACTATTTGTAGAGTTTTTTTTTGAACGATTTTCTAATTCTTCTATACGCTCTTTTAAATTCTGTATTTGACTTTCTAATTGATGAACAAAATCGTAAATAGCTTGAGGTCCCTTTTGATAGACAGCTAGAATTTCTTGTTTTTTCAACATAAATACCACCTCCTTGTCTGATATATCTAGTATTCACACAAAAAGTACATATCAGACTAGTAAATGAAAAAAGCCTCCGTGAGGAAGCTGAGTAGTTACTATTAATTTCAAATCATGGGATGAAGTTTTTCAAGACCCTAAGCTCGCTAACGCTATTTTGGATCGTATATTACATCACGCCACCGTCGTTAGTATTGTAGGGCATTCATACCGAATCATAGATCATTTTAGTAACGAAAATGTACATGTTTATCTTGACATTTACAGTTATACCTAAAATTTGGTCGCATATACTACAAGTGATTCCACATCGCTTCACTATAGATGGTTCTATCACAAAACAGCGTACTCCAGTCAAGAATGCGCTATTTTTTTATTTTTATCATTCATATTCATTTCTACTGTTACATATAATACTATGGCAAACCCAAAATGGGAGATAGTATATCTTTATAATGTCAAAAACAGAGCATTCCTCACTCGCCAGGGAAATGCTCTGCTTTTGTTTACCTCATATACACATAGGCTTCATTTGTTACCTCTTATTTTGCATGTAACCCAACATGATAACAAATAAGAAGTATAAGGAGTATTGAACTTGTAAGAAGTGTTTTTTTAAGAATTTTTCTCTGTTAAGTATTGTAAATATCGCCGTACAACATAATGTTAAACCCATAATTCCTAATAAAATATGCGAATTCAATTTGAGGTCAATTCCTGACACATATAATTGAAAAGAACATGTTGCTATAAGCAAACAAATCAAAGCCATTATACCCAATATTTTGTTCATACACTCACCCCCGAAAAATAAATTACTATAAAAATATCTTATGTATGCTTTAAGAATTACTGATATCAGTTAATTGATATCCCGATATATATGTAAAGATATATTTTAAAATACCACATTCTTGCAAATAAGATATACCATAAAAAGTATTTTGACAAGGAAGTTTTATGAAGGTAACATCTAAGATTTCTATGATGTGATTTCAATTTCTATTTTATTTAATTATTTATCTATCTACATAAATAAAATAACAACAATGAATAAGGGGAATTTAAAATGAATACGACAAACAGAAAAATAGCTATTTCAGCTATGGCTCTAGGCTTATTAACAACTTCACTTCCAACATTATCATTGGCAGAAGAAAATAATTCTATATCTTCTAATATGCCTACCCAACTCATTCAAACTCAGAAATGTAGTTTTCTACTTTAATATTTCCTTCTTTTACATCTCTTCTCAATAGGATCCGAATGTCTGGTGTGCTCATTCGCTCTGTATTTTTTTCCATCACAAAATAAGCCGTCCCATCATCCGATGTAGAAACAGCTTGCGAGGACAATATATAGACGAACACACCATTCTTTGCATCAACTACTTGAGCGTCATCTCGAATACATACTCCTGTATGATTGGTCGCTTCATATTTAACCACATATCCTGTTAAATCCACATTCTGCTCTTTTTCTCTTACATACACAGTAAGCCTCAATCCATTCTTGTCATTCTGCCGAGAACGAATTGTTTTGGTAAACACAGGATCTGCTAAATCTATCATCCGTTTTTATCACATGCTCTTGAAATGCACTCGTCAATTGTGAAAGCATTCCGTATAAGCCTACGCCATTTTCCTCTACTTCTTTTGGAATAACGAAACCATAATATGTAGGAATTGCCTCTGTAGTAATCGTTGGCTCTCCTTCTTTACGATCCATACGCATCTCATACAGTTTTGGGATATCGTTTTTCAAATTGTACTGTTTCATTTCCTATCCCATTACCTTTTCAAGTGCGCTGAATGCAATAGGACGGATATTGGTTTTATATGTTTCTTTAGAAGAAATTTTAAAGTCTGAAGCAATTACTCCTTGATAATATGATCCAAGAGCTGTCTTTATTTGAATATAGCCATTTTCGTATCATCGCATTTGGAAGTATGATATCTGTATCTCCTCCAGATGAAACCCCAATACTCGCAATCCAATTGTCATTACGATAAAAGCGGAACTGATCTTTGACTTTAAACCTCATATCACTTTGAGCATTTAGGACGATCATTTTATCAGCATCAAGCATTGCATTCCCAGTTTGAGAAAAGTATAAAGAAGCTGCATTCAAGTATCCATTGCCATCGAGTCCTTTAGTCATTCCTATTCCACCAGATTTAACACTTGTGTCTGAGAATTGGTATACCATAATAGCACCATTTGCACCTGTGGAATCTGAATCTCCGCCTAAAATAAGAGTAGGCTGTATCTCATTTCTACTATTTTTGTAGTACCCGACAAACACCCTTGTTTTCGATGATTCATACAAACGGATAAATTGCTTTGAAATATTTACATAGTTGACACTATCTGAAGTTCGTAATGTTGAACCTGTTATTTCTCCCCCTCGAACAACATTCCCACTTAACGTGCCTGCAGTAATAAAATCAGCAACAATTCTTCCGTCACTTGTAATAGCAGTTCCATATGGTCCATTCACACCTGTAGAGGAGTAACCTAGTCCATTTAGGTTCCATTGCCAAACCTTTTTGGCCGTCTTTTCATCCCTTGTATCCATGATGAAAAGACGGTCAGGATACAAACGAACATGTCCTCCAAAACCAGACTTGATAAGACTTGTCGCATTCGCTTTTGCTGCATCTAAAATCGAACTTGGCATAGCGGATAATTCTTTTTGCATCAAGTCAACGCTACCGGAAACGTCCGTAAAAGATTCTTTGAAATTCCCAATCGTTATGTCCAGTTATTCTTTTTTGACCTGATCATACTTATACGCAATTACCTTCGCTTTAATCGAAATCCCATCTTCTTCATGGATCACTGTAACGGTATACGTTGCTTTAGGCTGATCAACCTTTTGAATAGCAAACATATCCTTGGCTGCCTGGCGTAATAACCTATATGCTTCTTCTAACGGAACTGCATCTTCGTCATTAGCATTTTCATCAATAGCGGCTTTAGCCGTGGGAATGTCAAAGATACACGTGTTTTATAACAACCTACATCCTCACATCATGGGGTTTTATAAATACGATAGAAAAAACCAATATATTTGCATTAACAAAAAATTAGACACAAATGATCAAACCGCAACTTGTTCACATGAATTAGGGCATTGTAAAATACATAAGCATATCAATACCCCTTTTTTACGTGTTAATACCTTTCTAACTGTTGATAAATTAGAAAGACAAGCGAATTTATTTGCTATTGAACTGTTAATGCCAGATGAAGATTGGTATGCGTATACAAAAGATTTTCAAACCTTAGACGAAATTTCCAGTTATACCGGCATACCAAAAGATTTATTACTACTCAAATACCAAAAAACAATGGGAGCGGAGCAAACGAATGTTTATTCTATCTCAAAATAGAATGGAGAGATGAAATTGGCTAGTTTTAGAAAACGTAACGATAAACGGGAATATCAGATTAGATATAAAGAAATGGGGAAATACAAAGAAACATCCAAAGGTGGTTTTAAAACAAAAAAAGAAGCCCAATTAGCTGCCGCTAAAATAGAAGAGAAATTTGCTAACGGAGTTGACATAAATAACCATAATATAACATCTAATGATTATATGTATGCATGGTTAGATACTTATAAAAAAGGAACTATTTCTGAACGAACATATACAATTTAAAGAAAAAACATTCGATTGTTCATATTACCTACATTTGGTAACCTAAAATTAAAAGATTTAACTCGTGTGAAATATCAAAAATTCATAAATTCTCTTCTAAAAACACGTAGTAAACAAACTGTATCACTGATTAACGCTACAATGCATTAGAAATAGCAGTTAATGAACTTGAAACTCTCACGAAAAATCCAACAAACGATCAGAAATTAAATGTTTTGACATAGATGAATTAAGGTCATTCTTAGACTATGTTTTGAATAAACAAACTACTTTTAAATACTATTCCCTGTTTATGTTTTTATCGCGGACTGGCTTACGAATTGGAGAGTGTTTGGCTTTATAATGGGATGATATAGAATTTACTAAAAACAAATCTATATCAACAAAACATTAATAACTACTCAAAGAAATGACCTTATAAAATTCGGCCCCCCTAAAAATAAAAGTAGTATCAGAATACTTACTCTAGATGATTCTACATTATCGCTTTTAAATCAAGTGAAAATAGAGCAAGCTAAAAACATCTTAATAAACGGTAAATATTATCAGAATTATAATTTTGTATTTACCAATGAAGATAACTCTTACATATTACGAGCTTCAACGTTAGTATTTTTAAAAGAAGCATGTAAAAAAAGGCGGATTCGAATATATAACATTACATGGATTCAGGCATACACATGCTGTGCATCTGCTACAAAGTGGAGCGAACATAAATATGTTTCTGAACGTCTAGGACATTCCACTATTAACATGACAGCAGATGTTTATCTACATGTAACAAAATCTATGGAAGAAACCTCAGTAAATCAATACGATGAATTTTTGAAATCACGTGGGCAAATTGTGGGAAATCGGTGTTAGTGAAACGGCCAAACAGCTTGAAACACAGGGATTTAGATACAAATAATCATAATACTGTACTATGATTATTTGTTAACCGCCTGAAACCATAGTTTCATCCATTATACCCTATCTTCCCCCTAGTAAAAAAACAGACACATATTAGGGGGATTGGGATTGGGTTTGCATTCTAATTTGCCTAAAACCTCTAGCATTTAATCAATTCTAGTTCTAAAAAACATTTGACTAATCGTAAGAAAGACACCCAAGAGCTATCAAAGATTCTAATTCTCCTATTCAACTTCTTACAGCCAAACTAGAGAAAATCTCATCAATATGAGAAGAAAACAGTCTTTGATATATTAGGTATCGTTTACAATTGTACGATGCTGGATAATCAGGCGGCTTAATTCAAAAAATAAAACCCGTTAGCGTTTATTTCATATGCAAAAACCTTTCAATTCCTTAACCATAACCTTTAGAAAAAACACTTGCTAACTATAATTGACGTTGTACGTGAGTGGCTTGATAGCAATGGATTCTATCTCTTATACAAATATATTTTTCACTAGAATCTTTATATTTTCAAATTAATGAGAATATAAAGATTCACTTGAAATTTTTTGTTCAGATCCGCTATTAATAGACCATAATAATTCCATTATACTTGCACCAGGACCATTGAAATACTCTATTTTAATATTGTACAATTCATCTTTTTTTAAATAAATAGATGGACTAGTATGTTTTGTTTTCCCCATTATATTGTAATCATCAATTACAGCCTCATCATTAATATAGACACGTACACCATCGTCTGAATTCGTAATAATTTTATATTCCCCCGTTTGAGGCGCTTTAACTTTCCCAGTCCAACGAATTGAAAAATTTTCTGGGACTTTTCCTAATGAGTCGGGTAAATAACTTATGGTAATGTCTTTATCTACACGTTCCATTACTTTATTATTAAAAAATACTCCTGTATAGTATTCGCCTAATAAACCATGTTCTATTTGAGGTGGTGCTTCATTTTTCACCAAACCAGCATTTAAATTTTTTAAGTCATTTTGAGTTACTACTATGTAATTTGTTAAACTGTCCGATCCAAAATAAGGGTCTGTACCATAAAAAATATAATTCTGTGGTACGTTAAGTTTAGCATAGTATAGACCATCTGGAATAGCACCAAATGAATAATTACCTTGCGAATCTGTTGTAGCATTTTTAATTAAAACTCCATAAATGTTAAATAAATCCATTTTAACATTACTTATTCCAGGTTCTCCTTCATCTATTTTTCCATTTTGGTTTTTATCTTCCCAAACTAATCCTGTATTTTCAGCAGCGTAAGTTGGCGTAGTTATCACATATTGACTACTTAATAGTGCGGTAGATAATAATGTTCCATACATTATTTTGTTTAATTTCATAAAATGATTCCTCCCAAATTTATCTAATTAACGTTGTTTTGTAGAGACCATTTTGATTGGAATCCCCCAAAACAAGCTTGCCAACACTATCTTCAAAAAAATTCGTTCACTCTTATGCTTGCTCTTGTATAGAAAGCATAGAAATAGAAAATTCTAATAGTGTTGCAGAAACTGTCCCATAGCATACTACTATTTTTCCATTGCGCATATGTCTCATATGAAACATTAATCTTTCACAAATAAATCATTAACTGTCCTTTTCTACAGGGACATCTTGCCCTACTTCCATACATTCGATATTTTTTTCTTGTAGACAACTCTATCATGCTTGCGAATATCGTGGCACAACATCGTCCACAGATTCTGAATAAAATAGGGGACTCACCAATACAAACTTCATAACTGAACCGAATCTTGTTGCTGGGCCAGTAGATTTATTCCTAAGTTACTCTTCAGCCATTCCCCCTTCTGAAAGACATACTGAAATTGCGCGTGTTTTTCAATACTCCTTACGATATAACAGAAATTCTCTAATTAGAGAGTGCCGTTAGAACATATACATTGTAATAAATATGACTTATTAATGAATATACATATAATTACCTTTTGAAAAAGTAATTTTTATAGTAATCATACAAAACCTATGCAGAGGGGAAAAATAGTCTTTATACAAAAAATAATAGCTATCTTGTATAACTCACTTTTATAAAATAATTTTTATATTAAAATATTTGCGTTGAAAGGATTTGAGTAGATTTTTTAGTGTATTCATCAAAAGACTTGTTAATGGTTGGACACTAACTAATACGCATTCATATCCCAAGTTCGTGGGTCAATTCACATATTATCACGTTTCAAAAAAACGACACCTTCCTTATAGATTATAAGGAAGGTGTCGTTTTTTGTACTTAGAGTAATAAATAATATTATGTTCAGAGACTGTTATTCATATACCTATAATTGCATCAATATATGATAGAGTATATTTATTATTAAGCTTGAAGCGTTTCCTGCTCTTTACTATTGTGGAACTATAGAGACGTCAACCTTAAGAGATTGTATACCATCTTCATTTATAATAGTAAATTTATCGTATTTATACGTATATCCTCTTTGTATCAACAGTTCAACTTGATCTGGATATTTACTTAGATCAGATATATATGCTGCCGTTGTTCCTTTTGGTACTTTAATATGCAATAAAACACCATAGCGCTCTCCAGTAAAAGATTTATCTGGGCACAGATAGAATTAAAATGTTTTAATACACGAAAAAAGAGAAAAAACATAATTTTTTTGTTTAATATTTATATATCCAGAAACACAAAAAGTAACCTACATGGTAAAAGCAGGTTACTTTTTTGATAAATTCATTCACACAGCATAATATTAGTCTTTAATTTTCTCTCTTACTTTCTCAGGTAGATCTGTTTCTTTTACTTTTTTGTAATCTTTAACAAAATGATTTTCATCAGGATCTGTTGATTTTAATACACGAATCCGAAGAAACGTAGAAGGCTTTATCTCTTCCGATACAGTAAAAATAACTTTAACTTTTTCCCCTGCCTCATTGTAAGCGTTCAATTTATATTCATTCGTCGTCGGATGTTGTCGCGTGTCTTCATTTCCTTGAATTTGGACATAGTATTCTTGTGCTGTCGCTTTTTCATATAAACCAGATACTTGTTCACACCCTGCCGTAAAAACCATCAAAATAGTTAACCATACAAATATATTTAGATATTTTTTCATGTTTTCATCCCCCTTCTATCTATATTTACTTGGCTTATATTTTTGCTGTTCGATACTACTTTTTAGTCCATTTTCGTTTTTCATATTCTATGGAATTTAAAGTTGCTTTGGAAACACAAGTCTTTTATATAATTGTACAGTAATCAGATAATATATCGTATATATAATAAAGAAAATAAAAATTGGTGCCCCAATATTAATATAGGGATCTGTAAACATAACTACATTTGCAAAAACTTTCATTCCAACTAAAACATGTAGCACGCCAAGAATAGCGGGAAATATAAAGAGAACTCCAATTTCTTTATATATAGACTTTATAAGTAACTCTTTACGTACGCCTATTTTGCGAAGTATGCGATAACGATCTATATCCCTTGTAGCTCCCGAGAGAATTTTAAACATCAAACAACTTGCCATCATCGCTAAAAATGCAATACCTAAGAAGAATCCCATAAATACAGTTCCTTTTGAGAAAGCAAGCATCTCTTCATACATACCATACTTTGTTAACAAGACGTCTTCTCTCTGAAGATTAGGTAATTGTTTTCGGTGACGAATATCTAATTCTTTCAATTCCTTTTTATATTTCAGAAAATCATCTACTTTAGCTAGTAAAAATATATGCTCTGGCCCAGAAACGGCTGTATACTGTTTTTGATCTACGATATATACTGCTTTCTGATCAAACATTTGCCTATTTATTCTAAATTCAAATGCGATTGCTCGATTCCACTCTGAAGGTAATGTCTTATACATTTTGTTATCACTAAACATACTGTAGGCTTCCGCTGGAAGTCCTTTTGTAATGCGATACGGATGACTCGCTTCAAAATTCAAAAATACAAGTGGTGGATGGGCTACAAGATCATCCTTTAAGTAATAAATCGCTTGATTATTGCTTTTATAGCGATATTGATTTTTTTCTGTTATTTTCATATTTTTCAATGTTTCATAATCTGCGTTTTCTGGATTCAAAATCGTAATATCATATACTTGAGTTTTATTTGCTCTTAATTCTACATTTTGTTGCAAAGACATACTACTAGCCATAGCACCAACCCCAAGTCCAATTAATATTGTAACTGTCCCTAATATTTTGGCTAGACTATTCACACGAAATTGTAATTGAGAAAAAGTAAAGGCATTAATATATCTTCCATTTAAATTTGTTTTTTTTAATACACTTATCAATACAGGTAAGAGTGAAATAAATAGTAGATATGTTCCTAACGTAATAGTACAAAGTGGCAGTTGAATATCTGAAACTTTTTTGATGCCAGGAACTATAACCAAATAATAACCGATTCCAAGTCCACCTACACCCACTATAGCTAGGAACATGGTTATAAGGCTCTTAGTTTGTATACGCTCTACCGTTTGTTCTATGTAAATCAATTGTAACTCTGTTTTCATAGATAGACGAAATACATTGATAATAGAGGTAAAGAAAAATAAGATACCAAAAAAGAAACATGTTTTACCCCAGGCAGGCAAATAAAAAACTTGATATCCCTTCAGAGAGACTTCTAATTGTTTCATTAATGAGAAACTCACTAATTTTGAAAGGAGAACTCCTAACACGCTTCCCAAAATAAGTGCTAAAAAGCCCATACCTATTGTTTCAAAAAATAATAGACGACTAATTTTATTTTTTTTTGCCCCTAATATTAAATACATTCCCAATTCTTTACGACGCAGGGAAAGTAAAAAGGAATTCGCATAAAAAATATAAAAAAAAGAAATAAACATGAGTAAAATAGAGCCAATCTGGAATATTAGAACAATGGAACTAATTACACTATTTTGCTTTGTAAATTCTGTATTCATCGCCAAGGTTTGAAACATATAAAAAATAGCAATGGAAATAACTAGTCCAATTAATAACACTATATAATCTTTCATCATCTTTCGCATACTAGAAATAGAAAGTTTAAACAACATACTGTTATCTCTCCATTTCTTTTGAAAATGTGTCAATTGTAGCTAATACATCTAAAATTTCTTTATAGAAAACGTCTCGTGTATCACTCCGATGAATTTGCTTATACAACTCTCCATCTTGAATAAACAAAATACGCTTACAATAACTCGCACTATACGGATCATGTGTAACCATCATAATCGAGACATCTTGTTCTTTATTTAACTGTTGCAACGTTTCTAGTAAACTTGTTGCATTTTTAGAGTCAAGCGCTCCAGTCGGTTCATCTGCCAAAATTATCGCCGGCTTATGCACAAGTGCACGAGCTGCAGCGGTACGTTGTTTTTGCCCTCCGGATATTTCAACAGGGTATTTGGAAAGAATAGAAGTAATGCCTAATATCCCCGTTACATCATATACTTTCCCCTTAATTTCACGGGAGGATCTCCCTTGAAGCGAGAGTGGCAATGCAATATTTTCATAGACCGATAAATTTTCCAGTAAATTGAAATCTTGAAATATAAAACCTAATTTCTGAGATCGAAAATCAGAAAGTTCATTCGCTTTCATCTTAGTAATATCTATTCCAGCGATAGTAATCCTACCCTCTGTGGCTTGATCTAAGGTAGAAATCACATTTAGTAGTGTTGTTTTCCCTGAACCAGAAGGTCCCATAATTCCAACAAATTCACCTTCTTCTATAACAAAAGAAACACCTTTTAAGGCGTGGAATTGATTTTCACCTTTTCTACCGTATACTTTTTTCACTTTATTTACATATACTACGGGTTTACTCATAATAATTACCTCCAATCCAAAATGTAATCACAGGTTGATTCATATAATATTAGTTTATCTATTTTACTTTAATAAAGATATTGATTCTTCTTACATCTACCTTACAATGTTGTAAGCTGTAGTTTATTGTTATTTTTTCAGTCAAAATATAGGTAACAAGAACTCTTCAAATGATATATAGCTATATCCAAAATACATCTCCGTTTAAATTATTCAGACCTAAAGTTTATAACCTCATGACCATTAACGTAAGGGTTTTCACTACCCCAAGTACAACAAGACATTATTCTTTCTTGACGGACTAAATAAGAAAGAACAATGTCTTTTATGAAATCTCTTGATTCAAGATGAATTACAGTCATTTGCGAAAGAAGTCAAATGACACATCATACTTGTATTTTAACAGGGCTGGCAAGCGATCCCTTAGTCCGATTACGTTAATCACATTTAATATATAATTACTTTTTAATTAGAGGGAAGTACTACCCTTATAGCCTGGTAAATATAGAAAGCTAATATCCTAAAAAGCCCCCACTTCAAGCAGTCCGTTAAGACGTTAAGTGGGGGACACGTTCACTAAAACATATTTACTTATTGATTCACTGCATTAACTACAAGTGCTGCATATGTTTCTGCACCTACTTTAGTTAAGTGTACACCATCAGGTGCAAAGTATTCACTCTTTCCAGCACTTGCGTCATACCAATCTACTAGCGTTACATTTGAATATTCCGCTGCTGTTACTTTTAATCGCTCGTTCACAATCGATTCCCATGGACGTGGTACCCTCGTATTAATCAATATTATTTTACGTTCCTTTCCAATTAATTTTATTAATGAAACAAGGTTCTCAGTAGTAAAAGCTCCATTTGTACCTAATCCAATAATGACATGGTTTCCTAAATTCCCTTCATTTTTTAAGCGTTCAACTACAGGAATTGCTTTTGACAGCTGGCGACCAATTTGTGCATCGATCCCAATATCAGGAAATGTATTTTTTAAATACGGAGCAATATCAATCATTATGGAATCGCCTATCGCAGTAACTGTTAGTGAATTTTTAGGTTGTACAGAATTCACTTCTTTTGATTTTTCTTGATTTTGAGGCGCTTCTTGAGTTAGATTTTCCCGTACTGCAACTGGATGTTTCGCAGGTTGTGTTTTCGTTACTTCCACCGTATCCTTATTAGCTTTTGCTACTCCTAAAACGGCTATGGCCGAAACGAATATTGTACCAATTAAAACTAACTTAATACCTAAAGTGACATTTTGAAGTCTTATATTTTTAAACTGAATATTCCGAAGTCCACCTTGTCGGATTGGATTTTCAATAAACTCCCAAGAAATTTGCGCAATTATAATAATCAAAATGAATTGAAGAATGGCTCTTATTAGTGAAAAATCTCCAGTATTTACTTTTGGGGTCGTCAATGTAAGAATTGGATAATGCCAGAGATATATTCCATACGACCTCACCCCTATCCAGCGTAAAGGTCTAAATCGTAAAAATTTAGCAATACGACTAGCAGGATGAGCAAGATTTGCTACTAACAATGCTGTTGCAATCGATAAAATAACCATCCCTCCGCGGTATAGAAATGCATCATATTGATTGGTCTTCCAAAACATAACCAATATAATAATAAGAGCACTCCCTCCTACCACATCAAGAATGAAACGTGCCTTTGGAATAATTTTATTTGTAAGCTCAGCGCTTGGCCAAATTAAAGCCAGTGCTGCTCCAATAAGTAAAGAAAAGGCCCTCGTATCTGTACCATAATAAATTCTACTTGGGTCAGTTCCCGGTTCATACAAAATTGCCATTGCTAACGCTGAAAAAGCAGCCCCCAGACAAATCCATAAAATTAACCGAGATCGTTTTTTTGTGTAATAAAGTCCTAAACTAATGATAAATGGCCATACAACATAGAACTGTTCCTCCACTGCCAGCGACCAAAAATGATTCAATGGAGAAGGTTGGTTAAAATTATCAAAGTACGATAATTTATGATAAATATACCACCAGTTACTAACATAAAATAATGCTGCTAATGAATCGTCACGCATTGTTTCAAGTAAAGAACTATGAAAAATCGCAATCCATGCGAACGTGATAACAAGCATAACAAGCATTCCTGGAAGCAATCGTCTTGCCCTGCTAAACCAGAACTTCTTTAAATCAATTCTCTTATTTTTTCTCCACTCCGTCACTAGAATATCTGTAATTAAATACCCTGAAAGTACAAAAAATACAGTAACTCCCAAAAAACCTCCAGGCATCCAATTAAAATTAATATGATACAAAATAACAGCCATTATTGCTAGGCCCCTTAGGCTGTCCAATCCAACCATATAACGACTATTTTTTTTTGAAGGTTTAATCACCTTACAATCCCTCCTATTTCTTAAAAATCAGGTTACGGTTAGTGATACAAAATGATACCTTTTTCTAAAAATTCTTTGAGAAATTGTTCTATAGCTTTGGTGTAAAGATAATGAAATATAAAAAACTATACTTCCAATTATTGAACATTATCCAACAATTAGAAGTATAGTTCAGAGCACCTTGCACTTTCCGAATAAACTTATTGTTTATTCGGAAAGTGCATGTATTTGTGGATTTTGATATGGTTGTTATAGGACTTTAATTAAGACGCTTGATTCATCTATTGACTCTATCTTAAACTTGTATCTGTTAATACTCAGCTATTTCACTGAATAGTGAATTTAGCACTAGACTCAGCGCCTTCGAGTAGCTAATCCACATTTTCACCATTTTAGAAAAATTGTACGCTAGTTAGTTGTTTATGCAACTAGGATTTATTTTGAGTTTAACCTTATTGGTTCAATTTGTAATTCGTATGTTAATAAAAATTTTATATTCTGTATTCCCTAAAATAGTTTACTAAGTAAAGTATTTTCGCAATTATACTATAAAATAAACTATGTCTTTTAACAACATAAAAAAGGGGCATTCACAATGGTCATTTTCCATCTATCTAAAAACGTTGTAAGAGTCCATATAAATTTTATAGTTTATTAGTCTAATGAAAGATAGTGCATATTATTTGAATGTTTCAACTTTCGGATTTTTATACCCATTGGTATCTTTCCTCAACTGTTCTCTAGGGATTCAACAAATAGACGCCCCTATTACTCGTAAAACTGAACATGCAAAGAAAAAGGCACTCTTACGAGCACCTTTTTCTTTGCTATTCATGATATATATCTTACTTTTCAATATACATAGAACGTATAATCGTACGCGTATATGGATGTCCGGACTCATTTTTTCCTTTTACATCAATCGTAAGATTGTATACACCCGATTGCTCTACATGCTGTACCATTGTAGACAACGTATTTGCATCTAATTGTTGGATCCCCGTAGATTGTGAAACGAGTGTACCCATCTGATTAACAACTCGCACCGTCATAGAAATATTCTCAGCTTCAACTGATTTTTCATTAACAGATTGCATTTGAACCTTTGCTGCATCCGCTTTCGTTTTAGCAGGTATTTTTAAACGGAACGGTGCTTCTTGTTGATATTGTACTATCGCTAAATAAGCATCTTTTACCGCTGTATTCATTTTTATTTTCCATTCACCTATTTCCATACTTTTCAACTGAAAGGTATGAATGGAAGCCCCTTTAAAAAAGGTATCCTTATCCGCTGTTAATACGGCCTCCTGTTTATTGTAGACTGTCCCTGTAGGTGAAATGAGTTGTACTTCGACCTGTTTATTTGCAGTTAAAATTGATACTGTTCCTGATGTTAGTGTATCTACAGAAAACGTAGCGTAATTATCTTGATGTGGAATTAGTTCACCACCTAAAACCGTTTGATTTTCTGTTGTACCTAACGCTGTATAAGACTTGTTCATAAAAGAGGATGATAACCTTTCTTTCCCCATCTCTTTCGTTTGTAGATAGGGTTCTATGCGAGCGAAAACGGCTGTTCCTGTCCGAATAGAGTCATGATCTAATGTAGGGTCGGAAAAAAGATGGGCACCGTACGGTAATGCGGTACTCCATTCACTGACAAGTCCATCGTTATTTCCATATGGAGACAAATATAACCCTCCCATAGATAAAGCAGAGAAAGTAGGACCCCAGCTCGTCCCTGCTAACGTGTAATACTGATTAGAGTTTATGACTGGATTCGTATCAATAATCGAGCGAAAACGCGCCATTTCACCAGTTTGTAACGCATACGTCCCTTCATCTTGTTGTCCTAGTAAGGATGAAAGCCATCCTGCCCACCAACTATATGCTAGATCTGCTAGATGTGTCCCATGATGAGGGGATCCAAGTGTGATTACCTTATCAACAAAACGATATGCGCCATATTGTACAAGGGCCGCTTGTGTATCAATTCCCCCTTTACTATGTGCGACGATGTTTACTTTTTTCCCAAAATGTTGAGAAATGGCTTCTAATTTTTCCGCCAATAATTTTCCATTTGTCCAGGGACTCACAGACCCTGCTCCCGCAGCATCATAGAGTTGTACAAAAGCAGTTTGATAACCAGCATGGTAAGCCAGGTCGTACATATTATTTTTCCCATGATAGTAAGTATCTTCGTACCAATCATTTGCCTTCCCATTCTTCCCTTGTACAAATACAATTGGTAATTTTGTAGAATCTATCTGTGCAGGTGTTGCCCCCACAAACCAATCTCCCGGTAGAAAAATGTCTTTTGATGGGAATACCTTACTGTAATCTAGATGTGTATCGGCAGATACAGAAGGTAGACTACAAAACATGATAAAAAAGAAAAAAAATGATTGCAATAGTATTTTACAATGCCTCAAGTGAATGCCCCCTATGTTTTTGTTTTCTATTATTACACACATTATTAAATTAAAGTTACATCTCCTCACCTCCCTTTTTACATAAAGTTTTTCATGATATTCGGTTTTCGAAAGAGAAAAACCTTTTATTCTAACAATTTCACTATATTTCCCTTATATAAATACAAGGAGTGTTATCCAGTAAGCCTGACCGAAGATATAAAATGAGGAGAGTAAAAATTGAGATAAATTGAACGTGAAAATTTTGTCTAGTTTTCGGACAAAATAAACATTCTATATTTTGAAGAAATCCTAGGTTTTATTATATTAATTCGTTATGATAATAATTGAAAAAAGTAGAGTATTCCTGATTATACGGCTGATTTTATCATTTTAGCCAAGAAAACGCCTTCCTCAAAAAACACGAAGTGAGAAGTGGGAAATGAATGAGCTTCGGACGAAGGATGGCGGAAGTCATCTTATTTGTTCGACATACAAACATTGTTACTTCACCACCTACAAAACATATGTTTGTTATATGATCGAACTACATCGAAATAGAAGTAAAACTTGTGACACAAACTATGACGGTCCAAGTTAAATTGCTTCCGACAAAAGAACAAATCAGGCTATTGAAACAACGTAGTCAAGAGTACATGAAACTCATTACTATACTTGTATCTGAAATGGTTAAAGAAAAATACAAAGGATATCAAAGCCACCCTTCCAAGTACAGTGAAAAAGAGTGCATGTCAACTCGTTTCAAAGCTTGTACCGTATTAACCGACACATATAATCGTAATGTCGACTTGTAGAAGCACAAGTTAGGTATACTTCGTATCACGAAGAAATCTACTAAATGGATTACTCAAATATCTGTCACGGTTCCTACAATAGAAAAACAGGAACAAAGATGAATGCAAGACCAAAAATCACAAAATGAGTCGTAAACTCGTTGATTTCGCAACGAATCATACGATTTCTGTCCTTCGATTAGAACAACTAACTAACAGCAGACAGACAGTGCGGGATAGAAGATATAAGTGTCCATGCGGATTTGAGAAACACCGCGATATCGTTGGGGGCGATGAATATTCGCTACGCAACTGTGGTTGTTGACAATAATAGTAAATCATTCTAAGAACCTATATGGTCTGTCTTAGGAGGGGTGATGGCACACTCTCATCTTGAAGACTGTTCAAAATAGAAATGGACTGCGAACATTTAGTCATTCAAGAATCTCATCCGTTACACCGTAAGATGTAGGACTTCCTGCTTTAGCCATGAGAGTATCAAATCCTTTAAGAATTAGAGGTGAAATTATTGAACAAAATAAATATTTTCTGCACAATAGATCGTCTTGGGCGACTATATATTCCAAAATATGTTCGACGAAACATGGAGGTTTCAAAACAAGATAAGATTGAAATATATACAGAAGGCCAAACCTTACAACTAAAACCTTATAAACCACAGTGTCTTATCACAGGCACATGTTCTAGTGAAAACATTGTATTATCTCGTGGAACAATTATCTTAAGCAAGGAAGGTGCCAAGCAAGTAATTACTCAAATCCAAACATATTTAGAAAAATAATCAAAAATATGAATTTAACATTTATCTTATATAAATGCTAAATTCTGCAATTCCACTACAAACAGAACGCTTATTTTTCAAAGAAGCGTTCTGTTTTACAACAAATTTAACAGATATATGTAGAAAGACTCCGAACAAAAAGATATTTAAATTTTCTTTATATTCACTTCTCCTTATTAGTATCTTTTTACTTTTTTATTCAATAAAGTACAATTAAAGCGGGGTGTATATCTTTTAGTATAGATAATTATCTAGCGGGATTTAAAAATATAATATAGATGTAAAAAGTAGAGCTTTGGAATCATTTGAATCACTACTCATAAAAAGAAACAACGTGCGCTCATAAAATTCAAATGCTTATCTAATAGAGCAGAAAGGATTGTATGTAGAATGTTATATTCAGAGCTAACTTTTTCGTTACAACAGAGTTTTCGTTCAGATTTATTTAAAGTATTACGCTATTATTTAGAGGATACAAATTATGCATGTGTTACAGAAAACACACCTATTGTGACAGATTCTTTTGTGGCGATGTTGGTTGTATATTTTCAAGGTTCTAATTTATTCTTAAAGTGGGAGCTAATGGGGTTCGAAATAGACATTATTTCATGTAAAAAGATATTACATGAAATTGAAACTGCCATGAGACAGAGAAATTCTACGTTAAAACAACGAAATTACTTTTATAGTTTACTACGGGATATAGGCATTCAAGAAAATATACCAAGGGACCTATTATGTTTGAAAAAAAGACTATTAGAGTTAGAAATGCTAAAAATTCAGCAAGAGACAAAAAAAGAATGTCCAAATCCTATGCAAAAAATCAAATTTTTGCAAAAAAAATGTAAAAACATTCCATTGAACGTTGGCGCTATCAAAGAATACGAAAAAATAGTTTAAATTAGCCTTGTCCCAGTGGGATAATAACGGGCATCATGTGTAATACACATATCCAAACAGGATGTAATATTAGATGGTTACAGATATAGCTAACAGAACTCTCGAATGGCACTTTACTTGATCTAAATGCGTATGTATCTGATGACAAAGAACTGGATTTGTACCTAAGTCTATTTTATTTTTGGTAACATCGATTTATATAATGTTTTGTATTACGATTTGTATACATTATTCAGTCAACTCCCCCCACTGAGATGAGGCGTTTCAGTGGGGGCTTGAGTTCAAACACTAGGTCTTTTCGTCTATCTCTAGACAGTTTGACGCTCTAGCACTCATGCCACCTTATGGTAACACCCCAAGTATGTTTTTGGTTGGTACTGGCAACGAACGATTGCTTTCCCACTTGCACCACCCTTTCGAAAAAGAGCAGTTCTTCCTTGCAGAAGAAGCCACCACTCAGATGAATCCGGCGTGTGCTACAAGCCCCGACAAGTCGAGTACACATGGATGGTTGACACACCCACTAAGCTATGCGCGAAGCAACAGCCTTACGTTTTTGCACTTTTAATAGAATCGGCGTTTTCACTTTCAGATTGTCATCCCATTCTACAATTCTTGATTTTTGCAATGTATTCAACGCACCATTCATATCAGCGTGGATACATGTTCCTGCTTTACTTTGGTACAGACCACGAGTGATTCGTTTTCCACTAAAAAGATAATGAGTCTTATCGCCATTAGACCAAACTGGAACCGGATCTTTATCCAGAAAACTAGCTTTTGAAGTATAGCTTTCTTCTTGTTTTACAAATCGGATGCCTTCTTTTATACATTTATTCTCAATTGCTACAATCAGTTTATGAAAGGGGATTTGCACAAACTTTTGATTATTCTTTTTTCCCATATCAGATTTTTGTTTCCAACCAGCGTTATACCCTACGACAATCGTATCTATGCCAAATGCTTTCACTTTTTTGAACAACAGGCCTACAGTTTGTGAAATGTAACCATGTATTTGTCGTTCTCGTTTATACCAAAGTGCAGCCATTTGATTCGTTACAACTCGTTTCGAAAGGCCATTCTCCATATTTTTCTGTTGTAGATTACGTATCACTTTGTTGAAGTATTGGTTAATAGATTTTAGTTTTTTTCCATCAATTAAGAAGGCATCACCTGTAGTTGTTACGCAACTTACTAATCTGTCTACACCTAAATCGCAACTCAAAGCGTTACTCGTAGTCGTGGGTTGTTTCTTCATTTGAGAGACGTGCATTTCATAGGTATAATGCACCTCAAAGAACCGACCTTTTTGCTTAGGTACAATCTCCATGTAGGAGATTTTTTTATTTCTTACGTTTTTCGGCATACGTATTTTAATGGAACCGAATTTTTTTCTGAATGCAACATTCATTGGAATGATCCAATACCCGTTCTCATCCACTTTTGGCACTTGATAGATTTCAATGATTCGTTTGTCAATGGAACGAGAATAATTCGGAAACTTCGGACGACCTGTGAACTTATCAGGATGTTTCTTCCACTGTTCCAACGCTTTAAAAAAGCTCTTCATTTCTGTAAATAAGGCTCTACGAATCGCTTGAACAGAGTTTGATTGAACGCCCGAGTAGTTCATATCAGCCTGCATGGCATTGTCCACTTCTTTTACAGTAGCCATTTTATTATCGTTCAAATAACTTTGTTTTATCGTGTACAACCCAACATTTCGCAGTGCTTTTGAACTATGCGCCATGCGCTGAAGTAAACGAAATTCTTTTGCAGTAAGGCAAGCTCGTCCGATATTCTGTTTCTGCGTGAACCGTTGCATCGTTTCTCTTTTCTTTTGTTTCCGTAATACTTTCACTGCCTTCTTTCTAGCCATTGTGTTCACCACCTCGTATGATAAAGTTAGGTTTTTTAGGAAAGGGATTTACCTATAAACCCATGAGTATCTAGTAAATATGGGATACTTATATTTGTAGATAGAGTGGTACCGGTCACCCCCTTGAATCTTGCATTCGGTTGAAAGATTGGTACCTCTGTCTAATAAGTAATTTACGAATGAGTTGGATGTTGATGGCTTTCTTAGTCATTCTTCGTATCTCTTACGAGGTAGTAGCACTTATTAGTTCAGAGGAGCACAAACACTATCTAATACTTATCAGAATAGAAGTGTATACGATGTTGTATTTAGGTATTGATATTGCCAAACATAAGCATTATGCATCCATTATGGATTCCAACGGGAATCCTGTGGAAAAACCATTCCCAGTCTATAATCATAGAAAAGGAGGCCAAGCATTATTAAAGAAAATATACCAACACATTGACGCCCCAACAGAAATTAAAATTGGAATGGAAGCTACTGGACATTACTGGTTAGCGTTATATTCCTTTTTGTTAGACCATGGGTTCTCAGTGATTGTACTGAACCCAATTCAAACGAACGCGTGGCGGAAAGGAACCGAAATTAGAAAAAGAAAAACAGATGCCATTGATGCGACAATGATCGCTGATATCATTAGGTTTGGGAACTTTTTAGAAACGCCTCTTGTAGATGAAAAGATGTTTGCCCTCAAACAACTCAGTCGCTTTCGTAATTCTCTCGTAAGTAGTATGGGTGATTTAAAACGTAAATCACTTGTCGTATTAGATCAAACATTTCCTGAATACCAAAAAATGTTCTCAGATGTTTTCGGTAAAACTTCCACACAACTTTTACTGGAGTATGCTTCTCCCAGTGACTATGAGCAAGTATCTATTGACGATTTAACCCAAATAATCGAACAAGCAAGTCGCAACCGACTGGGAAAAGAAAAAGCACATCAGATTATTGAATCTGCCTCTCATTCATTTGGTATTACTTTCGGTAAAGAAGCATTTTCATTTCAACTAAAAATGTTAATGGAGCAAATCCACTTTATTGAGATTCAACTGAAACAATGTGAAGAACAAATGGACCAACTCCTTATTGAACTGGATACCCCAATCACTACAGTACCTGGCATTGGCCCTATTTTAGGTGCCACTATACTAGGTGAAATTGGGGATATAAAACGATTTGATAAACCTTCCAAGCTCGTCGCTTATGCGGGCATTGATGCCTCTGTATCCCAATCAGGCCAATATAACTCGACTAGCATGTCAATATCGAAGCGTGGCTCTTCTCATCTACGTAGAGCATTATTTCAAGCTGCCGTTACTGGTTATAAATACGATCCAATTTTGAAATCCTTTTATGAAAAGAAAAAACAGCAAGGAAAGCATTATTACGTTTGTATCTGTGCAGTAGCCAGAAAATTATGTCATATCATTTACGCTATCTTAAAAAACAATAAACCTTATAAAGTCCCTATACCTATTGCCTAGAAATCAAGTTAATACCTTGATTTTTTCAGCCTTTTCTCAAGGGTTATTTGGTTTGCACTTTTTTTCAGCAAGCACTTCCATGATTTATTCTGTATTTCATCCTTGACTTTTCATAGTTGGTCTTTCTTAGAAAGTTCATTAAGCGTATTCATTACTTTTGGCTTAAGTAGCTGAATGATAATCATTATCTAATTTCGTTGCCTTACAATCTATTCCCTTCTTATCTACATAATATCGTAGGACAAAAAGAAACAAACATTCGCCCTCGAAAATTGTTATGAACGAAACAAAAGCGTTCAGCCTACCTGTTGGCGGCAATTCATCTCCACCTGAATTGTTGGGTTTCACCCGTAACACAGATCAGGTGAAGTCTTCTTGCCGGAAGAGATAAAAAAATTGTATGCCTCGGAATTTTAGAGTTAATTTGATCGTTTTTAGTTGGAACTAGGATTTCCTCGTATGATAAAGCAAGCACACAACGTAATCGTTATGTGCTTGCTATTTGCTACATTTATCAAAATAAAACGTTTAAAATTTTCATTTCTCATACATTTCAAACAATTATAGCCTATGCTTGCCAGAATACATAACTTAAAATGTAAGTATTCCCTGATGCTATTAGGCTAAAGCTATTTTGAAAATAACCGTTCCTGGTATGGCACATACAGTCCATAGTCGGCTATATGACATTATATATTACGCCCACTTACCTTCTTATTATTAATCAGAGTGACAATATACATAATAATTTCATATTATTACCGCTTCACTCGGGGATGCCGGTTCCCTTTCCCTTATAAGAACCCTCTTGTTCCCAAATTACTTAGAGTATAAACTATCACTTGAAATTTGTTGTTCAGGTCCATTATTAATAGACCATAACAATTCCATTATACTTAGACCAGGTCCATTGAAGTACTCTATTTTAATATTATATAATTCATCTTTATTTAAAGAGATTGATCGGCTAGTATGTTTTGTTTTTGACATTACATTGTAATCATCAATTACAGCTTCATCATTAATATAGACACGCACACCATCATCAGAATTCGTAATAATTTTATATTCCCCTGTTTGAGGCGCTTTAATTTTTCCAGTCCAGCGAATTGAAAAATTTTCTGGGACTTTTCCTAATGCGTCGGGTAAATCGCTAATAGTAATATTTTTATCTACACGTTCCATTACTTTATTATTAAAAAATACTCCTGTATAGTATTCTCCTAATAAACCATGCTCTACTTGAGGTGGTGTTTCACTTTTCACCAACCCTGCATTTAGATTTTTTAAATTATTTTGAGTTACAGTTATGTATTTCGTTAATCCATCACTACCAAAATAAGGAGCGGTTCCAAAAAAGCGATAATTTTGTGGAACGTTTACTTTCGCATAGTACTTCCCATCGGCCACATCACCAAAAGAATACTTCCCTTGTGAATCCGTTGTAGAACTTTTAATTAAAGATCCATTAACAGTAAATAAATCCATTTTAATATTATTGATTCCAGATTCCCCTGCATCCATCTTACCATTTTGATTTTTGTCTTCCCACACCACACCTGTATTTTCAGCAGCATATGTTGGCGTAGTCATCACATATTGACTACTTAATAGTGCGGTAGATAATAGTGTTCCATACATTATTTTGTTTAATTTCATAAAATGATTCCTCCCAAAGTTATTTTTCATTGACTTACTAAAGATAACGAATCCGAAAGGTCATAACAAACATAAAAATAACTTTAGGGAAAGGTCATATTTTATATTTTGATGACATTAACATAGGATATTTTGAAAAAGAGAGCTTTATTTTATCCAAAAAAACCCAGTACATACTTCCTTCTACATGTCCCTCAACTTAAGAAAATAAAATGTTGTTCTTTTAAAAAAGCAACTAATTTGACATCATGGTTATAGTTCTACTGCAAATTTTTTCAAAAAAAGAGACTACCATCTGAAAAAGAAACACAGAGAATCACACATAACATATTTTTATAGAAAACAATTCAAATAAAATACTATTTTAATAGTCGATAATTAAAATTAATACTACCGTTTTTCTTTACCCTTGCCGTTAGAAATTATCATCACTTCAATTTGTCTACCTCCATTTTGATTTTTACTACTCATCCATACATATTCAAAAGTTCTGTTATTTCCGAAAAACTCCTTAGATTCTACTTAACATAATCGTATTATACGAAGAAAAAAAGCCTACAGGGATAGATACATTCCAATTGTTTGGTATCACGTCTTTTGGTTCAAATAATCTATCAAAACAAGCAACTATCACAAGATATAACCTTTATGAGCGATAACCCTAAAAACATTTATCAACCTATACAATCTAGTCAATGTATATAATTTATTGTATGTTTAGTGTGCAAACAAGACTTTGACTGTAAAAATGAAATAAAATTAGAAAGGAGCATACTATGAAGTATTATGCGTCTATCATTCTGAAGATTGCCTTAGTAGGAATTATCGGATTTCTATTTGGAACTACTATAAGTGCTGAAACTGAGAAACCTTTTCAATCCAATGATTTTTCTACATATGGGCTTGGCTTAAAGGATAATAAAGTGAGTGAAGATATCCCAGAATATACACCGTCTACTTATTATCTTACAAAACAGGAAGCCGCTATACAAAAACAACAAGGAGTTTCCAATCCAAACATTCTTCCAAATCAAATCAACTTACGTGAATATTTTCCAGAGGTACGAAGTCAGGGGAAATTTGGAACTTGTGTCCCCTTTGCTACAACTGCTTTAAGAGAATACTATATTGCGAAAGATGCGGGAGCTCGTGGAACGGATATTACGTATTTATCTCCCTCTTATATTTATTACCCAAGTGGACCCAAGGATGGTATGTATTTCGAATCAGCATTTCAAATTTTAAAACAAGAAGGCGTACCGCCAGAAACAGAACGCTTGTATGATTTAAATCCAGAAAATATAAACCAGTTTAAAGAACCGCTTACATCATTACAACAAAGAAATGCCCTGCCTTATAAAATTAGTTCCTATCAAGCCATACGCCAAGCAAATATGATTGCCGATATCAAACAAGCATTAGCCAATCAAGATCCTGTTTTAGTAGGAATACATGTATATCCAAACTTTGATGCAACTCCTACATCTGGAATTGTACCGCCTGTTACGGAAAAGAAATCACGGGGAGGACACGCCCTCGTGGTAGTGGGATATGATGAGACAAACCAATGGTTTATTATAAGAAATAGTTGGGGAACGAAATTTGGCGATCACGGATATGCTTATATGACATATCAAACATTATTAGATATGTCAAATAGTGTCGCTTATGTTATTAAGCCTATACAAAAACAATATCCACCATTTGGTGTACAAATAACAACTGCAAATATAAATTCTTCTGAAGTCAAATTCAATGTTTCAGCGAAAAACGTAACTGCATATGATTTATATAAAAATAATCAAAAAATACAGACTTTCACAACAAATATCATTACAGATTTAAATATTCGGCCCGAACAATCCTACATGTATCATTTGGTCGCAAAAAATGCAATTGGAGAAACGCGTAGTTATCCTTTATCGATTCTGACCCCATCTTTCATACAAATAGGGAAAGCCAATTAATTATGCTGCAATTGGGAACCATAAACACACTTGATAAACATTGATGTAAAAAAGAATAGAGACAAAAGGAGAACCTGTTATATACGACAGGTTCTTTATATCACTAAAAATAATAAATTTTCAGGAAAACTCATCTTTACCACACGAATGAAAAGTGAGTTAACAGTTACTCTTTAGTACTTCATTAATAAAAAATCAGATTTAAAGGATAAAATATACTTCAGAGTTATTAATATAGAAGACATACTGCAAATTATTTTGCTTTATCACAACTTAATGTTCATATTGAGAAAATGATCATCCCGCCAACACAAAATGGTGATTATGAATAAAGATAATACGAATTTCCGAAGTATCCATATTCGTAAAGTTTACAAAGTTTTCTATGACCATACCATTTTGATGCATGATATGGATAAGTTGAGTTGGAATTTTCCTTTCGCCATACTTTCTTTTCTCACCCATTATATGGAAAACAGTAAATTTACAGATATCAACAGAGCTCATCTTTTTGCCTGAATTATTCATTTAATAAGAAGAAAAATCAAAAGTATAGGAAATAAACCTTACCTATAACGTCACAGCCTTAGAAACATTTAGTTTTGTAAGACAATCAAAAGTAAATGTTTCTGCTAATGTCCGATGGGTATCGTTAACAGATATCTAGTTATTGATAATAGCTATTTTATGTCCACTAATATACAAAATTCCCTTTGGTGATTTAGCGCTATTACTATACATACCCCAAAATTTCGAGCTTACTAGCAAAAAATTCATAATTTTACAACATAATAATCTATAGTTTCACTCCCACTCCCATTGGCCTTACTCCTATTGATATCGTTGCTACTACAGCATTGGTACTCCCGTTTATCACGGATACATTATTTGAAATTATATTAGAATTTGTTATATAAATCAGATTCGTTAATGGATTCACTCCCGCTACTACTGGTAATGATCCTACTGGTATAGTTATTAATACAATATTTGTATTTCCGTTTATTACGGATACATTATTTGAATCATAATTTACTATATAAACCACATTCATTGATAAATTTACTGCTCCTCCTTCTGGTGATGTTCCTACTGGTATAGTTGCTACTACAGCGTTGGTACTCCCATTTATCACAGATACATCATTAGTAACACGATTTGTTACATAAATCAGATTCGTTGATGAATTTATACCTATGCCTACTGGTGATGTTCCTACTGGTATAGTTGCTACTACAATGTTTGTACTTCCATTTATCACGGATACATTATTTGAAATATTATTTGCTACATAAATTAGATTTGTTGATAAATTAATACCTATACCCCACGGGTGCAGATGTTAATACTGTATTTGTATTCCCATCTATTACAGATACAGTATTTGAATCATAATTGGCTATATAAATTAGATTCGTTAACGAATTTACTCCCACTCCAAATGGTCTCATTCCTACTGGTATAGTTGCTACTACAGTGCTTATATTTCCATTTATCACAGATACAGTATTAACAGCCCGATTTGTTATGACCTGGTCAAGAAAAACTAGAACATAAAATAGATTACGCAATGGATTTTGAATATTGATAAGGGGTCATTCCGTTTAATGTTGAATGAGGACGAACAGAATGATAATACATATAAATAAATTCAGCGACTAATTGATTGACTTGGGGCAAGGAAAATAGTTTTTCTCCATGCAAGCATTCCCGTTTAAAAATGCTAAAAAAGGATTCCATTACTGCGTTATCCCAACAATTTCCCTTACGGGACATACTTTGCTGAATCATTTGTTGCTTACAAAAATCCGTAACTTTGTAACTTGTAAATTGTGATCCTTGATCACTATGGAATAAAATCTTTTTTTGATTTCCATAACCATTTCTAACTTGTTGAATTGTATCTTTTACTAACTGAGCATCTTGGCAAGTATCCAGCGAATAGCCAAGCACCCGACGGGTGCCAACATCTAATGCAGCACAAAAATATACTTTCAATCCATTCATCAAACGAAATCCTGTAATATCGCATCTACAGTTGGTATGTCTTTCTTACCAGGTTGAAAAGAACGCTCTAATACATTTGGAAACACTCGATGTTCTTGTTTTCGTTTTTTATAATATGTTACTACTTTTGATTGCAGATTTGCATTGTATAGAGTTTCTCTTACTTGAGATACTGTAACTTTAACGTCTTTTTTCACCAGATAACAGTACAACTTTCGATATCCCATTCTTCCTTTTAAACGTTTAAATTGCATGACAATATAAGCCGCTGTCTCTTTACGTTTTTTCTGATTTTCAGTAGGTTTACGATGTATATAGTCGTAAAAACCACTAACAGACACTTGTAATCGATGGCAAAGCCAGCGCACTCCAAATATTTTATTATATTGTTTGATAAACTGAAAACGTGTTAGTTTTGATTGCTGGCAAAGAAGGTTGCCGCTTTTTTTAAGAATTCATTTTCCTTTTTTAACTCTTGAATTTCTCTCCTTAAAGAACGTAGTTCTTCCATTTCTGTCTTTTCAGGAAACGTAAGACGCGCTTTATATTGTTTGATCCACTCATTTAAAGTACCATTTCCTAAACCGAATTCATTTTTGACACTTATAATTGTACGACCTTCTTTGACTACCAATTCCACACATTTTCTTTTAAATATTTCATCATATGTTTTTTGCATTTGAAACACCTGTTATGAAGTGACCTTTGTCAATAGTTTTTCACCCATAATATTTTTCTTGATGGCATACAAAAGCTTCAGAAATAAGATCTATCGACAGTTAACCACTCTGTTATTCGTGGATTGGTTACCTCAGGTTAATGGTCCGTCGTTAGGCTCTTATAATCTCATTACGTGGTTCACATCTTTTCACATTCTAATAAATAGCTTGTTTATCAGAACTTCAGCTGTGCCAGAAAGGTGTCAACATAGATAGCCAGACCTGTAATTCATTATCTCTGAAGCTCATCTATACCATCAATCGATTGATACTTTGGATCTCTAACTATGAATGCAGCCCCTTCATATCCCTTTTTAATTTTTTAAATTTTTCCTGTTTCTAATCCCCAGATAAAACACCCAAGTTCTCTTGCAATCGCTGTAAGGGCAACATTTCTGGGCTTCCCTTGATACATCATGCGATGATATTTTCTTTGTAACCTTTCTACTGCCCGATCTGCATAGGAAATTACTTCGCTTTGTTGCCCTTTTTGTCTTGCTTTCACTCGTTTCGATTTTAATCCGATTGTTCCTTTTACCAGCGCATTTGCACATTCTACAAGTGTAGACCTAACGGTCGAATTTCCTTGTTTTGTAATCGAACTTCGACTGATTTTCTCTCCACTTGAACTTTCGCTTGGCGTCAATCCTAGATAAGCCATAAATGCTTTAGCTGTGGGAAAACGAGTGAAGTCTGCAATTTCTATATGAACAATCATTGCTGCGGTTGTGTCTATCCCTTTTAAGCATCTTAACTTCGCGACTGGTTCTTCGTATCTTTCACTATGAGATAATTTTTCTAATCTCAGACTAAAGCGCTCAATTTTATCAACTAGAACATCATACTGTAATAGATATTCATCCAACGTTTCTTTAAACAATCCTTGTAAATCAAGATTTTTTAACCATTTCATATAAGCGATTGTCCAGCTTGATTTCCCTTCATACACACAACCCTGCCTTAAAAGGAATGATTTTATCTGTTGTTTCATCTTCTTCAATGATGTTTTAAAATCACTTAGCATGCGGATATACTCTTTCACGGCAACATCCTCTTCTTCTGGAACATATACTTCTTTATAAGTGCCATTCGCTAAATTAAGAGCGATCATTTTGGCATCGAATTTATCATTTTTCACCATTTTATTTTTAGATGAACTATACATTGTTGTTGGAGCTAAAATATCACAATCAATCCCGTTTTGTTCAAGAAGATTATGAAGTGAATACCCTAAACAACCCGCCTCATATCCAGCTTTAATGTTTATATCTTCACCATATTTTGTTTTCAGTTTCTCAACGAATTTTTTTACGAGAGATACATTTGAAGCACATCGTGCTTCTCTTACAATTTCCCCAGTTGTTCCGTGCAGTGCACATAAGCTAAAGCTTTCCTTATGGACATCCATCCCAATATAGATTATATTTTCCATAGTGGCCTCCTATTATCATAGGGTATAAACCCAGTTATACTGTTTGTTTCACTCATTATTATGGGCTAAAATCCCTGACTTGATAATCTAGGAGGTCACTTCATATTATCTCTTTATATAGAATAATTTATTTCTATATCGTGTTCCAGTTTTACTTTACCACCTCATCCCGTATCTCCGGTAGGTCCTGCATTTCCTGTAGGTCCCGCATTTCCTGTAGGTCCCGTACCTCCGGTAGGTCCTCTATCTCCCATAGGTCCCGTACTTCCTGTCGCTCCCGTACTTCCCGTCGCTCCCATATCTCCTGTAGATCCTCTATCTCCTGTAGGTCCTGTACTTCCCGTTGCTCCCGTATTTCCGGTAGGTCCCGTATCCCATCCCATACTTCCCGTTGCTCCCTATCTCCTGTAGGTCCTCTATCTCCTGTAGATCCCATACTTCCCGTTGCTCCCGTATTTCCGGTAGGTCCCGTATCTCCTGTAGATCCCATACTTCCCGTTGCTCCCGTATTTCCGGTAGGTCCCGTATCTCCTGTAGATCCCATACTTCCCGTTGCTCCCGTACTTCCGGTAGGTCCCTTCCCGTATCTCCTGTAGATCCCATACTTCCCGTTGCTCCCGTATCTCCGGTAGGTCCCGTATCTCCTGTAGATCCCGTACTTCCCGTTGCTCCCGTATCTCCGGTAGGTCCCGTATCTCCTGTAGGTCCCGTACCTCCGGTAGGTCCTGCATTTCCTGTAGGTCCCTATCTCCCATAGGTCCCGTACTTCCTGTCGCTCCCGTATTTCCGGTAGATCCCGTACTTCCCGTCGCTCCCATATCTCCTGTAGATCCTCTATCTCCTGTAGGTCCTGTACTTCCCGTTGCTCCCGTATTTCCGGTAGGTCCCGTATCTCCTGTAGATCCCATACTTCCCGTTGCTCCCGTACTTCCGGTAGGTCCCGTATCTCCTGTAGATCCCGTACTTCCCGTCCTCCCGTATCCCCGTACTTCCCCCCGTATCTCCGGTAGGTCCCGTATCTCCTGTAGGTCCCGTACCTCCGGTAGGTCCTGCATTTCCTGTAGGTCCTCTATCTCCCATAGGTCCCGTACTTCCTGTCGCTCCCGTATTTCCGGTAGATCCCGTACTTCCCGTCGCTCCCATATCTCCTGTAGATCCTCTATCTCCTGTAGGTCCTGTACTTCCCGTTGCTCCCGTACTTCCCGTCGCTCCCGTATCTCCGGTAGGTCCTCTATCTCCCATAGGTCCCGTACTTCCTGTCGCTCCCGTATTTCCGGTAGATCCCGTCGCTCCCGTATTTCCGGTAGATCCCGCTCCCATATCCTGTAGATCCTCTATCTCCTGTAGGTCCTGTACTTCCCGTTGCTCCCGTACTTCCCGTCGCTCCCGTATCTCCGGTAGGTCCTCTATCTCCCATAGGTCCCGTACTTCCCGTTGCTCCCGTATTTCCAGTAGGTCCCGTATCTCCGGTAGGTCCCGCATTTCCTGTAGGTCCCGCATTTCCTGTAGGTCCCGCATTTCCTGTAGGTCCCGTACTTCCCGTCGCTCCCGTATTTCCCATAGGTCCCGTACTTCCCGTCGCTCCCGTATTTCCGGTAGATCCCGTACTTCCCGTCGCTCCCATATCTCCTGTAGGTCCTCTATCTCCCATAGGTCCCGTACTTCCCGTTGCTCCCGTATCTCCGGTAGACCCCGTACTTCCCGTTGCTCCCATATCTCCTGTAGGTCCTCTATCTCCCATAGGTCCCGTACTTCCCGTTGCTCCCGTATCTCCGGTAGACCCCGTACTTCCCGTCGCTCCCGTATTTCCAGTAGGTCCCGTATCTCCGGTAGGTCCTCTATCTCCCATAGGTCCCGTATTTCCAGTAGGTCCCGTATCTCCGGTAGATCCCGTACTTCCCGTTGCTCCCGTATCTCCGGTAGATCCCGTACTTCCAGTAGGTCCTGTAGGAAAAACAAAAGGTTTAATAGGCGAAAGAGTAGGACCAATTAAATTTAAATGTAACTCATGAGTTTGAAGTACTTCATTTGTTTCTTTTATCTTATTTTTATCATTCATTTTATTACCTCCTTTATTTTAGTACAGGAAAATTTATCATTTTAGCCAAGAAGACTTCTCCCTCAAGGAACTCGAAGTGAGTAGATGGGAGATGAATTGGCTTCGTACACGGGCTAATAGAAACCATCTTACTGGTTTGGCATATATAATTTTTCACTTCACTACCTATCAAATGTATGTTTTTTGTACAATAGAACCAGATTGAAATGGGGTAAAACGGATGAAGTGAATAAAGCCTATACGTTTCATATCTACCCAAATCAAACACAAGCGACTCTAATCAATAAAACGATTGGCTGTTCTCATTTGATATACAGTCATTTCCTATCCCTATAGAATCATATACAAAGAAGTCGGAAGAGGTTTGATATATGGTACATGCACTGCCAAACTTCCTGCCATGAAAAAGCGTTTGTTTGACCAAAATGATAAAGAAAGGACATCCATTTTTATATTGAACACACACTCCTCTCTTCACAATACTCTAATTAACGTACAATTCTCCCGTAATGGTATTTTGAGGCCTTCTTGTACTAATACTTAAGACAAACGGTACAAACAGAAAAAAATATGTAGTCTCATTCTATAACAATCACCAACATTTTGAACCAAAGATACCAAGCTTAAATTATTGAAAGTATCATATACTAAAAAGATGCATTTTGTATTGGGAAATCCCTATGTCATTTGTAATACAAAAAAAGATATTGAAATTAATCATATACGTTTTTTGTTTTAGCGCGTTGTAGTAGTAACCATTTTAAATAGAAAAGAAAGTGCTCGTTGGAACAACCTCACTGTTTAACTAAAGGTAGAATATTCCAAATATGTTGTTCGGATCGTTTGTTACAGCTGTCGCAATTAGCGGGTTTATAGTTTTTAATCATACCGGCTGGCCCATTGGCGCCAGGAAATAGTCAAACCGGTTTTGTACCAAGAAAGAAAAATACCTATAAAACAAAGGGGTCCCCTCAAGGCATATTAAAGAAGCTTATCTAGAATATTTAGCGGAAAAATCGATAAAAGAATTAACGAATTACGAAAAAAAGGGGCAAATACAAGAAAAAGGAAAAGAGCCAGACCACGAGTTAAGTTTATAGGGGATAAACAAAAAAAGACGAACCGAAATAGTACACGGTGCATTTCGATTAATATTAATAAACCGAATATAAAATCATTTAATATGATTGAGATTTATCATATACTTGCAGTTTAGAAACTCCTATGGACGAAAATCCAAATCATGAAATATAAGATCAAAAGGGATTTCATATATATACAAATTTAGTTAATAGAATCAAAATGTCTGATAATACAGGTGGTCTAGTACTTTCTGGTTATGTTCCCCCTGACTAATCTATCTTTAAGTGCTGCTAGCACCTTTTAATTAATAACGGAACAAATATTATTGGACCAATAACTCCAGGAATTAGTCCAACCAGTTTTATACCAAACATAGAAACATTAGTTTTCTGTTACTGTAAGAACTATCTGTTATAGGTAGCGTTTCAGGCGAGGCTGTGCGTTGAGTAAGCTTAATTCATAGGGAGGAAAATTGAAATTCAAACTTCATAATAAAAAAGCGACGTGCTGAACGAATATGCATTGTCTCATCTCAACAAGTATTGCTGCAACAATACTTGTTGTAGCATGTCTTTTTATTCTCGAAATAGTTAAAAGGAGTTCAACTTTCTTTTAATAGGATGAAAGAAGTTCATTATCTTTGTTATTGGTCGAATAAATTCTTCGAGAGATTGACAAATAATAAAATTTGATGTGGATTTAAAGTCCCAAATCAGAATTTGGTAATCCATGGTACCTTCGGCATTTACTACGTCTACCTTAACATCAAACCATCGACAGCATTGCCGTCAAGCTAAAGAATTAACACCATAGTCGTTATACCATTATTACTACCCAAAGGTATACTTCTTTAAATGAGATGAGCTACAGTCCTACTTAAAAAGGTTTATAAAACAAAAAATGGTTATTTTTTTGGTTAATGAAGCATAAAAATGATATTGTGAAGAAAAAAAGTGTTTTATTTTTGTGGAATATAACATACATATAATTGCAACATGTGTTGCTATATTTTCTATATTTATTGACACATGTTGCATATCGATATTACTGAAAAAAAGTAATGATTTATGTGTTTTTTAAAATAATTTGTAGGAAAATCGGTTCTGTTGCAAATTAACAAAACATAAACCTGTTTACAATACGCGGTTATAGTTTAACCCGTTTTAAAAATAGCCAAACTCTAGTACGTAGAAACCACTAAAATGTTATAAAAACCATAGCCTATTTTGTTTTTTTCAATAACTCATTATTGACAATACAAATTTAATTTATCAACTATCTCTAATTTCCATAAATCTTGAACAGTTTGTAATCTATTTTTCATAAATGTGGTATTTAATTGCGATGCACGATTTACTTCATCCACTAAGCTAGATAACATAGCATCTAACTCATTCCATTTTGTATTTAAGCTTTCTAATGAACTAAGCAAGCTTAACGTTACAAAGTTTCCATCTGTATTAGGTCCATTAATATTACCGATAATCATATCAATATGATTATATAAAACCTGTGCATATAAAAATTTTTGCTTTGCACCAATAGTATCGTATCCGTCTGCTAAAACTTTTACTTTGGTGTTCACCATTTGCAATTGCTGTGAATTTTGCGCAAACGCTTGTTTAAAACCATTTATTTGCGTTAATAGTTCTGTAAATCCATCCTTAAAATCTGTAATGTCAGACTGCAAATGCATCAGGTCGATGAGAATATATTTTTGTAATGTTGGATCTTTTACTTGTTGTTGTACTTCAATTTCTTCTTTTATCACTTTTAACTTATCATCAAATTTAGTATTATACTCCATAATTTGCTGCTTTCTCCAGTATAGCGTAGGTTGTAGAATATTTTTCCACTGATTAGCCAGTATAAATACATTATTTTCAAGATTTGTCGCATTTGATAAAGTAGCCTCTGATAGATCTGTATTATTTTTAACTGCCGTTATTTTATCTACAAAAGAAGGATGTATTTGAATAATATTACTTGTTAATGCATTTATAGTAGAAACAGGCCCAACTATCATTTCTGCAGATACAGGATTTGACATAAAAGAAGAAATAACAATACATATAACAATTAAATAATAATTCTTTATTTCCCGAATATATAACATATATATCACTTCCCATATATTCAAATAAGAATTATATGTATAAATATTTATACACATAAAACTCTTACCTACTAGTTTTTCATTTGTTGAATTTTTACAATGGATTGACTATCCCCTTTATGAGTAAACAATTTTTTTATTCCTCAATACCTTAGTTTTGTCTATACTCTTTTCATAATATGTATAAAAACGAACGGACCATGATACTTTATATAGACTCTTCGTCAAAAAATTTTAGACTTTTTCCTAACCAGCACTCTGTCCAAAAAGCGAGTTTACAACGTATTTTTTATATACACATATTTACTTTATTACCAGTCCTTCTGAGTTTACTACAGGTATCCCTAAAGGTTTAAAGTTGATATTTCCGTTTACATCTAATTCATAAGTTTGAACGCTAGATTCATATACTGAACCTGGTTCTTTTTGGTCTCTCATATCAATCACACCATTAAAAATGACTTCTTTCGTCTGATCATCTAAAGCAAATCCTAATTCTTTTAATTTGTTCCAGATAGTCGGATTGTGTTGAGAGATGACTTTTAATTTATTATAAATCCCTAATTGTACCCATGTTGGATACGTATTAACTTGATCCGTATAGTACCCTTTAATTCTAGAAGTTCCTAATAATTTCGATGTATATACTGGTGTACTCAGCTTAGCAGTTTTTACAACTGCTGTACGCAGAGCTATTTCGAATTCCTCTGACGGAACATGAACAATATGTGAGACAGTATCAACTGATGTAGATACATTTGTATATCCATAGTTTGTAGAGTATTCAAACGTTATATTATTTTTTGCTTCAAGAAGGTTAAGGAAATTCGTTTCTAAGGTTAAATGCATCGATTGTTTCATTCCTATATTCATACTATGTGTGACTGTCAATTGGTTAAAATGGTAAAATAACCTAACGATTTATATATTATTGGCATTTTTCAGCTTAATATTGTATTTCAATCCTCCATAAAATGGCGTTATTGTTATATCAAAATCATATATGTTCAAAAATAACTTTTTAATAGTATATTTCATATTCTCCTCGAACTCCCTCAACTTCAAACCGCTAGCAACAAAATCTCTCTTCTTGATATTTCGCCTCTATACTATTTCGTCTTGATTTGTTCAAACCATTTTTTGAACTCTGTTCTACTATGCTTACCGCTAATACGGCTCGATTCCTTACCCTCCTTAAAATGAATAATAGTGGGAGTACCTGTTATTTTATACTCATCCCAAGGACCATCTAATGTTTCAATATCCATAACTTTCATATCAATATTCAAGTGTTGCGCCATCGGTACTATAATTGGAGATATTTTTTGACAATGAACACAAGAAGTTTGATAAAATTAAATTATTTCTTCTTTGTTCTCTTCTAAATTTTTTTGAAGATTTGAAAGGGAAATTTTGTTTGTGTAGTAGTCAGAACTATTTATTTGACTACTACTAACATTATCCTTTTGCGTATTAGTGGAATCCGTTTGTTTTTCTATTTGTACGATAATTAAAATTGTTGCAAACAAGATGATAAGAATACCACCGAATATGAACATTTTTTTCATTTTTTCATCTCCTTGTTTGTTGTTGATTACAATGAAACTACAGACAGCGCTTGTGAAAAAACGATAAGTGTTGAATTCTCAAAAAAAAATAGCCGCATACATACATTACTACCAACAAACTCAAAACCTATATAATCTCAGAAAAATATAAGTTTCCTAACTTAGCAACACATAAAACGCCTTATTCAATTCATAAATAATTTAACCTTTTATCGCCACCTGGACACCCCTTATATAGACTTTACAATCTTTTTATGTTTTTGATACACACGTAATTTTATAAAAATGTTAATTTAAAATCGAGCAATAGTATAATTACAGATAACCTTCATCAAATTTTATTACACAGTTTAAATTCGCACTAAAATCAAATTTACTCCTTACTTACATATACTGATTTTGATAATAAGTAATACATAGTAAATATCTTGCAATGTTAAATGATATAACTTTTTAAGTTAAGACCGGCAAAATTAAAACAACCTCCATAAGGAGGCTACATAGTCATATTGATTTGAAAATCAAATTATCGCTCTATAAATTCAAATTATTGGTAAATGCTACACTATCATCAACTGGCCAAATATACATGTTTGGATTTACTTCCCCTATTTTAAAATGATTGTATTTTGCTGTTTTTCTACTTTTCTTATTTTTTCTACAGGAGCTCCTACAGGATTGTTATAATTAATATTCCCAGCTACATCTAACTCATAAGCCTGATAGATTACCGTATACGAATCATCCGTTTCTTTCCTGTCTATCATATTAATAACTCCTTTAAAGATAACTTCTTTCGTTCGATTATCGAGAGAAAATCCTAACTCCTGTAGTTTCTCCCAAATAATTGGATTGTGTTGAGAGATTACCCTGAATTTATTATAAATGCCCAATCGAATCCACGTTAGATAAGTATCGACATAGTCCGTATAGTACCCTGCAATTCTAGAGATTCCTAATAGTTTTGATGCATATATAGGTTTACTCAATTTAACAGTTTTTATAACAGCTGTACGAGGAGCCACTTCTAAGTTTTCTGGTAAAATTCGAACAAACTTTATTTCAATATCTATGGTTTTAGTTGCATTCATATATCCATGATTGTAATTAAATTCAACAATTCGATCAGTTTGCGCCTTAAGAATATCTTCCAAACCACCTGATAATGTAAGTTTCAAGGGTTCTTTCGCTCCCACATTCAGAATATGTCTGACAGATAATTCCTTACTCATTTGATAAGTCGTTACTATTTCTTGAGTTGATGCGGTTATTTTATTGGTGTAAAACTGATTAATGACTTTCATATCAATAGTCTGATACTGATTTGAATTAGCGTCCGGTCTAGGTGCTTCCAAATATTTATCTGCATTGGGATTAGAAATCTGCAATGTGTCAATACCAGTAATTGTATTTGTGTTACTATGATATCCATCTATCGCTTTAAGGATTTGCTGAAGTGTTACATTGTCTTTTTGAATTGCATTTAACTTATTTAAAACACCTTGTTCTTGGCTGGGTAAAATTAAATAATTAAGACAAACAAAGTTATATGAGTCTCCTTTCCAATTAGTTTGTTCATGTAAATCGTCAACTTCTACAAGATGATTTATAGTTTCATACATAGAATAAATACGCCTATGATTACTTGCATCATTCTGTTCCACACACCCCTGAAAAAATACCTGTTTCATATAAATCTCAAGATTAGTTGCTGTAAAGGAACTAATGGTGTGCTTAATACCCCAACAGGTGGAGCGTTTTTTAACATTTTATTATATCGTTTCATACGTTTTCCTCCTTATGTATGTTGCAATTTAATTTTATCAAAAAAGAGCAGACACATAATACAAAGAAAGGGATTTTACAAAGGGATAATTCGAATTAGTATTTTTACTATCAACATAAAAATATAATTTCACCTTAAATGGAATTGGAACCCTTATTTCAGATTTAATTCTACAATTATTAAACTACCTGGTGAAGATGAAAAAATACGTACATGACAAAAAGAATACATTACAGTTGCAATTCAAATAGGATTTAAATTTGACCGAAAAAAATTGAAATTGATGATAATTTTATAGAAATTCACAAAAAAGTTCTCTTTCTAAAAAAGAGGTTGGCTTTTCTTATTCTTCCTCTAGTGAAGGACCTCGCATGGCCCTACTTACACATATCTTTACGAGCTCAAAAGAACAGACTAATGAACCAGTCTGTTCTTAGGTAAAACGATATAATTTGAGCGTTTTTTCACTAGGACCCATTTCATATAAATAATATCATTCCATTAAATTTATTTCGGAAGCACAATTTTTTTATACAATTGAACTGTAATGAAGTAATAAATTGAGTAAATCACTACGAAAATAACAATGGGTGACCAAATTCGATAATATGGATCAACCAAAAGGACACCGAATATATTCATACCAACTAATATGTGAACAATACCGATAATTACTGGAACTAAAAATACAAAGAATAACTCTTTATAAATGGATTGTGTTAATAGCTCTCGGCGAACACCGATTTTTATGAAGCATTTGATAACGTGTACAATCTTTGGATGCACCGGACAGAACTTTACCGTATACTTTTTGAACGTTTTTTACATCTGAAAACATCTACTATAATGTTGGAAGAATACACTTAAAACTGGTTCTTTCCCGTATTAGTTGAAATTGATATAATGACATATAAAATAGGGAAAAGGTATGGGGGATATTCGATGGAAAATATTTTAAGTGTATTAGATTCTAACATTCAATATGTAAAACATGAATTTATCGACGATCAAATTGTTTTTCAAGCTAAAACAAAATATATAAAAGCTATATGCCCATATTGTATGATGGAATCAGACAAAGTACATTCAAAATACTATCGAGTTTTTCAAGATCTTCCTGTTTCAAATTTTGAAACCCTTATTCATCTAGAGCTGCCTAAATTTTTTTGTATAAACGCTAGCTGCTCTTATACGACTTTTAGCATGCCACTTCCTTATATCGAGCCGAAGGCACGCAAAACAAAGCGTTTACAAAAGGAAATTTTGGCTCTTTCTTTAGAAATGAGTTCGATTAACTCTGCTAAAAGGCTCCATCAACAGAAAATTAAAATTAGTAAAAGCACCATTTGCCGTTGGATTAAAAAAAAGAAATCATAATCGATAAAAGTAATATTACCAAGGTCTGTATTGATGATTTCGCTATTAAAAAAGGGCATCGATATGGAACGATTATGGTAAATATTGAAACGCATAAAATCGTCGATTTAATCCCTTCTAGGGATTTAGAAGATGTGACTGTCTGGTTGAAAACATTTCCCCATCTAGAAATCGTTTCTAGAGACGGTTCTGTCACTTTTCGAAATGCAATTACAGCGGCACACCCTACAGCTATTCAAGTTAATGACCGCTTTCATTTAGTAAAAAACGTAATGGATTATATAAAAAAATATTTTCAACGATTACTACCTACTTCTATACAAATTAATAGCCCATTAGTGGACGAAATAAATCCAGCTTACTCTTTGCTTACCAGAAAAGAAAAAATTGTGATCGCGCAAAAATTACAGAAAAAAAAGATACCTATTTCTAGGATTGCAAAAGAATTAGCAATGGACATTCGTACGCTTCAAAAGTATATTCATCTGCCTAAACATCAATTGTCTACTCTTTTCATGACTAAATTTGAAAGGGAAAGATTTGAAAACATACAACGAAAAAAGCAGATAATCAAACAGGTGAAAAAACTTCATTCCGAAGGAATGAGTATCAGAAAAATTGCTGTATACGTACATTTAGATCGACGAACGGTACGAAGGTATATAAAGGAAAATTTACGAACAATCAGTGTACAAACCCGTTCTGGTCGAACTACAAAAATCAATTCTTATTTGGAGCACATGATTACATATATGCAAAAAGGATACTCCTCAAAGAAAATTCATGATCATTTAGTTTTGCAAGGATACACAGGCAGTGTTTCTACAACTCGTTACCATATCCGATTGCTCAAGAAGCAACAGAACATCAAGAAACCATTTTTTCATTCTATTCCTAGACAAAAAATTATTAGATTGATCTTTAATCCAGCAGGGGATCCTGCATTGAAGAGTCAACAGATAGAAGAAATTTTTGAGCTTTATCCATCTGTTCAGGAATTGTTAACTTTGCTATACCAGTTTCAAACTATACTGGCAGAAAAACAGTATGAAAAATTGTCTGAATGGATACTTAAAGCAGAAAAACTTTCTATTCCAGAAGTAGACTCCTTCCTACATGGAATAAAACGAGATTTTGAGTCTGTACTCCATGCTTGTAAATATCCCTATAGTAATGGTTTAGCGGAAGGCAGTGTGAATAAAACAAAGCTCATCAAACGGATTATGTATGGCAGGAATAATTTTGATATTTTGCGAAAAAAGATTCTATTACGAGAGTTCAACTAATACGGGAAAGAACCTTAAAACTCCCCCACTTTCATTTCGTTTAGAAGAGGTGGATTCCTAAGTAAAGAGTTCTAAAGAACTCTAGTTTATTTTGTAAAAAAGCGTGTATACGCATCCGCAAGGTTGCGAATAGACAACTGCCTCGCAATACATTCCCCTTTTTTTAGCCAAACAAACCTCATTCTATTTCTTTGTATGCATAATCCCATAGGGATAGGAAATGTATACAAAACGAGAACAGCCAATCATTTTATAAATTAAAATCACTTGTGTTTGATTTAGATAGATACGGACCGTATAGGTTTTATTCATCATGATTCATTTAACCCCATTTCGAGAGAATAGGCCAAAACATTCTATATACAAATAAAAGAGCACTCCTAATTCAAACTTCTCTTTTACTTTATTTTTGCACCAGCAGCATTCTTACACGAAAAATGAGGCCTCTTTTGCAAAAATGATATCATAAAAGTATAAAAATTACGCTTGTCAAAAGACCTTTTCATACATATCGATGCTCTCCCGTTTCGATATAATAAATATCTCTATAATAAATATTATTTTTCACGCCACCTATTTGATAAGGACCAAAAGAAACGGACAATATAAGCATGAAGCGTATATTGTCTTTTTCGTGTGGATTCAATCATGCGAAAAAGTCGGTTTCGGATATTTCTATCAAAAAAACAAAATAGAAATAAAACATAGAAAGGAGCAAGTGATGAAACTAATTTTATACCTATGTATCGCCATCAGTATCTTTGCTACAACTGGTTGTTCTTTTAATGCAAATAAATCATACACGTCCCATTCTAAACAATCTAACCAACAAACAAAAAATACATTAAATAAAGAAAAACGCCAAACATATTTACAGCACCAACTGCAAGGGGCTAATGCTTTTATCCAAGATCCTACGATTCGTGCAAACAAATATAAAAAAATGATGGAATCACCATTCAACTTTTATAGGGGGACAACCCCTTTATATTATAGTGACCTTCGAGCCGGAGTTATTCCGATACCGGCTGGATGGAATCAACATGCCCCTATCCAAACCTGGTTAGAAGGAGACGCGCATGCTCAAAACGTAGCTATTTTTGATGATTGTGAGGGGACTTTACGATTTGATGTCACTGACTTTAAGAATTCTTATATAGGACCATTCTATTGGGATATTCTTCGTTTTATGAGTAGTATCTTTTTATTTACAGATGAATTACCTCATATTAAGGTATCGACAGCACAACAAAAACAAATGGCTTCCGCATTTTTACAAACATATCAAACAACATTACAAAAAATCATCGAAAATCCGACGGAAAAATACAAGGAACTTCGTGCTGAACAATTGAAAGATGGATTTATCAAAAAACAAATGGAAGAAATGAAATCGTCCTATACATACGAGGCCTTTCTTGGGCAGACTACTACATTACTGCAAAATGGAAAGCATATCTTTCTTCCAAATGACTCCTCTTTCGTTTCTCTTGGTGCAGAAGAACAAGAAGATTTTACAAAAGGGTGGAACGGGTATATCAAAAGTATAGCGTCTTTCGCTGATACGAAATCCGAAGGATATTTTACTCGAAAAGATGTGGTGCATAAACAAAATTCAGGTGTTGGCAGTGTGGGAAGGGATATTTTTTATGTCTTGATAGAAGGAAATACGGCAGAACCAGAAGATGATATTGTGTTGGAAGTCAAAGAACAACAACTACCCGCAATGTTTACAGAAGGCCCATTATCCAAAGAAGAATATGACGGATGGTTTTCATCTCATGCAGAACGGACGCGTATTGCTACGCTTGCAACAGGTATAAACATCGATTCGCATCTTGGTACCCTATATACACGAGGGCGGTCCTATTCAGTAAAAAAATTATCTCCTTGGTATCATGAGTTTGACTCAGCAGATTTCCGTAAAATTTCAGATGTAGAAGAATTTGTACAATACGCCGCAATAGCGTTCGCTCGTATGCATGCACGGGCAGATTCAGATTATAATCAAACATATATTCCCCATCGTTTTGCAGAAAATACTGTGGAATTTATGAAAAAAAATCCACAGTTCCCTCAACAATTTTTGCAATGGAGTGAGGACTATTATCATCAAGTAGTCGAAGATTACACATTATTTCAAGAATTAGTTCAAAGTAAGAAATTATAAGATTCTGCTGCAAAGTTTTTTGAACTAAGCTAAATTGTAGGAAAATTGAACAGAGGTCGATGGTACATAATGCTTTAAAGGAAAACAATTTAGGAAAAATATTATTTTGGTAGCCGTTGGTTACTACTTTCGTTTTCTTTAAACTATCGTGATGTATCGGAACTTTTGAGCGAACATGGCGTATCCATTTATCCTACAACAACCCTCATGCGTTCAGTTTATGAATATGAAAATTTGATTGATCAAATGCGGAAGAAGAAAACAAATCAACATATTTGGCATTTAGAGGAGACCTATATGAAAGTCAAAGGTAAGCGATATTATCTGTATCATGCAATTGATTGAAAAGGGTATCACCTTAAGTATTCAATTTCGTAAAACCAGAAATTATCAAGCTACTTATATATTTATATAAAGACTCATGAAATTTGTTGGAGACCACCGGTTCTCACAACAAATCCGGTTCCAATCCTACTTTGTACATTCAAAAAATTGAAAAAGATATGAAACATTGTACTGTTACGGTTAAGCATTTGAATAACCTCATCAAACAGGATTATAGATATATTAAACGACGTTTTGCTAAATCCGCAGGATTTCAAAATCTTCGTCATGTCTCACCTACCATTCCTGCTATATACAAACAAAAGAGAAGTCATAGTTCAGACTTCTCTTTTTCGACATACAAAGAATTACAGCCGTTACTTATAGCACTGCTTAAACTAAAGTTGTATTTTATAAACGTACTTATGTTTTGTCAAAATTTGCAACAGAGCCTTCACTCTCCCTACTGAGATGAAGCGTTTCCGTGGGGGCTTGAGTTAGAACACTAAGTCTTTTCGTCTATCGCTAGACAGTTTGACATTTTAGCATTCATGCTCCCTTACGGTAACACCCCAAGTATATTTTTGGTTAATACCGCAATAATATGTTCTGGTTCAAGGGTATGTCGGATTCCGAAAATAAAACCAATAGTCACAACCGAAAATGTAACTTTCATCAATTTTCTCCGCCATTTATTTTATTGTTAAAACCCAGGGGGTTCCATTAGTTGGTAAGCAATGAATATTAGTATTTCCTTAGAAAGCTAGGGGGTTTATTAAACCATTCGTGACTAATTATATGGTGAAATTCAGAGAATAAATCTTCAATGGTTTGTGTAGTATTAGCTAAAACTCGTATGGTGAATCCCGGAATTAATAAGGATGACAATCCGACCTTATATTCCTTTGTATTAGCATCAATAGCATGATATAAAACATCAAGTAAATCTGGATTTGCTTTTTCACCAATCACAATCATAGATCCCAGGTGCGAATACCCTTCCATTAAGCCCATCTCTTTCATATCCTGTATAGCAGGCTTTAGTTTAATATGATCATATACTACCAACTCGCTTTCCATATAAATCTCATTAATCAACTGAAGCATATCATAACTAAATTCTTCTCCATCAGGAGACCATCCCGGAGTAATGATATCCGAATAAAAAAGTGTAGAACCTTTTTCCATATAAATAACATTTTTTTGTTTATATCGTGCATCCCGATAACCAATCAAAGGATCAGGAATATATTCGAGATAGCTACCTTCCTTAAGGTTAATTTCTGTTTCCTGATAAGCAGGCTTGTTTGGTGTCTTGTATATTTTTGTAGCTGACTGTGTGGTTAATGTTAACTTTGCATGTTTCTCTAACGAAATCTGGATTTGATAGCGTTCACCATCCAGATAACCACCTCCTGGATTTAAAATATAATAACAGGCTTGACCAGATTCATCATGATAAATAGGACGCATGACTTTATACGCCCCTTGAAAATATACTTTCTTTGCTACTGTTTTTCCGTTCCTGTGCTGGGCATCTAAACGTAAAATCCCTGTCCAATTCTGCATCTTTATTCCAAGCCTTTTAAAAATGCATTCTTACTAATCCAATCAACGACTTGGTCAAGTCCTTCATTAGTTTTTAAATTAGTAAAAATAAATGGCTTATCACCACGGAATACTTTAGTATCAGATGCCATAATATCCAAATTTGCTCCAACTAAAGGAGCCAAATCCGTTTTGTTGATGATAAATAGGTCTGACTTAATCATACCTTGTCCGCCCTTACGTGGAATTTTTTCTCCTTGGGCTACATCGATGATATAGATGGAAAAATCAACAAGTTCTGGGCTAAATGTAGCAGCTAGGTTGTCCCCGCCACTTTCTACAAAAATAAGCTCAAGATTAGGATGTCTCTTGATTAATTCTTCAATGGCTGCGAAATTCATAGAAGCATCTTCACGTATGGCAGTATGAGGACATCCACCTGTTTCTACACCAATAATACGATCTTCTGAAAGTACACCGTTGGTCATTAAAAATTTAGCATCTTCTTTAGTATAAATATCGTTTGTCACAACAGCCATGTCGATATCATCTTTCAGATGACGAGTTAATTTTTCAACCAATGCGGTTTTCCCTGCTCCTACAGGTCCCCCAACACCAATTTTAATGAGTTCCATCAAAAACACTTCCTTTCCATTAAGACATGAAAATGCGAATATTCACACGTTCATGTTGCATTTGCGATAGTTCCAATCCTGGCGAGACAATACCAAAGTCTTCTTCATTCAATGTCTTTATCTTAGCTATGGTCTCCTCTGTTAAAATTGTTTGAAATTCTTGAATAATTTTCTGACCTGAAGTTTGTCCCAAAGGAATGGCTCGTACTGCATTTTGGACAAGACTCAAAACAACTGAGTATAAATAATATAAAATGGTGGTAAATGTAGGCACCCCTAAATGGTAGCCCACAATCGCAAATACAATCGCTGGATGACCGAAGGATTGCATTTGTTTAATGCGCTCACTATATTCAGATAGAAGCGGAATATCATACAGAGATTTTACGAGCAGTAACATCCGGTGCCCCATTCTTTGGGTGCCCTCTCTCGTTTCTCGTGGTAAATTTTGTACAGTCGCCATCCGATCAATCTTCCATATCTTTTGGAAGTCTTCCTTTTCTAGTGCCTCGTATACAAGACGGCAAGCAAGTCCATCGGAATAAACGAGCTGCTCATTTATATATACACGCAACCAATGAAAAAATGATTTCTGATCATACACTTTGTCTGCTTGAATATAAGTTTCCAGCCCGTATGAATGACTAAACGCCCCTGTTGGTAAATTAGAATCGCATAGCTGTAATAATGCAAGTAAATTTTTACCCATGACTATGTCCAATATGACGGAAAGCTTTTTTCACTTTCCGTTTTTCACATTTATAAGGAATTTGAAGTTCTTGCAGTAACTCTTCTACAAGATAATCATACTGAACAAGCATTTCATTTTTTTCAAATTGAGCGGGAAGATGGCGATTCCCCAATTGATGAGCAATTGTCCCCATCTCTTTTAAGCTGTGTGGTTTAATCACAATTAAATCATCGGACAGAACATCTATTATAATTAAATTTTTGTCGTCCATATATAATACATCACCAGCAACGAGGTCACGCGGTTCTTTTAATCGAATTCCAATTTCCTTACCATGGTCCGTTGTTGTTCTTTGAATCCGTTTCATCAAATCTGCGCTTTCTAGGTAAATTTTCTCAATATGACGTTTTTCAATCTCTTCTTTTTCCATATTTTCAATATTTGTTATAATTTGTTCAACTATCAATATCTTCACCTCAAAATAGGAAATATCGTTGTCCCATCGGCACTTGATCAACAGGTTCACATGTAATTAACTCGCCGTTTACTTTTACTTCATAAGTCTGTGGATCTACTGTGATTTCAGGAGTCTCACAGTTCAACTTCATATCTTTCTTCGTCAGTTTTCGAATGCCGTGAACTGGAAGAATCATTTTTTGCAATCCAAGCTTCTCATGTAATTTTTCATCGAAGGATACTTGAGAAATAAACGTAATAGACGATTTGGATAGAGCTTTTCCGAATTGTGCATACATAGAACGATAAATAACTGGCTGAGGTGTTGGGATAGACGCATTTGCATCTCCCATCAAGCTTTCCACAACAAATCCATTTTTCAAAATCATTTCAGGTTTTACCCCGAAAAAGGCCGGATTCCACATCACAAGGTCAGCAATTTTTCCAACTTCAATAGATCCAACATACTCAGAAATACCATGGGTAATAGCGGGATTTATAGTATATTTAGCCACGTAACGCTTCACACGATTATTATCAGAAAACTCACTGTCACCTTCCAATGTCCCTCTTTGTTTTTTCATTTTGTCAGCCACTTGCCAGGTGCGTAAAATAACTTCGCCGATACGCCCCATCGCCTGTGCATCTGAGCTAGTCATACTAAATACGCCTATATCTTGAAGAATATCTTCAGCAGCAATAGTTTCACGCCGAATACGCGAATCGGCAAATGCTAAATCTTCTGGAATAGAGGGATTTAAGTGATGACAAACCATCAACATATCCAAATGTTCGTCCACTGTATTCACTGTATAAGGTAAAGTTGGGTTTGTTGATGACGGTAGAATATTCATATGGCTAGCGGACTTAATTAAATCTGGTGCATGCCCCCCTCCTGCTCCTTCTGTATGATACATATGAAGGACACGACCTTTAATCGCTGCCATTGTATTTTCCATAAATCCTCCTTCATTCAAAGTATCTGCATGAAGTGCGACCTGTATGTCATATTTATCAGCTACCCTTAATGCATAGTCAATGGCGGAAGCCGTTGATCCCCAGTCTTCATGGACCTTCAACCCGATAGCACCGGCGCGAATTTGTTCCACAAGTGGATCTTCGGAAGCTGCTTGACCTTTTGCAGTGAAACCGACGTTAATCGGCATTCCTTCCGCTGCTTCCAGCATCCGGTGCATATGCCATTCTCCAGGAGTAACCGTTGTGGCTTTTGATCCTGCCGCTGGACCTGTCCCTCCACCAATCAACGTGGTAAGACCTGAAGCTAATGCTACTCTTATCTGTTCAGGATTAATAAAATGAACATGGGTATCGACACCACCAGCTGTTACAATCATTCCTTCACCAGCAATAATTTCTGTCCCCGATCCAATCACGATATCCACTTTGTCCATAATCAATGGGTTTCCTGCTTTACCAATACCAGCAATTTTACCATCACGGATACCAATATCAGCTTTGTAAATACCAGTATAATCCAGAATAACAACATTAGTAATAACCACGTCTGCGATTCCATCTCCACGTGTTACTAGCGGATTTTGCCCCATACCATCACGAATAACCTTCCCACCTCCGAATACCACTTCATCACCATAGGTAGTATAATCCTTCTCAATTTGAATAATTAAGTTAGTATCTGCTAAACGAATAGAATCTCCTGTAGTAGGTCCATACATTTGTGTATATTGTTTTCTAGACATTTTGAAACTCATTTTTCTCCCTCCTTTTCTCTCGAACCGTTCATTTTATTATTGAAGCCATAAATACGACGTTCGCCAGCATAATCAACCAATTGAACTTCCTTTTTGTCCCCTGGTTCAAAACGTACAGCAGCTCCTGCAGGGATGTTCAATCTCTTTCCCAATGCCTTTTCTCTATCAAATTGGAGGGCTTCATTAGTTTCATAAAAATGAAAATGCGACCCTACTTGAACAGGACGATCCCCCGTATTTATTACAGTTAGCTTGATGGATACCCTTCCCTTATTACAAATAATGTCTTCTTCTTTCAAAAATAATTGTCCTGGCTGCATGTATATAGCCTCCCGTCTTTTTATTTAATCGGATTATGTACTGTCACAAGTTTTGTACCGTCAGGAAACGTAGCTTCTACCTGTATATCATCAAGCATTTCTGGAATCCCTTTCATAACATCGTCACTCGTTAAAATGGTTGCTCCATATTCCATCAATTCTGCAACAGTTTTTCCATCCCGTGCTCCCTCTAATACTTCATAAGTAATAAATGCAACAGCTTCTGGATAATTTAATTTCAATCCTCTCTTTTTTCGTCGCTTAGCAAGATCTGCGGCAACAACGATTATGATTTTGTCGATCTCACGTGGTGATAATTGCATAAAAAATCCCTCCTCTTTTATCATGTAATCAACAGTATTTTGCTATAAAAAACATACTCAATTAATACATTCCCCTATTCCTTCCTTACTTATGCAAACTTTACCAGTAACCAATTATCAAGTAGCTATTCACATTTGAAATATGCTTTTCTACGTAATCAATAGTTTAGTGTAGCTAATGGTTGTAGAATAAACCGATAAAACACGTACTTTCAGAAGTTTAAGTGTATCTCGATAATTTAAAGAAACCAACAAGCATAACCTGACGAATTTGCTTTTCTTTTAAAATCGTTTATTTAAAATCAATCCCATTTTCACAAAATTTTAACTTCTTTCCAAAAACATAAAATTTTCCGATTATAGATTTGGCAAAATTTTTCTAGCTCCTAAAAAAATCCATGTACTTAAAACGAAAGGCATAGTCAAAGTCGGCAGTCCGTATGGTAAAAGCCAAGTATCTATACTACCTGTGAACACCACGGTTAAACAAACCGCGACAATACCGGTGAACAATGTAAAACGATTTGGAACGGTTTTAAATACTACCGATACAGCTAACATAGTCAAAATAGCATTGTATCCATAAAGTCCTAAATATATTAGATTATGCTCTCCCCCCAGAGTATACGATATCAACAAAGCACACGCATTTCCTACTATAGCGTACAGACCAAGTTTCCATCCTGCCAAACAAACTGCAATAATAATTAAAATCCCTGATAGGAATCCATGGATGAAGAAAATCTGTGCAAATCCGTTAAATACCCCTTCTCCCCAATCTATTTTCCCAGATATCTCTAATTTCCAATGAGAAAGATCCTGCGGTCGCAAATTTGAAGTTAAGTGAAAAACCTTTAAGCGATAAGAAGCCAACAGCATGAGCCATGTTAAAATGATAAAAGGAAAAGTAAGGACCGGAATCTCTGTCCTCTTCATGATATGCATCATAGCAGCTGTTAAAACCGCAGCTAATGCTGCGCTAATAAGAGCGATAATCCAGTTGTATGGTCCTGTTAAAAATATGGTCAACGCCATTCCCGTCAATACAGAATTATAGCCGAATAATCCCTGACTGATGATTTTGTCCTCCACTCCCCCTATTTTTCCGACTATAATGCTAATTAAGGATGATAACAAAGCAACAGCTCCTAAATCATAGGAAAAAATGGTTATCGCGAGAAGTATGATAAGCCCAGAAATAGCATTTTCAATAAGCATAACTTGAGATATATTTTTTAAAGTAGCTGTAAAAAAAGAATACCAATTTTCTTTAATCCATAGCTTATAATTAGTAGGTAGCATGCCACTCCTTCTTTCAAAATATTTTTAATTTGTTGACTACACAAAAAAATTAGGATTTAATGTAGTGCAGCCATACTATTTTTGGGGTATATAATTTTTTTTACCTTCTCCACATCATTCTTAAAATATTCAAAACACTGTTATCATACATATTTAAATATTTTTTCATGTTTCCAAACCGGAAACATATACTCTGTATTTTCCTGAAAATATTAAACATCACAACGATTTTTTGACACTCCCACGGCTAAAGCCGCAAGTCCTACACCTTACGGTGTAACGGATGGGATTCCTGAATGACGAAACGTTCGCAGTCCATTTCTGTTTTGAACAGCCTTCAAGATGAGGGTGTGTCATCACCCCTCCTAAGACAGACCATATAGGTTCTTAGGCTGATTGACTATTACCGCCAACCACAGTTGCGTAGCGAATATTCATCGCTCCAACGATATCGCGGTGTTTCTCAAATCCGCATGGATACTTATATTTTCTATCTTTCGCCTTGTTTTTCTCCGTGCATTTTAGACACGTTTGACTTGTATAAGCAGGATTCACATATTCAACCTTTATACCAACGAATTTCGCTTTGTACTGGATGAATTGCGCTAGGCGAAAGAATGACCAAGTGTGTAGATTTTTCTCGTTTTTACGGCTTGTTCGTGCCGTCTGTCTTATGTTCGTTAGTTACTCTAATCGAATGACAGAAATAGTATGATCCGTTGCAAAATCGACGATTTCACGACTTATTTTGTGGTCTTGGTCTTGCATCCATCTTTGTTCTGTATCATCAAGTTGACGAAGGGCATTCAGTTTCTTAGCTTTTCCTAACTTTTTGCGAACACTGCGAAACCTACGTTTCATACATTTGTTTTGCCTACCGTTCCCGAAGAAACGAACTGTATCATCATCTGTGATGGCTACCGCAGGAACTTTAAGACCTAAGTCTACTCCTAAAATCTTTGTTCCCGTTTTTTCGTTTGTAAGAATCGTGACAGATACTTGAGCAATCCATTTAGCAGATTTCTTCGTGATACGAAGTGTACCTAACTTGTGCCGCAACAATTCGAAATTGCGATTATATTTGTCAATTCATAAAGCGCGAACCTTTAAACGAGTTGACTTTCCGTTTGCCATAAATGGAATTATAAAGATAGTTCAATTCCTTTGCAATCGCATGAACTGTACCAAAATTATTGCTTTTAAAACAAAATCAACCTTCTGATAACAGTCAATATTAATAACTTCTCGTTCTGTTACAAGGCGATAATATTCTAACAACTCCGTACGTATTAACTGAATTTCTTGAGATAAGAAAGGGATATTCTCTATTTCCAGATAACCTGAAGTACTATAGAAGCGCATATCTAGTGAACAATTTACATTGGAATACACAATTACTTCTTTTTTCAACTATTACATAGCTAATTCGGCTTCTTGTAGGGAAAGGACGTTTACTAAGCACAGATAATAACAACATCATACATAGTTTGATAATTCTCCATTTGATTTCTCCTTTTACTATTATCATTATTACCTACTGTAAAACTATTGATACTCATGCACGTTTTTTATTAGGCTCGGGTACAAATATAATAGGCTCTAAAAAAGACCATTAGCTTCCTAATGGAATCCATTCTTCTGCTAATAAGCCGAATAGATGCTCGATTAACTATATCTATTTTTCGACAGACTTTATCCATCGAGAATTTCATTTAAATATAGTGATTAAATGATTTAATTCCTATCGGCCGTCATCGTACAGGGTTTGTGACATGCCAAGAAACCCAGGTCTTCTTTAAAAAGCGCTTGGCATTTCGTCTTTGGCTTAAGTAAAAATCAACTATGTTTCCTTCAGAATCAATCGTACGATATAAATACATTTTCTCAATCAAAATGTTTGGTACATATAATAAAATAAATATAGATAGGAAATTTACGTATATTTGTCAGTATATCGAGGGATAGTATTCAAATCAGTAACTCACAAATCAACAAATAGTTATCAAAGATTTCTTCTACCTATTGGGCAGATAGAATAGAGTTAGATTTCCGGATGAAAATTTCTTCTTCCAACTCAACTTTTTTAAAATTCTCTTACAGATTTCCTCGAAAAAGAAAGCCCATCTTCTATAGGCATGGGATGAAAGTGAGGTTGGGTATGGAGTACCATTAAAAATTGTAAAGTTTGTGGTACTCTAAGCATCCAAAGTATAAATAGTTTCTCCGGATGTTTTTATTGGAATCTTCCGAAAGTAAATAATATAACTAGAATAAATGATGATAGAAGAAGATTTCCACGTGATTGAGAGAAAAACCTCCGCGGTTCATGCAGTTGTAAAATTGATAAACGCGTTCTGATTTTATTATTGCTAGAAATGTACTAAATAAACACGCTGTTGAAAATCAAAAAATAAGGGAATTAAACGCATGCCACAAACCCTAACAGTGAAAGTGATTCCAACAAAATAACAGGTCTGTTTATTGGAACAAAGTAGTCAAAAATATATACAATTTATACATAGACTTGTATCGAAAATAATGGAAACAAAGAAAATTACGAAAAAAATACGGCACAAGCTCGAAAATACAAATCTCAATGCGGATTTGAGAAACACAGCGATATCATTGGGACGATGAATATTTGCTACGCCACTGTGATTGGCGGTAATAGTTAAACCAGCCTAAGAACCAATATGGCCTCTCAAGGGGGATGGCACCCCCTCCTCTTGTTGTTATTTATACAGGGTTCGTTTCATTAAATCTTGGATAACTGCAACGATACTAGTACTGTGAACACTTACAAATCATTATTATGGTACTTTTTTTCAAGAGTATTCAATTTCAAGTAGAAAGGGTTAGTAACTATGTGGAAAAGTGAACTAAAAAAAGCAATTAACTTTTTTGTTATTATTCTATTTCTTCACGTGCTTGGAGTTCTCTTATTATTACCAGCACTGTATAAAGGTAATAGCATAATTGGGATGGCTATCATTGCATATTCTTTAGGATTGCGTCATGCGTTTGATAGTGATCATATTGTCGCAATTGATAATACTGTTCGGAAGCTAATTGAAAAAGGGAAAAGCTCACAAGGGGTAGGCTTTTACTTTTCATTGGGACACTCTACTGTAGTATTTATAATGATTGTACTAATTGCTTTAATTGGACGAACGGCAAAACATGGAATGGAGAGTTTTTCTACTATAGGTGGGATTATCGGCACAATCGTTTCTAGCACATTCCTTATTATTATCGGGTTTACTAATCTGTTGTATCTTATTAAAGTGCTACAAAGCCAAGAAGATACGCAGCCCGAAAACTTAGGAGTTATATATCGGTTCACGCAGCGTCTATTTAGTTTTATTGATAGTCAGAAACAATTGTATATAATCGGGTTTTTATTTGGTCTGGGCTTTGATACAGCAAGTGAAATTGGATTAATTGCTCTTTCTACAGTAACTGCAACAAGTCAATCTATTCCACTTGCAAGTATCTTTGCTTTTCCAATTTTATTTGCTGCAGGAATGTCATTGATGGATACATTAGATAGTACATTCATGAATACAAATTATAAGTGGGCAATGGACAATAGTCGAATAAGAAATTCGTATAATGTATTAATCACCTCGATATCTGTTATAATGGCTTTTCTAGTAGGAGGTTATCAACTTTTATCTTTGCTTATTGAAAACTATAATTTAAAGGGACCATTTTGGAATTTCATACAGGTAGTTAATTTTGATTATTTGGGTATATGTCTTGTTGTATTCTTTATTATTTCTCTTATTATTTTTGCTATATGGAACAGAAAGGCTTTTAAAGAACCACTTTGATCTAAAGGAGAATGGGATAAATTTTGTTCTGCGAATCTTCCTCCTCAATATGTTGTCATGTTGAAACCCTTAGTAATATCGTAACTATTCAACTTCCTTACAGCCCTTCCCGAACGAGAAAGCCCTAAGGTTTGTGGCACTTTAAGTATCCAAAATGTTGGTTTTATATTTTTTCATCTTACTCGTTGCAGGTTTTTATCGAACTGATACAACGTGAACATGATAAATGAGTGTAGAAGAACCAAAACAACCGTATCATGAATGAACTACCATTTTGTATTTTGCCCACGATACAGAAGAAAAATTTTTCTTCACACAAAAGTAGAAGAGCGTTTCAAAAAGTTGGTTCAAGAAATATGTCTCGAACTAGACATTGTTCTTGCATACACTTCCAACACGTAATCCTGCTGATACAATTGCGAAAATCAAAGGAATGACTTCTAAAAAATGAAGAAAGGAATTTCTTCATTTCGAGCATGTGCCAAGCCTGTGGACACATTCTACTATAGAACTCGCATTCCCCACCCGTATAATTGTTTCCTAATAACTTCTAGTATATATTCTTCTTCATACCGTTTTGTTTTCCTGAAAACATTTCCATAAAAAGGCAATATCCCGATTGTAACCAGTCCACAATTAGATCCTGTTGATTTAATTGCGACTTTTATTACTTTGGAGAATCTGTACCTCTACTTTTATGTTATTTTCATCTCCTCCGTATCAAATTCACTCCTTTCTTTTTCCATACTTGTTTTATCACATCCCACCTTAGATGGGCATATTATAATTAGGGACAGCAAAAAGGCATCTCCCCCAGGAAGATGCCTTTTTATATAGATTTCTCTAGATGTTACTAATATTATATAATTTAATCATAAATATACCAAATAATCGTAGGTTAATAAATTAGACGTGTTGTTCTTTGCAGACACAGCTATTCATATGCTAGGAAAGTTGCTGGCTCTACTACCCAATCCTTCATAACAATTTTGCTTGTGCCAGCAAAAAATCACTAATACACTTTTTTTCATCATAAAGTTTATCTCTTATTTTGTCAATAGCAGACAAAATAAGAGATAAACAATAAAATAATATACACATTTCAATTCTAGGATTCATACCCAATGATTTTTACCCTTGAACAGAGTTTGATTGCATGCCCCAATAGTTCATATTGGTTTACATGGCAGTGTCCACTTCTTTTAAACAATATACTTTTTTCGTCAGATTAATTTAAGTACTTTCCAAATTTCTTTGTAAGATAACTTAATTTATTACATTAATTTTTAACGTATATTCATGAATGGGCTCCGTTTCCCATGGGCGAGCATATTTTAATTGTATTTTATTCATACCTAAAGAATCTCCTTTAAATACAAACGTATGTAATCCACCACGTCCCACACCAATAGGGCCATTTTCTTCAGACAAGGGATCAATATTTTCTATATAATTCGTTATTAAAGAAATATTTTGTTTCATAGGGTCTAGCATCCACACATATCCCGCTGTAGGGTTCTCTTGCAATCGGATTGCAAAGGTCTCCCCTTTTTTAATGGAAAATGTTTTATTGTGACTAGCCTCTGTAAAAATTGCGGAGTACGGAGCCTTATCAAGATAATTCATGGTTTCTGTAGTTAAAACAGATTCCGCGCTCAGATTGAGTGGTATAATAGTTAAGCTACTTACAACAACACCGCTTACAAATAAAAAATCTTTTATAGTTTTACATACATTCATAAAAAATCTCCTTTATATTTTTATTGAAAGAACAAATTCATTGTATAAAAAAATAACTATACTGCCTATAAAAGATAGGTTGAGAAATAAATATACTGTATGGATTTTCTCCTAATGAATTTTTAAAAAATATAAAGAGACGCGTTTCTATTCAACATCTACGACTTAATGACGTATCTCCTTCTCTACTGTTTATATCCCTTGATTCTCTACACACTCTAGAGTTTTTGTACCAGAACACCAAATCATACGAATAACATTTAGCATTGCCACAGAAAAAAATTAAATTACTTTCATAGATAGTTTTTTGTAGAATATCATTTTCGAAATTAACGTAATATTCAGATTGAAAATATTTTTTTTGCGCGCATCCAAATGGTATGAACAGAATGGCATTTTCAAAATCCCATAAAAAATTATTGATACAATTATATTTCAAATTCAAGTCTCTGCATTCTTTATTATTTGCTAAGCTATGAATCCAATAAAATTAATATCATTTTTTATTGGTTTAAGTTAAAACGTGGCGCAGAATACATATTCTGTAACAAAAATCCATAAGATACCTCACTACAGCATTTGAAAAATCACAAAATTATCGATTTACTCGAAGTCACTAGTTTTAAGTCCAATTTAAAGGCTGTCCCACATTCATCAACGTAAGGAATATTTTTAAATATCAAAGTGCTTACCTACAGCGCACGTCTTGCTTTTACATAATGAATGGTCCACAAGATTATAAGTCCAATCAAACTGTAGGTAATAAATGTAGAAACCAGTAGAAAGGTTTCTACTGACAATGAATATACTAGCACAATTTTAATCATCGCCTCAAAGAGGAACGTAAGTCCCCATACCCTTGTTAAAACACGAAATGTACGCCTCATACTAGCACTCTGTTCCCACTTGTAATCTAATTGTGGATTATTTGAAAACCTCCTCGCAAAATAGAATATTAATGGTTTCGAAAATAAAAGAGAAACTAAAAAAACACTGCCCATTATCCCTGTTATATAAGATTCCCTGAGTAAAATGAATCTCTCATTACCGCCGATTAAAACAGCAATAATACTCAGAACCAATGAGAAAAAAATAACAGCTGAGAACACATCTACTTTGTGCATCCGAATTAAACTATATAGCGTTTCAAGCAACGGAGCTATCGATGAAATAATTAATGCGTTTATATGACTAGTATATGGAACTAATACTATATAACTGATGTAGGGTACTATGATATTGATAACCAATGTAAAAATTAGGGATTTTCGGATTGAATTCATTATTTTTTCATCCTCTCATAGTATGCACGTATTATAGATGGAAAAAGGATTTCCATAGAATTCCCCCCAAGTGAATATCCCCTTCTCTTTCACAACTTTTGGCAAAGCGATTACAACTAATCATTTTAACAATTCACATCTCTTGTTTCTTATATCGGTAGATACGAAATATATGTTTTACTCATTAACATAGGTTGCACCTTAATTTATTGTAGGATATAAAAAAGTAGGCTGACTCCTATAGACATTCATCTCTCACCTAAAATTAGTGTTTCACACTTTCACATTATTGAGGGAAGGAAGTTCCTATTCTTCGCTCTTTTGAGACAAAAAATGACCCTCTTCTTCTTCACGTACCTGAAACCATTCATTTTTTCTTAAATATTGATATTCTCTTTTGGTGATTTTACATTCTTTGTGTAATAGAAAACGTTTCCCAAAAGCGTAGTAAGATGCGCCTTTGATTAAAGTTGCGTAATACATGCATTAACAGTCCTTTTCATACAAAAATAAGAATAAAAAGGAAACAAACTCCTTGTTTCCTTTCAATAAAAAAGATGGATTGTACAGCCTACTCTCTTTTTACTAGGATAGTTAATTAAATGGTTTTTTATACCAATTATTTTAAAAACCTAACTCTAGGAAAGTATCTAGATTTCATTACATCAAAAAACAAATTATACATTTAGACATATTTTAGACGCGAATTAACCGGTATCTTATACGGTGAACTACCCGCCACTTAACGTCCTAACGGACTGTTTGAAGTGGCGGGTAGTTCACAATATCTCATATATCATTCTCCACGTCTCATTTTCTCCTCCGTTTAGCCCAGACTAAAAAACTTTGCAACAGAACCATTTCGAGTCTGAGTCTCACAGAAAATGATAGTAATTTCTTATTTTTGGGAAATGGATGGTAACCCTTGTATATTTTCCTTCTTGTGATTGAATAGAAATATCATGTCCCAATTTCAAAACCATTTGTTTTACAAGGTACAGTCCCATCCCAGTAGATTTTGTATGTGTTCTTCCATTAGAACCTGTGAATCCTCTTTCAAACACACGATGTATAGCTTCTTGCTTTATCCCAATGCCTGTATCTTGCATAAGCAATCTTTTTTCTTCATGATCCTCCTCAAAGCGGAAAAAAATCTCTCCACCTTCATTTACATACTTTAAAGCATTTGCAGTAATGACACGGTTATTTTGGTTTTGCTATAATCATTCATCCTGTTTGTGTTGTATCAGTTAAATTATAAAAACTGCAACAAAAAAGATCCTAACATTTTGGATACTTAAAGTGCCACAAACCTTGCGGTTTTTAGTAGTACTCCTTATCCAACCTCACTTTCATCCCATGCCGAAAGGCGAGGGGATTTCTCGTTCGGGAAGGGCTGTAAAAAGATCTTCGATAATAATATCCAATAGTAATATACAGACTTACGGAAAGGAAACAAATAATGTGAGTATAGAACAGATTTTTAATCACGAGATTCCGACTATCATTTACAACCATAAATAATGAAACAAACAACATTAATATGAAGTACAGTATGAAAAAGAAGCGATTATCTTTTATATATTGAAAAAAACTCATGAAATGATATACCCGTATCCTTTCTTAGTAGTAATGAAGCCTTCCTTACCGAGGTCAGTAATTTTCTTGCGTATCCGTGTAATGTTAACGGTTAAGGTGTTTTCGTCCACGAATCTTTCATCAGCCCAAAGACTACGCATTATCTTTGTTCGGCTTACAACTGTTCCTTTATTTTGCATGAGAAGTTTTAAAATAATAAATTCATTTTTAGTTAGCGTAATAGCTTCATCCACATAAGACAAATTGTAGGTTTTAAGATCGAGCACAATCCCACCATGCTCAATAACATTTAACTCTATGTCTTCTATATACGTATATGTCCTGCGCAGGAGTGCATTAATCTTTGCCATTAAAACATCTGTGTGGAACGGTTTATTACTGAAATCATCTCCGCCCATATTCATCGCCATATCCATTGGTGTATTACGAGATGAAAGAAAAATAGTAACTACTCAGCTTCTTCAAATAAAAAAACAGGCCAAATACATGTTTCCGATTCGAAAACATGAAAAGAAAATACTCCAATCAGAGAAAGAATCTATGCCAAATAGAGAAATTCTCTTATGAAGTCGTGTTATTCCAAGGAACCGTTCTAGTTTCTATGACTTGGTTTATCGCTTGTAAGACCGATTGTTTTTGTTTTTTCATGGTACTCATAAAGCTTCGTATCTGACAAAAAGATTCTGCGCCTTTCTTACTTCGGAAAGTCCCAGACACTTTCTGTTTTACTTTCGTCATCCGAATATCCCGTTCTGCTTGATTGTTATCAAATGGAATGGCTGGATGTTCTAAAAACGCTAGAATTCTGTCAGAATACTTGACGAAGCGATTCCATAAATTTTGAGAAGGCGTCTGCTTTCCTTTCTTCTTTTGTTTCGTGGAAAGAATCTGTTGTTCTTTCAATATGGATTGATACATAATAAACAGATTCTTTTGCGTCGCTTTTGGCATGGTACCTTCGGATTGCTTTTTCATCGTCAACGCTTGCGTTAGAAATTTCTGCATCTGTTGTGCCCATTGTTCTCCAGTACTATCTATAATTCCTTGTAAATCTCGTAAGAGATGGGCATTACATAAAACGTGACGACAATCTGTATACGCATCATACGATTTCCAACCATCATGCATCGCAATTCCAGAAAAAGATGGCAAGATTTCTCCAGCATCCATTGCTTCTTTTCCACGTTTTTGATGAATATGTTGCAATGTCACCTCCGGTGTACTGGCAGTATGTAACCATTGTGTTTTGTTTTCTACACGCATACCAGTTTCATCAAAATGGACAACAGGAGACTGCAGAATCTTTTCCTTTACTTCTTTTATGAATGGCTGCAATTGAGAAGCGAAAGCCTGTGTATGATTTACCAGGGTTCCTTCGCTTATAGAATGTCCAAAACAATCCTGAAAGAATTCTTTTGTTCGCTTCAAAGAAATGCATTGATAATGCGTTAAATAGGGAATCAGTCTTTTTATATTTGGACCATATTGAACAGGACGAGATACTGTCGAAGGAAATTGGGCTTCTTGGATAGAATGGCAATGTGGGCATTCTTTCTGTTCTACTTTATGTTCTGTCACTTCGATCTGAATAGGTGGTAAGTCATACACTTGGCGAATGCGATACCCTTTTACAGGCTCGTGGTTCAAGGAAGTATGACAACAAGTACAATATGTAGGAGAATGTGTAATCGTATGATCTGGAGTCGCTGTCAAACCAAGAGTATGTCCCTTGTGGCCCAACTGGCCACCCGTTTGACGATGAGACGGTTTGCGCAAACTTTTTGTAACGGGCTTACCCAAACCATCTGTAGAAGGTGGCTTATGACTATTTTTGGAGTTTTTTTTTGAAGCATTTTCTAGTTCTTGTATACGTTTTTCTAACTTAGAAAATGTTTCTTCAAATAAAGAAATAACAGCTTCAGGTCCTTTTTTATATGTATCTAAAATAATTTTTCGATCGACCATAAGATTCACCTCCCCTGTTTGATATACTCAGTATTTACAAATGGGAGGCATATGAAACTAGTAAAATTTAAAAAAGACACCGAAAGGTGGCTGAGTAGTTACAAAAAATAATCGGCGTTTTTGAGGTTTCTCTCATTTTATTACACTCTATTGATAAATTTTTATCTTCCTGATAATTAAAGGTTTGTAGGCTATCAATAACACCTGTCAAAAATGAAAAGAAAGACAAGGGAACCAATTAGTTCTGGTTAGTTAACCTTGATAGCATTTCCTTTAAGACTTATAAAAACAAGAAGTGGATATAATCCTTATAATGGGTATTTTTACAAACAAAGAACAGATTATTTCAATAATCTGTTCTTAAATAAATGATACAATTTTTGTATAAATCATATCATTATATTAATTTTCTTTCGGAAGCACAATCCTCTTATACAATTGAACTGTAATGAAATAGTAAATGGAGTAAATCACTACGAAAATAGTAATTGGTAACCAAATACGAAAATATGGATCCGGCAAAAGAACACCAAACATATTCATACCAACTAATACGTGAACAATACCGACAATTGCTGGGATTAGAAATACAAAGAATAACTCCTTATAAATCGATTGTGTTAACAACTCTCGACGAACACCAATTTTACGAAGCATTTGATAACGTGTACAATCTTTAGATCCACCAGACAGAACTTTAAACATCAGACAACTTGCCATCATTGCTAAGTAGGCAATACCGACGAAGAAGCCCATAAACATCAGTCCACTAAACATACCATGAAAAGCATCATACATTCGATATTTACTCCGCCATTCTTCAGGTTTCACATTTGTATATTTAACTGCCTGCAATTCATCAAGTTTTTTCCATTCTTTTAAGTAGGATTTAAAATTATCTGTTTTCCCAATAAATACAGTGCTTTCTCGCCCTTTTATACTATGGTACATGTTTTTGTCTACGATTTGTATTTCATGATCAGGATACATATAATATGGCTGAATGGTTTCAAAAGCTTCACTCCATGGTTCTGGTGACTTTTTCACGTTTGCACCAATTGGTAATTCTTCTGAAACTCTCTTTGTTTTCCCGAAATCTTCTCTCTTGGTTACATGTGCTGCTACTAAAGGACGATGGTTTTCTAGCTCTTCTTTTATATAATAAATATATTTATCATCTACTTTGTATCGATATTCGAGCTTCTCTTGAAATGAGATACCACTCAAAATTTCCCTTTCTTCCGCTGTTGGATTATGAACGACTGAATCGTAAATGTTACTACCATTAACCATTTTTATTACATTGTTTTTAAATGCCATACCACTAGAAATCCCACCAGCTCCAAGAGCCACTAACAATGCTACCGTGGCGAGTACATTTGCTAGGCTATTCATACGAAAGCTTAATTGTGCAAAAGTAAAAGCATTCAGGCCTTTTTCACTATGTTTTTTATTATTCTTTAACTTGTTAATTATTACTGGAAGCAGTGAGCCAAATAAAAGATACGTACCAAAGGTTGCTGTCGTTAATCCAAGAGCCATTAATCCAAGGGCAGCCATTCCTGCTTGTGGAATATAGATAAGTGATACATAACCACCCCCTAATAAAATAATACCTAGGAAAGCAACTACCGTTGTCATTTTTCCTTTTACTACAATACGCTCTGTTTGTGTATCTGCATGTACAAGTTGTAATACAGAAATACGAGATAATTTAATGCCATTCATAATTGCCGATAAGACAAATAATGTAAGGAAGAAGATGCAAGTAACAGTCATAGATGGTAAATACAATGATTGATAACCTGCTCCAGTAAATGCCAATTGTTTCATTAATAATTGACCGATACCTTCTGCAAGTCCTACACCTACCGCAATCCCGATTGCAAGAGAAATCAAGCCCAATACGATTGTTTCGATAAACATAAGTAAGGTAACTTTATGCTTTTTTGCTCCTAACATCATATACATGCCAAACTCTTTTTGACGAAGAGATAACAAGAAAGAGTTTGCATATAAAATGTAGAAAAATGTGATAATCGCTAACAGAAAGGAACCAATGTGGAATATAGATACAATATCCTTAATAGTAGAATTAGATTCCAGAAACACCTTATTTAACGAGAGCGTTTGAAACATATAAAAAGTTGAAATAGATACGATAAGACCAACAAGTAAGACAATATAATCTTGTAATTTACTTTTTAGCCCTGACATGGAAAGTTTGAATAACATGCTCTAGAACCTCCTTTCTTACGCTTTTTGTGTGCCTAAGTCCGCAAGCACATCTAAAATTTCTTTATAAAACTCTTCACGTGTACCGCCGCGGTGAATTTCTTTATATAGCTCACCATCTTGAATGAATAAAATACGCTGACAGTAACTTGCACTATACGGATCATGTGTAACCATCATAATAGATACGCCTTGCTCTTTATTTAAGTTTGTCATCGCATCAAGTAAACTCGTTGCATTTTTAGAATCAAGCGCTCCTGTTGGCTCGTCCCCTAAAATAATGGCAGGTTCATGCACTAACGCACGTGCTGCTGCTGAACGTTGTTTCTGTCCACCAGATACTTCAGATGGATACTTTTGAAGTATTTCTGTAATCCTTAACATATCCGCTACTTTTTCTACTTTCGGTCCAATATTACGTGACGCGACACCTTGAAGAGATAATGGAAGTGCGATGTTTTCATAAATAGATAAGTTCTCTAATAGGTTAAAGTCTTGGAAAATGAATCCTAATTTTTGTGAACGGAAATCAGAAAGTTCACCTTGCTTCATTTTCGTAATATCCGTACCCGCAATTTCAACAACGCCGCCCGTTGCTTTATCAAGTGTTGAAATTACGTTTAATAATGTCGTTTTACCAGAACCAGATGGCCCCATAATTCCGACAAACTCCCCCTCTTGAATGGAGAATGAGACACCTTTTAACGCATATGATTGATTTTCTCCTTTTTTACCGTACACTTTTTGGACGTTTTTCACGTCTACAACTGGTTTCGTCATATATATCCTCCTACGTTTGTTTTTTCATTATCTATTTTGTGTTTTTTCGAGATGAATCGCTATTTAATAACATTACATTTCCCTTACATTTTTGTAAGATGCAATTTATCTGGGGTGCCTTGAAATTTATTCGTTATTTTTTACCACAATTGAGCTTATATCTGGGATAAACTTAGAAAATATCCCCTAGAAATACTTAGGTTTATACAAAACTTCGCTTTATATCAATAAAAAATATTTTTAAATGCCCTATTAGGGATCACACGACCGAAAAAATAAAATTTTACGATAAGTAACATTTTTACATAGGAATTTGCTTTTTATATGTAAAGAACTAAATTGGTATCTTATTTCCATTACCGGCACATATAACCTCGATTGAATCTTACAATGTTGTAATTTTAATGTAAGCTAAATAAATAGCATGTATAAAAGAATAAATAGTATTTTAAAGCTATCAGCATCTATAACCCATTTTTTATATTTAAATAATAAAACTGGGATAGAGAAAATTAAAAATAATTTGCAATGTAAATTATAAATAAATGGAGGATTTTAATTCATGGCAAAGTTTTTTTATGCTTGCACGGTGGTAGTAGTACTAGGAATCGTGTATTATTACTATCAATCTCAACCAAACGTGTTACTTGTATCTGGAGTTCAAGAACAAGTAACAAAAGTAACCGAAGAGTATCAATCTAAATTAAGTTCATCTACACAATACACTGAAAAACAATTATGTACCCGTGAATTTAACGAATTTCCCGAAAGAATTCTCCCTCCTCAAGCGTGTGAAGGGCGTAGCCCAACGGTAGGTGGGAGATGAATGTCAGTTTGGCGTAACCAAAAGGTTTTCCTTTTTATTTCGCCTCTGATGTAATCAGTCTTATAAATTATAAAGGATGTTATATAAATGAAATGAGATAGTCATAACCATTCAGTATTCTTGTTGTATTATCACCTTGTGTTGGTCGTAAAATACAGAAGAAATGTGTTTGATGATGATATGTCAGACTATGCAACAGATATGTTTGTTGGACTATCTGAAAACTATAACATCACATGAGTTGAATGGAATCATGATGTAGATCACGTTCCTATTTTGTTCAAGGCACACCCTAATACAGAAATGACAAAATTTATCAATGCTTATAAAAGTGCAAGTTCTCGACTTATTAAAAGAGACTTTCCACAAGTGAAAAAGAAACTTTGGAAAGAGATGTTTTGGTCAAGAAGTTTTTGTTTGCGAACTACTGGTGGTTCGCCAATAGACGTAGTAAAAACATATATTGAAAATCAAAGTGAAAAGTGAGATAATATGAAGTGACCTCCTAGATTATCAAGTCAGGGATTTTAACCCATAATAATGAATGAAAACATTATGAATGGGGTTATACCCTATGATAATAGGAGGCCACTATGGAAAATATAATATATATTGGGATGGATGTCCACAAGGAAAGTTTTAGCTTATGTGCACTACACGGAACAACTGGGGAAATTGTAAGAGAAGCACGATGTGCTTCAAATGTATCTCTCGTAAAAAAATTCGTTGAGAAACTGAAAACAAAATATGGTGAAGATATAAAAATTAAAGCTGGATATGAGGCTGGTTGTTTAGGGTATTCACTTCATAATCTTCTTGAACAAAATGGAATTGATTGTGATATTTTAGCTCCCACAACAATGTACAGTTCATCAAAAAACAAAATGGTGAAAAATGATAAATTCGATGCCAAAATGATTGCTCTTAATTTAGCAAATGGCACCTATAAAGAAGTATATGTTCCAGAAGAAGAGGATGTTGCCGTGAAAGAGTATATCCGCATGTTAGGTGATTTTAAAACATCTTTGAAAAAAATAAAACAACAGATAAAAGCATTCCTTTTAAGACATGGCTATGTGTATGAAGGGAAATCAAGCTGGACAATCGCTTATATGAAATGGTTAAAGAATCTTGATCTACAAGGATTATTCAAAGAAACGTTAGGCGAATACCTATTACAGTATGATGTTCTAGTCGATAAAATTGAGCGGTTCAGTTTGAGATTAGAAGAATTATCTCATCGTGAAAGGTACGAAGAACCAATCGCAAAGTTAAGATGCTTAAAAGGTATAGATACAACATCGGCAATGACTGTTCATGTGGAAATTGCAGACTTCACTCGTTTTCCCACGGCTAAAGCATTTATGGCTTATGTAGGATTGACGCCAAGCGAAAGCTCAAGTGGAGAGAAAATCAGTCGACGTTCGATTACAAAACAAGGAAATTCGACCGTTAGGTCTACTCTTGTAGAATGTGCAAATGCGTTGGTAAAAGGAGCAATCGGATTAAAATCGAAGCGAGTGAAAGCAAGACAAAAAGGGCAACGAAGCGAAGTGATTGCTTATGCGGATCAGGCTGTAGAAAGGTTACAAAGAAAATATTATCGCATGATATATCAAGGGAAGCCTAGAAATGTTGCCGTTACAGCTATCGCAAGAGAACTGGGGTGTTTTATATGGGGATTAGAAACAGGTAAAATTCACCGAAAATAAAGAGGGAAGGATATGAAGTTGATTGATTCATAGTTAGAAATCAAAGGTATCAATTGATGGCATAGATGAGCTTCAGAGATAGTGAATTACAGGTCTGGCTATCTATGACTCACCTCTTCTGGCATGGCTGAAATTCTGATAAACAAGCTATTTATTAGAATTTGAAAAGGTGTGATCCACGCAGTGAGATTATAAGAGCCTAACGACGAACCATTAACCTGAGGTAACCAATCCACGAATAACAGAGTGGTTAACTGTCGATAGATCTTATTTCTGAAGCTTTTGTATGCCATCAAGAAAAATATTATGGGTGAAAAACTATTGACAAAGGTCACTTCATAACAGGTGAAATGATAGGGAAAAGCAGAATAAAGCATATACATTCCGTTTGTATCCAACAGAAGATCAAGCACATCTTATGCGTAAAACCTTCGGTTGTGTACGTTTCGTGTATAACAGAATGTTAGCTGAACGGAAAGAAGCGTATGAAAAACATAAAGATGATACGGATCAACTAAAGAAACAAAAGCTTCCCACTCCTGCAAAATACAAAGCAGAATTTGAATGGCTAAAAGAAGTTGATTCATTAGCTTTGGCAAATGCGCAACTAAACTTGCAAACTGCCTATAAAAATTTCTTTTGTGGTCAAAATGACTTCCCCACATTCAAAAGCAAAAAAGCCAGAAAGTCTTATACAACGAATGTAGTGAACGGAAATATTATGTTGCGTAACGGTCCTATCAAATTGCCAAAACTGAAAATGGTACGTATCAAACAGCATAGAGAAATACCACAAGGCCATATAATCAAGTCATGTACGATTTCTATGACACCTACTGGTAAATACTATGTGTCCATTTTGACTGCATACGAAAAAGAGATCGTACAAAAAGAAGTAGAAACAGTTGTTGGATTAGACTTTGCGATGGATCAATTATACGTCAGTTCTGAGGATGAGAGAGCCAATTATCCTAAGTTCTATCGTGAAATGGTATACCGTTTAGCAAAGGATCAACGAGTATGATCAAGACGTACAAAAGATTCAGGGCGTTGGAATAAACAACGTATCCGTGTAGCTAAGCTGCATGAACAAGTAGCAAACCAACGTAAGAACTTCCTTCATCATAAGTCTAAAGAGTTAGCGACTCATTTTGATGTTGTAGCTATTGAAGATCTAAATAGGAAAGGAATGTCGCAAGCACTTCATTTTGGAAAAAGTGTCGCTGACAATGGTTGGGGTATGTTCACTTCTTTTTTAGCTTATAAACTACATGAACAAGGCAAACAACTTGTGAAAATAGACAAATGGTTTCCTTCCACAAAAACATGTAGCAGTTGTGGAAATGTGAAACATATGTCATTGTCTGAGCGAGTCTATTCTTGTATATGCGGTGTAAATCTCGATAGAGATGATAACGCAGCTATCAATATCAAAAATGAAGCAATACACCTATTGGCATTAGCATAGATAGCAATCAAATAACCCTTGGAACAAGGGAGTTAGCTCGGCTGTCTTAGGACGAATTCGTTAGCTACCAAAAGTAACGACTAACCGAGAAGCCCCCACTTCAAACAGTCCGTTAGGACGTTAAGTGGCGGGTAGTTCACAGATACAGATGGAGCATCTTGCAAAACATTGAATCTATACGAGTTTTAAAAAAACTACAACTGATAAGTTACTACAGGAAAAGATGTTACAAAAAACAATACGTCCGCGTGTTACAGAACCCATGGATTCCTTACCATCCATCACAAAAGAAAAAGGTGTGGCATACGGAAAAAATATTCCGAACGAAGGAATTAAAATTGGAGATCGTAGAATTTCTGTGACAAAATACGAGGATGAATTAGGTATTGGCGTTGGACAAGGGCAAAAAACGCAACAAAAACCACATGTGTTAGATGACTACACTACACATCGCGTCATTCAAGTATATACCGATCAGCTTGAATTTTTGCCAATATATATAATACAACTCGAAAGATGGCAAACTGAAGTGAGTTTAACACTCAATCAACAAAATGAAATAAAACGACTGCTAGAACAAGTAATTATTAATTGCTTTTAACAAATCAATGTTTGGAACTAAACGGAACAAAAGCATTTAGCCTACCTTCTGACCACAATTCATCTCCACCTGAATTGTTGAGTCTCACCCGTAACACAAATCAGATGGCGTCTTCTTGCCGAAAAGGATAAATAGCAAAACAGTTTTTACTTTTAATGAAAGAGCTCTGTATACTAGAGCAATCCCTCTGTTGTTAAGTTTCCATTCTGAATTTCCCTTAAATATGCGCATTGCACAAACTAAGGTATTATCTTTTTTCATTATTTTTCTTTAAAAAACCAACATATCATGCGATTCTTCTTACTGTCCTATAGATTAGCTCAAAAAAATTTACAACAGAACTAAAAAATATGCTATCCCAATTAAAAAATATGCTATCCCAATTAAAAAATAAGGGTAACTACTCAGCTTAATTAGGAAAAAGGGCATACCAAATACATGTTTTCATTCGAAAACATAAAAAAGAAAAGACTCCAATAAGAGAAAGAATCTAAATCAAACAGAGAATTTCTCTTATGAAGTTGTGCGATTCCAAGGAACCGTTCCGGTTTCTATAACTTGTCCTATCGCTTGTAAGACAGATTGTTTTTGTTTTTTCATGGTACTCATAAAGCTTCGTATCTGGCAAAAAGATTCTGCGCCTTTCTTACTTCGGAAAGTCCCAGACACTTTCTGTTTGACTTTCGTCATTCGAATATCCCGTTCCGCTTGATTATTATCAAATGGAATGTCTGGATGTTCTAAGAATGCTAGAATTCTGTCAGCATATTTGACGAAGCGATTCCATAAATTTTGAGCAGGCGTCTGCTTTCTTTTCTTTTTTAATTCTGTAGAAAAGACTGGTTGTTCTTTCAATATAGCTTGATAAACAGTAAACAGGTGCTGTTGCTTTACTTTTGGCAGATTTCCTTTGTATTGTTTTTTCAGCGTTAAAGCTTGCGTGAGAAATTTCTGCATCTGTTGCGCCCATTTTTGCCCCGTACTATCTATAATTCCTTGCAAATCTCGTAAGAGATGGGCATTACATAATACATGTCGGCAATCTGTATACGCATCATACGATTTCCAACCATCATGCATCGCAATTCCAGAAAAAGACGGTAAAATTCCGCCCGCATCCATTGCTTCTTTTCCGCGTTTGTGATGAATATGTTGCAATGTCACCTCCGGTGTACTGGCAGTATGTAACCATTGTGTTTTGTTTTCTACACGCATACCGGTTTCATCAAAATGGACAATAGGAGACTGCAGGATCTTTTCCGTTACTTTTTTTATGAATGGCTGCAATTGAGAAGCGAAAGCCTGTGTATGATTTACCAGGGTTCCTTCGCTTATAGAATGTCCAAAACAATCCTGAAAGAATTCTTTTGTTCGCTTCAAAGAAATGCATTGATAATGCGTTAAATAGGGAATCAGTCTTTTTATATTTGGACCATATTGAACAGGACGAGATACTGTCGAAGGAAATTGGGCTTCTTGGATAGAATGGCAATGTGGGCATTCTTTCTGTTCTACTTTATGTTCTGTCACTTCAATCTGAATAGGTGGTAAGTCATACACTTGGCGAATGCGATACCCTTTTACAGGCTCGTGGTTCAAGGAAGTATGACAACAAGTACAATATGTAGGAGAATGTGTAATCGTATGATCTGGAGTCGCTGTCAAACCAAGAGTATGTCCCTTGTGGCCTAACTGGCCACCGGTTTGACGATGAGACGGTTTGCGCAAACTTTTTGTAACAGGCTTACCTAAACCATCTGTAGAAGGTGGCTTATGACTATTTTTGGAGTTTTTTTTTGAAGCATTTTCTAGTTCTTGTATACGTTTTTCTAATTTAGAAAATGTTTCTTCAAATAAAGAAATAACAGCTTCAGGTCCTTTTTTATATGTATCTAAAATAATTTTTCGATCGACCATAATATTCACCTCCCCTGTTTGATATACTCAGTATTTACAAATAGGAGGCATATGAAACTAGTAAAATTAAAAAAAGCCACCGAAAGGTGGCTGAGTAGTTACAAATAAGGATAGCATATTTTTCTTCATTTACTGATAAAGTGATTAAATTTCTTTCTGTGTAGCCATATTCTATTGTAACTACATTTCACTTAGATTCCCAATAATCCCGTGACAATAGCTGGTAATCCCAAAGCTGCATACACTGTAATCATACCTAAAAAACCTGCCATGTATGTTCCCTCCTCGAATAAATTAAATATAAAACATAAATTAATCCTACATTTTATATAGTACACTTTAATAATATTATATTTTTGAAATGTATAAAGTTTAAGTTTGTCCGTAATTAAGACGAGCTTAAATACTTAGTCACAAGATCCTTGTTGTAGGGTCATCGCTACCCAACTAAAATCCTAAAAAATCAATTATATTAGAGGATATTTCTTCTTTTTCAAAGGCTACATGCTGAGAATTTAAAAATATGACTCCCGCTAAATATAGAAATCCTCTTCTTGATATTAACTAATTTTCTATTTTAAAGCGTCCTTTATAATGGGGTACCGTTTATAGATTCAAACTTATTTTTCTTCCAAAATCGAACAATAGAAACCTCATATTTATAGATCCATTGACTAAAATCAGGGGAATCTCTATTTTTTTTGCATTGCCTCTTGGAATAATCGATCCTGTATTCCCACTTTCACTTCGTTTAGAAGAGGCGGAATTCCCCAGTAAAGGCTTCTATCGAATTCTAATTTATTAGGTTAGTTCCACAGTACTTGCGATTAGAAATCTTATCACTTCATTCTTCTGCTTGATACTCGCGTTCCTATCTCTATCGTGGGGTATAAAACAAGCAGTTCAGCTTCATTTACCTAGGTTTACATTTTTAACGTCTTTGTTTTGATATCTACAACAAGAGCATATTTGGCTGGAAGTAAATGTTTTCAATATGGCAATGACTTGTTTACCGTGCCATTTTGCTTTGTATTCGAGCACAGTTCTAAAAATGCACTCATGATACCCCATTACTTGATTTTGCTAACTTATGATTCTGTAACCTATTCAATACTTGCAAATCCGCTACACTAATCACATCGTAGTTTTTGATGAACTTCAGTTGAGGCTTTGTCCAAATAATTTTTTCTAGTATTCGTCATGTATTCATAAATACTAACTACTTTTACTCGCTGCTTATGTCAACGAGAAGATCCTTTTATTCTTCCAACAAGAACACTCGCCAACTCTTCTTCTCATGACCGAAAAAACTTCAGATTTTTAAAGATTGGGTTTTCGGAAGTTCTTACGTTTCTGTTTCAACTCACAATGACACAAAGTATCTGCCAGAAAGAACCTTAATAAATACTGACGATTCATGAAATACATTGACCACTCTGTGTTCTTCTCTTTTTCACATGTAAAAAGAGCCCTTTCAACCCACTATTTTTTATGGATTTCAAATTTGGCTCTTATAATTGTTCATCTATATTGTTTTGTAAATCAATCAGAATCCTGGTTTTTAATTCTGATAATGTTGCATTTAAACTTTCCTTTGCACTCCCTTGGCTTTTACTCCTTATTTCCTTCCTAAAACCATCCTTGACTTTCTGTGGAAGCATATTAGCCGTCACACTTAAAAATTCCCTGTTAATAACTGAATTTATCATAACCATAATTCCCTCCACAAAATAATACAATCACGCTTGTTTGGGACTCATTCCAGTTGTTTTCAGTCATCATTTACCATCGCTGAATCTGCCGTTTACAACACCTTAGCCACCTTCAATAAACTCAATGTCCTTTACCCTATATTGTACTATTCTCTCTATTTACATTATCATCGAAATGGTAATATAGATTTCATTTGATCTGTTTTTGAATCTATAATAGATACAAGTCCTGTATTTGCATTTGTAATATATATTTTATCTTGATTTACAGTCGTTTGCACACCATTTATTGACGGATTGGATATCCCCATTGTTATAGGATAATTGTTTACATCCTTTCTTGTAATAAAAAATAATACAAAAACAATAATCAAAACTATCCATACAAATAACCATGTACCTGTTAAATAATTCTCTTCAAAATCTCTCTCTTCAGGCTGTGGATTCGTTATGGATATATTCACATTATTCTCCATATACTCACCTCTGCATACATAGTATATATTAACAAACTATGCAAAAAAATTTTATTGGTTATACCAACCAATAAAAATCCGCCAATCCAAACCCCAAAAGTCTCCTCGCTAAGAACCATCTTCAAAAATGCAGACGGGTGCTTCCTCTTTGAAAAAGGTTATTTGTATAGTTCGTTGTTTTCATCTCCCTGTTATAGTAACAGTAACCTAATCATGTTTCCTATAGCAATAACGTTATAAGGAAAGTTTTCACATGTACAGTTGCACCTCTTTCATAGATAGTGATGCCGCTGTTTTTATTTATTTCTCTGAGAAAGTCGTTATTATTTTATTCAGCAAACCAATCATATACTCCTTCACCAACTTTAACATTATGATATTTTCCATCTCATTAAAAATTAGAATAGTACATTCTAATTTTGTTGAATAGATACACTTACTTACGAAATCTTGTCCTCATTTTGACCTAGATAATCCATTGTAAGCAAATACTGTATACTAGCAATAAAATTCATAATACATAAATTAGATCTAATAAACATCATGAACAAGCATTACTATATACTCCTCATTTCGATATTTAAAACCAAAATGACGATTAAATACGAATAATGAGTATCCCCATAGCTAAAATTCTGTTATACCCCAAATCCCTATTATCATCCCTTTAACAAAGGTAATTTTTCAAATCATATTATTAAACCATCTATGGTATAGTAAAGACAATCCAACATTCTCCTTCCCCCTACAGAAGGTAAATTGGGTTTTCTACCTATACTGCACACCCATGACAAAGCCGATTTAGAACAACATCCATTCGGCTTTGTCTTTATTTTTATGTAGTGAGAATACAGAGAGTTTCATGGTTATTCTAGAAACATAAATTAGAACCCTTCTAGGACAAAATCGAGTTTTTACAATTTATTCTTTTTATTTCTAATACACGGATTGAGTTTAAACCCTCTCTAAAATCGTACAAAACCGGATTCTTTATGTAAACAGCACATCGCAGCGCTTTCTCCCTAAATAATATGTCCATTATCATCCCCATGCTTTAAGCATAATCGTTTATATCTAAAACGCGAGGCCACTATTTTATTTTTTGAAAAAGCCTGTATACATATCCGTAAAGTTGCGAACAAACGACTACATCACAATACAATTTACTTCCTTTAGCCAAACAAATTCTTTCTTCCGAGCAAGAAGTTTGGCAGAATTCTTTGTGCTACGAAGGGTACCTAACTTGTGTTTCAATAAGTCGAAGTTGCGATTGTATTTGTCAATTCATAAAGCACGAACCTGTAAACATGTTGACTTGCCCTTTACCAGAAACGGGATGGAGATGTGCGTATAGTCAAAGGAATCGTTTTGGTTATTCTACACACATACTGATCTTTTTAAAATCGGAACAATTTTGTATGTACTCTTTTTCACTTTTGTAGAAAGTACACTTTTCGCATCTGTAATCGCTTGATTTTTAACCGCGCTTGGGAGGTTGGCTTCCATCTCCTTTGTGCTTTGTTTCGCTTCAACCATTTCAGATACTAGTGTATGGATAAGTTGAATAGAATCAGAACTACTTTGTTTCAATAGCCTGATTTATTCTTTTGTTGGCAATCATTTCATTTTGACCGCGATAGTTTGTGTCACCAGTTTCAGCCCCTCGTTTTTGACTTTCTACATACTGTTGTATCGTATCACTTGATACATTCCCAGTAGTAGAAACAAAATAAGAACGCGTCCACAGACTTAACAAGTACGCGAGATGAGGGAACTCTTCTCTTAAACGCTTTGATGTCACTCCTTTGATTTTCGCCATTGTATTAGCAGAACTAAGTGTTGGAAGTGTATGCAAGAACACTTAAACGTGGTCTTTATCACATTCCATTGCGACAATAACAATATCCAATTCGTTACATACCTCTTGGACCAACTCTTTGAAACGGTCTTCTACTTTTGTGTAAAGAAAAATTGTAACTACTCAGCCACCTTTCGGTGGCTTTTTTTAATTTTACTAGTTTCATATGCCTCCTATTTGTAAATACTGAGTATATCAAACAGGGGAGGTGAATATTATGGTCGATCGAAAAATTATTTTAGATACATATAAAAAAGGACCTGAAGCTGTTATTTCTTTATTTGAAGAAACATTTTCTAAATTAGAAAAACGTATACAAGAACTAGAAAATGCTTCAAAAAAAAACTCCAAAAATAGTCATAAGCCACCTTCTACAGATGGTTTAGGTAAGCCTGTTACAAAAAGTTTGCGCAAACCGTCTCATCGTCAAACCGGTGGCCAGTTAGGCCACAAGGGACATACTCTTGGTTTGACAGCGACTCCAGATCATACGATTACACATTCTCCTACATATTGTACTTGTTGTCATACTTCCTTGAACCACGAGCCTGTAAAAGGGTATCGCATTCGCCAAGTGTATGACTTACCACCTATTCAGATTGAAGTGACAGAACATAAAGTAGAACAGAAAGAATGCCCACATTGCCATTCTATCCAAGAAGCCCAATTTCCTTCGACAGTATCTCGTCCTGTTCAATATGGTCCAAATATAAAAAGACTGATTCCCTATTTAACGCATTATCAATGCATTTCTTTGAAGCGAACAAAAGAATTCTTTCAGGATTGTTTTGGACATTCTATAAGCGAAGGAACCCTGGTAAATCATACACAGGCTTTCGCTTCTCAATTGCAGCCATTCATAAAAAAAGTAACGGAAAAGATCCTGCAGTCTCCTATTGTCCATTTTGATGAAACCGGTATGCGTGTAGAAAACAAAACACAATGGTTACATACTGCCAGTACACCGGAGGTGACATTGCAACATATTCATCACAAACGCGGAAAAGAAGCAATGGATGCGGGCGGAATTTTACCGTCTTTTTCTGGAATTGCGATGCATGATGGTTGGAAATCGTATGATGCGTATACAGATTGCCGACATGTATTATGTAATGCCCATCTCTTACGAGATTTGCAAGGAATTATAGATAGTACGGGGCAAAAATGGGCGCAACAGATGCAGAAATTTCTCACGCAAGCTTTAACGCTGAAAAAACAATACAAAGGAAATCTGCCAAAAGTAAAGCAACAGCACCTGTTTACTGTTTATCAAGCTATATTGAAAGAACAACCAGTCTTTTCTACAGAATTAAAAAAGAAAAGAAAGCAGACGCCTGCTCAAAATTTATGGAATCGCTTCGTCAAATATGCTGACAGAATTCTAGCATTCTTAGAACATCCAGACATTCCATTTGATAATAATCAAGCGGAACGGGATATTCGAATGACGAAAGTCAAACAGAAAGTGTCTGGGACTTTCCGAAGTAAGAAAGGCGCAGAATCTTTTTGCCAGATACGAAGCTTTATGAGTACCATGAAAAAACAAAAACAATCTGTCTTACAAGCGATAGGACAAGTTATAGAAACCGGAACGGTTCCTTGGAATCGCACAACTTCATAAGAGAAATTCTCTGTTTGATTTAGATTCTTTCTCTTATTGGAGTCTTTTCTTTTTTATGTTTTCGAATGAAAACATGTATTTGGTATGCCCTTTTTCCTAATTAAGCTGAGTAGTTACGAAAAATTTTTCTTCTGTATCGTGGGCAAAACACAAAATGGTAGTGAATGAATAAAACGTTTGTTTTGGTTTTTCTATACTTATTTATCATGTCCATATTGTCTCAGTTAATTTATAAAACCGCAACAAAAAGATAAAAAAATAATACCAACATTTTGGATACTTAAAGTGCCACAAACCTTGCGTTTTTTTGGTAGCACTCCGTATCCAACCTCATTTCGCGTTCCTTAAGGAAGAAATTTTCTTAACTAAAATAATAAAAAGCACAGGCTATTGAAATAGACTATTCATAGGTAAAATATGAAATGAAAGTTACTCACATTTATAGTATAATAAATTCCTAAATAATAAAAAATATGAACAAAAAAGCACAGTGCATATTGGTATAGTCCGTTCTTCTACAAAAATAATAATGACTGAATTATTCGTTTAGTTTGCCGTTTAACAAGTAAAATTCAATATTATTATCCGAAATCTAATTGGAGTTCAAAGAAGTACCAGACTAGATAGCCAACATATAAATAAAATTAAATACATTCGGACCACAAAATTAAATGAATAATTAAATACAGCGAAAGAAGCAACAATCAAAGCCTGATAAAAAAAGAAGAGAGAGATTGGAAATACCCAGGTAAGCTGAAATAAAAAATGTATAGAATTAAGTTCCTGCAGAAAAAGCGAGGTGAACATAGCATGAATAAAAAAATTTTTGAAGATACCTTGCAACATTTTTCTTTTTTCTTATCAAGTCGAGGAAGAAAACCATCCACAATTAAACGATATGTCTATGATATTGAGGACTTTAGGAGATGGCTGCAAGCATCAAATCGTTTGCAAAAAAAGAACATGTGGAACGAAATAGATAAAGAAGATTTTGAAGCCTATTTTCAAGAACTTCTGTACCAAAGAAAATATGGACAGAAAACCATTCATCGAATTGCAGTCGTATTAAAAAAATTGTATCAGTTCTTAGATATTCCACATCCTATTGCAGAAATACAAGGAATCACTCCACCGAATCGCTCCCTATGCAAAAATGATTTTGTTACGAAAGAGGAAGAGAAAAAGCTCAAGTATATTCTTTCTTCTTCCGAGGGATTGTCAGAGAAGCAACTTTCCGTTCGACCATTTCTGATAAATCGGAATGAGTCTATCTTATCACTTCTCTTGAACTATGGACTCACACTACAAGAACTTGTATCGTTACAAATGCAACATATGCACTTTGGAAAGAATAAAATGACAGTTGTACATAGTCAAGGGACGAAACGAACCATCTTTTTAGAAGAAGAAGATAACACATGTTTATTTACGTATTATAAAACAATTCCTGAACCAGTTCGTCCTAGATACCATAGCAAGGATCCTTTGTTTGTTGCATTCGATTTTCAACGAGGTACATTTCGTTGGGTATATGACAATGATGCTCCAAAAGCATTAACAGCCATTGCGGTGCAAAAGATGATTCGATTAGAAGTAGCTAGAGCGAAATTGAGAAAAGGCATTTCTGCACAACACTTACGGAACACCTATATTCTACGTTGTTTAGAAAAATATATGTCTACAGAGGAAATCATGAAACGAACAGGTTTTCGTTCGCTTCTATCAGTAAAGCGTTATGAAGAATATGTAAATAAACATGCACCTACAAAATAATTTAGAAGAATGCATTTCTAGGATTCCACACAATAAAAATAGTATATCGTTTGAATTGCAAAATTGAAATCTTTTGTTTAAAGAGCGTCATGATGACATTGTTCAAACCCCCAATTCAAAAAGGAGAAATTGAAGTGTATCATTTTCTCCCTTTTTTCGTAGTACAATAATACGTGAAAATATCTGTAAATTTGAAACCCCTTTAAGCAAGTTTAATAAGCATAGATAATGATGTGATGACGGAAGTGTATCCTAGTAAACCAATTATGGTCTAGTGATTCTACACTATTACAGCCCTTCCCGAACGAGAAAGCCCATCGTCTTTAGGCATGGGATGAAAGTGAGGTTGGATACGGAGTGCTACCAAAAAACCGCAAGATTTGTGGCATTTTAAGTATCCAAAATGTTGGTATTATTTTTTTATCTTTTTGTTGCGGTTTTATAAATTAACTGAGACAATATGAACATGATAAATAAGTATAGAAAAACCAAAACAAACGTTTCATTCATTCACTACCATTTTGTGTTTTGCCCACGATACAGAAGAAAAATTTTTCTTTACACAAAAGTAGAAGACCGTTTCAAAGAGTTGGTCCAAGAGGTATGTAACGAATTGGATATTGTTATTGTCGCAATGGAATGTGATAAAGACCACGTTTAAGTGTTCTTGCATACACGGATCATGTGTAACCATCATGATAGATACGCCTTGCTCTTTATTTAAGTTTGTCATCGCATCAAGTAAACTCGTTGCATTTTTAGAATCAAGCGCTCCTGTTGGCTCGTCCCCTAAAATAATGGCAGGTTCATGCACTAACGCACGTGCTGCTGCTGAACGTTATTTCTGTCCACCAGATACTTCAGATGGATACTTTTAAAGTATTTCTGTAATCCCTAACATATCCGCTACTTTTTCTACTTTCGGTCCAATATTACGTGACGCGACACCTTGAAGAGATAATGGAAGTTCGATGTTTTCATAAATAGATAAGTTCTCTAATAGGTTAAAGTCTTGGAAAATGAATCCTAATTTTTGTGAACGGAAATCAGAAAGTTCACCTTGCTTCATTTTCGTAATATCCGTACCCGCGATTTCAACAACGCCGCCCGTTGCTTTATCAAGTGTTGAAATTACGTTTAATAATGTCGTTTTACCAGAACCAGATGGCCCCAATTCCGACAAACTCCCCCTCTTGAATGGAGAATGAGACACCTTTTAACGCATATGATTGATTCTCTCCTTTTTTACCGTACACTTTTTGTACGTTTTCACGTCTACAACTGGCTTCGTCATATATATCCTCCTACAATTGTTATTCTCTTACTTATTTTGCTCTTTTGGAAGATGAATCGCTATTGATTGATATGACAGTAACCTTCCATTTTTGTAAGGGGATGTTTCTTCCATTTTAAAACAGCTACTTTAGTATGAGAATAACACAAAAAATACCAAATGATGATTGGATTGTTACAATGAAAGGTGTATGGTTTAAATAACATCAAATATAGACTTTTACAAACAATATAACTTACTTAGTTTTAATATAAGAATTTTATAATACAAGGAGTATACAATATTCATTTGCTTATTCCTCCATTTCGAGTGGATGGGCAAAAACACCCTATTATATATATCAGCTATATTTGTCAGTTTACCAAGGAATGTTATTAAATTAATTATCAAACCAAAAAATCCATTAACGTATTTTTCTTTTTCAAAGTATGGCCATACCCTATTATCTTATCCAGTATACATTTCTATAAGCCATTGGCTCAATTAGTCAGAATAGAGGCCACTCATACATATCTGGTCATAGATTCAAACTCTAAAAATCCAGCATATTCTATTTTTTCATCACTCCATAGACTGTATGTATGATATATATAAGCAACAAGCACATTCATAAATATCTTTTTCTTTCCACAATCGTTAATAATTATTTTACAATATTGTAATTCACTAAATGCTGAAAGATGTGCGAAGTAAGAAACATAAATAAATATATCCAGCGTACAAATACTATTTGTAACTACTCAGCCACCTTTCGGTGTCTTTTTTAAATTTTACTAGTTTCATATGCCTCCCATTTGTAAATACTGAGTATATCAAACAGGGGAGGTGAATCTTATGGTCGATCGAAAAATTATTTTAGATACATATAAAAAAGGACCTGAAGCTGTTATTTCTTTATTTGAAGAAACATTTTCTAAGTTAGAAAAACGTATACAAGAACTAGAAAATGCTTCAAAAAAAAACTCCAAAAATAGTCATAAGCCACCTTCTACAGATGGTTTGGGTAAGCCCGTTACAAAAAGTTTGCGCAAACCGTCTCATCGTCAAACGGGTGGCCAGTTGGGCCACAAGGGACATACTCTTGGTTTGACAGCGACTCCAGATCATACGATTACACATTCTCCTACATATTGTACTTGTTGTCATACTTCCTTGAACCACGAGCCTGTAAAAGGGTATCGCATTCGCCAAGTGTATGACTTACCACCTATTCAGATCGAAGTGACAGAACATAAAGTAGAACAGAAAGAATGCCCACATTGCCATTCTATCCAAGAAGCCCAATTTCCTTCGACAGTATCTCGTCCTGTTCAATATGGTCCAAATATAAAAAGACTGATTCCCTATTTAACGCATTATCAATGCATTTCTTTGAAGCGAACAAAAGAATTCTTTCAGGATTGTTTTGGACATTCTATAAGCGAAGGAACCCTGGTAAATCATACACAGGCTTTCGCTTCTCAATTGCAGCCATTCATAAAAGAAGTAAAGGAAAAGATTCTGCAGTCTCCTGTTGTCCATTTTGATGAAACTGGTATGCGTGTAGAAAACAAAACACAATGGTTACATACTGCCAGTACACCGGAGGTGACATTGCAACATATTCATCAAAAACGTGGAAAAGAAGCAATGGATGCTGGAGAAATCTTGCCATCTTTTTCTGGAATTGCGATGCATGATGGTTGGAAATCGTATGATGCGTATACAGATTGTCGTCACGTTTTATGTAATGCCCATCTCTTACGAGATTTACAAGGAATTATAGATAGTACTGGAGAACAATGGGCACAACAGATGCAGAAATTTCTAACGCAAGCGTTGACGATGAAAAAGCAATCCGAAGGTACCATGCCAAAAGCGACGCAAAAGAATCTGTTTATTATGTATCAATCCATATTGAAAGAACAACAGATTCTTTCCACGAAACAAAAGAAGAAAGGAAAGCAGACGCCTTCTCAAAATTTATGGAATCGCTTCGTCAAGTATTCTGACAGAATTCTAGCGTTTTTAGAACATCCAGCCATTCCATTTGATAACAATCAAGCAGAACGGGATATTCGGATGACGAAAGTAAAACAGAAAGTGTCTGGGACTTTCCGAAGTAAGAAAGGCGCAGAATCTTTTTGTCAGATACGAAGCTTTATGAGTACCATGAAAAAACAAAAACAATCGGTCTTACAAGCGATAAACCAAGTCATAGAAACTAGAACGGTTCCTTGGAATAACACGACTTCATAAGAGAATTTCTCTATTTGGCATAGATTCTTTCTCTGATTGGAGTATTTTCTTTTCATGTTTTCGAATCGGAAACATGTATTTGGCCTGTTTTTTTATTTGAAGAAGCTGAGTAGTTACTACTATTTTTAAAAATATGAACACCTCTATTTACTTGAGAAACATATAACTCGTAATCCGCAGCACTTATTGCCATTTCGAACGTTTATCAAATAGGAAAAGTTCCGAAAGGTTGAAATACTCGCCTAATAACATTGGTACTTTTTCACTCTTACTATCTTCACCTATTTACCATAAAAACCTCGTTTACGCATTTCATTACGTAAATTCGATGCAGGGATTTTAAGATGTTGTGCTATTTTTGGATAACTCCATCCCTGCTCCCTTAAGTTTTTTGCTTGTCGACACCAATGCTCCCATTTATTTCGACTTTGTTCCTGTATTTCTGTTTTACTTTTTCCTTGCCACAAACCTCTTCTTTTCAATTGGTCATATAACGTACTGCGCGAACAATCCAGCTTCTTTGAAATGCTCCCTGCTCCAAATCCTTGCTCTTTTAACGCCACAGCTTTCCTACAAACCTCATCCCATTCTTCTTTTGTCTTTTGTCCTTTACTCTCTATAAAAAGATCCTTTGTTAAAAATTGGAATTCTTTTCCCACCATACAGTTGTGAATTTGAATACATTCTTTCAAAGAGCGCATTTGATATTCGCATGTTTGACAATACTGATCCTGTAAATCTAAAATACGAATTCTCTTTTCTTTTGGATTCATACTGTACACCTCACTAACTTTTCACCCTTTATTCCATAATATCTACATTGGATCTCTCATCAATAGTTTCAACATTTTTTTGTAATTATAACCAATTTTTATTAGTTTTTGGTCTTTGAATTCTTCCTTACTTCTCAATCCGTTTTCACGGTATAATAAATTAATTAGATGCAGAATAATAAATAATATTCAAAAAAAAAAAAATGATTATATTATCTTAATAATTGTTCTTTCCCATATTATTTGAACTCTAGCTATAGAATCCTTTTACAAGATAAGCAACTGGATTTTTCCCCCACATAATAGATTTTATAAGCTATATTTCATTTCTATAACAAAAACTATATATAATGATATAATGAGATGAAATTCTGATCGCTCCTTAATATAAAATATGGTAGCTTGAAAATAACAAGCTTTTTCTATTTTATATACCCATACAAACTATTTTTCATATTCAATCAGAATGGGAGGGTTAGTTGATATTTTGATATATTTTTGAAAAGTATGGATGTTCACTTCCAATTTTTTAATAATCATAGAAAAGGGCTTTCTGTAATAATTTGCAATTATAATCTTTTTCTTTCTAAGTAAACAAAGAGTAAATTAGATTTGTTTCACTCACTAAATCTATAGTAGTTCATACGACAGTAATCAAAAAAGGACAAAGCCTTCAAACAGAGCTAATCGAACTTATCTTAAAAGAAAAGGATAAAAATTCTGTTACTATCTCTTATTATGATACGCGAACCATAGGGACAATCTCATTTACGAAGATTTAGATGTGTAACGTCGTTATTTGGGTAATCACAATTTGAATATAGCTTTGAATAAAATTGAATGTTTTTGAAACAACTATAACTTTCTTCCTGTACCATTCACCTTTTACGCCACTACTTTTCAAAATCATGACACAGATACTTCACATTACATCTCATTTTTGAGGAAAGAACCTTCTTACACAAAATCACAAATATGTGTGTTCGAGAATCTAAATGGAGAATGTAGCTAATAAGTCGGATAAATAAAGACTTACATTATCGTTACAACGGCCCTTACATCATAAAATATAATCAAATCAGCAAACGTAAACCCCTCTTCCACTTAACAGTCCACCGACTGTCTGAAGGGGGGGTTTACCGCCACTAATACATTCCAGCATTTTTTTAACTACACTAGAAGAAATATTAGGCTTTTATCTATAACTGTCATTTCTCTCCCCTATTCATTACATATTGCTCTGTCTATTTCTTGAGGTGGAAGTTTTCTATCAAGAAATAATGAATGAAATATCATTAACATAACAAGCCATCTTAATCCATTTCTAAGAAGGTTTTAATATCGTCTAATTCTCTTCGAGTCGGAATAACTGATATGTGTAGCACAGGTACCTTCATTTTTTCTAGTGGAACCGTCGTTAAAATACCATCTATTCCCATTTTTTCGAAATCGTACTCTTGAATATCTAATGCTTCCTCCGATACAATTGATAGTGTATTCCCAAACTCATGATAAAGTACACCTTGTATATATCGTTTCCATAAAATAGCATCTCCTAAATACAAACATACATTTTTTCGAAATGCTTGAGATAATTGAAATACAGCCTCTAATTGTAACGTGATGGCTAGAATATCTTCTTCGTTCACCCGAGAAAAAAATGGGTATTGTTGTATCCATGATGTATAAACTTTTTGAACTTTTTCAAATGTTACAGGATGTATTTGTTTCACTTTTTCATGCCATTCAGATGTAGGTGATGTAATTGTCGGAATAAACTGATACCTATATGAAATTTGTCTAATGTATTGTAACAAATAAAACAAGAACTCTTCATCTCGATGAAAAAGCATATTAAATTCATTTTCTAATTGTACTACTAAATCTTTGACGTATTGATATAGCATAGATGTCCCATTATAATAATATTGAAGAAGCTCTTCTTTATAACGACTTCTGTTAGAATAAACAAACATACAACAATTTACAGCAATTGTCATTACCACTTTATCTGTTTTTGTAAGTGAAACACCACATAAAACAGAAGGCAGCGCTTTAATTTTATGATAAAAGGGTGTTTCAATTATAAGTGCCTCATGAATAGGTAACACACTTATATTATCCCCCTTCTTTTTACGTTGCACAGCAATCGCTAGTAAATAAGCCAACCGTTGTTTATAAATCGGATAAAATTGAATATCTAGTTTTTGTTCGATGTTTTTTACGTAAGAAAAAATTTCAAATTCGTCAGAAAATGGCCATTTATCCCATCCATAGGTTGTAAAATACAATTCATAGAACATATATACAATATGCGCTTCTATTCCAACAATACGCAGAGGTTTTTTATGCAACTCTAAATCAAAATGATTTAGATATTCCTGAACCTCACGGAGTACTGAAGAAATAGTTGCTACTTGTACATATAGTACATCAGCTAGTTCCGTCACTGTACGAATATTCCCTTGTAACAATTGTTCTAAAACTCGAAATCGCATGTCTTCTTGCTTAAAAAAAGAATACACACTGGTTTGAGATGAATGAGGAGGTTTATATAATTTTACACCTCTTCCTTTAATGACGTGTATCTGCCAATCTAAAGGTAACTGATTTTTCAAATAATGCAAATCTCGCCGAACAGTCTTTACTGCACATTGAATTTGTTCAGCAATTTCTTCTAAAGTATGCCATTTTTGATCTTGCAATAGCATATTAATAAGTTCTTGTTGTCGTTGCTGAGTAGACATAATTTATACCATCCCTGTCTCAAAACATGACTGGATGTACTCCTTTCTTTTTTTGTTTAGTATAATCAAATAAGCGAGGAATACAAGTAGTATTTTTTGCCTAAATAGCTGTTTTAAATAAAAAATATATTATTGATTTCCTTGAAATTAAAAACATTCCTTCCACTACTATAAAGCAAGTATTTTTAATATATTAAAGCGTTGTTGACTGGAAACATACATTTTCACGTAAGGTCTTTTCCAAAATGAAAAGCTTACCACCAAAAATCCCAGTACAAATATACCTATCTTTGGCGGCAAACTTTCACCTCAATTTCCTATTCACATATAGGGTTATCAAAAATCGTGTGCAACACCTAGTATATGATCCAGCGGAATGTACCCTATCATGCGACTATCTTTACTATTATTCCTATTATCCCCTAACACAAATAAGTGTCCCGCCGGTACTCGCCATGTTTGATTTTCCTGTTCGGACATTTTCTCATACAAATACGGTTCTTGTATCTTGTTTCCATTTCGATACAAAACTCCATTTTTATACGAAATCGTATCTCCTGGTTTTCCAATTACCCTTTTAATATAATTAACTGAAGAATTTTCAACAAACAACTGACCAATATTGGTTTCCAACAAATCATTCCACATATTATGTTGTTCATCTAATTGACTGTCTAACACCACAATGGAACCATATGCAGGAACGTTTCCTAATACATGAGACCACTTTGATACAAGAACCCATTGTTCATCGTGTAGAGTTGGATTCATGGACTCCCCTTTCACACGAAATGGTTGTACTACAAAGATTTGTAAAACGATAGTGATAATCAAACTTATTACTATATATTTCGCCCAATTTTTTATCACAGCATATCCCCGCATAACTCTCCCCCCATGGCCTCTGGTAGTATCTACTTATTCCTTTTTCTGCGGCTTAAAAACATCCTTAAATTCAGCATCTTTCACCTTAATATCTGCTTTTTCAAGCAACTTTTGAATAAACTGCTGCTGCCATACTTGATCTTGTAAACGTTTTTGTTCTAATGTTTTACGGATATTTTCTTTTTCTTGTTCAAATGGTTTCAATTCTTTCTTCTCTGTTAATTTAATGATATGATATCCAAATGTTGTTTTAACTGGTTCACTTACCTCGCCCACTTGCAACTTATATGCAGCATCTTCAAATTCTTTTTGCATTATACCGGGACCAAATACTCCAAGATCCCCACCTTTCTCTTTGGAACCTGTATCTGTAGAATATTGTTTTGCTAAAGCCGCAAAATCTTCTCCTTGCTTAATTTTTTCTTCCACTTCTTTAGCTGTATTTTCATCCGCCACTAAAATATGACTAGCTCTGATTTCCGGCTTATAATTTTCTTTCAATTCCTTTTCAGTAATAGACTTTTTAACAGCTTTTTCTAACGCCGCTTGGGCTTTTAATTGTTCTTTTAGAGCTTCCTCATTGGGTACACCAAATTGTTTAATTAAATCTGTTACATTTTTTTGGTTTGTTTGTTTTTTTAATTCTTCTAATTTCTGATTTACTTCTTTCTCTGAAACTGGATAATCATGAATTAGTACTTTTTTCACCATCATCTGATACACTGCTACTTTTCCAAATTGTTCTTGCAAATTTGTCCCAAGTTCCTTTTCGGTAATCGCTCCAACTTTTGATGTAACTACTTCTCCTGTGTTCCCACAGGCAGCGAATAATATAGCGCTTCCTAATAAAACGCTTGCTAATTTTACTTTTTTATTCATTTATAATCCCTCTTTTCAATTTCTACAGTTCCTACAGTTTATTTGACTTTATCCTTCAAATAAACTGTACTTCACGTTTTTTTAATTGTTTTCGTAAAGTACTCTCATCACAACCTAAAAATTTTGCAATAGCTCGATAGGTAACATGTGTTTCTTGTAATTTAACCGCTTCTCCGCATAAATAATCCCATTTTTTCTCACTCTCTCCATATATTTTTTCTAAAGAATCTACTTCAGAAATTAATAACAATGCTTTACCAGCTTGTTCGATCCACGATCCGATTAAACACTGCTTATAACAATACGTATAAGAAGCACTTTGAAACGAACAAGTTTGGCAATGTAAATCTTGTACGTCCAAAACCTGTATACGTAGTTGCTTTGCATTCATATAGTATTTCCGCCTCTCTAAACATATTTAAATTTCCAATGATTTATTAGCCATATATTTAAAATAAAAAATAGCTTCTCTTGAACGATACTACAAATTAAGCATCTTTCTTAAAGCAATTAAACTTTTGTCAAAAGTATTTTTTCATAACATAACTCTACATCAAAACTCTTTTTTCTGTGATAAACTAAATGTATTATCTTATAACGCCTGTATAGGATATAACATAGTGCGTATAAAAGGACATTCCAAACCATCTTCACAAAATCATATAAAGACACTCTTTTTTCTGGAAGTAGAACAGAAAGTGTCTTTATATACTCGTTATTATTTCTCTTGTTCACATCAGTCACATCCAAGTTTCCTTAATATATTGCATTTTTAGAAATACTAACCATTCGAGACTCCCACGATGTATCTTCAACTCACATAGACACTTATATTTTCTATCTCGAGCATTATTCGTTTTAGTACATTTCAGATAACTTTGATTTCTATAAGCTGGCGTCACATATTCAATCTGAATACCAGCTATTCTTTATAGATAATAAATTGTGATAAACGATAAAATGACCAAGTGTGTAGTTTTTTTCGTTTTTATACCTTGTCCTTATCATTTTTATATTTGTTAATTGTTCTAATTGCACAACTTATTTTATGATTTTTATCTTGCATCGGTCTTTACTCTTTATCGTCCATTCGCCAAATGGATTTCATTTCTACTTATTACGTACACTACGCAACGTACGCTTCTTATATTTATTATACCTACCACTCCCGAAGAAACACCTTATCATCTGCGATTGCTACCGCGGGGACCTTGAGACCTAAGTCTATACCTGAAATTTTCGTTCCTGTCCTTTTATTACTAGGAAGTGTGACTGCTATTTAGGCTATCCACTTATTCGCTTTTTTTGTGATACGCAGTGTACCTTCAGATTACGTTTGTTTGTAGCGCTTAATAAAGCTTGGATTCTTATACGAATCAACTTTTCATTTACCTGAAATGAGATTGAAATATAAGTAGGATTAAATAAATAATTTTGATTGTTCCATACACAAACACGCCTCTTTAGAATTAGGATAATTTTATACTGGTTTTTCTTTACTTTTATAGTAAACAAATTTTTTGCGTCTTTAATCACTTGATTTTTTCACTGCACTTGGAGAGTATGAAATAATTGCATACAAAAGCCAATTTTTTATTAATTAGAGTCGCTTGTGCTTGATTTGGATAGATACGAAACGTATCATCATTCGTTCGTTTCACCCCATTTCGATTGTGAGAGAAGAAAAATTTTGAGGCTAAACATACAAAGGGTAGGGCACACTGGTATGAACAGCGATTGGAATTCTTGTATTCATGAACAAATCCAACATATAAAATCAGAATACTTTCAGGAGCCCTTTACTCAAATCATCAAAAATCACGAGGTGATGGAAATAGAAGATTTGCTAGTAACCACTCTATAAAAGAGCGTACAGTAGCCCAAGTGCTATAAGAAGTTCAATACTAACAAATGATTAATTATTTATGATAATCTATCCCCTTTCCATCTGGCTGTGCAATCAAATTATTTCATTTCCCCAGAATACTTTGTAAATATTTTATGTTAATGTGTAATTCTTTTATCTACTGTTCGCTTTGCCAAAAACCGCTGGTAAATTTACATTACTAGCATAGCTGAAAAAACCTTATTCTTCCAATAATTCTTCATAGGTATTTTTATAAAAATCAAAGACTTCCTTCTTACGTAAATCTTCGAGTAAAAATTTTATGTCGTTGGACCTTAGCCTAGGCGAATAACCCGCTACAAGAGCTGGTAATGCTACCTTTTCTGAGTAGTAACAAATATAAGCTAAGTCATATTCAGTAAGTTTTATCATGACGACTCCTTTCTCCTCTATTTTATATTATGATTTGAGATTTAAGATGTATGTATTTTTCTCTTGACAAGCACCTTATTATAATTTAAATCCATATTTATAAATGAAAGGGACAGGAGCAAGTAAGAGCTTCGCCCCCCTGTTACATAATTATACAAAAACAATAGATTTACACCTACTGACACCAATTTCTCCTCTTCAGATTTTTTAGTGAGAAATTCTCTGTGAGAAGCTAATAAGTTTTCATTTTAATTAAAAATAACAGTCAGATTATTTTCTCAATAATAATCTGACTGTTATTTTTGTGAATAGATAGGACAACTACATGATTTCCCAGTGCCGGGAAGGGTTTTGTTGGCTTGTTTTTATAATAACATGCGGGAAGCCATATATTCAGTTCAAAAAGGCTGTTTGATAAAAGGAAAATAACTAAACATGAAGAATAGCGCAAATCTGTTAACCCGACGTCCACTCCAATATGAGGGTGTATGTTCGGCAAGTCTTGCACTTCTGTGTTAACTAACCGTAATACATAATACAAATTAAATAAAATTTAGTTTTGACCACTTTAGTTTATTTCCCATAACAGCAATGTTTTCATTCTTTTGTATTGTCAAGGAAGATTGTATGTTCTCCTCTAGAGTGTAGGGGGGACGTGTAGTATGTAAAATCAAAGACTCCTTCTTTAATGACTTGAAGGCGTTCGATTTATATAATTTTTTTCAACAGCCTTCAAGATGAGGGTGTATCATCGCCCCAACGATTGCACGACTCACTCTCATCCCATGCCTAAAGGCGATGGGCTTTCTCATTCGGGCAAGGCTGCAGTGGAACGTAAATAATTTTACATTTATAAAGAGTAAATTATAATCTACACAAATACAAAGTGCATATTATAATCATTCATATGCTAGTATTATTTTCATTTGATTTGTTTAGAATGAGAATCAACACCTTATCAATTTGAACAAATAATCCTGATACAATTTACGAAAAAATAATACTGCACACCTAACATGTACTATACTAGCCGAGACATCTAATAAAGGACAACATTCATCATTATTGAGTGTTGTCCCTTATTATGTCTTTTTTTATTTTCAAACAATAGGTTTTTTCATGATTTGAACTACCCCACTTTCACTTCGTGTAAACGAGGAGGATTCCTAAGTAAAGAGCTCTAGTTTATTAAGCTAGCCCCGTAGCTCTTGCTGTTAGAATCCTTATCGATTCATCCTTTAGATTGATACTTGTAAATCCTCTATACCGATCACATCGTGGATTTTGATAATCTCAGTTGAGACTAGTAATTTTTTCTAGCATAGGTCATGTATTCATGAATGCTAGCTCTAGCTACTTTTATTCGCTGTTTATGCCAGCGAGAAGATCTTTTTATTCTTCTAGAAAGAACACGATGCGCTTTCGCTAACTTCTTTTCGGATTTTTTATAGGTTGTTCAATCTGACAAAATGGTGAACTCTTTTCATCAAACATCCATTCCAATGTAAGATTATGCCTTCGGAAGTTTTGCACTTCTGTTTCAAATCACAATGATACACAGTATCTTCCAGAAGGTTTCTATCTAACTGTAGCATGTATAATACATCCTTTTTTCGCGGGTTTTGGCAAATCAAACAAGACCTTTTTTTGATAATTTCATTTTGTTTCCTACAACGACAATGTTTTCATTTGTTTGTTTTATGGTATAAAATTGTACCTTGTTCTTCTTAACTTTGAAACGCGGGGTACAATTTTATTTTTTTATAAGCGTGTATACGCAAGGTTGCGAACAGACGACTATATCGTAATACAATCCACTTCTTTTAGCCAAACACTTTCTTCCTGGTTCTTTGTATGCATGATTCCATATGGATAGGAAATGATTGCATACAAAATGAGAACAGCCAATCATTTTATTGATTAGAGGCGCTTGCATTTGATTTGGATAGATACAAAACGTATAGGTTTTATTCATCATCATTCGTTTCACCCCATTTCAATATGATTCTATTACAAACCAAACATACATGCGATAGGTTCATAAATACATCATTTCAATGTCTGAGCAATAATATTAAATTATAAATTCTTTTATCTTTATAAATAAATATTATTTCAACATGGAATCAGACAAATAATCCAACTCAATTTATACATCATATCTCACCATTATAAATGCAAGTCCCCCTGCAACCTGCAGCATAATTTATACAGTGATGCACACAGGTTGCAATATATATGTATGCTATATTCTGAAAAATTATGTTTATTTTTATCTTATATGATATATATACCAAAATACCAAAACTTTTTTGGTTATATATACCAACTATAATTAAAAAAAAAGACATAATAAATCTATCTCAATATTAGATAGATATCTATTCGCATTTTTTATTATTAATTATTTTATCTATATATGGCAAATAATCCAATGGAATTTCCTTTTGATTGTGTACTTGATATCCGTATAAATTACAATCATCTAACGGAATTGATTTCCGGCCACCTTGGTAAGCATTTTTTATATATTCATTCACCAGATGAAAAGACATTAAATACACTATATTTAATGTACGAAATTCTAATAAAAAAAACACACTGCTCCCATTTTTTCCGCTTGTTCTAAATATAAAACTTGATGCTCGCGAATATTTTTCAATGGAAAACTACTAGAATTCATTGTTGATTTCGCCTCAAAAGCCACAGCATATCCATTGTATACACCCTCATAGTCTACAGTGCTTTTTTTCACGTACAGACCTGATACAATATGCCTCCCTTTGCTTTTTAACACTTGTATAGGTGTAGGTCTTTTGGTAATTAATGCACGACTTTTTTGTTGATAAATTTCATTAGATTGATTAATATTACTTTCTAATGATAGCCCTTTATTTTTTTGCCCCATAACATTCTCCTTTCTCTTTGCATAGAGCTTACTAAATCCAGCCCCTATGTATTCTAAGGTATGTGGTTGTGCTTTATTTATACCATCAATTTTAATTTTAAATGGCAGTTATGAGACAAACTTTTTCTATCATATTTGTAATAATGTGCTATGTATTAATTTTGTACATAAGGGGGATATTCATGGCTATTCAATTATTCGTTCCGAAATTCGAAATTTCTGAATGTTTACAAGAAATTCAACAATGTTTAGAAAAGGGATGGACCGGTTTAGGTTATAAAACCGTAGAATTTGAACAAGAATGGAATAAATACACAGGGTTTCCTAATTCTCATTTTGTTAATTCGGCTACCGCGGGACTTCATCTAGCTGTCAAAGTTTTAAAAATGTACCACAAATGGGACGATGATGATGAAATTATTTCTACACCTCTAACATTTATATCTACAAACCATGCCATTAAATATGAAAATTTAAAAGTCATTTTTGCAGATGTGGATCAATACCTTTGTCTAAATCCACAAGATGTTGAAAATAAGATTACAAAAAAAACACGAGCAATTATGTATGTTGGAATTGGAGGAAACACCGGCCAATATCAACAGATTGTAGAAATATGTAAAAAGTATAATTTACGTCTCATTGTTGATGCAGCTCATATGGCTGGAACGCGTTTAATGGGAGAAATCCCCGGGAAAGAAGCTGATGTCGTTGTATATTCATTTCAAGCCGTAAAAAACCTGCCCACAGCTGATTCTGGAATGATTTGTTTTCAAAACAATGATTATGATATATTATGTAGAAAATTAACATGGATGGGTATTGACAAGACCACTTATGAACGAGTTGAAAAAAAAGGTGCTTATAAATGGATGTATGATGTAGAGCATGTTGGCTATAAATACCATGGAAATTCTATTATTGCAGCTATCGGATTAGTACAATTAAAATATTTAGATCGCGATAACGCTTATCGTAGACAACTGGCAAAGTGGTACGATGAACGATTAAGTCCTTACACTTCTAAAATAATGATTATTCCACAGCCTAACGGGTGTGAATCTTCTTATCATACCTATATAATTCAAGCTAAAAATAGAAATGAATTATTATTAGCATTGAATCAGGCCGATATATATCCTGGTGTACATTATAGAGATAATACCCAGTACCCAATGTATGCTTATGGAAAAGATACTTGCCCACGTGCTCATGAAATATCTGAACACGTAATTTCTTTACCTTTACATCTTCATTTATCAAAAAATGATGTGGATTATGTGTGTGAGCAAGTTATTAAATATGTAGAGCAGTAAGTAATGAAATGATATATTATTCCAAGAATGAAAAATTATCAATTCGAAACATTAAAGAAGCTGATATAGAAATGATACGAATGTGGAGAAATCAAAACAATATTAAACAGTATTTTATTAATACCGATACGATAAATAAACAACAAAAAAATGGTTTATTGATTATGTAAAAAAGGAGCCGATCAAATGTTCATGGTACAAGAACATGAACATTTTAAACCAGTAATCGGAACGAATGCCCTATATAATATTGATACAAAAAATATTCTGCAGAATTTGGAAGGTTAATGATTGGACATATCCCTGCTCAGAGAAAAGGATTTGGCACACAAGCTACTATCTTAACTTGTAAATATGCTTTTGAAAGATTAAATATGTCTGAAGTTTATTTGTACGTTTTACCTCATAACACCCGTGCTATAACACTTTATAAAAAAATTGGGTTTCTACCTATTAATATGCAAGATAATAAAATGTATATGGTACTAGATAAAAACAATTTCTTAATTAATCATACTGACTGAGCACATATTATTTATTTTAGTTGTTTGAAATCCCCCCACTTTCACTTCTTTTAGAAGAGGGGGATTCCTAAGTAAGGAGTTCTAACAAGCTCTAATTTATTAGGCTAGTTCCGCAGTCCCATTTAACTATGTTTACATTTTTAACCTCCTTGTTTTGATATCCTCAACAAGAACATCATTGGCTGGCAGTAAATGTTTTCGATACGACAATAACTTGTTTGCCGTACCACTATGCTCTGTATTCGGGCATAGTTCTGAATCGTGACCACAATACCTACCTACTTGCTTTTACTAACGTATGCTTCCGCAATATATTCAATACTTGCAACCCTCTATGCCAATCACATCGTGATTTTTGATAATTTCAGCTAAGACTTTGTCCCATTAATCTTTTCTAACGTTCGTCATGTATTGGTGAATGCTAGCTACTTGTACTCGCTGTTTATGCCAGCGAATAGATCCTTTTATTCTTCTAGAAAGAATATAACATTTTCACCAATTTCTCTTCTCATGACCGAAAAAACTTCGGATTTTTATAGGTTGTTCTATCTGACAAAATGGCAAAATCTTTTCATCTCACATCCATTCCGATGTAAGATTGTATCTTCGGAAGTTCTTGTACTTCTGTTTCAATTCACAATGACACAAAGCACCTACCAAAAGAATTCCGTCTACCTGTAGCATGTAAGTCCCTTTAATTCACGACTTTTGGCAAAGCGAATAATCCTCGTTTCGGCAACTTTATTTTGTTTCCTACAACAGCAATGTTTTCATTTGTTTGCTTTATGGTATCAGATGATACCTTGTTCTTCTTAGAGTTGTTTTGTTTTTTTGCAAGGTCTTGTATAAGCATCCGAAAAGTTGCGAACAGACAATTACATCGCAATGCTATCCACTACTTTCAGTTAAAACTTTTCCTTTTTTTCATTCTAGGGACCGTATAGATATTTAAGCGATCCATTTAGCAGATTTCTTCGTGATATGAAGTATGCCTAACTTGTGCTTCAACAAATCAAAATTACGATTATATATGTCGGTTACTACGGTATGAACCTTGAAACGATTTAACTTTCCATTTACCATGAACGAGATTGAAATGCAGGTGTAGTCAAATGAATCGTTTTGGCTATTCCACACACAAACGTGTCCACAGACTTGGTAAATGCTGAAGATGAGGAAATGCCTCTCTTACTTTTTTAGAAATCACTCCTTTGCTTTTCACCATTGTACCAGCAGGGCTGCGTATCGGTAGTGTATGCAAAAAACAAGTGAACATGGTTTGTCATATTTCATTGCGACTATTACAACATCCAGCTCGTTACATACCTCTTGAACCGATTATAGAAGAACGTTTTATAAAAACTACAACAAAAAATACCCAGATTTCGGATATTTAAAGTGCTACAAACCTTCCAGTTTTTAGTAGCACTCTATATCCAACCTCCCTTTCATCCCGTGTCTAAAAGCGATAGGCTTTCTCGTTCGGAAAAGACTGTAATCAAAGATTAAAACCGCTAAGGTATATATGATATTTTTCAATAAATTGGTTTTTAACAACCATTATAACTCACAAAAAATGGTATACAACTCCAAATAAATCACATACTAATTTACATCTAAACATATTGTAAATGAATTCACAAAAAAAGGAAGAATGATTTTATGGAACGACCATCCACATTATCTTGTAATTTAAGTCTCAATTTGGAAAACCTACAATATCGATTATCATCTAATTTTGATATTATATATCGGGAATTTGATATTCCAGATTTCTCACGGCACGCTGTTTTGATTTACTTAAAAACAATAACAGATGTACAAATGCTGCAAGATTATATCTTGCGTCCATTATTACAACGTTCAATAAAACAAAAATCTAAAAACGCTAATATCACTGTATCGACTGTTACAAACCGTATTGAATTATGCGATATCCAAATTTTTTCTGAATTAGATACTATCGTTTCTCATCTTTTCGCTGGTTCCTGTGTATTATTGTTAGAAAATATGAACATCGCTTTTATCTTAGATACTTCTAAAATAATGAATCGAGCGATTTCTGAGCCAACAACTGAAAGTAGCATACACGGCTCAAAAGAAAGTTTTGTAGAAATACTGTCTATCAATGTATCTATGTTAAGACGTAACTTTAAATCATCTCATTTATCTATACAAAAATCAACAATAGGTGTGCAAACACAACGCGATGTAGCAGTAGTTTATTTAGATCATCTTACAAACAAAAAATTCGTAACTGCAATAACTGAAAGAATTTGTGCTATCGACATAGATGATATTTTAGACAATAGTTGTTTAGAACAACTTCTTAGCAATAACTCATATTCACCATTCCCTCAAATGATACAGACTGAGAGACCTGATCGAGTTATACAGGGTCTACTAAAAGGACAAGTTGCTATTATTTTAGATGGGTCACCATTTGTTTTATTAACTCCCATTACCTTAGCATTATTATTACATACTCCTGAAGACGATACAGAAAGATGGTGGATTGGAACAACCTTCCGCCTATTACGCTTATTTTGTTTTTTATTGGCACTACTACTACCAGGCTTATACATCACTTTTATTTCTTTTCACCCAGGGCTTATTCCATGGCAATTGATTATCTTTATTCAATCTAGTAGAGGTGGTGTTCCTTTCTCAACATTTATAGAAACATTTTTAATGGCGTGTACGATTGAGTGTCTAGGAGAGGCCGGAATTAGGTTACCTAGATCCAGCGGGCAAGCAGTAGGCATTGTTGGTGGACTTGTTATTGGACAATCCGCTGTAGAAGCTGGGCTTGTCAGTCCGGTTACAGTGGTTATAGTTGCCCTAACGACATTATGCTCCTTTGCTATTCCACAATATGGATTGGGGCTTTCTATTCGACTATTACGGTTTTTATTCATTATAAGTGCTGCCATTTTCGGGCTATATGGCATTATCTTTGCATTTCTTTTCTTATGTGCCCATCTTGTAAAATTGCAAAATTTTGGAGTGAATTATTTAGGGTATTTTGTTCATTATCAATCTCAAGACTGGAAAGATACTTTCATTCGTCTCCCAATACAATGGAATATATTTCGAAATTCTATTTTTAAAACCAAAAATCGTAAGCGTATCAACTTAAAAAAAAGAAAGAAAGGTGTAACATGAATCAAATGACCAAAAAAAAAATTTCTACATCTCAAGTAACAATTGCCATCTCAACAGCTTTAATAGCAGATGGTTTTATTGTCAATTCCCGTAGCATTGCTCAAAATATGCAAACACCTGATGTATGGATATCATTTTTTCTAGGTGGACTCGTCAGTTTAGTTTGTGGGCAGTGTTGTGCCAAATTAGCTCAACACTATCCTCGACAAACCTTTTTTCAATTTGTACAACTCTTACTTGGAAAACCGATAGGTATATGTATAGGAATTATATACATAATATGGTATACCATGGTAGCTGCTTATCAAATTCGAATATTAGGCGAGTTCGCTCAACAATTCCTATTAAATCGTACCCCTCTATTCATTGTCATGTGCCTTCCTATTCTTGTTGGCTCCTATTTACTGCACAGCGGGATACAACCTATGGTAAGATTCTTTCAATTATTTTTTCCTCTCACAATTTTCGTAATTCTTATCATTTTAGCTAGTGGGTTTATTAGTTTTCAATGGCAGTATTTACACCCTATACTAGGCGATGGTATTTCACCAGTTATTCATAGCGTACCTTTAACTTTCTTCTCTTATTTCGGCTATGAAACCATTCTGATTTTTGCATCTTTTATGGATAAACCCAAGCAAAGTGGAAAAGCCGTTTTTCTAGGAGTTGGTATTACTTTATTATTATACACACTTCATAGCTTTGTTCTCGTGGGAACTTTATCTATCGAGGAATTAAAAGTACTAACATGGCCTACCATGGAGTTTGCCCAACGAATCCAGGCTTGGCACTTAGAACTTATATTTTTCGTTATTTGGATTATTCAATTATTTACTACCTATGTTATAGGGCACTTTATTGCTCATTTAGGTTGTTGTTACTTAATTAAAAATCAAAAAAATATTTCTTTATATGTCCTAATGGTGATTGCATACATTCTGGCTTGTATTCCTAAAAATTTAAATGAAACTCTATTACTAGGAAATTGGATTAGTAAAATGGGCATTATATGTAGTGTAGTATTACCTTGTATATTACTCTTAATTTCATTTGTACGGAGACGATATTTATGTCATTAAAATTAAAACAATTATGGTGTGTATGTAGTATTTGTTTTCTTTTTACGGGCTGCTGGGACAGCCACGAAATTTTGTCTTTGGGATTCGTTGATGGAGTAGCTATTGAATATAGAGAGGCCAAAAATATCCGACTTATTTTACAAGTAGCTCAACCATCTTCAGATAAAACCAGCGCTAAGTATTTAAATGTTTCTCAAATCGGCCCAACAATAGTAGCCGCGCTGCATAGAGCAACTTATTATTCCAATAAATTATTGAATTTCACACATGTCCATACAATCCTTATGAATGAAGCATTAGGAAAATCCAAAGATTTCACAAAAATATTAGATGCCTTTTTAAAAAATAATGAATTTAACCGAACTGCATATATGGTATTTACGCAGTCTTCTTCCGAAAAAATATTAGAAAATAGAAATTCTGATATATCTACTCCAGCAGTTTCTCTCGCTACATTAATCCAACAAGCGCATGATTCTCTAAATACTCCAGCTATAATTACACTAGGTGAATTTTCTAAAAGAATGCTGAATCACTCCAGTTTTTTAATCCCAAGAATCAATGTATCAAATCGCAAAAACACTTTAATGGGAAGTGCCGTTATTTCTGGTGAAAAACAACAATTAATAGGTTGGCTTACTCCGACTGAAACACAGACGGTTACTTTATTAACAGGTGCTAAGTATAAAAGTGGGTTGCCCCTTTATATCAATTATCATGGATCACCTATCATATATCAAGTGGATAACGTAAACGTCAATATTTCTTCTCAACTACATCATAATCAATTATCATTTTATTTAGATTTAAAATTACGAGGAAAGTTAGTAGAGAATTGGACAACTTACCAACAATTCGACTTGAAATTTTTAAAGTCGCTTGAAAAGAAAATAAACACTCACGTAAAAAATAAAGTCCAGGCCCTCATTTTTAAGATGCAAAAAGAATTACACACAGATATCGGAGATTTTTCTCGTGTAGCAAGAACTCAACAATATCCGATATGGGAGAAACACAAGCAAAACTGGGACGAATATTTCACACAGGTTCCTATCAAAGTTAAAGTTACTTCGAAAGTTCAAAAATTCAGCGTGCAGGATAAACAATAACAAGACCTCTCCCATTCTATAATCTTACACCTATTTGAAATGGAACCTACAAACACCAATTTAATCGTTCGCTTTTTTTCACAGAATCTCCCCCTAATTCTACGGTAATAAAGGATAGGAGGACCTTGACTATAGTTCTAGTGAAAAGTTCAACAATGCATAAATACGTTTTTGACACTCCCGCGGCTAAAGCCGCAAGTCCTACACCTTCCGGTGTAACAGATGGGGTTCTTAAATGACCAAACGTGCGCAGTCCTTTTCTGTTTCGAACAATTTTCAAAATGAGGGAGTATCATCCCCAAACGATATCGCAGTGTTTCTCAAATCCGCATGGACACGTGTATTTTCTATCTCGTTCCTTGTTCTTTTTCCTGCATTTTGGACATGTTTAACTTATATAAGAAGGATCCACATATTCAGCCTTTATACCAACTACTTTCGCTTTGTATGCAATAAATTGCGCAAGACAATAGAATGAACAAGTATGTGGATTATTTTCGTTTTTACGGCTTGTTCGTACTGTGTCTGATGCTCGTTAGTTGTTCTAATTGAATGACAGAAGTAGTATGATTCGTTGCAAAATCAACGATTTCACGAATCACTTTATGGTCTTGCATCCACTTTTGTGCCGTATCCCGTATCATCAAGTTGTCGCAGATCATTCAGCTTCTTCGCTTCTCCTAGCTTCTTACGAACACTACAAAACTTACGTTTCATGTATTTGTTTTTCCATTTCCAAACAAACTGTACCATCATTTGTAATAGCTACTACAGGCGCTTTGAGGCCTAATTCTACTCCTAAAATGTTTGTTCCTGTTTTTCTATTATAGGAATCGTGGCAGAAATTTGAGCGATCCCTTTACCAAATTCCTTTGTGATACGACATGTACTTAACTTGTGCTTCAACAAGTCGAAATTACGATTATATGTATTGGTTATCAGGCACATACTTTTAAACGTGTGGACTTTCCATTTACAATAAATGAGATTGAAATGTGTGTAGTCAAATAAATCGTTTTGGTTATTCCACACACAAAACGATCTTTTTACGTTGGCAGAGCACGTACCGTAGTCAAACCTTTTTCTGTTTCTTCGTATGCAGAATCCCATAGGGATAAGAAATACTTGCATACACAACGAGAACAACTAATCATTTTATTGATTAGAATCGCTTGTGTTTGATTTAGATAGATACGAAATGTATAGGCTTTATTCATCATCATTCGTTTTACCCCTCCATTTCGATATGGTTCCATTACAAACTAAATATACATGTAGTGAAGTAACGAATTATGTCTGCCGAACAAGTAAGATAGCTTCCGCTATCCGAAGCTGATTCCACTCCATCACTCCTTGAGAAAGGAGTATTCTTGACCAAAATGATAGTCAACTAGGGATACGGCTATTTTCATTCTTCTATGATTACTTATCCTACTTACAATGTATCAGTTTTTTCCAAAATATTAAAACAAAACACCTCAAAAAAACTACAAATAATTAAATCACTATAGATTCTATAGTTTTAGTAGTACTGGGTAACCAGCCGTACTTTCAGACCCTGCTCTAAAGACGACTTCAAAAAATCCTATAAAGAGGTAAACAGAATTATTTATAGCTTAAAAATATTGCTTTATACCATCAAAAAAATCCCTCTTTTTAATAAACCAATTAAATTTTCTCAAGGTAATTGGTTTATTAAACCTTTTCAATTCCAAAAATATTCATTTATTATCTAGTTATCATTCACAAGTACGAATCATTTTTTGTATATTAAACCAATTCATTTTATATACTACTATTTTTTTTCAACACTTATTTATGCGAATATACTATTTATTTTATTTACATTCATATATCCTCCTTCTATACTAGTACATAAGATACTTTTAATCTCACTAATATAGTTAAAAACTGGCCTTTAAAATAGTAAATAATATTTGATTGTTAACACCTGTTTCCACCTTAATAAACCATACATTACAGATTAAACTCTGCAAAGATTTTAGCTCGAATCGAAGACTCCTAAAATATTATAATATAAGATTAAGATTATGATAAAAATTATATATTGCCCTATATAATACTTCCATGGTAATCTTTTTTAATGATGCGTTATATTTACATATGTATTAAGGCAAATCGATCCTAATATGCAACACCCTATTAAAAATCAAGAGTTCCATTCTTCACAGCGTTAACTAGTTTTAAATTAATCACGTAGTCGACAATAATTTATTGCACTTACATCTTAATTATAAACATTTTTAAGGAGGGTTTTTAATTGCGTACTCGAATTAAAGAGGTTCGAAATCAATTCGGCGATACTTTACAAAGTTTATCACAAAAAATAGATTACGATTATAGTAACTTATCTAAGATTGAACGTGGCATATATAAACCATCATTGGAATTATTAGATAAGATAGCGACGGTTTACAATAAATACTTGTAACTACTCAGCTTCCTCACGGAGGCTTTTTTCATTTACTAGTCTGATATGTACTTTTTGTGTGAATACTAGATATATCAGACAAGGAGGTGGTATTTATGTTGAAAAAACAAGAAATTCTAGCTGTCTATCAAAAGGGACCTCAAGCTATTTACGATTTTGTTCATCAATTAGAAAGTCAAATACAGAATTTAAAAGAGCGTATAGAAGAATTAGAAAATCGTTCAAAAAAAAACTCTACAAATAGTCATAAACCACCCTCTACAGATGGTTTTCGTAAGCCTATTACAAAAAGTTTGCGAAAATCATCCCAGCGTCAAACCGGTGGCCAGTTGGGCCACAAAGGACATACACTTCATTTGACAACGACTCCTGACAATATGATTACCTATTCTCCTACGCATTGTATTTGTTGTCACACGTCCTTAAAACATGAACCTGTAAAAGGATACCGCATTCGCCAAGTGTATGATTTACCACCTATCCTGATAGAAGTCACAGAACATAAAGTGGAACAAAAAGAGTGCCCACATTGCCATTCTATCCAAGAATCCCAGTTTCCCTCTACTGTCTCTCGTCCTGTTCAATATGGTCCAAATATAAAAACACTGATTCCTTATTTAACACATTATCAATGCCTTTCTTTGAAACGAACAAAAGAATTCTTTCAAGATTGTTTTGGACATTCGATAAGCGAAGGGACGTTAGTCAATCATACCCATGCTTTTTCTGCTCAATTGCGGCCGTTTCTCGAAGAAGTAAAAGAACAGATTCTGCAGTCTTCTGTTGTCCATTTTGATGAAACCGGTATGCGAGTAGAAAATAAAACACAATGGTTACATACTGCGAGTACACCGGAGGTGACATTTCAACATATTCATGAAAAACGCGGAAAAGAAGCGATGGATGCAGGTGAAATCTTGCCTTCTTTTTCTGGAATTGCTATGCATGATGGGTGGAAACCGTATGATGTGTATACAGATTGTCGTCATGTTTTATGTAATGCCCATCTCTTGCGAGATTTGCAAGGGATTATAGATAGTACCGGAGAAACATGGGCACAACAAATGAAAGAATTCCTTACACAAGCTTTGACAATAAAAAAGCAATACAAGGGAAATATTCCAGAAATAGAGAAAAAGAATCTGTTTGCCGCATACCAGGCCATATTGAAAGGCAAACAGGTGCCTTCTGCAGAACAAAAAAAGAAAAGAAAACAGACGCCTTCTCAAAATTTATGGAATCGCTTTGCTAAGTATGCGGACAGAATTCTAGCGTTCTTAGAAAGTCCAGATATTCCATTTGATAACAATCAAGCGGAGCGAGATATTCGGATGACGAAAGTCAAACAAAAAGTGTCTGGGACGTTTCGAAGTAAGGAAGGTGCAGAATCATTTTGCCACATACGTAGTTTTATGAGCACCATGAAAAAACAAAATCAATCAGTATTACAAGCGATAAGTCAGGTGTTAAAAACCGGAACGGTTCCTTGGAATACCACTCTTTCGTAAGAGAATGTTTCTATTTCATATAGATTCTTTCTCTTATCGGAGTGTGTTCTTTTTCATGTTTTCGAACAGGAAACATGTATTTGGCATGCTTTTTTGTTTAACTAAGCTGAGTAGTTACAAATACTTTATTAGTTTCCGATGATACAACTCATCCGTTGCATCTAACCGAGACCCCCCAACCACTTTTTTTGGATGGTCAACAACTTTCTAAAGAAGAATTAGATTTATTAATTCAAAGTATCCGTCTCTTTAGAAAAACGCTTAACGCCTATAAACCTAAATAAGCTATTTATATTTTTTTGTACAAACATCAAGTACACTATCCCCACTGTAGCTATTACGAGCTAGCTTGAAATAAGGGCTTTCTCGGTTAGTCGTTACTTTTGTTAGTAAACGAATTCGTCCAAGGACAGCCGAGCTAACCCCTTTATTCCAAAGAGTCTTTTGTTCCTATTTCATGTACATACTAATAAATGTATAATTTATTTTTTTACTATTGGTAACTACCGTTATAACTTCCTATATATCTACAAAAGCAATCTTTAGGTAATGACCTATCTTTTCTGTCTCCATAACAACTATGCCTGTTGATAGAAAAAACACTTATCTATTTTTTCAAATCTTTTTCCATAATCTTATAGCTTATATACTAATCCCCTCAACTGTCGTCCACAACACCTTTCCCAAGAATAAACTACTAGTGTTTGATGCACGCCTTCTATTTTTAAACGTCAATAAGAATAAGCACCCCTTTAGGCTTATTCATAAAAACATTCTTATCCTACTTTACAAGTTGTTCCATTCTTTCGAGACAAACAGAATACTCAGGCTTTATCTGCAGCAAACGATGAAAGATTATAATCCAGTATGAAAACACCTAAAATCAAAGGCGAAATAAACCAAAGATACTTTTTATTATATCCGATCAAAATCCCTCTCCCACCTATCGTTGATATGGTCCCCCATACATTTAAGGAAGGAGAAGTCTTCCGGTAAATTTATAATACACTATTCTCTATTTATTTTTTCAGAATTATATTAATATTCTTCATATGAATTAATAATTGCATCATTAATTCTGCATATATATTACTTTCTAATAAAAATATTAACATTGTTTCGATTTGTTTTAATTCTACTTGAACCCCTTTAATCCTTTCTTTGCTTAGCTCATCTAAATTTCTCAACAGAAACGATTCTATTTTATACATTTTTTGAGAAATTTCTAATAAAATTTTTTGGTGATGTAAATACGAATCTGTCATAGATACTCTCCTCTATATTTTTTAATACATAGCATTAGATGCTTTTAATATTTTTTTGTTCGATTTTTTTGAATACTTCGATAAATCATTTGCATCACTGCTTCCTCCTTACTCTTCCAAACGTCCTCCGCTTTTTCTAAAGAAATATATTCCAATGCTATATGAATAAAAGCCTCTTTAACTAAAAATGTTGCTACTGTACCTGTTGTATTAGAATATTTTTCTACTACTTGAAGTACTATTGATTCAATAACATCCGATTTATTAAGTTCTTCTGTTTTTTCTGAATTTTCAAAAATATTTTTTTGCTTTTTCTCCAATAAATTATTCAATCCGCTTTCCACATAAGCAATTGGCATTTTTATATCTGTACGGAAGCGTATACATTCAATTATATCTAGAACCTCTTTCGGATACTTTCTCCATTTATCGAAAACTGTTGGATATACTTTTTGCTTGCACCTTTCTTCAAAGCTTTTAATTTCTCTTTCAAAAGTATCTACGTATTTAATCTCTTCCCAATTATCTCCTAATGTTCCATTTTTATTTTTTTTACTCTTAATTATAAATTTAATTTTCTGTACCTTTCTTCCTGATTTAATTTCTTCAAACTCAAAAAATATATCTGTTTTTCGTTTTAATTCTTGCTGAGATACATTTAAAACTCGTTGCTTAAAATTTGCATACTTTGGATATATATTAAGTGCGTCTAAATAGTATCTTAAATCTTCTAAATAAATAATTCGTTCCTTTAAATCTTCATATTGTTTTAATAATTCATAAATCCGTATAGAATACGTACTTTTTAAATTCATAACATTTCCTAAACGATAGCTAGTGAACTGACTACTTAGTTCTAACAAAAATGGTTTTAACAATGGATCAAAGCGAATATCAATCGTACCTCTATTTTTATTATAAATTACTGAAGAAACCCAAGAGAGCTGCATCAAGCCCTCTTTTGTACGAATTTCAATAACTTTAGATAATAAATCTTTTGTAATTCCACTCAATTCAGTATACTTCGTAGCACCATTTAAACCTAATAATTCATGAAATTGTTTTATAGGAAAAGTATATATTTTAAAATCTCGATCTGTGGGTTCAATATTACTTGCTAAACAAAGCAATATTTTCTGCTCTATTAAATTCAAACGAGAACTTGCTTCAATTAATACATTTGATTTTGACACAATATTATGTTCTTTTATTTGCACCCTTTGCTTTTGTAACATATCCACACTCTCCTCCCTATTGAACACATCCTTCACGCTATAAATTTGGTTTAAACGTCAAAAAATATAAATGTATACACAAATTATAAAGCATATAAAAGAATTTTTTAACTCCTTCCTATAAACTAAAGATACTATTTTTGTCTTTTTTAGGGACATTTTTGTTACCTTTGGAACCATTTTTGTTATCTTTAGAACCATTTTTGTTATCTTTAGAACCATTTTTGTTACCTTTAGAACCATTTTTGTTACCTTTAGAACCATTTTTGTTACCTTTAGAACCATTTTTGTTACCTTTAAAACCATTTTTGTTATCTTTAAGGAACCATTTTTGTTACCTTTGGAACCATTTTTGTTATCTTTAGAACCATTTTTGTTATCTTTAATGTCTTAAAACCTTGTTATACCAAGTGTTCCCTCCCCCCTTAAAACATATAAAACATATAAAACAAAAATATATATAAACATATCAAACATATTATCAATTTGGTTATTGACACAAAAAAAAAAAAAGATAAAATAAGAGTAAGGAATTAATTTTATTATTCATAGAATAAAAAAATATTAAAAAACCAATAAAATCATCACAAAATTTCACATCCAAATATATTGAGATAAAACTAACCAATATCCCAATGTATACTTTATTAAATAATTATTCTTACAATTCACATATATAGAGTTTGTAACAACATGTATCAAACAATTATTTCCTGGCTCTATTCTCAAAATCCCTCTTTACATACACATAATCTTTAATACATTAAATTACTCATGTATTAATCCCATGCAATATAGCGTAAAAACTTTACTTATTACATAAAAACCTTTGGTTTCCATTTTTCAACACCTATAAATTCTACTATTGACATTCATCTAACTTTCAAAACAAAAAATATTCCGGCTGAAAATTAAATACAATTTAATAAAAAACTGTTCAAGTAAAAGCATGTTATAAACTTACCCCCCTCTTACAATCTAACTGTATTAAAAATTCACGTAACTACTCAGCTTAGTTAAACAAAAAAGCATGCCAAATACATGTTTCCTGTTCGAAAACATGAAAAAGAACACACTCCGATAAGAGAAAGAATCTATATGAAATAGAAACATTCTCTTACGAAAGAGTGGTATTCCAAGGAACCGTTCCGGTTTTTAACACCTGACTTATCGCTTGTAATACTGATTGATTTTGTTTTTTCATGGTGCTCATAAAACTACGTATGTGGCAAAATGATTCTGCACCTTCCTTACTTCGAAACGTCCCAGACACTTTTTGTTTGACTTTCGTCATCCGAATATCTCGCTCCGCTTGATTGTTATCAAATGGAATATCTGGACTTTCTAAGAACGCTAGAATTCTGTCCGCATACTTAGCAAAGCGATTCCATAAATTTTGAGAAGGCGTCTGTTTTCTTTTCTTTTTTTGTTCTGCAGAAGGCACCTGTTTGCCTTTCAATATGGCCTGGTATGCGGCAAACAGATTCTTTTTCTCTATTTCTGGAATATTTCCCTTGTATTGCTTTTTTATTGTCAAAGCTTGTGTAAGGAATTCTTTCATTTGTTGTGCCCATGTTTCTCCGGTACTATCTATAATCCCTTGCAAATCTCGCAAGAGATGGGCATTACATAAAACATGACGACAATCTGTATACACATCATACGGTTTCCACCCATCATGCATAGCAATTCCAGAAAAAGAAGGCAAGATTTCACCTGCATCCATCGCTTCTTTTCCGCGTTTTTCATGAATATGTTGAAATGTCACCTCCGGTGTACTCGCAGTATGTAACCATTGTGTTTTATTTTCTACTCGCATACCGGTTTCATCAAAATGGACAACAGAAGACTGCAGAATCTGTTCTTTTACTTCTTCGAGAAACGGCCGCAATTGAGCAGAAAAAGCATGGGTATGATTGACTAACGTCCCTTCGCTTATCGAATGTCCAAAACAATCTTGAAAGAATTCTTTTGTTCGTTTCAAAGAAAGGCATTGATAATGTGTTAAATAAGGAATCAGTGTTTTTATATTTGGACCATATTGAACAGGACGAGAGACAGTAGAGGGAAACTGGGATTCTTGGATAGAATGGCAATGTGGGCACTCTTTTTGTTCCACTTTATGTTCTGTGACTTCTATCAGGATAGGTGGTAAATCATACACTTGGCGAATGCGGTATCCTTTTACAGGTTCATGTTTTAAGGACGTGTGACAACAAATACAATGCGTAGGAGAATAGGTAATCATATTGTCAGGAGTCGTTGTCAAATGAAGTGTATGTCCTTTGTGGCCCAACTGGCCACCGGTTTGACGCTGGGATGATTTTCGCAAACTTTTTGTAATAGGCTTACGAAAACCATCTGTAGAGGGTGGTTTATGACTATTTGTAGAGTTTTTTTTTGAACGATTTTCTAATTCTTCTATACGCTCTTTTAAATTCTGTATTTGACTTTCTAATTGATGAACAAAATCGTAAATAGCTTGAGGTCCCTTTTGATAGACAGCTAGAATTTCTTGTTTTTTCAACATAAATACCACCTCCTTGTCTGATATATCTAGTATTCACACAAAAAGTACATATCAGACTAGTAAATGAAAAAAGCCTCCGTGAGGAAGCTGAGTAGTTACAAATTCACAACAGAAATATCAAATTATAGTTAAATACAACAATAATTTTTTCAAAAAAACAAGATACAGATATCTGTACTGATGATTTACATAAGTTTGCTACAAAAATCGTCAAAAACACAATATCAATCAATATCGAATACATACAAGACATCAATATATTCAAAAATAAAAATACAACGATTAATGACATGTCTTAGTCACAATTTTAGATCAAGTTAGAATATAAGGCAAAGCTATTCCTCTTAATCATAGAAATCTCCCACTTCAAATTATCTATAAAAATGTTAAATAATAACTAATCCGACGTATTATACACACTTAATAGTTCACCTTACTATCTTGATTATAACCAAGAAATATCAGTAAAACATTTTCATTTATATTAAAAGATTATCCTATTTAGGATAATCTTTTAATATAAATGAAAATGAAATATTTATAGCATACAATAATGCCCATAACAAATACCTTTTTTAATCTACTCAATTTTATTTCTTTTTTGTATACTAAAACAATATAAAATTTAAGTCATTACATTAATAATTTAATAGCTGGCAATAAATTTATACCCTTTTTACATATTATTAAGTATTCAATCTATAAAACTTTTTTATACTCCTCTAATAAGTATTATGAAATAGGCTATAAAAAGATATTCAGAATTAAAAACTCTATTACTTTTAAACTCATATATATTCCCTATACAATTACATTTAACAGTAATAACCAGTTAGCTTACATTGTCACATAACGCCTTAAACAAGGAAATAAACAATCCTTATCTTAAAGATTGATTTAAATAGAACTAGCGTCCAAATTTAATCATAAAATATGAAAGGAGGAAATCCATTATTAACAATGGATTTATCACATGTTTATACATAATCGACAACAAGAACTCATTACTTTGTTATTACAAGACAAAGAATGGCGCACTCTTGAAGAAATATCCAGCCATTTAAATTGTTCGGTAAAAACCGTTCGAAGAGATTTGATATATTTACAAGACTACTTACCTTTGGAATGGAAAATCCAAATTGAAAAAGGAAAAGGTGTACTTTTATATAAACCACCTCATTCTTCTAGCACCGACATCTATTTGTTCTTTAAACAAAACGATTTAACTTTTCAAATCCTAGATTATTTATTACAAGGAAAAATTCATACCGTTGCCAACTTAGCAGAAGTATTATATATGCAGGTTTCTTCTTTATCTATACATCTTCAAAATGTAGAAAAATATCTAAATCAATTTGAATTACAATTACATAAAAAACCCTTACGTATTGTAGGAAATGAAATTCATATTATATATATGTTTTACGAATTATATTATACGACTTATAAATTAGAAGATTATCCATTGCTCTATAAAAACGAAATTATCCAATTTCTTCTAAATTTAGAAGAGAAGTTAAACATTCAATTTTATCCTACATATAAACAAAAATTAGTTTATTTATTAGCAATTACTTTACAAAGAAAAAAACAAGGACATAAAATAAATATATCATCAAATCATATAACACATGTAATCGATTCCCCCTTCTATAGAAAAATTAAAACAATTTCTCATACCCTATGCGGTATTAAATTAACTGAAATGGATCAAATATTCATCACTGTTGCAATTAATTGTTGCTTATTTTCCTACTCAAATATAAAAACTAATAAAAAACATATTCTACAACATTTTTATAATAAAAACATTTCTCATTATCAACATATACATAATTTAATATCCAATTTAGAATATGAATTTAAAATTACATTAAAACATGATCAAGAATTTGTATTTCAACTATTACAATATATAAGACAAATTTCATACAAATATCAGTTTGTTACTACAAGTATTTTTCAAACATCTACATTTCATAAAAAAGTAAAAAATAATCACTATGTAACATTTTGTAAAGTGAAAAACATTTATACAAATTGGATACAACAATATACGCTAATACCGTATGCTCATGAAGCAGATATAATTGCTATAACACTACAACTAGAAGCAATGTTTCAATTAACAAAATTATCTCCCAAAAAAGCATTACTCTACTTAGGAGATGGCATTTTATGGAAAAGATATATACAAGGAATATTACATCATTCATTTGGAAACACATTATCAATTGTTCAAGAAGAAATATTGGATATCCAAACATTAGATATTCAAAAACTTAATATAGACTTTATTATCACTACTATACCATTTGAAAAAATAAAAATACCGGTAATTCAAATATCACCTGTTCCTACCAAAAGAGAATTAAATGATATTAGAACATTTTTATATAGTGAATTAGATGAATATCCGGCCAAACTTTTTTAATGTAAATAAATCTTCTAACTATATTTCATAATAAAAATATTGAAATAAATATACAAGGCCTTATTTTTATGAAAATGTACCATTCAGTACTTTTCTTTAAAATTTAGGCCCTGTTTTTTTTCTCACTAATAAATAGTCAATCCCAGACAATTCAACAGCAGCACGATGTCCACCTCGATTTTTAAATAATTTTCTAATTTCTTCATATAAGTTATTATAATTTTTTTTCAAGTTCGATGATGATATATCTACCTCAAGTTTATATAGTACTTGTAAACTTTGGATAATAAATTCCTCATCCCAATTTCTACATGCTACTTTTTTACGTATATGTTTGTAAGGAAGATTAGCTTCTAATATTGCTTTTCGATGTCCACCTTTTCCGAAAATTCTAAAAATCGCACTATATAAATCCGTATGTTTTTTCTGTAAAGCACTATCTGAAATGTCTGCTCTCTGTTTATATAACATCTGTAATTTTTTTATAATCTTGTCACGATTCCACTTATTACGTTGATATATACATTGGTTTGTTAAGAGTGATAAAGGAATAGATTCCATTTTTTTTCTCATAAAAATCCCCCTAATATTCGAGCAAAAAAGTCTTTACTTATATATATTATGTTGTTTCAATCAATAGGGAAATTATTTATTATAATAAATAGACGGACAAATTGTAATAAAGGAAAACGCAAGGGAGCTTTTGTGGTAGAACTAATCAGTAGATAACTTTAATATCTTTCGGGGTCACTTTCTCATCTAATTTCCATGTTTGATTTTGGCAGCGTACTGTTTGAATTATCATGTAATAAAGGGTTTTTAATCATGCATACGTGCTTGTTGTATTTCTATATTTAATTATGGATTAGATGGATAAAACAACGTGTATCTCAGACGTTATCTTTGAAAAAGGCCATCTTTATTATTTTGTATTACGCTATTTGCTGTTATAGTAAAAGTATTCTTAACCTTCTTGATATCTAGGCATAGTTATCATGTTGTCTGTGGATGGTGATGACGTTTTAATTTTCATCATCCACTATCATTTTATTTAAATTCATTAACCCCCACAAAAACCTTATAAAAACATGCCCTTAGGACAAACTGTAACTTCTTTAATATTCATATTCCCCATGAAAACTAACAAGTCGTATAAGTTCAGATGCTCTAGACCAATAGAACGAAAATCAAGATAGTGAACAAATCTCATATGTTACAACAATATGAGACTAGGGCTTAATTTCCCCTTTCGTATGGTATCTTATGCAAAAACATACAGATAGTTACTATCTAGCTGTAAAATTTGATAATTTATTGTATGAACAGCTCTAAATATATGTATAACGTTATTAAGATTTTCCTTGTCTTTTGAATAATAAGTACTGGAATATATTTGATTTACCATTTGAATGGTGTTGTAATCGAAAGTATTTTTTTTAGTTTTTAATATGAGTTAGCCCCAAAAATATATGTTAATTTCTGATCGTTGTTATAAGCGCCTAGAACCGTCTATAGTGGTTTTTATTAATTAATAGTCCAAAAGGATTCAGATGTATTTAATCACTCAATTTACTAAGCTGGAAGCAATTATTTTGAGTTGAATTGTCTTTGGGTTCTTTTTACACATAATATATCTAGTTCATTTTAATTATGTTGTTAATTGAATCATTAAATTAGTTTCAACTTAATAAGTTAACGGATTGGCAAATTCAAACTATTTATTAGTTTGAATTTTTTACATTGGAAAGATTTGTTTTAACTCATTTATTATAAACAGAATTCTCCTCTATCTAAAAATGAAATTGTTTATATACAGATTTATTTTCTAGAATAAATAATAAAATCTAATATATTATATATCTTTAAAATATAAATAAATAAGAGATAAAACTACTATACAGAGGAAAAATAATCTTTAAATATTGTAGTAATAAAGGTCCATAATTACTCTAGTCATAAAAAATCATAAAAGGTAATTACTAGGAATGTGTTTACTGAATTTGATACAGATTTAAAACCACAAAATATCATCAAATGGGGATCAGAAACCTACATATAATCAGCATTAATTTGATGCAATTAACTGAATAAATAATAAGTGAAAATTCCGGTGACTTATTAACATATTTTCCACATTTTTAAATAATTACACACAATCTATTCACAAAGTAATAGATATTAGGAACAGAATTCACTTTTTAAACAAAATTCACATAAATTTTGTTGATTTTAAGTAGGTTTAGAGATAGAACATGATAATAACGGTCTTTAAAGCTCTTTATTATACACATATGGTCATAATTATTAAGATATCAACAAAATTTATAAATATGTTTATGTTTTTTTGTTGATAAAACCAGAAAAAAAAGACAGAATATTTTTGGTTTTATGTCGATAATATGTGAATAACTGATTTTCTTTCATGCCAAATGTATAAAAGTGTATAAAAATAGAGAGTTGTAATCACTAAAATTGAAAACTTTCTCTCTGATTTGTTGGTAGTGATATATTCCGCGGGCTATTTCTATCACGAATAGCCCTCTATTTATGTTTTTTCAAAAATAGAGGGCTGTATATTTATATTGCTGGAAGCAGCTGATCAACAGTATATGGTATGTCACTTGTTGAACGGTAGTATGATTCTAAGGATTGTAGAAACAGAGTTAAATTAAAGTCTTCAGGGACTGCAATTACACGAATCTTTTCCTTCGGCAATTTATCAATTTTTTCAATAAATAGTTCACGAATATCACTAGGCATGTTATTTCCGGTATGACCGCTAGATTTTAATAGTTCGCGAATGTGAATCTCTAATGCTGTATATGCGTTAATATTTACTCCTTGCTCATAAGCATATTTTCTAAATAGCGATTCCTCTTGATATTGCATGTAATTACGCTGGTAAGCATCTATGGTTACAGGTACAGCATATTTAGCATGAAGAAGATCATGAGCTTTATGGAATAACTTTTGAACATTCCGTAACGAGTATATAGCAAAATGCGTACCAAATTTGAAGATGGATTCTTCTTGTTCATGTTTTGGTACGTTATTTGTAATTAAAGGATAAATACCAGTTTTAGCAGCTGTGTCTAATACACGATATTGAGAAGATTGTTTTAATAATTTACTTAGTGTATAAACAAGATTTTTAGGATATTCTTCTTGTCGATCAATTATTTCTCGTAAGCCGCGAATTACCTGGCGGATTTGACGATGACAAGAGTACTTTAAGACATTAATAAATTGATTCATATCCTTTGTAAATTCGGCAATATTCATTTCAATTAACAAGTTCTCTATGAATTGAACTTTACGTTTATATGTATCTCTTGCTGTAAATGGATCACGGTAGTCTGTCCCCTCTTCTCTCATACATAAGAAATCCGGATGTACAGATAAATGCAATGTTGTATATTGCTTTTTATTCTTTTTCCCTTTTTCTAACTTGCCAATTTTGAATAAAGGAGATCCAGTAGCAGGTAGCTTCGTTGTTAATTCCTCAAGTACAGTGTGAATCTGATGTGGGTATTTTTTATGTAAGTAACGATACATACCGCCAAAATGAGTTGAATTTCCTTGTTCATCAACTTTAAATAGAGAGCGTTTCAAGGTAGTTTCGCGTTTTTGTTGCATTGCTATATCTATGAATAGTTTCTTAGCTGCAATAGATAATTCAAAGAATTCCTTTGTAAATACTATTGGACTAATAAATGTATATGCATTTGCTTTATTTGTTTCTTTATTTATGAAATCATTTAGGGTTATTTTATATTTACCACTGTATTCATTTTCGATTGAAATGATGTTATGGAAACTTAATTTCTTCAAAGCCACATAAAATTGTGAGTGGTGAATATGTGCAAATACTTCTTTATAGTTTTTATAATCTTCCCAAAGCATATGAATAGATACATGTGAAATTTCACCATAGGTATTACATTTTTTATGGAGAAATAGAAATACTTCTAAATCAGCATTTGTAATACCATATAGCTTATGTTTTCTACCTTCATTTCTATCAAAGATATTTCCTTTATTTAACGTTTTTTTTATTTTTAGTGAAAAAGAAGGCCTTGTTTGTTGAACAAATCCGTCTTCATCGGCAATTTTTTCTTCAGAAGACATTGATTTCACAATGTCTTCTAAATAAGTATCTTTAAAACTGTAATATTTATCTTCTAATGCTGCCACTAATTTTTTCCAAGATTTTATAGTTACAATTACTGGTGTTGTTGTTTTCCCATTTAAACTACGGTTGTTCTTTAGAACGAAAGGTTTTGCCATCTTTTTCACCTCCTTTTATGTAACGTACAGTTTTTCTATAATTAGATATAGAATTTCATTTTTGATTATATCAAATCAAAGGTTAGTACAATCTGTCCCTTTAAGAAAAACAAATAAAAAATGAAACGCACCTTGAACGCTTGTACAGTAGGGGATTTGGCGTTTTATGAAAAAAAAAATGTTGCCACTATAGGTCTGTGGAGCTGATAAAAAATGAAACGTGAAACAAATTGCATTAAACCTTTATGAATCAGTAAGTTTATAGGGTTTCATGCAAAGTTCTTTTGAAAAAAGTTGCCATCATACAGCTATAACGTTTCATGTTTTTATTGAATGAAATTATTTGATAGAAAGTAGATAAAAGTTGTTATATAAGGGATTAAAATAACTTGTACTTCAAAAGTTATTGCCGTCATATAACTATAACCGTTTCATTTGATTTCAAAAATGCTGCCGTCATATAGCTATAACGTTTCATGTTATAAAAATAACTTAAATTATATTGAAAACTACTATAACCCTAGATATATATGGACTTTTGAGTGTTTTGTGATAAAAAAAAGTTGCCACCATATAGCTATAATGATTTAATTTCATTTTTCTTTCTTTTTTATGAAAAGGCTGTATATCAACGTTTATTCCTAAATTACATAAAATAAATTTTTTTTGAGAAGAATGCTTCTTAGGGAATTCTTCTTTCTTTTTTAATCGTTGTTGCCACCATATGGCTATAACGTTTCAAGAATTGATAAATTATGGCCAAAATAGAGCTATATGGGATTAAAAATACAAATTTGATACCAGTGTAGGGTTACATGATTTCAAGTAAGGTGTTATTTGTATAGTAGGCCAATAGTTTTCAATTTTGTCTGACATACGCTAAAAATGAGAAGGTGTAGGACAAAAAGTACAGTGTTCATGAAGGTCCATTTTTCATATCTAAATTTAATTAATCTTTGTAATGCTTTCACGGTAAATTTTGTGTTTTTTGTAAGTTGAATTCGTGATATGTTCTATTGCTTCTCAGTTTGGGCTAATTTTTTCTTAGTTCAACAGCTATAAAAGAAAAGTAATCGCTTTTAAATTTTATCAGGTATTTCAATACAGTCTATTAACGCAATAAACAAAGAATATAGGGTTTAATCACTGTAATAAATTACTTCCACATGTTGCTAAAATTTACGACTTTATTTACAATCAACAATTGAACCGGTATTGTAGAGTAGTAATTTTCTAAATAAGAATGGTTTTATCAGTTTCTGATAGAAGTATTTCTTTCCTCAAAATTATGTATGAAGGTGTAAGTTTACATTTGTAGGTATGCGGTAAAGAGGTGAGATGTATTTCATATCTCTTTATGTAACTAGATCGGAATGAAATATTCCAGAAATGCCTTAACTTTATGATATGTAGCCATCATATGGCTATGACGTTTCACTTTTCTAAAATGTAAACGAGAATCTGCCACTGCAAGTAAGTTTGTAAGAAATACTAAGTGTAAGGTCATTCACTTTGTTAGGAGGTATTAAAATATGGAGAAAGTATTAGTATTGTTCAGTGACGCCCTCCTACTTGCTGCCCAAATTTATGAAGAAAACGAACCATTATGGGCCAAATGGAAAAAATATTATAACGAAGTACAAGAGAATCATGAAAAATTAGTAACGTCAGCTAATATATCGCCTTCGTTTTCAGCACTTGTCTCTTGGTTAGGTCAAAAACAAGAGCAAGGGATATCGGTGCTAAGTATTTATGCCAACCTGAATAAATATAAAATTGAGATTCAGAATGTACTAGGAAAGATCATTGAACAAGAATTAGGAGGGAAATTTGAAGTGCTTGAATCAGCCCAAATTTCACACTCTAAAGGCAGTAAGATTCAAGACCATATAGTAGATATATCCGGAGAATATTATCCTGTAAGTAATGATGCCATGTATTATCAATTACGTGATGGCATAGCAAAGAATCAATTTGAAGAAGATGAAATCGTAGCTAAACCGGTATTACCATTAGAAACGAAAAATTCAAGTGGAGTTGCGCAACTATCTTCACATAAGGACGAGGATTTGAGACTAGTTAACACAAACGAAGCAGAACGATGGTCTATATTAGTTGATGGAGTAATTAGTAATATGGATGATCTTACAGCAGATTGTTTGGATACAATTACAATCCAGTGGTTAAATCAAGCTAAATCTCCAGATGAATTTATAGATTTTAGTTATGAAAATGTATTAGAATTGTGTAATATGCCAAAAGCCTCTGCAAATGGTGTAGAGTACTATCGTGCAGAAGATAAGATAAAGGTAGCGCAACGTATTGCAGCTTTGGCAAGTATTTTTATTTATTTGAATGATGAGAATGAAATTGTGGTACTAAACGACCAGGCAGAAACTGGCCAACAATTTGAAATGAAACGTGAAGTGATTAAAAGGCTGTTCGTACTGGATTCCGTAGTGTTATGGAGAGACAAGAATACCAATGAATATATGGGAATAGAATCTTGTAAAATTAAACCAGGTAGTTTTTTATCAGGCTATTTGTATGGTTCAAATAGTACAACGGCGTTATTATCAAAAAAAGCACTAGAATATAACAGCTATAGACACAAGTTTCATAAACGTTTAATACGTTATTTATCATGGCAGTGGAGAATCCGCCAACAATACAGTACTCTAAAAAGACCATATTCGATTGGTGGAGAAAAAGGTTTGTTATCTGTAATGGGTATCAAAATAACGAATGGACGTCCACATCGAATTAGAGAACAACTAGAAAATGTTTTAATGGACTTAGAAAAAGAAAATGTAATCTCACATTGGGCATATGCGGAAGAATTGGATGAGACAAAAATAGGAGGGCGTAATTGGTTTAAGAATTATTATGCGAAATTAGGAATCATTATTCTGCCTCCAAAAGAATTGATCAATAATATAGATAATATAGTGAAGAAAAGAACAATAGATTTACAAGAGAAACAAGAAAGTCATTATATTACAAATACAGTTAAACAACATACTATAGGATTAGAAGATATGATTCTAAAAAAAATTATGTATCAGCATGTGCATCAAAATAAAACAATGCGTGAGATGGCAGATGAAATAGGGTTATCACCTGCTACGCTATCGAGATTTTGTAATAAAAAAATGAAACGTATTTCAAAAAGTGTCAATGAAAAACTCAACAAATGGTATGAAAGACAAATAATTATAGAGTCCATGTAAAAAGAAGCAAATGCCTTATTCAAAGGTACTAGCTTCTTTTTGTTCATGTAATGGGAAACGTGTATACAAAGTTGTTTTAATTTTGTGCTCTCTAAAAGAGTACAAGAAGAACAATAGTTAACAGGATGCTATGCTATTTTAACGGTCCGTGTGAATTACCCGTCACTTAACGTCCTAACAAACTGTTTGAAGTGGGGGCTTCTCTTTTGTTAGCTATCTATATTTACCAAGCTATAAGGGCAATCTGCCCCTAACGAAAAAAACAATTACATAGCTAGTTTGAGCAAGTTGATGCTTGCGTTTACATCATCCTATCGTGATGTGTGCCACAACATGGACAGTCCCACTCAAGGAGGTTTAGTTTTTTGACATCTTTGTTTTTGTAACCACAGCAAGAACATAGTTGGCTACTTGCATAATTCTTAGGTACGATAATCAAATCACGACCTTTCCATACGGCTTTGTAGTCCAGATATTCTCTTCATTTAGCCCAAGATACTTCACGACTTGCTTTTACTAACGCCAAGCGATCAACTTCCCTTAGAAAAGGAAAATCAGTTTTATATTGTGCGGGTGTAGGATAGTTGATGGATGTATCTATGCATGTTTGGGATTCTTGATACGAACTCATTCTATCTGCAAGCATTTTGTTATATACAAAACGAACGCAACCAAATGTTTTTGCGAAAAATAATCGTTGTTCATCATTCAGATAGATACGATACTTATATGCTTTCAACATGACCTCCACCGCACTTTTCACCTTGATTTTCAATATCCTTTTACCTACATCTAGTGTTGCGTCATCAGTAGTCACTAAACAGAAACTTCTTGACCAAAACATTTCTTTCCACCGTTTCTTTTTTACTTGCGAAAAATCTCTCTTAATGAGTCGAGACCTTGCACTTTTATAAGCCTGAATAAACTTTGTCATTTCTGTATTGAGATGTGCCTTGAACAGAATAGGAACATGGTCTACACCATGATGCCATTCGACTAAAGTTACATTGTATGTTTCAGACAGTCGTACAAACATGTCTGTTGCATAGTTTGATATAGTATCATCAAATACATTTCTTTTATATTTTACAACTAACACAAGAGGATCATGCAATCAGAATACTGCATGATGATTACGATCTCATTTCATTGATATATCAACCTTTTATCTTGATAAGACTAATTATATCAAAACAAAAAAATAAAAAGCTAAGTCAAGTTCTTTTTGGCTACGCCGAACCGAAATTCATATCCCCCTACCGTTGGTCTAGCGCCCTTCACACGCTTGTGGAAGGAGAATTCTTTCGGATCGTGCTTAAAATTAGGGGCTCTGGTTAGTGCTAATTAACGAACAACCGAGATAATGCAAAGAACAGATTATTGGACTTGCTTAGATCTTTATATATGTTTTGTATTTTTAGGCGCACTTATAAGTTAATAACGAATTGAATATATCTGAGCAATTATTACCCACATATTACCTGAAATGAAGTGATTATGACAGCCCTTTCGTGTTTAGGTTTTCAATAGTTACCATGAAGTGTCTACATTTGTTCGTATTCAGTCAAGGTAGATACAAAGTATTTACTATCAGATGGTATAGAAAATTCACATGATTTGAGTTTTGCTACTTTAATACGAATGCATAATACTTCCATTTACTATATAGGTTGTATAGGACGCTTTTGTTTATTTAGTTGTTCTTAATTTATATTGTATTTCTCATATCTCCCCTCACTTAATGATTAAGAAAAAATTCCAAATCTTATATGAATACATGTTGCTGTTTCTGTATTAGAATGTATCTGGGACAAAATATGGACGTGTTAAACTTTCTGATGCCTCTTTCGTGGGAGAATAAGAAGTAGAGTGTATGCTAAACAGAAGTACATCTCCGCCTATCGTTGAATTCGCAAATCGATGTTTATAGAGAAAAAATTCAACCTGGCGGAGTTTACGTGCTTCATACCTCTGTTAGTTAATATGAAATTGATAAAGCTTAATTTAAAAAGTAGAAAAATAAATAAAAATAAGTCACAAGTTTATGTAGTATTCTTGAAGATTCTAGAGACAACTATGAAGTTAAAGACAACTTAACATAACAATGACGTTCCTCATATTGTTATATTTATACTATGTTTTTATTTTGAAGGCATATACCTTTTGTTGTGCAATATTTTTTGATCCGCGTTTATTCTTCAGCATTTCTTTGCTATTCAACATGTCTATCACAACTTATTTCATATGTACGAGAAATGGGATGTTTTTGTTTTTTATCGTAGTCAACAGCTAAAACAGTGCAAATCTTTATATAGAATCACAATCTGTTCTACTCCCGAATTAGTGACCTTTTCAATGAGTTGAATGATTCCTTTTTACTCTAGTTAATTCTAGTTTTTTAACGTTTAAATTATTTTTCTTATTAAATGAGCAAATTCACCTATGGAATCGTACTGAATCTATTACTTCCCTTCCTTTTTTGAATATCAAATAAAAAAAGAAAAAGAAATTATATTTTACGGGTTCATTTATACAGCGTTGATATAAAACTTATAAATAAGACTTGTTTATAAGTTTTATATCAATTTCATACTGTATTTTATATGTATGAAATTCACATTTAACCTTTATATACAAGTATTTTTTTATAAGACGTATTTATGCAACTTGTATATAAGTTGCATAATAAAAATGATTATAATAAAAGTGTATTATTTTGAGGATATATAGTTTAGAGATTTGATTTCAGAGAGAATCCTACATATTTTTTTGTGTTTGTTCGTTTTTTAATATGTATTGTTAATTATATGAACGCTAATATTGACATGTGTTATTCACTACTTGCATATACGTCTTATATATCTAATGTTGATATATAAGACATTAAGACTAATTTTATGTATTGTAACGTATATATAAGACTTATTTATAATGACTTGATATACATCCTACAATGATGTAAGATGTTTTTAGGAATAATTAACCAACATTTTAAGGGGGGGACAAATTGAACGAAGTATTGAGTAGGAAATATAAACAAAACAAATTTACTGAAGAAGTTGTGGAAATGTTTGCAGATATTATTGAAGAAGACACTGTACTTTACAATGTGTTTCATTACATAGGATCTCAAGTCAATAAACAATATCAAGAGACAAAATATATGAGAGGTATTTCAATAAATGAGATAGTAGAACATGTTGTTGTTGATAGGAGGGTAAAGAAGCCTAGGGGTAGGTCTTACTCATTAGAATTTGAAAGGACTAACATTTCCAGAAGATCGGCAGAAGGAAGTGTAGGCACTTTAGCTGCTATGTCCTTAATAACAGAAAAGATTATGCACCCATATAAGTTTTTGGTTTCAACTATTCGAGGGCAACAAGTTTTAATTGAATTAGAGAAGCGTAAGCAAAATATAAACCGAATAGAGGAGAGATAATATAATGGCGAAAAAATTTTTGAAGAATGAAGTAGCGGTGAAAATGACTATGGTCGGTTTTGGACAAGCGGGAACTAGAATGGTAGATAAGTTTGCTGAATATACCTACACGGACGGTACAGCAGTTTATAATTGTCTTGCATTGAATAGTAATGACGGAGATTTAGCAGAACTGAAACATGTTCCAAAAAGTAATCAAGTTTCATTGAAATTAGGCGGTTTAGGTAAGAATCCAGAACGCGCTATAAAGGTTTTAGAATCTAACGATGAAGCTAAAGATAGGTTGAAAAATTTTATAACGGAGCGTGTTCGACCATCTGACGAATTAGTGTTATTCTTTGCAGGATTAGGTGGTGGTACGGGTACATCTACAATTATTAAAGCGATTGAAGAATTCACTGCTTATCATAATAAACCTGTAATTGCTGAAGAACTTAAAAATATGGCAATGAAAATTCCTAGAGAAGAATTAATAGAAAATCAGCAAAAATATGCAAGAATTGCATTTAATAATGCAATAGAGCGTAAGGATTTCATTAAAATGGGGATTGTAGTTACACTGCCAGTTAGAGCGGATGGACCAGATGTGTTAAGACAAGTAAATAAGTTTTCTCAAGAAATATGGAAATTAGCAAATAATCCAGCAAAAGGCGTTGCATTTGTTGTATTTGCAGATAATCAACATTTTTATGATGAGTTTAAAGGGTTAAACGAAAATGAGAAAAAGGGCATTACAAATTCACGAGACTATGCAAATCAGCGCATTGGAGATATTATTCATGAGTTAAATACAGCAGCAAATGGTGGAGGAACATCTGTAATTCTAGATTCTCAGGACTTTAAGCGGATTTTACTAGAAAAAACAGGTTGTTTAGTAATCAATAAAGTTTCGCGGAATATGAATCAAATTGAAAATAGTAAAGAGATTGTAGATTTGTTTACAGAGTCCTTGAAAGGAAGCTCCTTCCATCACCCCATAGACCTGATGAAGACAAATGAAAATGGAGATTTAGAAGCATCAAAGATACATCATTTTGGTATGTTAGCAATTTTAGATGAACAAAAAAATATCGATGATTCATTTATGGATGATGCAAAAGTCGAAGTGACAAACAGACTCCCTATTAACGGCACTGTTTTTAATGGCTATTTAGTCAGTAAAAATGATTTTATGGGGAGTGTATATACGTTTTATAAAACAGATGCACTCCCATCTAGATTATCGAAAGGATTAGTTGAAGAATATAATGAATTTAAAGCAAAACAAAGCCAAATTCATTATACAAAATCCCAAATTACTACTATTAATGAACAAGACTTAGATGATGATTTTAATATTAAATTTGGGGATTATTTCGAATTAGAGCCAGTTGAAGATGACATATCTGAAAAAAAAAGTGATGAAGCATTAGAAGCATTTATGGATCCAGATACCATGTTTGGAGTGGAATAGAAAAATAAGCCTGGAATTTACCAGGCTTATTTTTCTATTTTTAATGTATTTTTCATGTGTTCAATCATATTCTCATCAATATAGTTCTCTATGAAAAGTTGTTTTTTCGCAAGGTCTTCTTCTTTTTTAAACCAACCCACTTTCTTAATACGAGTTTCTTCTGATTGTGTACTCCATTCTTTTTCGGCCTTTTTTCTCAATTCCTTACGTGCTCTATGCTGGATTATCATATTATCTAGCCGTTCTTGTCTTTGGCGCGCTTTTAACATTTCAGGATTCTCTGGTTTAGGTAATATAGTGTGTATAGTATCTTTAAGTTGTTCTTGATATTTTAATTCAATAGTTTGCAAATGCATTTGAACCTTTTGCTCTACTATTCTTTCAATAGTAGTTGCTATTTCATGCATGTTAAATTGAGCTGAGATTTCACTGGTTTGATTTTCTGGAGAAACGGGTCTTAGTTCAAATTGATGTGGTAAAAGCTCAATAATTGCATCTAGTGACCATTTTTCATCCCTCTTTAGCTTTATAAATAAAGCTATGTCTAAATCCAGGGTGTTATATAGTTTTTCATTTGTATTATTGGTTCTTAATGTACCGTGTATCCCCTTTTCTTCTAGAGTATTAAACCAATTGTATACAGTGTTATGATGCCGGCCCACTAATTTTGAGAATTCTGTTATTCTCCATGCTTTTTCAAAAATATCTTCATGACTAGAATGTCCGTTTGTATTATTGGTATCATGTTCAATCATTGTTATACCTCCTTAGAATATAATGGTAAAGACAAAATAGAATTAACATAGCAATGAACATTAACATGTTGAGTAGTTTTCGATAGCGCGAAACTCAATACCTCCTATTAATTGAGATTTACATAAAATATATAATTAACATGTAAAAACACGTACCTGTATGATGGTATAAAATACAGATTTGAATGAACCTACTATCAATGTTATGTCGATAAAAAAATAAGTGCTATTGCTATAAGATTGATAAATAAAACCTATATTAATGATAAGGAAATATAAGTGATTTGTAAACAAATTATATGAGGCCTACAAATATTAAAAAGAAAGTCTTATACTAAGGATAATAAAAATATACAGTGATATTAAAGTAACTAGTGCTAGGTTGATGATTATTAACGGTTGCGAATACTCATACCATAATCTAAAATTGCTATATTTAATGAATGCGAGTAAAACACTATAATGAGACAACCTTCGCTGACTTATTCAACGAATTATACCGAAAGAAATACTCTATTAATGACCGCTACAGCCAGAGCTTTCAAACTTATAGTTCACGAAATAGATTCAAATACCTTGTCAATGTCGTGTTCATAATTCATAGGAAATGTAACTAGAGAGTGGCACTTTCTTCAACTTACGCGATTAATCAAAGGATTTGGTTCGAATCCTTTGTGCGTGGTAGACTCAATTGAGGTAGTGATTACATATCAACACTTCCCTCAAGATAAACAAATAACACAACATGTCAATTCTACATTTCATATCAATGGACAATCAATCTGTTAGTGCGAACGATGCTCCCAGGAGAGATTGTCTTTAAATCATCGAGATAGTGTATGTCAAAATTATTTCTAAAGATGGTAACAACAAACAACACCGGAAGTATTGATATGTAATTGACAATTAACATATCAATACTAAAATTAAACCGAGAAATGGAGTGTGTTCGATTCGTATTGACATGAGGTTAATAAATCAACGTATAATCAATCTAATTTCAAAACATAGCTTATTACTTAATCTATGTGCAGAGTGATCAATTTTAGTAGATGGAGTTTAATTGTTTTAGAAAATACAGTTTCAAATTGTGCAGTTAATCAAAAAATTAAGCGTAAAACTTATTTTTATATACTTCTATAGTAGACGCAATTGATATGTTAAAGGTTTGTCAACAGTGCCTCTGGTGATTAGGAGAAAATAATATACCAATTGCGTATTCCATATCAGTAACAGATTGCTTAGTGTGAATAAGGTTTCGGAAAAATAAAATCGTATTCATACTGTTAATGTTATTTTTATGTGGTATTAACAGCAAGTGACGAAACAAACATCGACATGTTAATATCAATCTACATGTCGATGACAACAAGAGTGTTATGTGTATTATTCGCATTAACATGAAATGAATATGATATATATATATTGGGATTTAATATTGAAAGCTTGTTAAAGAAGGTTTATTACTGGCAATGTACTTCTAGAGCAGTCTATTTTAATAGACAATCACTTCATTTGGAAAATGAGAATTTGATAAATGCATATTAATATTATGTCAATGGTAACTCTGTGCAATCAGAAATCAATAATATAACATGTCAATTCTACATTCTATATTAATGATAAATCGACTTACTAGTGTGAACGATGTTCTGAGAGAAGGAGTTGTTATTTCAATTAATTGTATTATACTTTGTTATTCTCTCCTGATATTAACAATAAGTACGGCGGGAGATTTGACATGTCAATGTTAGGTTATATGTCAATTATAAAAGTGACGATAGAAGACATTGTTATTGTAGTTTTTATTAATAAAAGAGTAAATTTTTGGATATCTTGGGGTTTAATATAAACAGTTCCACGAGATTTTTAGAAAGAAATGGTGAATCGGTGTTTTTAATATCAAACAATGAAGAATAATAGCGAGGAAGTGATACATGTTAATGTTTAAAATAGGATATATCAATATTATTTTGAATATTGACAGGAGATCGATAACTATAAATTTCGTGATATGCTAGTGGGAGCATGGACAGTTGTTTGTGGGTGGGGGGAAGAAGGAAAACTGTGACAAGAATTGATTAAGGAGAGCTCAGGTATAGATATAGGCGTTACTCACAAGAACAACTTAATCACTTTTTGGGTATGAAAGGGAAAATGCAGGTAAATAAAATGGTGATAGGATACTGTAGAGTTCGCTTGCCTAAACAGAAAGATGATTTGGAAAAACAAATTGATAACGTAAAAACGTATATGTTTGCTACAAGTTATCCATTTGAAATCATCACTGATATAGGGAGTGGGATTAACTATAATAAAAGGGGATTACATCAACTAATTGACCAGGCCACTCATTCGGAAGTAGAAAAGATTGTTATTCTATCTAAAGATCGGTTCATTTGATTCGGGTATGATCGAAAACGGATGTAATACATATGGAACGACTATTGAGGTCATTGACCATACAGAAAAGACCGAGGAACAAGAATGAGTAGAAGATTTCATTCAGATTGTCACTGTTTTCAGCTGTAGACTGCAAGGTAAAAGAGCCCATAAAGCAAAAAGATGGGTAAGGAGTTAATGGAAAATGATACTTGCGAGGAAAGTAAGAATAAGACCAAATAAAGAACAAGAACAGCAACTTTGGAAATCCGTTGGAACAGCCTGATGGGCTTATAACTGGACATTAGGTAAACAAGAAGAACATCACAAGTACGGTGGTAATTTTCTATCTGACGGCATCCTTCGTAAAGAATGAATAGTTCTGAAACAAACAGAAGAATACGTATGGCTATACGAAGTATCCAATAACATGACAAAGCAAGCGATCAAAGATGCTTGTGAAGCATATAAGCGATTCTTCAAGGGACTGGCTGATAAACCACGTTTCAAAAGCAGAAGAAAATCTAAGCCGTCTTTTTAGAATGATAATGTGAAGTTGAAAGTTCGAAATAACGAAGTGTGGATTGAAAAAGTTGGATGGATGAAAACTTCAGAATCATTACCAGTCGATGTCAAGTATACGAATCCACGTATTCATTTCGACGGGAAGTATTGATATTTGTCCGTTGGCGTAGAAAACAAGTGTTCCAAAATAGAATGAACAGATGTCTCACTAGGTATTAATGTTGGTATGAAGGAGCTGACTGTTTGCTCGGATGGAGAGAAAAAGAAACATATCAACAAAACCCAGACAGTAAAAAAGGGAGAGAAACGCCTTCGTAGGTTGCAACGTTGTAAATGTCAACATAAACATGTACATGTTTAATCATTTTCTTTACTGAAATGATCTTTAATTCGATACGATTGCCCCACAATGCTCACAACTGTGGCATGATGTAAGACACGATCTAGTATGGCATTCGCAATTTTAGGATCTTGAAAAACTTCATCCCATGACTTGAAATTAACATTCGTAGTTAAGATCGTACTTCGTTTTTCATAACGCATATCAATGAGTTGGAAGAATAGTTTTGCATCCTCCGGATCAATTGGTAAATATCCAATTTCATCAATAATAAGTAATTTATACTTTGTATAGTGTTTTAATCGAGATTCTAAGCGATTCTCAATTTTTGCACGTTTTAAATTTTGAAGTAGATCATGACATTTAATAAAATAAGTACTTGTTCGTTTTTTAGCTGCTGCTATACCAATTGATGTTGCTAAATGAGTCTTACCTACACCACTTGGGCCTAAAAATATTATGTTTTCTTGTTGTTCTAAGAAACGTAGAGAAATAAAATCTAAGATTTGTTGTTTATTAATACTTGGTTGGAATTCAAAATCAAATGCATCAACCTCCTTTCGATGAGGAAATGCCCCCATTTTCACCATAGAATGAATCATATTTTGTTCTCTTACGTCAATTTCATAATTTGTAAGCTTAACAAGCGCTTCCACGAATGACAATTGGTTATTAATACTAAAATCAACGACTTTTCCTAAATGTTGAGCCATTTGTTTTAATTTTAAATATTCTAGGTTTGTTGTTAATTGTTGATAGCTATTGTTCATTTTTATATACCTCACCAATTACGGATAAATTTTATTTCGCTAAATTGTCAATATTCGGATAGTTAGATAATGACTTTGCCAATGCTTTTTTACAGTGTTCTTCTTTATAATTGAGCTTAGATTGGCTGACTTTATGTTGTACGATTAACTTCATGTTATGATAAACATATATTTGATTATCATAAACTTGTAGACAGACGGTCTTACCTTGATAATCAGGTGGTACTGAGTATTGATTTGTAAGATATCATTCCTGATGTATTCACTTTTACAAGCTTATGTTTAATCTTATAGGAATCTCTTATTGTACTCTGGGGGAGTGGCTGTAAGAGATACTTTTCTTGTTTTAAAGCGAACATAGGAATCTTTCCAGTTCCTTGATGAAACATTTGATTAATTCTTGTACATAACTTTTGTACGAAATTATGTAGCTCTTCAAAAGTGAGTTTGCCTTGATAGGCATGAATTTCATCTAAAAGCTTCATTGGTGCTTCTATTTTTTCCCTTTGTATTTGGACGTCCTGCAATACAGGGTTGTACCTTAAAACCAAAGTCTTGGGCAAATTGTGCAAACTTATTATTAATTATCCCTGAAAAGTGTTCTGTTCGTGCTTCGTCCATGACAGTCTTCATATTATCTGTAACGATTACCTTCGGTACACCACCAAACGTTTCAAATGCCTCTGTCATAAATGATAGTAATACACTTTGAGATTTTGAAATGTTTAAATGAAAAACTCTAAACCGTGAATAAGATAATAAAAGTACAGCCACGTTTACATAGACGATTTCACCATCTTTTGTTTCAAATTTGATGCTTTTTTTCCAATCTAATTGTGCTTGTTCACCAGGAGAAGTTTCATATCGAAATTTTCCCGAATTGCTTGAAACAGTTCGTTTCCCTTCCTCGAAATACTTTTTGAATTCTGGTTTTCTATTAATGTAAGCACGAAAAGTAGACTGTGAACATTGTAAGCCATGATTATCTGTTAGATACTGCCATAGTACCCGCATATAATAAAAGGTTTGTTTAGAATTATCCGATAAAAGATCTACAATTACTTCATAATGTCCATCAATTTTTGATGTTTTCTTTTTTGTACCCTTTGGTGTAAAACCATTCATATACTTATCAATGGTACGTCGATCAACATTCAATTCTCTTGCCAACTGACTTTTATTTACTTTCATCTTTAAGTTCTCCATTAAATTTTTAAAATTAGGCAAGTCTGTAAGACTTTTAACCTCAAATTCTGTTGGAATATCTAGTTTGATATACACACCTAACCACCTCAGAATTAGTATGTATAATCCTGTTGAAAATGTACATGTTTATTCAAGCGTTACTGTACATATTTAAACTAGCATTTATACAATGTCAAATTTCTCGCAAATATGAAATGAATAAGGAGGGAAACTGTTTTATCAAAACCGGCAACATGATAAAAGTCGAAAAGAACATACAACACTTGCATAGAAGGTCGACCAATATCAGAATAAATTATCTTCATCAAGTCACAAAAGATATCGTGAAAACCAAGCCATATCGAATTGTGATGGAACCTGGAACATCAAAGGAATGATGAAGAATAAGCATTTGTCTAAAGCTATTGCAAAACAATGCTTATATGAGCTTACGCGACAAATTCAATATAAAGCGAAAAATATGGTATTGAATTTATGGAAGCTGATACATGGTATCCATCTTCTAAGATGTGCTCAAGTTGTGGAAGCATCAAGAAAAATCTAAAGCTATCTGATTGCATATACAAATGTGCTTATAGTCATGTCATAGATCGGGATTTGAATGCAGCCATCAACTTGTCATGAACCAAACGTTATGGCTAATATGTAGGATGCGTTGTATCCGAATTTATGCCCTCGGAGAGTTCTATCAAACAGTAGTTGCTTTGGGCAAAACCGGATTCGTAGAACAGGGAAATAAACAAACTTTATAGACTTTTATAAGGTTTTGGAAATGGGGCTGCGCACGTTTAGTCAATCAAGAATCCCATCTGTTACATCGAAAGGTGTAGGACTTGTAGCTTTAGCTATGGGAGTGTCAAAAGAAATATATCAAAAACAGGATTTTGAGGGATATAATCCGTGTTCATTCCTTATGGAAATAGTGGAAAATCAAATTTAGTATACAAGCATATGATATTTATCATTCAGTTAGAAAGAGATAAAAAGTAGCGCAAAAGATAATTTCAATTATCTTTTGCGTTACTTTTGGGATAGAGTAATGAAAGATAACAATATATAACAGTATTAAGGTAACCAACTTTTAAGGGTTTCCATTAAGTCTTTTGCGCCTTCCTGGCTTAAAATTAAACGTCCGTCATACAATTCAATTTGATTTTCAGATGTTTGTCCTGTGATGAAACAAGCCCCAGGCTGTTGCTTGATGCGAACAGTTCCTTCTAGCACATACATTTCTACAGAAGTATTGGGAAGAAAATCGAGCGTCCGTCGTATCTCTTTAGGAAGAACAATTCTTCCTAAATCATCCACTCTGCGCATAACCCCTGTTTTTTTCATAAGATTCCTACTTTCCTTTTTGAATAGTATGTCCAATGTTTTACTTGTATACAATAAAATGTAACTACTATCAGATTTTTATTCCTTTTCTATTCGCTTGTGATATGTCTGATGCGAAATAAGAGGAAGTTTGTAATATATGTGATAACCATTTTATTTAGTAAAGAATGTCAAGTTTCAATCTAATTCTAACTTACGTATTATTATAATAATAAATTTTTATATAGGGGTACGTCTTTTCTTATCCACTACAATAGAGATATGACATGGGGTATTATGTAAAAATAGAGCGGGTTAAAGAAATTAATGTTAGGTAATTTAGAGCCTAACATTATTGAAATTCTGAAATTAATGGTGCAGTGAAAACAAAAATCAAAACAAGTACTCCCAAGGGAAGACGCTTTTATTTAGATATCAAAGATCGGGGATAAAAAATAATGAAGATTAACACGGCATATCAAGTATCTTTAATAATACATAGGGGGAAATATAGGATTGGAGGGGAGTAACACATGCCCATCAACTTAAGGATAGACACAATATTAACTTTTGTTCATTTGAACTTAAACTTTCCCCACAAGGGAGCCAGTTATTAAATTTCAGCACGCCAAATAACCCCTAACGGGTTTCATTTTTTTCTTATGCAACTTTCTTTTGCTTGCAACATCCACTATACTCATAGATAACACCCATGATATCAAAGACGGTTTTCTTCTCGTATCGATGAGATTTCCGCCCGTTTTTCTCTAGAAGGTGGAACAGGCGGATTAAAAGCTTTGTTATCTCTTGGGTGTCTTTCTGTATAGCTTGATAGAGAAGAAATAGATGATCTTGAATCATTCCAATCGCTTTATATTCACTTAATTCCTTTTGCTTCTTCTGTAACAACAGTTGACGCATTTTAAACATCGTAGAAGAACATAAGAAAATAGCAATCAGTTTCCCATATAAATGGCACTCTATTCGTTCTCGTTTGACAGTGCGACAATGATCAATATCAAATAATGATTTCCACGTTTTAAAAACAATTTCAATCTGCCAACGTAAGGAGTAGAGTTCATGGACTTGCTTCATCGAAACCCACTCCCACGGAGTGTTGGTTACATATACATTTAGCCCAGATAATATTTTGCTTTTTTGTGAATACGGTTTTCCTTTTTTCTTTTCACTTTCTATTTGTTTTTTCTGTCGTTCTCGTAATTGCTGTTCTGTTAGACGATACAGGACCAATCGGGCAAACAAAACTTTTTGATCTCCAACATAAACATTACCTACTTCATAAGTTTCACCAGGTAACAAGCGTCCCACCATCATTTCTAAATTGACTTTCATATATTCTGTTTGTTTTTTGATGTCCCCATTTTTAAAGTATTCTGGGTTTGGATTTTTTACATATACATTCGTATTTAACTTTAATCGAGAAATATAATAGGTCCCACGTTGATCCATTTGATCTAAGTCCTCTAATGAAAAATACCCTAAATCACGAATACATAAATCTCCTGGTCGTAACGTATCTAAACATTCCGTTCCGAATGTTTTATCATTATTTTTTCCAGGCCCCACTTGGAAATTCAGAAATTGTCCACTATGTAAATCATATTCTAATTGAATTTTAATCCCAGCTGTTTGCGCACAACCACCTGAACCAGGATAGATATGTTCTAAAGTATTAGGCACTTGAAACATGGTGGCATCCATGATACGAATACGTTTAAAATAATTATAAAGATGATTAGAAATATGAGTTTGCTCACAGATTTTTTGTTGTAACAACAAAGAGAAAATATGCTTTAAAAATAACACTGATTTTTCATTAAAGCGTTTATTTAAGCCCTCGGGGCTAAGTACAGTACCTGTAACTGCGTGAAGCCTACTACATAATCGGACTAAAGGATCACTGGCCACTCTTTGGCTAATCCAAACACAAATAGTAGCTAAATCTGATCCTGAAAATTTGCGTTTTCTCTTTACAAATTTCATCTCTCTTGCGAGTTTTTCCAAAAAATCAGGTGTGATATAGCGCTGTAATTCTTCTGCAAATGGCTGTAACTCCTCTTGAATCGAGCGATTCATAAAAAAACGTCACCCTTCCTTATAGTCTATTAAGAAAGAATAACGTTTTTTTGTATTTGGGGGTAGTAAAAATGCTTAAGTTGATGGGCATGGGGGAGTAACAGTTGAACTAAATCTATAAAACTTTATAAAAGCCCCTCTAATTATTATAAAGATTGAATTATAATAATTAGAGAGGTGATATAGATGAAGTACTATTCCATAGGTGAGTTTGCTAATTTAATAGGGAAGACAACGCAAACATTAAGAAACTGGGATAAACAAAATGTTTTTAAACCACATCACGTAACAGATAGTGGGTATCGATATTACTCACAAGAACAACTTAATCACTTCTTGGGTATTAAAGGTGAAATGCAGGTAAACAAAATAGTGATAGGGTACTGTAGAGTGAGCTCTCATAAACAGAAAGATGATTTGGAAAGACAAATTGATAACGTAAAAACGTATATGTTTGCTAAAGGCTATCAATTTGAAATCATCAGTGATATAGGAAGTGGGATTACCTATAATAAAAAGGGCTTAAATCAACTAATTGATAAGGTCACTCATTCGGAAGTAGAAAAGATTGTTATTCTGTATAAAGATCGGTTAATTCGATTCGGGTATGAATTAATCGAAAACTTATGTGATAAATACGGAACGACTATTGAGGTCATTGACCATACCGAAAAGACCGAGGAACAAGAATTAGTAGAAGATTTCATTCAGATTGTCACTGTTTTCAGTTGTAGATTGCAAGGTAAAAGAGCCAATAAAGCCAAGAGGATGATTAAGGAGTTGATGGAAAATGATACTTGCGAGGAAAGTAAGAATAAGACCAAATAAAGAACAAGAACATCAACTTTGGAAATCGGTTGGAACAGCCCGATGGGCTTATAACTGGACATGAGGTAAACAAGAAGAAAATCACAAGCACGGTGGTAAATTTCTATCTGATGGCATCCTTCGTAAAGAATGAACAGTTCTGAAACAAACAGAAGAATATGTATGGCTATACGAAGTATCCAATAACATGAAAAAGCAAGCGATCAAAGATGCTTGTGAAGCATATAAGCGATTCTTCAAGGGACTGGCTGATAAACCACGTTTCAAAAGCAGAAGAAAATCCAAGCCATCTTTTTACAATGATAATGTGAAATTGAAAGTTCGAAATAACGAAGTGTTGATTGAAAAAATTGGATGGATGAAAACTTCAGAATCATTACCAGTCGATATAAAGTATACGAATCCACGTATTCATTTCGACGGGAAGTATTGGTATTTGTCCGTTGGCGTAGAAAACGAGTGTCACAAAATAGAATGAACAGATGTCTCTCTAGGTATTGATGTTGGTGTGAAGGAACTGGCTGTTAGCTCGGATGGAGAGAAAAAGAAAAATATCAACAAAACACAAACAGTAAAAAAGGTAGAGAAATGCCTTCGTAGGTTGCAACGTCAAGTTTCTCGCAAATATGAAATGAATAAGGAGGGAAACCGTTTCATCAAAACCGGCAACATGATAAAAGTCGAAAAGAAAATACAACACTTGCATAGAAGGTTGACCAATATCAGAACAAATTATCTTCATCAAGTCACGAAAGATATCGTGAAAACCAAGCCATATCGAATCGTGATGGAAACCTTGAACATCAAAGGAATGATGAAGAATAAGCACTTGTCTAAAGCTATTGCAAAACAATGCTTATACGAGCTTACGCGACAAATTCAATATAAAAGCAAAAAATACGGTATTGAATTTATGGAAGCTGATACATGGTATCCATCTTCTAAGATGTGTTCAAGTTGTGGAAGCATCAAGAAAGATCTAAAGCTATCTGATCGCATATACAAATGTACTTGTAGTCATGTCATAGATCGGGATTTGAATGCAGCCATCAACTTGTCACGTTATGAATTAGTCAATTAACACCTGAACGTTATGGCTAATATGTAGGATGCGTTGTATCCGAATTTACGCCCTCGGAGAGTTCTATCAAACGGTAGTAGCTTTGGCAAAACCGGACTCGTAGAACAGGGAAATAAACAAACTTTATAGACTTTTATAAGGTTTTGGCAACGGAGGAAGTATGGACAGATGTTTTTTCATATTTTAACGTACTAATGAAAGGGAGTCTTTTTCCTCAAAAATTTTGCAATATGATATAATCCGTCTTATAAAAGCAAAGGATTGATATAACATGAAATTAGACATTAACAATCATTCAGTATTCTTATTGGAGTATCGTCTTGTACTAGTTGTGAAATACAGAAGAAATGTATTTGATGATGCGATATCAAACTATGCAAAAGACATGTTTGTACGATTGTCTGAAGGCTATAATATAATGTTAATGGAATCATGATATAGATCATATTCATATTTTATTCAAGGTACATCCGAATACAGAAATGACAAGGTTCATTAATGCATATAAGAGTGTAAGTTCTCGATTGATTAAAAAAGACTTTCCAAAAGTAAAACAGAAGTCTTGTTACATCGCGGAAAAACCGGTAATTCTATTGTAAGAATTACCGGTTTTTTGTAACGTGAAAGAAGAATAAAGTGTGTATATTTTCATTCTACATATAAGCCAATTGCGGCCACGATTGCTTCAGAAGCGTATTCCCATTTTCCATCTGTTAGAGTTCCTAATTGTTGTCCAATCTGAGATAGGAGATTAGGCGTAATCGGAATACCAAAATATTGAGCAATGATTGCACCGATAGGTGCCGTAATTTTCGTCCATCCACCACGATCGATTTTAATTTCTAAATTTTTGATTTCTCCAGCTTCTTTTACAAATCGATAGTATACTTGATCATCCAGGCGAAAACTTAAGTGATGCGAAATTTGGCCATTTACGACAGTTTGATTGCCCTTTTTAGAAATATAAGCCGGTTTTACATTGAATTCATGATCGAATACTTTTAATTTTTTAATTTCAGGCCCTAACATAGCTGCTTGAACCGCTTTATCTAGATTATTCATCGGAATTGCATCTAGAGTTTGTGTTTGTTCAATAAATTTGGGTGAAAACACATGAACGGCTTGTATGTACTGCGGAGGTGTTTTTTTTTCAGCAGCAAATGCGCATGTGGAAGGTCCTGTTATCAATATTGCAGCAAGAGCTGTTGTACCAATTACTTTATACGGTTTCATATTCGTATTCCTCCTTGTGCCTCTTTTTTGTGAAACTTGTCAAATCGTGTCATTTTTAAGATTGGGACCATCATATCACAAGAAAAAACAAATGGGAAGATTAAATTCTGAATTTGGGTATATGTCATTCGCTATATAATGATTAAAAATAACAAAAAACAGAATTCTCCGTTTGCTTAAACGTCCAGCCAACCAATCTATTTCAGATAAAGGAATAAGTTTTATAAACAAATTATGTTTCTTTTGTTATCATAAGAAAAAAGAAAAAATAGGGGAGAATGGAATATGGATGCAAAAGTAACGAGAATTCGAATTATAAATATACAAGAACAACATTGTCGTGGATGTGAATACCTACTAGGCTCTTATCAACATTGCATTGAGAATTGTGAATGGGGAAAAGAAGTGTATCAGTTAGGAAAAAGTTTGTCTGGAGAGGAAAATACGAGTAAAAAGAACGCAGAATGGAAATGGGATCAGTTATGTGAGGATACGGTTCAATTACGGAATACGGGTCTGGACTATGTGGAAATCGCAAAGTGTTTAAAATGTCGCGTCAGTAGCTTACGTGAGCATTTGAAAAAGCGAGGATTATATAAATAATAGACCAATGATTTAAATGTCAGGATGATGTGGTCGTTGTTTGAAATTCATACCGTTGTTCTTATTAGAGAAGGTGCATTTACTGTAATTGATGAGCATAAGTGATATTCTAGCAAAACACAGCCAAAACTTGAGCTCAGGTTTTGGCTGTATAATATATGGTACATGTAAAATTGAATTTTAATTTTTCCATCTGTTAATTCTAAAATAGCTATGAGTTCTATTATACCATTATTTCTATTTTTTCTCTTTGCATGAACCCCAGATTTTAAGGTGGAGGCCTGTTTAAGCTTTATTATATAAAAAGGTGATAATACTAGTTTCTCTACTATGTTTTTTAGTATCCATGTGAGTTTTAAATTCCTGTAAAATCTAAAATAACGTCTTCATATACTTGTTTTGTATGCAACAATATAATTCCTCCATCATTTCGTTTGTCCATCGCTCTATTCATTTATTTAAAAAGGAATAACGTTTTCTTGTATTTGGGGTAGTAAAATTTTTAAGTGAATAGACATGTATGGTGAGGCCTAATAATAAACTCTTCAACTCATTGGATATTAAAAAACTTTGTAACAAAATCGAAAGAGGCCATACATCCTTTATCTTTTTGTTTTTTTCTTTTTAAATTTGCTTAATACTTCATAAACAATTGGAACAATAAGAAGTGTTAATAACGTTGAACTTGTTAATCCACCAATTACTGTTACACCAAGTCCTTTAGAAATTAAGCCGCTACCTTCAAATCCTAATGCAAGCGGGATAAGAGCTCCGATTGTTGCAATTGCAGTCATTAAAATTGGACGCAAGCGTGTTGCACCAGCTTCTAATAAAGCTTCACGTGTTGATAAACCTTCATTTTCTTTATGAATAACGCGGTCGATAAGCACGATTGCGTTTGTTACAACGATACCGATTAACATAAGCGCCCCAATCATTGCAGATACACTTAATGTTTCACCAGAGATTAATAAGGCAACAAGAGCCCCAATAATTGTGAATGGTAGCGAGAATAAAATTGCGAATGGTGCAAGGGCACCGCCAAATGTAACGACAAGAACGAAGTATACAATGGCAATCGCAGCTAACATCGCTAGGCCAAGTTGCTTGAATGATTCTTGAATATCTTTAGTAACACCGCCCATAGAAACATCTACACCAGAAGGAAGATCCATTTTATCTACTTCTTTTTGGACTGCAGCAGATGCTTTTGAAACGTCATCAGATGTTAATTTTGCACTAACCTCTGCATAAACACGGCCATCTCGGTGTGTTACTGTATTCGATGTTTCACCTTCTTTTACAGTCATAACATCTTTCACAGCTACTTCATTACCAAGTGGTGTTGTAATTTTGCGATTTGTTAAGTCATCGATTGTTTCATAATTTTGTTTTTCAGCTTCTACATATACATTGATATCTTTACCGTCTTTTTTAATAGTTGTCAGAACAGGGCGGTCATGTTGATTAGAAAGTCCCATTCCAATTTGAGCAGCCGTTAAGCCCATTTTACTTAGCTTTTCTTGATCTGCGACTAAAGTGTACTCTGCATATGTTTTTGCAATACTAGAATCTATATCTTTTAAGTCTTTATTTTTTTTCATGATATTTTGAATATCTTTTACGACAGGCTTAATGTCTTCTGAGCTATCTCCGTAAACGTATAGTTTAATTTCATTACTACCGCCACTTGCTCCGAAGTCTTGGTTTTTCCATTCACCTTTCCCAGACATCTTCTGTAAATCTTTAACGACTTGTTCTTTTTCTTTTTCGAAGTTTTTCGTGTCGTTATCATATTGAACGAAGAACATAGCTTGATTTGTTTGACCAGGGCTCATTGGGTTCTCTCCACCTAATGAGAACTGAATTGTTTTCACGTCTTTATTATCTTGGAAGTGCTTTTCAGCTTTCGTTGCAATTTTTTCAACGTCTTCTAATGTTTGACCTGGTTCAGGTTTGTATGTTGCGATAATCATTTTTTCTTCTTCAGAAGGTAAGAAACTTACACCGATAACGGGCACAAGTGCGAGACTACCAACTAATAGAAGGACAGCAATACTAGATGTAATAATTTTGTGATTTAAAGCCCATTCAAGTATACGTTTATACCCATTTGCTAATTTGCTCGGTTTCTCTTCATGATGTACCTCTTTTTCTCTCATGCTTTCTTTCTTAAATAAGGAATGAGCAAGCATTGGTACGATTGTAACAGCCACTAGTAACGACGCTAATAAAGCGAAGACGATAGTTAAGGCAAATGGTAAGAACATTTCACCAATCATACCTTTTACAAGTCCTAGAGGTAAGAATACAGCGATTGTCACAATGGTAGAAGACATAATAGGGATAAACATTTCTTTCGTAGCTTCACGAATTAAATCTTTTCCGCGCAATTTCTCTTCTGATAACGACATACGTCGGTAAATATTTTCAATAACAACAATTGAGTCATCAACAACACGGCCTATAGCCACTGTCATTGCTCCAAGCGTCATAATGTTAAGCGTAATATCCATTTGCTTTATGACTAAAACAGCAATTAATAAAGAAAGTGGTATTGAAACGACAGAGATTAACGTTGTTCGAATATTTCGTAGGAACAGCATAATAATAACAATCGCAAAGATAGCACCGAAAATTGCTTTGCTCAGCATTGTTTCAACTGATTTTTCAATAGGTGCACCTTGGTCGAATGTTGAAATGATCTCTAAATCTTTATATTTTTTCTCAAGATTTTTTACTTTATCTTTTACTGCATTTACAACATCAACTGTATTTGCATCAGAGGCCTTCACAATTTGAATTCCAATTGCTTCTTTTCCATTTGTTCGAGAAATGGATTCTGCTTTCCCAACTTCTTTAATGTCAGCAATTTCGTCTAATGTAACTGTTGGAATTCCGTTCATAGCAGCTGGATTCATTTGCGGCGTTTGTGCACCAGCGCCAGCATTTTGACTACCTTGACCGTTAGGTGATGAAGGTATAGCTGGGATTTTAAGTTCTTTTAACGCTTTAATCGTTGTAATATTGCCATCTACAACAACTGATTTTTCCGTGTCTTTAAACGTGTATAAGCCAAGTGGTAAAGATACGTCCGATCCCTTAATCACATTTTTTACAGTATCTTCACTTAGTCCTAATTCTTTCATTTTATCTTTCTTGAAGACGAGCTGTACTTCATCTACTTGTTGACCTGCAATTTGAACAGATGCAACACCATCAAGTCCTTTTAATCCTGGTACAACATTTTTCTCTACATTTTCAGTTAAGGTAGCTAAAGATTCATTCTTGCTTGCTACGCTTAACGAAATAACAGGAAAAGCATTGAAGTTTACTCGTGAAACTTTAGGATCTTTAACACCTTCTGGGAGTTTCACATTCGTGAGAGCCTCTTTAATTTCCGTTTCTGCTTTTTCCATATTTTTATCAAAATCGTATTCTACTTGAATAGAAGATGCGTTTTGAAAAGATGATGAGCTCACAACGTTAACACCGCTTAAATTTTGTAGTTGTTCTTCCATCGGCTTTGAAACTTTATCAGCTACTTCTTCTGGTGTAGCACCAGGATAGACCGTAGTTACTGTCACAATCGGTGTTGTAATATCAGGAATTGTTTCCAGCTTCATATTGAGTCCAGAGTAGATCCCTGCAATAGTAACAATAATGGTTAGTAGCCAAACTGCGAACTTATTTTTTAACGAGAAATTGATGATTGTATTCATGTTTAGCTCCTTTTCATATGTATTGGAAATGGATCAATTGATAGGATTTACAGTAAAAAAAGAGTGATACTATACTGAAATAGTTCTCCATACTATACGTAAAATACAATTATTTTATTCGATGCTGGACAGAAGTTGTAATGCATTTTATTATATATTGAAAAATAAAATTTAATTGTTGTAATTTCGTTTATGTTTAATATGGCTAATTTGAATTTTAATGGATACCAAGGAAATGGTATTTATAAATGCATAAAAAGTCAATTGAAAATGTCTCGATCTTAAGTCTTAGTTATATTCTATATAAGAAAAAAACAGGAGTTTGAAGACTCCTGTTTTTCGATATACAATGAATTATTAGTATAGGTAAAAAACGTAAGAAACGAGGAATTATCTAAAATAATGTAATCATATATGATGAGGACATTTATTTTGCAATTTATGGAGATGATATAGACCGTGTGAAACAAAGAGAGCCTCTTTAAGAAAGGGGGTTACATGTTATTTAATTTGTCATTATAGAAAAAATGAGTTTTACGAAAGATACAGAATGTTAAACTTATAAAAGCCATTGATATCATGCACAAACGCTGATATCAATGGCTTCTGATTTCGATATGTAGCAATCAGTTTTACAAAGTATAAAAAATTATAAGCTCAGTTTTACTATTCACCAGCAATATGTTTGTGGATTTATCTTTCTTGTCCATCTATTTGATTGGCTTGGAACTCCATTTTCAGCGCAATACTATCTCCCTGGAACATATTTTGATCTGTACCATTGTCTTCAAAGATAAATTTTATCCAGAACCAATCCATTTTTCCAGCTTTTAATCCACCTGTCTCGGCCCATTTTGAAAGGAATATTTTTTGAGAAGCAATTTCTGGTTGTTGTGATTTTAATTCTGCTAAAGTTGTTTCGTGTATAGGACTTTTCTTTGGATCCCAATCCCAAAGAAATTGTACTTTAATGTGTTTACCAAAGTCTTCAACACTATTATCTTTTTTAAAATCGTTCACAGTATAATCAACTTTCATCAGAATATCTTTGATATCCAATGTACCGCTATTTTTTATATTGAATTTTTTCAATATTTTATCCCCGGGTTTTAAATTGTCTAGATTAAGAGATGTAGTAGGCTGCATAGAAAAATCTAATGTTCCTGTAGCAAATTTATTATTTGTTACCTCTTGATCGCTAAAATATGCATATGTTCCCCCACCGACTAAAGATAAACCAAGAGCGGCAGAAACCACTCCAACACCTAATTTCTTTTTCAATGACATTTTTTGTTCCTCCCATATAATTTTTATAATCTTTCCTTACTTAATCAATAATGTCCCCTTAATACAGATATAGCATAAATTGTAAGGATTTTATATTAAAATTCAAAGAATACTTGTTGAGAAAATTATGTTGCTGTCTACCTATCCTCCATAAATAAAAAGTCCCAAAAGCTTATTCCAAAAGGGTATGAATTAGATTCGTAGATATGTCATAGTAGGTAATGACAATCAAAATTTAGATGTATAAATTGAAGTACTAAAAAAAAATTGAGTAGGGGAAATTTATCAAAAAAAGTAAACGGTGTATCTGAAAAGCAACCAGATTTAGACAAGTTACTTAATAATCTTCAAGAAGGAGGTACAGTTGTGGTATTTTGAATGGAATGATTAGTCGGAATGTTAAAATATATGTTAGAACTGGTTGGAAACTTATGGTGTTAGGAGCGAGTTGTATAGAAGTATTGTGAAGAATTACACATTTTTATTTTACAAAAAATTTATTTCTATTAAGTATTAATTTAAAGAAGAAATTTGTCTATATAATAATCTTACTATGATGTATCGATGTGGAAGTCAGTAATCTTGGAACTCTGTCTTGTTATTTTTAGATATAATGATTTTTGGAACGATGGTGTCTTTTTCTTTTTTCTACAAAAAAAGTAGAATTTATCATGTTATGTCATCCATAAAACAGCAAAAAGTGCACTCCTTATTTGCTATTCTAATTTGGTTGAATCTTGATTAAGGTATAGGGAGGAATTTTTTATGTTTAAACGTATTTTTATAAGTATTATCGTTGGGTTGTTCTGTGTTTATGTAACTGGATGTGCATCGTATACTACTTCTGTGGATAAAATATCCACTCCTTACACGAATGAAGATCTGCAAAAGGCTTTTCCTATAGGTATGCCGATAGATACCTACATAAGCAAAAAAAATGTAATGCCAATAAAACATATTTTTAATATATCACTTTCAAATGGAGATATTGGCAGAGTGCTACAGACAAAAGATGGATTTGTTATCATTTGTGGAAATGAAAAAGAAATTTTTGATGTGAAAACATTTCAGACAATAGCAGATGTGCAGAATTATAAAGAGAGCGTGCAAAAATAACATGAGAATATCATTTTCTCAATGTTCGTCAAAAGTATATGGGATATGGTGTAGGTAATTTTTATTAGTTGGAATCTATAAAATATTCCAGCTTAATGGAACGAAAAAGGATACATCATTCGATATTTAGAAATGAGGGTTTTCTTTTTTTGCAAGTGAACTGTTATAGTAATTTTTTGTACATAGTAATGTATTGAAATGGTGTAAATGACCAAAAATAAATAGGGAGGTTATTTTGTGAAAAGGGTGGATGGGAAAATGAGTATATTGAAAAATTATTTTTGTGGCAAGCATAAACAATATGAACGGATAAAAAAGAAAAAGACACAAGGCAATTTAAGTATGCGAGATATTGAAGAATTAATGGGACTCCACAGACCTCGTTATGAGCGTAGGCGTGGGGCGTTAAGACAAAAATAACACCAAGAGGTAGTAAGTGATAGAGAGTAAACACATCAAGATCTAAGGTGGTATGGATATCAGTGTTTTTTTTGTAATGGTTACAATAACCAACTAGCCAGTTAACTTAAAAGAAAGAGGGTAAGTTGTACAATCTTTCGAATTGTAAGGAAACAATAATTTGTTACCTTTTTTTGTCTAGTGATTTGATGAAAAGGAATGTGGCTGCATGTACTATGATGCAGGAGGCGCCTTATACTATGTCTTGGGACAACGTTTTATGTTCAGTCAAAATATAAGAGTATTTATCAAATGAGAATATCTATGGAAAAAATGATTGGTTTCAAGTATATAAAGAAGAAGTGCCCCAGTACACCCGAAGAAAGCGTCTAAAGACAAGAGGGAAAATAGATAAATCGAGAAATTAGTAAAACGAACCTCCGTCAATTAGAGACTTTAATAATTACGAATACACATAAAAAAGAAGGTAATGATAGTTCTTAGTTCGGGCACTATAGACCTTTTAGAACGAAAAGAACAGACTATTTTATAGTCTGTTCACAAATTAAGGTGATGTGAAACGGTTTAAAAAATAATAGCTATGAAAATAAAAAAGAACGGATTACATAATCCGTTCTTTAGAAAGGGAATCATAATAGAGATTTATCTTAATTATAACTGAAAACAAAAAAAATTAAATCTTTAAATATTGAGAAAGTGTTTATGATGATTTTAAGGATGTCCTAGGAAATCCAGTTAGAGGTTAAAGATGTAAAAGAACAGATACAGAAAATGCTAGCTGCATTAGAATGACAAAATCAAGTCCATCCCAATAGATTTTGGGGAATTTGAGTATAGAAGAAATATATGAGGTTTATCATATACTTTTAGAAATAGTCCAATCGTTGTTTACTGTGCAACAAGCCCCGAAGATGTAAGGACTAAGTTTACAACGTCAAAATACACAGAAACAGTACAAGCGATTGTTTAACAGGGAGGTCTCGGTCTACTTTGATACCTTTTTCAAGAACGTTGGTAATTCTTACATTTCCATACCGCTATTTGTGCCCCTTAAATAATTTCTATATTTTCTCATTTGACATTTCGTTCTCATGCGTGATCTCGTTCATTTCATATGAGAAGGATAATGTGCGCTTTCATTTATATTTGTGTATTCAACGATATAGAGTATTAGAATGAATTGATAATTTTCCGGCAAATACATTTACAAACATAGTGTCTTCTAATACCAGATGAACAGCAGCTAGTTTAAATGGATGAGTATAGATTTTTCAATCATCTGTCCCACTGAAATTAGTGACGTGGTGTTTCTTTTCATATCAAAAGGAAATAAATGGTATGGAAGGAAATAATAAACAAAAATATATTTTCACATTTCTAATATGTTACGTACCGTAAATTGCATCACTATTTTTGTTGTATTTCTATCATTATATAAATATAATCCGTTTTTCGGATAATTTACTTTTAGTTATGTTGATAAAACCAATTATATATATCGAAAAGGTTTTATCAACCAAATGTATAATTACCTGTTTAAAAATGCTCTTCAGATTATGATGTAAACGTCTTCGGATTGTATATAATACAAAAAACATACGAACTAGTTAAAATGCATACACGAACTTATAAACGCGTTTAAAACGATTGTAGATAATTTCCGTGTCGTGGAAATTTTGTGGTTTATCTATTATCTCTTAAAAAAGATAAAATAAAGGGATGTTCAATCCATGTTTGTATTAATAAGCTCAATGTATAAGTTAACCAAGTGATATTTGTTCAATAATTTTTCCGTCAGAATCCTTTATCAGAGGTAAAAAAGAATAAGTATAATAAGGGATGTTTTTATATAATAAAAAGTGTAATAAAAGAGAGTGTTAAGAAAATAGATTATAAACGAATATGCAGAAATGGAGCATGAATATTGAAACGAGTAACAACAGAATAAAAATATTATATTATTTAAGGTTTTTTTCAAATAAAGAAGGATTTATTAATATTACAAATTGTTCAAATGAAATATTATCATTACCAGGTTTAATTACCTTTTACTTAGAGTATGGTTTTATCCGATTGTTACTGTTCCATCTAGCGAAATCTTGTATTTAGTTAACTGCAAAAAAGGTTGCTATACTTAGAAACAAGTTAAACACACCATTGGTGGAATGGAGAGAGGACACATGCAGCTCATAACATTCTTAGCTGAATTTATAAAACACCCGAAACATACTGGTGCAGTAGCACCAAGTTCAAAAATATTAGCAAAAAAAATGGTGGATGTAATTGATTTTAATAGGGGAAAATGCATTGTAGAGTTAGGTCCTGGTACAGGAGTTTTTACGAAAGAGATTGTGAAAAGAAAGAAAAAGGAGACAACATTTCTTCTTATCGAGCTTAATGAGGTGTTTTTCGAAAAGTTAAAGACAAGATTTAAAAATGAGAAGAATGTCATTATTGTACACGGTTCAGCCGAAAATATAAAAGAGTATGTGGAAGAGTTCCATATAGAATGTATTGATTATGTATTGTCAGGATTACCTTTCACTTCTTTACCAGAAGAAGTTTCAAAGCGAATTTTGAACAATGTAATGGAAGTGATGCATGAGAATGGGGAATTTATTACATTTCAATATTCACTTGTGAAAAAAAGGTTTATACAATATTTTTTTCCTGAAATTACACTAGAAAAAGTATGGTTCAATTTTCCACCAGCGTACGTTTTTAGCTGTAAAAAACTTTAAGGAGAACGCATTTATAATGGAATTACATGAATTATTATCCTATATTGAGCAATACGGTTATTGGGCATTGTATTTCTGCCTATGGTTAGGTATTATCGGTATGCCGATTCCAGACGAAATGATTGTGATGAGTGGTGGTTTTGTATCTTCAGTCGGTATACTAAGTGTCATTCCTACTTTTTTGTTAACATATTTAGGAGTGGTATCTGGACTTTCGCTGGGATATATACTTGGGAAAATATTTGGAACAAAAGTGCTGGATAAGTTAATGAAAAAGAAAAAAGCGAAGTATCTTATAACATCGCAAGAGATGGTTAGAAAATACGGTCATTTTGCTTTAATTATCAGTTATTTTATACCTGTAGTAAGACATGTTGTACCATATTTAGTTGGAATGAATAACATGTCATTTAAAAGGTATGCGATTTATTCATATGTAACAGGATTTGTTTGGGTATTAGTTTACTTCGTTATTGGGTCTATATTTGGGAAACATATAGAAATGATAGTAGTGCTTGTGAATCAATATGGTATGTATTTTGGTGGAATTATTATCGTTATTTCGGTTGTTTCCTATTTGTATTTGAACAAGAGGAAGACAGTATTAAATTGATTTAATTTAATAGACGTGGGAGCTGTTTTGTTTTTTGAAAAAGCGTTGGGGTATGTTCACTTCTTTCCTAGCTTATAAACGAAATGAACAAGGCAACGAAGCGAAGTGATTGCTTATGCGAATCAGGCTGTAGAAAGGTTACAAAGAAAATATCATCGAATGATGTATCAAGGAAAACCTAGAAATGTCGCCGTGATAGCTATCTCAAGAGAACTGGAGTGTTTTATATGGGGATTAGAAACGGGTAAAATTCACCGAAAATAAAGAAGAAGGGATATGAAGTTGATTCATTCATAGTTAGAGACCAAAGGTATCAATTGATGGTATAGATGAGCTTCAGAGATAGTGAATTCCAGGTCTGGCTATCTATGACTCACCTCTTCTGGCACAGTGGAAATTCTGATACACAAGCTATTTATTAGAATGTGAAAAGTTGTAATCCACGCAGTGAGATTATAAGAGCCTAACGACGGACCATTAACCTGAGGTAACTAATCCACTAATAACAGAGTGGTTAACTGTCGATAGATTTTATTTCTGAAGCTTTTGTATGCCATCAAGAAAATATTAGGGGTAAAGAAACTATTGACAAAGGTCACTTCATAACAGGTGAGATACAGAGCGCTACTAAAAAACGTAAGGTTGGGGCACTTTAGTTATCCAAAATGTTGGTTTTATATTTTTTATCTCATTCGTTGTAGTTTGTTTATTAAGCGGATACAATATAATCATAATGAATGATTATAGAAGAAAGAAAACGACCGTATCATGAATAAACTACCATTTTGTATTTTGTCCACAATACAGAAGAAAAGTTTTTCTTAACACAGAAGGAAAAGAGCGTTTCAAAGAGTGGGTTCAGGACATATGTAACGAACTGAACATTATTCTTGTATACGCTTCCAAAAAGTGGCCCTGTTGATACAATGGCAAAAATCAAAGGAAATGTTATTCAGAAGGAACAAAACTTAACCAGGGCATCGCTTCAGAATCGGTTATTGTGAGAAGAAGTGCAAGAGAAAAAGAATGTTACGTTGATTTTGTTGAAAGGCTTTCATATAAAAGGAATAATACAAGTGCATGACTTATATTTAATTTTAGTAGAGGCGGAAGGGGAACGAACGTTGGTATATAAACATGCTGTTTCAACCATTCGTTTTTAAAAGAAAAGAAGCATGAATGTAAAAAAACATGCTTCTTTCGATTAATAGATAATTATTTTTTTACAGCTTCTTTGAGTAGCTTTCCTGCTTTAAAGGCAGGTGTTTTTCCTGCAGGAATGGTCATAGGTTTTCCTGTTTGTGGATTCCGTCCTTCACGTGCAGAACGCTCTCGTACCTCGAATGTACCGAACCCAATTAGTTGGACGGTGTCTCCATTTTGCAAAGCTTTTTGGATGGATTCAAATACGGTATTTACCGCTAGACATGCTTGTGTTTTCTTTAGTCCTGTTTCTATTGCTACTTTTTGGATTAATTCGGTTTTATTCATTGTGCACCTCTTATTATGATAGTTATTTATTTTAGTATAAGGGGAGAAAGGGTACCGTGCAAGAGAGTTCTTGAGGTGTGAAATTATCTTCATTGACAACGAAAAAACGTGTATGTGAGGAAAATAGCCTATAAAAAAATAAGGAGAAAAAAAGATGATAAAAGGTTTTGATATAGCACTAAACGAACTTGAACGAAGTGTGGAAATACTGAAAGTATTGGCGCATCCTATGCGCTTACAAATTGTACATCAATTAGTAAAGGAAAGATCATTAAATGTGTCTGCATTACAACAAATTTTAAATTTACCGCAATCTACGGTTTCACAACATCTTCATAGAATGAGAAATCATAAGGTGTTATCGTATGAACGCAAAGGAACCGAAGTATTTTATCGAGTAGACGATGCACAAGTGAAACGAACGGTGACGATACTTATGGATAGGGAATAAGGGGATATATTTGTGTATCTGACTAGTCATGTACAGGTACACATAATAATCTACATGATTATAGTATAATAGTGAAAAAATTGATTTTTATTTATGCTTACGTAACAAGAATAGCAATCTTTCTTTAATAGGTATTACGGATTCTAGGACAGTTTGTTTCTGAAGAAATTTGAAACCGAATTACCAAAAGTCGTCGGTAGTGTGTACGGAAAACAGAAAGGCCCTCCTAGGATATTAGTTTTTAACGAATTTCCCGAAAGAATTCTCCTTCCTCAAGCGTGTGAAGGGTGTAACCTAATGGTAGGTGGGAGATGAATTTCGGTTTGGCGTAGCCAAAAGGTTTTCCTTTTTATTTTGCCTCTTATATAATCAGTCTTATAAAGTATAAAGGATGTTATATAAATGAAGTGAGATAGTAATAACTATTCAGTGTTCTTGTTGCATTATCATCTTGTGTTGGTCGTGAAATACAGAAGAAATGTGTTTGATGATGATATGTCAGACTATGCAACAGATATGTTTGTTCGACTATCTGAAAACTATAACATCACATGAGTTGAATGGAATCATGATGTAGACCATGTTCATGTTTTATTCAAGGCACACCCTAATACAGAAATGACAAAATGCATCAATGCTTATAAAAGTGCAAGTTCTCGACTTATTAAAAGAAACTTTCCACAAGTGAAAAAGAAACTTTGGAAAGAGATGTTTTGGTCAAGAAGTTTTTGCTTGCTAACTATTGGTGGTTCGCCAATAGACGTAGTAAAAACATATATTGAAAATCAAAGTGAAAAGTGAGGTGAAATGATAGGGAAAAGCAGAATAAAGCATATACATTCCGTTTGTATCCAACAGAAGATCAAGCACATCTTATGCGTAAAACCTTCGGTTGTGTACGTTTCGTGTATAACAGAATGTTAGCTGAACGGTCATATCAAATTGCCAAAACTGAAAATGGTACGTATCAAACAGCATAGAGAAATACCACAAGACCATATAATTAAGTCATGTACTATGTGTCCATTTTGCCTGCATACGAAAAGAGATCGTACACAAATAAGTAGAAACAGTTGTTGGATTAGACTTTGCGATGGATCAATTATACGTCAGTTCTGAGGATGAGAGAGCCAATTATCCTAAGTTCTATCGTGAAATGGTAGACTGATTAGCAAATGCTCAACGAGCATGATCAAGACGTACAAAACAGGGCGCTGGAATAAACAACGTATCCGTGTAGCTAAGCTGCATGATTCACGCGTATCTATGTACATTAGAATTATATATACCCATGTACGTTCTAACAAGAAAAGTGTAAAATAGCGATAGATTTTGTAGGATTTGAATTTAGGGATGTACGACTATGCGCCATCTGCTCTTACAGCCCTTCCCGAACGAGAAAGCCCATCCTTTAGGCATGGGATGAAAGTGAGGTTGGATACGGAGTGCTACCAAAAAATCGTAAGGTTTGTGGCACTTTAAGTATCCAAAATGTTGGTATTATTTTTTTATCTTTTTGTCGCAGCTTTATAAACTAACTGATACAATATGAACATGATAAATAAGTATAGAAAAACCAAAACAACTGTTTCATTTATTCACTACCATTTTGTGTTTTGCCCAAGATACAGAAGAAAGATTTTTCTTCATACAAAAGTAGAAGAACGTTTCAAAGAGTTGGTTCAAGAAATATGCGGAGAATTGGATGTTTCTATTGTTACAATGGAATGCGACAAAGACCACGTTCATTTGTTCTTGCATACACTTCCAACACGCAGTCCTGCTGATACAATGGCGAAAATCAAAGGAGTGACATCAAAGCGTTTAAGAGAAGAGTTCCCTCATCTCGCGCACTGGCCAAGTCTGTGGACTCGTTCCTATTTTGTGTCTACTGCTGGAAAGGTATCAAGTGAGACAAAACAACAAATCAAGCAATGAAAGATGCGAAAAGTGTATTTTCTACAAAGGTGAAAAAGAGTGCATACAAAATCGTTCCGATTTTAAAAAGACCAGTTTGTGTGTGGAATAACCAAAACGATTCCTTTGACTATACGCACTTTTCCATCCCGTTCATGATAAAAGGCAAGTCAACACGTTTACAGGTTCGTGCTTTATGAATCGACAAACATAATCGCAACTTCGACTTATTGAAACACAAGTTAGGTACCCTTCGTATCACAAAGAAATCTGGTAAATGGATCGCTCAGATATCTGTCATTCGATTAGAGCAATTAACGAACATCAGACAGACGGCACGAACAAGCCGTAAAAACGAGAAAAATCTACACACTTGGTCATTCTTTCGCGTAGCGCAATTCATCGCGTACAAAGCGAAAGTAGTTGGTATAAAGGTTGAATATGTGAATCCTGCTTATACAAGTCAAACGTGTCTAAAATGCACGGAGAAAAACAAGGCGAAAGATAGAAAATATAAGTATCCATGCGGATTTGAGAAACACCGCGATATCGTTGGAGCGATGAATATTCGCTACGCAACTGTGGTTGGCGGTAATAGTCAATCAGCCTAAGAACCTATATGGTCTGTCTTAGGAGGGGTGATGACACACCCTCATCTTGAAGGCTGTTCAAAACAGAAATGGACTGCGAACGTTTCGTCATTCAGGAATCCCATCCGTTACACCGTAAGGTGTAGGACTTGCGGCTTTAGCCGTGGGAGTGTCAATAAATACAGCTAAAGGTTCATAATACGATAGTCTTTCTACAAATTGTATTCGTATACATATGAATATTAAAAATAGTCACAGAAAAAACACTCTTACGAGTGCTTCTCCCTTGACTTGATAACCACTTTAATTTTAATAACATCTTGTTTCACAGAAACAATTGTATGCATTATTCCCATCCCATATATATTCTATCATGAATACTTAATTTTTTTATCAAGAAAATGATGAAACATAAAAAATATATAAAACTATTAAGGGTATACAAGAAAACATAGTAAGATAAGTGCTTTTATCGTACAACAGTATCCAGCAATTTGAGTGAACTACCTCTATTTTTACTTCGTGTAGAAGAGGGGATTTGTAAGTAAAGAGTTCTAACGGACTCTAATTTATGGTTTTTCCACATATGAGATCCTTTATATCAATCATATCGTGGTTTTTGATACTTTCAGTTGAGACTTTGTCTCAGAAATCTTTTCTAGCATGCGTTATGTATCATGAATATTAGCTACTTTTACTCGCTGTTTATGCCAGCTCGAAGATCCTTTTATTCTTCTAGCAAGAACATGCTACGCTTTCGCCAACTTCTCTTCTCATGACCGAAAATACTTCGGATTTTTATAGGTTGTTCCATCTGACAAAAAGGCCAAATCTTTTCCTCCCACATCCATTCCGATGTAAGGTTGTGTTTTCGGAAGTTCTTGCACTTCTGTTTCAACTCACCATGACACAAAGTATCTGCCAGAAGAGTTTCATGTACCGGTAGTACGTACAATAGGTCCCTTTACTTCACGACCTTTGGCAAATCGAATAAGTAAGATGGCTTCTATCATCCTTTGTTCGAAGCTCATTCATCGTTCACTGACTCACTTCGCGTTCCTTGAGGAAGGAATATTCTTGGCTAAAATGCTTTTCAATATGTGTTAATTTGAGAACATATTCGCCCTACAAGGTCACGTTTTATTTTCTCCACTTCATATTTCTCAATACATTGGTAAAGGTTAAAAAGTTGATTTGCCATATATAAGTAATGTTGGGATGTTTTTTAAACAATAAGTGATAGGCAAAAAATCATACAAGTTAGATGCCTGTATATTGGTATAATCCCAATAAGACAAAAGAGAAGAATGGAGGGATGTTTATGAAAAACATACATGTTTTTCGTGAAGCATTTCCATAGTTAAACTATTTAGTTTCCATACTCTATGAAAAAATCTGAACTATCATGCGACAGTCAGCTAGAATTTTTTGATTTTTGGAATGGAGGAATTGGATGAAACGTATAGGTAAGATTATGATACTGTTTTGGTGTTGTACGATTTTAGCTTCCGTCCATGTTATACAGGCGAGCTCTATACACGCTTTTAGCAAATTAATTGTATCTAAACCGTCCTATGTCATATCACACGATATACTTGGAAATACATTAGTACCACCATTTTATTTGAACCAACAAGGCTTACATGCGCATTCGTCGAAAATAAACCGACAATATATGTCCCAAAATCTTTTTCACAAACCATATCCATATACTCCAAATTTGTTCTCTATACCATTTCAAATCGACCGATCGATTCAACCATCTGTTCAGAAAGTAAACTTTGCAACGCTCACTGCTACATCAGCCATTCAACAAACATATACGATGGCACAATTACAAGCACTTAGCTATGCAAATCTTGAACAAGTACTGTCAACAATCCGATGGAGTGACATTACGGATTTATTTCAATTTAATACAGACTCTCTGGCATTCTATCAAGATCAAAATCGTGTCCAATTCTTAATTCAAGTATTAGAAAAAAGAGGAAATACGTATACTGCAACAAATTCAAATGGGATAGAGACGTTAGTGGAAGTATTGCGTTCAGGATTTTATTTAGGTTATTACTATAAAGAACTTGCCTATCTCAATGAGCGTAAGTTTCATGATACGTGCTTACCGGCTTTAAAAGCCATCGCAAGTAATCCAGCTTTTCGACTTGGAACAATGGAACAGGATCGAGTCGTGGCGGCTTATGGGAATTTAATTGGAAACGCTTCAAGTAATCCAGAAATCGTGTCGTTAGCGGTTCCGATTTTAAATCAATTTAATCAAAATTTACAGGCGTATGCGAAAGAATATTCGTAACTACTCAGCTTCCTCACGGAGGCTTTTTTCATTTACTAGTCTGATATGTACTTTTTGTGTGAATACTAGATATATCAGACAAGGAGGTGGTATTTATGTTGAAAAAACAAGAAATTCTAGCTGTCTATCAAAAGGGACCTCAAGCTATTTACGATTTTGTTCATCAATTAGAAAGTCAAATACAGAATTTAAAAGAGCGTATAGAAGAATTAGAAAATCGTTCAAAAAAAAACTCTACAAATAGTCATAAACCACCCTCTACAGATGGTTTTCGTAAGCCTATTACAAAAAGTTTGCGAAAATCATCCCAGCGTCAAACCGGTGGCCAGTTGGGCCACAAAGGACATACACTTCATTTGACAACGACTCCTGACAATATGATTACCTATTCTCCTACGCATTGTATTTGTTGTCACACGTCCTTAAAACATGAACCTGTAAAAGGATACCGCATTCGCCAAGTGTATGATTTACCACCTATCCTGATAGAAGTCACAGAACATAAAGTGGAACAAAAAGAGTGCCCACATTGCCATTCTATCCAAGAATCCCAGTTTCCCTCTACTGTCTCTCGTCCTGTTCAATATGGTCCAAATATAAAAACACTGATTCCTTATTTAACACATTATCAATGCCTTTCTTTGAAACGAACAAAAGAATTCTTTCAAGATTGTTTTGGACATTCGATAAGCGAAGGGACGTTAGTCAATCATACCCATGCTTTTTCTGCTCAATTGCGGCCGTTTCTCGAAGAAGTAAAAGAACAGATTCTGCAGTCTTCTGTTGTCCATTTTGATGAAACCGGTATGCGAGTAGAAAATAAAACACAATGGTTACATACTGCGAGTACACCGGAGGTGACATTTCAACATATTCATGAAAAACGCGGAAAAGAAGCGATGGATGCAGGTGAAATCTTGCCTTCTTTTTCTGGAATTGCTATGCATGATGGGTGGAAACCGTATGATGTGTATACAGATTGTCGTCATGTTTTATGTAATGCCCATCTCTTGCGAGATTTGCAAGGGATTATAGATAGTACCGGAGAAACATGGGCACAACAAATGAAAGAATTCCTTACACAAGCTTTGACAATAAAAAAGCAATACAAGGGAAATATTCCAGAAATAGAGAAAAAGAATCTGTTTGCCGCATACCAGGCCATATTGAAAGGCAAACAGGTGCCTTCTGCAGAACAAAAAAAGAAAAGAAAACAGACGCCTTCTCAAAATTTATGGAATCGCTTTGCTAAGTATGCGGACAGAATTCTAGCGTTCTTAGAAAGTCCAGATATTCCATTTGATAACAATCAAGCGGAGCGAGATATTCGGATGACGAAAGTCAAACAAAAAGTGTCTGGGACGTTTCGAAGTAAGGAAGGTGCAGAATCATTTTGCCACATACGTAGTTTTATGAGCACCATGAAAAAACAAAATCAATCAGTATTACAAGCGATAAGTCAGGTGTTAAAAACCGGAACGGTTCCTTGGAATACCACTCTTTCGTAAGAGAATGTTTCTATTTCATATAGATTCTTTCTCTTATCGGAGTGTGTTCTTTTTCATGTTTTCGAACAGGAAACATGTATTTGGCATGCTTTTTTGTTTAACTAAGCTGAGTAGTTACGAATATTCAAAAGGAACAGCCATATACAGTCTCTTAAGTGGGATCATGATCTTCAAACGTATTTGTATCAAACTGGTATATCACCTAACCAATCGCCTTGGTATGGGGAAATAAACGCTTTTATCGATGAAATTGGAAAGGTAGCATTATACGGTCAAGTCAATGCCGATACAGCATGGATGATTAATAATGGGATTTATTACACAAGTAGAGTGGGTGTCTTTCATACTACGCAACAAAAGGGGTTACAAATGATTACGAATGCATTACAGGTATATCCCTATTTAAGCGAAGCGTATCTAACTGCCGCTCAACAAATCGATGAAAGATATAATGGAAAGGACTTCAAGGGAATCCCCATTCAGTACAAACAAATACAAGAAGAAGGTAAGAAAAAATATATACCGAAAACCTACACATTTGATAATGGATCCATGATTATCAAAACTGGGCAACAAGTAAAGGAAGAGAACGTGAAAATACTCTATTGGGCGTCTAAAGAAGTACAAGCACAATTTTATCGTGTGGTGGGGACAGATACGCCATTAGAGCAAGGACATCGCGATGATATTTTGACTATGGTGATCTATAATAATCCAGAGGAATATCGGTTGAATCGTTTATTATATGGATATGACACAAATAATGGTGGAATTTATATTGAACAAGATGGAACCTTCTTTACGTATGAGCGAACGCCACAGGATAGTATCTATAGTTTAGAAGAGTTATTTCGTCATGAATATACACACTATCTTCAAGGACGCTATCTCGTTCCAGGATTATTTGGTGAAGGGAAAATCTATGAAAATGAGCGTTTAACATGGTTCGAAGAAGGCAGTGCAGAGTTCTTTGCTGGCGCTACTCGTATCCATCAAGTTGTACCAAGAAAAACAATCGTTCAACAGTTAGCGGTGAATCCTTTGAACCGATACACATTACAGCAGACGTTATATGCCACATATGGAAGTTGGGAGTTTTATAATTATGCATTTGCCATGCAGTCCTATCTGTACAATAATCGGTGGGATTTATTTTCTCAATTGCACAATATCATAAAAAATAATCAATTGATACAATATGATCAATATCGTGAAACATTAAGTAAGGATATGACACTAAATACAGCGTACCAAAACTATATGCAGGTGCTAATTGATCGTCAAAATGAATACACGATTCCAGCTGTATCAGATGAATATTTACAACAACCAACAGCGAAGCCGTTGACGGAGGTGCAAAAAGAAATTACACAAATCTTACCACTTCAAAATATTAAGATGACGGAACAACAATCTGACTTCTTTCGTACATTTACCTTACGAGGTACGTACATCGAAAAAAAAACAGCAGGTGTAGAGTCCGATAGGAGAAATATAAATACGGTATTAGATACAATACTGCAACAGTTAGCTAAGAAACCTTGGAATGGCTATAAAACAGTGACAGCCTATTTTACAAATTACCAGATGAATACAAATAATCAAATGGAATGTGAGATTGTTTTTCAGGGCATTGCAAATAATATGGTGGAATCCAAAGAACCAAATGAATCTACGAAAGATGCAACTCCACTACCTTTTCGAACAGATTTTATAGGTCACTTTGATTCAGATAATTCCTTAGATATTTATCAATTAGATGTACAATCACCAAACAAATTGGTTATTGAGGTAATCAATCAAAATCAGATTCAAATGAATTGGGTCCTATACCATGAAAAAAACTTCCAAAATCCAGTAGCGTATGCTGCATTTCAAGGACAACGATTATTTGAAACATATATGGCACAACCTGGGAAATATTATCTGTACGTATATAATTATGACCATCAATCAGGTAGGTATCAGGGGATGGTTACGATAGAATAAAAAAAGCTAAAGTCCGTTTTTGTACAGTATGGGATGTAATCCATACTGTTTTTTAGTTTTCTCTCCTTTTCTATGAATTTATTTCTCAACTTATGCAATCTAGTAAAGCTGAATTCAGTATTGTATGGTTGTATATGCAACTATTTATTCGGAGGGATTTTACAAGATGAAATTACGAAAAAATAAATCTAAAATGATTTCTAGTATTCTTGTTTGTAGTAGTTTTACAATAGCAATTCCCTGTTCTGCTGCAGCGTTATCGATAGGAGAATGTAAAGGTGCTGTTAGGCAAGTCATAGAGACCAATCAACCAGGTAGTCCTACCTCGTATCAGTACGTAGGAGCGGAATCTTTCGATGTTTCAAAAGTGTTTCAAAAAAATAATACCGTTTATCTTCGATTGGCTCCAGAGGGGGCAGTGGATGCACCAGGACCATTGGTTTTACCCCGAAAAATAAGCGACCTATTCATACAAAATACAAATAATTTAAAAGGGTGGTACATCTATAAATACATGCGATATATAAATCATCCACATGTACAAGAACTTCGATTTGATTTTTATGATAAAAATCAGCAATATCAAGGAACAGCATCCACTACTTATTGGTTACCTTAGGCGAGGAATACTTATCAGGGATGGAAAAACATGTTTGATAGAGTCTTCTATCCCTGATTAAAAAACCTTACGTTAAGATTAACAAAATAGTTCGTACAAGGTAACTGTGTTGTAGGAGAAACAAACACTTCAGGAATTGTTAGCAAAATTGGAATGAAACCAAATTGTACAAAAATTTTTGGTTTACAGATATTTAATAAATATATCCAAAATGATATCGAGGAAGAAAACTAAAAGGAACAAACTATGTAAGAAAAAGCCCTTATGTGGTCTTATACCTGTCAAGTAGACAGTATTAAAAAGACTAAGCAGCCATCGAGATTCGATATTCTATCGGAGCTCGATGGTTGAGTTGTTTTTGGAAACGTTTATAGTTATAAAAGTAAATATATTCTTCAATTGCTTGTATGAAATCCGCTTCTGTTTTAAAATGACTCACATACAACATCTCTGATTTAAAATGGGAGAAAAATGACTCGATACAGGCATTATCATGGCAGTTTCCTTTGCGAGAGTGGCTGCCAATGATACCCAAATCGAACATTCGTTTGTTGTAGGCATGAGATGTGTACTGGAGCCCTTGATCTGAATGGAGAATGGTTCCACGCACATCTCTTTTTTGTGCCAACAGTTCAATTGTATCTAATACAAGTTCAGTATCATTACGCTTGGATATTTTCCAAGAAACAACTTCGTTATTATAAATATCTTGTACAACAGAAAGATAGCGGAAGCCCTCTTGAAATCGTAGGTAGGTAATGTCTGTAACAAGCGACGCTTCTTCCGAATAATAGACTGAATGTTAAGCTCACTCATGAATCAATATACCTTTTTGTGATTTATAAAATAGCCCTCTTCTTCTAAAGCAATTTTCATACGTGGATAACCATATTCTTTGTGCTCTAGGTGAATAAATTGAATTACCTTTTTTAATCGTGTATCGGATTCTAGTCGTATGTGGTTCATACTTTTTGTATGAACCCACTGATAGTAACTTGAGCGATGTACACCCGCAAAATTAGTAAGCCATATAACGAGATATTTTCTTTTTAGTCATTCAATGATATGATATCGTTTTTTATATTTTAGTACGCCCCCATTTACAGGTTTGGATACTGCTTTTTTAAATATGCAACCTGGGCCTTATAGTAATCACGCTCTTCTTCAACAGTTTTAAAATGAATCCGTTTGCCTTTTAAAGGGTTCGGTATGCCTTTCATTTTATTGTTTTCCCCACGAGTATCTGTAATTGCACCACATTCTTTATATTTTTTCACCCCATTTTAAGTTGTGTAGAGCTTCTCAACTGATATTTCTCCGCTATCATATCGTAGCTTCCTTCCCCGTTTAAATAACTTTGAACAGCTGATAACTTTATCTCATTTGAGCATGTATGAAATATTGTACCTTTTTTGGCCATGAAAAATCCCCTCCAAGTAATAGTGTAACATCCATGTGTATACATGGTCTTTTTCACACTGCCTACCTAAAGGGGATAATATCAATGCGTCGGACTTTTTCTTACATAGTTTGTAGTGGCTATATCCAATAAATTGGCACGTTTTTTTGTAAAGACATTGCAAAATGATAGAATGTATACTAGGTGTACCTTGTATATTTTTTATATGAAAATACAGTTCGTATATTGCTATTTAATTCCTACCGCATCAAAAGCTTGTTTGACAGTTTGTACTTCTGCAGAATTCGTGCCATATAGATCTGCTGCGGCTTTCATACAAGAAGCTTTAGCTTGTGAAAATGTAGTAGAAGCTGTAAAGTATTTTGTATTGGCACGATAAAAAATGTCTCCCATTTTTTCTTTTCCCATTCCGTTTACTTTTGTCTTGAAATGTTCTCCTCCCTCTGCTATTAAATACGCTGTTTTATTGATAATCCCGCTATTGGTATGTACAAATTTACTTTGATCATCTCCTGTGTATCGTTTGGAATAATGATCAGGATCTCCATATTGTGTCGGGTCACTTAAAGAGCGGATTGCTTTCCCGGATTGTACAAATAAATCTTCCCCTATTATATAATCTGGATTCTCTCCTTGATAATATTCTACAAGTGTTCCAAAAATATCAGAAAGTGCCTCATTCAGTGCACCAGACTCATCTTGATACAGTAAATTTGAAGTACTATCTGTTATCGCATGGGTAATTTCATGTCCTACTACATCGATAGAAGCTGTGAAAGAACGAGTTGAATCATCCCCATCACCATATACCATTTGACGTAATTCGGGACTCCAAAACGCATTTCTATATTGTTGACCAAAACGAACTGTAGATACAATTTTTGCGCCCCTATTATCATAGGAATCTCGTGCGTGTACTTTTTTGTAATAATCATATACCTTACCTGCAAATACATGTGCATCTACTGCGGCTTGTGAAGTAGGTGACATAAATGTATTGGTTAAACTCTTGACCAATATACCTGGCAGCATGGAAGTATCTGTTTCATCTCCTCTGTTCTCAGCATCATAGGTATAGATACCTTGTCCACGTGTGACATCCACTAGTTGATAGAGATTTTTGTCTTGTGTAATGTTTAATATTCTCGTCTTACCTAAAGAGTCCTTTCCTGTACCCGTCACACCCTTTTCTTGTATATCCGTTTGTTGTTGCATTGCATGTAATATTTCCAATTGATCTAACACTTGTCCTGTAGCTGGATCAATAAAGTAATCGTAACTAATCGGTTTAGGCAATAACACTGCAGCATGGACATGGTACGCATACGACGGTTGTTGTCCCTTTGTATAAATGACAAGTTCGGATGTAGGAGATACTACATATTGAGCAGGGTAGTGGAGATGCTGATTGACGACTTCAATCGCTTGCTGGGGTGAAATATGTTGTTGTAATGTTGGTGTGTTGTCCAGATGAGAAACGATAGCTCCAGATAAAACCGTCAAAACACCTGTATCTGTGATATGTGCAACTTGTGTAGATCCCCAAACAGGTATACCTCGATATATTTGTTGTAAGCGGATAATAGTTGTTCCGTGAAGATCTCGTTCCTTCTTTTGTATACGGAACGAATCCTTTACAGACTCTTTCCCGAAAGAAAAATACTGTTTTTGAGACTCTATATATTGATATAGAATGTCCTCTTCTTTTTTAGAAGAAGGTGCTGTTAACTCTCCAGATAAAAATTCAAGCGATGTTCCTTTTCCCCCATATTGTTCAGTTGGAATAACATGTTTTGTTTCGGCAGAACTACTAGAAGGCATACAACTTATGAATAACAAGATCCCACTTAACGCACATAAACTTTTAGATAATTTGTAACTACTCAGCCACCTTTCGGTGTCTTTTTTAAATTTTACTAGTTTCATATGCCTCCCATTTGTAAATACTGAGTATATCAAACAGGGGAGGTGAATCTTATGGTCGATCGAAAAATTATTTTAGATACATATAAAAAAGGACCTGAAGCTGTTATTTCTTTATTTGAAGAAACATTTTCTAAGTTAGAAAAACGTATACAAGAACTAGAAAATGCTTCAAAAAAAAACTCCAAAAATAGTCATAAGCCACCTTCTACAGATGGTTTGGGTAAGCCCGTTACAAAAAGTTTGCGCAAACCGTCTCATCGTCAAACGGGTGGCCAGTTGGGCCACAAGGGACATACTCTTGGTTTGACAGCGACTCCAGATCATACGATTACACATTCTCCTACATATTGTACTTGTTGTCATACTTCCTTGAACCACGAGCCTGTAAAAGGGTATCGCATTCGCCAAGTGTATGACTTACCACCTATTCAGATCGAAGTGATGTTAGACTAAAAAGTAGACACAGGTTATTATAATAAAAATGAACCGAACGAGGTGTTTACATGGGGAAAGTAAAACAATATGAAGAAGAATTTAAACGCCAAAGCGTAAAACATGTTTTCCAAACAGGTAAAGCTGTAGCTCAAGTTGCCCGAGAGTTAGGAATTTCAGTGAATACCCTTCACGGTTGGGTAAAGAAATATAAACAAGAGCCCAAGGTGATACAGCAACGAACGTTCCGTTCTGAGGACAAAAAAACAAATGAAATGGAGCGACGTATTCGAGATTTAGAGGAAGAAAATGCAATCTTAAAAAAGGCGATGCACTTCTTCGCGAAAGACCATCGGTAAAATTTCAATTTATCCATCGACACCGCTTCACATACCGAGTGGAGAAGATGTGCCAAGTTCTACATGTATCCCGAAGCGGATATTACAAATGGAAACATCACACCAAAAGCCCCAGGCAAATACAGAGAGAACAAATAACCAAAGAGATCCACCGCATTTTTCTAGAATCGCGTTGTTTATATGGAAGTCCGAAAGTAACGTCTGTCTTACGTCAAAAAGGAAAGCAAATCTCACAAAAAACAGTGGCCAGAATCATGAAAGAACAGGGATTACAATCAAGAACTGTAAAAAAATATAAAGCTACTACAAATTCCAAACATTCTTATCCGGTACAGGACAATGTGTTAAATCGTCAATTCAAGGTAAAAAAGCCAAATCAAGTTTGGGTAGCTGATATTACCTATGTATCGACGAAAGAAGGATGGTTGTATGTGGCAAGTCTGATGGACTTGTATTCTAGAAAAATTGTGGGCTGGCATGCTGATCGTACGATGACAAAAGAATTAGTATTGAAGGCTTTACAACAAGCTTATTTCCGTCAAAAACCGGAAGGTTCAGTCTTGCATCACTCTGATCGAGGAAGTCAATATGCTTCCCATGATTATCAAAAACAATTACAACAGTATGGAATGCAATGTAGTATGAGTAGAAAAGGGAACTGTTATGATAACGCTTGTATCGAATCCTTCCATGGTGTCTTGAAAAAAGAACTTATTTACCAGCAACAATACGCAACACGTGCCCAAGCACAGCAAGATATTTGGGAATACATTGAAATTTTCTATAATCGTAAAAGAATTCATTCAGCGAATGATTATTTATCCCCGACAGAAAAAGAACGTATGTACGACTTGGAGGCTACATAATTAAATTTATCTGTGTCTATTTTATTGACTTAATATCAAAGTGACAGAACATAAAGTAGAACAGAAAGAATGCCCACATTGCCATTCTATCCAAGAAGCCCAATTTCCTTCGACAGTATCTCGTCCTGTTCAATATGGTCCAAATATAAAAAGACTGATTCCCTATTTAACGCATTATCAATGCATTTCTTTGAAGCGAACAAAAGAATTCTTTCAGGATTGTTTTGGACATTCTATAAGCGAAGGAACCCTGGTAAATCATACACAGGCTTTCGCTTCTCAATTGCAGCCATTCATAAAAGAAGTAAAGGAAAAGATTCTGCAGTCTCCTGTTGTCCATTTTGATGAAACTGGTATGCGTGTAGAAAACAAAACACAATGGTTACATACTGCCAGTACACCGGAGGTGACATTGCAACATATTCATCAAAAACGTGGAAAAGAAGCAATGGATGCTGGAGAAATCTTGCCATCTTTTTCTGGAATTGCGATGCATGATGGTTGGAAATCGTATGATGCGTATACAGATTGTCGTCACGTTTTATGTAATGCCCATCTCTTACGAGATTTACAAGGAATTATAGATAGTACTGGAGAACAATGGGCACAACAGATGCAGAAATTTCTAACGCAAGCGTTGACGATGAAAAAGCAATCCGAAGGTACCATGCCAAAAGCGACGCAAAAGAATCTGTTTATTATGTATCAATCCATATTGAAAGAACAACAGATTCTTTCCACGAAACAAAAGAAGAAAGGAAAGCAGACGCCTTCTCAAAATTTATGGAATCGCTTCGTCAAGTATTCTGACAGAATTCTAGCGTTTTTAGAACATCCAGCCATTCCATTTGATAACAATCAAGCAGAACGGGATATTCGGATGACGAAAGTAAAACAGAAAGTGTCTGGGACTTTCCGAAGTAAGAAAGGCGCAGAATCTTTTTGTCAGATACGAAGCTTTATGAGTACCATGAAAAAACAAAAACAATCGGTCTTACAAGCGATAAACCAAGTCATAGAAACTAGAACGGTTCCTTGGAATAACACGACTTCATAAGAGAATTTCTCTATTTGGCATAGATTCTTTCTCTGATTGGAGTATTTTCTTTTCATGTTTTCGAATCGGAAACATGTATTTGGCCTGTTTTTTTATTTGAAGAAGCTGAGTAGTTACGATAATTTCAATGTATTCATCCCTTTTTATTATAATTTTCTTTATTTTCAAAATATGATAATAGGGATGTAGATATTTGTAAAGAGTTATCGAAATGTTGCAGAGTTGAGAAAGTTTTTAGCAAATATAAGCAAAATAGAGTTCACAGATAAGCAGATACATGAAACAGAATGATTCAATGCAGGAGTTATCTTGGCGGTTTCCTTTGCAAGAATGTTAACCTATTATACCAAAGTTTCTAATTTGATTATGGTATCTTTTATATGTGTATGGGAAACCTTGGTTTAAAATAAGAAATTTCGTCTTGTACCTCTCTTTTTGAAACTTCTTAATGTTTTATATTTGGAACAGAATGTTTAGATTTTTAAAAATCATAATAGTTATATTAGGGGGCACCATACATGCCCATCAACTTAAGAAGTTTTACTACCCCAAGTAGAAAAAAACGTTATTCTTTCTTAATAAGCTAGATAAGAAAGGATGATATTTTTTATGAATCTTTTGATTCAAGATGAGTTACAACCATTTGCGGAAGAATTAAAACAATACATCACACCTGTATTTTTAGAAGAACCGGCAAGCGATCCCTTAGTCCGATTATGTAGTAGACTTCATGCAGCCAAGGGTACTCTTCTTAGCCATGAGGGCTTAAATAAACGTTTACATATAATGGTAATCAACATAATAGATAATAAAACGACTGGATGCAAATAGAGCGGATTTTTGGTTACATAGATGACGTAACAAGAAAAAGAAATCATGAATAATAAGAAAGCAACGAAATTAGATTTATACATGCGAGAATTCCTTTCTCAAAAAAATATGTAAGCATTGACGAATTGCAGCGAATCTGTATGTGTTTTGTACGAAGGATGTCGAATCAAACATTTGTTTAAAACATAAAAATTGGGATAGAGGTCCTCTATCGTTGATACATCAACATTTTACCGTCATGGAAATCCCCTTGATAGGCAGTGTGTATTCGCCATATGTTGCAATTGAATCATGGGATAGTAAAAAATATGAAAAAAGATTGAGCGAATGCGCTCAATCTTCCAAATAACAGCTTACCATAGCTTATAAATTATAAAGGATGTTATATAAATGAAATGAGATAGTCATAACCATTCAGTATTCTTGTTGTATTATCACCTTGTGTTGGTCGTAAAATACAGAAGAAATGTGTTTGATGATGATATGTCAGACTATGCAAAAGATATGTTTGTTCGATTATCTGAAAACTATAACATCACATGAGTTGAATGGAATCATGATGTAGATCACGTTCCTATTTTGTTCAAGGCACACCCTAATACAGAAATGACAAAATTTATCAATGCTTATAAAAGTGCAAGTTCTCGACTTATTAAAAGAGACTTTCCACAAGTGAAAAAGAAACTTTGGAAAGAGATGTTTTGGTCAAGAAGTTTTTGTTTGCGAACTACTGGTGGTTCGCAAATAGACGTAGTAAAAACATATATTGAAAATCAAAGTGAAAAGTGAGGTGAAATGATAGGGAAAAGCAGAATAAAGCATATACATTCCGTTTGTATCCAACAGAAGATCAAGCACATCTTATGCGTAAAACCTTCGGTTGTGTACGTTTCGTGTATAACAGAATGTTAGCTGAACGGTCATATCAAATTGCCAAAACTGAAAATGGTACGTATCAAACAGCATAGAGAAATACCACAAGACCATATAATTAAGTCATGTACTATGTGTCCATTTTGCCTGCATA
>NZ_JBBOTF010000003.1:0-168044 GCF_038005425.1 Bacillus sp. FSL K6-0268
CTAGATATATATGAGTAAAATTTTATATTTTGAATTTGTACCACTAAAAACAGCAAAAAAGCTATTCTTTTTCTTTAGGTAATCTTCAAAATCAAATTCTATTTTCTTCATTGGTTGAGTGGGCGTAAATAAAGCAGGCATATAGTGATTTCTAATTCACAATACATGTTATTGAACTTTCGAATATACGCCACCATATATACAATGTCTAATCCTATCCCTATGGATACATATAAATGCTCAGCCTAAAAAACAGCAAATACAAACAAAACCTAGTAAATAATGGATATGCATATATACATAATATATCTGGATATCTTTTGTTATACTTGTACAAAGTTCAAAAACAGGAAAAATTATCATTCATTTATCATTTCTCTAATGCGCAAGACTAGTTTAATATGCAGGGAAAACATTATCATTTCTGAATGGATTGGAGGATTATGATTGCATTAAAGGTCTGAAAATTTAAAATTATAAAGAAATTTTGTTGAGAAATATTATTACAGATGCAAATCCGATTCTTTTTTTGCTATCATTTAATATACCAATATTAATCGGAAGAAAATTCGAAAACCATTTCACAACTGATGTTATTTTCACACACTAGATTGGAATATTTATGTAGGAGGATTATATGAACGTTCAATTAAAGGGAAATGAACAACTTACTGAATTACTTAATGAATGGTATTTACAAATTCGTGCGAGAAATAGAGAAAATTCTACACGATTAAAAAAAGAAATTGATGAACACATTAATGACCTTGCAGATAATCAAAATTTACTTTTTTATTATTCGCTTCTTGATTTTAGACATGACTATTTAATCAATAACATGGGCATTTCTAAAAATAGTTTTGACAAAATCGAAGATTTCGAAACTCCAAAAGAAGATTACCTAGCATATTACTACCACTTTTTTAAGGCCATTCACTCAAATGCAGTTGGAAGTTATAATTTAGCAAAAGAGCATTATGAAAAAGCTGAAGTTCTACTAATACACATTCCTGATGATCTTGAAAAAGCTGAATTCTATTATAATTTAGCCATTTTTCATTACCATATTCATCAAGCTCTTTTCGCCATAAAATATGCAAATATATCCAAGGATATATTTATTAATAACGCTGATTGCGAATTGAAAATTTCCTATTGTAATAATCTTTTAGGATTAGCTTGTACTCACTTAAACGAATTCGAGATGGCAGAAGAATATTTCCTCACAGCAATAGACTTATTTCGTACATTCGGTAACGAAAGAGATATTTTGATTGCTCGTCAAAATTTGGGGTTAATGTATGCTGCACAAAAGCAATCTGTCTTGGCAGTTCGCTATTTATCTGAAGTAAATGAGAAGATGTCAAATAACTATAGAGCACTTTTTATTGAAGCTAAACAACGCCTAAGGTTAGGAGAAACAGAAATTGCATCAGATCTTATAAAAAAAGGACTACATATTTGTAAAGAATTAGAGATACTAGAATACCAATATCACTTTGAAATTCTTGATAATTTATGCAACAAAGCTGAAACTGAAATTTTAGAAAATACTATTTTAGCAGGAATGGCATACTTTAACCAAGAAAAACTATGGGAGTATATTCAAGAATATTACGAAATTTTAGCTCTTCAGTTTTATAACGATACACAATTCGAAAAATCCAGCACATATTTCCATTTAACTTATCAGGCAAAGGAAAAAACCATTAGCAAAGAGGTGTTAAAATGAAGCTCTTAAAACTAAGTTTAGTAAGTCTTATCGCTATAGGCATTTTTACAATTGGAAATCCTTCTATCGGATTAGATGTCCAACAAGCTAGCAGTGCTATAGTTAGTTATGCACATGGCAATACTGGCTGAGAGTATTACTCATAAAAAAGGGAAATAGCCGCATTACAAATGTAATGCGGCTATTTCCCCTTCTCTAATAAGTAAGCACTCCATCATGTCATTATGCATCTTGTTGTTTTTTGCTTCTTTTCATAAAAATGTTACTCTTAAAGTTCATTTTAAAAAAATATTAATTCGTCCACTTGTTGATATCTATATTTCTTTCTATAGGCTTATTTACTGGATCTTCTTGAATTTTTTCTTTCGATTTTTCAATATGAACATCTTTCGGCTGATTTTCTTCAATTACATTACCCTCTTCTGGCTGTTTGTATGTTAAAGGTGATTTGGAAGGTAAACCTCTTGGGATATCTCCTTGTAGCATACCTTTTGCACTTAACAAGTCTTTCGCCATTCCAAGCTTTATTTCTTCGTTATCAACACTTTGTGTCCCGTATAACGCTATAAAATGTTCTAACACCTTTCTAGTAGCTTCATTAGGGTTTTCCTGTGATTCTATCCAAACAAATAGTTCTGGACATCTTTGACGCATTTTTTCCGATAATGGAATTTGAATCGCTTTTGGTTTAGCCATCATAATCACCTATTTTACTTGTTCTTTTTGAAATGCAATTGAACTAAATACTGTCATGCCTTTAACATTCATTTCCGTTGCTTTCTTAGCATTAATCCATAATATTTTAATTTTTTTAGAATCACAAATTTCTTTTAGGTCTTCGAAAAGATTTTCTTTTAATTGGATACTTCCACCGCCATAGACAACCACGACTTCTACATCATATTTTAAATCTTGTAATTTAGTTTCCGCAGTATCTAATACTTCATCAGCTAAATTAAATTTAGCTCTTGCTAAGAACTTTTTAGCATCTTCATAATATTTAGGATGCTCTTCTTTTAGATATCCGGCAAACTCTTGTCTTTCTATAGAAAAACCCCATTCATCTTCGAAATCTTTTTTAGCACGTTCAATCGCATGACCTATACCATGTCTTTCTCCCGAACTGTGATCATTATCATAATCATAACCTTTTGTAACAACATATTCTGTTGTTCCATCACCAATGTCTATGTGTAGAAGACGTTTTTCTTGGAAGTATTCACCCGTTATATCTTTCATATCATAAGTTTCTTTAAACTCATTAAATATGTCATCATTTCTATATTTCCCATTACCATCCTCGATTAAAGCAAATAGGGCAATAGTCCCTTCTTGTACAACAATTACTTTTTCAAATTTCAAAGTTACATAAACTCTCAAATCACCCACAGTTACCGTTACATGGTGACTACTATTTGTAAATCTTTCGGAGAGTTGTTTTGCCTTTTCTTTTGTCCATTCACTAGCTGGTAAAGCTGTAACCATAGAAACAATTGCTTCTATATTTGTGCCTTCTTCTATAGAGTTTTGATTTTTAAACATATCTTTAACCGAACGACAAGCAATTGCACTAACTGTTGTCATAATTGTAGTATCTTGTCTATGCTTACCACGGTTTGATTTAATGTTAAGATTCTGAAGATCTTCACCAGAGCGAATGGCACGTTCTCCCACAAACACCCTTTGAGCTACTTGACCTTTCAAAGCTGATGAATTAACAGTAACATCCATATTATGAATTAATCCATGCACTAAGTCTTCAATTTTTTTATCTTGCGGAACAGGCTCTTTATACACATAACTATATGTGTTTGGAAATTTCATCATTTCTCCATTAATTGTAATCTTCTTCTCGGAATTACCATTGTCATCTTCTACAAAATAATTGAATTTCATTTATATTACCCCTTCCTTATCGAAAAATAATTTATTTTAAATCATTTTAACTTATATTAATTACATTTTACTGTGATTAACCAGAAAAAGCAACATGAATAAATAAATATAAATTATTTTAATTTAAAATGATTTTTAATTGAGATGTCACTTCAAAAAATACAATCCAGTTGATTTAAAGTGATTTATTCTAACTTAAAATAATTTACTTTAAATATGTTTTTTCCAAAATTCCCACCACTTTTTTTCCTTTTGTTTGTTTTGAGATGCTACTAAAAGTTGTTTAGTTTCTTGTATCTCTCTAACATGTGTTAATAGCAAATTATCTCGTTCCTTGTATCTGTTCTCCATGCGTTCTAACCGTTCGGCATTCATGGTCTCAATACGTTCGAGCTGTTGAATTTTCTCTTTTAGTAATATCTGTTCTTGGAGTAATTGTTCTATAAAACCTTTAGGTAAATTCATTACGTTCTCTGATAGAACGCTAGGCGTTCTGTTATCATTCTCTAGATCATTATCTGTTTCAACTTCAGTAAAAGGAACAGATACAACAACCTTCACGGCTCCTTCAATACTCATTCCAGCCTCTTGAATCAGCTTTTTCATCTGTTCTAGTACTTTAATATCCTTTTGAACAAAAGCACGACTATTTTTTGCACCTTTTACAAAAGAATATTGTTCCTGTTCTAAAGCTATACACCATTTTCTAAGTGTACTTGTACCTATTTCTAAGCGTTCGGCAACATCTTTTGTCCAAAATGAGCGTTCTTGCAATTGTTCGCCCTCCTTTATTTTTTATATAGAACGTTTCCACATTAATTGTCCAAAATCCTATAATTTATTTTTTTCTATATAAAGAGATTCCCTAAACTTCGTTGAAAATTGCTATTTAAAATTAAAACGTATGCCTTTTCCACAAAAAGTCAAATAAACGAATTTATAATAAGTTTAAAATTGTAAATTCATAGGGAATCTCTTTAGCTTATTTTAAGATTGCTGTAATTATCATTGGTAAAAAGTATTTCCTCCCTAAGGAGTGACAAAATTCACTTTTTAAAATACAAATTAAAAATGAAATTACTTTATTTATTAAATCTTGTTTTAAAAAAGTAAAACCAATAAAAACATTAGAAATAAAATATAGCCTTTTATGCTTACTCTGACAGGTGTTCTAGAATTATAGCTTAGTAAATTTCTAGGTTAAAATGTGGGTAAATTTAGGGATATTCATTTTTAAAAGGGAAGGCTTTTTTTACTAGAATTTTAAGCGGAATATGAAAATCCTCATGCAAAATGTGGTTGTTTTTTTCTTTAAGCGTTTGAAGAAGCTTAAAGAAAGTGGGGGATTAATAAAGACATGACGAATAGCCTTGCTATATGTGATTTTTTTCAAGCAAGGCTAAATAATAATTATTTTTTGGAAAATGAGGTTTACGAATTCGGAACAAGCATTTTTTTGAATACATCGAAGGGGATTGTACTATTATTCTTTTTATCCATCCCCATATTTGCAAGACGTTTTTGAGATTCAATTATTCTTTGTTTTTGATAAAACTTTAATTTCTCACTAAACATTTTCATAAAATGAGCTGGAGCGCTATAGTCAGCTTTGTTATCTCTAAACCATTTAACAGATTCTTCAAAAGCCCACTCACCAGACGTTTCTAAGTTATCTAAATCTGGTGGCAACCTTAAAGCAATGACATAAGCATCATTTTCAGTTAAATTTGTTACACGCTGACTCATTATATGGTGGTAAGCTCTTTTCTGATCTTCACTTAAGTAAGTGTTTAAGTCTTCCTCTCGCTTCTGAGTAGAAGTAGGTTCAGATTGTAATTCTTTTTCCATTTCAATATTAAAAATATCTAATCCATTAGGGGAAACAGATATTTGAGTTTCATCTTCAGATTCACTTTTTTCTTTTGAGGTTTTTTTCTTTAAAAAGTCTGTGAAAGTAGAGCATATATCAATAGCTAAAGCCCATTTCACCTTGAAGTATTCAATGATTTTTAAATAATTATTATGTATAGTCAAGATGTAAACGGAAGGAGCGATCTTTCCGTGCCGTCTTACCTTTATTTGTTGGCATATTCCTAAATCTTGCAGCCATTTCAACACGTAATTAATAATTGGTTTAGAAATACCCGATTTTTTACAAATATGCTCTTGCCTTACTTGGGCATAACCTTCTTGTACTAAATAAGATAAAACAGTCTCAAAGGCTTCAAATTGTCTTTTGGTAAGGTAATCTTTTGTGGTAACACCTTCATATTCATCATGGACAATATTATCAATATAAGTAGTAACTTTCTTGATTGATTGATTAATAGTTCCTGGTGTTTTGGATAAATGTTTAATTCGAGGACTTAATTCAGCTTTTGCTCGACTAAGCAAAAAGTTTTTTAATAACACAGAAAAAACCTCCTATTTTTTCCACCACAAATAAACAGAAAAATGCTGGAAAAGTAGAGGTTTTTATTCACATTATATTTTTTACATGCTATAATAAATATGTAGAAAATATAATTATAAATAAGCCCCCTACTCTGATTGAGTTTTTAATTGGTTCACCGGCCAAAGTGATTTGCCAATTAAAAACAGGTTGTGGTAGGGTTTATTTTTTTTATTTTGCTTTCATAACTTTAATAAGGTTATATTTCTTTATATATCCTATTGTATAACTATTATTATGAGATATCAATCGTTAATGTAAGAATAAAAGATTGTAACTTAAGAAAAGCCTCCGGTTAATTTGAACTGGAGGCTTTAATTTCGTATTTGATATATTTTCTGAAATTCATATATTCTTCTTGTAACTTTTCATACTTATAACTAATAAATTCTGTGTATTCATGAAGTTGCTTCTCTAATTTTTCTTTTTTGTTTAGTGGTAATGTAAGTAGATCTTCATAAAGGTCATGTGTCATAAAAGGCAGTTCGTGATTTTGTTCAACCTCTGTATCTTCTATATTATTATCCATTTTTGTTTGATGTCTTTCTAAAGCCAATTCCCTATTTTGAATGGTTTGAGTATTGCCAACCAAATAATCTGTACTGACTTGGAAAAGATTAGCCATAACTATTAAAACGCTATATGGAGGTTCAGCCCCTTTATTTTCCCAATTTGAAACGGTTGTTTGAGCGAAACTTGTTCCACTAACTTCTCCTATTTTTTCACCTAGCTGTTTCATGCTCCATCCAGCTTCTAGTCTTAATGTTTTTACACGTGCTCCAAAAATACTCATTTTATTTTCCTCCCTCTTAATTTTAGGATATGATGTGCGTTTTTTTTGCTAGATATACGTCTGTTTTAACTTCTGAGAGGGTTACTTAACTTCAAAGGTGATTAAAATATAAATAAAAACAATAAAAATTAAAAAAAACAGTTGTTTTAACTTTAAAAGTGATATAATATATTTGTAAGGATAACCGAAAGGAGGTTAAAAAATGACTTTAAAGCATGAGAGAAAAGCTCGGAATTGTTCCTTAGAGTTCCTTTCTCAAATATTAAACATTAGTCCACAAGTGCTACATTCTATAGAAAAAGGAAAATCTGGAGTGAATGCAGAACGAGCAGAAAAGATCTCTACTATTTTTAATAAACCTGTAGAATACTTTTTCATACCGACTTACTATAAGGTTCGTGAAGAAGTAACTTCATAGTAATTGATTACAAAAAGATGAAATTCAACTAACTTTCTAGATTAATTATAGTGAAAAATATTCAAAATTCAAATGGAATTACTGGTTTTTGAAAACCAAACACATATATTAAGGGGTTCTGGTGCAAAAAAATTAGGTTAATTGCAAGTAATCTCTAAACCTTGGACATACTGATAGTATTACTCTATAAAAGGTGTGTGATCAGTATGAAAAAGGACAATTTGTTTAAATGGAAGCATTACCAACCGAATATCATTGTATTAACTGTACGTTGGTACCTACGGTACAATCTAAGTTTTCGAGACTTGGTGGAAATGATGGAAGAAAGAGGATTATCTTTAGCTCATACAACGATTATGCGCTGGGTCCATCAATACGGACCGGAACTGGATCAACGGATTCGATGTCATCTGAAACAAACAAATGATTCATGGCGAGTGGATGAAACATATATAAAAGTAAAAGGGCAATGGATGTATTTATACCGTGCGGTTGATTCTGAAGGAAATACGATTGACTTCTATCTCAGTAAAACTAGAAATCATAAGGCTGCAAAGCGATTCTTTAAAAAGGCTTTGCATTCTTTTCATGCCTCAAAACCTCGTACAATCACAATTGATAAAAATCCTGCTTATCCAGTTGCCATCACTAAATTAAAGAGCGAGAAAAAAGTGCCGTTAGGCACTCAAATTCGGCAGATAAAATATCTAAATAACGTAGTGGAACAAGACCATCGATTCATTAAAAAACGTGTACGCTCTATGTTAGGATTTAAATCTTTTGGCACCGCTACATGTATACTTGCAGGAGTAGAAGCCATGCATATGATAAAAAAAGAACAGGTTGATTTACGGGATCAGTCTGTTCAAAATCAAAAAGAATTTATTCATCAATTATTTGGATTAACAGCGTAAAGAATGATTCCAATAGGAATCCTCATTATTTCTTGGGAACGTATCCTTTCTTTGCACCAGAACCCTCTTTTTTATAAAAATATGCAATTTTGGTACAAAGTTTAAAAACATAAACCAACGGAGAATGAAGATCGATGTTTAGGACGAATCCCTTTTTTCCTGAACACGGCGCTATGTTGTGGGCTGAACGGCAACACCATGTTCTTTTAGAGGGATTCGATATAAATAGCGAATCTCCTCGGAATTTGTATGAATCATGACGAATCAAACATTTGTTTAAAAGCAATAGTTTTACTTATACAATTTATGCGTGCAACAGCAATCAAAACCTATCAAGGGGATTCTCTTCACGTGTATCACGTCTTCGCCAAATTTTGCAAGATATGATTAAGTATAATAAATATCTACTAAGGGGACAGTTACACACTCCTTATATAATAGGAAGAAACTTGATTTTTTCTTTCAAAGTGTCAATCATTTTTATCCATATATATCCTCGTTGCTCGCCCCTCATATTCTTTGACTAATTTATAAAAAGAAGAACGCTTTATATTATATTTTCTCATTGCCCCGACTGCTGTAATCTCTCCAGACTGCCATTCCCGGTATGCCTCAATAAATTGATCTGTAATTTGTACCGGTGGTCTTCCTAAATGTTTTCCTTTTTTCTTTGCTAATGCAATCCCTTCCGCTTGTCGTTGTTTAATATCATTTCTTTCCTTTTCTGCAAAAGCGGATAAAATGGTCAGGGTTGCTTTTTGTACAGCTTGCTGAATCACATCGTTTGTACTTTCGCCATTATAATTCACATTAATAAAGGGCTCTTTAATAAATTGCAAATTAATACGCTGTTGTTCAAAATAACGAAATTCTTCTAACACATCATTCATACTACGACCTAACCTTGTCAAAGAATCAAAAACAATTGTATCGCCTGAACGAGCTAATCGTTTTAACATTTGATAATTTTCTCTCTTCATATTTTTACCAGATTGCTTATCAATAAAAATATCCCGATCTTCTATTCCAAGATATTTCATATTTTCAATCTGACGTTCTTCATTTTGGTCTTTACTGGAAACTCTGACATATCCAAACTTTTTATCTTGCAACATTTTCACCTCAACCATAATTATAGCTCATTTATATCTGTAAAGGTATATAAAAATTAAAGATGTCTGTAAAATAAAAAACTAACTTTTATGGACGTGTCTTTCCCTATGTTTCTATGTATCTGAAAAAGTACACCTTTACGAACTGTTAAATAAAAAAGAACAGACTATTGAAATAGTCTGCCCATAGGTAAAAGATGAAATGAAAGTTACGCAAATATATAGTATAATAAATTTCTAAATAATAAAAGGTATTAACAAAAAAAGAACGGTTCTATTGGCATAGTCCGTCCTTCGAGAAGGGAATAATGACAGTTATTCTTCTTAAGTATACTTAATAAAACAGAAAATTCAATCTATTATATATTGAGAAAATATTCATCTTCTGAAATAAGGTGGTTGTTATGAATAAAGGCGATGCCATTTTAAGATTGCTATCAGAAATTAAGTTGGAACTTAAGGAAGTAAAAGAACAGGTGGAACAAATGCAAATAAAGTTAGATACATTCAAACAACAAAGTCAAGTGAAGAACAAAGTAGAGCAAAAGAAACAAAAAACAAAGATAAACGCTGATAAAAAAGATAAGCAATATTGGAAATATCCAGCTAAAATGAAATAACAAATTGAACAGTGCCTTCCCATGATATATAATGAGTATGCACCATTCTTTTATTCAGTTGTGGGAATGCGAGAATGATACAACCGTAGACGTCTCTTATTTCCTCCTATACTTTCCACACATGAAATGTAAAGGAGTGCTTGTGTATATGATTTTTTTATATCGATTTGACGTAAAGGAGAATCATATTCATTTTGTTTTAAATGAACAAATCGCTGCTGATATGCTTCCGCAATATGATGTCCTGTTGAAACCATTAGTGACATTTTTAGCTGAAACGTTACAATTGTATTGCTCGTTAAGTGAGCAACCCACTTTGTTAACAAGTAAAATACAGGACAGCGGTGAAATAGAAGTAATGTCAAATCAAGAATTAGGACAATGTATAGATGGATATATAAAAGACCGCATGATTTTGAAAAATGGCAAACGAATTGCCGATATTTTAATGGAAATTCGGAATGCTCATACCATATACCACTAAACTTAGAGGACTAGTTATAGATGTGAAAATATTCAATTATAAAATGAATAGAACAGAATGCTTTTTTATTTTTCCATAGTAACATGAAAAAATAGAAGTAAGTTGGATACACATAGATATAGAAGACAGGAGAGGGGTTATAGTGGACAAATCATGGTCTGGAAATTCTACACAATTATTACAAGAAATTGATTGGAAAATGAGCCGAATTGAGTCTATCCTTCAGCAGGTTTCTGTCGACGGATTAATAGAAGAAGCATATGAGATTCACGAGATGCTTATAAAAGTGTCCCAGTTATTGCTCATCTTACAACAAGACCTCAAAATGACACCACTGGCAAAAGGACTAAGTTTACAACTCCAAAGTATACAGGAACAGTACAATCGATTGTTTAGTAAGGGAGAAATATCTCTAGACATTTCAGAATAATCTGACAATAACAGAGAGACATCTCATGCGATGGGATGTCTCTCTGTTATTGTTCCAAAATATGGCGTACTTCCGACATATCCATATTGGTAAACTTCGAAATATCTTCTATATCCATGCCATTTTTATGCATGCCTCGGATAAGTTGGATTTTTCCTTCTTGAATCCCTTCTTCTTTCCCAACTTTTTTCCCTTTTTCCATACCTTCTTCTATACCAACCTCACGAGCATGTGCTAATTTCGCTTGTTCATCAAATAACACTTTTTCACGTGCTTCATATGCGAGACGGAAAGAGCTACTCTGACTCATATTTTCCCATTTGTGGATTGCCTTCTGTAACATTGGATCTTGTTTCATGGCGATATCCTCCAACGTGTGGGTTAAATGTTCATCTTCGTGCGCTGGTAGTAAAAGTAACCAACGAGCGAATTCATTTTCCCACGGATTAATTTTTTCTTCTCTCCATTGTCTTACTAGCTTTGGAATCTCGATGAAATGTATTTCTAGGTCTTCAAGTAACACTTCCTTCTGTTGCCTGCTCCAAAATTGTCCGACTGTATGCATATCATCATAATGAGGAAAGAGCTTAAAATCTAATAGATTGATGGCAATCGTTTTTCGCAAAGAGCGGTAAGGCATACCCTGCTCTAATTGGGATGTATATAACTTACTCCAATAATACAGGGAGCGTTTCACAATTTCTTGTGTATTTCGCAACTGAATTTCAATATTAACTTTTGTTTCATCTTGAAGTGTCGCTAATATATCTAGTATGGATAATTTATCTTCTTCGTATTCTTTATGGAGGTGTGGGTCTTCAATTTTTAGCGATACTATCGGTATAGATAAGGATTCATGCAAGATTGCATTTAAAAAAGAAATCAGTAATTCCTCTTGTCCCTGTACACCAAATAATTGCTTAAAAGCATAATCAACTCGTAAATTCACTAAAGGTTGATTCATAGAGTGAGTCACCTTTCTTATTTCGTATTCTGTCTTTTTTGTTATTCCCCTTTTTCGGGGGAATGGGCAAAGAAAGTATATATCTATTGTAGCGGAGGAAGGAGAGAAGAAGCAACCTTTGTTTTGGGTGTTTTATTTTATTCTTTTTATTATGATACGTGAAATTTTATAAACCTCTTGTATATGCACTTATTCTCACTGATTTATATCCCTTTCTACCTGAAATATTTACTATCCATCTTTTCATCCCCTTATCTATTCGGATGGATGCTTTTTATCTTTCAAGACCTAAATTGTGTTCGGCGCTTTCTTCTCTTTCGTTATAGAGGAATCTGAGCATTCGTTTTTTATCACCCTCGGCTAATAAATTGGATTCAATTGTCATTTATTAGGTGATATTCAAGTGAACAGAACATTATCCTGTACATCCTGAATTACATGTGAATCGTCAAATGGGCCGAACAGTAATACACCGCTCGTTGCTTCAACTCTTCGTACGTGCATAATCTTTGTTTCTCAAATAATTTCGGATGTTTCTGTCTATAGTATTGGAACAATTCTTCTCCATTATTTCGTATACGATACCGACGCGTTTCTCTAATTGTACCTGGGATTTCTTCCGGATCAAATTGTCCTAGAATTTGTAATGCTTGTGAAGAGGGAATTTCTTTCCCTGTCACATAGGCATGGATAAAAATGATTTCTTTTATTGTGATATACGTGTAATATAAATTCCCACCCATAGAAGCCCCCTCTTCTCGTTTTATTTTTATATCCGTACATAACTAGGCAGATACACGAAACTAGCTGTTTAGCCCATCAGTACGTAAAGCGCTTGTTTCACTTGTTTATCGTCCACTCGATAAAATACTTCTGTTCCTTTGCGTTCATGTGATAACACTTTATGATTTCTCATTTTATGGAGATGTTGTGAAACCGTAGATTGCGGCAATGTTAAAATCTGTTGTAATTCGGTCACATTTAAAGTCTGTTTCCTGACTAATTGATGTACAATTTGTAGACGGACAGGATGTGCCAATACTCTCAGTATTTCCGCACCTCGTTCGAGTTCATAATCAAGATCGTTGAGCTCCATATAAAAAACATTTGTCATCTTCTTTCGCCTCATTCTTTGTTCAGGGTATTTTCTTATATACACGTGTTTTCATTCGCAAAGAATCTAACATGTTACACGTACAAACTATCTTGCACCGTTCTCTTTCTCCCCTTATACTAAAATAAATACAATTTACAATAAGAGGTGCTATATGAATAAAACAGAATTAATTACGCAAGTAGCAGTCAAAACAGGACTAAAAAAATCACATGCCAGTTTAACTGTAGATACCCTATTAGAATCCATTCAACACGTGTTGCAAAATGGTGACAATGTCCAACTAATTGGATTTGGGACATTCGAGGTCCGAGAACGTGCTGCACGAGAAGGACGGAATCCAAGTACGGGAGAATCTCTTATCATTCCTGCGAAAAAAGCACCTGCCTTTAAAGCCGGTAAACAATTAAAAGAAGCAGTAAACAACTAAATATGTATCTGTCTGTCTATCTATCAGACTACAGAAGCATGAAATCATTGGGATTCATGCTTTTTTTATAATCGAATCGTTGAAATCGCATGTTTATAAATCAGATGATTTTTATCATCGAATTCTACCAAAATAGAAAATGCATCATATTCTTTTACAATTCCTTTCATATGAAATCCATTGATTAAAATCAAAGAAGTGACCTTCTTCTTTTGTATGACTTCTTGTAATAACCGTTCCTGCATCGATACGGTATTTCTAGCTCTTTCTTTTAAAATAGGTTGTGATTTTTTCTCCATCCTGCATTCCCCCCTCGTATTCTCAAACTCTTTCCAGATACTGTTCTAATTCCTCCAGAAGCTGTTTCGCTCCTTCTGGACTCAACGTCAGCTGTCCGTCCGCTAGTTTGATGTTCTGGGAAGAAATTTCTCCTGTTACAAGACACGTACCGTCCGATTTATATTTCTGTAAAATTACACTTTCCTCTTCTACAAATATTTCTATGGCATCTTTTTCGTGGATATCAAGCGTACGCCTTGTTTCCCTTGGTATCACAATCCGTCCTAACTGGTCTATTCTTCGTACGATCCCTGTTGATTTCATCCTTCTGTTTTTCTCCTTTTCAAATAGAATATTTTCTCTCTTGTTACCGTTTTTATTCGGGTGAAATGTATGTATACTTTATAACATATTGTTTACAACACGGGAAGCTATTCATGTCTACATCCTATATTTCCTATTTACCAAAAAATTAAGAAGAAACAAGAAACACTTCGGAAATTAACAAAACTATATGGATTCACACATCCGTTAGTGGTCGCCTATAATCAAGAATTAGATCCATTAGTCGTTCTTGCCATGCGCTATCTTTCCTCTTGATGAAGGAGAAATTCGAATTCTTTATACACATGTCTCCTCTATTTTACCATACTTTTTCATAGAATGGTTTTTATAACCATTTTCGCATAAAATTTTTCTTTTTGTACATCCTAACATGACAATCCCATCCTACTACTGTTATTTGCACCAAAACTACATCTGTTTCGTTGGATTGTCATTGCTTATTTTTCCTTAACTCCATTCAAAATGAGGGCAAGACATGTCAAATATACATCGTTTTGTCCTTATTTTATGATTTCTCTCAAAAATAAAATGGAATACATCACCTAGAAAACGTATAAAAAAAACAGATTTCACATATAGTAAAAACAGCAATTCCATCCTACATCTATAACAATTGTATACCGATTATCTGACACAATCGACATTGGAATTGCGCTTTCTCCCGAAAGGCTTACGGACACAGAAAGACGTACTGTATTTCAGTACGTCTTTTCTCATACATCCCTATTTACCTTAACAAATCGGCGTTCCGATTCTTTCATTTTTTAATCGAATCTGTTCCTCTTCTTCGATTCTTCTGTTTTCTAACTCACTTTCTAATTTCCGATACCACTTTCCCTTTTTACGTGTGAAATACGTCTTTACTTCTACATACGGTATCCAAATATCACGTGCCTGCATTCGTTCCATCACACTATCTATCATATACTCTTCTTCAAAGCGTTTAGGTTTTCGCAAATACACGGCGATAAAACCTCGATATTCTTCTTGTAGCCATTCTGCGATCAAATTCTTCTGATTCTGCTTCAAACGTGACCATTTCTTGTTCGTTTGGAGAATTTGACCATTCACGATATCATGATTTTTCATCGTTCTCCCTCACTTTTCTCACCGTTATTTATTCTTTTATTATACCATATTCTCATTTTTTTCAATGACAGACTATGCAACTATACCCCAAAAGGCTAACAGTTCCGCAAGGAACAGGTCGTATTTTCTTCCGTTTCTCTTCAGAAAATCTCCACCTTTGGAGAGGGCCACTTCACCTTGTTTCGCAGCCCTCTCCATCCTTGCCCAACTCTTTTCGGCACGTCAACGTATCGTTGCGGTTCTGGTGCAAAAAAGCGAAATGATTTGAAAATGCTCTTTCAAACTTGGCAATACTGGTGCTATTACTAAAAAAAAGTGTGTGATCAGTATGGAAAAAGAAAATATATTCAAATGGAAACAGTATCAGCCTGATATCATTGTATTAACCGTACGTTGGTACCTGCGGTACAACTTAAGTCTTCGTGATTTAGTGGAAATGATGGAGGAAAGAGGATTATTCTTAGTACATACAACAATTATGCGATGGGTGCATCAATATGGACCAGAATTAAATGAGCGTATTCGAAAACATTTGAAACCAACCAATGATTCTTGGCGTGTGGATGAAACATACATCAAAATCAAAGGAGAGAAAATGTACTTATATCGCGCGATTGATTCTGAAGGAAACACGATTGATTTTTATTTAAGTCGTAAAAGAGATGCGAAGGCTGCCAAACGTTTTCTAAAGAAAGCCTTGGCTTCTGTTCATGCCACAAAACCTCGTTCGATAACTGCTGATGGCGATAAAGCCTATCCTGTTGCAGTACGTGAACTAAAGGAAGAAAAGTGTATACCACACGGTATACCACTTCGTGTAAAAAAATACTTAAACAATATCATTGAGCAAGATCATCGGTTTATCAAAAAACGGATTCGGAATATGCTAGGATTGAAATCATTCCCTACAGCTATAAAAATGATTACTGGAATAGAAGCTATGCATATGATCAAAAAAGGACAAACTCTCCAAGGGGAGAAGTCTGTCCAAAAGCAGATATATCTTATCAATGAACTCTTTGGTTTAACAGCATAAAGTTCCATTCCGTTAGGAATCTTCTATTCTTTTTTCACATTCCACTATTGTTGCACCAGAACCGGTATGAAATGCTAAGAAGAGAGGCCTCGGAATGAATAATTGCATCAATTTACGTATTGATTTTGCTTTTAAGCAATTATTTGGAACCCAAGGAAATGAAGACAGCAATTAATGGGATTTTTGAATGCAGTCTTGCGTAAAACGTTATCGTCCCCTATTATGAGTTAGACAAAAGAAGTGGCTATCACTTGAATAAGGAGAATGAATATATGCGTTTACGAAATGGGCGTTTGGAGCTTTTACATCAAATAAACAATGCATTGAGCGCACATTAACAATATAGAATGGAGCGAATGGATACGAATGAAGACGACTTATACAGATGAAATTATAAGGTTATCAAGTTTTTGTAATCTACGACTTTTTTGATGAATATTTAAATTTATTTGGTCACGGTGAAGAACAAGCTGAAGATTCGAATTAAATTATCTTTATAATTATATTTATAAACAAAGGTGGTTACGACAATGAAATCTATCTCACAAAACGTTCTAGATACGCTTGTAGTCGGTATTTATGAAGATGTTCAAATGCTTTTCATAATGATGATAGACTATGAAGAAGAAATTGACATGATTACAAAAGAAGAACTTATAACTGCACATGAAAATTTAAAAGAAGTTATTTTATTTTGCCAATCACATTCGCAAGGGATGGATGTTCTTCTTATGGAAGAGATCCTGGTAGGAATCAACCATCGTATTTCAGAAATATTGGGAAAAAAATTCACTATAGAAAATCCAAATGCCATTTATGGTGAAAAATTACGTTTACCTGAAGGAGTAACGGTGCGTAGAAAATTAGAAGAATCCAGTTTTCACTATATATTTGACCATGAAACCTTTGGAGAAATCGGGAAAATAGTATTTCAAAAAGAAAACGGGTACATACTATATTTCGATACTTATTTAAGTGAACATGTTGTAGAAAATAGTCCCCCAGCACTCATGCTAAAAGAAATCGGAAATATATTACAAAAAGAGATTTTGCGTTTACGCTAAATCTTTGTATCTGTCTAAAATCTATGAGGGGTAGAAACAGCATCTTCGAGCGAAATATATTTTTGAATTTTATGAATATAACTCTTTGATTAATGATGCTGGTTATCCTTTTAAATAGCCATTCTTTTATCCATATCTAAATGAAATTCACCATATGGGCTAGCTGTTCTACTCCGCAGAATAATTTCCATTAAAAGTAAAATAAAATTGCATATTTTGAAGCATACGGTATTTTATCAAAAGTCATTCAATTTTTTGCTGTTTATAAACATAAGTTATGACATCGAGCGAAACCCTGTAATTCCTGCATATAAAATTTAGGTTCAAAACTTTAAGAGTTATGAACCTTTTTGTAAAAAAGCAAACAATTATGTTAATGATAAACCCATATTTTTTACTATAACTGGAAACCACCTTGCGGACTACAGCAGCTACCCTGTCACTAAGCCTTCTAGACGAATATGTACTTGCTGACAAAAAGACTTGGATTTGTATCCAAGTCTTTTTTTATAGTTACGTGTCATTCGTATCAGAATGAGGATATTTTCATTTCTTCTTCAAAAAGTGCTGTTTTTAACTTGTACCAATGATTTTATTGTACTGTTCTTGGATGGTTTGTAGTTGTAGACTTAACTCTTTTGCAAGTGATGCCATCGTAGGCTCTTGTTCCAAAATCAGCAACAAGTTCAACATTTCTAAAAGGATTTGATGAACCTTATATACTTCTTTTGTATCCGCATAGTCAGAAGTAGAATGAAGTAGAAGTATAGACTCCATTATACTCATTTTTAGATCGATTTCTTGTAGTAATGGTTTAGAATCCCCAAATAGCGATTGGTTAAACATACAAACACTCTCCCTTACTGTATTCTGCGAGAAGAAGATGATTACCCAATAACTTCCTCATGCGCAAGCTGAAAAATGAATGAAAAAGAGTGATGCTTTTTTTGTATTCTATACCAATTACCGTACGTACACAATAATACGCAAGACATTTGTATATTATGATATAAAAATTATTTTCATTTGAAAAAAAGCCAAATGTATATACAGCTTGAATTTCTTCATTGAATTTGTTCTGTTTTGGTTTTTACCTGAAATATTCTTTTATTTGATATAACTTCGGTTAACTGAAGTTATATCAAAGTTTTTTACGTAGCAAGGTTAACTTTAAAGGGGATTTGAATGGGGAGGAATGCAGTTGAAAATGAACAACAGCAGATCGATGATCTGATTATCATGATATATTTTAGTTTTGATCATGTTGATACAACCAATCTATATGGAACGAATGGTTTGGTTCTGGTGCAAATAAAGGATACATTCCCAAGAAATAATGACAATTCCTACTGGAATCATTCTTTACGCTGTTAATCCAAATAATTGATGAATAAATTTCTTTTGATTGCGAACAGACTGATCCTGTAAATCAACCTGTTCTTTTTTTATCATATGCATGGCTTCTACTCCTGCAAGAATACATGTGGCTGTGCCAAAAGATTTAAATCCTAACATAGAACGTACACGTTTTTTAATGAAACGATGGTCTTGTTCCACTACGTTATTTAGGGGTAGAACCACACATCCATCAACTTAAGGATTTAGACTATTCTTAAACTTAAAAGCATGTTACTATTCTCTTATGTTAATGAGAAAGGGTGACGTGCTTTTTATGAATATGCATCAAAAACAAGAGCTGTCTTTATTTGCCGAAGAGTTATATCGATATATGTCTCCCGCTACACTTAATGACCTGGTCAAGAAAAACTGGAACATCAATTAGATTACGCAATTGATTTTGAATATTGATACGGAGTCAAGCCATTTAATGATGAATGAGGGCGAACGGAATGATAGTACATATAAATAAATTCAGCGACTAACTGATTTACTTGAGCGAGAGAAATTAGATTTTCTCCATGTAAGCATTCGCGTTTAAAGATGCTAAAAAAAGATTCCATCACAGCGTTATCCCAACAGTTTCCCTTGCGGGACATACTTTGCTGAATTTTTGGTTCTGGTGCAAATAAAGGATACATTCCCAAAAAATAATGAGGATTCCTACTGGAATCATTCTTTACGCTGTTAATCCAAATAATTGATGAATAAATTCTTGTAACTACTCAGCCACCTTTCGGTGTCTTTTTTAAATTTTACTAGTTTCATATGCCTCCCATTTGTAAATACTGAGTATATCAAACAGGGGAGGTGAATCTTATGGTCGATCGAAAAATTATTTTAGATACATATAAAAAAGGACCTGAAGCTGTTATTTCTTTATTTGAAGAAACATTTTCTAAGTTAGAAAAACGTATACAAGAACTAGAAAATGCTTCAAAAAAAAAGGTTCTGGTGCAACAATAGTGGAATGTGAAAAAAGAATAGAAGATTCCTAACGGAATGGAACTTTATGCTGTTAAACCAAAGAGTTCATTGATAAGATATATCTGCTTTTGGACAGACTTCTCCCCTTGGAGAGTTTGTCCTTTTTTGATCATATGCATAGCTTCTATTCCAGTAATCATTTTTATAGCTGTAGGGAATGATTTCAATCCTAGCATATTCCGAATCCGTTTTTTGATAAACCGATGATCTTGCTCAATGATATTGTTTAAGTATTTTTTTACACGAAGTGGTATACCGTGTGGTATACACTTTTCTTCCTTTAGTTCACGTACTGCAACAGGATAGGCTTTATCGCCATCAGCAGTTATCGAACGAGGTTTTGTGGCATGAACAGAAGCCAAGGCTTTCTTTAGAAAACGTTTGGCAGCCTTCGCATCTCTTTTACGACTTAAATAAAAATCAATCGTGTTTCCTTCAGAATCAATCGCGCGATATAAGTACATTTTCTCTCCTTTGATTTTGATGTATGTTTCATCCACACGCCAAGAATCATTGGTTGGTTTCAAATGTTTTCGAATACGCTCATTTAATTCTGGTCCATATTGATGCACCCATCGCATAATTGTTGTATGTACTAAGAATAATCCTCTTTCCTCCATCATTTCCACTAAATCACGAAGACTTAAGTTGTACCGCAGGTACCAACGTACGGTTAATACAATGATATCAGGCTGATACTGTTTCCATTTGAATATATTTTCTTTTTCCATACTGATCACACACCTTTTTTTAGTAATAGCACCAGTATTGCCAAGTTTGAAAGAGCATTTTCAAATCATTTCGCTTTTTTGCACCAGAACCTTTCCAACCATCATGCATTGCAATTCCAGAAAAAGACGGTAAAATTTCTCCCGCATTCATTGCTTCCTTTCCGCGTTTTTGATGAATATGTTGCAATGTCACCTCCGGTGTACTAGCAGTATGTAACCATTGTGTTTTATTTTCTACTCGCATACCGGTTTCATCAAAATGGACAACAGGAGACTGAAGAATCTTGTCTTTTACTTCTTGGAGAAAGGGCTGTAATTGAGCCGAAAAACTGTTTGTATGATTTATCAAAGTTCCTTCACTAATCGAATGTCCAAAACAATCTTGAAAGAATTCTTTTGTGCGTTTCAAAGAAAGACACTGATAATGTGTTAAATAAGGAACCAGTCTTTTTATATTTGGACCATATTGGACAGGACGAGAGACGGTAGAAGGAAACAGGGCTCCTTGGATGGCATGGCAATGTGGGCATTCTTTTTGTGACACTTTATGTTCCGTCACTTCTATCTGGATAGGTGGTAAATCATACACTTGGCGAATGCGGTATCCTTTTACAGGTTCTTGGTGTAAGGACGTGTTACAACAAGTACAATATGTAGGAGAATACGTAATTGTATGGTCTGGAGTCGCTGTCAAACCAAGAGTATGTCCTTTGTGGCCCAACTGGCCACCAGTTTGACGATGAGACGATTTGCGTAAACTTTTTGTAACAGGCTTACGCAAACCATCTGTAGAAGGTGGTTTATGACTATTTGTAGAGTTTTTTTTTGAAGCATTTTCTAGTTCGAGTATCCGTTTTTCTAACTTAGAAAATGTTTCTTCAAATAAAGAAATAACAGCTTCAGGTCCTTTTTTATATGCATCTAAAATGATTTTTCGATCGACCATCCTATTCACCTCCCTGTTTGATATACTCAGTATTTACAAATAGGAGGCATATGAAACTAGTAAAATTTAAAAAAACACCAAAAGGTAGCTGAGTAGTTACGAAAAATGATTCGAGGAGCATGATGCATGAGATATTTTAAAGGAAAACAATTCAAGAAAGGTATCATTATGGTCGCCGTCGGCTACTATTGTCGTTTTTCTTTGAGTTATCGTGATGTTTCTGAAATCTTAAATGAACGTGGCATATCCGTTCATCCCACAACCATCATGCGTTGGGTACATGAATATGGAAATCTGATTTATCAAATTTGGAAAAAGAAAAACAAAAAGGTACACTCTGTTTTACATTTAGATGAGACTTATATCAAAGTGAAAGGGGAGTGGCGTTATCTTTATGGCTTAGTGACAGGGTAGCTGCTCTAGTCCGCAGGACTTTTTCCATTAAAAGTAAATGGAAGGATAAATGCTATGGTGTAACTGTAATTTCTGCTGCATTCTCTTTTTTTAATTGCCTCTTTGCTCTGATTAATGTACTTTTTGAAATACCCATTTTTTCTTCCACTTCTTTGTAGGAATGATTATGTAAAAGAAATAAGGCATGTTCTATTTGTTTCTTATTATATTTCTTTGGCCGCCCTTCTTTAAAATTAGGATTTAGCTTTGCGATCGCTTTTCCTTCTTGCGTACGTTCTACAATCATATCTCTTTCGAATTCAGCAAATGCGCTCATTACATTGAATACAAGCCTACCTGTTGGTGTATCTTCAACTAATCCCATATTGAGTATATGAACCTTTACACCTTTTTCAAATAGCGTTCTAATTATATGTATCGCATCAACTGTTGAACGTGCAAAACGATCTAGTTTTGTCACAACAAGCATATCCCCTGTTTTTAATATAGATAATAATTCCTGAAACTTTGGACGATCTGTTTTTGTTCCAGTAAACTTTTCAGAATAAATTTCTTCACAGCCTTCATTTTGCAATGTTTGAATTTGGGACCCCAGGTCCTGGTGTAATGTACTTACGCGTGCATAGCCATATTTCATAAAAATCGCTCCTATTTCCCCGTAACTTTAGACCTTAAGTTATGACACCTGTCTACATACTGATATTACAGCACTTCAAAAACAGAGTCATAACTTTTAAAGTTTTGAACCTAAATTTTATATGCAGGAATTACAGGGTTTCGCTCGATGTCATAACTTATGTTTATAAACAGCAAAAAATTGAATGACTTTTGATAAAATACCGTATGCTTCAAAATATGCAATCTTATTTTACTTTTAATGGAAATCATTCTGCGGAGTAGAACAGATAGCCCATATGGTGAATTTCATTTAGATATGGATAAAAGAATGGCTATTTAAAAGGATAACCAGCATCATTAATCAAAGAGTTATATTCATAAAATTCAAAAATATATTTCGCTCGAAGATGCTGCTTCTACCGCTCATAGATTTTAGACAGATACAAAGATTTAGCGTAAACGCAAAATCTCTTTTTGTAATATATTTCCGATTTCTTTTAGCATGAGTGCTGGGGGACTATTTTCTACAACATGTTCACTTAAATAAGAATCGAAATATAGTATGTACCCGTTTTCTTTTTGAAATACTATTTTCCCGATTTCTCCAAAGGTTTCATGGTCAAATATATAGTGAAAACTGGATTCTTCTAATTTTCTACGCACCGTTACTCCTGCAGGTAAACGTAATTTTTCACCATAAATGGCATTTGGATTTTCTATAGTGAATTTTTTCCCAAATATTTCTGAAATACGATGGTTGATTCCTACCAGGATCTCTTCCATAAGAAGAACATCCATCCCTTGCGAATGTGATTGGCAAAATAAAATAACTTCTTTTAAATTTTCATGTGCAGTTATAAGTTCTTCTTTTGTAATCATGTCAATTTCTTCTTCATAGTCTATCATCATTATGAAAAGCATTTGAACATCTTCATAAATACCGACTACAAGCGTATCTAGAACGTTTTGTGAGATAGATTTCATTGTCGTAACCACCTTTGTTTATAAATATAATTATAAAGATAATTTAATTCGAATCTTCAGCTTGTTCTTCACCGTGACCAAATAAATTTAAATATTCATCAAAAAAGTCGTAGATTACAAAAACTTGATAACCTTATAATTTCATCTGTATAAGTCGTCTTCATTCGTATCCATTCGCTCCATTCTATATTGTTAATGTGCGCTCAATGCATTGTTTATTTGATGTAAAAGCTCCAAACGCCCATTTCGTAAACGCATATATTCATTCTCCTTATTCAAGTGATAGCCACTTCTTTTGTCTAACTCATAATAGGGGACGATAACGTTTTACGCAAGACTGCATTCAAAAATCCCATTAATTGCTGTCTTCATTTCCTTGGGTTCCAAATAATTGCTTAAAAGCAAAATCAATACGTAAATTGATGCAATTATTCATTCCGAGGCCTCTCTTCTTAGCATTTCATACCTCTATCATATCAAATTTATTTCAAAAGAACGAACTGATGAAACACAACTCATCTATTCATAATGAAGGGAGACAAATAGTAGAATAATACACTAAAAATGATTATATCAGCTGTGTACGAACGATTCATACATCCAAAATCGACTATTATTTTAAATATGCAAAATTTGGTCGTTATCTAGCGAATCTCTCCAGACTTTGTACAAATCATGACGAATCAAACATTTGTTTAAAAAGAGGAGTTTCTATCAATGCCATTTATATATGTCATAGCAAGCTCATTCTGTCATACAAATATCCTTGACAATCATCGCGTCTTCGTCAAATTTTGCAAAAGATGATTGGGAATACTAGGTATGAGCTAAAGTTCCAATTACAATCCTTATATAATACGAAGAAACTCGATTGTCTTTTTTCCATATAAATCTCGATTGCTACTTTAACAAAAGGGTCGAGATGGAAAATGATTATATTTGGTTCTGGTGCAAAATTTAAAAAAATAAAGAACGGATTATAAAGTGGCGTTTGAGTTTAAGCAACCGCTACTAATTTTTGTAGTGCATCGTACGCCGAAAAAACGGAGTCTAATTCAAGACTTCGTCTCTGTTTATATATAGCCTGAATCGTTTCAATCCCCTTTATAGTACGAGAAGCATGACGGATACTTTGGAATCCAGAAGATTTGGCAAAGCGTCGTTTTACATGTCGATGATCTTGTTCAATAAGATTATTATGATATTTGATGGTACAGTGTTTGGTATGTGTATAATAATCGTCTTTCTTCAATTTTTTGAATGCACAAAGTAAAGCCGGAGCCTTGTCTGTCGTAAGAACCGATGGTTCTCCAAAAGCTTTGACGAGTCGCTGCATAAACATATAAGCCGCTTGATGATCACGAGTTCTACGAAGTTGAATATCCAAAGTATGCCCATCTCCATCAATTGCACGATACAGATAGCGCCACTCCCCTTTAACTTTGATGTAAGTCTCATCTAAATGCCAAACAAGGTGTGTCGTTTTGTTTTTCTTTTTCCAGATTTGATAAATCAAATTGCCATATTCATGAACCCAACGCATGATCGTCGTAGGGTGAACGGATATGCCACGTTCTTTCAAGATTTCAGGAACATCACGATAGCTTAAAGAAAAACGACAATAATAGCCGACGGCTATCAAGATAATGTCTCTCTCGAATTGTTTTCCTTTAAAATATCCCATATGTTATGCTCCTCATCTCATTTTTTCTACAGTCTAGCTCAGCTCCAAAAACTGTGCAACAGAATCGTCTCAATTCACTTAATACTTTTTCGTCCAATTCATTTCTGCATTGACAGCAAGTATATAACATTTACGTTAATGTAAATACACTACAGAAAGCCAAAGTCCAGTAATTAAACTTAATCACTGGACTTTGGCTTTCTCAATTCTTTTCAGTACTAGCCCCTTCTCCGCCAAAAAACAACTCACTTTTATTGGTTCTGGTGCAAATAAAGGATACATTTCAAAGAGCAATGGGGATTCCTATCGGAATCGTTCTTTACGCTGTTAATCCAAATAATTGATGAATGAATTGTTTTTGATTTTGAACAGACTGATCCCGTAAATCAATCTGTTCTTTTTTTATCATATGCATGGCTTCTACTCCCGCAAGAATACATGTAGCTATACGAAAAGTTAAGTCCTAACATGGATCGTATACGTTTTTATGAAACGATGGTCCTGCTCTACGATGTTATTTAGATATTCTATCTGCCTGATTTAAATGCCTAACGGCAGATGTTTCTCTTTCTTCAACGTTGTGACAGCAATTGGATAAGCAGGGTTTTTATCAACTGTGATTGCACGAGGTTTTGAAGCATGAAAAGACTGCAAAGCTTTTTTGAAGAATTGGATTTCGCCTTTTCCGTATACAATGAACTACAAAAATTAATAGCTACTGCATAATTATTCCCTCTTATTTCTCCACCCGTTTATGCTTTTTTCACACTTTGCAACGGAACCGTATAATTTTTAAAATTTCTCAACGTATGAAAGCTAGTCACTACTAATCCATTATTGTATGGTGGTATATGTCACACACAATCATTTATTGGAGGGATTTTCAAAGATGAAATTGAGAAAAAAGAAACCCATCGTGATTTCTAGTATTCTCGCTTGTTGTAGTTTTATGATAGCAACGCCCCATTCTACTGCAGAGGCAAGACATCAAAAAGTAGGAACGGAACAAGTGCAAATGGAAGGACATGTGATACAAAACACAATGACAGTAAATCTGCCGTACACGTTAAGTAGTGAAGTAATCACAATTATTCAGGGTAATCCCCAATATATCCAGTTAAACCGAAAACAAATCCATTTCACACAACCGGGAACATATATCATTCAAACCAAGGGATGCCTAGGAACGGTCGATAGGTATGTATTTGAAATTACAAAATAAAAGAACGTGATCCATGTATCAAAAATTTTAAACATATTTATTTTCCTTTTACCTGGTATTTCAATGGATGATACGACAATCGGAAACCGAACGGGAACACATCAATACAAACCAATATATTGCCCTCGTCGATTCTTAGAATCGGATAAAAACATTCTAACTTCAAAAATAATGAAAGAATCTTAAAAAAACTGGGAGGTAATCACTTTATGATAAAGAGAGTGAAAAAAATAATTACAATGGCTTTATTATGTATGGTAGTAACTGGAACAATTTTTTCATTCTGTACGGGAGCATTGGCTGAAGAAATGAAGACGAAGTCGCCCTCCTATCAAACTATTACAGAAATAAAGGATTGGGGCGCAGTGATAACAAAGGTGATTGTCAATGTAGGTAAAATGGTTCCTGCTAAATCTGTTACAACAGATACGTTTAAAGTACATGTGACTAGAAGTGACAATCGCTTAGCAGATCCTCTGTTGGAGAAAGGGTACCGGAAAGTGACAAGCGCTTATGTCGCGGACAAGAAAGGGAATCCTGCTGATAAAAGAGGAAGCCATGTCGTGTTAGAAATGGAAATTGGTCCGTCTCTATCTTTAGGATCACCAATGCATTTTGATGAGCAATCATTTTCAAAGGACTGGATTCATAGTAAGTATAGAATTACGCAACAAAAAGATATTGTGACACCAGGTGGGAAAATATCAGGACTACTTATTGATACCTATGCAGGTGGATCCATAGATTTAGTAGATAAATTTTCAACAGGGAAAGCTACTTATGATGATGTTACGTTAACATATGCAGATTTTAAACCCGCTACAGATTATAAGAAAAATCCTTTAATTATTTGGTTACATGGTGGAGGGGAAGGGGGAACAGATCCCACAGTTCCACTTGCTGCAAATAAAGCGGCCAACTTTGCATCCAGTCATATACAATCTTATTTCGATGGTGCGTATGTTTTAGTCCCGCAAACCCCAACCTACTGGATGGATGGGGTTACAAGGGGCGGTGATGGGACTTCCAAATATGAAAAACCTCTTATGAATTTGATTCAAGATTATCTTGCTCTACATAAAGATATTGATCCTAACCGAATTTATATTGGTGGGAATTCTGCCGGCGGTTACATGACAATGAATATAATCCGAAAGTTCCCTAAATCTTTTGCAGCTGCCTTTCCAACATGTGAAGCGTTAAGTGATCGACTGATTTCTAATGGAGATATCCAGCGCATGAAAGATATTCCGATTTGGTTTGTTGCCGCTAAAACAGATACAGCTATACCGGTTCAGGATTTTGTCATTCCGACATATAATCGTCTGATAAATGCTGGCGCAAAAAATGTGCACTTGTCCTTATTTGACAACGTTGTTGACACGTCAGGTTTGTACAAAAAAGAAGATGGCACACCATACGAATATGATGGACATTGGTCATGGATTTACGTATATAACAATGAAGTATTTGATGGTAAAATGACTCTAATGGAATGGTTAAATAATCAATCATTAAATCATAAATAAAGAAGGAATATCCCCGAAAAATACTGAAGTAGAAATCATCTATCAAAAAAGAATCGTATACGTTATCCAGACCTAAATCACGAAAGATTATATTACATCGTAGGTATCAACCATATAGTTAACAACGTGATAGCTGGTCGATAATGTTTCTACTTAAACGTCTTTTTTTCTCTATACGAATCACACATCTTTTATAGGGGGCCCAGTTAGATATTTTAACACACTGCATGAATAGCTTAGTGATGGACCATTATTAAAGTAAGATCATACAAGTGTTGTAACCGCCTGTTAAAACATCCATTTTGACTTATCTAGCATGTTTAAAATTCGGAAATTTCCGTCATAAACATTAGTTTTTTGAACCAGAACAGTAATTAATGATAGCAAGCTTAAATAGACTAATAATGTTTTTATATAAAGGAGGAATAGACAATTGAAAACAGTTAAAATGATTTGTTTAGTTGTATGGAGTATATTACCATTCATTGCGTTATTTACTTTTTCATTGCCGTCTTATGCTCAATCTGTACCAACATGTGATGGTAAAACCGCTACGATTATTGGAACAGCAGGTGATGATGTAATTCAAGGAACAAGTGGAACTGATGTGATTGTAGGATTAGATGGGAACGATCGTATCTCTGGGTTAGAAGGAGATGATATTATCTGTGGTGGAAACGGAAATGATACAATTTATGGGGAATTTGAAAATGCTACTGGTATCTTTCTAGGTGGAAACGATCGTATTTTTGGTGAAAGTGGGAATGACATATTGATGGGGGATTTTTATAATTTTAATACGCTTCTTGCTGTAGGCGCTGCGGCTGGTAATGATTATATAGATGGCGGTTCCGGTGATGATATTATTAGTGGGGGTGTGATGAATTTTAATGTTACTACAGCTGTTACGGACCTAGGATCTAGTAATGATATTCTAAATGGCGGGGAAGGAAATGATACCATGTATGGCTGGACGAAGACATTTACTACTACTCTTATAGGTACCGTATTAGTGAATGATGGTCAAAATACGTTAGATGGGGGTCCTGGTGAAGACATTATGTATGGTGATTTTGAAACTTTGAATGGAAATCTAACTACTATTAATGCTTTGCGTGATACAATTAATGGTGGAAGTGGAGATGATAGGATTTATGGTGATGTTAAGAATGGTAATGTTAATATAACACCTACGCTAAATGGAAATAATGATACGGTTGATGGTGGGAATGGTTTTGATCAAGGGGATGCTGGACCTGGTACAGATACTTGTACGAATACCGAAGGAATTTTGAATTGTGAATAGTAAGATAGAATTCGTTTTGGGCTATGACAACATCGTCATCCTCCCTTGTACGTCGAAAAAGAGAAGTCTGGAATATGACTTCTCTTTTGTTTATAAATAGCATGAATCATTTGGTTCTGGTGCAAAAAAATTAGGTTAATTGCAAGTAATCTCAAAACCTTGGACATACTGATAGTATTACTCTATAAAGGTGTGTGATCAGTATGAGGGGTAGAACCAGCATCGCCTAACAGGCCTCACGATACATGCCCATCAACTTAAGGCTTTTTACTACCCCCCAAGTACAAAAAAACGTTATTCTTTCTTACATAATATAAATGAGAAAGGGTGACGTTTTTTATGAATTTCTCGATTCAAGAGGAGTTACAACCATTTGCGGAAGAATTACAGCGCTATACCACACCTGAATTTTTGGAAGAACTCACAAGAGAGATGAAGTTTATAGAGCGAAAGCGCAAGTTTTCAGGATCAGATTTAGCTACCATTTGTATTTGGATCAGCCAAAAAGTGGCCAGTGATCCTTTAGTCAGATTATGTAGCAGGCTTCACGCAGTTACAGGTACTGTACTTAGCCCTGAGTGTTTTGTGCAAGCGGAAAATACAGAGAGTTGCAGCGAAAAGTGCAGAGGCTAGCAGCTCGATTTTTTAAATGGTAATTTTAGTATTTCCAGAAGACAACGCATTGCGTAAACGATAGCTTTCTCCTGTAAATGCAATAATGTGGGCATGATGGACCAAACGGTCCACCAATGCCGAAGTCAATCGATTATCACCAAACACTCGATTCCATTGACCAAATTCTAAATTAGAAGTAACTATCACACTTTTTTGTTCATAACAGTCGGCAATAATATGGAATAGGAGCTCCGCTCCTGGTTTTTGAAACGGTACATAACCTAGTTCATCTAAAATTAATAGATCACATGATTCAATTTGTTTTTTTATACGAGTTAAATTCCCCTGTTTTAAAGCTTCTTCTAATATACCTACTAAATCCGCTACTCGGAAAAACTTCACTTGATATCCTTGTTCACAGGCCTTTAAACCTAACGCTCTTGCTAAATGTGTTTTACCAGTTCCAGGAGATCCAAGTAATAAAAGGTTCTGTTTTCCTTCACAAAATCGCAACTCACTAATATGTTCTTTGCTTGTCGTAGAAGGTAAATGAATTTGTTCACCCCATTCATAATCTTTTAACCACTTTAGCTCTCTAAACTTTGCTTTTTTTATTAAAGTTGATACTTTCTTACTTTGTCGAGCTTCAATTTCTAAGTTTAAAATATCCTTTAAGAATTGTTCTTTATTTTCAAATACAACATCATCATAATGCTCTAAAATAGAACTCAAATGGAATACTTTACAAGCTTCTTGTAGATTTCTATGTATCATAGTGAGAATGAGCTCCTCTCTAATGTTGGATAGAGTTTGCGGTCATATTGTTCTAAATCCGTTTCATAATCTACTAAAACGGATGGTGTGTGTTTCTCTTGGTTCTGGTGCAAAAAATCGAAATGATTTGAAAGTATTCTTTCAAACTAGACGGTTCTGGTGCAAAGAAAGGATACGTTCCCAAGAAATAATGAGGATTCCTATTGGAATCATTCTTTACGCTGTTAATCCAAATAATTGATGAATAAATTCTTTTTGATTTTGAACAGACTGATCCCGTAAATCAACCTGTTCTTTTTTTATCATATGCATGGCTTCTACTCCTGCAAGTATACATGTAGCGGTGCCAAAAGATTTAAATCCTAACATAGAGCGTACACGTTTTTTAATGAATCGATGGTCTTGTTCCACTACGTTATTTAGATATTTTATCTGCCGAATTTGAGTGCCTAACGGCACTTTTTTCTCGCTCTTTAATTTAGTGATGGCAACTGGATAAGCAGGATTTTTATCAATTGTGATTGTACGAGGTTTTGAGGCATGAAAAGAATGCAAAGCCTTTTTAAAGAATCGCTTTGCAGCCTTATGATTTCTAGTTTTACTGAGATAGAAGTCAATCGTATTTCCTTCAGAATCAACCGCACGGTATAAATACATCCATTGCCCTTTTACTTTTATATATGTTTCATCCACTCGCCATGAATCATTTGTTTGTTTCAGATGACATCGAATCCGTTGATCCAGTTCCGGTCCGTATTGATGGACCCAGCGCATAATCGTTGTATGAGCTAAAGATAATCCTCTTTCTTCCATCATTTCCACCAAGTCTCGAAAACTTAGATTGTACCGTAGGTACCAACGTACAGTTAATACAATGATATTCGGTTGGTAATGCTTCCATTTAAACAAATTGTCCTTTTTCATACTGATCACACACCTTTTATAGAGTAATACTATCAGTATGTCCAAGGTTTAGAGATTACTTGCAATTAACCTAATTTTTTTGCACCAGAACCCATATAAGTATCAGATATATATCCTTCCAATTTTAATCTAGTAAGTATGCCCAAGATTTAAAGTCTCATTTTAAAATTGTTATATTTTTTACTCTTAATAAAGGTCCTTTTCTTGGATTACCCCGTATATATTTGTGATAGAATTTACACTGTATAAAAACTATGTATGAACAAAGGAGAAAAATATGAACCAGTATAAAAAAATATTAAAAGTTATCCCACTTGCTGGAGTATTAAGTACGTCATTATTAATAGCCCCAAATAATTCATTTGCAGCAACTAACTTGGATATGTGCTTAAAGCAAGGAAAAGGATATGAACAAACATGCGTAGAACAAAATGATTCTAGTGATCCTAGTCGTATTCATGCTATGTATGAAACAATAAATCACCTTGTAGAAATGGTTCTGGTGCAAAAAAATTAGGTTAATTGCAAGTAATCTCTAAACCTTGGACATACTGATAGTATTACTCTATAAAAGGTGTGTGATCAGTATGAAAAAGGACAATTTGTTTAAATGGAAGCATTACCAACCGAATATCATTGTATTAACTGTACGTTGGTACCTACGGTACAATCTAAGTTTTCGAGACTTGGTGGAAATGATGGAAGAAAGAGGATTATCTTTAGCTCATACAACGATTATGCGCTGGGTCCATCAATACGGACCGGAACTGGATCAACGGATTCGATGTCATCTGAAACAAACAAATGATTCATGGCGAGTGGATGAAACATATATAAAAGTAAAAGGGCAATGGATGTATTTATACCGTGCGGTTGATTCTGAAGGAAATACGATTGACTTCTATCTCAGTAAAACTAGAAATCATAAGGCTGCAAAGCGATTCTTTAAAAAGGCTTTGCATTCTTTTCATGCCTCAAAACCTCGTACAATCACAATTGATAAAAATCCTGCTTATCCAGTTGCCATCACTAAATTAAAGAGCGAGAAAAAAGTGCCGTTAGGCACTCAAATTCGGCAGATAAAATATCTAAATAACGTAGTGGAACAAGACCATCGATTCATTAAAAAACGTGTACGCTCTATGTTAGGATTTAAATCTTTTGGCACCGCTACATGTATACTTGCAGGAGTAGAAGCCATGCATATGATAAAAAAAGAACAGGTTGATTTACGGGATCAGTCTGTTCAAAATCAAAAAGAATTTATTCATCAATTATTTGGATTAACAGCGTAAAGAATGATTCCAATAGGAATCCTCATTATTTCTTGGGAACGTATCCTTTCTTTGCACCAGAACCGAAAATTGAAACAGTCTTTTCATCCTTAGAAAGATTAGGGATACAAGGTTTTAGAAGTCGCTCTATATTAGGATTTGAAAGTAGATTAGAGAGTATTTTACTTGTGTATTGTCTCATGTTAGATAAAGCGAGAGAACGGTTTGGAAATACTTTAAAGTACTCTTTAGGATGCTTCTAAATCAACTAGCACCACAGGTATATACTACATTACTGTATACAAACCCATCTCGAACAAAAATGTTAGATAAATTGAACCTACTATTTCAAAGTAGTTTTTTTCATGTTATGTAAATTATCTGACGGACTAGAGCGCGAACCGTCTCACCACCCCTCATAGATTATTAAGAAAGAGTAACGTTTTTTTGTACTTGGGGGTAGTCTAAATTCTTAAGTTGATGGGCATGGGGTCACTACACACCCCTGTGCTTTTTTAGATAAATATTATGTTTTGAATATAAGGATTTTAGATAATAATTACGTACAATGAAATTTAACATTGTCGAAGTAGTTACCTTCTATCATTTTCACCAAATCACAAAGACTTAAGTTGTACCGCAAGTACCAACGTACGGTTAATAGAATGATATCAGGCTGATAATGTTTTCATTTGAATATATTTTCTTGTTCCATACTGATTACACACCTGTTTTAAGTAGTCGTACCCGTATAGCCAAGTTTGAAAGACCATTTTCAAAGCGGTTCACTTTTTTGCACCAGAACCTAACAAACGAAATGAAAGAGAACTCTCTTGTTGTGATGAGAAATATTATTTTCAATATTCGATGTCATAATTAAGTGGGCATTAGGAAATATTACAAAAAATAATACAAACAACATAAAATGAGGGATAGTGTGAAAAGAAGACTTTTGATTAGTATATTTTTGTTTACCATTTTATTTACATGTATATATGCGTATGTGACAAGAGAAAACGAACAGCCCTTCACACAAGTGAAAAAACTTTCTGGAAATGGGTGTATCGTATTAAATTATCATCGAATTCGTCCCGGTAATGCCATCATCAAATATCTTGCGAAAGTAAGTAGAAACCCTGAATTAACAACCTATTCTGTTTTTAAAGATGATTTTATAGAACAAATTACTTTTTTACAAAAACATAAATTTCAATTTATCACACCAAAAGAATTATATGATTACATAAATCAACAAAAAAAAATGCCATCAAAATGTGCGATGATTACATTTGATGACATTGATCAGAGTGTTTATCATTATGCGTATCCTTTTTTAAAACAGCAACAAATCCCTTTTACAATTTTTATCATTACAGGGGAAGTAGGAAATCCAAATTTCAAGGGATTAACCATGAGTAACTGGGATCAAATTTTTGAAATGACACGATCAAATCTAATAACAGTGGGGACACATACTCATCAATTACATTACATTGAAAATGGTGAGAAACCACCTTTTTTAAAAAGTGAAAATATATCTAAATTTATTACAGATTCCAAACGAGCAAAACAAGTTTTTTATGATCACTTCGGGTATGAGCCAAAATATTTTGCATATCCATATGGGTTTGGGACACCACAGACAGATAACATATTATTATCTGAGCAATATGATTTATTGTTCACCCTATCACCAGGAATTGTTAATGAACACAGTTCATCTTTTTTTATTCAAAGAGTATTAATCGATGATTTTTCTTGGAAAGCGATACAAGATTGGGTCCATACAGCTTCATGAAATATGCAATTTATGTTATGCATCCAATGAGGATTCTATTTCTATATATGTTTCCGTTTGGAAATATATATGCTCTTCTGCTGTCAAATGAAAAAAACTAGATGTCATATATTCATGTTGTTTTGTATTCCAGACTTGTCTTGTTGTTTTTGATTGAAGGTTATATGACCTATACGTATTCCACAGAAACATGAAAAAAAATGAGAGAGTACTCCATGCAAGAATAATAAATATCATGATTAGAATATGTGATTGGCTTGTATTCAACAAAAACAATAGGAATTCCATAAAATCCATATGCCATTTGAAACAATTTATGATAATAAAAACGCCAAACATCAGAATATATAACCATAAAGATAAAGATATACAATATTGTAAAAATCTCATTTTCGTTACATTCACATCATTTATAATTATTTCGGTTTTTGTAGACCTCTGTCTGGACTTTCCCATACTGCAAATTTTCCTTTCTGCTTTGTTGAAACTTTCACAATAGCCATTATAATTACAAAAACATTAATATACCAATAACATATCGGATACCAAGCAGCCCATAAATATTCTTTTGTTAAATTCACATCGTATTTTTTATCTATCATGATCGCAATGAAAAATTGAAACACACATATCATTGATAATATTCCTGATGATACTGTAAATAATTTCAAAAAATCAAATGTAAAAGAAACATTAATTAAAAGAGTCACCATCATGAGAAACCACACAATTGACCATATAATACTTATCAGTTGTTCAATATAAATTATATATAAACTTTTATGTTTCCAACTTAAAAAGATATCCCTATGTTTAATTAATACTTCTAAACCACCTTGCGCCCATCGAATTCTTTGTTTCCACAATCCAAATAAGGTTTCGGGAACTAACATCCAACAAATAGCACTGGGTTCATATTTAATCTGCCAACCATTCTTCTGTAATTTCCAAGTTACCGCAATATCTTCCGTTAAAATATTTCGATCCCATAATTGACACTCTAATAATGCTTGCTTTCGGAAAGCAACAACGACTCCCGAAACTGTCATTATTCCTCCATATATACTTTGTGTTCTTTTAATCATACCTACTATACTTGAAAATTCAGATATTTGTATTTTGCTTAATAGATTATTCCGATTTCTAACTCTCGGATTTCCAGTTACTGCACCTACATTGTTTCCCTGGTTAGCAGTTGAAAAATGTGGAATCATGCACTTTACTGCATGTACATCTAATATCGCGTCAGCATCTATGCAGACTAAAAAATCTCCTTTAGAAGCTAATAATCCAGCATGTAATGCATTGGCTTTTCCAAAATTTTTTTTCACATTTACACATCGTAAGTTAGGATATTGACCAATGAGCTGTTTAACGATAGGAACGGTTCGATCTGTACTTCCATCATTTATCACAATAACTTCATAATGGGGATATTTTTGTTTCATTACATGATATATCGTTTCTCGAATTGTTTGTTCTTCATTGTAACAGGGTATTAAAATTGAAACAAACGGTGCTTCATCTCGAGATAATTTTTGTTTAGATTCTATACAAATATAAAATACAATAGCGCCTACCATCCAAATAATGGACATGAAAATTGGATACCATATTACAAATTTAGATAGAATAGACATCATATTATCTACACCTCTACAGGTTTATTTCCGAAGTAACGTTACTTTCTACAATTAGCATAAATGATTTTCTGGCTAATAACTATTGTTAAATAATACTAATTTATGTTCTGTTGCAAAATTTTCTAAACAAAATTAAAGCTGGAAGAAAAATGATTCGAGGAGCATGATGCATGAGCTATTTTAAAGAGAAACATTTTAAGAAAGATATTATATTGGTAGCCGCCCGTACTATTGTCGTTTTTCTTTAAGCTATCGCGATGTATCTGAGCTCCTGAACGAGCGAGGGATATCTGTGCACCCTACAACCATCATGCGTCGGGTGCATGAATATGGCAATTTGCTTTATCAAATTTGGAAGAAGGGTAAAAACAAATCAAGACTAAAATGAAAAAAGAATAGAAAAAATAAGGCTCTTACTTTGTGTATATGACCTCAACGTAGGAGCCTTTTTCATTAGATTTGTTCATACAGCTTTCCTTGTAGCCGCCTAGTTTCATCTTTCAATCGCTTATTTTCGCTTTCCAATTCTTTGATTCGATCCCTCAGTATTTAAATCTTAGCAGCGTTACTCTCATCGCTCATTTGGCGTTTTATGGCTTTAGGGGACTTACCTGATTGCTTACGGAGCATTTCAATTCTCTCGTGGAACTCTGGATGATTGTACAAATAAGATTTGGATACCCCTGATTCAATGGATACTGTGTTGAAGTTAATACGCTCATTCTTCTTAATGGGTGTTTTTGCCCATCCCCTCGAAATGGGGGAATAAGCAAATGAATATTGTATCCTTTATGAATTGTAAAATCTTTATATACAAACTAAATAAGTAATACCGTTTTTACAAGTCTATATTTGATGTCATTTAAACCATGCACCCTCCATTGTAACAATCCAATCATCAGTTGGTGTTTTTTGTATTATTACCATACTAAAGTAGCTGTTTTCAAGTGGAAGAAATATTCCCTTACAAAAATGTAAGGTTGCTGTCATATTAATCAATAGCGATTCATTTTCCAAAAGAGCAAAATAAGTAAGATAATAACAATCGTAGGAGGATATATATGACGAAACCAGTTGTAGACGTGAAAAACGTTCAAAAAGTGTACGGTAAAAAAGGGGAAAATCAACATCGCCATCAAGCTAAAGAAAAGAAATACCCCCAAACCGAAAAAAAATAGGGGTATCTCTTTTTATATATTTAGTTCTATTTCTTTGTTCATGCAACAGAACTTATATTTCTTTCCACTGTTACAAGCGCATGTATCATATATATCCATTGGACGTGTACGTCCTTTAATCGCTTTTTTCAAATCCGTTAGATCTTCATTTAATTCTAAACTAATGATGTAATAAAAATCATATTCATTACAAATTGTTGCTATATTTTCTGCTTGTGCTCTTGTTCTTACTTTTATCATAATCGGATGATTTTCTGAACCTAATGGATACATAGTTTTTTCATCTCTTTTCTTTTTATCTTCATTTTATAAAATAAAGATAAAAAATGGAGGAGAATCCATGAAAAAATCATGTCTTTTTAAAGATTTCCGTTTACTTGTAAAGGAATTACAATGTGTATTTTCATCCCACTGTTTAACCCATCTAGCGAAAGAAACACAATTTGTACAACGTACCAGTAAATTTAGGGCACAAGATTTAGCCGCTTTATGCATAGGAATGGGCCAAGATATTGCCAGTTATTCTCTGACACGGCTATGTGGGGTTTTAGAATCAGAAACAGGTGTACTTATGAGTCCGGAAGGACTAAATGTAAGGTTAAACGAAAAAGCAGTAGAATTTTTGCGTTCGCTTTTCTCACAACTGTTGCAAAAACAATTATTAGCCACTATATCGCTACCTTCTTCTTTTTCAGAATACTTCCGGCGTATTCGAATTTTAGATGCCACTACATTTCAAATTTCAGATCAACTTGCAACAGTTTACCCTGGTTCAGGCGGAAGTGGAAAAGCTTCTGGCGTGAAAATACAATTAGAATACGATTTACTGAGTGGTCAGTTTTTACATGTTGCCTTGGGACCTGCGAAAGAAAATGATGTGAATTACGGAAAAGAAGTTCAACCTACCGTTGATTTACAAGATCTTTGTATACGGGATTTAGGTTATTTTAGTTTGAAAGATTTAGATGGCATTCAACAAAAAGGAGCCTACTATTTATCTCGACTCAAAATGAATACCAAACTGTTTCAAAAGAATGAAGAGGTCCCTGCATTTAAAAATGAAGCTAGTAAGAAAAAATATCAATATACCATGATTGATTTAGAAGCGATTATGGAACAGTTACAACCAGGGGAATTATATGAAATTCCTGTTATCTATGTGGGACGTGAGTATTTACTTCCCGTAAGAGCTGTAATTTATAGGCTTACTCCTGATCAGGAAACACAACGTAGAAAAGATCGAGCATACAAAGAGAAAAAGAAAAACATAACGTTTAGTGACCGGACAAAAAAATTACAAGGCATCAATATATACATTACAAATATTCCATCGGAATATGTTTCTAAAGAAGCTATCCATGAATTCTACTCTCTTCGTTGGCAAATAGAAATTATCTTTAAAACCTGGAAATCTATTTTTCGTATTCATTCCAATACAAATGTGAAGAAAGAACGATTAGAATGTCATATTTATGGGAAATTAATTGCGCTTTTACTCTCTTCTACTGTGATGTTCCAAATGAGACAAATATTGCTGATAAAAAAACAAAAAGAATTAAGTGAATGGAAAGCCATGTATATGATTCATGATTATTTCCGCGTATTATATCGACAAATACAAAAACAATCGAAGCAATTACTAACAAGTTTTCTTCGTTTATTCCACCTACTTGATAAAAATGGACGAAAATCACATCGGTATCGGAAGAAAACTGTATTTGATATTTTAGGCACTGCATACGAGCAGCATATAGAAAAATAAATACACTAAAAAAATTGTAGCCCGCTAGGGTTATTTTGTATGCACTTTTTTATAGAAATGCCTAATATTCTAGCATCGGAGAAAGATTTATGCGTATTTTTATAAGTTCAATCTCCTTAGCTTGATGGCGATGGGGATGGGCAAAGAAACCCAACTGTATATGCATTTGGCTTTTTTTCAAATGAAAATAATATTCATATCATAATATACAAACGTCTTACATGTTATTGTGTACGTACGGTAATCGGTATAGAATACAAACAAGCATCACTCTTTTTTATTCATTTTTCAGCTTGCGCATGAGGAATTTATTGCGTAATCATTTTCTTCTCGCAGAATACAGTAAGGGAGAGTGTTGGTATGTTTAACCAATCGCTATTTGGGGATTCTAAACCATTACTACAAGAAATCGATCGAAAAATGAGTATAATGGAGTCTATACTGCTACTTCATTCCACTTCTGGCTATGTGGATACAAAAGAAGTATATAAGGTTCATCAAATCCTTTTAGAAATGTTGAACTTGTTGCTGATTTTGGAACAAGAGCCTACGATGGCATCACTTGCAAAAGAGTTAAATCTACAACTACAAACCATCCAAGAACAGTACAATAAAATCATTGGTATAAGCTAAAAACAGCACTTTTTAAAAAAGAAATGAAAATATCCTCATTCTGATACGAATGACACGTAACTATAAAAAACAAAAAGACTTGGATACCAATCCAAGTCTTTTTTGTCAGCAAGTACATACTCGTCTAGAACAGGTAACACGCTACTCGAAATCTCTGTTCGTATAGTAAATAATAAGGACTTCAGCAAGCTTTGTTCCTTCTTTCTTGGGTGTTTTGACAAATAGATGATTTTGAATCATTCCAATCGTTTTATACGCGCTTAATTTTTTCGCTTCTTCTGTAACAGAAGTTGGCGCCTTTTAAACATGGTAGAAGGCTATAAGAAGATAGCAATAAGTTTTCCATATATACCCTACGTGCTAAGTAAAGTATCTGAATCTGCATGCATCCTACTACATAATTGGATCAAAGAATCATTAGCCACTCGTTGGCTCATCCAAATACAAAGGGTTGGTAACTGAGACATTCATAAAAAAACAGGCCTTCTCCTTATAAAATATATCGTAAGAATGAATAACATTGTTTGTACTTAGGACTTTAATCTAAGTTATCACATGGAAGATATTTCATATATATTTTTAACTGAAAGCGTTGTTATAATCAAAGTAAGAACAGCTACACAAAAATAGTTGAGGAGGCGTTATAAATGAAAAAACGCAACAAATTTTCAGTCGTTATTCCAGTGGTTAGTGTATTAACGATAGGTAGCATGTTGCCCATTACGTCTTATGCAGCTGAAACGAACAGACATCCCCATTCCAAAAATAACATAACAACTAGTCTGCACCCTAAAACGGGAATTGATACAAAAATACATGCTCCAAAATCCCCAGATACCCAAGTAAAATCTGGCGCAAGTGCTAATCCAGATACCCAAGTAAAACCTGACACAAGTACTAATCCAGATACCCAAGTAAAACCTGACGCAAATGCTAATCCAGATACCCAAGTAAAACCTGACACAAACACTAGCACAGATGCGAAAACAGGTATTCAAGGATATCTGTTTAAAAACGGAGTGAAAACACCTGTATATAACAATCCTTTATACAAAAATAGAGCAGCCAGTGATAATGATGATGCACCTTATCCTGTACTATCATCTAACCCAAATGACCCGGCCCCACAAAAGGGGACTATAAAAACGGAAACTTCCGCAGCAAATTCAATATTATATTTTGCTAAGTTTCAACCGGATTTTACGTATGGTACTTATGCTGAACAAACAGCAGATGGCCATGTTCAACTTGGAAAATATGATTTAGACACTTTAGAACGGACACCCGATAACACTGTAGGTTGTATACTTTCAAACGGTAGGGTAATCTCAGATTTAGAGGCACGAACAATGGATAAGGATAAACTTCAAAGTCTAATAGATGCACAATATAAGCCATATTTTGATGGTACAACAATAAAAAGAGAAACCTTCTATGATAGACAAGGCACGGCTATTGTTCCCACAACAGGGAAGTATGTATTTAGTCAAGCAATCACCTCTGGATTAACTACAGCAGATGCCTATGGTGGTGCTTTAACATTTGGATATAAATTAAAAATAACAGCAGGGGGCGGTATTTTACCTGCAGAAGCGGAACATGAATTTAGTACACAATTAACAGCTAGTTATAATCATACCATCACAGTTACGAAACAAGTAACAAATACTCAAACGTTAAGCAATGATACAGTGGCTGCTTCTTATCCATTACAGCAGTATAGAGGAGCTGTATATCAATTAAAATCAACATATACTGTAAATCCAAGTTCAGCATTAAAAAACGCTCCGTATCCACTTAAATTAGCACAAGATATATTTGATTATAGTGATTCTGCTCTATATTTAACGGTTACTCCTGGTGTAACAGGATAACAAATTTGGGGGTTGTTGCAAAGTTTAAAAAAACATAAACCCGCTTACAGGGGGAGGATTAGCAAATCGGCAAACAATTAGGTTCTCTCACAGATGGTAAATGGGAATATGCTCCGGCAGCAATTGATGGACATGTAAAATAAACAGTATCATTTATTTTCAATATGATTCCGTAACAAAAAGGTGATTCTTATCCAAGAACCACCTTTTTGTTCATTATTAGGAGAGAAGTTAAAAAGGAAAATTTACATCGTTTATTACGCTTGCTTGCTTATTTTGTACAACTTCTCCTAGAATATACAGTGTAGGAGGAACGAATGTGGGGTACAGCCGAGATACGTGTAAAAATAGGTCATAGGCTTACTTTTATTTCCAATCCTATTTAAAATCCGATTGGTTCTATTGCAAAGTTTGAAAAAACATCAACCTGCTTACAAAATACGGTTGTAGTTTAAGCAGTTCTAAATAACTGCTGTAATTCCTTGTACGTTGAAAAAGAGAAGTCTGGAATGTGACTTCTCTTTTGTTTATATATGGCATGAACCGTTTCGATTCCTTTCAATGTACGTGAAGCATGGCGCAGGTTTTGAAATCCTGCGGATTTAACAAAACGTCGTTTGATATGTCTATGGTCTTGTTCGATGAGATTATTGAAATGCTTAACAGTACAATGTTTCGTATGCACATAAAAGCCATTATGTTTTAGTTTTTTAAACGCACAAAGTAAAGCATGAGCCTTGTCTGTTGTGAGAACCGTTGGTTCTCCAAAAGCTTTCACTAACCTTTTCATAAACATATAGGCTGCTTGATGATCTCGCTTTTTGCGAAGTTGAATATCCAATGTGTGACCTTCCTTATCAATCGCACGATAAAGATAACGCCACTTTCCCTTGACTTTGATATAGGTTTCATCTAAATGCCATACGGAATGTGCTGATTTATTTTTCTTCTTCCAAATTTGATAAATGATATTTCCATATTCATGGACCCAACGCATAATAGTTGTAGGATGAACTGAAACACCACGCTCTCTCAAAAGTTCAGATATGTCGCGATAGCTTAAAGAAAAACGACAATAGTAGCCGACAGCTACCAAAATAATGTCTCTCTCGAATTGTTTTCCTTTAAAATATCCCATATGTTATGCTCCTCATCTCATTTTTCTACAGTCTAGCTCAGCTCCAAAAACTTTGCAACGGAACCGAAAGGAGTCTTCTCGGCTAAAATGATACAGCATGTCTATGATATTTTCATTTCAGATTTATTGGTCTATACGAACAATATTTACATGCAGAATGGTATAAAACACCAAGTAAGTCACATACTAATTTATATCTAAACATATCATAAATGAATATACAAAAAAGGAAGCATGATTTTATGCAACATCCACCCACATTATCTTGTAATTTAAGTCTCAATTTGCAAAACTTACAATATCGATTATCATCTAATTTTGATACCACATACCGAGAATTTGATATTCCAGATTTTTCACTGCAAGCTGTTTTGATTTATTTAAAAACAATCACAGATGTACAAATGCTGCAAGATTATGTCTTGCGCCCATTATTACAACATTCAATTAAACCCCAATCTAAAAACGCAAATATCACTATATCTACCGTTACAAACCGTATTGAATTATGCGATATCCAAATTGTTTCTGAATTAGATACTATCATTTCTCATCTTTTCGCTGGTTCCTGTGTATTATTATTAGAAAATATGGACATCGCTTTTATCTTAGATACTTCTAAAATAATGAATCGAGCGATTTCTGAGCCAACAACTGAAAGTAACATACATGGCTCAAAAGAAAGCTTTGTAGAAATACTGTCTATTAATGTATCTATGTTAAGACGAAACTTTAAATCTTCCCATTTATCTATACAAAAATCATCAATAGGTGTGCAAACACAACGCGATGTAGCAGTAGTTTATTTAGATCATCTTACAAACAAAAAATTCGTAACCGCAATAACTGAAAGAATTTGTGCTATCGACATAGATGATATTTTAGATACTAGCTGTTTAGAACAACTTCTGAGCAATAACTCATATTCACCATTCCCTCAGATGATACAGACTGAAAGACCTGATCGGGTTATACAAGGTCTACTAAAGGGACAAGTTGCTATTATTTTAGATGGTTCACCATTTGTTTTACTCACTCCCATTACCTTGGCATTATTATTACATACTCCTGAAGATGATACGGAAAGATGGTGGATTGGAACGGCATTCCGCTTATTACGCTTATTTTGTTTTTTATTGGCACTACTATTACCAGGCTTATACATCACTTTTATTTCTTTTCATCCAGGTCTTATTCCATGGCAATTGATTATCTTTATTCAATCTAGTAGAGGCGGCGTTCCTTTCTCAACATTTATAGGGGTATGGCAACCAAAAGCAAAATATGGGGCCATATACGAATATATTCCAATTAAAAAGGGATGTGGAATATAAAAACGTCTCCACATCCCTTTTTGTTAAATTTTCATTAGGTAAAACTATTGAATTTAATCTTGTATATCTATTTTTTAAATATAAAAATACATAAATTGTGAAATCCCCTCATGTTATGCTCTTGCTTTGTTTCCAAATGTTAATAGATGCCAAATTTTCTCGATAGGACCTTGTTTAAATTTTTGCAACCAAATAAAACTAAAAATAATTAGCATAGTAAATATAATGCAGGAGAGTATCAAGCTTTGTATTAGTGTGTAGCCAGATGTCCAACCTAACAATAAAGGAAGCAGTTTAAGAAGCAATGCGTGTCCAATATAAGCCGTTAATGAAATCCGTCCTACATAACTGAGCGGTTTATAAATATACAAAGAATGGTTTTTATTATATAAAAGAATGATGGAAGACAAATAAAATATTGATAAGGGATAAGCCGTTATATAACATAGTCCTTGAAAAGAAATATTATGCTCTACATCTGGGTTTATATAAATAGTCCATAGACCTCCTAAAATTAGGGGTAAGCTGAGAAAACATGACATCTTCTGAATTTTTTTGATCATGACCGTTTGTTGTGATAATTGCTGAAAAAGATTAATTTTCCCTACATATAGTCCTAATAGCATCATACTAAAAATTACAGATAGATAAGTGACAGCGTAACAAATTATTTGAAAAGAAATATTAAAACTTTTGGAGGAGGGGCATCCCAATACCATAGCTCCCATTACTACTAGTATATTACATGTTAGGATTAATCCCGCAATGCGTAGAATCATTCTAGACATTAGTCTAAAGAAAAGAAGTAAGATAAATCCGAATACACTATAGATGATTAAAATAGGAGTTATCTGAGGGCAAATCAGTATCGATATAATCCCTATAGGAAGCAGCGTAATTAATCGCCTTGAAAAAAGATGATAACTATGCAATCCACGTTGTTGCGCGCGTAAAAAAAAGAAATAAGACCCAACGCCAAATAAAAATGAAAAAATAGAAACGAACTTAAAATGAATAAACATGTTATTAAAAATATCCAAGTAAAAATCCATAGAATACATTGGGATTTCTTGTTTTTTTGACAAACCAGCGGCGTGTATAATTAACATTCCAATCAAAGCAAAGCCACGAAGAATATCAAGAGATATAATACGAGTAGAAATATTATTTTTAGTATGCAAATTTCTGTTGTCCTTTCCAGATGTTTAGGTATTTGTAGTAGAACATTCGTTGCTACATTTTGAATTATAGCAATGCAAAATAAAAAAAAACAGAACAAGTTATGGGGTTCGCAAAGGCCATTAAAAATGTTGCAATTCACCAATGTTTTTTCCACTCCTTGAAAAAAGTATTGGTATAAAGGATTCCATATTAGTTGTGGATGTATTTAAATCTTAGTCTTTTTCGTTCTGTCTGTCACAAAAACGACCATTTTTGTGACAGGGGTGGGGATCAAGAACTGAAGTCAAGTGAACTAGCAATCTCGCTGTCACAAAAATATGTAACAAAATCTTTTTGTAACAATACCTATTTCATATTGTTTTTGATACAATATAACAGAAAAGGAGGAATTATATGAAGTTTGGATATATGCGGGTATCTACCATTGATCAAAATTTAGACCGCCAGGAACAGCAACTAATAGACGCTGGGTGCGAGCGTATGTTTTTTGAAAAAGTAACAGGAACCAAACGAGATCGTCTGGAGCTAAATAGAATGTTAGAGTTTCTGCGTAATGGAGATACAGTAGTAGTAACAGACCTGACTCGACTTTCACGTTCTACAAAGGATTTAATTGAGATTGCCGAGCTCATTTCTCGAAAAGGAGCGAATTTAAAAAGCTTAAAAGAGTCCTGGCTTGATACAACAACTGCACATGGAAAAATGCTGTTTACTGTTTTTGCTGGTATTGCTCAATTTGAACGAGATTTAACTTCAGAGCGAACAAAAGAAGGGATTCTGGCAGCAAAAAAAAGAGGCAAATATCCTGGTAGACCATCTGTAGACAAAGAAAAATTAAGTTATGCATTTTATTTAATAGAACAAGGAACAAGTATCACAGAGGCTGCCGAAAAAGCCGGTGTATCTAGAATGACCCTTTATCGAAACATGGACTAATAAAAGATTGTATTAGTAGTTAAATTCATATAAGGAGTTTTTTATGCCTAGTATTGAAGATACAGCTTATCCTCGACTGAAAAGTAATCCATCCCAAAAAGAATTACAAGAGCTATATTCTCCTACAATTGAAGAAATTCATTGGATGAAGCCACATGTAAAAGGAGATGTAGCTAAATTAGGATTATTCGTTTTACTAAAAACATTTCAACGATTAGGATATTTTCTTCCTGTAACAGAAATACCTGAAGACATTGTCATACATATTGCTCAAAAAATGAATCTTACTCTTGTATCACGAAATGATTTACAGAAATATCATAACTCAGGTACTCAAAAACGTCACCATGCCTTGATTAGAGACTATAAAAACATTCATTTCTTCAATGACCAAGCTAGAAAAATTATGACTGATACAATGAATCAAGTATCATCAACAAAAGACGACTCAGCCGATTTCATTAATGCTGCAATAGATGAATTAATTCGTCAGCGTTTTGAATTACCTACTTTTTCTACTTTAAATGAGACAGCTAAGAGGTTGCGATCTCAATCGTACCATGTGGTGTATGAACAAATATATCAATCGATACATGAAAACGATAAAAATAAGATTGATTCTCTCTTTCAAACGAATGATGGTACGGTGTATACTCCCTGGCATCATCTCAAGCAAGATGCCAAAAGTCCTACTATAAAGCATTTCAGGGAATTAGTAGCACAAATGGAATGGTTAATGGATCAAAAAGTAAATACTACTATACTGAAGAGTATTCCTTCTGTTAAAGTACGACAAATGACCTCGGAAGCCAAAACGCTCGATGCAGCACGAATGAAAAAAATGGAACCTAAAAAACGATATGCACTTGCTCTCTCTTTTATCCAATCTCAACTCGCTCATGTTTTAGATAATATTGGAGAAATGATGGTTAAGAGAATGATGTCCGCCCGTAATAAAAGTCGTGATCAGTTACAACATTATCAAATGAAGAACCAAAAACGGACCGATTTGTTAATTACAACTCTTCATGATGTCATTCTTGCTTATCGTTCAGGAAATGAATCTCAAGATAAAATGGAAGCGATTGAACAGGTAGTAGGAAACCGACATGAGGAGATATTACATGATTGCGAATCACATCTTGCTTATAGTGGTGATAACTACTTTGTCTTTGTCTGGGATTATTATAAAAGTAGTCGTTCTACGTTGTTTAAAATTTTAAACACGGTTTCCCTACGCTCTACAAACCAAGATCAAGGATTAGAAGATGCGATTGCGTTTTTAAAAACTCATCAAAATTCCCGAAAAGAGTCTCTTTCTATCGTAAGTATTGAAAAAAAGGGATACTGGAAAAAGGAAATAAAACCTCTACTCGATTTATCGTGGATTCCTGATGCATGGTGGAGATGGATAGCTCCAAATCGAAAATCTGGGTGTTATCCAGAAGAAATTAATCGCCGTCACTTTGAAGCTTGTGTATTTACCCAAATTATGTGGGGTTTAAAATCTGGAGATCTTTACATTGAGGGAAGTGAAAAATACGCTGATTATCGACAACAACTTATCTCTTGGAATGAATATGAACAAAAATTATTGGATTTTTGTCATAAAAGCAATCTCCCCTCTACAGGTAAAGAATATGTAAAACAATTACGGAAAAGGTTTATGAAAATAGCAAAGAAAACAGATACTTCTTTTCCATACAATAAACAAGTGCGTATTGAGAATGGTGAAATTGTCATGGGTAAGTCAAAGAAAAGAAAACCTTCTCCTAAATTAAAAAGTTTAGAAAAATATATTGCTCAAAATCTAGTTCCCATCAATGTTTTAGATATGCTAGGTGATACAGAACATTGGTTAAACTGGACTCGATTTTTTAAACCCATTTCAAAACATGAGGCTCGATTAGAAGATCCGATTGAACGTTATTTAACTACTGTGTTTTGCTATGGTTGTAATCTAGGGCCTGTTCAAACTGCAAGATCATTAGGAAATATGGACCGAAGGCAAATTTCATGGGTAAATCAAAGACACATTACGACAGAAAATCTAGATCAAGCAATCCAATTCATTATTAATTCCTATAACAAATTCGGCCTACCTAAGTATTGGGGAGACGGGAAAAGCGCATCTGCTGATGGAACAATATGGGCCTTATATGAACAAAACTTGTTATCTGAGAGGCATATCCGTTATGGAGGATATGGGGGAATTGGCTATTATCATGTTTCTGATAATTACATTGCATTATTTAGTCATTTTATACCGTGTGGTGTATGGGAAGGACTTTATATACTAGATGTCTTAATGAATAACAATTCTGAGATTCAACCAGAAGTCATTCATTCTGATACACAAGGACAAAGTGCTACCATTTTTGGATTATCTACCTTAATGGGAATCGAGTTAATGCCACGAATTCGAAATTGGAAAGATTTAAAAATGCTCCGTCCAGATAAAGAAAGTCGATTTAAGCATATTGACGATATTTTTACCGATGAAATTGATTGGGATTTAATTAAAATCCATTATAAAGATATGCTACGAGTAGCCATGTCAATTGAAGTAGGAAAAATTACTCCTTCCACTATTTTGAATAAGCTAGGAACCTATAGTAAGAAAAATAAATTATATCAAGCGTTTCGTGAATTAGGACGTGTAATTCGTACTATGTTTTTATTAAAGTACATAGCTGATGAACAATTGAGACGTACCATTCAAACAGCTACAAATAAGAGTGAATCATTTAATGGGTTTACCAAATGGCTATTTTTTGGTGGAGAGGGAATCATTACTGAAAATAATAGAGAAAACCAAAGAAAAGTGATTAAGTTTAATCACTTAGTAGCGAATTGTTTAATTTTTTACAATGTATTTGCATTAACACAAGTGTTACATGATTATCGGCAAGATGGAAATAAATTGGACGAAGAAGTACTAAGTGAGTTGAGTCCATATATCACAGCTCATGTGAATCGATTTGGCAAATATGGAATTGATCCAAATAGACAGCCACCGGATTTACAGTTCGATATGCCAATTTACCAAGTAGCCAATTAACAAAAAGGGTATGTGGCGAATAAAAACTTCTTCACATACCCTTTTTGAATTGGAATATATTTGCATATGGCCCCATATTTCGCTTTTGGTTGCCATACCCCAATATGGATAGTATTTAAAAGTGCATACGACAGTTGGAATGTTAGTATGCACTATTTTTGCTCATCTGCCAGTTCTTATTGAGATACATGCTAGTATGTATGGAAGGAAGTAAATTTGGGTTCTGGTGCAAAAACTTTGAAGTAGATGAAAATGGTCTATCAAACTTGGAAATACTGATAGTATTACTCTATAAAAGGTGTGTGATCAGTATGGAAAAGGAGAATTTATTTAAGTGGAAACATTATCAACCAGACATCATTTTGACCTGGTCAAGAAAAACTGGAACACAAATTAGATTACGCAATTGATTTTGAATATTGATAAGGAGTCATTCCGTTTAATGTTGAATGAGGACGAACAGAATGATAGTACATATAAATAAATTCAGCTACTAGCTGATTCACTTGGGACAGGGAAATGAGCTTTTCTCCATGTAAGCATTCTCGCTTAAAGATACTAAAGAAAGATTCTATTACTGCATTATCCCAACAGTTTCCTTTTCGGGACATACTTTGTTGAATTTTTTGCTGTTTACAAAAATCAGTCACTTGGTAACTGCTAAATTGTGATCCTTGATCGCTATGAAATAATATGTTTTCTCGTTTCCCATATGTGTTTTTTACTTGTTGAATTGTGTCTTTTACTAATTGAGCATCTTGACAAGTATCTAACGAATAACCAAGCACCCGTCGGGTGCTAATATCTAATGCCGCACAAAAATATACTTTCATCCCATTCATTAAATGGAATTCCGTAATATCACATACTACAGTTGGTATGTCTTTCTTACCAGGTTTAAAGGATCGCTTTAATACATTGGGAAATGTACGGTGTTCTTGTTTTCGTTTCTTATAATAAGTGACAACTTTTGACTGCAAGCCGGCTTTGCATAACGCTTGTCTTACTTGTGACAACGTAACCTTGACTCCCTTGTTTATAAGATAACTGTACAACTTTCGATACCCCATTCTTCCTTTTAAGCATTTAAATTGCATGACAATATAAGCCGCTGTCTTTTTACGTTTTTTCTGATTTTCAGTGGGTTTACGATGAATATAGTCGTAAAAACCACTGACAGACACTTGTAATCGATGGCAAAGCCAGCGCACTCCAAATATTTGATTATATTGTCTTATAAACCGAAAGCGTGTTAGTTTTGGTTGCTCGCAAAGAAGGTTGCCGCCTTTTTTAGAAATTCATTTTCCTTTTTTAACGCCTGGATTTCTCTTCGTAAAGAACGTAGTTCTTCCAGTTCATTGCTTTCATAGGAGGAAATCTGTGTAGAATATTTTTTAATCCATACATTTAGAGTTCCGTTACCCAAGTCAAATTCTCTTTGGATACTTGAAATAGAACGACCTTCTTTGATCACCAATTCAACACATTGTCTTTTAAACATTTCATCATACTGTTTTTTCATCTGAAACACCTCTTCATATAGAATAATTTATCTCTATACTGTGTTCCAGTTTTACTGTACCACCTCATTTTATTAACTGTACGTTGGTACCTACGGTACAACCTCAGCTTTCGTGATTTAGTGGAAATGATGGAGGAACGAGGGTTATTCCTGGCTCATACAACTATTATGCGATGGGTACATCAATATGGACCGGAGTTAGATAAGCGAATTCGACGTTACCTCAAACAAACGAATGACTCCTGGAGAGTAGATGAAACGTATATAAAAGTAAAAGGACAGTGGATGTACTTATATCGTGCTGTTGATTCTGAGGGGAACACAATTGACTTTTATCTAAGTAAATCGAGAAATCATAAGGCTGCAAAGCGATTCTTCAAGAAAGCCTTGCGGTCTTTTCATGTCTCAAAACCTCGTATCATCACGGTTGATAAGAACCCTGCTTATCCAATTGCTATCGAACAGTTGAAGAAAGAAAAAAGGATTCCAATAGGCACTAAAATCCGAAGGATAAAATATTTAAATAACATAGTAGAACAAGACCATCGTTTTATTAAAAAACGTATACGCTCTATGTTGGGATTTAAATCATACAAAACATCAGCCTCTATATTGAGTGGTGTTGAAGCCATGCATATGGTCAAAAAAGAACAAATTGATTTACAGGACCAGTCTGTCCAAAATCAGAATATTTTTATCAACCAGCTGTTTGGATTAACTGCTTAGCAGGTAATTCCGTTAGGAATCCTTGATTCTTTTTTATTTATCATCTTTTTGCACCAGAACCTAAAAATGTATGTCTTTTATAAACAAACGAATAGCTAGGATATAGCAATCTATCCTCCTAATGTTACTTTATGATTTACAGGTTAATTTCCACGGAAGAACGTTTCCTGTCTAAGTCTGTTTTTGTAGATTGTTCAGAAAGTGTCGTGCATTCTTGAAAGGCAAATTGTTTACAGCCCTTACATTTGGATGTCTCTAATTCTTGTAGTGCAAAATGCAATGCTAATCCTGTACGTGTGAAAAAGTGTGATTCGCCAATTCTTTCGTATAACCCTGTTTGATGGAATATGTCTTTCGGTTGGTGCTGGATACCGGAAATTAAAAGGGTTCCTTGTTTTTCTAGCATCTTTTTTCGAATGTGTTCTACTGCAGACTCTGCGGAAGTATCCATAAAAGAAACATCCCCCATACGTAGGAGAAGAATGTGAGCGTTAGACTGTAGGGCTGCTTCTATAGATGTTTCGAATTCTTTTATAGTGCCGAAGAATAAAGGGCCCTCTACGGTGAAGATACTGATTTGTGGACAATTTTTCCCATTTGTGACGATGTCTGACTTGACATAGGAATCTACTGGATCTGGCAATACTTTTCGAACATGTAAAGATTTGCTCATTTTTCCAATAAACAAAAGAAATGCAAGGAGTAACCCCACGCTTACTCCAGTTGTAAGATCTGTGAAAATGGTTAAGAGAAACGTCAAAACAAGTACCAGGGTGTCTCCTGTTCTTGTTTTCAGAATATGAATAAACTCATGCTTCTCACTCATATTCCAAGCAACGACCATTAAAATAGGTGCCATACTAGCTAGTGGAATATGAAAAGCAAGCGGAGACAGGAATAATAATACTAGTAATACAACTATTCCGTGTATCATACCTGATACGGGGGAAGTCGCCCCATTTTTAATATTCGTTGCGGTTCTAGCGATGGCACCCGTCGCAGGAATACCGCCAAATAACGGTGTCACCATATTTGCAATTCCTTGTCCCACCAGTTCTTTATTACTATTATGTTTGCTGTTTGCCATGTTATCTGCCACCATGGCAGACAACAATGATTCAATCCCACCTAATGCCGCAATAATACAGGCTGCTGGAAGTAACATAAGGACAGTATCCCATGTAAATTCAGGCATTTGGAAGTCCGGTAGTTGATGCGGGATATCGCCGTATGTAGTCCCAATCGTTTCAATTTGATTCGGAAATAACAGGGTTGCGATTAAACTTGAAATGACCAAACCCAATAATGCGCCTGGAATGCGAGGTAACCATTTTGTAGCTGCAATCACAATTCCTAAGCAAAGAAAAGCGGTAAGAATACTGTACGGATTCAATTCGGCGATATTTGTCCCAATTTCTTTCATATTATAAAAAAAGGTTTCTTGCTTTTCCAGGTGATGAAGCCCTAAAAAATTTGCAATTTGTCCGGAGAAGATGATGACCGCAATACCAGTCGTAAAACCAATCATGACAGGTCGCGGAATAAAGGTGATAAACCTTCCTAGTTTGCATACGCCCATGATAATAAGTAAAATTCCTGCCATAAAACCAGCAATTAATAAGTTTTCATAGCCATATTGCATCACAATACCAAGTAAGATGGGTACAAATGCGCCTGTTGGTCCTGCAATCTGATATTTTGATCCACCAAATATGGATACGAGAATCCCTGCGATAATCGTCGTATAAATACCATATTCAGGTCGTACACCGCAAGCAATGGCAAATGCCATTGCAAGCGGAATCGCTACAATCCCTACAACCAATCCTGCCAGCATATCTTTTTGTAAGTTCGCAAGGCTATATCCTTCATATCTGCCTGAAAATCTCATCGTTTTTCCTCCTCTTCCTGCATGTATTTAAGGACTTGTTGTATGTGCGTAGGAATATCCCTCTACAACGACTTCTAAATTTCCTGTTTTGGGATGAATGACAAGTCCATGCACAGGTACAGAAGGTGGCAATAACGGATGTTGGCGTATCATTTCTACACTATGTTGGACACTTTCCTGTACGTTTCGGAAACCGGTTAACCATGTAGATAAATCAATGCCTGCATGTTGTAGTGTACGAATGCAGGTGGAATCAATGCCTTGCTGTTTTACCTTTTCTAATAGCGGCTCAGCTTGCAAACCCGCCATGCCACAATCTTCATGACCAATCACACAAATTTCCTCCACTTGTAATTCATAAATACCCAGTATGATACTCCGCATCATACTACCAAAAGGATGGGAAATCACAGCGCCTGCGTTCTTTATGACTTTGGCATCCCCATTTTGTAAGCCCAATGCCTGTGGTAATAATGTTAACAATCTGGTGTCCATACACGTTACAATCAATAATTTTTTATTTGGAAATTTGGTCGTAGAAAAAGGTTCATATTCTTGTTTTTGTACAAATGTTTCATTATGCGTCAATATATTTTCTAGTAATGTCACTTGGTAACGCCTCCCTTATTAGGTACGATCACATGAATAGGCTGAAATAAAAAAAGCTTGCCAATTTTCTAGATTGGTAAGCTTTTGATACGAATTCGAACGTGATCTTATGTTTAGTCTAGAGAGGATAAAATTGGGTGTCAACAACCTAAAACATGAGAAATATATTCTTACATTCTGTATGTTTCATACAAAATCTAAAATTCTTTTTTCTGATTCTTATCTGCATGTCATGTTAAAGACATAAACAGGAAAAATAACAAACAGCTCCTTAGGTAAAATAAGTATCATAAAATCACCATTCATCTACGTTATTTCGATTTTTAGCTGTTCTACACAGGGAGACATTTTTTTCTGATCCGTAATATGCATAAGTTGAGAAATATAGATAGCACCTTGTATGTCATATAAAATTCATTTATTGTGTAACTAAATAACCGTCAATAAAGTATTTAAGTTGCATTTACCTAAGAATGTAATACCTACATATGGTCGATTCATGGTGAAACAGAAAAGAATGAAAGGTGAATCTATCATAATGATATATGTTTTACATAAAACTTTGAATTGTTACGAGGGAGACAAAGTGAGAACAATGGATGTTTGTTAGGAACAATCCATTTCATATATTAAGGAGGAAATAGAATGAACCAAACCGTAAAATATGCAATTCGATTTCTAGCTGTACCTTTTGTAACAGGTGCAGTTCTGTTTAGTACAGCGGCAATGCAAAATGTAAAAGCAGCTAGTGAACCATCATTACAAATACAAAAAAATGAAGTGGGAACATTAGAAATTACATTGACAGCTATGGAATGGAAATATGATCATAGTGAGCCTGGGGGATTTAAGTATTATCCTGGAAACAACTTAGCAGATGTAGAATTTACAATCTATAATAAAAAGGACAATACAGAGTATGCAAAGAAACGAACGGATAAAAATGGAAAAGTTTCGTTTCAACTCCCTTTGAATCTTTCTTTTTCCTGTAAACAAACATCGGTTCTGGTGCAAAAACTTTGAAGTAGATGAAAATGGTCTATCAAACTTGGAAATACTGATAGTATTACTCTATAAAAGGTGTGTGATCAGTATGGAAAAGGAGAATTTATTTAAGTGGAAACATTATCAACCAGACATCATTTTATTAACTGTACGTTGGTACCTACGGTACAACCTCAGCTTTCGTGATTTAGTGGAAATGATGGAGGAACGAGGGTTATTCCTGGCTCATACAACTATTATGCGATGGGTACATCAATATGGACCGGAGTTAGATAAGCGAATTCGACGTTACCTCAAACAAACGAATGACTCCTGGAGAGTAGATGAAACGTATATAAAAGTAAAAGGACAGTGGATGTACTTATATCGTGCTGTTGATTCTGAGGGGAACACAATTGACTTTTATCTAAGTAAATCGAGAAATCATAAGGCTGCAAAACAATTCTTCAAGAAAGCTTTGTGGTCTTTTCATGTCTCAAAACCTCGTATCATCACGGTTGATAAGAACCCTGCTTATCCAATTGCTATCGAACAGTTGAAGAAAGAAAAAAGGATTCCAATAGGCACTAAAATCCGAAGGATAAAATATTTAAATAACATAGTAGAACAAGACCATCGTTTCATTAAAAAACGTATACGCTCTATGTTGGGATTTAAATCATACAAAACATCCGCCTCTATATTGAGTGGTGTTGAAGCCATGCATATGGTCAAAAAAGAACAAATTGATTTACAGGACCAGTCTGTCCGAAATCAGAATATTTTTATCAACCAGCTGTTTGGATTAACTGCTTAGCAGGTAATTCCGTTAGGAATCCTTGATTCTTTTTTATTTATCATCTTTTTGCACCAGAACCATCGATGGTCTTGCTCCACTACGTTATTTAGATATTTTATCTGCCGAATTTGAGTGCCTAACGGCACTTTTTTCTCGCTCTTTAATTTAGTGATGGCAACTGGATAAGCAGGATTTTTATCAATTGTGATTGTACGAGGTTTTGAGATATGAAAAGACTGCAAAGCCTTTTTAAAGAATCGCTTTGCAGCCTTATGATTTCTAGTTTTACTGAGATAGAAGTCAATCGTATTTCCTTCAGAATCAACCGCACGGTATAAATACATCCATTGCCCTTTTACTTTTATATACGTTTCATCCACTCGCCATGAATCATTTGTTTGTTTCAGATGACGTCGGATCCGTTGATCCCGTTCCGGTCCGTATTGATGGACCCAGCGCATAATCGTTGTATGAGCTAAAGATAATCCTCTTTCTTCCATCATTTCCACCAAATCTCGAAAACTTAGATTGTACCGTAGGTACCAACGTACAGTTAATACAATGATATCCGGTTGATAATGCTTCCATTTAAACAAATTGTCCTTTTTCATACTGATCACACACCTTTTATAGAGTAATACTATCAGTATGTCCAAGGTTTAGAGATTACTTGCAATTAACCTAATTTTTTTGCACCAGAACCATGAATATTATTGGTTATTTAGATCGTCCAACAGAAGGCGAATATATGCTGAATGATGGGAATATCTTAATAGCAGACGAGTCAAAGCCAGTATTTTAATTGACTGCCGCGTCTCTCTGCGGTGGAAAATGTTGAGCTTCTGCTCGTATACGGTGGCGTGAAGAACGCAGAACGTCGTAAGCGTGCCTTAGAAGTTGTCTATAATCTTTTTAATAAAATCGCTACACCTGCTAATAAGTTTCTGCTTTTTTCCTGTAGGAACTCAGCGAGTTCTTCCAAAGACACATTGGCAAGATCCTCTAAACTAAATTTTTCAAGGAAGAGTTCCATCATAGCGGTACCAAATACAGAAGAATCCACTTCTTGTGAAAATGTATTATATTTAACACTTAGGTGTTGAAGAAAGTGTTGTTTTTCTTTCGCTAACATTTTGACGAGTTGGTAGCGTGATTTTGTTAATTGCTGCAGTGCCACGTACTGGCTTTCTTTTACGATAGACATTTGATTACGGTCAAATCGTAAGTAATCAGCAATGACAAAGGCATCAATCTCATCGGTTTTATTCATGTCAGAATAGCTTTTCTTAAAATTTGCGATTTGCTTTGGGTTTAGGAGAAATACTTTTGCTCCAAAACGCTGTAAATCTATATCATGGTGAAGAAACATAGAAGGATGAAAGCTGTAAACAGAGGTGGATTCTAAACCAATCTTAAGGATGTCGACCTCTTTACCTGCAACACACTGTAATAATTTTTCTTTGAGTATAGTAGCTCCTGGTAGGTCATTACTGACCGAAAAAGAATCCAGTTTTTCTCCGTCACCATTTAAAAAGCAAGCTTTCATATCAAACGAACTTACATCTAAACCAACAAATAATCTCATGTAAGAGACCTCCCTTCTATATTAGAATCATTTCTTGGACGTCTCGAGATATCCTCTAGTGTGTACGCCGCTCAATAACCTCGTGTATGAGAGCTAGTCCTGAATCGAAAGACGCCCTAGAGCTACTATCATCTAGGTTCGAGGGTCAGGCTGCTCAGCCTGCGAGTAGGGAGGCCCGCACGTTTACTGAGAAACACTCCTCAAATGTGGTAAATCCACAGGAGGTAAAAGAATTGTCCCAAATGATCCTAAAATTATTATCTAGAAATATCTTGAGACGTCCAAGTATTTTTATTTATAGGGCTTAAATATTAATATACAGGAGGTATGACCTTATGACCAATGAACATTACGTTTCACCCATGCTCGTACTAACCATACCCATTACACCGGCGCAAGAGGCAGAGTTGCTTACACTGTTTCAAAATTTACAAACGGCCGTCATCATCAACTATTTTGCGAATCCGACGCTTTTGCCGAACCAAGCATACGTAATGAAAAAGTAGTGTATTTCATTTTACAAAAGGAGGAAATTTTCATGAATAACGAAAACAATATATTTGATAACCTTCCAATTTCGCCGGAGATGGTATCTACTATTCCTATTACACCGGAACAAGAAGCACAACTGCTTGCTTTGATCGAACAAATGCAAGTCGCAGTGAACACATATCTGAACAACCCTACTCCAGCAAATAATGCTGCTTTGCGCACGGTTCTGCTAAATTTATATAATTTTTTACTGAATCAATTCCCTACACAGCAAGGACGAGATGCTACACGGTATAGTATGTTTCTTCTCCTTTCAGTTAACAACCGCTTAGTTTCGGCGACTCCTTCACAATCTTCTGAAGTAGCCGTTATGCTGCAATCTTTGTATACAACTTTATCTATTACGATATCTGAATTTATCATGACAAATGTCGTACGAAATCAAATTTTAAATATTTTATCTGCTCTCGTTCTGACAACTGCTGATAATGTTGGCGGCGGTGCGGGGCCTACTGGACCGACTGGAGTTACTGGGTCTACTGGAGTTACTGGGTCTACTGGAGATACTGGACCGACTGGAGTTACTGGGTCTATTGGAGTTACTGGGTCTACTGGAGTTACTGGGTCTACTGGGCCTACTGGAGATACTGGACCGACTGGAGTTACTGGGTCTACTGGAGTTACTGGGTCTATTGGAGTTACTGGGTCTACTGGAGTTACTGGGTCTACTGGGCCTACTGGAGATACTGGACCGACTGGAGTTACTGGGTCTACTGGAGTTACTGGGTCTATTGGAGTTACTGGGTCTACTGGAGTTACTGGGTCTACTGGGCCTACTGGAGATACTGGACCGACTGGAGTTACTGGGTCTACTGGAGATACTGGACCGACTGGTCCACCAGTAAGTCTGAATATCGGTACAATTTATGTAACAAATGTCGGTTCAAATAATGTATCGGTAATAAATGGGAGCACAAACACTGTAGTAGCAACTATATCTGTAGGAACATCGCCAGTAGAAGTAGGAATAAATTCATTAACAAATTTGATTTATGTAACAAATGTCGGTTCAAATAATGTATCGGTGATAAACGGGAGCACAAACACTGTAGTAGCAACTATACCTGTAGGATCATCCCCGATAGGAGCGGGAGTAAATTTATCAACAAATTTGATGTATGTAACAAATTCTAGTTTAGCAAATGTATCAATGATAGATGGAAATACAAATTCTGTATTAATGACTATACCTGTAGGATCATTCCCACAAGAAGTCGGAGTAAATTCATCAACAAATTTAATCTATATTGCAAATTCTATTTCAGATAATGTATCAGTGATAGACGGAAATACAAATTCTGTAGTAGCAACTATACCTGTAGGATCATCTCCACAAGGAGTGGGAGTAAATTTATCAACAAATCTAATTTATGTTGTAAATGTCATTTCAGATAATGTATCAGTGATAGATGGAAATACAAATTCTGTAGTAGCAACTATACCTGTAGGATCATCTCCACGAGAAGGTGGAGTAAATTCATTAACAAATTTAATTTATGTAACAAATTTTAACTCAAATGACGTATCAGTAATAAACGGAAATACAAATTCTGTAGTAGCAACTATACCTGTAGGAACAACTCCACAAGGAGTGGGAGTAAATTTGTTAACAAATTTACTTTATGTTGTAAATCTTGGTTCAAATAATGTATCAGTAATAAACGGAAATACAAATTCTGTATTAATGACTATACCTGTAGAAACATCTCCAAGAGGAGTCGGAGTTAGAATATAAGACCTAGAACGATTCTGTTGCAAAGTTTTTGGAGCTGAGCTAGACTGTAGAAAAAATGAGATGAGGAGCATACCATATGGGATATTTTAAAGGAAAACAATTCGAGAGAAACATTATCTTGGTAGCCGTCGGCTATTATTGTCGTTTTTCTTTAAGCTATCGTGATGTTTCTGAAATCTTGAAAGAACGTGGCATATCCGTTCATCCTACGACCATCATGCGTTGAGTTCATGAATATGGCAATTTGATTTATCAAATCTGGAAAAAGAAAAACAAAGCGACACACCCTGTTTGGCATTTAGATGAGGGTTCTGTTGCAAAGTTTAAAAACGATCAAAAATTATGAATACCCTATACCTCATCTTGTATATTTCATACGATTTATTCTTCCTATTTGTATTTCAATTCTATATTTTTAGGGTAGTGTAAAACTTTGCAACAGAAACGGCATTTGATATACAAAGAATGAATTTAATTTTCTGACAATATGAGTTATACTATTTAATAAGCTTTGTGATAATCTGTCATTTGTCTCCTTCTTAAGATTGAGTGAACTCACTCAATCTTTTTTTATTTTTTCTCGTATTTGACCTTGATTTGCAATAGGGGTTTATTTCCTATTGCAGCGTATTACCTTAGGATTGGGACGGGAATTACTTATATTGTTTGTTGTCCCGAATTTAAAAGGTAACTTTCTCAATACGAAAAGAGGTAGATGCCCATAACTAACGCCGTGGGTATTTACCTCTTTTTCAACATGTTAGAAACGATATACTACATAAATGCTTTTAACAATTGTGTCACTAATGGAGCAACTCCCCCAATAAATGTTAAGACTGCGATTGCAATTGACATACCCTATTCCTCCCCTTATTAAAAACCTTACCTTCTGTATTCATCTCATTATACATGAGTAGGGAGAGAACAAAATATGCAATTTCGCATATCAGAAGATCTTTGATATGTCACCAGAATTATTTTCTTCCGACATCCGAGCTAACTTGCACCGTTTTTTATGTATACGACGAAATAATTCATCTACTTCTCCTTGTGTCATGTCCTTTGAGACCTCTAAAGTTCGATGGAATGTTTTCTTCCACAAAACTTGTAACGATTTGATTTGTCTCCCCGAAACAAGACGGCCCTTTTTCTTTGTCTCCCGCTGTTGTTTTAGCATTTCCAATTCTAATATTCTTTTCTTCATACATAAAAAATCTTGTGGTATATCTTCTTGCAGGCCTACCTCTCGTAGTAACCGATAAAAATGATTTCTATGTTTTAACGTAGAACTTCTTTGGCGCATGGCATGTTCAATTTTTTGTAATACCTGCTTACACGAGATACGGCCCATTTCAAAACCCATCTTCTCCCACTTAAGAAATACAGAGGAACCTTGAAAATATACCATCAATATCTCCACAAATGAATCTGTCACAATCGATGTATCTTCTGTCACACATGCATATTTCGTGTCTTCTAGGCCTAGAACCACATGCCCATCAACTTAAGGATAGACACAATATTAACTTTTGTTCATTTGAACTTAAACTTTCCCCACAAGGGAGCCAGTTATTAAATTTCAGCACGCCAAATAACCCCTAACGGGTTTCATTTTTTTCTTATGCAACTTTCTTTTGCTTGCAACATCCACTATACTCATAGATAACACCCATGATATCAAAGACGGTTTTCTTCTCGTATCGATGAGATTTCCGCCCGTTTTTCTCTAGAAGGTGGAACAGGCGGATTAAAAGCTTTGTTATCTCTTGGGTGTCTTTCTGTATAGCTTGATAGAGAAGAAATAGATGATCTTGAATCATTCCAATCGCTTTATATTCACTTAATTCCTTTTGCTTCTTCTGTAACAACAGTTGACGCATTTTAAACATCGTAGAAGAACATAAGAAAATAGCAATCAGTTTCCCATATAAATGGCACTCTATTCGTTCTCGTTTGACAGTGCGACAATGATCAATATCAAATAATGATTTCCACGTTTTAAAAACAATTTCAATCTGCCAACGTAAGGAGTAGAGTTCATGGACTTGCTTCATCGAAACCCACTCCCACGGAGTGTTGGTTACATATACATTTAGCCCAGATAATATTTTGCTTTTTTGTGAATACGGTTTTCCTTTTTTCTTTTCACTTTCTATTTGTTTTTTCTGTCGTTCTCGTAATTGCTGTTCTGTTAGACGATACAGGACCAATCGGGCAAACAAAACTTTTTGATCTCCAACATAAACATTACCTACTTCATAAGTTTCACCAGGTAACAAGCGTCCCACCATCATTTCTAAATTGACTTTCATATATTCTGTTTGTTTTTTGATGTCCCCATTTTTAAAGTATTCTGGGTTTGGATTTTTTACATATACATTCGTATTTAACTTTAATCGAGAAATATAATAGGTCCCACGTTGATCCATTTGATCTAAGTCCTCTAATGAAAAATACCCTAAATCACGAATACATAAATCTCCTGGTCGTAACGTATCTAAACATTCCGTTCCGAATGTTTTATCATTATTTTTTCCAGGCCCCACTTGGAAATTCAGAAATTGTCCACTATGTAAATCATATTCTAATTGAATTTTAATCCCAGCTGTTTGCGCACAACCACCTGAACCAGGATAGATATGTTCTAAAGTATTAGGCACTTGAAACATGGTGGCATCCATGATACGAATACGTTTAAAATAATTATAAAGATGATTAGAAATATGAGTTTGCTCACAGATTTTTTGTTGTAACAACAAAGAGAAAATATGCTTTAAAAATAACACTGATTTTTCATTAAAGCGTTTATTTAAGCCCTCGGGGCTAAGTACAGTACCTGTAACTGCGTGAAGCCTACTACATAATCGGACTAAAGGATCACTGGCCACTCTTTGGCTAATCCAAACACAAATAGTAGCTAAATCTGATCCTGAAAATTTGCGTTTTCTCTTTACAAATTTCATCTCTCTTGCGAGTTTTTCCAAAAAATCAGGTGTGATATAGCGCTGTAATTCTTCTGCAAATGGCTGTAACTCCTCTTGAATCGAGCGATTCATAAAAAAACGTCACCCTTCCTTATAGTCTATTAAGAAAGAATAACGTTTTTTTGTATTTGGGGGTAGTAAAAATGCTTAAGTTGATGGGCATGGCCTAGAACCAGCATCTTCGAGTAAATCGGGAATTTTGTAATTTTCTGAATATTTTATTAAGTCGCCTTATATATTTTCGTCACAGAAGAGTTATTCTGTGTCACTTTCTAACTTAAATCATAAAGAAATGATTCTAATTTAATGGATTAACAGCTTAAAAAAATGACATAGAACTCAGAAACTTAAATTTTAAGCCAAAAAAACATGAAAACACCTGTAAATTATCAGAAAATTACAAAATTCCCGATTCATTCGAAGATGCTGGGTTTACGCCTTATAAATCAGAATTTTCAAATTCATACACCTGTATAGTAAATCGAACGTTCCTTCTTGTAAACATAATTCGAATTTTCTCAATTTCAATCTGGATATATTTCACAAAAAAATAAGGACAGATACTCGGAAATTGTAAAATAAGTATCTTTTTTATAAGATAAGAAAGTATAAGTTTTTAAGCACGAAGTGCTTCCTTGGAAAGCTTGCTGTATAAAGGATTGTGAACAATATTTGGAATTTCCATAATGAGTTAGATTGTGATATTTTTTAGTTATGGAAGCAAATATATTAAAACGTATTTTCTTTGATGAACATAGTCATTGGGAACGATTTAAAGATAGATATGGCGCGAGGATCCGTCCAGTTGTTTTGAAAGAAATTGAAAAATTTAGAGGGTGTGGAGACCCTGAAAATGGATTTAAATTGTTTGTATGTGAAGGCTGTCATCATGTTCGAAAAGTTCCTTATCGTTGTAAGGGCCGATTTTGTACAACTTGTTCTGTAGGGGAAAGTGAAGAATGGAGTAGGCTTCTTTCAGAAGACGTGCTTCAGGTGAATCATCGTCATGTGATTTTTACCGTAGATGAAGGACTTCGAGATATTTTTCTTTTGCACCGTCATTTATTAAAGATTTTTATGGATGAGGCCGCAAGGCTGTTGGTGGATTATTTTCAAAAGAAAATTAAGGTAACGCCCGGTATTATTGTAGGTCTTCACACCTTCGGTGCTAGAATTAATTTTAATCCGCATGTTCATATACATTGTTACAATGGGTGGGATGACAAAGACTGGAGAGTGGAAAGGGTATGATTTTCTTCCGTTTGAGATGCTTCGGAAACAGTGGCAAACGATCGTGTTAAAACTGATTCGAAAAGAGCTCACGATGGCAGAAAAAAAGCCAATTCAATCGAAACTTCAAAAAGCATTTTCTGATAATGGGAAAGGCTTCTATGTACACGCTCCGAAACAGAAAGGAAATGTAAAAAAACAACTTCAGTATATTGGCCGCTATATTCGTCGACCTGCTATTGGGTTGAACCGGATCGAGGAATATGATGGACAATCTGTTTCTTTTGTAACTACTCAGCTTCCTCACGGAGGCTTTTTTCATTTACTAGTCTGATATGTACTTTTTGTGTGAATACTAGATATATCAGACAAGGAGGTGGTATTTATGTTGAAAAAACAAGAAATTCTAGCTGTCTATCAAAAGGGACCTCAAGCTATTTACGATTTTGTTCATCAATTAGAAAGTCAAATACAGAATTTAAAAGAGCGTATAGAAGAATTAGAAAATCGTTCAAAAAAAAACTCTACAAATAGTCATAAACCACCCTCTACAGATGGTTTTCGTAAGCCTATTACAAAAAGTTTGCGAAAATCATCCCAGCGTCAAACCGGTGGCCAGTTGGGCCACAAAGGACATACACTTCATTTGACAACGACTCCTGACAATATGATTACCTATTCTCCTACGCATTGTATTTGTTGTCACACGTCCTTAAAACATGAACCTGTAAAAGGATACCGCATTCGCCAAGTGTATGATTTACCACCTATCCTGATAGAAGTCACAGAACATAAAGTGGAACAAAAAGAGTGCCCACATTGCCATTCTATCCAAGAATCCCAGTTTCCCTCTACTGTCTCTCGTCCTGTTCAATATGGTCCAAATATAAAAACACTGATTCCTTATTTAACACATTATCAATGCCTTTCTTTGAAACGAACAAAAGAATTCTTTCAAGATTGTTTTGGACATTCGATAAGCGAAGGGACGTTAGTCAATCATACCCATGCTTTTTCTGCTCAATTGCGGCCGTTTCTCGAAGAAGTAAAAGAACAGATTCTGCAGTCTTCTGTTGTCCATTTTGATGAAACCGGTATGCGAGTAGAAAATAAAACACAATGGTTACATACTGCGAGTACACCGGAGGTGACATTTCAACATATTCATGAAAAACGCGGAAAAGAAGCGATGGATGCAGGTGAAATCTTGCCTTCTTTTTCTGGAATTGCTATGCATGATGGGTGGAAACCGTATGATGTGTATACAGATTGTCGTCATGTTTTATGTAATGCCCATCTCTTGCGAGATTTGCAAGGGATTATAGATAGTACCGGAGAAACATGGGCACAACAAATGAAAGAATTCCTTACACAAGCTTTGACAATAAAAAAGCAATACAAGGGAAATATTCCAGAAATAGAGAAAAAGAATCTGTTTGCCGCATACCAGGCCATATTGAAAGGCAAACAGGTGCCTTCTGCAGAACAAAAAAAGAAAAGAAAACAGACGCCTTCTCAAAATTTATGGAATCGCTTTGCTAAGTATGCGGACAGAATTCTAGCGTTCTTAGAAAGTCCAGATATTCCATTTGATAACAATCAAGCGGAGCGAGATATTCGGATGACGAAAGTCAAACAAAAAGTGTCTGGGACGTTTCGAAGTAAGGAAGGTGCAGAATCATTTTGCCACATACGTAGTTTTATGAGCACCATGAAAAAACAAAATCAATCAGTATTACAAGCGATAAGTCAGGTGTTAAAAACCGGAACGGTTCCTTGGAATACCACTCTTTCGTAAGAGAATGTTTCTATTTCATATAGATTCTTTCTCTTATCGGAGTGTGTTCTTTTTCATGTTTTCGAACAGGAAACATGTATTTGGCATGCTTTTTTGTTTAACTAAGCTGAGTAGTTACATCCTTTTTTTAGAAATGTAAATAAAACACCAGCCAAGAATAAGACAACAGAACCACTTATGAGAAAACTAATCAATATTTCCACCTCTTTTTTTGTGTATGCTGTAGGATCGGTTATAACTCTTCCAAATCTGTTTCCAGCATGTATACAGGTGCGACATGTTCTTGTTCCAGAAGGGTTTGCAGCTGTTGTTGGAGTTCAAATCCATCTCTCGGATCTGCCAATAAAAAAGACTTTGAAAAGTTGCTTCCAGCTACAGAGTAGCTCACATCCAATAGGTACATACTCACTGTGCCACCTTTTCATCTGATTTAGATGGAACGGGCTTATATTCTTCGTGTCGGACCACTTGGCGTCCATCGATTCCAAGTTGGAAGAAAGATTCCATTGCAGAAATATCTACAATACTAGTATGTTCGAGTACCGTAACAATATATCCTGTTAGTTGCAGTGATGGATTCTGGCGGTAAGGAAATGTTACATAATCTCCAACATTGATTTTGTTAATGCTGCCATTAGAAGCCATAGTAGACACCTCCCATCATGTACGTGATTGTAAATAGAATGATGGGAGCAAGAAAAGTACCGAAAAAGTATAGTTGAGACTCTTTACAACCATCAATTCCAAACCATTCACACAGTGCGTGATATTTTGGTAAGTAGCTTGTTTTTTGGCGTCTGAAGTGTCTGTTGTGGTCTTTCAGAATGTGATATAATAGCTTCATCATTTTTAATTTGTAAAGCGTTTGACATATTTGTCATCCTTTCTGAATGGGAAATGTTATTGTGGAAAGTCCTCGCAGTCTTGGTGGGCATTGAGGGCTTTCTATTACGTTCTATTTTCTTTACCATAAAGACGTTCCATCGCTTCAACCGTGAATAAATATTCTCCACGTTTGTTTCCGGGTTTCAGGAAATACTTAATTAATCCTTGTGTTTTTAACTCGTCGATTATAGGACTATTTTTAATACGCATTCGTAAGGTGGATTCGTTAATATTCCATCGATAGCTTGCTTCGTTAGTGGTCATAACATCTTGTAGTTTCATGTCATTCATATGCATCTCCTATATGTTGTAAAGGTCTAATGTCCTCCTTTTCCTAATATTATAGGTCCACTATAATGACTTATAAGTCATTTGTAAATTAATATTTTCAAAAAATTACATTTTTAATTGAATGAACTTGAATATCAATATAAAATAATGCAATGTGACAAAATGTTCAAAAAGAAATGGAGAGAGGCATCGCATGTATCCCAAATGGATTGACAAAATGGCATTTTCAAAAGCACATCAAGAGTTATTAATTCAGTTGTATAGAAAGCAAATCACACGAAGAGAATATGATTCTTTGGTGAATGAGCTATATGTTTTAGAAACAAAGGGGATCTCAAAATAAAACATTAAAAAAATTATTTTGAGAGGTTTTTGATATGGAAATAGAATGGAGTGAACTGTAATGAGGGGCAATAAAAAAGAAGAGCAAATACAGAAATTCATACTTATGCAAGAAGAAATCCGGCTATGGATTCAATATGTATTTCAGCAATGGGAGAGCAAGAAACAAGAACAGCAGAATTCATTTCCGAAATTAGCATATATAGAGACAGTAGCATTTGAAAGCTCAGAATCATATCAAGAAATAAAAAGACTTTCTGTAGGAATGGTGCGTGAGATGAAAGCATATAAAAGAGAAAAATTATTGCTACAAATAACGGAATTGCATCAACATATGCAAAGTATTGTGTCAGCTGTCCTAGAAACGATACAAAAATATTCTGCATCCTAATTAATGCATATAGTGATATCTCATTTGAAAAAGTATTGTAAGTGAACAGTAAGTAATAAAAAAGAGTAGCTAATAATGGCTACTCAAAATGGAATACATATTATGGATGATTAACAGTTTTCTCATACAAGCTGTACTTTATACAAAAGGTTAAGAAAATTATAGGTGTTTGCATCCTTTGTCTGTTTTTATTTTAAGCATGTTGTTTCAATTTGAATCGAGAACTGGTATTGCTCGTGAGATTCTTCTTCTAACAAAGTAGCAAGCGCTTGTAATTGGTGAATGACTTTCTGTTTTGATTTACGACCTGTATAGTGGATATGAAAGGATTCTGGAATAGAAGACTCTATCGGTGCTGATGGAATTGTTGTCGGTTTAGTTTCTGAAATCACGGGCACATCTTGCATTGAGATGGTTGATGGGAGTGTTTGCGTTTGAGCTGGTTCGGTGGAATGAGTATATTCTAGAGTGTTAGGTGTATCTTCTTTGGGAGTAGTTTTTTCTTTTCCTTTTCGTTTTGCCTGCATGTGCCCTTGGGGCGTAATTTCATGTTTTTTATACAAATCATAGAGTTTATTTTTATAGGTTCCTAATCCTTCTAAGATTTCTTTGCTTGAAAAGTGCTCTTTCCAATATTGTAGTCGCATCTTTTATTCTTCCACAGGTAGTGCTTCTAAAGAAGCCAATGGCAAGAATGTGTTGAGTTCCTCAATTTTTACGATTTCTGTCAATGAAAATCACTCCTCTAAACAGGGTATGATGTATAGATTCGATAAAAAGACGAAATTCCCTTTGAACAAAGAATGAGAGTGGTAGTTCGAAACGGTTTTTTGTGAAAGTAATGGAAGGAAAAATATAATTTCTGAAAAGTTAAAAAACTATTGCATCTATATCCATTCAACGTTATAATAAGAAAAATTCTTTATTAGGGAAGGGGATTTATACATATGGCCATCACAATCGCTGTGTTAACATTTTTCGGAGCTGTTATTCCAGCAGCTATAGAATTATTAAAAGTACTAGGTACATAGTCTAATTACATCTTTTTTATCTTGTCATATATAAAAAAGTATGATAAATTATTATATTGTTCCGGAGTAATTAGCATATGAGTACCTGTTCCTTAAACATGTGCTTGCTCATCATCCAGATTAGTACGCCCTGGTTTTGATACCAAGGCGTATTTTTTGTTTGAAATCCTTGTAAAGGACTTGAAAAAGATTACATGGTAGTTTTTTTTGTCCATCTGGTTTAGACAAAGGAAAATTATATAACATATACCAATGAGATGTTATATAATTGCCGCATGGATAGGACATGTTTATAATATGTTTTCTGCTACTTCGATGCCTAGTAACGATCGTACATGTTCTATATGATTGGCGATTGTAACTGAGGTTGAACCAGCAAATAACAAGCCAATGGCAACGCCATCATTTGTCGTGATTAAAGAGCCAGAGTCTCCGCCTGAAGAAAGGTTTGTTGTGACAATTTGATCTCGAAACCGTGCAACCTTACCACTTCCGTAATTTACATCGACCGTTGCGTTTACTGCAGTGATGACGCCATGTGTATGATTTGTGGTCCGTCCCGTTTTCATGACGCGTGTACCGACGGTAACATTTTGTTTTCGTCGCCAGCCTTGCACAGAACCAATCCAATGAATTGAACGATCTATCTGATGAAAAGGTGCTTCTGCAATCGCGGCATCAACGAGATTGTTTTGATTTTCAAGTGGTACTTGTGAAGAAAAGGTAATTGGGATAAATCTTGATAAGGTCGCAATCCGATCCGCTGGATCGCTCCCTCCATCAATCGGGCCAGGTTGTAAAATAGGATCACCTATGTTCGCGTTATTACTATTCGCTAAGACATGATTGTTACTTAGTATATAGTATCGATTTGGGATACCATATCCATGTGCTGGCGGATTGGTAGAACCATTCGGTAATATATCATATACGCAAGTCGCAATCGTACCTGCCGTCACATTTCGATGAGCAACGCTATACCCTCCTTTTGCTGGGCGAACTCGAGTGGAAAGGGCTTGTGTATCAACTTGTAATGTTTGTTGAGTCCCAGCAAATAGATATCCTGTTTGAATGACGTCGGTTTTGATTCCATTTACTTCTTTTGGAATGACTTGATTCGTTTCCAATGTTTCAACAGGTAGTTTTTGATCTACAAATACAAGTAAAGAGGGTGTGCCTGTCATAATCCCATTTACCTGTTGAATACCGGCTCCAATACCTGTTACATTCCGAAACTGTAAGAAATCATCCTCTACACTTTGCTGCACTTTTTGAATGTCTTGTTGTTCCTGAACAGTCAACACCTTTATATTTGAATGTTTTCCCATAACAATCTCCCCCTTATCCTGTGTAATGATTTGTAATGGTCCCCACTTCTATAATGTTCGTGGGGTATGTTTCTAATTGTGTAGGTATTTGTTCCGCTGCTTTTAATGGAGAACGTGGTACTTTTTTCGAAACAAATACTTGAATTACTTCTTTTCCTTGTGCAAATCCCATTCCTACTCCTACAACATAAGGTAAACGTAATAAATCTGTTTCATATTTGCGCACAACTTGTTCTAATTCCATCGGACCGCTCCCTCTTCATTTAGATGATATATTCGGTTTGTCTTCGATGGTTTTAAAAAAATGGTGTATGACACCACTATAAGTATTTAACGATACTCCTGTATTTTCCTTCTTGAAGCATAGATGAGAGAGAAAAAAAGAGACCTTCTATAGAAAGTCTCTCTAAAAAACTTATTTTGTTTCCTACTCTTACAAAATAAGTTACATAACAGCTTACTTATAAAGTACTAGAAATTTTCTATATAAAAAAGCGGGAAAATATGTAAAAATATAGAACTTTGGAATATAACATTGCAAAATATAAGCCCCACTGAATTATAAACAGGGCTTACGCTATTGATAAAACATAGATACAATTCGTCCTTTTCATATTCAGCAGTAACAGATGGTGTACGAGTATGTATTCATATTTTGTAGACAAACGAACAGCTAGGATTAGAAATATGCCTATTTATTTTCTCAATAGATTCCCTGTATTTCTACATAAAAAATGATAACAAAATGATAACGCTCTTATATAATAGATAGCGTGGAAAGAACTTCTGAGAATGTCTTACATGTCTGCATTCTACAATTAAAAATGAAAGGCGTGGAAAAGATGATGAAAGGGTTATCAAAATTTACATTAGCTACTTTGATTGGCTGCAGTATCATTGTTGCACCGCAAGCCCATGCAGCTGGTCAAGAAAAAATGACTGCTATGAACCAAGAATTTCTACAAAATGACCAATATGTCTATAATGGCTATCGTGTAAAGGAAGTAGGAAAACCAGCCATCTATTTAGTGGATAGAGGCATGAAACGTTACATTACAGATTCAGATACGTATAATCGTATTTTTAAAAATTGGGATGGGGTATTAGAATTTCAAAGCTTACATACGATTCCAAATGGAAGAAGTATTGATCCGGATATGGGATTAGTACGGTTTGAAAAGGATGCGTTCCTCTATTTTCTTGATAAAGATGCGACTGGAAAACCAATGAAACGCTGGATTACGAGTCCGTCTATCTTGAACAAGTATGCTTTTCATTCAGAGGCAGCTATGCTTCCTCAGTGGATGAAAAATGCTATACCAAATGGCGCAGCTATTCGTTAAATATAAAGATTCATAACATAAGTAATAGAAAATCGAACTTTATTTTTTATAAACTTGTATGCTAGCTATGGAATTTAGAATCTTTATACATACAACAAACAGAGGTGTATACGAAAGTACCATCTGTTTGTTGTATAAGAAGAGATTTTGGGTTCTATCTTAATAAAAATAATGATTGGGATCGTCCGAATTGGAGGCTATTCCATGTAAGGGAACCTCTCAATTTTTCATTTTACATCCATATATGATACGCTACTTGTTACAAGAAGGAGCTATCGCATCATTGGTACCTGTATACAGATAGGCGTCACTCATCCAATACCCATTTGTGAGTTGATTCCATCTATTTGTACTCCCCTTACGACCAGTAAATGTCGTCCCATTTGCGGTACAAACAACTGTTATAACCTCTCCGTCGTTAAGTACATCTACAATCGCATAGTTCGTACCGGGGCCTGTACGAAGGTTTACTGTACGCCCTCCATTCGCATCTACAATTCCTTGATTCGCAAGAAGTTTTCCGTAATTATACAAAGTATTGCCTGTATATCTCACTGTACTCCCATGCATCGCATAGCCATTATAAGGGGAGGTTTCAAAGAATACCCAGCCACCCAGTTCTTTTCCTTGTAAAGGTATACGCGTATTGCCCTGCAAGAGGGAAAAATGCACATGGCGACCACTTGCATATCCACCACACGATACATCCGTCCCCGTATACCCTAAAAAGGTTCCTTCTTGGACTGGCTGACCATTTGGTATCATATTATTCCACAAATGATAGTAATCCGTGGCATATCCATTTTCATGATAGATACGGATCCAGCCTCTGTTATTTGCGCACATGGTGTAAGCGATGCCATCTCCCGCAGCTAACACGCGTTGGTCTCCGCCATATAAATCAAGAGAACTATAGGGTCTATCTGATCCTGACCACCCATGAGGACCGCCAGACATCACCCAAGATTGTCCTTTTTCGTAAGGTAACCGAAGTTCAGGCCTATTCTGTGAGAGGGCCTGCGCATTCCCAAGTAAAGAAAATGCCTTCTTTTCTTGCGCGCTCATCATTGCATCGGGAATTTGTTGTGAGAGTTCGCTGAACAAATCCATTCCTTCTAAAGCGACTTCCCAATTTGTAGTAGCGTGTTTCGCAATAAAGAGTTTTCCTTCTGGAAATGCGCCTGTTACATTGGGGGCCAATATCACTACAGATCCAAATGCCCAGTGCTCATCTTTGGATAATCGCTTCACATTCACCTGCACTTGTGTATCTGTAATCTGTGGTTCTTCCCCTAGTGTCTTTTTTTGTTGCGATAATTCCTGTAAAACAGCATGTTTAATCGACGTTTCTGGTGTTTGCACGGGTAGTGCGTTCTTCATCGGTTTTGGATTGTCTGGTCGTAATATTGAAGAATACCCCACTCCTATTAGTAGTAATACTAGAAATACACCAAATAAAATCCATCGAAACCTCTTCTGTAACCTCATTCTTTCACCCCTTACTTTTATAAAAATAGCTTTCATAAGGGTTATATGCCATGTTTTAGCATTTATTTATGAGAAAATTGTGTGAGTAAGCATTTATATGGAGAGTAAGAATGAAAAATAGCAAGATATTAGGGATACACGTAACTTTGTATAGCGATGCATTTCGAAAAGCGAGATGACCATAGAATTTTCTCAATATGTCATGTTTTGATTTCCATATAAACTTCTCTCTATTCGTGCTATATCTATATCAAGGGGTTCTTACATAGATTAGAAATAGAATAGGAGGAACAAAATATGTCATTCAAAAAGAAATTAGGGGTAGGAGTGGTTTCTGCCGCTCTTGGTTTATCTTTCATCGGTGGGGGAACATATGCCTATTTTAGCGATCAAGTGGTAACGAATAACACATTTACGGCGGGTACATTAGATTTAGCTATGCAACCTACGACTTCATTGGATTTAAATCAGTTGAAACCAGGGGATAAAATATTAAAAAAAGGAAGGTAGCCATGAATCGCAAAACACTAGCTGTTTGTGAGTAATGCCACAATAAAATTCACGCAGGAAAATACAATGGGATGAAAATTCGTTGATATATAGTCACTGGCGAGCGGAGTGACTAGGAAACTGTCACGCTCCGTTCTGGGAGGGGGAGTTGGAAAAGTGCTTATTTTCAAATAAGTAACTCGCTGGCTACCTACTCTACAGCATGTACGGTTCGGGAAGGGGGAATTGATGCGCCCTGAGGGCGCTTGGCTTCCTACTTCACCTGTCACTAAGTCAACTTGATAGTACTGTGGCGACACCTCAACATTACCTTTATAAAAGCCCATTATTAGGGAGGCAATATACAGTTTCCCCCTTTATACTTAAGTAAGTAGGTTACTAGTATCCTACTTTATCCATACATAGAAACGGAGGAGTTTATATTGCGAAAACGTTATAAAAAGTTAGCTGCTATTATACCGCTTACAAGTATGTTAAGTATGTCAGCGATTGCGGTTGCACCGGCTACATCTTTTGCAGCGGAAACACAAAAAAACGAAGTTTCACTACAAGAAGGAACGGCCCAGGGTTACCTAATGGAAAATGGTAAGATGACCCCTGTGTACAAAAATAAACTTACTAAGTTTGATACAGACGGCGATATCGATCCTGGCCTTCCACTACTCCCAGAGAATCCATATAATCCAATTCCTGATCATGGAACTGCATATGTTGAATCAACCGATATAGGAGATACTGTATATTTCAAACCATTTGACACCCCTCAAAATAATGTATTAGCGTTAGGTGACTCTGATGATAATACTTCTCAGTGGGCCGTAGTTGTAGATTCACAGAAATATAAAAGTGTAGGATACTTTGTTCAAAAACAAGCCGATGGTCAAATTAGAGTTGGATATTATAATCCAGAAGATTTATCTCTGATTACAGATTCAAACTATGCTTTCGCAGGAGTACCAGGTTTCGGACTGTCAGCAGAAGCGAAAGCTAAGATGCAACAAGATTTAAATCGAGCATATGGCGATATATGGGATGGCACAAGTAAACTAAAACGAGAAACAAACTATAAACTTCTGCCAAATGCCTCAGGTCTACAGGATGACGCATCGGCATTTGGTTATAATCAAACGTTAACTTCGGGTGTATCAACTACAAATATGTTTGGAATAGCGACAACAGTTGGGTGGAAAATGGGGATAAAAGTATCGGTTGTTCCTCTTGTTGCAGACGTTACGTCAGAGATTAGTTCAAGTTTAACAGCTAGTTATCAGCATACTGTAAACGTTACAAACCAAACGAGTTCGCAAGTGAAATTTGACATATCAAGAGTAGATAACCCTGACTATAAGTATAATGACTATGCGGCAGCTGTATACAAAATACAAACAGACTATACATTAGAACCGGGTAAAGGATTATCTCGTGTTGTAGCAAAGCAAGATCTTAAAGATCCTTTGCGTACAGCTGCATTAGCAAATACGAATTATGCATATGAAGGTTCAAAATACTACTTTACAGTAACACCTGGATCACACAAGAAAAGTGTGTAATTAAAAAGTGCAGCTACATAACCTGAGTTCTATATTTATATGGACTCAGGTTATTTAATTTCTTTTGAAATCTTTGATGATTATAAAAATGTATGTATTTGCGTACGGCAAATTTAACCTCATCCGCTTTGCGAAAGGAATATAAATAAAAGCATTCTGCTTAAAGTAACTGAAGAAGTTTTCCATACAAGCATTATCCCAACAGTTACCTCTTCGAGACATATTTGCCCTCATCTGATATCTTTTAAGTAATTGATTACATTGACGAGATGTATATTGAGACCCCTTGATTGCTATGGAAGAGGACTCCCTTTACAAACACGTTTCCGGCGGCGGATGGGCTCATTGCCACACGGTATAGTTTATTTCTTTTACTTTCGACCAGTAATCAGTTAAATGGTGCGGCACAAATCGGGAAAATTTCGAATATGATGCAGTCTGGTATATAACGCGCTTTCGACTTTTGTAGCCGAATTGTTGCCATCGAGTCCCGTAGTGAAAAATCAACTGTTGAATACACGTACCATTACGGTTACGATTACATCTCATATGCCGGTTGGGACGCAAGGAGTCAGGGGCCTACACCGACTTTGCCGAAGGAGAATGTGGTTGTGACGAATTATGGTAGTAATAATATTTCGGTGATTGATGAGACTTGGTGACGACGATAGCTGTTGGGACCATTCCCCGTGATGTGGCAGTTGATGTAGTACACAACCGGGTTTGGATTGCGAACTATCACAGCGATAACATCTCAGTTGTAAATGCTTCGAATATAAACAATGTATTACATCACGCCACAGTTGTTAGCATTGTAGGACAGTCATATCGAATTAGGGTGTTTTTGCCCAAATCCCCGAAATGGGGGGATTTGCTAAATTTATACACTATGTCAAAAAGTACAAACTTTATGACATAACTAAAAATCTTGTATTTTTCATTTCAAAAATACAACTTAATAATATTTAAAACACGTCAATTAAACTGTATATGTTGTAACTACTCAGCTTAGTTAAACAAAAAAGCATGCCAAATACATGTTTCCTGTTCGAAAACATGAAAAAGAACACACTCCGATAAGAGAAAGAATCTATATGAAATAGAAACATTCTCTTACGAAAGAGTGGTATTCCAAGGAACCGTTCCGGTTTTTAACACCTGACTTATCGCTTGTAATACTGATTGATTTTGTTTTTTCATGGTGCTCATAAAACTACGTATGTGGCAAAATGATTCTGCACCTTCCTTACTTCGAAACGTCCCAGACACTTTTTGTTTGACTTTCGTCATCCGAATATCTCGCTCCGCTTGATTGTTATCAAATGGAATATCTGGACTTTCTAAGAACGCTAGAATTCTGTCCGCATACTTAGCAAAGCGATTCCATAAATTTTGAGAAGGCGTCTGTTTTCTTTTCTTTTTTTGTTCTGCAGAAGGCACCTGTTTGCCTTTCAATATGGCCTGGTATGCGGCAAACAGATTCTTTTTCTCTATTTCTGGAATATTTCCCTTGTATTGCTTTTTTATTGTCAAAGCTTGTGTAAGGAATTCTTTCATTTGTTGTGCCCATGTTTCTCCGGTACTATCTATAATCCCTTGCAAATCTCGCAAGAGATGGGCATTACATAAAACATGACGACAATCTGTATACACATCATACGGTTTCCACCCATCATGCATAGCAATTCCAGAAAAAGAAGGCAAGATTTCACCTGCATCCATCGCTTCTTTTCCGCGTTTTTCATGAATATGTTGAAATGTCACCTCCGGTGTACTCGCAGTATGTAACCATTGTGTTTTATTTTCTACTCGCATACCGGTTTCATCAAAATGGACAACAGAAGACTGCAGAATCTGTTCTTTTACTTCTTCGAGAAACGGCCGCAATTGAGCAGAAAAAGCATGGGTATGATTGACTAACGTCCCTTCGCTTATCGAATGTCCAAAACAATCTTGAAAGAATTCTTTTGTTCGTTTCAAAGAAAGGCATTGATAATGTGTTAAATAAGGAATCAGTGTTTTTATATTTGGACCATATTGAACAGGACGAGAGACAGTAGAGGGAAACTGGGATTCTTGGATAGAATGGCAATGTGGGCACTCTTTTTGTTCCACTTTATGTTCTGTGACTTCTATCAGGATAGGTGGTAAATCATACACTTGGCGAATGCGGTATCCTTTTACAGGTTCATGTTTTAAGGACGTGTGACAACAAATACAATGCGTAGGAGAATAGGTAATCATATTGTCAGGAGTCGTTGTCAAATGAAGTGTATGTCCTTTGTGGCCCAACTGGCCACCGGTTTGACGCTGGGATGATTTTCGCAAACTTTTTGTAATAGGCTTACGAAAACCATCTGTAGAGGGTGGTTTATGACTATTTGTAGAGTTTTTTTTTGAACGATTTTCTAATTCTTCTATACGCTCTTTTAAATTCTGTATTTGACTTTCTAATTGATGAACAAAATCGTAAATAGCTTGAGGTCCCTTTTGATAGACAGCTAGAATTTCTTGTTTTTTCAACATAAATACCACCTCCTTGTCTGATATATCTAGTATTCACACAAAAAGTACATATCAGACTAGTAAATGAAAAAAGCCTCCGTGAGGAAGCTGAGTAGTTACAAAAGGATTATCTATTTTTTAGAAATGCGCACTGATCGGATTAAAATTATACGGTATCATATTTGTAGGTGTCCTCATCACGTATGTATTCTATTGCATTCACTATTATGCGCAATAAGGGAGGTCGTTTTTTGAAAATTAGTGCCTATACACTTTCTTATACCATCGTAGCACCAAGCGGAGAAATGTACCCGACGCAAGAAGTGGTCATGTATACAGCCTCACAAGAGCGTGCGATTCAATTACTAGATGATGAAATGCAGCGAAGATTAGGGAAGGGCTACAATCGACATATCTCTTGTACAAATCAAGAAAAAGAAGAACACGAACCCATCCAACTGTCCCTTTTCTAACCATAAAAACCCTTCAGGTCGTTAGCTTACCTGAAGGGAAAAATAAGAAGAAATGCCTCCTACTTGTAGGCATTTGCTATGGGTGTTCAATATAATGGAATATACGGAACACCTTGATTGTATCATATACTCATATAGAGGAATACTGGAAAATCCATCATATATTCCTACACAAAATCCCCTTGGAATCGCATGAAACATGCATGTGACTCTCAAGGGGATTCCCTTTACACACCTCGCCACTACTCTCTCATTCTATAGCCATTCCGTTGCCAAGACTGTGTGCTTTGCTACGCTTACCTATACTAAAAAAAGAGCAGGCATACAATACAACGTCAGTATTGTGTGCCTGCTATACATAGGGATTTTGATTTTTGTTGAAGCTACTATGAAAAAAGTGAAACATGTTAAACTCCGCATATTGGAAGTCATATTAATTGATCTTCCTTATTATACAGCAAATATCGACAGGATGACAGAGAAAACCCCTTATTTGAGATATTTCTCTTTTATTTTACATGTTTTTACATTATAGTACGTGAAATTATTAGTTTTCTACTTATCTACTTCCACTTCCTCACTTCATACAAAAAGCGAAACCCCTTGCGAGAGTAAGAGTTTTCGCTTTTTTATTTTACTAGCATACCCTTTACAACAAGTTGCAATTTATATTTCAGTTTAGTCGCAACTTGTAGCTATTAATATGTATGCTATATTCCACAAAATAATTACATTTTAATTATCCATTTTACTATTATTAATCTATTCATCAGCATTCACTTTTATGTCCAAATGTTTCTTCTGTATAAAAATTGGACATCTTGGACAACCTTGTAGCAACTATTAAAATATAAGGGTGTTAATTATGAACTGGTTTAATTTAGGTAAAAAGAGAAGCAAATTTGGGCGTTGGATAGACAAACAGTCAGACATCACTCAATTAGATTTAGAAAATACTTCAAAATTAAGTAGAGGAACGATTTCTAGAATATGCAATGAAGAATCTTATCAACCTAAATATTCTACAATTTTTAAGATTAACAAAGGATTAAGGATATTGAAAAAAGATGTTAAATATGAAGATTTTTTTTAGAGTAGTAAATGCTTACCATACGTCTTTCATTAAATATGTTTGCACATACACATTATGTTTCAGCGCATAATTCATTAATTGCTTCTCTCTACAGTCAGATATCGTACAAAAGATGATGATGGGCTTAATTTGCTGTTGCTTCTGATAAATGTTAGTTAAATAAGCATAATACTGTATTTTCTTTTCATTTACTTTCATATGCTGTAGCCGGTCTACTTCTACAAAGTGAGGAACATTGTCTTTTGTGAAAAATGCGTCTGGGACAATTGTTTTTTCTTCTCCTTGATAGCGCAGAGTGATGACTTGCTCTGTTTTCCAATTCGGAAAATCTAGCCACATCCATGCTTCATTTCGCAATAAAATATGTTCTAATTGATGCTTCTTTTTTCTTTCTTTTGCCTGTATGCCGAGTAGTGCCATCCCTTTTTTATTGAGATAATACACATACTCTCGGTTGTGCGAAGTCACATGACAGTAGGAGCGTAACTCCTTCAGAATACGATTGGCATTCCGAATGCTACCTAGACAATGAATGGCTTGCAACTGTCGTCTAGACGCAAATTCCAATTTACTTAAACTCGATAAAATCTCGATTTGTCTCGCTTTTTGTTTCAGTTTTTGATGTTTCAATTTGTTTCACCACCTTATACTGTTTTAATGCTTTCCACATTTCCTTATTGGACAGATAAGGCACTTGAATTTCTTCTACACGATCTGTTTTGAAAAGCGCTCGCCCTGGTATGGATGGAAGTTCTTCTAATCCACTTTCATCTATCGCCACCTGTGAAGCCACTACGGTCGGTAAGCGGAATCCAATCTTGGCGTCGCTGTTTTGTTTTATTTGTCTCGGTAATGTATCAGAAGTCGGGTACTGGGTGCAAAAAATCAGGCGAAACCCCAATGCTCCGCCAATCCTCGCTATTTCCGATAACATTTCTTGACACATATAGAGCATATCTCTCTTTTGTTTTGGCAATCCCTGTGTTGGACACAAGTTCGCTGATTCATCAACTATAATGAAATAGCGTTCTTTGATTGGTGTATCTACAATGTTGGTAAAATAAGATTCTTTCATGCGTACTACCTGTTCTACCATCTTTTCACGGATACGATTCAACATATGTTAGTGATAGGTAAGGATTTGAAGTTATCTCTACCTTTTCCCCCACTCCACACCGTACGTGAGACTTTCATCTCATACGGCGCTCCATCTAATTTGCTTATTGTTTAATTTTTTCTAAATTACAAGCTCTTCGATATTGGTTTATTCGTTTAACTTGTTCCACAGTCAACGAATGTCTTTGAAAGTAAAATTCAATCGTTTGTTTATTTGTCATGTGAATTAATCTATGAAGTTCTTTATGAATGATTCTAAGATTTGCGTATTCATCTGTTCCACCTAATTCCTTCGGAATATAATGATGGCAATGCAGCTCACTTGCTGATAAAAATTCTTTGAGTATCTCACATTTTCCATTCAACATAGAATACCTTGCCATTCGATTATCCAAGTATTCTATACTTTCATTCGGGATATTTGCAGTTAATAGTTTCTTAATTTCGCTTAACACCAATTTATTTAACTCAATATGTTTGGCAATCCTTCGGCCTTGTTGAGTATAAGGCGTTTGAGTTTGCGTGTAATTCCATATAGTTGCTGTTTGTATATCCGCTAGTGGAAATAGGTAAATACCACATACTTTAAATGTTCGATACTTATTTTTAAAGAATTTTGTATACACCGGAGGTGCATTGATTGGAACTTCATATTTCCCGACACCTTTTAATCGATTGAATATTACTAATGATAGGTTAAATGCAAGCTGTTTCATTTCAATATTTACATGTGTAGCATACCTAAAATAGTTACGCAGTCCAAGTACATAGGCATTATATAATTGCACATTTTTCCGAGTTGTTGACAATTGAATAGCCTTTATTCGCTTTTTAATCTCAAGTTTGATTTGCTTCTTTTTCTTATTTGATATCCTAGAGTTACACACCCATTTGTTTCTTTTAGGTACTACATATAATGAATATCCTAAGAACTCAGATTTGTTTTTCCTAAGGTTGATTATTCTGGATTTTTCTGGTGAAATATCTAGCTTCAATCGTTCCTTGAGATACATTTTTATCGCGAAAAACCATTTTTGTGCCGTTCGGAAATCCTTTGCCATAATTTTAAAATCATCTGCATAACGAACAATAAATCCTTGTTTCAATTTAGTACCTTTCATCGCTCGCTTTTGATTTGCATTATTTGTATATGGATATGATGTTTCAAAATAGTGCCATTGACTTGCTATCCATTGGTCTAAATCATTTAAAACTATATTGGATAGTAATGGCGAGAGTATTCCACCTTGTGGTGTTCCCTTTTTTGGAATTCCAAATCCCTTAATTGGTGCTTTTAGAATTAAATAGATAAGTTTTAACACTCGCTTATCTTTAATACCCATATTCCACAATTGTTTTAGAAGTAATGTGTGATTAACATTGTCAAAGAATCCTTTTATATCTATATCTACCGCGTAATGAAAAGTATTTCTGCTTATCAAAAACATTACTCTAGAAATGGCATGTTTTGTTCCTCTCATCGGACGAAATCCATAACTATGTTCGTAAAATTTCGCCTCGCAAATCGGCTCCAAAATTTGCCTAATCATTTGTTGAATTAACCGATCAAACATAGTTGGAATACCTAAAGGTCTTTTATCTCCATTGGGCTTAGGAATAAAAACTCTCTTTACTGCTTTTGGTTTGTATATCTCTAGTTGTTTACAAACCAATGATAAAAATTCCTTTTTATACATTGGTTTATAATTATCTATCGTGAACAAATCCGTGCCAGCTGTTTTGGATCCCTTATTAGATTTTATTATTCGGTATGCTAAAAGAATATTGTTCTCCGAAGTAATCAGTTCATATAGACCATGGAATGATTTATTTCCTTGACTTTCTTCATATAACCTATCAAATGTTTCTTGCATATTGTAATATTCCCAATATCTCATTGTTGTGCTCAACTGTGGAAACCTCCTCGGTTTTTGCCCACATTCCTACCTGACCATTGAGCTTCATTTTCTTAAAATTAAACATAAACCAAACTAGACTTGGGACCATCCCTCCACGTTCATTAGACGCTTCAACGGTACTGTGCCCCTACCTTCACAAAAATAAAGGAATTTCGGCTCATCACCTTATATCCACCTGCCCAGTAGTAGCTGTTTGCATGTAGCAGTTTTTTGCTTCCCACGTTCCAATATATCTAGCTATTCATGATAACCGTAGGTGTTTGCTATAAGCCTGTAGAGTTTATAAGCTCATCGTTGCTTATCCCGAATTTCAGCCATCCGACCCTTACTTTTCGGTGCTCTACCACACTCTTGTGTGCTATACCTTTCGATATAGTGCAATTTTAGACCCGTACATTCGCAAATTCGTCAGACCCATAAGAGCCATTCTCACCATAGTTATCTTTTCAGCCATCCGACCTATCCTACACCATATGATTAAAAATCACTTAGGCTCGTTCAGCCGACTTCACCTAGCTTCATACACAATCTGTCTACTAACAAATCATGCATGTAGGAGTATTAATGGAGTTGTTTCAATTCAACATGACGAATTTCATTCCAACTCTCGATATATTAGTTATTGTTGCTAAAGATAAATTCCAGCAACACTCTCACTTCACGTCTAAACGCTTATAGAGAAACGTGTCGCGCCAAATGCTTGCATGGGATTCTCCGCCACTTCTTCTACTTGTGCCAAGTCCTTGTAAGGGCTGAATTCCAATCCTTCTTTTAAGTCAATCACATAGAATTTCACATGACGGGGTTGCTGTAAAATTAAGCTCGTCATCATATTTTTGAGAAAAACTGTCTTACCAAAACGAGTCATCCCACTCACGCACATATGCGGTGTTTTTTCAAAATCATGATAAATCATTCGATCTAACGCTCTTCCCATGATGACGTTCCATGTCTTCTCTCGTAACAATTCACTCGACCAATGCCATTTTTCAGGAATGCATTGCTGGAATACCCGTATAAACAGCTCCCGTTGTTGAAAGGAAATCATTACGGGTTTATACAACCCTTCCTCTAATACTTGCGCTAACTTCTGTATGAGCTGACTCGGCACACCTAATGGCAGCCGATAGACAAATGTTGTACTAATATCATCCTCTGTTTGTTTCAAAAATACGGGGTACTGCATTTCTCCTTTATGCTGTACACACACTTTCGTGATTTCAAAAAACGCTTTGATTTTCTTTTTATCACTTAGCTCTTTTCCCTTAAAAAAATACGCTACTGTTAAAAAAGTAACTGGAATTACCAAAAGTGAAAACATAAACTCCATACCTCCCTAGAGGTAGTTGGGGTTATGTAGTACATAAGAAAGAAGTTGTTTCCATGCATTGCGACAGCTCCCTTCAACTACCCGATAAAATACTAGCGTAGAAATACATCGAGCATATCACGTAGCAGATACCAGACCGTGCCAATCAACAAGCATTCAAGACCCGCACGTAGTACCCAATCGGGAAGGTGAAGCCCTTTTCTTTTAAGCAATTTAATACCCATAACGGTTGCACCTGTCACGCCATATACAACCCCTAATTCGCCTACAATGGTCATGTTATCGCCAGCCTTTCGGTTGAATGGATAAATTCCCTTGAGAATCCTTGTATAACTGGTAATCTTCTAATAACTCATTCCAAGAGACAGGATGTTCATCATCATATAAATCTTCTTCAATTTTTTGACTTAAATAATAATAACCTCGGTACTGTCGGTCCAGATACACGTCATGACGTAGCATGTGCTCCTGTATGGCTGTTACATCCTCTTCTTTTCTTGTACTTTTGTACATTTGTTGCAATGTACGAGAAGAATAGAGATACGGTGTGCTGTACAACATTTGATATTGACTCATACATCCTGTTGCGATAGGTTACTGCTTGATATTATCTTACAGTTTTCCCCCGCCTAACACCGTGCGTGAGACTTTCGAGCTCACACGGCGTCCCATCTTCCTCCAGTTACACATTCCATAAACTAACCTTTATAGCTAATGCAACTTTTAAAATAAAATTTACTATGCTACAGGGCTGTTAGATTTTTCATATAAAACATTAAGATTGATCAATGGAACGGCTTCATATTTCCTTAGAGCATTGATTTTGTCAATTTGTTGTTCCGTCAGGGAATATGTTTCAACAATTCTTCTAATTTTGATAATGTCTTTTATTCTTACCAATTTGTGAATGTCACTACAGAGAATTAAAAGGTTTTGGTAAGAGTCGTCTGCCGTTTTCCTAAATGGCATAATATGATGACATTCCCAATCATGCTTACCCAGCTCCATTTTGGTTATGGCACATTTCCCATTTTGTGAGATAAACTTAGATATTCTATTGTCATTATATTCGATAGAACAGCTTGGGATATATGACCTCATAACATGCTGGAGAGTAACTGAGTTTATTCGCTCTAAGTTCTTATGAATCGAATTTCTTCCCTCAATTGTATAGTTGTTGATGTCTTGACTGAAATTCATAGGCGATACATGCTTTTGAGCATATATAGGTGATAAAACTTTACCTTGTATTTCTTTCATAACCCATGCGTACCCTTTGAACCTTTCAGTTTGGTGTTTATCCATATGAGTTCGATTTCCGTCGATCCATTTCTGTTTAAGACGGCAATTCAAGCTCTTGCGACAGTGAAAGTTAATCTCTGATAGGTTTTTAGTAATCAATGTTGCCATTTTGTAGTAATTTTGAATACCATGTATGACTGAATTATAATTGGCAACCGTCTGTCGTGTAGGACGTTTTTGTAACATTTTAATAGCATCTTTGATTTTCCGTTTAGCTTTGTGTATAGACTTAACAGACATCACACTGGATATGGACCATAACTCTTTATACTCTGCACTATTACCATTTTTCTTACGTTCACGATTGGTGGTCTTGATTCTCTTTGGATTTGCTTTCTTTTTTCCGCCTTTTTTGGTTGTAAAGTATTTGTCAACGGACCTTTTCCTTTTCCAGACTGCCTTAAGTTCAAGTCCTAGAAATTCGGAACTCTTTTTCTTCAGGTTAACAACTTTAGATTTATCCTCCGAACATTCCAATTTCAATCGTTTCCAAAGAAAGTTCTTAACAGATGCAGAAATTAATTTTGCTTGGGTTGCAGTTTTACAAAGTATCTTAAAATCATCGGCGTATCTTACAATGAAGATTTCCTTAAGGTTTGAAGCTTTACGCAAAGCTCTAAATTTGTTTATATTGTCATATGGTAAACCTTTTGTTTTGCCCCTCCGGCTCCTTGCCGGAAATAATTCCCACTGACTTGCAATCCACCAATCTAATTCATTTAAGACGATGTTCGACAGAAGAGGAGAAAGTATACCACCTTGCGGTGTGCCTTTAGTTGGTATTCCTTCCCCTTTTATTTCAGCTTTTAGCATTGCCGACACGATGGAAAGGAGTTTTTTGTCTTTTATGCCGATGGTCCACATCTGTTTCAGTAGTTTCCCATGATCAACATTGTCAAAGAACCCTTTAATGTCGATGTCAACGCAATGGTAAAATTTCGCACGACTCACTAAATACATCAGTCTCGCAATAGCGTGCTTTGTACTTCTATTCGGACGAAATCCATATGAATGTTTGTAGAATTTAGCTTCGCATATTGGCTCTAGTATTTGTAAGATGCATTGTTGAAACAGTCGATCCCACATAGTTGGAATTCCCAAGGGTCTCATCTTACCATTATCTTTTTCGATCCACATTCTTCTGACAGGCGAAGGAAAATAGTAGTCAAACATACTTCTTATTTTCCCAACAACCTCTTCAATAGAAAGTTTAGATATATAATTAATAGTAAGTCCATCTGTTCCTCTTGTCTTGCTTCCAGTGTTCTTCTTGATATTTCGATAAGCTAACCGGATATTTTCTTCAGATGTCATTAAATGGATTAGTTTATAGAATTTTTGTCCTTCTAGGCTTTTTGAATAGAGACCATCAAATAATTCTTGAAGTCCATAATACTCCTTGTGCCTAAGCTTCTTTTTTGAATTCAAGTTGGTTCCTCCTTGCGGGTGAAGAGTGCAAAGATTCACTTTTCTTAGTCGTATTCGAACCTTGAAAGCGTCATAGAATCTTAATTTGAAAGTGTGTAACCTCTTGAAAGACTAGAGGCTATCCCTTATCCACCTGCCATTACAGCAAGCTTCGTGTGGTACTGTGCCTCCACCTTCACCAGAGCAAAACTAGCTTATCCTTTATCGGCTAATATCACCTTAAGTATTCACTATGACCGCTTCACAGGAGGCAAATCCTCCACGTCCCTGGCTTACAACGTTGCAATATACCGTTCTTTTACTGTGTTCAATTATTTATTGAAACCCAGTGATTGCTTTAGGTGCTTCCTATGAACCTGATAATTATCCAGAGCCTGTAACTCTGCAAGGACTTTCATAATGGTGAGTTTTACTTATCCTCAATCATCGTAGCCTTCAGCTACACCCCATCGCTTAGAGGGGGCTATGGTTTAGATTCGTACATTCGAAAGTTCGTCAGTGCTGTCCTCCATATTAAATGGATTTTAGAGCACATTCTCACCATGACAACCAGACACCAGCAGCATGACCCACACCGTCCCCCTCGGGCTGGTTTTCCCTATCAAAAGATAAGGGCGGATTCTTCCACCATATGACATCGGGCTTAGAACACGCTGAAATTTACCTTCCAGTTCGTGCACTCCGACCTCGTGTATTCCCTTCCAGGCGTTACCCCTTCATTTGAAATAACAGTATATTACTTAGACCCCAGTAAATCTTTAGAAACAGGATCCGCTAGATTTTACGAACATGATAGCCGAAGCCACCTGTTCTTGGTCTAACAACGTTTCGCACCACCATCCATATAAAATTCTAGGTTCTTTAAATACATATGAGGGAGCAGAAGAAAACTAAAGTTGTACAAAAAATAAATACTAGACCCACGGCAACGATTAATGCTTTTTCGGACCATTCACAGATCTAATGATAAGAAAATTGTTCTTATCCGCCATAAGATAACTAAAAAATGTTAACTCTTCATGTTGAAATTTTAAACGATAACAGTTTTAAATTTTCTCAATATTATAATTATTATTTTTATGTTAAAATAATAAGACTTAAAAATTAAAAAAGGAGACTCATAATGAATTTAATGCAATCTAGTTCTAACAACCAATTAGTAATCGAATTAGAAAAGTGGTATTCATTAATTCGAAAACAACATGTAAAAGAAGCTAAAAAATACTACACTTCAATTAACGCATCCTTTTCCAAAACAACTTCTCCAATAGCTACGTTATACTTATTATTTCGTTATAGGTACTTAATACTATTAGAGGATTATCAAAATGATTTAGAACTAAATATCTCACAGTTTGATAGTGATTTTAAATTGAACTATTATTATCATTTTTTCAAATTCATACACCGTACAAATACTGGAGATTATCAACAAGCTCAATATTATTTTGATAATGCCAAAGAATTACTAAAATATATTGATGACGAATGCGAAATTGCAGAATTTAATTATCGCGCCTCTCTTTACTATTACTATCTAGATGATCCTATATTAGCGATTCATCATAGTAATAGTAGTCTTAATTTATTTTCTCAATATAATGAATACGAAATAAAAATAGCTGCCTGCGAAAACACTCTAGGCATGTCCTATACAACATTAGAAAAATGGCAATTGGCTGAAGAATATTTACTTTCATCACTTAACACGTTCAAAAATCACAATCTACAACAATGCGTTTTAAAAGTAACTTACAATTTAGGGTTATTGTATTCTGAACAAAACCGCCCTAATCTGGCTATAGAGCACCTTTTGAACTCTTTTGAAAATGAAAAAGACTATAAAACAATGTTTCTTTTAGCTCGTGAATATTACAAATCAAATAACCACACACAAGCGTTATTTTTATTACAGAAAGGCTTGCCTTTCTGTGATAAGCTATATACACAGCATTATAATATTCTCATGGCTTTCATTGAAAATAAACCGTTAGAAGAATTAGAAGATATCATAACAACCGCTATAGAATATCTAGAACCGCATAGACTATGGAAAGACATTCAATTCTATAGTGATGAATTAGCAATTCGTTATTTAAACCAAAAAAACCCTGAAAAATCTAACGAATTCTTTTATAAAAGTTATACTACCAAAAAATCACTTAATTAATGGGAGGTAATAAAATGAAAATATTAAAATTTACTATATTAACAATAATGAGTATTGGATTATTATCATTCGGTTTACCCAACGACCATAATCAAGAACTAGGAATTGATCAAAAATCAAATAAAATTCTTATTCAATATGGTCACGGCAAAGGAATTTAACCAAATAAAAAAACGGTATTTTCATACCGTTTTTTTATTTGGTTTCAAAGCGAATATCTCTCCCATCTTCTCCAATTGTTCGTTTATTATTGGAAATTGATTTTGCTTCGGGAAGCATTTCTCCTGTAGAACGATTAGTCCAATTCGAACTACTATTGATACGCCATTCTTTATTTTCCTCTATCCACTCTATCCAAAATTCAATATCTACCATTTGCCCATACACAGTAGCAGGCTTACTATATTTCACATATGTCGTGATTGTTTGATTTGGCTGGTCGATTTGACTGTATGTATCTAATACTTGAAAAGTTTGTATATTCCCTTCTTTAGTTGCGGCCCTCCAGTCTGCAAGGTACGAATACTTCGGCAATAATTCTTCTTGAACACGCTTCGTTAAATATTTCTGTTGTATCCCACGTACCGTTTCATCCGATATCCTACTATCTTTTTTTAATAAATAATGATCTAAGTATTCTTTTGTGCGTTGTTCAACTACCTTCACATCTTCCGCCGTTACTTTCTTTTTAGACTCGGTCTTTTTTGATGTTTGTGGCACTTCCTGCTTGGCTGCCTGCTGGGCATCAGGGGCATCACCGCTTTTGGCTACGATGATTCCGACCATAACTCCCACTACAAGGAGTAAAACACCGATGACACTATATAACACCTTTGTCTGTTTCAAGCTATTCACCCTTTCCTTCTATAGTTCTAAACCTCTATGTTTCATTTTTTGCCTTCTGATTTCTTGTTGATGCTCATATTCTCTTTCTTTTGCTTCTTGCTGCATTTTTTGACGCGTGCGCTCCAGAATATCTGACACTTCCAGTAAGCCATCTAAACGATTTTCTTTTTCTTGGAATTGATGATACGACAACTTCAATTCTTCCAACTCTGCTTGGCGTGCTTCCCCATTTTCTTTGACTAACTCTTGCTTGAGTTGTAGAACCTCTTTGGCTTTTTCAATGCGCTCCTGTACAGCCTGATACTCTTTTAGTAATGTTTGGTCTCGTAGTACCACTCGCTTGAACGTATTCCCTTTTGTTTCTAACTCTTTCTTCTCTTCTTCTGCTTGTGCTAAGACTTGTTCTGCCTGGTGTACTTTCGCAAATTTTTGTACCACCGCTGATACATGCGAAATACTTTGCTTCACATGCAATTTTTTACGAATAATTTTATCTTGTAGGTCTTCCAAGTTCCCTTGACGATTCACAAAATCATACACCGTGCCACTTTCTTCATTCCACAGTTTCATTTGAACCAATACTTGTCGCTCTTTTTGACTCAGTAAATGGCGATTCGTATACAAGTCTTTCAGCTCTGGATACGTTTCTCCTACATAGCGAATCGCTTGTTCTTCTAATACCTTTTTCGCTTGTTGGATTCGTGGCAATTGCACTTCCGCTATCCGTTCTTTTCGGAGCGCTTCTTTTTCTATTTTCTCTACATTCCACTTCATTCGTTGTAAGCCATATGCCATATGATTTACATCAATTCCTATTTGAGTGAACCATGTTTTTAATTCTCCCAATCTATATTGTTGAGAATTTATTTTTCTCCACTTAGAAGAGAGTTCTTGATACTCACCTACTCGCTCAATCGCAAGTTCATACTCCATCTTTTTCGTTCTTGCTTCATTCAATATGACCTTAATTGGTGTATCCGTTACTTGTTCTTGCAACTGGTCAATAGCCACAGACACATTGTGATAGGTTACTTCTTTCCGTAATACTTGTTTGGCTTCCTGTAACATCTTTTCTTCTTTTTGCTGTAGCGATAGTTTTATAGCGTAAGACATACTTTCTTCTTCTGTTACATCTCTTCCCATACTTTGTTTCCAGCTAAACCATGTACTCTTAATCGGGCTATTTTCCACTACACCTAATGACTGCATATACGATGCTGTTTTCGGATATTGTTTCAACTCTTGTTCGCATCGTTCTACTAAAATCTTACGAGCTTTCACTAACACTTTTGCTTGCTCAATAATGTGTTCCACACGTTCCGAACGTTTTTGTTTTTGTTCCGCCACTTTCCATTTATGGAGTTGCTTTCTTCGCATATCAATGGCATCAATGGTTACTTCTTTTCTGATAATTTTTTGCGCTTCTGATAACACTTCATTTTCTTTCACTCTTTGCACAATCATGCCCATAGAAAGTGAAGGCGATTGTTTCATTTCTTCTAACAATTGAATCGCAATTTCTGGGTGTTTTTCTTCCTTCCAATCACGAAGATATACGCTGTATCCTTGGCGAGAAAGATAGGACATCGCTTGCAATTCATACCACTGAATGGCTTGCTTCGTATCCTCTCTTTGTGCTTGTAATATATTCATATTTGACACAAAACGAGTATCCGAAATATGTCCATCATTCTTCTGTTTTTGCATACTCTTTTCCCAACGATCTAACAGGACTACATGTGATTGTAGACGTTCATAAGTTACAGATTGCTTCAGATGACTTTCAATCTTTTCCATAACCATGTCACGCTCGACCGCTTCTACAAGTGACACCATATCTTCTGTTTGCAATTCTTTCATTTTTTCATACATGCGAACCGAATATTCACCTTGTAATTCCATTGGTTGTTCTTGAATATATACGTGCAGATTTTTCTCTTCTAACTGTCGATAAGCGGATGTTTCAATTTGCTCTTTTAACCATGTATAAGAATGTAATTTCTGTTTCGATTTATTATCTTGTAAACGTTCTTGTTGTTTCGTAACAAGCTCGATTTTTTTATGAAGAGCGACATATCCTTTGACGGATATCTCTACTTTTGAAATCGAATCTGTTTCTTTCTTTTGTTGTTCTTTAACGAGCGATTGTCTCTTTTCTTGTAAGGAAATGAGACGCTGATTATAGGCTTGCACACGACGATTATATTCTCCTGTTTCTGTACGAATTCCACGTTTTTCTAACTGATGTTCTTTATAACCGACATGCTTTGTTGGTAACAACTTAATTCCTCGTTCTTCGTAAGAACGATGGTCAATTCTCTCTTGTACATTTTCTTTTTCTAAAGACAAATTTGCATACTTCGCCCATGCTTCTCTCCATGCAAGTAGATTTTCTTTCTTATCCCAATCTCTATTTTTCTTTTTCACAAATCCATCCTGAGAAATCTCACGAGTTGTCAATAAAATGTGGGCATGAGGATTGTTTTTGTCATCTCGATGAATGGCAATATCAGCAATCATTCCTTGTTGTACAAATGTATCATGTGTAAACGTTAAAACAAGTTCTCGTTGCTCCGATTCTGACAATTCATTCGGGATTGCTACAACCACTTCTCTTGCTAATCGACTGTTTCCTCTTTTCTCAAAACGTTCTACTTCATTCCATAAATCTTGACGACGAAAAACCCATGATGGTGCTTCAGAAAGTGCTAGGATATGCGTCTCAGGTTGCACGGTACGAGAGTAGTATTTCGTTTCTTTTGTTCGTTCACAATACAATGACTCACCACTTCGATACGCAGCACTCGCTACTACATTTTGTTGTTTCTTTCTTGAAATTGTTTTTACCTTTAAATGATAGATCGCCATATCCTAGTTCACCTCCTCAAATTTGATACTTCCACTATACAAACCCCGTAGGGAACAACCGATGTATTTCGGTTGTTAAAACGTACAAACTGAAAGTTTGTGTAAGTGCGCACTGTACGTTCCTTACAGTGAATATTTTACCATCTTTTCTTCTTTCTTTCTATAATTTTCTGAATTATTTTTATTGATTTTATTATCCACACAAATTATAATTGATGTACACAGTTTTTCTATTTACTGGAATTTAGGTGATAAAAAGTGAAACATGAAACAGGGCTAAAAAAGATTGAACGAGAATTAGAGTACTTAAAAATCACAAAACGAGAATTGCAATTTCAAGATAAACAGAATGATAGAAAAAAACGAACGAAACGATTAATAGAAACAGGTGCATTATGCGAAAAATACTTCGATATGTACCACATGACAATGGAAGATCGAGAGGAAGTATTTAAAATATTTTCTAATTACATCAAAGCAAATACGCCTAATCGTTTTTGTAAGAAAGAAAATCCCTAATATATAAACAAAATATCTTATATGGTGGTGAATGATATGAGTAATAAAACAGAAGAAAAATTAAAAGCGCTTCTTGAGAAAGAAGAACAACTCAAGAAAGCAAAACAAGAATTAAAAAGAAAAATGAAAATTGAGGAAAAGAAAAAAAGAGAGAAGCTGTGTAAAGATACTGGTGAATTAACAGAAAAATATTTCAATATTGATCATCTATCTATCGAAGAACGAGAAGTATTATTTGAATCAATTTCTATTCGTGTAAATGAAAAAATCGAGAATTTATTTCCTAGCGTACAACAAATAAAATATATTTCATCTGAAGATGAAAATAACAATACTGTTTCCAAACATTCTTCTGTAGCTCTGTAGACCTTCTAAGTAACTATACTCATACAAAGGGGGATTATTATTTTCATGCATCTGACAACGTACGTTGTGTTAAATATGTTTGATAGTACACTTTCATTCATCCAAGCAAGTAACCTAGAACAAGCTTTTGAAAATCTGAAACATTCCTCATTTGATTTGGAAAAAACGTGGAGAATACATGATATATCTTGTTATAGCAAAAAAGATGCAATGATGATATCAGCTCACAATAAATCCGACAATAATTATGTTCGTTATCTCATTATGAGTAAGAGAAAATGGGATGAAGAAAAAGGTAAATTTCAAACTGTATTTAGAGAGATATCTTATCACAATAAGTGATGAAATCCTCTCTTCATTTTTAAAATTTTTAGTGAAAGAAGGACTTCACTTGATTCAAATAAAAAGTTCCCTATTGAAACGTGATATTCAATGAAACATTGTATGAAATGCAATAATATAGTTGAACCCCTAAGTTATAGTACGTTACGTAAAATCAAAAAATCCGCCGCTGAGTTCAAGCATTCGGATAAAGAAGAAATGCACAAAATTAAAATCTCCGCACTTCAGTTTTCCAACAAAAAAATTTGTGAATATTGCTATTTAGAAGATTTAGCATACCTCACAACAATTATGAGAATAAAAGCAATACAACAAGAAAAATCCCTGTTTTAGAATTTTGATTCTACGAACAGGGATTTTTTACTGACATTATTTTTTTTGGCTCATTTGTTTTTTCTTCATTTGTTCTTGATTCCATTTATAGGTGATATCTTTAATTTCCTTCAAATCTAATTTCTCTGCTGGAATGATATCTATTACAGAACCCTTGAATAAACAATGTGTCTTTTCTTCTGTTTGAACAAAAATAGTATAGGTATCTCTCCCATCTATAATTCCCTTTAACGATTTTCCACCTTGTAGTACAAACGTACAAGGCATCTTCTTATGATCTAAATATTGCATGACGAAATCCAATTCTATATACATTTTATCTCTCCCTTTCTATTGTACAAAAATGCTAAAAATTAATTGTCAATTTCCGAAAATTATCATCTTGAACTAATCGCCAAATATTGTACTCTCATCAACATTATCCAAATAATTATCATCTTTTTGTTTCTTTTCAATTGGATCTGATTCCTTTTGTACTTTTACTTCCTCTTTCTTATCCACTTTCTCAATATGCTTTTCTTCTTTCTCGACTTTTTGTTCCTTTACTTCAGCGATTGGAACATTTTTGTTTTGATGAACATTATTTATATTCGCGTTTTCTAGCAACGCTGAAATGTCTTGATAAAACTTTTCCTTCATGAACAGATCTCTTTGCATTTTCTTCGATACTTCATAATCTGTTACATCATCTATTCCGTACTGATCTACAAAATGTAAAACTAACGTAATTAACGATTCAGATAGATTTGTTTGTGCATTGAGCCAATCATAAAATTTTGGATTTGTCTCTTTTTTAAAATTCCAATTGTATTGTTCTCTCTGTTTCTGTTTACTCATTTCTTAGCCACCCTAGAAGCCAATTTCTTACTTAAAATCTCCATACCTCTAACATTCATTTCTGTTGCATAAGTTGGTGAAATCCACAGTAATTGCATATCATTCACTTCACAAAACTCAAATGCTTTTTTATACAAATCTTCTTTTAGTGCAATGCTTCCTCCGCCGTAAACCGCGAGAACTTCAGCTTGGCTAGCTGTTTTATAAACATATGCTTTTTCGATATCATCATAAATCCCTTGAGCTTGCATATAACGAGTTTCTTCTAAAAATTCTACAGCCTTATCATGTTTTTTATCATTAGGATCAGTAACTAATTCACTGAATTGTTGACGATTGATATCTACGCCACCCTCATATTCTTCTTGCAACAATTTAATTGCTCCCTCTATTGCATGACCAATCCCTCTTTTTTCTCCCCAACAAGCGTCTGGAACAGGGTTTAAACCCTTAGAAAAAATGTATTCAGAGGTACCGTCTCCAATATCAGCGTGCAGAATTTTTTTGTTTTTAAAATATTCACCATTTACTTCTTCTTCTACCATTAGATTAGCTTTTCTCTTTTTAACCTCTTTATCATCTTCTTTACTATCTGTTTCTTTTTTATACAACTTATTAAAGTCATCGAACATATCTTGATTTCCTTCAAAGATGGCATATAAAGCCGGAATACCTTCGCGAGTTACTTTTACAGTTTCAAATTTGATTTGTACTGTTACTTTTTCTTCACCCACATACACGATCACAATATGCACATTTTCTTTAAAACGGCTTTCTAGAAAACGAGCTTTCTTCCCTTCATATTCAGAAGCTGGAATTGCTAATATTAGTGATGCAGGTACCTCTATACTTTTTGGTAATTCTCCTACTTCTTCATAAATCGTTTGAACCGCTTTAGTTGCCATAACAGATAGAACATTAACCACTGGTATATCTCGTTTATATTTATCTCCTAATTCAATATCAAGGGCATCCGGTTTACCATTTGAGTGTGCAGCACGATATCCTACATAGAATTTTCCATCACGTTCAATTGCATCACTCGTTACATGAACACAAATCTCATTCATTAAGTTAGTTACGCTTTGTTTTAAACTTCCTTCTTTATTTGTCACGCGGCCAAATACACGCTTATTTACATCTGGTAGTTTGATTACCTTTCCACCATTAATCACCATTTTTAATTCACTATTTCCGATATCAGCGACTGTCCTCATCATATTCAAAAACCACCCTTTTTATATATTTTTTATACGTTTTTTATACCTTAATTATATTATAAACCATCCACCTTTAAATTTCAATAAAATACGTATTAAATTTATATAATTTTTATATAATTTTTATATGGAAAATATTACATATTTAGCCAGGAAGAAATCCGTATACACTTTTCATTTATTTTTTATATGAAATTCATATATTAAATGTATAAATTTTATATAAATAGAGTGCGCAGAAAACTTAGATAAGGATTATATATAAATTAAATATATAATCTGTGTATTTTTTATATAATTAAAATACATTTTTCCTACATTTTAATAAAAAGACTTATAAGGTAATCGCAAACCAAAGGGGGATTTGAATTTAATGAATCGTAATAAAATCGGTGTTGTTGGCTTTTCTACATTTGTAAACGGAAATTTGGTTTTCAAAGTAAATGGAAGTTTTGAACATAATGATATTATTCAGAGGTATTGGGATGAAAAATGTGCTCATTTACATGAGGATTGTATAGTTTCAGAAGATGCCAGCCTGATTGTCGATACTGTACCAGCAAATAATGAATATGGTTATGAACTTAGATTATTAGCAGCATGGAATCATACACAACGTAAATTTCGTTATGAGTATGATGATGTTGGGATGAAAGCGGAATATATGGGGTTAATTGTTGGTTTAGAGGGAACATCTGATACAGATACATCGGGTATATGCCCTAGTTGTTCAAAGGGGAATTTAATACCAATGTATGATGAACACCCTAATTGGATAAAATTTTGTCGGTATTGGATAATTCAGAATACAGCCCTTTACCATACTAATTAAAAAGAAAAAAAGGAAACTCTAAGCTATATTTCGAGTTTCCTTTTTTTAAAATCATCGGTCCCCACAATCAAACAGTGGTGGAATACACATTGTATCTGTCCATGATACCGGACTGACCGTTCTTTGCGAGAGAGGATAAGGAACAGACAGATTCGTCTATCCCCAACCCCTTCCAATCTTGGAAGGGGTTGGGGATGGTTGGCTTACTTCCAGAATTGCCACCATCGCTTCTTTTTTTGTTTAGCATCTAATACTTCTCGCAGTGTTTGCAGCAACAATTCATCTCGTTTTTTTATGCTTTCATCGACATATTTCCGCAATTCCTCCATTTCTTTCCTGATCCTTGCTATCTCATCTACTGTGTCAATTGGTGAAGAGGTGTCCTGAGGTTGTTTCATTTGTTTGTCCACGTTGTCCATTGTGTCCTCACTATTGTTTGAACTGTTTACAACGTTGTAAACACATTCAGGAATTGTCCCAAAACCTTGTTCATGTAATTCCATCATTTGTTTAAATAGCTCTACATCACGGGTTGAATACAATATTCGGCCATTCTTTTTCTGGAATGTATGGCCCAAACGTCTGAAATGCGCCGTGTATGTCCGCAATGTGCTTGGGGGTATGTTTAAGCTTGTTTACAACGTCCGAACTGTTTAATGGACGTTGTGGACGTTGTAATGAGATTACTTGACTCATACAATCAACTCCTAATTAAAGTTTTAAAGATTAAGTGAGTTGCTGTAGCAATTCTATGTGGTTTATGAAACCCCTTGTGTATCCCTAAAACTAGTCAAGTTTCCCTAAAAGTTTTAATTCTATTTATGAGGTTTGTCAGAATCCCCTATGAATCTTAAATGTATTAAAGAATAGAGTCTTTATTAATTTTTTCATTTTATATGTATAAAAACATTTATTAAGTAATAATTTCAATAATTATATAGAAGGTTCAATTATTATATAAAAAATACAAATACTATATAGGCGAAAAGAAAACCCTGAAAGCCCTTGTGGCTCTAAGGGTAGGTTAATTGTCTGAAAATTTGAATCGGAATGCTAACTTATCCATAAAGACAACTACAAACTTTCCAGTTTCACACAAGCTTTATAACAATGTACTAAGGTTTACACAATTTAATTAATAAATTACTAACAATTCCACAAGTATTTAAACGTAGTTTAGTATGTGGAAGTACAAAAAACAGTAGGGGAAGAAAAATCAAACCTACTGTTTTTTAGAATTATAGGGTAATAGAAAGATTGTCTATTTTATTTCAACATGGCAAATAGCCCTGTTCTTAGTATTTTTTTGAACAAGGCTTATAATCTATGCGTTTTTAAAATTTAAGTAAGTCGGAATGCATTAGGTACATCTATATCATGAGAAATGAGTTCCAGTACAAGTGCATGACGTGTAGCATCGTCTAAATATCGTTCCGCCCATGGAACAAACGATTCACGCAGTTTTGCTCGTATCATGCCACCGATTGATTTTATTTTTTCTCCAAGTGCTAAGAAACTTTCACATTGATCCATTGCATAACTCATGGTATAAGTCATAAAATTATCACGAAGTTGTTTGTTTTTAATATATGTAGCGATTTGTGATACTTCTCCTTTATAAGAAACAACAATGTCTTTACGATCTTTATTGGTTAATGCTATGCCAATGGATTCAAGACGGGCTGTTGCTTCTTTACGCATTTTAGCTTCAGTTTGTCTAATTTCAGCTCGGTCATTTTTAATCACACATGCAGGATTCATACTAACCGTAAATTGAGTGATAACGATTTGTTGGATTTTTTCACGTATACGAGCTATCCGCCCTTTACGTGGGTTTCGAACCTTTTGTATAGCAACATCAAACTTGAAAACGGGTGAAATAATCTTTAAGTAGCTACGAACTTTCTTTGCATTTCGACCTAAACGTTCCTTTAAGCCATCCATGTTACGAACACAAGAATAATCTTCAACGGAATTTTTACTATTTTTAAATTGATGAGTAAAGTGGGTACATAATCCTAAAAATTCAATAATACCTTTGCTGTCACGATGGGAAACTAATTCTTTTAAAATCGAAGTCTCTAATAATAAGTTAGGGATTCGAAAATATGAAAGTTTTCCATCATTATCTTTTGTTTCTTTTGCTGTACGATTGAATCTTGCATAGTTGCAAATTTCATACACTGGAATTTTCCCGTTAATAAAAATTTCTCTAACAGCCCCAGAATGAAGCAAAGCTTGAAAACCTGTATGAATAGTTGAATAGGGAATATCAGATTCGTTCGCGATAGTAGATAATTTAAAATCACGAGGAAGTCGTCCTAAATCATTCACCTTAAAGTGAAGTAAAATAAGAGTAGCTAATGCAGATGAAGGTAAAGCATATTCACCAAGTTCGTTATTCTTGATTAAATATATACGAAGCTCATCAAAGAACTTTGGCCCATGCATGAGGTATTTTGATTTTTGATTTTTTTTACTAAATTTCATGTTTGTTTTTAAAGTTTTTGTTTCTAACTGAATATTGTTAGTGAAATCACTAGCACTTAGGGTTTCAAAACTAGTTACCATAAATAAACCTCCTATTTTTTCCACCGCAAATTTACGGAAAAATAGGAGGTTTTATATTCACATTGTATGTGTATTATGGTATAATTTTAATATCAAGTATGACATAAAAAAGAACCACATATACTTATAGTGTGAATTAAAACCCTATCTTTTGGAGTTATTAATTGGTATTGAGTTTGCCGACCTGAACCAATTAATAACTGTGCGGTGGGTTTTTTTTCTGTTTTTCTTTGATTATAATAATACATAAATTATGTTAATTTTTCAACTTATATTTAGTATGTTAATATTGTTTAAGAGATACTTCTACATACTAGTTTAATGTTTTTTTAAATAATTTACAAATAAGAATTGAATTATAAACCTTAAGAAATTAAGGTTTATAGAAATAGAGGGAAAGGCTATATGCCTTTCCCTCTATTTTTATAATTTAGAAAGTGAACATATTGTATTAGTTCTTGTTCAATTTGATTTTTGAGATCTGGATTTTTTGAAAGTTCTTTATGTAATGTTTGGGCTAATAATGCAATTTCTCTCTTTTCTTTACTTTCATTGTCATTGAATTCTACGGAATTACCTATTAAATAGTCAGTAGAAACATCAAAGAATTGTGCAATTCTAATTAAGGTTTTGTAATCAGGCTCTGTTCCAACATTTTCCCAATTAGATACATTTGTTTGTTTAACACCGAGTACTTCTCCAAGTTGTCTCATACTTAGCTTTTTATTTTTGCGTAATTCTTTTAGGCGTTGGCCAAACATATAAATCCGCCCTTTCATTAAAAAGTAGTTAAAAAATTAATTATATTTAAGTTGACTTTAGGCTTTAAGCCGAATACAATGTAAATAAGGGGGTGACGAATTGACTACAATACGTAAAATACGTGAAACTAAAGGATTTAGTATTAAAGATGTTGCAACTATTTGCGATATTCCAGTAACTACTTTATATGATGTAGAGACTGGGAGAAAAGGAGTATTAGCCAAAAGAGCACAAAAAATTTCTGACCTTTTAGGCGAGCCATTAGATAGATTATTTATTCCGACGTATTATCGAGCTAAAATCACATAATTCCAATTAACTTGATAAGTATACCTATATAATATACATTCAATGTACATTGTATAGGAAATAGGAAAGATTTCAATCATTTTTAACTGCAAGTAGAAACTATGTTCATGAAGTATATTTTTTTGTTCAACTTAGACTGAATTTTTTTAATATTAAATCTATTTAGATCTTTGAAAATTTCATACTCAAAAAGGAGCTACTAACAATGACGAAAAGATTCGTGTATTCCAAATCCTTGGCCTTGGTGATGAGCTTATGTATGTTCTTCATCAGTGTACTGATTCCGATGAAATCTGCGAGTGCGGAGGTGATTCATCGTGAAAATTACGAGATGAATTGGGCTTACAGTCCACAATACGGAAAAAATGTCCGTACAGAGCTTTTGAAAAACACCAGTGGTCAAATTGCGTATTGCTTGGTATACGGACTCAAGTCTCCAAATGGTACAGATTTACCAGAGGTAGGACGAACGGATGATGTTGTCTACCGTGTACTATTAAATGGATATCCGCAAAAAACGCCTGAACAACTAGGAGTTTCTACATGGCAACAGGCTCATTACGCCACGCAGCTGAGTATCTGGCATGCACTTGGACAAATCAATACAGGTGAGTTGCAATTTAAAGATGCAGCTGTGGAGCAAGCAACGAAAGCCATTACGTATGCGGCGGATCATACAGGAGACACACAAGATGTTTATATGAATGTACAACCAACAGATAAGCAAGAAGCAAAATTGAACGGTGAATACTTTGAAACCACAACATATGCTGTAGAAACGAATGCAAAAAAAGGTGAGTATAAGATTCAATTGCAAGAAGCACCAGCTGGAACACGAGTTGTCACAGAACAGGGGGAAGCAAAAGAAACATTCCAACTAGGTGAAAAATTCCGTGTACAAGTGCCGAAATCCTCTAAAAGTGCAGAATTGTCATTACGAGTAACTGCCAACCTGACCAATCAACATGCGGTGATGTATAAAGGCACAAGTGTGATTCAGGATGCAACGGTTCTATTAGAACATAGTCAAGAGAAAGTAAGTCAGGATTTACAAGTCTTTTGGAAAGCGGTAGGCGGTTTAAAAATCCTTAAAGTGGATGAAAACAAGAAACCACTGGCAGGAGCAGTATTTGAAGTGTTAGCTAGCGACCAGAAGAGTATGGGAACGATTACAACAAACGAAAAGGGGATTGCCTCTTTAGGTCATCTTGAGATGGGAACTTATGTCGTGAAAGAAATAAAAAGTCCTGTTGGATACATGTTGAATGATACACCGCAAACAGTAGAAGTAAAAACAGGTGAAATCGCAAACATCACAGCGGAGAATCATAAAATCAAAGGGAATGTGGAAATCAAGAAGTTAAGTGATAGTGGAAAAGTCCTTCCGGACGTTGAGTTTACTGTCTATACAGCGGATGGAAAAGAAGTAACGAAAATTGTGACAAATGAGCAAGGAATTGCAAAAGTAGAGAACCTTCCTTTCAACAAGTACTTCTTTAAAGAAACGAAAGGAGTAGAAGGCTATCTTGTAAACGAAACGAAATATCCATTCGAAATTAGTGAACAAGGGAAAACACTCACTTTCAAAGTAGAAAACAAAGAAGTCAAAGGGCATGTTCAGCTTCTGAAAGTGGATGCAGAGAATGCAGAGAAGAAACTAGCAGGTGTCACGTTCCTTCTACAAAACAGTGAAGGAAAGACAGTCAGCGAACATACCACAGATGAGAACGGACGAATTCAAGTAGAGAACCTTCCGTTTGGGTCTTACACATTTGTAGAAAAGAAAACGTTAGAAAACTATGTACTAGCAAAAGAGCCAATTCCGTTCGAAATTACAGAACACGGAAAGACAATAGAATTGGTTGCTACGAATAAGCTGATTACAGGGGAATTAGAACTAACGAAGGTTGATATCGCAGATGTGCGCCCGTAGGGTCGCTTTAACAAATCATTAGGTGGCACTAATGTAGGGAAAGATCACATGTATACCCTATCATCAATCAACTAACCTGAAAGAGAAATCGGAAGGGGACAATAGCATGTTGATAAAGCTCTAAGTTGGCGAACTATCCCGTCAAGACTGAAGAGCAAGGTGAAATACTACAAACAAGGATGAAAGCTAAACTGCTTGAATGATAGCCTGAGGGAGTATAATGTCGCTAGTAGCGAAAGATAGTTAGAAACGTTACATGGTCCCAATAGAGTTGGAACCAAACTCTATGCAGGGAAAAGAATACCGTCCGCGTTCTTAATCCTAGTGATCCAGGACCACCCATCCTCCATAAGAGGAAAAAGGCGAAAGTCACACCCGATATTGTAGAAAGCCAGTTGTTAAAGTGATAAACGGGGATTACCTAAATCAAAATGCCTAATATTATTACAGGCTATTGAGAATGACTTCAAGGCACTGCCAAGAAGTGTGACTCATGAAAAATTGACAAGGTAACGGAGTTTTCGTAGTAGTCTGAGTTGGGGAAAGCCTAATACATGGCGAAGGGAAACAGCCTATTCTATCTTAAAACAAAATTGGAAAGTGTGTGAGACGCTATGAGAAATCCAAAAATAGTTTTAGATAATCTATCTTCCCATGCAACAAAAGAGCATTACGTATTTGAAAAGTTATATCGCAATCTCTATAACCCAGAATTTTATTATTTGGCCTATCAGAAGATGTATGCGAAAGAAGGGAATCTTACAGCGGGAGTAAATGACAAAACGATAGATGGAATGAATGTGGACCGAATTGCTGAGTTAATTAGCCAGCTTAAAGCACAAACGTATCAGCCTACACCGGTTAAACGAGTATATATTCCTAAAAGAAATGGAAATAAACGGCCATTGGGAATACCTTCATTTGAGGATAAGCTCATACAAGAAATAGTAAAAAACATACTTGAAGCTATTTACGAGAAGCATTTCTCTACATCTTCTCACGGATTTCGTCCAAATAAAAGCTGCCACACTGCTTTAATGCAGTGTAAAAATACCTTCAATGGAGTCAAATGGTTTATTGAAGGAGATATCAAAAGTTTTTTCGACCATATTCATCACCATATACTCATTAAACTATTGCGTAGAAATATTAAGGATGAAAAATTTATTAACCTAATCTGGAAGTTTCTGAGAGCTGGGTATATGGAAAATTGGGTATTTCACAATACATATAGTGGAACTCCGCAAGGTGGAATTATCAGCCCTATTCTTGCCAATATATATCTAAATGAATTAGATACATATATTGAAAAATATAAACTTAATTTTGATAGGGGACAGAAAAGACGACAAACAAAGCAGTATGGGACGTTGCATGCCAGAGAAATGACATTGAAAAGGAAATGTAGAGAACATTGGCATACATTAGATGAGAAAAAGAAACAAGAAATTAAGAAAAAATGTAAAGAAATATCAAGTATGAAAAGAGCTATATCTCAGGGCGAACCAATGGATGAAAACTATAAAAGGCTACAGTACGTCAGATACGCAGATGATTTTATTCTAGGAGTAATAGGGAGTAAAGAAGAGGCTATACGACTCAAAGAAGATATACATAAATTTCTTCGAAATCACCTCGGTCTTGAGCTATCCCTAGATAAAACTCTTATCACGCATAGTAGTAAAGCAGCTAAATTTCTCAGTTATGATATTAAAATAAATCGCTCCTTACAAGTAAAGAAAACAAAAAGAGGTTATCTTAGAAGAACGCAGCTAGGAGTATGTCATTTACAACTATCTAAAGACATATGGTTTGAGAAGTTACTAGCTTTAGATGTTCTTTTTATTACAAAAGAGAATACATGGAAACCTAAACATAGGGCTTACTTAATCACTAAAGACGACCTTGAAATTTTAAGTATATATAATGCTGAAATTAGAGGACTGTATAACTATTTCAAACTAGCCTGTAATGTAAGTACTCTCAATAACTTTAAATACATTATGGAATATAGCATGTATAAAACTTTCGCGGCCAAATATAAAACATCAATCGGTAAAATACGTAAAAAATATAACATTAATGGAAAATTCGCTGTTACATATAAAACTAAAAATGGAATGAAAACACGATTCTTATATCATGAGGGATTTCAGTGGGTCAAGAGTATTAAAGATAAAAATATAAATATTGATGAAATTCCCAATACATTAACATACACATGGCGAACTAGCCTAACTGAAAGACTTTTGGCTGAAAAATGTGAATGGTGTGAGTCAAAAGGAATTAAAATTCATATTCATCACATAAGAAAGTTAAAAGACTTAAAGGGGAAAAAGCTATGGGAACAACAAATGATAGCCAGACAGCGAAAAACGTTAGCTCTATGTGAAAAATGCCATCGAGACCTACACGCAGGAAGATTAGATGGATAGGTGGAAAGCCGTATACCTCGAGAGGGGTACGTACGGTTTGGGAGGGAGTATTTGGAAACCTATTGTAGAAATACAAAAAGGCGCTGGGTGCTTACCTTACGGAAATAATAAATTACCAAATGCAGAGTTTACGATTTTTAATGAAAAAGGCGAAGAAGTTGTAAAAGGAAAGACAAACGAGCAAGGTATTGCGACATTCAAACTTCCGTACGGGAAATACACATACAAAGAAACGCAAGCACCAGAGGGATATGTCTTACATGAAGAAACATTCTCTTTTGAAATTAAAGAAGAGGGAGAAATCATTAAGCATACAGTGAAAAATGCAAAGAAACCAGTACCAGCGCCAGAAAAACCGGAGAATCCAACACAACCAGAGAAAGAACAAAAACCTGAAGTGCCAGCACCGACACCAGAGAAACCACAGCCTGAACAACCAAAAGGAGTAGAACAGCCTGTAAAAGAAAAGCCAATTGTGAAAGCAGTAGAACCAGCACCAAAGGAAGTAGAACATAAGCTTCCAACAACAGGTGGAAAAGCAGAGAATCCGTATTGGATGTGGATTGGTGGAGTTGTACTGTTATTAGGTGGACTTGTAGCAATTCGTGCCTATCGTACAAATAAAAAGGCGAATGAGTAGGATATCAATTGTAGGAAAGGGTGAAGTACAGTGGTGAAATATCGATTAGGTTATGACTATGTATTTATACCAAATGAACCGATTGTGTATAAAGGAGAAGACGTGAGCTCCATGAGTGTCGATGTGTTGTTTCAAGTATTTGATGAAAACGGACAGGAGCGATTGTTTGAGGGGAAGGAATTGACAGATCAACGTCTTCTCTTGAAAAACGGGTCTTCTTGTTATCTAACAGAGTTAGTAAGATGTTCGTTTGACAAAGAAACGATTCTATCTTTTGAACGAAATCAGCGTTTACTAGAAGGCAGTGGTTACACGATAGAATGGACAATTGATTCGTATGCCAAAGCTGTAGGAATCGGTTATTCTGAAGCACAGGAAATGTCAAAAGAAGAATGGATGGACATGATGGTACAGTATCGAGAGCTGTTTGACAATCGGGATAATGACTCAGCACAAAGTTGTGCGTATTTTACCGAGAAAGTAACGGTTTGACACCAGTAAATGAATGATTTTCAACGACAAAGGGCTGGGTTGGTGGGAAATGTAAAAGTATAAAGGGTGTTAGTTGAGATCATTATCTAAAATAGAAAGTAGGGTGCGAAATGATGAAAGCTAGTGTGATTAACCCATTACAAGTGAATTACGAAAGAATTTGTGATGAAAATCAGAAGCAATTTGTAAGCGGTACAGTTGGAAAAGAAAAGAAGTATACCCTCCACTTGGATGAATATATGCAGGCAATGGCAATTGCGAGAACATTTTTCAAACCAGCAGAACGAGAAGGTTTTTGGGTAGAATCAGCTATAGAATTATTAGCAGGTTGTATGATGTATTTTCAAAACAAGAGCGGAGAACTCCTGTATGTTGATGTAGACCAGACATTAGATTTGCTACAGAAAACAACCGAACAAGAGGACTTTGTAACAGAGTTAATGACGTCAATTGGAGAAAATCACCCATCGTATCATATTTTTAAGAGAATTGATTCTTCAGAACGTATGACAAGGACAGGGATTATTGAACAGTTAGTTTCCATTCTTCGGAAACATGATATCTATCAGCAATATCTGAAAGGGCGAGAAAGGGGAGAAGGGATATGAGTCAGCCATTGAAGAAACATTCCTTTGTGGTTGGAAAGTCTGGAGGAGGAATGGGTCAAAGCTATATTTTGGAAGGGGAAAATAGTAAGTTGGTAAAGGCAAAGGAATATCTGTCCCAAGAAAGGCTTCAGGAAGATTCTTATGAGGTGGAAGAAACGTTCCATTTTTTTAGAGGGTGTAAGAATGCATGTATACTAGCCATTCCAACATGGATAGCTATATTACTGATATGGTTTCTATAATGAAAATCCGAAAGATAGGTGAAAGAAATGTTAATCGGGGCTACTGAAATCAAGTTTGAAAAAGAAAACCGTAACTACTCAGCTTAGTTAAACAAAAAAGCATGCCAAATACATGTTTCCTGTTCGAAAACATGAAAAAGAACACACTCCGATAAGAGAAAGAATCTATATGAAATAGAAACATTCTCTTACGAAAGAGTGGTATTCCAAGGAACCGTTCCGGTTTTTAACACCTGACTTATCGCTTGTAATACTGATTGATTTTGTTTTTTCATGGTGCTCATAAAACTACGTATGTGGCAAAATGATTCTGCACCTTCCTTACTTCGAAACGTCCCAGACACTTTTTGTTTGACTTTCGTCATCCGAATATCTCGCTCCGCTTGATTGTTATCAAATGGAATATCTGGACTTTCTAAGAACGCTAGAATTCTGTCCGCATACTTAGCAAAGCGATTCCATAAATTTTGAGAAGGCGTCTGTTTTCTTTTCTTTTTTTGTTCTGCAGAAGGCACCTGTTTGCCTTTCAATATGGCCTGGTATGCGGCAAACAGATTCTTTTTCTCTATTTCTGGAATATTTCCCTTGTATTGCTTTTTTATTGTCAAAGCTTGTGTAAGGAATTCTTTCATTTGTTGTGCCCATGTTTCTCCGGTACTATCTATAATCCCTTGCAAATCTCGCAAGAGATGGGCATTACATAAAACATGACGACAATCTGTATACACATCATACGGTTTCCACCCATCATGCATAGCAATTCCAGAAAAAGAAGGCAAGATTTCACCTGCATCCATCGCTTCTTTTCCGCGTTTTTCATGAATATGTTGAAATGTCACCTCCGGTGTACTCGCAGTATGTAACCATTGTGTTTTATTTTCTACTCGCATACCGGTTTCATCAAAATGGACAACAGAAGACTGCAGAATCTGTTCTTTTACTTCTTCGAGAAACGGCCGCAATTGAGCAGAAAAAGCATGGGTATGATTGACTAACGTCCCTTCGCTTATCGAATGTCCAAAACAATCTTGAAAGAATTCTTTTGTTCGTTTCAAAGAAAGGCATTGATAATGTGTTAAATAAGGAATCAGTGTTTTTATATTTGGACCATATTGAACAGGACGAGAGACAGTAGAGGGAAACTGGGATTCTTGGATAGAATGGCAATGTGGGCACTCTTTTTGTTCCACTTTATGTTCTGTGACTTCTATCAGGATAGGTGGTAAATCATACACTTGGCGAATGCGGTATCCTTTTACAGGTTCATGTTTTAAGGACGTGTGACAACAAATACAATGCGTAGGAGAATAGGTAATCATATTGTCAGGAGTCGTTGTCAAATGAAGTGTATGTCCTTTGTGGCCCAACTGGCCACCGGTTTGACGCTGGGATGATTTTCGCAAACTTTTTGTAATAGGCTTACGAAAACCATCTGTAGAGGGTGGTTTATGACTATTTGTAGAGTTTTTTTTTGAACGATTTTCTAATTCTTCTATACGCTCTTTTAAATTCTGTATTTGACTTTCTAATTGATGAACAAAATCGTAAATAGCTTGAGGTCCCTTTTGATAGACAGCTAGAATTTCTTGTTTTTTCAACATAAATACCACCTCCTTGTCTGATATATCTAGTATTCACACAAAAAGTACATATCAGACTAGTAAATGAAAAAAGCCTCCGTGAGGAAGCTGAGTAGTTACAGAAAACCATTCGAATGTGTACGTCGTTGGTCCTACTGGCGCAGGAAAAACACGATGGTATACCATTCCAAATGTAAAGCAAGAAGAAAAGAACATCATCGTTGTAGAGAGTAGGAAAAAGGAAATCTATTATGCTACCAATCAAACAAAAGCTAAGCAGGGATATGAAATCTTACAATTGGATCTCCTTCATCCGCTATTTGAAGAACGCTTACAAGACATAGTGGTGAACGCTACACAACAAAAGTTTGTGTTATATATTTCTGTCAATCTCATTGATAGTACGTATCAAGAGCGGGGAGATCGTCTTCAAAAAGTATTCGACCTACTACAAGAAAAAACATTAGAAAGAGATGTACATCTCTATTTAGATGAGTATGAGTTGTATCCCATTCCCAATCTCTTGCATGTCCTACAAGTTGTGAGAGCCAAAGGACTTCATATTTCCATGATTGTTCAGTCACACGCTCACCTCCAACAGGTTTATGGGAAACAGATTGCCAATCAAATTGCTGGGGATTGCAATCAAATCCTATTCTTTGGCACAAATAGTATGGATGATGCAAAATATTTTAGTCGAATGAGTGGATACGATCAAATGGAACTTTTTTTACTACAAAATGAAGTGATTGTACTCGATACGTATTATCTTCCAAGAAAAATACCAATTAAGCAGGTAGATTGCAATCACTAGATGACTAGAGAACTATACAAATGGAGGGTTCAAAATGACTAAGAAACAAGCATTTCTGAAGAAAGTCACGATTGTAAGTGGGACAGTGCTTGCGCTGTCTTCTCTTACTGGGTGTTTTGGAAAAGAAGAAGCATCATCTAAAGAAAAAGGCAAAAAGAAAACGGAAGAAGTAAAAAAAGAGAAAAAGCCTGAGAAGGAAAAGGAGAAGTTAGAGAAAGAGAAGGAAGGAGAAAAAGAACCGCATCCTACCGATGAAAATGTCATGCATGTATCTTCTAAAAAAGAATCTTCTCCTATCTCTACCACGATAGCAAAAAAATATTTAACCGAAGATGAGACGAAGCAATTAACAACGATTCTTCAAACGAATCAAAAATCGAAAATAGAGCAAGAAAAGTTACCAATGCCTGCAATCGAACCACCAAAAATAGAACCATCACCGCCAGTTATCTTGACACCATTAGGAAATACATCAAATGCAAAAGAATCCATTTCACTTGAAAAACCTACAGCACCAACCAATATAGAAAAGCCGAAGGTGAAGGTAGAACTGCCAACAGAACCTGATAAGCCTACGCCACCAGTCATTATGCCACCAACAGATGATGGAGGGGATAAACCGAAACCGCCCGTTATCGTACCACCTACAGGTGGAAATGGGGGAGATAAGCCTAAACCTCCCGTAGACCCGCCTATAGAGCCAGAAAAGCCGAACCCAATCGTAGATAGCGAAGCACCAAAAATGACAGTAAAAGAGAATCTAACGGTACAAAAAGGACAGAATCTAAATCCTCATCATTTGGTTACCGTAACCGACAACATGGATCAGAGTCCGTTATTGTCGATTAACGGAAACTATGACACAAGTCAAACGGGGGAAATGCAGGTAGAAGTGGTTGCCATTGATAAAGCAGGTAACCGTTCTAGTATCAGGGTAACAGTAACCGTTATCGACCCCGAAGCAGATAAGGATAGGGAAGCGCCTGTGATCAAGCCGAAAGAGAATATTACAGTGACAGTTGGTCATATTCTTTCCGCACAAGATTTAATTACTGTAAGTGATAACAAGGATGCGAATCCAATTGTTTCTGTCGGCAAGTACGATACAAGCAAAGCAGGAGAGATACAGGTAGAAGTTATTGCGGTAGACCGCTCTGGAAATCAGGCAAGTGTCATGGTTACGGTGAAAGTAATAGATGTAAATGAAAATAAAGACACGGAAGCGCCTGTAATTACACCAAAAGAGAATGTCACCGTAAAAGTCGGAGCAAAATTATTACCACAAGATTTGGTGACCGTACAAGATAATCAGGATGCAAACCCTACAGTAACGATTGGAGCGTATGATACGAGCAAAGCAGGAGATATTTCAGTAGAAGTGATGGCAGCCGATAAAGCAGGAAATCTTTCTGTTACGAAAGTGGTAGTCAAAGTAGTAGAAGAACAAAAGCAAGACCCACCTGTTGAACCACCAAACGAACCCGAGAAATCATCATCTACAGAAGACACATCCAAGCAGGCGCCAATGGAACAAGGAGGGCAAGTGTAGTGGGAATGGGGGATTATACTTACGCATGTATGCTCTATACAGCTGAGCAAAGTAAGAAAGGGCAGGTGTTTATCATTGACCCAAAGTCGAATTTGGGAGAGCTAGACATAAAATGGGGAGAGAAGAGAGGGAGTGGTTGTCATGAAACAAAAAGTAAAAAACTTGTTTCAAAATAAAATCATTTGGCAGTATGCAATGTTTGCGATGATATGTGTCATTATATTTACGCCACATACTGCTTTTGCTGCTGGTGAAGAAGACCAGATTAAAACAAAGATTAAAAGTATTGTAGATGCTGTTTCGACTATTATTCTATTCGTTGCCCCATCCGTTGGAGCTTGTATGTTTGGATGGAAAGGAATCAAAATGAAGCTCGCAAATAACCCATCGGAGAAAGCAGAATGCAAAGGCGATATGCTATCGATTGTGATGGTGACAGGCGTGATTTTTATGGGAACATTAATTGTGAATTTTGTGGTTGGAAAGTTGAGGTAAAGAAAGATGAGTCCAAAACACATTCATATTCCAAAAAATATTGAGGCGAAGTTTGAGTTAATTCCGAATACAGGTATAGGGTGGAAGGAGATAGGCTACTATCTTCTCTTCCTTCCACTTGTTGGCGGAACATTGTATTTGTTACCGATTCATATTTTTGTGCAACTTGGATTAGGTTTAGTCTTGTTCGTTCTATTTACGGGGTTACTTGTGCTACCAGCGATTCAAGGATGTAACGTGAAAGCAGGTGCGTACTTGCTAGATGTATTTCGTTTTCATCAGCGAAAAAGAAAGAAGCAAACGATCTTGTTATATAAAAAAGAGTAGGTAGGTGAGAAAATGGGTTTCCAAAAATGGCAAGAAAAACGAAAACAGAGACAACAAGCAAAACGTACACAGGATTTAATTCCGATTCAAACGTTGTATCATCAAGCGATTCTGACGAAGAAGCAAACCTTGATTGTGGGCATTCGGGTGGGGACGATGAACTTGGAATTAATGGGTGAGGAAGACAAACAAGAATTGATGGAGGAATTTGGTGCGATTGTGTCAGGAATTCCATGCGAATTTCAAATTGAGGTTCTGGCAGAACCTGTTGACTTATCGGATTATGTGGAAGATCAGAAACAAAAGATAGAAGAAGAATCGAATGCCATGCGTCAATTATTAAGAAGTGGCTATGTTTCTTATCTAGAGAACTCCTCACACGCACAGAATACGCTGAAAAAGGCGCATTACCTTCTTTTAAGGGAGAAAGTACAGGGAAGTGAAGAAAGTATCCAGAACGGGCTGGAAACACTGTTAGAAAGAGCGGAGATGTTACGAGAGAATTTGACGGAACTTTCAGAAGACGGGCTAGAATGTCATATCTTAAATGCTCATGAGATTGTTCAAATTCTTCAGGTGCATTTTAACAACTATCAAGCACGTATTAATCGTTTTAAAGAAGTGTCCTCGCCCTATATTACAGTGAAACATGCCAAAAGTAGACAAAATATAAAAGGAGGGGAATAGCGAATGTTCCGATTCAAGAGAAAAGAGAAAAAAGAAGAACCAACCTTTCAACGTTTTTCTGTAGCGGATCAGATTGCACCAGCTATATTTGAGGAAGAAATAGATTATATCCGGGTGGGAGAGGGATATGAACGTATCCTTTGTATGACGGATTATCCATCAAGTAGCTACATGGGGTTCTTATCCAAATTGTATCGGTTAGAAGGGAATATCTCCTTTACCTATCATGTAGAACCGACTTCCTCTGCTGATATGATTAAGAACTTTAGTAATTCGATTGAAGAGTTAGAAGCAAGATTGCTGTCGGGAAAATTAAATCCTGAAATGAGAAAACGAGCGGAACAGGAATTAGAGAGTGCCAATAATATGCTGGAGGATTTAGTGGCAAATGATACAGGTGGCATGTTACTCGTGCATTTCCTGATTCGGCTTCATGCCGAGAGCCTCGAACAGTTAAAGAAATTAACGGATAAGGTAAACAATGCGTTTTCAGCTCGTAATCTCTTTGCCTATGTGCCGAGTGCACGTATGCAAGATGCTTTTGAATCCTGTTTGCCCATTCTGGAAAATAAGGTAGGAGAATATACGAGAAGAAATATGGATACAAAAGCATTCTCTACTTTCTTTCCTTTTGATGAGACCGAATTATTTACGAAGCGCGGGATTGCGATGGGAAGAAATATCAAAACAAAATCGCTCATTGTGGTGAATAAATGGGAATTACAGAACCGAAATGGGATTATTTTAGGGCAATCGGGATACGGAAAAACCAAATTGAAGCAAATGTTACTGATGCGTGATTTTATGGAAGGGATTCGTATTTTTAACATGGATCCAGAAGGAGAAGATAGTGAATTTATTGAAAAACTCGGTGGTCAGGTCATTGAACTGTCCAATACCACAGATAGGCGTGTCAATCCGTTACACGTGTTTTATGAGCGAGATACAAAAAAGAAAGGGAATCCATTACTTGAGCATTTAGAAAGAGTGAAGATTTTTTTCAAGATTATGCGTCCGTCTATGACGATTGATGAATTAGCTGTACTAGATGCTTATCTGGTGGAATTATACGAATCAGAGCCTTTTTGCATGACATTTGATACTGACTTTGAGAAAAAGAAATCCAAAGATTTTCCTGTTTTAGCAGATTTATATGCGCTATTGATGAAAAAAATCGAGGAAGGAGACGACACATTAAAGTTGTTCTCCTATGTACTGAAACAATACGTTTCAGGTGCAAATAATCGTATTTTTAATGGACCTACCAATGTAGATTTACGTAATCAACTCATTTCGTTTGATATTTCCAGACTAGGAGTAGGTTCAGCTTTACAATCTTGTGCGATGTTCAATGCGACTTCGTTTCTATGGGATGAGATTACGAGAACCGCAGGGAGAAAGACGTTGTTTTTAGATGAATTACACGTATTCGCAGACCCGTCTAATCCGCAAAGTATGGAATTCATTTATCAGATTTGGAAGCGGATTCGAAAGTATGATGGAAGCGTATGGGGCGCAACACAACAGGTAGAAGAATTACTCCGAGCGAGTGATGGGAAAAAGAATTACGGGGGAGCGGTTATTGAAAATAGTCTAATGAAAATGTTCTTACCACTTGCAGAAAAATCCATTCACGATTTGATGACGCAGGCGCAGATCAAATTTTCAGATAGCGAACGAAAAATTTTAAAACCTCGTAAGAAAAATAAAGGAGAAGGAATTTTTATCTATGCGGATAAACGTGTCCACCTTCTGATTGAACCAACAGAGGTGGAATGGGAACTGATGGGCGGAAAACCAAAAGAGGGGGAAGTGGGATGAGTATGAAGGAAAAACCCCTTGCGGATGCTCGGAAAACATTTTGGTTGTCAGTCGGAATGATTTTCAGTTTCTGTCTTTTGATTGATTATGTGGTGGCATTTGGCCTTCGAATGATTGATTTTTTATTAGAATATAAAGACGAGTTAATGGAGTTGCCAGATGGTACAGCAAAAGACCTTGCGGTTTCCTACCTGACGAGTCCAATCGAAACCGTATCGTTCGCAATAGGACTCGAACTGTATCAATATGCACAACTTATCCTACTTGGTATTTTCGCTTATACAACCTTCCAAACATGGAGAAAGTTAAAACCGCATACGGTGGAAGATGCAAGCGAATACGGAGGATTAGGGAGTGCTTCCCTTTCAGATGAAGTAACCATTTTTGATGAACAAAATATTACTGCGGATAAGGAAGAAGAAGGCACTGTTTTAGCAGTCTATAATGATAAATTGATGATTCATAAGAAAAAAAGTCGGTTAAACCGAAATGTATGTGTAGCTGGTGGATCAGGGACAGGGAAAACCAAATGCTATATCTTAAACAATGTCGTGAATACGAAAAACAAATCGATTGTCGTGTCAGATCCCAAGGGGGAAATCTATGAACTTACTTCTCGTGAGAAGAGAGCGCAGGGGTATGAAGTGTACCTCATTAATTTTTCAAATATGGCATTATCCGATATGTATAACTCGATTGATTATGTAGGACTGGATGAAGATGCTGAAAAATTTGCAACAACGCTTGTTTTAGGCGGAGAAGAAGGACCGCAATCAGGAGATAGTTTTTGGCAGGACCAAGCGATTTCCTTGATTACGGCAGGCATTTGGTTCTGGTGCAAAGAAAGGATACGTTCCCAAGAAAGAATGAGGATTCCTACTGGAATCATTCTTTACGCTGTTAATCCAAATAATTGATGAATAAATTCTTTTTGATTTTGAACAGACTGATTCCGTAAATCAACCTGTTCTTTTTTTATCATATGCATGGCTTCTACTCCTGCAAGAATACATGTCGCTGTGGCAAAAGATTTAAATCCTAACATAGAGCGTACACGTTTTTTAATGAACCGGTGGTCTTGCTCCACTACGTTATTTAGATATTTTATCTGTCGAATTTGAGTGCCTAACGGCACTTTTTTCTCTTTCTTTAATTTGGTGATGGCAACTGGATAAGCAGGATTTTTATCAATTGTGATGGTACGAGGTTTTGAGACATGAAAAGACTGCAAAGCTTTTTTAAAGAATCTCTTTGCAGCCTTATGATTTCTAGTTTTGCTGAGATAGAAGTCAATCGTATTTCCCTTAGAATCAACAGCACGGTATAAATACATCCATTGCCCTTTTACTTTTATATATGTTTCATCCACTCGCCATGAATCATTTGTTTGTTTCAGGTGACGTCGAATACGTTTATCCAGTTCCGGTCCGTATTGATGAACCCAACGCATAATCGTTGTATGAGACAAAGATAACCCTCGTTCCTTCATCATTTCTACCAAATCACGAAAACTTAAGTTGTACCGCAGGTACCAACGTACTGTTAATAAAATAATATCTGGTTGATAATGTTTCCACTTAAATAAATTTTCTGGTCCCATACTGATCACACACCTTTTTGAAGTAGTAATACCAGTATAGCCAAATTTGAAAAACACATTTCAAACATTTTGTTTTTTTGCACCAGAACCGTCAGGGTTGCTTGGACGTATCCGTCTAGTTTTGTAAATGATTTTAGTAAACCAGCCCGTATGAAGAGAAAGCAAGAAAAAAATCAAAAAGAGTATGTACAAACGTTGGAAGGAAAGACAATTTTGATGGTAGGATTTGAACCAGGTCGAGCAGCCATTGAAGAAGAAATTACCGTTAGAGGTGGAAATTTTCAGTGGGCGCATGGGAAAAGGGAACGAGAAGTTACATTACGCAAAATGATACGGAATGCAGATATTGTCATGCTCATGTTAGAACATATGGGGCATGGTGGTGCAACCTCCGGCTCTAAAGGTGTGGTACGGATAGCAAAAGAATTAGGCGTTCCCTTTGGTACGACACATACATTAGGGAGAAGTTCTTTTGTCCATAATGTTCACCGTATACTAGGCATAGATAGTGTAAACATGCAATCCGTAAGCTAGGTGAAGAACGAAGTAGGGTAAAAGAAATCAAAACAAAAAATATAAACCCTGATAAAAAAGATAAGCCCGATTGGAAATATCCAGCTAAAATGAAATAACAAATTGAATAGTGACTTCCCCTGATATATAATGAATATAGACCATTCTTTTATTCAGTTGAGGGAATAAGCGGATGATACAACAGTTATACGATTCTTATTCTCTCTTATATCTTCACACATCATATGAAAAGGATGTGCTATGTGTAAATGATTTTCTTATATCAATTTGATGTAAAAGAAAATGGCATTCAATTTGTTTTAAATAAACAAATTGCTGCTAATATGCTTCCGCACCATGATATTCTATTGAGACCATTAGTGACAGTATTGGCTGAAACCTTACAATTGTATTGCTTGTTAAATAACGAGCCGACCTTATTAACGAGTAACATGCGAGAAAACGGTGAAATAGAAGTCATATTAAATCAAGAATTAAGGCAATGTATAGACGGGTATACAATAAATCACATGATTTTGAAAAATGGCAAACGAATTGCTGATATTTTAATAGAAATTCGGAATGCTTATACCATATACCACTAAACTTACAGGAATAGTCATACATATATAAATTTCAGTTATAAAAACAATTGAAAAGAATGTAACAGCAGAAGTGTATCGTTTGAATTTCTAGGTTTCCTTTTCTATTTTTCCATAGTAACATGGAAACTATCAGTAAGTTGGATGCAAATAGATATAGAAAGAGAGGAGAGGAGAGGAATTATACGTGGATAAGTCATGGTCTGGTAATTCTACACAATTGTTACAAGAAATTGATTGGAAAATGAGAAGAATTGAATCAATTCTTCAGCAGGTTTCTATAGAGGGTTTGATAGAAGAATCATATGAGATTCACGAGATGCTTATAAAAGTGTCTCAGTTATTGCTCATTTTACAACAAGACCTCAAAATGACACCACTGGCAAAAGGACTACATTTACAACTCCAAAGTATACAGGAACAGTATAATCGGTTCTGGTGCAAAAAAACAAAATGTTTGAAATGTGTTTTTCAAATTTGGCTATACTGGTATTACTACTTCAAAAAGGTGTGTGATCAGTATGGGACCAGAAAATTTATTTAAGTGGAAACATTATCAACCAGATATTATTTTATTAACAGTACGTTGGTACCTGCGGTACAACTTAAGTTTTCGTGATTTGGTAGAAATGATGAAGGAACGAGGGTTATCTTTGTCTCATACAACGATTATGCGTTGGGTTCATCAATACGGACCGGAACTGGATAAACGTATTCGACGTCACCTGAAACAAACAAATGATTCATGGCGAGTGGATGAAACATATATAAAAGTAAAAGGGCAATGGATGTATTTATACCGTGCTGTTGATTCTAAGGGAAATACGATTGACTTCTATCTCAGCAAAACTAGAAATCATAAGGCTGCAAAGAGATTCTTTAAAAAAGCTTTGCAGTCTTTTCATGTCTCAAAACCTCGTACCATCACAATTGATAAAAATCCTGCTTATCCAGTTGCCATCACCAAATTAAAGAAAGAGAAAAAAGTGCCGTTAGGCACTCAAATTCGACAGATAAAATATCTAAATAACGTAGTGGAGCAAGACCACCGGTTCATTAAAAAACGTGTACGCTCTATGTTAGGATTTAAATCTTTTGCCACAGCGACATGTATTCTTGCAGGAGTAGAAGCCATGCATATGATAAAAAAAGAACAGGTTGATTTACGGAATCAGTCTGTTCAAAATCAAAAAGAATTTATTCATCAATTATTTGGATTAACAGCGTAAAGAATGATTCCAGTAGGAATCCTCATTCTTTCTTGGGAACGTATCCTTTCTTTGCACCAGAACCCTTTTTTGTCCTCCTTCAAAATAATCAATACATGAGGGCTGATTATTTTGACACTTCATATAAATCATATTTACATTACTTTTCTTTCGGAAGTACAATTCTTTTATATAATTGAACTGTAATGAGGTAGTAAATCAAGTAAATCACTACGAAAATCACAAGTGGTAACCAAATGCGGGCATACGGATTACTTAAAAGACCGCTGAACATATTCATACCAACTAATATGTGAACAATACCCACAATTGCTGGGAATAAGAATACAAAGAATAGCTCTTTATAAATCGATTTTGTTAATAATTCTCGGCGAACACCAATTTTACGAAGCATTTGATAACGTGTAATATCTTTTGATGCACCAGACAGAACTTTAAACATCAGGCAACTTGCCATCATTGCTAAGAACGCAATTCCGACAAATATGCCCATAAACATCAATCCACTGAAAGCACTATAAAAAGAATTGTACGTTTGATACTTACTACCCCATAGTGCTTCAGATTTCACATTTGCATATTTAACTACTTGTAATTCGTCAAGTTTTTTCCATTCTTTTAAGTATGCTTCAAAATTATTTGTTTTCCCCATAAATACAGTATTTTCTCTATTCTCCACACTATTGTACATGTGTTGATCTACAATTTTTATGCCATGATTAGGATATATATAATCTGGCTGAATAGTGTTGAAAGCGTCGCTCCATTGTGTTGGTAATTTTTTCGTATTCGCATCTTTTTTACCCCATTTTGTTGAAAATGCACCCATGGGTAAGTCTTCTGAAACCCTTTTTTGTCCCGGTAACATGTTTGTCCAATCTTTTGCTAAAGGACGATTTTTTTCTAACTCTTCTTTTATATAGTAAACATACTTATCATCTACTTTGTAGTGATATTCAACTTTCTCTTTAAATGGGATACCACTCAAAATTTTATTTTCTTCCGCTGTTGGATTATGAACGACTGAATCGTAAATTTCCACTGTATCAACCATCGGCATAATGTTGTTTTTAAATGCTAGACCCGACGAGATTCCACCAGCTCCAAGAGCCACTAACATCGCTACCGTAGCAAGCACATTTGTTAGACTGTTAATGCGAAAGTTTAATTGAGCAAACGTAAAAGCATTAAGCCTTTTTTCACTACGTTTTTTATTACTCTTAAACTTTTTGATCATAACGGGGAGAAGTGATCCAAATAACATGTAAGTACTAATTGTTGCTGTAATTAATCCAAGAGCCATGAATCCGAGAATCTCCGGCCCCTTTCCCTGTCTCATATAAATCAGTGATGCATAACTAATACCTAGCAAAATCAGACCAAGGAATGCAACGACAGATGTCAGTTTCCCTTTTACCATGACAGGCTCTGTTTGTGTATCTGCATGTACAAGTTGTAATACAGAAATCCGTGCTAATTTAATACTATTCATACCTGCTGATAGTACAAATAATGCAAGGAAGAAGATACCAGTAACAGTCATAGATGGTATGTAAAATGCTTGATACCCATCGCCAGAGAATTCTAACTGTTTCATTAGTAACTGTCCGATACCAGCTGCAAGTCCTACACCAATTGTAATTCCAATCACAAGAGACGCTGCGCCTAATAGGATTGTTTCAATAAACATAAGTAGTGTAACCTTATGCTTTTTTGCTCCTAACATCATATACATACCAAACTCTTTTTGGCGAAGAGAGATTAAAAAAGAGTTTGCATATAAAATGAAGAAAAATGTGATAATCGCTAGCAACATGGAACCAATGTGGAATACAAATGCAATATCCTTAATAGAGGAGCTAGAGTTAAGAAACGCCTTATTGAGTGCTAACGTTTGAAACATATAAAAAGTTGAGATAGATATAATAAGACCAATGAGTAAGACAATATAATCTTGTAACTTACTTTTTAGCCCTGACATAGAAAGTTTAAATAACATGTCCTCAGGCCTCCTCTTATGCTTTTTGTGTGCCTAAGTCTGCCAGCACGTCTAAAATTTCTTTATAAAAACCTTCACGTGTACCACCGCGATGAATTTCTTTATATAACTCACCATCTTGAATGAATAAAATACGCTGACAATAACTTGCACTATATGGATCATGTGTAACCATCATAATTGAAACGCCTTGTTCTGTATTTAAGTTTGTCATGGCATCCAGTAAACTCGTTGCGTTTTTAGAATCCAAGGCTCCCGTAGGTTCATCCCCTAAAATAATGGCCGGTTCATGAACTAATGCACGTGCGGCTGCTGAGCGTTGTTTCTGTCCACCAGATACTTCAGATGGATATTTTTGTAGAATTGCTGAAATTCCTAACATATCGGCTACTTTTTCTACCTTCGGTCCAATCCTATGTGATGAAACACCTTGAAGCGAAAGTGGAAGTGCAATATTTTCATAAATAGATAAGTTTTCTAATAAATTAAAGTCTTGGAAGATGAATCCTAACTTTTGTGAACGGAAATCTGAAAGCTCACCTTGCTTCATTTTTGTAATATCCGTACCTGCAATTTCAACAACGCCGCCTGTTGCTTTATCGAGGGTTGAAATAACATTTAATAGTGTTGTTTTTCCCGAACCAGATGGTCCCATAATGCCAACAAACTCACTTTCTTGAATGGAGAATGAGACACCTTTTAATGCATGTGATTCGTTATCACCTTTTTTACCGTATACTTTTTGAACGTTTTTTACATCTACAACTGGCTTTATTATATATATCCTCCTATTTTCGTTTTTCATGCAAATCAAATTCTGAGAACGCCTCCTAGTTTATGATTCAAACTAAGAGAAGAACTTTAATAGCTTGTTTTTATAAGTCAACTTTTTTACTATAAATAAAATAGCAAACATTTATAATATACGGAATAACAAGAATACCAACAATAATCGGATATGAGATTATGTTGTGCTCTAATATATATAAAAGACTGATAATCGTTATGAATGGGGCTAATATCCATAATATTGTATTTACATAAGATTTTTTTTTCATAAGTTTCACCTCTGTACTAATTATTTTGTAAGATAATTTGAATTATAAATGGAATTTCTTAATAAACCCTGCATATATTTCTTAAATTTTCTTAACAAAAATAGAAAATTTAAGATCTATAGGTAAAACTTTAAATGTAACTACTCAGCTTAATTAGGAAAAAGGGCATACCAAATACATGTTTTCATTCGAAAACATAAAAAAGAAAAGACTCCAATAAGAGAAAGAATCTAAATCAAACAGAGAATTTCTCTTATGAAGTTGTGCGATTCCAAGGAACCGTTCCGGTTTCTATAACTTGTCCTATCGCTTGTAAGACAGATTGTTTTTGTTTTTTCATGGTACTCATAAAGCTTCGTATCTGGCAAAAAGATTCTGCGCCTTTCTTACTTCGGAAAGTCCCAGACACTTTCTGTTTGACTTTCGTCATTCGAATATCCCGTTCCGCTTGATTATTATCAAATGGAATGTCTGGATGTTCTAAGAATGCTAGAATTCTGTCAGCATATTTGACGAAGCGATTCCATAAATTTTGAGCAGGCGTCTGCTTTCTTTTCTTTTTTAATTCTGTAGAAAAGACTGGTTGTTCTTTCAATATAGCTTGATAAACAGTAAACAGGTGCTGTTGCTTTACTTTTGGCAGATTTCCTTTGTATTGTTTTTTCAGCGTTAAAGCTTGCGTGAGAAATTTCTGCATCTGTTGCGCCCATTTTTGCCCCGTACTATCTATAATTCCTTGCAAATCTCGTAAGAGATGGGCATTACATAATACATGTCGGCAATCTGTATACGCATCATACGATTTCCAACCATCATGCATCGCAATTCCAGAAAAAGACGGTAAAATTCCGCCCGCATCCATTGCTTCTTTTCCGCGTTTGTGATGAATATGTTGCAATGTCACCTCCGGTGTACTGGCAGTATGTAACCATTGTGTTTTGTTTTCTACACGCATACCGGTTTCATCAAAATGGACAATAGGAGACTGCAGGATCTTTTCCGTTACTTTTTTTATGAATGGCTGCAATTGAGAAGCGAAAGCCTGTGTATGATTTACCAGGGTTCCTTCGCTTATAGAATGTCCAAAACAATCCTGAAAGAATTCTTTTGTTCGCTTCAAAGAAATGCATTGATAATGCGTTAAATAGGGAATCAGTCTTTTTATATTTGGACCATATTGAACAGGACGAGATACTGTCGAAGGAAATTGGGCTTCTTGGATAGAATGGCAATGTGGGCATTCTTTCTGTTCTACTTTATGTTCTGTCACTTCAATCTGAATAGGTGGTAAGTCATACACTTGGCGAATGCGATACCCTTTTACAGGCTCGTGGTTCAAGGAAGTATGACAACAAGTACAATATGTAGGAGAATGTGTAATCGTATGATCTGGAGTCGCTGTCAAACCAAGAGTATGTCCCTTGTGGCCTAACTGGCCACCGGTTTGACGATGAGACGGTTTGCGCAAACTTTTTGTAACAGGCTTACCTAAACCATCTGTAGAAGGTGGCTTATGACTATTTTTGGAGTTTTTTTTTGAAGCATTTTCTAGTTCTTGTATACGTTTTTCTAATTTAGAAAATGTTTCTTCAAATAAAGAAATAACAGCTTCAGGTCCTTTTTTATATGTATCTAAAATAATTTTTCGATCGACCATAATATTCACCTCCCCTGTTTGATATACTCAGTATTTACAAATAGGAGGCATATGAAACTAGTAAAATTAAAAAAAGCCACCGAAAGGTGGCTGAGTAGTTACCTTTAAATTTTTAGCTACGTTACAAGAACGGTAATTTTTCCCGTCTGAATGAAACTTATCTCATTTTTTGAGAGTCTGGAAAAGAACATCCCAGTATCGGTATAGAGTACGAATATCCTGTATGTCTAATAGGTCTTTCCTTTATAGAATAGGGTGAGGAGCGTCCTAAATGAGATATTTTTAAGGAGAGATATCTCCACTTTTTTCTAAACAGAGACCCTATTTTACACCAGACTTAATTTTTTAAATGTACAGTGAATTACGACATAAGAAAAACCGGGAAAACCACCCGGTCCTTTTTCGTCTAGCGAAAATCCGATAAATTGTACATAATCCCATCAATCCCTGTGTAATCCTGCGGATACATATCTTCACCACATCGTTCACAGGAAAACCTAGGCGGAACAATCGAATCTCCTACATCCATGATATCAAATCTTCTTACCACAGAATCGGGAATATTTTCTGTTTGAGCACAGCCTACACAAACATACTGTACATAGCTAATTCGCTTATGTCCAACTGTGTTTTTCTTCTTTTTCTTTTTTCGATGTTTGCTTACTGGCGAAATAATCAATCACCCTCTTTAAATAATTTCGCGTATTTTGGCATAAAGCTACTTTTATTTTCCATTCTCTGCTTTCTAGGCAGACTTCCCCCTTGTATTCATAAAATGATTCACATTTTGGACAAAGAAGAGGATCTTTTTTTCCACTCGCGATAACTCGTTCCCTCCACGTCTGACGACGTAGTGTTTTTTTCACTTTTATTATCCAACGTCTGGCTTTCTTTTGCCATTCATTTAATAGTTTTTTACATAATGTTTTAATTCGACGTGCATACATGCCATAATGACGAATCATTTTGAATTGCTCATCTGGAATATGACGAATTAATCGAGAAATAAACTCTTCTACAGATATCGTTTCTACTTTTTTCCTCCCATCTAATTTGTCCGTATATGTAAAAGAAACAGATTGCCCATCATATTCCTCGATCCGGTTCAACCCAATAGCAGGTCGACGAATATAGCGGCCAATATACCGAAGTTGTTTTTTTACGTTTCCTTTCTGTTTCGGAGCATGTACATAGAAGCCTTTCCCATTATCAGAAAATGCTTTTTGAAGTTTCGATTGAATTGGCTTTTTTTCTGCCACCGTGAGCTCTTTTCGAATCAGTTTTAACACGATGGTTTGCCACTGTTTCCGAAGCATCTCAAACGGAAGAAAATCATACCCTTTCCACTCTCCAATCTTTGTCATCCCACCCATTGTAACAAGTATATGAACATGCGGATTAAAATTAATTCTAGTGCCGAAGGTGTGAAGACCTACGATAATACCGGGTGTTACCTTAATTTTCTTTTGAAAATAATCCACCAACAGCCTGGCGGCCTCATCCATAAAAATCTTTAATAAATGGCGGTGCAAAAGAAAAATATCTCGAAGTCCTTCATCTACGGTAAAAATAACATGACGATGATTCACCTGAAGTACGTCTTCTGAAAGAAGTCTACTCCATTCTTCACTTTCTCCTACAGAACAAGTTGTACAAAATCGTCCTTTACAACGATAAGGAACTTTTCGAACATGATGACACCCTTCACATACAAACAATTTAAATCCATTTTCAGGGTCTCCACACCCTCTAAATTTTTCAATTTCTTTCAAAACAACTGGACGGATCCTCGCTCCATATTTATCTTTAAATCGTTCCCAATGATTATGTTCATCAAAGAAAATACGTTTTAATATATTTGCTTCCATAACTAAAAAATATCACAATCTAGCGCATTATGGAAATTCCAAATATTGTTCAAAATCCCTTACATAACAAGCTTTCCAAGGAAGCAATTCGTGCTTAAAAACTTATACTTTCTTATCTTTTAAAAAGAGCATAGAATTCTAAATTCCATGCCCCTTTATATATTTCTAGGTTGCTCAATAACAAAGGTTATCCGTCCGTCTTTATATTTTGCATAAATGCTACCATTATGAAGATCAACAATCCTTTTGGAGATAGCCAGTCCAATACCAGTTCCTGGCTCATTTATTCTGGCTTGATCTCCTGTAAAGAATCGCTCAAATAATTGATTTACATCATTTACGAGAGGCCTTTCAGCGGTGTTTGCTATTTTTAAAATGGTTTTGTTGCCAACACATTCAAATTGTATTGATAGTTCAGATGGTTTTACACTGTATTTTATCGCATTTATAAAGAGGTTTTCATAAACACGGACCATTTTTTCTATATCTATGACAATAGGTATATTTTCTGCCGTTATCGATTTTTTAACACTTAGACCTTCTTTCTCAAATATAGGAGTGTATTCTCCAACTATTTGTTCCAACAACCCTGATAAATCAACTTTATTAAGGTTTAACCTGGTATCAGGACTGGATAAACGGGTATACTCAAACAGCTCATCGATTGAATGTTTCAGTCTCTGTGACTTTGAATAAATGATTTCCATATATTCTTGAAGTTGCGTTTCAGTGTCGTATTTTCCCTTTTTCAATAAATCTAAATAGCCTATAATAGATGTCAAAGGTGTACGTAAATCATGGGATATATTTGTAATCAATTCATTTTTCATCGTTTCTAATTTTCTTTCGTACTCAAATTTATTCGTTAGTTCTTTGGACATATAATTGATATTTTTTGCAAGGTGAGCCAATTCATCCCTACTCTCTATTCTAATTGTTAAACCCAGTTTTCCATTAGCAATATCATGAACACTCTTTGTAATGGATTTCAAATATAATAATTTTCTTCTTACTATTAACCATAATATACTAATAAAGGTGACTATCACCACTGAAAAAAGGGAGGTAATATTCACAAAGAAACTTGGACTGTTAATAGATAATAAACTCAAGAAGCTTAGTATTGTCACACCAAATGTGATAACAATACTAATTGCTACCGCAATAATAAGTTTTGCCATTAATTTAGTTCGAAAATCAAACATTCTCATATCTTATACCCTATCCCCCAGATGGTTTTAATGTAACGAGGATTCCTGGAATCCCCTTCCAGTTTTCGTCTGATTTTTGTAATGTGTACCATTACAGTATTATCCGATTTATAAAAATTCTCCTTCCAAACAGCTTCATATATTCTTTCTATACTTAAGACAATCCCTTTGTTGCGAGCAAGAAGTTCCAGTATATCGAATTCTTTAGGAGTGAGTCTCACTTCTGTACTTTTTATCCATACTTGGCGTGTATCTGTATGTAAAGTTAAATCATCTATTTCAATCTTATTTTTATGTTTGTTCGTTGTAATATTGTATTTGGACTGCCTTCTTAATTGAGATTTTACTCTAGCAATTAACTCTAATGGGTTAAACGGTTTTGATAAATAGTCGTCAGCACCAGAAGTAAGCCCCTGAATTTTATCCATGTCTTCTGATTTTGCAGAAAGCATGATAATTGGAATCGTTCGTTCTTCTCTAATTTTCATACATACTTCAATTCCATCCATGTTAGGCATCATAACATCTAAAATAATGAGATCAAATTCTTTTTCTTCCAATAATCTAAAAGCTTCAATAGCATCTTCAGCTTTTTGAATTTGCAAACCTTCATTTTTCAAATAAACAGAAATAAGGTTTCTGATTTCTTTATCATCATCAACAACAAGAATATTAGTTTCCATAATACCCCTCCTTATTTTTTTGTGTTGAGCAGCTAAAGACATAAGCTGGAGGTACATTTCTAAGCTCCCATTTCACATCTATTTTAGAAAAAAACTGCTTAAGGAACTTCGTTTTAAATTTTGTATATTGAAAAGTAATAAATACCCCCTCTGTCTTTAACACTTTGGTGGTAGTGAATAAGATTTCATCTGAAATATGTTGAGGTAGACTAGCAAAAGGAATGCCTGAAACAATATAGTCTGCATAAGGAATAGTAAAGTCTTTTAAATACTCATCGGTATTTTTCGCAGCCCCCCATACAATGAATACATTCTTCTTTGTTGCAAACTTTTCTTTCAATATTAAATAAAACTCTCTATTATTTTCCACTAATAAAAGAGTGATATTCAAATTTCGTTTTTTAAGTAATTTTTCAGTGAATACACCCGTACCTGGTCCATATTCAACAATAGACCTCTTCGAAAATTAATTATTCAGTATCAAAATTCAAAGTTATACATTCCATAAGTAAGATGTACTTGATAGCTAGTGCCTGATTTTGCTTGTTTTCTTCTCTGGTCAGCTCGCATTTTTTCAAGCGTTTTTTAGGATTTTTTTGCAATAAATTCCTATCCGGTTTTAATTTCCGAAGAGGTCTAATATATTTAGCTTTCTCAAATTTGATACTTTCCATCATTTTTTCTGCAAGAAACTTTGGACCGGGAAGTACAGCACCTACATTTCTTGGATTAGTTATATATTGAGATACAAAAGATATATACTTCATACGGTTCCGTTGCAAAGTTTTTAAATAGACAAAGCAAGCCTCATTTGGTATGTAGCATTTATGCAGTTTTGAATAGTTTCTGTAATTCGTTGTACGTCGAAAAAAACAAAGTTCGGTTGCCAACTTTGTTTTTTTTTATGTATAGCATGAATCGTTTCGATTCCTTTGATTGTACGTGAAGCATGACGAAGGTTTTGAAATCCTGCGGATTTAGCAAAACGTCGTTTGATGTGTCTATGGTCTTGTTCGATGAGATTATTTAGATGCTTAATAATGCAATGTTTCGTATGTACATAAAAGCCATTATGTTTCAGTTTTTTGAACGCACACAGTAAAGCAGGAGCCTTGTCTGTTGTAAGAACCGTTGGTTCTCCAAAAGCTTTCATTAACCTTTTCATAAACATATAGGCCGCTTGATGATCTCGCTTTTTGCGAAGTTGAATATCCAATGTGTGACCTTCCTTATCAATCGCACGATAAAGATAATGCCACTTTCCCTTGACTTTGATATAGGTTTCATCTAAATGCCATACGGAATGTGCTGATTTATTTTTCTTCTTCCAAATTTGATACATGATATTTCCGTATTCATGAACCCAACGCATAATAGTTGTAGGGTGAACTGAAACACCACGCTCTCTCAAAAGTTCAGATACATCGCGATAGCTTAAAGAAAAACGACAATAGTAGCCGACGGCTACCAAGATAATGTCTCTCTCGAATTGTTTTCCTTTAAAATATCTCATATGTTATGCTCCTCATCTCATTTTTCTACAGTCTAGCTCAGCTCCAAAAACTTTGCAACAGAACCTAGTTTTGTGTATCTGCCTAGTTATGTACGGATATAAAAATAAAACGAGAAGAGGGGGGGCTTCTATGGGTGGAAATTTATATTACACGTATATCACAATAAAAGAAATCATTTTTATCCATGCCTATGTGACAGGGAAAGAAATTCCCTCTTCACAAGCATTACAAATTCTAGGACAATTTGATCCAGAAGAAATCCCAGGTACAATTAGAGAAACGCGTCGGTATCGTATACGAAATAATGGGGAAGAATTGTTCCAATACTATAGACAGAAACATCCGAAATTATTTGAGAAACAAAGATTATGCACGTACGAAGAGTTGAAGCAACGAGCGGTGTCTTACTGTTCGGTCCATTTGACGATACACCTCTAGTCCACATATTTTCTCTGATGGTTATTCCTGTTAAAATATCGGTATAATATCCATTTGGCTTGCGGAGAGTGTGAAAAATGAACGCTCAGATCCCTTTTTAACAACACAAAAAGGAATAGTGAATGCATTTCTATGTCGAACGATAAAAACGGCAGATACAACACAATGAGTATGTATAAAGAGTAGTAGGGGAATTTTAGAGGACAACATAAAATTTCACGTACCTCATTGTATATTAAAAATAAAATCCTCCCAAAAACTCCACAAGGGTTGCTTCTTCTCTCCTTTTTCCACTACAATAGATATATAGATTTTTTGCTATTCCCCTGAAAAAGGGGAATAGCAAAAAAAGTCCCATAGAATACAAAACAGAAAGGTGACTCTATTTATGAATCAACCTTTAGTCAATTTACGAGTCGACTTTGCTTTCAAGCAATTATTTGGAACAAGAGGAAATGAACAGATTTTAATGCAATTTTTGAACGTGACGTTGGCCTCTTCGCTCTCTTCACCGATTCAAACGCTGACAATAGAAGACCCACATATGCACCGCGAATATGAAAAAGACAAATTGTCCATTCTAGATGTATTAGCAACTTTAGACGATAAGACCCAAATTGCAATTGAAATACAACTGAATGACCACAATGATTTTCTAAAACGTAGTTTGTATTACTGGAGTCGTTTATATGCCTCTCAAATGAAAAAAGGTAGTTCGTATGATACGTTACGGAAGACGATTACCATCAATATTTTGAACTTTCCAGTCTTTCCAGAATACGAAACGTTCCATACAACAGGGAAACTGTGGGATATCGATTTACAAAAGTTACTCTTAGATGATCTCGAATTACACATCATTGAAATCCCAAAATTAATGAAGCAATGGAAAGAAGAACAGGTCAATCCGTGGGAAGACGCCTTTGTACGATGGCTACTCTTATTATCTGCCAATGAGGATGCACAATTAACGCATACGCTGGAGGAGATCGCCATGAACCGAGACCCGATTTTAAAAGATGCGATGCAAAAATGGGAAAAGATGAGTCAAGACCCTGGATTCCGTATGTTATATGAAGCAAGACAAAAGGCTCTGATTGATGAGACTTCTAAGTTCAAGTATGCAGAGAAGAAAGGCATAGAAAAGGGACGTAAAGAAGGAAAAGAAGAAGGGATTCAAGAGGGTATGGAAAAAGGGAAAATCCAACTGATTCAGGGCATGCATAAAAATGGCATGGATATCGAAGATATTGCGAAGTTTACAAATATGGAACTGTCGGAAATATGTCTTATTTTAGACAAGTAAAGTGTACCGTACACTTTTTCACAAGGTTAGATGATTCTTTAGGGCCATCTGAACCTGAAGAACTAATATTAAAAAAATGAATATTCAGAAATATATAGACCGAATGAACCTTTTTATGCTACACTTGGCGTAACCGATACTATACCACCCTGTGCTCCCTGATTTGTATAACAAGTTAGGGAGCTTTTCGTATGTTTGATGTTCTATGCTCCTTTTATCGCAGATGCCTATGAAAAAGAAAACGTATACTATTTTATATGCTATAGAAATTGATTTTTTTAATTATTTTCCATGAGAATGCTGATTTGCATATTCCACATAACGTTTTACTGATAAATGAGAAAGAAATCCCGTTCTTTTTTTGATTTCCTCTATAGACATATTCCTTTCTAGACAACGTAGAATAAAAGTATTCCGTAAGTGCTGTGCGGAAATTCCTTTTCTCAATTGCGCTCTGGCTACTTCTAATCGAAGCATCTTTTGCACAGCAATTGCTGTTAATGCTTTCGGGGCATCATTGTCATACACCCAGCGGAATGTGCCTCGTTTAAAATCAAATGCAACGAATAAAGGATCTGTACTATGATATCTAGGACGAACTGGTTCCGGTATCGTTCTATAAGGGGTAGAACCAGCATCACCTAGCAAATCGGGAATTTTGCAATAATCAGATTTTGTAACTACTCAGCTTAATTAGGAAAAAGGGCATACCAAATACATGTTTTCATTCGAAAACATAAAAAAGAAAAGACTCCAATAAGAGAAAGAATCTAAATCAAACAGAGAATTTCTCTTATGAAGTTGTGCGATTCCAAGGAACCGTTCCGGTTTCTATAACTTGTCCTATCGCTTGTAAGACAGATTGTTTTTGTTTTTTCATGGTACTCATAAAGCTTCGTATCTGGCAAAAAGATTCTGCGCCTTTCTTACTTCGGAAAGTCCCAGACACTTTCTGTTTGACTTTCGTCATTCGAATATCCCGTTCCGCTTGATTATTATCAAATGGAATGTCTGGATGTTCTAAGAATGCTAGAATTCTGTCAGCATATTTGACGAAGCGATTCCATAAATTTTGAGCAGGCGTCTGCTTTCTTTTCTTTTTTAATTCTGTAGAAAAGACTGGTTGTTCTTTCAATATAGCTTGATAAACAGTAAACAGGTGCTGTTGCTTTACTTTTGGCAGATTTCCTTTGTATTGTTTTTTCAGCGTTAAAGCTTGCGTGAGAAATTTCTGCATCTGTTGCGCCCATTTTTGCCCCGTACTATCTATAATTCCTTGCAAATCTCGTAAGAGATGGGCATTACATAATACATGTCGGCAATCTGTATACGCATCATACGATTTCCAACCATCATGCATCGCAATTCCAGAAAAAGACGGTAAAATTCCGCCCGCATCCATTGCTTCTTTTCCGCGTTTGTGATGAATATGTTGCAATGTCACCTCCGGTGTACTGGCAGTATGTAACCATTGTGTTTTGTTTTCTACACGCATACCGGTTTCATCAAAATGGACAATAGGAGACTGCAGGATCTTTTCCGTTACTTTTTTTATGAATGGCTGCAATTGAGAAGCGAAAGCCTGTGTATGATTTACCAGGGTTCCTTCGCTTATAGAATGTCCAAAACAATCCTGAAAGAATTCTTTTGTTCGCTTCAAAGAAATGCATTGATAATGCGTTAAATAGGGAATCAGTCTTTTTATATTTGGACCATATTGAACAGGACGAGATACTGTCGAAGGAAATTGGGCTTCTTGGATAGAATGGCAATGTGGGCATTCTTTCTGTTCTACTTTATGTTCTGTCACTTCAATCTGAATAGGTGGTAAGTCATACACTTGGCGAATGCGATACCCTTTTACAGGCTCGTGGTTCAAGGAAGTATGACAACAAGTACAATATGTAGGAGAATGTGTAATCGTATGATCTGGAGTCGCTGTCAAACCAAGAGTATGTCCCTTGTGGCCTAACTGGCCACCGGTTTGACGATGAGACGGTTTGCGCAAACTTTTTGTAACAGGCTTACCTAAACCATCTGTAGAAGGTGGCTTATGACTATTTTTGGAGTTTTTTTTTGAAGCATTTTCTAGTTCTTGTATACGTTTTTCTAATTGGCCTCACGATACATGCCCATCAACTTAAGAGAACAAATAAAATGAAGTTCCCTTCAAAATAGCTACCAATTGTTCATCATATTGATTATTTCTAAAAGCACGCACACTAAATAAACTCTACCGAGTTTTATTTTTAAAACTATGCAGCTTTCTTTTGTTCCCTAGCTATACTATACTCATAATGAACACCCATGATATCAAAGACCGTTTTCTTCTCATATCGATGAGATTTCCGTCCGTTTTGTTGTAGAAGGTGGAACAGACGAATTAGAAGCTTTGTTATCTCTTGGGTGTTTTTCTGTATGGCTTGATAGAGGAGAAATAGGTGATCTTGAATCATTCCTATCGCTTTATATTCACTTAATTCTATTTGTTTCTTCTGTAACAAAAGTTGGCGCATTTTAAATATAGTAGAAGAACATAAAAAAATAGCAATTAGTTTTCCATATAAGTGGCACTCTATTCTTTCTCGTTTGACAGTGCGACAATGATCTATATCAAACAATGATTTCCACGTTTTAAAAACAATTTCTATCTGCCAGCGTAATGTATACAATTCATGTACTTGTTCCATCGGAACCCATTCCCAAGGTGCATTTGTCACATATACATTTAATCCTGCTACTAATTTACTTTTCTCTGAATAGGTTCTATGTTTCAACTTTTCTTTTTCTGCAATTTTTTTCAAGCGTTTTTGTAATTGTGCTGCTGTTAAACGATGAAAAACGAGACGTGAAAATAACTGCTGTTTATCTCCAATATAAGCTTGCTGGTATTCTATTGTTTCACCTGGTTGGAGTTGATTCAAAATTTGCATGACATTGATTTGTATGTATTCTGATTGCTTTTTAATGGTACCATTTTTAAAGTACTCCGGACTTGGATTTTTTACATATACGTTCGTATTTAACTTTAACCTCGAAATATAATATGTCCCCCGTTGATCCATTTGGTCTAAATCTTCTAATGAGAAATACCCTAAATCACGAATACATAAATCGCCTGGTCGTAACGTATCTAAACATTCTGTTCCGAATGTTTTATCATTATTTTTTCCAGGTCCCACTTGAAAATTGAGAAATTGGCCACTATGTAAGTCATATTCTAATTGAATTTTGATCCCAGCTGTTTGCGCACAACCACCTGAACCAGGATATATATGTTCCAAAGTATTAGGTACCTGAAACATAGTGGCATCCATGATGCGAATACGTTTAAAATGAGTATAAAGTTGGCTAGAAATGTGCGTTTGCTCGCAGACTTTTTGTTGTAACAACAAAGAAAAGATATGTTTTAAAAATAACACTGATTTTTCATTAAATCGTTTATTTAAGCCCTCCGGACTAAGTACAGTACCTGTAACTGCGTGAAGCCTACTACATAATCGTACTAAAGGATCACTGGCCACCCTTTGGCTAATCCAAATACAAATGGTAGCTAAATCTGCCCCCGAAAATTTGCGCTTTCTCTTTACAAATTTCATCTCTCTTGCGAGTTCTTCCAAAAAATCAGGTGTGATATAGCGCTGTAATTCTTCTGCAAATGGTTGTAACTCCTCTTGAATCGAGAGATTCATAAAAAAACGTCACCCTTCCTTATAGTTTATTAAGAAAGAATAACGTTTTTTTTGTACTTGGGGGTAGTAAAAAGGCTTAAGTTGATGGGCATGGCCTCACGATACCATTTCGGGAAAATTGTACGTTTAGACACAATTTGGACACATTTCAAGTGATTCTTTGTAAAATATCAAAATTTTTGATTCCTTCATTTGCCTTTTACTATCTATTTCTCATGATTTCGGTGAAAATGAGAAATATGTTATTACTTCAGACGGGATGAAACAAGAATGAAATGCTATCAATTACATTTGGAATTAGTGGGATGCCCTTTCCCTATTTGGAGAAAAGTTATTTTACCTGCGAAATTAACTTTTGATGATTTACATGATGTGATTCAATGCTTATTTCAATGGGAGCACCAACATTTATTTGAATTCACTGTAGGAAAATATACTATATCGGATCCACCTGATTCGAGTATTCCCTTTTCCATGTTGGAATTGACAACACCATCTCGAATGCTGCGCGCTCATAGAACCATGCTACTTGAACAAATCAAAAAGAAGGGGCAAATTTTTCAATATGTATACGACTTTGGAGATCACTGGTTGCTACAGATTCAAGTTGAAGATGTACTCGATCAAAACTTTGATGAAATAACATGCATTGGGGGAGAAAATGCAGCTCCTTTAGAGGATATCGGAGGTATTCCGGGATATATTGAATTTTTAGAGGCAATAAAAGATTCTTCACATCCACAATATAAACTCTTCGCAGAATGGGATTTATTAGATTTTGATCCTACTGCATTCGATATACAAGAGGTAAATAAGGGATTAACCTATTGTGATTAATGAATACCTACAGTACAAAGAAACCCTGATTTATATATTTTGAATAAAAAAGACTGTTGTTGAATTTCACACAGCAGTCTTTTTATATGACAATCTGATTAAGAGGCATCTGCAATTTTATACTCTAAAAACAGGCTCATTCCAACTAAAAAAATGATGACTATGTAATGAATCGATGGAATAAGAACGCAACATAGAATGACTTCTAAGCATAAAGTACCTCTTTTCAAAACTTCGTAATTCAAAATTTTTGTGTCATGTAAAGAACAAAGAAATTTTAGATTCGGATATACCATATAAAAATTCCATAATAAGAGCACAGGTAAACTAAATAAATACAGCTCAATCATAAATATGTTTATCATAATCGTATCTAACGTACTGTTACCAGTAATAAAAATGCCAGGAAGAGCTACTACAAATACTAGTACGGTAATAGGAATAATAAAAATATAATAATCGATAAGAAGTGTAAAGGACTGAACGTAAAGATGTTGTTGTTTTCTCCATCGAGATGATTTGAAATAAATAAGAACATTTACAATAAAAAATAGCAAGATAAAGAGTAGTGGCACTATAATTCCTCCTGATGAATGATATCCTCTCAATTTTTTTCTATGCCATATAAGTATACAAGCATGATTCAAATAAAAGAAAGTTACTTCTTTTGTGTACAGAAAATTGTATATTTCTGTACACTTTATTTTTTAGTAAAAAACACTACAATTTTTCCTATTATCGTGTCCATAAACAGTGTACAATTATGTATGTTCAGATATCTATCTAAAATTAAATTATTGAACAGGGAGAGACTACAAATTGAAAATTGGTTATGTTCGTGTATCAACTGTAGATCAAAATTTGGATTTACAAATAGATGCTTTAAAGGCGTATGGATGTGATGAAATATTTGAAGACAAGTTGAGTGGCATCGCTGGAAAAAGGCCCGGCCTTGAAAAGGCTCTTCAATATGTGAGACCTGGTGATTCTTTGGTAGTCTGGCGACTCGATCGTTTAGGAAGAACGATGCATCATCTCATCCAAATTGTAAATGAATTAAATGAACAGGGCGTTAGTTTTTATAGTGTACAAGAAAATATCACGATGGATCGCTCTAGCGCTACAGGACAATTAATGTTTCACTTATTTGCTTCTTTTGCAGAATTTGAAAGGTTCTGGTGCAAAGAAAGGATACGTTCCCAAGAAATAATGAGGATTCCTATTGGAATCATTCTTTACGCTGTTAATCCAAATAATTGATGAATAAATTCTTTTTGATTTTGAACAGACTGATCCCGTAAATCAACCTGTTCTTTTTTTATCATATGCATGGCTTCTACTCCTGCAAGTATACATGTAGCGGTGCCAAAAGATTTAAATCCTAACATAGAGCGTACACGTTTTTTAATGAATCGATGGTCTTGTTCCACTACGTTATTTAGATATTTTATCTGCCGAATTTGAGTGCCTAACGGCACTTTTTTCTCGCTCTTTAATTTAGTGATGGCAACTGGATAAGCAGGATTTTTATCAATTGTGATTGTACGAGGTTTTGAGGCATGAAAAGAATGCAAAGCCTTTTTAAAGAATCGCTTTGCAGCCTTATGATTTCTAGTTTTACTGAGATAGAAGTCAATCGTATTTCCTTCAGAATCAACCGCACGGTATAAATACATCCATTGCCCTTTTACTTTTATATATGTTTCATCCACTCGCCATGAATCATTTGTTTGTTTCAGATGACATCGAATCCGTTGATCCAGTTCCGGTCCGTATTGATGGACCCAGCGCATAATCGTTGTATGAGCTAAAGATAATCCTCTTTCTTCCATCATTTCCACCAAGTCTCGAAAACTTAGATTGTACCGTAGGTACCAACGTACAGTTAATACAATGATATTCGGTTGGTAATGCTTCCATTTAAACAAATTGTCCTTTTTCATACTGATCACACACCTTTTATAGAGTAATACTATCAGTATGTCCAAGGTTTAGAGATTACTTGCAATTAACCTAATTTTTTTGCACCAGAACCGAAAATACTTGGACGTCTCAAGATATTTCTAGATAATGGTCTTAGGATCATTTGGGACAATTCTGTATTCCCCTGTGGATTTACCACACGAAAAGAGTGTTTCTCAGTGAACGCGCGGGGCTCCCTACTCGCAGGCTGAGCAGCCTGATCCTCGAACCTAGATGTTAGTAGCTCTAGGGCGGCTTTCGATTCAGGACTAGCTCTTATACACGAGGTTGTTGGTCGGCGTACACACTAGAGATATCTCGAGACGTCCAAGCAATGATTCTAAATCGAAAGGAGGTCTCTTACGTGAGATTATTTGTTGGTCTAGATGTAAGTTCGTTTGATATGAAAGTTTGCTTTTTAAATGGTGAAGGAGAAAAGCTAGATTCTTTTTCAGTCAGTAATGACTTACCAGGTGCACAGGTACTTAAAGAACGATTATTACAGTGCACAACCAATCAAGAGGTTGAAACTTTAAAAATCGGCTTAGAATCTACATCTGTTTACAGTTTTCACCCATCCATGTTTCTCCATCATGACGAAGACTTAAAAAGATTTGGCACAAAGGTATTTCTTCTAAATCCAAAACAAGTCGCAAACTTCAAGAAAAGTTATTCAGACATGAATAAGACTGACGAAATTGATGCCTTTGTCATCGCTGATTATTTACGATTTGGGCGAAATCAAATGTCCATCGTGAAAGAAAGTCAATACGTGGCATTACAGCAATTAACAAGAGCTCGTTATCAACTCGTTAGAATGTTGACAAAGGAGAAACAACATTTTCTACAACACCTAAGTTATAAATGTAATACGTTCTCACAAGAAGTCGATTCTTCTATATTTGGTAACGCCATGATGGAATTGTTCCTTGAAAAATTCAGTCTAGAAGAGCTAGCTGACATGCCTTTAGAGGAACTCGCTGAGTTCCTACAGGAAAAGAGTAAAAATCGATTTGGTGACCCGAAATGTGTCGCATCAACCATTCAAAAGGCTGTTCGCACGTCGTACCGTTTAGATAAGGTGGTAGAAGACTCAATCGATATTCTTTTAGGAACATCAATCGAAATCATTCGTACCTATCAAAGACAAATTAAAGAACTAGAAAAATCTATTAAGCGGATCATGGCTGGATTAACGCAAACATTAGAATCCATTCCTGGAATCGGGCCTATATATGCCGCTGGTATTATCGCTGAAATTGGCCAAATCGAAAGATTTGACGATGAAACCAAAATCGCAAAATATGCCGGGTTATATTGGCGTACATACCAGTCTGGCCGGTTCACCGCTGAAAATACTTCATTATCTCGTAATGGGAATCATTACTTGCGGTATTACTTAGTTGAAGCCGCCAACTCTGTAAGAAAGCATGTATTGGAATACCAAGAATATTACGCAAAAAAGTATAATGAAGTACCAAAACATCAACACAAACGTGCACTCGTTCTAACCGCAAGAAAATTTGTGCGATTGGTGGATGCGCTACTACGTAATCACCAACTCTTTACGCCTGAAAGGTGTGTGAAAGTGTGACATAAAACTTGTCATCGCTACCTTTCAATCAATTCCAGTATTTTACATGCGGTGCTGGTCTAGTTTCGTGATGTCTTTTTTAAGCAATTTGTCCTTTGATAACTTCAAAATATATTATTTTTCAGTTGACATACTACCGCAGGTCTTTTCGGGGGGATGGGCAAAAACACCCTTAAACGCTTTTCTTGTGTGATCCAGGTGTTACTGTGAAGTAATATTTGGAACCTTCATATGCGTAATTTGTATTTGCTAATCCAGCTACACGTGGAGCATTATCGTATTGTAGTTCTTGTGACCCCACAATAGATGATAATCCTTTACCAGGTAACAGTGTATAATCTGACTGTATTTTGTATACAGCCGCCGCATAGTCATTATACTTATAGTCAGGCATATCTACTCTTGATATGTCAAATTTCACTTGCGAACTCGTTTGTTTTGTAACGGCAACAGTATGCTGAAAACTAGCTGTTAAACTTCCACTAATTTCTGAAGTAACATCTGCAACAAGAGGAACAACCGATACTTTTATCCCCATTTTCCATCCAACTGTTGTTGCGAATCCAAACATATTTGTTGTTGATACACCCGAAGTTAGCGTTTGATTATAACCGAATGCAGCTGCATCATTCTGTAGACCCGAAGCATCTGGAAGCAGTTTATAGTTTGTTTCTCGTTTTAGTTTGCTTGTTCCATCCCATATCACGCTATATGTTTGATTCAGGTCCTTTTGAACCAAATCGATTTGGGCTTGTGTATATCCGTAATCTGATAAATGACTTGAATCTGTAATCAGAGATAAATCTTCTGGATTATAATAGCCATCTCTAATTTGTCCGTTCGCTTGTTTTTGAACAAAATATCCTATCGTTGGATATTTTTTTGAAGAAATAAGGGAAGGAAACCTAATATTTTTACCACCTAATACCCCACCATCCGTTGTATTAGCAAATGGCTCGAAATAAACAGTATCTCCTATATTAACATGTCATTTACCTCGTGGATAAAGGAAGTCTATATGATTTGTCTGTATATAAAAGTATTGTTTTACAGTAAATTACATTTAAGAAAGGCAATTTCCCTTTGTTTCGTTCCACTTTTTTCTTGTTATAATCAATATGGAAATGAAGAGGATGTTATCTACACGTTCTCTTCATTTTACATGTAGAGCGAAAGGGAGAGTAAAAGATGAAGATAAAAAATATATACAAAGTGTTGGCGACTACAATGGTATTAAGCCAACTGATGGGTCCTGCGATTTCGTATGCGGCTACACAGAATTCTAGTGAACAAACCAATCAAGAACAAAAAGAAGTGAAACATGGTTTGCTAGCAAATTATTATACAGATGATGCGTTTAAAGATTTAACGATGTTTACGGTTCAATCTACAAGTAAAACGCAAATCAACCAAGAAACGCTACAAGGTGCCTTATCTAAAGATAAGCAACAGTTTCAATCCGTACGATGGATGGGCTACATTCAACCAAGTGAAAGTGGCGAATATGAATTTTCTACATCAGATGATTCACACGCGGCCATTCAAATCGATGGGAAGGTGATTTTACAAAATGCTCCCATGAAAGAAAAGATGACATTAGAGAAAGGAAAAACGTATGCCATTACTGTAGAGTATCATACAGATAAAAATGGAGCTTCACAATTGGAGATGTTGTGGTCTGTGAACGGAAAAGAAAAAGAAGTTGTTCCGGAAAATAATTTAGTCTTACCTGATTTTTCTAAAGATAAAGTCAAGCAATTTACAACAACCGCAAAAAGTAATGTTATGGCAGATGATGGGGAGATTACAATCGATTCTGATGATGATAACATTCCAGATGATTGGGAGATCAACGGATATACGGTGAAGAATGGACTTGTTGTAAAATGGGATGACTCGCTGAAAGAACAAGGGTATACCAAATACAAATCGGATCCAATGAATAAACATACCACGGGAGACCCGTTTACGGATATTGATAAAGTGTTAGGTCACGTGGATGGTGGTATTTTACCAGAAGCGAAAAATCCGATTGTAGCTGCTTTTCCTAAAATAGGCGTGAATATGGAAAAAATGATTTTAACAAAGAATCAAAATGTGTCCCATGAGCAAGGACAAACAGAAACAAATGAAACAAGTCATACAGTTGGCATCTCCACTACCAATAGTAATACGGAGTCGAATACGGAAGGGGTGTCTGCATCTGCCGGTTACCCATGGTCTGTTTCCGTATCAGCAAGTTACTCTCACGATTATACAACGAGTGTATCTGTGGATCAATCGAATTCTACCACAACTGGGCATAGTAACGGAAAATCATGGAGCGAAACATTAGGAATTAATACCGCAGAAGCAGCCTTTTTAAATGGAAATGTACGATATGTAAATATTGGAACTGCGCCAATTTACAATGTAAAACCTACGCTTAATTTTGTTGTAGGAAAAGGTTCATCTGCACCGACTATCTCAACAGTTGTCGCAAAAGCGAATACAGTAGCAAACGTGTTAAATCCTGGAACATCTTATCCGTCAACAACACAAAGTCCAATTGCTTGGAATACAATGGATGATTTCAATGCACAGCCCATTAAGTTGAGTTATAACCAGGTACAACAAATAGAAAAGGGAGATCCTTTACAAATTCAAACGACGCAAACATCAGGAAACTACAAAACGTACAATGCAGATGGGGATACGATTGTGAACGATTCGCAAAAGTGGGAAAACGTTATGAACGATATTAACAGCAAAACCGCATCTATTACCATAAGTACATCAAATACTGATACGAAAGAAAGATATATCTCCGCTCGAAAAGCAGCAAATTATGATCAACAGAGTCAACCGGAAATCACGTTAGGAGAGGCAGTGGAAACCGCATTTCCTGGAGCGAAAGTGGATGGGGATAAACTGTTTTATCAAAATGTTGATCCATATGATATGAGAATTGTACTGGATCGTCAAACATATGATGATATACACAACCAAATGAGTCAAACAGGGGATCAAAATATTTATCATGCGAAATTAAAACAAGGTATGAATATTCTCATCCAGCCGCATTCAGAGAAATTACTAGTATTTGATCCATATAACGGTAACATGGGTTCGTTACAATTTAACAAAAATGGCGGCGGTACATTACGGGTTACGGCTAGTAGTGGATATAGGATGGCACCTGAGACTAAAAAATGGCGCGTAATTGTCGATGGGAAACGCGCATATACATTTTATGGGAATGAATTTGACGTCGATGTTGCAGCAGGTATTAATGAGTTAAATATACCGATTAGTGGAAATCAAATATCTGTGGAAATGGCGGAAGGCTGGGAGTGATTTTCACACTCACAACGGGATAAAGCAAGCGTAATACGGGTCTCTGTGCCCATCCCCGAAAAAGGGGAATAAGACAAAATATACCAATTTAGTATTAACCGATATGTTGTATAAATTTAATTATGCATAATCTAAGAATGAATCCGAACATGTTTGGGATTCATTTTTATTTTTAAAAATAGAAAATACTTACAATTACATCTGTAACAAAAATGTTCGTTTTTGTTACGTTTTGTGTTTAAAAATATGAAATATCCTAACCGTTGAACTAGCTGTAACAAAATACTGTATCAAAAATAATTCGTCACAATATTAATTCTATACCTTTTTGTTACAATAATTAGTTTTGATTTGGGAAATTATTGCATATGGCCCCATATTTCGCTTTTGGTTGCCATACCCCAACTTAAATGATAAAGAAATTGTATTAATTTAATGGATTAATAGCTTAAAAAAGTGACATAGAACTCATAAAGTTAAATTTCAAGCCGAAAAAACATGAAAATCCCTTAAAGTCACGATTCACTCGAAGATGCTGGGTTTGGGCTGTTTGGACCTTAGAGAGGTATGTAGTTGCGGTTTTTAGAGCTGAATTATCTTCAATTCTTTTTTATTGAAAATGCTAAGAAATGTTGAAATGACAATGTTTTATAATGAGACAGGTATATGTGTTTATTATTATGTGACAGATGGAGAATTATTTTCAAAAAATGGAGCATGAAAGTCTAAATTTGGATAGCAAAACAAGGAAAATAGTGCAACTTTTCGAGAAAATGGATACGAAAATGGTTATGGCTTATAATTTGTTGATGTAGTTTTTCAGACTCTGAATACCTAACTCCAAATCACTTTTTGACATTACTTTTTCAATGGTCTCTTCTTTTAGTTGGTTCGCTAAATCTAAGATATCAGTTAAAACCTGCTTCCATTGCCTTACTTGTTCTTGCAGTCGTTGTATTTCATTTTGTTGAGTAAGTGTTAAACTTACTTCTGTTTGCCACTTTTCGAGTTGCTTTATATATATTGGCAAAAATTCAAGTTGATCAGTATAAACTCGAATGACGCGATGTACTGTGTAGTCATCTAACACATGTGGTTTTTGTTTCGTCTCCAATAGAGTAGTGTATTGTTCCTGTGATTCCTCTAGCTGTCCATCAATCATATTAGCAATCATGGATAGAGCACTGATTGGTTGCCAATTGGGTTCAGGTGTCTTTATCATATCTATTTTGGTCCTTCCTTTGTATATATGGTGTCTTTTCAACTTAATTGACATATCGTCCTAATTCTTGATAAAAATTCTCTCTAGTTCCAAAATATACAAAGACAATGTGATTGTCTTCCATATAGTACACATATGCTAAACGAATTCCAGTTCCCTGTATCGTCCAATCATACACTCTATACTCACTTAGATCACCTTTAAGTGTTTTACCGATACCTGGATTTTTTAAGATAATTTCCTTTTTGTTTTCATATTCATCTACAAGCTTCCTTTGTCTTTTTTCTAACTTTTTAATCAGTTTCTCCATCTTTTTCGTCAAAGAAAATGTCAAGTCCATTGAAATCATCCTCCTTACCTACAGAACCTGCTATCTCTTTTTGGAATTGCTCAATCTTATGATCTAAAAACTGTTCGTATTCAGCAAGTCTTTTTGATAGCTTCTCGGCAAGCTCGCCATCCTTATAACCCTTGGCAATTAATTCTGAAACAATTTTTTGAATATCATCCTCATATACTGTTTGTTCTTTCTTAGACGGTTTTAAAAAAATCCCTTGAGGGGTGAGGATGGCATGGAGGGAATCCTTCATACCTAAATAATCATAATAATTTTTAGGTATGGTAATTTGTCTTTTTCCTGTAATTGTGATTTCTTTATTTTCAATGGACTCAAATTCTTTTTCAAAAAGGTTACCCATTTATATCACCTCATATAACGTATTCCTTGACAATCAAGGATGTTAATATTTTAGCATTAGTCAAATTAAAATTCAAGGAACAGCATGGATAAATTGTTTAGAAAAGCCTCTGTTTATTTTGGAATGAATCAAAAAAGTAAAAATTCTTGCTTGGGTTTTGCCCATCCCCCGAAAAAGGGGAATAAGAAAAAATATACCAATTTAGATAGTGAGATGGTTCTTGCTCTAGTCAGTCAGATGAATCATAAAATGCAGGTTGAAATACTCTTTTTCTATTGCAATTTATTATGTTTAGTTTTTCTAACTCAATTGTTATTAACCGACTAAAAATTCCTAAATCATGGAGTGTTGGTGACGGATTAGAACAGGAACCGTCTCACTACCCCTATTAGAAGAATTGCTTCAAGACTATGTTTTTACTGATGTAAATCAGGCATTATTACAAACTAGTTCATCAACAAAGAACAGATTTTGTAGGGCAAACCATAGATACTGCACCGCATCTTGGAGATGAAGCAACAAGGGCAAAATTAAAAAACATTTATCCATTAGCTTGGTCAGGAAAAAAAGTGATTTTTTACTGTTTTCCAGATCGCAATGTAGATATATTTGTGATCACATATCTTGAACCTCAATATGAACAAGGCGAAGTGGTACAAGTGAGGGAGCGCTGTGCATCCTTTGACAAAAATGAATCTCAAGATACGTTACAGCATCTTGAAGAGTTTGTCACTTTTGAAATGTTACCTGAATAATACACAGCTGGTATATGTTCCTCTTCTAATCACATATATCAGCTGTGTATGTGCGAAGTCATAGTGAGTGTGATCATTTTCTCAACAAAAATGGTTGGTTCTAGGTCTTATATTCTAACTCCGACTCCTCTTGGAAATGTTTCTACAGGTATAGTCATTAATACAGTATTTGTATTTCCGTTTATTACTGATACATTATTTGAAGCAGAATTTGTAATATAGATTAAATTTGTTGATGAATTTACTCCTACTTCTAATGGATATGTCCCTACAGGTATAGTCATTAATACCGTATTTGTATTTCCATCTATCATTGATACATTTGCTAAACTAAAATTTGTTACATAAATCAAATTTGTTGATAAATTTACTCCCACTCCTATCGGGAATGTTCCTACAGGTATAGTGGCCACTACAGTGTTTGTGCTCCCGTTTATTACTGATACATTATTTGAAGCAGAATTTGTAATATAGATTAAATTTGTTGATGAATTTACTCCTACTTCTAATGGGGATGTTCCTACAGATATAGTTTCTACTACAGTGTTTGTGCTCCCGTTTATTACTGATACATTATTTGAATCGCTATTTGTTATATAAATCAAATTTGTTGATAAATTTACTCCCACTCCTATCGGGGATGTTCCTACAGATATAGTTTCTACTACAGTGTTTGTGCTCCCGTTTATTACTGATACATTATTTGAATCGACATTTGCTACATAAATTGTACCGATATTCAGACTTACTGGTGGACCAGTAGGCCCCGTAACGCCAGTAGGCCCCGTATCTCCGGTAGGCCCAGTATCTCCAGTAGGTCCAGTGTCCCCGGTAAAGCCAGTACTTCCAGTAGATCCAGTAGGTCCAGTAGATCCGGTAGGCCCAGTAACTCCGGTAGGCCCAGTACTTCCAGTAGGTCCAGTGTCCCCGGTAAAGCCAGTACTTCCGGTAGGTCCGGTGTCTCCGGTAGGTCCAGTACTTCCAGTAGGTCCAGTGTCCCCGGTAAAGCCAGTACTTCCAGTAGGTCCAGTATCTCCGGTAGGTCCAGTATCTCCAGTAGGTCCAGTAGACCCAGTGTCCCCGGTAAAGCCAGTACTTCCAGTAGGTCCAGTAGATCCGGTAGGTCCAGTATCTCCAGCAGGTCCAGTAGACCCAGTGTCCCCGGTAAAGCCAGTACTTCCAGTAGATCCGGTAGGTCCAGTAACTCCGGTAGGTCCAGTAGGTCCAGTATCTCCAGTAGGTCCAGTGTCCCCGGTAAAGCCAGTACTTCCAGTAGGCCCAGTATCTCCAGTAGGTCCAGTGTCCCCGGTAAAGCCTGTACTTCCAGTAGGTCCAGTAACTCCGGTAGGTCCAGTATCTCCGGTAGGTCCAGTATCTCCAGTAGGTCCAGTATCTCCAGCAGGTCCAGTACTTCCAGTAGGCCCAGTATCTCCAGTAGGTCCAGTGTCCCCGGTAAAGCCAGTACTTCCAGTAGGCCCAGTATCTCCAGTAGGTCCAGTGTCCCCGGTAAAGCCAGTACTTCCAGTAGGTCCAGTATCTCCAGTAGGTCCAGTATCTCCAGTAGGTCCAGTATCTCCAGCAGGTCCAGTACTTCCAGTAGGCCCAGTATCTCCAGTAGGTCCAGTGTCCCCGGTAAAGCCAGTACTTCCAGTAGGACCGGTAACTCCAGTAGACCCAGTATCTCCGGTAGGTCCAGTATCTCCAGTAGGTCCAGTATCTCCAGCAGGTCCAGTACTTCCAGTAGGCCCAGTATCTCCAGTAGGTCCAGTGTCCCCGGTAAAGCCAGTACTTCCAGTAGGACCGGTAACTCCAGTAGACCCAGTATCTCCGGTAGGTCCAGTATCTCCAGTAGGTCCAGTATCTCCAGCAGGTCCAGTACTTCCAGTAGGCCCAGTATCTCCAGTAGGTCCAGTGTCCCCGGTAAAGCCAGTACTTCCAGTAGGCCCAGTATCTCCAGTAGGTCCAGTGTCCCCGGTAAAGCCAGTACTTCCAGTAGGACCGGTAACTCCGGTAGGTCCGGTACTTCCAGTAGGACCGGTAACTCCGGTAGGTCCAGTATCTCCAGCAGGTCCAGTGTCCCCGGTAAAGCCTGTACTTCCAGTAGGACCGGTAACTCCGGTAGGTCCGGTACTTCCAGTAGGTCCAGTAGATCCGGTAGGTCCAGTATCTCCAGCAGGTCCAGTAGACCCAGTGTCCCCGGTAAAGCCAGTACTTCCAGTAGATCCGGTAGGTCCAGTAACTCCGGTAGGTCCAGTAGGTCCAGTATCTCCAGTAGGTCCAGTGTCCCCGGTAAAGCCAGTACTTCCAGTAGGCCCAGTATCTCCAGTAGGTCCAGTGTCCCCGGTAAAGCCTGTACTTCCAGTAGGTCCAGTAACTCCGGTAGGTCCAGTATCTCCGGTAGGTCCAGTATCTCCAGTAGGTCCAGTATCTCCAGCAGGTCCAGTACTTCCAGTAGGCCCAGTATCTCCAGTAGGTCCAGTGTCCCCGGTAAAGCCAGTACTTCCAGTAGGCCCAGTATCTCCAGTAGGTCCAGTGTCCCCGGTAAAGCCAGTACTTCCAGTAGGTCCAGTATCTCCAGTAGGTCCAGTATCTCCAGTAGGTCCAGTATCTCCAGCAGGTCCAGTACTTCCAGTAGGCCCAGTATCTCCAGTAGGTCCAGTGTCCCCGGTAAAGCCAGTACTTCCAGTAGGACCGGTAACTCCAGTAGACCCAGTATCTCCGGTAGGTCCAGTATCTCCAGTAGGTCCAGTATCTCCAGCAGGTCCAGTACTTCCAGTAGGCCCAGTATCTCCAGTAGGTCCAGTGTCCCCGGTAAAGCCAGTACTTCCAGTAGGACCGGTAACTCCAGTAGACCCAGTATCTCCGGTAGGTCCAGTATCTCCAGTAGGTCCAGTATCTCCAGCAGGTCCAGTACTTCCAGTAGGCCCAGTATCTCCAGTAGGTCCAGTGTCCCCGGTAAAGCCAGTACTTCCAGTAGGCCCAGTATCTCCAGTAGGTCCAGTGTCCCCGGTAAAGCCAGTACTTCCAGTAGGACCGGTAACTCCGGTAGGTCCGGTACTTCCAGTAGGACCGGTAACTCCAGTAGACCCAGTATCTCCGGTAGGTCCAGTATCTCCAGTAGGTCCAGTATCTCCAGCAGGTCCAGTACTTCCAGTAGGCCCAGTATCTCCAGTAGGTCCAGTGTCCCCGGTAAAGCCAGTACTTCCAGTAGGCCCAGTATCTCCAGTACTTCCAGTAGATCCGGTATCTCCGGTAGGTCCAGTATCTCCAGTAGGTCCAGTGTCCCCGGTAAAGCCTGTACTTCCAGTAGGACCGGTAACTCCGGTAGGTCCGGTACTTCCAGTAGGTCCAGTGTCCCCGGTAAAGCCAGTACTTCCAGTAGGTCCAGTAGATCCGGTAGGTCCAGTAACTCCGGTAGGTCCAGTATCTCCGGTAGGTCCAGTATCTCCGGTAGGTCCAGTATCTCCAGTAGGTCCAGTATCTCCAGCAGGTCCAGTAGACCCAGTGTCCCCGGTAAAGCCAGTACTTCCAGTAGGTCCGGTAGGTCCAGTATCTCCGGTAGGTCCAGTAGGTCCAGTATCTCCAGTAGGTCCAGTGTCCCCGGTAAAGCCAGTACTTCCAGTAGGCCCAGTATCTCCAGTAGGTCCAGTGTCCCCGGTAAAGCCAGTACTTCCAGTAGGTCCAGTAACTCCGGTAGGTCCAGTATCTCCGGTAGGTCCAGTATCTCCAGTAGGTCCAGTATCTCCAGTAGGTCCAGTATCTCCAGTAGGTCCAGTATCTCCAGCAGGTCCAGTACTTCCAGTAGGCCCAGTATCTCCAGTAGGTCCAGTGTCCCCGGTAAAGCCAGTACTTCCAGTAGGCCCAGTATCTCCAGTAGGTCCAGTGTCCCCGGTAAAGCCAGTACTTCCAGTAGGTCCAGTAACTCCGGTAGGTCCAGTATCTCCGGTAGGTCCAGTATCTCCAGTAGGTCCAGTATCTCCAGTAGGTCCAGTATCTCCAGCAGGTCCAGTACTTCCAGTAGGCCCAGTATCTCCAGTACTTCCAGTAGATCCGGTATCTCCGGTAGGTCCAGTGTCCCCGGTAAAGCCTGTACTTCCAGTAGGACCGGTAACTCCGGTAGGTCCGGTACTTCCAGTAGGACCGGTAGGAAAAACAAAAGGTTGAATGGGTGGAAGGGTAGGTCCAATTAAATTTGAATTTAATACATGCGCTTGGAGGACCTCACTTGTTTTTATTGTTTGCTTTTTATCGTCCATTTTACTACCTCCTCGTATGTTATATTTAAATTACTATGTAAATTAACTTTTGAATATCTCAAGAGATTTCTAAATAATGATAGATTTAATTGGGGTAAAGAAAGAAGGTGTCTCCATGAAAACAATCACGTTTAAAAATGATAAACAAGGATACCATTGCTGTGTTCCCCAAAACAACGCCCTTGCATATCTTTTTTATCTTATTACCCACGTATGGTGAATAGAACCTTTTAAATAATGAGGAATGGTTTTATTCACCTTTTTTGTGTGCCCCTAATCCTCAGTGGGGAATGAATAAAGTTTCACTATATTGGTATTTCTTTAAAAGATAGGAGAACTGATATTGACTAAGAAATTTAGATTATCAAATGAAGAGGAGAAACAATGTAATCAATTTCTTGCAACAGATGATTTTGCAGAAATATTAGCGATCATTTGGAGATACGGATCCAAACGAAAAGGGTATTTTTCTATCAGAAATAAGAAAAAAATTCCAGAGAGATTTCGTGAATTAGTTGTGAGAAGCACTTCTGTAAGATACTGCAAGAGAGAACGCGAAGGAAAAGTTGATTTTTGGGAAATTGGGATAAACGAATGCCACCCGCTTGTGAAAAAGATCGAGGAAATGAATTGGACGCCAATTTCAGAAAAAAATCGAACCTTCCCCAAAGGGATTTTTAACGAAAAAGTGTTTGTAGCAACGTATATCCGCTTATTACATGATTTAGGAACTGTACATGGCCAAGATAAAGGAAAAATATATAAACGTGCGCGCTTACGCATACATGGATCTGTGGATGTATTGAACAACATAGCTCGTGTGTTACATCGTGAATTGGGTGTAGGCTTAAAACGAATACAAACAGACGGGAAAATACCGCAAGCAAAACAAATTTATTATCAATCCAAAAAAGAAATTCCATTCATACTGGAGTTTGCTGGAGCAACAGAATCCTTACATAGATTTTATGATTTTCGCCTCGGTTATATCTGTACAAATGAACGAAAGAGAGTATAGTGTTTATGACATTGCAGGTAAAAAAATGATTAAAAAAGATTTATTTCATATATGATATTTTAGACCTGGTTCTTCTCGCAGAGATATAGATGATTCTTCAATGAAAGGAACAGGGTAAAGATATATAAGAAGTAAAAAGAAACATCCCATTGCTGGAATCTTTATTGTTTGCTATACGAACAAAGATTTCGAGTAGTGTGTTACCTGTTCTAGACGAGTATGTACTTGCTGACAAAAAGACTTGGATTTGTATCCAAGTCTTTTTGTTTTTTATAGTTACATGTCATTCGTATCAGAATGAGGATATTTTCATTTCTTCTTTAAAAAGTGCTGTTTTTAGCTTATACCAATGATTTTATTGTACTGTTCTTGGATGGTTTGTAGTTGTAGATTTAACTCTTTTGCAAGTGATGCCATCGTAGGCTCTTGTTCCAAAATCAGCAACAAGTTCGACATTTCTAAAAGGATTTGATGAACCTTATATACTTCTTTTGTATCCACATAGCCAAAAGTGGAATGAAGTAGCAGTATAGACTCCATTATACTCATTTTTCGATTGATTTCTTGTAGTAATGGTTTAGAATCCCCAAATAGCGATTGGTTAAACATACAAACACTCTCCCTTACCGTATTCTGCGAGAAGAAGATGATTACGTAATAACTTCCTCATGCGCAAGCTGAAAAATGAATGAAAAAGAGTGATGCTTGTTTGTATTCTATACCAATTACCGTACGTACACAATAATATGTAAGACGTTTGCATATTATGATATGAATATTATTTTTATTTGAAGAAAAATCCAAATGTATATACCGTTTGCATTTTTTCATGGAATTTGTTCTGTTTTGGTTTCTACCTAAACTAGTCTTTTATTTGATTCAAATGAGTTAACCCATGTTAATTAAGTTAACCTAAGTTATATCAAAGTTTTTTTACGTAGCAAGGTTAACTTTAAAGGGGATTGGAATGGGGAGGAATGCAGTTGAAAATGAACAACAACAGATCGATGATCTGATTATCATGATATATTTTAGCTTTGATCATGTTGATACAACCAATCTATATGAAACGAATGGTTTTGTGTACCAACTGTATACGAACTCACTTGAAACAAACTCTTCAGATTGACTAATAAACGCTTTAAATTTACGCGGAGTAGAAAAACATATAAATGAATTAAAACAAATACATAATCCTATAAGGCCCCTTAAAATGACCGAAGGTGTTTTTCTAATAAAAGAGCATTGTATTTTTAATATAATTCCCGTAAAGTAAACGCATACCATACAAAACATACATATAGGAGTGTTATACACAATGAAACCCATTTTCAAAACAAGTATAGCTCTAACACTTTTTTCTCTTTCTCTTATAGGGTGTCAGTCACTACAAACACAGCCGAAACAACCATCTTCACTAACCGAACAACAAGTGATGGCCGATGCTTGGTATCAAACGGCCGGAGAAGTCAAAGCGCTCTATCATCAAGGATATAATATAGGGAAAATGAAATTAGACACAGCACTTGCCAAAGGTACCGAGAAAAAGGCTGCCATCATTTTAGATTTAGATGAAACAGTTGTGGATAATAGTCCGTATCAAGCTATGACCGTGAAAACAAGAAAAGAATATCCCTATAAATGGGAAGAATGGATTCAACAAGCGAAAGCAGAAGCTCTTCCTGGCGCCGTTTCCTTTTTACAATATGCAAATGAAAAAGGTGTGGCGATCTACTACATTTCAAATCGCAAACAGAGTCAATTAGATGCTACTTTACAAAACTTACAGAAACTGAATATCCCGCAAGCTGATAAAGAGCATGTCTTATTGCAAGGCAAAGAAGAAAAAGGGAAGGAAGAGCGAAGAAAAAAAGTTGCGTCAGAACATGATATTGTTTTATTCTTTGGAGATAATTTATCTGATTTTACTGGATTTGATGAAAAATCTGTACAAGATAGAAATCAAGCGGTAGAAGAGATGCACGAAGTATTTGGAGAAAAGTTTATTATGTTCCCAAATCCAATGTATGGGGATTGGGAATCCGCTTTATATCAATATGACTTTAAAAAATCAGATATTGAAAAAGGTAAGATACGTACAAGTACATTGCGTGTATTTGAAGATGCGAAATAATAGAAGTATTAAGACAAACAGATACATGTTTGTCTTAATACTTCTATACGCTGTGGTAAGCTGTCATTTGGAAGATTGAGCGAATGCGCTCAATCTTTTTTCATATTTGTTACTATCCTATGGTTCAATTGCAATATATGGCGAATACAAACTGACTATTATCAAGGGGATTTCCTTGATGGTAAATTGTTGATGTATCAACGATAGAGGACTTCTATCTCGACCTTTATATTTTAAACAAACGTTTGATTCGGCATCCTTCGTACGAAATCCATACGGGTTCGCTACAATTCGTCAATATTTGTATACATTTTTTGAGAAAGGAATTCTGTATGTATAAATCTAATTTCGTTGCTTTCTTACTATTCATGATCTCTTTTTCTTGTTACGTCATCTATGTAACCAAAAACCCGCTCTATTTGCATCCAGTCGTATTATTGTCTATTATGTTGATTACAATTGTAGGTGTCATTTTGTTTAGCGATTTTTATGATACAACTTATATGAAATATATACTTCTCATGGGATTGTTTCTGTATCTCATTCTTATATGTAGTACAATGCTACACATCATATGAGTGTGGGTGTACAATAATATACCAATAATTTTTTACTTGAATCCCTTTACATTGGCCCCATAGGATAGGTGACAAATACAATCACTCCATTTTTATTGCCTGAACCAATTCTATGTGCGTCATATTTTTATTTTCTTACATATTTATATTTCAAACAACACACGCTAGTATACATACCAATTCTTAACAGAAGGAGTGTATATGAAAGCGATTCTGAAACTCATTTTTGCAGGTTCCCTTCTTTGTCTATTATGTGCGTGTGCGGAACGAAGAGAAATCGAAGAATTAGGATTTGTTGTTGGTGCTGCCTATGATCAATCCTCACATGCAGCCATTAAAGGCACCTATCAAATGGTATTACCCAATACATTCAGTGCTTCCGAACGTGGCACAGCTACACAAAAAAATTATATTAATCTAAGTTCTACAGGAGAAAGTATTTTTGCACATTTCCGCATGATTGCAAAGAAAATTAGTCGTCCTTTATTTTTCCCACACATACAAGTCATTATTTTTTCTGAAGAAGTATTACGAACACCCTATATGTTACAAAATATTTTGGATGTATATACACGTGATGAAGCGATGAGAAGAAATATTCGGCTATTTGTGGCTAAGGGTCGTGCAGCACATATTTTAGCTCAAAACGCAGGTCCTGAATATTTACCTGCAAAATATGTTTGGATGCTATCGGAACATACACAAAAAAATGCACAAATGATAGAGAAAAAGCGAATTGGCGATATTCACAGTAAAATCATCGCAAAGAAAAGTTTTGTCCTTCCCGTTGTATTTCGTACAAAACAAGGCGTAGAATTAAGTGGCTCTGCCTTATTTAAAGGTACCGATAATCGCTTGGTTGCAATGTTAAACGCACAAGATACTGCCGCCTTACAGTATATGACTAGCTCAAAAGTAAGAGGGATTGTTTCTGTTCCGATGAACAAACAACGGATTACCTATGAGTTTCATCGTGTACACCAACGCATGGAACTCGATGTGACAAACCCCAAGCACCCTAAGGTCGATATATATGTGAAATTAGATGGAAAAATTGCAGAGATGCATTCCTCTCTAGCTCACCAATATTCCATGAAACAGCTCCAGCAGGTATTAGCAAACGAAATGAAAAAACAACTACAAACGACAACCAAACGCTTACAAACACAATATAAATTAGATGTCATCGGAATTGAAGACAAGTATCAACGACAAGACTTCAAAACATGGAAAAAAATAGAGAATGATTGGGAGAATGGCAAACAATATTTCTCTACCTGTCAAATTCGTATTCATGTACAGCCTCAGATTACACAATCTGGATCAACATTGCCAAAATAGTACATATAGAACTTAGCTATCATATATCTTTTATTAAGTGGATATTGTTATATGGATATCCCATACCATACAGTGGGAGTAGAAAAAATGAAGATTAACAAGGAATATCAAGTAGCTCCAATTTATGTTTTCTTTTTAATACATAGTGCACAATTTGGAGCTGGTATACTGGGATTTGCTAGAATTTTCGCAAAAAAAGCCGGCTATGATGCTTGGATTGGCGTCATATTGGCGGGTATTTTCTTGCATATTTTAATGTGGATGATGTATCGTATGCTGTCTTGGGTTCAAGGAAGTATTTTAGAACTCCAGACGTATATGTTTGGCAGGTTTATCGGAACAGGTTTAAACCTGGTATTTCTTGTTTATTTTTTGATGGTAAGTGTCTCTATCTTACGAACTTATATTGAAATCGTGCAAGTATGGATGTTTCCTACTGTTTCTACCCTTATACTTGCGATTATTTTGTCTATTTTAGTATATTACATTATTTCATCAGGCTTTCGGGTAATGACTGCAATCTGTATTGCCTCTATATTTGTATCCATATTTTATGCAATTATCTGCGTATACTGCGTGGTAGCATATGGACATTGGGATGTTTTTTCACCTATTTTAAATCATTCTTATTTGGATATTGCGGATGCGATGCAAAAATCTATTTATACGATGGCAGGTTCTGAAATCATTCTTATGGTTTATCCTTTTCTTCATGTTCCTAAAGAATCTCATAAATTTGCACAATATGGTCTGCTGGGTTCTGTTGCAAAGTTTTTGAAAGTAAGCTAAACTTTTACAAAACAGATTGAGGAGCATCTAAAATGAGATATTTTAAAGGGAAACATAGTGGATTTTATGTGCATACGAAACATTGTACTGTTAAGCATTTCAATAATCTTATCGAACAAGATCACCGACATGTAAAACGACGTTTTGTTAAATCCGCAGGATTTCAAACTCTTCGCCATGCTTCACGTACCTTGAAAGGAATCGAAACGATTCATGCTATATACAAACAAAAGAGAAGTCAGATTCCAGACTTCTCTTTTTCGACGTACAAAGAATTACAGCAATTATTCAGAATTTCTTAAACGATAACCGTAGTTTATAAATAGGCTGAGTTTTTTTCAAACTTTGCAACAGAACCCCCAAAACCTATACCATTTCTTATCGTTATTTATTGTTATCATCTTCTTAACCACCTTCACTTCTCTAAATGTTTGGAAGGATGTATTCATGTCAAACTATCCTCGGTATAATAAAAGAAAAGTAGAAAGCTGAGGAAAATAGGGAATGAATGCAAGAGAAAGTAGAATTCACATTTTAAATTTACAAGATGAGCATTGTCATAATTGTCAGTTTAGGAGAGATCAGTCCCCAAAATATTGTGTAGAGCAGTGTACTATCGGAGCAGAGATGTATCGCTTAGGGACCGCGTTAGTATCATGTAAGGAAAAAAAACGAAAGAATACCAAACAGAAAAATTGGGACGAGTTACTACCACAAATTATAGCAATGCTGAGGGAGAACGTACCGCTGTATAAAATTGCAGTAGAAATAGATTGTGAAGTGAGCTGGTTGCGGAAGAAACTGAAAGGTCTAGGAATATGGCAGCCGAAAACACCGGAAGAAACAAAGAAAGAAACGCAAAAGAAATGGGACGAACGTTGTAAACAAGCGGTTATGTTACGGAAACAAGGACTTACGTACCAAGCAATCTGTAAACAATTAGGATGTGGTCCGAACGCTTTGAATCAGCAATTCAAAAAAAGAGGGCTAAAGTAATAAAGAATTTTTCGAAAGATAACGGTCTATACAATTCTTTTCAAAGGGAATCCCTCTTTCCTATAGAATCTATACAACATACCATCTTTCAAGGAGTGATTTCCATTGACGGAAAAAGTACGTATCGAAGAACTGAATACATGGATTCCCTTAGCTTCTTTCGAATCTCTACCTGCGGAAGAACAAAAAATGCGGCTGCAATATTGGAAAGAACATTTCACAAACAAAGAAATTACCGCAGGTTTAGGCACATATAATAGCAAACTATACGATTTGTACAAAAAACATGAAATTCCAACGCAAGGAACAGCGCATCCAAAGCGAAAAGGAAAAGACACGAACAAAAGGAAAAAAGAAACACCAACTGATTCACAACTTTCTCCTATCACCGAGCCTGTCCAAACGCAATCAATTGCACCCACCATCCCAATGCAAGATGTACCCGTAATTCCAGAATCTGAACCCACAACGATTCCATTAGAACCTATAGAACAGGTAGAATCCTCTATTTCAGAGTCCTTTCATATCCACTATGCAGGACGCAAGTCTAAACAAAAAGTCATTCATCAATTACAAACCCTTGTTACTCTGCTAGAAGAAGAATCACACGAGCAATACCAGTTCTCGATCCAAATTGAAACAACATGCTTAAAATAAAAACAGACAAAGGATACAAACCACCTATAATTTTCTTAACCTTTTGTATAAAGTACAGCTTGTATGAGAAAACTGTTAATCATCCATAATATGTATTCCATTTTGAGTAGCCATTATTAGCTACTCTTTTTTTATTACCTACTGTTCACTTACAATACTTTTTCAAATGGGATATCACCATATATATTAATTAGGATGCAGAATATTTTTGTATCGTTTCTAGGACAGCTGACACAATGCTTTGCATATGTTGATGCAATTCCGTTATTTGTAGCAATAATTTTTCTCTTTTATATGTTTTCATCTCCCGCACCATTCCTACAGAAAGTCTTTTTATTTCTTGATATGCTTCTGAGCTTTCAAATGCTACTGTCTCTATATATGCTAATTTCGGAAATGAATTGTGCTGTTCTTGTTTCTTGCTCTCCCATTGCTGAAATACATATTGAATCCATAGCCGGATTTCTTCTTGCATAAGTATGATTTTCTGTATTGGCTCTTCTTTTTTATTGCCCCTCATTACAGTTCACTCCATTCTATTTCCATATCAAAAACCTCTCAAAATAATTTTTTTAATGTTTTATTTTGAGATCCCCTTTGTTTCTAAAACATATAGCTCATTCACCAAAGAATCATATTCTCTTCGTGTGATTTGCTTTCTATACAACTGAATTAATAACTCTTGATGTGCTTTTGAAAATGCCATTTTGTCAATCCATTTGGGATACATGCGATGCCTCTCTCCATTTCTGTTTGAACATTTTGTCACATTGCATTATTTTATCTCGATATTCAAGTTCATTCAATTAAAAATAGTATTTTTTTGAAAATATCAATTTACAAATGACTTATAAGTCATTATAATGGACCTATAATATAGGAAAAGGAGGACATTAGACCTTTACAACAGATAGGAGATGCATATGAATGACATGAAACTACAAGATGTTATGACCACTAACGAAGCAAGCTATCGATGGAATATTAACGAATCCACCTTACGAATGCGTATTAAAAATAGTCCTATAATCGATGAGTTAAAAACACAAGGATTAATTAAGTATTTCTTGAAACCTGGAAACAAACGTGGAGAATATTTATTCACGGTTGAAGCGATGGAACGTCTTTATGGTAAAGAAAAAAGAAAGTAATAGAAAGCCCTCAACGCCCACCAAGACTGCGAGGACTTTCCACAATGTCATTTCCATTTAGAAAGGATGACCAATATGTCAAACGCTTTACAAATTAAAAATGATGAAGCTATTATATCACATTCTGAACGACCACAACAGACACCTCAGACGCCAAAAGATAGGCTATTCACCCAAATATCACACATTGTGTGAATGGTTGGAATTGATGGTTGCAAAGAGTCTCAATTATACTTTTTCAGTACTTTCCTTGCACCTATTTTTCTATTCACAATTACGTACATGATTGGAGGTTTTCGTTATGACTTCTAATACAATCGCTACCAACATCAAGGCTGGAGATTATGTGACATTTCCTTACCGCCATAATACATCACTGCAAACTAACAGGATATATTGTTACGGTACTCGAACATACTAGTATTGTAGATATTTCTGAAATGGACTCTTTCTTCCAACTTGGAATCGATAGACGCCAAGTGGTCCGACACGAACAATATAAGCCAGTTCCATCTAAATCCGATGAAAAGGTGGCACAATGAATATGTATCTACTTGATGTGAGATACTCTGTGGCTGGAAGCAACTTTTCAAAGTCTTTTTTATTGGCAGAGCCGCGAGATGGATTTGAACTCCAACAACAGTTGCAAACCTTGCTGGAACAAGAACATGTTGCACCTGTATACATTATGGAAACCGACTTGGAAGAACTATAACCGATCATACAGCATACACAAAAAAAGAGGTGGAAATATTGATTAGTTTTCTCATAAGTGGTTCTGTTGTCTTATTCTTGGCTGGTGTTTTATTTACATTTCTAAAAAAGGATTATCTATTTTTTCTAAATGCGCACTGATCGGATTAAAATTATACGGTATCATATTTGTAGGTGTCCTCATCACGTATGTATTCTATTGCATTCACTATTATGCGCAATAAGGAGGCGTTTTTTTGAAAATTAGTGCCTATACACTTTCTTATACCATCGTAGCACCAAGTGGAGAAATATACCCGACACAAGAAGTGGTCATGTATACAGCCTCACAAGAGCGTGCGATTCAATTACTAGATGATGAAATGCAGCGAAGATTAGGGAAGGGATACAATCGACATATCTCTTGTACAAATCAAGAAAAAAAAGAACACGAACCCATCCAACTGTCCCTTTTCTAACGATCAAAACCCTTCAGGTCGTTAGCTTACCTGAAGGGAAAAATAAGAACAAATGCCCTCCTGCTTGTAGGCATTTGCTATGGATGTTCAATATAACGGAATATACGGAACACCTTGATTATATCATATACTCATATAGAGGAATACTGGAAAGTTCATCATGTATTCCTACACAAAATACCCTTGGAATCGCATAAAACATGCATGTGACTCTCAAGGGGATTCCCTTTACACATCTCGCCACTACTCTCTCATTCTATAGCCATTCCGTTGCCAAGACTGTGCGCCTTGCTATGCTTACCTATACTAAAAAAAAGCAGGTATACCATACAACGCCAGTATGATATACCTGCTATCCATAAGGATTTTAATTTTTATTGAAGCTGCTACTATGAAAAAAGTGAAACATGTTAAACTCCGCATATTGGGAGTCATATTCATTACCCTTCCCTATTATATAGCATTACAAATAAAATACGAATGCCCCCCTATTACAATAGGGGTCTTATTGTTAAGAGCTTACTTTCTAAACAAACTGAAAATACCTTTTCGTTTTGATTTTTGATTTTGTATTTCTCTCATACTCTCTACTACCAATTGGTTTCTCTTTTCTAACTTCTTTTCAATATTTTCTTCTAAATTTTTATTCCTTTTTTCTACTTCTATAAGCTTTTCAGAAGCAGTCATAAAATGCTCTTTTGTTACCACCAATTCATGCGTGAGCTCATGTAATTTTTGAATAAGCGCTTGATTAAATTGCTGTTGTAACACTTGATTCTCTAATACCTGATCCATTTTCTTTTCTAGTTCAGCTTTTTCCTCTTTTGCGGCAAATAAATCAAGTTCGCCATTCCGCCAGGCACGAACTTGATCATACGTCCATTTTTGCATATGAATTTTTTCCTTAATTGATTTCAACTCTTCTATATTCTCTTTGGAATACCTGCGATGTCCCCCCTGACTTCTCTCTATTTGAATATTAAATTCATTCGACCATACTTTTAACAAATCGGGTGTAATTCCTAAATTTTCAGCTACAATTTTCGGTGTATATATTTCCGATTTTGCTTCCATATTTATTCTCCCCTCCTAAAACGAAATGAACATTCTACATGTAAACACCTTTTTATCTACACTTCTTCACAATTCAGAAATGAATTACAACGGATTTCACAGCCGATATACTACATAACAACATTTCGATTTTTATATCGTTTTTCTATTCATTTATGTATTCTTCAATAAGGATTAAATCTCATGTTAATTCTCTACATTTTTATTGAAAAAACTTTATTACGTATTATGATACGTGAAATTTTTAAAGATCTATTTAAAATCACATTTGAACAAAAATTCAGAATATATTAGAATCTAATTGTTACAGTATGTTTTCAAGGAGGAATTATATTTGACTTTTCTACGTGACGTTTTTCGACCTATTCTATTTTTTATTACTTTTGTTTTACTTTTTATACTTCTTGTATTAGCAGATAAACTATCAGGATTGGGAATTTCTAATAATATTAACGCTATTGAGTCCCTCTATTTATTTTCACTTGTATTAACAGGTATTTTCATATTCCCTACAATCAGAAAAGACTTCCAGAATCGTTTCATCCTTAATAAAAATAAACTTTATGTAACCATAGGACTCCCTATTCTAATTGGGATACTTATGCAAGTTATATTGACTCTCATCAGATTTATCCCTATCTTTCTAGGTCATGATATGATTGGTATAGGATCTGGTCAAATAACATATACATCGGATGTAACTAAAACAGGATTTCTATTTTTAGTTTCTGTAATAGGACCATTTAATGAAGAAATTGTATTTAGATATTCGCTTTATGCCGGAATATTTTTAGTACTTGCTGATTTTAAAACAAAGTTTTCTTGGATAGAGAAAGTTTACGATGAATTATTTACACATAAAAATCCCATATATATATGGAGCTGGGTAGTAGTAACCAACATAGGATTTGCATTATTACATGGACCCGACATATCAACCTTCTTTTTATATTTCATTCCAGGCACAATTTACGCTTTGTTTTTTCTAAAATCGGGATTCCTATCAGCTTGGTTAGCTCATGGGGCTTTTAATTTATTTTCATGGACTGTTCTAAGTATTTTATCCATGCTCTTTCTGAACTAAAAATATATCACCTAAAAAATACTCACGTACAATATCATTCGACATCTTATAAATTTATTTATATCAACTAGCTACAAAGATTATTAACTTATAAATCAACAAAAAGCTGAAATGCCTTCTCTCACAAGGCGTTTCAGCTTTTTTATTTTCATAGCATACCCTTTGCAACAAGTTGCAATTTATACTTCAGTATAGTCGCAACTTGTAGCTATTAATATGTATGCTATATTCCGTAAAATAATTACAATTTTTCACTCTTTGAAATTCTTTCTTTATTTATATGATAAACGTTTCTTCAAAATTACAACTTATCAAAGGTTTTAAAAATTAAAGTTTTGGACATGCTAATATCTAAAATAACATTCCTTTGAGGTGAAAACATGAGTTGGTTTGGAATAGGGAAACCTAGAAGTAAGTTTGGGAAATTCATAGATAAACATAACTTAACACAACATGAAATTGCTAAAAAAAGCGGTGTAAGTGAGGGAACCATTAGTCGATTGTGTAGAGGAAATGCCTTCCTTCCATCTCTAAAAACTGGCTCAAAGATTATTAATACAGTAAAAAAGTTAACAAATAAAAATGTTGATTATACAGATTTCTGGCTCTAACTCATCCTTTTTATATAACATCCTGTAACAAATACGTCTGTACATACACATTATGCTTCAGTGCATAATTCATTAATTGCTTTTCCCTATAGTCAGATATTGTACAAAAGATGATAATGGGCTTAATTTGCTGTTGCTTCTGATAAATGTTAGTTAAATAAGCATAATACTGTATTTTCTTTTCATTCACTTTCATATGCTGTAGCCGGTCTACTTCTACAAAGTGAGGAACATTGTCTTTTATGAAAAATGCGTCTGGAACAATTGTTTTTTCTTCTCCTTGATAACGTAAGGTAATGACTTGCTCTGGCTTCCATTCAGGAAAATCTAGCCACATCCATGCTTCATTTCGTAATAAAATATGTTCTAATTGATGCTTCTTTTTTCGTTCTTTCGCCTGTATACCGAGCAGTGCCATCCCTTTTTTATTGAGATAATACACATACTCTCGGTTGTGCGAAGTCACATGGCAATAAGGTCGTAAATCCTTCAGAATACGGTTGGCATTCCGAATACTTCCAAGACAATGAATCGCTTGCAATTGTCTCCTAGAAGCAAATTCAAGCTTACTTAAACTTGATAAAATCTCGATTTGTCTCGCTTTTTGTTTGAGTTTTTGATGTTTCAATTTGTTTCACCACCTTATACTGTTTTAATGCATTCCACATTTTCTTATTGGACAGATAAGGAACTTGAATTTCTTCTACACGATCGGTTTTAAAAAGCGCTCGCCCTGGTATGGATGGAAGTTCTTCTAATCCACTTTCATCTATGGCCACTTGTGAAGCCACTACGGTCGGTAAACGGAATCCAATCTTGGCGTCACTATTTTGTTTAATTTGTCTCGGCAATGTGTCAGAAGTCGGGTACTGGGTACAAAAAATCAAGCAAAACCCCAATGCTCCGCCAATCCTCGCTATTTCCGATAACATTTCTTGACACATATAGAGCATATCTCTCTTTTGTTTTGGCAATCCCTGTGTTGGACACAAGTTCGCTGATTCATCAACTATAATGAAATAGCGTTCTTTGATTGGTGTATCTACAATGTTGGTAAAATAAGATTCTTTCATGCGTACTACCTGTTCTACCATCTTTTCACGGATACGATTCAACATATGTTAGTGATAGGTAAGGATTTGAAGTTATCTCTACCTTTTCCCCCACTCCACACCGTACGTGAGACTTTCATCTCATACGGCGCTCCATCTAATTTGCTTATTGTTTAATTTTTTCTAAATTACAAGCTCTTCGATATTGGTTTATTCGTTTAACTTGTTCCACAGTCAACGAATGTCTTTGAAAGTAAAATTCAATCGTTTGTTTATTTGTCATGTGAATTAATCTATGAAGTTCTTTATGAATGATTCTAAGATTTGCGTATTCATCTGTTCCACCTAATTCCTTCGGAATATAATGATGGCAATGCAGCTCACTTGCTGATAAAAATTCTTTGAGTATCTCACATTTTCCATTCAACATAGAATACCTTGCCATTCGATTATCCAAGTATTCTATACTTTCATTCGGGATATTTGCAGTTAATAGTTTCTTAATTTCGCTTAACACCAATTTATTTAACTCAATATGTTTGGCAATCCTTCGGCCTTGTTGAGTATAAGGCGTTTGAGTTTGCGTGTAATTCCATATAGTTGCTGTTTGTATATCCGCTAGTGGAAATAGGTAAATACCACATACTTTAAATGTTCGATACTTATTTTTAAAGAATTTTGTATACACCGGAGGTGCATTGATTGGAACTTCATATTTCCCGACACCTTTTAATCGATTGAATATTACTAATGATAGGTTAAATGCAAGCTGTTTCATTTCAATATTTACATGTGTAGCATACCTAAAATAGTTACGCAGTCCAAGTACATAGGCATTATATAATTGCACATTTTTCCGAGTTGTTGACAATTGAATAGCCTTTATTCGCTTTTTAATCTCAAGTTTGATTTGCTTCTTTTTCTTATTTGATATCCTAGAGTTACACACCCATTTGTTTCTTTTAGGTACTACATATAATGAATATCCTAAGAACTCAGATTTGTTTTTCCTAAGGTTGATTATTCTGGATTTTTCTGGTGAAATATCTAGCTTCAATCGTTCCTTGAGATACATTTTTATCGCGAAAAACCATTTTTGTGCCGTTCGGAAATCCTTTGCCATAATTTTAAAATCATCTGCATAACGAACAATAAATCCTTGTTTCAATTTAGTACCTTTCATCGCTCGCTTTTGATTTGCATTATTTGTATATGGATATGATGTTTCAAAATAGTGCCATTGACTTGCTATCCATTGGTCTAAATCATTTAAAACTATATTGGATAGTAATGGCGAGAGTATTCCACCTTGTGGTGTTCCCTTTTTTGGAATTCCAAATCCCTTAATTGGTGCTTTTAGAATTAAATAGATAAGTTTTAACACTCGCTTATCTTTAATACCCATATTCCACAATTGTTTTAGAAGTAATGTGTGATTAACATTGTCAAAGAATCCTTTTATATCTATATCTACCGCGTAATGAAAAGTATTTCTGCTTATCAAAAACATTACTCTAGAAATGGCATGTTTTGTTCCTCTCATCGGACGAAATCCATAACTATGTTCGTAAAATTTCGCCTCGCAAATCGGCTCCAAAATTTGCCTAATCATTTGTTGAATTAACCGATCAAACATAGTTGGAATACCTAAAGGTCTTTTATCTCCATTGGGCTTAGGAATAAAAACTCTCTTTACTGCTTTTGGTTTGTATATCTCTAGTTGTTTACAAACCAATGATAAAAATTCCTTTTTATACATTGGTTTATAATTATCTATCGTGAACAAATCCGTGCCAGCTGTTTTGGATCCCTTATTAGATTTTATTATTCGGTATGCTAAAAGAATATTGTTCTCCGAAGTAATCAGTTCATATAGACCATGGAATGATTTATTTCCTTGACTTTCTTCATATAACCTATCAAATGTTTCTTGCATATTGTAATATTCCCAATATCTCATTGTTGTGCTCAACTGTGGAAACCTCCTCGGTTTTTGCCCACATTCCTACCTGACCATTGAGCTTCATTTTCTTAAAATTAAACATAAACCAAACTAGACTTGGGACCATCCCTCCACGTTCATTAGACGCTTCAACGGTACTGTGCCCCTACCTTCACAAAAATAAAGGAATTTCGGCTCATCACCTTATATCCACCTGCCCAGTAGTAGCTGTTTGCATGTAGCAGTTTTTTGCTTCCCACGTTCCAATATATCTAGCTATTCATGATAACCGTAGGTGTTTGCTATAAGCCTGTAGAGTTTATAAGCTCATCGTTGCTTATCCCGAATTTCAGCCATCCGACCCTTACTTTTCGGTGCTCTACCACACTCTTGTGTGCTATACCTTTCGATATAGTGCAATTTTAGACCCGTACATTCGCAAATTCGTCAGACCCATAAGAGCCATTCTCACCATAGTTATCTTTTCAGCCATCCGACCTATCCTACACCATATGATTAAAAATCACTTAGGCTCGTTCAGCCGACTTCACCTAGCTTCATACACAATCTGTCTACTAACAAATCATGCATGTAGGAGTATTAATGGAGTTGTTTCAATTCAACATGACGAATTTCATTCCAACTCTCGATATATTAGTTATTGTTGCTAAAGATAAATTCCAGCAACACTCTCACTTCACGTCTAAACGCTTATAGAGAAACGTGTCGCGCCAAATGCTTGCATGGGATTCTCCGCCACTTCTTCTACTTGTGCCAAGTCCTTGTAAGGGCTGAATTCCAATCCTTCTTTTAAGTCAATCACATAGAATTTCACATGACGGGGTTGCTGTAAAATTAAGCTCGTCATCATATTTTTGAGAAAAACTGTCTTACCAAAACGAGTCATCCCACTCACGCACATATGCGGTGTTTTTTCAAAATCATGATAAATCATTCGATCTAACGCTCTTCCCATGATGACGTTCCATGTCTTCTCTCGTAACAATTCACTCGACCAATGCCATTTTTCAGGAATGCATTGCTGGAATACCCGTATAAACAGCTCCCGTTGTTGAAAGGAAATCATTACGGGTTTATACAACCCTTCCTCTAATACTTGCGCTAACTTCTGTATGAGCTGACTCGGCACACCTAATGGCAGCCGATAGACAAATGTTGTACTAATATCATCCTCTGTTTGTTTCAAAAATACGGGGTACTGCATTTCTCCTTTATGCTGTACACACACTTTCGTGATTTCAAAAAACGCTTTGATTTTCTTTTTATCACTTAGCTCTTTTCCCTTAAAAAAATACGCTACTGTTAAAAAAGTAACTGGAATTACCAAAAGTGAAAACATAAACTCCATACCTCCCTAGAGGTAGTTGGGGTTATGTAGTACATAAGAAAGAAGTTGTTTCCATGCATTGCGACAGCTCCCTTCAACTACCCGATAAAATACTAGCGTAGAAATACATCGAGCATATCACGTAGCAGATACCAGACCGTGCCAATCAACAAGCATTCAAGACCCGCACGTAGTACCCAATCGGGAAGGTGAAGCCCTTTTCTTTTAAGCAATTTAATACCCATAACGGTTGCACCTGTCACGCCATATACAACCCCTAATTCGCCTACAATGGTCATGTTATCGCCAGCCTTTCGGTTGAATGGATAAATTCCCTTGAGAATCCTTGTATAACTGGTAATCTTCTAATAACTCATTCCAAGAGACAGGATGTTCATCATCATATAAATCTTCTTCAATTTTTTGACTTAAATAATAATAACCTCGGTACTGTCGGTCCAGATACACGTCATGACGTAGCATGTGTCCCTGTATCGCTGTTATATCCTCTTCTTTTCTTGTACTTTTGTACATTTGTTGCAATGTACGAGAAGAATAGAGATACGGTGTGCTGTACAACATTTGATATTGACTCATACATCCTGTTGCGATAGGTTACTGCTTGATATTATCTTACAGTTTTCCCCCGCCTAACACCGTGCGTGAGACTTTCGAGCTCACACGGCGTCCCATCTTCCTCCAGTTACACATTCCATAAACTAACCTTTATAGCTAATGCAACTTTTAAAATAAAATTTACTATGCTACAGGGCTGTTAGATTTTTCATATAAAACATTAAGATTGATCAATGGAACGGCTTCATATTTCCTTAGAGCATTGATTTTGTCAATTTGTTGTTCCGTCAGGGAATATGTTTCAACAATTCTTCTAATTTTGATAATGTCTTTTATTCTTACCAATTTGTGAATGTCACTACAGAGAATTAAAAGGTTTTGGTAAGAGTCGTCTGCCGTTTTCCTAAATGGCATAATATGATGACATTCCCAATCATGCTTACCCAGCTCCATTTTGGTTATGGCACATTTCCCATTTTGTGAGATAAACTTAGATATTCTATTGTCATTATATTCGATAGAACAGCTTGGGATATATGACCTCATAACATGCTGGAGAGTAACTGAGTTTATTCGCTCTAAGTTCTTATGAATCGAATTTCTTCCCTCAATTGTATAGTTGTTGATGTCTTGACTGAAATTCATAGGCGATACATGCTTTTGAGCATATATAGGTGATAAAACTTTACCTTGTATTTCTTTCATAACCCATGCGTACCCTTTGAACCTTTCAGTTTGGTGTTTATCCATATGAGTTCGATTTCCGTCGATCCATTTCTGTTTAAGACGGCAATTCAAGCTCTTGCGACAGTGAAAGTTAATCTCTGATAGGTTTTTAGTAATCAATGTTGCCATTTTGTAGTAATTTTGAATACCATGTATGACTGAATTATAATTGGCAACCGTCTGTCGTGTAGGACGTTTTTGTAACATTTTAATAGCATCTTTGATTTTCCGTTTAGCTTTGTGTATAGACTTAACAGACATCACACTGGATATGGACCATAACTCTTTATACTCTGCACTATTACCATTTTTCTTACGTTCACGATTGGTGGTCTTGATTCTCTTTGGATTTGCTTTCTTTTTTCCGCCTTTTTTGGTTGTAAAGTATTTGTCAACGGACCTTTTCCTTTTCCAGACTGCCTTAAGTTCAAGTCCTAGAAATTCGGAACTCTTTTTCTTCAGGTTAACAACTTTAGATTTATCCTCCGAACATTCCAATTTCAATCGTTTCCAAAGAAAGTTCTTAACAGATGCAGAAATTAATTTTGCTTGGGTTGCAGTTTTACAAAGTATCTTAAAATCATCGGCGTATCTTACAATGAAGATTTCCTTAAGGTTTGAAGCTTTACGCAAAGCTCTAAATTTGTTTATATTGTCATATGGTAAACCTTTTGTTTTGCCCCTCCGGCTCCTTGCCGGAAATAATTCCCACTGACTTGCAATCCACCAATCTAATTCATTTAAGACGATGTTCGACAGAAGAGGAGAAAGTATACCACCTTGCGGTGTGCCTTTAGTTGGTATTCCTTCCCCTTTTATTTCAGCTTTTAGCATTGCCGACACGATGGAAAGGAGTTTTTTGTCTTTTATGCCGATGGTCCACATCTGTTTCAGTAGTTTCCCATGATCAACATTGTCAAAGAACCCTTTAATGTCGATGTCAACGCAATGGTAAAATTTCGCACGACTCACTAAATACATCAGTCTCGCAATAGCGTGCTTTGTACTTCTATTCGGACGAAATCCATATGAATGTTTGTAGAATTTAGCTTCGCATATTGGCTCTAGTATTTGTAAGATGCATTGTTGAAACAGTCGATCCCACATAGTTGGAATTCCCAAGGGTCTCATCTTACCATTATCTTTTTCGATCCACATTCTTCTGACAGGCGAAGGAAAATAGTAGTCAAACATACTTCTTATTTTCCCAACAACCTCTTCAATAGAAAGTTTAGATATATAATTAATAGTAAGTCCATCTGTTCCTCTTGTCTTGCTTCCAGTGTTCTTCTTGATATTTCGATAAGCTAACCGGATATTTTCTTCAGATGTCATTAAATGGATTAGTTTATAGAATTTTTGTCCTTCTAGGCTTTTTGAATAGAGACCATCAAATAATTCTTGAAGTCCATAATACTCCTTGTGCCTAAGCTTCTTTTTTGAATTCAAGTTGGTTCCTCCTTGCGGGTGAAGAGTGCAAAGATTCACTTTTCTTAGTCGTATTCGAACCTTGAAAGCGTCATAGAATCTTAATTTGAAAGTGTGTAACCTCTTGAAAGACTAGAGGCTATCCCTTATCCACCTGCCATTACAGCAAGCTTCGTGTGGTACTGTGCCTCCACCTTCACCAGAGCAAAACTAGCTTATCCTTTATCGGCTAATATCACCTTAAGTATTCACTATGACCGCTTCACAGGAGGCAAATCCTCCACGTCCCTGGCTTACAACGTTGCAATATACCGTTCTTTTACTGTGTTCAATTATTTATTGAAACCCAGTGATTGCTTTAGGTGCTTCCTATGAACCTGATAATTATCCAGAGCCTGTAACTCTGCAAGGACTTTCATAATGGTGAGTTTTACTTATCCTCAATCATCGTAGCCTTCAGCTACACCCCATCGCTTAGAGGGGGCTATGGTTTAGATTCGTACATTCGAAAGTTCGTCAGTGCTGTCCTCCATATTAAATGGATTTTAGAGCACATTCTCACCATGACAACCAGACACCAGCAGCATGACCCACACCGTCCCCCTCGGGCTGGTTTTCCCTATCAAAAGATAAGGGCGGATTCTTCCACCATATGACATCGGGCTTAGAACACGCTGAAATTTACCTTCCAGTTCGTGCACTCCGACCTCGTGTATTCCCTTCCAGGCGTTACCCCTTCATTTGAAATAACAGTATATTACTTAGACCCCAGTAAATCTTTAGAAACAGGATCCGCTAGATTTTACGAACATGATAGCCGAAGCCACCTGTTCTTGGTCTAACAACGTTTCGCACCACCATCCATATAAAATTCTAGGTTCT
>NZ_JBBOTF010000004.1:0-101494 GCF_038005425.1 Bacillus sp. FSL K6-0268
GGTCACAAAATAGGTAAAGTTCAGAAAATTAAAACCTATTAGATTAATATTAACATATCCTCTATGTACAAACTACCGAATACAGAAACGTTTCTGTTGTGCTCATCTTTCACCTGTTGGTCATGTATGGTGAAAAGAGGGTCGAAAAAGGACCGTCTTCTAAAAAAACTTCCTAGATGACACCTACAAATCATATAGAAGATCGTGTGCTTAACAGCATTTCTCTTTCGTAGATTTTATCATAGACATGGTAGAAGTCATCATTTCATTACACTCGTGCATTGTACTAACCACATCTTTATCCACGTGTATATTCAAATAGATATATTTTCCTTCTCTTTACAAGTACATCCATTTTTTTAGTACGTTGCTCCCACTAGATTCTTCTTATTTTAAAGATATTAACTAGCCTGTTGAATCAATATGATAGGTGGAATCGAAATAGATAAAGGATAGCTGCGAGTTTCTCCCATCGCGTTTTTCGCTACCACATGATACATATAAGATTGCTCAGGTACGATATTTAAATCTGTAATAGTAGATGTTGAAAAAGTCTGGATTTTTTGATTGTTTTTATACAAATCGTATGCAGTCGCATTTTTTGCTGAAATGTTGAATTTAATTTCAGAAGGACTTATATCCGTAGTTTGCATTTGTACCCCAAATGGCGGATATTTCTTGTGTATAGGCTTAATCACATACGCCACACTATTTGACATATCAAATAATGTCTGATAATGCATATATGCATATCCTTGATCGCCAAATTTTGTCCCCCAACTATTTCTTACAATGAACCATTGGTTTGTCTCATCATACCCCACGATCACAAGAGCATGTCCCCCTCTCGATTTCTTTTCTGTAACAGGTGGTACAATTCCAGAGGTAGGAGTTGCATCAAAGTTGGGATATACATGTATTCCCACTAAAACAGGGTCTTGATTGGCTACTGCTTGCTTAATATCAGCAATCATATTTGCTTGACGTATAGCTTGATAGGAACTAATTTTATAAGGAACTGCATTTTTTTGCTGTAAGGCTGTAAGAGGTTCTTTAAATTGGTTTGTATTTTCTGGATTTAAATCATACAAGCGTTCTGTTTCTGGAGGTACTCCTTCTTGTTTTAAAATTTGAAAGGCTGACTCGAAATACATACCGTCCTTTGGCCCACTTGGATAATAAATATAAGAGGGCGATAAATACGTAATGTTTGTTCCACGTGCTCCTGCATCTTTTGCAATATAGTATTCTCTTAAAGCAGTTGTAGCAAATGGGACACATGTACCAAACTTCCCTTGACTTCGTACTTCCGGAAAATATTCTCGTAAATCGATGCGATTGGGAAGAATATTTGGATTTTGAATTCCCTGTTGTTTGTGTTTGGTTGCTTCTTGTTTTGTGAGATAAGAAATAGGTGGTGTATAATCGGGTATAGCTTCGTTTATCTTCGTATCTTTTAAACCCAATCCATACGTAGAGAAATCATTTGGTTGAAATGATTTCTCTGTTTCAGCATGTACAACGGGTACAAATAAAAATCCGATAATTCCGACTAATGTCATCATAAAAAAACTAAACGTATTATCCTTCATACAATTCCCCTCTCCAAATATATTATCTTTCCGTAAACTAAAACTTTAGCTACGCACTAAATATATAACAAATCAAATATATAAACTAGATTCATAAGTTGATAAATATTTTAGATTAACAGTTCATAAAGGTACACCTTTTGATACTATGGAAAATATACGAAAAATTTGTTCCTAAACATCAAATTCTTAATTTAGGAACGTTTCTATAAAAATGACACCTTTCGGTCTATTTCTCTGTTATACTATCATTATGTAAACAAAATTGAAGGGGTTCACGTATATTGAATAACAGAAAATTCGGATATATAAGAGTGAGTAGTAAAGAGCAAAATGAAGGTAGACAAATCGAAGCGATGCGAAAAATTGGAATTGATGAAAGAGATATTTTTATGGATAAACAATCTGGAAAAGATTTTAATCGTCAAAATTATCAACTTGTCAAACTGATGTTACGGGAAGGGGATATTTTATATGTACAATCACTTGATCGTTTTGGCAGAAATAAAGAAGCAATTTTAAATGAATGGAAAGATATCACAAAAGGTATAAAAGCACATATTATCATTACAGACATGCCTTTGTTAGATACAACCAAATATAAAGATAATTTGGGAAATCTGATTACCGATCTTGTACTTCAAATTCTTTCTTGGTTGGCAGAAGAAGAGCGTACCAAAATCAAAACACGTCAAAGAGAAGGGATTGATTTAGCAAAAAAACAAGGAAAACACCTAGGTAGACCCAAAGCGGAAATTACACCTGCATTTATCACTGCATATGATATTTGGAAAACTGGGGCCATTACAGCAGTGGAAGCAATGGAGAAAGCGAATGTACCAAAAACTACGTTTTATCGACTGGTTCAAAAATATGAAGCTCAACTAGCAAAATAACCGATAGATGGGAAGAAACATCCTGTTTGTACTTGGCATAGATATTCTATTAGGTTATCTCATCATGGGGATAATCGTTGCATGTATTGTTTGTTATCTCGAATTTAGAGAGTAACTTTCTCAATACCAATATATATAATTTCTAGTAAAATAAAAGATGCTAACATTTATACTAGCTTTTTATAACTTTCTCCTAAACACCACAGGCCCCTACTTGTGGTGTTTATTTTTATATCAAAAGCCACTCATTGAGCAATTGAATGAAAAGCAATAACAAATAAAAGGATTTTTTATGTTGTCTCCCCCCATCGACTTCGGTGCTGATGAGGTTGCAAAATGTAGCGAAGCCACGATACTATCAAGGGGATCCCCTTGATAGTGAAATATTTATATAGTAACTATAGTGGGATTCTATACGTATCCATATTTTTAAACAAATGTTTGATTCGTCATCCTTCATGCGAAACCAATGCGGATTCGCTACCATTCGTCAATGTTTTGTATACACTTTTTAAGAAAGGAATCCTCTTATGTATAAATCTAATTTCATTGCTTTCTTACTATTCCTTATTTCCTTTTCTTGTTACCTCATATATATAACCAACAACCCACTCTATTTGCATCCAGTCATTTTATTATCTATTATGTTGATTACAATTGTCGGTATCATTCTTTTTAGTGATTTTCATGATCCAACTTATATAAAATACATACTTCTCATTGGATTGTTCCTGTATCTCATTCTTATATGCCTTACAATTTCGAACATAACAGACAAAAACAGTCTTTGACATTATGGGTGTTGCTTATGCAATATAATGGATTTGAAAAACAAAAGAAAGTAGCATAATTTTTAAAAATGCTACTTATCTAGGTTTATTTGCTATATTCATTTTTAAGGACACAAAATATTTTAAGTTTTTTTCGTTAATATGCACGAAAGCTCATTTTGTTTTGATGGGCATGTATGGTGACCCTTATATGGTTATAGAAGCATATATTAAATGGCATTTCTCCGAAAAATCCAAGTATCGGGAGACTTAACATATCGATGATTATATTATTTTAAGATGATTTTTGATGTGTATAAGTAAGTATAACAAAAATATTTCGGGGAAAACAGACTATATATTTTAAAAAAAACAGTCTATTCTTAATTTTAGGCGCCACTAAAATTAAGGGGAATCATTAATATGAAAAAAACAGTTCGTAATTTATTTATTGCATCTTGTCTTGCAGGAAGTGTATTACCTGGAGTTGCAAATGCTTCTACCGATGTAGGTCCTAAAAATAGTAAAAAGGAATTAACAGAAGCGAATACGTATATAGCTGAAGTCATAAAAATTTCAAACGGTAAGGCTGAAAAAGTTCCTATTATGCAATATGAACAAGAAAAGAGGGAATCTAATAATAAACAAAAATTAGCAGCACTACAAAATAACAATACAGGCTCTATTGCAGCAATGGCGAATAGAAAAGAATATAAGCCAGAGAGAGAGTATAATTTTTATATGCCCTCTCAAAGAGCGAGTGCAACAATGAACTGTCCGGCTAATGGAAATGGTTGCTCTATAGCGAAGACATATGCCATTACACAAACAGAGACCTGGGATGCTGGAGGCGGATTAGATATAAAATTTGTAAAACTAAATGGAGGATACCATTGGGCTGAGGCTTTAACCAACTCTAGTACGTATAGTTTTAATTTAAAACCAGGACAAAGGGGGTTCATTGGTTTTGAAGCTAAAAGATTCTATACTACTGGAGTGGTAAATACGTATAGTGACATCTGGGGGAACCTTATTTCTTCAAATCGGATTTCAGGTAGTACGCCGGTAGCAGTACCTGGTACTTCAGAATTAGATGGTGTAATCACACTAAGATTAGAAAGATAATTTTCACGCAAGAAGGTTAGCGAACCAAAACATTTAGTATAACAATATTACTTATCTAGTGAAAATGAGATATACTTACTTTAAAAATCATGAATAGAAGAGAAATCCATATTTCCCCTCATCTCATTACGTTTATGTAATAAATAGTATAATTGAGAGAGAGCATAACCTTCAAGAATACCCTTTTTTACTATTATTAGGAAAAGACCTACGGACTAGAGCAGATACCCTGTCACTACAAAATAAAATAACAAATTGAACAGTGCCTTCCCACGATATATAATGAGTATATACCATTCTTTTATTCGGTTATGGGAATGAGGGAATGATACAACTGTATATGACTCTTATTCCGCTCCTATAATTTCCACACAGGATATATAAAGGGGGGCTCGTGTTTATGATTTTCTTATATCGATTTGATGTACAAGAGAATCGCGTTCATTTTGTTTTAAATGAACAAATCGTTGCCGATATGCTTCCGCCATATGATGTCTTGTTGAGACCATTAGTAACATTTTTGGCTGAAACATTACAATTGTATTGCTCTTTAAGTAAGCAACCTACTTTGCTAACAAGTAACATACAAGACAGCGGTGAAATAGAAGTGATGTTAAATCAAGAATTAGGACAATGTATAGATGGATATACAAAAGACCGCATGATTTTGAAAAATGGCAAACGAATTGCGGATATTTTACTGGAAATTAGGAATGCTCATACTGTATATCACTAAGTCTATAGGACTAGTAAGATATATAATCCTTTTCAATCGAAGGATCCCATTTGAAAATAGATAGTTGACGTTTTTCAAACCTCCGTAGGGGAAATGGACAGATGTCTGTTTCTCCTACTCCGTCAAAATGACATAGAAATATGAGTATGTTAAGCGTAAATGCTGAAGACAGGGGATGGATGAGAGTGGACAAATCATGGCCTAGTGATTCTACGCAGGTATTACAAGAAATCGATCAAAAGATGAGCCTCATCGAGTCTATCCTTCAACAAATTTTTGGGGATTGGCAGATAGAAGAAGTAGATGAGATCCATCAAATGATGATAGAAGTATCCCAATTGTTGCTCATCTTACAACAAGACCCCAAGGTGACATCCCTCGCAAAAGGATTAAGCCTACAACTCCAAAGTATACAGGAACAGTACAATCAATTGTTTAGTAGGAGAGAAATACGCTTTAAATAACCTGAATAATCAGACAATAACAGGTAGACACCCCTACATGAGATGCCTACCTGTTATTGTCCCAAAATATGGCGTATATCCGACAGTTCCATATTTGTAAACTTCGCAATATCTTCGATATCCATGCCATTTTTATGCATACCCTGAATCAGTTGGATTTTCCCTTCTTGAATGCCAACTTCTTTTCCTTTTTCCATTCCTTCTTCTATACCAACCTCACGAGCATGTGCTAATTTTGCTTGTTCATCAAATAATACTTTTTCCCTTGCTTCATATGCCAGACGGAACGAACTACTCTGGCTCATATTTTCCCATTTGTGAATGGCCTTTTGTAACATCGGATCTTGCTTCATGGCGATATCCTCCAGCGTGTGGGTCAAATGTTCATCTTCATGCGCTGGTAGTAAAAGTAACCAACGAGCAAATTCATTTTCCCACGGATTAATTTTTTCTTCTCTCCATTGTCTTAATAACTTTGGAATCTCAATGAAATGTATTTCTAGGTCCTCAAGTAACACTTCCTTATGTTGCCTGCTCCAAAATTGTCCGACGGTATGCATATCATCATAATGAGGAAAGAGCTGAAAGTCTAATAGATTGATGGCAATCGTTTTTCGCAAAGAGCGATAAGGCATCCCTTGTTCTAATTGAGATGTATATAATTTACTCCAATAATATAAGGAACGTTTCACAATTTCTTGTGTATTTCGTAACTGAATTTCAATATTGACTTTTGTCTCATCTTGAAGTGTCGCTAATATATCTAGTATGGATAATTTATCTTCTTCATATTCTTTATGGAGGTGTGGGTCTTCAATTTTTAAGGATACAATCGGTGTAGATAATGACTCCTGCAAGATTGCATTTAAGAAAGAAATCAGTAATTCCTCTTGTCCTTGTACACCAAATAATTGCTTAAAAGCAAAATCGACTCGTAAATTGACTAAAGGTTGATTCATAGCGTGAGTCACCTTTCTTCTATATGTCTGTTGTTATTCCCCTTTTTCGGGGCGATGGGCAAAGAATGTATATGTCCATTGTAGCGGAGAAAAGGGGAAAGAAGCAACCCTTGTGAGTTTTTTATTGGTTTTTATTTTTTAAAACATTATGGTACGTGAAATTTCAAATTATTCCCTGAAATTTTCACTGTCCTTTATACGCCTCCTCGCGTTGTATATGTCGTTTTTTTCTTCGGGTATGTAAATGTATTAACCCCTTCCTTCTTTGTTGTTAGAAAAGAATCTGAGTGTCCGTTTTTTTTACCCTCCGTTAAAAACTGGATATTATGTACAAAACTTATAAAAGTAGAGCCATATTTATATACGTATAAATAGTAGCCCTACTTTTCACACACACAGGTGCAACGGGAGGAACAGGAACCTCCCATATTATTATATATATGTTTCATAATGAAATGTAAGACTAAAATTTTCTTATTTTATATATTTTTCCTTATTTTTGTTCTCTTTCTCAAAAGCGCTAATGTTTCGTCTTCTTAACGTATAAAGAATTGGTTATTTTTGTTCAAATCGTGTCTAAACGTACAATTTTCCCAAAATGGTATGGCGAGATCTTATAGATAAACAATAGAATCACCCCATTTTTATTGCATGAACTTTGCTTGATGTTAGTCTTATTTTTGCTTTTTTACATAATTTCGATTCAAACAACACACGCTACTATACATACCAATTCTTAACATAAGGAGTAGATATGAACGCTATTCTGAAACTCATTTTTATCGGGTCTCTTTTTTGTCTATTGTGTGCTTGTGCGGAACGAAGAGAAATCGAAGAATTAGGATTTGTTGTTGGTGCTGCCTATGATCAAGTACCGCAGTCAGCCATTAAAGGAACCTATCAAATGGTATTACCCAACACACTTAATAGCTCAGAGCGTGGAACAGCTACACAAAAAAATTTCATAAATTTAAGTTCTACAGGTGAAAGTATTTTTGCACATTTCCGCATGATTGCCAAAAGAATTAGTCGTCCTTTATTTTTTCCACATATACAAGTGATTATCTTTTCTGAAAAGGTATTACGAACACCCTATATGCTTCAAAATATTTTAGATGTATATACACGTGATGAGGCGATGCGAAGAAACATTCGGTTATTTGTATCAAAGGGGCGTGCAGAACCAATTTTAGCACAAAACGCAGGCCCTGAATATTTACCTGCTAAGTACGTTTGGATGTTATCGGAACATACGAAAAAAAACGCACAAATGGTGGAGAAAAAGCGAATTGGCGATATTCACAGTAAAATCATTGCAAAGAAAAGCTTCTTCCTTCCGGTTGTATTTCGAACAAAACAAGGAGTAGAATTAAGTGGTTCTGCCCTATTTAGGGGCAAGGATAATCGTTTAGTTTCCATGTTAAATGAAACGGATACAGCGGCTTTACAATATATAGCTGACCCAAAAGTAAGGGGAATTGTTACTGTCCCTATGAACAAACAACGCATCACCTATGAATTTCACCGTGTACACCAGCGTACGGAACTCAATATTACAAATCCCAGGTACCCTAAGGTCGATATATATGTAACAGTAGATGGAAAGATTGCAGAGCTTCATCCATCCCTAGCTCACCGCTTTTCAATGGAACAGCTCAATCAGGTATTGGCAAAAAGCATGAAAAAACAACTACAAACTACGACGAAGCGTCTACAAAAGCAATATAAATTAGATGTTATGGGAATTGGAGACAAGTATCAACGACAACACTTCAAAAAATGGAAAGAGATAGAGGATGATTGGGAGAATGGCAAACAATATTTCTCTACTTGTCAAATTCGTATTCACGTACAACCCCAGATTACACGATCTGGATCGACATTGCCCAAATAGCGCCGCCTCTATATAACACATCTATCAGGAAAGCATTTGTCGTTTATTTTTTTATTTGGATATTGTTTCATTTGTATCACATACCATATAGCGGGAGTTAAAAACAATGAAGATTAATCAGGCATATCAAGTATCTCCAATTTATGTCTTCTTTTTGATACATAGTGCGCAATTTGGAGCTGGTGTACTGGGGTATTCTAGAATTATCGCAAAAAAAGCAGGATATGATGGCTGGATTGGAGTCGTACTGGCAGGTTTTTTTTTACATATTTTAATGTGGATGATGTATCGTATGCTCTCTTGGGTTAAAGGAAGCATTTTAAAACTTCAAACGTATATGTTTGGCGGATTTATCGGAACGTGTTTGAATTTCCTATTTCTCGTTTATTTCTTTATTGTAAGTGCCTCTATCTTACGAACTTATATTGAAATCGTACAAGTATGGATGTTTCCTACTGCTTCTACTCTTATACTTGCGATTATTTTGTCTATTTTAGTATATTACATTATTTCATCAGGATTTCGGGTAATGACTGCAATCTGTATTGCCTCTATATTTGTATCCATATTTTATGCCGCTCTCTGTGTGTACTGTTTAGGATTATATGGGCATTGGGAGGATTTTACACCTATTTTGAATCATTCTTATTTGGATATTGCGGATGCGATGCACAAATCCGTTTATACGATGGCTGGTTCCGAAATCATTCTTATGATTTTTCCTTTTCTTCACACTCCTAAAGAATCTCATAAATTCGCACAATATGGTTTGCTGTTTTCGAATCTGTTATATGTCTTAACTTTTGTTTCTGCATTGGCATGTTTTAATGAACAACAACTTTCGCATCTCATTTGGTCCCAACTGTCACTTTCTCAAGTGATTACATTTCCTTTCCTACAAAGGTTTGAAACCCTTATGGTATCAACATACGCTTGGCAGATGGTGACAAGTATCATTTTACCCCTGTGGGCTTGTACACGGGGTATGCGAGAAATAGCGGGGATTCGTCAAAGATATACGTTACTAATCTTGTTGGGTTTGAATATTATCATCGCCTGTTTGCTCCAAGATCGGCATAGTATTAATACATTTATTACACAAACTTCACGTTTTACATTTTACTTAATTTATATCTATATTCCTATACTCTTTTTGTTGTTTTGTTTGAAGACACAATATCAAAAGAAAGAGAATACACTATAAGGATTCAATCTATATAGGGTGTTCTCAAGGAGTGGCTATGTACACTTCCCTACATTCAAATGGAAATTATTACATAATATCAAAATCTTTGTGCAAATATGAACGCAAGTGTGATGCACAAAACAACGAATGTTTCCTTTTTAACGTTTCTTCTTTTAATGGGAGACAAAAGGAGAACACAGTGTATGTACCGTATCTGCAAAAAAGCTTTATGGTCTATAAAAAAGAGAAAATAAACAATGGTACATTCCTTTTCTCTTACTGTTGTTTTAGCATTTCTAATTCCAATAATTTTTCTTCATACATAAATGTTCAATTCCACCATTAGATATCAAAAAATAACTCGGAACTTTTGTGCCGAGTTATTTTTTGATTGTATTTTAGGTATAAAAACTATTAGGGACTTTTTATTGTAATATATCGAACAAAATCATACAGCTATTTCTTATATGGACTGGATAAATAAACGGCTTTATTTGTCATCTTATAGGGGAACTGTATATTGGTGATACGCAGTTCCTTGATACTGTCTAAATTGATTATAAAAATCTAATTTTCTTTCTTGTACCCATCTTCCTGGCAAAACTTCCTTTTGCTTCATATAGGTTTGAATTACCCATCCTTGCAAAGAATCTGGGCGTATCAGATACTTCTCTCCAATATGAGGCGGTAATGCAACTGGGGCTGGGGCATCCATTGCACCTGGTGGTGCTAATCGATAATATACGTTTCCATTTTGTTGAAACATGTCTTGTAACTGTAAAAAGGTCGTTCCCATATATAGATATTCATCTTGTGTGCTATAGGTATGTTGTACATGCCTCTCATCAGCTTGTGCAGACATACCTGGTATAGAATTTATGGCTAACAAGATGAATAAACTACTACACCATTTTTTTCTTTTACTCATAAGAACCCTCCTATATTTTTCATTATGTAACAATTCAGAATAGAATGTAGTACATATAGTTTATTATCTTACCTATTTTACTTTCTGCAAAACAGGTAAGTGAACGAATAATGGGATAATTCCAAGGTTTCCACAGCAAAACTCTATGTGAATCATATAAAACGAGTAAAAAAGATGCAATCCTTTGAAGTTGAGAAATAAATTCATAAAAAAGAGGAGAAAACTAAAAAACAGTATGGATATACACTCCATACTGTACAAGAATAACGATTCAAACTTTTTCTATTCTATTGTAACAAGCCCCTGATACCCACCTGCACCTGATTGATTATCATAACTATATACATACAAATAATATTTTCCTGGTTGTGCCGTATATGTTTCAAATAATCGTTGTCCTTGAAACTTGGCATACGCTACTGGATTTTTTAAGTTTTTTTCATAGTATAGGATCCAATTCATTTGAATCTGATTTTGATTGATTACCTCAATAGCCAATTTGGTTGGTGATTGCACATCTAATTGATAAATATCTAAGGAATTATTTGCATCAAAGTGACCTATAAAATTTGTTCGAAAAGGTAGTGACGTTGCATCTTGAATGGATTCATTTGGTTCTTTGGATTCTACTATATTATTTGCAATACCTTGAAAAACAATCTCACATTCTATTTGCTTATTGGTATTGACTCGGTAGTTTGTAAAATAGGCGGTCACTGTTTTGTAGCCATTCCAAGATTTCGTAGATAACTGTTGCAGTATGGTATCTAATACAGTATTTAGATTTCTCCAATCGGACTCAACACCTGCTGTTTTCTTTCCTGTGTACGTACCTCGTAAGGTAAACGTATGAAAGAAGTCAGATGTTTGCTCTGTCATATTGGTGTTTTGAAGTGGTATGATTTGGGTGATTTCCTTTTGCACTTCCGTCAAAGACTTTGCTGTGGGTTGTTGTAAATATTCATCGGAAACAGCTGGAGTGGTATATTCATTTTGATGATCAATTAATATCTGCATATAGTTTTGATACGCTGTATTGAGTGTCACATTTTTACTTACTGTTTCACGATATCGATCATATTGTATCACTTGATTATTTTTTATAATATGGTGCAATTGAGAAAATAAATCCCATCGATTCTCATACAGATAGGACTGCAAGGCAAATGCATAATTATAGAACTCCCAACTTCCATATGTGGCGTATAACGTCTGCTGTAAAGTGTATCGGTTCACAGGATTCACCGCTAACTGTTGAACGATTGTTTTTCTGGGTACAACTTGATGGGTACGGGTAGAGCCAGCAAAAAATTCTGCACCACCTTCTTCGAACCAAGTTAAACGCTCATTTTCATAGAGCTTCCCTTCACCAAATAACCCTGGAACGAGATAACGTCCTTGAAGATAGTGGGTATACTCATGACGAAATAACTCTTCTAAACTATAGATACTATCCTGTGGCGTTCGCTCATACGTAAAGAAGGTTCCATCTTGTTCAATATACATCCCACCATTATTCGTATCATACCCATATAATAAACGATTCAACCGATATTCTTCTGGATTATTATAAATCACCATAGTCAAAATATCATCGCGATGTCCTTGCTCTAATGGCGTATCCGACCCCACTACACGATAAAATTGGGATTGGACTTCTTTAGACGCCCAATACAGTCTTTGGGCTTTCTCCGCCGTTACTTGTTGGCCCGTTCGAATGATCATAGATCCGTTATCAAATGTGTAAGCTTTCGGTATATATTTTTTCTTCCCTGCTTCTTGGATTTGTTTGTACGAAATCAGATTTCCTTTATAATCTTTTCCATTATATCTTTCGTCAATTTGTTGAGCGGCAATTAGATATGCTTCACTTAAATAGGGATAAACTTGTAATGCATTCGTAATCATTTGTAACCCCTTTTGTTGCGTAGTATGAAAGACACCGACTCTACTTGTGTAATAAATCCCATTATTAATCATCCATGCTGTATCGGCATTGACTTGACCATATAATGCTATCTTTCCAATTTCATCGATAAAAGCGTTTATTTCCCCATACCAAGGCGATTGGTTAGGTGATGTACCAGTTTGGTACAAATACGTTTGAAGATCATAGTCAATGCCACTTAAGAGACTGTATACCGCTGTTCCTTTTGAATATTCTTTCGCGTACATTTGTAAATTTTGATTAAATTGATTTAAAATGGGAACCGCTAACGATACAATTTCTGGATTACTCGAGGCATTTCCAATTAAATTCCCATAAGCCGCCACGACTCGATCTTGTTCCATTGTTCCAAGTCGAAAAGCAGGGTTGCTTGCGATTGCTTGTAAAGCAGGTAAGCATGTATCATGAAACGTTCGCTCATTGAGATAGGCAAGCTCTTTATAGTAATAGCCTAAATAGAATCCTGAACGCAATACTTCCACTAACGTTTCTATCCCATTTGAATTGGTTGCGGTATACGTCGCTCCTCTTTTTTCTAATGCTTGAATTAAGAATTGAACACGACTTTTATCCTGATAGAATGCGAGTGAGTCTGTATTAAATTGAAATAAATCCGTAATGTCACTCCAACGTATGGTTGAAAGTACTTGTACAAGGTTTCCATAGCTAAGCGCTTGTAATTGTGCCATCGTATATGTTTGCTGAGCGGATAATGTAGTAGTGAGCGTTGCAAAGTTTATTTTTTCATTAGGTGGTTGAATCGATCGGTCGATTTGAAATGGTGTAGGGAACAAATTTGAAGTATATGGATATGGTTTATGGAAAGTTTTTTGGGACATATATTGTCTTTTGATTTTTGATGAATTTACATGGAAACCATATGGGCTTGGATTAGGTGGTGGTACCAATGAACTCCCAAGCATACCTTGCGCTACACTACTAACCGGCCTAGATACGATTGGTTTACTAGAAACTTGTATAGAACTTGCCTGTACAACATGTATGGAACCTAACATCGTACAACACAACAACATGAGTATAATTTTACTTATACGTTTCATCCAATTCCTCCATTTCAAAAATCAAAAATTCTAGTTGACTGTCACATGATGGTTTAGATTTTCTCATAGAGTATGGAAACCAAATGGTTTGACTATGGCAAGGATTCATGAAAAACACAAATAGTTTTCATAACTATTCCTCCATTCTTCTTTTTTGTCTTGTTGGGATTGTACCAATATAAAGGTATCTAACTTGTATGAGCTTTTGGCCTATCGTTTATTGGTTTAAAATCATCCCAACAGTACTTATATATATGGCAAATCATTTTTTTAACCTTTGCCAGTGTATTGAGAAATATATTCTATTTAAATGGCTAGATACTGTGTGTAATGAAAACATTCCTCTTATCATTTTCTCAACAAAAACACGAAACATCTATGATAGAATGGATATAGGATGGGCTAAGTCCGTATGTACATCTACAAAATCATATGTTATTAAAATTGAAGTGGTTATCAAGTCAAGGGGAAACACTCGTAAGAGTGTTTTTTCTTTGACCATTTTTGATTGTCATATATATTCGAATACGATAAAATACGTATAAATTCTTCTTCAGTTATGGAATACCAGGCATCTTTATAAAAAGATGCCTACGAAATAACCATAGTGGGCTACAATTTTTTCAAGTGTAGGATTTTAGGTTTTGCTGCAAAGTGTAAAAAAACATAAACTCATTTGCAAAATATGGTTAACGTTTAAGGGAGTCTGAATAATTACTGTGCATGCAATTAAAAAAAATTCTTACGAAATGCTATTTGTAATAGTTTAGCTTATACAATTTTAGGGGATTAATATCATTTTGTGCCATTATTATTAACCTAATTTCCAAGAAATAGAGGTGAATGTAGGATGACTAAACCTTTTAAAAAAAGTAGTCGTTATATGGTTGGGTTGGACAGTCTAAGGGGCCTAGCTATACTAGGTGTTATTTTGTATCATATTAATTTTAATTGGATGCCTGGAGGTTTTTTAGGAGTTACTGTATTTTTTGTACTTTCAGGTTATTTGATTACAGATATTCTAGCGATAGAGTGGAAGAGAAATAAGAGAATTGATTTAAAAAAATTCTGGCTTAGTAGGGCAAGGAGATTACTTCCGGGAATGCTTGTTATGCTCGTTATAACGTTGGCATGGATTACGATTTTTCATAGCTCTTTACTTGAAAAAATGCGCGGAGATTCATTAGCGGCATTATTTTATGTTAGTAACTGGTGGTATATTTATCATAAATTATCGTACTTTGATAATTTTAACCAGCTTTCACCATTGAATCATTTTTGGTCGTTAGCAGTTGAGGAACAATTCTACGTTGTTTGGCCGTTTATCATTAGTTTAGGGCTTTACTACATAAAAAAACAATCCCGTATGATTTTATTAATTTGTCTGGGAGCCGTTGCTTCCGCTTTAGCGATGGCAATTTTGTATGAACCTGGAGCTGATCCGAGCAGAATATATTATGGTACAGATACGAGGGCCTTTTCCTTACTTATCGGAGCGGTACTTGCCTTAGTTTGGCCAAGCAATAGGCTAGCAAATAAAATTATCCCAAAGGCGCGTTTCATTCTTGATGTAGTGGGGGGCATTGCCCTTATTATTATTTTGATTATGTTTTGGAAGACCAATCAATATGATCCATTTCTATACAAGGGAGGAATGGTTCTTTTATCAATTGCAACAGCATTGTTAGTGGCAAATCTAGCTCATCCAGCTAGTCGTATTGCTCAATTTTTACGATTTAGACCTTTACGCTGGATAGGGATAAGATCGTATGGCATATACCTCTGGCATTATCCAATTCTTACATTGACGACTCCAAAGGTAAACGCTGAGGATTTTTCATTAATAAGAGCAATCCTTCAATTTCTTTTGATTATATTGATTGCGCAAATTTCATGGAAGTTTATTGAAAAACCAATCCGACAAGGAGCGCTCCAGAACATTCAGTTTAAGAATTTAAGAATTCAAAATGTCACTTTAGGTGTTAAGTTAGCTTTAATTTGTACATTATTCGTTTCGTCAATAGCCGTCGTAGGGTTATCAAAAGCTAGTAAGGCTAAGGAGAATTCTCAACAAGATAAGGTGGAAACAGCACAAACACAACCGGCGCCACATCCAGTTGCAGTTTGGGAAAATCCAAATCAAGTGACGTCTCAAAAACAAGGGGAATCAAGAGAAGTAAATTCTGCGCAACCTAAAAATTCACTGACAGTTACTGCGATAGGCGATTCCGTTATGATTGATATTACTCCGTATTTAAAAAATACTTTTCCTGATATTAGGGTTGATGCGCAAATTGGTCGCCAGCTGTCAAAAGCGATTCCGGTAGTTGAACAGTTAAAATATGAAGGGAATTTAGGAAACTATGTCATTATTGGATTAGGTACAAATGGAGCCTTTACTACTGAGCAACTTGTCTCATTAATAAAAGTAATTGGAAACGAACGTAAAATCATATTTATTAATACGAGAGTACCACGTCCATGGGAATCAATCGTGAATGAGAGACTGAAAGCTACGGCATCTGAATACCCGAATATAACTCTAGTTGATTGGTATGCAGCAAGTGCTGGAAAGAAAGACTACTTTGCACCTGACGGTGTGCATTTAACCAAAGTAGGTGCAGAAGCTTACGCAGCACTTGTAGCCAAAGCAGTGAAGTAATAATGAAATATGTTTTATTAATTTTTGGTTCCACCACATCGCTATTAAGCTAACAGGTTCTGGTGCAAAAAGTGAAACGCTTTAAAATTGAAATAGTTAAAAATAGATTCATATAAGGGGAACAGAATTAAGTATGAGAAAATATTTTTTTAGTATGACTATGTTGATTTTATTCATGGTTTATCTTCCTGTATCCGTTACATATGCACAGGAAAACAACAGCCATTTAAGTAATATTGAGAAAATGATTAGCGTTTTTAACGATAATACTAATCTAGGAGAAAAAATCAGCTATATTAGAAATAATGATTTGAATGATTGGCCAGTTCAAGAAATGAATCAGGTCCTAGATAAATTAGATAATTTAAATCTGAGTATAATGGAACGAGCAAGTTTAAAAAGCGAGGTCATACGTTCTTCAGGATTTTCTAATTTCGATTTTAAAGGAACAAATGCAGACGTATTAGCATTTAAGGAATTAAAAATAGAAATTATAGAGATTGATCAGGTACTTACATTATATAGAAGAAGCAAGGCTGGTGAACCAGAATCTAAACGTGGTCTTGGTTATTGGTGGGGAGATAAAGAAAGAAATATTGAAGAAACTAGAAATGAGTTAGCCGTATTAGAGGCTTGGGGGAATCCGCTCAATATACAATATAAAATCACGGTACCTGAAGGGAGCAGAATACTTAAAGGAATTACAGCTTCTCAAACTCAATACCTTGAAAGTACAAGTATAGTTCAAGAATATAGGGAAGGTGGGGCTATGCAATACTGGATTAATAAGGTAGATAACAACTGGTTACAATAAAAAATGATTAGGAGGATACCGTGACAAATCATCATGAATTTATAAGTTTAGCTCTAGATTGTGAGCGTATTATAAAACAAAATATTCCTAGTAATCCTGAAGATGCTAAAAGATATCATTTAATGTTAAACGAACTTAAAGGTTTAAGAATGACTATAAAATCAAATCAATTAAATGACAGGTTATATTATTTATCCATCACACAAATGCTTGAAAAAGATGATCCAAGAAAAGTATTACAAGCCGTTTTAAAGCTTAATACATTTTATTGTAACTACTATCAAAATTTATAACATTATTAGGTTCTGTTGCAAAGCTCGAAAAAGTATACGATAATTCACAAAATCTGGTTAGATTTTAAGTACCCTGAATAACTCCTGTAATTCCTTGCACGCCGCAAAAGAGAAATCAAGAATGTGACTTCTCTTTTGCCTATATATAGCATGAATCGTTTCGATTCCTTTTAATGTACGTGAAGCATGGCGAAGATTTTGAAAGGAATCAAAATCCACTTATTGATTACCCTGAATGGGTTCCGCAAATTTGGAACTCATACTAAAATATTTACATAATCTCTAGTACGTTAAAACCCTTTGAAAAACTGAAATCGTTTTTCAAAGGGTTTTGTTTTTTAATATAATGTGAACATATTGTACACATTATGCTGATAGATTTCTCCATTTGTTTTAAAAGATCCAGAAAACGTTCTTGTCTCAGGGACATATCTTCCCCCATTTGTTTCTGGATATGCGGATGTTTGTTTACAGGAAAAAGAAAGATTCAAAGGGAGTTGAAACGAAACTTTTCCATTTTTATCCGTTCGTTTCTTTGCATACTCTGTATTGTCCTTTTTATTATAGATTGTAAATTCTACATTTGCTAAGTTGTTTCCAGGATAATATTTAAATCCCCCGGGCTCACTATGATCATATTTCCATTCCATAGCTGTCAATGTAATTTCTAATGTTCCCACTTCACTTTTTTGTGTTTGTAGTGATGGTTCACTAGCTGCTTGTACATTTTGCGTTGCCGCTGCACTAAACAGAACTGCACCTGTTACAAAGGGTACAGCTAGAAATCGAATTGCATATTTTACAGTTTTGTTCATTCTATTTCCTCCTTCATATATGAAATGGATTGTTCCTAATAAACATCCATTTTTCTCAATTTGTCTCCCTCGTAACAATTCCAAGTTTTACATAAAACAGCTATCATGATGATAGATTCAGCTTTCATTCTTTTCTATTTCACCATGAATCAATTATATATAGGTAATTCTCATGTTAGCGAAACTTAAATGCATCATTAACGATACTTTAGTTACATTGTAAATGGATTTCATATGACATACAAGGTACTATCTGTATTTCTCAACCTACGCATATTGCGAATCAGAAAACAATGTTTCCCTGTGTAGAACAGTGAAAAATCGAAACAACGTAGATGTATAGTGATTTTATGATACTTATTTTTCCTATATATGTTCTTAACATGAGATACAGGTAAGAATCAGAAAAAAGAATTTCATATTTTATAAGAAATCTATAGAATATAAGAATATATTTCTCATGTTTTAGGTTATTGACACCAAATTTTATCCTCTCTAGACTAAACATAAGATCACGTCCGAATTCGTATCAAAAGCTTACCAATCTTAAAAATTGGCAAGTTTTTTTTATTTCAGCCTATTCATGTGATCGTACTTAATAAGGGAGGCGTTATCAAGTGACATTGCTAGAAAATATATTGACGCATAATGAAACGTTTGTACAAAAACAAGAGTACAAACCTTTTTCTACGACCAAATTTCCAAATAAAAAGTTATTGATTGTAACGTGTATGGATACCAGACTGCTAACATTGTTACCACAGGCATTGGGCTTACAAAATGGAGATGCTAAAGTCATAAAGAACGCAGGTGCTGTGATTTCCCATCCTTTTGGTAGTATGATGCGAAGTATCATACTGGGCATTTATGAATTACAAGTGGAGGAAATTTGTGTAATTGGTCATGAAGATTGTGGCATGGCGGGTTTGCAAGCTGAGCCGCTATTAGAAAAGGTAAAACAGCAAGGCATTGATTCCACCTGCATTCGTACCTTACAACATGCAGGAATCGATCTATCTACATGGTTAACCGGTTTCCGAAACGTACAGGAAAGTGTTCAACATAGTGTAGAAATGATACGCCAGCATCCTTTATTACCGTCTTCTGTACCTGTGCATGGACTTGTCATTCACCCCAAAACAGGAAATTTAGAAGTCGTTGTAGAGGGATATTCCTACGCACATACAACAAGTCCTTAAATGAAATGACTGCAGGAAGAGGAGGCATAAAGATGAGATTTTCAGGCAGATACACAGGATATAACTTCGCGAACTTACAAAAAGATATGTTAGCAGGATTGGTTGTAGGAATCGTAGCGATTCCACTTGCCATGGCATTTGCTATTGCTTGTGGCGTACGACCCGAATATGGTATTTATACGACGATTATCGCAGGGACTCTCGTATCCGTATTTGGTGGATCAAAATATCAGATTGCAGGACCAACAGGCGCATTTGTACCAATCTTACTCGGCGTTGTGATGCAATATGGCTATGAAAACCTATTGATTGCAGGTTTTATGGCAGGAATTTTACTTGTTATCATGGGCGTCTGCAAACTAGGAAGGTTTATCACCTTTATTCCGCGCCCTGTCATGATTGGTTTTACAACGGGGATTGCGGTTATTATTTTTTCTGGACAGATTGCAAATTTTTTAGGGCTTCATCACCTGGAAAAGCAAGAAACCTTTTTTTATAACATGAAAGAAATAGGGACAAATATCGCAGAACTAAATCCGTATAGTATCCTTACCGCTTTTCTATGCTTAGGAATTGTGATTGCAGCTACAAAATGGTTACCTCGAATTCCAGGCGCATTATTGGGATTGGTCATTTCAAGTGTGATCGCAACCCTGTTATTTCCGAATCAAATCGAAACGATTGGGACTACATACGGCGATATCCCGCATCAACTACCGGACTTCCAAATGCCTGAATTTACATGGGATACTGTCCTTATATTACTTCCAGCAGCCTGTATCATTGCGGCATTAGGTGGGATTGAATCATTGTTGTCTGCCATGGTGGCAGATAACATGGCAAACAGCAAACATAATAGTAATAAAGAACTGGTGGGACAAGGAATTGCAAATATGGTGGCACCGTTATTTGGCGGTATTCCTGCGACGGGTGCCATCGCTAGAACCGCAACGAATATTAAAAATGGGGCGACTTCTCCCGTATCAGGTATGATACACGGAATAGTCGTATTACTAGTATTATTATTCCTGTCTCCGCTTGCTTTTCATATTCCACTAGCTAGTATGGCACCTATTTTAATGGTCGTTGCTTGGAATATGAGTGAGAAGCATGAATTTATTCATATTCTGAAAACAAGAACAGGGGACACCCTGGTACTTGTTTGGACTTTTTTCTTAACCATTTTCACAGATCTTACAACCGGAGTAAGCGTGGGGTTACTCCTTGCGTTTCTTCTGTTTATTGGAAAAATGAGCAAATCTTTACACGTTCAAAAAGTATTGCCAGATCCAGTAGATTCCTATGTCAAGTCAGACATCGTCACAAGTGGGAAAAATTGTCCGCAAATCAGTATCTTTACCGTAGAGGGCCCTTTATTCTTCGGCACTATAAAAGAATTCGAAACATCTATAGAGTCATCCCTACAGTCTAACGCACACATTCTTCTCCTACGTATGGGGAATATTTCTTTTATGGATACTTCGGCAGAGTCAGCAGTAGAACACATTCGAAAGAAAATGCTAGAAAAACAAGGAACCCTTTTGATTTCCGGTATCCAGCATCAACCGAAAGACATATTCCACCAAACAGGATTATACGAAAGAATTGGCGAATCACACTTTTTCACACGTACAGGAGTAGCATTGCATTTTGCACTACAAGAATTAGAGACATCCAAATGTAAGGGCTGTAAACAATTTGCCTTTCAAGAATGCACGACACTTTCTGAACAATCTACAGAAACAGACTTAGACAGGAAACGTTCTTCCGTGGAAATTAACCTGTAAATCATAAAGTAACATTAGGAGGATAGATTGCTATATCCTAGCTATTCGTTTGTTTATAAAAGACATACATTTTTAGAGGGCCTTTCTATAAAAGGCCCTCTTTTTTTCTCTTGTATACCTCAAGAAGAAAAATAGGTTCTGTTGCAAAGTTTAAAAACGATCAAAAATTATGAATACCCTATACCTCATCTTGTATATTTCATACGATTTATTCTTCCTATTTGTATTTCAATTCTATATTTTTAGGGTAGTGTAAAACTTTGCAACAGAAACGGCATTTGATATACAAAGAATGAATTTAATTTTCTGACAATATGAGTTATACTATTTAATAAGCTTTGTGATAATCTGTCATTTGTCTCCTTCTTAAGATTGAGTGAACTCACTCAATCTTTTTTTATTTTTTCTCGTATTTGACCTTGATTTGCAATAGGGGTTTATTTCCTATTGCAGCGTATTACCTTAGGATTGGGACGGGAATTACTTATATTGTTTGTTGTCCCGAATTTAAAAGGTAACTTTCTCAATACGAAAAGAGGTAGATGCCCATAACTAACGCCGTGGGTATTTACCTCTTTTTCAACATGTTAGAAACGATATACTACATAAATGCTTTTAACAATTGTGTCACTAATGGAGCAACTCCCCCAATAAATGTTAAGACTGCGATTGCAATTGACATACCCTATTCCTCCCCTTATTAAAAATCTTACCTTCTGGATTCATCTCATTATACATGAGTAGAGAGATAAGAAAAACCGGGAAAACCACCCGGTCCTTTTTCGTCTAGCGAAAATCCGATAAATTGTACATAATCCCATCAATCCCTGTGTAATCCTGCGGATACATATCTTCACCACATCGTTCACAGGAAAACCTAGGCGGAACAATCGAATCTCCTACATCCATGATATCAAATCTTCTTACCACAGAATCGGGAATATTTTCTGTTTGAGCACAGCCTACACAAACATACTGTACATAGCTAATTCGCTTATGTCCAACTGTGTTTTTCTTCTTTTTCTTTTTTCGATGTTTGCTTACTGGCGAAATAATCAATCACCCTCTTTAAATAATTTCGCGTATTTTGGCATAAAGCTACTTTTATTTTCCATTCTCTGCTTTCTAGGCAGACTTCCCCCTTGTATTCATAAAATGATTCACATTTTGGACAAAGAAGAGGATCTTTTTTTCCACTCGCGATAACTCGTTCCCTCCACGTCTGACGACGTAGTGTTTTTTTCACTTTTATTATCCAACGTCTGGCTTTCTTTTGCCATTCATTTAATAGTTTTTTACATAATGTTTTAATTCGACGTGCATACATGCCATAATGACGAATCATTTTGAATTGCTCATCTGGAATATGACGAATTAATCGAGAAATAAACTCTTCTACAGATATCGTTTCTACTTTTTTCCTCCCATCTAATTTGTCCGTATATGTAAAAGAAACAGATTGCCCATCATATTCCTCGATCCGGTTCAACCCAATAGCAGGTCGACGAATATAGCGGCCAATATACCGAAGTTGTTTTTTTACGTTTCCTTTCTGTTTCGGAGCATGTACATAGAAGCCTTTCCCATTATCAGAAAATGCTTTTTGAAGTTTCGATTGAATTGGCTTTTTTTCTGCCACCGTGAGCTCTTTTCGAATCAGTTTTAACACGATGGTTTGCCACTGTTTCCGAAGCATCTCAAACGGAAGAAAATCATACCCTTTCCACTCTCCAATCTTTGTCATCCCACCCATTGTAACAAGTATATGAACATGCGGATTAAAATTAATTCTAGTGCCGAAGGTGTGAAGACCTACGATAATACCGGGTGTTACCTTAATTTTCTTTTGAAAATAATCCACCAACAGCCTGGCGGCCTCATCCATAAAAATCTTTAATAAATGGCGGTGCAAAAGAAAAATATCTCGAAGTCCTTCATCTACGGTAAAAATAACATGACGATGATTCACCTGAAGTACGTCTTCTGAAAGAAGTCTACTCCATTCTTCACTTTCTCCTACAGAACAAGTTGTACAAAATCGTCCTTTACAACGATAAGGAACTTTTCGAACATGATGACACCCTTCACATACAAACAATTTAAATCCATTTTCAGGGTCTCCACACCCTCTAAATTTTTCAATTTCTTTCAAAACAACTGGACGGATCCTCGCTCCATATTTATCTTTAAATCGTTCCCAATGATTATGTTCATCAAAGAAAATACGTTTTAATATATTTGCTTCCATAACTAAAAAATATCACAATCTAGCGCATTATGGAAATTCCAAATATTGTTCAAAATCCCTTACATAACAAGCTTTCCAAGGAAGCAATTCGTGCTTAAAAACTTATACTTTCTTATCTTTAAATAAAAACCGTATCCTTTTTTTGGAAAAAAGTCTATTTAGAAATAGGAAGTGTGATTTTAATTGCATCGATATGTTGTGGATTCGCATCTTTAATTGAAGGTTACTATAGTTCATTTTAAAAGGAGAATTTCTATGAAAGAAAACGAAAAGAATTCTAGTTCATTTTTTAATAACAAAAAAAAGATTGTTTTATTTAATATTGTTTCTTTATTATTTTTTAACACGTTATTATCTACAATTATTTTCAATTTCAAATCCTTTCATGAATTCAAAGATTGGTTAACTATACTGGTGTTAATAACGGCAATGATAACACCCTTTATACTCATACTATGTTTTATTTTTACAATGTTTTGGTCATTGATAGGTCTAATGAATAAACCGGATCTATCCATAAAAAGAATGTATAGTGTAATATTATCAGGAACTTCAATCTTTTTAATTACACAAGCATTAAACTTTCTAACCATTATAAATTTTGGAGGAGATTTACCTCAGTTTATTTTTGTAGTATTCTCATTACTAAGTGTTGGATTCGTTTGTATAGCTATGTATGTTGGATTCACGAAATTAGTAGGGTTTAGTACAAAATTTTCAAAAATTATTTTATCCATTTTATTTATTATAGTTATCAGCTTAAACATGGTTCAATTATTTGGAGGTATAGATATTGACATATAAGATTCAAGTACCGAGATTACAATTTGAAAATAAAATAATATTACAAGAATCCTCTTTAGTCATTGAAGATGGAAAATCCTACTGTATCACCGGAGCAAATGGCTCTGGTAAAACTACGTTGTTAAATTATATACTGACAGGAACTGAAACAAAAATTTATAAGAATCAAAAACAAATTGATTTGTTAGCGTTCAAAAGAACTACCGCTTTTATTCCTAACAACCCACCCATTTTTGATTTACTTACAGGATGGGAAAATATTCAGTATATAAGCTCTTTGTGGAAAATAAAAGATAAAGAGAATTACCTGAAAAATGTTCAAATGTACTGTGATTTATTTGAACTTAGTCAAGAATCTTTACATGATCAAGTACATACTTATTCTTTGGGAATGAAATATAAACTCTTTCTTATCTCTATGATTAGTCGTAATATTAACCTTCTATTATTAGATGAACCTTTTACAGCACTTGATAAAAATTCTCAACAAGAAATATATAAAGTTTTAATTACCTTTCTTGAAAAAGGAAATAGTTTACTATTTGTTACTCATATTGAAGAGTTTAAAAATCAACTAAGTGATTTTATCTATGAGATTCGAAATAAAACTCTTTCAACATTACAATAAAAGGAGTGAGTCTATGAATAAGTATTATATGATTGCCATCTTAAGTATTGTACTTTCTCTTGTATTATTTATATTTAATTTCTATCAGACTAAAATAGGGGGAGTTATATTTGCTTTAAGTATTGGAGCTAGCATTAAATTTCTAGCTGATGGCGTATTGAATGAAAGCAAACATAAAAAACACACGTAATAAAGTCCTGTGGCATAGTTGGACACTACAAATATAGAATAAGAATAAGGAGATATACAAAATTTTGTATATCTCCTTATTGATTTTGAACACTTTGCGAAAAAACTGCACGCGATGCGTACGTAACCCCCTTCTTCCAATACCTAGCCCACTATCAGGTGAAAGTAAAACGCCAGTGTTGTCTACAACAAGGTATCTTACAAAATCTTGATCCCCCATCTCTTTATATGGGTTTCTGTGCCCCTCTAAAATATACCATTTCCGTCATATGGTTCTGGTGCAAATAAAGGATACATTCCAAAGAGCAATGGGGATTCCTATCGGAATCGTTCTTTACGCTGTTAATCCAAATAATTGATGAATAAATTCTTTTTGATTTTGAACAGACTGATTCCGTAAATCAACCTGTTCTTTTTTTATCATATGTATGACTTCTACTCCTGCAAGAATACATGTAGCTGTGCCAAAAGATTTAAATCCTAACATAGAGCGTAAACGTTTTTTAATGAACCGATGGTCTTGCTCCACTACGTTATTTAGATATTTTATCTGTCGAATTTGAGTGCCTAACGGCACTTTTTTCTCTTTCTTTAATTTAGTGATGGCAACTGGATAAGCAGGATTTTTATCAATTGTGATTGTACAAGGTTTTGAGACATGAAAAGACTGCAAAGCTTTCTTAAAGAATCGCTTTGCAGCCTTATGATTCCTAGTTTTACTGAGCTAAAAGTCAATCGTATTTCCCTCAGAATCAACCACGCGGTATAAATACACCCATTGCCCTTTTACTTTTATGTACGTTTCATCCACTCGCCATGAATCATTTGTTTAAGATGACGTCGGATCCGTTTATCCAGTTCCGGCCCGTATTGATGGACCCAGCGCATAATCGTGGTATGAGCTAAGGATAATCCTCTTTCTTCCATCATTTCCACCAAGTCTCGAAAACTTAGATTGTACCGTAGGTACCAACGTACAGTTAATACAATGATATCCGGTTGGTAATGCTTCCATTTAAACAAATTGTCCCTTTGCATACTAATCACACATCTTTTATAGAGTAATACTATCAGTATGTCCAAAGTTTAGAGATTACTTGCAATTCCTCGAATTTTTTGCACCAGAACCACTATTTTGTACAATCAGGCATAGCTAAAAAGATTCATGCATTGTTGCGATAATCAATGTATCTAATTTATTGTGTGTACCTGCAGAAAAAGCACCTATCGTTACAACCAATAATTCATATGAATTGGCTGTAACGACCAAACGTTCTCGCTGTCAGTTCATTTGTGGCGCTGATATTCTATTGTAAGACGTTTTAAATTAAGTTGAATAGCAAAAAACGAATAAATCGATTACTAATCGTTTATAAAGGTTTTAGATACCTTTAAATACAATAGGTGTTTTTCGTAGGTGAAATACAACTCCATATACACTGTATACTCCTTATTTCGATTGATTATCCTCTGAATCAGCGGAGGGGGATTACCTTTGTATCGCTCTATCTTCAGTGACCTTACCAATTTATATTTCTAAAATCTTGTATTACGATTCATCCTAATTAGACATAGCGGTTCGTAATCAAGTTCCATATCATGAAACAAGAAACATCAATACCATTGAGAATTATTATTTTTTAAAATGAAACTCGCTTATTTTTATACATAAAAAGTCTCCCCGTTATTTAGCCTTGTCTATACAAAGTCGATATTTTCTATGATTCACAACGGTTCTATCATATGGAAAGTCGCCACCCATAGCGGTTACAATTTCAATTAATATGGATCGTTCATACTTTTTGATCACGATACCAGTAATCTCCATACCATCTCTTTCAAATACGATTGTTTCTCCTATTTTCGCTTGCATAACAAACCTCCTTTAAATTTCCAATTTATATATGCGCATATAATAAATCGAGTCTCTCCTCTTGTAAACACAATCCGAATTTTCTCAATTAAAATTTGGATACATGTTATAAAAGAATAAGATGCTCTATGAGTTATTTGTGTCGAAAATTGTAAAACAAGCTATTTTAGCGCCGGAATTAGTTTCATAAACAAAATATGTTTCTTTTGTTATCATAAGGAAAAAGAAACATAGGGGAGAATAGAAAATGAATGCAAAAGAAACGAGAATTCAAATTATAAATATACAAGAACAGCATTGCCGTGGATGTGAATATCTATTCGGCTCCTATCAACATTGCATTGCAAATTGTAAATGGGGGAAAGAAGTATACCAGTTAGGAAAGCATTTGTCTGGGGAGGAAAATGTGAAAGCAAAGAATGCAGAATGGAAATGGGATCAATTGTGTGAGGATACGGTTCAGTTACGGAATACAGGAATGGGATATGTGGAAATTGCAAAACGGTTAAAATGTCGCGCCAGTAGTTTACGTGAGCATTTGAAAAAGCGTGGACTATATGAATGATGTATCAACGATGTTATAAGAATATGGATGGTATTTAAAAGTGCATAAAAAGCTTGCAATGTTAGCATGCGGTATTTTTGCTCATCTGCCAGTTCTTATTGAGAGACATGCTAGTGGGTATGGAAGGAAGTAAATTTGCTTCAATAGGATGAACATAAGCCGTATACTAGCCAAACGAAGCCAAAACCTGAGCTTAGGTTTTGGCTTCGCAACATATGATGCATGCAAACTTAGGTGTTATTTTTTTATATTAATTTTTCCAATGGTATGAAATTCATCATCAGGTTGTAAGGAACGAGTTAGTTCATTACAACGTAAAATTTTCCCATCTTTCAATTCAAAAATCGTAAAAAGGTGACAATGCCAGTGTGTCTACTATACTTTTTAAAGTTTCCATATGAGTATGAAACCCTTGTATATTCACCTCTGTACCATCCGTAACTTGCATATATTGGTCACTAAAACAATCTGATATTTTATATAATTTCAAATTTAAGATAACATCTTGATACACTTGTTTTAGAAATGTATAAGCTTGTTCTTTATTCAACACAATCACTCCTTCCGTATTTCGTTTGTCCATGCATTTCAAAAGGGAATAATAATATCTAATCTTACTTCATCAAATGTATCAAATAGATGATAATGGTTCTCCGCTTTTTGATGAAGTTTTTCATAAATGGAGGCTAATTGGCTTTCAAAAATAGTTACAATAAAATACATCAATTTCTATTACCTTTTTTTTATTACCATCTTGATTGCCTTTATAATCGCTAGTTTAGATACATGTAATTTGCTTGAAAATAACACAGAATTTGTTAGATGTTTTTATAAAAAACCCCCTTTATTTATAATTTGTATGAAATGAACCAAGTTTGTTATATTAGAAAAAACATATTGTCCTTATAGCTAAATGATTGAGAAATAAAGATGTCTTGTAATCTATATGTAACAACTTTTTATTACATATAGGGTGCATGGCGCTTAAAATGAATGTGTAAGATCATGCATATTCCGAAGAGATAAACTTTTTAGGAGCAATGTAATTACAGACCAGTAGATATTCGAGGGTAATAAAAGCAAATTCAAAATTCGGAATTTTGAATTTGCTTTTTTCTCAACATTTGAATTAAAATAAACCTATATTCTATCATTCTCACAGAAGGGATTAAAAAGAGATGAAAATGGTCTTATGTTCATTATTAGAAGAGTTGTTGCGAGACTATGAAAAACATCACTCACGTATGTATTTTATGTTCAAACAAGACGAAGGGGACTATGTTTTTACTGATGTGAATCATGCATTATTACAAACTGTTCATCAACAAAGAACTGATTTTGTAGGACAAACCATAGATACTGCACCGCATCTTGGAGATGAAGCCACAAGGAAAAAATCACAAAACATTTATCCATTAGCTTGGTCCGGAAAAAAAGTGATTTTTTACTGTTTTCCAGATCGTAATGTAGATATATTTGTAATCACATATCTTGAACCTTAATATGAAAAGGGAAAAGTGGTACAAGTGAGGGGGCGCTGTGCATCCTTTGATAAAAATGAATTTCATGATACGTTACAACATCTTGAAGAGTTTGTCACTTTTGAAATGGTACCTGAATAATTCACAGTAAGTTCCTTCTCCCATCACATATATCAGCTGTGTATGTGCGAAGTCATAGTGAGCGCGATTATTTTCTCAACAAAAATGTTAGGTACATATGATAGAATAAATCTAGATAGGAATTTTATGTATATTTGTCAGTATATCAAGAGATGTTATTAAAATTAAAGTGGTTATCAAGTCAAAGGAAGACACCCATGAGAGTGTTTTTCTTTTTCCAAAAATAATGAGTGCTAAGAAAAAGAGTATGTAATACATATATACTCCTTATCCATATGCTTTTCTAGGGACCTTTAGCTCAGTTGGTAAGAGCAGACGGCTCATAACCGTCCGGTCGTAGGTTCAAATCCTACAAGGTCCATCACTATTTGTATACCTTTCTTATTAGAATATATACGGGTATGGACAATCCTAATCCAGAAACAGTTACATGGATCATGATAAGATTGAAAATGAATACATGTAACAAACAGAAAAAGGTGCTCCTAGAGGTACCTTTTTCTGTTTATAGAATTTTAATATATATATTACTTCTCAATATATATAGAACGTATAATCGTACGTGTGTATGGATGCCCCGCCTTATTTTTCCCTTTCACATCAATGGTAAGATTGTATACACCGGATTGCTCTATATGCTGTAACGTGGTAGATAGCGTATGTGCATCTACTTGCTGAACGCCATCAGATTGTGAAATCAGTGTACCTGTCTGATCGACAATTCGAACCGTCATAGAGACATCCTCCGCTTCAACTGGGTTTTTATCAGCAGATTGGATTTGTAATTTTGCTTGATTTGCTTTCAGCTTAGCCGGTATTTTCAAATGGAAAGGTGCTTCTTGTTGATACTGTACCATCGCTAAATAAGCATCTTTCCCTTCCGTATTCATACGTATCTTCCAGTCTCCCACTTCCATACTTTTTATTTGAAATGTATGAATAAAGGCCCCTTTAAAAAAGGTATCATCACCCGTTGTTACTACCGCATCCTGTTTGGTGTAAACCTTCCCTGATGGCGAAATAAGTTGTATCTCTACTTGTTTACGCGCAGTCAAAACCGATACAGTTCCTGATGTCAATGTATCCACAGAAAACACAGCGCGATTTTCTTGATGTGGGATCAGTTCTCCGCCTAAAACCGTTTGGTTTTCTGTCGGTCCTAACTCTGTATAGGGCTCATTCCTAGAAGGCGCGGCAGACGGTGACCATACTGGCCCCATTTTTTCGTTCGTAAGTAAGGTTCTATGCGAGAAAAGACGGCACTTCCCGTTCGAATTGAATCATGATCTAATGTAACATCAGAAAAAAGGTGGGCACCGTACGGCAAAGTGGTACTCCATTCACTGACAAGGCCATCATTATTTCCATATGGTGACAAATACAATCCTCCCATAGATAAAGCAGAAAAAGTAGGCCCCCAACTGGTTCCTGCTATCGTGTAATACTGATTGGATTTTGTGATAGGGTTCGTATCAATAATCGAGCGAAAGCGTGCCATTTCCCCGGTTTGTAACGCATACGTTCCTTCATCTTTCTGTCCTAGTAAAGAGGCAAGCCATCCTGCCCACCAACTATAGGATAAATCTGCTAGATGTGTCCCATAATGAGGGGATCCAAGTGTGATTACTTTATCAACAAAGCGATGCGCACCATATTGTACAAGGGCCGCTTGTGTATCAATGCCCCCTTTACTATGTGCGATGATGTTTACTTTTTTTCCAAAATGTTGAGAAATGGTTTCTAATTTTTCAGCTAATAATTTCCCATTTGTCCAAGGACTTACAGACCCTGTTCCTGCCGCATCATACAGTTGTACAAAAGCAGTTTGATAGCCAGCATAGTAAGCACGATCATACATAGTATTTTTCCCATGATAGTATGTATCTCCATACCAATCTTTTGCATTTCCATTTTTTCCATGTACAAATACAATTGGTGATTTTGTAGGATCTACCTGTGCAGGTGTTGCCCCTACAAACCAATCGCCCGGTCGGAATGTTTCTTTTGGTGGAAATACTTTTCCGTAATCTGGATGTGTTTCTGCAGATACAGAAGGCGCGTTATAAAAAATAGAAAATAAGAAAATCAAAAGAAATGCTTGCAATAGTATTTTACAATGTTTCAAATGGATCCCCCCATGTGTTTAATCTTTATACACACTTTCAAATGAAGATTACATCTTCTCGGCCCCCCTTTTGTACATATAATTTCTCATGATATTCGGTCTCCAAAAGAGAAAAACCTTTTATTCTAGCCGTTTCGAGATATTTCTCAAAATACTTCCCTTATATCCGATATATAATGGGGAGACCTGGCAGGATTGTCTAGGAACATAGAAAAAGGAGGGGAAGAGGATGAAAAGTGGAACCCGAATATTGGTTACTTTCTCATTGGTTTTGCTCGGACTGCCTATCATCTTTTTAGCTTTTATTACATGGAAGCATAAAAAACCATCCGAATCTGTAAATCTTATGATAGAAAACTCGCAAGAAAACAGATTACCATCCTATACGCCATTCCAAGTTACTACCTTCAACATTGGTTACGCAGGATTAGATGCAAAACAAGATTTCTTCATGGACGGAGGAACAGGCTCACGTTCTCGTAGTAAAGAACAAACCAAACAGAATTTACAGCACATGTCTTCCTTCTTAAAAGCAGATTATGCAGATTTTGTCTTGTTACAAGAAGTCGATATGAAAGCATTCCGTTCTTTTGATCAAAATGAATATCAATTTTTTCAACAGGAGTTATCCTCTCATGCGTCTACATTTGGTTATAATTATAGGAATCCATGGGTTCCGGTTCCCTTTTTGCGTCCCATGGGATATGTGGAATCAGGACTCGCTACGTTTTCTACCTACTTCATACAACAAGCAACTCGTTTTCAATTACCAGGGAGAGAGCCTTGGCCTAAGCAACTCTTTGATTTAGATCGTGCGATGGTAGAACACATGATCCCGATTGAAAATGGAAAGAACTTACGAATCGTAAATCTACATGTCTCGGCATATGATGCAGGTGGGAATATCCGCAAACAACAATTGCAATACATAAAACAGTATATGCATACACAGTATCAGAAGGGGGATTATGTGATTATAGGTGGCGACTGGAATCAGCTACTGTCAGATATTCAGTTACAAGACCCCGCATTTCTAGCCGCCTGGCCCAAATGGTTAGTGCGTTTGCCCCAAGATTTTACAGAAGGAGGGTTTCAATGGGCTGTAGATTCTTCTGTGTATACGGTACGCGATAATCGTACGGCATACATCAAAGGAAAAAGTTTTGTGACCATTATTGATGGATTTGTAGTCTCACCTAATGTGGAAATCCTTCAAGTCAAGGGACACGATTTACAGTTTACACATAGTGATCATAATCCTGTGAGTGCTGTTTTTCAATTACAGTAGAACGGAAGACATACGTTCGAATAAACTTTTGGGAGACGTGAATAAACATGAAACAAGCATATACAATTGTTGTTATCGGAGCTGGTACAGCTGGGATTTCCTTGGCTGCCCATTTGCTCCGTCATGCCCCTGTATTAAAAGAACAGGTGGCCATCATAGACCCTGCTCAAACACATTATTTCCAGCCACTATGGACCTTTGCGGGAGCTGGGATTGTCAAAAAAGAAGCAACGATGAAAAAGCAATCCGACCTCATTCCAGAAGGCGTACATTGGATGCAAAGGAAAGTTTCGGAAATAAGTCCGGGAGAAAACAGGTTGCTACTAGAGGATGGAACTATTATTGCCTATGAAATGTTAATTGTAGCTGCGGGTATTCAAATTCATTGGGATCACATTAAAGGATTGAAAGAATCGATTGGAAAAAATGGGGTTTGTAGTAATTACTCGTATGACTATACGGATGCAACCTGGAGAGAAATCCAACAATTTAAAGGAGGAAACGCCATCTTTACGCATCCGAATACCCCTATCAAGTGTGGCGGTGCACCTCAAAAAATTATGTATTTAGCCGAGGAATACTTTTGTCGCCAAGGTGTCCGGGAGAAAAGTAAGATTATGTTTCAAACAGCAAATCCACATATTTTTCATGTACCTCGCTATGCTTCCTCTTTAGAAAAGGTAATTCAGAGGAAACAAATTATAACGAAATTTCATCAGAATTTAGTAGAAATTAACGCTGAAAAAAAAGAAGCGATTTTTGAAGATATACAAACAGGTAACAGAGAAAGCATACCGTATCATCTCTTACATGTTGTCCCGCCTATGGGACCACCTGATATGATCAAGAATAGTTTACTAGGAGACGAAGAGGGATGGGTAGATATAAACCCTTATACACTGCAGCATGTACGGTACCCCAATATATTTGGAATTGGGGATTGTACCAATTTGCCAACTTCTAAAACGGGGGCGGCTATTCGAAAACAAATCCCTGTTGTAAGAGAAAACCTGTTGGCATTTTTACAGGGACAGGAGGTACAAGCGACATACGATGGCTATACATCTTGCCCCATTGTCACGGGATATAAAAGTTTGATTTTAGCAGAATTTGATTATCATCAGGAAGAACAAGAAACATTTCCGTTTGATCAATCGAAAGAAAGATATAGTATGTTTTTGTTAAAGAGATATGCACTTCCTTTTCTATATTGGAGATATATGCTGAAAGGCATTGTATAAGAAATGATACATTGTCAAAAGAAATCCTGGCTAAAAAAGAATTTGAAATGTAAGGGGGCAGATGTATGTTATTCGAATGCTTTTATCATAACAAATTGGCTCATGCATCTTATATTGTGGGGTGTCAGGATCACGGAGTAGCCATCGTTATTGATCCGGGACGCCACATCGAACAATATATGGAATTTGCTAGAAAGCGCGGATTAAGCATCATTGCGGTAACAGAAACACATATTCATGCTGATTTTGTATCTGGTGCGAAAGAGCTTGCGTTATCTTGTAACGCAACGTTTTATGCATCAGCTGAAGGGGGAAGCACGTGGAAATATCAGTATCTCGATCAAGTGCCATACCATCTCGTCAAAGGTGGTAGTGCATTTCATATTGGTACGATTCAATTTCAAGTTATGCACACGCCAGGACATACGCCTGAAAGTATTTCATTTCTAGTCATAGATACAAAACAGCATAATGAAACCAATGACAAACCGATAGGGATTTTTACAGGAGATTTTCTATTTGTTGGTGATGTAGGTAGACCAGATTTATTAGAAACCGCTGTTGGTATTCCACATCATGCGAAGAGTAGTGCCAAAGACTTATTTCATTCGATCCAAAAAATCAAAACGATGCCGGTATACCTACAAATTTGGCCCTCCCATCGTGCTGGTAGCGCATGTGGAAAATCATTAGGCGCCATTCCCTCCTCTACAATAGGCTATGAGAAACTTTTTAATTGGGCCTTTCAAACAGAGGAACAAAATTCTTTTGTGATGCATGTATTAAGTGGACAGCCGGAACCACCACCTTATTTTTCTAAAATGAAACGAATTAATCAAGCTGGCCCGCCGATTCGTACACAAGGTCTCATAAAAGAAATACATTCTTTCCCTGCATGGCAACAACTAGCACATGCAGACCAACAAATCATTGATACAAGAGAACCAACGGTTTTTGCATCTGGTCACGTAAAGGGATCCCTGAATATTCCTTATAACCAGTCTTTTACAACCTGGTGTGGTTGGCTCCTAGAGGATAGCCAGGACCTTATCATCGTTATCGATCCTCTGTCTGCGAATATAAACGAGGTACGGAGAGATTTGGAAGAAATTGGACTAGACCGTACGATAGCCTATATGCCTTCAAACACACTGGAAGATATAGAGCCATTAGAGACGTATGAAGAAAGAACTGTTCAAGAATTGTTCCCTCTTATACAATCGGGAACCCATCCCGTTATTGATGTTCGAAATCAATCGGAATGGAACGAGGGACATCTTCCGCATGCCAAACATATCACGCTAGAACACCTGACAAAGCATGTACAAGACATTCCAAAAGATCGTCCGATTATTGTGCAGTGTCGTTCTGGTACACGTTCCGCTATTGCAGCAAGTATATTACAGAAACATAGTGTAAAGGAAGTAATAAATGTACAAGGTGGATATCTAGCATGGCTAAGGGCGGAATTCCCTATTTGTAAATAAAGAGATAGAAAAGTACAATCATCACACAAAAGAATATAGGATGAAAAGAATAGTGAAAAGGGATAAACATCTATAAAAACCTTTATATTTTGTAATGAAACAAATATAAAGGTTTTTTATGTGTCATTTGAATTTGTAAATTACTCTATACAATAGCTTGATACATCAAGTGCTTATTGTATCACGAATTTTTTGTGCAGTATTTTTTATCTTTCCCTTCCTTCTGTTTGATTTGCTTGGAATTCCATTTTCAAAGCAATACTATCTCCTTGGAACATATTTTGATCGTTTCCATTGTCTTCAAATATAAACTTCATCCAAAACCAATCCATTTTCCCAGGTTGTAACCCTCGTGATTCCGTCCACTTGGATGCAAATACTTTCTTTGAAACGACTTCTGATCCTTGTTCTTTTAGTTCTGCAAGGGTTGTTTCATAAACAGGGCTCTTTGCTGGGTCCCAATCCCAAAGGAATTGTACTTTTATATGCTTACCAAAATCATCTGCTTGATTATTTTTCAGAACATCGTTTACCGTATAATCTATTTTCATCACAACATCTTGAATATCTAACGTACCACTATTTTTTAAGTTGAATTTTTTTAATATTTTATCCCCTGGTTTCAACTGATTTAAATCCAATGAAGTAGTAGGTTGCATAGCTAAATCTAATGTACCCGCCGTAAATGTGTTATTCGTTACCACTTGATCGCTAAAATAGGCATATGTTCCCCCACCGATGAAAGATAAACCAAGAGCGGCAGAAACCACTCCTACCCCTAATTTCTTTTTGAATGACATATTTTGTTCCTCCTATTCTATTTCTAATCTATGTAAGACCCCCTTGATATAGATATAGCACGAATAGAGAGAAGTTTATATGGAAATCAAAACATGACATATTGAGAAAATTCTATGGTCATCTCGCTTTTCGAAATGCATCGCTATACAAAGTTACGTGTATCCCTAACATCTTGCTACTTTTTATTTTTGCTCTCAAGTATAAAATACCTATCCACATGATTTTCTCAATAATAAATGCTAAAACATAGCATATACCCCTTATGAAAGCTATTTTTATAAAGGTAAGGGGTGAAAGAATGAGGTTACAGAAGAGGTTTCGATGGATTTTATTTGGTGTATTTCTAGTATTACTACTAATAGGAGTGGGGTATTCTTCAATATTACGACCAGACAATCCAAAACCGATGAAGAACGCACTACCCGTGCAAACACCAGAAACGTCGATTAAACATGCTGTTTTACAGGAATTATCGCAACAAAAAAAGACACTAGGGGAAGAACCACAGATTACAGATACACAAGTGCAGGTGAATGTGAAGCGATTATCCAAAGATGAGCACTGGGCATTTGGATCTGTAGTGATATTGGCCCCCAATGTAACAGGCGCATTTCCAGAAGGAAAACTCTTTATTGCGAAACACGCTACTACAAATTGGGAAGTCGCTTTAGAAGGAATGGATTTGTTCAGCGAACTCTCACAACAAATTCCCGATGCAATGATGAGCGCGCAAGAAAAGAAGGCATTTTCTTTACTTGGGAATGCGCAGGCCCTCTCACAGAATAGGCCTGAACTTCGGTTACCTTACGAAAAAGGACAATCTTGGGTGATGTCTGGCGGTCCTCATGGATGGTCAGGATCAGATAGACCCTATAGTTCTCTTGATTTATATGGCGGAGACCAACGCGTGTTAGCTGCGGGAGATGGCATCGCTTACACCATGTGCGCAAATAACAGAGGCTGGATCCGTATCTATCATGAAAATGGATATGCCACGGATTACTATCATTTGTGGAATAATATGATACCAAATGGTCAGCCAGTCCAAGAAGGAACCTTTTTAGGGTATACGGGGACGGATGTATCGTGTGGTGGATATGCAAGTGGTCGCCATGTGCATTTTTCGCTCTTGCAGGGCAATACGCGTATCCCTTTACAAGGAAAAGAACTAGGTGGCTGGGTATTCTTTGAAACCTCTCCTTATAATGGCTATGCAATGCATGGGAGTACAATGAGATATACAGGCAATACTTTGTATAATTACGGAAAACTTCTGGTGAATCAAGGAATTGTAGATGCCAATGGAGGGCGTACAGTAAACCTTCGTACAGGCCCCGGTACGAACTATTCGGTTGTAGGTTCTCTTCATGATGGAGAGGTTGTAACGGTTTCTTGTACCGCAAATGGGGCGACATTTACTGGTCGTAAGGGGAGCACAAATAGATGGAATCAACTAACAAATGGGTATTGGATGAGTGACGCCTATCTGTATACAGGTACCAATGATGCGATAGCTTCTTCTTGTAACGAGTAGCGCATCATATATGTATGTAAAATGAAAAATTGATAGGTTCCCTTACATGGAACAACCTCCAATTTGGACGATCCCAATCATTATTTTCATTAAGATAGAACCCAGAATCTCTTCTTATACAACAAACAGAAGGTACTTTGGTATACGCCTCTGTTTGTTGTATTTATAAAGATCCTTAATACATTCCATAGCTAGCATACAAGTTTATAAAAAATAACGTTCTATTTTCTATTACTTATGTTATGAATCTTTATATTTAACGAATAGCTGCGCCATTTGGTATAGCATTTTTCATCCACTGAGGAAGCATAGCTGCCTTTGAATGAAAAGCATACTTGTTCAAGGCAGACGGACTCGTAATCCAGCGTTTCATTGGTTTTCCAGTCGCATCTTTATCAAGAAAATAGATGAACGAATCCTTTTCAAACCGTACTAATCCCATATCCGGATCAATACTTCTTCCATTTGGAATCGTATGTAAGCTTTGAAATTCTAATACCCCATCCCAATTTTTAAAAATACGATTATACGTATCTGAATCTGTAATGTAACGTTTCATGCCTCTATCCACTAAATAGATGGCTGGTTTTCCTACTTCCTTTACACGATAGCCATTATAGACATATTGGTCATTTTGTAGAAATTCTTGGTTCATAGCAGTAATTTTTTCTTGACCAGCTGCATGGGCTTGCGGTGCAACAATGATACTGCAGCCAATCAAGGCAGCTAATGTAAATTTTGATAACCCTTTCATCATCTTTTCCACGCCTTTCATTTTTAATTGTAGAATGCAGACATGTAAAACATTCTCAGAAGTTCTTTCTACGCTGTCTATTATAATAAGAGCGTTATCATTTTGTTATCATTTTTTATGTAGAAATACAGGGAATCTATTGAGAAAATAAATAGGCATATTTCTAATCCTATATGTTCGTTTGTCTACAAAATATGAATACATACTCGTACACCATCTGTTACTGCTGAATATGAAAAGGACGAATTGTATCTATGTTTTATCAATAGCTTAAGCCCTGTTTATAATTCAGTGGGGCTTATATTTTGCAATGTTATATTCCGAAATTCTATATTTTTACATATTTTCCTGATTTTTTATACAGAAAATTTCTAGTATTTTATAAGTAAGCTGTTATGTAACTTATTTTGTAAGAGTAGGAAACAAAATAAGTTTTTTAGAGAGACTTTCTATAGAAGGTCTCTTTTTTTCTTTCTCATCTATGCTTCAAGAAGGAAAATACAGGAGTATAGTTAAATACTTATAGTGGTGTCATACACCATTTTTTTAAAACCATCGAAGACAAACCGAATATATCATCTAAATGAAGAGGGAGCGGTCCGATGGAATTAGAACAAGTTGTGCGCAAATATGAAACAGATTTATTACGTTTACCTTATGTTGTAGGAGTAGGAATGGGATTTGTACAAGAAAAAGAAGTGATTCAAGTATTTGTTTCGAAAAAAGTACCACGTTCTCCATTAAAAGCAGCGGAACAAATACCTACACAATTAGAAACATACCCAACGAACATTATAGAAGTGGGGACCATTACAAATCATTACACGGGATAAGGAGGAGAGTGTTATGGGGAAACATTCAAATATAAAGGTGTTGACTGTTCAGGAACAACAAGACATTCAAAAGGTGCAGCAAGATGTAGAGGATGCTTTCTTACAGTTTCGGAATGTAACAGGTATTGGAGCTGGTATTCAACAGGTAAACGGGGTTATGACAGGCACACCCTCTTTACTTGTATTTGTAGACCAAAAACTACCTATTGAAATATTAGAAACGAATCAAGTCATTCCAAAAGAAATAAACGGAATCAAAACCGACGTCATTCAAACAGGATATCTATTTGCTGGGACTCAACAAACATTACAAGTTGATACACAAGCCCTTTCCACTCGAGTTCGCCCAGCAAAAGGAGGGTATAGCGTTGCTCATCGAAATGTGACGGCAGGTACGATTGCGACTTGCGTATATGATATATTACCGAATGGTTCTACCAATCCGCCCGCACATGGATATGGTATCCCAAGTCGATATTATATACTAAGTAACAATCATGTATTAGCGAATAGTAATAATGCAAACATAGGCGATCCTATTTTACAACCTGGTCCAATTGATGGGGGAAGCGATCCAACGGATCGGATTGCAACCTTATCAAGGTTTATCCCAATTACCTTTTCTTCGCAAGTACCACTTGAAAATCAAAACAATCTCGTTGATGCCGCGATTGCAGAAGCACCATTTCATCAGATAGATCGTTCGATTCATTGGATTGGTTCTGTGCAAGGCTGGCGACGAAAACAAAATGTTACCGTCGGTACACGCGTCATGAAAACGGGACGGACCACAAATCATACACATGGCGTCATCACTGCAGTAAACGCAACCGTCGATGTAAATTACGGAAGTGGTAGGGTTGCACGGTTTCGAGATCAAATTGTCACAACCAACCTTTCTTCGGGCGGAGACTCTGGCTCTTTAATCACGACAAATGATGGCGTTGCCATTGGCTTGTTATTTGCTGGTTCAACCTCAGTTACAATCGCCAATCATATAGAACATGTACGATCGTTACTTGGCATCGAAGTGGCAGAAAACATATTATAAACATGTTCTACCCTTGCGATACCTATTCAACATATCATCGCTATATGTTATATAATTCTTTTTCTAAAACAAATGAAAAAACGAACACCATGTAATCTTTTTCAAGGCCTTTACAAGGATTTCAAACAAAAAGTACGCCTTGGTATCAAAACCAAGGCGTACCAATCAGGATGATGAGCAAGCACATGTTTACGGAACAGGTACTCATATGCGAATTACTCCGGAACAAGATAATAATCTATCCTACTTATATATATGACAAGATAAAAAAGATGGGATTAGACTATGTACCTAGTACTTTTAATAATTCTATAGCTGCTGGAATAACAGCTCCGAAAAATGTTAACACAGCGATTGTGATGGCCATATGTATAAATCCCCTTCCCTAATAAAGAATTTTTCTTATTATAACGTTGAATGGATATAGATGCAATAGTTTTTTAACTTTTCAGAAATTATATTTTTCCTTCCATTACTTTCACAAAAAACAGTTTCGAACTACCACTCTCATTCTTTGTTCAAAGGGAATTTCGTCTTTTTATCGAATCTATACACCATACCCTGTTTAGAGGAGTGATTTTCATTGACAGAAATCGTAAAAATTGAGGAACTCAACACATTCTTGCCTTTGGCTTCTTTAGAAGCACTACCTGTGGAAGAACAAAAGATGCGACTACAATATTGGAAAGAGCACTTTTCAAGCAAAGAAATCTTAGAAGGATTAGGAACCTATAAAAATAAACTCTATGATTTGTATAAAAAACATGAAATTACGACCCAAGGGCACATGCAGGCAAAACGAAAAGGAAAAGAAAAAACTACTCCCAAAGAAGATACACCTAACACTCTAGAATATACTCATTCCACCGAACCAGCTCAAACGCAAACACTCCCATCAACTATCCCAATGCAAGATGTACCCGTGATTTCAGAAACTAAACCGACAACAATTCCGTCAGCACCGATAGAGCCTTCTATTCCAGAATCCTTTCATATCCACTATACAGGCCGTAAATCAAAACAGAAAGTCATTCACCAATTACAAGCGCTCGCTACTTTGTTAGAAGAAGAATCACACGAGCAATACCAGTTCTCGATCCAAATTGAAACAACATGCTTAAAATAAAAACAGACAAAAGATACAAACCACCTATAATTTTCTTAACCTTTTGTATAAAGTACAGCTTGTATGAGAAAACTGTTAATCATCCATAATATGTATTCCATTTTGAGTAGCCATTATTAGCTACTCTTTTTTTATTACTTACTGTTCACTTACAATACTTTTTCAAATGGGATATCACCATATATATTAATTAGGATGCAGAATATTTTTGTATCGTTTCTAGGACAGCTGACACAATGCTTTGCATATGTTGATGCAATTCCGTTATTTGTAGCAATAATTTTTCTCTTTTATATGTTTTCATCTCCCGCACCATTCCTACAGAAAGTCTTTTTATTTCTTGATATGATTCTGAGCTTTCAAATGCTACTGTCTCTATATATGCTAATTTCGGAAATGAATTGTGCTGTTCTTGTTTCTTGCTCTCCCATTGCTGAAATACATATTGAATCCATAGCCGGATTTCTTCTTGCATAAGTATGAATTTCTGTATTTGCTCTTCTTTTTTATTGCCCCTCATTACAGTTCACTCCATTCTATTTCCATATCAAAAACCTCTCAAAATAATTTTTTTAATGTTTTATTTTGAGATCCCCTTTGTTTCTAAAACATATAGCTCATTCACCAAAGAATCATATTCTCTTCGTGTGATTTGCTTTCTATACAACTGAATTAATAACTCTTGATGTGCTTTTGAAAATGCCATTTTGTCAATCCATTTGGGATACATGCGATGCCTCTCTCCATTTCTGTTTGAACATTTTGTCACATTGCATTATTTTATCTCGATATTCAAGTTCGTTCAATTAAAAATATAATTTTTTGAAAATATCAATTTACAATTGACTTATAAGTCATTACAATAGACCTATAATATAGGAAAAAGAGAACATTAGACCTTTACAACATATAGGAGATGCATATGAATGACATGAAACTACAAGATGTTATGACCACTAACGAAGCAAGCTATCGATGGAATATTAACGAATCCACCTTACGAATGCGGATTAAAAATAGTCCTATAATCGACGAGTTAAAAACACAAGGATTAATTAAGTATTTCCTGAAACCCGGAAACAAACGTGGAGAATATTTATTCACTGTTGAAGCGATGGAACGTCTTTATGGTAAAGAAAAAAGAAGGTAATAGAAAGCCCTCAGCACCCACCAAGACTGCGAGGACTTTCCACAATATCATTTCCATTCAGAAAGGATGACAAATATGTCAAACGCTTTACAAATTAAAAATGATGAAGCTATTGTATCACATTCTGAAAGACCACAACAGACACCTCAGACGCCAAAAAATAAGCTACTTACCAAATATTACGCACTGTGTGAATGGTTTGGAATTGATGGTTGTAACGAGTCTCAACTATACTTTTTCGGTACTTTTCTTGCACCTATTATTCTATTCACAATAACGTACGTGATGGGAGGTGTCTACTATGGCTTCTAATGGAAGCATTAATAAAATTAACGTTGGGGATTATGTAACATTTTCTTATCGTCATAATTTTCTCTGCAAGTAACAGGATACATTGTAAAGGTACTTGAACATACTAGTATGGTAGATATTTCTGAAATGGAATCCTTTTTCCAACTTGGAATTGATGGACGCCAAGTTGTTCGACATGAGCAATATAAACCCGTTCCATTCAAATCCTGTAAAAAGTGGCACAGTGAGTATGTACCTATTTGATGTGAGCTATTCTGTGGATGGAAACAACTTTTCAAAGTCTTTTCTGCTGGCTGAGTAGGGAGATGGATTTGAACTCCAACAACAGTTGCAAACCTTGCTGGAACAAGAACACGTTGCACCTGTATACATGATGGAAACAGATTTGGAAGACTATAACCGATCATACAGCATACACAAAAAAAGAGGTGAAAATATTGATTAGTTTTCTCATAAGTGGTTCTGTTGTCTTATTCTTGGCTGGTGTTTTATTTACATTTCTAAAAAAAGGATTATCTATTTTTTCTAAATGCGCACTGATCGGATTAAAATTATACGGTATCATATTTGTAGGTGTCCTCATCACGTATGTATTCTATTGCTTTCACTATTATGCGCAATAAGGAGGCGTTTTTTTGAAAATTAGTGCCTATACACTTTCTTATACCATCGTAGCACCAAGTGGAGAAATATACCCGACACAAGAAGTATTCATGTATACAGCCTCACAAGAGCGTGCGATTCAATTACTAGATGATGAAATGCAGCGAAGATTAGGGAAGGGATACAATCGACATATCTCTTGTACAAATCAAGAAAAAGAAGAACACGAACCCATCCAACTGTCCCTTTTCTAACGATAAAAACCCTTCAGGTCGTTAGCTTACCTAAAGGGAAAAATCGAAACAAATGCCTCCTGCTTGTAGGCATTTGCTATCGGTGTTCAATATAATGGAATATAAGGAACACCTTGATTGTATCATATACTCCTATAGAGGAATACTGGAAAATTCATCATGTGTTCCTACACAAAATCCCCTTGGAATCGCATGAAACATGCATGTGACTCTCAAGGGGATTCCCTTTACACACCTCGCTACTACTCTCTTATTCTATAGCCATTCCGTTGCCAAGACTGTGTGCTTTGCTACGCTTACCTATACTAAAAAAAGAGCAGGCATACAATACAACGTCAGTATTGTGTGCCTGCTATCCATAGGGATTTTGATTTTTGTTGAAGCTACTATGAAAAAAGTGAAACATGTTAAACTCCGCATATTGGAAGTCATATTAATTGATTTTCCTTATTATACAGCAAATATCGACAGGATGACAGAGAAAACCCCTTATTTGAGATGTTTCTCTCTTATTTTACATGTTTTTACATTATAGTACGTGAAATTATTAGTTTTCTACTTATCTACTTCCACTTCCTCACTCCATACAAAAAGCGAAACCCCTTGCGAGAGTAAGAGTTTTCGCTTTGTTATTTTACTAGCATACCCTTTACAACAAGTTGCAATTTATACTTCAATGTAGTCGCAACTTGTAGCTATTAATATGTATGCTATATTCCACAAAATAATTACACCTTTCTTAGATTGCTTCTTTATTATTCTATGAACTTAATTGTAATTCATTCCAAATTTTTAGGAAGTTTTAAAAACTGAAACTTATGGACAAGCTGATGATAATAAATTTATATTTTCGAGGTGATTCCATTGAATTGGTTTTTTATTAATAAGCCTAGAAGTAAATTTGGAAAATTTTTAGATCATCATAAATTAACTCAAAAAGAAGTTTCAGAAATGAGTGGTCTGAGTAAATCTACTATTAGTCGTTTGTGTAAAGGTGATGCTTTCCATCCATCCTTTAAAAATGGTAAGAGAGTTCTTTTAGCTTTAAAAAAATTAACAAATAAAAATGTAGACTATAGTGATTTTTGGCTTTAGTCTCACCTTTTATATCACATCTTGTAGCAAATACGTCTGTACATACACATTATGTTTCAGCGCATAATTCATTAATTGCTTCTCCCTACAGTCAGATATCGTACAAAAGATGATGATGGGCTTAATTTGTTGTTGTTTCTGATAAATGTTAGTTAAATAAGCATAATACTGTATTTTTTTCTCATTTACCTTCATATGCTGTAGCCGGTCTACTTCTACAAAGTGAGGAACATTGTCTTTTGTGAAAAATGCGTCTGGAACAATTGTTTTTTCTTCTCCTTGATAGCGCAGAGTGATGACTTGCTCTGTTTTCCAATCAGGAAAATCTAACCACATCCATGCTTCATTTCGCAATAAAATATGTTCTAATTGATGCTTCCTTTTTCGTTCTTTCGCCTGTATGCCGAGCAATGCCATCCCTTTTTTATTGAGGTAATACACATACTCTCGGTTGTGCGAAGTCACATGACAGTAGGAGCGTAAATCCTTCAGAATACGATTGGCATTCCGAATGCTACCTAGACAATGAATGGCTTGCAACTGTCGTCTAGACGCAAATTCCAATTTACTTAAACTCGATAAAATCTCGATTTGTCTCGCTTTTTGTTTTAGTTTTTGATGTTTCAATTTGTTTCACCACCTTATACTGTTTTAATGCATTCCACATTTCCTTATTGGACAGATAAGGCACTTGAATTTCTTCTACACGATCTGTTTTGAAAAGTGCTCGCCCTGGTATGGATGGAAGTTCTTCTAATCCACTTTCATCTATTGCCACCTGTGAAGCCACTACGGTCGGTAAGCGGAATCCAATCTTGGCGTCGCTGTTTTGTTTTATTTGTCTCGGTAATGTATCAGAAGTCGGGTACTGGGTACAAAAAATCAGGCGAAACCCCAATGCTCCGCCAATCCTCGCTATTTCCGATAACATTTCTTGACACATATAGAGCATATCTCTCTTTTGTTTTGGCAATCCCTGTGTTGGACACAAGTTCGCTGATTCATCAACTATAATGAAATAGCGTTCTTTGATTGGTGTATCTACAATGTTGGTAAAATAAGATTCTTTCATGCGTACTACCTGTTCTACCATCTTTTCACGGATACGATTCAACATATGTTAGTGATAGGTAAGGATTTGAAGTTATCTCTACCTTTTCCCCCACTCCACACCGTACGTGAGACTTTCATCTCATACGGCGCTCCATCTAATTTGCTTATTGTTTAATTTTTTCTAAATTACAAGCTCTTCGATATTGGTTTATTCGTTTAACTTGTTCCACAGTCAACGAATGTCTTTGAAAGTAAAATTCAATCGTTTGTTTATTTGTCATGTGAATTAATCTATGAAGTTCTTTATGAATGATTCTAAGATTTGCGTATTCATCTGTTCCACCTAATTCCTTCGGAATATAATGATGGCAATGCAGCTCACTTGCTGATAAAAATTCTTTGAGTATCTCACATTTTCCATTCAACATAGAATACCTTGCCATTCGATTATCCAAGTATTCTATACTTTCATTCGGGATATTTGCAGTTAATAGTTTCTTAATTTCGCTTAACACCAATTTATTTAACTCAATATGTTTGGCAATCCTTCGGCCTTGTTGAGTATAAGGCGTTTGAGTTTGCGTGTAATTCCATATAGTTGCTGTTTGTATATCCGCTAGTGGAAATAGGTAAATACCACATACTTTAAATGTTCGATACTTATTTTTAAAGAATTTTGTATACACCGGAGGTGCATTGATTGGAACTTCATATTTCCCGACACCTTTTAATCGATTGAATATTACTAATGATAGGTTAAATGCAAGCTGTTTCATTTCAATATTTACATGTGTAGCATACCTAAAATAGTTACGCAGTCCAAGTACATAGGCATTATATAATTGCACATTTTTCCGAGTTGTTGACAATTGAATAGCCTTTATTCGCTTTTTAATCTCAAGTTTGATTTGCTTCTTTTTCTTATTTGATATCCTAGAGTTACACACCCATTTGTTTCTTTTAGGTACTACATATAATGAATATCCTAAGAACTCAGATTTGTTTTTCCTAAGGTTGATTATTCTGGATTTTTCTGGTGAAATATCTAGCTTCAATCGTTCCTTGAGATACATTTTTATCGCGAAAAACCATTTTTGTGCCGTTCGGAAATCCTTTGCCATAATTTTAAAATCATCTGCATAACGAACAATAAATCCTTGTTTCAATTTAGTACCTTTCATCGCTCGCTTTTGATTTGCATTATTTGTATATGGATATGATGTTTCAAAATAGTGCCATTGACTTGCTATCCATTGGTCTAAATCATTTAAAACTATATTGGATAGTAATGGCGAGAGTATTCCACCTTGTGGTGTTCCCTTTTTTGGAATTCCAAATCCCTTAATTGGTGCTTTTAGAATTAAATAGATAAGTTTTAACACTCGCTTATCTTTAATACCCATATTCCACAATTGTTTTAGAAGTAATGTGTGATTAACATTGTCAAAGAATCCTTTTATATCTATATCTACCGCGTAATGAAAAGTATTTCTGCTTATCAAAAACATTACTCTAGAAATGGCATGTTTTGTTCCTCTCATCGGACGAAATCCATAACTATGTTCGTAAAATTTCGCCTCGCAAATCGGCTCCAAAATTTGCCTAATCATTTGTTGAATTAACCGATCAAACATAGTTGGAATACCTAAAGGTCTTTTATCTCCATTGGGCTTAGGAATAAAAACTCTCTTTACTGCTTTTGGTTTGTATATCTCTAGTTGTTTACAAACCAATGATAAAAATTCCTTTTTATACATTGGTTTATAATTATCTATCGTGAACAAATCCGTGCCAGCTGTTTTGGATCCCTTATTAGATTTTATTATTCGGTATGCTAAAAGAATATTGTTCTCCGAAGTAATCAGTTCATATAGACCATGGAATGATTTATTTCCTTGACTTTCTTCATATAACCTATCAAATGTTTCTTGCATATTGTAATATTCCCAATATCTCATTGTTGTGCTCAACTGTGGAAACCTCCTCGGTTTTTGCCCACATTCCTACCTGACCATTGAGCTTCATTTTCTTAAAATTAAACATAAACCAAACTAGACTTGGGACCATCCCTCCACGTTCATTAGACGCTTCAACGGTACTGTGCCCCTACCTTCACAAAAATAAAGGAATTTCGGCTCATCACCTTATATCCACCTGCCCAGTAGTAGCTGTTTGCATGTAGCAGTTTTTTGCTTCCCACGTTCCAATATATCTAGCTATTCATGATAACCGTAGGTGTTTGCTATAAGCCTGTAGAGTTTATAAGCTCATCGTTGCTTATCCCGAATTTCAGCCATCCGACCCTTACTTTTCGGTGCTCTACCACACTCTTGTGTGCTATACCTTTCGATATAGTGCAATTTTAGACCCGTACATTCGCAAATTCGTCAGACCCATAAGAGCCATTCTCACCATAGTTATCTTTTCAGCCATCCGACCTATCCTACACCATATGATTAAAAATCACTTAGGCTCGTTCAGCCGACTTCACCTAGCTTCATACACAATCTGTCTACTAACAAATCATGCATGTAGGAGTATTAATGGAGTTGTTTCAATTCAACATGACGAATTTCATTCCAACTCTCGATATATTAGTTATTGTTGCTAAAGATAAATTCCAGCAACACTCTCACTTCACGTCTAAACGCTTATAGAGAAACGTGTCGCGCCAAATGCTTGCATGGGATTCTCCGCCACTTCTTCTACTTGTGCCAAGTCCTTGTAAGGGCTGAATTCCAATCCTTCTTTTAAGTCAATCACATAGAATTTCACATGACTGGGTTGCTGTAAAATTAAGCTGGTCATCATATTTTTGAGAAAAACTGTCTTGCCAAAACGAGTCATCCCACTCACGCACATATGCGGTGTTTTTTCAAAATCATGATAAATCATTCGATCTAACGCTCTTCCCATAATGACGTTCCATGTCTTCTCTCGTAACAATTCACTCGACCAATGCCATTTTTCAGGAATACATTGCTGGAATACTCGTATAAACAGCTCCCGTTTTTGAAAGGAAATCATTACGGGTTTATACAACCCTTCCTCTAATACTTGCGCTAACTTCTGTATGAGCTGACTCGGCACACCTAATGGCAGCCGATAGACAAATGTTGTACTAATATCATCCTCTGTTTGTTTCAAAAATACGGGGTACTGCATTTCTCCTTTATGCTGTACACACACTTTCGTGATTTCAAAAAACGCTTTGATTTTCTTTTTATCACTTAGCTCTTTTCCCTTAAAAAAATACGCTACTGTTAAAAAAGTAACTGGAATTACCAAAAGCGAAAACATAAACTCCATACCTCCCTAGAGGTAGTTGGGGTTATGTAGTACATAAGAAAGAAGTTGTTTCCATGCATTGCGACAGCTCCCTTCAACTACCCGATAAAATACTAGCGTAGAAATACATCGAGCATATCACGTAGCACATACCAGACCGTGCCAATCAACAAGCATTTAAGACCCGCACGTAGCACCCAATCGGGAAGGTGAAGCCCTTTTCTTTTCAGCAATTTAATACCCATAACGGTTGCACCTGTCACGCCATATACAACCCCTAATTCGCCTACAATGGTCATGTTATCGCCATCCTTTCGGTTGAATGGATAAATTCCCTTGAGAATCCTTGTATAACTGGTAATCTTCTAATAACTCATTCCAAGAGACAGGATGTTCGTTTCCATACAAATCATCTTCAATTTTTTCACTCAAAGAATAGTACCCTCGATATTGCCGATCTAAATACACGTCATGACGGAGCATATGCTCCTGTATCGCTGTTACATCCTCTTCTTTCCTTGCACTTTTGTACAGTTGTTGCAACGTACGAGAAGAATAGAGATACGGTGTGCTGTACAACATTTGATATTGTCCCATACATTCTGTTGCGATAGGTTACTGCTTGATATTATCTTACAGTTTTCCCCCGCCTAACACCGTGCGTGAGACTTTCGAGCTCACACGGCGTCCCATCTTCCTCCAGTTACACATTCCATAAACTAACCTTTATAGCTAATGCAACTTTTAAAATAAAATTTACTATGCTACAGGGCTGTTAGATTTTTCATATAAAACATTAAGATTGATCAATGGAACGGCTTCATATTTCCTTAGAGCATTGATTTTGTCAATTTGTTGTTCCGTCAGGGAATATGTTTCAACAATTCTTCTAATTTTGATAATGTCTTTTATTCTTACCAATTTGTGAATGTCACTACAGAGAATTAAAAGGTTTTGGTAAGAGTCGTCTGCCGTTTTCCTAAATGGCATAATATGATGACATTCCCAATCATGCTTACCCAGCTCCATTTTGGTTATGGCACATTTCCCATTTTGTGAGATAAACTTAGATATTCTATTGTCATTATATTCGATAGAACAGCTTGGGATATATGACCTCATAACATGCTGGAGAGTAACTGAGTTTATTCGCTCTAAGTTCTTATGAATCGAATTTCTTCCCTCAATTGTATAGTTGTTGATGTCTTGACTGAAATTCATAGGCGATACATGCTTTTGAGCATATATAGGTGATAAAACTTTACCTTGTATTTCTTTCATAACCCATGCGTACCCTTTGAACCTTTCAGTTTGGTGTTTATCCATATGAGTTCGATTTCCGTCGATCCATTTCTGTTTAAGACGGCAATTCAAGCTCTTGCGACAGTGAAAGTTAATCTCTGATAGGTTTTTAGTAATCAATGTTGCCATTTTGTAGTAATTTTGAATACCATGTATGACTGAATTATAATTGGCAACCGTCTGTCGTGTAGGACGTTTTTGTAACATTTTAATAGCATCTTTGATTTTCCGTTTAGCTTTGTGTATAGACTTAACAGACATCACACTGGATATGGACCATAACTCTTTATACTCTGCACTATTACCATTTTTCTTACGTTCACGATTGGTGGTCTTGATTCTCTTTGGATTTGCTTTCTTTTTTCCGCCTTTTTTGGTTGTAAAGTATTTGTCAACGGACCTTTTCCTTTTCCAGACTGCCTTAAGTTCAAGTCCTAGAAATTCGGAACTCTTTTTCTTCAGGTTAACAACTTTAGATTTATCCTCCGAACATTCCAATTTCAATCGTTTCCAAAGAAAGTTCTTAACAGATGCAGAAATTAATTTTGCTTGGGTTGCAGTTTTACAAAGTATCTTAAAATCATCGGCGTATCTTACAATGAAGATTTCCTTAAGGTTTGAAGCTTTACGCAAAGCTCTAAATTTGTTTATATTGTCATATGGTAAACCTTTTGTTTTGCCCCTCCGGCTCCTTGCCGGAAATAATTCCCACTGACTTGCAATCCACCAATCTAATTCATTTAAGACGATGTTCGACAGAAGAGGAGAAAGTATACCACCTTGCGGTGTGCCTTTAGTTGGTATTCCTTCCCCTTTTATTTCAGCTTTTAGCATTGCCGACACGATGGAAAGGAGTTTTTTGTCTTTTATGCCGATGGTCCACATCTGTTTCAGTAGTTTCCCATGATCAACATTGTCAAAGAACCCTTTAATGTCGATGTCAACGCAATGGTAAAATTTCGCACGACTCACTAAATACATCAGTCTCGCAATAGCGTGCTTTGTACTTCTATTCGGACGAAATCCATATGAATGTTTGTAGAATTTAGCTTCGCATATTGGCTCTAGTATTTGTAAGATGCATTGTTGAAACAGTCGATCCCACATAGTTGGAATTCCCAAGGGTCTCATCTTACCATTATCTTTTTCGATCCACATTCTTCTGACAGGCGAAGGAAAATAGTAGTCAAACATACTTCTTATTTTCCCAACAACCTCTTCAATAGAAAGTTTAGATATATAATTAATAGTAAGTCCATCTGTTCCTCTTGTCTTGCTTCCAGTGTTCTTCTTGATATTTCGATAAGCTAACCGGATATTTTCTTCAGATGTCATTAAATGGATTAGTTTATAGAATTTTTGTCCTTCTAGGCTTTTTGAATAGAGACCATCAAATAATTCTTGAAGTCCATAATACTCCTTGTGCCTAAGCTTCTTTTTTGAATTCAAGTTGGTTCCTCCTTGCGGGTGAAGAGTGCAAAGATTCACTTTTCTTAGTCGTATTCGAACCTTGAAAGCGTCATAGAATCTTAATTTGAAAGTGTGTAACCTCTTGAAAGACTAGAGGCTATCCCTTATCCACCTGCCATTACAGCAAGCTTCGTGTGGTACTGTGCCTCCACCTTCACCAGAGCAAAACTAGCTTATCCTTTATCGGCTAATATCACCTTAAGTATTCACTATGACCGCTTCACAGGAGGCAAATCCTCCACGTCCCTGGCTTACAACGTTGCAATATACCGTTCTTTTACTGTGTTCAATTATTTATTGAAACCCAGTGATTGCTTTAGGTGCTTCCTATGAACCTGATAATTATCCAGAGCCTGTAACTCTGCAAGGACTTTCATAATGGTGAGTTTTACTTATCCTCAATCATCGTAGCCTTCAGCTACACCCCATCGCTTAGAGGGGGCTATGGTTTAGATTCGTACATTCGAAAGTTCGTCAGTGCTGTCCTCCATATTAAATGGATTTTAGAGCACATTCTCACCATGACAACCAGACACCAGCAGCATGACCCACACCGTCCCCCTCGGGCTGGTTTTCCCTATCAAAAGATAAGGGCGGATTCTTCCACCATATGACATCGGGCTTAGAACACGCTGAAATTTACCTTCCAGTTCGTGCACTCCGACCTCGTGTATTCCCTTCCAGGCGTTACCCCTTCATTTGAAATAACAGTATATTACTTAGACCCCAGTAAATCTTTAGAAACAGGATCCGCTAGATTTTACGAACATGATAGCCGAAGCCACCTGTTCTTGGTCTAACAACGTTTCGCACCACCATCCACATAAGATTCTAGGTTCTCTAGATACATATGAATACGTTGTTATATTCTGAATTTGTACCATTAAAAACAATAAAAATAAGCTATTCCTTTTCACACGAATGTAAGGAATAGCTTATTTTTATTACATATTTTGTTGTTGGGCTTGTAAAGCCATTTGAGTGACCTCATAGATGTCTCTTTCTGCTTGCCCCTCATTCATTAAGCGTAGGATCATATCCACTTCATAATTTAAAATATAATAGTATACTTCTGTTAATCCAAAAAATAAAATTTCATGATGTTCTGGTGTAAATACATACCCTGTAAAGGACGTTTTTCCTTCTTGGATTTTAGCCTGAATACGCTTGTTTCCATCGATACAAATATATGCTTGTGGAGTCCCATAAATTCTAACAAAATATGGTTCTCTTTTATCTTGTAACTTCTCCCTTATTACTGGAGTTTCAGGATCAATATATAAATCCTTCAATTGAATTGTTTCTGTTTGCATGGAATTGGAAGATAGAAAATGTCTCACCCGTTCCACATCAAAATGGAAAACAAATGTCCCGTAATCTGTTACATGCTCAAACTGAAACATTTCATAATTTTCATTGTACAATGCAAAATCTGGATAATATTTTAGTCTTTGCAAAATGGGGTTCGAGTTAGGAAACTTCTTCATGTATTCATCTAATCCTTCTTCTTGCTCTAAAAAAGTTTCTAACCAATATTTTTTCCATTCTGGGAAAAAAGATAAACTACCTATATGCTCTCCTAAATAATCTAAATAACCTTCAAAGTCAAATTCTACTTTCTTCATTGGTTGAGTTGGTGTAAAAGAAACGGGCATTTCAACACTCCTTTTTAATTTTATATTCTAATTATATAAAATAATAAAAATTTTCCAAATATTATATTTAAAGGATTATCCACACAGTGGTTTCATTCAAATTTCCACTACATATCACTAAATTGTCGAATATACACGAACATATATACAATGCCATATCCTATCCCCATTATAACGATCCAAGCCAAAAACCCTCGAAACCAAATGCGAATAATACGCCAAAGGATTGTCACAAATATCCCAAATACAAACATCATCGTCAAACGACTTAACCAAATATCCATCATAAAATAACCTGTCACAACGAATCATTCCCTTCTATATAGAGTAGAAGGGGAAGAGAGAAAAATCTCTTCTCCTTCCTCATGCTATAACTCTAAATCCGTGTCTAAACGTTTTGTGTGTACACGTCTTCCGCTTCTAGAACGTCCCTTTTGTAATCTACGCTTGTTTCGTTCCTGACTTACCTCTTCTAACGCCACTAACACATTGTCTAACAGGGAACGGTTCGTATATGGAGAGAATGATTGTTGCTTATCTTGGTTGTGCTGGATTTCTTTCTCATATGCTTTCAGCTCTTGTCTAAAGCTAATATACTTCACACCACATTCTTGTTTCATACGAACTCTTTCAGCAATCTCATTGATGATAACCCCATCTAATGCTTGAATCGCTTTTATATAATGTGGAAACTGTTTTTCTAAATATAGTTGTTGATATGCAAGTAATGGTTCAACATCCGCTTCTAAAGATGCCTTTTGCAATTTCAATTGCTCTAATTTCTTACTCGCTTCATAAATCGTTGGATAATCTCTATGCTCAGTCGCATCTCTTTTCACTTTCTCTTGTTTCCAAGTGCTTAATTGATTAATACGAAGTGATGCATATAATTGTTTGGCTTGCTCATATATAGTTGGCTCTTTTTGTTTGCTAAGTTTCTCTTGTACATATACCATTCGCTCATTTGCTTGTTCCTCTTTATGCCCAAACAATTGGTACGCCTGTATATGATACAGTTTTTCTACTGTATTTTGTTTCAGGTCTATCTCTTCTCCAAATACACGTTGATATTGATTCGATACAGATCGTTCATAAACCTGTGTTACAATATCCAGTTGTTCTTTCAACTGTTCATGCGCTTCTAATTTCCCCTGTATTTCAAACGCAGCCACTTTTAATGTATCAAATTTTTGCTGAAATTCTTGCAAGAATGTAGCTGGATGGAATCCGTGCTCCGCAACACTACGCTTGGATATCTTGTATGCTTCATGAGCCTGTTGCAAGACAGCTTTTTCTCCTTGCAGTTCCTCTTTTTCATTTTGCAATTGCTTATTCTCATATTGCCAATTGCGCTCAATATATTGAACATCTTGATAGCTTAAAATGTGTTTCTCCGCTAATTGCTCGACTTTTTCAATTGCTTGCACTTCTGTATGAGATAACCCTTCTTTCTCAGCAAACAGTTGTTTATACGCCTGATACGCTTCATCTCTTCTAAGGACAAGAGACTGTATTTTCTTCGTCAGTTCATATAAACCAACTGTCTTTTCATCCTCTACTTCTTTTACAGCTTCTTTATTGGATAGAAGAGATTGCACTTTTTGTGCTAGCTGATTCACAAGACCTACATCCAATTTCTCCATGAATTTTTCCCGTGTCGCTTCTTCTCTTCGAATCAATCCACCTAACCCCAAGATAGTTTTACGTATCTTTTCGATTTGCTCTTCAGGAGTGATTTCCACTTCTGGTTCTACAGGTTTGTTATACACCTTTTCTGCAAAGAACTGTTCATAGTGAGCAGGGGCTACGATTTCTTGATATTGCTTATATTCTTCAATCAAGTGATATTTTTCAATCATTGTACGTTCCATATCTTCTGTATACACCTGATTGAATTCTTGATTCAATAATCTTTCGTGAACATTCGTTATAACCTGTACATGCTGTTTCAGTTCTTCTAAATTGTCTTTTTCTTCTTTCCATGTATGAGCTTTTATGGACAATTCATCAAAACGTTCTTTCATTTCTTGCTGATAATTGTCTACAGTAAATCCATACTTCACGACTTCTTCTGGTTCTTCACGGTGAACTTCTACAACTTGTTGTAAAACGGCCTTTTCAACTTTCAACTCTTTTTCACGTCGTTCTAATCGTTTTTCCGTAAATGCTACGGATTGTTGTATAGAAAGAACTTGTCGATAATCTACAGGGAATGTATGCAATTTTTGTTCTACGATATCAAAAGCATGTTTCTCTTCACCATGTAATTGCGTATACAGATATGGCTTATATGCCATAAGCTGTTCCTCTTTTTGCAAGTGTAATTCTTTCACTTTTTTCAATGCTTCATATACTTGTTCTATATTTCCTTTTGAAAGAGCTTCTTTCTTCAAACGTTCCTGTTTTAAAATCGCAAATCCTGTTAGTGTAATCGAACGTTTCAACTCTTCTTGTGATGGTTTTTTATGCTGTATATGATCTTGACGAAGACCTTTTTCTGTAAAGAATGCTTCATAATCTAGCGTGTCAACTTTTTCATTGTACTGTTTAAATTCTTGGACTAAGTGATATTTCTGTATTGTACTAAGTTCATCATTCGTTCCATAAATTGCATCAAATTCTTTATCCACAATTCCCTTGTGAACGTGTGACACCTTTTCAAAATTTAATTTTAATGCTTCAAATTTCTCTTGTTCTTGTTTCCATTTTGTTGCTTTAGATGATAGCAAAGCAAAACGTTCTTTCATTTCTTGCTGATAATTCTCTACAGTGAATCCATATTTCACAATTTCTTTTGGATGTTCTTTTTGAGTTGCAACTACTTCTTGTAATAACGATTTTTCGGCTTTTAACGCTCTTTCTGTTCGTTGAAGTTGTCTTTCTTGTTGCAAAAATCCACGTTGTAAAAATGCTACTTGTGCATAATCCGCAACAAATTGTTTTTCTTGTTTAGAAACAAATTCAAATGCTTCGACTTGCTCTGGAGACAAATTCTGATACAGTTGTTTTTTCAATTCTTTTTCGTATGCTTTTTGGTGAACTTTTAGTATTTCTAGTTTTGTCACCGTGCCATACGTCTTCTCAACATCTTTTGTTTTTAAAGCTGAACGATGTTCATTCTGTTTTTTACGAACAGATAAACCAGTAATAACAAAAGAACGCCTTGCATTTTCTAAATCTACATCATATAACTTCTGATTTTCACTTTGTAATGTTGTGATAAACGTTTGTATCTCTTCATCATTCATCACAATTCCGTGTTTTGTGAATTGTTGTAAAACATGATACTTTTCAAGGGTATCTAATTCTTGATAGTTCCCCTCATACAAGGTTTCAAATTCTTGTTCTACAAATTGTTTATGAAGAGAAATAACGGTGTGAACAGATGTATATAGATCATCGAATTTATTTTTCTCTTCCTCTAATTCATTTGTTCTTTCCTGTAAATTTGAGATTCTTTCTTGCATTTGCTGTGCAAACAGTTTTTCTTCAACATGGAATCCATAATAATCAATATTTTGTTTATCATTTTCGCTTTTATAAGTGTGATTCGCACGATTTAAGATATTCTTTTCGGCTTGAATTTCACGTTCCTGTTTTTCTAATTTTCGTTTCCAATTTCCAAGAGATTGTGCAGTATCTAATGCTACTTTATAATCAACAAATCGCTTCACACGATTCCTTACTTTTTCTACAGCGATTCTTTCATCAGGAGTCAATTGCATTTTGAAATCAAATTGTTGTCTTTGATTTTGTTTTTCTTTTTTATATTCTTCAAGAAGAATGACTTCCTCTTTTTCGAGCTTTCTTAATTCGTCATTATACTTTGCAATTTCTGCATTTTCTTTTCCATAATGCGTAACAGGTTTATATTCTTTTCCCTCTTTCAAGGCTTGCTCTTTCGCTCTTTGTTCCATTGCATATGATTTATATCCAATATGTTTTGTAGGAACAATATCTAATCCTTGCTTTTCATATGACTCATGAGAAACACGAATATCTAAACCTTTTTCTAAGAATTTTTCATTTTGAAGAGTTGCCCAATTTTCACGCCATTTTGTGACGTTACCTCGATCATTCCAAGTTGTCATGGAAACAGTTTTTCCATTTACTTTTTTCTTTTTCAATCCCCATGTTCCATCTTCATTGAAGGGACGCATTGTTAATAAAACATGTGCATGTGGATTATGTGCATGTTCTCGATGAATGGAAATATCAGCTACCATTCCTTCATCTACAAAACATTCTTGGCAATGTTGTAAAAGAATTTCAGTTTGTTCTTGTTCTGAAAGTTCAACTGGTAAAGCGAAGATAAGACGACGAGCTAATTGTGCATTCCATTGTTTCTCCACAAACTCTACTTCATTCCATAGCTTCTCGCGATCTTTAACCCATACAGGAGCATGAGAAGGAGCAAGGATATAGGATTCAGGTGCAACTTCACGAGGACGATATTTTTTAATTTCATCATCACGTTCGGAATATAAACTTTGATCCGAATCATATGCTGCGGTTGCAACTGCTGAATGGTCAGCTTTATTTAATATATTTACATCATAATAAAATATCGCCATATCACTTTCTCCTCCTTTCAAATGCCCCTGCGGGTCAATATATTTTTAGATTTTGGATCGAGCGTTAGCGAGTACGCTTCGAACACCTACGTAGTAAGGTGTATAGATGCGCACTCACAAAATACTGTTCGGAATAATTATACCACTTTACATAATCTTCTGACAATGGTATTCTGGAAAAAATAGGATTTTTCTGAGGAGAAGTTTTCCATGAAGGAAAAAAGCATTGAAGCTAAGCTTCAAGAAATTCAAAGAAAGAAAACCATACTGAAAAGACAAAAACATGACCTACAAAAAAGAGTGAATGGTGGAGAATTGAGAAAAGAGCGAACAAAGCGTTTGATTGAAACAGGGGCTATATTTGAAAAATATTTTGATTGTCATTCCGTAGAAGAAGCAGAACAAATTGCACTACAATTTGGAGCAATGGTAAAAAAACAAAAAATCATTCGAGACAATTATGTATTGCGTAAATATCAAACAGAAGAATAAAAATAATAAGGGAGGCGTCCAATATGGCGAAGAAAAGTGCAAAAGAAAAATTACAAGAACTAGAAGAACAAATGAAACGATTAAAAGAAGAAGAACGAGATTTGAAAAGAAAAGCAAAGGCTGAAGAAAAGAAAAACCGAGATAAGTTGTGCAAAGATACTGGCGAACTAATAGAAAAATGTTTTGATGTTGAACATCTATCACTGGAAGAACGCGAATTATTATTTTCTTCCATTTCATCATATGTGAACAATGAGATTACACAGAACTTTCCAAGGCAAAAAGATGATTCTGAAGATGAACTGAAAGAACCTACGGTAACATCTAGCGTTCGAGAATTTCAAATATCCTGATAAAACAAATGTAAAAAAACCTTCTTACTTCAAATCTATCAGTAAGAAGGTTTTTATTTGATTTTTTAAATCAGATTTTCTTTATTTACACCGCCAAATAAATTTCTTTTTGGTAATTCTTGCTTCACTTTTGGTTTCGTTTCTTCTTCACTTACACTCTCTGTTTCTACTGGTTCATTTTTTGAAGACTTAACATTTTGAACAGATGGTTTTTCAACAGTCATTTGAGGAACGGTCATAACTGTATTACCTTGCAATAAAGCTTTCATTTGGTGAAGTTCTTGATAGAATTCATCTTTCATCAATAAATCTCTATGCATTGCTTGTTGTGCTTCAAAACTTTTCACATCTAACGTGCCATATTGCTTAATGAAAAATTGTGCCAAAGTTACTAATGAGTCACCTATGTTATCTTGGTTTTCGTACCATTCCCAAAAATCCGGATCATTTACTTTTTTTAGTTTCCATCCATATTGTTCTGGTTTTCCTTTTGCTTTCATACCTTACCACCTACCTAAACTAACACTTCATTTGCTAGTACATCTAAGCCTTCAATATTCATATCAACAGCATATTCAGCTGGAATCCATAGCAATTCTAGTTTGTTTTTCTTACAGAATGATACTAATTCATTTTTTAAGTCATCCTCTAATGCAATTGAACCACCACCATAGATTGCAATTACTTCAGCTTCACTAGCCGTGTTGTTTCTGTATTTATTACGAATATCACGTAAAATGTTTTCAGCTTGCACAAAGCGTGTTTCATAGAAAAATTCTTTAGATTCTTTATGGAATTTATGCTCTGTTTTCAATAAAATCTCAGCAAATTGTTGGCGAGTAAGTTCTCCAACTCCTGGCCTTTTGTCTTGTAATAATGAGATTGCCTCTAGTAATGCGTGTCCAATCCCTCTTCGTTCACCAGTACAAGAATCTGGAATTGGATTTAAACCATCTGTATAGATATATTCCGTTGTTCCATCACCGATATCAGCATGAAGAATTTTCTTTGTAGAGAATACTTCTACAGTCAATAAATTTTGAATTTCATCTTTACTATACTTTAATTCTTTTTCACAAAACTCTACATATCTATCAAACATTTTATTATCGCTGTCAGCAATCGCACGGATCATTCGATATAATGGCGGAACCCCTTCGCGTGTTACTGTTACTTTTTCAAAATTAACTGTTACTGTCACTTTTTCTTCGGCAACATCTACGATTGCAATATGTGATTTTTCCACAAATCTTTTCTCTAACTCTCTAGCGTGTTCCGGTTTCCATTCGCTAGCTGGGATAGCTGTAGTTAGATTCACTTTTACATCAAGTGTTTTGGGTAAATTTCTAGTTTCTCCAAAATCCTTCTGGATTGCCTTTGCAGCCACGATACTAACTAAATGAATAATCGGTAGATCATCTTCATGTTTTCCCCCTTCTTCAATATCCATTGTGGTTGTATCTTTAGCAAAATTCATAGCACGTTTTCCTACAAGAAATTGGCCACTACGTTTAATTGAAGAACTTGTAATATGGACATTTAATTCGTCTAGTAAATTCACAACACATTTTTCGATGTCAGTTTCACTTGGAGTAAGAGGTTTGAACAAACGTTTGTATACGCTTGGAACTTTTTGAACTTTATCCTCAATTTTGAACTTAACTGTACTATTTCCAATATCCGCTTTTAAGTGAAATACCATACTCATATTTATCTCTCCTTTTAATAACACTTCCATTCTTTTTGTAAAAACTAATTGATCACAAAAACATTACTTATCAATGCTTTAATGATATTTTACCACGTTTTTCCTAGTGGTACAATCATGTTTTTATCAAAAAACTCAAAATGATTACTTTTTTATTACTTCTAAGTATTTTTAAAGGTTGTTTTTGTAATTAATAAGTTATTTAAACAACATTTAGTGATAAGGTGTTCTTAGAGATAAGAAAAACAACAGAACGAATTACCTTTCAATCACTTAATGATGACCAAAAGTTATTTTTATACTTTGATCACTTTTAATATGAAAGAAAACTCTACGTTTCTAATTATAGAATCAGTTCCTTTTACTACTTTCTCTACAAATTTTATATATTATTTCTGGAAACTAATTTAAATACAAAGGCTCTCGTTCTATGAATTTTTGTGTCTAATCAAAAATAAAGAGTCTTAGATAATAATTATTATCTAAGACTCTTTATTTAAAAAAATTGATTTCCACAATTAAACAGGAGAAGAATTACTTCCAAAATTGCCACCATTTCTTTTTTTTCTTTTGTTTTGATTCTAATACTTCCCGTAATGTTTGCAGCAACAATTTATCTCGTTTTTTTATACTTTCATCTACATATTTCCGTAATTCCTCCATTTCTTGCCTGATTCTTGCTATCTTATTTGCCGTGTCAATTGGTGAAGGGGTGTTCTGAGGTTGATTAACATGTTTATATTGTTCGTCCACGTTGTCTACTGTGTCCTCACAATTCCTGAATATGTAACTCCATCAGTTGTTTAAGTAGCTCTACATCACGGGTTGAATACAATATTCGGTCATTCTTTTTCTTGAATGTATGTCCCAAACGTCTGAAATGCCCCGTATACGTCCGTTCTAAGGGGCATGACTTGACTCATACAATCAACTTCTAATTTAAGATTTGAAGATTACGTGAGTTGCTGTAGCAATTCTGGGGATTTATGAAAACCCTTGTGCTTCGCTAAAACTAGTCGAACTTCCCTAAAAATTTTAATTCTATTTACGAGCTTTGTCAAAGTTCCCTATAAATTTTAAATATATGAAAAAATAGAATGTTTATTAATTTTTCAATTGTTTATGTATAAATTCATTTATTAAGTACTAATTTCAAATACTATATAAAAGTCTCATTAATAATATAAAAGATACAAATACTATATAGATAAAAAGAGAACCTCGGAAACTCTTGTGGCTCTAAGACCAGATAAATTGTCTAAAAAATTGAATCGGAATACCAACTTATCCATAACTACAGCTACAAACTATGCAGATTTACACAAACTTTATAACAATATACTAAGGTTTACACAATTGAATTATAGGTTTACTAACAATTCCACAAGTATTAAAACGTAATCTAGTATATAGAAACATAAAAAAACAGTTAGGGGAGGAAAAATAACCCTACTGTTTTTAAGAATTATAAGGTAATAGAATGATTGTCTAATTGATTTCAACATGACAAATAGCCCTGTCCAAATGATTTTTTTTGAACAAGGCATATAGTCTATTCATTTTTAAAAATTTAAGTAAGGCGGAAAGCATCAGGTACATCAATATCATGAGAAACGAGTTCCAGTACAAGTGCATGACGTGTATCATCGTCTAAATATCGTTCCGCCCATGGAACAAACGATTCACGCAGTTTTGCTCGTATCATGCCACCGATTGATTTTATTTTTTCTCCAAGTGCTAAGAAACTTTCACATTGATCCATTGCATAACTCATGGTATAAGTCATAAAATCATCACGAAGTTGTTTGTTTTTAATATATGTAGCGATTCGTGATACTTCTCCTTTATAAGAAACAACAATGTCTTTACGATCTTTATTGGTTAATGCTATGCCAATGGATTCAAGACGGGCTGTTGCTTCTTTACGCATTTTAGCTTCAGTTTGTCTAATTTCAGCTCGGTCATTTTCAATCACACATGCAGGATTCATACTAACCGTAAATTTCGTGATAACGATTTGTTGAATCTTTTCACGTATACGAGCTATGCGTCCTTTACGTGGGTTTCTAACCTTTTTTATAGCAGCATCAAATGTAAAGATTGGCGAAATAATCTCTATGTAGTTACGAACTTTTTTTGCATTACGCCCTAAACGTTCCTTTAAGCCGTCCATGTAGCGAGGTAACGTGTATGTTTCAATGGAATCTTTACTCTTAAATTTAAGCTCACGAGTGAAAGTATTACATAGATTTAAAAGTTCAATAATACCTTTGCTGTCGCGATGGGAAACTAACTCTTTTAAAATAGAAGTCTCTAATAATAAGTTGGGAATACGGAAATAAGAGAGTTTGTCCGCATGTGTATTCCCTTCTTTTGCAGTACGATTGTACCTTGCATAATTACAAATTTCATATACGGGAATGCCATGAATGAAAATTTCTCGAACTAGCCCAGCATGAAGCAAGGCTTGAAAGCCTGTATGAATCGTAGAATAAGGGATATCAGATTCATTGGCGATTATCGATAATGTAAAGTTACGAGGAAGTCGCCCTAAATCATCTACCTTATAATGAAGTAAAATGAGTGTAGCTAAAGCAGAAGATGGCAAAGCATATTCGCCAAGCTTGTTATTTTTCAGTAAATAGATACGAAGCTCGTCAAAAAACTTTGGTCCATGCATGAGGAACTTAGACGGTGTATTAGTCTTTTTAAAGTGCATATTTGTTTGAAATGAGTTTGTGCCAATTTGAATACCGTTTGTAAAATCACTTGCAGCTACTTTTGGCTGACTTGTAAACATGAAAAATCCTCCCATTTTCCCAACTCAGATGAAAATTTTAGAAAATAGGCGTTTGTATTCACAGAATATCAAGTACATGTTATACTGTATGATAAGTGAATAATTAGTTTGAAGAAGAAACCTCTACTTTCTATTTCGTTTTAATTGGTACTGTGCCTGGTAAGCTGAAACCAATTAAAAATGTGGTGAGTGGGGTTTTTTTTAGTTAATATCTATTTTAAAGCGATTCCCGAATAATATCAACACTGCAATGAAAATATTGTACGGAAGTATCTGAAGGACTATTGGAGAAAACTTTCTCAATAGTCCTTCAATATTAGTTGTGTTATAATAATATCTGAGTATATTTTCTGAAAAATCAGTCTTATAGGTGGTTGTTATTATTATGAAAGATATTCGAATATTTTTGAAAAAAATCCTGGAGAATTCACTCTATACCCAAAATGGTCTAGCAAAGGAAATTAATGCTTCTAGTTCTGTATTTACTGATTTTTTCACACATAATAAAGAAATATCTATGTATACAGTTTATAAGTTTACTCAAATATTAATTAATGAACAAAAAGAAAACATCGAGTTATATTGCTCAAATGTTTTTTTTGATTATAAAAAGAATATTAATTGTAATTTAAAACTTTTATTTGTTATTTCATATATTAATGGTTACAAGCAAATGCAAAAGACTTTAATTACTATTGCTAGTACACATCATGAACCACATATAAGACATTACGCAAATCTTTTTAAATTATTTAAAAAAAGAGCGGATCAACAATGTAATAAGAAAATTCTAAAAGAACTAGAAAAAGTTAGAGCGAATATTAGCACAAAAGAACAAGTGGAAATGGGAATTTTATGTGATATTCTCTATTTATTAGCTGCAGGGGATATTGGAGATTTTGGTATGTTGCAAGTTTATGTAGAAAGAGTAAAAGAAAATATAGAACAATTAAGAGGCAAAGAAATATATTCTATATACATAATGTGGATTGATGATATATGGGGATATTTGTTATTAAGGAATTTTGATGTAAAAGGGTTTACAGAAAGTCATAAACAATTACATGAAAATAAAGAATTGAAATTTTTCCCTGTAGTATCAGCTATGATGGATGTACGTAAAGGGGAAGAAAGTATGTTTCGGAACTATGAAGAAAGTAGAAGATATTTGTCTAATGGATTACAAGTTTTACGAGAGTATAAATGTGAGTTGAAGTATAGAATTGCTTTAAATAATTTAAATTTCTTGAAATTAATACATAATCGAGATTTGGATACTATTTGTATAGAAGATCTACATCCAGCCGAATTAGCTTTGTATTGGATTTTAAAAGGTAAAATGAAGAAAGCAATAAGGATTTTAAAAAAGCTTTTAGAAGAACAAGGGGAGCTTTCGGCAATACAGACATGTTATTTGGGGCAGGCTACTAATAATTTAAACTTACTCGCTAGAGCAAATGAAATGTGCATTGAAAAAAAGGATTATTTCTTTTTGCAATATACTAAAAAAGTATATGAAGAGTATAAAAATAAACAATGCCTTGGGGGCGTATTATGAGGATACTTGTAGCTATCATGTTGGTAATGTTTATTAGTGGGGCAATTGGTGAATATAAAACTATTACGAGTGAGAAATATGTAGCTAAAACAGGAGAATTGAACATAGGAACTAGAGTGGTAAGCGACCCTGGAGGAATGGGTTAATATGGAAAATATGTAATTAAACTAACAAAAGACACCTTTAAAGGTGTCTTTTGTTAGTTTAATTACTGTTTTTAATTTTAGAAAAATACATTTCGGCAAACGATTATACATAATTAGGGGGATTTTTATGAATATTTATGAAAAAATGATTCTTGAAATTATTAATATTAGTGATGACAAAAATACGGTTTATGAATACTTAATGGACTTTTTCGATTCTTTTAATGAAGAGAACTAGTTGGATGTTTATAAGACTCTTGCATAGAGTCTTTTTATTTTCCGTTCTGCGAATTCATTTCAATTTCAATCCTTAATAGTTGAGCTATTCTTAATATTTCTTTCTCTACTCTTGGTTTATGTTCATCAGGAATGTTTCTGTATTTTTCAATTAAAATTTGAGCCATTCGTTCTATAGGGTCAGTTGGAAGTTCTGTAGATTCTAAGATATCATTATCATCTGTGACATTATTTAATAAGTAGGCTTCGCTAACATTAAAAAATTTAGCGATAGTGGGTAAACGTTCAATCTTGGGTATCTTTTCCCCACGTTCCCAACTTGCCACGGTACTATATGGAGTATTGATTGCTTTGGCAAATTCCTTTTTTGATAAGCCTCTAATTACGCGGAGTTTAGTTAGGTTTTTTCCGAATGTAGTATTTTCCATAATATCCACCTGAATTCCTTTCTGTGTAAAAATAATACTAAAGTGTTGACTTTTCGCTTTAAGCCGAATAAAATGTTAGTAGGGGGTGATGACATGACTAAATTACGTGAAATACGTGAAACCAAAAGTATTAGTGCAAAAAGTATTGCGATTGCTTGTAATGTGCCACTTACCACAGTATATGATGTAGAAACTGGAAGGAAGAGTGTCCTAGCACAAAGAGCACAAAAAATTGCTGAGTTCCTAGATGAACCACTTGATCAGTTGTTTATTCCTGCGTATTATCGAGCAAAAGCTACATAATTCGAATTAATACCATGTGGATACTTCGATATATAGAATATACATACAATGTACATTCTATATAAAAAATAAGCAATTTCCAAGACTTGAATTTGGTAATTGCACATTTGTTCAAAAGATATATTTTTTTGTTCTATTAAAACTGAATATTCGTTCTTTTCAGTTTTGTAAATTGACAATTGCATATTCAAAAAGGAGCTACTAGTATATGACGAAAAAAATTGTGTATTCGAAACCTTTTACTGTCTTGATGAGTATCTGTATGTTCTTCATAAGTGTACTGATTCCGCTGAAATCTGCGAGTGCAGAAGTCATCCACCGCGAGAAATACGAAATAGCGTGGGCATACAGTCCACAATATGGGAAAGATGTCCGAACAGAGCTCCTAAAAAATGCTAATGGGCACATTGCCTATTGTTTAGTCTATGGGAAGAAATCTCCTGATGGGCAAGACTTGCCCGAAATCGGACGTACCGATGATGTGGTGTATCGCGTGTTACTAAATGGATACCCGCAAAAAACACCAGAACAACTCGGGGTTTCCACTTGGCAACAGGCACATTACGCCACGCAGCTCTCTGTATGGGTGGCACTAGGTCAGCTACAGCCAGCCGATTTACAATTCAAGGATGGAGAAGTAGAACGTGCTGTGAAAGCCATTCGTTATGCAGCGGATCACACGGAAGATACACAAGATGTATTTATGAATGTGAAACCAACTGACAAGCAAGAAGCAAAGTTGAATGGTGCGTACTTTGAGACAACAGTGTATGCAGTAGAAAGTAATGCGAAGCAAGGGACGTATCAGGTAGCGCTGAATCAAGCTCCAGTTGGCACACGCATTGTCACAGAACAAGGGGAAGCAAAAGAAACGTTTTCCTTAGGAGAAACATTCCGTGTACAAGTGCCGAAATCCTCCAAAAGTGCAGAATTGTCATTGAAAGTAACAGCGAACCTGACAAATCAACATGCTGTTGTATATAAGGGGACGGAAAGCATTCAGGATGCGACAGTTCTATTAGAACGCAGTCAACAGAAAGTGAGTCAGGATATACAGGTCTTTTGGAAATCGATGGGTGGTTTGGAAATCCGAAAAGTGGATGAAAATAAGAAACCATTGGCAGGAGCAGTATTTGAGGTGTTAACTAGCGACCAGAAGAGTATGGGAACGATTACAACAAACGACAAAGGCATTGCCTCTTTAGATAATATTGAGATGGGAACCTATGTCGTGAAAGAAGTAAAAAGTCCTGTAGGCTACGTGTTACAGGATACACCACAAACAGTAGAAGTAAAAACAGGTGAAATTGCAACGATTACAGCTGAGAATCAACCGATCTATGGGGAATTAGAAGTAACCAAAGTGGATGTTGCAGATGGGAATGTAAAACTACCACATGCAGAATTTGAGATTCGAAATGAAAAAGGGGACATGGTAGCAAAAGGTAAGACAAATGCAGAAGGAATTGCGAAGTTTAGTAAAATCCCGTTCGGTACATATACGTACCGTGAGGTTGTAGCGCCCGAAGGATTCATGTTGAACGAAGAAGCCTTCTCGTTTGAAATCAAGCAGAATGGGGAAATCGTGAAGCATACGGTTGCTGATGAAAAGATTCCATTGATTCAAACAACAGCAACAGATAAAACGGACGGAGCAAAAGAAATGCACACGTCTCAGTCTGTCACGATTCAAGATAAAGTGGTCTACAAAGATTTACAAGTAGGAAAAGAATACACGATTAAAGGGAAATTAATGAAGAAAGCTTCAAATCAACCCCTAGTTGTAAAGGGGAAAGAAGTAACAGCAGAATCTACATTTACAGCAAAAGAAGCGAATGGTGCGATTGCACTCGATTTCACCTTTGATGCAACTGGTTTAGAGGGAAAAGAAGTGGTGGTATTTGAGGAAGTATGGAAAGACGGAAAAATAGTTACGTCACATGCGGATATAAATGATAAAGGTCAAACAATTCAGTTTGTAAAACCTTCTGTTCAAACAACAGCAACAAACAAAGAGGATGGCTCGAAAGAGTTAGAAGCTAAGAATGCTGTCACAATCCAAGATAAAGTGGCGTACAAAGACTTCATCGTAGGGAAAGAGTACGTGGTAAAAGGAAAGCTCATGGATAAATCAACAAACCAACCATTCGTAGTAGATGGAAAAGAAGTAACAGCGGAACATATATTTACTGCAAAAGAAAAAGATGGTGTTGCAACAGTAGACTTCACCTTCGGTGCTTCTGCGCTGGAAGGGAAAGAAGTGGTGGTATTTGAAGATGTGTATCAAAACGATGTGTTAGTGGCAAGGCATAGTGACATCCAAGATAAAGGTCAAACCGTTACGTTCAAGAATCGGCCTGTACAGCCTAAACCTGAGCAACCCCAAACACCATCAAAGACACCAAATGTAACCGTGCAAACAGAACAACCAAAAGTAGTAGAACACCCTGTCAAAGAAAAGCCAATTGTGAAAGCAGCAGAACCAGCACCAAAGAAAGTAGAACATAAGCTTCCAACGACAGGTGGTCAAGAAGAGAATCCATATTGGATGTGGATTGGTGGAGTTGTCATGTTAGTAGGTGGACTTGTAGCAATTCGTGCCTATCGTTCTCATAAAAAAGCAAGTTAGTAGATTTGGATTGAATGTCTCAACTGCAAAGGGATGGCGGGTAAAAAGTGAAATGTACAATGGGTATGAGTTGAGAAATGATAGGTAACGAAATGAGAAAAGGATAGGTGAAAAAGATGTTAATCGGTACCACGGAATTAAAGTTTGATAAGAGGAACAATTCGAATGTATATGTAGTGGGTGCTACGGAAACAGGTAAAACGCGGTTGTACATCCATACGAATGTTGGGCAAGAAAAGGAAAAGAATATCATTGTCATAGAGAGTATGAAGAAGGAAACATACTATTTCACGCATCAAATGAAAGTAGAACAAGGGTATCAAGTACTACGGTTAGATTTACTCAGTCCGTGTTTTCATGAAAGGCTTCAAGAATTGTTATCTTGTCATCCACAGCAAAAATTTATTCTATACATTCATGTCGATGTAGTTGGAAGTACGTATGAAGAACGAGGGGAACGAGTTCAAAATATGCTTCAAATCTTCCTGGAACAATCATCTATACAAGCAATGCAAGTGTATTTGGATGAGTATGACATGTATCCGATTCCACATATAGCTAAAGTATTGTGTGTAACGAGAGGCTATCAAATGGAAATCTCTATTGTTGTCAAATATCACACACAACTACAACAGATTCATGGGAAAGACGTTGCAAATCAGGTTTTGACGAATTGTGATCGAAAGCTGTTCTTTGGAACAAATAGCATGCAAGATGCGGAATATTTTAGTCGTATCAGTGGATACGATCAGATGGAACTCTTTTTATTACAAAATGAAATAATTGTCATGGGAGCATATCATCATACCCCTCAAAAACTACCCATACAACAGGTTGATTGCAAGTACTAGATGACTAGAAAACTAGACAAATGGAGGAACGAAAGTGAGTAAAAAACATGATTTTTTGAAAAAGGTCACCATTGTAAGTGGAACGGTGTTGGCCCTGTCTTCTCTGACAGGGTGTTTTGGGAAAGAAGAAGCGTCTCCCAAAGAAAAGAATCAGAAAAAAACGGAAGAAGTGAAGAAAGACAAGAAAACAGAAACAATAAAAAAAGAGGAAGAGACAGGGCAGAAGCAAGAGATTTCTGGGCCAGAAGTAGGTGGTACAAAGTCTGTAACAAAAAAAGATGCCATGCCAGTTGTATCAACGAATATCGCCAAAAAATATTTGACAGAAGAGGAAACGAAACAATTAACAACCATCCTTCAGACGAATCAAAAAGCGAAGGTAGAACAAGAGAAGTTACCAGCGCCTGCCATCGAACCACCAAAAATTGAACTATCACCGCCAGTTATTTTGACACCATTAGAGAATACACCCAATGCAAAAGAATCCATTTCAATTGAAAAACCTATGCCATCAACCGATATAGAGAAGCCAAAGGTGACGGTAGAACTGCCAAAAGAACCCGATAAGCCTAAGCAACCGGTCGTTATGCCACCAATAGGTGATGGAGAAGGGGATAAACCCAAGCCACCAGTCATAGATCCGCCAACAGATAGGGATGAGGGAGAGAAGCCGAAGCCTCCTGTGATTGACCCACCAAAAGAACCAACAATCCCTGTAGACAAAGAAGCACCGAAACTGACAGCAAAAGAGAACCGTATGGTACAAAAAGGACAGAATCTAAATCCTCATGATCTAGTTACGGTCATGGACAATCGGGATAACAATCCGTTATTATCCATCAATGGAACGTATAACACCAGTCAAGAAGGGAACATCCAAGTAGAAGTGGTGGCGATTGATCAAGCAGGCAACCGTTCTAGTATGAGGGTAACAGTAACCGTGATCGACCCCGAAGCAGATAAGGATAGGGAAGCGCCTGTGATTAAACCAAAAGAGAATATTAGTAACTACTCAGCCACCTTTCGGTGTCTTTTTTAAATTTTACTAGTTTCATATGCCTCCCATTTGTAAATACTGAGTATATCAAACAGGGGAGGTGAATCTTATGGTCGATCGAAAAATTATTTTAGATACATATAAAAAAGGACCTGAAGCTGTTATTTCTTTATTTGAAGAAACATTTTCTAAGTTAGAAAAACGTATACAAGAACTAGAAAATGCTTCAAAAAAAAACTCCAAAAATAGTCATAAGCCACCTTCTACAGATGGTTTGGGTAAGCCCGTTACAAAAAGTTTGCGCAAACCGTCTCATCGTCAAACGGGTGGCCAGTTGGGCCACAAGGGACATACTCTTGGTTTGACAGCGACTCCAGATCATACGATTACACATTCTCCTACATATTGTACTTGTTGTCATACTTCCTTGAACCACGAGCCTGTAAAAGGGTATCGCATTCGCCAAGTGTATGACTTACCACCTATTCAGATCGAAGTGACAGAACATAAAGTAGAACAGAAAGAATGCCCACATTGCCATTCTATCCAAGAAGCCCAATTTCCTTCGACAGTATCTCGTCCTGTTCAATATGGTCCAAATATAAAAAGACTGATTCCCTATTTAACGCATTATCAATGCATTTCTTTGAAGCGAACAAAAGAATTCTTTCAGGATTGTTTTGGACATTCTATAAGCGAAGGAACCCTGGTAAATCATACACAGGCTTTCGCTTCTCAATTGCAGCCATTCATAAAAGAAGTAAAGGAAAAGATTCTGCAGTCTCCTGTTGTCCATTTTGATGAAACTGGTATGCGTGTAGAAAACAAAACACAATGGTTACATACTGCCAGTACACCGGAGGTGACATTGCAACATATTCATCAAAAACGTGGAAAAGAAGCAATGGATGCTGGAGAAATCTTGCCATCTTTTTCTGGAATTGCGATGCATGATGGTTGGAAATCGTATGATGCGTATACAGATTGTCGTCACGTTTTATGTAATGCCCATCTCTTACGAGATTTACAAGGAATTATAGATAGTACTGGAGAACAATGGGCACAACAGATGCAGAAATTTCTAACGCAAGCGTTGACGATGAAAAAGCAATCCGAAGGTACCATGCCAAAAGCGACGCAAAAGAATCTGTTTATTATGTATCAATCCATATTGAAAGAACAACAGATTCTTTCCACGAAACAAAAGAAGAAAGGAAAGCAGACGCCTTCTCAAAATTTATGGAATCGCTTCGTCAAGTATTCTGACAGAATTCTAGCGTTTTTAGAACATCCAGCCATTCCATTTGATAACAATCAAGCAGAACGGGATATTCGGATGACGAAAGTAAAACAGAAAGTGTCTGGGACTTTCCGAAGTAAGAAAGGCGCAGAATCTTTTTGTCAGATACGAAGCTTTATGAGTACCATGAAAAAACAAAAACAATCGGTCTTACAAGCGATAAACCAAGTCATAGAAACTAGAACGGTTCCTTGGAATAACACGACTTCATAAGAGAATTTCTCTATTTGGCATAGATTCTTTCTCTGATTGGAGTATTTTCTTTTCATGTTTTCGAATCGGAAACATGTATTTGGCCTGTTTTTTTATTTGAAGAAGCTGAGTAGTTACGAATATTATAGTGCCAGTTGGCCATATTCTTTCCACACAAGATGTAGTTACGGTAAGTGATAACAAGGATGCAAATCCAGTTGTTTCTGTTGGTAAGTACGATACAAGCAAAGCGGGAGAGATACAAGTAGAAGTCATTGCGGTAGATTGCTCTGGCAATCAGGCAAGTGTCATGGTTACGGTGAAAGTAATAGATGTAAATGAAAATAAAGACACCGAAGCGCCTGTCATTAAACCAAAAGAGAATGTCACCGTAAAAGTTGGAGCGAAAGTATTACCGCAAGATTTGGTTACCGTACAAGATAATCAGGATGCAAACCCTACCGTAACGATTGGAGCGTATGATACGAGTAAAGCAGGAGATATTTCAGTAGAAGTGATGGCAGCTGATCAAGCGGGAAATCGTTCTGTTACGAAAGTGGGAGTCAAAGTAGTAGAAGAACCAAAGCAAGACCCACCTGCTACACCACCAGTAGAGAAGCAACAACCAGAAGAGGAAAAGCCTGTACAGACAGAAAGGACACCGAATGAGAAGGAAACAGGTGACATGTCATGAGGGGAATGGGACAGCACACATACAATGAGCTGTTGTTACATACAAGGGAAGCGAAAAAATCTCCTGTGTATATTATCGATCCGAAAGCAAATGCAGTGGAATGGAAGGAGAAGTGGAAACAACGTAAGAGACAAGAGAGCCGAAGAAAGGAGAGAACTGGATGGTAGGAAGAACCGTAATGATTGTTTTGTTTTGTACAGTCCTATTCATCGTGGGGGTATACGTAACACTTTATTTGGTTGATTGGGAAAGGATACAGGGAATAGATCCGCTTATTTCGTAGGAGATGTAACGGGAGAGAGGCACAACAAGAGCGAACAAAAAAATAAATAGGGAAGGTGGGAATGATATGTTTGGGAAATTAAACGCTTTATTGGTCGCATTTATGACGGACTGGAAATCTACCTTTATCACAATCTTTATTATTGGTATTTTGGTGTGTGCAGCTGGTGCAGGTTTTGGTGGGGATGAACATGCTGGTAAATTCAAAAGTGCGTTAAAAACAATTGTGATTTGTTTAGTGCTATATTTACTTGCTCCAGAGATTATTGATTATGTAAAAGCAAAATTAGGTTAATCGGGAGTGAGACGCTGTGAATCATTCAATAGTAGATGCCATGAATCGGAAAGAAAAAATGAAGGAGGAGGGGAAGGTTGATCTTCCCCTTGCTATTGATACAAAAAAGTATTTAATTTGGAAAATTGCATGGAGAGATGTGTTTATTACGCTACCATTTGCCATTTTCGGAGGACTTGTAGTTGGCACACTGTATATGTTAGGAGAATATAAACTAGATTATGCAATTCTCGCATTTTCTCCCATGTGTTTTGTATTAACTTTTTTACTCATTCCACATCCTGTTCGTAAAAATTTATCTTTTTTGGAATATCGGGTGATTTGGAAAGCGCAGTACAAATGGAGAAAGAAACAATTTTTTTATACAAAGGGAGAGGGGAAGATGGCACAAAAATGGTGGCAGAAACTCATGTGGTGGCGGAAACAAAAAGAACAGGATATTCGAGAAGTACTAGGCATTCGAAATATTTATAATGACTGTTATGAAACGAGGGAAGATACGTTAGTAAAAGTGATAGAAGTTTCGAGTGTCAATTTATCTTTGCTACATGCAGAAGATAAAAAAAGAATTTATGGTTCGTATGAAACATTTCTGAATGAGAAGCCAAGAGAGATTGATATTCAAATCGCAAGAATCTCGCAACCTGTCAATTTGAAAAGTTATTACAATATGTATAAAGAGAAATTCGATGGCGATGTGACGGCAGATCATGCGAAGCGCTGTATGCAAAAGGGGTACTTGCAACACATCGAACAAATTCAAAAATCAAAAAATATGGTCACGCAAAAACGGTATATCATCATTTCGAAGAAATTTTCGGAAGGTTCGAAAGAAAAGGTATTGCAGGAACTGAAAAACCAAGCAGATGTGATGAAGCAATTGGTTGAGAATATGTTGACAGGGTATTACAAATTATCAGCGCAAACATTAAATAATGATGAATTATTTCGTCTGATGTATACCTGTATTGATTATGAAAATGCACAAGTGAATACAAGTTTTCAAGCGTCGGCCTTCCCGATGTCAATCGGGGAACAAACAAAAAGGGAAGAGAGAGAACGTTGGGAAGCGGATATGCAATACAAAATTACGTAGAGAGGGGTATGCAAAGTGGGGTATAGACTTTCAAAATGGAGAAACAAAATTCCTTTACCATTTGTGAAATCGAAGGGGAGTATCCAGAAGTCCTTTGCGGATTATAACAATCATGTATTAAATCAAATTTCACCAGATAGTATTCACGAAACAGAGACGTATGTGCGATCAGGAAGTAATTATACGAGAACACTGGTGGTAGTAGAATATGGTACAGTGTTAGACCATCATCAAATTGAGAAAGCAAATGAAATGAGTGATAATATTTCCGTCATTTGTTACATTCGAGAAATGGATGCTGCCATTGTCAAAAAGAAACTCAGTACCTCCATTACAGAAAACAAACAAAAGTTAGAGAATGCAACAAATGCAAATAGTGAAGAAGAAGCAAAAGCGCAGATCGAAGCGGCCAGAATGAGACTTCATATGTTGAACTTCAAAAATGAAAAAGTATTTGAATTTTCGCTATTGATTCATCTTGTGGCTTCTTCGCTACAAGAATTAGAAAGTTTAACAACGACAGTGAAGACAAAATTTGGTTCGTTTAGTAAGACATTTTCTCCAACGATACGGGCGAAGAAGGCATTCGATTCGTTTCTTCCCCTCAATCACAATCAGGTAGAATCCTTGACGAAAAGGGAGATGAATGCAGAAGCTGTGGCACAATTTTTTCCGTTTCATGAGAACGAGTATTTTCATGAACGGGGAGTGGTCAGAGGAAAGAATATTACGACGGGTAACGTAGTGGTGGTAGAAGAGGAAGCGTTATTTAATAAACATAAATTGGTAATCGGTGCTTCTGGTGTAGGAAAAAGTACAGCCATTTTTACCGATATGATGCGTGATTTTATGGCTGATATTTTGGTCCGTGTGATTGATCCGAAAGCAGAGTACGGTCCGATTTTTGAAACATTAGGCGGGGAGCATGTGAAATTTAGTTTTGAAGGCACGAAGGTTGTCAATCCCTTCGATCTTCCTAAGTATGCCTATAGCGAAGAAGGACGGACAAATCCATTATATAGTAACATTTCCACACTGCTTACATTGTTTCAATTGATGTACCCTGAGATGACGGATCTGCAAGAGGATGTTCTTTCTAAAATATTGATTGCCTTTTATGCGGAGCATGGTATCACAGAAGAAACGGATAGCTCACGTTTAGAAGCAAAGGATTATCCTATCATGTCGGAATTGTATGATTACTTAGCGAAGATGAAAAACGGGGAAATCAGCGAATATGCCAATCAAACGGAAGATTATCAAAAGTTAGAATCCTTTCATTCTACCTTATACGCTTACGCGTATGGGTTATATGCAAAAATCTGCAATGGACATACAAAAGTAGACTTTTCCAATCCGCTCCTTGCATTTGATATTTTCGCACTCAATAACCGAAAGAAAGCACAGAGAGTGGTGTATTTTATCTTACTGAGCCGATTAATGGCAGAAATTACAGGAGGAGATAAAAGACCGACAAAATTGTATATCGATGAAGCTCATATTATTGCGGATCCGAAAGTACCAGTTGCGATGGAATACCTCTACTTTATGCTAAAAGTATTACGTTCTTTTAATTGTGGTGTTGTAACCGCAACGCAAAGTATTGTGGATTTTTTATCGGCGACAGATGGCATAAGAAATTATGGTGGGGCGGTCATTTCTGAAAGTATTCAGCATCTGTATTTACCGATGAAGAAAAGTGAGATTCAAACAGTAGAGAACACAATTGGTGTGAAGTTTTCCCAAGAAGAATTGAATACGCTAGAAATTATAGATGGAAAGAAAGAGGAGCAAGTAGGAAAAGGTATTTATTCTACTGGAGCAAAACGAATCAAATTGGAAGTCGTGCTCACAGGTGTGGAAGAACAGTTATGGTTTCAAAAGAAAAAATTAGGTGAGTTGATATGCTAAAAGATACAGCCAAGAGTGTTGTGAAAGGCATGATACTCAAAAAAATGAGCATACCACTTTGTGTAGTTGGCTTTATCGCACTTCTCGTTGTACTTGTGATGGCATGTTTCAGTATGGGGGAAGAGGAATCAGCCAGCGGCGCAGGAACGACAGGTGCAATTTGTACGAATGGTACATATAACATGGATGTTCTTAAGCAAAAAATAGATGCAGCCGGGGCATTTTCAGGGCATACAGATGATTTTATTCAGGCAGGTCAGAAAAATCAGGTTGATCCCGTATTACTCATCTCGATTGCCTTTCATGAAACAGGATTCGGAAAATCAAGAGCGGTGAGAGAATACAATAATCCAGGTGGGATTATGGATTGGGAAAACGCAATGAGAACTATTCGTAGATTTGGAACGCTTGGAGAAGGAATTGAATTTATGGCTCGCAACCTCTATAAAAATTACATTTCCCAAGGACTTATGACCGTTGAGAAAATTGGGGCGAAATATGCGCCGATTGGAGCAAGCAATGACCCATTTAGTCAAAATCAATACTGGGTTCCCACGATTAATAAACTAGTGAATGAGTTCGGTGGTCTTTCTATGAATTGTCAAGTGATTGGGGGAACAGGTGGCACGGGTAGTACAACAGGTGGTGACCTTGCCATTCCAACTCCAACGTTTCAAATTACTTCTACATTTGGAGGCCGTGATAACCCGACAGGTTCAGGAGGACAATTTCATAAGGGACTTGATTTAGCTTGCAAAAAAGGTGACCCTCTAAAAGCGGCACGAGAAGGAAAAGTAGAAGTTGCGATACCAAGTGGATGGGGTGGTGGATACGGTCATCATGTGGTGTTAAATCATGGTGATTATTACACCCTATACGGGCATATGACGGACGTTCAAGTGTCAATGGGTAGTTCGGTGTCAAAAGGACAACAAATCGGCACGTGCGGGACGACAGGTGACTCTACAGGACCTCATTTGCACTGGGAAGTACAATTTGGGAAACCGTATGGGCAACGAGTAGACCCAGAGCCCTATTTGAAAGGAGAGAAACAATCGTGAGGGATAAACTGTTGATGATTTTCATTTCGTTACTTACGCTAGGTGTTGCCCTGTTTGCAATCGATGCATACCGAGATAAAAGTGAGTTAGAAGCAAAATTAGCAACATATCAATCTGAAGAACAATTAAAAAAAGATGCTGAAAAGTTTACAACGGCTGTATCTGAAGGTGGAATGGCTAAATACTTAACAGATGACGCAAAAAAGAAGCTACAAAAAGAAGTCGAGGAGCATGAACATAGCAAGGTTGTTGTCAAGAATACGAAAATCCAGCAAGTGTACACATCTTTTACGAATAAGGAAAAAACAAAAGCGATTTCGTATGCAACGTATGAAGCGACTTATGATATTGGGAGAGAAGATGTACCGTCTGTATATAAGCAAGTCATTACGGTAAAAGGAAACTGGGTATTACAAAATGGGAAATGGAAATGTGAAACGTATGAAACGGTGTTAGGCGCCGATAGCCGAGATGAAGAATTGCGGAAACAAATCCAACAGTAGGAGTTGAGAGAATGAAGCGTATCGGTCAGAGGGTGTGTATCGGTTGTATGAGGGTAGGAAAACAAATAGAAAGCCATCTTGTTTCGTTTCTAAACAAGATGGCTGACCGTAAGAAAAGAGAATTTCTCTTAACTTACAACAAAGAAATGACGGAAAAGGAAGTAAAAGAGTATCAATTTCATTTTCTTTGTCTCATAGCAGGGATACTCTTAACCATTTACTTATTTATATTGTAACAAAAAGGGAGGGGATTGTAACTATGTGGAAACGAATACTTGTATGTCTGTCTTTTGTGGTCCTGATCAGCTCTGTATTTTCACCTTTTTCTTCGTCTGTAGCGTATGCAGAGAAAGGTGATTTATATAAAAAGCATGAACAAGAGCTTAAAAAAGCCCCAGATATATATCAGGAACAAATTAAAAATTATGATAGTAAACAAAAAGCTTTTACGTGTGGAAAACTAGAATTTATGTGCAATATCAATAGTTTTTTCTTCCAGTTTGGCGTAGGGGCGATGAAATTTACAGAGAAGCAGATTAATCATTTTATTTTAAAACCCGATGATGTGTTACAGAATGAACGATATTTGAAATATCAGGAAGGGGTATCGGGACTTTGTAAAACACTCTTAATCATTTTTATTATGTTTCATGCAGTGAAGATTATGAGTTTTAGAATGCTAGATGCAGAAGATGGTTCTGTCGTGTTAAATGATAAGATCGTACAAATCTTTGTGACATGTATCGTTCTGTACTTGTATCAAGATATTTTGAGGTGGGTATTAAAAGCGCAGCAATTTTTTGTAGAGGGGATTACTGAACAGTTAGTGGACGGGGATTTTATTGATCGAATTGCGGTCCAAACCATTTTTGCGGGGGAATTTGCTTTTTACGTTATGTTTATCATGGGCATCTTGATTTTCATTTTCGTGTTACAATTTTTATATCGGACAGCACTCGTAGGTATTTTATTTATTATGGGACCGTTAGCCATCGTAACGAAAGTAAATGATAATCTCAATTTCTATGATTTTTGGATTCGATTATGGTTAGCGACATTTCTGACGTTTGGTATGCAAGTATTAGCAGTGACATTAGGGTTTAATTTTCTCTTAACACCACCAATCGGATACGGTGAAAATGAAAATTTATTTCTTGGTCTAGCCTTCTTTGTTTTAGCGTTAACCATTCCTTCTATACTGGGGCAATTTGGTATGTCGACCAATACGACACGAACCATGATGAAATTTGTAAGAAGACGATAGGAGGAACAGAATGAAGAAATTAGTGATGACGGGGATGTTAGCTATGACTTTGTTAGCAGGATGCACAAGTGATACTGGAACAGAAACCGTTTCTAAAAAAGAACAGAGTACAAAGCATACAGAAAAAATATTTACCAAGAGAGATATGAAGAAAGCAGAACAGATAGGTCTCGATTTCTTTACGACTGTAGAAGAACAAAAGACGTACACGTTTCGGGATATAGAAGGTGTACAAGATCAGTTACAGGAGAAGAATAAGAATCGTATTTTTGAGGGGAAAGAAATGATTGATTCGAACATTCGTCTACCAAAAATGTTTGACATGAATTCACATATAAGTTGTACAGATAAACCAACTGATAATATGTGTACGGTACAATATTGTGTCAAACAGTTAAAAGTGGAGAAAGTGGAAGAAAAGTATTATCCATATCTTGGGGTTCATACTTTAGTAATTTCGTATTCTCATCCGAAACCAAATGCAAATGCCCAAGAAGTTAGTATGTACCTAGAATTCCTTAAACAGAAGGATGGGAAAATTACCATTTATGAAGGTGATTTTGTAAGTAATATAGCACTGTCAAAATATAATGAAGATGCTCGTTATGATGGAGTAAAAAAGGAAGGCTTAAGAAAAGAAATTGAGAAAGACGGCGTACAGTAATAGATAAAGGAGTGGACGCAAGAATGAGCGAGAAAATGTCGATAAACCGATATGGTGAACTTGAAATTTTGCAAAATGAAATACGTTATAGCTATTCTGTGACCCAAAGCAAAATCGTCGATCAACAAGAAGCAGAAACCCTCTATAAAGACGTGATGAGTCGGGTATTACAGTCGAATGGTTATGTAGTTGCTGACCGAATTGAGATGGTGAACGACCGAGTGGTATTCTTTTTTAAGGTACAGGGTTTAAAAGGATATAGCCATTTACGAAGTATTCCGTTTGAAAAGCAATTGTTGTATTTTAAAAGTTTGGTTCATATTGTCAAACAAGAAATAGAAGTATTATTACATCCTTTGAATTTCTTGGTAGATGTGAAAGAAGAAATGGTGAAAACGTACATGGTGGAAATAGAGAAAATCCCCATTCACCAGAAAAAAGATAAAGTAGAAGCCTTGCGGGAGTTATTATTGATTGCGATGACAAATCGTACCAGTATACTTGGAAAACCAGAAAAAGCAGATTTCTTTGACCAACGAGATCACGTGATTACATTTGCGGAAGACTTATTACGTTGTAAAGAAATAGAAGAGATAGAACGAGCTTTGGAAGCGCATGTACCTGTAGTAGGAGAACCAGTAGAAAGAAAGGTAGTTATTACGCTTCCGTCCTTGACATTCTGGAAAACATGGCAGATGCCGTTTCGGAGAAAAGAAAGATCTCATGCGGAAGAACAGGAAACAAGATGGCCAACATTCTTTTCTTCTAGAAAGCAACAAGTGTTGCTGGGAACGTTGGTTTGTTCCATTGGATTGAACGTATTCTTTGTACAAAAGAATGTGCAACCTGTTATGGCAGCCAATCAAGAACAGAAAGCTGTCCAGTCTGAAATCACGCAAGTAAAAGAAGAAAAGGAAAACGTGCAGAAAGAGAAAGAAAAATATGAAAAAGAAGTAAAAGAATTGGTAGCGCAGCTAAAAATAGCGATATCTGAAAATAAGAAACTATCAGAACAAATACAGCAGGGAGGACAACCAAAGTGAATGTAAAAAAGGATGCATGGAAAGTCATTACATTTTGTTGTATCACTTCCTTGATTTTGAGTTATGTTGCGATTGGTTTGTTCTGTTTAGTGGAAAAGGGCGGAGAGATGGCACGCATTTTGCAGTCTCCCCTCCAGCTCTTTTCTTTTGTAAGAGAAGCACAGGGGCAATTACAAACGATTCTATATAGTATCCCATTTGTCAGCATAGGAAGTATGCTGTATTGGCAAAGAAAGAGCTTCCTGCAAGAAAAGTATGAAGATGCAAGTGAGTATGCGGTGCATGGGGAAGGGAAATTTGAGGGGATGAAAAATCTTATCAATGGAAAAGTGTTTTCGAAGAATAATCAGTATAAAAAAGATCCCCTAGAAACTTTTCAAATGGCACGAGGAACGATTGTGGGAAAAGTGCCAAAGAAAAAACAAGTACTGATTATGGAAAAAGACACCGAAGTAGACAACGCGAATGTACTGATTATTGGTTCTCCTGGTTCGGGGAAAGGGCAAGCATATGTCTATCCGAATCTCATTAACAATACAGAGGAAACGATCATTCGTTCGGATCCAAAAGGTGAATTGTATCGTGATACGCATTTGATTAAGCAAGACCAAGGGTATCGTGTCTATCTGGTGGATTTTGTAGACTTTATCAATTGTCATCGATATAACCCACTAGATAACGTAAAAGATGATATAGATGCGAGAGCAGTAGCGAATATTATTGCGAAAAATGCAGCAGAAGGAAACCGAGACTTTTGGACGAAATCTGCTTTAGCCTTTCTAAGCGCCATTATTCTATACGTTAAAAATGAATATAAAGATAAAGCGAATATGACGCATGTGATTGATTTTGCAGTGCGGGCAGGGAGAGAAGCGGAGTATTTTGAGGACGTAATTGCAAGTTTAACAGAAGAGCATCCAGCGTATCATCTGTTTCGATTAGCGAGTCTTTCAGCAGGAAGTACAAAAATGGGGATTATGTCTACCATGGCGCAACAAATCGGTATTTTCGCTTTGCGAAAGGTGGCAGGATTAACGGAAACGAGTGATTTTTTATTTGAGGATTTACAAAAACACAAGTCCATTGTATATGTAAAAATTCCAATGGATGAAAACCCATTTGAGCAATTGACTGCCATGTTTTTCGATCAGTTAATTGAAGTGTTTTACAAAATTGCGGTGCGTTCCTCGAATAATAAAGTGCCGATTCGTTCTATCTTTTTGTTCGATGAATTTTCGAATATCGGAACAATTGAAAAGTATCCAAAAGTACTATCAACATGCCGAGGACTGGATATAGTCATGATGACAGTCGTACAGGATTTTGGACAATTGGAAGATAAGAAACGATACGGGCATGAAATGACGAGGTCGATTATTAATAACCATGATACCATTCTGTTTCTCCGAACAAAGGATAAGAAAACAGCTGAATATTTAAGTGGTATTGCAGATGATACGACTGCAAAAGTAAAAACGAGCAGTATTCAACATGGTTCAAAAAACACGTCAAAAAGTGTGTCTGAGCAATATGTGAAAAGACGCTTAATCCCAGTCGGGGACTTGATTCGCATTAAGAAGAATGATTGTTACTTGTTTGTATCAGGACATGATCCAGTGAAATTAGAGAAAGCATGGCAGTTTCAAGTCTTCCACGATTTTATGAAAAACTATGAAACCAAATATCGCCCAATCATGCTGAAAAAGGGCATGATTTCAAAAGAGGAAGCGGTTCCGTTAGAACCAATTGATGAAAAAGGAAACGCTGTACAACAGCAAAAGAAAGAGAAAGAAGATAATCCACTAGCAAAGGATTTTGCAGTGTTTGCTCCGGTCTTAACGACAACAGCAGCGACGGAGAAAGAAGAGAATACATCAGAGTCAGAACATGTAGAGGAAAACAAAGAAGAAAACCTAGTCTCTACAGAGGAAACAACAGACACTGATTCCCCTCCTTCTTCTAAGAAAAGTTCAAAGCCTTCTGAAAGTAAAGAGAATGAAGAAAGAGAAGGGGAAGACGAGGATGAAGATATAATGCTTGCTTATGAGGAAACGAGTGATATGGAATCTCAGCAGAGGGATGTAGAAAGTTCTGAACCTAAGTTCGGTGAGTTACCCATTTAAAGAAAAGGAGGGATTCTGTTTGCTACAATATCATGAAATTTTAGGCAGTGAAAAACCAATGTATGCGAAGAAAGGTCTTTTCAAAACATTTGAAGAGATGGATGGAACGGAAGAATATCAAATCATAGGATTCTTGGAAGTACTCATAGGGGATGAAAAGCGTTATGAACCGCTATATGAAAGGGTTGGTGAAGTATCATGCAAATAAATTTACAGTCAGTGATTCAAAATGAAAAAGATATGAAAAGAATCTTAGACATACAGTCTACCTTTCCTTATTACAGTTTGGCGAATCAAATCTTGCTGTTTCAGCAAGAAAGGGAGAGACAAATGAAACAAAAGGAACCTTTGTATATTACGATGTTACAAGGGGAAAGTCGGTGGAAACAGGTAGGACAGAAAATGAAAGAAGGAATGGAAGGCTTTCGGCTTCGTGTTCCGTTCTTACGCAAGGAAAATGGGAAAGTGATTGTGAGCGAATCAAAAGAAGTAAAAGTATATGATGCTGCTCAATTGCAAGAACCCAAATTAACAGAAAAGGTCAAATTAGATGCTGAAAAACTATATGAGAAACTGAAAACACATATTGCAATCAAAACGAATATTCATGTGTTAGAAAGTGACCTTTTTACATACGCACACAATGGAGAAATTGAGAGAAGCGGAGAAATTTCGAGAAATGCTTTCACAGTATATTCAAGTGCAGTGCAAACAATCGGATTATGTGTATTTAAAGGAACATGAAAAAGCATTAGAGCAGGCTGTGAAATATGTTGTAGCAAAGCATTATCAGCTCCCGAATCCAGAAGTTGATTTCGATCAAGTGATACGGGCAACAAAGGATATAGAATCCGTAAAGAATTTTTTACCGGAGATGCATCGTATTTCACAAAAAACAATGGATGTATGTAATCAATTATCGAATGAACTGAAGTTAGAAAATAAGATAGAACAGTTTAAAGAAGCCCTACAGGAAGTCATACGGAAACATGATTTTAGAGAAGTAACAACTTACAGTGAATGTATCCGGCCGATTAGTGGGAATTTGGAAATTCCAGATGGCAAAGCACTAACGATTACAGAAGATGCAATGAGAAAAGCAGGATTAATTTGTGAGCGTTCTGGAAATGGAGACTTATCTATTGGATTATATACCAAAGAACAACAAGGTGTATTCCAACGGTTAGAACAAAAGTATGGTCGTATGGACCTGAGAAAAGATGAAGTAAATCTGGAAATATACAATAAAGAAGAGAGACAGCGAGAAAACGTATGTTTGAGAAGAGAGGATCAAACATGGTATTTGCAGGTGAGAGGAAGTGTGGGAAGCCCAGAACGGTTACTAGAGGAACAATATATGAGAGGACCTGAAAAAATGAGAAGGGTGTATAGAGAACAGGAACTCACGTTAGAGTGAGAAAAGAAAGTATTGTACAAATAGGATACGGAACATTCATTCTTGTTAAAGGAGATGAATTCTATGCATACAGGATTGTTTGCCGGTATTATGTTGCTTGTAGCTATCGTACTCAGTGTGATCATACTATTTATAGAAAAAATAACCAAGGGATGGAACAAGAAAACAGAATGTCTATGAAGGAAACAGAAAAAGAGTTAGGTCATTCTTGATGACGTAACCCTTTTTCAACCAACATACGAATCGCTTCATTTCGATTTTTGAGCTTGTTTTCATGCCAAAATGTCTCTATTTTCTGAACTTGTTCATGTGTAAATGTAACAAGAATTTGCTTATATATATCTTTGTCAACTGCCATGTAGTACACCTCCTTTTTATAGTATAAGTTATATAACTTATATTGACAACAAGAGTAAGAAAGGAGTAGTATAGGTTATATAAGTTATATAACCTATTTCGGGAGGAACGACTATGAAAATATCAGTGTCTGAATGGATGTCACTCAGTCCGCATATTAAATTGAAGTTAATTCGATTAGCTATTTTAGAAAATAAACAGGCGAGATAAAGAATCATGTAAGGAAAATCGAAGCGTTTGAATGATCAGTAACATATTTTATAAACAGAAAGGTAGCGTGGTAATCGTGAACTGTCCATACTGTGCAACTCCGATACAAGTTGATAAGAATGGTGTAGTACAAGAGATTTGTGAATTCTGTGGTGGTCGTATTCGGGAACAACAAACAGGTGTCTTACAGCTTTGTCAAAATGGTGAGCGTTTTGAGTTCACTAAGATGCAACAACAACTCTTCTTAGAACACATTCATCAGTCTGTAGAAGAGTTGAAGCAGTATCATACTTACGATTTGTATGTGTTGCTAAAGGAAGTAAGAGAAGCACGCAGTCAAACGTATTACGGTTTACAGTTACTCAACAAAGCATCTAAAGAAGAACGTACTTTGCAAGCGACAGCAGATGAAACAGGCGGAGAATACGAGTATTACACAAGAAAAGTATGGGTAATTGAGAACATTCTGTTAGAACGACAAGGATTCTTTCCAGAAAAAATAACTGCTCGTGTTCTGGAGTACATGGGAGAGCAAATCCGAAAATCGAAGAAAAAGAGTATGAGGATATCAAAGGGACAACGACAACATAGAAGAGAAGCTTGAGGAATCTTTATACAATTTGAATTTTCTACAGAAATATGATTTTTCTTAGAAATTACATGAAGGGAAAGAAGCGGAATGAAAGTGTTAGATTGTACTTTTAATAATTTGTATTTTGAATTAAAGATTGAACTTTCGCAAGAAGAATATGAACAAATAGAAGATGTAATTAAAACTGAGGTATTTAGTTATGCTAATGAGCTATTAAAGATGTTCGGTCAACCCAAAGAACTAGTATTTTCAAGATACATCCCAATTGATGAAGAGATGTCTATTATGTGTACTTTTGCAGTAAAAGACATGAAAAAAGAATATGGATTAATTGAAAATTATCTTTATGGCAGGGTTTTTGGTAAAGGTGAGAATATGATTCTTGATACAATTAAAGATGAACTTAGAATTTATTGGTGTTTGGATAAGTTAGAGGTATTTATTAATAATAGATTTGTACCATTTTCAGATGTAAAAATAGAAACTTCAGCGGGAAGTTATGCGAGGGTACCCAAAGATTCATTTCCATTATTAAATTATTGAATACAATTTGATTTTTGTAGAAAGTGGTGGAAATGATGGCAGCAGGATTGATGCACAACACATTTGTGTTGCTAAGAATGTATTCTTTAAATCAGTATAAGAAAATGCTTGGAAAAACAGTTTACCATCAATTTATTTTTGAAATTGCAGTATGTGAGTTGACCCTAACTTGATTCTATATAACAAATTGAGGTGAAGGATTTGGAACAACAATTCCGAGTAACTACTCAGCTTAATTAGGAAAAAGGGCATACCAAATACATGTTTTCATTCGAAAACATAAAAAAGAAAAGACTCCAATAAGAGAAAGAATCTAAATCAAACAGAGAATTTCTCTTATGAAGTTGTGCGATTCCAAGGAACCGTTCCGGTTTCTATAACTTGTCCTATCGCTTGTAAGACAGATTGTTTTTGTTTTTTCATGGTACTCATAAAGCTTCGTATCTGGCAAAAAGATTCTGCGCCTTTCTTACTTCGGAAAGTCCCAGACACTTTCTGTTTGACTTTCGTCATTCGAATATCCCGTTCCGCTTGATTATTATCAAATGGAATGTCTGGATGTTCTAAGAATGCTAGAATTCTGTCAGCATATTTGACGAAGCGATTCCATAAATTTTGAGCAGGCGTCTGCTTTCTTTTCTTTTTTAATTCTGTAGAAAAGACTGGTTGTTCTTTCAATATAGCTTGATAAACAGTAAACAGGTGCTGTTGCTTTACTTTTGGCAGATTTCCTTTGTATTGTTTTTTCAGCGTTAAAGCTTGCGTGAGAAATTTCTGCATCTGTTGCGCCCATTTTTGCCCCGTACTATCTATAATTCCTTGCAAATCTCGTAAGAGATGGGCATTACATAATACATGTCGGCAATCTGTATACGCATCATACGATTTCCAACCATCATGCATCGCAATTCCAGAAAAAGACGGTAAAATTCCGCCCGCATCCATTGCTTCTTTTCCGCGTTTGTGATGAATATGTTGCAATGTCACCTCCGGTGTACTGGCAGTATGTAACCATTGTGTTTTGTTTTCTACACGCATACCGGTTTCATCAAAATGGACAATAGGAGACTGCAGGATCTTTTCCGTTACTTTTTTTATGAATGGCTGCAATTGAGAAGCGAAAGCCTGTGTATGATTTACCAGGGTTCCTTCGCTTATAGAATGTCCAAAACAATCCTGAAAGAATTCTTTTGTTCGCTTCAAAGAAATGCATTGATAATGCGTTAAATAGGGAATCAGTCTTTTTATATTTGGACCATATTGAACAGGACGAGATACTGTCGAAGGAAATTGGGCTTCTTGGATAGAATGGCAATGTGGGCATTCTTTCTGTTCTACTTTATGTTCTGTCACTTCAATCTGAATAGGTGGTAAGTCATACACTTGGCGAATGCGATACCCTTTTACAGGCTCGTGGTTCAAGGAAGTATGACAACAAGTACAATATGTAGGAGAATGTGTAATCGTATGATCTGGAGTCGCTGTCAAACCAAGAGTATGTCCCTTGTGGCCTAACTGGCCACCGGTTTGACGATGAGACGGTTTGCGCAAACTTTTTGTAACAGGCTTACCTAAACCATCTGTAGAAGGTGGCTTATGACTATTTTTGGAGTTTTTTTTTGAAGCATTTTCTAGTTCTTGTATACGTTTTTCTAATTTAGAAAATGTTTCTTCAAATAAAGAAATAACAGCTTCAGGTCCTTTTTTATATGTATCTAAAATAATTTTTCGATCGACCATAATATTCACCTCCCCTGTTTGATATACTCAGTATTTACAAATAGGAGGCATATGAAACTAGTAAAATTAAAAAAAGCCACCGAAAGGTGGCTGAGTAGTTACAATTCCGATATGGTGATGCGAATCTGGCAATATGGAGGATTCATGTTGATGCTACAGGATGTGTATATGCACAAGTTGGGATTCCACACGTGGGAGATATGGAAATTCAGGTGTATAACCATGAAGGGAACGGAAGATTCTTAGTAACACTTCCAGAATTCAATTGGTGCAGTTATGTGGGGGATTTTGAAAAGTTTCATACCAGTCCAAGAGATTACCAGAATGATGTATTCAAAGGATATCGAGGGTACTATCTTACAATGGGCGATATTGACATGCCGATATCTGAATTGCAACCTTACGTGAGAGAAGTGAAGTTTATTTTTTCCATGCTTCTTTCCCTTCTATATAAAGAAACAACAAATGAGTTATATATTAATACGGGTACGACTTGTACAGTAGCAGAGCATATTGAGTATTGCAAAAGAAAATTAGAATCATGGAATGTGTATATTGCTAAATGACTAAATGTGAAGAGGTGAATCATGATGAAACAAGAACAGTTGGAAGAATATATAGAAGTGCAAGAAAGAAAAGAAATTGTATATCGAATCTATCATAATTTGAGCTTAGGATATGATAAGGGAGCGATATATGTATCTACACATCATGCTGAAATCATAGTTCGGAAACTGTTACAACATATTGAAGAAATCGTGTTAAATATGAAAAGTAAACGAGTAAAGGATAATTGGTTCATCGGTTCCCCTTTGGAAAATATATTGTGTAAATATTTCGGATTTACTTCACATACAAGAAGGTGGGATCAAGAGTATGTTGAAATTGAAATGCATCACAATTGGGAAGGTGTTTATTTAAAACATATTCACGAGCCAAGCTGGTTTTACTTACGTAATTTTAAAAAAATAATTGAGCAAGAAATGTTAGTAGAACAAGAACAAAATGAAAAGTTTTTGGAGAAAATCAAGGCACTCATGACGATTCCTTATGGAGATGAAACACTCATTGAAGGAGAATTGAAGAATTATAACTTACATGAGTTGAAGCGCTTACATGATTATTTTCAAATTACATTCAAAAAATTAGAAAATAGTTTAGGTAGAGTGTGTATCGAAGAATGGAATGCAGACCCTGCAAACTTTTTTACAGAATACTATACAGATGGATGGGCGGAAATAGAACAGTAATAGGAAGAACGGAAGTTCTAACTGTAATTCAATTCAAGGGGGAATCCACGTGAAAGTGATACTATGTGAAAAACCGCAACAAATGAAAAGTTATTCCGAAGCATTTCAAAGTGCTAAACGAGAAGGTACACATATTACGGTGAAGGACAAAGAAATCTTTGGAGACGAAGAAGTCGTCATGATTTCGGCACTCGGTCATCTCATCGAATTATGTAACCCTGATGAGTATAAAGAAGAATGGAAAAACTGGAGTATGGACCAACTGCCTATTATTCCAGAAGAGTTTAAAATGAAGGTGTCAAAAGATAAAAAGTCGATTTTTCAAAATGCGAAACAATGGCTACAAAAAGCAGATGAAATTATTATTGCGACTGATCCTGCTAGAGCTGGAGAAGCGATTGCAAAAAATATTATTATTATGGCAGGCGTGAACGACAAACCACAAAAACGCTTGTGGGTTAAGAGTATGACCAAGGAAGCTGTTCGAAAAGGATTTCAAAACTTGCGAGATGCAGAAGAAACATATAGTTATTATTTAGAAGAACAAGCCCGCTCTGTTAGCGATTGGATTATAGGCATGAATGCCTCACGAGTATTTACGTTGTTGTTCCGAGACAAGAAAGGCGTGAAAGAGGTGTTCAGTGCAGGACGGGTACAATCAGCTTTGTTACACTTAATTCGCCAACGGGAGAAAGAATTAGAGCATTTTAAAGTGCAATCATTCTATGAAATTCATGGGCATTTTAATACGAATGGAATACCCTATGTCGGAAAACTCCTCCAAGATCATAACATGATGAAACTCCATTCAAAAGAAGAAGCACAGGAAAAGTTGCAACAATTGCAAGAGCATACAGCACGTATACAAAAGGTGACAGTGGAACAAAAATCGAAACAAGCGCCGAAATTATATAATCTGTCGAGCTTACAAGCAAAGCTAAATAAAAAATATAAATATAGCGGAAGCCGAACAGTTGCCAGGTGTTCTAGAAAAGCTCGTGAACATTAAAGATTATCAAACTCTGATTGAAAAAAAAGAAAGAGACATGATTGTACAGCAAAAAGCATACGTGGACGATGAAAAATGTGGAGACCATTATGCACTGATTCCCACGAATCAAGTTCCTAACCTAGAAAACTTATCCAAAGAAGAAAGATGGCTCTATGATGAGGTTGTACGTAGCATCATAGCAACGTTCTATGAACCTATGACGTATAATCAAACAGAACTGTTCACTGAAGTGAATCACGAGGTTTTTAAATCGACAGGGAAGCAAATCACCCATCTTGGATGGCAAGTCGTGTTTGGAAAAGAGGAGGAAGAGAATCAAAAAGAACAGACTCTTCCTCTTGTAGAACAAGGTCAATCTGTAGAGAAAACAGAGATCAAGTTACATGAAGGGAAAACACAACCTCCTAAACTATATACAGAAGGGCAACTGATTACAGTAATGGCAAAACATGATATTGGCAGCGAAGCAACGAGATCAGGAATTATAGAGAGAATCAAAACACTGTTGTATATCAAAATTGAAAAGAACATTGTACATGTAACCAATAAAGGGAAAATGATGGTGGAAGCCATTAAAGATACTGCAATCGGTTCATCAGAATTAACTGCAAAATGGGAAGTATATTTGAAGGGAATTGGAGAAGGGAAGAAAAAGGATAAGCCTTTCGTAGAAACCTCCAAAAAGTTAGCGCAGAAACTCATCAACGAAGCAAAAGACCAAGTAAACTCATGGGCAATAAACGATTTTGTGGAAGATAGAAAAAGTGAACATCATATAGGAGAGTGCCCATCCTGTGGAAAGCCAGTCGTAGATAAGAAAACGATATATGGTTGTTCAGGATATGCGAAGGATAGTCTAAAGAGTTGTAAGTTTTCTGTTTCGAAAGAATTTTTAGGACAGAAAATTAGTGAAAGTAATATGATAAAGCTGTTAGAGGGAAAGAAAACGACGTTGTTGAAAGGGTTGAAAGGAAAATTAGAAAAAGAATTTGATGCGTATTTACAATTAGATGAAGACAAAATTCAGTTTGTATTTCCGAAGAAAAAGAAAGTAGCCCAGACATGAATGAGAAAACGACTGTATCATACAGTCGTTTTCTGAAAATAGATAAATACAAATGAGTAGTAACTTGCTATACAGTTAAAGGGAATAATATACATCATACCATGTTTCTTAGAAATAAAGATATGTAATAATGCATATCTTTATTTTAGAATGGCCCCTTCTTTTTTGGCAGAAGCTAGCTGGGGGTATGGGGGCTAGTCCCCATGATTGACGTAACGATACATGAAATACGTGGAATCAATGGACGATCGTACAGGCGGTTCGGCACGTACAATATGACGTGTAAGCTGAAGAACGCAAAGATTTCCTTTTTTGTCGTCAGCTTAGCAACGATACGTTGACGTGCCGAAAAGAGTTGGGCAAGGATGGAGAGGGCTGCGAAACAAGGTGAAGTGGCCCTTCTCCAAAGGTGGAGATTTTCTGAAGAGAAACGGAAGAAAATACGACCTGTTCCTTGCGGAACTGTTAGCCTTTTGGGGGATAGTGGCATAGTCTGTCATTGAAAAAATGAGAATATGGTATAATAAAAGAATAAATAACGGTGAGAAAAGTGAGGGAGAACGATGAAAAATCATGATATCGTGAATGGTCAAATTCTCCAAACGAACAAGAAATGGTCACATTTGAAGCAGAATCAGAAGAATTTGATCGCAGAATGGCTACAAGAAGAATATCGAGGTTTTATCGCCATGTATTTGAGAAAACCTAAACGCTTTGAAGAAGAATATATGATAGATAGTGTGATGGAACGAATGCAGGCATGTGATATTTGGATACCGTATGTAGAAGTAAAGACGTATTTCACACGTAAAAAGGGAAAGTGGTATCGGAAATTAGAAAGTGAGTTAGAAAACAGAAGAATCGAAGAAGAGGAACAGATTCGATTAAAAAATGAAAGAATCGGAACGCCGATTTGTTAAGGTAAATAGGGATGTATGAGAAAAGACGTACTGAAATACAGTACGTCTTTCTGTGTCCGTAAGCCTTTCGGGAGAAAGCGCAATTCCAATGTTGATTGTGTCAGATAATCGGTATACAATTGTTATAGATGTAGGATGGAATTGCTGTTTTTACTATATGTGAAATCTGTTTTTTTATACGTTTTCTAGGTGATGTATGCCATTTTATTTTTGAGAGAAATCATAAAATAAGGACAAAACGATGTATATTTGACATGTCTTGCCCTCATTTTGAATGGAGTTAAGGAAAAATAAGCAATGACAATCCCGCGAAATAGTGTAGTTTTGGTGCAAATAACAGTAGTAGCATGGGATTGTAATGTTAGGGTGTGCAAAAAGAAAAATTTTATGCGAAAATGGTTATAAAAACCATTCTATGAAAAAATATGGTAAAATAGAAGGGATATGTGTATAGAGATTTGAATTCGGTTCTTCCGAATTCGAATCTCTCCACTATCAAGAAGAAAGATAGCGCATGACAAGAACGACTAATGGATCTAATTCTTGACTATAGGCGACAACTACAGGATGTGTGAATCCATATAGCTTTGTTAATTTCCGAAGTATTTTTTGTTTCTTTTTCATTTTCTTTTGTAAATAGGCAATATAAGATGTAGACATGAATAGCCTCCGATGCTGTATACAATATGTTATACAGTATACATACATTTCATCGGAATGAAAACGGTAACGAGAGAGAAAATATTCTATTTGAAAAGGGGAAAAATAGAAGAATGAAATCAACAGGTATTGTACGGAAAATAGATCAGTTAGGACGGATTGTGATACCGAGGGAAACGAGGCGTACGCTTGATATCCACGAAAAAGATGCCATAGAAATATTTGTAGAAGAGGAAAGTATCATTTTACAGAAATATAAATCGGATGGTACGTGTCTCGTAACAGGAGAAATTTCTTCCCAGAATATCAAACTAGCAGACGGACAGTTAACGTTGAGTCCAGAAGGAGCGAAACAGCTTCTGGAGGAATTAGAACAGTATCTGGAAAGAGTTTGAGAATACGTGGGGGGAATGGCGGATGGAGAAAAAATCACAACCTGTTTTAAAAGAAAGAGCTAGAAATACCGTATCGATGCAGGAACGGTTATTACAAGAAGTCATACAAAAGAAGAAGGTTATTTCGTTGATTTTAATCAACGGATTTCATATGAAAGGAATCGTAAAAGAATATGATGCATTTTCTATTTTGGTAGAATCCGATAACAAAAATCAATTGATCTATAAACATGCGATTTCAACGATTCGCCTCTAACAGAAAAGAAGCATGTTAGAAAACATGCTGCTTTGGTATACGAGATAGATACATAGTTAGTTGCTTACGGCTTCTTTTAAGTGTTTCCCAGCTTTAAAGGCAGGTACTTTTCTTGCAGAAATGGTAAGGGATTCTCCCGTATTTGGATTCCGTCCTTCTCGTGCAGCACGCTCTCTCACTTCGAATGTACCGAATCCAATCAGTGGGACAGTCTCTCCTTTTTGCAACGCTTGTTGAATGGATTCTAATAGGGTATCTACAGCTAAACTGGCTTGTGATTTTTTTAGTCCTGTTTTGACTGCTACTTGTGTAATTAATTCTGTTTTATTCATATAGCACCTCTTATTGTCAATTGTATTTATTTTAGTATAAGGGGAGAAAGAGAACGGTGCAAGATAGTTTGTACGTGTAACATGTTAGATTTTTTGCGAACGAAAAAACGTGGATGTGAGAACATACCCTGAACAAAGAAGGAGGCGAAAGAAGATGACAAATGTTTTTTATATGGAGCTCAATGATCTGAATCATGAACTCGAACGAAGTGCGGAAATACTGAGGGTATTGGCACATCCTGTTCGTCTACAAATTGTACATCAATTAGTCAGGAAACAGACTTTAAATGTGACCGAATTACAACAGATTTTAACATTACCGCAATCTACGGTTTCACAACATCTCCATAAAATGAGAAATCATAAAGTGTTATCACATGAACGCAAAGGAACAGAAGTATTTTATCGAGTGGACGATAAACAAGTGAAACAAGCGCTTTACGTACTGATGGGCTGAATAGCGCGATTTTGTGTACCTAAAGTTATGTTCGGATACAAAATAAAACGAGGAGAGGGGTTCTTCTATGGGTGGAAATTTATATGACACGTATATCACAATAAAAGAAATTATTGTAACTACTCAGCTTCTTCAAATAAAAAAACAGGCCAAATACATGTTTCCGATTCGAAAACATGAAAAGAAAATACTCCAATCAGAGAAAGAATCTATGCCAAATAGAGAAATTCTCTTATGAAGTCGTGTTATTCCAAGGAACCGTTCTAGTTTCTATGACTTGGTTTATCGCTTGTAAGACCGATTGTTTTTGTTTTTTCATGGTACTCATAAAGCTTCGTATCTGACAAAAAGATTCTGCGCCTTTCTTACTTCGGAAAGTCCCAGACACTTTCTGTTTTACTTTCGTCATCCGAATATCCCGTTCTGCTTGATTGTTATCAAATGGAATGGCTGGATGTTCTAAAAACGCTAGAATTCTGTCAGAATACTTGACGAAGCGATTCCATAAATTTTGAGAAGGCGTCTGCTTTCCTTTCTTCTTTTGTTTCGTGGAAAGAATCTGTTGTTCTTTCAATATGGATTGATACATAATAAACAGATTCTTTTGCGTCGCTTTTGGCATGGTACCTTCGGATTGCTTTTTCATCGTCAACGCTTGCGTTAGAAATTTCTGCATCTGTTGTGCCCATTGTTCTCCAGTACTATCTATAATTCCTTGTAAATCTCGTAAGAGATGGGCATTACATAAAACGTGACGACAATCTGTATACGCATCATACGATTTCCAACCATCATGCATCGCAATTCCAGAAAAAGATGGCAAGATTTCTCCAGCATCCATTGCTTCTTTTCCACGTTTTTGATGAATATGTTGCAATGTCACCTCCGGTGTACTGGCAGTATGTAACCATTGTGTTTTGTTTTCTACACGCATACCAGTTTCATCAAAATGGACAACAGGAGACTGCAGAATCTTTTCCTTTACTTCTTTTATGAATGGCTGCAATTGAGAAGCGAAAGCCTGTGTATGATTTACCAGGGTTCCTTCGCTTATAGAATGTCCAAAACAATCCTGAAAGAATTCTTTTGTTCGCTTCAAAGAAATGCATTGATAATGCGTTAAATAGGGAATCAGTCTTTTTATATTTGGACCATATTGAACAGGACGAGATACTGTCGAAGGAAATTGGGCTTCTTGGATAGAATGGCAATGTGGGCATTCTTTCTGTTCTACTTTATGTTCTGTCACTTCGATCTGAATAGGTGGTAAGTCATACACTTGGCGAATGCGATACCCTTTTACAGGCTCGTGGTTCAAGGAAGTATGACAACAAGTACAATATGTAGGAGAATGTGTAATCGTATGATCTGGAGTCGCTGTCAAACCAAGAGTATGTCCCTTGTGGCCCAACTGGCCACCCGTTTGACGATGAGACGGTTTGCGCAAACTTTTTGTAACGGGCTTACCCAAACCATCTGTAGAAGGTGGCTTATGACTATTTTTGGAGTTTTTTTTTGAAGCATTTTCTAGTTCTTGTATACGTTTTTCTAACTTAGAAAATGTTTCTTCAAATAAAGAAATAACAGCTTCAGGTCCTTTTTTATATGTATCTAAAATAATTTTTCGATCGACCATAAGATTCACCTCCCCTGTTTGATATACTCAGTATTTACAAATGGGAGGCATATGAAACTAGTAAAATTTAAAAAAGACACCGAAAGGTGGCTGAGTAGTTACAAATTATTTTTATCCATGCCTATGTGACAGGGAAAGAAATTCCCTCTTCACAAGCATTACAAATGCTAGGACAATTTGATCCGGAAGAAATCCCAGGCACAATGAGAGAAACACGTCGGTATCGTATACGGAATAATGGAGAAGAATTGTTCCAATACTATAGACAGAAACATCCGAAATTATTTGAGAAACAAAGATTATGCACGTACGAAGAGTTGAAGCAACGAGCGGTGTCTTACTGTTCGGCCCATTTGACGATTCACATGTAATTCAGGAGGTACAGGATCATGTTCTGTTCACTTGAATACTACCCAATAAATGGTGATTAGATCCGATTTATTAGCCGAGGGTGATAAAAACGAACGCTCAGATTCCTCTATAACGAAAGAGAAGAAAGCACCGAGTCCATTTGACCTTTAAAGATAAAAAGCGTCCATACGATTAGATAAGGGGATGAAAAGATGGGTAGTAAAAAATCAGTGAGAATAAGTGCATATACAAGTGGTTTGTAAAATTTCACGTACCATAATGAAAAATAAAACACACCCTCAAAAAAACAACAAAGGTTGCTTCTTCTCTCCTTTTTCAGCTACAATAGATATATATCTTCTTTGCCCATTCCCTCTAAAAAGACCTGCGGTAGTATGTCAACTGAAAAATAATATATTTTGAAGTTATCAAAGGACAAATTGCTTAAAAAAGACATCACGAAACTAGACCAGCACCGCATGTAAAATACTGGAATTGATTGAAAGGTAGCGATGACAAGTTTTATGTCACACTTTCACACACCTTTCAGGCGTAAAGAGTTGGTGATTACGTAGTAGCGCATCCACCAATCGCACAAATTTTCTTGCGGTTAGAACGAGTGCACGTTTGTGTTGATGTTTTGGTACTTCATTATACTTTTTTGCGTAATATTCTTGGTATTCCAATACATGCTTTCTTACAGAGTTGGCGGCTTCAACTAAGTAATACCGCAAGTAATGATTCCCATTACGAGATAATGAAGTATTTTCAGCGGTGAACCGGCCAGACTGGTATGTACGCCAATATAACCCGGCATATTTTGCGATTTTGGTTTCATCGTCAAATCTTTCGATTTGGCCAATTTCAGCGATAATACCAGCGGCATATATAGGCCCGATTCCAGGAATGGATTCTAATGTTTGCGTTAATCCAGCCATGATCCGCTTAATAGATTTTTCTAGTTCTTTAATTTGTCTTTGATAGGTACGAATGATTTCGATTGATGTTCCTAAAAGAATATCGATTGAGTCTTCTACCACCTTATCTAAACGGTACGACGTGCGAACAGCCTTTTGAATGGTTGATGCGACACATTTCGGGTCACCAAATCGATTTTTACTCTTTTCCTGTAGGAACTCAGCGAGTTCCTCTAAAGGCATGTCAGCTAGCTCTTCTAGACTGAATTTTTCAAGGAACAATTCCATCATGGCGTTACCAAATATAGAAGAATCGACTTCTTGTGAGAACGTATTACATTTATAACTTAGGTGTTGTAGAAAATGTTGTTTCTCCTTTGTCAACATTCTAACGAGTTGATAACGAGCTCTTGTTAATTGCTGTAATGCCACGTATTGACTTTCTTTCACGATGGACATTTGATTTCGCCCAAATCGTAAATAATCAGCGATGACAAAGGCATCAATTTCGTCAGTCTTATTCATGTCTGAATAACTTTTCTTGAAGTTTGCGACTTGTTTTGGATTTAGAAGAAATACCTTTGTGCCAAATCTTTTTAAGTCTTCGTCATGATGGAGAAACATGGATGGGTGAAAACTGTAAACAGATGTAGATTCTAAGCCGATTTTTAAAGTTTCAACCTCTTGATTGGTTGTGCACTGTAATAATCGTTCTTTAAGTACCTGTGCACCTGGTAAGTCATTACTGACTGAAAAAGAATCTAGCTTTTCTCCTTCACCATTTAAAAAGCAAACTTTCATATCAAACGAACTTACATCTAGACCAACAAATAATCTCACGTAAGAGACCTCCTTTCGATTTAGAATCATTGCTTGGACGTCTCGAGATATCTCTAGTGTGTACGCCGACCAACAACCTCGTGTATAAGAGCTAGTCCTGAATCGAAAGCCGCCCTAGAGCTACTAACATCTAGGTTCGAGGATCAGGCTGCTCAGCCTGCGAGTAGGGAGCCCCGCGCGTTCACTGAGAAACACTCTTTTCGTGTGGTAAATCCACAGGGGAATACAGAATTGTCCCAAATGATCCTAAGACCATTATCTAGAAATATCTTGAGACGTCCAAGTATTTTCTTTATTACTGGACTCTTATTAGAGAGAAAAACTAAGCCTGAGATAGGGCTTAAATATTAATATACGAGGGGAATAACAAAAAACATATAGAATATGAAATAAGAAAGGTGACTCACTTTATGACGCAACCTTTAGTGAATTTGCGAGTCGATTATGCTTTCAAACAATTATTTGGGGTACAAGGACAAGAGGACTTATTGATTTCTTTCTTAAATGCGATCTTGCATGAGTCATTATCTACACCGATTATATCGTTAACACTTGAAGATCCCCATATTCATAAAGAATATGAAGAAGATAAATTATCCATACTAGATATATTAGCTACACTTCAAGATAAGACCAAGGTAAATGTGGAAATTCAATTACGAAATACACAAGAAATCGTCAAACGTTCCCTTTATTATTGGAGTAAACTGTATACATCTCAATTAGTGCAAGGTATGCCTTACCGTTCTTTGCGAAAAACTATTACCATCAATCTATTAGATTTTAAGCTCTTTCCTCAGTATGAAGATGTGCATACAGTCGGACAGTTTTGGAGCAAGCAACATCAAGACGTGTTGCTTGAAGATCTGGAAATTCATTTCATTGAGATCCCTAAATTGTTACAACAATGGAGAAAAGAAGAAATTAATCTGTGGGAAAATGAATTTGCTCGTTGGTTACTTTTACTGCCAGCGCATGAGGATGAACATTTGACCCACACATTGGAGGACATCGCTATGAAACAAGATCCAGTGTTACAAAAGGCCATCCACAAATGGGAAAATATGAGTCAGAGTAGTTCTTTCCGTCTCGCATATGAAGCACGTGAAAAGGTGTTATTTGATGAACAAGCGAAATTAGCACATGCTCGTGAGGTTGGGATAGAAGAAGGTATGGAAAAAGGGCTTCAAGAGGGAATTGAAAAAGGAAAAGAAGTAGGCATTCAAGAAGGTAAATTAGCCGAAAGAGAGCAACTTATCCGTGGCATGCATAAAAATGGCATGGATATCGAAGATATTGCCAAGTTTACGAATATGGACCTGTCGGATGTACGCCATATTTTGGAACAATAACAGAGAGACATCCCAAGCGGTGGGGTGTCTCTCTGTTATTGTCTTATTATTCAGAATATTTATGATTCATTTCTCCCTTATCAAACAATTGATTATACTGTTCCTGTATACTTTGGAGTTGTAAATGTAGTCCTTTTGCCAGTGGTGTCATTTTGAGGTCTTGTTGTAAAATGAGCAATAACTGAGACACTTTTATAAGCATCTCGTGAATCTCATATGATTCTTCTATCAAACCCTCTATAGAAACCTGCTGAAGAATCGATTCAATTCTGCTCATTTTCCAATCAATTTCTTGTAACAATTGTGTAGAATTACCAGACCATGACTTATCCACGTATAATTCCTCTCCTGTCTTTCTATATCTATTTGTATCCAACTTACTGATAGTTTTCATGTTACTATGGAAAAATAGAAAAGGAAATCTGGAAATTCAAACGATACACTTCTTCTGTTACATTCTTTTTAATTGTTTTTATAATTGAAATTTATATATGTATTACTATTCCTGTAAGCTTAGTGGTATATGGTATAAGCATTCCGAATTTCTATTAAAATATCCGCAATTCGTTTGCCATTTTTCAAAATCACGTGATTTTTTGTATACTCATCTATACATTGTCCTAATTCTTGATTGAACATGACTTCTATTTCACCATTTTCTCGCATGTTACTCGTTAATAAGGTCGGCTCTTTACGTAACAAGCAATACAATTGTAAGGTTTCAGCCAATACTGTCACTAATGGTCTCAATAGAATATCATGGTGTGGAAGCATATCAGCAGCAATTTGTTTATTTAAAACAAATTGAATGCCATTTTCTTTTACATCAAATTGATATAAGAAAATCATTTACACATAGCACATCCTTTTCATATGATGTGTGAAGATATAAGAGAGAATAAGAATCGTATAACTGTTGTATCATCCGCTTATTCCCTCAACTGAATAAAAGAATGGTCTATATTCATTATATATCAGGGGAAGTCACTATTCAATTTGTTATTTCATTTTAGCTGGATATTTCCAATCGGGCTTATCTTTTTTATCAGGGTTTATATTTTTTGTTTTGATTTCTTTTACCCTACTTCATTCTTCACCTAGCTTACGGATTGCATGTTTACACTATCTATGCCTAGTATACGGTGAACATTATGGACAAAAGAACTTCTCCCTAATGTATGTGTCGTACCAAAGGGAACGCCTAATTCTTTTGCTATCCGTACCACACCTTTAGAACCGGAGGTTGCACCACCATGTCCCATATGTTCTAACATGAGTATGACAATATCTGCATTCCGTATCATTTTGCGTAATGTAACTTCTCGTTCCTTTTTCCCATGCGCCCACTGAAAATTTCCACCTCTAACGGTAATTTCTTCTTCAATGGCTGCTCGACCTGGTTCAAATCCTACCATCAAAATTGTCTTTCCTTCCAACGTTTGTACATACTCTTTTTGATTTTTTTCTTGCTTTCTCTTCATACGGGCTGGTTTACTAAAATCATTTACAAAACTAGACGGATACGTCCAAGCAACCCTGACAATGTCTGGAGAACTCTTGGAATAGGCAAGATCAATAATATCTCCCTGGATGACAGAAGCAGCATCTTTTGGCGGAATCCAAAATCGATAAGGAGCTCCATTGACATATATACGATTCTGTTGCATGTCTTTCTCCACAAAAAATTGTTGGCGTTCTTCATCATATTCTACAATGGCATAGGAACAACAACCACGTTCTTCATTTTGTGGCATATGTCGTCTTTCGGCCACTTCAAATCTATGCTTATACCGTCCATCCGACACAGATGCATTTTTTGTTACATACACGAAATCCCCATGTTCTAATTCGAGCGCTCTGACAATTCGTTCGGGAACAAAACATCCTATTCCTTGTAATTCGCCTCCCTTTAATTTACGCTGAAACACATACGATTCTCTCTTTTCAAAAGGTTCTGTTTTAGCAAGAGAATGTGTATGAAGGGTATTCGTCTCTGGTTCTGTGAGTTCCTTCTCTCTATGGGGTGTTTGTACGATGGTTACATCTGGTAAACGAAGGATATCTTTCATCACATGTAGATAGCTCTGTAGAATCTCCTCAGTTTTCACAATTGATTGTTCCTGTAATTCTATTTCACAAATGACCGCTTCCATACCTTTCTTTAGTTCCGACAAAATGTTTTGTTTATCCATCTTTTCCACCTCTCT
>NZ_JBBOTF010000005.1:0-94202 GCF_038005425.1 Bacillus sp. FSL K6-0268
AAAGACCGCCTCTTTTTACGAAAAAACACAACAAAGACAGTTATGCCAGACTGTCTTTGTTGTGTTTGTGATTTTGCAAGTGTTTGTACGTATATATCATATCAAAATAGCTTCTACCATACAAAAGAAAAGTCTATATGTATAGAGTGTGTTGTGGGAACACTCCTCAAAAAAAGATACAGCCACGATAATCCGCGACTGTATCTTTTCTCTGCGTAAACTCACTATATCTAGCAACTAACCTTTACAGATTGCTCTTCATTTCACAGTATACCTTAACTTGTGGTGAAAATACATATGTTTTACACTAACCCCTTGAATGCCCCCCTGGCTCACGATGATGTCCGCCACCATTTCCATGTTGACTCATATACCCTGTATTCCCATCTGCACTTCTAAAAAGTATGTAATTCATTGTGATTTCCTCCCTTTCTAAATTATATCTTCATACTAGCACAGTGTATTAGGGTAAAACATCATTAAATGATTAAAAATTCCGATATTTCAAACGTTGTGCAATCGCAAAAATAACAGGAACACTAACAGAATTACCCGCTTGTCGATACAATTGTGTATCTGAAGTTACTTTACTTGCTCGTTCAAAAGCCGAATCTGAAAACCCTTGAAGTCGTCAAGTTTCTTTTGGTGTAAGACATCTAATTTTAGAATCCTCTGTTAGTACTGCCTGATTGCAAGCTGTATCCAATGATTGATAATACATGTTAAAAGACTTCACCTAAATAGTTTAATCCTAAAACTTCCTGAGCAGAATATAAAATAAGGAAGGTGATTGGGATTGGTGAAGACCATTTTAATTAGAGATGACACATTGGCGCATATAAAAAATGATTTAGTTGAAATCAGTCAGTCTAATGTAAATTCCAAAGGTTTAACTCATGTTCAAATTACTTTAAACAAAAATGAAATTATACATCTCGCGAATAAACTACAAAGTATGTTTGGAAAAGTAGATATTTGTATTCACTGTGATAAAGTGATAGATGCATTTGAAATGCCTTATCGATATAAAAGTCGCAAACAAGCACATCTCGGTTGCCATATTTATAATAATAGAGGGCGTGTATAAATTAACTCCCCATCTTTTAAAGTCATGGGGAGTTAATTTATTGTTTTAATTGATTTGTCAAAATTGAGCGTTCCATTCATTAAGGTTTTTTATTACTTTTTTTCTTAAACGGGGCTTTAACTTTGCTAGCGTATCTTGTAATTGGCTGTTTAATATTAAAAATTGAGCATCCATCATTAAATAATATGTAGCATCATTTATATACCTATAATGACTTGTATATTGTTTAGTAGCAATGTCCAAGTGTCCATTATTTTGATTCAACTTTTTAATACTTTCATAACAAGCCTCTTTGTTTATGTGATATATATCTTTAGTTTTAAATGTCATTTTCCCCCTAGGATGTCTATTTACAAACAAAATCTCATTTTCGCATTTTAAGCTGTTAGCTGGAAAAGCTCTTTTAGCATATTTCGTTAATATAAAATCTGGATACATAATAATATCTTCGACTGGTACCTTGAAGCAAACTTTTATCAATTTATGGCCATAAACTGCATCTAATTTACTATGAAAGTACTGGCCAGATAGCAGAATATTTGTATCAATTTCGAATGTAAATTCCGGGTTATTTAAACCACCTATTTCTATTTGTCGAAGGACTTGTGCTAATTCGATAGTATTTAAAGAACGATAAACTCGTACAAATCCTCCTTCTTCTATTAGGTTACATACTTTTAGCATGTATTGGGTATGAGTATATATATTCTGAATGTCATCAATTGCTTCATAAAACATATCATCAGAAATCGAATTGGCCAGAGCTAATGTATCTTCAAAGTAATCTCGCCGATAAATATTCTGTCCATATTCAACTGGCATATAATATGTCTCTTCATATCCTAATCGTCTTTGAATATTAAAGGCAAATTTAATTAAAGATGTTAGATAATATCTAGTAAAATTATACCGTTCATTATCCAGAGTAAAAGATGTAATTTCTACATCATGTATTATACCACCTTCAATGCAATCCTCAACTAAAGGAGAGCGTACCCGATAACGATAGAGGTTTGCAAAATCAGATGAGGTTGTATCATGAAAAAAATATGTTTCTTGGTCTTCATAATTTTGAACATTACTCATAGATTACCTCTGTTTTTTATATTTGGTTTTGCCCATCCTCCGAAAAAGGAGAATATAACAATTGTATATTTATTTAAAAAGATTATTTATAAGGTGTTTCAACTTTTGAAAAATAGTTAATTTCTTATTTTGATGTTTGGTTTCACTATATCTATTTTTTATAGGATTATTTTGCAAAGTATGATATTTAGAGGTCTGTATCTTTTTATTTAGATTTTCATCTGTTTCATTGGTAGTTGCTGCTATTTGTTGTAGTGTACTAGTTTTGTTCACTTCGTTTGAAATAGTCAACTTAGGTACATCTTTTTTCTTTACTAAATATGGTGCTTTAACATTTTGCGCTTTGGAATTACCTTTTTTTTGTTGAATATTTTTTTTCTGAGGATAAGGACAATAAATATTGTCCCCGTTTATTCTTGGTGTCGTAGTTGGTTCAATAGTAATTTCTTTTGCACGATATGCTGAATTGTCTTCTTTCGTTTTGTCAGAGAGGTTTTTTTTAGAAAGCTGTACTTGTTGTAAATTTATAATCTCATCTGTGGTTAAAGGGTTTTGAAATAAATAACAAATCCCATCATTTAAATGATACCTATTTTCAAAAGAGTCTTCTAAACGAATAAAGCAATTAAACATGTATACGCCTTCATTGTTGTGATCTTTATTGTCATATATGTATAGATTCCCATTTTTAATAAAGCGCTCCAATTCTAGCTTTACATTATAGTAATTAGGAAGGCTGTTTATATTCGTCTTAAATAAATAACCATAATAATAAAATTTTTCACTTTGTATGGAATCTTTTTCAAGTTGGCATAAATACAAGGTTTGTTTATCTGGTGGATTCATAACCACTTTATTGAATTTGAAAATTCTTTGTGCATTATAAAAATTTATATAAAATGTTTCTTGTCGATTCGCTTTCTTTCTTAAAGAGCATTTTTGTATAAAACCCTTGTCGTTTAAAATATAAAGTGAATCAGCGTTATTTAAATATACTAGTTCATTGGAAATACGTCCGGTTTGATTTTTCTTGAAATCATCAAGTTTCACTCGGCTGATATGAAAAATCCATAGTACAGGAATGTTTGCTTTACTATAGTCTTTTGTCCGGGCTATTAACTCTTCACGTTCTATTTTTGATGCTTGGAATTCGACCACAAATGGTTGATCATTTTCATAGATAACCATATCAGCTCGTCTTCCTGGAATAAGGATTGCTTCCATATCAACTTTAAGTTCCGGTCGATATTTTTTTAAGTGTTTAAAAAAGTTCTCTTTCATATCTACATGTTTTTTAGATTCACCAGTGCCACTAAAAGCACAAGAGCTACCTGGTACATGCGCAAAATGATGAATCCTCTCATCCCCTTTTCTAGGATTGACTTGTGCTTTACAATGTGGACAGAAATATGTATTGCCATCTCCTTTTTCGACTATCCAAATATAGGAATCTTCACCATTTTGATTTATAGCACGCTGCATAGCCATTAAAACACCTCTTTTTAACTAAAATAAATTGATTTCAAATTATTGCGAATACTATAATTGTACATTAGTTCCAATACTAGTTGAAAGTAGAGATAGAATAAAATGAGTTTTACAAAAGATACATTTTGTAAAGCTCATTTTAAAAATATAGTTACATTTATCAAAAAGTTTACAACAGAAAATAAGAAAAGAGTTCTTAATGAACTCTTTTTCTAATTCTATCTCATTATAACGGCATCACAGGTAAAAATTTCGCTATTAATACCAAAATTGCCGCTAAGAATACTGCTTTAATAATGAATAGAACAATAATTGGAATTGATGCTTTTACCTTACTTAATCCAGCTGTAATGTGTAATCCAAGCCAAATTAAAACTAAATTCCATACATAGAATATTTCAATCGTATTACCAATTCCATATGCAAATGTACCCTCCTTAAATAGTAACCCTAAACTCGTATATTGAGTCATTCCAGTACCAAAGATTAGACTTAAAATTGTATTAACAAGTCCACCAATAATAAGGACAATGTTTGTATAAACTACAATATTCAATAAAGTTTTATAAGGTGTATCATTACCAAAGAACATCATAAATATTTTATAAATAGCTGCTATAAATAGTGTTCCAACCATTGCACCAGCAAAGCTTGATCCAATTCCAGAAATAACTTCTGATGTAAGTGAACTTTGTCCAGCAAGTTCACCTAATTCTTTTTTCATTTTAACCATCTCAGGTGAGGTATACATAACATACGCACTTAAACCACCTAGGAGTCCTTGTAGCAGTGCTACTAAGAAGAACACCCCCCAAACCTTATTACTTGTTTTCATTCTTTCAAACTGTAGTCCAGGAGATGTAATCATTCCAAATAATGATGGCTTTTTCGCACCTACATCTTGTGTATTAATATTCGCTTCCATATATAGCGCCTCCTTCTATTTATATAATTCGTTCTAACGGGCGATTCACATCTTTTAAAGGTCGCTACAAACCGCCCACTAGAACAATATGTATATGTAGTAGCGAGAAATATCTTTACTACACTAGTAAACTATTCGTAACGAAGTGCTTCAATTGGATCTAATTTTGCAGCTTTATTCGCTGGAATTAATCCGAAAATAATACCGAGTGTCATGGAGAATAATACGCCGCCAATAACAACTTCCCATGAAACAAGCGGTGGCCATTTCGCGAATGTCGAAACGATATATGCTCCGCCATATCCAAGACCAATACCAATTAAACCGCCAAGAAGCGTTAACATAACTGCTTCAATTAAGAATTGCAATAAAATTTTACTACGTGTTGCTCCAAGTGCTTTACGTACACCAATTTCACGCGTACGCTCTGTTACAGATACGAGCATGATATTCATAACACCAATACCACCAACGACTAATGAAATACCAGCAATACCACCAATGATCATTGTCATAATACCCGTCATTTTTGAAATACCTTCTTGAATCTCTTTTAAATTCATAACTTCATATTTACCAGTTGCATCGCTTGGTTTGCGACTGTTTAAGACATCCGCAGCTTTTTTACCTGCTTGCTCTAAATCATCTACAGTTTTTGCTTGAACAGAAATATTTTGAATTTCATCTTTTCCATATAGTGTCGGCCATAATGAAATTGGAACGAGTGCTTCTGATGGTCCCATTCCCATGAATTCATTATCTGATTTATAGACACCAATAATTTGCATTGGTTGACCTTTTATTTCAATGATTTTACCGACTGGATTGGCATCCTTAAACACTTTATCTTCCATTTGTTTATTAATCATGACAACATTATTCCCTTGATCCACATCTAATTCTTGCAGCGAACGTCCTTTGAGTACTTTCACTTTATTCACCTTGAAGTACTCATTGTCTAAACCTGTAATATTCACCATGTCTTTTTTATCTTCAATATCAAGAGATTCCATACCGGAATTCGTTGTTACGATGTGTGCAATCTCTGGGATCTTCTTGATTTCAAAAATATCTTCTTCTGTTATTTTTGGCATGTTAGGCATATCCATACTAAAAGGGTCATTTATATCAGGACTATAATGAATAGGAACGGTTTGATTTCCTGATCCAACAAATTGTGATTTTAAGGCAGCCTCACCGCCTTGGCCAATTGCTACAACAGTAATAATGGAACCAACACCAATGATGATCCCAAGCATCGTTAATGCTGAGCGCAATTTATGAGCTAATATAGAAGATAGGGCAATCTTCATACTATCTAGTAAACTCATACTGCACACCTTCTATCTTCTGTAATTTCCCCATCTCTCAAAACAATCCGGCGGGAAGAATACGCTGCAACTTCCTCTTCATGCGTAACCATAACAATTGTCGTACCTTCTGCATTAAGCTTCGTAAAAATATCCATAACTTGCTCACCAGACTTCGTATCTAGCGCACCAGTCGGCTCATCGGCCATAATGAACCTTGGATTATTCGCAATCGCTCTTGCAATCGCTACACGTTGCTTCTGTCCACCTGATAATTCATTCGGTAAATGATGTACGCGGTCTGCTAATCCAACTTTACCTAACGCCTCTAAAGCACGCTTATGACGCTCAGCTTTCTTCACGCCACCATATACGAGCGGAAGTTCAACATTTTCCACCGCAGAAAGACGTGGCAGTAAATTAAAATGCTGGAATACAAAGCCGATATATTCATTACGAATTAAAGCAAGCTTTGACTCGTCTGCTGTTAAGATATTCACATCATTCAGCATATATTCGCCTTCTGTTGGACGATCTAAACAACCAATAATGTTCATAAGCGTTGACTTACCGGAACCAGACGGTCCCATAATAGAAACGAACTCACCACTCTGAATTGTTAAACTAATACCATGTAAAATTGGCACTGCCAATTTACCTTGATAATACGTTTTAGAAATATTATTTAACGTAATCATTTCTCTTTCACTTCCATTCCGTCATACACATCGTCGGAAGGATTTTTAACCACCTTTTGCCCCACTATTACGCCTTCAGTAATCTCTGTCCAATCTCCATCAGTAGAACCTTTTTTCACATTTTGTTTACGAATCTTCCCTTTATCCTCAACATAAACAAATGCATCATCGCCTTTTTCTACAATGCTCTTACTTGGAACAGCAATCATCGTCTTATTCTCTAAGTTTACTTGCAGAGAAACGTGATAACCTGGAGATAAACCATCTTGACTATCAAGGCTAGCTTTATATGTATATTGGGACATATTTTGAGTTGCTTCACCCATGCCGCCAGCTTGCGCCATCTCTGCACTTGTTGGGAACTCACTTACCTCTGTAATCTTACCTGTCCACTTCTTCTTATTATTCGCTTTTGCCGTTACAGTGAATGTTTGATCTTTTTGAATTTGTGACTTTTGAAGCTCAGTTAACGTACCTTGAACTTGGAATGGATCTTTAGAAGCTACTTGTAAAAACGCTTTTCCTTGACCACCTAACGCTTGAGATGAACTTTGTGCTGCATCTTTATCTAACTTTTGAACAACACCAGCAAAATTACTATAGATCGTAAGCTCTTTCTGCTTCTTACTTAACTCTTCTTTCTGCAACTTTCCTTTTTCTTTCTCAAGGTCAGTTGTCTTTTGAGCTATCTCTAATTCGTTTACTTGCTCGTCCATCGGATCTGTTACTTCTTTCCCAGCTCCGCTATCTTTCGCCTTTTTAATTTCTTTCTTCAACGAATCAATCTTCTTTTTCCCTTGATCATAACGCATATCCGCCATTTTCTGATCAAGGTCAGCTTGCTTCATTTGAAGATTAATCTCTTCATTGTCATAAGAGAATAACTTCATACCTTTCTCTACCTCTTGTCCTTCTTTTACCTCAATATCTTTCACTTTTCCTTTAGTCGGATCCGCATAAAAACTTTCAATATTTCCAGGCTTCACCTGACCAGAAATTAACTTCGTATTATTCAGCTTTCGCTCTGTTACCTTCTCGAAACTTACAGCATCAGCTGTTGTTGATGCGCCCTTCTTCTTATCTTGCATAATAAAAATATTAACTGCTGCCACAATAACAATTAGTGCAATAACCCCGATAATAATCCATTTTTTCTTCCGTTTTGGATGGGGAATGATAGTTGATTGCATAATATGCCTCCTTTAATTGATAAGTTTCTTTAAAATCATGCATGTTAAAACAAGACCAATTCTTAATTTTATCCTAATTTTTTTAAAAATGTTCATATTTTTTTACCTTTGCCAATATACTTTTTAAATGTTTTTGATTAAAGATTTATATGATATAGTTTTTGAGGTCGCGACTTACATACATTATAATTTTTTTAAAGGAGGTGCTTAGAATGTTTGAAGCTATGGGATTCTTTGGTGTAGGTAAACCAATGGGACAGGCAATCGTTAATGCAGTTGATTCAGTAGGTTATGGCATCATCGCAGCATCAACAATTGCTGCAATTATTTCAGCAGGTGGTTTATCTGTTGCAGCTGCTACAGTTGACGTTGCGATCTTTACTATTAAGGAATACATCAAAAAAGATATGAAAGCTGCTGCAGTTGTTTGGTAAGCTCTTGTTATCGCAATCATACTTTTATTACTTAGGGGGAGATAATTATATCTCTCCCTTATTTCAATGTATTTTTATATAAAGAAAGGTGGTTTTTTTAATTTTCTACAAAATTATTTTGAAAAATATTATCTTGGAACAACTTAGGCAAGATTTTTCAGGTATGAATGAGAAGTTAAGGACAAAGCTAGGATTAAAATTACCTACAATATTAAATTGGATTATAATACTTTTATCGCAAAATATTTTCTTTTTATTTTTTGTCTTTTTCTTTGAAGGTATTACCAATGATACAGTTAGAACTTGGATTATATTTGCTGTGCTCTTGTTTAATTTCATTCTCCCTAGTTCAATGGCTAGACAAAATTCAAATCGTATTAGTAATAATCCATTAATCGATACACTGTGGCAGTCTCAATATAATCAAAATCAACTTCTAAATGTAACATTATTAGCTGAAGTAATTATGTTCTGGGTTCATGAATTTATGTTACAAGCTATGGGAGTATATATCATAATAAAAGTTTCTCCTAATTTTATCATTGGTGTTTTTTTTATTATGTGTTGGATCATGTTAATTTCATCAATTTACTTTTCAAGATTGAAGAAAGCAATATTACAGTCTTGGGATACTGAGGTTCGTAATACAAAATATAATGAACGTTTTTATTTATTAAGGGTAATTTTAATATCAGCAGGAATTTGGTTACTCATTAAAACACTATTTCTTCCTTTAATCAAAGAACCCATTCCAAGTAATATCTATAGTCAAGGAATATTTAAAACATTTTCTACCTTTTCAAAACATATTGAATTAGTGTTTATTAATCATTTTCAAGCATTATTAAAGGCGGTTCACCATGATTGGATTTATTACATCTTAGGTATGGGTATCATTGGTTATTTGGTTATGACGGTCTTTTATTTTGTTTATTATTCTAACGAGAAGAATTTTACAGAAAAACGTAATACACTTGCCTTAAAAAAATCTAAAAGTGATATTTTTAAGTTTTATCAATGGCTAGGTAAAATAGTTTATCCTAAGGATCCATGGATACGTAGAGATTTAATAATTCTTGAAAGATTAATCATACATACAAAGATTTCCCAGAAAACATTCTTGCTTATCCCACCCGCTTTTTGTTCAATTGTGGGATTTTCAATATTTTTCATCGGAAATCTAGATAACTTCACAAATTTCATATTAGGATTTTGGTTTATATGTTGGATTGCAATTTCACAGACTATTTGGTTATGGTTATGGAATTATCCTATCCTTCATCCATCAAGTGAATTGAGACAAATAGATTTAGTGAAATTAACTCCATCCTTTTCAGATAAACAATATATGGAAAGTAAACGAAAATTATTAACGCTATTATTGTGCCCACTACAATTAATAATTAGTGTTATATTTATGATTGGCTTTATAATTATGGACGGTTCAATTCTCGAATTATGTATAGGGATTATTGGTAGTTGGTTGCTTTCTTTCGTGAGCTGTGTTTTATCAACTTATTGGCTACAATTATGTAGTCGGTTTGATTATGAAAATATATTTATGATTCGTTTAGATACTTATGAAACGAAAGTTCTTCAATATTTCTTTACTATCCCAAAACGAATAATAAATGGTCTGTTATTCATTGTTTTCTTTATAGGGGTATTTCTTGATCATTCATTAGGAAGAACATTCTTCTATGATATTTTTATGATGCTAATCATTGTATGGGGATTTAGTTTATTTTTCTCTAAAAAGAAAAAGAAGAAGATAGGTGTGTAATGAAATGAGGAGTGAACAAAATAAATTATTTCAAAGTATTTGGTCTAAATATTCTAGAAAGCTTGCATTTATTACATTGATTTTTTTAGCTGCTTGTTTTTGGGGAGGTATTTTTCAACGGCATCATAATCCTTTTCCACCGGATCCACCTAGCTATTCATGGTTTCATTATTTTTCTCATAATATTAATCAATCAATGATTTCTATTGGATTAGGGATAATCACTTATGGAATCGGTAGTTTAATTTTGCTAGTTCTGAATGGCTCATTAATAGGTATTGTGCTTGCTGTAATGGTTCAAAATGATATGACTTTAGAAATTTTTACAGCTTTTCTCCCTCATGGGGTTTTTGAGATACCTGCCATTTTATTATCATGTTTATACCCATATATGATTTGGGGATTCATATTTCAAAGTATCAAAAAGAGAGGGATTGATTTCAATTTATTAAAAAGAGAAATAATACCTGTCCCAATAATAATTACACTTTTATTAATAATTGCAGGATGCATGGAAACTATGTTCGCATTATAAGCTTTATCTTACAGTATTCATGAGATTCTATTTAAAGGAGAGTAAAAATGTTTCATATACAAAATTTAAATTTTAGATATGATAAAAATCTTAAATTACTAGAAAACATTTCATTTTCAGCCAACCCTGGTGATATTATTTGGCTAAAAGGAGACAATGGATGCGGAAAAACTACATTATTACGTATAATTGCACAACTAATTAATGCTGAAAGTACAATTTCTTTCAAAGGGAAATTGATTGAAAATAGAAAAGAAATATTAGCAAATTTAACATATATACCTGCAGAACCTTATTTATTTAATTATTTAACAGGAACAGAAAATGCAGATTTTTTACAACAACTATTTAATGTAGATCAAAAGCAATTTTCAAGCTCCTTCCTTAAGATGATAAATGAATTTCAAATGGATCATGCTCTAGATCAATTTGTACAGGAGTATTCACTAGGAATGAAACATAAATTGTATTGGTCTGCTGTATTAGCACGTAAATCATCAATTGTTCTACTTGATGAACCACTTTCAACATTTGATAGCGATGCTCAAAAATTAGCTATTAATATTCTTAAACAAAAAGCAAGTGAAGGTTCTATTATTCTGTTCACCTCACACCTTTCTGAAATAAGCGCTAAATTAGCTACTAGAATTCTAGTTTTACATGAGGGAAATCTTAGAGAGGAAAAATTATAAAATAGTTGTCATAAAGGGTGGTCGAAAAATGAATAAATTAAAGCTAACTTTAGCTGTATTTTCAGGATTAATTATGTATTTATGTATATTAATGAGTGTTAAAATTAATGATAGCTCTTATCTAGGCGACTATTTGCTAAATAAAATTAGTATACAACACAATAGAGTTGTTATTATCATTATCTTTTTTGTTTGTTTTTGGGTACAAAGTAAATTATTAAAGGATACAGAATCAATCTTAATAAATTGGATGCGTGTAATTCTTACAGGATTAATGTTTATTGCCTTTGTTTCTTATTTTATCTTCTAATCATATTCCTTAAGAAAGCAAAAAGAATTATTGTTTTGCACGAAGGAGCATACACATGGTATGCTCCTTTTTTAGGTTTTTAGAACCTGTTTAAAATCTTTTTAATAAAATTGCCACACCTGCTAATATGCAACTTTGTCTGCTATTTTCAAGTGTTCGTTCACAATTCTTCCACAGTCTGCGGTAATTTTCCAACCAAGCAAAAGTTCGTTCCACAATCCAGCGTTTCGGTAACACGACAAACTTGTGAAGTTCAGATTGTTTGATGATTTCAACAGAACAACCAATCGTTTTTTTATTGATTGTGCAAAGGATGGCCCCGTATATCCGCCATCACAAAGTATATTTGTCACTTTTTCCAGTGTTTTCTTGTGCCTTTCACACATTTTGGTGGCGCCCGCTCGGTCTGTTATATTTGCAGTTGTTATCTCGATAGCATGAATGGGACCGTTCGTATCTACAGCGATATGTCTTTTGATTCCTGACACTTTCTTTCCAGCATCATAACCTTTTTCTCCAGCTATCCATGTGTTTTTTACGCTTTGTGCATCTACGATGCAGAAACTTGTCTGATTCTTACGTCCATCTTGCTCACGATAAGTTTCAACCAATTTTTTTATGCACTTTTTCGAGAAGACTTATGCCATTCTCGTCTACTTTCCGCCAAACCTGATAGTAGAAATACACCGTTTGCCAGTTTGGAAAGTCACTTGGTAGATTACGCCATTGACATCCTGTAGTAAGCACGTATAGCACACCGCAGAATACTTCGTACAAATCAACTGTGCGTGGACGGGTCCTTTTTCGCGCGTTTTCTAAATCTTCTCGAATGAGTTCAAACTGTTCACGTGAAACATTACTTGTATAATTATGTATCATAGAAAATATCCTTTTTTGTACAGATTATACCATAGATTCTAAACAGGTTCTTACATTTGTTACCACAATTATACCATTTTGTTTATAAAGGTATTCATTGAAAATAAACGTTTATAAAATGATTTGAATCACCTTTGTAAACCTGATGTTTCAACGTTTCATAGATAGGGATCGTGCGTTGGAAAAGGTATACCTTTTGGAACACACTTAAAGATTACAAAGAAAAATGAGTTTTACAAAACATACAAAATGTTAAACTCATAAAAACCAGTGATATCATGCGTTTTTCTATGGTATTACTGGTTTTTTTTGCTATAAAATGAAAAGAAAAGTATTGATAGTTTTACAAATTATAGTTATAGTTAAACTAAGTTTTACATATTATAGCTTACAACAGAGAGTTAGGAGGTCATTTTTTATGGCGAAAGGGGGACGAAAACCTGGGGCAAAAGAGCCAATTCGTTCAATAGAAAAAATTGAAGAAATGAAAGATTGGCTGTTGCAAAATTCCTCATATCGAAATTACTTTTTATTTTATTTTGGAATTAACACAGGTTTACGCATTAGTGACATTTTACGGTTGCGTGTAAAAGATGTTCGAGGGAAACATGTTATAAAAATTAAAATGGAAAAAACAGATACAACCGTAGAAGTATATTTCAATACGGTTTTACAACAAGAGATTGCGAAATATACAAGTAACATGGCAGATTCCGATTGGTTATTCCCAAGTCGGCAAGGAGATAAGCCAATCACAAGACAAATGGCTCATACGTTTTTGCATAAAGCGGCACAGGCTTGTGGGATTGATTCGGAGCATTGGGGAACCCATTCAATGAGAAAAACATTTGGATACCATTATTATCAAAGAAAAAAAGATGTGTACTATTTGATGAAGTTATTTGGTCATGCAACACAAAGGCAAACGTTACAGTACATTGGTGTTGAAGCGGATGAAATTCGAGCGTCGATGGAGGATTTCACGCTATAAGAATTAATAAGGGGGAAGAAAATGAACGCTAGAGCTATTATAGGCAATTTTGCGATTGCTAGTATTTTATTTACAGGGTGTTCAGCAAATCATAGTACAAAAAGTACAACAAGTGCGAAGCCGGCTGGCGGTTCTGAACAAGTAGAGCAAGTCTTAGAATTTCCTTCTTCTAAATATCCCGAAACTGGCGCTCATATTAAAGAGGCCATTGAAAAAGGGAAAACAGATATTTGCACAATAGATCGGAAAGGTGCAGCAGATAGAAGAAAACAGTCTCTGGCAAATGTACCAACAAAGAAAGGCTTTGACCGAGATGAATTTCCGATGGCGGTTTGTTTGGAAGGTGGTAAAGGCGCACACATCAAGCACATTGATCCTTCAGATAATCGCGGTGCCGGATCATTTGTTGGAAATAAGTTAGAGAAATTCAAAGATGGAACCAGAGTTAAAATTGTTGTGAAATAAAAAATTCAAAAAATTTAATAATCTCTCTTGATTTAAGTAACTTAATTCATTATAATAAAAGTAACTTAAATCAAATAACAGAAAGGGGACACAATGCAGAAACATGGAGGAAAAAGGGAAGGTGCGGGTCGCCCATCTCTTGGAATTACAAAAAAGGTTTCCATTACATTACCAGAAGAAGATTGGAAACGAATTGAAGATAGTAAGAAGCCTTTTTCACAATTTTTTAGAGAGCTAGCTCTAAAAGAATTTAAAGAATAAAATTGCATAAGAAAAAGACCTGACTAGGCCTAGGAAACTTCGACAGGACTTTTTCTATCCAACAACTTTTGAAAGAAAGGATGATTTGTTGTGACAAATAATCTATTCAAAATCAAAAGCGATGAGTTTATTTTAACATACCCTCGTCGTAAACAAAAACCTCTCAAAAAAATTTATAATTTCATTTCAGAATTTTTCAAAAAGACAAATAAATATTTCGGAGTTGATGAAAGTACTTCCGACAAAGTTTGGTTTTATGGATTTTATGCTACATGTGTTTCTATGATCGTTCTCACACTCATGATTGTTGGTAGCCTATACGGATTTTAATACGTGTTCATTTTTGGAATATTAAAAATCTTATTAGAGAAAATATTTCTTATAAAATTGGGAGGTTTTACAATGGATATTCAATATCATTATGACGGTGCAGTGTATATGAATCGAAAAGAATTTTATAAAAAATTAAAGAACGATTATATGGTTCGGTTATTTTTTAACAAGGGTAAGAAATTTATATACGATGGTGAGTTACAGCAAGTTTTAGAAAATAATGCGCAAGTATCTGATTCTACTGGATGGCTGCATATACAAGGGGAAACATTTTCTTATTATACATTACCTCAAACCTTGATAAATAAGAATGCAGAGTTAAGAAAACAATGGATTCAATTTTTGCACGAACAAGATGAAGAAAGTATTGATGCAGACCTTGATAAAAAAATGGAGTTAGTGATTTCTGTAAAGTTAAGTGATGAGGTTGATAGTAAAGGGGAAAATCAATAAGGCACAATTTTCACAGAAAAATACGCTGGTATTCTATACAAAATTTAGGAATGAACATAGGGAGGCGCGTTTCCATTTAGAAAGGAGGTAAAACATTGATTCAAACAATCAAGAACACTATGCAATTTATTGCTTTGGTATTAGTGGGTGCGTTGATTGCAATTAGTTTAGTAAATTAGTTTATTTTAATACAATTTGAATTTTATGAGAAAGAGGGATGGGAAATGAAACAATGCACACATGAAAACAATGAAACTATTGAGATAAAAGGGACAGATGAAACCATTGTAATTTGTCATGATTGCGGATGTGAAATTTAAACAAAAGCCTTATTTGAAAGAGTTTCATACAATTTGAATTTTATTGAAAAGGAGAATTGAAATGAACAAGCAAAAACGTATCGAAATTGTGAATTCACTTCTTAATTATTTAGCAGATCACGAAAAGAATTTCTTCCGTTATGAAGATGAAAATAGAACAGCTCATTTTAAACATGATGGTAGAAACCTTTGGTTTGTAGATCACTATTCAAATGTTCCTATGCGTATGACAAGAAGCTCATATAAAAACAAAAAGCAAGAAAGGTACTTTTCAAGCGGTGGAACAATGTGGGCACTAATTAGAGATTTTACAGACTTCATTTATGGAAATGACAATTCGAACGGTAGAAATGGTTATGGTGGATTGTACTGTACTCATTGGGGTTGGTCAGAGGAAGAAATGAAAAAGATACGTGATTATGCAAGCGAAATCGGATACTTAAAAGCTTCATAAAATATTTGAATAGAAAGGGAGATGGAGAGAATGAGATTCGCAGGAATGGTAGCAAATATGTTTAATGAAGAAGATCGTTACTTTAATGTAGTCAATGGACCATTAATTGTAGGAGAGAAATATGACTTAGGAATCCTTGTGAAATACTCTGTGTTCGGAATATTGGATGGTGTATTCGTAACGGAACATGAGTATTGCGGTGAGATTGAAGGACTCCATATTTTTTCTAGGTATTGCGATAAGAGAAGAATGTTTATAGCAAGTGAAATGACTACAGGTGGAATTATAGCTCATTCTCCATTAAGTGCATATGGTGCGCTACTTAAAACAAAATATTTATTGAAGAAGAATAAAGAAAAAGCTTATAGGTTCTTGAAGAAACATCAAGAACGATGCTATGTGAATATTTTAGTTGAAGACATTCCAGAACATTTAAGAGATAAAGTCATTGAAGTACAAAAGAACTTAATAGCTAAAAGAAATCCAGTCAAAGGTTTTTTCGAGGATTATGACGGACAAATCATTTTGAGTGATGTTAGAAATTTTAAAAGTAAAAAAGAATTTGTTGAACAGGCTGAAAAGTATCTCTTGGAAAATCAATGGGGCGAAAAAATTGTTGTTAAAGCGCATGTAACAGAAATACTTGTCGGAGAAGAAGAATGGAAACCTGCTGATGATCCTGATTTCGAAGGGGAAGAGATTACAGTATATTGTGCAGAAGTACATTCTGTAAATTAAACAAAATCTTTATTTTGGAGGGAACCAGGATGAGCGAAGAAACCATTGTTATTAATATCCCACCAGTAGAAGAGTGGCCAATGAAACAACTCAAATCCGTTTGTCAGCACAACAAAATAAAGGGCTATACAAAGATGGATCGTGAGCAGTTAGTGCAGCATGTCAAAGTAATTCTTGGGCACATAAAAACAAAATAAAATCACTATTTGAATCGAAAGGAGAATGAGAGATGAAAATTAGTGTATCTGAATGGAAAGCGCTTCGCAAAGAAACAAAGTTGAAATTACTTCGATATGCGGTGTTAGAAAGTAAAAATAGGAGGGCTGTATGATGATAAAGTCTGTAAAACTGTTAAAAGGCGAAGAGCTTGAAATTGGAACGACTGATAAACATGGAAATCAATTGAAACAATCTGATTTCGTTGTAGCGCAAGATGATTTTGAAGGAATCAGTATTTGCCAAATTCTTTATAACGGAATTACAAAAGAATTTGTTGCCATGAGCTCTTCTGGTTGGTGGGTCCCATATCACGATTTATCGATTGCAACTGAAAAGCTAGATCATGTGATTGCAAAGGAATTTCTAGGATTAGAGAAGTGTGGATCATATTGGGGAAAAGGAAATACACCATTTATCCGTATGCCAATTGAATACTTTAATGCTGTTGAAGAATCTACATTGATTTTAGAAATGTTAGGTAGACGCTACAAAGACCTTTTTACAGTAATAGAAAATGGTTGCTGGTACTTAACTGTAAATAAAAAAATATATAGTGAAGAACGCCTTGGAATAGCTGCATGTTTAGCGGCAATCAATAATGTAAGAAAAGCATAGCTAGAAACTTCAAGCTGCTTTAGGGAAGATAAACAATCGAAAGACTGAATATTAAATCTATTTGTAAAGGGGAAATTTAAAATGTTATCTGTAGCATTACAAGAACAAACGTATTGGAAAAAACAAAGAACAATTCTTCGGAAAAATAACAAAAAACTACTCATCTCATTAGAACCGTATTTATATGAAAAATTAGAGGGATTAGCGCTTTACAATGAAGAATTAAACGAGATTGCTTCAGAGCTTGTTATAGAAGGATTAGATTACATTTATATGGAGGATATTCCGGTTCACCAATATCATGCATTTCAACATTTTATAGAAATTGAATTATCACCCTTTCAACAAAAGTTACTGCAACAATTAGCACTCAAAAGAGGATGTTCAGCAAGAAAAATGGCATATACAGTGTTACATTTTATGTTGAAAACAAAGTAAAAGAATCCTACAATAAACGCAGGATCCTTCTACCAGGTATTCTGTCAGTAATGAACAGTACTTAGGAATTGAGTCTAGTCCACTCAATTCCTTTTTTAATGGTACACCAAGATAGAATGAAATTTCAAGAGTAACAAAAAAGATAGGAATAATCCTATCTTTTTGACACAAGGGTTTCGATGACAGAAAACTCACTCAGCTCATAACTTATTTTAAATCGCTAAAACAGAAAATTCAATCTGATGGTTATTTTTCTCAATATACTTTAATGTATTTTTAAATTATAATATGTTTAATTCTTTTTATTTTTATATATTTGTTCTTTCCTGTTGAGAATCCTTATGAAGGGTTCTTTTTTTGTTGTAACAGTGAATCTAATATCTATAATCAATATGTATTTTCTACATAACAATGGTTGAGAGAGCTTGCTTATATATCAATTGCTGTTGATCTTTATTCATAATTAATATGGAAAATTTATCAACAGCGATAATTTTGCCAGGTATTCTAACACCGTTTATTAAAAAAATCGTCACTTCTTTCTTTTCTTCTATTAGCTTTTCATAAAACTTTTCTTGTGTATACATCATTTAGATGGTTGCAACTCCTTTATTTTTTTAGAATCGTTCATGGCTTCTAAAAAAGCATATTCTTTTACCGTCATTTCAACGGTTGGACAATATTCGGTTTTTGATAATTTATGAAGTAACGCAAGGTTTTTACTTAATTGTTTTACCATTTCATCTAATGTAATTTGATTCGTACCATATCCAATCACTGGGTTCAAAAATACATCTAACCCTATGAGACTTGGTTCAATGAGAGAAACAATCTCTTGTACTTTTGGCAATATGGCCGTTTCATAACGTTCTTTAAAGGATTCTAAATCGTCTGGCGTTGGTTCATTAGAGCAGAATTTTTTAAATGCTACCACACGAATATCATTCCGCAATTCCTCAATACGTGTTTCATAAAACGCCTGGTCAAATCCTTCTTTATCCGCAACATCAAAATGAAGCTCGGTCTGTGATCTACGCTTCTTTTTATAAAAATCCATAAGGAGTTGTTCTTTTGAATTAAACATCATAACAAAGACTGTGCGCTCTAAATTCGTGACTTTATTTACAATACTGAGTGTCTCATCTAATATATTTGCTCGTTCTTCATCATCCAATTTTCTAACAGAGGAAGGAACGAGATTCTTTACGTTCTCAAATGAATCCGAATTGATAATGTGTAGAAGAGAAACTTGAGCGATATCCGGTAAACAAGGATCTGTTGTTCTATCCAGAAGAAACATATCCTTAATTGCGCGGATTGTTTGTTTGATTTCTTTTTGAGCCTGTCGAATTTTTTCAATGCTCTGGTCCACATATTGTGGTTGTTTTAAACGGTTAAAAATAAATTCACGTCTTTCTTCAAAATGTTTCTGTAAAAGTGACATAGCTGTTTTCCCCTCTCTAACTTGTTTAAGAACCTTAGCAATGTACCCTATTGCTTTATAATGAACAGTATGATTATACCATTTTGTGTAGTGATAAAAATTTAAGATTCTTATATTTCTGGATTTATTAAATGCATTCTTTTTTTCTATTGTACTTGCACAAGTGTAATATCCATTGCATATAGCTAATAGCGTAAAGCGCGCTGATAGCTAATGATTGAAAATACGGTCCACAAGGGCTTTTTTTTATGGGCAAAGTGATATTACCGCTTATATCGATTAGGAGTAAGAAAAGGAAATTTTTTCGCATAAAAAGGTGAATAACGTACAAACAGCAAGGAATACGTTTTAGTAATACCGCTATTATCGATTAAAGCAGAGAGGGTGAAAGGATTGGAAAAATCAAAGTTTAGCAAGCCTGTTGCATTTAATAAAAAGAATTTGAAAGATCGTATTATGTTACAGCATGTAAAGCGACGGAATTTTAGTGGTTATGTAAAAAGATTAATTTGGGAAGACATACCGGAGAAAAACAAAAAAATGGTGCATGAAGACGTCAGTAAGCAAGTAGATTCACCAACAAAACAAGAAAAACAGTCAATAAAAAAAGAAAAGAAATTAAGTGCTGCAGAACGAATTGAACAAATAAAACAACAAACAAAAAAGCAGCAGCTTTCACAAAGCCCACTGCCTGTTTATTTACCCAACAAAAATATTAACAAGTGATCCAATGATCGCGCCTACAACTGCAGCAATAGCAACATGCATATTGTTAGACCTCCTACTTTAAGTATTTATTTGTAGTATGTGTAGTTCATAAAAAAATATACGAGAGGTGTTACAGCATGACGAAAACACAAACAATTCCTTTTCGAGATTTTATGGATGGATCGTATAAAAATAAAAAGAAAAAATCTGATGTTGAGGTTATCGGAAAAGTAATTAGCGCAATTGCACCGGCATTAATTCTCATCTTACCAAAGAGTATTTTGGCTGCAGGACTGAATGGATCGTTCGGAAATATTCATGAGGCAGTTATGAGGGGATTTGATGCGGGCGTGGTACTCGTTATCGTATTCGCAGGCGCATCCTGGGGATTAGGACATCGGACAAAAGCGATAGAGATATTAATAGGTGCATCGTGTGGATATATACTTGCCAGACACAGTGTTGATATAAGAGATTTCTTAAAAACAATATAGAGAGGTGATTGAACATGTTAGAACAAATGGCCATAACTTCTTTAAAAATAGTTGCTGGGATTGTTTTGGTTAAATTAATTGGATTTTATGTGCCAATGTATGGACCAATAGGAGGATGGTTTTAATGAAATTTGTATTTGAAGGCGGAAAAATGGTTGCGGCAAATTCGGGTTATATTGGCGAAAAAGCAAAAGAAGGTTCTTTCATGGATATTATAAACGATTTTAGCGATAGTATCGTAGAAACAGAAATTGAGTTCATTCTGAAACCGATTGGCCATTTTTTCAAAGAAAGCGGTTTGTTAATTTGGGATTGGTTCGTAATGAATTTGCCGGACATTATGGGTTACGGTGCACTACTCACGGCGGCTTGTATCATAATTGGTGCAATGATTCGAAAAGGTGGCATGATGAAACCACTTGCATATTTTGCTGGTGCACTCATTATAGCAGTTTGCATCTTGGGAGGTGTATAACATGATCCAGGGTGATAATTTTGTAATTCTTGATATGGAAAGCACGAATTTACCTGTTATACGAGAGGCTATTTATTTGCCGGTTCCATATGAAAAACCAAAGAAAGTGAAAAAAAACTGGTTCAAACGTAAACAAACGTACAGTTTAAAAGAGTTTTTAACTGTTGAACACAATGAAATGATTGTGTATCGCATTATTCCTCATTCGGACGTATCGAACAATACAAAACGTTTATGGCGAGCGATTTATAAAATGTATGAAATGTATGAGAGTAGCGGTAGCAGATTGGAGCGCGACGGCCTGAAATTCCACTATCGGGAGAAAGATTATTTTTGGTTTGATGTTGTTTTCAAACAGATCAAAGGCAAAAAGAAAATAGAGTTTTACGTAGGAACTAGCGAGTACCAAGCACAAAAATTAAAGCGTAAACTTGGAAATAAGATGAGTGTCACAATTAAAGAGGCGTCAATAGATGATATACAGATACCACATGAAAATACCATTGTGCAGGAAATGCGATACTTGAAACACGATATCTTTTCCCTAAACACGAATAGCAATGATACCAAAACACCGATTGCTAATATTATGAGTGTGATTGATGAATTGAATAATGACGGCGATATGTGCCGATTAAGTGTATGTAATGAAGCTGAGAACCGTCAAAAGTGGATTAAAAACGCATCCTGGGCCTTTGAAAAGATAAAGAAAGGAAAGCCACCTCAACGAGCCAATATGAGCGGCAGACGGCTGATAACAGGTGCTAAAATTGGCATTGCTGGAATTGTGAACGAAATTAATGATTTACTGACGGATACATTTCAGGCATTTTCGAATGCCTTTTTCAAATCTGATAAGAAATTCAGTAAAGAAGGAGTAATAAAAAAAGTCCATACTACTGTTGATGAAGTGGGAACAAACCGTGTGAACCATGAAAAAGGAAATCAGCCTGTTTTTAAAAGTCGCATACGTGTAGCTGCTCATTCTAATGATCGATTAACCAGGGAAACGATGAGCGAAACATTGGCGCTTTCTATGGCAGATTTGGCAGAAACAAATGAATTGCATGGTATAAAAATCAAAATCGGACATCGTCGGACAGAGATATTAAATGAATTAAACACACTAGCGTTATCGAAAAAGACCAGGTTTGATCCAAATGTAAATTTAATTAGTACTGATGAAATGAGCAAATTGGCTTTGCAAATGCCAGTGAAGGAGCTGCAAAGAAAATATGCTGATGCATTGAGTGTGAAAAAGAAAGTCGAAATTGAAATACCGGCTATTATGCGTGATGAAACTGGCATTTTTCTAGGTCATGCAGAGTTGAAGGATGAAAGAATACCAATCTATATGCCTGTTAGCAATCCTGATAACTTTTACAGGGGATACGTCTTTATTGGCGGGCAAGGTGCTGGAAAAGATAGCGCCATAAAAAATTTCGTTGTTGAGAGCAATTTAAAACATGGAATCAGTTTTGTTATACCAGATGCCATTCTAGAAGAAGGAGAACGCGGCATGGCCGATGGAATACGTGATGCATTGCCGTCAGAACGAATCATTGATCTGGATCTAAATGATGATGATTATATACCACCTTTAGACTTAACAGAAGTTATTACAAAATTAGGGCGTAATGGATCTTCTAGGTTTGCTGATGAAATGATTGATTTTCTACAAATTGAGGGATTAAGCAGAAGTGAAAAATATTTAACAGATGCGGCAAAGGCGAGCAAAGGAAGCCTATTTAATATCAAACGTATTATAGAAGATGAGGATTTTCGGGTTAACCGTATTCAAGAGTTAGTGAACGCAGGGAATCTGCGCCTTGCGAATGAGTTAATACAATGGGGTGATAACGAGCAATTAGGAAGTAAATGTGATCCAATTATAACTAGGCTAAACCGTTTTTTTGGAAACGAAAGACTATATGACATCTTTGCACAAGATCCACTAAAAGACCTGGATTTCGCCAAATGGATGCAAGAGGGAAAAGTGATTATCTTACGTGTTCCAAATGCCAGGGGATTGGGGGAACATGCAGTTAAAACGTTAGTTCATTGGATCACACTTAAAACGTTCATGACAAGGCTTCTAATGAGCCAAAAAGAACAGAAAAATGGTGCATTCATTGTATTTAATGAACCTGAACAATATGAAAGTGAAGGTTTAACAAAATTAATGGGGCGTATTGGTACAGAAGGACGTAAGGAGCGCTTAGGGAGTATATATGCATTCCATCACTGGAACAAATTACAGCCATCCTTACAGGAGAATTTACAAGGTGGTGGAGTGCAGCAATTTCTTTTTATGAATGATCATACAAGAACGTTTGAATTGTCTAAACATCGGTTTGAAGAAACAATTTCATTAGAGCAAGCGTATAAAATACCTGCACATCATGCAATTATTAGTGTGAGAGCTGGAGGAGAAATGCAACCAGCTTTTATTTGTAAAATGGCACCACCAGTAAAACAACAATATAATAATAGTTTTCTTACCAAAAGGCATTCACGTATGTATGGTCGATCCTGGACAGATTTACAAAAGCAATATGGATGATATTTTTGTAGGCAGTTTGTATAGTATGGAAGCTATACAAGATTAGTAAAGCACAAGAACTAGTTCTTGTGCTTTTTATATTCTCTCAAAATACTAAATATCAAAAAAATCATTGTACTTAGCCTGAGGATCAATTTTCTTAATAGCTTTTATCACAGCACGAAGGATTGGCACAGATGGGATGTGTTTTTCATCATTGCAAAGATGATGACATGTAGTACGTCCAATTTTAGCTATTTTTTGGAATTCTTTTTGTTCGATTTTCTTATTATCTAACCATTGTCCAAATTTTGTACGCTTTTTTTGTCTGGACATATATTTTTCACCTCTTTTTATATGTAACTATCACTAGGATGGACAAAGCTATATTTTTTATACTTGCCAATTTGAAAAATATATATCATATGTTCGTCAGGGCGAACATATAATAAAGTAAATTCATAGACAGCAAAAAAACTGTAAATATTTCTTGGAATATAGCATACATATACATTGCAACACTTGTTGATAAAACTATGTATAGTGACAAGTGTTGCATAACCGGTTTCGTGAAAAGATTGTAATTTTATTAGATTGATAGTCGATTTAAGGAAGCATTGCGATAAAATCGCAGTGCTTTTTAGTGTTGTGTATGCGTTGAGGTATCCATCTTACTTGATTTTCCTGTATTAATAGCTATTTTTTATTATTCAATAAGAGGTAATTAAAATAAGGTTCAAAGGCATGACGTTTTTGATGTAGAATAATAACAGAATAGGAGGTGGACGTGTCCATGGACGATACTATGAATACGGAGAATACTGCACAAGAAAAGGCCTATTGGGCTGCAGAGGTTGCGGAGCGCCTTAAAACAAACCCCTCTACATTGCGCAATTGGACAAATGCATTGGAAAAAGAAAGTTATCAGTTTATTAAAGATGCTAACGGACGTCGAGCGTTCCTAGAAAAAGATATTGAAAATCTAAAATTACTTCAGAAATGCTTAAAAAACAATATGAGTATGAAAGACGCTGTCCATGCTGTTATATCAAGTGTTGAAGGGCAAATACGGACAGGCATTGTCCGTGAAAAAGAGCGTCCTTTAATACGTCCGCTAAGTGCGGACGTTGTCGGGAAAATTGTGAGTGAGGCATTAGAAATTCAACAAAAAGAATTTGAAGAAAAAATGGAAAAACAGAGTGAAGATTTCGAGAAAATGTTAAATCAAAAACTGACGGAGCAAGCAGAATTCCTTTTGAAAAATATAAATGAATTAACGAAAGAAAGGGATAGAACAGCCTTGGAATTAGAAGTTAAAAAAATAGAGGAAACTAAAAAAAATGGATTTCAAAAATTTTTAGGTTTTTTTAAAAGTTAAATTTAATAAAAGAGTTGTTCTTATAAAAAAACAACTCTTTTTTATTGCATTATGCATATGGATCATCGTCTAAATCATCTAGTTTATTCCAAGATTTATTTTCTTCTTCGTCATGGGATTCCCCAGGCTTCGTTATTTCTTGGTTTGTTTCGACATGTGTTTGATCCAGAGCAGGTGTATGAACAGATTTCGCCTCTTCATCTTGTTTTGCTGTTAAAGGCTTTGTTTCGCTATCTAATGAAAAAGTATATTTGCGCGGTAGGATTTCCGCTACATCTGTATTACCAATTTGTTTATGAAGTTGTTGCGCCGCATACAAAAAGAACATCGTAAGATCACTTTGTTTGTTAATAAAATCAATCATTTCTGGTGAAATGTCTTTCTTAATATAGACATTTGCTCTATCACCAGCTTTGTATATTTTACGAGCCATTATTTTTCACCGACAGGAGCAAGCGCTTTTTCTTTTAATTCTTCAAATCTTGGAGAGCATGTGTACACAAGTAATCCGCGTGCATTTACGAAAAGTGGGTCTTTTAAGAAAATAACATTTGTTAAACGTCCTTTTTGCTCTAAAATTTGCTGTAGGCTTTCTTTTACAATTGCGGCACCGCCACCATAAATGAATACATACGGATCATCTTTCATATCATCAATTTTATTAATAATATCAGTTGCAATTCGATTTGCTAAACCTAATAATGCGCCGCGTGATGCCTCTTTTAAACGAATATGACGAGGATGTTCAGAATCAAGATAAATTGCATTAAATTCAGCAATACTGTCTATTGTCTTTTGTTTATTGTTTAAGTTCCAAACCTTGATAATATCAAGTAAGGTTTCTTTCACTCCATATGGTAAACCACGACTCATTTTATGTTTAAAGCTAACACCATGAGAAACAACTTCTTCTGTCGTACCAGCGCCAATATCGAAAGATAATATTGTTTTGTCAACAAAGTCTATTTCTGTAGTTTTTCCTTCTGTAGCTTCTACTTTTCTTTTAATGGTTTTACCTTTTTCATCATAAACGATTCCCCATGAACCCGCCGCGCCTTCTGGTAAACACTTGCAAAATTCAATTTGGATATTAACTACTACTTCACGTCCGCTTGGGTGGTGGAATTTTACCGTATGATGATTCATATAACGCTCTACAAATGCTTGTGCTGTTTGAGGCGTAATTGTTGCGACAGGTAATGCAACAGAAAGATCATAAGTAACATCAATTTTATCTTTATTTGGTTGCTTTTTCATAGCTGTAATTGCTAAACCAGCTAATGTAACAAGTAGCACTAGATCATCTTTCGATTTATCAGATTTCTTTTCCATTTCAATACCTTTAATGTTTTCATCAATCACTTTTTGACCAATAATATAACGCATATTGTTTTCCTTTAAGGTAGGTGATGAGATGGTAACATCAATGTTATTTTCTAATTCCTCAACAAAAATATCTTCCTCACTTAAAATGTTTGTTGCTTCTCCAATATGATGTGAATAAATACTTGGTATGAATAAAGGATCATGCCCTAATACATTTAATTTTAAACCACTGTTTCCCGCGTCTGCACCAGCTTTAAAAATTACCATATATAAAAACCTCCTAAAGATTATTTTTTATCGATTAACTTAATTCCATTATATGCTAAATAAACTTTAAAAGTCAATACAATTTCAAACAAATAAATACAATTTAATACAAGTCAATACAAAAATACCAACAAAACCTCATAAAAATCATTAACACACCAACAATTTTTATATTGATAAGTATTAACTTATATTCATTTGTATTGACTTGTGTTAAATTTACCGTGAATGACTTTTAAAAGCCCTGGCATTCTTGCACCAGGGCTTTTAAAAGTTAATTAGATTGTGTTTGTTTTGTTCTTGATTCCAGAATTGAGTGTATCTATGCAATGCTTCAATGCTTTTTAATCCTAAAAACGCCTTGATTTCAATGGGTTTCATGCCACTTTGTAATGCATTTAGGATAAAGCGATTCCGCAACATGGTAGGCGTAACTTTAATTTCAGCTCGCTTTGCTTCTTTTTGTAACATCCGTTGAACGGCGATTCTTGTTAGGGCATCAGGTTGATCTTTATCATAATCCCAGCGGAACGTTTGCGGTGCAAAATCGAACGCGATAAAGAAAGGATCTCCGGTTTGCTGGCGTGGCCGTATAAGCTTTGGAATCTGTTTGTAATAGGATAGGGCAAGTTTTACATCGTCTTTTGACAAGGTGATAGAGCGTTTATAGGCGTGTAAGCCTCCTGGCGTAATGGTATTGGTACCGAAATGTATATCATGCATAGAAAGAGTAATAATGTCCTGGATTGATAGCCCGTAATGCAGCATGAAATGAACCAATAATACATTACGATCCATAATAAACTTCCTTCCAGACGCCTGATACTCCGTTAATCCGCTATAACTTCGCATAACGTGTAATAACTTCTCTATTTCCTCATCGGATGCAAAGTGCTTAGAGGTGAGTTTTGGCGGCGCTATGTCGCTTTTTAAACTGTCTGCGGCACCGTGAAACTGTAAAAAGTTGATTACAACACCTCGTACACGCTTCATATTCGAAACGGAAGCCCCACGTTTCTTTCTGAGCGATTTTAAGTAACACTCTAATACATTTACATCAAAAGAGCTAAAAACGTCTTCTGGAGGCGATTTAAGCTGTTTCTGTAGATAAGAGATGAATAAGGCTAAATCATATCGATATTGTTTCACTGTGGAAGACTTGCGACCACGTTTTAATAAGTCAGCAAGGAACAAATCAAGGGCGGAATGCCATGTCATGGCTATACACTCCTTTTTCCTAAAAATTGTGTACCGCAATTATATAGGAAAACCACAAAAACAAGCAATAGGGGATTCTACGTCTTGCAGTTTTCTTTGCTTGAACTTCCAGTTGGAACGAACAGCTGGAGCGAATCCAAAATAGAGCATCGTGCCGCGCCAAAAGGAAGACCCATGCGCCGCGCTAGACAATGAAAGCGGGGAAGTTGTTTTTTGAGCACCTGGAGGGACCATGCTGAGGATCTGGGTGTTTGCCTTTGGGGGGTGAGGAGTGTGGAGAGGCATAGCCGAGCCACCGAGCGCCGCGCAGCAGAGCGAGAGGAGTGAGCCAAAGGCGAACGTAGGAGGTATGATCGCCTTGTGATAACCATGATAATTGAGACCCCCGCGCCGCCCCGTTTATGTAGTTTTTGAAAATCTGCCTGTCAACGGAATCTGATTCATAGCTGAATCGAGATACCCTTAACAGGAGAGCTGAGCCTTTACCTTTTACATTTGGATATAGTAATTAGATTGATAGTATCAGTACTTGAGAATACTTTTAAACGTATGCATAATTGATGACCGTGAACATTAATTATTCACAAGATAGTCATCAAAGTTTCATTGTTTTTTCATCGTATCATTTGCTTGTATATATAGTTTCTTTTGTAGTAAATTCATGCATATATTTATTTGCCAAACTATGATCTGTAAGAAAAATAGACGAATAATCTCATATTATGAGTGAAATTATGTTTGTGTTTTAAAAGGAGATTTACACAGGATGAATGAAACAGTATGTTCATTTTTTATATATGAAATACAAAAGTAAGTGGAAATTTCAGCACTATACTTAAAAATGGGATTAAAAAACATAGATAGAAAGATACAAAAATTTCATAGAATACCTTATTTATTAAATCTTGTTTATAAGAAATAAAAACATTAAATACATTAGGATTTATTTTAGGGGTTTTATCCTTACTCTCACAAGGACTTAGAGATTTCTTCTTATTCAATTCCTTATTTAATTGCTGATGAAAGTTAGCTAGCATTCTATGATAAATCTCACGTATTTTTTTGCTGAAAACGGTGCTAACACCTTGAAATTAAATAATAAGATTAATAGATTTTAAGAATAAAAATTATGATTGCATGACAAAAAGCCTTGTCACTGTCATTTTTTTGAACAAGGCTACAGTTATTTTATTTTGTTGCGAGAAATACAAGTTAAGAGTTAGGATCTAGCATCTCTTTGAATTTTTTAAAGTCAATTTCCACTCTAGACTCTCGATCTTTTTTATACTTCTCCATGCGCATTTTCCTATACGCATGGAGTTTCTTTGTGTACATCTTCATGAAATGCGCAGGCGTACTTACATCTGCCTGGTTACGTTCAAACCAACGTACACACTCCTCGAAAGTCTTTTTTACCTCCCAGTCAACATCTGGTGGCATACGTAATGCAATTGTATAAGCATCTTTTTCAGTAATAGTTGTTTCTTGCGTCAGAATGTACATGTACAGCTTCTTTTGTGCATCACTCATATGGTCATTCATCTCTTGGAATCTAAGTTCTAATTTTTTATCTTCTTTAGGATTCGTTTTTTGCCCCTCATTTTCTTTTGCTTCAGCTTCTACTTCACCAGTTTCTTCAATAGGAGTAAATAAATTAAATCCATGGCATGTAGAAACCGGAGCATCCTCTTTTTTATCTGTATCCTTATGTTTTTTCTTACCAATTTTCTTGGACAGAAACTCTGTAAATGTAGAAAAAATATCAATTGTTAATGCCCATTTTTGCTTAAAATACTCAATAATTTTCAAGTAATTATTATGTAGGCTTAAAATGTAGATAGATGGCGCAATTTTATTGTGACGTCTGGTTTTAATTTGATGACATACTTCCAAGTCTTCTAGCCATTTCAGAATAAAGTTGATTAGTGGTACAGAAATACCCGATTTTTTGCTAATTTGCTCTTGTCTAACTTGGGAAAATCCCTCCTGAACAAGATAGGAAAGTACGACTTCCAATGCCTCATATCGGCGTGGCGTTTTTTCGAAGAATTCTTTTGTAGTTACCTTTTCCAAATCTAAAAGAATGCTATCAATATCTTTGATCACACTTTTAACTGCTTGATTGATAGCCCCCTCTTTACACTTAGGGATACGATATAATTGCGGACTTAATTCTCGTTTTGCTGTACTCAGTAAAAAATTAGTTAATAACACAAAAAGACCTCCTATTTTTCCCTCTGTACACACTTACAGAAAAATCTTGGGAAAATAGAGGTTCTTATTCACACCACATTCACTTTGTGTTATAATTTTTATAGAAGTGAATATTGATTTGTGAATTAAGACCCCTACTTTCATTGGAGTTTTAAATTGGTTAGAGTCGCCAAACTATAGACCAATCTAAAACGGGTGTGTTGTGGGGGTTTTATGATTTATTTTTTAATTCAAAATTAATTATGTAAGTTTTAGTTATAATTCATATGTTATATATTATATTGTTATTGAGATAATATCAATCCCTTTGAGAGTGTTATATTATCCTAACTGTAAATATATTGTTGGATTAGATGATAAAAAAACAGAAAGTTTATTTTTTTTACCACAAAACAGAACATGAGTTCTGTTTTGTGGTAAAATATACAAAAACTTGAGAAATATTTTAGACAGCCCAAAAAACATCAATTGATAAGGGTTACATGGTAAAATAATGGTATCTATATAGTAAGAAGAACAATAGATTAGGTTGAAAGTATTCTTCAATTTAGTATATCTCCTATCACTTTTTATTAAGTCATAAGTAAAAAATCCGTGATGTTAATTAATCATATTTAAAATAAAGAATCAGTTGTATCTTAATGCTCTAGAGAGAATAACTCATAAAAATTATGAGTTTCTAAAAAATGTTCTTACTGGGAAATAACTTTTGCTTTAAGGGGAGGCATTCATGTGGAGAGGTTGATGAAAGAGTTATTAAAAATTAAAGAATCAAAGAAGATGAGCATTAGAAAAATTGCTAAAGATATTGGAACAAGTAGAACAACTATTAATAATGGATTACAAAGAAAGACAGAAGAATTTAAATTTGAAGTGTTTCTAGAACTTGTTCAATATATTTTTGAAAATTCAGAAGAAAAAAATTATTTTATTCGTCAATATATCCTTCTTTGTACAGGACCATTAAATATTCGCAAGGCACTATGTTATTGTCAGGCCATGGGTGAATTTGACTTAATAAAAAAATTAGTAGAAAAACATGAGAAAACAGCAAGTGTAGAAAAGTATATAACTATATATCAAATACAAAATAAGCGAAACCAAAATGAAGCTAGAGGACAAAAACTACTTGATGAAATTTATGAAAATGATTTCTCAGCAGATCCAGATTGCCAGGCTGCATTAAATATAATTTATATGGAAGCAATGTATGATAAACAGAATTATAATGCGATAATCCCATATGCAGATAAACTTAAAGTTAACTTGGTTGGTATAGATCAGTCTTATATAAAAAAATGTTTACAAATGAAATATAAAGAAAGACTAGCATATATTTATTTAATGAAAAATGATATTGAAAATTGTAGAAAAACTTGCTATGAAATTCTTAATTCTAAAATGGATATTAATACCATTAAAGCAACGGCTTGGTGTTGCTTGGGAGAGAGCTATACTTTCGAATGTATAAAAACAGCAGAAAAGTACATAAAAAAAGCTATATCAATGTGTGAAAATATTGAAGTAGCACAAAAAGCTCAAAAATATCTTGCATTTAAGACTACTTTAGCTCATTTATATATAGCTAATGGGTTTAATCTAGATAAAATTGATTTTCGATTTATTAGTAAATCAGAATTAGCTTTTTATGAATCTATGTATGGAGATAAAGTAAAGGGGAAAATATTATACGAAGAAGTAAAGAAAGATGGAAATGGGTTTTCTCCATTCCAAATGTACTCATATTCTAAAGTAAATGGTGATATAATAGGGTTGAAACAAGCTCTAGAGGCATTTGAATTAACTGGTAATATTTTCTATTCTCAATATGTAAAACGTGAATTAATAAGGGAAGAGGTGGGAACTGTTGAATAGATCTATCATTACTACTTTTTATACTTTAATGATATTGGTAGCGATTTGTCAACCAGGTACAACAAGCTCACAACAAGAAGTAAAACAAGAAAATTCTAAAATAATGTATATGCAAGTTGACCCCTATATGCAAACTGATCCCGGGGGTGGATGAAAAGTAAGTTGATATAAAAAAGTAAGACGTCACCGTTTGGTGGCGTCTTACTTGCATTTTGGGGGTGGTACATTTTTAAAAAACGAAAAAATTTCGTGCCACTTTGGCAATAAATTCAAAAATTTAATATAAAAATAGGGGGATCTCTATATGGAATTACAATTAGATAAAAATTGGTTTAATGAAACATTAGACAAGGATAATTCAGTTCTAGACACTTATCGTGAAATATTACAACTAATTGAGTTTATTAAATCAAGTCAGGGAAATTCAGAATAGTATCTTGGCTAGTTGTTTTTTTGAATACTATTTTTAATATCGATTCGATGTTTCAAATACTTAGCGTACTCAAGTAATTCATTTTCTAAAAAAGGTTTATCCCTATCGGGAATACTTTTGTAACTTTCATACAGGTCTTGGGCTAAACGTTCTACTACCTCTTTTCGTTGTTCATCTGTAAATAAATCATCATCAACAATTTTATGATTCAAAAGTCGATCTGTACTAACATTAAAATAAAGGGAGATTTTTTGAAGCATTTCAAAACTAGGTTGTTTTCTATTGTTTTCCCAATTCGAAATTGTACTACTGGCTACACCTAGTATATCCCCTAGTTCTTTCATATTTAGCCCTTTAAAATTTCTTAATATTCTAACGTTTTCTCCGAAAAAGTTATGAATCATGTATTTCACTCCAATCAATTTATTCACCGAAAGGATATTTTTTTATCCTTTTGGTGTTGACATTCTCCTTTAAGGAGAATAGAATGTAGTTAAGGGGGTGAGAATTTGACAATAATACGTAATGTTAGAGAAGCAAAAGGACTTACAATTAAGGAAGTTTCTCGAATCTCTAATATTCCAATAAAAACTTTGTACCATATAGAGACTGGAAAAAAAGGGCTAGTTGAAAGTAGGGCTTTTTTTCTTGCAAATCTACTTGAACAACCAGTTGAGAAGTTGTTCTATTCCACGTATTACCGAGCAAAATTAGAATGATTTAAGTTTTAGTAAAAAATAATTATACATCTATATTGTAAATGAACAATTAATAAAAGAAACAAATTTAACTTATTTTTATGGTTTTATATTTCAGAAAATTAAGTTTATTTAGTTCTTTGAAAACTTGATACTACTAAAGGAGCTGTCAAAATGATATTGAAACGATCCTATCAACTATTGCCACTGGTAATGAGTATACTCTTATTGGCGATGAGTTTCTTCATTCCGCTCAACAAAGCAAGTGCGGAGGTCATCAATCATGAAAAATATTCGATGGATTGGGCCTATAGTCCGCAGTATGGGAAAGATGTTCGTACAGAACTTTTGAAGAATGCAAGTGGTCAAATCGCTTATTGCCTTGTATATGGGTTGCAATCCCCAAGTGGTCAAGACCTCCCAGAGGCGGGGAAAACGAATGACGTTGTATACCGTGTCTTGTTAAACGGATACCCACAAAAGAGTCCAGAAGAACTAGGAGTTTCCACATGGCAACAGGCGCATTATTCAACACAGCTGGCCCTATGGAATTCATTGGGGCAAATCAATACGGCAGAATTACAATTTAAAGATGCAGCTGTTGAAAAAGCAACGAAAGCAATCATTCATGCAGCGAATCAGAGTCAAGACACGCAAGATGTATACATGAATGTAGTTCCAACAGATAAGAAAGAAGCACAGCTAAACGGCGAATATTTTGAAACTACAACATATGCAGTACAAACAAACGCGAAGAAAGGTACATTCAAAGTACAAATGAACAATGCACCACAAGGTACACGTGTTGTCACAGAACAAGGTGAAGCCAAGGAAATGTTCCAGATAGGAGAAAAATTCCGTATTCAAGTACCGAAATCCTCTAAGAGTAACGAACTATCCTTAAAAGTTGTTTCAAATCTAACGAATTACAATGCGATTGCATATAAGGGAACTGAAACCATCCAGGATGCAACGGTTTTATTAGAACGTAGTACAGAGCAAGTAAGTACAGATTTACAAGTATATTGGAAAGCAAATGGTTCACTCAAAGTAATGAAAGTGAATGAGAATAAAAAGCCACTTCCAGGTGCAGTATTTGAAGTCTTTAACAGTAACCAAGAAGTTATGGGAACGATTACAGCAGATAAAAACGGTGTAGCTGAACTAGGTAACTTAGAGCTAGGGACGTACACGGTTAAAGAAGTAAAAGCACCTACAGGGTATGTTTTAGACGAAACTCCTAAGACATTTGAAGTGAAAACAGGTGAAGTTGCTGTTATTGAAATGAAAAATGTACAAATCAAAGGAAATGTACAGCTACTAAAAGTAGATCAAGACGGTAAAAAGAAATTAGAAGGTGCGGTATTTACACTTGCGGATTCTAAAGGAAATTCAATTAGTGAGCACACAACGGATAAAAATGGTGTCATCAAAGTTGAGAACTTACCATTTGGCCAATATCAATGGATTGAAAAAACGTCTCCAGCTGGTTACATTCTTGTGAAAGAGCCAATTCCTTTTACTATTAAGGAAAACGGTAAAACAATTGAACTGATGGCTAAGAACACACAAGCAAAAGGAACGATTGAAATCACAAAGGTAGATGTAGCGGATGTGCGCCCGTAGGGTCGCTTTAACAAATCATTAGGTGGCACTAATGTAGGGAAAGATCACATGTATACCCTATCATCAATCAACTAACCTGAAAGAGAAATCGGAAGGGGACAATAGCATGTTGATAAAGCTCTAAGTTGGCGAACTATCCCGTCAAGACTGAAGAGCAAGGTGAAATACTACAAACAAGGATGAAAGCTAAACTGCTTGAATGATAGCCTGAGGGAGTATAATGTCGCTAGTAGCGAAAGATAGTTAGAAACGTTACATGGTCCCAATAGAGTTGGAACCAAACTCTATGCAGGGAAAAGAATACCGTCCGCGTTCTTAATCCTAGTGATCCAGGACCACCCATCCTCCATAAGAGGAAAAAGGCGAAAGTCACACCCGATATTGTAGAAAGCCAGTTGTTAAAGTGATAAACGGGGATTACCTAAATCAAAATGCCTAATATTATTACAGGCTATTGAGAATGACTTCAAGGCACTGCCAAGAAGTGTGACTCATGAAAAATTGACAAGGTAACGGAGTTTTCGTAGTAGTCTGAGTTGGGGAAAGCCTAATACATGGCGAAGGGAAACAGCCTATTCTATCTTAAAACAAAATTGGAAAGTGTGTGAGACGCTATGAGAAATCCAAAAATAGTTTTAGATAATCTATCTTCCCATGCAACAAAAGAGCATTACGTATTTGAAAAGTTATATCGCAATCTCTATAACCCAGAATTTTATTATTTGGCCTATCAGAAGATGTATGCGAAAGAAGGGAATCTTACAGCGGGAGTAAATGACAAAACGATAGATGGAATGAATGTGGACCGAATTGCTGAGTTAATTAGCCAGCTTAAAGCACAAACGTATCAGCCTACACCGGTTAAACGAGTATATATTCCTAAAAGAAATGGAAATAAACGGCCATTGGGAATACCTTCATTTGAGGATAAGCTCATACAAGAAATAGTAAAAAACATACTTGAAGCTATTTACGAGAAGCATTTCTCTACATCTTCTCACGGATTTCGTCCAAATAAAAGCTGCCACACTGCTTTAATGCAGTGTAAAAATACCTTCAATGGAGTCAAATGGTTTATTGAAGGAGATATCAAAAGTTTTTTCGACCATATTCATCACCATATACTCATTAAACTATTGCGTAGAAATATTAAGGATGAAAAATTTATTAACCTAATCTGGAAGTTTCTGAGAGCTGGGTATATGGAAAATTGGGTATTTCACAATACATATAGTGGAACTCCGCAAGGTGGAATTATCAGCCCTATTCTTGCCAATATATATCTAAATGAATTAGATACATATATTGAAAAATATAAACTTAATTTTGATAGGGGACAGAAAAGACGACAAACAAAGCAGTATGGGACGTTGCATGCCAGAGAAATGACATTGAAAAGGAAATGTAGAGAACATTGGCATACATTAGATGAGAAAAAGAAACAAGAAATTAAGAAAAAATGTAAAGAAATATCAAGTATGAAAAGAGCTATATCTCAGGGCGAACCAATGGATGAAAACTATAAAAGGCTACAGTACGTCAGATACGCAGATGATTTTATTCTAGGAGTAATAGGGAGTAAAGAAGAGGCTATACGACTCAAAGAAGATATACATAAATTTCTTCGAAATCACCTCGGTCTTGAGCTATCCCTAGATAAAACTCTTATCACGCATAGTAGTAAAGCAGCTAAATTTCTCAGTTATGATATTAAAATAAATCGCTCCTTACAAGTAAAGAAAACAAAAAGAGGTTATCTTAGAAGAACGCAGCTAGGAGTATGTCATTTACAACTATCTAAAGACATATGGTTTGAGAAGTTACTAGCTTTAGATGTTCTTTTTATTACAAAAGAGAATACATGGAAACCTAAACATAGGGCTTACTTAATCACTAAAGACGACCTTGAAATTTTAAGTATATATAATGCTGAAATTAGAGGACTGTATAACTATTTCAAACTAGCCTGTAATGTAAGTACTCTCAATAACTTTAAATACATTATGGAATATAGCATGTATAAAACTTTCGCGGCCAAATATAAAACATCAATCGGTAAAATACGTAAAAAATATAACATTAATGGAAAATTCGCTGTTACATATAAAACTAAAAATGGAATGAAAACACGATTCTTATATCATGAGGGATTTCAGTGGGTCAAGAGTATTAAAGATAAAAATATAAATATTGATGAAATTCCCAATACATTAACATACACATGGCGAACTAGCCTAACTGAAAGACTTTTGGCTGAAAAATGTGAATGGTGTGAGTCAAAAGGAATTAAAATTCATATTCATCACATAAGAAAGTTAAAAGACTTAAAGGGGAAAAAGCTATGGGAACAACAAATGATAGCCAGACAGCGAAAAACGTTAGCTCTATGTGAAAAATGCCATCGAGACCTACACGCAGGAAGATTAGATGGATAGGTGGAAAGCCGTATACCTCGAGAGGGGTACGTACGGTTTGGGAGGGAGTATTTGGAAACCTATTGTAGAAATACAAAAAGGCGCTGGGTGCTTACCTTACGGAAATAACAAATTGCCAGGTGCAGAGTTCACCATTTACGATGAGCAAGGTAAAGAAGTAGTAAAGGGTAAAACGAACGAGCAAGGTATTGTGAAGTTTGAGAAACTCCCAGCAAAAAAGTACACATATAAAGAGACACTCGCACCACAAGGTTATGTGATTAATGAAGAAACATTCTCTTTTGAAATTAGAGAGGACGGCCAAATTATCAAACATACCGTACAAGATAAAAAAATCGAAGGTAGCTTAGAAATCACAAAAGTAGATGTAGCAAACGGAAATAATAAACTTCCAGGAGCAGAGTTTACGATTTATAACGAGACAGGCGAAGAAGTAGTAAAAGGTAAAACAAATGAGCAAGGAATTGCGAAATTTGAGAAGATTCCAGCAGGGGCATATACGTATAAAGAAACTCTCGCCCCAAACGGCTATCTAATTAACGAAGAGACATTCTCTTTTACAATCAAAGAAGATGGTCAAATTATCAAACACACAGTACAAGATAAGAAAAAAGAAGTTCCACCAACACCAGAAACGCCAAAACAGCCAGAACAACCTCAACCACAACCAGAGAAACAACCACAAACACCACAGGTTATCGAAAAACCTGTACCAACAGAGAAACCACAACCTATTGTAAAACAACCAGAACAACCGAAGAAAGTAGAAAATCATTTACCAACGACAGGCGGTAAAGCAGAAAATCCATATTGGAAATGGATTGGAGTTACATTTGTAGTTCTTGGCAGCATCGCAGCAGTTTACGCGTACAGAATGCGTAAAAAAGCAAAACAAGAAATGTAAGTAATACTCTCAACTGATAGGGAGGGCGGGACACAATGTGCGTGTTTGATGTACATTATCAGATCAATGGGATCAAATACAAAAAATCGTATTTGCTAGCATTACCTGAAGATGGGTTTCAGTTGCGAAACGATATACAACATGTTCTGTTTCAAGATCACCAACAACTAGTAAAAATCCTTTCTACAGATTTAGAAGAGTTATAAGGAGGGACGTAATGAGTATGCTAATACATTCTACTTTACTTACAGGGGCCCAAATCATCGTTTGTGCAGCTTTCTGGTTATACAGGTCGAAAATTATAAATGCTGTTCAAAATCACTAAAAAAATCTAAATAAGAAAAGGAAAGGTGTGGTTTGCATGAATGGAACATTTATTGGAAGAAGTACAAAGGCTCCAGCTTTTATAAAACCAAAGTGGTATGACATGAGCAAGTCAAATGTATTGGTAACGGGGAAAGCGGGAAAAGGAATCAGTCAACATTTCGTGTTTGCAGAAGACAATAGAAATATCTTGGTGCAAGGAAGCGTGGGAAAAGGGAAAACAAAGTTATTGAAAGAAACAATCAACGTCATCATAGATGATGTTCAATTGACCATATTAGATGGTTGTGGAGAATATCAAGAATACGAGGAACAGATTTGTGTGATTCCTTTTGCGCATGAAGGAGTGTTTCTCACCTTATCAGAACAACAGCAGTGCAAGCAATCTCAGGTTGTTGTAATAGATGAAGCGATGAAATGGTATCGTCAAGATCCAGAGCGGTTCCTTACATTTTTAGAAGAATTAGAGCAGTCGCATATAGGGATCATTGCAAGCTGTCAAGAGGAACCACCACCAGAATTAGCAGCGAAATTTGGTGATCCTTATAATTTAGATGAGGAGCAGTCTTAAAATCACACAATATTTCTATTTAACGATATAAAAAGATAAAACGATGAGAGGAGAAAATAGAATGAAACCAATTAAGCATATGCGTAGCAAACGTGGATTTTATATTGGTAGATTGAATAGACAAGTGGGAAAGCAAGCGAATCATTCAAAACTTTCATCTGAATTGATTGGAATGACAGGAAGAGGGATGGCATTTTCAAGTTTTTTGATGACGTTAGCTGGTCATCAAAAGGGAATGAAACTCATAGATCCAAAAACGAGTTTTCATCAACATACACATAAGTGATAACACATTTGATTGATGTGAGGATGCCCTTTCCTAGAGTGTCCTCCATCAAAAAAAGGAGGAACAGAAACCATGTATACCAATCGTCATGAATGCTGGGAAGCATTTTGGAAAGAACAAGTCACAGTAAATGGAGAAATGGATATAGAGCAAATCAAGCAAGAACTCTTCGAATATAAAACATTGTTAGAACAAATCAATCAACCGCAGCCCCACATACTGATCCACTTAGCAACAGAACAACGTATACAAAAACATCAAGAAAAAGTGTTAGAACTCGCATAAGTCATGTCATTACCAGATAGAAAGGAAGTGAAAGAGTGGCGCGCAGCAAGTTTGATAAAGAACTTGAAAATATGATTGAGAAGAATTGGAAAGCGCTCTTAGTTTTAGGAGCTGTGGGTTTTGTCTGGTTTTCCAGAGAAAAAATAGTGACGGAAATCATGAAACGTGTACCAACAGTGATTGATGTAACAGTTAGCATTTGCCGCCTAATCTTGTGGGGAATAATCGTATATGCTGTGATTCGCATAGCCCTACATTACTTGTATTTACATTTTGAAACAAAACGGTATCGATATGTCATGTTGATTCCACATATTGAGGATGAAGTGACAACAGAAAAGTTAGGCCAAATGATCCGACATGTACATGGTACAGGACGGAAACCACTTGAACGCCTGAGAAAAGGGCGAGATTGGTATCGGATGATCATGTACCGTCCAGAAGGTCGTAAGGAGCGTGTTCGTTACTATATTGGTGGTCCAGAGGATAAATTACAGTTGATTGTGGAAGCCATACAGAGTGTGTATACCAACAGTGAGGTGTATACCATCTTGAAAGAAGAAATGCCATTTCCAACGAAAAAAGCAGTGGGAGGAAGAATGGTATTAAAAAGAAAACGCTTGGAGGCAACGTTGTCCTTAGCGCGGTATACACGAGATGTACTACCGATGCTAGGAAATGCGATGGAGGAAAAGACATGGGTAGACATTGCTTTTTCTCCAGACAATGGATATCGATTGACAAAGGGCATTCGAAAAGCAGAAAAAGCAATCAAAAAAAAGAAAAAAGATGGATTAGATGCTTTTGAGAAAGAAGAAATACGTGCCTTAAACAAACGCTTTTCCAAAAACGAAGTGGCTTTTCAAGTTTCTGTTTCTTTTGCGAGTAATCATCATCCAGGTGTACCAGTGATTAAAAATATTGGTCATATGGTAGCCAGTTTAATGGCAGATGTGAATGAGCTTCGGTATAGAAGGTTGAGACGTTGTATGCCAATTGTACCCCATCCAGTATACGGAAAAATGGTCTGGACGGGATCAGAGCTTCTCAATTTGATGCATCTTCCCAATGTGACAGGTGATAAAAACAATAAAATAGAGAAGAACATTTTATATCTCGATAAAGGAGAAGCAATGATACCAGATGACATGTTGGCAGAAGGTATTACGATTGGTCATGTCATGCATCCTTATATCAAAAATAGGCTGGTAAAGATTCGAGAAGAGTTTTTCAAAAATCATGGCTACATTACAGGGAAAGTTGGTTCTGGTAAAAGTACAGTTGCTATGAAAGTGATGCAGAGCATCATAGATGAATGGTTAGAAAATCCAGATGAAGCCGGGGGACAGTCCCTTTTTGATCCAACAAAAGATTTGGCTTATGTTGCGCTCAATCGTTTATTGAAAGCGGAAAAGGATGGGAAACGTGTTGATTGGAGTAAGGTTCATTTTATCCGTTTTCGAGATACGGATTATCCACCAGCACTCAATTTATTTCATCGCTTTCCAGGAGAAGATATCCAAACAGTTGTTGAATCCATTATGGAAATGATTCAGTTAATGATTCCAGGGCAAGCGCAACAAACAGAGCGTTTATTACGAGCGATTATTGGTACCTTGCTGTGTGATGGAAGTCAAAATCATACGATTTTAAGTATCCCGTTATTCATTAGCGATGAATTATTCCGAGCAAATGTGTTGCAAAATCTACAAGGGACAGAGAAAAAGTACTACGCTCATTTTTGGAAAAATGAAGTAGGGAAAGCTTTAGAGGACAGCACACAAGCGATATTAAATCGTTTAGATATATTCCGAAATACCTTGTACTTGAAACGTATGTATGGGCAAACTGGCTTTTCATTAGATATCCGCAAATGGATGGATCAAGGACATCTCATTTTTTATGATTTAGCAGGAATGAGTAAAGAAGATATTCAACTTACAGTCGGTTATATCAGTAGTCAATATCACCGCATTGCACAGCAGCGTCCACATGGTTCTAAACTTCATTTAGTGGTGATTGATGAAGCGCATGACGTACAAGTGCCAGTTCTTCCAAAAATTATTGCGAAAGATCGGAAACACGGATTAGGTCTTTGGGTGATTACGCAGCAAGTATCAGGGCAGCTAGACAAAGAACTGACAGACATGTTAACAGAAGCAGGCGGAAATTACTTTGTCTGTAGGCAAGGCTTTAATTCTGCGAAAACATTAGAAGGAATTATGCAAAAACAATTTCGTACAGAATATCTGCAAAGTTTGCCTAACTTGGTGGTGGCCATTCAAACACAGGACCGAATAGATGGGGATGCTCAAAATGTGTGGTGTACGATACGTGTTCCGCCATTAGAGCGATACTTGCCAAGTGGAAAAGTAGCCAATTATCAAATAGAACAAGAAATTCAAGCTTCGAATGAATGGACGAAAACGAAAATTAAAGAACTGGAGCGTAGCACGGGAAAATCAGGTTCAGAAATTGATAAAGAAATTGATGAGTTCTTATATGGAAAAGGGAAGTATCTTGTATCTGAAAAAGTGATGCTAAAAAAAGAAGAACCAACCATTGAATCCGGTTTAGACGAAATGGAAGAGAAGGCTTCCTTGGTAAGGGGAACAAGTGAAAAACAGGAAAGCAAAGAGCAAGTGGATGAAAGGAATAGTCAAAATACAAACATACAAGAAACAAAACAAAATAAGCAAGCGGCACAAGTTATTCCTTTTCCTAACTCAAATGTAGAAACGAACCAAAGGATTACAGCGGAAGCGAAACATGAGATGGAGAACATAAAAAGTGAAAAGCAGCCTGACATATCAAAAGAAGTAAATCAAAAAATAGAAACAGGGATAGAAGAGGAAGTCAGTGGTTTTGATAGCTGGGAAAAGGAGTGAAATCGTATGAATGTTGTATTGCACTTAGATGATGAACAATTACTGGTAGATATACACAATCACATATATGTAGACTTCGAATACATTCATTCGAAAATTTATACGGGATATCAAAAGAGATCCGTTTTGAATCGCTTAGGAAAACTAACGAAAGCGAATTATCTGAAATGCGAACATTTACCATGTGCGTCTGTTCGATATCAAACCCGGAAATCAGGAAGACCGCAGCGTGTTTATACATTGGCGTCACAAGGGGTGGATGTAGTAAGAGGCTTACGGGGAGAAGTACATTGGAAATCGAAATGGTCACAACGTTCAGCATCATTTGTATATCATAGTGTGATGCTATCACATATTGAATGTGCTATGACAATCGCTTCAAAAAAAGCAGAAAAACTTGAATTAAAAGGGTGGATTAATGAGCCACGTGGTACATTTCAATATGCAAACGGGAAAAATCAAGTGATTCGGCCCGATGGAACAGCTCTTATTGGACTGAAAAACGAACTCGATAAAAATATGTGTGTATTTATAGAGATGGAACGATCGTATGGTTCAAAAGAGGTGCTACAAAAGAAAATTCTTCGGTACAACGATTTTATGCAACGAGAAGAGAAACGAGCAGATTATCGCATGCATATAGGAATGGCATATGAGCTTCCCTTATGGCGTTTGGTCTTTGTAGCGGGGAGTGAGAGTAGAGAAAAAGAATTAATTCGCTATTTGAAGGATGTCAGTAGTCCAGACATTCCAGTGTATATCACAGGGTATGAGGAGATATTACAAGAACCATTCGGGGTCATTTATCGAAATATTCGGAATCCAGACAAGAAAGTGAGGTTGTAAGAATGTGTTCAAATTTATTATATCCTCTGTAGCAAGCATCATCGTATTAGTGGTTTTCTCAGATTGGATATTCGCAAGAGTACCAGGCGCACAAGCCGCATGGGAAGCAATACAAGAAACGGTAATCAAGACGTATCATAGCCAAGGCTGGGAAGGCGTACTGATTTTGGGAGTCGTTGCAGTAGGTGTATATAAACTGGTAGATCGATAGAGGAGGAACATGATGATGGATATGATTCATCCAATGACGCTTGTAAGGTGTGTAGGTCTCGCCATATGGTTGTATTCGCTTTTAGGGTTGATGATTTGTGCCAAACGGAAACAGTGGGAAGGCTGCGTGAAATTCTTAGGATATGGCCTGGTTGGTACGTCTCTCTTCTTTAGTCAAGAAATGGTAGGGGTTGCAAAGTTCCTGGGTGGACCAATCGCTTTTGGTGGTGAATCGTAAAAAATAAAGGAGGAATGATAGCTGTGTTTCAAAAAATCAAACATTGGTTTCAGAACATGAAAAATGGAAAAGAAGGAGAACCACGTAAGGCGTTACGTGTTCCCTCTTATAAAGGGAGATTAATAGGGAAATGGCTCTTTTGGGGGATATTAGCTTGGATGTTTTTCGTTTCTTGTACCACAGTATTTAAAACGATGAAGGCAGATGCAAAAGTAACACCGCAAACAGAAACAAAACAAGTCGCACCCAAGCAAAACCTTGCGACACGTCCAGAAGCGATCGAATTTGCTCGTTTATTTACAAAAGAGTACTTTACCTGGAAACGAGGAGAAGAAGACCTTAAAAAGCGTGCAGAGCGCTTAAAAGGGTATTTGTCACAAACGGGCGATTCGCAAGCTGGACTAGAAACAAACGGCCTACAATGGGATTCCGATTTTCTTTATGCCACTATTCTAAAAGTGGATGAGAAGAAGGAAAAGGAAGCCAACATCATTTTTAAAGTGAAGTATAAATTACACCGACAGAAACCAGATAACAGCGGGGAAGAAGTAAAAGAAGTTTGGCAACAAGTATCAGTTCCGGTACAAACCGATGGAAAAGCGTTTGTTATCAATGGATTACCGCAAATTGTGAAAGTCGATGAAAAAGCGAATGTAAAAGAAAAAGAAAATGAACGGGAAGAAATGAAAGATGTGAAAACAAAAAAAGACATGCAAGAATTTTTACCCACATTTTTTAAATCGTATACAACGGCATCACCAAAAGAATTAGCTTATGTACTTGATAATCCTCGTGTGAAAGGGTTAGAAGGAGCAATGAAGTTTGATAAGGTTACTTCTTCAAAAGTGTATCCAGGCAAAACGAAAGGCACTTATGAGGTGCAAGCAGAGGTCGTGTTAATGGACGCACACTCTGAAACAAAAATGAAGACGGTATACACCTTGTTTGTGAAACAAGATGGAAAACAATTTGTTGTGACAGACCTACAAAATTAAGGAATCGAGAGGAGAATGTATATGTTTCAAATGCTAAACGATATGGTATTAGGAATGGGATTAAAAGGGGTTTTTGATGAAGTGAAAGAGCAAGGAACGTACGCCTTATACATTGTGTTTATTATCGGGGGTATCTTTTTAGCAGTGAAACGTGCTTGGACGATCTTTGCATCTTTGGTTGTAGGCGGTGCGGCAATGGTTTTCTTCATCAATAAACCAGATGCATTGAAAGCAATCGGAGAATTTTTTGGTAGACTTGTCGGCCTATAAGAAGAGAGGGGAAAGAGCATGCAAGAACCAAAACAAAATTCTATTGTGGTGTATTGTTACGGAAGTTATATGAAGTTTTTGAGAAGACAATACGAACTCATGGGAAAACGACTTCCCCGCGCGATTACTTGGCGCGCAATGGGTTACTTTGTAGTGGTGGAGGCGGGGCTTGTAGCGCTCCGCATCCTTCCACCATTTAAATGGTGGTTCGGTGATTTTATTGATCGATTTTATCTCATTTACTACATTGTCCTTCCTATCTTTCTTGTTTGGGGTGTGGATCAATATAAAACAGACGACAAGTCATTATTGGCCTATGTTCGTGCTCGGGTAGGATTTCTGTTTCGAAAGCATCGAAGTAGCCGTTTGGCTCGTATGTCTAAACTAAAAAAACATGTGATAAGAGGAGCTACATTTGTACAGTATGAACCATCTGATTTAGAAAATAGAGAACAACCCATTGAAAAGAAGAATGTAGACATACACGCCTATTCTCTTACATTTTTGAATCAAAAGGAGGAATTACAAGATGTTCAACAGTATGAAACGAAACCCACTGAAACATATTGAAAAAAACCTAGCGTTTAGTGCAGATGGTCGCTGTTCATGCATATTTGAGGCAGAAGGTTTTGGATACGATCACAAAGACGAAAGTACAAAGAAAACGTATTATCGTAATCAGCTTGCCTTATTTAATCAACAAGACTACGACGTACATTTTCTGGTGATTCCGCGTACAACCAATTGTGATGAAATTATTGATGAACATATTGCGACATTAAAAGGACCGATGGCGCCAACTGGTAGGTACTTTTTTGAACAAGTAAAAAAGTACCTTCGAAACTCATCGATGGCAAAAGAAAGTATGGAGTATCGCTTTTATATCTTGGTTCAGATGAACCAAGCAAAAAAAGAAAGAAAAATTATGAATCCCGTTGTAGAGTCATGGAAGTTCTTAAAGAAGATGGGAGAGGGATTCACGCAAACGGCAAGCAACATTTCAGGATTAGCTCCAACAGATATTTTAGAAGAGGAAATCGAATCGTACTTAGAATTAGAAGAACTTGTGTATCACCAAGTACGTAGTGCGTTTCCCAATACAAAGCGGGCAACATCATCTTCCATTCGTTTTCTCTTCCAGCATAACTTTACACGTGGCATGACGGAACCTAACGAGAAAAAACATTGGCGTGTTGGTACAACAATGGAATTACCAAAGGAAGATGGCGAGATGGTAAAAGTACGCCGTCCAAACTTGCAAGAAATGATTCAATTAACAGATTGCGTCATTGATGAAAGTCCAGGACGTTCTCTCATCCTAGAAGGACAAAATGAAGCGGGTGAGGTAGAACAAGCGCACGTTGCTTTTTTAGCAGTCAAGAGTATGCCAGAGGCCTCTCTTTTTCCAGGTGGCGAATGGATTTATCGACTGCAATCACAGGCTTTAAAGTTTCCAGTTGAGCTGAGTATTCGTGCGCACCATTTAGAAAATGAAATGGTAACCAAAAAATTAACGAACAGTGAAATGGAATTAGAAGATCAGCAAAAACAAGCGATGATGGGACGCGGCTCAAAGGATATGACGATTGAGGGGAAACGACAAGGTGTTCGGATGGTGAAAGATCGTTTTGAAAGAACAGGTGCGCCAGGTTATGAGTTAAGTGTTCTATTTTGTGTCTATGCGAATGATGCGAAGACATTGCAAAAGAGAATCAAGACACTCACTACAGAATATAAAAAAATGAAAATTGAACTGGTAAATCCATATGGTGACCAATTGGCCTACTTCTATGAATTCTTACCAGGATCAAAACGATACAACAAAGATTTCAAGTTGTTTGTAGAACCAGGCGTACTCGCACAAGGCATGTTTGGTGCCACAACACAAATTGGAGATAATCAAGGATTCTACATTGGGAAAACCAAAAAATTAGAGCGTCCGGTCTTTATTCGTCCAGATTTGGCGGCAAAAGCGTTAGAACATATTGTGACAGAGTTTGATAGCTTATCCGTCATATTTGCAGGGCAAACTGGAAAAGGAAAATCGTTTTTAATGAATCTATTAGCCTTTTGGATTGTTCTTAGTGGCGGGAGAGCATTCATTACAGATCCTAAGGGTGATAGGACCGATTGGCCAAAGTTATTACCTGGATTTAATAAACCAGATTTGGGATTCTTGGAAGTTTGGACACTCGGAAAACAGAAAGAAGATGCTGGCTGTTTAGATCCATTTCGCATTAGTGCATCGATAGAAGATGCGAAAAGTTTGGCACTTGAAATCTTAACGTTTTTAGCGGAAGTCGGGTTAAATGATACAAGATACGATTACTTATATAAAGCGATTGAGACGGTAGCGAAGGATCAAGACGCTTGTTTATCTCTTGTTCGAGTAGAGTTAGAAAAAATGAAATTAGGTTCCAATATACTTCCAAATGAATTAGAAAAGTTAAACGCATTAACAAACCGATTAGCGACGCTAGAATCCATTCAGCTAGGAAACTTGTTATTCGGAAAGCCTGGTCAAAATTATCGCGTACTTAGTTTAGAACGACCACTACAAGTGTTACAAATTCAGCATCTACGCATTCCAAAAGGGAATCAAAATCATGAAGGTGTAACGGATAAATTATCTCGTAGTATTTTAATTGCACTAGGGGCATTTGGGAAATCGCTCATGTTCTCGGATCGTGAAATTTTTAAAATTTACATGGTTGATGAAGCGTCTAGTATGTTACAAAATCGTGAAGGTGCAAGCGCTTCTGACAAAATTATTCGGGAAGGTCGTTATCATAACATCGGGTTATATCTTGGGACGCAAAACGCATCTGACTACAATTCGGAAAATAAAGAGATTGCCAATGTAGGGATGAAGTTTTGTTTCTCACTTAAGCAGGATGACCAGGCAGAAGAAATGTTGAAATATTACAACTTACCAGTGACAGAAGAAAATGTGCGTATGCTTCGAGAGCTTAGAAGGGGCGAGGCGTTGTTCCAGGATATTTACGGGAGAACAGCCATTGTTGATATTGATCCAGTATTTGAAGAACTTGCATTAGCATTTGATTCCTCAACGAAAACAGAAGAAGAACGTGCCATGCAAATGGCGTAAAGCGTAGTACAATACAGGTAAGAAAAGTCTAAATTATCTGTATATGGAGGGTGAGGGAAATGAAAAAAATGAAATTCGTATCTGGAATGTGTGTGGCAGGCATGTTAGTGCTTGGTGGAATATCTGGTTGTGGGGCAAATGAAACAAAGAGTAATGCAAACCAACAAGAAAGCCAAAAAGAACGTGATATGAAAGAAGCAGATAAAGCAGCAATGGATTATGTGAAGGCATTTATTGAGATGGATTCAGCAAAATTAGAAGCACTATTCTATAAACCATACAAATTTATGGAAGGAGGAAACACATATCCTGGAGCAAGTAAAGAAATGGGAGAAAGATATGATTTGTATCGTTACGATTTAAAAGAAGGAAAAGATGAGTATTACTACCATGTGGTGTATTATCATCCTGTTGATAAAGTGCAGAGAGCGCTTGATCTCAAGATAGTAAAAGATGAAAAAGATGGGAAATGGAAAAATTATATTTGGTCATGGGAAAGGTCACACAGTATAGATAATATTGTAGGAAGTGTGAAACCGGTACATGTCCATAAATGGGGGCAAAAAGAATGAAAAAAATTCTTTCACTTTGCATGATCTTTGCATTTCTACTCATGCCGCTAGGGTCATCAGTGACTCTAGCGGAAGAAGAGAAAAAGCAAGAACAACCAGGACCAAGGATATCAGAAAGTTTATTTCAAGGGCATACAGATGAGGTGTATAAAGATAAGTATTATGAAATTGACACCGAAACACCCAAAAAAGATGATAAAGGCGTTTTGCAGAAACTGGGTGGTTATATATTTGGTGATGACAGTGTTGGGCAAGATCTTCAGCGCATGATTTATAGTACCTGTCAGTGGTTTGTAAATTTGGCTTTTAAACTCAATATTATGTTGACGCAGCTTACGATTTTTTTAGTTGATCAAGCGTTGAAATTAGATATTGTTTCAGCGGTTGCGGATAAATTGGCAACAGCAATGCAAAACATCTCAGGTATTGGTGAAGGAGAAGACGGAAAAATGGGCTTCTTAAGTGGGGGATTGTTCCCTTCTATTATTGGCCTGACATGTATGTTATCTGCTTGTTACGCAGCTTATATCTTTTTTGTAAAACGTCAACCAACCGCAGGATTAAACGAACTCGTTAAAACAGTATTAGTCATTACATTTATACTCGTTTTCATTGGAAATGCGGGAACAGTACTAAAAACAGCGAATACAATTAGTTCAGAAATTAGCACAATCATTTTAGCAAAATCTACGGGAACAGTAGCAGGTGATCCAAATCGATCCCAAGAAGCCGCTATATCATCAGTCAAGAAACAAATTTGGGGGATATTAGTGGAGAGACCTTACTTATTTCTACAGTATGGAGAAGATTCAAAAGAGAAAATTGGTAAGGATCGTGTAGATACGTTATTAAAAACTCCAATTGGAGAAGCGAGAGATACAATAGTGGGGGATGAAATTCAAAACAAGAAAAATCAAATGATGAAAATGGATTCTGTGGGAGAGCGTATCATCTTCACTATTATCTACTACATTGTAAATCCATTCGTCGGTCTTCCCATTCTAGTATTCTGTTTACTGATTGTAGCCTTTCAATTATGGTTCCTTGTAATGAGTTTAATTGCGCCAATCGTTTTAGCAGTGGCGTTATTACCAGGACATCGTAAAGTATTAGAAAGTTGGGCAAAACAATGGGTTAGACCACTTGCTTTAAAAATGTTAATGTCCGTGATGCTTGTCATTATTTTCACAGTATCAGAATTAATCTATGTTTTACCTGAAGCAGGACTCGCTGGGTATGTATCTACGATGATTTTTCAAATTATCGTGTTCGTTCTATGCTACATCTTTAGAGACAATATCGCAGCATGCTTCCAGAAAACGAAAAACATCTATAAAACGGTTACAGATATCTCCCTTATGACAGAGAGTTTTGCAAATCGGGGAAAAGAAGTAGCAATGGATGCTGGTAGCGCAGCAATTGAGCGAATAGGAGATCATTTTAATACAGCAGCCGAACTGGCAGCAGTGGGAGACGCAGAGACGCCAGTTGAATCCCAATCGGAAAAAGATAGAAAACCACATCTTGCCAAAGCAAATGTTCCAGAGGATTTAGCTGATTACCAGGATAAAGAGAAACAAGAAGAGAAGCATGGCCGTAAATTAATTCCGCTTAAAAGTGAAGAGCAAGCAGAGGCGGAAGAACAACATGCAACGCAAGAGGAAACGGATGAATCTGGTCAAAAACCACTTGCTCGTTTAGATCAATCTGAATTAGATTCTGTAATGGAACAGACAGAAGAGGCTACTTCACCTGTACCGGAAGACATGGAAGACGCTAACTTACCACCACATTATGTATCGTTAGAAGAGGGTGAGAAACCATCGATATATGACGCAGATCAGCCGAAGGTAAACGAGGAAGAACTTGCAGACCCATCAGCACTAGACATTATTGAATACCCTACAAATGAGATGCCAATAGAACAAGAGTCTATTCACCTACCACAACAAGAACACCACACAACAACACTGTCAGATACGGAGTTAGACATTACATCTAATGAGATTGAAGGCAACGCAATTACACCACAACAAGAAGACATACACAATATGCTTCCAAATGATCCAACATCACTTCATTCCGTTTCTGTTCCAGACCTAATTCCAGCAAAAGTAGACGAGGAAGGGCGTATTATCCCGCAACATACAGATATAGATGTCAAGTCAACTATTCCACAACCTGTAGTAGAAACATCTCCCGTTTCTACACCAAGTGAAACGGTGTCTATTCCGGATTTGATACCAGCAAGAGTTACAGAACAAGGTGAAATTCTGCCACAACAAGAAATTGAAATTCCATCACCGCCAGTCATTCCAGATGCGATTGCAGCTGGAAGTGAATCTTGGAATCTACCTGCATCAGAACCTAAGCAATTAGAACGTCTAGAACCGAATAAAGAGGATTGAGTCCTGTAAGGGGCTCAGTCCCCTTAACAAAAAAGGAGTGTGGCATGGTATGAAACGTTACAGATTAAGTGAGTTATGTACAATCAGTTTAGGTATGTTTTGGCTCATAGGTTTATTTGGGTGGTCATATCTCATCTTGACGCTCTTCACAAATGAAGAAATAGATCAATTATGGACGATTACTGTACCAATGTTAGTGCTACTTGTTGTAGTTTTATTCGATTTTATCGTTTTGGATCAAAAACTCCAATTTAGAACGGTATTGTTTATTTGGTTCTTAGGAGCTGGATACGGCAGTGGACTAGATTTTATTCAACAGCAACACTCTCCTATATTACTAACAATCTTTCATATTTTCACATATACGCCTGTTTTCTTAGGGTTTCTATATTTGATTCTTATAAGTAGAGAAAAACGTTCAGAACAATAATATTTTCAGAGACGGGAAGGAGGAGGTAGGTGATGAAGGCACAAATACAAGAAGTCATTCATGAAGAACTGCAAGAAGAAGTGGTCAAGAGTATCAAAAAAAAGAAAAAGAAACCTTGGAAATTACGAATCTTTTTGACGCTGTTATCGGCAAAAATCTTTGCAGTTCTATTCTTTTTTGGATTTATCATACTTGTTTTGTTTGGGCAAGGCATGGAAAAGAAAGAAGAGGGAGGACAGAATGCAAATCCTATTGGACCAGGAGTAGGAACTGCAACCGTACCAGCGGAAGTGTTAAAGTGGGAACCCCTTGTACGAAAATATGCACAAGAATTTGGTGTAGAGCCTTATGTACCTTTAATGCTTAGCCTAATTATGCAGGAAAGCGGCGGCCGTTTGCTCGATGTCATGCAGTCAGCGGAAGGGGCTTTTAATACAAGATATCCCAAAATTCAGAATGGTATATCTGATCCGGACTATTCCGTTTGGTGCGGGGTACAGGAATTTAAACATTCTATTACAATAGCAAATGTACAAAGTCCTTCTGATATAAATCGTATTAAACTAGCTTTGCAAACTTATAATTTCGGGCCAGGTTTTTTAAACTATATAAACAGTAATGGTGGTGAATATACGCTTGAATTGGCAAAACAATTTGCCTTAGAACACAATGGAGGAAGAACGCAATGTGGCTTCCGATCGCCCTACTGTTATGGCGACTTTTCCTATGTTGAAAAAGTTTTAAAGTATTATACTGTTACGAATCAGGGGGGCGGATCTGGCCCTGGAGATGGAACAGGCGATGGTCCAGCTAATGCGAAGTTTAATGAAATTATGGCGTTAGTAACACCATATGACGGTTACCCTTACGTATGGGCGGGTAGGGCGCCACCAAATTTTGACTGTTCAGGGCTTATTGAATGGAGCTATAACAAAGTTGGGATTAAGATCAGTGGAACCGCTGAATCTATGTATAATGCTACGGTACCAGTGGATAATCCAGCACCAGGTGACTTGGTTTTCTTCCAAGGGACATATAAAGAAGGTATTTCACATATTGGAATCTACATTGGTAATAATAAAATGTTTAATGCGGGTGGAACCCATTTGCATTATGCGGATTTAAGTCAAAAATACTGGGCTGATCACTTCGTCGGAATTAGACGTGTGAAATAGAGACCTGCGGTAGTATGTCAACTGAAAAATAATATATTTTGAAGTTATCAAAGGACAAATTGCTTAAAAAAGACATCACGAAACTAGACCAGCACCGCATGTAAAATACTGGAATTGATTGAAAGGTAGCGATGACAAGTTTTATGTCACACTTTCACACACCTTTCAGGCGTAAAGAGTTGGTGATTACGTAGTAGCGCATCCACCAATCGCACAAATTTTCTTGCGGTTAGAACGAGTGCACGTTTGTGTTGATGTTTTGGTACTTCATTATACTTTTTTGCGTAATATTCTTGGTATTCCAATACATGCTTTCTTACAGAGTTGGCGGCTTCAACTAAGTAATACCGCAAGTAATGATTCCCATTACGAGATAATGAAGTATTTTCAGCGGTGAACCGGCCAGACTGGTATGTACGCCAATATAACCCGGCATATTTTGCGATTTTGGTTTCATCGTCAAATCTTTCGATTTGGCCAATTTCAGCGATAATACCAGCGGCATATATAGGCCCGATTCCAGGAATGGATTCTAATGTTTGCGTTAATCCAGCCATGATCCGCTTAATAGATTTTTCTAGTTCTTTAATTTGTCTTTGATAGGTACGAATGATTTCGATTGATGTTCCTAAAAGAATATCGATTGAGTCTTCTACCACCTTATCTAAACGGTACGACGTGCGAACAGCCTTTTGAATGGTTGATGCGACACATTTCGGGTCACCAAATCGATTTTTACTCTTTTCCTGTAGGAACTCAGCGAGTTCCTCTAAAGGCATGTCAGCTAGCTCTTCTAGACTGAATTTTTCAAGGAACAATTCCATCATGGCGTTACCAAATATAGAAGAATCGACTTCTTGTGAGAACGTATTACATTTATAACTTAGGTGTTGTAGAAAATGTTGTTTCTCCTTTGTCAACATTCTAACGAGTTGATAACGAGCTCTTGTTAATTGCTGTAATGCCACGTATTGACTTTCTTTCACGATGGACATTTGATTTCGCCCAAATCGTAAATAATCAGCGATGACAAAGGCATCAATTTCGTCAGTCTTATTCATGTCTGAATAACTTTTCTTGAAGTTTGCGACTTGTTTTGGATTTAGAAGAAATACCTTTGTGCCAAATCTTTTTAAGTCTTCGTCATGATGGAGAAACATGGATGGGTGAAAACTGTAAACAGATGTAGATTCTAAGCCGATTTTTAAAGTTTCAACCTCTTGATTGGTTGTGCACTGTAATAATCGTTCTTTAAGTACCTGTGCACCTGGTAAGTCATTACTGACTGAAAAAGAATCTAGCTTTTCTCCTTCACCATTTAAAAAGCAAACTTTCATATCAAACGAACTTACATCTAGACCAACAAATAATCTCACGTAAGAGACCTCCTTTCGATTTAGAATCATTGCTTGGACGTCTCGAGATATCTCTAGTGTGTACGCCGACCAACAACCTCGTGTATAAGAGCTAGTCCTGAATCGAAAGCCGCCCTAGAGCTACTAACATCTAGGTTCGAGGATCAGGCTGCTCAGCCTGCGAGTAGGGAGCCCCGCGCGTTCACTGAGAAACACTCTTTTCGTGTGGTAAATCCACAGGGGAATACAGAATTGTCCCAAATGATCCTAAGACCATTATCTAGAAATATCTTGAGACGTCCAAGTATTTTCTTTATTACTGGACTCTTATTAGAGAGAAAAACTAAGCCTGAGATAGGGCTTAAATATTAATATACGAGGGGGAATAAGACAAAATATACCAAATCCACATTAATTTATACGTTTTTTATTGTATTATTATTATATTCAATGTTTATTATAACGTTAATTTCACTATCAATAGAGTGTACTTTATCGATAGGTTGAGAGAGTGTTGATTTTACTGTATAATCAAGCTATCATATACACTTGTCTTTTAAAAAGGGAGATTGGAGGATATTGTAATGATTTTTGGATATGCACGTGTTTCTTCTTTTGATCAAAACTTAGATTCTCAAATCGAACAATTAAGGAATGCAAAAGTAGATCAAATTGTTCATGAAAAAATATCTGGCGTACTAGAACAAAAAGGAAAATTGGACCAATTGCTAAATCAACTCATTAAAGGAGATACGTTGGTTGTAACTAGAATGGACCGACTAGGAAGGAATACAAAACAGTTACTGGAACTAACGGAAGAATTAGAAAAACGAGGCATTCATTTAGTAATATTGAATTTAGGGATTGATACGAGAACGCCTTCTGGAAAATTTATTTTGACAATTATGTCTGCTTTTAGTGAGTTAGATCGGACAATGATCAAAGAAAAACAACAAGCAGGAATTGCAGTTGCTAAAAGAAAAGGTATATATAAAGGACGAAAACAAAAATTAAATCTAAAACATGATGGAGTGAAACATGCAATGGAATTACATGAAACAACAAACAAGACGGTGAAAGAAATATGTAAAATCACGAATATAAGTGAAGCCACGTTTTATCGTAGATGGAAAGAATATAAAATACTCTGGGTAATTAACTGTATTTGGGAAATACATATCAAGTTGATATAGTGAGTACCAATTAGGTTCTGTTGCAAAGTTTGAAAAAACATCAACCTGCTTACAAAATACGGTTGTAGTTTAAGCAGTTTTAAATAACTGCTGTAATTCCTTGTACGTTGAAAAAGAGAAGTCTGGAATGTGACTTCTCTTTTGTTTATATATGGCATGAACCGTTTCGATTCCTTTCAATGTACGTGAAGCAGAGGTATGGCAACCAAAACACTTTTCCGGGGCCATATGCAAATAAATTCCAATTATTTTAGTGAAGGGACCAAACTGTAACTTAAACGTTCGTTTTTGTTACGTTTTGTGTTTAAAAATATGAAATATCCTAACTGTTGAACTAGCTGTAACAAAATACTGTATCAAAAATAATTCGTCACAATATTAATTCTATACCTTTTTGTTACAATAATTAGTTTTGATTTGGGAAATTATTGCATATGGCCCCATATTTCGCTTTTGGTTGCCATACCCCAAGCATGGCGCAGGTTTTGAAATCCTGCGGATTTAACAAAACGTCGTTTGATATGTCTATGGTCTTGTTCGATGAGATTATTGAAATGCTTAACAGTACAATGTTTCGTATGCACATAAAAGCCATTATGTTTTAGTTTTTTAAACGCACAAAGTAAAGCATGAGCCTTGTCTGTTGTGAGAACCGTTGGTTCTCCAAAAGCTTTCACTAACCTTTTCATAAACATATAGGCTGCTTGATGATCTCGCTTTTTGCGAAGTTGAATATCCAATGTGTGACCTTCCTTATCAATCGCACGATAAAGATAACGCCACTTTCCCTTGACTTTGATATAGGTTTCATCTAAAGGCCTCACGATACATGCCCATCAACTTAAGAGAACAAATAAAATGAAGTTCCCTTCAAAATAGCTACCAATTGTTCATCATATTGATTATTTCTAAAAGCACGCACACTAAATAAACTCTACCGAGTTTTATTTTTAAAACTATGCAGCTTTCTTTTGTTCCCTAGCTATACTATACTCATAATGAACACCCATGATATCAAAGACCGTTTTCTTCTCATATCGATGAGATTTCCGTCCGTTTTGTTGTAGAAGGTGGAACAGACGAATTAGAAGCTTTGTTATCTCTTGGGTGTTTTTCTGTATGGCTTGATAGAGGAGAAATAGGTGATCTTGAATCATTCCTATCGCTTTATATTCACTTAATTCTATTTGTTTCTTCTGTAACAAAAGTTGGCGCATTTTAAATATAGTAGAAGAACATAAAAAAATAGCAATTAGTTTTCCATATAAGTGGCACTCTATTCTTTCTCGTTTGACAGTGCGACAATGATCTATATCAAACAATGATTTCCACGTTTTAAAAACAATTTCTATCTGCCAGCGTAATGTATACAATTCATGTACTTGTTCCATCGGAACCCATTCCCAAGGTGCATTTGTCACATATACATTTAATCCTGCTACTAATTTACTTTTCTCTGAATAGGTTCTATGTTTCAACTTTTCTTTTTCTGCAATTTTTTTCAAGCGTTTTTGTAATTGTGCTGCTGTTAAACGATGAAAAACGAGACGTGAAAATAACTGCTGTTTATCTCCAATATAAGCTTGCTGGTATTCTATTGTTTCACCTGGTTGGAGTTGATTCAAAATTTGCATGACATTGATTTGTATGTATTCTGATTGCTTTTTAATGGTACCATTTTTAAAGTACTCCGGACTTGGATTTTTTACATATACGTTCGTATTTAACTTTAACCTCGAAATATAATATGTCCCCCGTTGATCCATTTGGTCTAAATCTTCTAATGAGAAATACCCTAAATCACGAATACATAAATCGCCTGGTCGTAACGTATCTAAACATTCTGTTCCGAATGTTTTATCATTATTTTTTCCAGGTCCCACTTGAAAATTGAGAAATTGGCCACTATGTAAGTCATATTCTAATTGAATTTTGATCCCAGCTGTTTGCGCACAACCACCTGAACCAGGATATATATGTTCCAAAGTATTAGGTACCTGAAACATAGTGGCATCCATGATGCGAATACGTTTAAAATGAGTATAAAGTTGGCTAGAAATGTGCGTTTGCTCGCAGACTTTTTGTTGTAACAACAAAGAAAAGATATGTTTTAAAAATAACACTGATTTTTCATTAAATCGTTTATTTAAGCCCTCCGGACTAAGTACAGTACCTGTAACTGCGTGAAGCCTACTACATAATCGTACTAAAGGATCACTGGCCACCCTTTGGCTAATCCAAATACAAATGGTAGCTAAATCTGCCCCCGAAAATTTGCGCTTTCTCTTTACAAATTTCATCTCTCTTGCGAGTTCTTCCAAAAAATCAGGTGTGATATAGCGCTGTAATTCTTCTGCAAATGGTTGTAACTCCTCTTGAATCGAGAGATTCATAAAAAAACGTCACCCTTCCTTATAGTTTATTAAGAAAGAATAACGTTTTTTTTGTACTTGGGGGTAGTAAAAAGGCTTAAGTTGATGGGCATGGCCTCACGATACCATTTCGGGAAAATTGTACGTTTAGACACAATTTGGACACATTTTTACCGATTCCGTATTTACATACGGAATCGGTAATGGGTGTTAGTATCTATTTCTTGCATATTTTGTTCGCAAAGGTCTTAAATGATGAATCGATGCCTTTTGCTGTACATTCCAGATATAATCGCCCGTTAATGCAATATGTTCCCAACCTAATGGAGAAATGTGTTGCACATATTCTTCTGGAATTTCCATTCCTTGCGATCGTAATAATTCAATCGCTTTTTCAATATACACTGTATTCCAAATAACAATTACAGAAATTAATAACTGAAGACCATTCACTCGATGCAATTGGTCTTCATAAGAACGATCACGTATTTCTCCTAATCGATGAAAACACACAGCTCGTGCAAGTGAATGTTTCGCTTCTCCTTTATTTAGCCCCACTTGAACGCGCCTTCTCAGTGCAGGATCTTGCAGCCACTCTAATGTATATAATGTTCTTTCTATACGTCCAATTTCTCGTAATGCTACCGCTAAACTATTTTGCCGTGGATAAGATGCTAACTTTTTTAAAATAAGAGATGCAGTAACTGTTCCATTTTGCACAGAACTGATTAATCTTAATAATGCATCCCAGTTGTCTCGTATATGTTTCATTTGTATAGTGCCGCCAATCATAAAGTTTAGCTCTGGATAATAGGAAGGTTTGTCGATTGTATAAATTTTCGTCTTATCTATACTTTTAATTCTCGGAGAGAATCGAAACCCTAACATATGACACATAGCAAATACATGATCTACAAATCCAGCAGCATCCGTATAATGTTCTTCAATTCTAGTATCGGCTTCATGGTATAATAATCCGTCTATAATATGAGGCGCCTCCTCAGAAGAACTAATGACTTGGGCGTAAAAAGGATCATATTGATCTGAAATATGAGTATAGAAGTTTAGCCCAGGATCTCTCCCATGTTTGGCATTCACTTGAGCTAATGGACTAGAAGCCCCACTTGACCTAAAATATTGTCCATCTGAAGAAGAAGTGGTTCCATTGCCCCAATAGGTAGCATGCCTATTTTGTCGTTGAAAATTTGATAAGACTCCCAGAGCTTTTGTATAATTTTCATCACTGATATACCAATCTGCTATCCAAGCAAGTTGGGTATAGGTAATCGTAGGACATGCATCAGCCATTTTACTCAATCCAAGATTAATTCCCTCGGCTAAAATAGCCGCAAATAATGTAGTTTCATCTTTTGGCCCCGTTTTCGTATGAAGATGTACAAACTGTTGACTAAACTGGGTCCAAGAGTCTACTTCTACTAATAGTTCTGTTAGCTTAATACGTGGTAATACATCATAAATAGCCCTTGTAAGATCTGCTACATCGTCTGGAACATCCTTTTTTAAAGATGGAATTTGGATGTGACCGCCATAAACAGAAACATCCGATAATTCTTGGTTTTGAATGAGTTGATTTACCATTGTTAATTGTTCTTGCATCAATCCGCATCGATTTTGTATATACTCCTCTACATTTGTAGCAATAGACAACGGAATTTGTTGTTTTCTTTTGATTTCTTCCCAGGTTGGTACCGGTAATAAGTACTCATCAAAGTTTTTGTATTGTTTACTTCCTGGTACCCATATATCTCCCGAACGAAGGTGATTACATAATTCTGTCCATACACTAAATTCATAGTAATGACGGTCAATGCCATCTTCTTGTAAAACATGTTTCAACCATTTGGATTTTATAAAATCCATGGGAGCACATTCAGGAACTTTTCTTTTCTTGGATGTATTCAGTTCCTTTAAGATTTCAAGTGCTTCACATAATGTTTGGGTGATACCGGAAGATTGAAACGTATAAATCTGTAAAAGTCGCGGGGCAAACTTGCGAAATTGTCCATAATAGGTATCCAGTAATTCTAAATAATCGAATTCTGCAGGCCTGGCCAACGCTTCCGCTTGTTCTACCGAATGAACAAATTGGTCCCATGGTATAACAGCTTGTAATGATACAAAAGGATCTTGTTCGGTTTCTTTTGCTTCAATTAAAACCTTCCCAAGTTTTGCAAATAAACGGATTTTCTCATTAATTAATTTTCCGTCATTTTGGAATGAATCGTTATGTATTTTTTCTCCTCGTTTAAACATGCGCCCAAGTAATTTTTCATTTACATATAAACCTTGATCAATTAAAAAAGCATAAATATGAATGATAAATGCCATTAAAGTTGCATACCGTTTCAGGGAATGGAATCGAGACAAATGTTGGGTGGAATATCGTGAGCCTTCCCTAGCTAATTGTAGTAATCTATTTTGGTGAATCTCTTGTCCGTTTTCTAATGGTAATGCAAGCCTTTGAATAAATTGAACGCGGTCTAATATTTTATGAAAATTTTTAAGAGAAACCGTCCCGGGTGGTTTTCGTAACCAGGATAAATTCGTAATATGTTTGTCTGCAGACTTTGTTAATAGCTGGTCTAATTGTAAAAGTTGTTGTGGAGATAACGCTTTTGTTAACTTTTTAAACGTTCGCCTTTCTGCACGTTCACATACCGCCCAAACTACATGTTCTATGGCATACATGGCAGGAAGAATGATTTTTCTTTTTCGCATTTCTTGTATCAAAAGATCAACTAAAACCAGACCTTTATCTGTCCCTAGTGCAGTTGGAAGAAGCCAATTTGCTAACTCTCGATATTCTCGTAAGGTAAAAGCACGGAATCCAAAATGTTTCCGAATTTTGCTGATGTGTTCTCGCCTTGTTGTATCGCGAATTTTCGCATAACGATGTATAGCTGCAGGCACGATTCCTAATCTTTTTGCAAGTAACGAAACAAGAAAATCGGGTATTTTTTCTCCAGAAGCGAATGGTCGACCAGGAAATCGTAAATAGGCCAATTGAACCGCAAAACCTAATTGATTCGTTGCGCCGCGTTGTTGACGGATGATTTGTATATCTTCTTCCGATAAAGTGTAGTATCGTATTCGCTCTCGTTCACTCATCTGGTCTGATAATTCATAAAAGTATTCTCGTTGCGTTTGAGTAAGAACTTCTCTCGTCGCCATCTGAAATTCCTCCTATTTCTGTAAATAACGATACACTGTTGTACGAGAAATCTTTAATATTTGCGCAATATCTTTAATGGGAGTTTTCTTAGACACGAGTGTTTGTATCATTTGTTGTTCTTTTTCTCCTAATTTTTCAGGTCTTCCACCAAAACGTCCCCGAGCCCTTGCGGCAATTCTTCCCGCCTCTGTCCGTTCACGAATGAGGTTTCTTTCAAATTCTGCAAAAGAAGCAAATAAGTGAAACATTAATTGTCCTGTAGCGCTAGAGCGATCCATCGTGATATTTTCTTGTACACTATAAAAACTAACGCCCTGTTCATTTAATTCATTTACAATTTGGATGAGATGATGCATCGTTCTTCCTAAACGATCGAGTCGCCAGACTACCAAAGAATCACCAGGTCTCACATATTGAAGAGCCTTTTCAAGGCCGGGCCTTTTTCCAGCGATGCCACTCAACTTGTCTTCAAATATTTCATCACATCCATACGCCTTTAAAGCATCTATTTGTAAATCCAAATTTTGATCTACAGTTGATACACGAACATAACCAATTTTCAATTTGTAGTCTCTCCCTGTTCAATAATTTAATTTTAGATAGATATCTGAACATACATAATTGTACACTGTTTATGGACACGATAATAGGAAAAATTGTAGTGTTTTTTACTAAAAAATAAAGTGTACAGAAATATACAATTTTCTGTACACAAAAGAAGTAACTTTCTTTTATTTGAATCATGCTTGTATACTTATATGGCATAGAAAAAAATTGAGAGGATATCATTCATCAGGAGGAATTATAGTGCCACTACTCTTTATCTTGCTATTTTTTATTGTAAATGTTCTTATTTATTTCAAATCATCTCGATGGAGAAAACAACAACATCTTTACGTTCAGTCCTTTACACTTCTTATCGATTATTATATTTTTATTATTCCTATTACCGTACTAGTATTTGTAGTAGCTCTTCCTGGCATTTTTATTACTGGTAACAGTACGTTAGATACGATTATGATAAACATATTTATGATTGAGCTGTATTTATTTAGTTTACCTGTGCTCTTATTATGGAATTTTTATATGGTATATCCGAATCTAAAATTTCTTTGTTCTTTACATGACACAAAAATTTTGAATTACGAAGTTTTGAAAAGAGGTACTTTATGCTTAGAAGTCATTCTATGTTGCGTTCTTATTCCATCGATTCATTACATAGTCATCATTTTTTTAGTTGGAATGAGCCTGTTTTTAGAGTATAAAATTGCAGATGCCTCTTAATCAGATTGTCATATAAAAAGACTGCTGTGTGAAATTCAACAACAGTCTTTTTTATTCAAAATATATAAATCAGGGTTTCTTTGTACTGTAGGTATTCATTAATCACAATAGGTTAATCCCTTATTTACCTCTTGTATATCGAATGCAGTAGGATCAAAATCTAATAAATCCCATTCTGCGAAGAGTTTATATTGTGGATGTGAAGAATCTTTTATTGCCTCTAAAAATTCAATATATCCCGGAATACCTCCGATATCCTCTAAAGGAGCTGCATTTTCTCCCCCAATGCATGTTATTTCATCAAAGTTTTGATCGAGTACATCTTCAACTTGAATCTGTAGCAACCAGTGATCTCCAAAGTCGTATACATATTGAAAAATTTGCCCCTTCTTTTTGATTTGTTCAAGTAGCATGGTTCTATGAGCGCGCAGCATTCGAGATGGTGTTGTCAATTCCAACATGGAAAAGGGAATACTCGAATCAGGTGGATCCGATATAGTATATTTTCCTACAGTGAATTCAAATAAATGTTGGTGCTCCCATTGAAATAAGCATTGAATCACATCATGTAAATCATCAAAAGTTAATTTCGCAGGTAAAATAACTTTTCTCCAAATAGGGAAAGGGCATCCCACTAATTCCAAATGTAATTGATAGCATTTCATTCTTGTTTCATCCCGTCTGAAGTAATAACATATTTCTCATTTTCACCGAAATCATGAGAAATAGATAGTAAAAGGCAAATGAAGGAATCAAAAATTTTGATATTTTACAAAGAATCACTTGAAATGTGTCCAAATTGTGTCTAAACGTACAATTTTCCCGAAATGGTATCGTGAGGCCATGCCCATCAACTTAAGCCTTTTTACTACCCCCAAGTACAAAAAAAACGTTATTCTTTCTTAATAAACTATAAGGAAGGGTGACGTTTTTTTATGAATCTCTCGATTCAAGAGGAGTTACAACCATTTGCAGAAGAATTACAGCGCTATATCACACCTGATTTTTTGGAAGAACTCGCAAGAGAGATGAAATTTGTAAAGAGAAAGCGCAAATTTTCGGGGGCAGATTTAGCTACCATTTGTATTTGGATTAGCCAAAGGGTGGCCAGTGATCCTTTAGTACGATTATGTAGTAGGCTTCACGCAGTTACAGGTACTGTACTTAGTCCGGAGGGCTTAAATAAACGATTTAATGAAAAATCAGTGTTATTTTTAAAACATATCTTTTCTTTGTTGTTACAACAAAAAGTCTGCGAGCAAACGCACATTTCTAGCCAACTTTATACTCATTTTAAACGTATTCGCATCATGGATGCCACTATGTTTCAGGTACCTAATACTTTGGAACATATATATCCTGGTTCAGGTGGTTGTGCGCAAACAGCTGGGATCAAAATTCAATTAGAATATGACTTACATAGTGGCCAATTTCTCAATTTTCAAGTGGGACCTGGAAAAAATAATGATAAAACATTCGGAACAGAATGTTTAGATACGTTACGACCAGGCGATTTATGTATTCGTGATTTAGGGTATTTCTCATTAGAAGATTTAGACCAAATGGATCAACGGGGGACATATTATATTTCGAGGTTAAAGTTAAATACGAACGTATATGTAAAAAATCCAAGTCCGGAGTACTTTAAAAATGGTACCATTAAAAAGCAATCAGAATACATACAAATCAATGTCATGCAAATTTTGAATCAACTCCAACCAGGTGAAACAATAGAATACCAGCAAGCTTATATTGGAGATAAACAGCAGTTATTTTCACGTCTCGTTTTTCATCGTTTAACAGCAGCACAATTACAAAAACGCTTGAAAAAAATTGCAGAAAAAGAAAAGTTGAAACATAGAACCTATTCAGAGAAAAGTAAATTAGTAGCAGGATTAAATGTATATGTGACAAATGCACCTTGGGAATGGGTTCCGATGGAACAAGTACATGAATTGTATACATTACGCTGGCAGATAGAAATTGTTTTTAAAACGTGGAAATCATTGTTTGATATAGATCATTGTCGCACTGTCAAACGAGAAAGAATAGAGTGCCACTTATATGGAAAACTAATTGCTATTTTTTTATGTTCTTCTACTATATTTAAAATGCGCCAACTTTTGTTACAGAAGAAACAAATAGAATTAAGTGAATATAAAGCGATAGGAATGATTCAAGATCACCTATTTCTCCTCTATCAAGCCATACAGAAAAACACCCAAGAGATAACAAAGCTTCTAATTCGTCTGTTCCACCTTCTACAACAAAACGGACGGAAATCTCATCGATATGAGAAGAAAACGGTCTTTGATATCATGGGTGTTCATTATGAGTATAGTATAGCTAGGGAACAAAAGAAAGCTGCATAGTTTTAAAAATAAAACTCGGTAGAGTTTATTTAGTGTGCGTGCTTTTAGAAATAATCAATATGATGAACAATTGGTAGCTATTTTGAAGGGAACTTCATTTTATTTGTTCTCTTAAGTTGATGGGCATGTATCGTGAGGCCTAAATGCCATACGGAATGTGCTGATTTATTTTTCTTCTTCCAAATTTGATAAATGATATTTCCATATTCATGGACCCAACGCATAATAGTTGTAGGATGAACTGAAACACCACGCTCTCTCAAAAGTTCAGATACGTCGCGATAGCTTAAAGAAAAACGACAATAGTAGCCGACAGCTACCAAGATAATGCCTCTCTCGAATTGTTTTCCTTTAAAATATCCCATATGTTAGGCTCCTCATCTCATTTTTCTACAGTCTAGCTCAGCTCCAAAAACTTTGCAACGGAACCTTTTTAATGAAGCGATGGTCTTGCTCCACTACGTTATTTAGATATTTTATCTGCCGAATTTGAGTGCCTAACGGCACTTTTTTTTCGCTCTTTAATTTAGTGATGGCAACTGGATAAGCAGGATTTTTATCAATTGTGATTGTACGAGGTTTTGAGACATGAAAAGACTGCAAAGCCTTTTTAAAAAAGAATCGCTTTGCAGCCTTATGATTTCTAGTTTTACTGAGATAGAAGTCAATCGTATTTCCTTCAGAATCAACCGCACGGTATAAATACATCCATTGCCCTTTTACTTTTATATACGTTTCATCCACTCGCCATGAATCATTTGTTTGTTTCAGATGACGTCGGATCCGTTGATCCCGTTCCGGTCCGTATTGATGGACCCAGCGCATAATCGTTGTATGAGCTAAAGATAATCCTCTTTCTTCCATCATTTCCACCAAATCTCGAAAACTTAGATTGTACCGTAGGTACCAACGTACAGTTAATACAATGATATCTGGTTGGTAATGCTTCCATTTAAACAAATTGTCCTTTTTCATACTAATCACACGCCTTTTATAGAGTAATACTATCAGTATGTCCAAGGTTTAGAGATTACCTGCAATTCCTCAAATCTTTTTGCACCAGAACCAAATAACTTGCTAGTCATGCACCTTTATATTCAAGAAGCGTTTAACCTGTTACACCTGGAGTAACCGTTAAGTATAAAACAGAATCGGCATATGAGAATTGTTTTTGTGCTAAAGAAACGGGAGCATTTTTCAATGCTGGTCCTGGATTTACAGTATAGGTGGATGATAATTGATATACAGCTCCTACATATTTATCATATGGATAAGAATCCGCAACTTTTTGATTACTTAAAGTTCTCGTATCTGTTTCTTGATGAGTAACCGTAATTGTGTGATTATAACTTGCTGTTAATTGTGTGCTAAATTCATGTTCCGCTTCCGCAGGTAAAATACCACCTCCTGCTTTTACTTTTAATTTATACCCTAATGTTAACGCGCCACCTATTGCATCTGATGTAGTAAATCCAGAGGTTACCGCGTTACTAAATGTATAAACACCTGTTTTAGGAACTATCCCAACATCTTTGTTCTTAAAAGACGTATCTCTTGTCAGTGTTGTGCCGTCCCAATACGGTTTATATTGTGCATCTATTAAGTCTTGAAGTTGATGCGTACCATGCATATTATCCTGCATTCTCATTTGAGTCACCTGTGAGAACGCCATTACATTACCATTTTGATCTTGTATAAGCGCCTGGGAATAGATACCTGGCGTCCTTTCTAAGGTTTCTGAATCATACACTCCAAGTTGAATATGCCCATCATCTGTTTTCTCCGCATAAATGTTATTAGTAAAATATAATATTGAACTTGGTAATGAGATTTCCGTTTTTATCTTTCCTTCGTCTGGAACCGGGTCATTTGGATTAGCTGAAAGTTCAGGATAAGGTATATTATCATCATTGGTTTGATCCAGCGTCACATTGTTTTTATATACAGGTGTTTGTATGCCATCTTTAATTAAATAACCCTTTATTCCTTGCGTTTGTTCCATAGATTGAATTTGTGTAGCCGCAGGTGTTTGTTCTGCTGCAAAACTAGATGCTGGCGAACATAACATTGTCGCACTTAATACGGCAATAGGTGCTATTTTTTTTAAGTTTTTACGCATTTGCATTCTCGTCACCTCGGATATGTATTTTTTTGATAGGATTTAAATATAACAGAAAACCTGTGAACGTTATATATGATAAAAGACCCTTATTAAAGGTAAATGGTAACTACTCAGCTTAATTAGGAAAACAGGCAGACCAAATAAGGCCTCACCATACATGCCCATCAACTTAACGTATATTTTTATACAAAATGCGGTCTTTCCACGTAGTTTTTCATTATCTTTTATAGATATTATAAAAGTAGGCACATCAAATAAACCCTGACGGATTTCAAATTTTTCGCTATGCTACCTGGCCTAGTCACAGGTGAAGTAGGGAGCCAGACGGGTTCCGTTGCAAAGTTTTTGGAGCTGAGCTAGACTGTAGAAAAATGAGATGAGGAGCCTAACATATGGGATATTTTAAAGGAAAACAATTCGAGAGAGGCATTATCTTGGTAGCTGTCGGCTACTATTGTCGTTTTTCTTTAAGCTATCGCGACGTATCTGAACTTTTGAGAGAGCGTGGTGTTTCAGTTCATCCTACAACTATTATGCGTTGGGTCCATGAATATGGAAATATCATTTATCAAATTTGGAAGAAGAAAAATAAATCAGCACATTCCGTATGGCATTTAGATGAAACCTATATCAAAGTCAAGGGAAAGTGGCGTTATCTTTATCGTGCGATTGATAAGGAAGGTCACACATTGGATATTCAACTTCGCAAAAAGCGAGATCATCAAGCAGCCTATATGTTTATGAAAAGGTTAGTGAAAGCTTTTGGAGAACCAACGGTTCTCACAACAGACAAGGCTCATGCTTTACTTTGTGCGTTTAAAAAACTAAAACATAATGGCTTTTATGTGCATACGAAACATTGTACTGTTAAGCATTTCAATAATCTCATCGAACAAGACCATAGACATATCAAACGACGTTTTGTTAAATCCGCAGGATTTCAAAACCTGCGCCATGCTTCACGTACATTGAAAGGAATCGAAACGGTTCATGCCATATATAAACAAAAGAGAAGTCACATTCCAGACTTCTCTTTTTCAACGTACAAGGAATTACAGCAGTTATTTAGAACTGCTTAAACTACAACCGTATTTTGTAAGCAGGTTGATGTTTTTTCAAACTTTGCAACAGAACCCTTTAATCATCCAACAACTACTCAGCGAAGATGAATGGAAAAATCGTTTGGACGAAGAAGATTATCGGGCACTTACACCTATGATTTACTCTCACATTAACCCATATGGTGAATTTCATTTAGATATGGATAAAAGAATGGCTATTTAAAAGGAGAACCAGCATCATTAATTTTGTAGTTATTTCCATAAAATTACAAAATGCCGATTTACTCGGAGATGCTAGTTTTACCCCTATAATTGTATCAATATGTTACATTATAAAGAATACTTATAATAATTTTGAAGCATTTCCGGCCTTATCCTATTGTGGAATTAAAGAAACATCAACCTTCAGCGATTGTATACCATTATCGTTGATAATAGTGAATTTGTCGTATTTATACGTATACCCTTTCTGTACCAGCAATTCTATTTGCTCTGAATATTTACTTAAATCACCTATATAAGCGGCAGCTGTACCTTTTGGAAGTTTAATATGCAATAAAATAGCATAGCGCTGGGGGCCAAATGATTTATCTGGATCCTTCGATAGTGACGTACTCATAAACTTCAAAGGCTCAAATGTTTTCCCCTGAAAATCATTCTGTATTTGTTGCACTTTTGCTAAATCAAGACCACCATTTGGACCATTCGGACGTAAATCACCAGCATCCATATCAAATTGTTGTTCACTCACGCGTTTATAAACCGAAAGTGTTTCAGGTGTGCTAGCTTTTTCCAAAGCCCCTTCTAGTTTTGTTATTTTTTCATTTAATTTTTTTGCATCAGACAGTGTGTATCCTTCTGGTAAATCTTCTTGTTTCTCAACCAACTTACCCTCGGTGGCTTTTAAATACTCATTAATAGCATCCGCCCCACTACCCGTATAATATTGTACTACTTCTTTTTCTTCCTTCGTTATTTTTTTCTCTTCCCAGTCTTTATATTTTTCTTCTCCCCATTTTCTAGCTGCTTCTTTATCCGTATTAAAATCTCTATCTTCTGTATTTGCAGCATATGCTGTATTCACTGGTACATGATACGGTGCATGAGAAATAGGGATACTCCATGCGAAACTTGTTAACAAACTTACAATCATTAATTTTCTTATATTCATTTGTAACATTTCCTTTCTATATTACGTATTTGTACTAAAATTCCAATACAAGAAAGCCTAGATTAAATTTCCCTAGCAGACACATATAAATATATAGGATGCCTATTGGCCCATTCACTCCCATAATCAGTAAAGTGATACGTACTCTATAGACCATATGTATGTGCTATTATCTATATGTAACCACTCTCTTTTAGCGGAGCTAAAAGAGAGTGGTACAAACTGACTACCAGTTTTACTTTGGAATAATATTTGCATCTATCACTAATTTTGTAACCCCTTTATCTATAATAGAAGTAATCTTATTGATTTTATAGCTATATCCAGGATTCAATAAGACTTCGAGTTCATTTTGATAACCTTCTAATCCCGATACATAAGCACCTTGCGTTCCCTTTAATACATGTAAACGTAATATGAATTTTCTTGTTGCAAAAGCTCCTACTTTTTCACTGGATAAAGACGTACTCAGAAACCCTAAATTTTCTTTTATTTGTCCTTCCCATTTTTTTTGGAATGCTTTCACATTTTCAGGATTATTAAAATTATAAGCTGGGTCTGTTAAAGACATATCAAATTCAGCCGCACCCATTCTACGATACACTGTGATATCCTCCGGAATCGGTTCCGTTTTTAGCGCCCCTTCTATACTTGTAATTTTTTTATCTAAATCTGGATTAGGGTTTTTTTCCGGCCCTTGCTCCCACAGATATTTATTAATCTCTTTATACTCTTGCCCCAGCATATACCCATTCAAGTTGGTTTTTTGATCTTCTGTTAAATTCTCCCCCCATGCTTTATACTGTTTCTCTCCCCATTCTTTCGCTTTTGATGCATCATCTTTAAAATCTAAAGGTTCTATTACTGTAGCATCCACTTTTACATATTGTTTCCCCTGCTTCGTTATCACTTTTACATTTTCAGGTTTTATACCATAACCATCTTTCAATAACATATTCATATCAGCAAGTTCTTCGGGTTTATACAACATCGCATGCGTACCGGCTGGTAAATGTAAACAAAGGATAATCGGATTCTTTGCATTTTTCCCACTAGTAAGATCTGTCTTAGTATACCCATCTAATCTATATGTTTGATTTACAATTTGCTCTTTAAATTTGTTTATATTTTCTAACGAAATTTCAGATGGGCTGTCATTTTTGTACAAATTTTCTGAAAAACCAAATGTTTCAGGTGTTTCCTCCTTATATACAGCCATAGGACGAGACAAAGAAGACTTTGTGAATATTTTCTCTACATCCTCAATGGACTTATTTAACGTCGTATCTTGGTCATACTCATACGTATAAATATGATCTTTTACATAGCGGTTCATTTCCTCTATGTTTTTCATATAGTCACGGAGTTTCGTTTTTTCTGTTGATGAGAGTGAACTTTCTACTTTTTTGTATTCGGTGTCTTCCCAACTTTTTACATCTTTTTCTGGTTTTTGATCTAAATCTATTTCATCCGCCGTTACACGCACCGTATTCCCGCCTGCGGATTCAAGGTTCATAGGAAGCGACTGTTGTTGCACTGTGGTTGGCTTCGTTTCAGGTAACACCTGTTCGGCATAGGCTGAAAGCGGCGCCAACAGTACTTGTCCAGCTATCGCGGTTGTTGCTAAAACCTTATATATCGTTCCTTGTTTCATTATTTATATAACTCCTTTCGTCTTACTACCTTCCTACATCGGATTGCTATGACTATCTATAAAGCATGGTTCCCGAATACAGGTCATCCGGCAGATCTTTAGGGAGCGATAGTATTATTATAAACAATTGCTACCTCATAATTTTCATCTGGCAGATCTTTAGGGAGCCAGTCAGCTAGTGATACTTCACCTAGGGCATTCTCACCAGGAGAATCATATACATGTTGTAATACCCCGCTTGAACGACTTGCCACCTGGATTAGAATCTGATGAGCAGATTCATCAGCTGGTAGGAGTGTAATTTTTTTATTTCTTAATTCACTCAATGGCATCTGTAGGCCTATATATTTTAATAGACCACTTAATAGACCAGTGGATTGAAATTGACAAATCATCCCATCAATGGATTGTACTCCTTTAGCTAATGTACCATCTTCAAGAAAATAATAATTATGATTAAATTGAACTGATGGATAGGTATTTTGATCTTTAGCTCTAAACCAGCCACTCGCTGCCGCACCACCATTTTTTTCATCAAAGTAATATTGTTTCCCCTTACTATCTGTAAACCAGCCAGTTTTTTTGGACCCATCATTATTGAAATAATAAGTTTTTCCATCTATATCTTTTTGAATACCCAGTAGTTGATAGAATAAAATATTCATACCTTGCTTTAATTTGGCATGATAGATATTTTCATCCCCTGTCTGGCTCATTTGATTGTGTATCTCATCATATGTTTGACGATCCATCCCAATCCTCATAACTTCTGGATTGACGTTTTGATATATAATCTTATCCCCATCGATTTTTGCTCCTGGAAACGCAGTTTCTACGGCTTCTCCTAAAGTTATTTCTGGTTGGCTTTGCTGGTCATAGTTTGCTGCCTTTCGAGCTGAAATGTACCTTTCTTTCGTATCATTGATCGTACTTATCGTAATAGCTGCTGTTTTATTTTCAATATCGTTCATAACATTTTCCCATTTTTGCGAATCATCCACAATTGCATCTCCATCTGAATTGTATGTTTTGTAGTTTCCAGATGTTTGTGTCGTTTGAATTTGTAAAGGATCACCCTGTTCTATTTGTTGTACCTGGTTATAACTCAACTTAATAGGCTGTGCATTGAAATCATCCATCGTATTCCAAGCAATTGGACCTTGTGTTGTGGACGGATAAAATGTACCAGGGTTTAACACGTTTGCTACTGTATTGGATTTTGCCATAACGGTTGCGATAGTCGGTGCAGAAGAGCCTTCTCCTACAACAAAATTAAGCGTAGGTTTTACATTGTAAATGGGCGCAGTTCCAATATTTACATATCGCACATTTCCATTTAAAAAGGCGGCTTCAGCTGTATTAATTCCTAATGTTTCGCTCCATGATTTTCCATCACTATGCCCACTTGTATTAGAATTCGACTGATCTACAGATACACTCGTCGTATAATCATGAGAATAAGTTGCTGATACAGAAACAGACCACGGATAGCCAGCAGATACAGAGGCCCCTATTGTATTTGACTCCGACGTACTATTTGTAGTGGAGATTCCAACGGTATGACTTGATTCATTTGTTTCCGTCCCCCCTTGATCATGAGACACGTTTTGATTCTTTGTTAGTATCATTTTTTCCATATTGACCCCTACTTTTGGAAAAGCAGCCACAATAGGATTTTTTGCTTCTGATAAAATACCACCATCCACATGATCTAACACTTTATCAGTATCTGTATAAGGGTCTCCCGTAGTATGTTTATTCAGTGGATCCGATTTGTATTTGGTATACCCTTGTGCTTTCAGCGCGTCATCCCATTTTACAATGAGACCGTTTTTCACCGTATATCCATTTATTTCCCAATCATCTGGAATGTTATCATCATCAGAATCGATTGTAACGTCCCCATCATCATCTGCCATGACATTGTTTTTGGATGATATTGTAAATTGTTTAACTTTATCCTTAGAAAAATTAGGTAAGACTAAATTATTTTCTGGCACAACTTCTTTTTCTTTTCCATTCACAGACCACAACATCTCAAATTGTGAAGCTACATTTTTATCTGTGTGATATTCTACCGTAATGGCATATGTTTTCCCTTTCTCTAGGGTCATCTTTTCTTTCATGGGAGCATCTTGTACAATTACCTTCCCATCGATTTGAATGGTTGCATGTGAATCATCTGATGTAGAAAATTCATATTCGCCACTTTCACTCGGTTGAATGTAGCCCATCCAACGTACAGATTGGAACTGTTGCTTATCTTTCGATAAGACCTCCTGTAGCGTTTCTGTATTGAGTTGCGTTTTCCCTGTAGATTGAACTGTAAACATAGTCAAATTGTGAAACGCATCATCTGTATAATAATTTGCTAACAAACCATGTTTCACTTCTTTTGGGTCTTTGGTTTGTTCACTAGAATCCTGTGTAGCTGCATATGAAATCGCGGGACCCATGAATTGGCTTACTAGCATGGTGGTCGCCAACACTTTGTATATATTTTTTATCTTCATCTCGTACTCTCCCTCTATACATGTAAAATGAAGAGAACGTGTAGATAATATCCCTCTTCATCTCCGTACTCATTATAACAAGGACAAAGTGGAACGAACTAAAAGAAAATAACCTTTATTAAATGTAATTCACTGCAAATAAATCCTTTTATAGACAAATGATGGTTCTGGTGCAAAGAAAGGATACGTTCCCAAGAAATAATGAGGATTCCTATTGGAATCATTCTTTACGCTGTTAATCCAAATGATTGATGAATAAATTCTTTTTGATTTTGAACAGACTGATTCCGTAAATCAACCTGTTCTTTTTTTATCATATGCATGGCTTCTACTCCTGCAAGTATACATGTAGCGGTGCCAAAAGATTTAAATCCTAACATAGAGCGTACACGTTTTTTAATGAATCGATGGTCTTGCTCCACTACGTTATTTAGATATTTTATCTGCCGAATTTGGCTTAGTCACAGGGTTCTTGCTGTAGACCGCAAAGTAGCTATTCGTATACATCAAAGTGAAGCCAATTTTGGCTTTTTTTATTTTTCCCTAAACTACAAGTATAGATAGTTATTCTATATAAAGGGAGAGACAGGCATGAAGAAGAATTGGACAGAAAATGAACTATTAGAACATTTTATTTTGGGGGACATCGAGCGCAAACTGATTGGTAATAAGACGGGTGCCAGTCGTCTTGGTTTTACTGTTCTATTGAAGTATTTTCAGCATGAAGCTAGATTCCCAATAAAGAAAAGTGATGTTCCGAAAGCAGTGATTGAATATCTCGCAAAGCAACTTAACCTCTCTTCACATTTATTTGATAAGTATCGTTGGGGATCAGAAGAAAGAAACTATACTTACCATAGAAAACAAGTTCGAGATTTTTTTCAGTTTAAAGAGTTTACTCATACAGAAGGTGAGCGGCTGGAACAATGGTTAAAAGAACAAATCGCCTTTACTCATGATACCGATTACTTAATAAATCAAGTATATTCTCTCTTTCGTAAGTGGAAAGTAGAACCTCCTTCTATTGGAAGTATGAAGCGAATGATTGATTCTGCTATTCATACATTTGAACAGAAGTTGTATCAAGAAACTTACCAGAAACTGGACATTCAAACTTGTCATCATATAGATAATCTTTTGGAATCTCATGATTATCAAGAAGACCAAAACATGATTACTTTTCGACAATTGCTATCTTCCCCCATAAACCTAGTGTTGCTACCATGGAGATAGAGCTTAAAAAATTACTAACTATTCGTCACCTTCACATCCCAGATGGCCTATTTCATCATTTACCTCCTAAATTAATCACAAAGTACCAAATACGTGCAGCGACTGAGACAATAACAGAATTACGTGCGCATCCTGCACCTATTCGTTATACCTTACTGGCTATCTTATTTTCTTATCGTCAGTCTGAAATTATTGATAATTTAGCAGATTTATTAGATGAAATTACACACAAATTTGAAAATAAAGCGAAGAATACCACACGTAAAGAAGCGGTAGCGGATTTAGAAAAGGTGCAAGGGAAAAATAAACATATTTTAAACTTGTTGCAAGCAACCATTGATCATCCCGATGGAATCATTCAAGATACATTATATCCTATCGTTCACTCTTCCACGATTAGAGATATTATCAAGGATTTATCCAAAAACAATCGGGAATATAAAGAAAAAATCTATATAAAGATGCATGCTTCTTATCGTGGCCATTATAGAACTGCTATTTGTGATATTTTAAAGAACCTCACATTTCGATCGAATAATTTATCATATCAACCTATCATTGAAGCTCTTTATTTTATTCAGAAGCACAGTAATAGTAGTCAACGCTTTTTTCTATGGATGACAAGGTCCCTATTGATGGTGTTATTCAGCCGAAGTGGAAAGAAATTATTATTGAAACAGATAACAAAGGGATAGAACGAGTGAATCGAATAAATTATGAGATTGCAGTTTTACAATCACTTCGAACACGATTACGTTGTAAGGAAATATGGATCGAAGGTGCAAATCGATATCGAAATCCAGATGAAGATTTACCACAAGATTTTGAAGAAAATAAAGAAGAGTATTTTCAGGCCCTAAAAGCACCGCTTGATGTAGAACCATTTATTTAAGACATTATGCAAATCATGAAAAATAAGTTGAATATGCTACATGAAGGACTTGAAAGTGGAAGTAACACTAAAGTTGTAATTACAAGTAAAAATAACAAAGGATGGCTTAAAGTTACTCCATTAGATAAACAAGTTGTTCCACCCCATCTCCCTATGATTAAACAGGAAATTCGGGACCGTTGGTCCAATATTAATCTTCTCGATTTATTAAAAGAAACAGATTTTCATACAGGATTTACAAAACATTTTAAAACAACAGCGGATAGGTCTATTTTAAGTGAAGAAACCGTTCAACGTCGACTTCTTCTTAGCTTATTTGGATTGGGAACCAATACTGGTTTGAAAGCAGTTTCAGCTGGAAACAGTCAAGATTCTTATAGAGAACTTCAGTATATTCGCAATAAATTTATTTTCCAAGCGCCAGGTCTAAAACCTCCGACTTTAGTCGGATAGCTTTTAGCACGTTAAAAACAAAGGGTTTCGCCGATACTAGAGTAGAGGTGAAACCAATGTTGGATTACAAGACAGGTGGTCATTCTGTATATGAGATGAAGTAGCACTTTGTATGTGTCACGAAATATAGATATCACATTCTAACTGGAGAAATTGCGCATCGAGTAAGAGAAATCATACGGCAGTGTTGTTTAACTCGAGATATTACAATCATAAAAGGAAGTGTAGGAAAAGATCATATACATCTCCTACTATCTTGTCCTCCGACAATTGCCCCGTCAAAAATCATACAGTATCTCAAAGGAAGAGCATCCAGATTATTGCAACAAGAATATTCACAATTAAAAAAGAGATATTGGGGTCAACATTTATGGGCTAGAGGATATTTTTGTGCAACGGTAGGTGCTGTGAATGAGGGAACCATTCGCAAGTATATTGAAGGATAACAAGGTGAGCATGATGATGTTTTTGATGTGAAAGAATAACAGGCTTTAGCCTGAACACGCGACTTTCAGTCGCAATTAGAACCTACCGACTTTAGTCGGTAGTGGTTCAGTTCATTTATCATTTATTTGCACCAGAACCCTTAATCTTGTTGTATGGTATAAAAAAGATAGTTATCATAAAGTTCGTTCTTGCAAGTTGATTAATTATTTTTCAAATGATAAAAAGTGTTGGTTTATGGATTTGAAGAATTAAAATCTTAAATAATAATAGAGGAATTAATTAAAATTATACCGAAATGAATTGTTATTGATAAAAAAGAGCGCCTGTGAAATACAAGACGCTTTTTTTAAATAGATAAAGGAGAGTATTATAGAAAAGATCATCATGAAGCATTCCTACTTACTTAATCCAGTCCAATAAAAATCAACAAGTTGTTTTGCAAAATCTTCTATATTAGGGATTAGGGGCTTTTGATTAACATCTCTGTATCCTCCAACGTACAGCAAAGCAACAAAGGCATGGGCACTTAAAAGCGAGTGATTTTTAGGGATTTCTCCTTCTTTTATTGATTTATCTATGGTTTGTGCCAATACTTCATACATTTTATCTTCTGCATCTTGCATTTGTTTTAAGTACGTATCAGACAGGGAAATCTTTGCATCCCTCATAAAGCTTTTTATATCAATGTCCATTGTAGTGGTTAAATGGATTTTTGCAACATCAAGTAAGCGTTCTTTAAGAGGCTTATTTGTTGAAAGAATCCTATACATATTTTCTCTAATTCGAAACATCATTTGAACCATTGTATCCGTAAAAAGATCAGCCTTAGTAGCATAATAATAGTAAACAGTTGCTTTTGTCACGTCACATTCTTTAGCAACATCATCCATAGAAACAAGTTGATATCCTTTGCTTAAAAATAATTTTGTGGCAGTATTTACAATTTTATTTTTTGTAGGGAGTGTATTCTTATTTTGACGTGGTCTTCCCAGAGGACGCAGTTTTTGTTCCAATTGTGTTCGCTCCTGACTTTTCGAAGTTACAACTATTATAGCATATTAACCTAATAGTTCTTGATTAATTAACTAACTAGTATATATAATTAATGAAAAAAGTTTAGTTAGAAAGGTGGATTACAATGAAAAAGCATTCTCTATATACTTGGGGGAAATTGGTTGGGGGACCAAAAGCAAGGTGGATTACTATTTTGGTATGGGTCTTATTAACCCTTGTTTTATCATTTACATGGCCAGCAGTTAATACCGTTGAGGATGAGACAGCTCCAAACCTTCCTAAAAATGCTATATCACAACAAGCTAGTCGTTTAATTAAAAAAGAGTTTCCTAATGATGCTGGAAACCCTGCTCTTATCGTTTGGCATAGAGACAAGGGTTTGAAAGAAAATGACTTTAAGGCAATTCAAGATACTTACAAACAACTTAAAAATACACCATTAAAAGATCAATCAATGTTACCACCATTTGATACCATACCACAGCAAGCATTAGCAAAGAGTGTTTCAGAAGATGGTACATCTCTTGTAACTCCTGTATTTTTCAACACAACAGCAGGAACAGCTATTCTTCAAGAGAATATGAATGAATTGCAGCGTGTTATAAAGAATACTTTGGCAGATGATCCTTTTAAAAGAGACATTTCTGATTCTGGTCTGCATGTTCGTCTTTCAGGGCCAGTTGGTATTCAGACTGATGCAGTAAGCTTATTCAGTCAGGCTGATGTGAAATTACTAGTTGCAACAGTGTTACTTGTTCTAGTTTTACTTATTCTTCTGTATCGCTCACCACTTTTAGCAATCTTACCTTTAATTGTAGTTGGATTTGCTTATGGGGTAATTAGTCCAACTTTAGGCTTTTTAGCAGATAAAGGATGGATTACCGCTGATGCACAAGGAATTTCAATTATGACTGTACTTTTATTTGGAGCCGGTACTGATTATTGTTTATTTCTTATTTCGAGATATAGAGCGTTTTTATTAGTAGAACGAAATAAATTTAAAGCGCTGCAACTTGCTATTAAAGAATCGGGTGGCGCAATTATCATGAGCGCTCTTACAGTGGTAGTTGGATTGGGTACCCTTTTACTTGCTCATATTGGTTCTTTCCATAGATTTGCAGTGCCATTTAGTGTGGCTGTGTTTCTTATGGGGGTTGCCTCATTGACGCTTTTACCAGCATTATTAGCTATTTTGGGAAGAGTAGCATTTTTTCCGTTCATACCAAGAACGAATGAGATGAATGGAGAACGTGCTAGGAAGAAAAAGAAAGTGATTAAGGTAAAGGAATCGAAAGGACTTCTGAGCAGAAAACTTGGAGACCTTGTGATACGTAAACCGTGGACTATTATTCTGCTGACACTATTTCTATTGGGTGGCTTGGCATCTTTTGTTCCACGAATTCATTTTACGTACGATTTATTAGAATCATTTCCTAAAGACATGCCATCACGTGAGGGATTTGATTTAATATCAGATCATTTTTCACCTGGAGAATTAGCACCAGTACAAATTGTTGTTGATACAAAAGAGCAGGACATACCTGTCACAACAGAATTAAAAAAACTTTCTTTTGTAGATCAAGTAACGGAACCTATAAAAGGGAAATACAATAGTCAATTACAAATGTATGAGGTTTCCTTACAAGAAAATCCATATTCAATTGAAGGCATGAATAAAATCCCTGAGTTAAGGAAAAGTTTGAAACAAATGCTGAAAAAATCTGAAATAAATAATGCTGAGAATCATATATGGATTGGGGGAGAGACAGCTTCATTATATGATACAAAACAAACTACCGAGCGTGATCAAGATGTAATTATCCCTGTTATGATTGGTATTATCGCATTATTATTACTTGTGTACCTGCGTTCTATTGTTGCAATGATTTATTTAATTTTAACAGTTGTATTATCTTTCTTCTCTGCATTAGGAGCAGGCTGGCTATTACTTCACTATGGTATGGATGCTCCCGCAATACAAGGAGCAATCCCTCTATATTCATTTGTATTCTTGGTAGCGTTAGGAGAGGACTATAATATATTTATGGTTTCTGAAATATGGAAGAATAAAAGAAGCCAGCCACACCTTGAAGCAGTCAAAAACGGAGTTGTTCAAACAGGTAGCGTTATTACGTCTGCTGGTTTAATTTTAGCTGGAACATTTGCGGTGTTAGCTACTTTACCGATTCAAGTACTTGTTCAATTTGGTCTTGTTACGGCAATAGGGGTACTATTAGATACATTCATTGTAAGGCCGCTTCTTGTCCCTGCTATTACAGTGGTTCTAGGACGATTTGCATTTTGGCCAGGAAAGCTTTGGAAGAAGAAAGAAACAAAAAAATTAGATGGTTGATCATATAATAAAATTAATAACCAAGGGAATTTTTATTTCCCTTGGTTAAAATGTTTGTAACTACTCAGCCACTTGTCGGCGTCTTTTTTATTTTACTAGTTTCATATGCCCTCTATCTGTAAATACTGAGTATATCAAACAGTTTGGAGGTGATAGTATGGTCGATCGAAAAGTCATTTTAACGGCCTATAAAAAAGGTCCTGAAGCTGTTATTTCGGTTCTGGTGCAAAGAAAGGATACGTTCCCAAGAAATAATGAGGATTCCTATTGGAATCATTCTTTACGCTGTTAATCCAAATAATTGATGAATAAATTCTTTTTGATTTTGAACAGACTGATCCCGTAAATCAACCTGTTCTTTTTTTATCATATGCATGGCTTCTACTCCTGCAAGTATACATGTAGCGGTGCCAAAAGATTTAAATCCTAACATAGAGCGTACACGTTTTTTAATGAATCGATGGTCTTGCTCCACTACGTTATTTAGATATTTTATCTGCTGAATTTGAGTGCCTAACGGCACTTTTTTCTCGCTCTTTAATTTAGTGATGGCAACTGGATAAGCAGGATTTTTATCAATTGTGATTGTACGAGGTTTTGAGATATGAAAAGACTGCAAAGCCTTTTTAAAGAATCGCTTTGCAGCCTTATGATTTCTAGTTTTACTGAGATAGAAGTCAATCGTATTTCCTTCAGAATCAACCGCACGGTATAAATACATCCATTGCCCTTTTACTTTTATATACGTTTCATCCACTCGCCATGAATCATTTGTTTGTTTCAGATGACGTCGGATCCGTTGATCCCGTTCCGGTCCGTATTGATGGACCCAGCGCATAATCGTTGTATGAGCTAAAGATAATCCTCTTTCTTCCATCATTTCCACCAAATCTCGAAAACTTAGATTGTACCGTAGGTACCAACGTACAGTTAATACAATGATATCCGGTTGATAATGCTTCCATTTAAACAAATTGTCCTTTTTCATACTGATCACACACCTTTTATAGAGTAATACTATCAGTATGTCCAAGGTTTAGAGATTACTTGCAATTAACCTAATTTTTTTGCACCAGAACCGGAAAATTTATATGATCAAAAAGATCCCGATGATCTAAATCGGAATGGGAATAAGGTAGAGTCGGATGGATTCCTAGATAACCTAGTAGTAGTTATGGCAGGAGCTACCGCTGATATGTATGTTGTACCTTATACAGGGGAGCTCAAAGAACCTGCACAAATCCCTGGTACTAATCTGAAAGCAAAGAAATTTACTGTTATTCCAGAGGACACTGCGGTAGGTACTCTGGCTCACGAGTATGGTCATAATCTTGGTTTACCTGATTTATATGATTTTGGTGGTAAAGGATCCGCTGATATGTGGTCATTAATGGCTTTTGGTGCACTTAATGGACAGCCAGAGGGAATCGAACCTAGTAACTTTGATCCATGGTCCAAAATGTTTTTGCAGTCTACTTATGGAGGGGATTGGATTAAACCCATCGAGGTAGATTACAAAGATTTCGAGAAAAAGAAAGAGTTTGTATTAGAAGAAGCAACTAGTCACGATCCTGCTCGAAAAGCAATTAAGGTGAACCTTCCTCCAGTAGTGAAAAATGGCGTACAATATCCTAATTATTATCTCATAGAATGGCGTAGCCATAACGGGGCGGATAAAGGGCTTGATAAGACTGCTGCTGGCTATAAAGGATTATCAGCTGATCTTGGAATGATTGTTTGGTATTATGATGGACGTTATACCGACAATCAAGAAAGTGAACATCCTGGCCATGAGATGCTTGGGGTTATCGATGCGCATCAACAAATATTGTATTACAATCATGATAAAACGAAGCCGGCTATAAGTAGCTTACAAAATGCGGATGCAGCCTTTGGCCTACGCAAAACTAGCCCAATTAAAGTAGAAACACTACAAGGAAACGTAGAGTCTCCTGCTCAAGAAGGAGTGTCTACTTTTAGTGATCAAAATAATTATACAGACAAAATTCTTCCGAAATTGGGCCTTCAGTTTAAAGTCGTAACAGAACGTGAAGATGGACGCGGTGTAACTATTGAAATTTCTAAAAATAAATAAAAAGTTTTTTATGTAAACATAGGAAAAAAACGAAGAATCATATGTGATTTCTCTTGAAATGGGATATAGCTGTACATGAAGAAATGAGCGATTTTCGTTCGTTTCTTCATGTACAAACTTTAAATACAATCAAGTTACCTATATGTTTATTTTCCCATCGTCTTCAAATGTAAATTCCATCCAGAAACAATACGACTCAAATATTTAAATAACATTGTAGAACAAGATCATCGTTTTATTAAAAGACGAATATGCTCTATGCTGGGATTCAAATCCTTCCAAACGACCAGCACATCTTATTTTTAATTGGCTAATTGCTAAAAAAGAAAAAACGCAATCCTCTTATGAAAGCGTCTTTTCTTTGTATCTATGCTTATGGACAACGGAAAGGCTGTCACTTCCACTTCTTGAATTTTTAGAAGTAATAAAAGGTGCTTCACATCCATAACATAAAATGTATGCGGAATAGGACCTATTAGATTTTGATCCTACTTCCTTCGACATACAAGAAGTGAATAAAGGATGGGGCTATTGCGATGAGTGAATACCTACAAATTAAAGAAACGATTTTCTGTACACTCATATAATAAAGAAAAATTGAGATGTTACCATTCATCAGGAGGAATTATATTGCCACTACTCTTTATCTTGCTATTTTTTATCGGAAATGTTCTTATTTATTTCAAATCATCTCGATGGAAAAAACAACAACATCTTTACGTTCAGCCCTTCACATTTCTTCTCGATTATTATATTTTTATTATTCCTATTATCGTACTCATACTTGTCTTAGCTCTTCCAGGTATCTTTATTACTGGCAACCATGCTTTAGATACCATTATGACAAATATATTTATAATTGAATTGTGTTTGTTTGGTTTACCCGCGCTCCTATTATGGAATTTTTCTATGGTGTATCCGAATCTACAATTTCTTTGTTCTTTATATGACAAAAAAATTTTGAATTACCAAGTTTTGAAAAGAGGTACTTTATGCTTAGAAGTCATTCTATGTTGTATCCTTATTCCATCGATTCACTACATAGGCATCATCTTTTTAATTGGAATGAGCCTGTTTTTAGAATATAAGATTACAGATGACTCTTAATTAGATTGTTATATCAAAAGACTGCTGTTGTTTCACACGGCAGTCTTTTTAATCTTGTTTTATGCCGTTAATCCAAACAGTTGGTGAATAAAGGTATTCTGCTTTTGGACAGACTGACCCTGCAAATCAATTTGCTCTTTTTTGATCATATGCATCGCTTCTACACCACTTAAGATAGACACAGCCGTTTGGAATGATTTGAATCCCAACATAGAGTGTATCCGTCTTTTAATAAAACGATGATCTTGTTCTACAATGTTATTTAAATATTTGAGTTGTCTCGTTTGGATACCTGCAGGTATCCAAACGGATGCTCAGTTAGTAAAAGATACAATTCAACAAAGGTTGCTTCTTGTCATGTTTCTCCGATACAATAGACATATAGAATCCAAAATAGAAAGGTGACTCACTTTATGAATCAACCTTTAGTGAATTTACGAGTCGACTTTGCTTTCAAGCAATTATTTGGTGTACAAGGACAAGAGGAATTATTGATTTCTTTCTTAAATGCGATCTTGCAAGAGTCATTATCTACACCGATTGTATCGTTAAAAATTGAAGACCCACAGCTGCATAAAGAATATGAAGAAGATAAATTATCCATACTAGATATATTAGCTACACTTCAAGATGAGACAAAAGTCAATATTGAAATACAGTTGCGAAATACACAAGAGATTGTGAAACGTTCTTTGTATTATTGGAGTAAGTTATATACATCTCAATTAGAGCAAGGTATGCCTTACCGCTCTTTACGCAAAACCATTGCCATCAATCTATTAGACTTTAAGCTTTTTCCTCATTATGATGATATGCATACAGTTGGACAATTTTGGAGTCAACAACACAAGGAAGTGTTACTCGAGGACTTGGAAATACATTTCATTGAGATTCCAAAGTTATTAAAACAATGGAGAGAAGAAAAAATTAATCCATGGGAAAATGAATTTGCTCGTTGGTTACTTTTGTTACCAGCGCACGAAGATGAACATTTGACCCACACTTTGGAGGACATCGCCATGAAACAAGACCCAATGTTACAAAAGGCAATCCACAAATGGGAAAATATGAGTCAGAGTAGTTCGTTCCGTCTCGCATATGAAGCACGGGAAAAAGTATTATTTGATGAACAAGCAAAATTAGCGCATGCTCGTGAGGTTGGTATAGAAGAAGGGAAGAAAGTTGGAAAAGAAGAAGGGCTTCAAGAGGGTATAGTAAAAGGAAAAGAAGTTGGCATTCAAGAAGGGAAAATCCAACTGATTCAGGGCATGCATAAAAATGGCATGGATATCGAAGATATTGCGAAGTTTACAAATATGGATATGTCGGAAGTACACCAGATTTTGAGACAATAATAGATAGACATCTCATTGAATGAGATGTCTATCTATTATTGTCTGATTAATCAGATAAAACAAGATTCACCTCGCCTCTACAAAATAAACGATTGTATTCTTCTTGTATACTTTGGAGTTGTAGACTTAATCCTTTTGCAAGTGGTTTCGCCTTGGGATCTTGTTGTAAGGTAAGCAACAATTGCGATACTTCTAACAGGGCTTAGTGACAGGGTAGCTGCTCTAGTCCGCAGGACTTTTTCCATTAAAAGTAAAAAGGTGGATGAATGCTATGATGTAACTGTAATTTCTTTGGCGCACTCTTTTTTAAATTGCCTCTTTGCTCTGATTAATGTACTTTTTGAAATCCCCATTTTTTCTTCCACTTCTTTGTAAGAATGATTATGTAAAAGAAATAAAGCATGTTCTATTTGTATCTTATTATATTTCTTTGGTCGCCCTTCTTTAAAATTAGGATTTAGCTTTGCAATTGCTTTTCCTTCTTGCGTACGTTCTACAATCATATCTCTTTCGAATTCAGCAAATGCGCTCATTACATTAAATACAAGCCTACCTGTTGGTGTATCTTCAACTAATCCCATATTGAGTATATGAACCTTTACACCTTTTTCAAATAGGGTTCTAATTATATGTATCGCATCAACTGTTGAACGTGCAAAACGATCTAGTTTTGTCACAACAAGCGTATCCCCTGTTTTTAATATAGATAATAATTCCTGAAACTTTGGACGAGCTGTTTTTGTTCCAGTAAACTTTTCAGAATAAATTTCTTCACAGCCTTCATTTTGCAATGTTTGAATTTGGGACCTCAGGCCCTGGTGTAATGTACTTACGCGTGCATAGCCATATTTCATAAAAATCGCTCCTTTTTCCCTGTAACTTTAGACCTTAAGTTATGACACCTGTCTACATACTGATATTACAGCATTCCAAAAACAGAGTCAAAACTTAAAAGTTATGACTCTGTTTGTACAAGAATGATAACTTTTAAGCTACTTGTAATTTAATTGGTATTCTTTGATTCATATTTAATTTAAAAATTCCATATGGATTCACATGATGATAAAATAACGGGGTTAAACCTCGGAAATCTTCTATTGTCATTTTTTTCAACCAATATTGTTGGTTATCGTATAGAATTTCTTGTACCATTAAGGTATTCATATAGACCAAACAATTTTGAAGTAGCTGTAGTGATAAGGCCGATACTTCTTGATCCTCTAGTGAATTGGAGCGTAATTCACTATTTTTTCCATAGAAAATATAAGTAGTTACTGAATTCCATTGCTCTACAGTATTTAATCCCTCTTGAATTTCTCTACGAATATCTTCGGAGTGTAAATATTCACATAAAAAAATGGTTTTCATTGCTTTTCCAAGTTCACATAATGCTAAATATGTTGGATGCTTTGTATCCCTTGTGAATCGTTTTAAAATAGATTCGGCAGAAGCTGTTCCCAATCTTAGAGCAGTTGCAAACTTAACAATTTCTTCATATTGTTGTTGAATAAGATCCCAGTTAATCGGTCTACTTAAAACAGGATGTAACTGAGGGTATTCTTCGTTCATCCCAGCTTCAGGACGATACAATTTTTGAGAACCAATATTCTTGAAACGTGGCATAAGTTTGAAGCCTAACAAGTGACAAAAGGCAAATGCAATCACACTTTGCCCATGCGTATCTACATAGTTTCGATCAATTTCCATATCTGTGCAGTGGCGCAATACACCTTCCATCATTGCAGCTACTTCAGAAGATAAACAAGATTTAATTTGAGAATACACACATGCAGAATTTCGATCTGTGTGCCAATAAATCATAATTCCATGTTTTCTATAACGAGGATGCCACTCTGTTAGTAGGTTTTGATCCCAAGCGCCATAATGTTTAGAATCCGAGGCACAAGCAGTGGTAGCTTCTCCCCATACATTTTTCTCTCGATGATTCATAATTTGATTGATTACTTCTGCATTCGCTTTTCTTAAATGATCTTTATGTATAAATTTCTGACGCATATATCGAAGCTCTCGATAATTATCAATGGGGTTTCCAGCAGCTACTGCTTTTAACCCAGTGTTTGTTCCTAATCCAAATAAACAAAGAAGTAAACGACGTTGAATCGTTTCTGAATCTAATATTTCTCGGTTAGCTGTAGTTTTAAAATGTTTGGTGAATCCTGTATGAAAGTCGGTTTCTTTTAATAAATCTAATAAATTAATATCCTTCCATCTATTTTTAACTTCTTGTTTAATAGTTGGTACAAGTGGAGGTTCCAGTTGTTTATCAAGGGGAGTAACTTGAATCCATCCTTTATTACTTTTAGTAGTAATCACTATTTTTTTATTACTTTGACTCTCTAATCCTTGATGAAGCATTTGTAGTTTCCCTTTCATTAACAGCTTTATATTTTCAATAAAAGGCTTCACATCAAGTGGTATCTTTAATGCTTCAAAATATTCTTCCTTATTTTCTTCAAAATCTTGTGGAAGATCTTCATCTGGGTTACGGTATCGATTTGCTCCTTCAATCCAGATTTCTTTACACCGAAGTTGCGTACGAAGAGATTGAATTACTGCAATTTCATAGTTAATTCGATTGACTCTTTCAACTCCCTGACTATCCGCTTCGATAATGATATTTTTCCATTTAGGTTGAATGACACCCTCAATTGGAACAGTATCTTCAATTGCAAAATAACGTTGGCCACTTTCTTTATATTTTCGGATAAGTTGGATAGATTCAATTACAGGTTGATGTAATTGGTTATTAGACCGAAAGGTAAGATTCATCAAAATATCAATAAATGTCCGTCGATAATGTCCGCCATAAGAAGCATGCATCTTAGTATAAATCTTTTCTTTATATTCACGATCATTTTTTGTCATCTCTTTTATTATATCTTGAATTGTGTTAGCGCTAACAATTGGAAATAAGGTATCTTGAATAATCCCTTCGGGATGTTCTACAGTTGCTTTTAATAAGCTTATAATATGTTTATTTTTTCCTTTTACCCGTTCCAATTCTGCAATGGCTTCTTTCCGAGTTGTATTTTTAGCTCTATTTTTGATTTTAAGTGTAATTTCATCTAATAAATCTGCTAAAGAATCAATGACTTTCCCATATTGGTGTGAAAAAAGGATAGCTAATAATGTATAACGAATGTGGGACGGATGCGCACGTAATTCCGTTACAGTTTCTGTTGCTGCGCGGAAACGATATTTCTTTTCTAACTTTGGAGGTAAATGCTGAAATATTCTAGGAGGAATTTCTAATTGTTGGATGGCTAACAGTTTTTTTAATTCTGTTTCCATAGTATTTACACTCGGTTTACATGCAGACGATAAAAGATATCGAAAAGATAACTGATTTGAATTTATTTTTTCATACATGATGTCCACAATTTCTAAATCCTCATTTGATTGCACATTTAATAATGCATCTAATCGACAACAAGTTTCAGCGGATAATTGTTCGGAAATTGTATAATATAGATCTTTCTCATACGTATCAATAGCGGAATGAATCATTCGTTTTAAACTACCTTTAGAAGGTGGTTCTACTTTCCATTTGCGAAATAAATGATAAGCTTGACCAGATAAATCTTCCATATCATGTGTAAGTTGTACTTGTTCTTTTAGCCATTGTATCAATTGGAGATTATCTTTTGAAGTGATCTCTCTGAAACCAAAGAGATCACGAATGATTTTTCGATGATCTGTATAACTTCTTTCTTTTCCGCCCCATCTATAATGTTCAAAAAAATCTTCAGGTAACGCATCTATTTGATGTGCTAAATGTTGAACAATATCTTTTGAGATATCTTGTTTTTCGCTTGGAAAACGAGCTTCCTTTTGAAAATATTTTAGTAAGACAGCAAATCCCAGCCGATTGGCGTTTGTTTTTTTACTCAATACTAAATGACGTTCATTTGGTAACAGCATATAGTTCTCTAATAATTCTTCTTCAGTCCAACTTTTTTTCAATATTTCCCCTCATCTCATTACGTTTATTTAATAAATAGTATAATTGAGAGAGAGCATAACCTTCAAGAACACCCTGTTTTACTATTAATGGAAAAAGTCCTGCGGACTAGAGCAGCTACCCTGTCACTAAGCCTAATACGAGTTTCAAGTTCCTTCTCAAGCTCTGCTAAATGGACTTGAATCGGTTGATTAAAAATAGTTAGACCGTTCTCAGCAAGTAAAGTTTCTTTTTGTTTCCACTCTAGATCGCTAATGAGATCATCTTCAAAACTGCGAAATCGGATACTATCCCGACAAAAAATATCTCCTGCTTCTAAACCATTTCGTAAAAGTTGATAGACGAAAAATTCATAGCGATCAGCGATGGCTGCCAATTTGGGACGTTCCAAGATAGCAAAGGCTCGATCCTGAATCTCCTGAAAAGTAGCCTCTGCAGGGATTTGATCATCAGTGAATAGGTAAAGTACTTCTCCTACTGTCCTTATATTCTGGTTTCTTTCTAGATGAGATTTGTATACTTGTTCCTTTCCTGCCGATTTCGCTTCATCCATGTAACGTCTTACTCGATATGTAAACGTATGGATTAGATTGTCATGCATCCGTTGATAGCGATGGAAAACAAAACATAATAAATACAAGTAACCAATCCACTCATTTAATCGTTTCAGTTTATAAACAGAGTAATAATCTACCAAGGAAGCATAATATTTGATACTCTCGTTAGAGATAGCAAACTTGGGTAGCAATGTTTGAGCGTGTTGATATAAATTTTGTATTTGCTTTCCTCGATCCATCTCCTTCTTAATTTCAGTGATACTAAAATCTTTCGGTTCGTGTTTCAGTCGGGTGATTTCATATAGACCTGAAGAATCTTCTAACAATCGCTTCAATGCTTTGATAGTGGGTAGACTCAGATGATTTTGCAACATTGTAATTAAACGGTTTTGTTCGTAGGTAATGGCTTTCCCTATCGTTTTTTGCATAAAGCTGTAACCAGGGACAATAATCCGTTGTTCGGATAAATAATTCATCATTTCACGGAAGATATAAATTGGCTTACTACAAAATGTGGCAGACTTACGAGCCTTCTTCTTTAACAGTCGCCGTTTTTCAGCATCACAATTTTGGTAATTGAACAGTTCAAGAATGAAGTGTTGTTGTTTAAGCTTAGTAACTTTACCAATGGAACTAAGGTCAGTTATTTTACTACCATTGAAATTTTTTTTTAGAATATGTCGCAAATCTTCCGTTACTTCATGGAGATCGAAGGTAAAAAATAAACATTTCGCTTTAAAATAGCCGAGTTGTAGGATAAAGTAAGCCTTAGATTTTACAGAGCGGAATGTTTCTACCAATTCTTTTTCTGGTTGAGTGAGAGAAAAATATTGACAGCGATCTTCATAGGTAAAGTTCGGTATAGAATAAATCGTTTGTATTTCATCTTCATTAAGAATTCTCAAACGTTTTTGGTTCGTTGTGTTTTTTTCGATATCCATAATATTTGTCCTCCCTGTGACAGAGCATATATAGCTCGTTATATTCCCTAAAATCTGAAATTTAGGGAAGCCTTTAGGAACCCCCATTTCCCTAGTCTAGAACGTTCCCTATTTATTCTCCCTAAATGTAAGGTTATAATCAAGAGGAAATCTACAGGAAAGAGGAATTTAAATGGGGAATGTTTATGGATATGCTCGCGTGTCAGCTGCACATCAAGATTTAGAAATACAAATCGAAGAATTACAACGATATGGTGTCGATAAGCTATTTTGTGAAAAGATATCAGGTAAGAATGTGAATGACCGTACAGAATTTAAGCAGTTACTAGAAGTAGTGCAACCCGGTGATACGGTGGTTGGTTACAAATTAGACCGAATGGGACGATCCATATCTGATGTGTTGAAGACCTACGAATCATTTACTGAGAGGGGGATTCATCTCGTTTGCATATCTGACGGGATTGACACACGCCGGAACAACGATATTATGACCAAAGCAATGGTTACGCTGTTGGGGCTGTTTGCGGAAATGGAACGTAATTTCATTCGTGAACGAACGATGGCAGGCAAGCTCAGAGCGAAGGGAAATGGAGTAAAGTTTGGGCGTAAAGGAAAAAACAAGGATTTAGTAGATCATGCCATTGATCTTTGGAAAACTGGAAAGTACACAATTAAACAGATCGAGAAAAAAACGACTGTAACAAAATCAACGTTATATCGTGAAATCGAAAAACGTGGGCTAGTGAGGGAATCTTAACTTTACTGTATCTGTCTTTACAAATAAAATCACTAAAATGTCTTTGAATCGAGTAGAACAGACTGATTTAAAGACATTTCTTTTTATAGAACCAATCCTTAATGTACCTTTTGGAGGGGATGGGCAAGAAACCCCATATTGTGTTAAGTATTGGAATTTTTCAAGGCTATTGCGGTAGGGTTAGCTGGGATTGTGAAGAAATATAGTGTAATCGTGAAAATATATATAAATATAATGCATGTATGGATGATTTGTAAGCGGAATTTTGGAAAGGAAGTGGAGAAATCATGATACATCGGTATGAGATTGATTTTTCTGTGATGTATGATGGAAAGGTAACAGACTTACAATCAGCAATTATTCCAGCACATTCTTTAGAAGAAGCAAACAAGAAGTTACAATCGGAAGTAAAACGGCGGTTAGGGACATGTCGTGTCAAAATTGATCATACAAGTTTACTTGTTTCAGAGGATAGTCGATATACAATTAGATGAACTAAAGAGGAGAGTCTTGCGAATAGCAAGGCTTTTTCATTTGGAAATGGACATGAATTTTTCTTGAAAAGATTCCATCTGGACGGAGACTTTTGAATGTTAATTTAGATGTTGCCGTGCCCCTGGTAGTGAAAATGTCAAAATTGTATTTCGTTTTTTATAAGAGCTTTTTGTGGAATAGAGACATATTTCTAAACAAAATTATCTATTCCAAGGGGGTATTAAGTTGCCGTTATAAGGTTCTTAAGGAAAGCAGGTATATGTGCATAAGTTATGCCCCCTAACATAGACTTAAGCACACATACCTAGACATATGTGCTTAAGTCTATGTTACTATTGTTATGTGACAGATGGAGAGATTTTCAAAGTTATGGAGCATGAAAAATCTATTTTGGATACAAAACATAAGAAAATGGTGCTTCTGCTGATTGAAATGGCTAGATTATATGATGAAATGGATCATTCAAGTGGTTGGAAGTGTGTTGGGAAGGGAGCAGATTTTCTGTTATGATAGAAAAAGCAATGAATCAGCGAGGTGAAAGTAATGATTTTTTTATTTCGATTTGATGTAACAGACAAGGGAATGGATTTTATTCTAAATGAAGAAATAGCAAAAGATATGTATCCTGATTTGGAAGAAATGCTCCGTGATTTAGTGAGATCTTTATGCTCAATGCTTGAATACTATAAAGTCTATAACAAAGAGAAAACCATCTTTTCAGGATTCATTCACGATAATGGGGAAGCGGAGGTTACACTCAGTAAGGGTTTGGGAAAATACATTGATCCATATACCAAGAATCAAATTATCTTTGATCATGGAAAACTTATTACTGAACTTTGTACCACAATCATGGATCGGAGATCAGCAGAAGCCCAATTAAAAGGAGAACGATGGTAGATCATAGTTCTATTTTCATAAAAAAGTTTGATTAAATTGTAAGGACTGATAAGTGGTGAGTAGTTCAATGAAATACGTGTTAGAAAAGTTTTATACATACGTAGAAAAATAAAGCACTCATGGCTAATTTGTTGTATACTAAAGAAGCTCAAGCAAGAACTATATTATGCGGTTTTAGGCATAAAAAACGTCTTTTATCAGCACATAAAAGACGTTTTTTATTTGAACAGTATTAACATAGCATGTCTTATGAGTAGTAAGACATGCTACTTTCAGAAAATGTGCTGATTGTGAAACGTATATTATCCCTACATAGCTTGTTGCACAAACCGAATCCGCAAGTATATCATATCATAAATCAATGATGAAAAAGCGATGTGTTTCACCATTCTTTGTATATATTTCTAATTAGATGTATACTAAATATGATTTCTTTTGTGAAAATTTTTAGGTGTTTTTCAAGTCAGGTTATGGTCGTTATCTAATCTATTGTATGTATCTGCAGTGAGGCTCTTATGTTAATCATAAGAGCCTGTTTGCATGTTCAATTTGTTTTTATGTACAATAAGAAAAAAGAGATCTTATCAGACAGGGGGAGGAAGCCCATGTCCAATCAAAAATTGGTCAATTTACGTATTGATTTTGCCTTTAAACAATTATTCGGGACATCCGGAAGCGAAGATATTTTGTTAACATTTCTAAATGCAATGTTAGCTGATTCATTGGAATCGCCCATTCAATCCCTTCAATTCGAAGATCCACATTTACATCGAGAACATGAAGAGGATAAATTATCGATTCTAGACGTATCGGCTACATTAGACACTGGAACCAAAATTAACATTGAAATCCAGTTGAATAATAATCATGACCTTTTAAAGCGTTCCCTATATTATTGGAGCAAGCTCTATGCATCTCAATTAAAAAAGGGAATGCCCTACAGCTCATTGCATAAAACCATTACAATCAACTTATTGAACTTTGTCATGTTTAAAGACTATGAAGCATTTCATACGACGGGGAAACTGTGGAATATGCAACAGCAGCAACTCTTAAGTGATGATATCGAAATTCATGTCGTGGAAATTCCAAAATTGCTACAGCAGTGGCGAGAGGAAAAAGTAAATCCATGGGAAGATTCTTTTGTTCGGTGGTTATTACTATTACCAGCCAATGAAGATGAGCATTTAACACATACTCTGGAGGCGATTGCGATGAATCAGGATCCAATTTTACAAAAGGCAATAGATAAATGGGAGCATATGAGCCAAGATGCTTCGTTCCGTCAAGCATACGAAGCACGCGAAAAGATATTGATGGATGAAGCAGCAGGTATTGCACATGCGTTAAATAAAGGGCGAGAAGAAGGCATGAAAAAAGGACTTGAACAAGGCGTTCAACAGGGAAAACGTCAAATGATTCTCGGTATGCATCGTTTACAAGTCCCAATAGAAACCATTGCACAAGCCAGTGAACTCACGATTGAAGAGGTAAAGAAAATCATAGAGCAGGCATAAAAGAGGCGGTCCAAATGATGTGCACCCCAATTGTTAGACACAATTAACAATTGGAGGTGTATTTTTTTATGGGAAAGTTTTCTCCTAAAGAAAAGATACAGATAGTAAAACAATATTTTAATGGAATAGATGGTGGAAAAAGGCTTGCTAAATCTCTAGGGATTCATTCTAGTGTAATTTATCAGTGGATCAAACAATATGAGGCATTTGGAGAAAAAGCTTTTGAAAAACGCTATACAACTTATTCGCTTCAGTATAAACTAGATGTGCTTAAATATATGGATACGCAAGGGACATCTATTAGAGAAACAGCGGCAATTTTTAATATTTCCTCTCCTGAAATAATTCGTAGATGGAAAGTAGCTTATGATTCAAATGGTGTGGATGCCCTACGTTCAAAGCGGAAGGGACGTCCAGCTATGAAAAATAAGAAGGTTAAGGTGCAACCCAAAAAAGATACAGTGCTAGTTGAGGGGTCTATAGAAGCACTACAAGCAGAAAATGAACTTTTACGTATGGAAAATGATTATTTAAAAAAGTTAAATGCCTTAGTTCAGAAAAAGAACAAATCATAGATCAAGACAGAGCACAGGTAATTTATGAATTAAGGCACGAATACAAAATCATCGATCTTGTGAAAATCGCTGGTATTGCCCGCAGTACGTACTATTACTGGATTAAACAAATGGAACGTCCAGATAAATATAAGAACATTAAAGAATTAATCCAAGAGATTTTTGAAGAGAATTATGGTAGATACGGTTATCGTCGTATCACATTAGAATTACGTAACCGTGGATATATATTAAACCATAAAACAGTTCGTCGTTTAATGAATATTATTGGATTAAAATGCATGGTTCGTATAAAAAAATACCGTTCATATAAGGGAGAAGTAGGGAAATTCGCAAAGAATATTTTGAAGCGTGAATTTAATGCATCTAAGCCTAATGAAAAGTGGGTAACAGATGTCACTGAATTTCATCTCCATGGTAAAAAACTATATTTATCTCCTGTTTTAGACTTATATAACGGGGAGATTATAGCTTACAATATAGAAAATAAACCTGTGTATTCACTTGTATCAAAAATGCTTAATAAAGCCTTTACACGCTTAAATGATGGAGAAACTCCTATTCTTCATTCAGATCAAGGATGGCATTATCAGATGAAGATATATCAACAATCACTAAAAAAACATAAGGTTATCCAAAGTATGTCCCGTAAGGGAAACTGTTTGGACAATGCAGTCATAGAAAACTTCTTTGGCTTATTAAAATCTGAATTATTCTATCTTAAAGATTTTGAAAGTATGGAGCATTTTAAGATAGAATTAGAGAATTATATTCATTATTATAATCACAAAAGAATTAAAGTGAAGTTAAATGGAATGAGTCCAGTACAATACCGGACTCACATCCAATCAGTCGCTTAACTTCTTTGTCTAACTTTTTGGGGTCAGTTCA
>NZ_JBBOTF010000006.1:0-64385 GCF_038005425.1 Bacillus sp. FSL K6-0268
TTAGATATATATGATGAAATAGAGGAAAACTAAAGTTGTACACGAAAAATCCACGTTTTTTGATAAATCTTGGATATGCATATTTACATATTTTCTTTTCTCAACATTTGCTATAATAATGATAGAAAATTCAAATATTTCTTTCGGAACAACCATCCTACTATACATACTAATCTATATATTTTAGGCTATTTTTTTCCGTTTCCTTTACCAAACGATGTTCGGATTTTTTTATACTGCTTTTGGATCTCAATGTAAACGGGGAACATTGCGGTCAATCCCTCAACAAAAAAATTTCTAGAGATGTTGAGAAAGTTGGTTTACCCATTCAAAAACGATATTTTTTTTGCTATCATCAAATATACAAATCTTAAATGACAAAAAAATCAGAAAGTTGAATATATTAATTCCATCAATGTATTCAACACATCAATACAATATTTACTATAATTTCCCACCATAATAGTTATAGTAATTGTTAAAAAACAATCCGTAATATTATTAATGTAAGGGGAGGACTATATGCACGTTAAGCTCAAGGGGCAAGAATTTTTAATACAAACATTAAACGATTGGTATATCTCTATTCGCTCTCGTGATGTTTCAAGTGCAAAAAAACTCAAACAACAAAGTGACGAATATGTAGATTACTATAAACAAGAACAAAATTTATACTTTTATTACTCTCTACTCAATTTTCGTCATAATTATTTAATCAGCAACTTAGTTATCAGGAATGATAGCTTTGAAAATATTGATAACTTAGAAGCTATCTCTTCAAAAGAAGACTATTTTAGCTACTACTATCATTTTTTCAAAGCAATTCACGCTCAAACTATCGGACATTTTAATGAAGCTGAAAATCATTATAAACAAGCAGAGCAACTCTTATTATCAATTCATGATGATTTAGAAGTAGCAGAATTTTATTATCACTTATCCATTTATTACTGTTATAGAGACCGAATGAATTTAGCAAACCAGCATATTTCAAAAGCTAAAAGTATTTTCCAAAAAAATATTGAAAGTACGTTATCACTTGCATTCTGCGAAAATTTGTTAGGGCTTATTAATATACATGAAAAGAAATATGATTTAGCAGAAGAATATCTTAAAAATGCTCAATCTATGTTCAGCGAATTAAAAAATAACAAGGGTATAATAATAACTACTCATAATTTAGGGTTTTTATATTCTGAAATAGGTAACTCTATTTTGGCTATTGAACAGGCCTCTAAAGTTCTAACAAAGCAACACGATCATTATAAGGCTTTATTTATTCTAGCCAAAGAAAATTATAAACTTCAAAAATATGAAAAAGCATTAGAAGTTATAGATGTGGGTTTGAATTTCTGTTTAGAATTAAAAAATATAGAATATATACACCATTTTCAAATTTTAAAATCATTGAATAATAAAGATTCAATAAATCAACTAGAAACAATTATTTCCGACGGTATATTATATTTTGAAGAAGAAGGTTTATTTAGCTATGTTAAAGAATATAGTGAAACTCTTGCTAATATATTTTATCAACTTGAAGATTTTAAAAATTCGAGCAAATATTTCCGTTCTGCTTATATCGCAGCTGAAAAACTAAAACAAAAGGAGTTATTAAAATGAAACTCACAAAAATGACTTTAATAGGATTATTTTCTATTTGTTTATTGTGGCAATTCTCCTCTTTTCCTCCCTCAGATAATATACAGATGGTTTCTGCAAAAATAAATTTTGCAAAAGTTTCATCACATGGAGATGCTGGTTAATACAAAAATTCCCTATATTTCTTATATAAAAAAGAGTAGGATCAAAAATCCTACTCTTTTTTATATTTTTTCTGTGGAAAATAAAGCATGTAATATCCGGATGCCAATTTGGTCTTTTATCGCTTGACATACTATCAAAAGAAATCTTTTTCATTTATTTCTTTATTTACATCCTTACTTTCTTTTTGTTTAATGATTCCCTCTTCTAAAGTAGATGCCACCTTCACTTGGTTATCTATATGCGATTCTATATCGTTCCTTGAATTGTGCAGTATTAAATTATTATCATAAACAGTCTGATTAGATAATATACTCACAATTGCAGAAATAAATTGTTCATCTTGTTTTAATAATAATTCTGCTAATTTTTTTTGAGAGTCAAAATGCTCTACATCATTTGTACCTAATAATCTAATTGAAAACTGTGCTAATGTATTTAAAGTACCTGCTATATTACTTTGATTAGCTAGCCATTCTGAAAAAAGAGGCTCATCTTTAATTTTTTTATAGTTCCAATTATAGGTTACTTTTTCTTTTTCCCGTGCCATTTATCCACCTACTTTATAATCTAAATAATCGTTTGTTCACTATTATTTACTATCCATAGCTTTGCGCAATTTATTCATACCCAACGGATTCATTGTAATTGCATATTTTTCTGGTACATAGAACAACAAAATGTTTCGTTTATCACAAAACTTCAATATTTTATTATAGAACTCCGCTCGTAATCCAATACTACCACCACCATACACTGCAATAATTTCCGCTTGACCTGCTGTTTCTTCATTGTATTTTTCTTCAACACTTTCAATAATAGATTCAGATTCTTCATATCTCGTTTCATACAAGAAACCTTGCGCATCTTCTTGATCTTTATTATCATGAAGAACAATTTGAGCAAATTGATGCCTATTATAATTTGTATCACGTTTTTTATTTAATAATTTGCACGCTTTTTCCAACGCATGCCCAATACCTTGTCTTTCTCCTGTACAATTTCCTAAAACAGGCTTTTGATTAATCGTATAAATATATTCTGTTGTACCGTCACCGATATCCACATGCAATATTTTTTTATTTGTAAAATATTCTCCGGTCACTTCTATTCCTTTTAATTTCTCTTGGTATAAATTTTGAAATTCTTTATACATATCTTGTTCCCCATCTATCATAGCAAATAATGAGGTTGCGCCTTCTTTTGTAACACGCGCACGAGAAAATTCTATTTGTACTGTTACCTTTTCTCCTCCTACATACACGATAACAACATGTTCTTTTTCCTGAAAACGATTGGATAGCATCTTAGCTGTATCCGGTGTATGCTGACTCGCTGGAATTGCAGTAATCAAATCTACATTTAATGACAATACCTTAGGCAATGTTTTTTTCTCTTTATAGATTTGTTGAATAACTTTTGCAGCTACAACACTTAAAACACTAATTATAGGCAAATCTTCTGCGTGCTTTTTACCATAATCAATATTCATCCCTTTGGGTCTTCCTTTTTTCATCGCTCGTTCTCCAACTAAAAAACTTCCATCCCGTTCAATCGCACAACTTGTAATATGGACATATAACTCATCCAATAGGTTCATTACATTTTTATCTATGTCTGGTTCGTAAGATTCAATAGCCCCATGTACACGCTTAAACACATTAGGAACGGTGACATATTCATTATTCACAAAAATTTTCAAGTTACTATTTCCCAAATCAGCCTCAACATTTATAGCTAACATATCTAATACTTGTGTTTGTTCCATTTTTACATCCTCCATTTCGATTTCATATTAATATAGTATAAAATTGATATTATTTAAACTTAAGATAATTATATTTAAACACGCTATAAATAATTTATCAACAAAAATAATATGAAATTAATATTATTTTTGTTGATAAATACCCTTACCCGAATTTCTATTCATAAAACCATTATGTGTTTATATTTCTTGGAACTAATTTCATATTAAAATCATATTATTTAAAGTTTATATAACTAGTCTATAATATTTAAGAAATTAGAGGCGTTCCGCTTTTTACAGGTTGTTCAGCTATATATAAAAAAGATTTGTTGAAATGTTTTTTCTTGAAAGCTATATTCCAGATGGATACTTTAAAAAGTTAACTTGATTTTTATATCAATATTCTTCATTTCATACATTCTGTAGTCTTTCTTGTGTTCCTCATATCTCTACTTTTTCACGTGTAGATACTTGATTTCGCAACGAAGGTATTCCATTGATCTATAAGCAAATTCTACAAGAAATAAATTTAGGTTTGACTCCCTGCGTTTTAATTGATAATACTGCCCTACGGAGTAGCTTATATGATTCTCAAGTGAAATGGGGGGATTTGCTCGTTATAGTTGGTATAAGGAATATAAAGCTCCTATTTGTTCTACAGCAAGTGTACATGATAATTAGCGTATTTATGAATTATTTACATTAAAAAATCGTAGAATCTTTTTATTAGACACGAAGTCTTATTATTACGATGAAAAAATAGTGGTTAATTTTATTTTTCATTTGTTTATGTGTAAATCCATATAATAAGTATTAACTTCAATTATGATATGAATTTTTCAATATAAATATAAAAAATACAAATATTATATAGATAAAGAGAAGAAGGTGAAATCCCCTGTGGCTCTAAGGATGGGGGGAATGTCTGAAAATTTAAATCGTAATACTAACTTTTCCATAAATACAGTTACATATTATACAGTTCTAAACATGCTTTAAAATAACTTAATAAGTTTTACACAATATAATTATTAAATTATTAACAAACCCACAAGTGTTTAGACGTAATTAAGCATATGGAAGTACAAAAAAACAGTAGGGGAAGATAAATCAAACCTACTGTTTTTTAGAATTATAGGATAATAGAAAGATTGTCTATTTTATTTCAACATGACAAATAGCCCTGTCTTTAGTGATTTTTTTGAACAAGGCTCATAATCTATTCGTTTTTTTAATTTAAGTAAGTCGGAATGCATCAGGTACATCAATATCATGAGAAATGAGTTCCAGTACAAGTGCATGACGCGTATCATCGTCTAAATATCGTTCCGCCCATGGAATAAACGATTCACGCAGTTTTGCTCGTATCATGCCACCAAGTGATTTTATTTTTTCTCCAAGTGCTAAGAAACTTTCACATTGATCCATTGCATAACTCATGGTATACGTCATAAAATCATCACGAAGTTGTTTGTTTTTAATATATGTAGCGATTCGTGATACTTCTCCTTTATAAGAAACAACAATGTCTTTACGATCTTTAGTAGTTAATGCTATGCCAATGGATTCAAGACGGGCTGTTGCTTCTTTACGCATTTTAGCTTCTGTTTGTCTAATTTCAGCTCGATCATTTTCAATCACGCATGCAGAATTGATGTTAACTGTAAATTGAGTGATAACAATTTGTTGGATTTTTTCACGTATGCGTGCTATCCGCCCTTTACGTGGGTTTCTAACCTTTTTTGCAGCAGCATCAAATTTAAAGATTGGTAAAATAATCTCTAGGTAGTTACGAACTTTTTTTGCATTTCGCCCTAAACGTTTCTTTAAGCCGTCCATGTTGCGAGGTAACGTGTATTTTTCAATGGAATCTTTACTCTTAAATTTAAGTTCACGAGTGAAATTATTACATAGATTTAAAAGTTCAATGATACCTTTGCTGTCACGATGGGAAACTAACTCTTTTAAAATAGAAGTCTCTAACAATAAGTTAGGGATTCGAAAATATGAAAGTTTTCCATCATTATCTTTTGTTTCTTTTGCTGTACGATTTAATCTTGCATAATTGCAAATTTCATAAACTGGAATTTTTCCGTTAATAAAAATTTCTCTAACAAGCCCAGAATGAAGTAAAGCTTGGAAACCTGTATGAATAGTTGTATAGGGGATATCGGATTCGTTCGCGATAATAGATAGTTTAAAATCGCGAGGAAGTCGCCCTAAATCATTTACCTTATAGTGAAGTAAAATGTAAGTGGCTAATGCTGATGAAGGCAAAGCATATTCTCCAAGCTCGTTATTTTTGATTAAATATATACGAAGCTCATCAAAAAACTTAGGCCCATGCATGAGGAATTTGGATGGTGTATTATTCTTTCTAAATCGTATATGTGTTTGAACTGAGTTTGTACCAATTTGAACGCCGCTTGTAAAATCATTTGCAGTTACATGTTCAGTACTTTTTAGCACAGAAAAACCCTCCTATTTTTCCCACCGTAAATTAACCGGAAAAACAGAGGTTTTATATTCACATTGTATATGTGTTATGATATAATTTTAATATCAAGTATGATATTAAAGAAAATCAAATATACTTTTAGTGTGAATTAAAACCCTATCTTTTGGAGTTTTTAATTGGTCTAGTCGCCAAACTTTGAGCCAATTAAAAACTAGGTGGTGGGGTTTTGTTTTTTTATGAATATATTTAGAAATTGCTAGATATTTATACCAAAAATGAAATTCTATATCTATTAGTTTATAACTATTTTTGAAAAATAGCAATATTGTCATTTAAATATGAAATAAAAAACGCTAGTCAGTTTGACTAGCGTTTTTTATTTCATATTTAAGGTATTTTTGATAACGGTCATATTCAAACTGACAATCATTCTTGAATTTTTCATATTTAAAGTTAAGGAAAATTAGAAACTCATCTAATTGACTCTTTAAAAGTTCACGTTTTTCGACAGGTAAAGAGGATAGTTCCTCTTGCAATTCATCAGGGATTCGCCACACATCGTTAGAGGTTTGATTTATAGTGGGAGAGTTTTCCACTTTGGAATTTGAGAGCTCGATTGAAGGTGTGGATTGGGTTTCAAGATCTATTTCTTTATATGGAAATTCGTCTGAATATCCGATCAAAAAATCAACACTAACACCAAATATTTTTGCTAATCCCATTAAAACATTGTAGGGAGGTTCTGCACCATTATTTTCCCAGTTTGAAAGACTACTTATAGCAAATTTAACTCCTGTAGTTTCATAAACTCTTTCCCCTAACTCTTTACGAGACCATTGTTTTTCCAAACGTAAAATTTTAACATGAGCACCAAATTTACTTGCAGTCATAAAAAAACCTCTTTCTTAAAGTTTTTTCACTTTTAAGGCAAAAAACAACTTTTTAAGTTGACTTTTACCTTAAAAGTGATATTATAGTATTTGAAAAGACTCTTAAAATGTCATTAAAAAATGGAAGGAGAACCTTAATGTTATATTTAGAACGTATATCTCAAAACCTTTCTATACGTAAAATTTCAGAAAAATTAGGTATTAATGTAGAAGTATTTCGAGCGATTGAAAAAGGGCAATCGGGTGTTAATGCTGGGCGTGCCCGAAAAATTGCTGATTTATTAAATAAGCCTATAAACCATCTTTTTGAACCAACATATTATAAAGTTAAAAAGTAGGTTTAATATACATTATATACTTAATTTTTAGTAAGTACACATTCATTTAGAATCTTTATTTCTTTTTTATTCATTTATTATGTAAGAGGGATATTCAAAGAAAGGATGAAGTATAGTGGTGAAATATCGATTAGGGTATGACTATGTATTCATACCAAACGAACCAATTGTGAATAAAGGAGAAGACGTGAGCTCTATGAGTGTCGATGTTTTGTTTCAAGTATTTGATGAAAATGGACAGGAGCGATTGTTTGAAGGAAAGGAATTGACAGACCAACGTCTGCTCTTGAAAAATGGAGCAACTTGTTATCTAACAGATTTAGTCAGATGTTCGTTTGACAAAGAAACAATTTTATCTTTTGAACGGAATCAGCAGTTATTAAAAGGTAGTGGTTATACCATAGAATGGACAATTGATTCGTATGCCAAAGCTGTAGGGATCGGTTATGCTGAGGCGCAGGAAATTTCAAAAGAAGAATGGATGGACATGATGGTGCACTACCGAGAGCTATTTGATAATCGGGATAATTATTCTGCACAAAGTTGTACTTATTTTACCGAGAAAGTGCTAAATCGGTAGGGAGAATACCTGATTTTCAATAACAAATAGAAAGTAGGGAGAAAAATGCGGTGTAATCAATTGGTAGTTGGGAAATCTGGGGAAGCAATGGGAATGAATCGAAGTGAAATTTCTGAATATAGTCAGGCAATGGCAATTGCGAGAACCTTTGTTAAACCAAGAGAACAAGAAGGGTTTTGGGTAGAAGCCGCTATCGAATTATTAGCAGGCTGTATGATGTATATGCAAAAAAAGAGTGGAGAACTCTTGTACGTGGATGTAAAACAAACTGTAGATTTTCTACAAATGGCAAAGGAACAAGAGGAATATATAACAGAATGTATGAAGTCAATGGAGGAGAATCACCCATCTTATCACATATTTAGGATACTGGCCTCTTCAGGATATAAAATAAGGAATGGGATAATCGACACACTAACAGCAATGCTCCTTGAACATGGTATGCACCATAAAAACACTGAATTTTCAGATAGAGGGAATATTCTGGTTAGTGGTGGAGCGGGTAAAGGGAAAACGTTGGTCATGAAACAGTTCATATCCCATCAGAACCGAATAAGTAACAAAGTGACGATTCTGGATCGCGATGGAGAATATCGAGCGTATGGGGAGAAGGTAGGCGCTGTAGAAGTCATTTGTCTTTCTTCACAAGATTCCGCAGTACTGGGTGCGAAAGAACGAGAAACCTGTTTACACTCAGATGTAGTATGTATAGACGAAGGAAATAGATGGTATGCTCAGAACCCCGAAGAATTGATGGAGCTGCTAGAGGAGCTTCAGGCATGCGGTATTAAAATCATTGCGAGTTTTATAGAAGTGCCTAAAGCAGTGATGGAAATATTTGATTTCCATATAGACTTAGATGAATCTGCTTGTTAATAATACTTTATATTTCTGTTTAACGATATAAAAAAATAAAACGATGAAAGGGGTATTTAAACATGTTTTTGACACCAAGTATAGAGGGGATGTACATCAATCCGTTGACTTTACCTATGGTGGGAGCGGAAGGGAAGAAAAATAGATTAATCCTTGGGAAACCGGGGAGAGGTAAAAAGTTCAATTTAATGAAAGAGTTAAACCGATATGCAGAAGACTTGGTCGTTTCTAGTAAGACATATCAGGCTGTGGAACAGACGAGTGTTTGGAAAGACACGGTGGTAGATTTTTTAGCAAGTACGATACTGTATCTGCGTATGTTTCCGAAAGAAAAGGGATTTTTAGCTGATTTGCAAATGTTCTTCACACAAATGGAAAAGAACCCCTATATACGCTCTCATATTATGGATGTATTACATGAGAGTCATCCATTTTACCGAGTTATGAAGCGGTTTGATGGGCAGATTCCTGAGGAAGCGATGCATCTTACGCTACAAATTCTAGATGAACATGTACAAGGGCAGAAAATATGAAAACGAGAGCACTTAGGGGTATGGGACAACAGAAGTATACAGAGTTGATGTATGACCTTGTTACGCAACGAGGAGAGGTATATATGATAGACCCCAAGGGAACATTCGAAGAAGAATGGAAAAGGTTGCAAGAAATACTTGCACAAAAGAAGAAACCGAATCTATCGTAATTACGCTAAGGAGTCTATGGTGAAAGAAAAGGGATGTTATATGAACCTGTTGTTTGTGAAGATTTATCGTGAGCTTGCGAGCAGGAAATGTTTGCAAACAACGGGTGTAGCAACTGTAGCGTAGCGCAAGGCGGTAGGAAGGTGCATGCTTTCGGCGGATACGGTAACAAATAAAGAGGAGGGGATGAAACTGCGGTTAACAAAAACAGCAGTATGCATACTCGTATCAGTTTCTCTGTTAGGGGCTTGTAGTGGACCAAAGGACAATCGTGTCACAGAACAGACATCAATAAAAAGTGTTAAAAAAAATGACGCAGTGCACTTGCCAGTGCCTATCTTGGAAGATAACAACTATAATATTGAGGGGAAAATCGTTACCTTTACACGGAGTATTACGCATGTTGAACTGAAAGATTTTGATGAGTCATCAGAGTTAGAATTACGGGAGAAGTATAACGATTATATAAGCAAAAATAATATAAAGCTCAAAAAAGATTATAAACAGCTCATCATTCATATGAAACATGAAATCAGTGAAAAAGCTAGACACGATCCATTTAAAGGGTATGTATTAAATACAGGTTCGGGACTTGTTATCGGTGAAGATGAAGTAGCGAGTGAGAATGAATTTGTAGATTACCAGCAAAGATATATGACTGCCAATTATAGAGCGAAATCGACTTTTGAACCCACAGGAAAGGTAGCACTAGCGATTCCAAATCAATATGCGAAGAACAAAAGCTTACAACTCAAGGTTGTTCAAAAACTAAATAAAACAAACAAACTTGTTTATATCGATGTGAATTAAACGAGGTGGATGAATGTTAGACGATATTATAAAAGGTATCACAGATTTGCTTTTTAAGATGTTTAGAGATAGTACCGAAAGTTTCCTTACTATGACTGCGGAATTGTTTCAAAAAAGTGTGGATACTGTTCAAACAAATGTGTCAGAAACACCAACAGAATTTTCACAAACCATTGTTGAGAATCTTAGAGTGATATCAGATACCGCCATCTTGCCCGTTGCAGGGCTGATTTTAACCTATGTGTTTTGTTATGAACTCTATCAATTGGTAGTTGAAAAAAATCGTGGTGGAGATTTTGAGACGGGACAATTACTGTTTTTAATTATAAAAACCAGTGGAATGATCTTATTATTAAGTAATGCGTTTGACATCACACTAGCGGTATTCGACCTTGGGAAATGGATAACCGATAAAGTGCCCGCTTCCACCTTGCAGATACCCGCTTCTATCGCGAAAAATCTTGTGGATTCTATGGAAGAAGGAGCGGTAGGGACAGCGATATCGATGTGGATTGTGACTGCGATTGTTTTAATTGTAACATTTCTTATGAGTGGTATTATCTATTTGGTAGCGTGGAGTCGTATGGTTACCATTCTGCTTTACATTTCAGTTGCGCCCATTCCGTTTGCAACGTTTTTGAATCGAGAATGGATTGGGAATATTGGGCAGACATATGTGAAACATTTATTAGCGCTTATGCTACAGGGCTATTTCATGTTGGTTTGTTTAATCGTATATGCTGGATTACTCGAGAAAGCAAGTGGTTTAATAGCGACAGAAGGAACGGGATTATTCGGATTGGTGTTGATGGTCATTTCGATGGGGATTTTAGTCTTGTCGCTCACGAAGACGCATACACTTGCTAAATCTGTAGTGGGGGTGATGTAGATGAAGCGATGGGCTAGGAAACATAAAAAAGTATTGATTACGTTTGGTGTTATTTCACTCGTAACTTGGATTGGAACAGCGATTGAGTTACATTTACTGGCAACACACACCTATGACCTATACGAATATACCACAAATCATGTTGTATCAGATGAATTAAAGATGGTGAGTTTACTCGGTGTAGTGATAATAGTGCTTCTTGCGATTTGGACATTTTTCTTACTGTTTATTTTCTTAAAAATCATGTTCCCTAATAAAAAATCATGGCAAGGAGCTCTATGTATGGAGGAATTCAGATTTTTGAAAGAGATGCCGGGTGCACTAAGGAAGGGGCTAGATAAGAATGAATAACAATTTCGTTGTATCTATTCCCAAAGAGTTAAAGCATATCAAGTCAAAATTGTTTTTCGGTTTAACCAAAAGACAACTAATCGGATTTTCTATCACGTTAGCAGTTGGGTTACCGGTATTTTTTATCTTGAAAAAGGTGAGTGTGGATGTTGCTTTATTTGGTCTTTTCCTTACAGCAAGTCCAGTCCTTTTCGCTACCATTTTTACCAAAGATGGTATGCCAGCTGAAACGTGGCTGAAGTTGTATGTAGAATATACATTTCTGAACCCACGGAAAAGAACTTTTCAAGTATCGAAACGGAACGCTATAGTAGCAAAAGAAAGGAATATGTTGAATGAAAAGCGCAAGATTAGAACGTCAAAACCTGTTTCAAATGTTGCAAAAACTCGTTGATTCGAAGCGACCCAAAAGAAAAACGACACAAGAAACATTACATTACAACAAGATGTACCCGAATGGGATTTGTTATGTTGGAAAGAACGTATATAACAGAATGATTCGTTTTTCGGACATATCGTATCAATTATCACCAGATGAAATCAAACAAAGGATTTTCGCCGAATATAGTACCTTGCTGAATTCTTTCGACGATACAATTAAAGTTCAATTTTGCTTTATGAATTATCGTATGTGTGCAGAACAGAATGAGGAAGTACTTGCCTATAGTAAAAGTAGGAGTAAAATTGAAGATTTTGAGGTCATGCAAGAAGAATACTTTTCTTATTTGGAGGAACAAAGGCAGAAAGGAAATAATGGGATTGTCCGAAATAAATATTTAGTTTTTTCTATTACAGATGTTTCTTATAAGAATGCCGTTAGACGCTTAGCAAGTATCGAAGAGAATATTAGAGATCATTTTAAACCGTTAGGGGTAGGGTTGGAAAATCTAAACGGGATGGAGCGGTTATCGATCATAAATTATTTGCTGAATCATAGTTCGGAATATTATAAAGACTTAGAAATCGTTCCGAAAGAGCAATTACGTAGTGGAACAACAAAAGATTGGATTGCACCCAAGCGCATAGATTTTGAATCCCGCACAGATGAATTTACAGTCAACAACAAACATGCAGCCGCATTACATTTAAACATCGAGGCAACAGAATTGTCGGACCGAGTGTTAGCGGACTTTTTAGAATTAGACCTTGAAATGCTTGTGAGTATGCATATTCGTAACTTAAGACAACAACAAGCTGTCAAAATGGTGAAATCGAAAGCATCTGATTTAGACAGTATTAAAATTGAGGAACAAAAAAAGGCGCTACGTAGCGGGTATGACATGGACATTCTGCCGACGGATTTAAATATGCACGTGGAAGAAAGCAGGAAAATCTTAAAAGATTTACAGAGGGAAAATGAAAAATATTTCTATGTAACATTTACGATGATCGTGTTTGAAAACACACGTAAAGAATTAGAGAATGCCATTTACAAATTACATGCGGTGGCTCAAAAACAAAATTGTACATTGAAAAAATTGAAATTACAGCAAGAGAAAGCATTTATTAGTGCGTTACCACTGGGAGAAAACATGAATGAAACAGAATTAGAGCGTGGATTGACAACATCATCTACGGCTATATTCGTGCCCTTTACAACGCTAGAGCTATATCAAGAAGCGCAAGAACCCGTATATTATGGCTTAAATGCCCTAAGTAATAACTTGATTCAAGTGAGCAGAAAAGCCATGAAAAATCCGAATGGATTGGTGCTAGGTACACCTGGCGCTGGGAAATCCTTTGCTTCTAAACGGGAAATGATAGATACTTTTTTGAGAACGACAGATGACATTTTAATTTGTGATCCAGAGGAAGAATACACCCCATTTGTGCAGAGGCTAGGGGGAGAGATTGTTAAGGTATCTGTTGGTTCAGAGGATTTTATTAATCCATTAGACATTTCATTAGACTATGCAGAAGGAGCGAATCCCATTTCATTTAAGACGGAGTTCATTCTTACTTTGATGGAAGTTGTGGCAGGGGGGAAAGCGGGTCTAACCGCAAAACAAAAAACACTGGTAGATAAATGTGTTCGCTTGATTTATCGTTCCTATCTTGAAAATCCAATACCTGAAAATATACCGATTTTGGAAGATTTATATAAGGCTTTAGTAGCCACTAAAAAAACAGAAGGAGAAGAGCTGGCAGACGCATTAGAATTATATGTCTATGGTTCATTGAATGTTTTTAATCATCGGACAAAAATTAATGTGAATAACCGTTTGATTTGTTTCAATATTAAAGAATTGGGCTCTAATTTACGGGAATTAGGTATGTTAGTGCTGCAAGATCATGTTTGGAACAAAGTAACGAAGAACCGGAATGAAAATAAAAAGACTTGGTATTACATGGATGAGTTTCATAAATTATTAGCGGAAGAACAAACGGCAAAATATAGTGTAGAGTTTTGGAAAAGATTTAGAAAATGGGGCGGTATACCAACGGGTATGACGCAAAACGTGAAAGATTTATTATCTAGTCCAGCGATTGAAACAATCCTTGATAATACAGAATTTGTTTATTTATTAAATCAAGCAACAAGTGATCGAATCATTTTACAAAGTAAATTGGGTATTAGTGATTACCAAGCGAAGTATATTACGAACTCGAAAGAAGGAGAAGGGCTCATTTATTATTCTGGCTTTATTTTACCCTTTAAGGATGAATTTCCTAAAAATAATTCTTTATATCCAGTTATGACAACAAAGCCGGAGGAGATTAAACGTTTCAGAATGGAAGCAAACGGTTGATGAAAGGGGCTGCTGAAACTTGATTAGGAAAAAAATATCTGATCAAACAAATAGCAACTTTCGACAGCAAGAAAGTGCGGTACATGTAGTAGATAAGAAATGCGAAACAACCAAGCAAAAACAATTTTCACAGACTACAAGAACTATAGAAAGTCCACAACAAGAGACCGATCAAGGGAAATTGCAAAAACAATCTTCTAAGCTGTCACAACACAGCACCCAAGAATTTCATCAACAAGAAAGTAACGCAAGGGTACTAAATAAGACGTATGAAACAGCCGAACAAAAGCAGTATTCACAGACTATAAGCACTATAGAAAGTCCACAACAGGATACTGGGCCAGAAAAGTTACAAAAGCAATCTTCTAAGTTATTTCAACACACCACCCAAGAATTTCATCAACCAGAGAGTACCGCAAAGGTACTAAATAAAACATTTGGAACAGCCGAACAAAAACAATTTTCGCAAACTACTAGTACTATAGAAAGCCCACAACAAGAGACCGATCAAGGGAAATTACAAAAGCAATCTTTTAAGCTGTCACAACACACCACCCAAGAATTTTATCAACCAGAAAGTACCGTAAAGACATTGAATAAAAAACAAGAAACAGCCGAGCAAAAACAATTTTCACAGACTATAAGTACTATAGAAAGCCCACAACAGGAGACAGGACAAGGGAAGTTACAAAAACAGTCTTCTAAGGTATCACAGCACAGCAACCAAGAGTTTCAGCAAAAAGAAAGTACGGTACGGGTAGTAAATAAGAAATATGAAACAGCCAAGCAAAAACAACTTTCACAGGCTACAAGTACTATAGAAGGTCAGCAACAGGAGACAGGGAAAGGGAAGTTACAAAAGCAGTCTTCTAAGTTATTACAGCACGGTAACCAAGAGTTTCAACAACCAGAAAGTGCGATACAAAGGGTCGATAACCATTTTGAAACATCTAAGCAGAAACAAGTTTTACAGAATACAAGTATCCTTCAAAGCTTACAAGAAACAGGGCAAGAAAAATTACAAAAGCAATCTTCTAAACAGTCTCAACATATGAATCAAAAAATGAAACAACAAGGTCTAATCAAAGATGTTAAAAAACCAGAAGCATTAAAAATGTCCCGACAAAAACAAGTAGGCCAAACGGAAAAGTCAATTTTAAGAGAAAACGAGAAACAATCTAGAAAATTATTCAATGCTAATCCAAAAGTCCAAAAGGGAATACAGTTTATTGGAAAACTTGGTAAAAATTCATTGATTGCTACAAAAGCTGAAGTTGAAAAATCCTTAATTGATGCAAAAAACTCTTTGAAATATGGCGCTAAAACTTCTGCAAAGACTACAAAGGATTCATTAAAAGGTGGTATTACAAAGTATCAAAAAGCGTTAGAACAAGGTGATGATGGCGTTAAGGTAGCCAGTCAAGGGGTTACTAAAGGTTATAGATTAACCAGAAAAGGATTTGGATTAGCTAAAAAAGGATTTTGGAAATTAAGGGACAGAAGGCAAGAAAAGTTTTATATAAAAACACTTGATAAAGGGAAAATTGAAAGCCTCAAAAAATTAAAACAGCTAGATAAAAAGACTAGTGTAAAAAAGCTAACAAAAGTAACAGCGAAAAAGTTAACAAAAGTAACGACAAATGTAGCCGGAAGTAGCGCTTTAAAGTATCAAAAAGCGTTAGAACAAGGTGACGATGGTGTAAAAATAGCGAGTCAAAGTGCCACAAAAATTGCTAGAGCCACAAAAAAGCTCGTTAAAAATAGAATAAAAATAAATACGAAATTAGGAAAAATGGGTAAGCAAAAAGGCAAACTAATACCTTTTTCTAAAGATAAAAAGCTCAAAATAGATTCTAGGACTATCCTAAAGAAAAAAGCTATGAAAAAGAAAATGTACTACACGCCACTTCGAGACAAGAATAAGGCAAGAGCCCTTACGAGCATTGCATCTAACGCTAAGGATCAAATTGCTAATTTATTTAAAAGCCTAGGGAAATTTAATCTTCAAAACATCCAAAAGATGATAGGAACGAAGGTTGCAGCCATATTGGGTGGCGGAGTAGCGGGTGTTTTACCTATTATATTGATTGGGGTGCTTTGTTTAATCATTGCAGGCATGTTTGGTGCAGGATCTTCATCACAAGAACAAATGGGTGGAAACATTGGAGCTTCAAAAAACTTATCGCCTGAAGTTGAAAAATGGCGAGCACTTGTTGAAAAAGAGGCCACCGCACAAGGGATGGAGGCATATGTAAATTTACTGTTAGCTATCATTCAGGTGGAGAGTGGTGGAACGGGGACTCCCGACATTATGCAGTCGTCGGAATCGGCTGGTTATGATAGACCAAACGTATTTCAAACAGAAGAAGAGTCAGTTCGACAAGGTGTCAAGCATTTAAAAGAATGTTTGCTTGCTCTAAAAGCTTTCAACATGGGGTATGAAAATAATGTGAAAGCATTAGCACAAGCCTATAATTATGGTAATTATTTCGCAACATGGCTTGGTAAAAGAGGGGGAGAGTATAACCTTGAGGTAGCTGAAGAGTACTCACGGACGATAGTAGCCCCAAGTTTAGGTAATACAACGGGAAGAACGATGTCCTATGTCAACGAAACATCATTGAGGTTAGGTAAACCTTATAAATACATTAATGGGGGAAACTTCTTTTACGGTGAATTAATCAGTGAATACATTGGTGGTCCTGGTACAAACATTTCGGGAGATTTTCGAAAGGTGTTAGTTGAAATTGAGAAGTATCAGGGATGGGAGTATGTATGGGGTGGTAAAAATCCAACACAAGGATTTGATTGTAGCGGATTAACATCATGGGGATTACAACAAATTGGAATAGATTTACCATCATACGCACTCACGCAATATGAGCTAACGGAACCCATTCAGCCAAGTGAAGCACAACCTGGTGACTTAATCTTCTTTAGAGGGACATATGGTGGACCAGATCATATTTCCCATGTTGCATTCTATATTGATGAAAATACGATGTTTGATAGTCAAAGTGCTGGGATTGGTTATCACAATTGGAAAACGTCCTATTGGCAACAACATTTTGCTGGAATTCACAGAGTGAAAAGATAATGTGTTTTAAAAAAGTAGTAAGGAGTGGTTTTTTTGTCAGATCGTATCCAAAAATTAGAGGGGAAAATTGCAAAAAGAGAACAGCGAATTGAAAAATTAAATGACAATTTGAAAGAAGAAAAAAGTCGATTGGCTACCGATAAGGACCTACTGTTTAACTTGAAATATAGTGAGGTGTTCAAACGCCTACAAGAAACAGGAGTAAGTCCTGATGAAGCACTAAAGGCGCTTGGTAATGAAGTAGAAAAGAGCCAAGTTGAAACGGAAGTGAAAGAAGGTAACCTAGATACCAGTATGATGCGAGAAGGAGCTCAAAGTTATGCTAAAACGTACTAAACGATTGTTTTTCGCAACGGTATTCATATGTTCATTGTTATTTGCAAGTGTTTCAAACTTTGCATATGCGGAAGAAAAGAAAGCCGAAACACCAAAGGTAACAGAAAATAAATCAGTAGGAGAGCCACCTTCTGGACCAGATGTTAAGGGAGAAAAGAAAGAACAAGAAGTGGAAGCTCAGACACCTGCTAGTGTGAACGGAAAAAAAGTTGATGGTACAGGGACAGTAACGGACTTTACAACAAGCGGTTCTAAAGCGTTTTATACAATTACCGATAAAGATAGTAACGTATTTTACTTGATTGTAGATTTAGATAAAACCCAAAACAATGTGTATTTTTTATCAGATGTGAAAAAGACAACATTAGATGGTACAGCGACTGCAACAGCTAGTAAAGATGGGGCAAGTGTGAAACCGAATGTACCAAATCAAAAACAAGCTGAAGCGGATAAAACAATAGCAAATACGCAATCAGCATTAGAACAACCAAAAGAAGAAAGTAACAATGATTCGTTTCTACTTATTGTATTAATAATTGCTGTAGTTGGGGTTACGTTATATTACTTCTTAGTCATGAAAAAGAAAAACAAGAAAAAGAATCAAAATGAAGAGGAAGAAGGAATGAAAGACGGTAATTATGAAGATCATTTCGAAGATGAGAGAACGAATCACAATAAGGAAGATGAATAATGTTGATTAAAGCCTATATAAAAAAGCACATGTTTCAGCTTCCAACGCAGAATAATGAACAATTGGAAGCGCAAGTTGAACAAAAGTTACAGATACAAGTTGATAAATCGGAATTTTCAAAGTTATATCCCCTTACAAAAATAGAAGAGAATACAAATATTCTGGTTGACAAACAAGGGACAAATATTTTTTTACTCAACTTGCTACTTATGGTGTTAAACCATCATCAAAAAGCCATTCTAGTGCCAGAGTATTATACGAATGGGTTTATGATTGCAAAATTAGAAAAAGAAACAAATGTACAAATAACAAATATACCCTTTGACAACGTAGAAAAAGCCATTATGGAGTATATAAATCCTTCTTGTGATAAGGAGAATACGAGTAAAAGAGAATCGGTGTTGGACCATGTTGAATTTAGCTTGAATTGGTTAAGCAAGGCGCAAGAGGAGTTGAATCATATGCCCCCAAAAATAAAGGGTAAAAAGAATTAAACAGAAGGGATACATGATATGTGGGGAAAATCAAAGCGAGTTTTAGTCAGTAGTGTTCTATCACTTTCTTTCATAGGTAACACAACAGTCCTTGCTACTGTAAATAATCTAACACAAACACAAGAAAATGAAAATGTTGCTCGGAATTATGTGAAAGTGAGCTACGAAAATAAAGTTTTATTTCATGAACAAGTCCCATCTCAAACGATGATCCAAGTACTGAATGAAAAGGATGATGTAGTGGAAAGTATGGTAGTAACGAGTGATAAAGACATGCATCTTGAGAAACCAAAGATGAATAGCGGGAAAATGTTAAGTTATTGGACGATTGAAATGAAAGACGGAAAATTACGTATGAAACCAGTCTTAACCACTAAACAGGAGCTTTTCGTTACGTTTTATGTGAAAGATGCGGGTGGGAATTTAGTAGAAAACCATAAGCAAATAAAAGAAGTAGTAAAAAGCGCTACGAAAGATGCAAAGTTAAAAGATGTTTTACCCGATGTAAACCCAGATCGTCATTACAAGTTTACAGGTTGGTTTGAAATAGTCGATACAGGTGATGGGAAAAAGGTAGAAGAAAAATTACAAGGTATGGATGATAAAAAGATTACGGATTCGACAGGTGTCTATTACGCTAAATTCTATTCGGATTTGAATAACAATGGGATTGACGATACAACAGAAGAAATCACTGTGAACTTTGTGACGAATATAGAGGAACAGATTGAGCCTGTAACATTGCATGTAGGTCAAAGGATGCAAACGCCTAAACTGTCTCATACAGACAAGGTTTTCATGGGTTGGTATACAAATCCTGAGTTAACAAATAAATTTGGCAATGACAATATGAGAGATTCTATCACTCTTTATGCAAAATGGGAGAATAGTGAAAAAGTAATCAATGAATCTGAAAAAGTCCCCATTATAGATAAGGATGTTTCTGATCAAGTGGAAAAGATGTTACATGAACGTTTCAAAGAAGTAAACGAAGAGAAAATCAACAGAGAAAACCCGAATGAAACGAAAACGGAAGTACCTAATCAAGTAGCAACTGGAACAACAGACAATACCAATGCCAACAAAGGTGTAGCGACAAATAACAATCAAAAATCGGATCCGCACAATACAAATTCGAATACGAACCATGCGAATCCCGTTGCAAGTAATCCATTGGGTGGTTCTCTACAAAATGGTACGAAGGGAAAAGAAAATGGGACTTCAAACAGTGCAAATAGCAATAAAATTACCGCATACACGGAAACGAAATATGTGTTTAAAAATAAACATATTGGCGAGAAGTACATGGTCAAATTTTTAGATGAAAGTGGTGCATTTGTTTCAAGTCTCACGCTACCGTATGGAAGAACAATAAAACTAATAGATGAAAACGAAAAGGCTCATGAAGAATATGCGGTGAGACAAGATACGACCATTACCTTGGATACAGAAAGGTACGTGAATAAAGGTTCAACCTTTTTAGGACTGGATACAAGAACCGTTCAAGTGAATGCAACAGAAATAACAGAAATCGTTCCGACTACCGCTAAAAATAGCGCAAATAGTTTTTTATATAAACAAGAGAAAAAAGGAGAACAAAAGAAAGAGAAACATACGTCAATTTGGATGATGGTGTGTAGTGGAATCGCTGTGGTTGGTATCATGATTGGAATTTTTTTCTTTCTCAAAAAGAGAAAGCAGAAAGAGAAGGTGCAAATAAAAAATCCAAATCTATAAAGGGTGGTATAGACGATGTTAGACATATATCTTGTGACGCAAGTCGTCTTGCTTGTAATCGGTGCAACCTTGTTACTAAAAGGTGGTCTTACACTGATAAAATGTTATAGAATAGATATTTTATTATCTATTCTTATAAAAAATGAATTGCCAAATATGAATAAAGAAAAGGGGAAATAAAAGTGGAATTTTTTAAAAATGGCGTAGATGTTATGCAAAAATTAGTGTATTTAATTGGTGCTGGTTTAGGATTATGGGGAGCTGTCAACTTGTTAGAAGGGTATGGGAATGATAATCCGGGTGCAAAATCGCAGGGGATGAAACAGTTTATGTCTGGTGCAGGTATTGTTTTAATTGGAATGTTACTAGTCCCTCAATTAAAAACTTTATTTAGTTAAGCTGGGGACAGGAAAAAAAAGGGGGAGCACGTTTTCTCCCCCTTCCTTATCACTAAGACTCATACATACAAGGAGTATCAAAATGGGGAAAATCAAGGAAAATAAAATCTATGTGATTCTTGGTGTCATGTTGTTCATGTTCTTAAATTATCTGTTTTATTACTTTAGAGTGACGTTTGCAGGAAATGAAGGCATTGCGATCGAGTATCTGTTTTCAGAACCACAATATTTGTTATATGCGTTTCCGTTGTCCTTTCATACGATTGATTTATTTGTTCCCTTGTTTCTAGTAGGATTTGCTGTATTTGTTATACGGGATAAGAAAAAGAATAAAAAGAAGTACAAAAAAGGTGTGGAACATGGCTCAGCACAGTGGGGGAATGTAGAAAAAGATTTAAAAGATATGTATGACGAAGAAGACCAATATAATAACATTCTATTTTCACAGAATACAAAGATTAGATTGGATGATAAAAACGCTCCATTTAAGGTAAGGCGAAATAAAAATGTACTTATAATCGGAGGGTCTGGTAGTGGTAAAACACGATTCATGGTGAAACCAAATATGTTACAAATGAATGCCAGCTTTGTTGTTACCGATCCCAAAGGAACAATTGTAAATGAGATAGGTATGGCGTTAAAAAATATAGGGAAATACAAAATTAAAGTATTCAATACTGTAAAATTCAATAAAAGTATGAGATATAATCCCCTAGCCTATGTGTACAACGAACAAGATATTTTGAAACTTGTGAATACAATTATCGTAAATACAGAAGGGGAAGGCGCAAAAAAAGGGGAAGATTTTTGGGTAAAGGCTGAAAGATTATTATATCAAGCGTATTTAAGTTTAATTGTTTCAAAATTCCCTAAAGAAGAACAACATCTAGGAACATTAATGGATTTACTTTCCTACTCAACGGTAAAAGAAGATGACGAGAATTATAAAAATCCGTTAGATTACATGTTTGCACAACTAGAAAAAGAGGATCCTACACATTTTGCAGTAAAGCAATACCAATTATATAAACTAGCAGCTGGAAAAACGGCAAAAAGTATTCTCATTTCTTGCGGTGCAAGGTTAGCACCATTAAATATCCCTGCTCTACGTGATTTACTATCAAAAGATGAATTAAACCTAGATACATTAGGAAACAAAGGGCGTAAAACAGCACTATTTATTGTCGTGCCTGATACGGATGAAACATTTAATTTTATTGTGGCTATTATGTATGCTCAACTTTTCAATATGTTATGTACAATTGCCGATGATAGATACAAAGGAGAGTTACCTACACATGTGAGATTTATATTAGACGAGTTCGCGAACATCGGAAAAATTCCGAATTTCGAAAAACTAATCGCAACCATTCGTTCACGAAACATTTCAGCTACGATTATATTACAAGCATTCGCACAATTGAAAGACATCTATAAAGAAAAGGCAAACATAATTGATGGTAACTGTGATACATCTATTTTTTTAGGAAGTAAAGAAAAAACAACCATTAAATCGTTAAGTGAAGAACTTGGAAAAGAAACAATCAATGACTATAACGAAAGTAAAACACGCTCCAATAATGATAGCTTTGGACAAAATTATTCCAAATTAGGTAGAGCGTTGATGACACAAGATGAATTATTAACAATGGAACGTGATGAATGTATCGTTCAAATATTGGGTAAAAAACCCTTCAAAGATAAAAAGTATGATATAACGAAGCATCCAAGATATAAATTTCATTCGCAGGGCGAAAAATATTGGTTTGATATCAATAAATACCTAGAAGCTCTTAGAACCCCAAGAGAACCCATACTAATATTAACAACGGTGAATGGTAGCCGAGAAATATAGAGTAGAAAAAATGGAAAAGTGAATCATGACAAGCATGGTAATAAAACCAAAATTTTAATTTCATAATAATAGGTTTAAATGATTTTATAAGTTGCTTCATCAAACATCCTTGTTTCTATGATCAAAAAAGAAAGGAAGTGTGGTAATCGTGAACTGTCCATACTGTGCAACTCCCATACAGGTTGATAAGAATGGCATTGTACAAGAAATTTGTGAATTCTGTGGTGGTCGTATTCGGGAACAACAAACAGGTGTCTTACAGCTTTGTCAAAATGGTGAGCGTTTTGAGTTTACTAAGATGCAACAACAACTCTTCTTAGAACACATTCATCAGTCTGTAGAAGAGTTGAAGCAGTATCATACTTACGATTTGTATTTGTTGCTAAAGGAAGTAAGAGAAGCACGCAGTCAAACATATTACGGTTTACAGTTACTCAACAAAGCATCTAAAGAAGAACATACTTTGCAAGCGACAGCAGATGAAACAGGCGGAGAATACGAGTATTACACAAGAAAAGTATGGGTAATTGAGAACATTCTGTTAGAACGACAAGGATTCTTTCCAGAAAAAATAACCGCTCGTGTTCTGGAATATATGGGAGAACAAATTCGAAAATCAAAGAAAAAGATGATGAAGATATCTAAGCGGCAACGTCCAAAAAGGAAAGAAATCTGTTGGTAAGGAGGAGAGGTTACGGTGGAAATCATTTATAAGAATCCTTTTCAGGAAAGTTTTTATATGAATTCCTATGATATCTTTTCGGAAGAGACACCAGTTTCCTTGGTGTACTGTAAAGAATGTAAGCAGTTCTCGCCAGCATACATTCGAATATTTCGGGAGAAATACAAGTACTATTGCTCGATTTGCAAAAAAAGAACAACTCAGAAATATGAGCGAGCGACCTATATCAGTCCTATTTACACAAAAGTGTTTGATGATGCCCATAAGATTACATACAGTTGTGCGTTCTATCATCACATTTTGAAATTTGATTTTGGGAAAATGAAAATGAGAAAAATCTCGGCGATATACCGATACAATATTACTCATAATAAGCAAACGAAACAAACCTATTTGATTAGAAAGAGTCAGAATCCCAAGAAAAATCGGATCGCGAATATCACATTTGGCGCATGTTCCTATACATGGAAGTTTGCATCATCACATGTACAGTATATAGAACAAACGGAAGCTTATCAGGATTTCTTACAGGCGATCTTACCTACATGGTTTTCGGAACACCAAAAGCTTCGTGTCATGCAATTTCCGATTCTGTTACGCTATCCGCAATTGATGCTGTTACCATTAGAATTCACGGAATATTCAACCTTTAGATTTCAAGTAAGAGATAATAAATATAAGCGGGAGCAGTTAGCCCAGTTGCCATATAAGCAGTCAGAACTTGTAGAATGGGTATTCGATAAGAAAGTATCCAAGAAAGAACGAAATCTTTTATTTGAAAATCCCCGTGTATGGGTGTGGTACAAACATATTGTCCATCTCATTGAGAATGTGGATGTAAAACAATATATGCTAGAAAACCTAGCAAGAATCCCTGAAGTAATCCATTCTCACAATCTGCCGATTGAAGATGTAATCGGGCAACTGCATCCGAATTATCTACAGGAGTTCGAACGGATGAAACAACATTTCAAAAGTGAAAAAAGGTTTGCGAACGCAATCATACAACAGGTGAACAGGAATGAGGAAGATTGTGTATTCGAATATATGAGAGATATCGTGCGAATGATGGAAATGTTACAGGAAGAGATGCCGATGTATGAAGTACCAAAATTGTATGATTTAGAAACATTACACGATGTACTGGCGAGTGATCTAAGTAAAGTAGAATACGCATACGAGGAAATACAGTACGAAAAGGAAGAAAAGCTGAAATTGGAAACAGAAACAAGTGAATATCGTTTTCTATTAGCAACGAGCAACCATCATTTAATAGCAGTGGGAACAAAATTAAACATATGTGTCGGTTCGTATGCACGGGAAGCAATCCATAAGGATGTATACATTGTGGTAATGGAAGAGAAAGTACAAGAGAAGGTCACACATTGCTTAGAATTTCGTTGTAACGGAAGAGGACGGTGGTCTTTGGTGCAAGCGAAGGGGAAATATAATGATGTTCCATCAGAAGAAATCAGCCGTATTCTGATTGATTATTGTACGGAAAGAAACATACAGATTGCCACGCATGATATTAACTTTGAAAATGTATTAGAGTTGACAAGTTAAAAGAAAGTAGGGGAAAACATATGACGATTACAATACATGTACGTTGTGAACTTTCGAAGAAAGTAGGATTTAACGATAAAGATCATCTTGTGCATTTTTTGAATTATTTATTTCGAACAGACAAAAAACAAAAATGGACGAATGAATTAACGACTAATAATGTATTTCTAATGAAAAAACCAAATGAATTATATGTCATTCCGTTCCCTAGTAGCATGGAGGAACGATTACAGCTAAGAGATAAGATGTACAAATTAGTATCAGGAATTGTAGAGGATAATCATTTGGGAATTTTGAAAAACGATATTATGTATTTGGATGTACACGATAAAGAAACAGGTGATAACTGCGAACATCTATTGCATGCGAGACAGGTAGAGGAATTATTATCAGACGTCATTGAAACAGAAAAGAATGGTACGGAAAATGTGTTTTCTGTTGCACATTTAGATCAAAAGGATTCTATCTATCATGTGCATACAGTTATCCTATCAGAAGATAAGGAGTAGTGAAAATATGAAGAGAGAACAGATAAGAAAATATAGTTACCAAGCGTTGTTATGGGAACTACAGCATGTGGAACACGAGTTAAAGAAAATCAAAAAAGAATGTAACCAAACGCCGTCCAAGAGACTTGTAAAGAAACAAAACGGTTTAGATAGGCGGTATAGAATGTTATACGAGCAAGGAAATGCTGGGAATTTCAGACATGTAGTGGGTTCTTTATACACAGAGAGAGGATTGTCTATGAAAGAATTTGCAAATGCGATGGAAGTTTCAGAATCTGAGATTCACAATCTAATTAGAAAAGGCATGGTAACCGAGAAAATGTTAGATACGATTTGTACGTACTTTCAAATTCAAAAAACACCGCTGTGGATGCGTTATATGCAATGAACCCATCTATAGGCGGATGAGAAATATAGGAGACGACATTGAAACATAAAGTGGGAGGAATTCATATGAAAGTGATACTATGTGAAAAACCGCAGCAAATGAAAAGTTACTCGGAAGCCTTTCAAAGCGTTAAACGAGAAAGTACACATATTACGGTGAGGGACAAAGAAATCTTTGGAGACGAAGAAGTCGTCATGATTTCGGCACTCGGTCATCTTATCGAATTATGTAATCCTGGCGAGTATAAAGAAGAATGGAAAAACTGGAGTATGGACCAACTACCTATTATTCCAGAAGAATTTAAAATGAAGGTGTCTAAAGATAAAAAGTCGATTTTTCAAAATGCGAAACAATGGCTACAAAAAGCAGATGAAATTATTATTGCGACTGATCCTGCTAGAGCTGGAGAAGCGATTGCCAAAAATATTATTATTATGGCAGGTGTGAACGACACACCACAAAAACGATTGTGGGTTAAGAGTATGACGCAGGATGCTGTTCGAAAAGGATTTCAAAACTTGCGAGATGCAGAAGAAACATATAGTTATTATTTAGAAGAACAAGCCCGTTCTGTTAGCGATTGGATTATAGGCATGAATGCCTCACGAGTATTTACGTTGTTGTTCCGAGACAAGAAAGGCGTGAAAGAGGTGTTCAGTGCAGGACGGGTGCAATCAGCCTTGTTACACTTAATTCGCAAACGGGAGAAAGAATTAGAGCATTTCAAAGTGCAATCATTCTATGAAATTCATGGGCATTTTAATGCGAATGGAATACCCTATGTCGGAAAACTCCTCCAAGATCATAACATGATGAAACTCCATTCAAAAGAAGAAGCACAGGGAAAGTTGCAACAATTGCAAGAGCATACAGCACGTATACAAAAGGTGACAGTGGAACAAAAATTGAAACAAGCGCCGAAATTATATAATCTGTCGGGCTTACAAGCAAAATTAAATAAGAAATATAAAATGTCCCCTAAAGTAGTACTAGAAACTGCACAAAGCCTATACGATAAAAGAATGCTTTCGTATCCCCGAACAGAATATCAGCATATTCCTGTAGCGGAAGCGGAACAGTTGCCAGGTATTCTAGAAAAGCTCGCAAATTGTAAAGATTATCAAACTCTGATTGAAAAAAAAGAAAGAGACACGATTGTACAGCAAAAAGCGTACGTGGATGATGAGAAATGTGGAGACCATTACGCACTGATTCCCACGAATCAAGTTCCTAACTTAGAAACCTTATCCAAAGAAGAAAGATGGCTCTATGATGAGGTTGTGCGTAGCGTCATAGCAACGTTCTATGAGCCTATGACATATAATCAAACAGACTTTTTCACTGAAGTGAATCAAGATATTTTTAAATCGACAGGGAAGCAAATTACCCATCTTGGATGGCAAGTCGTGTTTGGAAAAGAAGAGGAAGAGAATCAAAAAGAACAGACGCTTCCACTTGTAGAACAAGGTCAATCTGTAGAGACAACAGAAATCAAGTTACATGAAGGTAAAACACAACCTCCTAAACTATATACAGAAGGGCAACTAATTACAGTAATGGCAAAGCATGATATTGGCAGCGAAGCAACGAGATCAGGCATTATAGAGAGAATCAAAACACTGTTGTATATCAAAATTGAAAAGAACATCGTACATGTAACTAATAAAGGGAAAATGATGGTGGAAGCCATTAAAGATACCGCAATTGGTTCACCAGAATTAACTGCAAAATGGGAAGTATATTTGAAAGGAATTGGAGAAGGGAAGAAAAAGGATAAGCCTTTCGTAGAAACCTCCAAAAAGTTAGCGCAGAAACTCATCAACGAAGCAAAAGACCAAGTAAACGCATGGGCGATAAATGACTTTGTAGAGGATAAAAAAACGGAACATCATATAGGAGAGTGCCCATCCTGCGGGAAACCTGTCGTAGATAAGAAAACGATATATGGTTGTTCTGGATATGCGAAAGACAATCTAAAGAGTTGTAAGTTTTCTGTTTCGAAAGAATTTTTAGGACAGAAGATTAGTGAAAGTAATATGATAAAGCTGTTAGAGGGTAAGAAAACGACGTTACTTAAAGGATTAAAAGGGAAATCAGAAAAGGAATTCGATGCGTATTTAAAATTGGACGCTGGGAATATTCAGTTTGTATTTCCGAAGAAAAAGAAAATAGCAAAGACATGAATGAGAAAGCGACTGTATGATACAGTCGCTTTCTGAAAATAGACAAATACAAATGAGTAGTAACTTGCTATACAGTTAAAGGGAATAGTATACATCATACCATGTTTATTAGAAATAAAGATATGTAATAATGCATATCTTTATTTTAGAATGTCTCCTTCTTTTTTGGCAGAAGCTAGCTGGGGGTATGGGGGCTAGTCCCCATGATTGACGTAACGATACATGAAATGAATGGACGATAGTACAGGCGTTTTGGCACGTATACTATTCGGTGTAAGCTGAAGAACCTAAAATCTCCTTTTTTGTCGTCAGCTTAGCAACGATACGTTGACGTGCCAAAAAAAGTTTGGCAAGGATGGAAGGGCTACGGAACAACGTAGAGTGGCCCTCTCCAAAGGTGGAGATTTTCTGAAGCAAAGCGGAAGAAAATACAACCTGTTCCTTGCGGAACTTTTAGCCTTTTGGGTATCTGTTTTTAGCCCGCCCGTTCATCGCACGTATGTAAAGGTGTCTGTCAAGGACCTTCGCACAATCTTCTTGTTCTTTCTGTGCAGTGACAACCCATTTAGACGATTTTTCTGGAGTTCTTCCGCCTCCTTATTTACGTGAGGAAATTAGCATGTTAATATGAGTAGTGTTGTTACTTAAATAGCTGATTTCCTAAAACACGTTCCCATCGCTGTGGGGACGTGTTTTTCCGTTTTGGGATAGGTTGGGGGAGTACAACGAAAAGAAAGTAGAATATGGTATAATAAAGGAACAAATAATGGTGAGCAAAGTGAGGGAGAACGATGAAAAATCATGAGCATGTAAATGGTCAAATTCTCCAAACGAACAAGAAATGGTCACATCTGAAACAGAATCAGAAGAATTTGATAGCAGGATGGTTACAAGAAGAATATCGAGGTTTTATCGTCATGTATTTGCGAAAACCCAAACGTTATGAAGAAGAATATATGTTAGATAGTGTGATGGAACGAATTCAGGCACGTGATATTTGGATACCGTATGTAGAAGTAAAGACGTATTTCACACGAAAAAAAGGAAAGTGGTATCGGAAATTAGAAAGCGAGTTAGAAAGTAGAAGGATGGAAGAAGAGAAATAGATTCGCATAACAAATGAAAGAATCGGAATGCTGATTTGTTATGCGAAAGGGGAGCGTATGAAAAAAGACGTACGGAAGAACAGTACGCCTTTCTGTGCCCTTATGCCTTTCAGGAGAAAGCGCAATGCCACTTTGTAGTATTCTGTAGGGATTTCGTGTGCAATGAATGAATTGTATGGTGGAATTGCTGTTCTTACTATATGTTCTTTAGGTGATTCGTTTTATTTTTGAGTGAAATCATAAAATGAGGACAAGACGATGTATGTTGATATGTCTTGTCCTCATTTTGAATGGAGTTAAGGAAAAATAAGCAATGACAATCCAACGAAACAGATGTAGTTATGGTGTAAATAACAGTAGTTGGATGGGATTGTCATGTTAGGATGTGCAAAAAGAAAAATTTTATGCGAAAATGGTTATAAAAACCATTCTATGAAAAAGTATGGTAAAATAGAGGAGACATGTGTATAAGGAATTCGAATTCGGTTCTTTTGCCGAATTCGAATTCCTCCTTCATCAAGAGGAAAGATAGCGCATGACAAGAACGACTAATTGATCTAATTCTTGACTACAGGCAATGACAAGTGGGTGGGTGTACCCGTGTGTTCGAACTAATCGATATAGTTTCTTTTTTTGTTCCGTAATTTGTTGTTGTAGTTGGAGTAAACTGGATGTGGAGACAGACATGAAAATCCCTCCTGTTTCGGATAGACATATAATTTTGTTCAGTATACTTGCATTTCAGATAAATAGAAATGGCAATATGGTATGTAAAATATTCCATTTGTAAAAGGGGAAAACAGACAGATGAAATCAACAGGGATTGTACGAAAACTAGATACCCTTGGTCGTATCGTAATACCGAGAGAAATGATGCGTACCCTTCATATTCACAAAAAAGACCCATTAGAAATATTTGTAGAAGGGGAAAATATCATTCTACAAAAATATAAATCGTATGGTACGTGTCTCATAACAGGAGAAATTTCTTCCCAGAATATCAAGTTGGCGGACGGACAGCTGATGCTGAGTCCGGAAGGAGCGATACAGCTTCTAGAGGAATTAGAACAGTATCTGGACAGAGATTAAGAATACGAGGGGGAACGAAGGATGGAGAGAAAAGCACAACCTGTTTTAAAAGAAAGAACCAGAAATACCGTATCGATGCAGGAACGGTTATTACAAGAAGTCATACAAAAAAAGAAGATCACTTCTGTGATTTTAATCAACGGATTTCATATGAAAGGAATCGTAAAAGAATATGATGCATTTTCTATTTTGGTAGAATCCGATGATAAAAATCACCTGATTTATAAACATGCGATTTCAACGATTCGATTATAAAAAAGCATGAATCCCAATGATTTCATGCTTCTGTAGTCTGATAGACAGCTACATATTTAGTTGTTTACTGCTTCTTTTAATTGTTTACCGGCTTTAAAGGCAGGTGCTTTTTTTGCAGGAATGATAAGAGATTCTCCCGTACTTGGATTTCGTCCTTCTCGTGCAGCACGCTCTCGCACTTCGAATGTACCGAATCCAATTAGCTGGACATTGTCACCATTTTGCAAAGCTTGCTGAATGGATGCGAATACGCTATCTACTGCTAGACTTGCTTGTGGTCTTTTGAGACCTGTTTTTATTGCTACTTGTTGGATTAATTCTGTTTTATTCATCGGACACCTCTTATTGTAAGTAATATTTGTTTTAGTATAAGGGGAGAAAGAGAATGGTGCAAGAGAGTTTGTGCGGCGATAAAGTTCAGATTATTTTCGTAACTATAGTGTTTTATAGAAGTGCTATCCTGTAAAAGGAAGGGGGAGAAAAAAGAAGATGAGAAATATCTTTCGCACGGAGATAAGCGAATTTGAACGTGTTTCAGAGATATTAAAGGTATTGGCACACCCTATTCGTCTACAAATTGTACATCAATTGCTAAAAAAACAGTCTTTAAATGTGACAGAATTACAACAGTATTTTGATATGCCACAATCCACTGTTTCACAACATCTCGGCAAGTTAAAATCAAATAAGGTTGTAGCATATGAGCGAAAAGGATTAGAAGTATTTTATCGAGTGGATGATGAAAAAGTGAAACAAACGGTGAACATCCTGATGGGATAAACAGATCGCTTCGTGTATTTGTCTAGTTCATCATGTACGGATACAAAAATAGCACGAGGAGGGGATTCTTTTATGGGTGGAAATTCCTATTACACGCATATTACAGTAAAAGAACTTATTTTTATCCATGCCTATGTGACAGGGGAAGAAATCTCCTCTTCACAGGCATTACAGATTCTAGAACAGATTGCTCAGGAAGAAATGACAAGAACAAAGGCACAAAGACGACGATATCGGATAAAAAACAATGGAGAAGAATTGTTCCAATACTATAGACAGAAGCATCCGAAATTATTTGAGAAACAAAGATTGCACACGTATGAAGAGTTGAAACACCGAGCGGTGTCTTACTGTACGACTCATTTGACGATTCACATGTAATGTAGGGTGTACAGGAGAATGTTCTGTCCACTTCGACATGGTAATTATATCCAATTAGTTAATCGAGAGGGTAAAAAATGAACGTTCAGATTCCGTTCTAACAACACAAAAAGGAATAGTGAATGCATTCCTGTGTCGAAAGATGAAAACGCCATAGACAACGTGATAAGCACGTATAAAGAGCAGAGCGGTGAATTTGCAGATAGAACGGGTCTAGATACCGAAAAAATATAGGAGAAAGTTTAAGGAATAATATAAAATTTCACGTACCACAATGTTTATAAAAATAAAACCTCCAAAAAATCCACAAGGGTTGCTTCTTCTCTCCTTTCTCCGCTACAATAGATATATAGATTCTTGCCCATCCCCCGAAAAAGGGGAATAGCAAAAAAGACAGAATATGAAATAAGAAAGGTGACTCACTCTATGAATCAACCTTTAGTGAATTTACGAGTGGATTTTGCTTTTAAACAATTATTTGGTGTACAAGGACAAGAGGAATTATTGATTTCTTTTTTAAATGCAATCTTGCATGAATCCTTATCTATACCGATAGTATCGCTAAAAATTGAAGACCCACACCTCCATAAAGAATACGAAGAAGATAAATTATCCATACTAGATATATTAGCGACACTTCAAGATGAAACAAAAGTTAATATTGAAATTCAGTTGCGAAATACACAAGAAATTGTGAAACGCTCCCTGTATTATTGGAGTAAGTTATATACATCCCAATTAGAGCAGGGGATGCCTTACCGCTCTTTGCGAAAAACGATTGCCATCAATCTATTAGATTTTAAGCTCTTTCCTCATTATGATGATATGCATACAGTCGGAGAATTTTGGAGCAGGCAACAGAAGGAAGTGTTACTTGAAGACCTAGAAATACATTTCATCGAGATTCCAAAGCTAGTAAGACAATGGAGAGAAGAAAAAATTAATCCGTGGGAAAATGAATTCGCTCGTTGGTTACTTTTACTACCAGCGCACGAAGATGAACATTTAACCCACACGTTGGAGGATATAGCCATGAAACAAGATCCAATGTTACAGAAGGCAATCCACAAATGGGAAAATATGAGTCAGAGTAGCTCTTTCCGTCTCGCATATGAAGCACGTGAAAAAGTATTATTTGATGAACAAGCAAAATTAGCACATGCTCGTGAGGTTGGTATAGAAGAAGGAATGGAAAAAGGGAAGCAAGTTGGAAAAGAAGAAGGGCTTCAAGAGGGTATAGCAAAAGGAATGGAAAAAGGAAAAGAAGTTGGCATTCAAGAAGGGAAAATCCAACTAATTCAGGGCATGCATAAAAACGGAATGGATATAGAAGATATTGCAAAGTTTACGAGTATGGACCTGTCGGATATACGTCATATTTTGGGACAATAACAAGTAGGCATCCCTACATGAGATGCCTACTTGTTATTGTCTGATTATTCAGAGAGTTTTGTTTGTATTTCTCTCCTGCTAAACAAGCGATTGTACTGTTCCTGTATACTTTGGAGTTGTAAACTTAGTCCTTTTGCCATTGGTGCCATCTTGAGGTCTTGTTGTAAGATGAGCAATAACTGGGACACTTTTATAAGCATCTCGTGAATCTCATATGCTTCTTCTATCAAACCGTCTATATAAACCTGATGAAGAATAGACTCAATTCTGCCCATTTTTCCATCAATTTCTTGTAACAATTGTGCAGAATTACCAGACCATGACTTGTCCACGTATAATCCCTCTCCTGTCTTCGATATCTATTTGCATCCAATTTACTGATAGTTTTCATGTTACTATGGAAAAATAGAAAAGGAAATCTGGAAATTCAAACGATACACTTCTTCTGTTACATTCTTTTCAATTGTTTTTATAATTGAAATTTATATATGTATTACTATTCTTGTAAGTTTAGTGGTATATGGTATAAGCATTCCGAATTTCTATTAAAATATCAGCAATTCGTTTGCCATTTTTCAAAATCACGTGATTTTTTGTATACTCGTCTATACATTGTCCTAATTCTTGATTGAACATGACTTCTATTTCACCGTTTTCTCGCATGTTACTCGTTAATAAGGTCGGCTCTTTACTTAACAAGCAATACAATTGTAAGGTTTCAGCCAATACTGTCACTAATGGTCTCAATAGAATATCATGGTGTGGAAGCATATCAGCAGCAATTTGTTTATTTAAAACAAATTGAATGCCATTTTCTTTTACATCAAATCGATATAAGAAAATCATATACACATAGCACACCCTTTTCATATGATGTGTGAAGATATAAGAGAGAATAAGAATCGTATACTGTTGTATCATCCGCTCATTCCCTCAACTGAATAAAAGAATGGTCTATATTCATTATATATCAGGGGAAGTCACTATTCAATTTGTTATTTCATTTTAGCTGGATATTTCCAATCTGGCTTATCTTTTTTATCAGGTTTTATGTTTGTTTTTTGTTTTGGTTTCTTTTGCTCCACTTTGTTCTTCACTTGATTTTGTTGTTCGAATATATCTAATTTTGTTTGCATTTGTTCCACTTGTTCTTTTACTTCCTTAAGTTCCAACTTAATTTCTGATAGCAATCTTAAAATGGCATCGCCTTTATTCATAACAACCACCTTACTTCAGAAGATGAGTATTTTCTCAATGTATAATAGAACGAATTTTCTGTTTAATTTGGTATAATAAAGAAGAATAATTGCCATTATTCCCTTTTCAAAGGATGGACTATACCAATAGTCTGTTCTTTTTTTGATGCTTGTATCCTTTTAACATATGTTTAGAAAATCGATTCGGATATAATGCATGTAACATATCATACGGACTGCTTCCCCAAAACTTATCACAAGGGTACTTCAATCCTTGCTGTTTGATCCATTTTCCCGTATATATTTGTAGCAATGTTTCCTCCGTTAATTTTACCTTTTCTTCAATCGTCCATCGTAAAGCTTCTAACGCATTCTTTTCTGTCCAAAAATTATAAGGAGATACTGAGAATTCCCATCTCTTAAACCGCCCTGGATACAAAGAATTTAACATAATAAATGGATTATTACTCCAAAATTTATGTAATGGCACAGATAATTTCTGATTTTTAATCCACCTAGCACTATATATTCGTTTCAACTCCTCGTCCGACAATTGCTCCTTCTCTTCAATTGTCCACTTTAATGCTTCTAATGCTTTTTCTTCTGTCCAAAACCCATTCGGAGTTACCGGTAATTCCCATTCTTTAAACCGATTGGGGTATAAATCATTTAAAAATTGATACGGACTATCTTTAAAAAATTGGTTTACTGGCGTGCGTAGACCATGTTGAATTAACCACTTCATACTATACTTGCTTTTTAGCTCTTTGTCTGATAATTTTTCTTTTTCCTCAATTGTCCATTTTAGTGCTTCTAATGCTTTTTCTTTTGTCCAAAACCCTTTTGGAGTTACTAGTAATTCCCACTCTTTAAATCGATTCGGATATAACTCATTTAAAAATGCGTAGGGACTACCCTTCCAGAAAATGAAGCAAGGTGAATATAAATTTTGCTCTTTTATCCAACGCAGACTATATTTTTGCAAGAGTTCTCCCGCATTTAATTGCTCTTTTTTTTCAATGGTCCATAGTAGTGCTTCGATTGCTATTTTTTTTGTCCAAAAATATTTAGGAACACATTGAAATTGCCACTCTTTAAACCTTCCAGGATATAATGAATTAATCATCATATAAGGACTGTCTTTAAAAAAAATTCGACAAGGAGTCGTAAGTTTATGCTTTGCAAGCCATTTTGTACTATATACTTTCAAAATTTCTTTTTCATCTAATTGTTCTTTCTCTTCAATAGTCCATTTCAAAGCGTTCAATCCATTTTCCTTCGTCCAAAAATGTAGAGGGGCCATTTTTAATTCCCATTCTTTTACGTGTCCTGGGTACGCATCATTTAACATCCTATAAGGACTGTTATTATATTTTGCAAGCACTGTTGTTAATTTCATTTTTTGAATTAATTTTTGATTCCAGCCTTCACGAAGATCTTGTATATTCCATATTAACACTTGTTCAATTAAATATTTTGTAACACGCCTAGCTAGTTCATTATTTTCATCTTCACTCCAAGTTCCAGGTGGAAACTTCTTTCTGTCTCCATCTAATATTTCTTGATAGATTTCTTCAATTCTAACGGCAAGCATGTCATCACTCATTTCAATTGAATTTATGAAAGAGAATTCAGATAATTAAAATACGGTTAATTCTAAGATATAGGGTTAATTTTATAATAATAACTAGCATAGTATTTTTCAACCTGTTCATAAAGGTGTACTTTTACAGATCCATAGAAACATAGGGAAAAGCGCATCCATAAAAGTTGTGTTTTCACTTTACAGATGTCTTTAATTTTCATGTACCTTTACAGATGAGAATGAGATATAATTATGGTCGAGGTGAAGGAATTGCAATATAAACAATTTGGATATGTCAGAGTTTTGTGCAAGTAGAAAATACAGAGAGTTGCAGCGAAAAGTGCAGAGGCTAGCAGCTCGATTTTTTAAATAGTAATTTTAGTGTTTCCAGAAGACAACGCATTGCGTAAACGATAGCTTTCTCCCGTAAATGCAATAATGTGGGCATGATGGACCAAACGGTCCACCAATGCAGAAGTAAGTCGATTATCACCAAATATACGATTCCATTGACCAAATTCTAAATTCGAAGTAACTATCACACTTTTTTGCTCATAACAGTCGGCAATAATATGGAATAGGAGCTCCGCTCCTTGCTTTTGAAACGGTACATAACCTAGTTCATCTAAAATTAAGAGATCACATGATTCAATTTGTTTTTTTATACGAGTTAGATTCCCTTGTTTTAAAGCTTCTTCTAATATGCCTACTAAATCAGCTACTCGAAAAAACTTTACCTGATATCCTTGTTCACAGGCCTTTAAACCTAAAGCTGTTGCTAAATGTGTTTTTCCGGTTCCAGGAGATCCGAGTAATAAAAGGTTCTGTTTTCCTTCAAAAAATCGCAACTCACTAATATGTTCTTTGCTTGTCGTAGAAGGTAAATGAATTTGTTCACCCCATTCATAATCTTTCAACCACTTTAACTCTCTAAATTTTGCTTTTTTTATTAAAGTTGATACTTTTTTACTTTGTCGAGCTTCAATTTCTAAGTTTAAAATATCCTGTAAGAATTGTTCTTTATTTTCAAATACAACTTCATCATAATGCTCTAGAATAGAACTCAAATGTAATACTTTACAAGCTTCTTGTAGGTTTCTGTGTATCATAGTGAAAATGAACTCCTCTCTAAAGTTGGACAGAGTTTCCGATCGTATTGTTCTAAATCCGTTTCATAATCCACTAAAACAGATGGTGTGTGTTTCTCTTCCCATTTCTGCGGATAAGTTACTTGTTTCGCTTGTAATATGCCATCAAGTTCATAAGGGGTTTTTGATAGCCAATCCTCATTTTCTAAAACAACATGTAATTGTTGTAAAGAATACTTTTTGAGCAATCTTTTTATCCCTACTAAGCGTGATTTACGCTCTTCCGTTTGGAAGAGGAGATAATCCTGAACTCTCATAGGTAAGTATTTAAAATATCTTGAATAACGTACTACACGTGGTTTCTTTTCCCAATCTTCAAAAATTTCTTCCCAAGGAATGGGCCTATTTGTATGCATGTAAGGTCTATATTCTTTAAAGATTACTTCTCCTTCAGAAGTAAAACATGTAAATTGATCCCATTCTTTTTTTATGACAATAACTTGTTTGACATTTGTTTTGCGTAAAACAAATCGTTCTTGATCTACTGTAATTTCTCCATATTTATTTACAGTTGTAGTATCTAGTGAAAAGACCGATAGGTCTTCTAAAGGCAATGGCTTTAATGCATTTTTATCATCATTCCACAACTCCTCTATCATGATTTTCTTATCATAATGCGGTCGTTTTTGATCCTCTAATGCTTGTACTTCTAGCCACTGTGCAAGTTGTGAAAAACTTTCCATAACCGGTGAAGTTGTAAACCAATTATTACGTGTATAACTAACTTTACGCTCAACATTACCTTTTTCATGCCCGCTATAAGGGTTACATGGTTGTGTTTCAAAGTTATAATGCATTTGAAATTGTAAAAACGCTTCTGTATAAATACGATTTTCACCTTTTCCTATGGTGATTACAGCGGCGGATAGATTATCAATCCTAAGATGTGTTGGTACACCACCTGCTTGATGGAATAGCTGTTTTAAGCCTTCTAAAAAGCATTCCTTATTTTCAGCTGGTAATGGATAAGCAAATGCTGTATTGCTATGGGGAAAGCTTAACAATAGTACTTTAATATCTTTATATGCTCCATCTTTGACAACTGTCATATTTCCAAAATCAACTTGTGCTTCTCCAGGAGGATGTTCTAATCGTTCGTAACGTTTTTCTTTTGCTGTTTTTATCTGTGGTCTTCGATGTTGGATATAATCACATACGGTTCGATACGAACCTTGAAACTTATATTCTGTTTTTAATTGATTAAATATCTTTTTACTTGTTCTTCGTTCCTTACGGCGAAGCTTACTATCTTCCTCTAACCATAAATCTACAATTTCACCAAACTCACTATCATACATCATTCCTGTTTTTGTACAAACTGGACCAGTATCCGAAGGATACACTTCTTCATCAGCATACTTTTTGACAGTTCTCCAATTCTTTCCTAGTTTTCTTGCAATTTCAGAAATACTTAAATCATCATTTTCTCTTAAATGTTTGATATAATGAATTTCAGGCATTGTTAGCATCCTTTCTAGTCCTCCTGTTTCGTGTGGTAACGAAAACAGTAAGGGATTTATTAAGAGCTGACAAGCCTTTTTTTATGCACTTTATCTATGTACAAAATCGTTGCTCGACTCTGTACTTTTATTTTGCACTAAACAAGTGTTTCTAGTAAAGACCAAAATGAAGAACGTCAGATCGAAAATATGAAATATCTTGGCATAGAAGATCGAGACATTTTTATTGATAAGCAGTCTGGGAAAAATATGAAGAGAGAAAATTATCAAATGCTAAAACGCTTGGCTCGTACGGGCGATACAATTGTTTTTGATTCCTTAACAAGATTAGGTCGTAGCATGAATGATGTGCTAGAAGAATTTAGATATTACGAACAACAGCGAATTAACTTACAATTTATTAAAGAACCTTTTATTAATGTGAATTATAGCGGAGAAAGTACGAATGATATCATTCAACAGGCTGTACAAAAAGCAACTCTTACCATTCTTTCGGCCTTTGCAGAAAAAGAAAGGAATGATATCAAACAACGACAAGCAGAAGGGATTGCAATAGCAAAGAAGCAGGGAAAACTTTTAGGAAGACCACCCGTACAAATTACAGAGCAATTTATTGAGGCATATGAGGAATGGCAATCCGGAAAAATTACGGCCGTCGGGGCGATGAGAAAATATCAGATAAAGCGTTCTTCTTTTTACAAACTAGTAAAAGAATATGAAGCGCAAGAAAATACAAAACATGCTGATAAAAAAGAATGCCATGTAGAGAAAGGATAATTGAGTTTCTTCCTATTATATAGAAAGAACAGCGGAGACATTTGCATCCCTCTCGATTTCCTAAACGTGTCTTGCAAAATTTGGCGAAGACGTAATACCTGTTAAGGGGATTCTCTTGATAGGTTGGGGTTGCTATTATACATGTTAAACAGGGTACATCCATGCCGTAATGTTTAAACAAACGTTTGATTCGTCATTATTTGCACAAAAACAGGAGGATTCGCTATTTATAGCGAATCCTTCTAATCAAATGCATCTTTAATAATTAAAATGTGTCTAGGAATTCTTTGTCCTCTTTTGATATTACAATCCCTAAGTACAAAATTCTTTTTTGAATTAAATGTAATTTAGCACTTAAAAAGAGCGCAAATTACCATCTAAAGTTACAGATTAGAGCCAGCTAAGCCTGGAAGAATGTTATTTTGTTGATTTAATATTTTATGAATTTATTTCATTTAAAATTTTAGATTTGTTAGTAGTAAATAATATGTAATCTTGCGTTTGAGTTTTAATTAAAATGCGATTAGTTGTACCATAGGGTGAACCTATTCGAACAGCATTATTTTTTTCTCCAGCATAAGTATCATCTTCAGTAATTTCAATGATTTCTTTTAATGGAATGTTAATTTTTGCGAATTGCCATTTAATAATTAATTCTTCTTTTGTTTTTTTAACGTTAATTCCTAATGTAAACATATCATCAAAACCTTTCTATAGTTATAATTTTTATTATCTAATTGATTTTATAATATATACGATTAAGGTAACTTGAAATTTAAAAATAATTTCAAGTTATTTTTTTTCTATCCAGAAAGAACATAGAAAAATTAATAAAAAAGATAAAATACTCATAAAGGGTAAAGTAATAAAACCAAAATATTCAATTTGAATAGTAGTACAATCACTAGTAATATCACAAAAAGTACTTTTTGTGTGTAAGCTTTGAATTATATATTGGTAAGAAGATATTAATAATCCGAAAAAAGATAAAATCCTAAGGTAATATTTAGAATTAGCGTCTTTTATTATCAAAGAAATGATAATAATTAATGGTAAGGGATACATTAAAATTCTTTGATACCAACATAAATCACAAGGAACTAATTTTAGAATTCCGCTAAAATATAAACTACCTAAGGTAGCTAATGTTGAAATCAAGAGGGAGATTATTGAAAATTGTTTTAATGAAAGTCGTTTCATATAAATGACTCCTTATCAAATTTCGTTTAATTTTTCTTTTAAATTATTAGCGTATTCTAAGAATTCTTTTTGTATTTCTCTAGATTTTAAATTTCTATATATGTCTATTGATTGATCCCATTCTCCTAGAAAAAAATGTAATTTCAACATTGTATATTTAATATGATCATTTGTTGAATTAATAAGACTATATTTATTTTCTTCAGGGTTATCCAAATTTATTTGTAGATAATTTATTAGTTTTTTTGCTTTTAATTGTATATCTAGAAATATTAGAGCTGTTTTATAATAAGTTATATCAGAACAATTCGGAAAATTTTGTTCTAATAGTTTTAGTAATTCATTTAATTTTTTAAAGTCATTAGTTTGGAAAAGTATTTTACAAAGTAGTAACATAGTATCTAGATAATAATGTTTATCAGGAATAGAATTGTATAATTCTATTCCTTCTAATAATACATTTTTTATTAATGTACTATCTTTATTTCCTTGTTCTAGTTCTCGTGCGTAAAAAAATAACCATTTAGGATTTTTAGGTTCTATGTTAATCATTTGTTTTGTTAATTCAATATTTCTTTTATTTTTTGTTATTTGGTTAACAATTTTAGGGTTGTATCCGTCGTGATGCACATAAATATTTACAGTAATATTATTAGGAATAGTTTTATCTATAAATATTGGTTCTTCATGGACCTTTCCAGTAAACAGAAGGTTGTTCTTTAAAGAAAACAATCTTCTAGTGTCTGTATATATATGTCCGTTGTGTTCAGTAATTATAGGACTAACGACACATTTGATTTTTAAAAAATCTAGCAATTTTGCTATTCTTTTAGCTTTTCCTTTATTTTTTATATCATAGGTGTTATCTGCATCTATAAAATATATCCAGTCAGTTGAAGCAAGATTAATAATTTTATTTCTATGAAATGAAAAATCGTTAATCCAGTTTTCAAAAATTAGTTTTGTATTTGGAAAATGCTGTTTTATAATTCCTACTGTATTATCTGTTGATAAAGAATCAATGATAATAATTTCATCAAATTCGTTAATAATACTATTTAAGCATCTTTTTATACATCTTTCTTCGTTATAAGTTAAAATTCCACAAGTAATAGAAGGAGATTTTAGTTTTTGATATTTATTTACCATCTCTTCTAAACTTTCTTTGAAATTAATTTTTATATGTTGCATTGTATTAACTTCTTTTATAAGTTGTATATCTTGTAACAGTGAAGAATTAGGAAATTTTAAACTTAAATCTTGTGTAAGTTTATTTAAGTTATTCAACATTTTTTCCTCCTATGATTTATTTAGTTGTTAGTTATACTTAAGAAAGTTTTTCAATATTGTTTCTGATTGTACTTCTTCTAACCGTGCTATTTCTTTTCCATTTTTATAATGTAACCAAGTTGGTGTTTTGGTGATTTTTTGTTCTTTTAAGAAAGATACATCTAAATTTTTATCTTCCTCTACATTCATTGCAATAAGATTAATATTTTCTTCTTTTATTATTTTGTTTACAATAGGTTTCATTTGTTCACATCCTGGGCAACTTGTCTTATAAATATAAATAACAAATTCATCCTTAGATTTTATTTCATCTTTATATTGTTGTAAACTTATCTTTGTGTATAAGGGTTTTTTTAGGCTATTTGATTGAGAAATGAAACCTATTATGCAAATTGAAGTAATTATTAATAGGGCTATAATAAAAAATCTTTTTTTCATATATTTACCGCCTTTGTAGTTGTAAATTCCTTTATTGTTTTATCTTTAATAATGAATTTTCGATCATAATCATTTATCATTTCAGGGTTATGAGTGATAAATAATATAGTACATTCCAATTTAGATAAATTACTGTATATTTGTTTAAATGTTTTTGAATCTACATTACTAAGCGATTCATCTAGAATTAAAATATTTGGATGATGGAGAATAGCTCGTGCTAATGATAATCTCTGTTTTTGACCAGTAGATAAATTTGAAGCATTTTCATTTAAATGAAAGTCAAACCCTTGTGGTAAAGAGTTTATAAGATCGTAAATTTCTGCAACTTGACATGCTTTTATAATACTTTTGTTGTCGAAATTTTTTCCCATACATAGGTTTTCTTCAATGGTATTTTTAAACAAGAATGGGTTTTCATTTAAATAAATAATCTTTTTTCTTAATTCTTCTTCATTAAAATTATTAATATCTATATCATTAATAAATATTTTTGATTGCTCTACGTTATAAAATTTAACTAATGTTTGTGCAAGTGTACTTTTTCCTACTCCACTTTCTCCAACTAATAAAATCTTCTCGTTCTTAAGAATTGATAAGTTTACATTCTCAATAATGTTGCTAAATTCATCAAAACTAAAGGAAAAATTACGAAACTGTATTTTGGAAATGTGTTGTAGTTTTTTTATGTGTTTTATTTTATTTATAGGGTAATTTAAAATGTCTAAGAATCTATCTGCTGCAACAAACGCTTTTTGTAAATCTGATTGTACATTTATTAATCGGTCTAAGGAATTTATCAAAAATAGTACAAGGGAATTAATAAGTAATAAGGTTCCTAGTGTAATTGCATCATTTAAAACTTGTTGAGATCCAATCCACAAGATAATTATAGATGAAGAACTGTTAATCAAATATCTTAAAGTGTTATTGTTATTTACTGTTTTTAATTCTTTCATTGTTGAGTTAAGTTGTTTGTCAAATATTTTTTCAAATGATGTTGAAAAGTATTCTTTTTTATTAAAAGCATATATAGTGGGCATGTTTTTTATAAATTGAACTAAAAAAGAAGTCGTTTTCGCCCTATTTATCATTAGATTTTTATTTCTTTTTTCAAGAATTTCATAAAAAATAATTGTTAGACAGATTATTAGGAGTAAAGGTAATAGAGCTGTAAAGAATAGAATGTGATTTATTTTAAAAAGAATAAAACTTATTCCTAATACTATGATGATATCTAATACTGCAGATACAATATTTACGCTGAATATATTTCGAATATAAGAACTATCATTAAATCTAGAAATAATCTCTCCATCATCCCTATTTTTGAAGAAATTAATGGGCATTTTAGTTATTTTGTTAAAGTATTTTTCTGATATATTTTTATCTATTCTATAAGAAATTTTTAATATACATAGATTTCTTATATAGTCGAAAAACACACGAAATAAATTACTGATTAAGAATATTATTCCTAAGTAAAGTAGGTAGGAGTCTAAGTGCATTGGAATAATAAGATCTACTACAAATTTTAAAAACATAGATAATCCAACTGTTAATATGACAAGTAGTAAGGATAAAAGAAATACTATAATTAAAGATCGTATGTTTTCTTTTATAATTTTTAAAAAGAATGTTTTTTTATAAGATGAATTATTTATTGTATTAAAATCTTTTTTAGGTCCCTCAACGATTAACATTACTCCTGAAAACACATTGTTAAATTCTTCAATTGACATCTTAGTGATTTTTTCTTCCTCGGGATCACTTATAACTACATGATTTTTTTCTTTTTTATAAACAACTATATAATGACCTTCATTATCATAATTTATTAAGGCAATACAGGGAGTTTTAATTCGTTCTAATACATCTATTAGTTTATTTTTATTAACTTGTACTGGCTTGCAAGAAAAATCATCGAATTTTTTAAATAGGGAAATTAAGTCTTTTAAACTATAACCTTCTTTATCGAATGTAAGATCTCGTAGATAATCTATTCCATAATTAAGACCGTGGAATTTTAATATTGAAGAGATACAAGCAAGTCCACAGTCGTGTTTATCAAGTTGCTTTGTATGTATGAAATTTTTTTTATACATAATACATCTTCCCTTAAGATATAAATTTTTATTTAAAACCAAAAAGAAATTTCATCGTAATATATGATGAAATTTCTTTTTGATCTATATAAATTCGTTCATTTGTAAATAGAATTTATATGATTAATAGTTACTTTTCATATTAATAACAGTAACTTCTATAAATCTCGCAAGAAGTTGCACCACCACCACAACCAAAAGCGCCTCCGCCTCCACAAGAAGCCAACATAGCTGCGCATTGTGCTTTAGTAAGCCATCCATTTCCTACGTGGTTTTCTAGTTCTTCGAAATTTAATTCTTGAACCAAATCTTCCATTTTTAACTCATCATTTGTCTTTTTCATAATTAAGCCTCCAATGTAATTTAAATCTAAATAAGGTATTAATAACCTATAAATGTACTTTATCACATTTAATTCTGATAATCAACATAAATTTTAATATAAAGATATTTATAATTATTAAGAATTTTCCGTAGATAGTGATGGATCGTTTAAAAATTATACAGGTACGGCAATTGTCATCACGCTGAGGAGATTGAACTTACAAAAATACGTATACATTCTTCTCCGACTATGGAATTATTAGGGGTTTCTTGCCCATCCCCTCCAAAAGGTATATTAAGGAGTACCTCTCAAAACTTTATTGGTTTAAGAGGTACTTTTTTTCTAATATTACTCAGATGAGGTGTGGTTTTTTGTTGCGGTTATAGCTTTTGATTGTGCTAATTCTTGAATAATCTCATCCATGTTAATCATTTCTTGATTACTATGAAATTCGTAACGACCATAAAGATTGATATGCTGCCACGCCACCGGAGAAACCTGTTTCAACATGTCTGAACTTTGACCATTTTCCTCCCTGTAAGTTAGCATATTAGACAAAATACTGGCATTGTAATAAATGATGCAATTCGCGATAAGACGACTACATTCTTCCCATATTTGTTGGTCTTGTTCCGTTTTAAAACGTAGCTTACCAAAATTAGCATACGATACTACTTTGCATAATTGATGATAGCTTTCACCTCGATTCAATGCCTTTTGTACATTACGACGTAAAGGCGGGGAATCGATATAATGTAAGAAATACAGGCTTTTCATGATGTTGTCATATTCCCACAAAGCACGCTTGGTTTTGTTTTTTCGGGCATAAGAACTCAATTTTCTGACAATTATGCTTTGTGTCGTACTTTTAAGGGCAAGTGACAACATGATACGTTGTATATTTTCCCACTCTTCTATAATCAGGTTCATGTTGATTTTTCGAACAGGTTTGATCAGCGCATCATCATATTGACTGGGATGTTTGAATCCATAAAGGGATTTACTGACTTTATCATGGATATTCTTGTAACGAGGCGCAAACTGATAACCAAAAAAATGGAGAATGGCAAAGTTCACTTCATTCGTCCCATGCGTATCTGTGGAATGTACATCTGGTTGAACATCTGTGGTGTTATTGTAAAGAATGTCAAATACATAATGGCTTTCATGTTCATTCGCTCCAATGATTCGCGCATTTACAGGAATATGGTTCGCTACCATCGTGTAAGAAACAACCCCCTTTCTCAGCCCAAAGTATTTCGGGGAATGACGAGCATTAATCGTATGAATACCTGTTTCAGCTTTTCGTCCATCGCTACTGGAATGAATAACTTCGTCAATATTGTAATGTTGAAAGATAGGCAGTTTAGCTGTAGCATTACTGACCCGATCATTTGCTTCTTTTAATGTTTCTAATCGAATAAAGTTATCCGATGTGGAAATAAGAGTGGAATGATTCATATCAGAAATGTCACCCATTCTCCCTAAGCCCATATTGGTTCCCCAAGCGAGTAAGCACGCTACTAGGGTTTGCTCTTCCCGGGGTTGTTTTGCATAACGACCTAAAATATGTTCAAATGCTTCAAGAAACTGACAGCGTTGATTCACATAATGCAAAACATTTTTAATCTCAACAGGCTTTACCGTTTCAAAGAAGGGATGATTCATCGATTCACTATCACGAACATATGGAAGTGTCCAGCGACTATGTGAGCCACGCTTTTTGATCTGAATATATTTATTTTCTCCAGATGCAATATGGTGGTTCACCTTTGTAATACGAGTTTCAAGTTCCTTCTCAAGCTCTGCTAAATGGACTTGAATCGGTTGATTAAAAATAGTTAGACCGTTCTCAGCAAGTAAAGTTTCTTTTTGTTTCCACTCTAGATCGCTAATGAGATCATCTTCAAAACTGCGAAATCGGATACTATCCCGACAAAAAATATCTCCTGCTTCTAAACCATTTCGTAAAAGTTGATAGACGAAAAATTCATAGCGATCAGCCTGCAGCACTTTTTGTCCTAAAGAGTTTAATTGATAGAGGTATCGTTTCATCCCGTTAGGGATAAATTGTTGAGGGAACGTATCGGAAGGATACTTTCCTAATGGCTTATTTTTCATAAAAGCTTTTTTCAGAAAATGGACAGCTTCCATCAATGGATCATGAGCAGAGGCGGCTAAGAAATCAACCATCAAAAATACGGGACGCAGAGATCGTTTAAATTGATGAGATAACTGATCAATGTATTCCCATCGGAAAGCAACTTCATCTAATTTGGTATTGGTAACGATTTGATCAGCGATGGCTGCCAATTTGGGACGTTCCAAGATAGCAAAGGCTCGATCCTGAATCTCCTGAAAAGTAGCCTCTGCAGGGATTTGATCATCAGTGAATAGGTAAAGTACTTCTCCTACTTTCCTTATATTCTGGTTTCTTTCTAGATGAGATTTGTATACTTGTTCCTTTCCTGCCGATTTCGCTTCATCCATGTAACGTCTTACTCGATATGTAAACGTATGGATTAGATTGTCATGCATCCGTTGATAGCGATGGAAAACAAAACATAATAAATACAAGTAACCAATCCACTCATTTAATCGTTTCAGTTTATAAACAGAGTAATAATCTACCAAGGAAGCATAATATTTGATACTCTCGTTAGAGATAGCAAACTTGGGTAGCAATGTTTGAGCGTGTTGATATAAATTTTGTATTTGCTTTCCTCGATCCATCTCCTTCTTAATTTCAGTGATACTAAAATCTTTCGGTTCGTGTTTCAGTCGGGTGATTTCATATAGACCTGAAGAATCTTCTAACAATCGCTTCAATGCTTTGATAGTGGGTACACTCAGATGATTTTGCAACATTGTAATTAAACGGTTTTGTTCGTAGGTAATGGCTTTCCCTATCGTTTTTTGCATAAAGCTGTAACCAGGGACAATAATCCGTTGTTCGGATAAATAATTCATCATTTCACGGAAGATATAAATTGGCTTACTACAAAATGTGGCAGACTTACGAGCCTTCTTCTTTAACAGTCGCCGTTTTTCAGCATCACAATTTTGGTAATTGAACAGTTCAAGAATGAAGTGTTGTTGTTTAAGCTTAGTAACTTTACCAATGGAACTAAGGTCAGTTATTTTACTACCATTGAAATTTTTTTTTAGAATATGTCGCAAATCTTCCGTTACTTCATGGAGATCGAAGGTAAAAAATAAACATTTCGCTTTAAAATAGCCGAGTTGTAGGATAAAGTAAGCCTTAGATTTTACAGAGCGGAATGTTTCTACCAATTCTTTTTCTGGTTGAGTGAGAGAAAAATATTGACAGCGATCTTCATAGGTAAAGTTCGGTATAGAATAAATCGTTTGTATTTCATCTTCATTAAGAATTCTCAAACGTTTTTGGTTCGTTGTGTTTTTTTCGATATCCATAATATTTGTCCTCCCTGTGACAGAGCATATATAGCTCGTTATATTCCCTAAAATCTGAAATTTAGGGAAGCCTTTAGGAACCCCCATTTCCCTAGTCTAGAACGTTCCCTATTTATTCTCCCTAAATGTAAGGTTATAATCAAGAGGAAATCTACAGGAAAGAGGAATTTAAATGGGGAATGTTTATGGATATGCTCGCGTGTCAGCTGCACATCAAGATTTAGAAATACAAATCGAAGAATTACAACGATATGGTGTCGATAAGCTATTTTGTGAAAAGATATCAGGTAAGAATGTGAATGACCGTACAGAATTTAAGCAGTTACTAGAAGTAGTGCAACCCGGTGATACGGTGGTTGGTTACAAATTAGACCGAATGGGACGATCCATATCTGATGTGTTGAAGACCTACGAATCATTTACTGAGAGGGGGATTCATCTCGTTTGCATATCTGACGGGATTGACACACGCCGGAACAACGATATTATGACCAAAGCAATGGTTACGCTGTTGGGGCTGTTTGCGGAAATGGAACGTAATTTCATTCGTGAACGAACGATGGCAGGCAAGCTCAGAGCGAAGGGAAATGGAGTAAAGTTTGGGCGTAAAGGAAAAAACAAGGATTTAGTAGATCATGCCATTGATCTTTGGAAAACTGGAAAGTACACAATTAAACAGATCGAGAAAAAAACGACTGTAACAAAATCAACGTTATATCGTGAAATCGAAAAACGTGGGCTAGTGAGGGAATCTTAACTTTACTGTATCTGTCTTTACAAATAAAATCACTAAAATGTCTTTGAATCGAGTAGAACAGACTGATTTAAAGACATTTCTTTTTATAGAACCAATCCTTAATGTACCTTTTGGAGGGGATGGGCAAGAAACCCCTATTTCTGAAATTGCAAGAAAACTAGGAAAGAATTGGAGAACTGTCAAAAAGTATGCTGATGAAGAAGTGTATCCTTCGGATACTGGTCCAGTTTGTACAAAAACAGGAATGATGTATGATAGTGAGTTTGGTGAAATTGTAGATTTATGGTTAGAGGAAGATAGTAAGCTTCGCCGTAAGGAACGAAGAACAAGTAAAAAGATATTTAATCAATTAAAAACAGAATATAAGTTTCAAGGTTCGTATCGAACCGTATGTGATTATATCCAACATCGAAGACCACAGATAAAAACAGCAAAAGAAAAACGTTACGAACGATTAGAACATCCTCCTGGAGAAGCACAAGTTGATTTTGGAAATATGACAGTTGTCAAAGATGGAGCATATAAAGATATTAAAGTACTATTGTTAAGCTTTCCCCATAGCAATACAGCATTTGCTTATCCATTACCAGCTGAAAATAAGGAATGCTTTTTAGAAGGCTTAAAACAGCTATTCCATCAAGCAGGTGGTGTACCAACACATCTTAGGATTGATAATCTATCCGCCGCTGTAATCACCATAGGAAAAGGTGAAAATCGTATTTATACAGAAGCGTTTTTACAATTTCAAATGCATTATAACTTTGAAACACAACCATGTAACCCTTATAGCGGGCATGAAAAAGGTAATGTTGAGCGTAAAGTTAGTTATACACGTAATAATTGGTTTACAACTTCACCGGTTATGGAAAGTTTTTCACAACTTGCACAGTGGCTAGAAGTACAAGCATTAGAGGATCAAAAACGACCGCATTATGATAAGAAAATCATGATAGAGGAGTTGTGGAATGATGATAAAAATGCATTAAAGCCATTGCCTTTAGAAGACCTATCGGTCTTTTCACTAGATACTACAACTGTAAATAAATATGGAGAAATTACAGTAGATCAAGAACGATTTGTTTTACGCAAAACAAATGTCAAACAAGTTATTGTCATAAAAAAAGAATGGGATCAATTTACATGTTTTACTTCTGAAGGAGAAGTAATCTTTAAAGAATATAGACCTTACATGCATACAAATAGGCCCATTCCTTGGGAAGAAATTTTTGAAGATTGGGAAAAGAAACCACGTGTAGTACGTTATTCAAGATATTTTAAATACTTACCTATGAGAGTTCAGGATTATCTCCTCTTCCAAACGGAAGAGCGTAAATCACGCTTAGTAGGGATAAAAAGATTGCTCAAAAAGTATTCTTTACAACAATTACATATTGTTTTAGAAAATGAGGATTGGCTATCAAAAACTCCTTATGAACTTGATGGCATATTACAAGCTAAACAAGTAACTTATCCGCAGAAATGGGAAGAGAAACACACACCATCCGTTTTAGTGGATTATGAAACGGATTTAGAACAATACGATCGGAAACTCTGTCCAACTTTAGAGAGGAGTTCATTTTCACTATGACATACAGAAACCTACAAGAAGCTTGTAAAGTATTACATTTGAGTTCTATTCTAGAGCATTATGATGAAGTTGTATTTGAAGATAAAGAACAATTCTTACAGGATATTTTAAACTTAGAAATTGAAGCTCGACAAAGTAAAAAGGTATCAACTTTAATAAAAAAAGCAAAGTTTAGAGAGCTAAAGTGGTTAAAAGATTATGAATGGGGTGAACAAATTCATTTACCTTCTACGACAAGCAAAGAACATATTAGTGAGTTGCGATTTTTTGAAGGAAAACAGAACCTTTTATTACTCGGATCTCCTGGAACCGGCAAAACACATTTAGCAACAGCATTAGGTTTAAAGGCCTGTGAACAAGGATATCAGGTAAAGTTTTTTCGAGTAGCTGATTTAGTAGGCATATTAGAAGAAGCTTTAAAACAAGGGAATCTAACTCGTATAAAAAAACAAATTGAATCATGTGATCTCTTAATTTTAGATGAACTAGGTTATGTACCGTTTCAAAAACAAGGAGCGGAGCTCCTATTCCATATTATTGCCGACTGTTATGAGCAAAAAAGTGTGATAGTTACTTCGAATTTAGAATTTGGTCAATGGAATCGTATATTTGGTGATAATCGGCTTACTTCTGCATTGGTGGACCGTTTGGTCCATCATGCCCACATTATTGCATTTACGGGAGAAAGCTATCGTTTACGCAATGCTTTGTCTTCTGGAAACACTAAAATTACTATTTAAAAAATCGAGCTGCTAGCCTCTGCACTTTTCGCTGCAACTCTCTGTATTTTCCGCTTGCACAAAACATCTTTGATTAGTTCTTTCATAATTATTCCTCCATATAAATTGATTTATTGTTGTTACATTTAGAATTATATAACGATAACGGATATTCTTTCAATTACTTCCTGTAAAAAATATACATAATATGCAAAATTGCATATTATGTATATTTGTTTTAAAATTCTATGAATTTTCTGATATAATAATTGATATTAGATAATAAAGGAGTCCTACAATGCAAAATATATTAGACCAAGCCAAGACAATATTATCTTCAGATGAAAAAGTTCTAGATTTTTTACATGGATCTTTAGACGTTTTTGAATTTAGGCATCCTGTACGTCCTGGAGTATTAATTGCTACAAATAAAAGATTATTCTTTTACGGCCCTGATTTAGTTGGTGATGCATGGGTTAATGAATATTTTTATGAAAATATATCAAAGCTGAAGGAGAAAAAGAATTTATTTGGTGTACCTAGTATACTTTTTTGGAATAAAAACGAAAGAGTAGGCATCAAAAATATTCAAAGCAAAAATCTTAATGAATTTGTACAGATAATTAGAGAGAAAATAAACAATGAATAAATAGACTCTACAATTTAATCTTGTCATTAAAAAATCCAATTTCTCAAGAATGTAGAAATTGGATTTTTTAATGTCTCTAAATTTTTATGTATCATAACTTTCAAGTTTTGAACCATGATTTTGAAATCAGTAAGTTTAAAGTGTTACCAGATGTCATAACTTACGGTCATAAATAACAGGAAATCGAATGATTTTTAATGAAATACCATTTTTTCAAAGTATGCAAGTGTATTTTACTTTTAATGGGAATAATTCTACAGATTAGAGCAAGCACCCTGTCACTAGGCCTAGAAGAACAAGATCCAATCCAACTGTCCCTTTTCTAACGATAAAAACCCTTCAGGTCGTTAGCTTACCTGAAGGGAAAAATAAGAACAAGCGCCCTCCTGCTTGTAGGCATTTGCTATGGGTGTTCAATATAATGGAATATACGGAACACCTTGATTGTATCATATACTCATATAGAGGAATATTGGAAATTTCATCATATATTCCTGGGGGGATGGGTATCTTTAAACTCTAATTAAGAAACTCCTAAAATATCCTTTTCAAATGTTTCTACAATGCGTTGCAACATTCTTTCTTTGACAAGATTCCCCTTGTCTCCCTCAGCCATTTCAGCTTCTACATGTAAGGAATTGAGGCCTTCTGCTCGTACAAACAGACGTCCAATGTGACCGAGAATTTCATGCTGAAAAACATAATAGGTATGCTCACCGTCTTCTGTATGTACCGTGACGCCTTTAGGCAAGGAAGAAAGCTTACGAGATACCCTCTCATCTGGTTTTTGTGCTTCTTTCCCCATCATACGTCGCATTGTTTCCTGTAAGCGGATATACAATTCTTGACTTAATAAACGGTCAGGTCCCGTTGCGTGCGATTGATAAAACAGCATCGTTGTTTCTAATTTTTCATATACAGATTGAATTTCTTCTATCTCAACCATGTCTAATCCATCTTCATATGCCATTATCATTAATGTAATATTTTGTGTATATTCTGCAATTCCAGCCGATAAAATGTCTAATACGTGTTGTGAAACCTTCTCCATATGAATAACCGCCTTTGTCTATTTTTTATTATATGATTTCCAGTAATTCCTGATACTTTCTTTTATAGGTATCAAATTGACCATTTTCTTTTAATTCCTGTAGTAACACTGCTAAAGCTGGTGTAGAAATTTCAGCATCAAACCCCGCAGCAATCGCTGATAACTCAATTTTTTCCGCGTAATAACAAATATACGCCAAGTCATACTCTTGTAGTTTCCTTTTTATTCTTTTCATATCGTTTCCTTTGCTATATGTTTTCTAATTTATCTATTTTCTCAATATTCAAACGTATACCTTTGTATTATGATATCATTTATTCTTATTGTTTTCATAAGAATTTATAGGAAGAAACAAGATATGACTTTTATACATATCTATATAACATCATTATTTTGAGGCGCTATAACCTGCTATCTTTCATTTTCTTTTCTACGATGCTGGTGTTTAGATTGCTCTTGTTTCTTTTCTTCTATCTCTTGTTCCTTCCCTACACTTCCATACAATACATTTCGATCTTCTGTCATGCGTGACAACTTATCCTGTAATTCAGATTCATTTGTTATACCATAATTCTTTTTGAGATAATTCATATCACGTTTTGCAACATCATACTCTTTAAATTCATGATAACGTTCTTGTTTAAATGCCTTTTTATTTTCAGCTTTTTTATAAGCAATGATCAAAGGATGACTCTTTTTATAAATATGGAAACACCCCTTCATTTTATTTAATCTAAAAATCTCATGATCTATACCTAAAAGTTGCTTTTCAAAACTGTCCATTAACGCTTCTTTCGTTGCTTCCAGTTCATCTAGTTCCGAAAGGGACACGTTTAGCTGATACATCTTAGAACTTAACTCATGTAGATAATGAATATTTTGTTTCGTAGCCCACTTTTGAAGTCCCTTATTCTCTTTAAATTTCTCATGTGATTTGTCTATCCAATGTCTGTTCATGATACTTGTTTGAATGGGTGAATAATCTTTGTTTTCTATTCTAAACCGTATAGAGGATGCAAGGTAATGAAAACCCAATGTTTTTGTCCGCATAAACTTTCCTGACTTTGGATTCAAAAATGATAAATATTTCCCCTGCTTATGCTCATATCCTTCTTGTTGCATAAACCTTAAAAATTCATGGAATGAATTTGATTTTGATATGTTTTTATCAATCATTTCTTCTAAACTTCCTTTGAAAGATTTCTTCTTTGCTCTAGCTACATACTCGTTAAAATCTACATACTTGTTCCTTCCCTTTCTCCCTTCTTCAATGATGGACAAACCATACTTTTCCGAGATTTTATCATTTTCTTCTCGTAATCGGTCTAACGTATTCACACGCTTAGAATCAAACATTTTTAATGTAGTAAAATCGATATCATTAAAAATAATATGGTTGTGTAAATTCTCTGTTTCTATATGTGTAATCACTGCATATTGATGATTGCCTTTTAAATAATTATCAGCAAATTCTACACCATATTGATGCACTTGTTCTGGTGTCAGATTATCGTCGCTATCAAACGATTGAATAATCATTCTGGCACGCACATCTTTATTACAATGATTCTTTTCATTATAGTCAACGAAAACACTTTTAAAATCCCTATCTATCGTTTCTATCGAACACTCATACGAGGTAACCAATTCCTCATTCGTTTTATGTTCTTGCATACCGTAACGAATGAGCGCTTGTAAATTCATGACCTTTTGTATTTTAACAATTGACATTGGCATCAATCCCTACCTAATAAATTTCATATTCATCTAGTATATCTTTTAATTCATACCAATCTTTATCTTCAAAAATTTGATCCAGCTTAGCTAACTTAAATTTTAACTTTTGTGAAAACGTAAAAATCTTATCTGCAAATTCTATGAGTCGATTATCCTCTAATGTATACAGCGTATCTCCATATACATATTGCCACACATATTCTGCCACTCCTTTACTTTGTGCTGGCGAGTTTTCTATACTTGCTATGATATACATAAAATCTTCTTTTATCTTTTCATATACTTCTTCTAATACTAATTTTTTTGGGAGTGGAATTTGATTTTCTGATAAGGATTCTATTAATTGTTTCTTCTGTTTTTTAGTCAAACTATCGCTAGTAAACTTGGTTTTCAAATCCAATAATCGATCATATTCTTTCTGAATGATTTTGATAATTTTTTTCTGATTCACTTTAAGAAAATCCATATCCTGATCCGTGTAAATGCCATCTGTATGAATCCTTCTAATTAAGCTATTTATATTCTTGCCAATGTAATTTATTTCTTTCGTTAAATCCCTATAAACTTTCATATCAACTTCAAGTTTAAAATGTGTTTTTGCACTATCAATTAAAAAAGCTGATACAGTTTTATATCCTAATTCAGTTGCTTTATTTTTTACAAATTCTTTATCGTCTTTAAACAATTGAATTTCCAGTCTTTCCTTTTTTCTATTTTCTCTCAATTTTATTTCTCCTTTCACAAAAATTCGAGCAAAGCGACAACAAATATAGAAGGGATTTTATGAAAAATCGCTTCTATATATTTGTAAAGGTCGTAGGAATCTCCTACCAAGACAAAAACAACGTTTTTGGGGTTTGCCCGGGCAAACCCGTAGCTTGCCTTTTCCTAAAACCTCAGTAATTCTTTCTGAAAATTATATCATCTTTGACCGAAAAATGGTATAATTTATAGAAGAACTGACGAAAGGCAGGGAATCGATATGGTGACTGTAGATGAGAATACACGGATTGCGATGGAAATCGTTGCACAATCCTTTAAACTATCAGAACAAACCTTATTATTTGTTTTACAATCCTTAACAAAATTACTCGAGAACAACGAGAATCAGCCTCAAGATTACATCCTAGATAACAATACAAAAGTCGGGAAACAAAAAATTAGCGACCTGATAAAAAAACATGCACAAAGTGGGGGCGTCATTGCTTTAGATGAAAATTTGACAAAACAACAATTGCAAGATTATCAAAAAGAGCTAAAAAAATTAGGCGTAGATTTTTCTGTAGTGAGAAACGGTAAAGAGGATTATTCCTTTTTCTTTTCCGCAACACAGGCAAATGTCATTGAAAAAGCATTAAAAAATATAGTAGAACGAAAAATAGTTGTCTTAAACAAAGAAGAAGTCAGACAAGCAGAAAAAGATTTGAAAGAAGTTCGTCAACAGGTAACACCAGACCAAGCCAAAAAAGTAAAAGAAGTCTATGATAACCTATCGACAGATGACCAAAACAAACCAAAAGAAACAAACATATCGTACGATCGTTTATCCAAACAAGAAAAACAACTGTACAAAAAATTAGAAGAGCTAGATGCCGTCAAAAAAGGGTTATATTCACAGGAAGTAACACGAGTCGAAACTATGTTTGCAAACCGTTATAAACAACAGAGAGATGCGGAAACAAACAAAGAAGGAAAGGGAATCGAAAAAGAGAACACAGTGGCGAAACAAGCAGACATCCCGTCTCAAAAACCATTAGAGAAAGTGAAAGCTATTTTTTCCGCATTGAGTGAAAAAGAACAAGCGCTTTTGCAACAAAAGGTTAACGTAGTCGCTGGTAAAGAGAGCGATAATGACTTCAAGAAAATGAAACAAAATTTTTCACCAGAACAAATCGAAAAAATTGAAAAAATCGTTTCTGAATATGTTTCTTCAGCTGAAAAAAATGTAGAGGAAAAATGGAATCCGCATGTATTTTCTGATATATTAAAAAAACTAAAAAATGAAACAACGAAAGAAACGACGGAACAGCAAACAGAAGGAAACAAAAAACAGACAACTCTACAAGAAAAGGGAAAAGAAAACGAGACTGCGAAAGACAAGAAATTTGAATTTTCAATGAACGGTGTAAAAGAGCTAGATAACAAAATAAAGCAAGAACAAAAAGATATAGCAAAAGAAAAGCACAAAAAGCAATCCATGAGTCGATAGAAAAGAAAAACGATGGATATGTTCATGATCTATCGTTTTTTCACCTATCTTTCGGAAAGGGATGGAGCATGATGGATGCAAAAGTGACGGGGATCTGCTATCAAATCGTATGTGTATTTGAAAAAAGTTTCTTGGAACATTTCAAAGAACGGGATGTAGATAATGATGGAACACCTGACCGCATAGATATAGACGATACAAAAAATGCTGTTCAAACTGTTGGCGACTTGAACAAAATCAAAAACGCAACCAGTAAAGAAATACAAGAGGAAAATGAGAGAAGGACAGGGAAGAAAACAAAGAGCAATCGTCACGATAGGGGGCTTTAAGCATGCGTGTATCTTTAAATATTGTAAAATGGTCACTACGAACCATATTAAAGCTATTGATATTCGCCGTTGTCATTTCATTTGCGATTATTAAACTTGTGTTCTTTGTAATACTAGTCATCTTTTCACTTGGAGCTTTTGCATCAAAGATGCATAAATTTTGATACCATATGATGGTTCAAACGGTTACTCATCCATGATAGGTATTCCATTATGAGTAGCTATTGTTAGCTACTCATTTCTATTATTGTCCGTGTACTCGAACATACTAGTATGGTAGATATTTCTGAAATGGAATCCTTCTTCGAGCTTGGAATCGATGGACGCCAAGTGGTACGACATGAACAGTATCATCTAGTTCCATCTAATCCCTATGAAAAGGTGGCACAGTAACATGTATATGTTTGAAGTGAGCTATTCTGTGAATGGGTACGACTTTTCAAAATCTTTTTTACTGGCTGAGTCAAAGGACGGTTTTGAATTGCAAAAACGATTACAGGTTATATTAGAACAAGAGCATATAGCACCTGTACAGATTGTGGAAACTGATTTGGAAGAGCTATAATATCCTTTTAAAGAAAGAAGGAATGCTATCGTGAAAATCAATCCCTACACACTTTCCTATACCATCATAGCTCCTAGCGGTGAAACATACCCTATGCAAGAAGTGGTTTTCTATACCGCATCAAAAGATCGAGCCATTCAATTACTGGACGAGGAAATACAGCGAAGACTAGGGAATGGCTACCAGCGTCATATTTCTTGTACATCTAGTGTAGAACAAGAAAACGTTCAACTTTCCCTTTTCTAGCAGAAAACAAAAAATACCCATTAGGTGATTCACCTAATGGGTAAAGTGAGTGATGGAATGCGATACACGCATTCATTGTAAGTTTTGCACTCGTTCATTATATCGTATTTCTGTATAAAAAGATACTCAAATAACTATGCCCCACACATACATTCTCTCTGTGCAAGTCCTCGCTTATATCCCTTATATCATCACATTTCCCTATCAAGGGGATTCCCTTACCAACCTTCGCTACCGACCTTACGATAGGTAGCCATTCCCTTGCAAAACCCTATGCTTCGCTATCAGTGTACAGGAATCAAAAAAAGAGCAGATGCACAATACAACGTCAATATTGTGCGTCTGCTTCCAGCTGGGGATTTCTTATCCCTTATAAAATCGACAAGAGAGTTTAACCTGTTCACTCCGCATAACAGAGCCCTATTAATTAATCATCCTCATTATATAACAAAATTCGACATAAAAACAGCCGCATTCACCTATTTCATATATTTCCCTATGATTCTTCATGTATGTACATTGCGATGCGTGAAATAATCACCTTTCCAATAGTACCTTATTATTCTTCCACTCTACACAAAAAGCGAAACCCCTTGGGAGAGTAAGGGTTTCGCTTTTCTATTTCACTAGCATACCCGTTACAACAAGTTGCATGTAAACTTCAGTATATTCGCAACTTGTAGCTATTAATATGTATGCTATATTCCATGAAATAATTACAATTAATTTTTCTTTTGTTTTATTATATGCACGATTTTCAAAAAAATACTTTATTCTTGATGTTTAGAAAACGGGATTTCTGTGCAAATTGTTAGTAAAAAAGGAAATGAGGTGTTCAAATTGTCTCGTTCGAAACTAGGAAAATTTATTGATAAACATAAAATAAAGCAAATTGATATCGCTAAAGCTAGCGGGCTTACTACTTCAACGATAAGTCGCCTCGCTAAAATCGATTGTATATCGCCTTCTATTAAAAACGCCAACAAAGTAGTGCAAGCCTTAAAAAAAATAACAGGGAAAAATATTAAACAAAGTGATTTTTGGTCATAACAAGGGCTACTGATTATGTAGTCCTCTTACAGATTCAGTTGCCAAATATCTAGTTTTTTGGTAAAACAGTTGCAACGATAAAGAGAAACGATTTACAGTATATCCTGTAACAAATACGTCCGTACATACACATGATACTTTAACGCATAGTGTAGCAATTGTTTCTCCCTACAATCCGATATCGTACAAAAGATGATAATAGGCGTTATCTGCTGTTGTTTCTGGTATATGTGAGTGAGATACGCATAATATTGTATTTTCTTCTCATTCACTTTCATATGCTGTAGCCGATCGATTTCTACCAAGTGGGGAACATTATCTTTGAGGAAGAATGCATCTGGCACAATTGTTTTTTCTTCTCCTTGATAGCGCAAAGTAATAACTTGCTCTGTCTTCCAGTCAGGGAAATCTAGCCACATCCATGCTTCATTTCGCAACAAGATATGTTCCAATTGATGTTTCTTTTTTCTCTCTTTCGCCTGTATACCGAGAAGAGCCATTCCTTTCTTATTGAGGTAATATACATTCTCTCGGTTATGCGATGTAACGTGACAATACGGTCTCAAATCCTTCAAAATACGATTGGCATTCCGAATACTACCAAGGCAATGAATCGCTTGCAACTGTCGTCTAGACGCAAAGTCTAACTTACTTAAAGTGTATAAAATCTCGATGTGTCTCGCTTTTTGTTTCATCTTTTGATGTTTCATGATGCTTCACCACCTTGTAAGGTTTCAGTAGCTTCCACATCTCTTGATTAGACAAATACGGTACTTGAATTTCTTCTACACGAACTGTTTTGAAAAGTGCTCGCCCTGGTATGGATGGAAGTTCTTCTAATCCACTTTCATCTATTGCCACCTGTGAAGCCACTACGGTCGGTAAGCGGAATCCAATCTTCGCATCACTATTTTGTTTAATCTGCCTTGGTAAGGTATCAGAAGTCGGGTACTGGGTACAAAAAATCAAGCGAAACCCCAATGCTCCGCCAATCCTCGCTATTTCCGATAACATTTCTTGACACATATAGAGCATATCCCTCCTTTTTTTGGGTAATCCCTGTGTCGGACAAAGATTCGCTGACTCGTCGACGATGATAAAATAACGCTCCTTGATGGGCGTATCTACAATATTCGTGAAATACGAGTCTTTCATATGAACAACCTGTTCCACCATCTTTTCACGAATTCGTGTCAACATGTCAAAGGCTTGCATGGGATTCTCCGCCACTTCTTCGACTTGTGCCAAGTCCTTGTAAGGGCTGAATTCCAATCCTTCTTTTAAGTCAATCACATAGAACTTCACGTAATCTGGCTGCTGTAAAATTAAGCTCGTCATCACATTCTTGAGAAAAACCGTTTTGCCAAAACGAGTCATCCCGCTCACGCACATATGCGGTGTTTTTTCAAAATCATGATAAATCATTCGATCTAACGCTCTTCCCATGATGACGTTCCATGTCTTCTCTCGTAACAATTCATTGGACCAATGCCATTTTTCAGGAATACATTGCTGGAATACCCGTATAAACAGCTCCCGTCGTTGAAAGGAAATCATAACGGGTTTATGCAAACCTTCCTCTAATACTTGCGCTAACTTCTGTATGAGCTGACTCGGCACACCTAATGGCAGCCGATAGACAAACGTGGTACTACTATTATCCTCTGTTTGTTTCAAAAATACAGGGTACTGCATTTCTCCTTTATGCTGTACACACACTTTCGTAATTTCAAAAAATGCTTTGATTTTCTTCTTATCACTCATTTCTTTTCCCCTGTAAAAATACGCTACTGTTAAAAAAGTAACTGGAATCACCAAAAGTGAAAACATAAACTCCTTACCTCCTTAGAGGTAGTTGGGGCTATCAGGAATATCATAAAAAGGTTGTTCAAATGTACTACGACAGTTCCCATCAACTACCCGATAGAATACTAGCGTAGAAATACATCGAGCATATCACGTAGCACATACCAGACCGTGCCAATCAACAAGCATTTAAGACCCGCACGTAGCATCCAGTCAGGAAGGTGAAGCCCTTTTCTTTTTAATAACTTAATTCCTATGATCGTTGCTCCTGTCACGCCATATACAATACCTAATTCTCCAACAATGGTCATATTATCTCCATCCTTTCGGCTGAATAGATAAATTACCTTGGGAATCCTTAAATAACTGATAATCTTCTAATAACTCATTCCAAGATACAGGATGTTCATCATCATATAAATCTCCTTCAATTTTTTGACTTAAATAATAATAACCTCGGTACTGTCGGTCCAGATACACGTCATGACGTAGCATGTGCTCCTGTATCGCTGTTATATCCTCTTCTTTTCTTGTACTTTTGTACATTTGTTGCAATGTACGAGAAGAATAGAGATACGGTGTGCTGTACAACATTTGATATTGACTCATACATCCTGTTGCGATAGGTTACTGCTTGATATTATCTTACAGTTTTCCCCCGCCTAACACCGTGCGTGAGACTTTCGAGCTCACACGGCGTCCCATCTTCCTCCAGTTACACATTCCATAAACTAACCTTTATAGCTAATGCAACTTTTAAAATAAAATTTACTATGCTACAGGGCTGTTAGATTTTTCATATAAAACATTAAGATTGATCAATGGAACGGCTTCATATTTCCTTAGAGCATTGATTTTGTCAATTTGTTGTTCCGTCAGGGAATATGTTTCAACAATTCTTCTAATTTTGATAATGTCTTTTATTCTTACCAATTTGTGAATGTCACTACAGAGAATTAAAAGGTTTTGGTAAGAGTCGTCTGCCGTTTTCCTAAATGGCATAATATGATGACATTCCCAATCATGCTTACCCAGCTCCATTTTGGTTATGGCACATTTCCCATTTTGTGAGATAAACTTAGATATTCTATTGTCATTATATTCGATAGAACAGCTTGGGATATATGACCTCATAACATGCTGGAGAGTAACTGAGTTTATTCGCTCTAAGTTCTTATGAATCGAATTTCTTCCCTCAATTGTATAGTTGTTGATGTCTTGACTGAAATTCATAGGCGATACATGCTTTTGAGCATATATAGGTGATAAAACTTTACCTTGTATTTCTTTCATAACCCATGCGTACCCTTTGAACCTTTCAGTTTGGTGTTTATCCATATGAGTTCGATTTCCGTCGATCCATTTCTGTTTAAGACGGCAATTCAAGCTCTTGCGACAGTGAAAGTTAATCTCTGATAGGTTTTTAGTAATCAATGTTGCCATTTTGTAGTAATTTTGAATACCATGTATGACTGAATTATAATTGGCAACCGTCTGTCGTGTAGGACGTTTTTGTAACATTTTAATAGCATCTTTGATTTTCCGTTTAGCTTTGTGTATAGACTTAACAGACATCACACTGGATATGGACCATAACTCTTTATACTCTGCACTATTACCATTTTTCTTACGTTCACGATTGGTGGTCTTGATTCTCTTTGGATTTGCTTTCTTTTTTCCGCCTTTTTTGGTTGTAAAGTATTTGTCAACGGACCTTTTCCTTTTCCAGACTGCCTTAAGTTCAAGTCCTAGAAATTCGGAACTCTTTTTCTTCAGGTTAACAACTTTAGATTTATCCTCCGAACATTCCAATTTCAATCGTTTCCAAAGAAAGTTCTTAACAGATGCAGAAATTAATTTTGCTTGGGTTGCAGTTTTACAAAGTATCTTAAAATCATCGGCGTATCTTACAATGAAGATTTCCTTAAGGTTTGAAGCTTTACGCAAAGCTCTAAATTTGTTTATATTGTCATATGGTAAACCTTTTGTTTTGCCCCTCCGGCTCCTTGCCGGAAATAATTCCCACTGACTTGCAATCCACCAATCTAATTCATTTAAGACGATGTTCGACAGAAGAGGAGAAAGTATACCACCTTGCGGTGTGCCTTTAGTTGGTATTCCTTCCCCTTTTATTTCAGCTTTTAGCATTGCCGACACGATGGAAAGGAGTTTTTTGTCTTTTATGCCGATGGTCCACATCTGTTTCAGTAGTTTCCCATGATCAACATTGTCAAAGAACCCTTTAATGTCGATGTCAACGCAATGGTAAAATTTCGCACGACTCACTAAATACATCAGTCTCGCAATAGCGTGCTTTGTACTTCTATTCGGACGAAATCCATATGAATGTTTGTAGAATTTAGCTTCGCATATTGGCTCTAGTATTTGTAAGATGCATTGTTGAAACAGTCGATCCCACATAGTTGGAATTCCCAAGGGTCTCATCTTACCATTATCTTTTTCGATCCACATTCTTCTGACAGGCGAAGGAAAATAGTAGTCAAACATACTTCTTATTTTCCCAACAACCTCTTCAATAGAAAGTTTAGATATATAATTAATAGTAAGTCCATCTGTTCCTCTTGTCTTGCTTCCAGTGTTCTTCTTGATATTTCGATAAGCTAACCGGATATTTTCTTCAGATGTCATTAAATGGATTAGTTTATAGAATTTTTGTCCTTCTAGGCTTTTTGAATAGAGACCATCAAATAATTCTTGAAGTCCATAATACTCCTTGTGCCTAAGCTTCTTTTTTGAATTCAAGTTGGTTCCTCCTTGCGGGTGAAGAGTGCAAAGATTCACTTTTCTTAGTCGTATTCGAACCTTGAAAGCGTCATAGAATCTTAATTTGAAAGTGTGTAACCTCTTGAAAGACTAGAGGCTATCCCTTATCCACCTGCCATTACAGCAAGCTTCGTGTGGTACTGTGCCTCCACCTTCACCAGAGCAAAACTAGCTTATCCTTTATCGGCTAATATCACCTTAAGTATTCACTATGACCGCTTCACAGGAGGCAAATCCTCCACGTCCCTGGCTTACAACGTTGCAATATACCGTTCTTTTACTGTGTTCAATTATTTATTGAAACCCAGTGATTGCTTTAGGTGCTTCCTATGAACCTGATAATTATCCAGAGCCTGTAACTCTGCAAGGACTTTCATAATGGTGAGTTTTACTTATCCTCAATCATCGTAGCCTTCAGCTACACCCCATCGCTTAGAGGGGGCTATGGTTTAGATTCGTACATTCGAAAGTTCGTCAGTGCTGTCCTCCATATTAAATGGATTTTAGAGCACATTCTCACCATGACAACCAGACACCAGCAGCATGACCCACACCGTCCCCCTCGGGCTGGTTTTCCCTATCAAAAGATAAGGGCGGATTCTTCCACCATATGACATCGGGCTTAGAACACGCTGAAATTTACCTTCCAGTTCGTGCACTCCGACCTCGTGTATTCCCTTCCAGGCGTTACCCCTTCATTTGAAATAACAGTATATTACTTAGACCCCAGTAAATCTTTAGAAACAGGATCCGCTAGATTTTACGAACATGATAGCCGAAGCCACCTGTTCTTGGTCTAACAACGTTTCGCACCACCATCCATATAAAATTCTAGGTTCT
>NZ_JBBOTF010000007.1:0-57592 GCF_038005425.1 Bacillus sp. FSL K6-0268
CGGGATGAGTATGAAGGAAAAACCCCTTGCGGATTCTCGGAAAACATTTTGGTTGTCAGTCGGAATGATTTTCAGTTTCTGTCTCTTAATTGATTATGTGGTGGCATTTGGCCTTCGAATGATTGATTTTTTATTAGAACATAAAGACGAGTTAATGGAGTTGCCAGATGGTACAGCAAAAGACCTTGCGGTCACCTACTTGACGAGTCCAATCGAAACCGTATCGTTCGCAATAGGACTCGAATTGTATCAATATGCGCAACTGATTCTACTTGGTATTTTCGCTTATACAACCTTCCAAACATGGAGAAAGTTAAAACCACATACGGTGGAAGATGCAAGCGAATACGGAGGATTAGGGAGTGCTTCTCTTTCAGATGAGGTAACCATTTTTGATGAGATAGATATTACGGATGACAGGAAAGAAGAAGGAACTGTTTTAGCGGTCTATAATGATAAATTGATGATTCATAAGGAAGACAGTTTTTTAAATCGACATGTATGTGTCATAGGTGGTTCTGGTTCAGGAAAAACAAAATGTTATATCTTAAACAATGTCGTCAATACGAAAAACAAATCAATTGTCGTGTCAGATCCCAAAGGTGAAATCTATGAACTTACTTCTCGTGAGAAGAGAGAACAAGGGTATGAAGTGTACCTCATTAATTTTTCGAATATGGAATTATCAGACATGTACAACTCGATTGACTATGTAGGATTAGATCAAGATGCTGAAAAATTTGCAACAACGCTTGTTTTAGGCGGAGAAGAAGGACAGCAGTCGGGAGATAGTTTTTGGCAGGAACAAGCGGTCTCGTTGATTACTGCGGGTATTCTATATGTAAGAGAAAATCTGCAGAAAGAACAGCATTCGATGGAATATGTATACAACTTATTAACAGAACCTTCAGAAAAGGAATTGAAGAATCTGTTTGCAAATTTAGAAGAAGAATCGTCCGCTAGAATCGCTTTTGGTGTCGTGAAAAATGCGACAGATAAAACATGGGGCGGAATTGTGAGTAACGCAGCCAAGGCAATGAAACTATGGAAATTAAAATCGGTTCGTACGTTTTCAAAATACAGTAGCTTTAAATTAGCGGATATTGGGAAAAGAAAAATTGCCTTATATGTGGTCATTCCATTGGCAGACCGTACGTATCGAGCGCTAATCAATACATTTTTTGCTCAATTATTTCAAGAATTATGTGCCTATGCGGATACAAATCATAATACGTTAGATATTCCTGTGCGGTTCTTGTTAGACGAGTTTGCGAACATTGGAAAAATGCCTGATTTTGCAGAACGACTTTCCACTGTCCGTTCCTATGGGATGGAAGTATCAATCATTGCGCAAAGTATTGGGCAATTAATGGATCGTTATGGAGAGAAACAAACTGGTGAGATTATGTCCAATTGTGATACGACTCTTTTTTTAGGCACAAATGACCTCGACACAGCGAAATATTTCTCAGAACGACTGGGTGTGACGACCAAACGGTTGCGAAATGATAGCCAAACACCTGGAGAATTTGATAGCAATCAACAAGCGTATACCTACGTACAGAGACCGCTCAAGACACCCGATGAACTCTTGAATCAGATGAAAAATAATGATTGTTATGTATTTCAACGTGGTAGATTACCCATTCATGCGCAAAAAGCATGGGTAGCCAACTGGTTCGCTGACCAAGTAGGAGAAAAGACAGACATGGGATGGCATTTACCAGAAAAACAAACAAAAGCACAAGCAAATGAAACAAAAGAAGAAGCACCAACAGAAGCGGTAGAGTCTGATATGGCATCTAAAAAGGAAACACAAGAAGAGAAACAAGATGAATCGCAAACGGCTACGTCTACGACAGGAGAAGAGCAGACAACAACGGAAACAACAGAAAATAAGCAACTAAAGGAAGGACAAAACACAGAAGGAACCGTATCCTTGCCCATTACGGTGAAACGTGAATTGTGGGGAGACGAAGTGTTACAACCTGTACGGGTAGAAAACAAAAATGGACGGATACATGCTTCGTATACGATGGACTTAGAAGCGGAGGAAGAAGGAGAAGAAGGCGTGCAGTTTTTGGTGAAAAAGAATCCAACTTGCATGATGGCAGATATAGATTTTGCGCCTCACCATGACGTAAAGGAAACAGAAGAGCATTTTCTGATACGAGTGACAGAAGCGATTCAGCAAATTACAATCCTCTTGATTTATAAAGAACAAAAACGAGATTTTTCGCCAGTGGAACATATCGAAGAGAAAGAAGCACAAAGAAGGAAAGAACAAAAAGAGAAAGCGGAGGTGTAGGTATGATTATTGTATTTGGGGACGGGACAGTAGAGGAAACCGCTACAGAATATGTGTATCGGTTTTCGAAAACAAAGTTAAAACAAGAAGCTCCATTTGACAGCATCAAACAAACCAAATCGTATTTGTTACCGTGTACCTTTGCGGAAATTATACGAGGAGATGTCATACTTCGGTATGAAAAAGAATCCCACTTATTATCGTTTTCTCGTATCCAACAAGAAAATGAAGCGATTAAACGGAAAGTGGTGTCTCGCTTGGTCCACCTCTTCCAAACACATCAAGAAACGATGCTCCTCCCCATTCCAGACAATATTTTTTACACGAAGAAAGGGGAAGTGAAACTCATGTATCAAGCGATGGACCACATGCCTGTAACGGGATTTAATCGAAATGATAGGTTGACCCATACGAAACGTTTACTTGCCTTTGCTTTTTCGAACGAATCATTTGAAGCTTGCATGCTTCAGCCAATAGAAATGAGGGATGAATTCTTACAACATATCTATCAATCTACAACATGGGAAGCGTTGCAAGAACTCGTGAAAGAACCAGAAGAAACGGAAGAAAAACAAAAAAAGAGAAAGAGAAATTGGTCATTCGCACCCTTCTCTTTCCCTCTTTCCACCAAGTTATGTGTCGCTTTGTTGACACTATCGGTTTCCTGTAATTTGTATGTTATCACAAAAGACAGTATCCAGCCAGCGATGGTGAATGCGAAACAGGATGAACAAAGTGAAAAACAAAAGAAACACATACAAATGCTAGAACAAGAGAAAACAAAGTTACAACAAAAAATGCAGGATAAAGAATCTGAAATCAAAGAAATTGTGGGACAACTGAAAATTGTCATTGAAGAAAATAAAAAGTTACAACAAAAACAAGCGACTGTGCCTCCAGCGCAGTAACAAAAAGGAGTGAACGTGCATGTGGCAAGCGGTGAAAGACTTTTTTACAACGGTAACGAATCCCATTGAAGCCTTTTCTCGGTGGATTGTGGAATTGTCGATTCAGCTCTTAAATTTTTTCTTAGGTTCGATTGTGAGTGTCACGAAAATTGATACGGAATATCAAAAGGTACAGGTGATACAAGATGTATTTTCTTGGGTTCGTTTTCTCGTCTATGCCTTAGTAGGAGTCATTGTCCTTCATCAATTATTTAAACAATACTTAGCGATTTCCACGGGTTCGATTCAAAGAAGAACAACGTCCCAAATCATGGGAGACATCGGAAAGTTTGCGTATCGCCTCCTGATGTTACCGTTATTTTTAGATATCATGATTAAAATCAATTCGTTCTGGGTGGGATTTATTTCAGATAAGGGGCTGGTAGTAGATCAATTTGTAAAATATTTAGGACTCAATTCAGGAGACGAAGGAGACAAATCCGTTAGTGAAATTGTGTTAGGAAATATCGCACAGACGTATCAATTACAAATGGCAGGAACGGTTGTATTTGTCGCTATTTTCTTTTTAGTCTTACTCGCTATCTTGTTTGTCTTAATGTACATTCAAATGATTATGAGACTTGGGCAAATTGTCTTTTGTTATGTGTTAATACCGTTTGTAGCGTTATCCGCATTAAATGAAGAGATGGATATGTATTCAACTTGGTGGAGAGAAACGATTGCTATTGTGGGAACAGCAGCCGCCCAAGTAAGTTTCTTATATTTAGGTCTCAATTGTATGTTATCGGGTCACGCCATTTTAGGAACAGGTATTTTAATAGGGGTTGTGACAACACCAGCCGTGTTACAAAAATTTGTCTATTCTACAGGTGTGGCAAGTGGTACAGGAAGCATGATGAAATTTATGACACGTCAAGTGTTGATGAAGAGGAGATGACGAAACGTGTATATCAAAACAACCGTAACCGTTGTACGAAATTGGAAGCCTATACTGATTGGCATACTGGTTTTGTTTAGTCTCTTCATCTGTTTGATGTGGGGAGGAGGGAGTAAGCCACAAACACCAATGGGGACAGGAACAACAACTGTTCCACCTGAAGTTCTAAAATGGGAACCTACGGTTCGTAAATACGCCCAAGAATTTGGTGTAGAGCCATATGTACCGTTAATGCTTAGTTTAATTATGCAGGAGAGCGGCGGACGTTTGCTCGATGTCATGCAATCGGCAGAGGGTGCTTTTAACACGAAGTACCCGAAAATTCAGAATGGAATCACAGACCCGGACTACAGCATATGGGCTGGCGTACAAGAATTTAAACATTCTATTACAATAGCAAATGTGCAGGGTCCATCTGATATCAATCGAATAAAATTAGCCCTTCAAACATATAATTTCGGTCCAGGATTTTTGAACTATATTAATAGTAATGGCGGAGAATACACCTTAGAATTAGCCAAAAGTTTTGCCTTGAAAATGGCAAATGGACGTACACAATGTGGATTCAGAAGTCCATTTTGTTATGGCGATTATAGCTATGTTGAAAAAGTTTTGAAATACTATCAAACGAGTGAAATTGCTGGTGGTGGAGCTGTTGGAGACGAATTTTTTCAAAAAGTTATGGCTGAAGCCATTAAATATAAAGGTTATAAATATGTATTTGGTGGAGCAAGCCCAACTGCAAGTTTTGATTGTAGTGGTTTAACCCAGTGGACATTCCGAACAGCAGGTGTGCAATTAGATCGAACCGCACAAATGCAATGGAATCAAACAAAACGTATCTCTGCTGAAGAAGCAAAGCCCGGAGATTTAGTGTTTTTCCATGGAACATATAATTCAGGGACATATATTACGCATGTAGGTATTTATCAAGGAAATATGCAAATGTATCATGCTGGTGACCCCCTTGATTATGCTGATTTAAATAAACCGTATTGGCAGCAACATCTCGCAGGGTTTGGTCGAGTACAGTAACGATGAGAAAGGGTGAATGAAAATGAGACGTAGTATAGCAATTCTGATTTTATCTATAGGTATAGTGGTATTAATTGGGTATGCTTGGAAACAGAAAGGGGAGGTGAAAGTATATGAAACGAAATATAAACAAGTTTTGAAAGAAAATACCAGCTTAAAAGAGAAGGTGCAGGCAAAAGAGAACAATGAGGAAACAAAAGTGAAAAAGGATACAGACGCCTTTTTACGAGCCTTCTTTACGTATGATACGTCAAAAGGGGAACAAGGGTGGTCAAAAATTGATGCATATACAACAGAGTCTGTAAGAGGGAAGTTAAAGCCAGCAGGAGAAGAAAAGAAGCCAGAAAAAACACCACCAGAAACAACGATTGTTTCAGCTATAAAAGATGTCAAGTTATACTATACAGCTGTGCAAAATGGTGAGAAAGCGAATGTGTTTTCTCGTGTGTGGATCAATACGACTGTAAACGGTGTAACGAGTACCATGCAAATGGTATTAGATATTGAGATGGTATATAGTCCTGAAAAGAAAAAATGGATTGTAGGAAACATTAGTATTCAACAGCCTTTAGGTGAAGAAGGATATATCAATTAATTATTTTATACAGAGGGAGTGGTTTATATGAAAATGAAGCATGATAGAAATTGGAATGCGCTATTGGATTTACAGTTACAAGGGGAGAAAAAAATCCAAGTATTACATTTTGTGATGGAACGATTAGATGCAAAAAATCAATTGCATATGACACAAAAGGAAATAGCGGAACAAACAAACGTTTCCGAACGAACAGTGGGAGATACCATGAAGACGTTACAAGAATCCGATTTTCTTCAAAGGGTTCAATCAGGCGTATATCAAGTGAACCCTACATTTGAATACGAAGGTCAACTTCCAAAAGAGAAGGGGTTAGATGCTGAAATAGGGGTGTTACGTGACAATTTACAAACGGTCACGGTGAAAAATGTATTAAATAAGAGCATGAAAGAAGTGCAACAACTGATTGAAAGCGATTTAGAAAATCCGAAAGGTTCTACATTGACCAAAGAGGATGTGAAAGAGTTATTAGATCAGCATGTTAAAAGTTTGGAAAAGACACTTCATCAGTATTACGAACAGAAAGAGAAAGGTGTTTCTTGGAAAGAATCTATTCATACGTTAAAAGAGAATGTAAAGCAAAGTTACCAAACATTTAAAGAAGCATTTGTACAAAAGGTAAAACAAAACGTACAAACGGTAAAAGGTGCACCTGAGCAAGTGAAACAGTATGCGAAAAATAAATTGATTGATGGTGTTGTTCGGGTGAACAATCTTATTATCGAAAAGAGTCAAGAACTGAATCAGAAAATGGAAATGGCTAGACCGAATCAGGAGAAAACGCTTGTTGTAGAGGAAAAGGATAGTCAGAAGGAAGTTGTCCATGAAAAGGAGCGAATTTTAGAAAAAGAAGTGGTACAAGAGCAAACTGTCAAAGAAACAGAGACATTAATGCCTGATTCGGCCCAACGTACAGAAGAAAATCCATCTGTAGAAAATCCAGTACGAAAGGATTTTCAATCAATTGTAACAGAACAATTTCAAAAACACCCTGAAGCGACAATGGAAGCGTTACGGGAATATATTGTAGAACAGCATCCGCATATTCATCGAATTGAACAAGTGAATGCGGAAGAATTTGTCACAAGGATTGAAAAAGTATCACATATTTTACTAGTGAACCAACAAGCCAAGATTATAGATCAAAAAGAAGAGTTAGCAGTCATAGCAGAAGAAGTAACAGACGAAAAGCAGGTAGAAAAATTTGCGGATTTAGTGAAGGAAAAACAAGAAGAAATCGTGATGGAAGAAGAGGTTTCAGTGAGTTTCGAAAAATAAGAAGTGGACAACAAAATAGAACCCTACGTTGTTATTTCTTTGTAGGGTTCTCATACTTCTTTAGTAAATCGCTAACAGCTTCGTCTAGTAATTTAGATTTATTAATACGAGTGTCTTTCGCTAATTGGTCTAAATCATACCAAAGTTCTTTAGCAATTGCATTCGAAAGTGTCTTACGATTTTTTAAGCCTCGGTTTTCCATTTCTACCACCTCTAATGTAATTATATAAATGATTCAAATTACTTTCAACTACTTGTAACTACATGTAGTTAGTTGTATAATAAATTTAGAATCTTAAACGAAAGGTAGTGTGATAATCGTGAACTGTCCATACTGTGCAACTCCGATACAAGTTGATAAGAATGGTGTCGTACAAGAGATTTGTGAATTCTGTGGTGGTTGTATTCGGGAACAACAAACAGGTATCTTACAGCTTTGTCAGGATGGGGAGCGTTTTGAATTTACTAAGATGCAACAACAACTCTTCTTAGAACACATTCATCAGTCTGTAGAAGAGTTGAAGCAGTATCATACTTACGATTTGTATTTGTTGCTGAAGGAAGTAAGAGAAGCACGCAGTCAAACGTATTACGGTTTACAGCTACTCAACAAAGCATCTAAAGAAGAACGTACTTTGCAAGCGACAGCAGATGAAACAGGCGGAGAATATGAATATTACACAAGAAAAGCATGGGTAATTGAGAACATTCTATTAGAACGTCAGGGATTCTTTCCAGAAAAAATTACAGCTCGGGTTCTTCAATATATGTGGGAGCAAATGAATAAATCGAAGAAAAAGATTATGAGAATATCAAAGGTTCAGCGCCAGTGCAGAGGAGAAGCTTGCTTATAAAGTTTAATGCTGGAGTACAGATTCATAATCCAAAAGGGGAGAAAAAAACGAGAGAAGTATATGTATGTGAAAGATGTGAAAATGTTTGTGAATCAACAGATTGTTACTTATGCGATGCTGTGTCTGTGTCAGCTCGAAAAATCCCAATGGAAATTGATACAAAGACTATGATGCAAGGTGTGAGAGATGTATTAGACCCGATTGAGAGTAAACAAATAAGTATGATGCTAAGTCGTTGCTTTGATGCGCCAAGTGATTTAGCGGTAGTAAATATGGCGAAAGAAACGATTCTTGAGGATCTTAATAAGATAGATTTTGTCTTTAACGATGTAACAGCAGTGAAATACAAAGGTTTTATGAGAGAGTGCTTAGGAATTGGATTGCTAGACCCTTATAAAACAGTAGAAGGAGAGCGAGTAACAGGGCTATTTATTTTCACAGAATAGATTTGAATTGGGATGTATTATGTGAGTTGACCCTAACTTAATTCTATATAACAAATTGAGGTGAAGGATTTGGAACAACAATTTCGATATGGTGAAGTGAATTTGGCAATATGGAGGATTCATGTTGATGCTACAGGATGTGTATATGCACAAGTTGGTATTCCACACGTGGGAGATATGGAAATTCAGGTGTATAACCATGAAGGGAACGGAAGATTCTTAGTAACACTTCCAGAATTCAATTGGTGCAGTTATGTGGGAGATTTTGAAAAGTTTCATACCAGTCCAAGAGATTACCAGAATGATGTATGTAAAGGGTATCGAGGGTACTATCTTACAATGGGCGATATTGACATGCCGATATCTGAATTGCAACCTTACGTGAGAGAAGTGAAGTTTATTTTTTCCATGCTTCTTTCCCTTCTATATAAAGAAACAACAAATGAGTTATATATTAATACGGGTACGACTTGCACAGTAGAAGAGCATATTGAGTATTGCAAAAGAAAATTAGAATCATGGCATGTGTATATTGCTAAATGACTACATTTGAAGAGGTGAATCATGATGAAACAAGAACAGTTGGAAGAATATATAGAAGTGCAAGACAGAAAAGAAACGGTATACAGAATCTATCATAAATTGAGTTTAAAACATGATGAGGAAGCGATATATGTATCAGCGCATCATTCCGAAATGATTGTTCGGAAACTGTTACAACATATTGAAGAAATCGTGTTAACTATGAAAAGTACACGAGTAAAGGATAATTGGCTCATTGGTGCTCCTTTAGAAAATATATTGTGTAAATATTTTGGATTTACTTCACATGCAAGAAGATGGAATCAAGAGTATGTTGAAATTGAAATGCATCACAATTGGGAAGGTGTTTATTTAAAGCATATTCACGAGCCAAGCTGGTTTCATTTACGTAATTTCAAAAAAATAATTGAGCAAGAAATGCTATTAGAACAAGAACAAAATGAAAAGTTTTTGGAGAAAATCAAGGAACTTATGGCTATTCCGTATGGAGATGAAACGCTGGTCGAAGGAGAATTGAAGAATTATAACTTACATGAGCTGAAGCGTTTACAGGATTATATTCAGATTACGTTCAAAAATTTGAAAAATAGTCTAGGCAAAGTGTGTATAGAAGAATGGAATGCAGACCCTGCAAACCTTTTTACAGAATACGATACAGATGGATGGGCGGAAATAGAACAGTAATAGGAAGAACGGAAGTTCTAACTGTAATTCAATTCAAGGGGGAATCCACGTGAAAGTGATACTATGTGAAAAACCGCAACAAATGAAAAGTTATTCCGAAGCATTTCAAAGTGCTAAACGAGAAGGTACACATATTACGGTGAAGGACAAAGAAATCTTTGGAGACGAAGAAGTCGTAATGATTTCGGCACTCGGTCATCTCATCGAATTATGTAACCCTGATGAGTATAAAGAAGAATGGAAAAACTGGAGTATGGACCAACTGCCTATTATTCCAGAAGAGTTTCAAATGAAGGTGTCAAAAGATAAAAAGTCAATTTTTCAACATGTGAAACAATGGCTACAAAAAGCAGATGAAATCATTATTGCGACTGATCCTGCTAGAGCTGGAGAGGCCATTGCCAAAAATATTATTATTATGGCAGGCGTGAACGACAAACCACAAAAACGCTTGTGGGTAAAAAGTATGACGCATGATGCGGTTCGAAAAGGATTTCAAAACTTGCGAGATGCAGAAGAAACATATAGTTATTATTTAGAAGAACAAGCCCGTTCTGTTAGCGATTGGATTATAGGCATGAATGCCTCACGAGTATTTACGCTGTTGTTCCGGGACAAGAAAGGTGTCAAAGAAGTCTTCAGTGCTGGACGGGTACAATCAGCCTTGTTACACCTAATTCGCCAACGCGAGAAAGAATTAGAGAATTTCAAAGTGCAATCATTCTATGAACTTCATGGGTATTTTGAGGCGAATGGAATACCCTATGTCGGAAAACTCCTCCAAGATCATAACATTATGAAACTCCATTCAAAAGAAGAAGCGCAGGAAAAGTTACAACAATTGAGACAGCATACAGCATGTATACAAAAGGTGACAGTAGAACAAAAATCGAGACAAGCGCCGAAATTATATAATCTGTCGAGCTTACAAGCAAAGCTGAATAAGAAGTATAAGATGTCCCCTAAAGTGGTACTAGAAACTGCACAAAGCCTATACGATAAAAGAATGCTTTCGTATCCCCGAACAGAATATCAGCATATTCCTGTTGCGGAAGCGGAACAATTACCAAGTATTCTAGAAAAGTTAGCAAATATCACGGACTATCAAACTTTGATTGAAAAGAAAGAAAGAGAAACCATCGTAAATCAGAAAGCATACGTGGACGATGAGAAATGCGGAGACCATTACGCACTGATTCCCACGAATCAAGTTCCTAACCTAGAAAACTTATCCAAAGAAGAAAGATGGCTCTATGATGAGGTTGTACGTAGCGTTATAGCAACGTTCTATGAACCTATGACGTATAATCAAACAGACCTTTTCACTGAAGTGAATCAAGATGTCTTTAAATCGACAGGGAAGCAAATCACCCATCTTGGATGGCAAGTCGTGTTTGGAAAAGAAGAGGAAGAGAATCAAAAAGAACAGACGATTCCACTTGTAGAACAAGGTCAATCTGTAGAGACAACAGAGATCAAGTTACATGAAGGGAAAACACAATCTCCTAAACTATATACAGAAGGGCAACTGATTACAGTAATGGCAAAGCATGATATTGGCAGCGAAGCAACGAGATCAGGCATTATAGAGAGAATCAAAACACTGTTGTATATCAAAATTGAAAAGAATACAGTACATGTAACAAACAAAGGGAAAATGATGGTGGAAGCAATTAAGGATACCGCAATTGGTTCACCAGAATTAACTGCAAAATGGGAAGTATATTTGAAGGGAATTGGAGAAGGGAAGAAAAAGGATAAGCCTTTCGTAGAAACCTCCAAAAAGTTAGCGCAGAAACTCATCAACGAAGCAAAGGACCAAGTAAACACATGGGCGATAAATGATTTTGTAGAAGATAGAAAAATCGAACATCATATAGGAGAGTGCCCATCCTGTGGGAAGCCAGTCGTAGATAAGAAAACGATATATGGTTGTTCAGGATATGCGAAAGACAATCTAAAGAGTTGTAAGTTTTCTGTTTCGAAAGAATTTTTAGGACAGAAGATTAGTGAAAGTAATATGATAAAGCTGTTAGAGGGTAAGAAAACGACGTTACTTAAAGGATTAAAAGGGAAATCGGAAAAGGAATTCGATGCGTATTTAAAATTGGACGCTGGGAAAATTCAGTTTGTATTTCCGAAGAAAAAGAAAGTAGCCCAGACATGAATGAGAAAACGCCTGTATCATACAGGCGTTTTCTGAAAATAGATAAATACAAATGAGTAGTAACTTGCTATACAGTTAAAGGGAATAGTATACATCATACCATGTTTCTTAGAAATAAAGATATGTAATAATGCATATCTTTATTTTAGAATGGCCCCTTCTTTTTTGGCAGAAGCTAGCTGGGGGTATGGGGGCTAGTCCCCATGATTGACGTAACGATACATGAAATACGTGGAATCAATGGACGATCGTACAGGCGGTTCGGCACGTACAATATGACGTGTAAGCTGAAGAACGCAAAGATTTCCTTTTTTGTCGTCAGCTTAGCAACGATACGTTGACGTGCCGAAAAGAGTTGGGCAAGGATGGAGAGGGCTGCGAAACAAGGTGAAGTGGCCCTTCTCCAAAGGTGGAGATTTTCTGAAGAGAAACGGAAGAAAATACGACCTGTTCCTTGCGGAACTGTTAGCCTTTTGGGGTATAGTTGCATAGTCTGTCATTGAAAAAATGAGAATATGGTATAATAAAAGAATAAATAACGGTGAGAAAAGTGAGGGAGAACGATGAAAAATCATGATATCGTGAATGGTCAAATTCTCCAAACGAACAAGAAATGGTCACATTTGAAGCAGAATCAAAAGAATTTGATCGCAGAATGGCTACAAGAAGAATATCGAGGTTTTATCGCCATGTATTTGCGAAAACCTAAACGCTTTGAAGAAGAATATATGATAGATAGTGTGATGGAACGAATGCAGGCACGTGATATTTGGATACCGTATGTAGAAGTAAAGACGTATTTCACACGTAAAAAGGGAAAGTGGTATCGGAAATTAGAAAGTGAGTTAGAAAACAGAAGAATCGAAGAAGAGGAACAGATTCGATTAAAAAATGAAAGAATCGGAACGCCGATTTGTTAAGGTAAATAGGGATGTATGAGAAAAGACGTACTGAAATACAGTACGTCTTTCTGTGTCCGTAAGCCTTTCGGGAGAAAGCGCAATTCCAATGTCGATTGTGTCAGATAATCGGTATACAATTGTTATAGATGTAGGATGGAATTGCTGTTTTTACTATATGTGAAATCTGTTTTTTTTATACGTTTTCTAGGGGATGTATGCCCTTTTATTTTTGAGAGAAATCATAAAATAAGGACAAAACGATGTATATTTGACATGTTTTGCCCTCATTTTGAATGGAGTTAAGGAAAAATAAGCAATGACAATCCCACGAAATAGTGTAGTTTTGGTGCAAATAACAGTAGTAGCATGGGATTGTAATGTTAGGGTGTGCAAAAAGAAAAAATTTATGCGAAAATGGTTATAAAAACCATTCTATGCAAAAGTATGGTAAAATGTAGGGGACATGTGTATAGAGAATTTGAATTCGGTTCTTCCGAATTCGAATCTCTCCTCTATCAAGAAGAAAGATAGCGCATGACAAGAACGACTAATGGATCTAATTCTTGACTATAGGCGACAACTACAGGATGTGTGAATCCATATAATTTTGTTAATTTCCGAAGTATTTTTTGTTTCTTTTTAATTTTCTTTTGTAAATAGGCAATATAAGATGTAGACATGAATAGCCTCCGATGCTGTATACAATATGTTATACAGTATACATACATTTCATCGGAATGAAAATGGTAATGAGAGATAAAATATTCTATTTGAAAAGGGGAAAAATAGAAGAATGAAATCAACAGGTATTGTACGGAAAATAGATCAGTTAGGACGGATTGTGATACCGAGGGAAACGAGGCGTACGCTTGATATCCACGAAAAAGATGCCATAGAAGTATTTGTAGAAGAGGAGAGTATCATTTTACAGAAATATAAATCGGATGGTGCGTGTCTCGTAACAGGAGAGGTTTCTTCCCAGAATATCAAACTAGCAGACGGACAGTTAACGTTGAGTCCAGAAGGAGCGAAACAGCTTCTGGAGGAATTAGAACAGTATCTGGAAAGAGTTTGAGAATACGAGGGGGGAATGCAGGATGGAGAAAAAATCACAACCTGTTTTAAAAGAAAGAGCTAGAAATACCGTATCGATGCAGGAACGGTTATTACAAGAAGTCATACAAAAGAAGAAGGTTATTTCGTTGATTTTAATCAACGGATTCCATATGAAAGGAATCGTAAAAGAATATGATGCATTTTCTATTTTTATAGAATCCGATAACAAAAATCAATTGATCTATAAACATGCGATTTCAACGATTCGTCTTTAACAGAAAAGAAGCATGAATGTAAGGAATCATGCTTCTTTCGAAAAATAGACAGATATATAGTTAGTTGTTTACGGCTTCTTTTAATACTTTTCCAGCTTTAAAGGCAGGTGCTTTTTTCGCGGGAATGATAAGAGACTTCCCAGTACTTGGATTCCGTCCTTCTCGTGCAGCGCGTTCTCGGACCTCGAATGTCCCAAATCCAAGTAGTTGGACATTGTCACCATTTTGCAACGCTTGTTGAATGGATTCTAATAGGGTCTCTACAGCTAAACTGGCTTGTGATTTTTTTAGTCCTGTTTTGACTGCTACTTGTGTAATTAATTCTGTTTTATTCATATAGCACCTCTTATTGTCAATTGTATTTATTTTAGTATAAGGGGAGAAAGAGAACGGTGCAAGATAGTTTGTACGTGTAACATGTTAGATTTTTTGCGAACGAAAAAACGTGGATGTGAGAACATACCCTGAACAAAGAATGAGGCGAAAGAAGATGACAAATGTTTTTTATATGGAGCTCAATGATCTGAATCATGAACTCGAACGAAGTGCGGAAATACTGAGGGTATTGGCACATCCTGTTCGTCTACAAATTGTACATCAATTAGTCAGGAAACAGACTTTAAATGTGACCGAATTACAACAGATTTTAACATTACCGCAATCTACGGTTTCACAACATCTCCATAAAATGAGAAATCATAAAGTGTTATCACATGAACGCAAAGGAACAGAAGTATTTTATCGAGTGGACGATAAACAAGTGAAACAAGCGCTTGACGTACTGATGGGCTGAATAGCGCGATTTTGTGTACCTAAAGTTATGTTCGGATACAAAATAAAACGAGGAGAGGGGTTCTTCTATGGGTGGAAATTTATATGACACGTATATCACAATAAAAGAAATTATTTTTATCCATGCCTATGTGACAGGGAAAGAAATTCCCTCTTCACAAGCATTACAAATTCTAGGACAATTTGATCCGCAAGAAATCCCAGGCACCATTAGAGAAACACGTCGGTATCGTATACGGAATAATGGAGAAGAATTGTTCCAATACTATAGACAGAAACATCCGAAATTATTTGAGAAACAAAGGTTATGCACGTACGAAGAGTTGAAGCAACGAGCGGTGTCTTACTGTTCGGCCCATTTGACGATTCACATGTAATTCAGGATGGACAGGATCATGTTCTGTTCACTTGAATGCTACCCAACAAATGGCAATTAGATCCGATTTATTAGCCGAGGGTGATAAAAACGAACGCTCAGATGCCTCTATAACGAAAGAGAAGAAAGCACCGAATCCATTTAAATCTTGAAAGATAAAAAGCGCCCACACGAGTAGATAAGGGGATGAAAAGATGGGTAGTAAATATTCCAGGTAGAAAGGGATATAAATTAGTGAGAATAAGTGCATATACAAGTGGTTTGTAAAATTTCACGTACCATAATGAAAAAATAAAACACACCAAAAGAAACAACAAAGGTTGCTTCTTCTCTCCTTTTTCCGATACAATAGATATATACTTTCGTTGCCCAGTCCCCCGAAAAAGGGGACTAACAAACAAGATAGAATATGAAATCAGAAAGGTAACTCATATTATGAATCAACCTTTAGTGAATTTACGAGTGGATTTTGCTTTTAAGCAATTATTTGGAACAAGAGGAAATGAACAGATTTTAATGCAATTTTTGAACGTGACGTTAGCCTCTTCGCTCTCTTCACCTATTCAATCGCTGACAATAGAAGACCCACATATGCACCGTGAATACGAAAAGGACAAATTGTCCATTCTAGATGTATTAGCAACTTTAGACGATAAGACCCAAATTGCAATTGAAATACAATTGAATGACCAAAATGATTTTCTGAAACGTAGTTTGTATTACTGGAGTCGCTTATACGCTTCTCAAATGCAAAAAGGGAGTTCGTATGATACGTTACGGAAGACAATTACGATTAATATATTGAACTTTCCGGTATTTCCAGAATACGAAACGTTCCATACAACGGGGAAACTGTGGGATATCGATTTACAAAAGTTACTCTTAGATGATCTCGAATTGCACATCATTGAAATCCCTAAATTAATGACGCAATGGAAACAAGAACAAGTCAATCCGTGGGAAGACGATTTTGTACGATGGTTACTCTTATTATCTGCCAATGAGGATACACAATTAACGCATACGCTGGAGGAGATCGCTATGAACCGAGACCCGATTTTAAAAGATGCGATGCAAAAATGGGAAAAGATGAGTCAAGACCCTGCATTCCGTATGTCATATGAAGCAAGACAAAAGGCTCTGATTGATGAGGCTTCTAAGTTCAAGTATGCAGAGAAAAAAGGGCGAGAAGAAGGACTTGAAGAAGGGAAAAAAGTTGGAAAAGAAGAAGGGCTTCAAGAGGGAATGGAAAAAGGAAAATTAGCCGAAAGAGAGCAATTAATCCGTGGCATGCATAAAAACGGTATGGATATCGAAGATATTGCAAAATTTACGAATATGGACCTGTCGGATGTACGCCATATTTTGGAACAATAACAGAGAGACATCTTAATCGGTGGGATGTCTCTCTGTTATTATCTTATTATTCAGAATATTTATGATTCATTTCTCCCTTATCAAACAACCGATTGTACTGTTCCTGTATACTTTGGAGTTGAAAATGTAGTCCTTTTGCCAGTGGTGTCATTTTGAGGTCTTGTTGTAAAATGAGCAATAATTGAGACACTTTTATAAGCATCTCGTGAATCTCATATGATTCTTCTATCAAACCATCTATAGAAACCTGCTGAAGGATCGATTCAATTCTGCTCATTTTCCAATCAATTTCTTGTAACAATTGTGTAGAATTACCAGACCATGACTTATCCACGTATAATTCCTCTCCTGTCTTTCTATATCTATTTGCATCCAACTTACTGATAGTTTTCATGTTACTATGGAAAAATAGAAAAGGAAACCTAGAAATTCAAACGATACACTTCTGCTGTTACATTCTTTTCAATTGTTTTTATAGGCCTCACCATACCATTTCGGGAGAATTGTACGTTTAGACACAATTTGGACACATTTCAAGTGATTCTTTGTAAAATATCAAAATTTTTGATTCCTTCATTTGACTTTTACTATCTATTTCTCATGATTTCGGTGAAAATGAGAAATATGTTATTATTTCAGACGGGAGGAAACAAGAATGAAATGCTATCAATTACATTTGGAATTAGTGGGATGCCCTTTCCCTATTTGGAGAAAAGTTATTTTACCTGCGAAATTAACTTTTGATGATTTACATGATGTGATTCAATGCTTATTTCAATGGGAGCACCAACATTTATTTGAATTCACTGTAGGAAAATATACTATATCGGATCCACCTGATTCGAGTATTCCCTTTTCCATGTTGGAATTGACAACACCATCTCGAATGCTGCGCGCTCATAGAACCATGCTACTTGAACAAATCAAAAAGAAGGGGCAAATTTTTCAATATGTATACGACTTTGGAGATCACTGGTTGCTACAGATTCAAGTTGAAGATGTACTCGATCAAAACTTTGATGAAATAACATGCATTGGGGGAGAAAATGCAGCTCCTTTAGAGGATATCGGAGGTATTCCGGGATATATTGAATTTTTAGAGGCAATAAAAGATTCTTCACATCCACAATATAAACTCTTCGCAGAATGGGATTTATTAGATTTTGATCCTACTGCATTCGATATACAAGAGGTAAATAAGGGATTAACCTATTGTGATTAATGAATACCTACAGTACAAAGAAACCCTGATTTATATATTTTGAATAAAAAAGACTGTTGTTGAATTTCACACAGCAGTCTTTTTATATGACAATCTGATTAAGAGGCATCTGCAATTTTATACTCTAAAAACAGGCTCATTCCAACTAAAAAAATGATGACTATGTAATGAATCGATGGAATAAGAACGCAACATAGAATGACTTCTAAGCATAAAGTACCTCTTTTCAAAACTTCGTAATTCAAAATTTTTGTGTCATGTAAAGAACAAAGAAATTTTAGATTCGGATATACCATATAAAAATTCCATAATAAGAGCACAGGTAAACTAAATAAATACAGCTCAATCATAAATATGTTTATCATAATCGTATCTAACGTACTGTTACCAGTAATAAAAATGCCAGGAAGAGCTACTACAAATACTAGTACGGTAATAGGAATAATAAAAATATAATAATCGATAAGAAATGTAAAGGACTGAACGTAAAGATGTTGTTGTTTTCTCCATCGAGATGATTTGACATAAATAAGAACATTTACGATAAAAAATAGCAAGATAAAAAGTAGTGGCACTATAATTCCTCCTGATGAATGATATCCTCTCAATTTTTTTCTATGCTATATAAGTATACAAACATGTTTCAAATAAAAGAAAGTTATTTCTTTCGTGTACAGAAAATTGTATATTTCTGTACACTTTATTTTTTAGTAAAAAACACTACAATTTTTCCTATTATCGTGTTCAAAAACAGTGTACAATTATGTATGTTCAGATATCTATCTAAAATTAAATTATTGAACAGGGAGAGGCTGCAAATTGAAAATTGGTTATGTTCGTGTATCAACTGTAGATCAAAATTTGGATTTACAAATAGATGCTTTAAAGGCGTATGGATGTGATGAAATATTTGAAGACAAGTTGAGTGGCATCGCTGGAAAAAGGCCCGGCCTTGAAAAGGCTCTTCAATATGTGAGACCTGGTGATTCTTTGGTAGTCTGGCGACTCGATCGTTTAGGAAGAACGATGCATCATCTCATCCAAATTGTAAATGAATTAAATGAACAGGGCGTTAGTTTTTATAGTGTACAAGAAAATATCACGATGGATCGCTCTAGCGCTACAGGACAATTAATGTTTCACTTATTTGCTTCTTTTGCAGAATTTGAAAGAAACCTCATTCGTGAACGGACAGAGGCGGGAAGAATTGCTGCAAGGGCTCGGGGACGTTTTGGTGGAAGACCTGAAAAATTAGGAGAAAAAGAACAACACATGATACAAACACTCGTGGCTAAGAAAACCCCCATAAAAGATATTGCGCAAATATTAAAGATTTCTCGTACAACAGTGTATCGTTATTTACATAAATAGGAGGAAGTTCTGATGGCGACGAGAGAGGTTCTGACTCAGGCACAACGAGAATATTTTTATGAATTATCAGACCGGATGAGTGAACGAGAACGTATACGATACTACACCTTATCTGAAGAAGATATACAAATCATCCGTCAACAGCGCGGCGCAACGAATCAATTAGGTTTTGCGGTTCAATTGGCTTATTTACGATTTCCTGGTCGGCCATTCGCTTCTGGAGAAAAAATACCCGATTTTCTTGTTTCGTTGCTTGCAAAAAGATTAGGAATCGTGCCTGCAGCTATACATAATTATGCGAAAATTCGCGATACAACAAGGCGAGAACACATCAGCAAAATTCGAAAACATTTTGGGTTCCGTTCTTTTACCTTACGAGAATATCGGGAGTTAGCAAACTGGGTTCTTCCAACTGCTATGGGAACCGAGAAAGGCCTGGTTTTGGTTGATCTTTTAATACAAGAAATGCGAAAAAGAAAAATCATTCTTCCTGCCATGTATGCCATAGAACATTTAGTTTGGGCGGTATGTGAACGTGCAGAAAGGCGAACGTTTAAAAAGTTAACAAAAGCGTTATCTCCACAACAACTTTTACAATTAGACCAGCTATTAACAAAGTCTGCAGACAATCATATTACGAATTTATCCTGGTTACGAAAACCACCTGGAACGGTTTCACTTAAAAATTTTCATAAAATATTAGACCGCATTCAATTTATTCAAAAGCTCGCATTACCATTAGAAAACGGACAAGAGATTCACCAAAATAGATTGCTACAATTAGCTAGGGAAGGCTCTCGGTATTCCCCCCAACATTTGTCTCGGTTCCATTCTCTGAAACGTTATGCAACTTTAATGGCATTTTTAATTCATATTTATGCTTTTTTAAGCGACCAAGGTTTATATGTAAATGAAAAGCTACTTGGGCGCATATTTAAACGAGGAGAAAAAATACATAACGATTCGTTTCAAAATGACGGAAAATTAATTAATGAGAAAATCCGCTTATTTGCAAAACTTGGGAAGGTTTTAATTGAAGCAAAAGAAACCGAACAAGATCCTTTTATATCTTTACAAGCTGTTATACCATGGGACCAATTTGTTCATTCGGTAGAACAAGCGGAAGCGTTGGCGAGGCCTGCAGAATTCGATTATTTAGAATTGCTGGATACTTATTATGGACAATTTCGCAAGTTTGCCCCGCGACTTTTGCAGATTTATACGTTTCAATCTTCTGGTATCACCCAAACATTATGTGAAGCACTTGAGATCTTAAAGGAACTGAATACATCCAAGAAAAGAAAAGTTCCTGAATGTGCTCCCATGGATTTTATAAAATCCAAATGGTTGAAACATGTTTTAAAAGAAGATGGCATTGACCGTCATTACTATGAATTTAGTGTATGGACAGAATTATGTAATCACCTTCGTTCGGGAGATATATGGGTACCAGGAAGTAAACAATACAAAAACTTTGATGAGTACTTATTACCGGTACAAACCTGGGAAGAAATCAAAAAGAAACAACAAATTCCGTTGTCTATTGCTACAAATGTAGAAGAGTATATACAAAAGCGATGCGGATTGATGCAAGACCAATTAACAATGGTAAATCAACTCATTCGAAACCAAGAATTATCGGATGTTTCTGTTTATGGAGGTCACATCCAAATTCCATCTTTAAAAAAGGATGTTCCAGACGATGTGGCAGATCTTACAAGGGCTATTTATGATGTATTACCCCGTATTAAACTGACAGAACTATTGGTAGAAGTAGACTCTTGGACCCATTTTAGTCAACAGTTTGTACATCTTCATACGAAAACGGGGCCAAAAGATGAAACTGCATTATTTGCGGCTATTTTAGCCGAGGGGATTAATCTTGGATTAAGTAAAATGGCTGATGCATGTCCTACTATTACCTATACACAACTTGCTTGGATAGCAGATTGGTATATCAGTGATGAAAATTACACAAAAGCTCTGGGAGTCTTATCAAATTTTCAACGGCAAAATAGGCATGCTACCTATTGGGGCAATGGAACGACTTCTTCTTCAGATGGGCAATATTTTAGGTCAAGTGGTGCTTCTAGTCCATTAGCTCAAGTGAATGCCAAACATGGAAGAGATCCTGGCCTAAACTTCTATACTCATATTTCAGATCAATATGATCCTTTTTATGCCCAAGTCATTAGTTCTTCTGAGGAAGCGCCTCATATTATAGACGGATTATTATATCATGAAGCTGATACTAGAATTGAAGAACATTATACGGATGCTGCCGGATTTGTAGATCATGTATTTGCTATGTGTCATATGTTAGGATTTCGATTCTCTCCGAGAATTAAAAGTATAGATAAGACAAAAATTTATACAATCGACAAACCTTCCTATTATCCAGAGCTAAATTTTATGATTGGCGGCACCATACAAATGAAACATATACGAGACAACTGGGATGCATTATTAAGATTAATCAGTTCTGTGCAAAATGGAACGGTTACTGCATCTCTTATTTTAAAAAAGTTAGCATCTTATCCACGACAAAATAGTTTAGCGGTAGCATTACGAGAAATTGGACGTATAGAAAGAACATTATATACATTAGAATGGCTGCAAAATCCTGCACTGAGAAGGCGAGTTCAAGTGGGACTCAATAAAGGAGAAGCGAAACATTCGCTTGCACGAGCTGTTTGTTTTCATCGATTAGGAGAAATACGTGATCGTTCTTATGAAGATCAGCTGCATCGAGTGAATGGCCTACAGTTATTAATTTCTGTAATTGTCATTTGGAATACAGTTTATATTGAAAAAGCGATTGAATTATTACGATCTCAAGGAATGGAGATTCCAGAAGAATATGTGCAACACATTTCTCCATTAGGTTGGGAACATATTGCATTAACAGGTGATTATATCTGGAATGTACAACAAAAGACATCGATTCATCATTTAAGACCTTTGCGAACAAGATATGCAAAAAATGGATACTAACATCCCTTACCGATTCCCTTTTTAAATAAGGAATCGGTAAAATGTGTCCAAATTGTGTCTAAACGTACAATTTTCCCGGAATGGTATGGTGAGGCCCATGCCCATCAACTTAAGCATTTTTACTACCCCCAAATACAAAAAAACGTTATTCTTTCTTAATAGACTATAAGGAAGGGTGACGTTTTTTTATGAATCGCTCGATTCAAGAGGAGTTACAGCCATTTGCAGAAGAATTACAGCGCTATATCACACCTGATTTTTTGGAAAAACTCGCAAGAGAGATGAAATTTGTAAAGAGAAAACGCAAATTTTCAGGATCAGATTTAGCTACTATTTGTGTTTGGATTAGCCAAAGAGTGGCCAGTGATCCTTTAGTCCGATTATGTAGTAGGCTTCACGCAGTTACAGGTACTGTACTTAGCCCCGAGGGCTTAAATAAACGCTTTAATGAAAAATCAGTGTTATTTTTAAAGCATATTTTCTCTTTGTTGTTACAACAAAAAATCTGTGAGCAAACTCATATTTCTAATCATCTTTATAATTATTTTAAACGTATTCGTATCATGGATGCCACCATGTTTCAAGTGCCTAATACTTTAGAACATATCTATCCTGGTTCAGGTGGTTGTGCGCAAACAGCTGGGATTAAAATTCAATTAGAATATGATTTACATAGTGGACAATTTCTGAATTTCCAAGTGGGGCCTGGAAAAAATAATGATAAAACATTCGGAACGGAATGTTTAGATACGTTACGACCAGGAGATTTATGTATTCGTGATTTAGGGTATTTTTCATTAGAGGACTTAGATCAAATGGATCAACGTGGGACCTATTATATTTCTCGATTAAAGTTAAATACGAATGTATATGTAAAAAATCCAAACCCAGAATACTTTAAAAATGGGGACATCAAAAAACAAACAGAATATATGAAAGTCAATTTAGAAATGATGGTGGGACGCTTGTTACCTGGTGAAACTTATGAAGTAGGTAATGTTTATGTTGGAGATCAAAAAGTTTTGTTTGCCCGATTGGTCCTGTATCGTCTAACAGAACAGCAATTACGAGAACGACAGAAAAAACAAATAGAAAGTGAAAAGAAAAAAGGAAAACCGTATTCACAAAAAAGCAAAATATTATCTGGGCTAAATGTATATGTAACCAACACTCCGTGGGAGTGGGTTTCGATGAAGCAAGTCCATGAACTCTACTCCTTACGTTGGCAGATTGAAATTGTTTTTAAAACGTGGAAATCATTATTTGATATTGATCATTGTCGCACTGTCAAACGAGAACGAATAGAGTGCCATTTATATGGGAAACTGATTGCTATTTTCTTATGTTCTTCTACGATGTTTAAAATGCGTCAACTGTTGTTACAGAAGAAGCAAAAGGAATTAAGTGAATATAAAGCGATTGGAATGATTCAAGATCATCTATTTCTTCTCTATCAAGCTATACAGAAAGACACCCAAGAGATAACAAAGCTTTTAATCCGCCTGTTCCACCTTCTAGAGAAAAACGGGCGGAAATCTCATCGATACGAGAAGAAAACCGTCTTTGATATCATGGGTGTTATCTATGAGTATAGTGGATGTTGCAAGCAAAAGAAAGTTGCATAAGAAAAAAATGAAACCCGTTAGGGGTTATTTGGCGTGCTGAAATTTAATAACTGGCTCCCTTGTGGGGAAAGTTTAAGTTCAAATGAACAAAAGTTAATATTGTGTCTATCCTTAAGTTGATGGGCATGTATGGTGAGGCCTTATAACTGAAATTTATATATGTATGACTATTCCTGTAAGTTTAGTGGTATATGGTATAAGCATTCCGAATTTCTATTAAAATATCAGCAATTCGTTTGCCATTTTTCAAAATCATGTGATTTGTTGTATACCCGTCTATACATTGTCTTAATTCTTGATTTAATATGACTTCTATTTCACCGTTTTCTCGCATGTTACTCGTTAATAAGGTCGGCTCTTTATTTAACAAGCAATACAATTGTAAGGTTTCAGCCAATACTGTCACTAATGGTCTCAATAGAATATCATGGTGTGGAAGCATATCAGCAGCAATTTGTTTATTTAAAACGAATTGAATGCCATTTTCTTTTACATCAAATCGATATAAGAAAATCATTTACACATAGCACATCCTTTTCATATGATGTGTGAAGATATAAGAGAGAATAAGAATCGTATAACTGTTGTATCATCCGCTTATTCCCTCAACTGAATAAAAGAATGGTCTATATTCATTAGATATCAGGGGAAGTCACTATTCAATTTGTTATTTCATTTTAGCTGGATATTTCCAATCTGGCTTATCTTTTTTATCATGGTTTATATTTTTTGTTTTGAGTTCTTTTACCCTACTTCGTTCTTCACCTAGCTTACGGATTGCATGTTTACACTATCTATGCCTAGTATGCGGTGAACGTTATGGACAAAAGAACTTCTCCCTAGTGTATGTGTCGTACCAAAGGGAACGCCTAATTCTTTTGCTATCCGTACCACACCTTTAGAGCCGGAGGTTGTACCACCATGCCCCATATGTTCTAACATGAGCATGACAATATCTGCATTCCGTATCATTTTGCGTAATGTAACTTCTCGTTCCCTTTTCCCATGCACCCACTGAAAATTCCCACCTCTAACGGTAATTTCTTCTTCAATGGCTGCTCGACCTGGTTCAAATCCTACCATCAAAATTGTCTTTCCTTCCAACGTTTGTACATACTCTTTTTGATTTTTTTCTTGCTTTCTCTTCATACGGGCTGGTTTACTAAAATCATTTACAAAACTAGACGGATACGTCCAAGCAACCCTGACAATGTCTGGAGAACTTTTGTAATAGGCAAGATCAATAATATCTCCCTGGACGACAGAAGCAGCATCTTTGGGCGGAATCCAAAATCGATGAGGAGCTCCATTGACATATATACGATTCTGTTGCATGTCTTTCTCCACAAAAAATTGTTGTCGTTCTTCATCATATTCTACAATGGCATAGGAACAACAACCACGTTCTTCATTTGGTGGCATATGTCGCCTTTCGGCCACTTCAAATCTATGCTTATACCGTCCATCCGACACAGATGCATTTTCTGTTACATACACGAAATCCCCATGTTCTAATTCTAACGCTCTGACAATGCGTTCGGGAACAAAACATCCTATTCCTTGTAATTCTCCTCCCTTTAATTTACGCTGAAATACATACGATTCCCTCTTTTCAAAAGGTTCTGTTTTAGCAAGAGAATTTGTATGAAGGGGATTCGTCTCTGGTTCTGTGAATTCCTTCTCTCTATAGGGTGTTTGTACGATGGTTACATCTGGTAAACGAAGGATATCTTTCATCACATGTAGATAGCTCTGTAGAACCTCCTCAGTTTTCACAATTGATTGTTCCTGTAATTCTATTTCACAAATGACCGCTTCCATACCTTTCTTTAGTTCCGACAAAATGTTTTGTTTATCCATCTTTTCCACCTCTCTAGTCATAAAATAGGTAAAGTTCAGAAAATTAAAACCTATTAGATTAATATTAACATATCCTCTATGTACAAACTACTGAATATAGAAACGTTTATATTGTGCTCATCTTCCACCTGTTGGTCATGTATGGTGAAAAGACGGTCGAAAAAGGACCGTCTTCTAAAAAAACTTCCTATATAACAATTACAAATCATATAGAAGACCGTGTACCATACTCCATCTAATTTAACAGCATTTCTCTTTTGTAGCTTTCATCATAGACATAGTAGAAGTCATCATTTCATCGCATTCGTGCATTTTGCTAACCATAGCTTTATCCATGTTTACATTCATTTGCATCATGTTGTTCATCATCATCTTCATACACTTCATTTCACACATCATTTTTTCCATAGACATCATCATACTTGTTGTACCTTCCATCATTGTTTTTTCCATTTTAACATCCCCTTATTTTTTATTTCTCTAGCATATATAAACATTCGCTTTCTTTTTACAAATGCCTCCAATTTTCTCCCTAGATAGAAATTGATAAATAATTTACAGATAGGATGAAAAATATTGTAAAAACACTCATTGATGTACTATTTTCATTTTTATGTGGAGGTCCCTATTCTTTTTTCCCATTTTCGTATAGTATAAAGATACCGTAAGTTTCATATCACCTAATTTGTGAACAGACTATTTTTATAGTCTGTTCTTTTTTATTTAATAGTTCGTAAAGGTGTACTTTTACAGATTCATAGAAACATAGGGAAACCTACATCCGTAAAAGTTCATTTTTAATTTTACAGATATCTTTAAATCTTTTTCACCTTTAAAGATATAAATGAGCTATAATTATGATTGAGGTGAAAATGTTGCAAGATAAAAAGTTTGGATATGTCAGAGTTTCCAGTAAAGACCAAAATGAAGAACGTCAGATTGAAAATATGAAATATCTTGGAATAGAAGATCGGGATATTTTTATAGATAAGCAATCTGGTAAAAATATGAAGAGAGAAAATTATCAAATGTTAAAACGATTAGCTCGTACGGGCGATACAATTGTTTTTGATTCTTTGACAAGGTTAGGTCGTAGTATGAATGATGTGTTAGAAGAATTTCGTTACTTTGAACAACAGCGAATTAACTTACAATTTATTAAAGAACCTTTTATTAATGTGAATTATAATGGAGAAAGTACAAATGATGTTATCCAACAGGCTGTACAAAAAGCAACTCTTACTATTCTTTCTGCCTTCGCAGAAAAAGAAAGGAATGATATTAAACAACGACAAACAGAAGGAATCGCACTTGCAAAGAAGCAAGGGAAACAGTTAGGCAGACCGCCTGTACAAATTACCGAACAATTCATCAAAGCCTACGAAGAATGGCACGATGGAAACATTACAGCGGTGGGAGCGATGAAAAAATATAAAATTAAACGTTCTTCTTTCTATAAATTAGTAAAAGAATATGAATTGCAACTAGCAAAATAGCCAATAGATGGGAAGAAACATCATGTTTGTACTTGGCATAGATATTCTATTGGGTTATCTCATTATGGGGATAATCGTTGGATGTATTATTTGTTATCTCGAATTTAGAGAATAACTTTCTCAATACCAATATATATAATTTCCTGTAAAATACAAGATGCTAATACTTTTACTAAATTCAGATGATCTTCTCCTTAAACACCGCGGATGTGGTGTTTATTTTTTTATATAAAAAAGCCCCAAAGGGGCAAATGAATGAAAACAAATAACAAACAATCATATTCTATCACGTTTTCAACATGTTAGAAACGATATACTACATAAATGCTTTTAACAATTGTGTAACTAATGGAGCAACGCCCCCAATGAATGTTAAGACTGCGATTGCAATTGACATCTCAATTCCTCCCCTTTGAAACTTTTTCTTTTTGCCATATTTGCTTTATCTTATACGATTGATGGAGCGTTTGTCATATGTAACTTTGCATATCTCCATTCCACACTTTTCGAACTATATGAGAAACAAGAAGGTAGTTCTTGGGTAAAACCCACCCTTTTGTTATGAAATAATATAAAAGAAATTACTACCGTTTATTCTACATATAAACCAATTGCGGCAACAATCGCTTCCGAAGCATATTCCCATTTTCCATCTGTTAAAGCTCCTAATTGTTGGCCAATTTGTGATAGGAGATCTGGTGTAATCGGAACACCAAAATATTGAGCAATGATTGCACCGATAGGTGCTGTAATTTTTGTCCATCCACCACGATCGATTTTAATTTCTAAATTTTTGATTACCCCATCTTCTTTTACAAAGCGATAATAGACTTGATCATCTAAACGAAAACTTAAATGATGTGAAATTTGACCATTTACGACAGTTTGATTGCCTAGTTTCGAAATGTAAGCTGGTTTCACATTAAATTCATGGTCAAATACTTTTAATTTTTTAATTTCAGGTCCTAACAAAGCAGCTTGAACCGCTTTATCGAGATTATTCATAGGAATAGCATCTAGATTTTTCGTTTGTTCAATAAAATGGGGTGAGAATACATGAGATGCTTCTACGACTTGTTGCATGGTCGTTTCTTTTTCTGCAGCAAATACGAATGTGGATGAGCCGGTTACTAACATCGCTGCTAAAGCTGTAGCACTGATTACCTTATACGGTTTCATACTTATATTCCTCCTCTTTTCCCTTTTTATTTGCGAAACGTGTCAAATCATGTCATACAAAAGGGTTGGAAACATCATATCACAGCAGGAAATAAATTAAAAGTAAATATTCTGAAATTTCACAATATATTTCGTGCGCTATAAGAAAAAATTGTTCATTTTTGACTCACTCATTCTTTTTCAAAGGAGATTTTGTCCTCATATAGAATTTGTACACCATATCAATTTTTAAGGAGTGATTTTCATTGACAGAAACAGTAAAAATTGAGGAACTCAACACATTCTTGCCATTGGCTTCTTTAGAAGCACTACCTGTGGAAGAACAAAAGATGCGACTACAATATTGGAAAGAGCACTTTTCAAGCAAAGAAATCTTAGAAGGATTAGGAACCTATAAAAATAAACTCTATGATTTGTATAAAAAACATGAAATTACGACCCAAGGGCACATGCAGGCAAAACGAAAAGGAAAAGAAAAAACTACTCCCAAAGAAGATACACCTAACAATCTACAATATACTCATTCCACCGAACTAACTCAAACGCAAATACTTACACCAACCATTCCCATACAAGAAGTACCCGTACTACCAGAAACTGAACCGACAACAATTCCGTCAGCACCGATAGAGTCTTCTATTCCAGAATCCTTTCATATCCACTATACAGGTCGTAAATCAAAACAGAAAGTCATTCACCAATTACAAGCGCTTGCTACTTTGTTAGAAGAAGAATCACACGAGCAATACCAGTTCTCGATTCAAATTGATACTCCTCCCTTGAAATAAGACCGAACAACGTTTTTATACACCATACTTATAGAGCGCAGATTTGTAGAAAACAATGCTAACAATTCATATTTATTCTCCTTTTGCACTTGAGGTAGCTACATGTAGCTACCTTTTTTTAACCTCTTACATAAAAATATTTACATGCAATTATTTACGTGGTATTATTATCCTGAACGAAAGCTACATTAAAAGGATGAACACAAATGCAAAGAAACAAAGTCAAAACGTGGATTGAACAGAATTTAGTTATGCAAGAGGAAGCTCGCACGATTACAGGCCAAACTACATCAGCATTTAATCAATCTGTACAAAATGGTAAAATACTACCGTTTGTAGAATTTGGAACGATTAGAAAAACTCGTCTATACTTGCGAGAAGATTTATACGCATACAAAGTACAGAAGAGAACACAGCGCTAGAACGAACAGGCATTTCTTAAACTTCCCTCTCAAAACATAGTAAAAGCCCTCCCAGCCTACCAAGCACAAAGGACTTTTACATAAACATTTCTAATCTAGAAAGGATGAACGTTATGTCAAACGCTTTACAAATTAAAAATGATGAAGCTATTATATCACATTCTGAAAGACCACAACAGACGCCAAAAGATAAGCTACTCACCAAATATCATGTACTGTGTGAATGGTTTGGAATTGATGGTTGTAAAGAGTCTCAACTATACTTTTTCGGTACTTTTCTTGCCCCTATTATTCTATTCACAATAACGTACGTGATGAGTGGTGTCTGCTATGGCTTCTAATGGCAGCATTCACAAAATCAATGTTGGAGATTATGTAACATTTCCTTACCGTCATAACCCCTCTCTGCAAGTAACAGGATATATTGTAAAGGTGCTTGAACATACTAGTATTGTGGATATTTCTGAAATGGAATCCTTTTTCCAACTTGGAATTGATGGACGCCAAGTTGTTCGACATGAGCAATATAAACCCGTTCCATTCAAATCCTGTAAAAAGGTGGCACAGTGAGTATGTACATGTTTGATGTAAGCTATTCTGTGGATGGAAACAACTTTTCAAAGTCTTTTTTGTTGGCTGAGTCGAGAGATGGATTTGAACTCCAACAACAGTTGCAAACCTTGCTGGAACAAGAACATGTCGCACCTGTATACATTATGGAAACAGATTTGGAAGAGCTATAACGGATCATACAGCATACACAGAAAAGAGGTGGAAACATTGCTTAGTTTTCTCATAAGTGGTTCTGTTGTCTTATTCTTGGCTGGTGTTTTATTTACATTTCTAAAAAAAGGATTATCTATTTTTTCTAAATTCGCACTGATCGGATTAAAATTATACGGTATCATATTTGTAGGTGTCCTCATCACGTATGTATTCTATTGCATTCACTATTATGCGCAATAAGGAGTTGTTTTTTTGAAAATCCATACCTATACACTTTCCTATACCATTGTAGCACCAAGTGGAGAAATGTACCCTACTCAGGAAATGGTCATGTATACCCAATCACAGGAATATGCAATTGCGTTACTCGACAAAGAAATTCAGCGAAGATTAGGGGAGGGCTACCATCGACATATCTCTTGTAAAAATCAAGAAGAAGAACAAGAACCAATCCAACTGTCCCTTTTCTAACCATAAAAACCCTTCAGGTCGTTAGCTTACCTGAAGGGAAAAATAAGAAGAAATGCCTCCTACTTGTAGGCATTTGCTATGGGTGTTCAATATAATGGAATATACGGAACACCTTGATTGTATCATATACTCATATAGAGGAATACTGGAAAATCCATCATGTATTCCTACACAAAATTCCCTTGGAATCGCATGAAACATGCATGTGACTTTCAAGGGGATTCCCTTTACACACCTCGCCACTACTCTCTTATTCTATAGCCATTCCGTTGCCAAGACTGTGTGCTTTGCTACGCCTTACCTATACTAAAAAAGAGCAGGCATACAATACAACGTCAGTATTGTGTGCCTGCTATCCATAGGGATTTTGATTTTTGTTGAAGCTGCTACTATGAAAAAAGTGAAACATGTTAAACTCCGCATATTGGGAGTCATATTAATTGATCTTCCTTATTATACAGCAAATATCGACAGTATGACAGAGAAAACCCCTTATTTGAGATGTTTCTCTCTTATTTTACATTTTTTTTACATTATAGTACGTGAAATTATTAGTTTTCTACTTATCTACTTCCACTTCCTCACTCCATACAAAAAGCGAAACCCCTTGCGAGAGTAAGAGTTTTCGCTTTTTTATTTTACTAGCATACCCTTTACAACAAGTTGCAATTTATACTTCAGTGTAGTCGCAACTTGTAGCTATTAATATGTATGCTATATTCCACAAAATAATTACATTTTAATTATCCATTTTACTATTATTAATCTATTCATCAGCATTCACTTTTATGTCCAAATGTTTCTTCTGTATAAAAATTGGACATCTTGGACAACCTTGTAGCAACTATTAAAATATAAGGGTGTTAATTATGAACTGGTTTAATTTAGGTAAAAAGCGTAGCAAATTTGGAAGATGGATAGATAAACAATCTGATATCACTCAATTAGACTTAGAAAACACCTCAAAATTAAGTAGAGGAACGATTTCTAGAATATGCAATGAAGAATCCTATCAACCTAAATATTCTACAATTTTTAAAATTAACAAAGGACTAAAGAAATTGAAAAAGGACGTTAAATACGAAGATTTTTTTTAGTGTAAAGTAAGTACTTACCATACATCTTTCATTAAATACGTCTGCACATACACATTATGTTTCAGCGCATACTTCATTAATTGCTTCTCCCTACAGTCAGAAATCGTACAAAAAATGATAATGGGCTTTATTTGTTTTTGCTTCTGATAAATGTTAGTTAAATAAGCATAATACTGTATTTTCTTTTCATTTACTTTCATATGCTGTAGCCGATCTACTTCTACAAAGTGAGGTACATTATCTTTTGTGAAAAATGCGTCTGGGACAATTGTTTTTTCTTCTCCTTGATAGCGCAGAGTGATGACTTGCTCTGTTTTCCAATCAGGAAAATCTAGCCACATCCATGCTTCATTACGTAATAAGATATGTTCCAGTTGATGTTTCTTTTTTCGTTCTTTTGCCTGTATTCCGAGTAGTGCTATCCCTTTTTTATTGAGATAGTATACATACTCTCGGTTGTGCGAAGTCACATGACAGTAGGAACGTAAATCCTTCAGAATACGATTGGCATTCCGAATGCTACCTAGACAATGAATGGCTTGCAACTGTCGTCTAGACGCAAAGTCCAACTTACTTAAACTTGATAAAATCTCGATGTGTCTCGCTTTTTGTTTCAGTTTTTGGTGTTTCAATTTGTTTCACCACCTTATACTGTTTTAATGCATTCCACATTTCCTTATTGGACAGATAAGGCACTTGAATTTCTTCTACACGATCTGTTTTAAAAAGCGCTCGCCCTGGTATGGATGGAAGTTCTTCTAATCCACTTTCATCTATCGCCACTTGTGAAGCCACTACTGTCGGCAAGCGAAACCCTATTTTCGCATCACTATTTTGTTTAATCTGTCTCGGTAATGTATCAGAAGTCGGGTACTGGGTACAAAAAATCAAGCGAAACCCCAATGCTCCGCCAATCCTCGCTATTTCCGATAACATTTCTTGACACATATAGAGCATATCTCTCTTTTGTTTTGGCAATCCCTGTGTTGGACACAAGTTCGCTGATTCATCAACTATAATGAAATAGCGTTCTTTGATTGGTGTATCTACAATGTTGGTAAAATAAGATTCTTTCATGCGTACTACCTGTTCCACCATCTTTTCACGAATTCGTGTCAACATATCCAATGCTTGCATGGGATTCTCCGCCACTTCTTCTACTTGCAATAAGTCCCTGTAGGGACTAAACTCTAGACCTTCTTTTAAGTCAATCACATACAATTTAACATGATCTGGCTGCTGTAAAATTAAACTGGTCATGATATTTTTGAGAAAGACAGTCTTACCAAAGCGAGTCATCCCACTCACGCACATATGCGGTGTTTTTTCAAAATCATGATACATCATTCGGTCTAACGCTCTTCCCATGATGACGTTCCATGTCTTCTCTCGTAACAATTCATTGGACCAATGCCATTTTTCAGGAATACATTGCTGGAATACTCGTATAAACAGCTCCCGTTGTTGAAAAGAAATCATAACGGGTTTATACAGCCCTTCCTCTAATACTTGCGCTAACTTCTGTATGAGCTGACTCGGCACACCTAATGGCAGCCGATAAACAAACGTCGTACTGATATCGTCCTCTGTTTGTTTCAAAAATACAGGGTACTGGATTTCTCCTTTATGCTGCACACATACTTTCGTAATTTCAAAAAATGCTTTGATTTTCTTTTTATCACTTAGCTCTTTTCCCCTATAAAAATACGCCACTGTTAAAAAAGTAACTGGAATTACCAAAAGCGAAAACATAAACTCCATACCTCCCTAGAGGTAGTTGGGGTTATGTAGTACATAAGAAAGAAGTTGTTTCCATGCATTGCGACAGCTCCCTTCAACTACCCGATTAAATACTAGCGTAGAAATACATCGAGCATATCACGTAGCACATACCACACCGTACCAATTAACAAGCATTTGAGACCCGCACGTAGCATCCAATCAGGAAGGTGAAGCCCTTTTCTTTTCAGTAATTTAATACCCATAACAGTTGCCCCTGTCACGCCATATACAATCCCTAATTCGCCTATAATGGTCATGTTATCGCCATCCTTTCGGTTGAATGGATAAATTCCCTTGGGAACCCTTAAACAACTGATAATCTTCTAATAATTCATTCCAAGAGACGGGATGTTCGTTTCCATACAAATCATCTTCAATTTTTTCACTCAAAGAATAGTACCCTCGATATTGACGATCTAAATACACGTCATGACGGAGCATATGCCCTTGTATGGCAGTGATATCCTCTTCTTTTCTTGCACCCCTATACATTTCCTGTAACGTTCGAGAAGAATAAAGATATGGTGTGCTGTACAACATCTGATATTGTCCCATGTATCCTCACCATCCTGATAAGATTCTAGGTTCTTTAGATACATATGAGGGAGTAGAAGAAAATTAAAGTTGTACACACAAAAAAACGCTATTTCATCAAATAGCGTTTCTACTCAAGGTTATATTTTTTCATCAATGATTGATAGGGAAGCGAATATCTCTTCCGCCTGAAAGGTTCCTCTTATTATCAGATATCGGTTTTGCTTCAGGAAGCATTTCTCCCGTAGAACGATTAATCCAGTTCGAACAACTATTGATGCGCCATTCTTTATTTTCTTCTATCCACTCGATCCAAGTTTCAATATCTACCATTTGCCCATATACACTGGCAGGTCTACTATATTTCACATATGTTGTGATCGTTTGATTGGGCTGATCAATTTGACTGTATGTATCCAATACTTGAAAACTTTGGATATTCCCTTCTTTTGTAGCAGCTCTCCAACTTCCTAAATAAGAATACTTCGGCAACAACTCTTCCTGTACACGTTTCGTTAAATATGTTTGTTGAATTTCGCGCAACTTTTCATCAGATACTTTATAGTCTTCTTTAAACACATACGGATCTAAATATTCTTTTGTACGTTGCTCCACGACTTTTACATCATCAGCTGTTAATTTCTTTTTTTGCTCTTTCTTTTGAGAGGTTTGTTGTACTTCCTGTATTGCTACTTGTTCCGTAGGAGAGGAATCACCGCTTTTGGCTACGATGATTCCGACCATCACTCCCACTACAACTAATAACGCACCAATGACACTATATAACACCTTTGTCTGTTTCACGCTATTCACCCTTTCCCATTATAGTTCCAATCCTCTGTTTTTCATTTTTTGCCTTCTGATTTCTTGTTGGTGCTCATATTCTCTTTCTTTAGCTTCTTGACGCATTTTTTGACGCGTACGCTCCAGAATATCTGATACTTCCAGTAAGCCATCTAAACGATTTTCTTTTTCTTGGAATTGATGATACGACAACTTCAGTTCTTCCAACTCCGCTTGGCGTGCTTCCCCATTTTCTTTGACTAACTCTTGCTTGAGTTGTAGAACCTCTTTGGCTTTTTCAATGCGCTCCTGTACAGCCTGATACTCTTTTAGTAATGTTTGGTCTCGTAGTACCACTCGCTTGAACGTATTCCCTTTTGTTTCTAACTCTTTCTTCTCTTCTTCTGCTTGTGCTAAGACTTGTTCTGCCTGTTGCACTTTCGCAAATTTTTGTACCACCGCTGATACATGCGAAATACTTTGCTTCACATGCAATTTTTTTCGAATAATTTTATCTTGTAGGTCTTCCAAGTTCCCATGACGATTCACAAAATCGTAAACCGTTCCACTTTCTTCATTCCACAGTTTCATTTGAACCAATACTTGTCGCTCTTTTTGACTCAGTAAATGACGATTCGTATACAAGTCTTTTAGTTCTGGATACGTTTCTCCTACATAGCGAATCGCTTGTTCTTCCAATACCTTTTTCGCTTGTTGAATAAGTGGTAACTGTACTTCCGCTATCCGTTCTTTCCGAAGCGCTTCTTTCTCTATTTTCCCTACATTCCACTTCATTCGTTGTAAACTATATGCTAGGTTATTTACATCAATCCCTTTTTGAGTTAACCACGTTTTTAATTTCTCTAATTGATATTGATGAGAACTTGTTTTTCTCCACTTTGAAGAAAGTTTTTGATACTCACCTGCTCGTTCAATCGCAAGTTCATATGCCATTCTTTTTGTTCTAGCTTCATCTAATATAATCTTAATTGGTGTATTCGTTAATTGATCTTGTAATTTGTTAATGGCTAAAGAAACATTGTGATAGGTTACTTCTTTTCTTAATACTTGTTTGGCTTCCTGTAACATTTTTTCTTCTTTTTGCTGTACCGAAAGTTTTGTTACATAGGACATACTTTCTTCTTCTGTTACATCTCTTCCCATCGCTTGTTTCCAGCTTAACCACTTACTCATAACAGGGCTATTTTCTGTCATCCCTAATGATTGAATAATCCCTTGTGTTTTCGGATATTGTTTCAACTCTTGTTCACAACGTTCTACTAAAATTTTACGAGCTTTCACTAACACTTTTGCTTGCTCAATAATGTGTTCCACACGTTCCGAACGTTTTTGTTTTTGCTCCGCCACTTTCCATTTATGAAGTTGTTTTCTACGCTTATCAATGGCATCAATGGTTACTTCTTTTCTGATAATTTTTTCCGCTTCTGATAACACTTCATTTTCTTTCACTCTTTGCACAATCATGCCCATAGAAAGTGAAGGAGATTGTTTCATTTCTTCTAACAATTGAATCGCTATTTCTGGGTGTTTTGCTTCCTTCCAATCACGAAGATATACGCTGTATCCTTGGCGAGAAAGATAGGACATCGCTTGCAATTCATACCACTGAATGGCTTGCTTCGTATCCTCTCTTTGTGCTTGTAATATATTCATATTTGACACATAACGAGTATCCGAAATACGTCCATCATTCTGCTGTTTTTGCATACTCTTTTCCCAACGATCTAACAGGACTACATGTGATTGTAGACGTTCATAAGTTACAGATTGCTTCATATGACTTTCAGCCTTTTCCATAACCATGTCACGCTCGACCGCTTCTACAAGTGACACCATATCTTCTGTTTGCAATTCTTTCATTTTTTCATACATGCGAACCGAATATTCACCTTGTAATTCCATTGGCTGTTTTTGAATATATACGTGCAGATTTTTCTCTTCTAACTGTCGATAAGCAGATGTTTCAATTTGCTCTTTTAACCAAGTATAAGAATGTAATTTCTGTTTCGATTTACTATCTTGTAAACGTTCTTGTTGTTTCGTAACAAGCTCGATTTTTTTATGAAGAGCGACATATCCTTTTACGGATATCTCTACTTTTGAAATCGAATCTGTTTCTCTCTTTTGTTGTTCTTTAACGACCGATTGTCTCTTTTCTTGTAAGGAAATGAGACGCTGATTATAGGCTTGCACACGACGATTATATTCTCCTGTTTCTGTACGAATCCCACGTTTCTCTAACTGATGTTCTTTATAACCAACATGCTTTGTTGGTAACAACTCAATTCCTCGTTCTTCGTAAGAACGATGGTCAATTCTCTCTTGTACATTTTCTTTTTCTAAAGACAGATTCGCATACTTCGCCCATGCTTCTCTCCATGCAAGTAGATTTTCTTTCTTATCCCAATCTCTATTTTTCTTTTTTACAAATCCATCCTGAGAAATCTCACGAGTTGTCAATAAAATGTGGGCATGAGGATTATTTTTGTCATCTCGGTGAATGGCAACATCAGCAATCATTCCTTGTTGTACAAATGTATCATGTGCAAATGTTAAAACAAGTTCTCGTTGCTCCGATTCTGACAATTCATTTGGGATTGCTACAACCACTTCTCTTGCTAAGCGACTGTTTCCTCTTTTTTCAAAACGTTCTACTTCATTCCATAAATCTTGACGAAGAAAAACCCATGATGGTGCTTCAGAAGGTGCTAGGATATGCGTCTCAGGTTGCACGGTACGAGAGTAGTATTTTGTTTCTTTTGTTCGTTCACAATACAATGATTCACCACTTCGATACGCAGCACTCGCTACTACATTTTGTTGTTTCTTTCTTGAAATTGTTTTTACCTTTAAATGATAGATCGCCATATCCTAGTTCACCTCCTCAAATTTGATACTTCCACTATACAAACCCCGTAGGGAACAACCGATGTATTTCGGTTGGTAAAACGTACAAACTGAAAGTTTGTGTAAGTGCGCACTGTACGTTCCTTACAGTGAGTATTTTACCATCTTTTCTTCTTTCTTTCTATAATTTTCTGAATTATTTTTATTGATTTTATTATCCACACAAATTATAATTGATGTACATAGTTTTTCTATCTACTGGAATTCAGGTGATAAAAAATGAAACATGAAACGGAACTAAAAAAGATTGAACGAGAATTAGAATACTTAAAAATCACAAAACGAGAATTGCAATTTCAAGATAAGCAGCATGATAGAAAAAAACGAACGAAACGATTAATAGAAACTGGTGCATTATGCGAAAAATACTTCGATATGTATCACATGACAATTGAAGATCGAGAGGAAGTATTTAAAATATTTTCTAATTACATCAAAGCGAATACACCTAATCGTTTTCATAAAAAAGAAAATACTTAGTAGATTAACAAAGTAATTTATAAAAGGTGGTAGATTACATGAGTAATAAAACCGAAGAAAAACTAAAAGCACTTCTAGAAAAAGAAGAACAACTCAAGAAAGCAAAACAAGAATTAAAAAGAAAAATGAAACTTGAGGAAAAGAAAAAAAGAGAGAAGCTGTGTAAAGATACTGGTGAACTAACAGAAAAATATTTCAATATTGAGCATCTATCTATCGAAGAACGAGAAGTATTATTTGAATCAATTTCTATTCGTGTTAATGAAAAAATCGAGAATTTATTTTCTAGCGCACAGCAAATAAAATATGTTTCATCTGAAGATGAAAATAACAATACTGTTTCCAAACATTCTTCTGTAGCTCTATAGGCCTTTTAAAGTAACTATACTCATACAAAAGGAGATTATTATTTCCATGCATCTTACAACGTACGTTGCGTTAAATATGTTTGATAGTACACTTTTATTCATCCAAGCAAGTAACCTAGAACAAGCTTGTGAAAATCTGAAACATTCTTCATTTGACTTGCAAAAGATGTGGAGAATACACGATATATCTTGTTATAGCAAAAAAGATGTAATTATGATATCAGCTCACAATAAATCCGACAATCATTACGTTCGTTATCTCATTGATATTAAGTCAATAAAATAGACACAGATAAATTTAATTATGTAGCCTCCAAGTCGTACATACGTTCTTTTTCTGTCGGGGATAAATAATCATTCGCTGAATGAATTCTTTTACGATTATAGAAAATTTCAATGTATTCCCAAATATCTTGCTGTGCTTGGGCACGTGTTGCGTATTGTTGCTGGTAAATAAGTTCTTTTTTCAAGACACCATGGAAGGATTCGATACAAGCGTTATCATAACAGTTCCCTTTTCTACTCATACTACATTGCATTCCATACTGTTGTAATTGTTTTTGATAATCATGGGAAGCATATTGACTTCCTCGATCAGAGTGATGCAAGACTGAACCTTCCGGTTTTTGACGGAAATAAGCTTGTTGTAAAGCCTTCAATACTAATTCTTTTGTCATCGTACGATCAGCATGCCAGCCCACAATTTTTCTAGAATACAAGTCCATCAGACTTGCCACATACAACCATCCTTCTTTCGTCGATACATAGGTAATATCAGCTACCCAAACTTGATTTGGCTTTTTTACCTTGAATTGACGATTTAACACATTGTCCTGTACCGGATAAGAATGTTTGGAATTTGTAGTAGCTTTATATTTTTTTACAGTTCTTGATTGTAATCCCTGTTCTTTCATGATTCTGGCCACTGTTTTTTGTGAGATTTGCTTTCCTTTTTGACGTAAGACAGACGTTACTTTCGGACTTCCATATAAACAACGCGATTCTAGAAAAATGCGGTGGATCTCTTTGGTTATTTGTTCTCTCTGTATTTGCCTGGGGCTTTTGGTGTGATGTTTCCATTTGTAATATCCGCTTCGGGATACATGTAGAACTTGGCACATCTTCTCCACTCGGTATGTGAAGCGGTGTCGATGGATAAATTGAAATTTTACCGATGGTCTTTCGCGAAGAAGTGCATCGCCTTTTTTAAGATTGCATTTTCTTCCTCTAAATCTCGAATACGTCGCTCCATTTCATTTGTTTTTTTGTCCTCAGAACGGAACGTTCGTTGCTGTATCACCTTGGGCTCTTGTTTATATTTCTTTACCCAACCGTGAAGGGTATTCACTGAAATTCCTAACTCTCGGGCAACTTGAGCTACAGCTTTACCTGTTTGGAAAACATGTTTTACGCTTTGGCGTTTAAATTCTTCTTCATATTGTTTTACTTTCCCCATGTAAACACCTCGTTCGGTTCATTTTTATTATAATAACCTGTGTCTACTTTTTAGTCTAACATCACATTATGAGTAAGAGAAAATGGGATGAAGAAAAAGGTAAATTTCAAACTGTATTTAGAGAGATGTCTTATCACAATAAATGATGAAATCCTCTCTTCATTTTTTAAATTTTTAGTGAAAGAAGGACTTCACTTGATTCAAATAAAAAGTTCCCTATTGAAACGTGATGTTCAATGAAACATTGTATAAAATGCAATAATATAATTGAACACCTAAGTTATAGTACGTTACGTAAAATCAAAAAATCCGCCGCTGAGTTCAAGCATTCGGATAAAGAAGAAATACACAAAATTAAAATATCCGCACTTCAGTTTTCCAACAAAAAAATTTGTGAATATTGCTATTTAGAAGATTTAGCATACCTCACAACAATTATGAGAATAAAAGCCATACAACAAGAAAAATCCCTGTCTTAGAATTTCGTTTCTATGAACAGGGATTTTTTACTGACATTAATTTTTGGGGCTCATTTGTTTTTTCTTCATTTGTTCTTGATTCCATTCAAAGGTGATATCTTTAATTTCTTTCAAATCTAATTTCTCCGCTGGAATAATATCTATAATGGAACCTTTAAACAAACAATGCGTCTTTTCTTCTGTTTGAACAAAAATAGTATAGGTATCTCTCCCATCTATAATTCCCTTTACCGACTTCCCACCTTGCAGCACAAACGTACAAGGCATCTTCTTATGATCTAAATATTGCATGACGAAATCCAATTCTATATACATTTCATCTCTCCCTTTCTATTGTACAAAATGCTAAAAATTAATTATCAATTCCCGAAAATTATCATCTTGAACTAATCGCCAAATATTGTACTCTCATCAACGTCATCCAAATAAGCATTAGCTTTTTGTTTCTCTTCAATTGACTCTGATTCTTGTTGTGCTTTTACTTTCTCGCTCATATCCACTTTCTCAATATGCTTTTCTTCTTTCTCGACTTTTTGTTCCTTTACTTCAGCAATTGGAACATTCTTATTTTGATGAACATTATTTATATTCGCGTTTTCTAGCAACGCTGAAATGTCTTGATAAAACTTTTCCTTCATAAACAGATCTCTTTGCATTTTCTTCAATACTTCATAATCTGTTACATCATCTATTCCGTACTGATCTACAAAATGTAAAACTAACGTAATTAACGATTCCGATAGATTCGTTTGTGCATTGAGCCAATCATAAAATTTTGGGTTGGTCTCTTTTTTAAAATTCCAATTATATTGTTCTCTCTGTTTCTGTTTACTCATTTCTTAGCCACCTTAGAAGCCAATTTCTTACTTAAAATCTCCATACCTCTAACATTCATTTCTGTTGCATAAGTTGGTGAAATCCACAGTAATTGCATATCATTTACTTCACAAAACTCAAATGCTTTTTTATACAAATCTTCTCTTAGCGCAATGCTTCCTCCTCCGTAAACCGCGAGAACTTCAGCTTGGCTAGCTGTTTTATAAACATATGCTTTTTCGATATCATCATAAATCCCTTGAGCTTGTATATAACGAGTTTCTTCTAAGAATTCTACAGCCTTATCATGCTTTTTATCATTAGGATCAGTAACTAATTCACTGAATTGTTGACGATTGATATCTACGCCACCCTCGTATTCTTCTTGCAACAATTTAATTGCTCCCTCAATTGCATGACCAATTCCTCTTTTTTCTCCCCAACAAGCGTCTGGAACAGGGTTTAAACCCTTAGAAAAAATGTATTCAGAGGTACCGTCTCCAATATCAGCGTGCAGAATTTTTTTGTTTTTAAAATATTCACCATTTACTACTTCTTCTACCATTAGATTAGCTTTTCTCTTTTTAACCTCTTTATCATCTTCTTTACTATCTATTTCTTTTTTATACAACTTATTAAAGTCATCGAACATATCTTGATTTCCTTCAAAGATGGCATATAAAGCCGGAATACCTTCGCGAGTTACTTTTACAGTTTCAAATTTGATTTGTACTGTTACTTTTTCTTCACCCACATACACAATCACAATATGCACATTTTCTTTAAAACGGCTTTCTAGAAAACGAGCTTTCTTCCCTTCATATTCAGAAGCTGGAATGGCTAATATTAGTGATGCAGGTACCTCTATACTTTTTGGTAATTCTCCTACTTCTTCATACATCGTTTGAACCGCTTTAGTTGCCATAACAGATAGAACATTAACCACTGGTATATCTCGTTTATATTTATCTCCTAATTCAATATCAAGGGCATCAGGCTTACCGTTTGAATGTGCAGCACGATATCCTACATAGAATTTCCCATCACGTTCAATTGCATCACTCGTTACATGAACACAAATCTCATTCATTAAGTTAGTTACGCTTTGTTTTAAACTTCCTTCTTTATTTTTCACGCGGCCAAATACACGCTTATTTACATCTGGCAGTTTGATTACCTTTCCACCATTAATCACCATTTTCAATTCACTATTTCCGATATCAGCGACTGTTCTCATCATCATATTCGAAAACCACCTTTTTCATGTATTTTTTATATATTTTTCATGTATTAATTATATTGTAAACTATCTACCTTTAGTTTTCAATGTAATACACATTTATTTTATGTATTTTTTATATAATATTTATATGAAATTATACCTTTTTAACCAGAAAGAAATTCACATATATTTTTTCTTTATATTTTATATATAATTAATACATTCAATGTATTAATTATATATAAAATAGAGTGCACAAAAACTCAGAAGGGATTGATATATAAATAAAATATAAAATATGTATTCTTTTTATATAATTTAAATATTTTTCTCCTACATTTCAATAAACAAGACTTGTAAGTTTACTACCAATGTATGACGAACACCCTAATTGGATAAATTTTTGTCGGTATTGTGATTTTAGAACGGATAATTCAGAATACAGCCCTTTACCTTACTAATTAAAAAGATAAAAAGGAAACTCTAAGCTATATTTAGAGTTTCCTTTTTTTAAAATCATTGGTCCCCACGATCAAACAGTGGTGGTGTACACATTGTATCTGTCCATGGTACCGGACTGAGCGTTCTTTGCGAGGGAGGATAAGGAATGGACAGATTCGTCTATCTCAAACGCTTGGACCTATGCAAATAGGTTTGAAGGTCTTCCAAACCTGTTTGCCTGGCTAGCGCCGAGCGTGTCCCTTCCAAGCTTGGAAGGGGTTGGGGGATGGTTGCTAGTATTTTATTCGGGATTTTTAGGGAATCCTAAAGAAATTTGCTATATCCTTGTAGAGTCATATTCAGCCAATAGTAGACGAATCTTAACAGTCTTCCCTTCAAATAAATATGTTTTTACATTTAAATCCAAAATGATGTAAATGTTGGATATGCATATATGCATGAAATATATTACGAATTGGTTGTTATACTCCAATTACAGAAAAATTTATATATATTGAAAGTTTATGTCATAATAAACTTGAGAAATATAGTTTTATTATTCAGAAATATTTTTATTTTGTTATAATTAAAGGGGATTTTTAATGTGGAAATATAAGAGGGGGATATAATGAACAGTTCATTACACAATATCGAATCTTTATCACAGCAATTAAATGATTTGTATGCAGCTATTCGTAAAAGGGACTTAAACAGTTCTATTATCTTAAAAGAAAAAATCGACTTGCATTTTGATGAATTCCAAAAAAACTCTGATTTGGCTCTTCACTATCACCTTATTCACTTTCGATATAATTTCTTACTAGATAATTTCAATATTTCAAAAGATAGTTTTGATGTTATTGATACTTTCGATATACCGCTTACAGGTATTTTAGGATACTACTACACATTTTTTAAAGCAATTTATTTTAACGCTGTGGGAAATTATATTGAGGGAAAAGCTTATTTCTATAAAGCAAAAGAATTATTACATGATGTTCCTGATGAATTAGAATATGCAGAATTCCATTATATGTTAGCCATTTCTTTATATGACAATTTTGAATCTCTTTTAGGAATAAAAGAGGTCTTAGTATCTAAGAAAGTATTTCTTAAAAACGATACTTTTGAAACAAATGTTGCTTTTTGTAACAATTTACTCGGATTAATGTGTACAGATTTAAAAAATTATGAATTAGCAGCAGATTTTTATTACGAGGCATTACATACGTTTCAAAAACTTAATGAAGAAAATTGGATATTAATGGTTCAGCAAAATTTAGGTTTTATGTATTCAGAACAAGAGCTAACTGAACAATCTTTACATTATCTTTCTAAGGTAAACAAAAAAGTATTAAATAATTATAAAGTTTTATTTGTTGAAGCAAAAGAACTTTTCAAATTGGGAAAAAATGCGGATGCACTTGATTGTATTGAAAGAGGGGTACATATTTGCAAATCTTTACATCATGAAGAATATTTACATCACTTTAATATTCTTCAAGCTTTTGTACTAGATTTACCTGGTATAGAAATTGAAGAAATAATTTTAAAAGGGAAATTATATTTTGAAAAGCAAAATTTAACAGCGTATAATCAAAGGTACTTTGAGCAACTTGCACATAAGTATAAGCAGGAAAATGAATATTTTAAATCTTGCGAATGTTATAGTTTATCTTACAATTATGCAAAACAAACTAATAAAAAGGAGGTGCTTTCATGCAAATAGTAAAATTCACTGTATTAAGTGCTATAGTATTATTAAGTGTTTTAAATATTGATAATGTAAATACTCTTCAAAAATCAGAAAATATAATAGTGCAATATCAACATGGAAACACAGGAGGGTAAGTTTTACCTCCTGTGTTTTTTATTATAAAAACACATATAAATAGTTAAATCTTTATAAGAAACACCATCTATATTATTTAAATCATGTTTTAAATAATTAAAAAAATTAGTTATATTAGGATTTATTTTATCCTATTGGCTCTTACTCTCACAAGGGGTTAGAGATTTCTTCTTATTCAATTTCTTATTCAATTCCTTATTCAATGTAGCTATCATTCTATGTATGAATTTAGCTCACTTATTCTAAAAACACCCTTTCAAACTTAAAAACTAATAATTGATTAAAAGGATTTTCAAATTTAAAAATACAATTTCATGACAAAAAGCCTTGTGAGGTGTAATTTTTTCAACAAGGCTATATGATTCTTATTTTGTTGTTAGAAATAGCAGTTAAGAGTTAAAACCTAGTATTTCTCGTAACTTCTTAAAATCAATTTGGTTCTTAAATGGCTTATCAAACTCCGTATTAACCATGTGTTCTTTTAATTTCTCCTTGCGCAGTTCCCTATAAGCATTTATTTTATTTGTATACATTTCTATGAAATGGGCAGGAGTACTTACATCTGATTGAGTATGCTCAAAATAGCGTACACACTCCTCGAAAGTCTTTCTTACTTCCCAATCTACGTCTGGTGGCATACGCAATGCAATTGTATAAGCATCTTTTTCAGTAATATTTGTATTTTTACTTAACATGTAGAGATAAAGCTTCTTCTGATCTTCACTCATAAAATCATTCATTTCTTGTAATCTTGCCGCCAGTATCTCTTGTAAGCTAGTTTCCAATTTTTTATCTTCGTCAGAATTCGTTTCTTGTTCCTCATTTTCTTTTTCTTCAGGTTCTACTTCAACAGGATTAAATAAATCTAATCCTGTTGAAGTAGATAAAAGTTGCGTTTCTTCAGATTGTATGTCTTTTTTCTTATTAAAACTCTTACACAAAAAATCTGTAAATGTGGAACAAACATCAATAGTTAACGCCCATTTTTCCTTGAAATATTCTAAGATTTTTAAATAGTTGTTGTGTAAAGCGAGAATATAAACAGAAGGTGCAATCTTACCGTGGCGTCTAGTCTTAATTTGATGACAAACACCAAGGTCTTCTAAAAAACATATTATTTCATTAATAAGTGGAAGAGATACTTTAGATTTTCGACTTAATTTTTTCTGAGATACTTGAGAATAACCATTCTGTACTAAAAATGATAGGATTGTTTCTAAAGCACGATATTTTTGAGGAGAATCTAGGTAATCATATGTATTCTTTGCTTCGCAATCTAATAAAATATGATCTATATAAGAAATGACATGTTTTACATGACGATTAATTGTACCCTCTTTTGGGGATAAATGTTGAATATGTGGATTTAAATCTTTTAAAGCTGAGCTGAGTAAAAAATTTCGAATGAACACAAAAAAACCTCCTATTTTTCCTAACTCAACAAAGGATGGAAAATAGGAGGTTTTGATTCACAAGATATTTAACATATGGTATAATTGTATTGTGTTAAATATACTTAAGAAAACCCCCTACTTTTTGGGTCATTTTAATTGTTTCAGCCGCCAAACTGATAAGACAATTAAAATGGAGTTGAGGTAGGGTTTTTTTTATTTAAAAGCATTTATGATGACATATTAGTTTTTTTATCTTGTAACATGACTTAAATAATATTAAATTACGTGTTAATTTGACCAAAGTAATTCTGTGAAAAACTTTATCTGAATTTACATACTTTAATCTTATAACTAATTTGATAGAATTTCAATATATAAACGAGTAAATTCGACTTGAAAAAACGTTAAATCTACAGAGATAATTTAGGAGTCTTGAGTGAAAAGGGGTTCTACATATAGAAAGTTGCAAGGGAAATTAATCGATTGGTTATTTTTATCAAGACTTAATTTATTTTATTCTTGGATTATCAGGCCGCTTTCTTGAAAGCGATCGAAGAACACCGAAAACCCACTTTTTTAGAAGTGGGTTTTCGGCTTTTATCTAAATGAAATTATTAAGAGTTTTTTATTTCGTTTTGAAGGTAATTAGCAAAAGTTTCAAAATCCATATGCAGTTGTTTTTCTTTATAGTTAAAAAAATTTAAATATGCATCAAGTTCAAATTTTAATTTGTCTTGTTTTATAGTTGGTAAATTTGAAAGTTGTTCATAAAGTTGATTGCATCTTTCTTGTTGTTCATCTGAAATAGAAATATTTAACGGGTTGTCGCTTGCTCCTATTAAATAGTCTGTGCTGACATCTAAAACTTTTGAAATTACAGCTAGAATGTCATATGGTGGCTCAGTGCCTTTTAGTTCCCAATTTGATAACGAGTTCACAGTAAAAGTGGAATCACTTAATTCACTAACTTTTTCTGAAAAATCCTTCATTTTCCATCTGCGCTCTAGGCGTAATTGTCTTAATCTAGTTCCGAAAACTCCCACAAATACCAATTCCTTTCATTGATAATTAAAAAATATAAAATCGATAGTGAAGCGAAAATAAATAACAAGAAATAAATCTGTAAAAAATACATAAAAAAATGTGATTTTTACTTGTTTTTAGCTTAAAGATGATATAAGATAAAAACCAAGGGAGGTGTTAAGTATGAATGTTCATCAAAATATTGTAACGAATTTAAGGTTAGTTCGCGAAAGTAAAGGAATTACGATGAACCAATGTTCAAAAGACTTAAATATTCCATGCGGTGTTTTTCATGAAATCGAAGTAGGCAAAAAAAGTACAATTGCATCTCGAGCTATTATAATTGCAGAGTATTTTAATCTACCTGTAAGCGAACTATTTAGTCCAACATATTATCGAACCAAAGTTACGTAATTCTGATTAACTTGATAAGTATACCCATACAATATACATTCAATGTACATTGTATAGGAAATAGGAAAGATTTCAATCATTTTTAACTGCAAGTAGAAACTATGTTCATGAAGTATATTTTTTTGTTCAACTTAGACTGAATTTTTTAAATATTAAATCTATTTAGACCTTTAAAAATTTCATACTCAAAAAGGAGCTACTAACAATGACGAAAAGATTCGTGTATTCCAAATCCTTGGCCTTGGTGATGAGCTTATGTATGTTCTTCATCAGTGTACTGATTCCGATGAAATCTGCGAGTGCGGAGGTAATTCATCGTGAAAATTACGAGATGAAGTGGGCTTACAGTCCACAATACGGAAAAAATGTCCGTACAGAGCTTTTGAAAAACGCTAGTGGTCAAATTGCGTATTGCTTAGTATATGGGCTTAAGTCTCCAAATGGTACAGACTTACCAGAGGTAGGGCGAACGGATGATGTTGTCTACCGTGTACTGTTAAATGGATATCCGCAAAAAACGCCTGAACAACTAGGAGTTTCTACATGGCAACAGGCTCATTATGCAACGCAGCTGAGCATTTGGCATGCACTTGGACAAATCAATACAGGTGAGTTGCAATTTAAAGATGCAGCTGTGGAGCAAGCAACGAAAGCCATTACGTATGCGGCGGATCATACAGGAGACACACAAGATGTTTATATGAATGTACAACCAACAGATAAGCAAGAAGCTACGTTACATGGTGAGTATTTTGAAACCACAACATATGCTGTAGAAACGAATGCAAAAAAAGGTGAGTACAAGATTCAATTGCAAGAAGCACCAGCTGGAACACGAGTTGTCACAGAACAGGGAGAAGCAAAAGAAACATTCCAACTAGGTGAAAAATTCCGTGTACAAGTGCCGAAATCCTCTAAAAGTGCGGAATTGTCATTACGAGTAACTGCCAACCTGACAAATCAACATGCGGTGATGTATAAAGGTACAAGTGTGATTCAGGATGCAACGGTTCTATTAGAACGTAGTCAAGAGAAAGTCAGTCAGGATTTACAAGTCTTTTGGAAAGCGGTAGGCGGTTTGAAAATCCTTAAAGTGGATGAAAACAAGAAACCACTGGCAGGAGCAGTATTTGAAGTGTTAGCTAGCAACCAGAAGAGTATGGGAACGATCACAACAAATGCAGAGGGTATGGCTACGATAGATAACATTGAAATGGGTTCTTACGTAGTAAAAGAAATACAAAGCCCTGTTGGTTATATCTTAAATGATACCCCGCAAACGTTAGAAGTCAAAACGGGTGAGATTGTAACGTGGACAGCTGAAAATAAACAAATTAAAGGGAACGTACAATTGCTGAAAGTAGATGCGGAACATCCAGAAAAGAAAGTTGCAGGTGTTACATTCCAATTGAAAAATAGTGCAGGGAAAGTCATCAGCGAGCATACAACAGATGAAAATGGTCGAATCAAAGTAGAGAACATTCCATTTGGTTCTTACACATTTGTAGAATCGAAAGCGAAAGAAGGATATGTGTTATCGCAAGAACCAATCCCATTCCAAATCGCAGAACACGGAAAGACAATCGAATTAGAAGCAAAGAATGCGCCGATCTATGGCGAGCTAGAAATCACAAAGGTAGATGTGGCTGATGGGAATCACAACCTTCCCAATGCAGAATTTGAGATTCGGAATGAAAAAGGTGACATCGTAGCACAAGGCAAGACAAATGCAGAGGGAATTGCGAAGTTTAGTAAAATCCCGTTCGGTACATATACGTACCGTGAGGTTGTAGCGCCCGAAGGGTTCATGTTGAACGAAGAAACCTTCTCTTTTGAAATCAAGCAAAATGGGGAAATCGTGAAACATATTGTCGCAGATGAAAAGATTCCATCGATTCAAACAACCGCTACGGATAAAACGGATGGGGCAAAAGCAATGCACACGTCTAAATCTGTTACAATCCAAGATAAAGTGGACTACAATGACCTATTAGTAGGGAAAGAATACACGCTTACAGGTAAAGTAATGGATAAGTCAACTGGGAAACCACTCGTTGTAGATGGGAAAGAAGTAACAGCGGAAGCGAAGTTTACACCAAAAGAAGCAAACGGTACGATTACGTTAGACTTCACATGTAATGCAACTGGTTTAGAAGGAAAAGAAGTTGTGGTATTTGAGAAGTTATTCAAAGACGGAAAAATGGTTACCTCACATGCGGATATCAACGACAAAGGGCAAACAGTCAAGTTTGTGAAGCCTGAAGTGAAAACAACAGCTCTAAACAAAGCGGATGGATCAAAAGAGTTAGACGCTACAGATTCGGTAACAATTCAAGATAAAGTCGAGTACAAAGACCTTATCGCAGGGAAAGAATATGTAGTGAAAGGAAAGCTCATGGATAAAGCAACAAACAAACCATTACAAGTAGATGGGAAGGAAGTTACATCAGAAACGACATTTACTGCGAAAGAAAAAGATGGTTCTGTTACGTTAGATTTCACATTCAATGCTTCTGCACTTGAGGGGAAAGAAGTAGTGGTATTTGAAGACGTATATCAAAATGATGTGTTAGTTGCAACGCACGCTGACATTCAGGATAAAGGGCAAACAGTGAAGTTCAAAAGTAAGCCGGAACAACCGAAATCAGAGCAACCAAGTAAACAACCTGAGAAGTCCGTACAACCACAGCTTGAACAATCAAAAGTAGTAGAACAGCCTGTAAAAGAAAAGCCAATTGTGAAAGCAGTAGAACCAGCACCAAAGAAAGTAGAACATAAGCTTCCAACGACAGGTGGAAAAGCAGAGAATCCGTATTGGATGTGGATTGGTGGAGTTGTAATGTTATTAGGTGGATTTGTCGCAATTCGTGCCTATCGTACAAATAAAAAGGCGAATGAGTAGGATATCAATTGTAGGAAAGGGTGAAGTACAGTGGTGAAATATCGACTAGGTTATGACTATGTATTTATACCGAATGAACCGATTGTATATAAAGGAGAAGACGTGAGCTCCATGAGTGTCGATGTGTTGTTTCAAGTATTTGATGAAAACGGACAGGAGCGATTGTTTGAGGAGAAGGAATTGACAGATCAACGTCTTCTCTTGAAAAACGGGTCATCTTGTTATCTAACAGAGTTAGTAAGATGTTTGTTTGACAAAGAAACGATTCTATCTTTTGAACGAAATCAGCGTTTACTAGAAGGCAGTGGTTACACGATAGAATGGACAATTGATTCGTATGCCAAAGCTGTAGGAATCGGTTATTCTGAAGCACAGGAAATGTCAAAAGAAGAATGGATGGGCTTGATGAGGGGTTACCGGGAATTGTTTGACAATCGGGATAATGAATCAGCACAAAGTTGTGCGTATTTTACCGAGAAAGTAACTATTTGACACAAGTAAATGAATGATTTTCAACGACAAAGGGTTGGTGGGAAACGGAATCGTATAAAGGGTGTCAGTTGAGAGAATAATCTAAAAGGGAAGGTAGGGAGAAAAATGCGTGGTGTAAGCATGTATAACCAAAACCAGAAGCGATTTGTAGGCGGTACAGTTGGGAAAGGAAAGATGTATACCCTCCACTTGGATGAATATATGCAGGCAATGGCAATTGCGAGAACATTTGTCAAACCAGCGGAACGAGAAGGGTTTTGGGTAGAATCAGCCATAGAATTATTAGCAGGCTGTATGATGTATTTTCAAAAAAAGAGCGGAGAACTTCTGTATGTTGATGTAGACCAGACATTAGACTTGCTACAGAAAGCAACCGAACAAGAGGAATATGTAGCAGAGTTAATGACGTCAATTGGAGAAAATCACCCATCGTATCATATTTTTAAGAAAATTGATCCTTCAGAACGTATGACAAGGACAGGGATTATTGAACAGTTAGTTTCTATTCTTCGAAAACATGATATCTATCAGCAATATCCAAAAAGGCTAGGAAGGGGAGAAGGGATATGAGTCAGCCATTGCAGAAACACTCCTTGGTGGTTCGAAAGTCTGGAGAAGGAATGGGTCAAAGCTATATTTTTGAAAGGGAAAATATTGGGTTGGTACAGGAAAAGGAATATCTGTCCCAAGAAAGGCTTCAGAAAGATTCTTATGAGGCGGAAGAAACGTTCCATTTTTTTAGAGGGTGTAAGAATGCATGTTTACTAGCCATTCCAACATGGATAGCTATATTACTGATATGGTTTCTATAATGAAAATCAGAAAGATAGGTGAAAGAAATGTTAATCGGGGCTACTGAAATCAAGTTTGAAAAAGAAAATCATTCGAATGTGTACGTCGTTGGTCCTACTGGCGCAGGAAAAACACGATGGTATACCATTCCAAATGTAAAGAAAGAAGAAAAGAACATCATCGTTGTAGAGAGTAGGAAAAAGGAAATCTATTATGCTACCAATCAAACAAAGGCTGAGCAGGGATATGAAATCGTACAATTGGATCTCCTTCATCCGCAATTTGAAGAACGCTTACAAGGCATTATAGTGAACGCTACACAACAAAAGTTTGTGTTATATATTTCTGCTAATCTATTTGATAGTACGTATCAAGAGCGGGGAGAGCGTCTTCAAAAGGTTTTTGACCTACTACAAGAAAAAACATTAGAAAGAGATGTACACCTTTATTTAGAAGAATATGAGTTGTATCCCATTCCTAATCTCTTGCATGTTCTACAAGTTGTGAAAGCTAAAGGAATTTATGTTTCCATGATTATTCAGTCACACGCTGTTCTTCAACAGATTTACGGAAAACAGGTTGCCAATCAAATTGCTGGGGATTGCAATCAAACGCTATTTTTTGGCACAAATAGTATGGATGATGCAAAATATTTTAGTCGAATGAGTGGATATGATCAAATGGAACTTTTTTTACTACAAAATGAAGTGATTGTACTCGATACGTATTATCTTCCTCGAAAAGTACCAATGAAGCAGGTAGATTGCAATCACTAGATGACTAGAGAACTATACAAACGGAGGGGTCAAAATGAGTAAGAAACAAGCATTTCTGAAGAAAGTTACGATTGTAAGTGGGACAGTGCTTGCGCTGTCTTCTCTTACTGGGTGTTTTGGAAAAGAAGAAGCGTCATCTAAAGAAAAAGGCAAAAAGAAAACAGAAGAAGTAAAAAAAGAGAAGAAGCCTGAGAAGGAAAAGGAGAAGTCAGGGAAAGAGAAGGAGGGAGAAAAAGAATCGCATCCTACTGATGAAAATGTCATGCAGGTATCTTCTAAAAAAGAATCTTCACCTATATCTACCACTATAGCAAAAAAATATTTAACAGAAGATGAAACGAAGCAATTAACAACGATTCTTCAAACGAATCAAAAATCGAAAATAGAGCCAGAAAAGTTACCAACGCCTGCAATCGAACCACCAAAAATAGAACCATCACCGCCAGTTATCTTGACACCATTAGGAAATACATCAAATGCAAAAGAATCCATTTCACTTGAAAAACCTACGTCACCAACCAATATAGAAAAGCCGAAGGTGAAGGTAGAACTGCCAACAGAACCTGATAAGCCTACGCCACCAGTCATTATGCCACCAACAGATGATGGAGGAGGGGATAAACCCAAACCGCCCGTTATCATAACACCTACAGGTGGAAATGGGGGAGATAAGCCTAAACCTCCCGTAGACCCGCCTATAGAGCCAGAAAAGCCGAAACCAATCGTAGATAGCGAAGCACCAAAAATGACAGTAAAAGAGAATCTAACGGTACAAAAAGGACAGAATCTAAATCCTTATCATTTGGTTACCGTAACCGACAACATGGATCAGAGTCCGTTATTGTCGATTAACGGAAACTATGACACAAGTCAAACGGGGGAAATGCAGGTAGAAGTGGTTGCCATTGATAAAGCAGGTAACCGTTCTAGTATCAGGGTAACAGTAACCGTTATCGACCCCGAAGCAGATAAGGATAGGGAAGCGCCTGTGATCAAAGTGAAAGAGAACATTACAGTGACAGTTGGTCATATTCTTTCCGCACAAGATTTAGTTACTGTAAGTGATAACAAGGATGCGAATCCAATTGTTTCTGTCGGCAAGTACGATACAAGCAAAGCAGGAGAGATACAGGTAGAAGTTATTGCGGTAGATCGCTCTGGAAATCAGGCAAGTGTCATGGTTACGGTGAAAGTAATAGATGTAAATGAGAATAAAGACACGGAAGCGCCTGTGATGACACCAAAAGAGAATGTCACCGTAAAAGTCGGAGCAAAATTATTACCACAAGAGTTGGTTACCGTACAAGATAATCAGGATGCAAACCCTACAGTAACGATTGGAGCGTATGATACGAGCAAAGCAGGAGATATTTCAGTAGAAGTGATGGCAGCCGATCAAGCAGGAAATCTTTCTGTTACGAAAGTGGTAGTCAAAGTAGTAGAAGAACAAAAGCAAGACCCACCTGTTGAACCACCAAACGAACCCGAGAAACCATCATCTACAGAAGACACATCCAAGCAGGCGCCAATTGAACAAGGAGGGCAAGTGTAGTGGGAATGGGGGATTATACTTACGCACGTATGCTCTATACAGCTGAGCAAAGTAAGAAAGGGCAGGTGTTTATCATTGACCCAAAGTCGAATTGGAGAGAGCTAGACGTAAAATGAGGAGAGAAGAGAGGGAGTGGTTGTCATGAAACAAAAAGTAAAAAACTTGTTTCAAAATAAAATCATTTGGCAGTATGCAATGTTTACGATGATATGTGTCATTATATTTACTCCACATACTGCTTTTGCCGCTGGTGAAGAAGACCAGATTAAACAAAAGATTAAAAGTATTGTAGATGCTGTTTCGACTATTATTCTATTCGTTGCCCCATCCGTTGGAGCTTGTATGTTTGGATGGAAAGGAATCAAAATGAAGCTGGCAAATAACCCATCGGAGAAAGCAGAATGCAAAGGCGATATGTTATCCATTGTGATGGTGACAGGCGTTATTTTTATGGGAACATTAATTGTGAATTTTGTAGTTGGAAAGTTGAGGTAAAGAAAGATGAGTCCAAAACACATTCATATTCCAAAAAATATTGAGGCGAAGTTTGAGTTAATTCCGAATACGGGTATAGGGTGGAAGGAGATAGGTTACTATCTTCTCTTCCTTCCACTTGTTGGCGGAACATTGTATTTGTTACCGATTCATATTTTTGTGCAACTTGGATTAGGTTTAGTTTTGTTCGTTCTATTTACGGGGTTACTTGTGCTACCAGCGATTCAAGGATGTAACGTGAAAGCAGGTGCGTACTTGCTAGATGTATTTCGTTTTCATCAGCGAAAAAGAAAGAAACAAACGATCTTGTTATATAAAAAAGAGTAGGTAGGTGAGAAAATGGGTTTCCAAAAATGGCAAGAAAATCGAAAACAGAAACAACAAGCAAAACGAACGCAGGATTTAATTCCGATTCAAACGTTGTATCATCAAGCGATTCTGACGAAAAAGCAAACCTTGATTGTGGGCATTCGGGTGGGGACGATGAACTTGGAGTTAATGGGTGAGGAAGACAAACTAGAGTTGATGGAGGAATTTGGTGCGATTGTATCAGGGATTCCATGTGAATTTCAAATTGAAGTACTGGCAGAACCTGTTGATTTATCGGATTATGTGGAAGATCAGAAGCAAAAGATAGAAGAAGAATCGAATGCCATGCGTCAATTATTAAGAAGTGGCTATGTTTCTTATTTAGAGAACTCCTCACACGCTCAGAATACGCTGAAAAAGGCGCACTACCTTCTTTTAAGGGAGAAAGTACAGGGCAGCGAAGAGAGCGTTCAAAACGGGCTGGAAACGCTCTTAGAAAGAGCGGAGATGTTGCGAGAGAATTTGACGGAACTTTCAGAAGATGGTCTGGAATGCCATATCTTAAATGCTCATGAGATTGTTCAAATTCTTCAGGTGCATTTTAACAACTATCAAGCACGTATTAATCGTTTTAAAGAAGTGTCCTCGCCCTATATTACAGTGAAACATGCCAAAAGTAGACCAAACATAAAAGGAGGGGAATAGCGGATGTTACGATTCAAGAGAAAAGAGAAAAAAGAAGAACCAACCTTTCAACGTTTTTCTGTAGCGGATCAGATTGCACCAGCTATATTTGAGGAAGAAATAGATTATATCCGGGTGGGAGAGGGATATGAACGTATCCTTTGTATGACGGATTATCCATCAAGTAGCTACATGGGGTTTTTATCCAAATTGTATCGGTTAGAAGGAAATATCTCCTTTACCTATCATGTAGAACCAACTTCTTCTGCTGATATGATTAAGAACTTTAGTAATTCGATTGAAGAGTTAGAAGCAAGGTTGCTGTCGGGAAAATTAAATCCTGAAATGAGAAAACGAGCGGAACAGGAATTAGAGAGCGCCAATAATATGCTGGAGGATTTAGTGGCAAATGATACAGGTGGCATGTTACTCGTGCATTTCCTGATTCGGCTTCATGCCGAGAGTCTCGAACAGCTAAAGAAATTAACGGATAAGGTAAACAATGCGTTTTCAGCTCGTAATCTCTTTGCCTATGTGCCGAGTGCACGTATGCAAGATGCTTTTGAATCCTGTTTGCCCATTCTGGAAAATAAGGTAGGAGAATATACGAGAAGAAATATGGATACAAAAGCATTCTCTACTTTCTTTCCTTTTGATGAAACCGAATTGTTTACCAAACGTGGGATTGCGATGGGAAGAAATATCAAAACAAAATCGCTCATTGTGGTGAATAAATGGGAATTACAGAATCGAAATGGCATTATTTTAGGGCAATCGGGGTACGGAAAAACCAAATTGAAGCAAATGTTACTGATGCGCGACTTTATGGAAGGGATTCGAATTTTTAACATGGACCCAGAAGGAGAAGATAGCGAATTTGTTCAGAAACTCGGCGGGCAAGTGATTGAATTGTCCAATACCACAGATACGCGTGTCAACCCGTTACACGTGTTTTATGAGCGAGATACAAAAAAGAAAGGAAATCCATTACTGGAGCATTTAGAAAGAGTGAAGATTTTTTTCAAGATTATGCGTCCGTCTATGACGATTGATGAATTAGCGGTATTAGATGCTTACTTGGTGGAATTATACGAATCAGAGCCTTTTCGCATGACATTTGATACAGACTTTGAGCAAAAGAAATCGAAGGATTTTCCTGTTTTAGCAGATTTATATGCGCTATTGATGAAAAAAATCGAGGAAGGAGACGACACATTAAAGTTGTTCTCCTATGTACTGAAACAATACGTTTCAGGTGCAAATAATCGTATTTTTAATGGACCTACCAATGTAGATTTACGTAATCAACTCATTTCGTTTGATATTTCCAGACTAGGAGTCGGTTCAGCTTTACAATCTTGTGCGATGTTCAATGCGACTTCGTTTCTATGGGATGAGATTACGAGAACAGCAGGGAGAAAGACATTGTTTTTAGATGAATTACACGTATTCGCAGACCCGTCTAATCCGCAAAGTATGGAATTCATTTATCAGATTTGGAAGCGGATTCGAAAGTATGATGGAAGCGTATGGGGTGCAACACAACAGGTAGAAGAATTACTCCGAGCGAGTGATGGGAAAAAGAATTACGGGGGAGCGGTTATTGAAAATAGTTTAATGAAAATGTTCTTACCACTTGCAGAAAAATCCATTCACGATTTGATGACGCAGGCGCAGATCAAATTTTCAGACAGTGAACGAAAAATTTTAAAACCTCGTAAGAAAAATAAAGGAGAAGGAATTTTTATCTATGCGGATAAACGTGTCCACCTTCTGATTGAACCAACAGAGGTGGAATGGGAACTGATGGGCGGAAAACCAAAAGAGGGGGAAG
>NZ_JBBOTF010000008.1:0-10144 GCF_038005425.1 Bacillus sp. FSL K6-0268
TCTATCGACCATCATTTTATGTTTACACAACTGTAAGTGACGGCAAGTTCCTGGGGGCTAGCCCCCAACCCCCCCAGCCAGCTCTCTCACCCAAAAACAAAGGAAAAACATATGAAATATATCTGGATTTTTATATGAACAGAATGGACAGATTGTATGAATAGGATGGACAGTTTACAGGTAATTGCTTGATATATATAGAATTTTTTAATATGGATAGATGGAAGATAGATGGATAGTTGAATAAATTAGAGGTGTTTTTAATGGACAATAATCAGGAATGGATAAGTGTAATTGATTTAGCTAAGAAGATTGCTGTATCTGAAAATACATTGAAGCGTTATATAAGAAGGCATGAACAATTTCTTACAGTAAAACAAGGGAATCGTAGTAAATATTTTATTCATGTTGACTCTGTAAAAATCATAAAACAAATAAAAAAGTGGTATAACGATAACATGAATGAAGAGGAGGTGAATAAAAAATTACAAGTAAGCGGAGTACCTCTAATTATTACTATTCCTTCAGATAATAATAGCGCAGAACCTTTATCTATAAATATCTTGGACACTATGAATGAATTACGTGAACGACTTGGGCAACTTGAACAGATTAATAAAAACCAAAGCGAACAATTAGAGGAATTGAAAAGACAACTTAAACAACAAAATGATTTTCAAAAAAATATGTTACATAGATTCGAAGAACGAGATCAAATTTTTTTACAACAAATAAGGAAGGTACAAAAAACAAAAGAGTTATTGGTAGCTACCCAAGTCAAAAAGTGGTGGCAATTTTGGAGGTCATAATGTTGGAAAAAGAAGAATAGATATATAACATACATACAATAAGGGAATGCAGAATAAATCAGCATACAAGCATTCCCTTGCTATGAAATATGTCAAATAGATTGAAAAAAGTAAGGAATAAAAAATAGATAGGTGTATGCAGGATTGTATGCAAAAAAGAGAAGAATGTGACGAGTCATAGGGAAGCCAAATACTGCATGGGATAAGGAATGTATAAAAACTTGCATAAAGAAAAACATGACGAAAGAAGGAAACCCCTTACAGGAGTAAGGGGAAGCCGTGGGATTTGCTACCGATAATAGGACATTATGTCTACTAGGGATGTATAGAATATACAGATAGAGTGAATTACTTCCCCACTTCAAACAGTCCGTTAGGACGTTAAGTGGCGGGGGTAATTCACTTAGTCTATATTTTTCATTAAGATGTAAATACTGCTTTTAATTCACTCATTTTTTTGTTTATCATATTTGTTTACTAAATTTGATATTGTATCAACAATAAAAATTATAATAAAGCTTATTAATGAAAATACAATTAAATTTTTTAAAGCATTTATTAAATCCCTATCCTCAAAGAATTTAAATAAAACTGTTGGGAAGATAAATATAAAGAGGAATAGGAATTTTTTTCTTAATGGTGATTTACTATTGATGATAAATATTCCTCCTTTTTATTCATATGAATAAATAGATTAATCATTTAATTCATTATTCATTTTTAAAGATTTTTTGGCATTTGTTTTATTTATCAAGTAGATTGCTATACCGAAAAATATACTAGTAATTATATTTGAAGTCCATGAAAATGGACTATTTATGAGATAACCCGATCCACTAAAAACAATAAAAAAGATTATACTTTGTAAAATTGTATTTTTTAAAAGTTTCTTTTTGTTTTTCTCTAAGTTTGTCATTGAAGTAATATTAATGAAGTCAATGTTACTGTTAGAAATTCTAATAGTTATATATCCACAAAAAATTATAAATAGTGTTAAGCAAACAATAATATCAGTGGAAATTTCTTTCAAATATATAGTTTTTATAGTTAAGTATAAAAAATTTATTAACATAACTAAAATACCTGCTTCTGCTATATATTTTGTATATGCTTTTTCTTGATACTCATCATTTGATTTTTGACCTAAAATGATTTTTTCTATAATTGTTTTCATTTAATTTCTCCTTCCCAAAATAAATCGTTTAATGTTTTATCTAAGGCTATACAGATAGATATACAGAGTTTTAAAGATGGATTATATTCTTCTTTTTCAATTAATCCAATGGTTTGTCTACTTATATTGACTAAGTCAGCAAGTTGTTTTTGTGTTAAACCTTTTTCAATACGCGTTAATTTCATTTTCATATTCAATATAAGATTCCTCCAATGGAATGTATATATGCCCTTGTGTTATTTATATATTACATATCATTCTACATAAATGTCAAATGATTGTTATCGAACATTATTTTTATTGGTCGAATTATATTAAATTTTATTTTAAGTAATATAAGTAAATCCCCCTAATTAAAAATAATTAGGGGGATTTACTTATATTACTTAATCATTTAAATAGCATAATGCAGCGCCTGTTACTCCGCCACCTAGAGCACCCCATGGGCCTCCCATAGAACCAATGATAATTCCACCAGCAGCTTCAGCAGCAGCTTTTTTCCAAGTGCAGCCTCCGCCATTAATGTTTTCTAATTCTTCTTCTGATAGTTGTGTAAGTGTATTATTAATTTCTTTCATTTATATCAGTCCTTTTATTTTTTATTCTCCAAGACAAGTAATTGCGCCAGCAGCAGCTCCGATATGAGCTCCAACAAATGCGCCGCCTGCTGTACCTAATCCCATTGTTGCAGCAGCACCAGCAGCACCACCTGCGAAAATACCTTTAACAACGCCTGCTCCAATTTTATTAAGGCAGCTTCCACCTGCTGAGATTTCTAGAAGTTCTTTTTGAGTTAATGTTTCAAAGTTTAATTTTTCAGTTTTCATAATTTTATCTCCTTAATATTTTGAATTATTGATTCATTTTTATTATACTGACAATAGGTAAGATGTCCAACCTTTTTTGAGAAAATTTGTTTTTTCAGGAAAATTTTTTGTTGAATAGAAAGTAGGAACTAGTTTGAAAAAAATAAAGTGTATCAAGCAACAAGATTTAAAAGATTGTGGTCCGGCGTGTCTTACCATGATTTCTCGTTACTATGGATGGAAAACATCCATTTCAAAGATTAGAGAGGTAGCGGGTACAGATTTACAAGGGACAAACGTACAAGGTTTAATAGAATCAGGTGAAAAGTTAGGATTTGATGTAAAAGGAGTAAAAGCAACGAATAAAAATGCTTTACATGAAATCTCTTTACCCGCGATTGCGCATGTAGTAATAGAAGATGGACTATTACATTATGTTGTCATTCATAAAGTAAAAAAGAATAAAATATATATCGTTGATCCAGGGAAAGGACATATGGTGTATGCGTTAGAAGAGTTTTGTAAAATGTGGACGGGAATCCTTGTTTTACTGACGCCAACATCAAAATTCCAAAAAGGAAATGAGTCGCAAGGGACATTTTCTCGTTTTGTAGGATTAGTAAAACAACAAACAAATATCATAATACCTTTGTTTATTGCGTCTATCTTCTTTAATTTGTTTGGGTTATTAGGAGCATTTTATTTTAAATTTTTAATCGATGATATTGTGACAAACCAATTATTACAAACACTTCATATGGTATCCATTGGGATTATTGTTTTATATATCTTTAAAGTTCTTCTTTCCTATTTTCGGACACATCTGATTTTATATATGAGTAGACGAATCGATATTCAATTAATGCTGGGATATTATCGTCATGTGGTTGGTTTACCAATGAACTTTTTTGAAACAAGAAAAGTGGGAGAAATTATTTCTCGATTTATGGATGCCAGTAAAATTCGTGAGGCGTTATCAACGATTACAGTAACCTTAATGATCGATACAGTGATGGTTATGGTAGGAGCGATTTTATTATACATACATAGTCCTATTTTATTTGGTGTAACATTAGTCTTAATACCTTTTTATATGGGGATTATTATTGTATTTCATAAACCGTATCAATCTATTAATCGAAAAGAGATGGAAAGTAATGCGAAATTAAATGCTTATTTAGTAGAATCTTTAAATGGAATTGGAACAATCAAATCGTATAATGCAGAAAAAGAAGTATTTTTTCAAACAGAGAATCGTTTTGTAAACTTGTTACATCATGTATTTAAACGAGGAATGTTATCGAATTTGCAAGGTTCTATGAAGATGGGATTGGAACTTATTGGGGGAACGGTTATTCTTTGGGTCGGTGCAATCCAAGTGTTAAAAGGGAATATGACAATAGGAGAATTGATTACATATAATGCATTATTAGCATATTTTTTAAATCCAATTGAAAATATAATTGGAATCCAACCAACGATGCAGTCTGCTTTAGTAGCTGGGGAACGATTGAATGAAATTTTTGACTTAGAAGTAGAAAAAAATGAGAAGGAAGAAAAGAAAGTATCTCCCCAGAAACTTTCTGGCCAAATACAATGTTCCAACGTAACATTTCGTTATGGAACAAGAAAAAATGTATTAGAAGATATAAGTTTTAAAATCCAATCAGGAAGCCAAGTTGCTTTTGTAGGAGAAAGTGGTTCTGGAAAAACAACGATTTCAAAGTTATTAATGGGATACTATGAATCGCAACAAGGTGATATGTATTATGATGATTATCATATCCAAGAAATGAATCGAACAGCATTAAGAGAACGAATTGCCTATGTATCACAAGAATCTTTTTTCTTTAGTGCATCTATCTATGAAAATTTATGTTTCGGATTAACACGTACGGTAACATTAGAAGAAATGATACAAGTATGTAAGCAAGCAGCTATTCACGATATGATAAGTGAATTACCACTGAGATATGAAACCATGTTAGAGGAAAATGCATCGAATTTGTCCGGAGGACAAAGACAACGATTAGCAATCGCTCGTGCATTGTTAAAACAACCGGATATTTTAATAATGGATGAAGCAACGAGTAATTTAGATTCTACAACAGAAAAAGAAATTACAGATATGTTGAAAGAATTAGGAAAACAAGGAGTAACGATTATTATGATTGCGCATCGATTAAGTACGATTCAACATGCACATCAAATTTTTGTAATGGAAAAAGGAAAAATCATAGAACAAGGTTCTCATGAAGAATTGTTAGTTCTTAAGAATGAATATTATCGTTTATGGAAGAATCAAACAGTTCATATAGAATATATAGAACAGGAAAAGTATGCGATGCAAGGTGGTCAGTATGAGTAAAATATATTCTTTTGATCAAATAACAGATAGCGTAGAATTATTAGAAAAGAAACCACCTCGTTTTATTGCGATATTATTAAGTTTTTTAGGATGTATGATAATAGGTTGTATCATATGGGCATGGGTAGGAACGATGGATATTGTGAACAAAGGAACAGCCATCATACAAGAAAGTGACAGTGCAAATATAATCCGTCTTCCTATAGGAGGAACGGTAGAAACGATTTGTGTGAAAAATGGAGAAGAAGTAAAACAAGGAGATACATTGCTCCAATTAAAAAATATAGAATTAGATAGTAAACAACAACAATTGGAACAAGTGATACAACAAAAAAACGAACAGAAAAACATGTTAGAAGAATTCAAGAAAAGTATACAGATACATAAACCTTCTTTTAGTAAACAGATAGATGTGAAAATCAAAGAAGAATATAAAGCCTATGACCAAGGGTATCAAGCACTACAAGTAGAAAAAGAGAATGAAATACAAATAGTTTCAGATAGTAAGGTATCAAACGAACAAGATGATCGTTTACAAGGATTATTAGCACAAAAAGAAAATGTACAAAGAGAAATAGACACAAGTCAAAAACAAGTAGAACAATCAAATATAGGAGAAGAACAAAAGCAAATAGAACAAGAAAAAAGAGCGACATTAGAGTCTCAAAAAACGATTGTAGAGAAACAAATCAAACAACGAACAGAGACATTAGAAAGTGATCAAAAGAAAATAGAAAACATGAAAAAAGGGAAAGAACAACAAAAGCAGCATGCATTAGAGCAATATAAAGAAAGTGCAATTGTAGCAGTGAATCAACGAATACAAACAGTAGAACAAGAAACAATGATGCAAAAGAACGAATTAATCGCCATACAAAAACAAAAAGAAAGATTAGAAATAAAAGCACCGAAAGGTGGCATTATTCAATTTGAAAAACAGGTAGAACAAGGGGAGTTAATAGATGTAGGACAAGAAATGTTATCTATTGTATCAAAGGAAAACAAGAAAAAGGTGAAACTGTTTCTATCGCCAGATGAAATGAATGGAATCAAAAAAGGGAATCAAGTACAATATAGATTTCAATTAAAGAGTACCGACAAACAAAAAGGAACAATCACATATATAGCAAAACAGCCTATATTCGATAAAAGTACGAAGATGTATGTATATGAATTAGAAGCAACGATTGAAAATAAACAAGTAGCAGAGCTACAAACAGGAATGATCGGAAAGGTTTCAGTTGTAACAGGAACAGAGCCAATATGGAAATTCTTCTTAAAAAAATTAAATTTGCATACAAAATAAAAGGAAATACAGATGATAAATCGGATACACGAAGTAGTAAAAATCATAACCATCATGAATGAAAATCAAATCATGTATGTAGTAGAAATAATAGGAATGATATGGTTTGTATTATTTGTATGTGCATACTTGAAATAGAGTGTAGAAATAGGGTATTTGTCAACGGTAAGCGGAACGAAGTGAGCATTAAGGAGTTGACAAATTGCACAACACTTAAACCCTCTTGATGGTTTCAAACGGCACCCGTTTGAACCTGCCAACCGGCGAGGGAGCCCCCTCAAAAAGTGAGGGGGTTGGGGGTGTTTTTTTATATGGGGTCTGGGGAAAATTTCCACAGTAGGTTTGGACAACGTCCAAGGTTTTTATATTTTATGGCTAGCGAAAGTAAGCCATTTTTTGCGAAAGCAAAAACGAAAAGGGGGATTGGGGGAAACCCCCGACAAGCTGTATTTGCGCCACGAAGTGGCTAGCAAATGCGACGCTTGCCAAATCCCTTGCGTCAATGATAAAATTGGAGATAGTACGACCAATTTGGAATGACGCTTCCGTTGGAAACGGAATGAAGGGATGGGACTTGATGAGTGGACAAGATAATGAGATGGCTAGCAATTTTCGGAAGAATCCGAACCGAAAAGAGCGCAGACAAATCAGTTTTCGTGTGAACGATGATGAATATGCAAAGTTGCAGCAGTCAGCTGAAACTTTGGGAATGAGTGTGCCGAATTTCGTAAAGAAAAAAGCACAAGGGAGTCGCTTAATTTCTCCGAAATTTGATAAAGAGACAAGACAAATGATTGCGAGGAATTTGAGCCAGATGGGGAATAACATGAATCAAATTGCGAAATATTGTCATACGCACAAGGATGGCAATATAGATTGGCAACGTTTTAATTATAATATTGAGCAATTACGAAAAGAAGTGAACGAGTTATGGCAACAACTAAACTAGGAAACACAAAATCAGCAAGCAAAACGATCAATTATGCGGAAAAAAGAGCAGTAGAAAAAAGTGGTCATAATTGTGATGTGGAGTATGCGAAATCAAATTTTAAGGAATTAAGAATGTTGTATGGAAAAGATAAGGGAGTTCAGGCGCATACCATTATTCAGTCCTTTAAACCTGGAGAGATTACACCAGAGGAAGCCAATAGCATTGGCTTGGAGTTAGCTCAATCTATTGCAAAAGATTATCAAGTTGTGATTTATACGCATACGGATACAGAACACATTCATAATCACATCGTAATCAATTCTGTTAACATTGAAACTGGTAAAAAGTATCACAGTAATAATAAACAACGAGACTTGATAAAAAGTGAGAATGATAGAATTTGTCAGGCACGAGGATTGTCAGTTGTGGTAGAAAAACAAGCATCAGTGCGGTACACGGCAGCGGAGAAGTCATTGTTAGCAAAAGGAAAAACATCATGGAAAGACGAAATACGACAAGCGGTTGATATAGCGAAAACTCGTACAAGCGATGTAAAGGGTCTTACAGTGTTTTTAGACAATCTAGGTATTGAAACTAGATTAAGAGGAGAAACAATCTCCTACAAGCATCCTGAGGCTTTAAAATGGGTGCGAGGCAGTAAGTTAGGGTATGACTATGAAATAGGAGGGATGGAACGTGGCTTTGAGCGACAAATTGGAGAAGGTAAAACAAGAACACAATCTATCAACAGAAATGAGCACAAGCGAACAAATCAATTATCGAGTGAGAATGTCGGAAATAGAACATCAGAACGAGCTGATTGCGCAACGTATCGACCAATTAGCAGAAAGTATCGAGAAGAACAACAAGCTCGTGAGCGAGCAAATACTTTCCGTCAGCAAAATGAACAGAAAAAACAACGAGAACTTGAACAACAAAGTCGAGCAATTGAAAGAAGCGGACCAAGCTTTGAGAGATAATCTGAGGGAAACGCTGAATCACTATTTTCAGCAAATGAATAAGAGCGTAGGGGAAAGTTTTGAGAAAAAGACAGATAAACTTGTAACTGATTTTTATCACAAAGTACATCAAATAGAGCAAAAAACAAGTGAAGTACAAAACATTAGGATTAAGACAAAGAAGATTGAGGAAGTGTGTGTATCTGTGGTACAAGTCTTGTTATATGCTCTGATTGCAGTTCTTCTTGTAACAGGGATGAAATATGGATTATGGGAAGTATTGGGATTAGCAAGGTTATATGAAAAAGTGTCACAAACATTTGAGTGGGGTTGGCTTGTGATGGCAGTTATTATCGGTGGAATGGGTCTTTGGGCATTCGTCTTTTCATTTACATTTGTAAAAAATAAAATGAGTCAACGTCGTTTTTAAAGATATGAATGTAGACAAATAAGCATTTTAATTGGAATGAAAAGCTAATATTTGGGATGTTTTTCTATTATTTTTAGATGATATTTCCATGTTATAATGATAAATAGAATTTTTTGTAAAATAAAAAACCGCCTATGCTTTGGTCGGCTAGCGGTTTTTTAAAGAGATTAGTTGGATTCAACTAATGATTATTTTATCTTACATAGATTTCTTTATATGTATTTTAACATAGATTGGTTGATTCCTTCCATAAGGGAGAGAATTTATTTTATGACAAAAACCGTAGATTTTGAACAAGCTGAAAGAAATGCTAGAAAGCGAGATTTTGATAAAGACTCACAATCTCGGGTTGAAGAGCAGGAAATAAAGGAATCATTATTAAATAAATTAAATAAACTTACTGGAGAAAATCATTATATTGGTAAAGAGAAAGATCCTTTTGCAGGGGAGCCGTTTAATCAAGTGATACATAGAAATTTACATTTATTGACACAAATAAATTATTTGACTCAGGCTGAGGAAAGTTTATTGTTTAGGATTCAAGCTTATTTAGAATTTAAAACTAATGTAATTATTTGTAGTGAAGATAAGTTTAAAAAGAAAAGAAAACAAGATGATGATTTTGAACTTCCTAAAGCTGCTACTGTTTCGGATATCGCGAAAATGATTGGTAAGTCTCGAACACAAACATCTTTGATTTTGAATTCGTTGAAAGAAAAAGAAATATTATTAAATCCTGAAGGTGCTGGACAAGTCATTGAAAATGGAAGAACTGTAAGTCCCAGGGTATGGATTGTAAATCCTTATATTATGATTTGTGCCCCTAGAAAAAATAATGTTCAATTAGATAGATTAACTATGAGATTATTTCAACATTCTTTGAAAAATATTAAAGATAATAATGGTAACAAAATTGGTTTGCCTGTTAGGTTTTTTTAAACTGTATTCAATTGAATACAGTTTTTTTTTTGAGAGCTTAAATAATAAAAAAAAGGTGTTAGGAAATCCTAACAAATCGTTTCTAAAGTGTTAGGATTTCCTAACACTTTAGAAACAGCGATAAACCTAATCATATCAACGCTTCAAGCTGTTTTTTTATAAGTGCTTCTATTATCACTATTATTAAGGGTTAAAAGTTCCGCAAGGAACAGGTAGTATTTTCCTTCGCTTTGCTTCTGAAAATCTCCACCTTCAAGAAAATAAGGTTATAAAAAAATAATTATTTTTTTATAACCTTATTTTCTTGTCCTTGCCTAACTTTTTTCGGCAGGGATTTATCTTTCGCCAAGCCGATCAGACCAAAAACGAGGAACTAGGTTATACGACTTGGATTTACAAGTATACCTGCCGAACCACCTTGT
>NZ_JBBOTF010000009.1:0-8871 GCF_038005425.1 Bacillus sp. FSL K6-0268
ACAATCGTCTATCATTTTATGTTTACACGATTGTAAGTGACGTCAAATTCCTGGGGGCTAGCCCCCAACCCCCCAGCCAGCTCTCTCACCCAAAAACAAGGAAAATCGTTTTGAAAGGAACTAAGCGCCTCTTGCTCGAATAAAAATAGACAAAAATTAAATTGTAAGCAGGGGGTGCTCAATTGGAAAAAGCATACTGGAATCATGAAGTCGCAGAACGTTTACAAATGGGAAAAAGTACATTACGTCGTTGGTGTTTAGAGCTTGAAAAACAAGGATATATATTTTCAAAAGGGGAACAAGAAAGTAGAGCTTTTACAAAGAAGGACGTGCTCATATTAGAAAAAATAAAAGAATTACAAAGCGAAGGGAAAAAACTAGAACATGCAATTAAACAGGTACTGAGCGAGCAAGAACAAGTCTTGCCCACCTTACAGAGCACCCCTCGCTCAGTAGATATAGATTGGCAAGCAGAGAGAGCACAATTAAAACAAGAGTTATTAGCTGAAATTAAGCAGGAGTTGCTTAGTAGTGAGCAACGTATTTTTCATAGATTAGAAGACCGAGATCAATTACTTATGCAATATGTTCGAGAAATGCAGGAAACAAAAAAGATAATGGCAACTACTTTACAAAAAAAGTGGTGGCAATTTTGGAAGTCATAATGTCGGAAAAAAGAGAATAGATATATGGAATACATACAATAAGGGAATGCAGTACAAATCAGTATACAAGCATTCCCTTGCTATGAAATATGTGAAATAGATTGCAAAAAATAAGGAATAAAAAATGGATATGTTTATACAGGATTGTATGCAAAAAAAAGAAGAATGTGACGAGGCGTAGGGAAGCCAAAATCCGTATGGTGTAAGGAATGTATAAAAACGTGTATAAAGAAAAACATGACGAAAGAAGGAAACCCCTTACAGGAGTAAGGGGAAGCCTTGTGATTTGCTACCGATAATAAGACATTATGTCTACTAGGGATGTATATCATATACGTTTTGCAATTTTCGGGAGGTGTACTAGGTTAATAGTTTTTTTGATTTTTTTAAAAACTTGATTATTTTGGTATATTATGTTAAATTACTATTGGTATATTATGTATTAAAAGAAAGTGTTGGTGTAACAAATATGTCTTTAAATCTAAATAAAAAACTTAGCTTAATTTGTTTGTTATTCATTACCTTTTCAAACATTATTTTATATTTAAGTATAAATTCAGAACTAAAACGGACATTTTCTAATTCTGATTTTCATGCTAATTCAACATTATCTATGGCAAATTTTGAAATAATATTATATTCGATACAAGTTTATAACTTAATAGTTACACTATTGTCAGTATTCGTGTGTGGTCTAATATTATGGTTTGTTTCCTTTTTATTAGATTCAAAAGAAAAAAAATCAAAATTTATAATTATTTCATCAATAGGAATCGCTATTCTATCAATTAAAGGAATTATTTTATCCATTATAAATTATTTAATGGATAATTACGAAACATTATATATTTTTAATAATAATATCATTTTACAATACTTTGATCCTTTTATTTGGATATCAACTGTAACTGTTTTCGTACTTTTATTTAAGAAAACAGATTTGAATAAAACAAACTCTCTAATAATATCAATTATTTATTATATTATTTTATGTTCAAGTACCATTATTCAACAAATCATCCGTACTTTAATATAAACAGTTTTTAACTGATTATATTAACTTTATTATAATTTTAAAGGAGGTGAAACAAATGAATCTAGCAACTACTAAAAACAAGTTTTTATTTCTTATTGGTGGAACATCGGCACTTGTTGGAGCATTTTTATTGTACGTATCTACAATTAATAGTACGACAATACAATTTGCATCCTCCAAAGTTTTCATTGGACAAGCTGAATTCTCATCTACATTAGGTATATCAGGTTATGCAGCAAAAAAAGCAGTTGATATTATTTCTGCAGCTGGTGACCTATACGCTATTATTGGATTACTTGGTGTAGTAACTGGTGTTGGAGCAATTGGATATGGTATTGTAGTAACAGCAAAAACATTAGCAAAAAAATATGGTAAAGCTTATGCAGCATCTTGGTAAACATAATAACTATAAATACTATGATATATATCATAGTATTTATAGTTTAATAATTTTTAATTGAGGGATCAAAATGAAATTGATTTTAACTAAAATTTATGAAATAAATAAAATTTATTTCATATCTACTTCAAGAAAAACATTTGAAGATTGGAACTTAAAAATCAAAAAAATATGGCTTCTTGTATTTTCAATTTTTATATTAACAATAATTTCTAGTTATTCGATGGGTATAATAGTAAATAAAACATTTAAAATATCCTCTGATACCACTATTTCTTTTACTTTATTGTTCTTATTTCTTGAACAATTTTTTTGGTCTATAACTTTTTTTAAAAATAAAACAAAATTTTTCATACTCGATTTATCTAAGTTTATAAATCAAAACAAGCAAAATAGAATTATTCAAATACATGCATTTTTTTTTAGAGAGAGCTTAAAAAAAAATTTGATATTAATTCTTTTGTATGTTCCTTTCATAATTTCTACTACTAATTTCCCTTATGTATATTTATCCATATTAATTATATTATACGGATTATTTAGTTATATTTTATTAACCATATTTAGCTTGTTAAATTTTATATATACTAAATTCTTAAATAATCTAATACAAAAATTTTCATTCATTCAAAACTTTTTAATCTTGTTATTAACAATGATTATTGGTTTTTCTATTGGTTATATAACAAATATTTCAATAAATAGCTTTAATACGATTCTAAACTTTCTTAAAACTGATGCTTTTAATTTAATTGCTAATTATACACCATATCTATTTATTTACAAAAAATTCAATCTTTTCATGATAACCTTATTGATGTTTTTTATGTTTATAATTTCAACTATGATAATTTTGATTTGGAATTTAGTATTAAAGAAACATGATTTAATTTCTTATTTTAACAGTCGTAATACAACATATAAAACTACAAGCTTACTCACTCGAAAATATCGTAATAGAACTTTAGCTATTATGGCCAAAGATATTACTTTTATTGTACGTATAAACAGTTGGTTTTTTAATAATATTTCTAATATGTTATTTCTTTTTATGTTACTTTTAGGTTTCTTACTACCACTAGGATCTCAATTTATTAAAATTTATCCAATACAAACACTTATTATTTCTTCCTTTATCATAGCTAATTTCTTTTTTACTATCATAGGTGATTCTTTTAAAACAATACTTTCTGTAGATTCAGAATCTAAAAATTCACATATTTTTACAAATAATATAAGGAATTTATGGGATATAGTGTCTCCTAAAACTAATGTTTATTATATTTTTGTAACATTTATTTCTTTATTATTAGCTCTTATATTATATTTTATATTAGACATTTCATTTTCAAATATTTTATTTTTCATGATAGTCTTTATGACATCAGGATTTTTAAATGGTATTTATCAAATTACTAGTACTGGTCTTTATCCAAAATTAAATTGGGAAAATTATCAAGAAATAGGTGAATCATCAAAAGCTAAAACGTACGCTAATATTAGTGGAGGAATCATCTTTATTTTCTTTCTACAAATGGGTACATTATCTTCTTATCTCGTTACAAAAGGATACAGTACTGATATTATATTATTTTCCTCTGCTACTATAATGATTATTATTTGTATATTAAATCATATAATATTGAGGTTATTCCTAAAAAAAATATCTTTCTATGAAAGGTTTGTGCAAAATGTTAAACGTTAAACATCTTAATAAAACATATGATGAAAAACAAATATTAAATAATATTAGCTTTTCTATTGAATCAAACGTAATTTATGGAATTTTAGGAACTAATGGTGTAGGAAAAACTACAACTCTAAAAATCATTTCAGGACTTTTAGCACCTACAAAAGGAGAAATTCACTTAAATGGAAAATCTCAAGATCTAACCTCAGGAAGTTTACTTCAAGAAATTGGATTCGTACCTGACAAATCTGACTTATATGAATATTTAACTGGTGAAGAATATCTAAGATTTGTAGGTAAACTTTATCACCTAACAGATGAAGAAATAAATGTATTTGTTAAGAATATTTTATCCCAATTCAAATTAACTGATTCATCTCATCAATTAATAAAAAACTATTCACATGGAATGAAACAAAAAATATCTATTGCATCAGGACTAATTCATAATCCTAAATTATTAATTTTAGACGAACCACTTACAGGCATAGATTTAATAAGTACTAGAACAATTAAAAATACACTAAAAGATTATGTAAAAAAAGGAAATATAGTTTTATTATCTACCCACCTTTTAGAATTAGCACATTCATTTTGCGACAAAATAGGTATTATTCACAATGGTTTACTTGCAAGTGAATTTTATATTTCAGAATACACCTTAGCTGAACTAGAAAAAAAAGTGGAGAATATTTATCTTGAAAACACTAACTAATTGTCTTAAACGAAATAAAATAATTCTTATTTGCTCATTATTATTCTTTTTCATCCCATTAATATGGAATGTTTTTTTTGGAATTACTTCTATAACACCAGGGGAACAAAATATATCTACAAATCTATTGGGATTGTTTTTCAATAATTTTATTGTAAGTAGTATTATTATGTCTGGTTTTGTAACATTTGGATTTTCAACTGTACTATATCTTAGTATAAACGGTATGATTGTTGGATATTCAATAACTCTACAATTAGAAAAAGGAAGATCTGTATTTGAAATACTTTCTTTATTAATTCCCCATGGACTTGCTGAAGTTCCTGCATTAATTTTAAGTGGTATAATTGGTTTGAAATCAATAGATATGATTGTAAAATTAACAATATCAAAAGATAAAAACATAATAAAAAGAGATTTTAAAGATATTAGTATTTTATTTGTTACAATTATTATTCTTCTCATAATAGGAGCCATTATAGAAACGTATTTTACCCCATTATTAAAATAGGAGTTAATATATATGCAAAAAATATTTTATTTTACTTTCCCCATAGTTTTATTTATCGGGGTACTCTTAGGGAATTCTTATAACTATTTATTTCCTGTAGCTACATTTGGATTAGCTTCTATTTATATAGCAATATTTTTACCGAAAATTAAACCATTAGGTAAAAGTAAAAAAATAATTATTCCATTGTTATTTCTAGTTTTTCTTATAAATCTATTTAGTTCTATACTTTTATATTTTAAAAAATAATAAAAACATTGGCACAATAAAATATTTTTTGTATTTTGTGAATGAAACTCAATGTATAAATGTTTAATAAATCATTAATAAAAATGAAATTAAGTTTTATGTCAACGGTAAGCGGACGAACAAAGCAAGGCGAAGTGAAGGAGCATTAAGGAGTTGACATATTCACAACACCCAAACCCTCTTGATGGGTTTCAAACGGTATCCGTTTGAACCTGCCTACCGGCGAGGGAGCCCCCTCAAAAATGAGGGGGGATGGGGGTGTTTTTTATATGGGGTCTGGGGAAAAGTTTCCCAGTGGGTTTGGGCAACGCCCAAGGTTTTTATGGCTAGCGTATGCAAGCCATTTTTTGCGTGAGCAAAAAACAATAGGGGGATTGGGGGAAACCCCCAACAAGCTGTATTTGCGCCACGAAGTGGCTAGCAAATGCGACGCTTGCCAAATCCCTTGCGGCAATGATAAAATTGGAGATACTACGACCAATTTGGAATGACGCTTCCGTTGCAAACGGAATGAAGGGATGGGACTTGATGAGTGAACAAGATAACAAGTTTGCTAGCGATTTTCGGAAGAATCCGAACCGAAAAGAGCGCAAACAAATTAGTTTTCGTGTGAGCGATGAGGAATTTGCAAAATTACAGCAGTCAGCTGAAACATTGCGAATGAGTGTGCCAAACTTCGTAAAGAAGAAGGCACAAGGGAGTCGTTTAATTTCTCCGAAATTTGATAAGGAGACGAGTCAAATGATTGCGAGGAATTTGAGTCAGATGGGAAATAATATGAATCAAATTGCAAAATATTGTCATGCGCATAAAGAGGGAAATGTAGATTGGCCACGTTTAAATTACAATATCGAGAAATTACGAAAAGAAGTGAATGAGTTATGGCAACAACTAAACTAGGAAATACAAAATCAGCAAGCAAAACGATCAATTATGCGGAAAAACGAGCAGTAGAAAAAAGTGGTCATAATTGTGATGTGGAGTATGCGAAATCAAATTTTAAGGAATTAAGAATGTTGTATGGAAAAGATAAGGGAGTTCAGGCGCATACCATTATTCAGTCCTTTAAACCTGGAGAGATTACACCAGAGGAAGCCAATAGCATTGGCTTAGAGTTAGCTCAATCTGTTGCCAAAGATTATCAAGTTGTGATTTATACGCATGCGGATACAGAACATATCCATAATCATATCGTGATAAACTCCGTTAATATCGAAACTGGTAAAAAGTATCATAGTAGTAACAAACAACGAGACTTGATAAAAAGTGAGAATGATAGGATTTGTCAGGCACGAGGATTGTCAGTCGTCGTAGAAAAACAAGCAGCAGTACGGTACACGGCAGCGGAGAAATCATTGTTAGAAAAAGGAAAAACATCATGGAAAGACGAAATACGACAAGCGGTTGATATAGGGAAAACGCGTACGAGCGATATAAAGGGTCTTACAGCGTTTCTAGATGATTTAGGTATCAAAACTAGATTAAGAGGCGAAACAATCTCCTATAAGCATCCTGAGTCCTTAAAATGGGTGCGAGGAAGTAAGTTAGGGTATGACTATGAAATAGGAGGGATGGAACGTGGCTTTGAGCGACAAATTGGAGAAAGCAAAACAAGAACACAATCTATCGACGGAAATGAGCACAAGCGAACAAATCAATTATCGGGTGAGAATGTCGGAGATAGAACATCAGAACGAACTGATCGCGCAACGTATCGACCAATTAGCAGAAAGTATCGAGAAGAACAACAAGCTCGTGAGCGAGCAAATACTCTCCGTCAGCAAAATGAACAGAAAAAACAACGAGAACTTGAACAACAAAGTCGAGCAATTGAAAGAAGCGGACCAAGCCTTGAGAGATAATCTGAGGGAAACGCTGAATCACTATTTTCAGCAAATGAATAAGAGCGTAGGGGAAAGTTTTGAGAAAAAGACAGATAAACTTGTTACTGATTTTTATCACAAAGTACATCAGATAGAGCAAAAAACAAGTGAAGTACAAAATATAAGGATTAAGACAAAGAAGATTGAGGAAGTGTGTGTATCTGTTGTACAAGTCTTATTGTATGCTTTGATTGCAGTTCTTCTTGTAACAGGGATGAAATATGGATTATGGGAAGTATTGGGCTTAGCAAAGCTATATGAAAAAGTGTCGCAAACATTTGAGTGGGGTTGGCTTGTGATGGCAGTTATCATGGGTGGAATGGGTCTTTGGGCATTTATCTGTGCGTTTACATTTGTAAAAGATAAAACAAGTCAACGGCGTTTTTAAAGATATGGATAGAGACAAATAAGCATTTTAATTAGAATTAAAATCTAATATCTGGAATGTTTTTCTATTATTTTTAGACAATATTTCCATGTTATAATGATAGATAGAATTTTTTGTAAAATAAAAAACTCCCTCACAAGCGTTGGAAACTTAAGGGAGTTTTTTATCAATAGATAGATTGGAGTTGTTCTTTATTAAGGATATTTTATTAGATAAAATATTATTCTAAGTATGTATTCTATCATATTGAACGAACTCCTTCTACACATAAGGAGTGGAACAATGAGTAAAAAGATTGTTAATTTTGTAGATGCTGAAAAAAAGGCAAAAATAAGAGATACTCGGATTGATAGTATTTATGAACAATTGCAAGTGGGTGGTTATTCGGAAGAAGAGAAAGTAATGCTTTTGCAGTTATTGAGTAAAGCTACTGGTGGAGAAAAGTATTTCATAGGTAAAAAGAAAAATCCTACGGATAGGGTGAGATTTGTGCAAATTATAATGGATAATATGGAATATTTAAACCGTATTGGATATTTTACAAATGCAGAGCAAGCATTTTTATTACAGATTTCTTCTTATTTAGAATTTAAAACTAATGTAATCATTGAAAAAAACAATGGTGATAATGAAATTGATACAAATGCTGCAACACCTAGTTATCTAGCTGAAAAGCTTGGTAAAACAAGAGAAAGTGTTTCTAAAATAATGAATTCTTTATTAAAGAAAGGTGTTTTAGGCGTTGCGGAATCAGGAATGACTACTGATGATGGAAGGATTTGTACTAGTCGTACATGGTTTGTGAATCCAAATATTATGTGTTGTTCGCCTAAAGATAGTATTGATAGGGCAACTCAACATATTTTTAAAAAGTCACTAAGGAATTTTAAAATAAATGGTGATACTAAAAAATATAAATTACCAATTTATTTATTTTAGATGTTAATTTAGTATTGACATCTTTTTTTTTTTGTGTTTTTCCGTTTTTTAGGTGTGAATTTTTTTTCACACAGGTGTGAAAAAAAATTCACACCTAATGTCTTATAAACCCTTGATATTATTGACTTTTTTTATTTCACCTATCTCACTCTTATATTTATAGTTAAAAGTTCCGCAAGGAACAGGTAGTATTTTCCCTCGCTTTGCTTCAGAAAATCTCCACCTTCAAGAAAAAAATGTTATAAAAACATAATTATGTTTTTATAACATTTTTTTCTTGTCCTTGCCTAACTTTTTTCGGCAGGGATTTATCTTTCGCCAAGCCGATCAGACCAAAAACGAGGAACTAGGTTATACGACTTGGATTTACAAGTATACCTGCCGAACCACCTTGT
>NZ_JBBOTF010000010.1:0-8779 GCF_038005425.1 Bacillus sp. FSL K6-0268
GACGCTGAACAAAGTGAATGAAATGTACGAAGGATTAAAAATGAGTTTTGCGAATGTAGCGAAAGCGGTTGGCATGATGAAATATAGCAAGAAGGAATATGAACAACCGCTAAATGAACGAGGGAATCGATTGGTAGATGGAATTGCAAATTATACAAGTTATTGGCTTCGAAAAATGGGAAGTGAGGATCTAGCGGAGAAAGTGGATAAGGAAATTGGATTGAGTAAAGGAATTGAACAATCTGTACAAGCTTTAGAACCGAAAAAAGAACGAGATAGAGGGTTTGAACATGAAATGTAAGTTTTTTATAAAAATATGTGTTTGGAGTGGGTTTTGAATTAAGAAGAATTTTGGGGAGGGGGGAGACTACGACATCCCCCCTAGGAGGTCATTGGTCACAGGTCAAATCGAGTTCAGCCTTACTCCCCCAAGGCTTTCGGGGTTTTTTTTTGCAGAAGTCAGTCATACCAAGGGTTTCAGCGATGGGTTTTTTTGTAAAAACCAATCGTACCAAGGGCTCGCGCGATATCTGTAAAAAAATGTAACTCTAGATATATCTGTAAAAATATTGACAAGTCTAGACTTGTGGGTGTATGATTTTTATAGGGTTTTAAATTTAGGAGGTTCTAAAATGGCTAGAAAAAAAATTGGTATTACATTGACTGATGAAACGTTGGGGAATTTAGATGATATTTGTAAGAAAACTGGTTTAACGAAGTCGCAAGTGATTGCGTTTTTAATTAACACTTATGGTTTGGAAAAATTCGGTGAGAAAAAATAAAAAGCGTAGCATCGGACGGGATGCTACGCTTTCGAAAAAACTAATTGGATAGGATGATTATATATGGTGAAAAGGAAAAGTTCAAATTCAAAAGATGAACGAACCAGAAACTGGACGTTCATTGTTTATCCAGAAAGTGCGCCGGAGAATTGGCGTGAAATTATTAATGATTTACATACACCGTGGATTGAAAGCCCGTTACATGATAAAGATATTAATCCTGATGGTGAAATAAAAAAACCTCATTGGCATGTCATGATGATGTTTTCAAATAAAAAGTCATATGAGCAGGTTAGAGAGATTACGTTTCAGTTGCGATCACCTAATCCGCAAAAAGTAGCAAACCCTAAAGGTATGGTTCGTTATTTTTTACATTTGGATAATCCAGAAAAATTTCAATATTCTAAGGGTAGTTTAGTTGCGCATTGTGGGGCTGATTTTGCTCAATATTTAGCTGTTTCAAAGGGTGAACGTTATGAATTAATTCGTGAGATGATGGAGTTTGTAAATGCTAATAGAATTATAGAAATGAAAGATTTATTGGATTATGCAATGGATAAAAGGTTTGACGATTGGTTTCCGTTGCTTTGCGATAATTCGGCTTATATTATGGAATCTTATATTAAATCTACTCGGCATAGTAGTTGATATTAATAAGTTATCAAATATGGTAACTATTTATGTAAAAAAGTCTTATATATTAAGGCTTTTTTACATACTCTTGGCGTCTTTTATAATAAAGGTTAAAAACAAGAAGATACTTTATGGAGCTCTGAAATTAATGTCATTGATTTTTAATGAAGTTAACTATTTGCTTCATTTTGTTAATAAAACCAATATTCTTTCTTTATTGTATCGATATTTGGTTTGTATTACCAGACTTGTTTAATTATTTAATGAGATATAAGGTTATTAAGGTATAAATTTTTAAAGTAATAGGTGGTTATAAAAATGAGCTTAAAAAATAAGTTTCTATGTACTTCGTTGGTATTATCTATAGGGATTGGTTTTGTGATGCCTAGTTTTTCTGTGTCTGCTGCAACAAATATTTCAGTCCAATCATTAGAGGAGGACAAACAAATCAATGAATTAGCTGAGCAATTAAAATTTTTAAATGAAGAAGCATTAGTGATTCAAAATGGTGAAAGGGTTTTCGATTTTAATAAAATTGAAAATAAATATGGAGCTAACTATGCTAATAATTTAAAAAACGATATTGTTATGATTGAAGAAATGAATGATGCAAAAGCTAAAAATCCATTTCATAGATATAAACGAAGTGCATGGACCGACTGTATGATTGATGCTATAAAAGATCATTTTGGAGTAGCGGCTGTTACTGCAGCTCTTGAAGGTGGATTGTGGGCATATCTTCAAAAAAAGGCATATAAAGAAGCGGCTAAATTATTGGTTAAATTTGCTGTTGGTTCAAATGCAGTTGGATTAGCGGGAACTCTTGTATATTATGGCGGAAAATGTACATATCAACATGGTTAAAATAATCAAATTTTAAAAAAGGGGATTAGATTATGCATGTTCATAAATTTTTGTATGTAATGGTATATTTAGTTACTCCTCTTACATATTTCACAGTATCTATTCTTTGGAGTAATTTTATTTTAGAGAAATCTATGTGGACTAATTTATCAGACAATTTATCAATTATGGGAATTTATTATTTTTTTGTAAGTATTTTTTGGTTAATGAACATGAAAACTATTGATAGAGTAACAGAAAAAATAGAAAATAATAAAACAAAATAAAATTTTTAAAAAGCGTTGAGACATTCGTTCAACGCTTTTTTTTATTGCGAAAGCAAGGGAATAGTTATATTGCATATGACTGAGGGTTCGATGAGCAACTGGCGAAACGACTATTGGGAGAAGGAAGATAAATGGTAAGAGTCCATGGTAAGCGGACTGAAATGGTGCAGCGGTTTGTGCTGATCCATGAAAGGAGCATTAAGGAATGGACTCGTGCAGCTGATTTGTCATCCTCTTGGCAGTCTCTCAAAACGATACGTTTTGGGGGTGCCAACCGGCGAGGAAGCCCCTCAAGGATTGAGGGGTTGGGGAGTTCGATGAAGGGGGTCTGGGGAAGGGTTCCCCAGTGGGTTTGGGCAACGCCCAAGGTGTATTTTTTTGTCACGTAGTGACTCGGCTATGCCGACAAGGGCCTCGCAGAGCCCTATATATTTTTGATGCGTAGCGTCAAAATATGTATAGGGTTACTCTAATTGACTCCATTTCGTCGCTTTGCTAGACTCTTGGTATCAATCATTCTAGGGAAGTGGGTGCATGTGGTGTTACGTTCTATCTCATTTAATCAATCTCACAAAAGTTCCATCAGTCATAACAATCGAGAAAATACGTATGGAAATCCTGGTATTGATCTATCCAGGTTAGAAGAGAATATATATTTTGTTCAAAAGGACATTCGGAGTGTATACAAAGAGGTATTTCAGGAAGCGGTAGATGTCTATAACGAGAAACAAAAACGAAATGACCGTAAGATTCAAGATTACTACGAGAAAATCAAGAAAAGTGAAAAAGTACATGAGCAACGAGAATTAGTTGTAGCGATTGGGGAAGGCAAAGATGACCCAATGTGTAGGAAAGAGAAAAAAGAAGCGTTACAGAGGTATGCAGAAGCTTTTCAAGAGCGTAATTCGAATCTAGCAGTCTATAACATGGTTTTACATGATGATGAAGCGAATCCGCATCTTCATATCAACTATGTGCCACATTTTTCAAGTCATCGAGGTTTAACGAAGCGTGTGGGAATGGATAGAGCCTTGCAAGAACAAGGCGTAAATGGAAAAGGAATGGAACTTATTGCAAATTGGAGAGCGGTAGAAACGGCATATATCGAAACATTGGCGAAAGAACATATTCCTGATTTCGAACGAGCGAATGTAGGGTCTCATAAGTACATGAAAGTAAAACAATACAAAGAATATGCGGAAACAAAGTCCGTTGTAGAAAAGCAGGTACAGGAAAAAGAAACCTATTTACAACGAGTAGACAAAGAAGTGAAACAGTCAGAGGGGAAAGTAGAAGAATTACACACCGTCCAAGGACAGTTAGAACAGATTGTGAGAAAACAACAACAAGAACAGAAGAATCTACAAAAACAAGTAAAAGATGCGAAAGAAGAGATTACGAAACTAGAAGAAACAAAGGAACAGGTAGAAAAGGATATACAAGGATTTCCTTTGTTTGATATGAGAAGGTTGAAAACAGAAACAGAAAAAGTAGGGTTGCTGAAAAAGAAAGAAGTAAAAACAGGAAATTATATTCTGACAAAAGAAGATGCCCAGAAGCTTTCTAAGCGTCTCAGAGGCGTTTCTAGCATCAAAGAAGGGTTAAGTACCATAGTGAGGTCTAAAAGCTTACTAGAAGCCCGAGAGGCGCAACTAAATGAAAGGGAAGAGTTCATCAATCAAAAAGAGTTGGATATCAGCTATAAAGAATTAGAAGTGAATCAAAGGGAACGAAATTTGATTGGGAAAGAAGCAGCCATTGAGAATGGTCAAACATGGTGGGAAGAAAAGCAAAGATTACAAGAACAAGTGAATCTATTAACCGTAGAGAATAGTCGTTTGAAACGAACGTTGAACAAAGTGAATGAACTGTACGAAGGATTAAAAATGAGTTTTGCGAATGTAGCGAAAGCAGTTGGCATGATGAAATATAGCAAGAAGGAATATGAACAACCGCTAAATGAACAAGGGAATCGATTGGTAGATGGAATTGCAAATTATACAAGTTATTGGCTTCGAAAAATGGGAAGTGAGGATTTAGCGGAAAAAGTGGATAAGGAAATTGGATTGAGTAAAGGAATACAACAATCTGTACAAGCGTTAGAACCGAAAAAAGAACGCGATAGAGGGTTTGAACATGAAATGTAAAATAGGGGTAATACCCCTATTTTATTATTTTAAGGTGTTTTACTTCTTTTCTGACTTGTTCTAAATTTTTATCTCGTCCTCTAAAAGCAAAAGATGGATCTAAACGATATGTATTAGATGCGCCTACTTTTGGACCTTTTACCAAAATACCATGTTCAAATAGTTCTTTAATTGCTCTTGAAACTGCTTGTTTTTTAATGTTTAATTCATCTGCAATATCTTGTTGTCTAACTCTTAACCAATTTTCATAATCTAATTTTGCTAATAAAATCATATAAACACGTAATGTTTCACCTTTCAAATTAAGTTTTGCAACATGTGTTAATCCTTCTTGAAACATCATAACCCAATCCCCCTTGTAAACTTTTTTCTTTTTAGCGGGAGTTAGTAAATATTGTTGAATTTCGCCTGTTTCTTCATCAGGAACTTCAACGAAAATTTCTTTATCTAACATAGCTTTCCCTCCATCAGATATTGTAAACTTATGCGTTAACTAAAATAGTAAACATATATGGTAACTCTGTCAACATATATGTTTACTATTAGTGTAAAGAAAACCTTGTAAATAAAGGGTTTTTTTATGTTCCCCTTGTGTCTTTTATAATAAGGGCTAAAAATTCCGCAAGGAATAGGTAGTATTTTTGAGTAAAAATCACTCAAAAATCTCCACCTTTTTCGCTTCGCTACATCCTTGCAAAATTTTTTTCGGCAGGGATTTTTTTTTCGCCAAGCCGAACAGACCAAAAACGAAGATTTAAGTTGTACGACTTGGATTCATAAGTATACCTGCCGAACCGCTAGTTCTTCCAACCGAAATATTGTTTTTTTGCAATATTTATTTGATGCATATTAAGGGGCTAGCCCCTCGCTTCGCTTCACCCCAGCCTCACCTCTCACCCAAAAACAAAAGGTTCAAAAATATAGTTTTTTTTGCAATTGAGTATGCAGTTGTATATTTATAGCTCCATAAATTTGAGTATGAGGAGTGTGGATTTTTATATGCGTAAGATCTTTTGTAGTAATGGAATAACATTGTTTTTGTAAAATATATACTGTGAAAGAGTCTGTTTTTGTGTGTACAGTTATTTTAATTTGAGAATCTAAACCTGATTGATAAAAAAATGTGATTGTAGCAGTATTAAAAATATTAGATGTACTAGTTTTCCATATTATTGAGGAAGGCATAGAAGGGAATAAAACATAAGATATACAAAAAGTTTGTTTGAATATTTTATGTTGTAATAAATAATCAAATATCGGAATATCACAAATAAAAAATCCGCAAAAATAAGAAAGATTTATTGTTATTTGAGTAGTAGTACGAAATAATTTTTTTACACAACAAAAATAATGATTTGAATTATTACAGTTAGTATGTGTATTAAAACAAGGAATCAAAGGTTCTAATACTGCACAGTTTTTTTTAATATTTATTGTTTTAATAATAAAAAAAGGTGTAGAAAATATATTATATTTTGTATATCCATTCAAAATAAATAATTCATTTTGTTTATGAAATAAACAAAATGATAAAAGAACTTTTTGTTTTGTTTTATTAAAAAATTGTTGTGAATTTAATAAAGTTTTTTGTAATGTATGAGAAAGACATGTATTCATCATATACTCATCCTTATAATATAAATTCAAAATAATATTTTTAATTTATTTGTATTAAAAAAAGATACTTTTGTCCATATTAAATGGACTGTAAAGCATATAATACATGGTAAATTAGTTTATATAATCAAAAATATTTAAGTGTTTTGAGACAGGGGGAATACTATATGGCACAATTAGGAAATTGTTGTAATGATCAATTAGGAGCTGTAAATGATGCAGTTTGTTGCACAATTATATTAGATGATACAGCTGGATTACCTTTACCTATATGGGACGATAACACAAACTTTACAATAAACGGAACAATAATGATTGAAAATAATGGTACAGTTGGGGTGGGGTCCACAGCTGCATTAACTGTTAATGGAACACCAGTAGGTGGGTTTGTAGTGGGACCCGGAGAATGTAGATCCATTACAATGAATGATATTAATTCTATTGGGATTGTTGGAGCAGGTACAAATCCATCTAGTATCAAAGTTTCATTTTCAATAAATTATCAATATTAATAAATGAATAGTAAGGTATCTTTGCTAATTTTCTTGAAATGGGGGAATAACAAGAAAATTAGTAACAAAATCCTTAAAAATTAAAAGATTTTAAGGATTTTGTTAAGATAAACATGTCAAAAAGTACATTTTATTACAATCAGTAATTCCCCCGTTTCGAGGATTTGGGTAAAAACATCTTAGTAAGGTTTTTTAAACAATTAAGAAATTGTTTTTAATCATTTTATTTATATATATAAAATAAACGGTAAGAGTCCATGGTAAGCGGACTGAAATGGTGCAGCGGTTTATGCTGATCCATGAAAGGAGCATTAAGGAATGGACACGTGCGCCCGATTGTCCACCCTCTTGGCAGTTTCTCAAAACGGCACGTTTTGGGGACGCCAACCGGCGAGGGAGCCCCTCAAGGAGTGAGGGGTTGGGGAGTTCGATTAAGGGGGTCTGGGGAAGAGTTCCCCAGTGGGTTTGGGCAACGCCCAAGGTTTGGTTTTGGTCACGTAGTGACTCGGCTATGCCGACAAGGGCCTCGCAGAGCCCTATATATTTTTGATGCGTAGCGTCAAAATATGTATAGGGTTACTTTGATTGACTCCGTTTCGTCGCTTTGCTAGACTCGTGGTATCAATCATTTTAGGGAAGTGGGTGTATGTTGTGTTGCGTTCTATCTCATTTAATCAATCTCACAAAAGTTCAATAAGTCATAACAATCGAGAAAATGCACATGGAAATCCTGGCATTGATCCAGCTCGATTAGACGATAATATGTATTTTGTTCAAAAGGATATTCGAAGTGTATACAAAGAGGTATTTCAAGAAGCAGTAGATACGTATAACGAGAAACAAAAACGGAATGACCGTAAAACCCAAGATTATTACGAGAAAATCAAGAAAAGTGAAAAAGTACATGAGCAACGAGAATTAGTTGTGGCGATTGGAGAAGGTAAAGATGACCCAATGTGTCGGAAAGAGAAAAAAGAAGCGTTACAGAGGTATGCAGAAGCCTTTCAGGAGCGTAATCAGAATCTAGCAGTCTATAACATGGTGTTACATGATGATGAAGCGAATCCGCATCTGCATATTAATTATGTCCCACATTTTTCAAGTAGTCGTGGATTAACGAAGCGTGTCGGAATGGATAGAGCTTTGCAACAACAAGGCGTGGAAGGAAAAGGGATGGAACTGATTGCGAATTGGAGAGCAGTAGAAACGGCATATATCGAATCATTGGCGAAAGAATATATTCCTGATTTTGAACGAGCAAATGTAGGGTCTCATAAGTACATGAAAGTAAAACAATACAAAGAATATGCGGAAACAAAGTCCGTTGTAGAAAAACAGGTACAGGAAAAAGAAACTTATTTACAACGGGTAGACAAAGAAGTGAAACAATTTGAGGGAAAAGTGGAGGAGTTACAAACCGTACAAGGACAGTTAGAACAAATTGTGAGAAAACAACAACAAGAACAGAAGAATCTACAAAAACAAGCAGGAGATACGAAAGAAGAGATTACGAAACTAGAAGAAACAAAGGAACAGGTAGAAAAGGATATACAAGGATTTCCTTTGTTTGATATGAGAAGGTTGAAAGCAGAAACAGAAAAAGTAGGGTTGCTGAAAAAGAAAGAAGTAAAAACAGGAAACTATATTCTGACAAAAGAAGATGCTCAGAAGCTTTCTAAGCGCCTCAGAGGCGTTTCTAGCATCAAAGAAGGGTTAAGTACCATAGATAGGTCTAAAAGCTTATTAGAAGCCCGAGAGGCGCAACTAAACGAAAAGGAAGAGTTCATCAATCAAAAGGAGTTGGATATCAGCTATAAAGAATTAGAAGTGAATCAAAGGGAACGAAATTTGATTGGGAAAGAAGCAGCCATTGAGAATGGTCAAACATGGTGGGAAGAAAAGCAAAGATTACAAGAACAAGTGAATCTATTAACCGTAGAGAATAGTCGTTTGAAACG
>NZ_JBBOTF010000011.1:0-6958 GCF_038005425.1 Bacillus sp. FSL K6-0268
GCTAGCAGTAGCTAGGCATTTTTTGCGGTAGCAAAAAAACAAAGGGGGATTGGGGGTAACCCCCGACAAGCTGTATTTGCGCCACGAAGTGGCTAGCAAATGCGACGCTTGCCAAATCCCTTGCGCCGATGATAAAATTGGAGATATTAAGACCAATTTTGAATGGCGCTTCCGTTGGAAACGGAATGAAGGGATGGGATTTGATGAGTGAACAAGATAAAGATATGGCTAGCAATTTACAGAGAGGCCCGAACCGGAAAGAGTGCAGACAAATCAGTTTTCGTGTAAGTGAGGACGAATATGTAAAGTTGCAACAGTCAGCTGAAACTTTGCATTTGAGTGTGCCAAACTTCGTAAAGAAAAAGGCACAGGGAAGTCGCTTAGTTTCTCCGAAATTTGATAAAGAGACGAGACAAATCATTGCTAGGAATTTAAGTCAGATGGGAAACAATATGAATCAAATTTCAAAATATTGTCATACGAATAAGGATGGAAATATAGATTGGCAACGTTTAAATTACAATATTGAACAACTACGAAAAGAAGTGAGCGAGTTATGGCAACAACTAAATTAGGAAACACAAAATCAGCAAGCAAAACAATCAATTATGCGGAAAAAAGAGCAGTAGAAAAAAGTGGTCATAATTGTGATATTGAGTATGCCAAATCAAACTTTAAGGAATTGAGAATGCTGTATGGAAAGGATAATGGTATTCAGGCGCACACAATCATTCAGTCTTTTAAACCTGGAGAAGTAACACCAGAGCAAGCAAATCAAATTGGTTTAGAGCTAGCTAAATCTGTTGCAAAGAACTATCAAGTTGCTATTTATACGCATGCAGATACAGAGCATATACATAATCACATCGTGATAAACTCCGTTAATATCGAAAATGGCAAGAAGTATCATAGCAATAATAAACAGCGTGATTGTATAAAAAATGAGAATGATAGAATTTGTCAGGAACAAGGGCTTTCAGTAGTGCTAGAGAAAACAGCTTGTGTCCGTTATAGCGCAGCTGAAAAATCATTGTTAGAAAAAGGAAAAACATCTTGGAAAGATGAAATACGACAAGCCGTTGATATAGTGAAAACTCGTACGAGCGATTTAAAGGGACTCTCAGAGGTTTTAGGTGATTTAGGTATTGAAACTAAAGTAAGAGGCGGAACGATCTCTTATAAGCACCCTGAGGCTTTAAAATGGGTGCGAGGAATCAAGTTAGGATATGACTATGAAATAGGAGGAATTGAACGTGGCTTTGAGCGACCAATTAGAAAAAGTCAAACAAGAACACAATCCATTGATGGGAATGAATACAAGCGAACAACTGGGTTACAGAGTGAGAATATCGGAGATCGAACATCAGAACGAACTGATAGCACAGCGTATCGACCAATTAGCCGAAAGTATCGAGAAGAACAACAAACTCGTGAGCGAACAAATACGATCTGTGAACAAAATGAGCAAAAACAACAACGAGAGCTTGAACAACAGAGTCAAACAATTACAAGAAGCGAACCAAGTTTTGAGAGATAGTTTTACTGAAACTTTGAACCATTATTTCAAGCAAATGAATGAGAGTATTGGGAAGAATTTTGAGAAAAAGACAGATACACTTGTTACTGATTTTTATCACAAAATGTACCGAATAGAGCAAAAAACGCATGAAGTACAAAACATGCGAATTAAGACAAAAAAAATTGAAGAAGTGTGTGTCTCTGTGGTACAAGTCTTGTTATATGCTTTGATTGCAGTAATGATGGTAACAGGGTTAAAGTGGGGGATTTGGAATGTATTAGGGGTTTCTAAACTGTATGAGATGGTAACACAAACATTTGAATGGGGTTGGCTTGTGATGGCGATTCTGATGGGTGTGATTGGACTTGGTGCATTTATTTTTGCTTTTACGTTTGTAAAAGAGAAAGCCAATCATCGTAGTTTTTGAAGAAGTATATTCAAAGTCTTTAAAACAAATTGGTATATAGAACCAATTTGTGGAACGTTTATATTTAAACAATATTTACATGATATAATGATAGACAAAATCTTTTTAGATAATAAAAAACTCCCAAGAGCCTAGGAAACTTTAAGGGAGTTTTTTATTAATACAAATAATGGAGTTGTTCTTTAATAGATAGAATACATACTCTTCTAAATATGTATTCTATCATATTGAATATACTCCTTCTACAAATAAGGAGTGGAAATGTGAGTAAAAATATTATTAATTTTGAAGATGCGGAAAAAAAAGCTAAAAAAAGAGATTTGGAAATTGAATATAAAAATTTTGAGAAAGAATATAATAATGTTTCTAAAATAGAGTTAGAATCAGCAATGGAAACAGTGGTTAAAGCTACTGGTAAAGAATTATACATAGGAACTAAAAAAAGTCCTCAATCCAAGGTAAGGTTTGCTCAATTTATGCAAGAAAATTTAGGTTGGTTATATAAGAATAAATATTTAACAGATAGGGAAAAAATCTTTTTATCAGAAATTGTTCCTTATATCGCATTTTCTAGCAATTGTATTGTTTTAGATATAAAAGCAAAAACATCCGTTCCAGCAAATATTTCAGAAATTGCAAAGTTAATAGATGCAGCAAGACAATCTACTAGTACTGTAATAAATTCATTAGTTCGAAAAGGAATTTTATTTAAAGGGATTTCAGGTATTGAGGGTAATAATGCTAAAGCATATGCAGTTTTTGTAAATCCTCATGTTATTTATGCGGGTGATAAAGATTGTGTAAATGAAACATTACAAGTTATGTTTTATAAAGCTATGAAAATGAAAATTTTAAAAGATTTACCAAATAAGCTATTTTAAGCTGTATCAAATTTTGATACAGCTTTTTTAGGTTTAATTGATATTTATTTTCAATTCGTGTGTCACAAATTTGCGACACTAGTGTCACAAATTTGTGACACACGAAAAACTTTAAAACTACTGATATAACAACGTTTTTAGCACTTTTCAAAGTTCTTCTCTTCTCACTCTATATATATAGGGTTAAAAGTTCCGAAAGGAACAGGTAGTATTTTCCTCCGCTCTGCTCTTGAAAATCTCCACCTTCACGCACCAAAAAAGTTATATTTTATAACCTTTTTGGTGCGTGTCCTTGCGGAACTTTTTTCGGCAGGGAATTGTTTTTCGCCAAGCCGAACAGACCAAAAACGAGGAATTAGAGCATTCGACTTGGATTAGCAATTGTACCTGCCGAACCACCTGTTCTATCGTTCGGAAACTTCACTTATTTTAGAAATAGATACGTAAACCCTGGGGGCTAGCCCCCAAACCCCCAGCCAGCACTCACACCCAAAAACAAGGAAAACCGTTTCAAAAGGAACTGAGCACCCCTTGCTCGAATAAAAATCATAGTTAAGTGAATACAAAGCAGGGGGTGCTCAGTTGGAAAAAGCATACTGGAATCATGAAGTGGCGGAACGTTTACAAATGGGGAAAAGTACATTACGTCGTTGGTGTTTGGAGCTTGAAAAACAAGGATATATATTTTCAAAAGGAGAACAAGAAAGTAGAGCTTTTACAAAGCGGGACGTGCTCATATTAGAAAAAATAAAAGAATTACAAAGCGACGGTGAAAGGCTAGAATATGCGATTAAACAAGTAATAAGTGAGCAAGAACAAGCCTTGCTCACTCCACAGAGCACCCCTCGCCCAGTAGATATAGATTGGCAAGCAGAGAGAGCACAATTAAAACAAGAGTTATTGGCGGAAATTAAGCAAGAGTTGCTTAGTAGTGAGCAACGTATTTTTCATAGATTAGAAGACCGAGATCAATTACTTATGCAATATGTTCGAGAAATACAGGAAACAAAAAAGGTAATGGCAGCTGCTTCACAAAAAAAGTGGTGGCAATTTTGGAAGTCATAATGTCGGAAAAAGAAGAATAGATATATAACATACATACAATAAGGGAATGCAGGACAAATCAGTATACAAGCATTCCCTTGCTATGAAATATGTCAAATCGTTTGAAAAAATGAAGGAATAAAAAATATATGGATGTATGCATAATTTTATGCAAAAGAAAGAAGAATTTGACGAGGCATAGGGAAGCAAAACACCACATGGTATAAGGAATGTATAAAAATTTGCATAAAGAAAAAGAAAGAGAAAAAAGAAAACCCCTTACGAGAGTAAGGGGAGACCGTAGGATTTGCTACCGATAATAGGACGTTATGTTAACCTGATGTGAATATTTATACAAAACAAGCAGACGAGAATTCTCTCGTCTGCTTGTTTTGTATAAATCCTTGATATTATCGTTTTCTTACACTGATAATATTTCTAATAAGAACAATTTTGTTTTGTTAAAAATTTCATACTATGTAAAATAGAACATCTAGAACTAATTGGTTCTAATTACCAAATTATATTCCTGTTAAATTGGTGAAACTGTTGTATAAGGTTTACTACTGTAAAAAATCTCATAAGGAGCTATATACATGAAAAAATTAATTGTGCTACTAGGTATACTCCTTTCCTTAGGCATTGGTGTCTATAGTATTATACATACGAAGCAACAAAAGAGCGATAAATCAACTGTTACTTTTCAAAATCACTTAATTTCAATAAATCAACTAAAACAATTTTTGAATAATAAGACTGAAATTTTAGTGTATTTTTACCAAACAGATTGTTCGCATTGTCATACAGCATCTTCAATTCTTACTCCCTTGGTTAAAGAGATGAACATTGATATACAAATGGTTAATCTACAAAAAGAACCTGAATTTGTATGGAATGAGTTTCACATTAGCGGAACACCTACGCTTGTTTATTTTAAACAAGGAAAAGAAATTAACCGAGTAGAAGGTTTACAAACGAAATCATATTATCAACAGTGGTTTATTAAACATAAAATAAAACACTGAATAATCTTATTTAAAAATAAATGGATTATTCAGTGTTAGTTTAAAATTTATTTTTTATCTTTGAACAATATATAGCTTAATTTAAGTAATATATAATATACAGCAATACTTGTAATACAAATTATTATTACATTACGACAAATATCGATCCAAGATTCCCCCGGTAAATAATTAGTTAAACATATCTCCCCGATTAGCAAAATAATAAAAATATAGGTATGTCTCATTTAACTCAACACCTTACAAGCTTGTTTTTTACTACCATACTTCTCTACCAGGGTTTGGAATACATATCTACATGCAGCTCCTCCTGCAAAACCTGCAGCAGCACCAAATGGACCACTAACTAAAGCACCTCCAAAACCAGCAGCTGCAGCTACTCCTATACACGCTAAATAACTTGAAAAAATACATGCCCATTTTAAAGCAGCTTGGTTAATTTCTCTTTTTACTTTTTTAGGAATTAATTTTCCATTTTTATCTGCTGTTTCTGTCATTGCTAAACTAAGTTTTCCGTTGCTCTCTAACGAATACAAGTTAAAAGATGTGTTCCCATTAGAATGCGCTTCTTGCTTACTTATAAATTCAACATTATTTTCACTATTTACATAAAGATTATAATAAACGTCATCGGAAGCACCTTTTACATTTATTATACCCGTTGTTTGTCCATTTGCAGCAATTTCGTACTTAGAAACAATATTATCTTTTGATAAAGATAACTCAGTTAATGTATCTGATAAATTATTTACTTTATTTACATCAGACATTATAGTGATTTCAGCAGTATTATTATTCTCTTCAGCTGCAAAAGCTCTTAGACTAGAAGATATTGTAGTAAAGAATAGCACTACAGCTAGTATAGATAAAATTAGTTTATTCTGTTTTAAAGTCATAATAAAACTCTCCCTTGTTCTAATTTATTACATCTCAACTTTCAAGAAGTACTTCCTAATTCAAATCTTACATTTACAGGGAAAGTGAAGGATATGTAAAATAAATCCCTTTTTTGGTTAAATAGACCAAAAAAATACAGATTCCTTATAACATCACGTTTTTCATATTCTTGTCCTTAGCTAAAGGACAAGAATAAAACAATTAAATATTATTTTGTAATGAATATTTTTTATGTTTATACATAAATTTTTTTATATAAATAAATTTAAATCAAATTATCCTTACTATTTGTGTTCGTTGTATAGAAATCTATCATTCTCTCGACAAAAAAAAAGTACCCAAATAGATACCTCTCAATTGTATTTTCGTTTGCTTTTCTACATCCCAAAGTAACTATTTATGATCAACGGATTGAATTTGCTATTAAAAGGTTTTAGGATGTTAAAAATTCAGAGAAGTTATTGTTTGACCATGAAAAAAATTTTGATAGATTTGACAGTCTAATATTTGTTTTTTATCACGTCGTTTTCGAGAGAGCATAAACAATTGAAGAATCCCGACAACCTACTCTTTTAGCTGTATTTACTTGGGGTTCAGCCGAGATACGTGTAAAACTAGGTCATAGCAATACATTTTTTACCAAACGTTGTTTATCGGGGATATTTGTAACAAAAACGAACGTTTATGTTACATTTTGTATTTGAAAATATGAAATATCATAATCGTTGAACTAGATGTAACAAAATACTGTATCAAAAGTAATTCGTAACATTATTAGTAATAAGTCTTTTTGTTACGCCGAAATCCGATAATGGAAATAAAATACAGCTTATGACCTAAAATTACATGTATCTCGGTCGAACCCCTACTTCAGGTGAAAAATGTTTGCATATGATTTTAAAATATTAGATTCAAATGATTAAAATATATTTAAAAAAAAACGGATATATAATATCTGTCAACGGTAAGCGGAACAAAGTGAGCATTAAGGAGTTGACAGATTCACTACACCAAGACCCTTTTGTGTTTGTCAAACGGTACCCGTTTGGCCCTGCCTACTGGCGAGGGAGCCCCCTCAAAAAGTGAGGGGGTTGGGGGTGTTTTTTTATAGGGGGTCTGGGGAAGAGTTCCCCAGTGGGTTTGGGCAACGTCCAAGGTTTTTATG
>NZ_JBBOTF010000012.1:0-6172 GCF_038005425.1 Bacillus sp. FSL K6-0268
TGTGGGTAGTAGCGAATTCGCATAGTCACCTGTTAGGTGTATAGATGCGTACTTGCTGAATATTGTTTTCTTTTTTCTTTAGATAACGGATTGGATTAGGATGCTAACCACTTGCCATTTGCCCCTGTTGGAAGGGGCAAATGGCAAGCTACGGGTTTACCCGGGTAAACCCCAAAAACGTTGTTTTTGACTTGCTAGGAAAATTCCTAGTACCTTTACCATTTTTTATTCTCGGGATTTCATTCCCTCGTTTAAAAAAATGGTTGTCGCTTTGCTCGATTCTTCGTGTTTGGGTACATGACTAATCACGAAGTGACCCAGTTATACGCATCAAAAGAAATGTGTGTTACGGGGTATTTAAATGATTCCTCAAGGGTGTTTTAAAAGTTTAAAAACGTAACTATACAAGTGTGAATAGATCTCGGGGAGATTTTAAAAAAGATAGCAAAGTTTTGGGAGATAGAACGAAGCGTGGCATATAGGATTTTTTCTTTTTGACGAGGCATAGGGAGGCTTGTTAGAAAGCAGGGAATGATGTTGTATTATGTTTTCGGTTATTTAGGTGTACGATGTGTTGAGGGATATCAAAATGGAATTAACTTTATTAACGTTCGTTTTAAGACGCTTAACAAGCTTGTGTAACGTTTTTAGAACTTCATACATACAAAAATGTCAAAAGGTATCATTTTGCCTTACAAGGCTAATACGGGGCATTAAAAAGCAAACACCTGATATCGGCATGTTGTTGCATGTCAGTATCAGGTGTTTGTGCTTGTTGTGACGATGAGAATGGTTTGCCCTCCTAACCAAAAACATTCGAACACTTTCAGAAAAATAATCGACTTGAACGATCACCTTTAGTTTGATGCCATAGCGAGTGAGTGACAAGATATGGCATAAGTGAGTATATCACAAGGAAATTATATAGGGAACCATGATTACACTAACAAGCTGTTCTGTCATCCTTTTTAAGGCGCTAATAACCCCGTACAAGATGTTTTAAAAACATTTTGGTACAAATAGACGTTTAGATAAAAAAACCGTTAAAACGAACGTTAGACGTCTTAAAATGAATTTGTTGTTTTTAGCTAATTGTAGATGTCAACTGATAAAGAGGAGAAGTGCTTGCAACGGGATGGTTATCCCCTGAGTAGTGATACTGTTTACCTGTGGTCAAATGGTAGCGGAACCGGAGGTGAGCATAAGGAATTGACCACTCCACAAGCCCAGTATCCTCTTGTTCCCTCCAAAACAACCGTTTTGGGGGTGCCTACCGGCGAGGGAGTCCCCTTTTTGCTAAAAGGGGGTGGGGGATTAGAAGTTTTTATAAAGGGGTCAAGGGGACGAGTTCCCTTGTAGGTTCGGACAAAGTCCGAGGTTTTGTTGTAAGTTTGGTTTGTAAGTCTTGAAAAAAGGAGAGAGAAACGAATGGAGAAGGGAAGTTCGAGATTTCGACGTGACACATGGATGAAACTGATTGCATTAGGGGGAAGTGAAGATGAATTTGAAGTGGCGTATGCAAGAGTCATTGGGACGTTGGTGCGTTATCGAATCGAAAAAGAGTTAACGCAAAGTGAGTTGGCAGAAAGAAGTGGATTATCTGTTACTACGATTTCGAACATAGAAAGTTTACATAGTGTTCCCTCTTTGAAAAATTATTTGAAATATGTACGAGGTTTGGATGTGGAATTTGGGTTTAGAAAAAGGGGCTAAAAAAACTTCGATTTTTGGGGTTGTTTTTCGACCGGTTTTTGGTCGTTTTTGAGAGCAAATTTGGCCTGTTTTTTGGGGCCAAATTTCTATTTTAATACTTAGGTAACTATTTTCGGCAGAAAATAGTTACCTAAGTATGTCTTCGTCCCTTGAAAACAAAGGGATTTCAACAAAAAAAGACTTGCTTTTTCAGGCGGATAGATTTATGGTTTTAAGTGACTAGCAAAAAACAATAAATCCCCGAGAAAGGAGCAGGTCTTTGTTTGAGGGTAAAGGATACCCTTTTTTGTATGTTAGATTTATGTGTAAATCTGAAAAACAAGCTGAGACTACTATATCAAATATGAGAAAAGAAAAGCAAGAGGAATTACTTCACAAGTATCGACAAAAAAAGAAACAAAACCAAAAAATATTTGAGTTAATTAAAATGAGATTGAGTGAGAGTGGCAGAGAATTGTTTAGTACATGTGGGACGTTTCATCAGTTTATTACAACGCAAGATAGGAAAAAGTGTAGGCGTGTGAAGGGAAATGATTGTAAAAATCGGTTTTGTCCAATTTGTGCTTGGAGAAAGGCTTGTAAGGATGCGATGAAAATTGCGACGATGATGGAAGCTATGAAACAGGAAGAGAACAAAGTGTTTTTATTTTTAACATTGACGACTCCGAATATAAAAGGTGACTTAGTGAAAAGTGAAATTGATAGATTTAATAAAGCGTTTAGTAAGTTATTTAGACGAGAACGAATTATGAAATCTGTCAAAGGATATATAAGAAAGTTAGAAATGACGTATAACAAAGAGCGTGATGATTATAACCCGCACTTTCATGTCTTACTTGTAGTAGATAAAAATTATTTTAAAAGAAAAGAATTATATATTAAACAAGCTGAGTGGTTATCGATGTGGAGAGAGGTGACGGATCTTCCAGAGATTACACAAGTACATATACAAAAAGTAGAACTGATTAGAGAAGGAAATGCAGTTGCGGAGGTTGCGAAGTATTCGGCAAAGGATTATGAAATGGCGAGTAGTCAAGAAGTATTTGATGTGTTTTATGAAGGGTTAAAAGGACGTCAATTGATTGTGTATGGCGGGTTGTGTAAGGAATATGCGAAAAAGTATGAAAATGGTGAATTGGACAAGTATAAAACAAAGGATATCAATGAATATTATTATAAATTATTAGCGAAATGGAATCCTGATTTATTGAAATTTAATCGGGAATATGTGGAGTTAACAGAAGAGGAAAAGTTCCAATATAACGGTAGTTTACAAGAAGACATGGAAGTGGAAAATTGATAATGAGGAAGCATCCATTTGTAAGAGGTGGATGCTTCTTTTGATTTGAAAGAATACAATTCATTTTATTAATTATTAATTTCATTGATGATTTCTTTTATTTGGTTAACAAAACCAATGCTACTTTTTAAATATATCTAATTTTGGTTTGAATAACCAGACTTGTTTATTCTTCCATTGAGATATAAGGTTGTTAAGGTATAAAAAAATAAAAGTTTTTGGAGGAATTATATATGTTACATATTAAATCTAAATTTAAGAAAATCATTCCAGCAACAATGGTATTTGCAGCACTTTTAACAGTTGCGCCTTTATCTTCTTTTGCAGCTGAAACAGAAACACCTGTAAAAAATAATGTGGTGAATTTCCCACAAACGAATTATCAAGTGAATGATTTAAATCAATCAGTTCCTTCAGATGAGGATGGGGAAGTAACTGCTCAAGGTTGGAAGAAAAGTGCAGTGGTTGCTACTCTTAGAGGAGCTGGAAAAGGAGCGAAATATGTAGCTGATTGGTTGGATCTTGGTACAAAAGAAGCAAAATATGTATCAAAAAACGCTGATAAGATTGCTGATGCATTAGAGAGTTTTGAGGATCATATTCAAAATAGATTAATTGATTTTATGATTGGTCAATGTGGTATTCCTGGAGGTTCAGCTAGGACAATTGCTTATGCAATTTGTGCTATCGCTTTATAAATATTAATTTTTAAAATTTTAGAATTGGAGTTGTTTAGGTGTGGATTTTGAACAAGAAATTTCTAAATTAAAATATCATAAAGAGTTAATGTTAACTATGTTTTTACATGAAGACCCTGATAGATTCTTTTTTTATCATCAAATCATTAATTACGATTTAGAAAGAAAAGATGAAAAAGCAATTTTGAAGATTATTTCTTTATTTAACAAAAGGTTATCTAAAAAAACGACGTTTGATTTAGAAAAAGAGTTTTTTGATTCTATTAACTTACAAGTGATTTATGATTGTAATGTAAATCCGACTATTGATGAGTATGAAGGATATTTAAAAGAGATTAATATCCCAATAACGCCTAAATATCTATTAGTGGCTATTAATAAACAAAAAGAATCTGATAATGCTTGTGAGTTTTTATTAGAACAATATAGCAAAAAATAAGGTGCTTTTGCACCTTATTTTTTGTGTGTAATGGAGAGAATAAAAGAATGAAAAAAATGATGATGATAGTTATATTGTTATTTGGTATAGGTGGGGGAAATGTATATTCTTTTGCAGAGGAGTTCGTGCAAAAAGATGATTATTTAATTATGTTTCAAGATAAAGTTGATGAAAATTTGATTAAGAGACAAGGTGGAGAAGTAAAAGAGATTTATTCTAATTTGCCGATTGTAAAAGCGGAATTTTCCTATGATCCAAGTGATAATTTGAAACAGTATGCTGAAATTGTGGAAGTAGAAGAAGATGGAAATGTAAAAGCAAATGGAACAGAAGATTCTTTACATAATGGGATGTTTAATGTGTTACATACGAAAGAAAAAGGAGTTTCTCCCTTAACGGGAAAAGGAACTTCTGTTGCGATTTTAGATACTGGGATAGATCGAGAGCATCCAGATGTAAAGATAAAAGATGGGATTTCATTTGTTGAGAATGCTTCAGATTTTGATGATGATAATGGGCATGGAACACATTTAGCAGGGATTATTGGGGCGCAAAAAAATAATATGGGTATGACAGGGATTGCACCCGATACGGATTTATATGCAGTAAAAGTGTTAGATAAATACGCCAATGGAAAATACAGTACGGTTGTAAAGGGAATAGATTGGGCGATTGAACATAAGGCGAATATTATTTTAATGAGTCTAGGTGGAAAGAAAGAATCTGTATTTTTTGAAGAAGCTATGAATAAGGCGTATGAGAAAGGGATCTTACTTGTTGCATCCGCAGGGAATGAAGGATATAAAGAAGGGAATTCGATTACCTATCCAGCTAAATTTGATTCTGTAATGGCGGTTGGAGCGTTGGATAATAAAAATCAACGGGGGTTTTTATCTAGTAAAGGGGAACAGTTAGAATTAATGGCTCCAGGCGTTGATATATGGAGTACATGGAATAACGGTGATTATAAGCTAGATAGTGGAACTTCAATGGCAGCGGCCCATGTAGTGGGTGTAGCATCTTTGTTATTAGAAAATGATAGAATGATGTCTAACCAAAAATTAAGAGCGTTATTAAAGAAATCGGCAATTCCTTTGGGGAATCCACTTGAATATGGAAATGGGAAAGTGAATGTAAGTCGTGCTTTGCAAATGATGAATGAAAAAGAAATCCATATGGGTAAATGATAAAAAAAGAGCATTCTCAAAAAGGAGAATGCTCTTTTTTGGGTAGATAATAGAGAATTAATTACGAAATGTTTGAGAAAAGTATATCAAAAAAGAATCAAAATGGGAAAGGGAATTTTTAAAAAAAACATTTTGTTTTAGGAAAAAAATTATTCATGGTGTAGTTCTTTTTTTATTCGTTTATTGTATGAAAAAAATGATTTTTTGAAAAAACTTGAGTCGACCTCGAGTGAACCTCAGATGATTTTGTGTGTACCTTGACTAAACCTTGAGTCAACCTTTGATAAAAATGAGTGTACCTTGAGTCGACTTTTCGAGGATTCTTTTGTACCCAAGATTTCACTAGGCTTTGCCTAGCTTCACATCCTTGGTGGGAACAAAAACTTCTTATGCTCTTCTCTCCTTTTTTCTGACGAAATTATGTGGTGTTCTGTTTTTGAGGTTTGTTTATTGTTTGATAAAACTTGATTGAAAATTTTCAGCAGCTAGTGAAAAAACGTTAGAGTTATTTTGAAAGAAAAAAAGCCCCGCGGGGAACAAAACATGTCGATGTTTTTGGGGGGGAACGGACAAACTTTTTGAGTTTGTGTAAATGCGCACTGTTGTGATTCTTTTTGATAGGGTAGTAGCGCACTGTTGTGGGTAGTAGCGAATTCGCATAGTCACCTGTTAGGTGTATAGATGCGCACTGTTGTGCACTGTTGTGATTCTTTTTGATAGGGTAGTAGCGCACTGTTGTGGGTAGTAGCGAATTCGCATAGTCACCTGTTAGGTGTATAGATGCGCACTGTTGTGCACTGTTGTGATTCTTTTTGATAGGGTAGTAGCGCACTGT
>NZ_JBBOTF010000013.1:0-1128 GCF_038005425.1 Bacillus sp. FSL K6-0268
CACCTGCTGCATTGGTTGTTCTTCCACTTGTGGTTCTGCTACCACCTGCTGCATTGGTTGTTCTTCCACTTGTGGTTCTGCTACCACCTGCTGCATTGGTTGTTCTTCCACTTGTGGTTCTGCTACTACTTGTTGCACTGGTCTATTCTCTACTCGTACATTAACAGAATGCTGCATTGCATTTGCCCTAGCTGCATGTCTTTCCATTAATCGTGTTCTATCTTGTTTCAACATAACAACATTAAATGGTACATGACGCTTTTTCTCACGTTTTGGTTCTTCTTTTTTTACAACTGGTTGTTCTTCTGCGACCGGCGCTTCTTCTACAACTCGTTGTTCTTCTGCGACTGGCGCTTCTTCTACAACTCGTTGTTCTTCTGCGACTGGTGTTTCTTCTACAACTCGTTGTTCTTCTGCGACTGGCGCTTCTTCTACAACTCGTTTATTTTCTTCTGTTTCTGCAAGTAAAACATTCGCAAAGCTTTGAACGTCGTTCTTTGTCTGTTCATCAGCCTCAGCTACATGTATGAATTCACTCTTTTGTTCAATCGCTTCATCTTCTTGCTGAATTTCCTCAAGTGCTACAAATGTCTCTACTACAGGCGCTTTTATTTCTGCAATTACTTCCACTTCTTCTAGCTCTTCTGTTTCCGCAATTACTTCCACTTCTTCTGGCTCTTCTGTTTCTGCAATTACTTCCACTTCTTCTTGTGCTTCTGTTTCTGCAATTACTTCTACTTCTTCTAGCTCTTCTGCTTCTGCAATTACTTCTACTTCTTCTAGCTCTTCTGTTTCCGCAATTACTTCCACTTCTTCTGGCTCTTCTGTTTCTGCAATTACTTCCACTTCTTCTAGCTCTTCTGTTTCCGCAATTACTTCTACTTCTTCTGACTCTTCCGCTTCTGCAATTACTTCCACTTCTTCTAGCTCTTCTGTTTCTGTAATTACTTCCACTTCTTCTGACTCTTCTGCTTCTGCGATTACTTCTACTTCTTCTGACTCTTCTGCTTCTGCAATTACTTCCACTTCTTCTGATTCTGCAATCACTTCTACTTCTTCTAGCTCTTCTGTTTCTGTAATTACTTCTACTTCTTCTAGCTCTTCTGTTTCTGTAATTACTTCCACTTC